>OZ219753.1:0-3261609 GCA_964291315.2 Candidatus Poribacteria bacterium | reverse complement strand
TGCGTTGTGTCAAAGCGCAATGCGACCTCAATCCTGCCGCCTGTCAATACAAAGAACTGAATCAGAAAACCGCCTCCCTGCATCGACTCTACCTGATATTCTTCTTCATCAAGGTTTTCCAACCATGTCGGTAGAGCCTCTTCAAATTTCGGGTGCGCGACGACGTTCTCTGGCAGCGCTATAATCAAAGTGCCAGGAGCCTGGCCGATTGCCTCCCCGATAACTTGGCGTTTTTCCACCATGAAGGGCACAACGCGGTTCGCATATTCAAAGTCATCAGCCGTCGTTCGTTCAGGCGGCACAAGTCCCCAGGTCAGATGATGGATAAACGGGTTCCCATATCCTTGGCTAAGCATATGTTGTAGTGCTAGTTTGTCAATAGGATGTACAACAGCAACGTAGTCAAACCATCCTTCGCTGCGGGCAGAACTAGCCGCTGTCAATTGTGCAGAGACATTGATATAATCGTAACCATCAACAGGGGATGGATAACACCGCGCATCCCATCCGTTGACGTAACCGAGTCGTTTTAGACCCTCTGCCACAAGGTGCGGTGGATCACAGAAAATCGCAGCGTGATCCATATTGGCGTGAAGCTTTACACCGGCTCCTATGACGCTTTCTGCAACCGCAGTCGCTTCTTCGAAGCGGATATCTGCGTTTTCAATGCTCAAATAATCAGAAAAATTTGTTGGTAATGCGATCAAGTTTTCCATTTTTTCTCATTCATGTAAGTTTCATAAAAGAGTTAGAATTTAGGGCAGCGGGGTTCCGCGCTATTTTGCAGAAGTTCAGAGTCGTTCGGGGCCGGTTTATGCTCTGACAACTGCACGCTGGCAACGGTGCGTATCTATTGACTTCGCAGTTCCTAAAGTTCCGATCCTGCAAGTGTTCCAACTGTGTCTGACTTTTCAGCAGATCGATCCGTGTTTCAATCAGCATCCGTTTCCTTCCCATTCTCACACCGGAGCCTGTGATACTCATGGCAATTATTCCCTCCCACCACTGGGTGCGACCTCATTTTTCTCCACACCAAAACTATATAAAAAACCCGGTGGCCTAGATTGCCGAGTTAGTTAAAAGAACTAAGATTTCGGGAGCCATTAACTGTTAAAATGCGTTACCGAAACTACTGCTACCGGCATAGCCGGTGCAGCAGACACCTCAGGTTCTTCAACTGAAGGTTGTAGTATCTGTGCATCTTGACCACACCCAAAGAGGCCGCCGAGGGTCAGCAAGGCGATTAACAGTATCGTTGCGGTTATATAGATGTTTTTCATGTGAATTTCTCCTTCTATTTAGATTTTGCTATTGTAGGAACAAGCTCACGGGGTGTGCCTCCCTCATATTATCACCAATTTTTCATTTTTTTTAATTTTAGCAATTTTACACGAATAGACCTTATGGTGTCAAGCGAAAAATCAAAGGTATTGGCACGGAGCCTGAAATAGATGGCAGTTTTTAGCCATGCTACATTATACCGTGAGTTTGAAAAAAGAGTTAGAGATAAAAAAACAGGAACCCCGTGGGGGATGGCTTGCAATTCAAAACCTGCTGTTAAAAGTTGTTGAAAAAAGTGTGTATCTCTGCTAATGTTAATATGGACTTGCTTTAGGGTGCAGCCTGCAAGCCCATATTCAAAAGGGTCACCTATACTTCAAAACAGAGGAGCAATTTATGAGAAGAAACACCTTCCGAGAACTGTTAACTGCTGACAAACCTACTGTTGGCACGCATATCCATACTACCTGGCCCTCCATCGTTGAAGCGATTGGGCACACTGGGATGTACGATTATGTCGAATTTGTGGGCGAATACGGCCCGTTTGATCTGCACGATCTCGATAATTTGTGCCGAGCAGCTGAACTTCACAATATCTCCACAATGATTAAAGTTGACCAGGAGCCACGCGGCTTCATCGCACAACGCGCAATTGGCTCTGGTTTCCAGAGCGTTCTTTACGCAGACTGTCAGAATGTCAAAGATGTCGAGGAATGCGTTCGTATTACCCGTGCCGATACCCCTGAAGATGGTGGCAGTTACGGTGTGGCGACCCGCCGTTTCTCCTATATGGGGTACGGCGGCGGTCCAGAATACGTCCAGGCGCTCCGTGATGTCGTTGTTGTTATTATGATAGAAAAGAGAGGCACTGTTGAACACCTTGAGGAGGTCTTGTCTGTTGAAGGCGTTGATATGATTCAATGGGGCGGTTCAGATTATTCTATGAGTGTTGGAATGGTTGGTCAGCGCGGGGATCCTGAAATCCGTGAGGTACAAGATAAGGTGTTTAAAACCGCAATAAAGATGGGCGTACCGCCGCGTGCTGAAATTGGAAGTGCCGATGACGCGAAACGCTATCTTGACATGGGGGTACGACATTTTTGCATCGGCACGGATATCTCTATTCTCTACAGTTGGTGGCGAGAGCATGGTGGCGGGTTACGGAAGGCTATTGAGGGACACTAGAAACCTTATTAGTTCGGATCAACGCCGAGTGCACGGGTTGCACTCGGCGGGTTCTCATTTAAAAGAGTACTCTCGTTCAATAACCGTATCTCTTAATTAACCAACGGTAACTCACACCTATTAGAGCATTACCTGCATTTTTTCTACTAGCCACTCCACAGCGACATCAATCATCGCTTGTCCTTTTTCAACCGTTGCTAACTTGGCTTGGTGGTGATATTCCCTATCCTCTTTTGCTTGTTCTTCGTTAGAGATCGTAAGTTTTGCTCTGTCGTAATCTACACCGTTCCAATCAACATTTTCCGCAAAAGCAGCGAGCGCGAACGCTGTCTCGAATTCTGCTGCGTGCCCCGGACAAATGCCGGATTCCATCTGCACCTTGACCAATTTTTCAGTATAAGCTTCCCAGTAGGAGTGAAATACGATATTAATGCCGAGTTTCTCTCGGTAACCGCTTAACCGATCGTTCACTGGCCCCGCGTTCCCCGCGTGCCCGTTGACAATCAAGATGTTGTCGATTCCATGTCGATGCACGCTATCAGCGACATCGTATAGCACCTCACCGAAGACTTCTGGGCGGAGTGTCAAGGTACCCTTGTGGTCCATCCAGTGCTCGGATACACCGATCGCTAAGGGTGTCGTGACGACAACCTGTGGAAATAACCTTTCGGCTACTAATTTAGAGACATGCACTGCACTTTGTGTATCATGATACATTGCCAAGTGCTCATTGTGTTGTTCTGTGCTGCCTGTTGGAATAATCGCGCCCTTGAGTGTACCGGCATCAATCGCCTCTCGGATATACCGCCGTTGGTTTTCCCAAAGTAGCACGGATTTAATTTTGGACATTGTTTAACTGACCTCCATATTTAGATGTGTAGGAGAAAAATAAATTTCTGGCCTCTACGTTACTCCTTTTTAAATTTTCGGCATGCTAAACGTTTTGATATTGTGCCAGTGTTCTTCGGATAACCTCGATTCCATCTTCCATGTACTCTCGATTCGGCGGAAGGTAGTCTTGCAGGCTTTCCCAGTCGTATTCGTTCTGTTTTGCGTTGTTGTGCCGAAAGAGAATCTTGGTGCCGTAATCTCGGATTTCATTAATTGTCCATTCGTAGATATAGAAGCCAAAAATATCCGCATATAGAGAGGCTTTCTCTTCGCTCTCGGTAAGATACCTTTCCAAAACCACCTCAAACCGTTCCCCCGTGAAGGCGACCAAATCTTTTTCGGGTGGACCTAAACACACACTATCCCAATCGATTAAATGAAGTCGATTCTCGAGATCTAGGATGAGGTTGCCAGGGGTCGGATCGCCGTGTGTAATGACGAAAGGAATCTGTAATGCTGCTGCCGAGTGTCCAAGACTTTCGTATCTTTCGAGGGTCTGCAGAATCTCTGATTTGTGTTGTATGAGTAATTCAAGGAGCTGTTTCTGATATTGGTTCTGCGGTGTTGTTTTTTTCGAAGGTGCCTCAAGGACTGTGTGAAATTCATGTCGTAAAGGTAGATCGTATTTTGCTGATGTAAGATGATTGGATGCGATTGTATTTGAACAGCCATGGATTGTTGCAAGTAAGGCTCCTGTTTCTGAAAGTTGGGTGTCCGTGAAATCTGCTCCGGCTTTCCACAGATCCCAGCGAGTTTTACCTTCAATGAACGGAAACAGCGAGACTTGGAAGTGTTGCCATGCCATAGTTTGTTGCCCGTCTTGTGTTTTCAAAGGTGCCACGATACCGGATATGTTGCATTGGTGCCGCAAGAGTGAGGCTACATGCAAGCGACTGCTTGGCACAGAAGTTGAGGCTTTGGCAAAATATTTTTCACCTGTTTCGGAAGCAATAATGTAACCGTAACTATCTTCACCCTCAGGAAGAAAGGTTATCGACTGCAACGGTAGCTTGTAGGCAGTAACGAGGTGTTTCAGTAATTCTCTTTTATCAAAAGCATTATCAACTTTCATAAAAAGCCCGTTAAGAATCGGAAAATTTATCTGAATTTCTCAAAATAAGTATCAATCTCATCCCTTAATTCAAGACCTGCTTTCTCAAAGGCATCTAGCAGATCTGTGTAACTGCCTTCACCACCCAAAAAATCCCAGAGATTTTCTGCTATCAAAACTTCGTGGTTTAGGTCTAACATCCCTTTCATTGTCCATCGTTTATATTCTTTGGGTGCATAAGGGTTGTAGGGGATCCCGATCATTGTGTTTACAACAACACTGGGATCTCGGGCTAATTCAGCGGCACCCCATTCCAATAGTGTTCGTTTGAATTTCTCGAAATTTCCTTTGTTAGGTTTCACAGTTTTCAGATCGATTAAAAACAATTCATCTTCATGGTTTTCGATCCAGACATCTACTTGAGTCAATTTAACTGTTTCTAAGGTGCCAGTGCAGCAAACTTCTCTGATCTTTTCTATTTCTATAGATTTGTCGGGATCTCTATTAGCCGCCGTTAATTCATTCATTATAGTCTGAATTTGCTTGTGTGCTTCCGAGCTAATTTTGTTAAAGGGTTTAACTTGTGTTTCTACGACCTTAAACCTTTACCTCGCCAGGGCAATAGCCACTGGCTCATAAATCGATACACCAAATGTTGTATTCAAGGACTGGATAAATGAAAATAAAGCCATTCTATCCTTACCGAGCAAACGGTAGTGAAATGGCATTTTATCAGTTTCAGGCTTATAATACCGAAATTTAGTCCTTAGACACTTTTTAATTGTTTCTTTAATTGCTGTTTGTCGTTGTAAGGGCATCCGTCAATTCCTTTTTTCTTTCAAGTGAAATATCGTTTCGGAATATGCTGCTTCTCGATTTTTTTCAGTTCGGTTTAAGACGGGGCGTTTGTATTGGTTGACAATGCACATCCCCGCTATTTCAGCGATAGTCGGATACATGTTAAACTTATCGTTTGCGACTACAAAGACATCGTAATCATCGGCCAAAAACCGCTTACAGTTTTTGAAAACTTCCGCTGTGCCGTGAATATATGTTTTTCTTGCTTCTCTTCCTTTTCCTCTAGATAAGGGACCAATTTCTAATTCATCTAGCCGTTTGAATCCAAAGAGATCATAAGCGTAGGCATGTTGCTCGTGGTAGTTGATGAGGCCAACATACGGTGGGCTAGTAAAAATACCCTTAATCAGTTGTTTTTGGCAAGTTTCTGTGAATTGCGAATCTACCTGTTTTAGCGTAGCGAAGATGTCGATTGTCCGTGAATCACCGGTGATACAGTGTTGAAAGGTATCCGTTTTTAATTTACTGAACTCAGACCATCGTGCTATGCTGTCTTTATTATATCGCTCCCACCATCTCAGGATTGAAAAGAGCGGTTTGCAAACTTTCCCATGTTTCCGACAATAATAGGTCGTCGTTACAGGCTGCCGCAATGTACCTAAATCTGCGTGTGTTGTGGCTCTACAGGAACGGATGGTACGGCTTAAAATGAGCTTCAAAGCTTTTTGTGTTGACAGATCTTCCACTTTGCGAATTGCGTTGTGAACAAAATCGATCTCTGTCCTGACCCCGAGAAAATACCACGTTTTCATGAAACGATCGGTGTCACTAAGTATCTGTGTGTCAATTTGGTACTCGGCGACAAGTTTATGGTATGTTTCTAAAAAAATGGATTCTTTCTCAGCTCCATACTGCTTCTGATCTATTTCACCCGATCTGACTTGGCGTTTGAAAGAGGCTGGAAAGTGTTGATTATTGAAATCTACAAGCATTTCTGAGAGTTTAGCTTCAAATTCGGTTACCCCAGATGTAGCGACGAAATTTTTGAGCGATGCTGTGATTTTTTGGCTTTCTTCATACAGATGAGTCAAATTATATGTTCCGACTTTACCGTTGCTGATGAAGGCATTAAATGCTGAAACGTCAATGCCAATCGCGTGCATACCCAATTCGTTGGCTTGTACCAAGGTAGTCCCACTTCCGCAAAATGGGTCAAGCACAATATCGCTCGGCTGAAAATAGACATCTCGCTTAAAACTGTCAGTATGCAAATCCAAGAAATAGGCTACCAGCTGTGGAATAAATTTGCCTTTATACGGATGTAACCGGTGAACGTGTTTTGTTGTTTCTGCCTCTTTAACCTTTTCAAAAGCCAATGTCCAATTTAAATCGTCTCCGAGCTGGTCCTTCCATCGCGTCTCTCTACAACTCAGGCTGTAGTAATCCACAAGACTTTGCATGGGAACTAACGTTACGCTATTGCTAACAACGGATTCAATCCTCCCATATTGGATTAAATAGGAGATATTTGACGATGTAACATTTTTGCTGAGATGTTCTGAAGCCCATTTGCTTGCTTGTTTAAGCGTCAAGAGCATTTCTATATCTACCCCTCTATCATATATTTTTTTATTAAAGAACCGTTTGTATTTGTAAAGTAGAGAAGAGCTGTCCACTTGACGTGGCAGAGCTTTTCAATCTGTTGCCGGGGAATCTACTTTCTTAAGAACTACTCTGCTTGGGCTCTCCAACTCTAGTGTTTTGGCGATATTCCCGCTATTAATCGCGATTTTAAAGCGTTTCGTGGTGGTCGAAAACCGGCCTAAATAGTCACCTACAGGAACATCTCCATAGTTTTCAACTAATTTTATCTGAATTTTCTGCCCGGTTGCAAAGGTTACTTTGAGCGTATCGCCAAGTTCCCAGCCACGCGTGATAAACGGTGCAATTACTAAGTCAGTCACAGCGTTACCGTGGTCGTCTATCTCGGTGATTGCCCCAATGAGCTGGGTCGATTGAGAGAACTCCGTCCCGCCCTTTGTGTGACTGCATCCAATAAGGAATATTGTTGTCATAAAAGGGCATATAAGTGCTAACTTCCAGTAATACAAACAAGATTGATAGTAGTATCTCACTACAATACCTCCATAGCGTTTTAGAAAACTCTCTTAAGTATAAGTGGAATGATAGGCAAGTGTCAAGCGGAAGTAACAAGACAATTCAATTTGACACATAAATAGATTTGTGGTACGCTCTTCTTCGGTGTAAGTTTCTTCAGAGATGATAAATAATCAATACTAGCGGTGGTCAAAAGATCACTGATTAGCAAAGTAGCCTCAATTACAAAATTGAGGTGTTGGAGATGAATATGTCGAGAAAAATAAATTGTTATGATAGATTTTCAAAACTTGTCTCTTTTGTGAAAACAGGGATTCTGTTATTGGGGATACTGTTGAGTTTTTCGAGTTGTGAAAAAATACAAATGTCGATGATACCAGATGCCATTGCCCCGGATGCGGAGCCGCTTACAGTGATGACCTATAACGTTTATGTCGGTAGCAGTGTAGATGCACTTTTGGCCGTAGAGAATGTATTGCAAGTGCCGACGGAAGTTGCTAACATATACAACAACGTCATAGCATCTGATTTCCCAGGGCGCGCTGCAGCGATCGCTGAATCTATAAAACTGTATCGTCCGCATCTCATCGGTTTGCAAGAGATTTCGCTAATTCGGCGACAGAGCCCGGGGGATCGCATTGCGGGCGGGACTGTTCCAGCTGAAGAAGTTGTCATAGATTTTCTCCAAGTCCTGATGGACGCTCTTCAATCAGAAGGTTTAAACTATCGGGTTGCTGCCCAGGTCCAAAACATTGATGTCGAAATGCCAATGTTCACTGATGCCGGGATAGTCGATGTCCGCTTGACCGATTTTGATGTAATTTTGGCTCGCAGCGATGTTGTGACATCACGTCCTGTGAGTGCGAACTATGCAAATCTGCTTACAATCGACATGCTTGCTCTTGAAGTTCAGAGGGGGTATACGGCCGTAGATGCTACTGTTGACGGTGTCACTTATCGTTTTGTGAACACACACTTAGAGGCGTTTGTACAGGAGAGTCGGGAGGCACAAGCGCAAGAATTGATTGATGTTCTCGGAGACGAAACCTTACCGATTATTTTGTTAGGGGATTTTAATACAAGGGCAACTGACGGTGCTGCTTATCAAACTTTACTATCAGCAGGATATTCTGATGTTTGGCAGCTGGATTCCGAAGAGACTGGGGACACTTGTTGTCAAGAAAACGACCTCTTAAATGAGATGAATGCTCTCTCTATACGGATTGACCAGATTTTCGTCCGTAACTTGGAGCTTCCTGCTTCTATTCGAACACATACTGTGGGGGATAAACCCTCGGAGCGGTTGACCTCTGGATTGTGGCCTTCTGACCATGCCGGTGTTGTCGCACATCTGGCGTTTCAGTAACAAAATTGGCTTAGTTCTTAAACGAAGTAAGGTGTGCTAAAATAGCAATTGAAATTCTGTCGAAGCACGATTTTTGTTTGAGATGTTTTGTACTTACTCAGATTTACTAATCTCAGGTGCTATTTTAGTTGGGTAAGCCTTCCTCTGCCCGTCACTAATTTGGAAGACATTGATACTTTTGACAGGGTGGCGGTTCTCGTCGAAGTAAGAAATGCTTGTGGCTCCCTCGTAATCGGTTATCGCAGCAATTGCGTCCCGAATCACTACTGGATCTGTCGATTCCGCTGCCTGAAGTGCAATTGCTAATATTTTCATGGCATCGTAGCCACTTGCGGCCATTCCGTTAGCGGGGGTTTCAAACATGGTTTCGTATGCAGAGATAAATTCTACTTTATCTGGATCAAAGTGTGTACAATAATAGGTGTTTTCAAGCGGTGTGTTATCTTCCAAGACCTTGAACATCAATGAATCGTCCATACCATCGCTGCCAATAAAGATGGATTCGATTCCCATGTCTCTCGCTTGTTTCATTATAAGCGGGTTTTCCGGTGGGAAACTTGCGAGAAAGAGTACATCCGGGTCCGCCTCTCTGATGGCTATGAGCTGTGTTTCGAACGTCGTGTCGTCTTTTTCGTAGGTTTCCTTGGCAAGGATGCTGCCGCCGAGTTCTTGGAAGTTAGCATCGAATGCTTTAATGAAACCGATAGAATAGACATCTTCGTTCTGCCAGATCATTGCAGCTGTTTTCGCCCCGAGTTCACTAACTGCGAATTGTGCCATAAGTTTTGCCTGCAACACATTGGAACTTGCTGCGAGGAAAAGGAAGTCACCGGTGTCCGTTACGTTTGCGCCTGTTGCGCCCGGGAGTACCGGGACCGTAGCAACGGGTCCAACTTTCACGGCATGACTTGAAAACAGCGGTCCCAAAATTGCCACTACCTTTTCTTGTGTAATTAAGTCTGTAGCGGATTGAACAACGTTTTCGGTGAGCTCCTCTCTATAGACAAACTCGACTTGCCTCCCTAGAACGCCGCCTGCTTGATTGATCTCGGATAGAGCAAGTTCTGCGCCTTCACCAAAATTTGGATAGAGTGGATATGGACGAATCACGCCTACTTTCAGCGTAGGCACAATGTCGGTGTCGGATGGAGGGACCATTTCATCAGTTATTCCTATGTCCTGGATCCTATTGCACGCGGACAGCAGCACGCCCGAGAGTAGAACGAGCACACACATTGACAATTTAAAAATTTTCAAATTCACGAGATTCTCCTCTTGTAGTCAAATGAAATACATAAAATTGGGAGTACACTGTTCTTTCTGGTTTGAGGCTAAACCGGTTTAGGAGAGCTGACTTCGGTTATATGATATAATGCGAACGGTGTCTCAGAGGTAGATTAATTCCGGGCTTCGGGTGTAACTGTCAACTTTACTCGTTTCGCGTCTCGTAGAACGACAACTTCGACAGGGTTACCGATTTTCACCGCATCAAGGGCATAGGTGTAGTCGTAGATATTGGTAATTTTCTGTCCTCCAAGTTCTACGATAACATCGCCTCCTTTTAAACCTGCTTTCTCGGCAGGTCCGCCGGCGCGAACGCCTGAGAGTCTGACACCTGTCTCTTCTGTTGTATAGTCCGGGATTGTGCCAAGATACGCGCGCAGCGTCTCCCTACTCCCTTCTTCTGGTTGATTCCGCTCAACCCGAACATATTCCGGACGCTCTGTGCCACTAATTAAATCCAAAATGATGCCGTATGCGAATTTGGAGATCCGGTCAAGTCCGTCATAATTAAGCGTTTCTATGTCATCCGTTGGACGGTTATAGTCCTCATGTCCGCCCGTGAAAAAGCTGAGTACCGGTACCTCTTTCGAATAGAAGGCAGTCGTGTCTGTCGGTAGGTAAGGATCTGTTTGTAGCATCAGATTAAAACCGATTGGAACGTTCCGTTTTTCAATCAGCTTGGTCCATACGGACGATGAGCCGACCCCTTGTAAGATAAGCTTATTTTCACGGAGGCGTCCTACCATATCAAAGTTGACATATGCAGTTACTTTCTCTAAAGGGATGATCGGGTGGTTGGCGAAATGGGTTGATCCGATAAGGCCAAGTTCTTCTCCAGACCAGAGTGCAAAGATAACGCCTCTGCCAAATTTCTCAGGGTGTTCTCGGTGAGCTCTACTGAGGGTTAGTGCCAATTCTAATACAACAGCAGTTCCAGAGGCATTGTCATCTGCCCCGTTGTGAATTTGCCCCACTTCCTCCTTTCTTGCGAGAGAGCCGATTTCACCGTAACCGATATGGTCATAGTGTGCTCCGACAACGACGTATTCGGTGCTATCTGTTAACCCTTGTGGTGGGAGAAGGGCGACTACATTCTGAGCGGTTTTCTTCACTTTTTCTATAGAGGCGACGATTTTGACTTTGACATCGGGCAACGGAAATTGCCCTACGAAGTGCGGGTTTTCCATATCAAGCCCGGATTGAACGTCTTTTAAATTTCTACCGGACGCGGTGAAGATAGCGTTCGCGACGGTATCCGTTATTGACGCGGCGACGATACCGGAATCCGCGAGGCTGCTGTCAAAATCGAGAGGGATCAGTTTGCCAGCATTTGGAGAGTTAGGTCCCGCGACGACGAGAAACGCCTTCGCTCCTTGTTCTCGTGCTTGCATTGCTTTGTAACGGAGTCCGGCATATCGATTCAATTGCTGTCGACGTTCCGGTTCAACCTCTTCAGGGACATAGCGGAGTGCAACAACAACCTTATCCTTCACATCTAACCCGGCATAAGCGTCATATCCTTCTCCGAGTTCGCCGGGGACTGATAATCCATATCCAACGAATACTACTTCGCCTTCAACAACGCCGTTACGAGAGAAAGAGAGCGGTTGGAAGTCTTTTTTTACCCTAAATTCTAATACTTTTTCAGAACCTTGGGTTCGAAGCGTGATATAGAACTTGTTTCCTTCCGGTAGAATCCGCCTGCCCGCGGTGAACTCGAAAGTTTGAAAATAGTTTTGTGCATCACCAACAGGCTTGAGGTTCAGTTCTTCAAATTGTGTGGCGATGTGTTCCGCAGCGCGTTTTGCCCCTTCTGAACCAGTCATTCTGCCTTCTAGTGCGTCATCGGCAAGAAATTCGACATGTTGTCGAACGCTCGTTTTCTTTTTATTTCCCGGTTTTGGGTTAGAAGCCTGTCCTATGAGATGCTCCGGTGAGTGTTTATGTCTCGGTGCTGCTGCAAGTGTTTCCAAAGCAATTTCATGGCCCCATTCTGCGAGATAAAGCTGTGATACCTCTTGAGTATTGCGGTTGGAGGTCCAACACAGGTGTCTTCCATCGGGCGAGAAGACGGGAAGTCCATCAAATCCTTCGGTTGTCGTAACCCGAACGGGTTCGTGCCTACCTTTTGTATCAACAAGATATAGCTCGAAATTTGAAAATCCGGGTTTATTAGAAGCGAAAATAACATAGGTTCCGCTTGGGTGGAAGTAAGGTGCCCACGACACACTGTCAAAATCGGTCAATCGCTGGATGTTTGAACCATCTACCTGCATCGTGTAGATGTCTGCTTTGCTGCCGTCATGTGTAAAGTGGCGCCAGACGATGTGTCGACCATCAGGTGTAAAGAAGGGGCCTCCATCGTATCCGGGGGAGTCTGTCAGACGTCTCTGATTTGACCCGTCGGCATTCATGATATAAATTTCGCCAAAATAAGATGGATCTACTTCAAGTTGCTTCAACTCTTTAGGAGATAGTTGGCTTTTAGGGTATGCATCCCGCAGTGAGCAAAAGACGATGTGCTTGCCATCGGGTGAATATGATGCTTCGGCATCGTATCCGGGGGCATCTGTCAGTTGCTTGAGGTTGCTGCCATCACGATTTGCCGAGAAAATATCCATTGCTGCGTCGTAATCCCAGCTATAGCGGCGTTCTTTTCCTGATGCTCGGAATTTGAGCTCTTCTTCCTGTTTTGTTGTTGCAAAGGCATCGTGATGTGTTGAAGCGTAAAGCACTTCGTCGGTCCTGGGGCGGAAGAAAGCACAGGTTGTCTTACCAATACCCGGGGAGACGCGGTGCGTATCACCCGTCAGTAGGTCTAAAATATAAATTTGGTAGAACGGGTTATCCAGCTCGCGTTCGCTTTGAAAAATGATAGCGTTGCCGTCTTCGGAGAAGTATCCCTCTCCAGCACGCTTGCCGTCATAGGTGAGTTGTCGAATGTTACTAAGAAATTGTGATTCCTCGGTAGCAAGGTTGGTTTCCGTCTCGTTTGATGTAGCGTGTTGTGCTACAATATCGCTCGTTAAAAAAATGGCAAGGAGTATTG
This sequence comes from Candidatus Poribacteria bacterium, assembly GCA_964291315.2. GTDB lineage: Bacteria > Poribacteria > WGA-4E > WGA-4E > WGA-3G > WGA-3G. The sequence continues at coordinate 3,248,586 of OZ219753.1, read as the reverse complement.
TGCAGAGCAGGCCGATCGCTTCTATGCAGCGCATTTCAATCCCTCCGATTTTAGGTATGGTACTTTCTAATAGACGTGCGATAAATCGCACTCCTACGGAAGGGTTGTTGCTATAGATATTGCGCTGCTTTCTGCTTAAGGAACGCGAGACCGTCTGTCGCCAAGCTTTCAGCGCTCGGTGCGATGTCCCGCCAGATGCACGTTGCAGCTGCAATCTCTTTAACCGCGGGTGTAAATGATTCAATCACCAGCCATCTGTCATAGTTTACTTTGGCGAGTGCGCCGAACACACCGTCCCAATCTATGGGGCCTGTACCCGGAGTTCCCCGATCGTTCTCGCAGCAGTGAACATGATGTAAGAATTCACCGGTCGTGATAATCGCGTCGGCTTGATTTTTTTCTTCTATGTTCATGTGGAACGTATCAAGGTGTACTTTAAAGTACGGGCTGTCTACTGCTTTCGCGAGTTTAACAGCGTCTTCGGCGATGTTAATAAAATAGGTTTCAAATCGATTGAGGGGTTCACTAGCGAGCGTAATACCGTGTTGTCCTGCGAATTCAGCAACTTCTTGTAGCCCTTGAACGCACCAGTCCCATTCTTGTTGATTTCTGCCTCTACCAACCAGTTTACCGACTGCACTATACATGGGTCCGACGAACGTATCTCCGCCTAGTTCGGCGATAATCTCGATTGCGCGCTTGAGGTAAGTTTTCCCGGCTTCTCGGACCGCAGAATCTGCATCAATCGGGTTCCTATCGGGGCCCATAATGTTACACCCGATAGGCTCGAGCCCCGTGGCTTTCAGGGCGGCTTGTGTGTGTGGAATATCTACCGTGTCCGGATCAAAGATAGGAATTTCGACACCTTCAAACCCCATCTCTGCCACTTTCGGAATTAAGTCTACGGTTTCTCTGTCAAATTTATCTGCCCAGAGTAATAAATTGACACCAAATTTCGGCATTTTATATTGTCCTCCTGATAGCATGTACTATTTCTGAAGTTTAGCATAAATCCAAAACCGTTTTCAACCTTTTTATTTTATCTATCAGCGGTACCTGTTTTCTCGTCTGTAGTTTTTTCGAACCGATCTGGGTGTACCAAAGGTTTCTCTTTATTCAAAAACGAGCCAGATATTTATCAAACTCGCCTTAGACTTTTGGTAGGTCTGTGAAGATATTCTGTCTATCCGAGCCCCTTTGGTTTGAAAAGGTATTTCGGTGTCAGTATTGTCAACGAAATGCCACGGGTAACGAGGAGGACTGTTAACGCTCCCCACAAACCGTGATTGTTATAAGGTGTGAGCAGGTAGACAGCAATTAAGTAGGCCAGGGTTGACACCATTACGGAATTCCGCAAAGCCTTAGAGGCAGTCACTCCTAGAAAGATGCCGTCCCAAATGTAAGCAGCAACGTTAACAATCGGGGCTGCGATTACCCAGATAAGGTAAGGCTTTGCTCCTTCAATAAGCGGCATCTGATTTGTAAAAAGGTGTAGCATTTGCTCTCCAAGAACCATGAAAGTTAGCATAATCGCGATGCCGAACAGAAATGCCCAAAAGAATATCTGGCGGATAGTCTCTTTGAGGTTTAGCGTATCTTCTGCTCCTTTGTACTTGCCGACTAAGCTCTCTGCTGCAAAAGCGAACCCATCGATTGCATGGGACATTAGATGAATATATTGTAGTAGAATAGTGTTAATCGCCAAAAAAGTATCGCTCAAAGCCGCGGATTTTGCTGTGAAATAGGCGTTGCTAAACACCAGGCAGAGCGTACGAATAAAAATGTCGCCGCTAATACCTAGAAATCGCTTAAGTTTCGGAAGGTCCAAGACTTCTCGGATGTCCCATGCTGCTAGGAGACTTCGGTAGCGTCTGAAGAAGAGTAGAACTGCTAAAAGTGCTCCTATATATTGCGCAATAACGGTTGCTAATGCCACGCCTGCCACTTTCATACCGAGTACCTGTACAAACACCAAATTTAAGATGATATTGACAAAGTTCACCATAATCGTCAACAACATGGGATAGTGTGCATTCTGTAAACCTAGAAAAACCCCGTGAAATGCATGGAGGCACAGTGTCGCCGGAGCAGCATAGATACGGATGTGAAAATAAATACGGGCGAGTTGTTCCACTTTAGGACTTGCATCAATAAATAAGAAACTGAGATCGATAAGGTTCCATTGGAAGATAAACAGTAATAGACTTGACGTGATACCGAGGCATGTAGCGCGTATGAGCAGGTGTCCGCATTCTAGTGTGTTATTGTCCCCGAAGGCTTGCGCGGTGAGTCCTGTGGTTGCCATTCTGATAAAACCGAACCCCCAATAGATAAAGCTGAAAATAATCCCGCTGATACCGATTGCTCCAAGGTAGTATTCGGGCTCTAATCGTCCCATCAAAGCGGTATCTACTGCTCCTAAAAGAGGGACAGAGAAATTGCTGATGATATTTGGAAGCGCGAGATTAACAATCTGCTTATTGATGTTTTCAGTGGTGTACATAGAGGTTTCCGTTCTGTATCTGTTTCAGATTTTACTTGCAATTGCGATGAGATGCAAGTGCTATTTCGCCGGGCTTGTTTAGTTTTCAGCTTGGTGAGCTTTGACTATTTTTTGAAGAGAACCGAAGTTGTTCGTAACTAAAAACAGAGGATGCTATGAAAGAGGCATGGCATTTTCGGACTGCAAGCGGAAGTAATTAAGAAATGGAAAAAATTGTCTAGATTTGATAGGCGTTACTTGCTACTCTGCAAATTTCTTTGTAATTTTGGTAGAAATTTAGTATACTAATTAATAATGAAAGACTGGTGTTACGAGTTTACCGCGAAATTAATTGGATTCTTTGTATCTCGACTGCCTCGTTCTGTTATGTTGGCTATTGGCGGTCGGTTAGGAGCTCTCATATTCTGGATTGCACCGCAGCAAAGGAAGTTAACATGTGAACACTTACGTGCCAGCTTGGACTACGTGGATGAACACGAGATGAGGGCGATAGCGAAGCAGTGCTTTGAAAATTTAGGCAAGACTGTCTTAGAATTTATGCAATTGCCTCACATGAATTCAAAACAAATTCAGCAATATGTCCGTTTTCAAGGCATCCAGCATGTGGAGGAGGCGCTTGCACAAGGGAAAGGAGCTATCATTCTGACAGGGCATTTCGGGAATTGGGAATTGCTTGCAGCAAGTATTTCTGCTACGATTGCTCCGTTGACACCTATTGCTCGCAAGCTGCGTTCTTCTCGCTTAAACGCCTTAGTTTCACGTTACCGGGCACAAGCCGGATATGCTGTGATTGATCGGGATACAGGAGTTCGGCACGCTCTTCGATGCCTTAAACGCAACGAGTTGCTTGGTATTGTCGCTGATGTAGACACAAGTGTAAGCGGTGTTTTTGTCGATTTTTTTGGTAGACCCGCCTATACACCGTATAGTCCTGTCGCTATTGCGCTCAAGACAAGGGCACCGGTACTACCGACGTTTATTGTTCGTCAGCCTGATGGTTCACACCGTGCGATTATTGAGCCGCCTTTGATGTTGCAGCGGACAAATGTAAAAGAGAAGGATCTTGTTGTCAATACACAGAAATTCACAAAGATTATTGAATTCTACGTTCGGCGGTACCCAGCACAGTGGATTTGGATGCATCGACGATGGAAAACACAACCTTAGTTGCATCATCATGTGTTTGTATCTTTGTTCGCTTTTCTGCCTAACGTGTTGCAAAAGTACGGAAACCCTCGTTGGTCCGTCTGACGAACCCGTGGAAGCAATTCCGACACAGCAATTGGAGCAGTTTTCCACACAGCATACTGAAGCGGGGCTGGTCAAATGGACACTTGTTGGTGATACCTCAGCATTCCACGGAAATTATGTTGAAGTTGAAAGTCCAACTGTTGAGATTTTTGAAGACGGTGTCGTTTTTATGACTTTGAAAAGTCAAAAGGGCAAACAGATTCTGACAGGTAGCAAGAAAAACGATCTCTATCTATCAGGACATGTCGTCGGTGTCAGCGAGAATGGTATTTTGTATACTGAACACCTCCATTGGCAGAGTCGGGCAGGTAGGTTGTATGCCCCGGAGGAAGTAACACTTATACGTGGAGATTCCACCTGGGTCGGAACCGAGATGTATGCGAATCCGACGCTTGAAACGGTAAAAATGAAAAATAATCGATTTAAACTTTACCCAAAAGATGAGAAAACAGATAAATATCACAGAACACCTGTTGTGCAGGAATAGACCTGAGCAACGATTTTACTTTCACAAATTGTGTAATTTTGTTTATACAGGTCTTTTTCTATTTTTTATATGTGTTGTTCCTTTAGTCCTCAATGCGGAGGAAACCGAAGCCCCCGCCGCTGTGGCATCACCTACAGAAAACAGTGTGCTGGAAGCGGAAAACTCTGAAAATGAAGAAGGCGCAAGTGCCAATAGGGGCAGCGCTGCTGGATCGACTACAGAAACCATTACTGGCACTTCAAAGAGAATGGAAAGATTTGAGAAAGAGGGCATAACGGTTCTTATCGACGAAGCCAAAACTGTCCGATATAACGAACAAGGCGTTGAAATTGGATTCCTCAATGCTGATAAAATCACCCTCAAGAGTGATCCGGAAACGGGGGCAACAACGGAAGTTATTGCCGTGGGGAGTGTAGAAATCCGTGATCAAGATATATTTGCTACTTGTGATCAGGCGATCATGAACAACTTGACGAATACTGTTGTGCTGAAAGAGAATGTTGTGGTTTTACAGAACAGAGACCGGCTCGAAACCAAACTTTTCACTTTTAATAGGACAACCGGCAAGCAGACTGGCGAAGGCGGTGTTAAATTTAAGGTTACCGTTACACAGGCAGAACCAGTAAAGACAGAAACTGGCGCAGATGCCGAAGGTGGTGCAAGCACTACTGAAGATGAAACTTCTACAGCTACGCTTGATGGAACAGAAGGTGAAATTGAGAAGGACCCTAACGCTGATATGCCCAAGGCAAACGGGGACGCAAAAGAAAAACCTGACGCAGATATTGAGGGGTCTGAGGATACCGATTCGGAAGATGAAACTGATACAGATGCTGAAGATGTCAATAGCACAGATAAGACTGATGAAACCGAAGACTCCGAGAGCGATTGAGCGAATTATGTCCGCTAAGACTGCTTACCTATCAAAACCTTTTTGTCAACACTCGGTATGATGGGGCCGTTAGGTCTGTCTTAAAGCGTTATGAATTTCATTACAATGACCCTATGGGTCAATCAAGGTAAGGTGTCGTAATTTAGAAATCGTGGCAATAGAACTCCAAGCACACAGACTCGTAAAACGTTATACACGCCGGGGCCCCATTGTCGTCAATGAAGTGAGCTTGTCGGTACAGCAAGGTGAAATAGTCGGGCTCTTGGGGCCAAACGGTGCTGGAAAATCGACGACGTTCTACATGGTAGTCGGTTTGATTCGTCCAAATGCTGGTAGAATCATGTATGCCGACGAGGACATTACTTTCTATCCGATGTATAAACGAGCCCGGCTTGGTATCGGCTATCTGGCACAAGAGACTTCGATTTTCCGGAAATTAACAGTTCAACAGAATATTGAGGCGGTTCTTGAAGTACAAAGGGTACCGAAATCTGAGCGTAAACCTCGTATTCATGAGTTGACGGATGAGCTTGGCATTTCAGATCTCTTAACGCGTAAGGCGTATACGCTCTCGGGGGGTGAATGTCGGCGTGCGGAAATAGCACGAGCCCTCGCTGCGCAACCTGATTTCATTCTGCTAGATGAACCCCTCTCCGGGATAGATCCAATTGCTGTTGCTGACATTAAGCAGCTCATCTCGCATTTACGATCACGAAATCTTGGCGTACTTATTACAGACCATAACGCTGTTGAGACCCTGGATATAGTTGACAGGGCGTATATCATTGTCGATGGGAAAATTACGCTCGCTGGAACGCCCACAGAACTCATTAACAATGAGAAAGCGAGGGATCTCTATTTTGGGCATAACTTTTCCTATCGAGTCGCAGACGCTATTGAGTCTCCCGGGGATTAGCTCTGCAACTATTGCATGGCTGAGTCTTTTGACAATGTCCTCCGCCGTGCGTTATCTGTTGGATTAACCGAGTGTTATCGATACAGCTCTCATAAGGTAAATTTAGGAAACGTAAACGCCCAATCCACTATATATATTCAACAGAGGCAAGAAATGTACAAAGTGCAACTTACCCAGACTCCTCAGCTGACGCAAAAGATGTCTATTACGCCGAGGTTGCAACAGGCACTTAAAGTGCTCAATATGCCCCTGCAGGAACTAACGCAATTTATTAAGCAAGAATTAGAGCAGAACCCGCTTCTTGAACTGCAAGAAGCGGAGACAACTTTACCTCTTGAGGAACCGGACCCAGCACTTGAGTGGAATGAACCCGAAAAAACTGTTGATCAAGAAGATACTACTGTTGATATTGATTGGGATACCGTTTTTGAGGAGCGTATTTCACTTAGTGAGCGGGCGAATTCCAGAAATTCTGCCACCTCGGACTCTAGCGAGCTGTCATTAGATGTACCAGAGGAACGTTTGCTGCATGAGCACCTTGCTGAGCAGCTGCGGCTCGCCTATCCCCATATTATAACCTCGGAAATGGAACTCGCCATCGGAGAATGCATTCTCGGAAACTTAAATGATGATGGACAGTTGGAACTCAAACTGTTTCAGATTCCGTGTGAATTTCTAGGGGACCTTGATAACGTTGAGCTCTCAGCAGAGCTACATAGTAGCATTGAAAAAAAACTACAAAAATCAAATAATAGTGATATCCAATTCTCAGAAACTGCTACGATTGCACCGAAAAAGATCATAGGCGCTTCTGACGAGAATGAGCTCCCACGCGTAAAGAGAGCTTGGAAAATTAGTGATACCGACAACAAAAAGACATATACTGTTCTATACGAACGACTTCCTTGTAGTGATAAATGTATTTTAAACTTCTATCAATTGACGTTAGACGATATTGCTGATGAGGTCGGATGTAATGTAGCATTGGTTGAGGTTGTACTCCGTAAGATACAAGATACTTTTGAACCATGTGGCATTGCATATCGCGATGTTCGAGAGGCATTACTAATTCAGATTCGCAATCTGCAAGGAGAGGCGCAGGAAAATGTGAAGGAGAACGGGAGCTTCCACTCATCAGATTCTGAAAAGGAAGCCTCGGATTTTTTGGATAGACAAGGATCCACGTGTCGCCTTGCCCAGGAGATCGTTGAGAAGCAGTTTGACGCTTTTCTTAATCGCCAATGGGAGGACATTGCTGAGGCCCTGAAAGTTGAGGTTGCAGAGATTGACGCAGCTGCTCGATGGATAGGCACTTTGTCTCCATACCCAGGTCGCTACTTTACTGATCCGATGAGGCTTATACTTAAGAATAGGGAGCTCACAGAAACTGTTACACCTGATGTGGAAATACAGTACCTTAATGGAAAATATCAGGCTGTTTCTGTGGATAGTTATATACCACGGCTGCAGATAAATCCGTATTATCTAAATATGATGCGGAATCATCAGGATACCTTAGATCCGGAGGCGAAGGAATGGATAGAAAAGCGGTATCGTGATGCGTCGAACCTGCTGAGCAGCCTTGCACATCGCGGCAGCACGATCGCTCGAGTTACTGAAGCTATCTTTGAGATACAAACCGAATTTCTGACACAAGGTACTAAAGGCATTAAACCTCTAACGCTGAGAACAATCGCTGAGAAATTGGGTATTCATGAGTCAACTGTTAGTCGTGTAACGAGCAATAAGTATGTCCAGACCCCGCACGGTATGTATCCGCTCCGGTTTTTCTTCAGCAATGAACTCTTAACAACACGTGGGGAATCTGTTTCTTCCAAGCAGGTGAAAGGTTTGATTCAAGAAATGATTCGGGACGAGATGCCTGGGAAATCTCTCAGTGATCAGGCAATTAGTAATATATTGAAGACAAAAGGTATCCGAATCGCAAGACGGACTGTTCAGAAATACCGGGACGAATTAGGTATCCCGACATCACGTGAAAGATCTTCTGTCCGTAGCAATTCTCGGGCTGGTTGACTGGTGGCCGTCACGGGAAGCCGGTCTATTTTTGCGTCTGTTGCAGGGTTGCCTTTCCTCTGTCTCCGGTTTGGTACATATACAAAAATCAGGAGTTTTAAAATGAAAGTAACTTATTCCGGACACAACTTAAAAATTACCGACGATCTCCATACACACATACTCAAACGTGCTGATAAAATTAAGTCTCGTTTTGGTGGAATGCATGAGTTGAATGTTGTCCTCAAAGCCGAGAAACATCGGTTTGACGCTGAGATGATGGTCACAGCTCCTCGTGTGTCGTTCTATGCAAAAAGCCATACCGATGAGGTAATGTCTGCTCTTGACAGCGCTGCGGATAAAATTGTCAGCCAGATTCGTCGTTACAAGGACAGAGTGAAAGACCGAAGAAATAGCGTACCCGACCGGGAAGTCGTAGCACATCTCAATCCGAATGGAGCGGGAGAAATGCCTTTGGAAGTTGATGATCCCAATACTCCTGTTATCGTTGCAACACAGGAGAGATTTGCTTCTAAACCGTTCACTGTTGCGGAAGCTGCAACAGAACTCCAAGCCTCGAATGCAGCTTTCCTCCTGTTTCTAAACGCCGAGACGCAACAGGTGAATCTGCTTTATGAAATGGCGAATGGGACGTATGGGTGGGTAGAACCGCTTTTCGATTAAGGGTGACACTTGCAAGTCTATCTTGCAAAGAAAGGTCTTGAAAAATATGGAAAACTTCCTGAAAACCTATACCCCTCATGAAATTGAGAGGAAATGGTATCAATTCTGGGAAAAAAACAACTATTTCCATGCTGAGGCAGCTTCCGAAAAACCGCCGTATGCAATTGTAATTCCGCCACCGAATATCACCGGTAGTCTGCATATCGGGCACGCGCTTGATAACACACTCCAAGATTGTCTTATCCGATGGCGGCGCATGCAAGGTTATAACACGCTCTGGATGCCAGGGACAGACCATGCTGGTATCATGACCGAGCTTATCATGGAACGACAGCTCACTGAAGAAGGTATCAGTCGAACCGACCTGGGTCGCGAAAAATTTATTGAACGGATGTGGCAATGGAAAGCCGAATCTGCTGGATATATCGTATCTCAACTCCAACAAATGGGATGCTCTTGTGATTGGGAACGTGAGCGTTTTACGCTTGATGAGGGCCTCTCTGAAGCTGTATGCACTGCTTTCGTTAAGTTCTATAATCAAGGCCTCATTTATCGTGACACTTATATGATCAATTGGTGTCCGCAATGTAACACGGTTGTGAGTAATCTTGAGGTAGAACCCGTTGAGATAGATGGTAACTTTTATCACATCCGTTATCCTGTGAAAGATAGTGATATTGTCCTTGAAGTTGCCACAACACGTCCGGAAACGATGTTAGGTGATACTGCTGTTGCAGTGCATCCTGAAGATGAGCGGTATCAACACCTTATCGGAAAAACTGCACACCTTCCACTGTGTAGTAGGGATATTCCGATCATTGCCGATGTTTACGTTGATAGAGAATTCGGTACAGGTGCTTTGAAAGTAACACCTGCTCATGATACCAATGATTATGAAATCGGTTTGCGGCATGATCTTGAGCAGTGTACAGTCTTTACCCGAGATGGATATATAAACGAAAACGCACCTGAAAAATATGTCGGTTTATCAAGAGAGGAGTGTCGGGAACACATTGTGGAAGATTTGCGGAACGCTGGCTATCTCATCAAAATTGTACCGCATCGGCACGCTGTCGGCCATCATGATAGATGTGGCGTGGTTGTTGAACCTGCGATATCCCTGCAGTGGTTTATGAATGTCCGTCCGCTTGCCGAGCGCGCCATTGAGGCAACGGAGAAGGGGGAAGTCAAGTTTATTCCTGAACGCGAAACGGCCCGTTTTTATCACTGGATGGAGAATATAGAACCCTGGCCCATCGGGCGACAACGGTGGTGGGGCCATCGGATCCCGATATGGTACTGCAACGCATGTGAGAGTGTTACTGCTGCAATGAAGGAACCGCAACAGTGTGAGTGTGGTGCCGCCGATTTCCGACAAGAAGAGGATGTTTTGGATACATGGTTTAGTTCGGGGTTATGGCCCTTCTCCACTATGGGATGGCCAGAAAATACCCCAGAATTAGAAACGTTCTATCCGACTTCTGTCCTTGTGACTGGCTGGGATATTCTCTTTTTTTGGGTAGCCAGAATGATAATGTTAGGGTTGGGTTGTATGGACGAGGTTCCGTTTCGAACGGTCTATCTCCATGGACTTGTCACTGATGAGAACGGAGACAAAATGAGTAAGTCGAAAGGGAATAGCATAGACCCGCTCGAGGCAGTCGCCACCTATGGCGCGGATGCCTTCCGTTTTGCACTCGCTAATGTCAGCACCCCAATTCCTTATGTCACGCTGTCAGAATCCCAGATTGAATCCGGCAGGCGATTTGCTAACAAAATTTGGAACGCAGCTCGCTTCGTTCTCATGAATCTAGAAAAACACCCCATTCCCACAGAAACGGATATGCTGGAAGCTGCGCAGGACACCTTGGAGATCGCTTGGATACGGAGTCGCCTTAACTATACTATCAATACAACGACTGAAGCCCTAGAAAACTTTCGATTTTATGAGGCTGCACAAACACTTTATGCCTTCCTTTGGCACGAATTCTGTGATTGGTACTTGGAATTCACGAAACAACGGATCGCTCAAAATGAACCAAAGGCGCTCTGGATAGCCGCTGATGTTTTAGAGCAAACGGTGCGTTTAATCCACCCAATTATGCCGTTCTTGAGCGAGGAAATTTGGCAACAACTCTCACATAGCAGTAGCGAATTTGCAGTGAACACAGATTCCGTAGCAGTCGCTTCTTGGCCAGAGCCGATAGGTGAAGACCCAATGGCAGAAGCTACTATGGCAACGCTTATGGAGGTTATTGAGAGTATTCGAAGCATTCGGGGTGAGTTAAATGTTCCGATTGGCACCTCCGTAAACATCCATATCCAGTCGCCGGATGCTGAAGTTCGGAACTGGCTTGAAACGTATCTCCCTCAGTACTTACCCGCTTTTACGCGCGTGGCGGGCATTACTATTGCTGAAACCGTACAGAAACCGCCGGCTTCAGCAGAAGCCGTCATTGGAGATCTCGCTATCTACATGCCACTTGCCAACGTAATCGATCTGCAAGCTGAACGGGCAAGACTTAGCAAACGGCATCAGCAGGCTGCCAAGGCGGTAGTGGCAGCGCGGCAGACCTTAGATAATCCTAATTTCACCCAACGGGCTCCAGAAAATGTCATTGCACAAAAGCGGGCACAGCTTGAACGCCTGCTCATCGAGCAAGAGAAGTTAGCTAGGAGTATAGCGATGCTGAGCCAATCCGCCGAGGAAGATAGCGATTAACATGCAATCTGATACATCGACACGTCTCTCGTTAAATAATGATCACTGCTTTGTCTGCGGTACGAAAAATCCGTTCGGGTTACGGGTTAAACCGGAGATTAGAGATGGCGGGGCATTAGTTCATATTGAATGCACTCCGCCAGAACATTTGCAAGGGTGGGCGGACATTCTACACGGCGGGATCCTCAGTACTCTGTTGGATGAAGCTATTACTTACGTTGGAATTAGTACGTTCGGTCAGCACGCTGTAACGGCACAACTTGAGGTCCGCTTTCGAAATCCAGCGCCAACGCGCGCGAAGCTATTTGTTTCTGCAGAACGGACTAAAGTTTCACGAAGGTTGATCGAAGCAAAAGCAGAGGTCAGGCTTAAGGATGGAACGCTTATCGCTACAGGTACCGGTAAGGTCGTGCCGGTTAGTGAAAGTTTTGCCGCTAAGGGACCCGAATAATTCTCAGGTGTCGGTTAGGCTTGCGGTTTGAGGTGTTTTCTAACGCTCTGAAATCCTAATTGCGTTATCAAAAGATTGTGAAGTTTAACTGACACAAAACCAGATTGGAAACCGATAACCGAAGCCGAAAGCCAATATATGGAAAATCCGACATCTCTGATGAAGCCAAAGAGACGTTCAAGTTGGGACACCGACGTACTTATCATCGGTAGTGGTGCTGCGGGGTTACGCGCTGCACTCGCTGCAAGTGAGCTCGCCGATGTGACCTTGATCACCAAGACTACACTCACGGAAAGCAACACGCATTATGCCCAAGGCGGTATTGCTGTTGCCATGAACTTAGATGACACAATTGCGTTACACATAAAAGATACGTGCTCAGCAGGAGCAGGTTTGTGTGATGTTAAGGCTGTTGAAATGATGGTGTCTGAGGGCATCCCGAGGGTCGCAGAGTTGCTGGATTGGGGGGCAAATTTTGATTGGGAAGGCACCTTGCCCCGCTTTACGCAAGAAGCTGCACACAGTCGCCGGCGCATTGTCCACAAAGGGGACGCAACCGGACGTGAGACAACCGATGTTCTCATTCAGCGCGTACTCAATACTGAGCGCGTTCAAATCCTCCAGAGCGCGTTCGCTATCGACCTATTAACAGATGCGGAACTTGCAAACCGGAATGGGCAAGCCTCCACATGTTACGGGGCTACTGCTGTTGTAGATGGGGAATTCGTCTGCATCCGGGCGGGATCCACTATTCTTGCTACCGGCGGGTTGGGTCGTCTTTACCCCTGCACTTCTAACCCCAAAATAGCAACCGGAGACGGTTTCGCTGCAGCGTGGCGTGCCGGGTGTGAAATGGTCGATATGGAATTCGTTCAGTTCCATCCAACGACACTCTACTTAGACGGGGCACCAAGTTTTTTGATTTCCGAAGCTGTGCGCGGGGAAGGCGGCAAACTTATTAATATACGCGGGGAACGTTTTATGGAAAAATACCATAAGAAAGGGGAGCTCGCCCCGCGCGATGTCGTCAGTCGTTCTATCCAGAAGGAAATAGAACTGACACATTTCCCTTGCGTTTATCTCGATATCACCCACAAATCCGCTGAATTTATCCTCGAACGGTTTCCGACTATTTCTGATACCACAAAACGCTACGGTTTAGACATTAGCATTGACTTAATACCGGTGCGTCCGGGGGCACACTTTATGATGGGCGGCATCCGTACTAACACGGACACGGAAACCAACCTCAGAGGGCTTTATGCATGTGGTGAAGTGGCATGCACGGGTGTCCACGGCGCAAATCGCTTGGCAAGCAACTCTCTTTTGGAGTGTCTCGTCTACGGGGCTCGCGCTGGCACAAGCGCCGCAACATTTGCCCTCTCACACTCTTTTGACTCCTCTCCCGATATACCTACAATCGATAATACGTTGGCATCTGCTAAAACAGATCCTGCCCATATAGACGACATAAAAGACGCTGTTCGGGAAACACTCTGGCAAAACGTCAGTATCGAAAGAAGTGGCGAGGGGTTGCAGCAAACCCTCGCCGAATTGCAAGACCTATCAGCAGGTTTGGAGAACCTGCAAGCCCCACCTGAGGAACGGGTAATAACCCCTTTTCAGACCACAGATGTGGAAGTCGTTGAAGCAGTTAACATGCTAAATGTTGCCTTGCTGATTACCGAATCTGCACTTGTTCGGACTGAGAGCCGTGGTGCACACTACCGGGCCGACTTTCCGAACCAAAACGGTGCTGACTGGTGCCGCCGTGTTCTCCTTAAGCGAGGGAAGATGCCAGCAGTGATTGACTTCTAAAGTTTCCAGTCTAAAAAACGCCTTTAAGTCTTATGCCCCCTTAGAAGGGGCATAATTTCTGCTTACTTGCGGATGATCATTTTCCGTGTAGCCGTGAACTCTCCTGCGGTGAGCGTATAGAAATAGAGCCCGCTTGCGACGCGCTCGCCCGCATCGTTGCGCCCGTCCCAATACACCGCACGAGACTTGCTACGGTAAACACCCGGGGCCCGATGCCCTAAGGACAACGTCCGCACCAAACCGCCGTCCGTTGAATATACAGACACTCTCACCTCAGCAGCCTCGGACAGCTGATACGGCATCCAGGTCTCTGGGTTGAACGGGTTTGGGTAGTTCGGCAAGAGAGCCGTCTCTTCGGGGGTCAACGCGGCGAGGAGTTGTGCCAGCATGCGTATTCCGCGTTGAAACACGGGGTCTTCGGATTTTATCTGCCGTGCCTGGTTAAGATGGTGCTGGAGGTGTTTGCGTGTGAGCGTGTTTGCGCTGAGAGCAGGAGCGGCGGCTCCGGGGTTGATCGCCTGCGCGACTAAGGTAAGGTCTAGCACATCCACGACCCCGTCTGCGTTGATGTCTGCAGTATTCGTTCCTGTTTTGCCGAGGTTTGCTGCGGCTAACACCAAGTCTTGTATGTTCACGGTACCGTCTGCGTTGATGTCGGCTGCGACTTTTTCTGGTGAAGAGGGTGCGAGGTCCCATAAAAGCACGGTTCCATCCTCACTGCCTGTTGCGATTGTTCTTCCATCGGGACTGAATGCCACGCTCCAGACTAAACTTGTATGTCCAGTGAGTGTGCGGATGTTCTCTCCTGTCATAACGTCCCACATGCGGACGGTATTATCGCCACCGCTGCTTGTGAGCGTCTGTCCATCCGGACTAAATGAAACACTATAGACCCGACTCTTATGTCCAGTGAGTGTGCGGATATTCTCACTCAATGTAGCGTTCCAAAGCTGGATGATCCCGGCCCAACTGCCGGTTACGAGCGTCTGTCCATCCGGGCTGAATGAGACGCTGCCGATCTCACTCGTAGGTTCAATGAGTATGAGTGTGCGGATGTGCTCTCCTGTCGTAGCATTCCACAGGCGCACGGCGCTATCCCAACTGCCGGTTGCGATCGTCTGTCCATCCGGACTAAATGAGACACTCCCGACTATACCAGCACGTCTGAGTGTGTAGATGTTCTCCCCTGTCGTAGAGTTCCATAGACGGACGGTTTTATCCCACCCTCCACTTGCGAGCGTCTGTCCATCTGGACTAAACGCTATGCTGTAGACACTAAGTAAGTGTCCGGTGAGCGTATGGATATGCTCTCCTGTCGTAGCATTCCACAGATGGATGGTGCTATCCCCGCTGGCACTTGCGATTGTTCTTCCATTGGGGCTGAATGCCACGCTCCAGACTGAACCTGTATGTCCAGTGAGTGTATGGATGTGATCCTCTGTCATAGCATTCCACAGACGGAGGTTTCCATCCCTACCGCCACTTGCGATTGTTCTTCCATTGGGGCTGAATGCCACGCTCCTGACCGCATCTGTATGTCCGGTGAGTGTTCGAATGTTCTCGCCTGTCGTCGCGTCCCACAGACGGAGGTTTCCATCCTCACCGCCACTTGCGATTGTTCTTCCATTGGGGCTGAATGCCACGCTGTTGACCCAACCCGTATGTCCGGTGAGTGTTCGAATGTTCTCGCCTGTCGTCGCGTCCCACAGACGGACGGGACTCTCAAACCAAGCACCTATACTTGCGGCGATTGTTTTTCCATCAGGACTGAAGGCTACGCTCTCGACCGAATATGTAAGTCCAATGAGGGTACCGGTGTGTCCAGTGAGTGTATGGATATTCTCGCCTGTCGTCGCGTCCCATAGGCGCACGGTGTTATCAGAACCGCCACTTGCGATTGTTTTTCCATCAGGACTGAAGGCTACGCTCTCGACCGCATCTGTATGTCCAGTGAGTGTATGGATATTCTCGCCTGTCGTCGCGTCCCATAGGCGCACGGTGTTATCAGAACCGCCACTTGCGATTGTTTTTCCATCAGGACTGAAGGCTACGCTAAGGACTCCACTTGTATGTCTAGTGAGTGTATGGATATGCTCTCCTGTCGTAGCATTCCACAGACGGAGGGTCTTATCCGAACTAGCACTTGCGATCGTCTGTCCATTGGGACTAAATGCGACGCTCCTGACCGCATCTGTATGTCCAGCAAGGGTATGGATATTCTCGCCCGTTGTCGCGTCCCACAGACGGACGGTATCATCGTAACCCCCACTTACGATTGTTTTGCCATCTGGGCTGAAGGCTACGCTGTTGACCCAACCTGTATGTCCGGTGATCAGGTCGAGTTCTTCGCCGGTCTCTGCGTCATAGAGCCAGATACCGATACTGCTTGCAACCGCTAAGCGCCTGCCGTCCGGGGAATAGGCGATGTCGTTTATAGCACCTTTGCCGAGGCGTGCCTTTGCACCCTCTGGTAAATTCCATTGCGTGTAGTCTTGAGCGAAAGTATTTGGAGCAAACGCGAATATCAAAAATCCTATCAGTAAAGATGCAAAGAGTGTGTTTCTCATAAAAAAGGTCTCCTTTATTACGTCCGGTATTTATCCGGTATTTATAGTGTGCCTTAAAAGAGGGCACCACGCACCAGAAGTGTGGGTGGTGCCCTCTTTTCCGATATAAAGTAGTTGACTGAATTTACTTAACAGAAGTTGAGCGGGAGGGGTAGATAGCGACTAGCTCATAGTCAATGTCACACAGATTAAGGAAAAACACGCAGCGAGAGCGCACATGCTGCAGAAGGGCAGCTGAAGCCCCGTTCCTCATGTCGAAATCTATATGAAAGTCCGCCATCGTTTCTAACTCTATGTGAAATATCGAAACATT
Source organism: Candidatus Poribacteria bacterium (assembly GCA_964291315.2). Classification (GTDB taxonomy): domain Bacteria; phylum Poribacteria; class WGA-4E; order WGA-4E; family WGA-3G; genus WGA-3G. The sequence goes on along the minus strand of OZ219753.1, from coordinate 3,231,966 downwards.
AAAATGTTATTTACACCGTTTGATACATTCCGCCAACCAACGCATGCAGGATTCTGCTGAACGTGGATCCCCTGCTTTTAGGGGCCGGTTGTGGCGTTCTCTACGAGGAGCTGCTTGCAGTCGCAAGTTCTAACAAGTGTTGAAGCGGCACAGCCTCACAGTCTATGCTACCAATGGCTTTCAGACCGAACAGGCGATGCTATAAAAGCGCAGCCCTAAATCTTTTTTCAAACTCGCGTTACATATATGATACTACATTTTTTCGAGATTGTCAAATATGTTCTTGACACCGTTCATTAACCGCTACTCCATTCCTGACACAGACAGGGTTTTGTAGCGGAAGCTTGGATAGATAGCATTATACGCTAATTTTAATCCTGTGTCAACTTTTCCGAAAAAAAACAGAATTAGCAGTTGTTAATTTGCCGCGTTGTATCAGATAACTAAAACCCTCCGAATCGCTTCGGTGTGATGTCTGCTTTGGAGTTCACCGCGGGCGGTTCATCGGTTTGCCGATAAGTTCCGACATAGTTGTAGTGGCTGTCGATAACTTTCTTAATATGGAGCCGGGTTTCTCGGATGGTAATTTTCTCCACAAATTCATCTATGTCCTTTATATTTTTTGAGGCCACCCATCGCTTCATCCGTCCGGGCCCTCCGTTATACGCGCCGATCACCAACATCGGGTTGCCATCAAATAGCGAATTAAGGTAGGCGATGTACTTCGTTCCCATCCGAATATTCACGTCGGGTTGTTTAAGCATTGCGGTTCGGAAGCGCCGAATTTTGAGGCTTTGAGCGAGTTCTCTCCCGGTAGCGGGCATAATCTGCATCAATCCGATCGCGCCTGCCCAAGAAACTATTTCCTGGTTGTATCGGCTTTCCTCTAAAATCATTGCAGCGATTAGAAAAGGGTCTACGTTGTAGAGTTGTGCGTATTTTTCAACTGTGTTCGTGTAATAGCGTGGGTAAAGTTTGCGTTGGAGTTTCGCTAAATCTGCTCGTGATGCGTTTGCAAAAGCCGGACTGTCAAGCGCTTCTTCGGTTAACTTCCGGGCTTTATCATACATCGCGAGACGTTCGTAGCATGTAATCAAATTATAAAAACATTGGCGTTCTAGGACCGCTCTTGTATTGATGTGCCGGTTTAAATGTGCGATGGCATCTTCATAAAGTCTGAGCGTCATCAACGAGGTTACCTGATGTGAGCACGTCTCACACAACGGTAATTTTGCGTCCTCAACAGCTTTAGGTTCCAATTCCGAGGCAGTAATTTCCAGAATTGCCTTTGCCCTGGCTGTATAGTACCAATATCTTGCTTCAGCCACTTCTTGGTATAATTTTCGAGCGAGAGCAGGTCGTTTTTGGCGTTCTCGGATCTTTGCCATCCAGAAATGGGCTCCCATGGCATATCTATTTCCCGGAAAATTTTCCTTCAACCCTTTGAAGGCCTTGTAGCTTTCTTCGTAGCGTCTTTCGTCGAAACGTTGCCAACCTGTGCGCCACGCTGCTACATCGGCGTAGGGGCTCTTAGGTGCCGTTTCGGTTAAACGAGCATAAGCATCCAATGCCAATTCCGATTTGTCTTGTTTCTCACGGATTTGCGCGATATCGTATAGAGCATCATCTACCAACGCGCTCCATGTGTGGTTTTTTACAAATTTTTCAAGTCGGTTAACTGCAGTTTTGAGGTGTCCTTTTTTCTGGTAACATTGTGCTATTCGATAGGTCGCTCGTGTCAGATATTCGTTGTTATTCCCGAGGGCGAGCACTGCGTTATACTTTTTAATCGCAGTGTTATACCACTTGCGTCCCTCGTAACTTCGCCCAATGTGGTATAGTGCTTGTGCCCGTATCTCTATATTTAGTGTCTTGGGAATCCGCTCTAATTCTGATACCGCAGACTTCCACGCCTTATGCGAAAAGAAGACCAAACCACAATTAATCCGATCATGCGGAGTGAGTTTTAAAGATTTATTTCCCCGCGTGAGTTTTTTGAGTCGATCTAGTGCTTTTTTGGCAGCGCTTCCTGAGTGATTCTCTGTTATAAGTTCGCGGTAGGCCTTAAATGCTGCACCAATATCGCCGAGTTCTTCGTTACAGCGTGCTAACCCGAAGGCTGCCTGTCTCTTATATTGTGAGTGGTTAACCAGTTCAGTGAACTCTAGTTTTGCCGCTTCGTACTGTTTCTGATCAAGATACAGCTGTGCCAAAGCCTCTTTTGCTTCCAAAAAGTAGAAACTCGTGGGGTAATCCTTAACGAGTTGTGCATACCACTTTATCGCCCGCGTGTTATTGTTCATTCCTTTATACAGCTTCGCAAGACGGTACACAGCATGATCTGCTAATGGATAATTAAGCGAGGCGACACGTGCGTAATGACGAACAGCTTTTGGTCGATTTCTAAGCTTCTCATAGTTATAACCGAGTACGTGATGAATCTGAAGTTTCTCTGATTCAGATAGATCCATTTGCAATAAAACCTCCAATTTGGAGACTGCACTTTTGCGGTTCCGTTGGTCAATTAAAGCGAAGGCTTCTTTCCATGCAGCACTATGTTCTTCATCAGCAAAAACGGGTATCCCTATTGTAAGGCAGCTATAAACCAGAGCTAGCAGACCGTAAAAAGTTCTCTGAATTAAGATGGGATATGACCCAGCGTGTAGTTTCACTTTCAGGTCAGACTGAATTCGGTTTATGCCCCAAAAAATTGTATATTTCATTTCGATATCTCTGTTGGTCTCCCTCAATGGAAATTAGTGTGTAATTGACGACAATGACGATGAAGATAGATTTTCCGACTAATATCGTATGCTATAACTTATACTATAACGTTGTCTGAGGTGAGAAGGCAACAAAAAAGTGAATCTCATAGAAATCGCTTGCCAAATTTTGGGGCTTGTGTTACACTTAATTTACACTCATAACTGATTGTATGGTTTAGATGCCTTATAGGTCTCGAACTAAGGAGGATATCTGATGGAAATTGTAGCACTTGGGGAAACAGGATTGCAGGTTTCAAGGCTCTCAATTGGTACCGGGTCGAATGGTTGGAATGGCCGCTCAAATCAGACAGATTTGGGATTAGAAGGATTGCGCGATTTGCTCCTATTTTCACATGAAAAAGGCGTGACATTCTGGGATTCTGCTGATCAATATGGGAGTCATCCACATGTCAAGGCAGCACTCAAAGAACTGCCAAGGGAGAGTATCACTATTACTACAAAGACGGTGTCCCGCGCGCGTGAAACGGTGGAAGCTGATGTGAAACGTTTTCTTAAAGAAATTGGGTCTGATTATGTTGATATTGTTCTGCTCCATTGTCTCACACAGGTTGACTGGCCACAGCGATATCCGGAGACTATGGAGGCACTCGTCCGTTGTAAGGAGCAGGGGCTGATTCGTGCCCACGGCGTATCTTGTCATGATTTCGGTGCGTTCCAAACATCTGCAACGACAGAATGGGTTGATGTCGTTTTGGCGCGAATTAATCATGCCGGGGTTCATATGGATGCTTCTCCGGCTGATGTCATCCGTACAATGCAACAGATGGCGTTTGCAGGAAAAGGTATTTACGGCATGAAGGTCCTCGGACAGGGTAAATTGGCGACGGAAGCGCCGCGCCAACGCGAAGCAATTGAATTTGTGATGCGCTTATCTTGTGTACATGCAATGACTATCGGTATGACTTCAAAGGACGAAGTCGAATCAAACGTCGCCGTCGTCAACGAGTTTTCGCGGAGATCCTTATAGAGCATGTTTTTATGCAAGCATGAGCTACCTTATCTCATCCGCTAAGGTTGGTATGATCGCGACAGATTGAAACGAGAAGGAACGTCATGATATATGGAAAAATATGAAATAGTTATTGGATTGGAAATCCATGCAGAATTATGCACAGAGAGTAAGCTCTTCTGCAATTGCGCCTATACCTTTGGTGCTTTGGCAAACGCCTGTACGTGCCCAATTTGCTTAGGAATGCCAGGAACGCTGCCTGTCGTCAATAGACGGGCAGTGGAATTTGCGGTTCGCGCCGGCTTGGCAATGGCGTGTGACATTACAGCTTCTAGTAAATTCGACCGTAAAAACTATTTCTATCCAGATTTACCGAAGAACTACCAAATTTCGCAGTATGACATACCTTTCTGTCAGAACGGGCAGGTAACGTTTGATTTTGAAGGTGAACCGCTCACTGTCGCACTCCGGAGAATTCATCTCGAAGAGGACGCAGGGAAGTCTATTCACGCTCAGATCACAGGCGACCCCAGTCGTAGTTTTATGGATTTCAATCGAGCAGGCGTTCCTTTACTTGAAATTGTAAGTGAGCCCGAGCTACGTTCCCCTGACGAAGCTATCGCTTACTGTCGTGCTGTTAAAGAAATTTTGGAATATATCGGAGTCAGTAACTGCAACATGGAAGAAGGTAGCCTGCGATGTGAGCCTAACCTATCGTTACGATCCAAGGGGAGCCAGGAATTGGGAACGCGGACAGAAATCAAAAACAAGAACTCGTTCCAAGAACTGATCGATGCGATGGAATATGAAGTAAAACGCCAGGCTCGAATTTTAGACGCAGGTGACGAAGTCGTCCAAGAGACACTCCTCTTTGATGCCACCACCGGGAAGACTGTGGCGATGCGTGGCAAAGAAGAAGCGGACGACTATCGCTATTTTCCAGAGCCGGACCTCGTTCACATACAGATCAGTGATGAATGGATAGCGGACATCCGACCGACGCTCCCAGAACTCCCCGCAGCTCGCCGCAAACGCTTCATTGCAGATTACGGCATCTCAGCTGAAAACGCCGAATTCCTGACGGCCACCCGCCCCCTCGCTGAATTCTTCGATGAAGCAGCAAAACGCAGCGCTCAACCTACTGCCTGTGCAAACTGGATCATGGGGGACTTAACGCGACTCCTGAACACATCAGAAATTAATATCCAAGACTCAAGAGTGACGCCGGCGCATCTCAGCGAACTCATTCAATTGATTGATAACGCAACCATCAGCGGAAAAATTGCTAAGTCTGTACTTGATGATGCCTTTGAGACCGGCAAAATGCCGACAGATATCGTTGAAGAAAAGGGGTTGGCGCAGATTACGGATAGTTCAAAAATAGAAAATATTGTGTTACAGGTTGTGAAGGAAAACCCCGGTCCTGCTCAAGATTACCGAGACGGCACCAAAAAAGCGATCGGATTCCTTGTAGGACAAGTGATGCGTGTTACTCGTGGAAAGGCGAACCCGCAACTGGTGAATCAGATATTAATTCGAATACTATCAGCTGATTAAGTCGATTAATAGTTAAGGAGAATCCATGAAGAAATTGGCCGCTACGTCGGAAACCTTTACACTTTTCCCGGAAGCAACCGATCATGCTAAAAATACTGTATTTTCTACTGAGCGGCTTGTACAAGCCCCACCTATCGATCTGCCCAATTTTTTGAAACCGAATACAAGGTTAAAGATGGAGGGGCTAAAACTCCTGTCTCATCTTCCCAAAGAAGCTATACCTGTAGCGTTTCTTGATCCACAGTATCGAGGGGTGCTTGACAGAATGAATTATGGCAACGAGGGAAAAAGTAGAGAAAAACGTAGGTGTTCATTGACACAGATGCCTGAGGAACTCATCGGTGAATTCATTCGAGGCATTGCCGATGTGCTTATCCCGACCGGGCATCTGTTTCTGTGGATAGATAAATTTCACCTGTGTCAAGGTTTTAGAACCTGGTTTGATAGTACACAATTAGATACTGTTGATTTGATCGTCTGGAATAAAGACAGGTTTGGGATGGGATATCGATCCAGGCGCGTGAGCGAATATTGTGTTGTTCTGCAGAAGCACCCTAGAAAGGCCAAAGGGATTTGGAAAATACATAACATTCGCGATGTTTGGGTCGAACGGACGAAAACGAAAAAGCATCCGCATCAGAAACCTGTCTGCTTGCAAGCAGAACTTATTGCTGCGGTTAGTAATGAAGGCGATTATGTAATAGACCCTGCCGCGGGGTCTTTTTCTGTCATGGAAGCAGCGCTCTCAAAAAATCGAAATTTCATTGGTTGCGATCTGGAGGGATAAGGTGGCAAAAATTAGAGGTAGAATCCCTAAGGAATCTTCTGGCGGATATGCTCGCTTATTCGGTAATGAGGCATTAGGTGAACTCATGAGCAAGGTGCAGGGAACAGTGATCTCTGCAGGGAGTGAGTTAGAAAAACTCATAGCGGAGAGAGTAGAAACTATAGACGACTTAGATACCTTTCTGTGCAAAGATATCATGCCTAATGGTGTGCTTTTGGCCGAAAAAAAAAGATTAAGAGGTGTATCCAATTAGATTCTCAAGGATCAGAACCTGATTTTATGATTTTCAAGAGGCGAGGGGGGCACCAACATTGTCATATTGTGGAATTAAAGGATGGACACATCTTTGATACAAAAAAAGCCAATAGCGAACGTGAGGCACTGCACGGCTTTGCTAGACGAAATGCAGGACGGCTCCCGTATAGGGTTTCAACTCACTTTTGTGCGTTTAATCAAGATGATAATGAAGTCATTTGGAGAGGATTCAAAGAGAAAATCGATATTGAAGAAGCAATGACAGGAAGAGAGTTTTGTGATCTACTAGAGATTAATTACGATGAGATCATAGAAATTCGTAAGCTAGATGCTGAAGATAACATTTATTATTTTCTTCAGGAGCTTCTCTGTATCCCCGAAACTGAAAGTATTATTAGGGATATCCTTATCGACCAAGATTCAGCGTGACCGTGCAGTCCCTTGAAAAGCAAGAATGGCCGCAATCGGATTATTAGCGATTGCCGTGTAAGGAGGTATTGCTACCGACTGATGAATTTGTTGTTGAGGCATTCCGACAACATGGATTCACGCATAAGGTTACCATCGTCCGAAACATACCAAACAAACGGATGCCGAAGAAGAACAGTCCATCCAATATCGCCGGGGAAACCTCTGCAACGATGAACGAAGAGAACATTGTCATCTGTCAAAAAACAACGTATCCATGTCAGTAGGCCAGATTACGCTCATATCCGTAACGAAAACGTTTGGCGACACCACCGCTGTGGATGACGTGTCGCTACAGATAGAGGGCGGTGAATTTTTTTCGCTACTGGGCCCGAGCGGGTGCGGAAAAACAACGACGCTGCGCCTCATCGGAGGTTTCGAGTACCCTACCACCGGAGAAGTCTACATCAACGATGAATTGATGATAAAAACGCCCCCTTATCGTCGGCCTGTCAACACTGTTTTCCAAAATTACGCTTTATTTCCTCATAAGACGGTCTCACAGAATATTGCTTTCGGGTTACAGATGAAAAAGGCATCGAAACAAGAAATCTCGGATGCCGTTGAACGTTCATTAAATTTAATTCAACTGACCGGCTATGGCGACCGTAAACCGAGTGAACTCTCTGGCGGCGAGCGGCAGCGCGTCGCACTCGCTCGTGCATTAATTAACGAACCCAGTATCTTGCTCTTAGACGAACCGCTTTCCGCACTAGACTTAAAACTCCGAAAGCAGATGCAATCGGAACTCAAAGTACTGCAACGCAAAGTCGGCATTACGTTCGTCTACGTTACACATGATCAAGGTGAGGCGTTAGCGCTGTCTGATCGGATTGCAGTGATGAAAGATGGGAAAATCCTTCAGATAGGCACGCCCGCTGAAATCTACGACTCACCACATGACCGCTTCGTCGCGGATTTCATTGGTACCTCTAACTTTCTTGAAGGTATATGTATCAGTGAGAATGAGATTGTGCTAACAACAGAACCGCTGCTTAAAATTGTCACTGTGTCAAACAAGGATATCCCATTGAACACGCCTGTCACGGTTGCGATTCGTCCAGAACGTTTTAACTTAAGAGTGGCACCCGCTTCTGATGTTCCAAATCTCCTACGCGGCGTAATTCAAGACGAAAGTTACCTTGGCACAACGCTGCAATACACAGTACAGACCGACTATCCAGATCCACTCATCGTTCACCAACAAAATACGGGCGCGAGGGAAACCCTACGCTTTCAACGCGGCGATACGATCTATCTACAATGGCCCCCTGAGAATGCATTTGTTTTGAAAACTGATGAGGATTAACCTGCAGGCAATGGCAGCTTGACCTTTCCATTGTCGCGTTGTTGTGAGGTTAAAAAACCGATGATAATTTGGACAACTTTGTAGCCTTCGCTTCCAGGCGAGACGGGTTCTCCACCTTCTGTAATCAAACCTACCAGCTCTCGTGGCCCAGCAGGGATACCGGAAATGTCCCATGTCGGTGCGGTTATTGTCTCAATGACCTCCCCTTGATGGCGTGTTGCCCCTCGGTCACTGATGAGAATATAACCCTCGGTGCCCACAATCTCCACGCGGAACCCCGAGAGGGTGGTCTTTGGCCCCCCGGCGTAGTAGCCGCGCACCCCGTTTGCAAAGTGAATATAGCCGTGTGCCGAGGGTTCCGTTGCCGGATCATGTCCGCCATCGCCTTTATATTCGTTATAGTTTTCGTAACCCTCCTCTAGCTCAGCAGAAACCCACTGTGGATCAGAATCGGCGAAATAACAAATAGCATCGATAAGATGCGTTCCATTGCGGAACAGCATTGCTCGTCCACCACTCAGCGTGCCGATAATATACTGGACTTCCCCGATCTGTCCGCTGCCGACGACTATTTCTTTAGTGTGCCGCCACAGCGGCTGCCATCGACGGGTGTGATCGATTGATAGGATAGTCCGGTTTCGTGCTGTTGCCTCCATCATTCTGTCTGCATCTGCGATGTTCGTCGCCATCGGTTTTTCACAGAAGATGCCTTTCACACCGGCGTTTGCTGCATCAACGACCACATCGGCGTGCTGATGGTCAGAAGTCGCCACTGTCACAATGTCTAAATTTTCAGAGGCAAGCATCTCTTGATGGTCGGTGTACAGAGAAATGTTATCCCAGGTATCTTGGTGTTTTTCTTTAAAAGTATCCAATGTGCTCTGAACAAAATCGCAGCCAGCGACTAATTCAACGTTTGGCATGTCGACTAAACCTGATACCTGTGTCGTACCGATACCGCTACAACCGATAACACCTACACGCAGTTTTGCCATTTCTCCATCCTCCACTTTTGAAGCCTTCATGAATTGATCTGTCTGCTGCTTAATATCCGTCAGTATACCAAAAGATATGATGCGACTTGATACCTTGTGCGAAAGGTTTCGGTTGATTGTGTAGCAAGCTCGGAATTGAATCGGCTCGGGTCGAAAGCACAGCCGGTTGAACAATACGATACATCGTGCTCCCGTGTTCTTCAATATTCGGTGCCTTAAAACCGTCCGCGATCGGGGCCGGATAAACGACCGCCAGTGATTTCGCGTCTAGCTCGGAGATAATGTGAGAAATCATGTTTTTAAAAAGTTGCTTGCCCTTATCCATTGCGAAAGCAGCCTCTGAAGCGATGAATTCTTCGACGCTCAGCTCATTGTCACGCCGGACGACCGAAATATAACCTTCAATGTTGCCATTACGTTTAGCAACCCATGTGTTTGATGACTCAGTTCGCACCCATTGTGTCCAGTAAGTCATCTTGTCTCTGACGAAAGTGCCGTTGAATTTTCGTGCATACCAATCATAGATTTCCGCGATCCGTTTGACTTCAGCTGCGTTGTCAAAATTCATTGCATGCACTGCCCATTCTGCTAGTTTTTCAGCCTTGAAAGATTGTCTTGCATAGTAGCGGGGCACTTTTTCCCATCCTTCAAGCGAATAGATGCGTTGGCTTCCGTGGAGCGAGGACATAGCGATGTCACGGGATTCCATAAATTCAATCGCATCCTTGAGAAGTTGTGTGGCGATCCCGCGTCGACGGTATTCCGGGCGGGTGCTGACTTCTCCGATCCCCCCGACACTTACTGGTTCCCCGTGCAAAAACATTTTCCGAATAAAGACGCGGACTGTACTAACAATGGAACCATTATCAACAGCGACCCGGATCCCTTCAGCGTCTCGCCAGGGATCGTTGTGCCAGTGATTCGAAAAGTATTGACCGCCGCCTGCAAAAACAGACGTAACATGCTCTAACCAGGTCTCGAATTCTTCAGGATAAAGTGACCGAAATTCCATACTTACGCAATTCCTTCAAAATTTTAGGGTTAGTTCGCCCATAAACTGCCTGGCTTCGTTGCGGCTTCCAAAGACTTCATAGAGGTCGCCAGAGACATCGTAAAATCGGCGAACAAAATTTCGACTTGTTTCAGCAGGATTCAGGTCCGCATACCGGAGCCATAAGTTTCCACGTGACCATATATCCCAATTCAGCTCAATAACGGTAGAACTTGCGTCGCCGGTGTCTTTTCTGTGTTGTTTGTTGAGCTCGGGGAAGAGGGCATCCTGGGTCAAATCAGATGTACCATCAACACGTCCAACGGACAGATTTAGCTCCTTATAGCGATACGGATTCGGATTGGTAATAAACTTCAGATTCGCTGCGAACGCGTTCTCTAATGCCTGCGTCTCGAAATCGTAGCTGTCCTCTACTTTCGCTGGGGTGATATAGCGTTCATCCTGCTCGCTGTAAGTTAGTTCATCAAGGAGCGTCAAATGCCAGCGTTCAGACAGGCTGTAAGACCATCCAAACATATTTTTTAATTCCAATTGGCTGAGTTGATCTTGGACATCGGTTGAGAAGTCAATGTCTTCGTAATCTTCCAAATAGTTGTTACGTAGACTTGCGGCCCGCGTAGTATAGAATCCATTCATGTGGGAAGGTTTCACAGTAAAGCCTGTGACTGAATACTGCGCGATGGTAAAATCGCTGGCATCTCGCAAGTAGAGGTACCCAGAATTGTCAAGGTCTAAGAAGGTCTGATCGTGTTTCGCTTCGTCAAGCTGGTCGGTCTCATAAATGATACGTCCCACATACTGTCCATTGCTGTCAAACTTTTGGATACGTGAGATGACGTTATGAAAGATGGTGAGACGGATGTCTTTCCGTTTGAGTTCTTCGGCAAGTTCAGTCTTACCTTCATCGTTCGTTTCGTCGGAATAGTAACGGTTGTATTCTGCTTCTTCCAGCAATCGGACGCGTCGGTTCAAGGCAGCCGTATCGGCGGTGGCAGCCCGACTTTGAGGGAAGGGTCCGTATTGGGTTCGAACTGCGTTTGCGATTGTATCGGCAAGTTCTGCTTGTCCAGGCGTAACTTCCGTCAGCTGTGTCAATGTTGGAGAGAGCGCGATGATCTCCGGCATCCCGCCTATTTTCCTGCGAAATTGACTTGCATCTTTAACTAAAATCTCGCCCGTGGGCAGTGTAGCAAGCGCCATCGGTTTGGTGAATTCACCGTTACCGCGCCCTTTTCTGCCAAAACTGCCGACAAATTGACCTGCTGAATCAAATTTCACAATACGGTGGTTCCCGGTATCTGCAATGAGTAAGTTTCCGGTCGCGTCAACCGCGATATCTGCAGCATCCATATCAAATTCGCCGTCCGCCGCACCGTACCTACCGAAAGTGAGCAGTGCCTCTCCGTCAGCACTGAATTTATGAATACGTCCTCGTGTTGCATCCAAGACGTAGAGTTCATTTTCGGCACTGAGCGCGACACGAAGGGCTCTATCATGTCCGTTCGGTTGAATGGCGAAAGCGGTTTTCCCTTGTTCATCAATAATGAGATTTACTGGTAAGACGACCTTTGGACGGATGTCCACCGGATCCACAAAGTAGGTATCTAACACTTCGCCTGTTGCACTGAATTTATAGACACACGGCACAAATATGTAGACTTTTGGGTCAGCAGTTTCGGCAATATGGTGCACAGTCACGTCGGCAACATAGATGTTCCCGATGCTATCTACAGCCAGATGCCCTGGTTTTCGCAGAATATTGTCCGGAGATTCTGGTGCTTCTGGGAATTGAAGCAAAAATTCTCCGGTCGCCGATAACTTCTGAATCAATCGATTTTTGGTGTCGCTAATGTAAATGTGTTGTCTGTCAAAGGCAAGATGAATGTCCTTACTGAACCGCCCTTGGGTTGCTCCTTTGCCTGAAAATTCACGCTCTAATTGGATAAAATCCACGGAAAGGGCGGTATTGAGTCCCAGGTGTAGAAAGCAGAACGTGAAGAGTAAAAAGGGTGATATGAGGATTAATTTTTTCATGTTTTCTATGCTATTCTAATGCTAATCTCCGATTGGTAAATTCTTTTTTATCTATGATACGCGGTATACGTCTGAATGTCAAGGCAAAATCTTTTGGGTACACACTAAAGATTAATGTTCTACACCCGGTACGCCTGTTGTGCTACATTTGACAAAACAAGCGGTGCGTGCTATATTAGGAGAGTGAAGCACCCGTCTCGTTGGTCGGGTCTATTTTCCAAGATGTCCGTTATCCGTTTACTTATCGCCTAACCCTTGAGGAATACCAATGTCATATATACCCGTTGAAAATGTTGATACTATAACTGACTTTGAGACGCTCTTAGCGTTTTTTCGTGACACTCTCGACTGGCCTATCCCCGAAGACGTGACGCTCGGCGAGATAGCTTTCCCGTGGTCGTCAGCAGAGCTGGAGCTTGATGAAACGTCTGAGGCACGAGTCGCTGACTGTCTGCAGCTGCCGCCGTTCGCGCGCGAGGCGTTGGGATTTTCTCCCGAGGTCGGCTCGCAGCCGTGGGGCATCTTCTTTGTTGAATTCAGTAGCGAGCGGGTGTATCGCACGGAGTTGCGGCGGGTTCTGCGGGGTCTGGTTGAAAGGCGCGCCCGAGATGCACGGTTGCCTGCGTGGGAGCTGGATCATCTGCTATTCATCTGCACGACTGCTGATTTTCATCGGTTTGCGTTTGCCCACTTCGCAGGTGCGGGTGCGTCTTGGCAGGATGCGGTGCTGTCTATATTCTCGTGGGATCGTGGGGATACGCACCTTCGGACGCTGTGTGAATACAACCTGCCGGCTCTGGCGTTTCCGCGTGGCGGTTTTTCGTCGTCGCAAGCGTGGGTTGCTAAATGGCAGCGTGCGTTTGATGTGGCGGCTGTGACGGATCAGTTTTTCCGTGAGTATAAGAGCGTCTTTGCGTTGGTGGAGGCCTCGCTGTCAGGGATCCCGGAGAGCGCTGTGGAGGCTCGTCGGTTGTATACGCAGCGTCTGTTGAATCGTTTGATGTTTCTGCGTTTTCTTGAAAAAAAGGGTTGGTTGCGGTATGCGGGTCGCCGGGACTACTTGCGTGCGTTGTATGAGGCTGCAATGGGCATCGAGACTCTCTCTGGCAGTGCGGAATCTATAAGAAGCGGGGGGGGTAATCTCTGATAAGCACAAGGAGCCTCGGACAGAGAGCTTGCTCAACGACCGGCTCTATTACGTCTTCTTCCACGGTCTCAGCAATCCCGCCGGTGAGTCCGGATCCGAAGATGCCGCCGCTCGCACCCGGCGCGGCGATGTGCCGTTCCTCAACGGTGGACTCTTCGAGATGCAGCCGTATGATGAACAACACGCAGTGGATCTGCCGAACGACACCTTTGCCGACATCCTCAACCTCTTCGAACGTTATAACTTCACGATCACCGAATCCACGCCGCTAGACATAGAGGTTGCAGTGGATCCCGAGATGCTGGGTAAGGTGTTTGAGGAACTCGTCACGGGGCGGCACGCCAGTGGGAGCTACTACACGCCGCGTGCGGTTGTCTCCTTCATGTGCAGGGAGAGCCTGAAGCTCTGCTTGCAGACGCAGACAACGGAGAGCGCGGCGTGCCTGACACAGTTTGTTGACGCAGGCGATGCCACGGGGATCCGCGATTCAGAGGGCGTGTTAGCGGTGCTGCAGAACTTACGGGTGTGTGATCCTGCGTGTGGGAGCGGTGCGTATCTACTCGGTATGATGGGCGAACTGCTCCGCCTGCGCGATGCTCTGTTCCAAAGCGATCAGACCGATTCTGGCACGGTGTATGAACGCAAGCTGGAGATTATCCGGAAGAACCTTTACGGCGTGGACAGAGACGACTTCGCTGTCAACATCGCGATGCTGCGCCTGTGGCTGAGCCTCACAGTAGACTATGAAGGTGCCGTACCGGAACCGCTGCCGAACTTGGACTATAAGGTTGCAACAGGAGACAGTTTGACCGGTGCAGCCCCCGAACAGATGACGCTTGACAGGCCGTTGATCCAAGAGATACAGGAGCGGCAAGCCGTCTATTTCGGCACGCGCGGGGATGCAAAGAGACAGGCACTCCGAGAGCAGATCGCGACACTCCGAGCGGATCTTCAAGGCTGGCAAGATGCCCCGGAGGAGGCGTTTGTCTGGCAGGTTGAGTTTCCGGAGGTTTTTCAAGCCGGTGGTTTTGATGTTGTGATCGGCAACCCACCTTATGTGCGACAAGAACTTATCAAAGCGATGAAGCCGACTTACAAACGGCTATTCCCAGAGGTGTATGTCGGCACCGCAGACCTCTACGTCTATTTTTACAAGCGCGGCACGGAGCTGCTGCGGAGGCACGGCATCTTGGCGTATATCTCCTCAAACAAGTTTTTGCGGGCAGCGTATGGCAGAAAACTGCGTACCTTTTTCAGCGATACCCAACGCATTCAGCGGCTGCTTGACTTCGGGAGTGTCGCTGTCTTCAAAGCGAGTGTGGATACCTGTATCCTGATCCTTGAAAATGCTACATCAGACAGAGTGCCTGTTTCGGTGGCGACGTTTCGGGAGGCGTCCGATGTGCTGCGGCTGTCTGCGGCGTTTCGGGAGCGGGCGTTTCGGCTGCATCCGCGTGATTTATCAGCGGAGGGCTGGACCTTGGCATCGCCCGAGACAGTGCGGCTCCTGCGGAAACTCGAAACAACTGGCACACCCCTCGGAGAATATGTGGATGGACTTTGGCGCGGGGTCGTAACAGGATATAACAAGGCATTTATCATCGATGCGGCTGTGCGGCAGCGGCTGATCTCCGAGGATCCGAAGAGCGATGAGCTCATAAAGCCTTTGCTCAGAGGGCGAGACCTTAGAAAGTGGCGGACGGATAGCACAGGGCAATATCTCATCTTCACACGGCAAGGGGTTGAGATTGACCGATACCCAGCTGTCAAGAAACATCTGAGCCAATATAGAGAGGCACTTGAAAATAGGGCAGCAGGACGCTATCAGTGGTATGAAATACAAGCGAATACCGCTTATTATGACAAGTTCGAAAAACCGAAGATTTTGTACCCAGAGATTTCAAAATCGATTCACGCATGCTATGACACAATGAAATCATTCGGGTTAGACACAACCCACTTTATACCGACCTATGATCTCTCCTTGCTTGCTATCTTAAACAGCACACTGCTTGATTGGTATGCACGCCATAAATTCCAGAGCCTTAATGATCCTTGGACGGGTGGTTTACGTTTCAAGCCACAGTATATGCGCCGTACCCCGATAGCAGATCGGACTGATGCACAGAAAGCGGAGCTGTCACGGCTCGTCGAGCAGATATTGGCAGATCCAGAGAGCGAGGGCGTGCGCGACATAGAGCGGGAGATAGACGCGTGGGTGTATCGGGTGTATGGTTTGACAGATGCGGAGATCGCGTTGATTGAGCAGACGTATCGTGAGGCGGGGATGGCGCGGTGAGATCTAATTTTGATTAACAACAACATCAATCGTTTCACAAACTTCCTGAATGAATTCCAGGGCATCTGTCACATCCGAAGGAGAAATCTGCCAACGGTTTCTAGTTCCTGGATAACTCGGATCCAAGTCAACCCCATGGACAATTTGATTTCGCCGGTTAACTATCGTACGGAGTCGGTTTTTCACGTCCTGCTCGGTTAGGTTAAGTTCTGATGCAACGGTTCTCCATAACTTGCAGGATGAAAAGAGCCGGACCGCATCGGCGATCTTATCTGGTTGCTGGAAAGCTTTATGACCATGCTTTTCTCGGATTGCTATATCAAGCCACTCTTTCTCATTGGGTTTGGAAATTCCCATTATCGTCGCGTCCAGAGACACTTGAAAACGTGAAAAAGGCTTCGTCTTTGGACGTATCCCGGCATAGACTTCTAACATTCCAATCCGTGTGATTTCGTGGATGTAGTGGTCAAGCGCACTGATAAGCATAACGATCTGGGCGCGTAAAAGATCAGTCAGATCTACAACATCAGTAGTCTGCTGGTCGAACGCAGCGTGCAATCTACCGTGTGCTCGGACGCGGTCTATATTTCCACGAAATTGCTCAATAGGATTCAACACGCTCGAGGATATTATCTCAAGTGGTATGTAGATCGTCAGTTGCATAGACAATCGGATTCGACCTTCTCAGTGAGGGTGATTATCCGGTCAGCTCCATCATCAAATAAGTCATAAAACCTTTTCATCGAAGCTTTGGTATTCGCAAGTATTATACCTGCTTGACCAATCTGATCGTCCCTCAAGTCAAAAACCGGGGCTTTATGTTTTTGTGAGAGAGCAATGAGACTATTGAAGTCTGACACTTGGAAAAGTGGTTGGCTTATGATCGAGTCGTGTGTGAAATTCGGATTAAGAAAATTAAATTGGGTCTGATATGATTCAATTGACCTCCCTTCTATATACCATTCATCTGGAAGTAGCATGTTGTTTTCACGTAAGACAGGGATGAGCTTTTCCTTAATGCCCGTTTTTATTTCCTCAATCCATTTTTTGAAAGCGGTAGCCGGAATGCCTCCCCTAATTCGAAAATTCTGGATTATGGGTCCTAGAAACTTAGGGTGCTTGTCGGGAAAAGGGTAAATCGCTTGTTGCAAGATGGTTGACTTTTTGCCCTGCTTTGCCCATGCTGACCATTTCGGTAAAATTGAGGCGAGGCTTCTTATCGCCATGGTTGAAAAGTAATCAGGAAACATCGGCACAATGAAATAGTCACTCGTCATCAGTAAGTTTTGGTTAATTGGTCCCAAACTTGGACTCATGTCTACTAAGATGAAATCGGCGTTGTATTTTTCAGCAGTCTTGCGAAAAAGATAGTGCAAGGAGCCTGGCAAGTTCTGAAGTGTTACCAAGGATCCAGACAGCTCTTGGGCAATCCCTAAGGTAATTTCATACTCGGCAAGACCGATGTGCCCAGGGAGTAGGTACATATCCGGTTGTCCCCTGATAGAGGTACACTTCACAGGTTTCATAAGTGCAGGCCGCGATTCAAAAGCAGGAGCGAGACCTTTGCGAATGTTCGTTACGCCAGCCGACTCATACATTGAGGCGAATCCCTCAGCATCTTTAAACCCAAGCACCATGCCGGTAAGGTTACACTGTGGGTCACAATCCACAATAATAACCCTTTTGTCTTTATTTGCTAACATCCAACCTAGATTGAAGGTTGTTGTTGTCTTGCCGACACCGCCTTTATGGTTGAAAAGTGCAATCTGTTTAGCCATGCTAGTTCTCCGAATGAGTCATCCTTGTATTATTTATTACGCTATCAGCAGTAAGAGGTGATGTACATACGCTGTTTTTCGAGAAACACACTTATAGATTTGTGGTTCGCAAAATGTCAACGGATTGCTATAATTCAGGGAAAAATAAGTTAGATGCTACTTTTATCTAGTATACCTGATAAATCTATAATTTTCAACCCAAAATCATTAGATACCAGTGAGATTGCTAGCGGATCCAAGGAAAAATAGCCCCCGGCATTTTCTATAAACACTTCTATTTTTTGGGAGGCATTTGAATAGCCTTCTACAGCGGAAAAATAGTTGACATCCCACAGAGAATGTAGTATTATAATTAACTAGTATATCTTTAGCAGATAAATTCGAGAAAAGTCGACGTTCACAGTACTAAATGTCATTCAAACCAGGCATGGACAGAAAATCGCTTCCCACATTGATGCTGCTGCAATATAAGAAACTGATGCGCAACAACGTTCCACATCCAGGGAACCCTCGGGTTGCCGCGGTTCTGCGCGCCCTACCCACTGTTATTGCTATTGATCATGCCGTGGTGGGCTAATCATAGGTAGATACGCAGTCTTTATTCGGATGCCCATCGCTGAAACGGACGATTTCGGTGAGGGCGTTTTTTTGTTACGATCTAAGAAAATCTGGAAGGAACTTCATACTACTTTCCCACGCTTCCAGATGTAGATGGAAGACGGTGCGGATGGCAAGCAGACAGCCGCTTCCAACTTCCACAAGAGCCGGAGGAATTTCCAAATGTTTGAAGAGGTATCACCACAATTTACGTTTTCTGAGAAAGAAAAACATACCTTAGCCTTCTGGCGTGAAAATAACATCTTTCAGAAGAGCATGGAGCTGCGAAAAGACGCGCCGCCATTTGTTTTCTTAGAGGGACCGCCGTTTGCAAACGCACCGCCCGGTGTGCATCACGTCCTCGCTCGCGTCATGAAGGACGCTATTTGCCGCTACAAAACGATGACAGGACACTACGTCCACCGGAAGGCAGGTTGGGACACACACGGACTCCCCGTTGAATATCAGGTTGAAAAGCAGCTGAATATTACAAACAAAGCCGAACTTGAGGCTTACGGTGTTCAGAACTTTATCGAAAAATGTAAAGAGAACGTGTTCCAATACGAGCAAGACTGGCGACAAATGACAGAACGCATCGGGTTCTGGGTCAACCTTGACGATGCCTATATTACCTTGTCAAACGACTACATAGAAAGCGTCTGGTGGGTACTTCGGCAGGCATGGGATAAGGATCTGCTGTATCAGGGGCACAAAGTGCAACCCTACTGCTACCGGTGCGGTACAACCTTAGCTAGTCACGAAGTCGCTTTGGCGTACCAAGAAGTCTCAGATCCGTCAATCTTTGTGCGTTTCCCGTTGAAAAATCAGGAAAACACCTATTTGCTCGTGTGGACGACGACCCCGTGGACGCTGCCGTCTAACGTCGCCGTTGCTGTCGGTGAAGATTACGAGTATGTCTCTGTTGAACACAACGGGCAGCATCTTATACTTGCAAAAGCGTGTATGCAGAGTCTATTCGGTGATGAATCTCCACAAATCGTTGAGAGCTATAAAGGCAGTGCCCTCCGCGATTGGGAGTACGAGCCGCTGTTTGATAGCGGACAGCACCCAGAAAAATCGCACTACATCGTCACAGCAGATTTCGTGACAACGACAGAGGGTAGCGGCTTGGTCCACATCGCCCCCGCCTTTGGACAAGACGACTATGAGATCGGGCAAAAATATAACCTGCCCCTTGTGCAATTAGTCGGGGCGGATGGCAGATTTGTTCCAGAGGTGAAAGAAAAATGGGCGGGGGAATACGTCAAGGCTGCCGATCCACACATCATAGCCAATTTAAAAGGGCGCGGTCTCTTGTTCAAGGCTGCCGAACATAAGCACCAATATCCCTTCTGCTGGCGATGTGATAACCCGCTGCTCTATTACGCCCGTGAATCGTGGTTTGTCCGAACAACCGCCATTCGCGATCAGATGCGTCAACACAATCAGGAGATCAATTGGTATCCGGAACACATCAAAAATGGAAGGTTCGGCAACTGGTTAGAAAATAACATCGACTGGGGCCTGAGTCGTGAACGATACTGGGGGACACCGCTGCCGATCTGGGTTTGTGACGACTGCGGACATCAGCACTGTGTGGGAAGTATCGCCGAATTGAAGGAACGAGGCACAGACGTTCCGGCCGATATCGAACTGCACCGCCCGTATGTGGATGCCGTGGTCCTCACCTGCAGTAAGTGCAGCAGCATAATGCATCGCGTGGAAGACGTAATTGACTGCTGGTTTGACTCGGGCTGTGCACACACTGCACAATGGCACTACCCGTTTGAAAACAGAGAGATGTTCGAACAAGCGTTCCCCGCCGATTTCATCTCGGAAGCCATCGATCAGACGCGCGGTTGGTTCTATAGCCTCTTGGCAACCGGCACCCTTCTCTATGATAAACCGGCTTACAGAAACTGCCTCTGCCTTGAACTCATTATGGGACCCGACGGCCAAAAAATGAGTAAGAGCCGAGGTAACACAGTGGACCCATGGACGGTTCTCAACAAACAAGGCGCGGACGCAATGCGCTGGTACATGTTCACCGCAACCACACCGTGGACACCGCGCACTTTCAAAACCGAGGGAGTTGATGAAGCCCTGAAGAAGTTCATGGGCACTTTTTACAACGTCTACAGCTTCTTCGTTATGTATGCCAACTTAGAGCAGATCGACGTGCTACAAGATGCCCCACCGGTCAAAAAACGGGCGACAATGGACAGATGGATTTTATCACGACTCCATACCCTCATCGACGCTGCACGCAATAGCATGGAAAATTACCACCTCACGAACGCGCCGCGCGCTATTGAGACGTTTGTCGATGACCTCAGCAACTGGTACGTCCGACGCTGTCGAGACCGATTCTGGGGGACTAAAGCCGGACCAGACAAACAGGCTGCCTATGCAACGCTTTATGAGGTGCTGGTAACCCTTGCAAAACTCGCAGCCCCCTTTACTCCGTTTCTCTCGGACGAACTCTACAGAAACTTGGCGTGTTCGCTGGACCCCAACGCCCCACCTAGCGTTCATCTTGCAGAATACCCAGTTGCAGATGCCACACTAAAAGACACCCAGCTCGACACCGATATGGCTTTCACGCGCGAGATCATCCGTATGGGACATGCTGCACGCAACCGATCGGGCATTAAAACACGCCAACCGCTCGCCGAGTTCACACTCGGAGGACTCTCTGACCTGGAAAAAAAGACGGTTAACCGTCTATCAGAACTTGTCCACGATGAACTCAACGTCAAGACGATTACCTTTGTAGAGAATCTAGATGCATTCGCACAAGTGACGCTCAAGCCGAACTTCAGATCCTTGGGACCGAAGTATGGCAAAGGTGTACAAGCCATCGCAAAGGCACTCGCCACTGCAAATTCAATGCAACTGAAGGCGGAACTAGAAGCGACCGGCAGTCTACAGCTCGAAGCCTCAGGCGAGACCTACACACTCGAACAATCAGAAATCGACGTGCAAACACAAAATAGAGAGGGTTTCTTTGTGGAGGTAGACGCGAAGAAATTCGGGGCATTGTCAACCGAATTGACACATGAGCTGACGCTTGAAGGTTTGGCACGCGAACTTGTCAACAAAATCCAGAATATGCGGAAAGAAGCCGACTTTAATGTCTCAGACCGGATTAAGCTCAGTCTCGAAACGCCTTCATTGCTTGTTGAAGAAGCATTTGAGGTGCATCGAGATTATATTCTGCAAGAGACATTGACAACAACCGTTGTCGAGTCTTCGGGCGAGAACGCCTTCACAGTTTCTCAGAAACTCAACGGCGAACCCGCGACCATAACCGTCGAACAGGTCTAAAAGATTCATTTTTGCTGGGCGAGGCGTCTTAACCTCGCCAATGTGCTTCTGCTCGCGCCCGCTAGGCAACGGAAAATGCGTCTTTATGCAAATCGAAAGGACAGGACCTATAGTAGTTCGCAGCTTTATAAGTCCGAACGGATAGCACTTGCTGTTGTGAAGCTCGAATTGACAATCAGTTGTGCAAATTCGTTCTTTATTCCTGTCGTCGGACGCTATACTTAAGAAGTCCATCTACATCTGTAAATCGCAGGTAGAGTCCCCAACCCCACCCTTCCTGACTGACCTTGCACAAAACCTCATTCCATCCGGCGTTGAGTTGGCAAGGAACAGCATCTTCATCTGGAATCGCTGGGCGGTTCGCGTCGATTCGGTAGACTTCATCCCCATTTAACCACACAGTTGCCCCGTCATCACTGCCGATCAGTAACACAGAATCAGTCGGTTTCGATGCGTGGACGTACATCAGTGCGTATCCAACGGCTGCTGACTCAAAGCCGAGATTTATGCTTAAATTGAGAAACCCGTCTCCCCCCGTGGTTGTTTCCTTCCACTGGATCGTTTTGCCATGCATATCTGTGTAAGTTGCGTTCGGATCCACTAGACTTCCAAGAGCGGGCATCTTGTCAATCTCGTCTGTTTTCGAAAACGGGCCCAACACCATGTAGTGTTTAACAAGCGGTGAAGCATGCAGCACCCGATAGGAGTCGATACCGATTTTATAGTCTGTCGCTTCAGCTGCCTTCCCGACGATGCTAAACATCGTAGGGTTCGTCCCAGCGGTCAGCGGGGTCGTCCCAAACGAAACCAAGGTTCCGGCTGTTGTTTCAGCAGAATAGCAGTCGTATGGCGAGCCGACCGCAGTGCCGTTCACGGATAGTTCGACCTGCGCGTATTCCGGTCCTCGCGTTAAAACAGCACTGATTTCATAAATATCGCTGTAAGGCACTTCTATTGGAATAGTTAGAGAACCGATCTCTTTGTCAGTCTGCGGTGTTAGTACGACATAGCTCCCGCCTATATTTATGCTAGCAGTACTATAGTTTTCTATCTGTGCTGTTGCATGATGCGTAATTGCGTCAGGCAATAGGGGAACTACCGATTGCGTGTTCTTTGGGGGCAGCGTCCACTCTTTCTCATACCAAAATTGTGGTAAGCGGTAGAGGTCGCGCCCCTCGTTCGTTAGGACGAGATCGTAACCGTCAAAGCAGACTGCTTCCCCGCTAAAATCGTGTGGCAATTGCCACGGTGTACCTTGAATCATTTCTGCTAAGTCTTTCGCTGTTGCCTTATTATATACCCAGAGTGCGTCGTAAGTGCAGACAGCCAGCCGCGTTCCGTCTTCCGATACCCCGGCACCGGTTACGAATTTTGCCTCCGCAAATTCGCCAACGCGCCCCAAAACCTGTTTGACATCCGGTTTCAGAGCCGGAAACCGGTAAAGTACAGCCCGTTCTCGTTCCTTAGAGACAATGTAAGGGAATCCTTCGACGATGAAGAGGCCTTCCGCATCAACATTTTCGTCCGGATATTGATACGGGTAACTTGCAATGACCACCGCTTCCGTGTCAGTGAAAGGGTTTGGTTCTGCGATGACGACCACCTTTAAATCTTGCCGTAATCTACTATTATTACCGATCTCACCAATCCAGAGTCGGTTTTGTGAGTCGATGCCGAGTGCTTCCCAGTCGAAGTTTTTTGAACCTTGCACAGTGATCTCTTGAATTAATTCGCCATTTAGTTTTGTGGCGTAAAGTGTTGCCGGGTTACCGGAGTCGTTCAGTGTCCAATAGACACCTTCAAACTGCTGACTTGTAACAATACCGGAACTTTCCCGGATGTCCGGGTGTGTGTATTTTCCTATAGGTTTCCATGGAGGCGTGTTAGGGAGCTCTAGCGGTGCTGCTACGGTGGCGCAAAGTCCGATCCCAAGCAGAAAAATTAAGAGAAGGGGGAGACGTTTCATGAAAAAAACTCCTTTTTGTTTCCAATGTTTTATTAATATTTTACTGCCTTCTCGGGGAAAAATCAATACGGTTTCAAAGGTCCGGATTCGAAATCCAGCCATTCGCTGCTCTCTAAGAGGAAACGCCGAGTCCCTACCACAAAAGCCGGCCTTAGAAAGATCAACCTACAGAAAGCCTGGGAGAAATCACGTGCATTACTGACAGCCGAAAACTCATGAGAAAAAAGTAGACAAACCCCACATTTTGTGGTATCATTAAATATACACATCCTGTGAAGGATATTCAACGCCTCGGGGGTTTATGAAATTACCGGGGGATAAGTTCTCAAAAGGAGTATAAATTTTGAATAGACAATCTGCAAGGAAACACGCGCGGGCAGATAAAGCCAAACGCACACGCAATCGACATCGCAAAGCAACGCTACGGACAGTGCTCAAACAGACCGAAGCGGCACTGGATGCAGGCGATGTTGAAAAAGCACAAGAATTGTGTAGGAACATAGCAAGTCTCTTGGACAGAGCTGCCGGTAAAGGCGTTATCAAAAAAGGCACAGGAAACCGCCAAAAGTCCAGACTCGACCGCAAACTGAATGCTTTGAAGGCAAAATTGGCTTGATTGTAATGTTGTATTAGATAATTTGCTGTGAAAAGAAGGAGGCTCGCGAGGGATCGAGATGATATCTCGCGGCACCTCGCGTTATCGCGAGATATGAACGCCCGCAAAGTCGCTCTAGAATGCTTGTTGACCCTCACACATACCCGCGCATCCATAGCGTCTGTTGTTGACAGTGCGTTTGGGCGTTATGCGATCAGTAAACGTGAGCGGCGGCTGGCGAATGGCATCGTCTATGGTGTTATCCGATGGCAGCGGCAACTGGATTGGGTATTGGATCAGTTTATCAATCCCCGATTTCAGTTAGATGCTCGACACCGCACTATCCTGCGGATCGGCGCATTTCAACTCCTACATCTCGACGCGATCCCTGCGCGCGCAGCGATTTACGAAACCGTCCAACTCACCAATTCTCACCGTCGCAAATCTGCGCGTGGGCAGAAAACTGCTGGGTTTATCAATGCTATCCTCCGATCCGTGCAACGCAAAGGTAGAACATTGGCCTACCCGCCACTCTATGCAAACCCGGTTGAACATATTGCTATTTCGTTGTCCTACCCGACCTGGTTGGTAAAGCGGTGGCTTCAGACCCGCGGCGTTACATGGACTTTAGCATTCTGTCGCGCAAGCAACCAAATCGCACCGCTCGCCGTTCGCGTAAATTCGCCTCTAACACAGCGCGAAGAAGTTCTTCAATCACTAAGGGCAGGCGGTATTACCGCCCGTCTCTCCAAAATCGCCCCCGACGGCTTAGTACTGGAAAACCCGGCCGTCGCCACTGCTTCTGACACTACAAACGATCACACATTAAAAGATGTCTTAAGGCGAGAAGATATCTACATTCAAGATGAAAGTGCTATGTTAGTCTCCTATCTCCTTGCACCAAAAGAGACGCAGTTTATCGTAGACCTCTGCGCCGCGCCGGGCGGCAAGACGACGCATCTCGCGCATCTCATGGAAAATAGCGGAAAACTTGTTGCCGTGGATGTATCCATGGAAAAAATAGCCTTATTGCAAAAGAACTGTCGACGGGTTGGTGCCAACAACGTCGAAACACGGATAATGGACGCAACGAAAGCAGATATTGGATTTATTAAAACCGCGGATGCTGTGCTTATCGATGCACCTTGTTCGGGATTCGGAACGCTCCGACGGCATCCCGATATCAAGTGGAACAAAACATTTGAACAGACTCGAGCCCTCAGCCAACTTCAGTATAACTTATTGGAAAACGCCGGCCAACACATCAAACCAGGAGGCATCCTTGTTTACAGCACTTGTAGCATTGAATCAATAGAAAACGAGGCGGTTGTTCAACGGTTTTTGGCGAATTTTCCGACGTATATCGTAGAAGATGCTAGACGCTTTTTACCAGATATTCCGTCGAGCGCCTTAACAACAGAAGGCTTTGTCCAGACCTTGCCACACGAACACCGCGTTGACGGAACGTTCGCCGCACGCCTCCGCCGTGTTTCTTAAGGACTGTTCCTGCCCTGCTCGGTTTGTTGCCCTTATAGGTTCTCAAGCGTCTCAACCGGATTCTTGTGAGTTTAATTGCACCGGATTAAATGGACGGAGACCTCATTTTGCTAAATCGGGTCATTTAATAAATCATGATCGGTATCAACAACAGACAGAATCGTTAGAAAAGAATGGTTAATTTTAAGCTGTATGCTATTACAGATAGTAATAGATGTACACCTACCCCACTCACTGATGTGATCTCCGAGTTGTTGGACGTGGGCGTTACCGCTATCCAATTGCGGGAAAAAGAGATGATAGATGAGGAATTAATGGATTTGGCACAAGCGATTGCTGAATTGTGTCGGAATTATAAGGCAAAACTTTTTGTCAATACAAATATACGTGTTGCATGCAACGCTGGGGCAGCAGGTGTTCATCTTCCGGCGAGTGCGAAATCTGCTAGGGTAGTAAAGGCTCGGATAGATAAGCACTTCTATGTCGGGTGCTCGGTGCACTCCATTGAGGCAGCAGAAAAACGAGAGGCAGAAGGTGCCGATTTTCTGACCTATAGTCCTATCTATCCGACTGTAAGCAAACCGGGGTACGGCCCCGCAGTCGGTTTAGGAAGCCTCAGAGAGATAACATCACGCTTTAAATTGCCGGTATTCGCATTAGGTGGCATTACTCCAGCAAGAGTTGCTGAGTGCTTAGCAGCTGGTGCCTTTGGAGTTGCTGTGATGTCAGGCGTTATGGCTCCTAAAAACTCCGGGAAACAGGCGAAACACTATCTTGGCACTCTCTAATTGTTTAACAATTCCTGCTGGATGCGGAACAGTGACTAGATTTAATATTGCAAAAATATGAAACAGATTTTAACGATTGCAGGCTCAGATTCAGGGGGCGGTGCCGGTATACAGGCGGATATAAAGGCGATCTCGGCAAATAGCGGTTACGCGATGTCGGCGATTACTTCCGTGACAGCGCAGAATACGGTCGCAGTGACCGAGGCGTTTGATCTCCCCATTTCGCTAATTGAGGCACAGTTAGATGCTGTCTTTACGGATTTCGACGTAGCCAGTGTTAAAACGGGGATGCTCTCTTCGTCAGCTATCGTCGAGACGGTTACGCGAAAATTGAAGCAATATGCGCCACCGGCTCTCGTCGTCGACCCCGTAATGATATCCAAAAGCAAATTCCCACTCTTAAAAGAGGAAGCAATTAATAGCCTCAAAACTGTGTTGATTCCACTTGCAACGGTGATTACGCCTAATATTTACGAGGCAGAATTGCTCTCGGAACAGAACATCCGGGATACCGATGCGGCGAAAAGCGCTGCGAAAACAATTGCCGAACTCGGTTGTCACGCGGTGCTGGTTAAAGGCGGCCATCTTACCGGCAATAGGGCTACCGACATACTTTATTGTGATGGAGAATGGACGTTTTTTCAGGCGGAATGGATCGAGACGAACCACACACACGGCACAGGTTGTACCTATTCAGCGGCGATTGCGACCCAACTTGCACACGGCAAAAATTTAGTGGACGCTATCAGGATCGCCAAGGTATATATTACCGGGGCTATTCAACACGCCTTGGATATCGGACACGGCCACGGCCCTACGCATCATTTTTTTAAAGCAATTTGTGATTAGCGACAAGCAATCGGGGCGTGCCGCACTCTGCTGTCAGTCAAAAGCGGTTTGTGGCGTGTCAAACGTTAGCAACTGCCACACGAATTAAATGCTGCTGAAGGGTAACAGCAAATCGCTAATCGGGAATAGCAAATCGCTAATCGGGAATTACCTATTACAGCGGTTGTCGTCCATCAAACCCGTCCTCGATGTCGTGCCAGTAGCGGATTTTGGTTTCACCAACCTGCCAACAGAGATAGACCTCTTTGCCCTCGCGTAGGTGTGGGAAGTCAACTAAACCCGGGTCAATTCCTTTCAGATGACATCCACGGTCTTCGATCCTTGCAAGGGCATCCTGAAAATTCGCTGTTGCTTTAAGTAGAACGGGGGTCCACTGACTCCCACCGTTAGTGGAAACGACCTCTAAGAGCGGGGTAACCTTGGCGTGATACATTGCGAGTTCGTCTCTTATCGTTCTTAAGAGTGAGATCTCCTCAATTAATTCAGGGATACATCGGTTGGCTTCTTCAAGCGTGAAATATCGCTTATGCTGCATCTTCGGGGCTCCTTACGTCGATAGAATTTGTAATGGCAACTTCCTAAAATTTACACTAAATTAGCAGCCCTGTCAACAAGAAGTTACATTCTAATCTGTAGGCGGCAGCTCCAAACGACTACACGCTACTAAACCCTGCCTACAGACGGGCTCCGAATATCTTGCTTGAAGTTCTTCGGGGCAATCTTCTCCAAATGAAAAAAGCAACAAAACCTGCAAAAAAAAATAATCAAGGTGTCACCCGGTCGGCTGGAATTGTCAGCATTGCTGTGATGGGATCGCGGATATTGGGGCTCGCGCGCGAAGCAGCGATCGCCTATTATTTTCGATCGAATCTTAGTGGCGACGCTTTTTATCTGGCGTTTCGCATCCCGAATTTTCTCCGCGATCTGTTTGGCGAAGGTATCTTGAGTAAAGCATTCATTACGACCTTCCTCGCCACAGAAGCCGAAGATGGGGAAACAGCAGCGTGGAATCTCGCAAACCGGATATTCAACCTAACGTTTCTCATCTTAATGGGTATCACGCTCCTCGGTATCGTTTTCGCTCCTACTATCGTTGACGTATTAGCCCGTACGGATTTTGATGAGAAATTCGATGTCACCGAACATTACGGGTTTGACACTAAAGTTGAATTAACCGTCTATCTCACCGAGTTGATGTTTCCGTACTTGATCTTTGTTTCGCTCGCGGCGATTGCGATGGGCCTATTGAACAGCAAAGGTCGGTTCGGCATTCCGGCGTGCGCTTCCTCGTTTTTTAATGTCAGTTCCCTTTTTATTGGGATCAGTGGTTACTATTTGTTCCCTTTAGCCGGAACACATCCTGTAACTGGAATGGCTATCGGTGTATGTGTTGGCGGGATCGCACAATTCGCAATTCAGGTGCCGTCTATGTATCGCGTCGGGTTTCGATATCGCCCGCTGCTAAGCCTACGGGATCCGAGGGTACTTCAGGTTATGCGCCTGGTTGGGCCTGCAGTGCTAGGGGTTGCAGTCGTGCAGGTAAATCAATTTACGAACACGTTCTTTATTACATCAGGTTCTGCTTGGTTGACGTGGATTAGCCGTGCGTACCGCATCCTGCATCTTCCGATCGGGATCTTCGGTGTAGCCATTTCAACAGTGGCTCTCCCTCAACTTGCGAGGTTCACATCGATCGGAGAGACAGAGAATTTCCGCAACACCCTCTCTTACGCCCTGCGCCTCATGCTTACCTTGACAGTACCTGCAGCGGTTGGGTTGATGGTCATGTCGATACCTATCTGCCGATTTCTGTATGAACGAGGAGAGACTGATGCATTAGACACTGCCGGAACCGCCGGGGTGCTGTTCGTTTACGCCTTCGGTTTGTGTGGATTTTCGGCTCTCAAGATCGTTACGGATGGTTTTTACGCTCATAAAGACATTCGTGCACCTGTCATCCTCAGCATTTGTGCTGTTATACTCAACATCTGTCTCAACTATCTCTTTATCTACCGAGAACTCTTTTTAGACCCTCGAGCTGTAGTGTTTTCAACAGTTTTGACTGTGACGTTGAACTGTGCTATGCTACTGTTATTGCTTCGGCGTAAGGTCGGCCGCTTGGGACTCAGGGCAGTCATCCCGTTAACATTTAAAGTCTTAATCGCTTCAGCTGTCATGGGCGTTGTCTGCTGGTTAACAAATGGAGTGATCGAAGGCGATTGGCTCGGCACAGAGGGTACAGTGCAGCGCTTGGCCGGTGTGTTTGTCCCAATCGGATTGAGCGTCCTCACGCTCACCGGAATGTATAAGCTCCTAAGAGTTGCAGAATTTGACGACATTTTGAGTATATTCAAGAAGCAACGGTTCACAAATTAATCAACTTCTTACAGGAGAAAACTTTGCTAACAAAACGGATAATTCCATGTTTAGATGTGCGCGCCGGAAAGGTCACAAAAGGTATTGCATTCCAGGGCAATGTGGATGTCGGCGACCCTGTTGAGATGGCGCGTTTCTATTACGAAGGCGGTGCCGATGAACTTGTGTTTTACGACATTACAGCCAGCAACGAGGAACGCGATATAATGATTGATGTTGTCTCTGCTGTCGCTGCTGAGATCTTCATTCCCTTTTCAGTCGGTGGCGGGTTGCGAACCCTTGAGGATATGCACCGCGTTCTGCTCGCCGGTGCGGAGAAGGTGAGTATAGACTCCGGGGCCGTGCGAAACCCTAATATTATTGCCGAAGGCGCACGGGCGTTCGGGAGTCAGTGCATTGTGCTAAGTATGCAAGTGAAACGAGTTCCGAAAAGCGAACAGATTCCAAACGGTTATGAAATTTACATAGACGGTGGCAGGACCCCGATCGGTTGGGACGCCCTAGAATGGTCGGCACGCAGCGTTGATCTAGGAGCGGGCGAGATTGTTGTTAATAGCATTGATGCGGACGGCACAAAAGCAGGATATGAACTTGAGTTAACGCGGGCTATTGCAGATTTGGTCTCAGTGCCTGTTATCGCTTCTGGCGGTGCAGGAAACCCACAGCACTTGCGAGATGTCTTCATCGAAAGCAATGCAGATGCTGCAATCGTAGCTTCTATTACACACTACGGAGAATTCACGATCGAAAACATTAAAACCTACCTCGCCGGCGCGGGTGTAAGTGTGCGGGATACGTGGTAATGCTGACTATCAACGGTTAGGTATCGCTCAAGACAGGTTTTGTAACAATGTATCCGCTTTTGAAGACACTGAACAAAGCAGTTTGCTATGGGGCTCTGATTGTTGCTCTTTCACAGCTAATAATTATTAAATGGAGGATATATGGAACCTAAATTACCTGATGCAAGAAACGAAAATATATTAATCCACGTCAACGGCGAATTGCTCCGGCGCGAAGATGCGAAAATTTCTGTGTTCGACAGCCTTGTTCAAGGTGGTGATGGTGTATGGGAGGGGTTGCGTGTCTATAACGGGAAAATCTTCGCTTTGGATGCACACCTCGATCGACTCATGGATTCCGCGCATGCTATGGCATTTGCAGGCGTTCCGACGCGCGCCGAAGTTAAAAAAGCGATTTTCGAAACGCTCGCAGCCAACGGCATGCGAGACAACGTTCATATCCGTCTAACGCTCGGCCGCGGAAAAAAGATCACATCCAGTATGGACCCACGCGTCAACCAGTACGGCACGACTTTAATTGTAATTGCGGAGTGGAAGCCGCCTATCTATGCTAGCGATGGTGTCCGTTTAATCACTTCAGCGATCCGAAGGAATCCGCCACAGTGTGTCGATTCTAAAATCCACCACAATAACCTGATTAACAACATCCTCGCTAAGATTGAGGCGAACGTTGCTGGCATGGACGATGCAATTATGCTCGACATCCACGGGTACGTTTCAGAGACAAACGCGACGAATATCTTTGTTATAAAACGCGGACGGGTACTAACCCCACACGCCGATAGCTGCCTACCAGGAATTACACGTGGAACGGTCATCCAAATTGCTCATGACGCTGGTATCCCACTCACAGAACGGAACTTGTCATTGACTGAAGTTTATACTGCAGACGAAGTCTTTACCACTGGGACTGTCGGTGAGCTGAGTCCAGTCTTAGAGGTTGACGGCAGGAAAATTGGAAACGGAGGCATTAGCCCAGTGACAACCCAACTGCAGCGGCTTTACGCTGAATTGACTGCAAGTCGAGGCGAATTGGTGCCATAGACCGGATTTAATATAAATATCTTCCCGACTGCAAATGGATGGATCGTAAAGTTAAATCTCAAGACTCACAAAGGCGAGGTACGCAATCGACACAAGCACCGCCAGAAACAGAACCAATAGCAGCAAGTCCATTGCGGCTGCATCGAAGTCTTTGTTGAGGCTGAGTGCGTCTTTAAATTTTGGGATCGCCTCTGGGCTGACACTTTTTTGTGACATGCCTTCTTGAACTCCAACAACGTGAAGGCTTTCAGGATCCGCCCTATCGGTATCAATGACGAATTCGCGGTATTTCCGTGCATAACGCTGCACATTCTCAATAAACTGTAGATGCCGTTCAAACCCGGTCCCAGCAAAAGATTCAAATAGGCGTTGAACCATTGCTGTTGGTGATATACGGGTTATCGCCCGCGCCCGTTTTCCCTGTGCAATTTGTTGCTTCAAATACTGCTCATTGAAATGCTCGTACTGTTCCGCCTCTGAATTGACATACTCACCGACTACATGCAGCGGCGGTGTTGTCTCGGAATCTCCGTATTTATCTCGATAGGCTGCGCGCACTTCATCGGTAATTTGAATGCGTTGATTCCAAAATTTCATATACGCCGTCGGCACTGACGTTTGACTTCCAATTGATGCCAATGTATTCGGCATAAAAATCACAAAGCTCACCCAGATTAAAAGGAGAACGACAAGACTCACCCCACTTTCTCGAACTACAGCAGATATGAAGAGTCCTAAAGCAATAAACAGGCAGACATAGAGGATAGCGATAGCGTACAAGATACCTAAACGGCTCCATGCCTCGACGTTAAGGTGTATGGCGTTCGAGGTAGAGATGAGAAGTAGATTCATCAGCACCGCAATAGTGAAGGGTATGTTAATGCTGATAAATGCTCCGCAGAACTTTCCGATCAGCACCGTATGCCGCGGAATAGCGTTTGCTAAAGTCAGTCGCAAGGTGCCGCGATCCAATTCACCAGAAATTGCGTCAAAAGTGAACAGGATGGCGATAAAGCTCAGTACGTAGCCGATAATAAACGCCCAATCGAGTGTAGTAAACTCAGGACGGATATTCCGTAGATCAGGTGTCTCTTGTGGATACACCATCCGCCAGACGGGCCTAGCGTTGGCGACATAGCGAAAGTAGTTTATGCCACTGGCATGTCTAGGTAAAAGTACCTCGTCGCCTTCAGCACAGAAATGGAGGGATGAGGGGGCTTTATGGAGGTCTCCAGGGCCTTCTGTTGCAAGACGATATAAACTGGTACTGCGCGATTCTAACGTCTTTATAGATTCTGCAGCTGCGTTATGATACGCTTGTAGACGCGCCGGATGTTCACGCAGATGCAGAACAGCATTGGTTAACATCAACACTAGGAGGAGCACCGTTCCCAACGCGAAACGCAGGCTATTGACGGTGTCGTAGAGTTCACGCTTTGTGATATGCCACATCGGTTAAATAGTTGTCCGTTGTCAGTTTTCAATCCGCAAAAATATGTTGAATGTCACTCGTTCTTGGAGAGGTCAGGCCCAAACGGACATTGCGTTTTTTCGGCAGGCACTCTAATGAGATGCAGTTCAAGCAAGCTACGAGCTGATAGCTCCCTGCTGCCCGTTATTCTATACCTCGCTTTTGATGAAAACGAGAACTATCCCCATAAATAGTGTGAGGTTAGCTATCAACAATAGAAGTAGGTTGGGCAATGCTCGTTTGGCATTCACCCCTATATTGTTTCTCTGGTAAGTAAATGTGGGGAGTGTGCTCCAATCGACCACGCCTCTATCGGCAACAAACCACTCCCGTGATGAAAATGCGTTCTTTGCGTAAAAATAATCAATTAGGATCCTTCGGTAGCGGCGTGCTGCCCGAAAAAAATCTCTAAGCCCCGATAAGTCAGTACCTGCCCATGCTTGTGTTGCGGCCTCATAGATACCCACCGGTGAAAGCTTCAACAGTGCTCTATCCGTTTCGGCTTGTCGAACAAAAGTGGCATCAAGTGCCTGCCTCTGTATGAACCATGCCTTTTCTGCGGCATCGGCAGCCAGCGGTTCCACAAATGCATAATATCGCTTAGCGACTGAAACGTACTTCTCAAACTTCGGGGGAATTTCTGAAATCTCGCTCATATTTTCCAAATAAGGCGAGAGGGTGACTGGATCCACGTGTGCATCCGTGTAAAGCCCCAAAGCCTTGTTAAACTCAGATGTTTCGCCGGCGACACCCTCCTTTTCAAGAAATTCTTGCCGTGCTCTCTCATATTCATCTACAATCTGTCGAATTTGATTTTCTGCGGACTTTGTGCGCTCGCGAATATCGCCTCCTGGGTTAACTGTTGCCCGAATCAGATTTGGGTACACAAGTATCAGAAAGCCCCATACGAACATTGCGATCATCACCGCAGTACCGGTTCTTTGGGTCATCGCGGATATCAACAATCCAATGAGATAGAACAAGGACAGATAGGCAAACGACGTAAACACAATTCCAGCGACGCGGAGGAAATCCGCAGTTGATAACGGAATCAAACGGGTTATCAACAGTAGGGCAAAAAGAAGGCTTAATATTAACGGAACTAACAGGCATACCATCGCACTCATATATTTTGCAAGCAGGATCTGTCCGCGTCCGACGGGCTGTGCAAGAACAAGTCGTAGGGTGCCACGCTCCCGCTCCCTTGTAATCGCGTCGTAAGCGAATATCAACCCTATAAGACTCAAAATCACCTTAAAGACAAAGACAATATCCATGGAAGAAAAGAAGGCGATAAACGGGTTATCGGTGCCGTGCTTCTGAGCGTCCCAGAGCGTCGGAACGAATCCATGCCAGATGCCGCTAGAATTACCTAAACGTTTATCCAATCCGACATTAAAAATACTCAACGGATTGGGGGGCCGGTCAACAGTCAGGTACATCTTAGAATAGGTCTTTGCCTTCCGTAGTTCCACGTTGTGGATTTTGACAGCATCGTTGTAACTCGCTAAACGGAGTTCGTAATCTTGAACAAGCACAACGGTATTTGCAACAACGAGCAGGAGTGTAATCAGCAAGACCGCGGCAAAACGGAAGGTCATGAGGTTGTCAAGCAGTTCTCTAACGATGAGTACTTTGAGCATTTTGGCTCACACCTCCGCGCGCACAAATGCAAGATATGCCCCGGAGAGTAGGACAACGACAAGCAGTGCTAAGAGCAGCAATTCCGCTGCTCTAGTATTGAAGTCCTGACTGAGATTGAATCTATCTTCAAATCTCGGAACTCCTGCTAGATTGATGAGCTTCTGTGACATGCCTTCACGAACGCCTATGATATGAAGACTTTCAGGGTCGCCTCTATCGGTGTCAACGATGAATTCGCGGAATTGCCGGGCGTAATGTTGTACATTCTCCACAAATTGCAGATGCCGCTCAAATCCGGTTCCGGCAAACCCTTCAATAAGATGCTTCAGCAGTGTGGCCGGTGAGATACTAGAGATAGCGCGGGCGCGTTGCACTTGAGTACTCCGATACTTTAACCGTGTTTCGTGCCACCGCTCCGATCTTTCAACATTTTTGGTGAAGAACTCACTTTTCCCGCGCAACGTCTTGTCGTCCAATTCGTCTGACCAGATCCACTCGTCATATTTATCCCATAAATCCTCTTGAATTGGGTTCCGCCGCTTCCAAAATTCATCAAAGGACCCGGTAGGTGAATAACCACTTGCAATTGAAGCAAGGGTGCTGGGCATAAAGACAACAAAGGTTATCCACGTCAAAAGAAGTATCATCAGACTCACCGAGCTCTGTTGCACACGCGTAGAGACTAACACGCCTAACACCAAAAACAGACTTGTGTACAAAAGCGCAACACAGAAGATAATACCTAAGCGTGCCCATGCCTCTGACGTGAGGTGAACAGTACTAGCAGTAGAAATCAACAAGAGATTTACCACTACCGCAATTGTAAACGGGATGCTGATACTGATCATTGCTCCTAAAAACTTGCCGATAAGGAGCGTGTGTCGAGGCACTGGATTTGCCAACATCAACCGGAGTGTCCCGCGCTCGCGTTCGCCAGAAAAGGTGTCGAAGGTAAACAAAAGGGCTATCAAGCTTAAAACGTAACCGATGATGAACGCCCAATCCACTTGTGGAACGTCCGGACCAACGTTCTTATTCTGAAGGTTGGCCTCTAGATATAGCAAACGCCAGAGTCCGACGAGTGTCGAGTTACCTTCCGAATCCGTTGCGAACACACGTGGTTCGTCCACTTCGACTCTATCCGGTAAAAGGGAGAAACCTCCGTTTGCACAGAAGTGAAGTGGAGAGGGCTTCTTGTAGAAATTCCCCGGCCCATATTGTGCCAGTTTATAGAGACTGCCTTCAGCATGAACATTCAAACGATTCAAAGATTCGGTGACAGCATTCCGGTACTCTTGCACGCGTTTTGGATGTTCTCGGAGATAGCCGACAGCATTCGTTACCATCAGGGCTAACAATAATACAAATGTTAGCGCAAAGCGGAGACTATTGAGATTATCATAGATTTCCCGTTTTATAATATGCCACATTTATCGTTGCAAGTTGTCCCTCTTTTTGCTCCGTTCGTTTCAATCGTCAGTTAGAATGTTGGTTGTTGAAAACCGCTTGCCTACCACATAGTCGCCTCATTGGAAACGGATAACTGAAAGAGACCGCAACACCCCACGCTGATGAAAACGCTTATACCTCGCTCTTGATGAAAATCAGGAATATGACAGTGAACAGCATGAGGTTAATCATAAACAATAAGGTTAAATCTGGCAAAGCTCTCTGTGCGTTGATGTTTATACTGCTCCGCTGAAAAGAAAACCGAGGGAGCGCGTTCCAATCAGCTGTGCCCCTATCGGCAGCAAACCATTGTCGCGATTCAAATATTTTTTCGTCATGGAAATAGTCAAGGACCGCGCGCCGGTAACGTCGAACCGCACTGAAAAAGTCTTGAATCCCCTCTAAACCAGTGCCTGCCCAAGCCTCCGTTGCTGCATCATACAACCCAACGGGTGAGAACTTTAATAGTACTCGCCCGAGGTTTGCAGGGCGGACGTAGGCGGTCTCTAAGGCAGGCTTACGAACAAGCCACGTTTGCTGCACGGTATCTGCAACTTCTCTACTATAGTAACGGTAATAGTCCTGTACGTACGGTACCAATGGTTCAGATTCCGCCTTAACTTTTCCAGCATAGAATCCGGTTTGGTAAAAGTAAAGCAGTGTTGATGGGTTGTCCGCACTCACCGGAAAGGTATATTCAACGCCTTCTAGTTTAAACCCCCAATCTTCGCCGCCACGCGATAGAGGGCCCAGGACAGTATCATTACGGAGAAACTGCTTATTTTCTCTGTCCAATTTTTCCCATATCTGTCTGATTTGGTTATAGACAGATAGTTGCGTATCAGGTTGCGGGGTAATTTCAACAGCAGTAACAATCAGGTTCGGATACACAAGCACTAAGAGACCCCAGACGAACATGCAAAGCATGAGCGCGGTACCGCTTCGACGCGTCATCAAGGAGATACCCATGCCGATGAGATAGAACAGCGACAGATAAAGAAATGACGTTAGGACAATCCCACCGATCCGAAGAAATTCGCCTGTGTTCAGAAAAATCGCTGGGGATGTCGTCAGCAAGATGACAGATAGGAGAAGGCTTATCAGCAACGGCAACAGTAAACAAAGCATCGCACTGATGTACTTGGCAAATAGGATGTATCCGCGCCGGATCGGGTGTGTCAGTACAAGGCGTAACGTACCGCGTTCACGTTCACCAGCCAGCGCATCGTAAGCGAAAATTAGCGCGAGGAGACTCAGCGTCCCCTGAAAAATAGAGGCAATATCAATTGAATTGAAGAGGTTGAGAAACGGATTATCCGAACCGTGCTTCTCTGCATCCCAAATTGTCGGTACAAACGCGTGGTATATATTAATTTTGTTACCCACCTGCCTATCTAATCCCAGGTTGAAAATGCTCAAAGGGTTCGGAGGACGATGCACAACCAGTTTTTTAGCGTAACGCGCATAGACTTTTTCTTTCTCTAATCTCTGGCGACTTTCCGTGGTGGCGGTGTTGTAAGCGGCGAGTCTCTGTTCATAGTCCTTGAGGAGGACAACGGTATTGGCAACCACCAGCAGCAGTGTAATGAAGACTGCAGCCGCGAAACGGAAGGTCATGAGGTTGTCGAGAAGCTCTCGACGGATGAGCGTTAGCAGCATAGAACGTTTCTCCTCACAGGTCAGAGATTTCAGACTTGCTTGCAGCAATACCGAATATGGACGGGTATGAACGATTAGCCTTCATCGTAGCACGTATTAAAACCCAGTCCAGATATTTTTCTTCAATTAAAATCTCCGCAGATAGACTGTGAAGGGGGCGATAGGGAGGAAGGTGGGCTTACCTGGAATCGAACCAGGGACCTCGCGCTTATCAGGCGCGCGCTCTAACCGTCTGAGCTATAAGCCCTTGAGGAATATAGATGTTCAGGGAAAGAACACCTATTTTTTGGCCAAATCTAATATTAATTATACATTCTAAGAGAGGAACTGTCAAATTAATTTGTAAGAAATGAGTGTTTTCCAAAATTGAAAGCGAGTTTGCTGGAGAGAACATCTTTCCACATGAGGCGTGTGAACAAGGCACTCGGTTCTGACAAGATGTCTACGATGCTTTGCAAATGCGTCTTCATTTTTCCGGGTTACGACTTGAGTCTCTTTGCCTTTTCTGCTCTTGCCGCCTTGCCAGATACTCTGCGTAGGCCTCGCGTGCTGGTTTGGGGCGGGGGTGTGGTCCCTCAAATAAAGAAAACACAACACCAAGTAAACCAGCAATCAGAAACGGATACCAGTGATCGACCAGTCGAGCGAATAAATATCCGAGGGTGCCTACCAAACTCCACGCAGCAGAACTGAGTTCCAACCGAGGCTTCTTCTTCGGCTCCTTCTTCGTAAAACGTCTCCATTCCGAAGACATCTCAAAAAAGAGATGAAGAGAATCGATTGTATTTTGAAATATCTTCTTCATAAAATGCCTCCATTCCAATGCTTCAACCACCAGAGGTGCGGTCAGGGGTTCTGGCTGTGAAATGTCCAATTTCGGATCCCCTTCCCTCTCTTCGGCAGCTCGGTTTCCTTTCTTTTCAGGGGGTAATGAGTTGTTTAAGATACTTCGCCATATCAGGATCTATTTTTTCGAGGCTGCGCATCCCTTTTTCTGCCAAGGTTCGCGTGGCCTTTTCAAAACGCTGCGGCGTAAAACCTTGTGGTTTTGGTATCGGATTGCTTAAGATATCTTCAACCGATGCATCAAGCCTTTTTTGTATCCTTTCTTGCTCGGTCAAATTATGTTCATGGGTGTTGCCGTGTGCCTTATCCTCTATCATACCGCCTAATTTAATAAGTTCAGGGTTTGACATAACGAGCGTATAGGCATGTTGCAACACACGACGAGCTTCCTCATCCGGAAGAGGCGTTTGATTATGAACGGCCTGAATGGCAGCCATTATCTCGATATATTCCAGTTTTTGTGCTAGAGTCAGTTCACCCGAAAGGGCATAAAGCTTTTTAAGGTGCGGCTTCACTTCTTCGCTAACTCTTCGGGAAGAAGTGTGTAGATAAAGCAAAATAGCCCCTATGAGGCAACAGACCCCGCCTATTATAAGCAGGTTCTTTTTTCTTAACATACAATGTGTCCTTAAATCCTACACTCTTGTCTATTGTCATCGCCGGAAACCGAAAGCGGAATTGGATCTGCTGGA
The DNA here is from genome assembly GCA_964291315.2 of Candidatus Poribacteria bacterium. Classification (GTDB taxonomy): domain Bacteria; phylum Poribacteria; class WGA-4E; order WGA-4E; family WGA-3G; genus WGA-3G. The sequence continues at coordinate 3,192,987 of OZ219753.1, read as the reverse complement.
ATGTGGCGCTGTCAAAAGTGTTTCCGAAAACGATATGCTTGCAATCGCTAATTCTTATTCACTGGTAATCGTTAAACTGTTTTTTGTCCTTCTGACAGTAATACCCTGGGATTTGAGATATTCTAGATCCGCCTCTGTTGGATCTTGATGCCTAACGCCTCTATCATCCCTCGATTTTTGCCATTCGCTTAAGACAATTGTCTTCCGAGTACTTTCGCTTGGAAAGAGTGAATATTGGGCTTTGAAAAAAGTTATCTGTTCGTCAAGATTTAGCTTCCCAACCAAGTATCCTGGTTTCAAAGAAGTATAAAGACTCACTTCAGGAATATCTCCAAATCGCTCAATGAGTTGTTGACGTTCCGCCTCAACAAGTTCTCCGAGTTCCATGTTTTCCGGATCCTCGATATAAGCCCCACGTGCTTTGATCCGCTCCTTGTCGATCATGTCTCCCCAGGGGTCCTGGCTTTGTTCAGCGGGGGATTCGTTGTCATCCCAATTTGGGGCGGCATGTTCATCCGGGGATTCTATCTGATAGTTTCTGTCCTCAGCCTGTTCAAAAATTAATCTCGGATGCCGTTGTGTATTCTGCTCAGTTTTTAGCTCTTGCGTCTTAAAGGGTTCCGTAGAGTCGACAGCTCGATGTTTCGGAAGATTTTCGAGTCCCGGATTTTTCGGAATACCTTCTAAAAAATGCTGCTTTTCCCATTTTGTATAGACGAGGAACCCACAAGCCAAGAGAATAGACAGGGTTGCTGCAATCATCCATAATTTCATAAAAACTCCAATCAGGTACGTGCGGATAGAAATCTTCTATCCGCACGAGTCAAATGTTAATAGGCAACACTGAAATCGCATTCCATGCAAGTGCTTTCTTTCCGAAAAATGACTAATCGTTTCTTTCGTTGTGTTTTCCGCCTTACCGTTGGATTAAACGTTCTAAGTGTATCGCAACTTCTGGATCAACCTCTTTCAATTTACGGAGTCCCTCTTTAGGACCATAACGTTTTAGCGTCTGCAATGCCGCGTTGAAACGCTCCGGTGAAAAACGGCGCCGAAGTGTATTCTCAAAACCCTCATCGGATACCTCAGGCAGAAACTGCTTCTTAAACTCTTCCTGAAAATCAGCATCACTCTGGGTGAGCTTCTCTAATAAACGCTCCGTGCTCTGTTGTGCTTGCTCTACCTGAGCCTTTATCTCTTGCTCGACATCTGCAGCAAAACGCGGAGCCTCTACACTCCGAGTTTCAGGCATCTCTTGCATAGGAACGTCCCTTTGAAACTCCGTCAGGGACTGTTCGCTGAAGTCGCCTTCCCACCACGCCTCTGGCAGCACCGCACCTCCCGCATTCATCAGCTCTTCCCGCGTGATAGGCGGAGGCGGCTCGCTGAGTATATTGTCGTTTGAATCCAGATAAATGATGTCATACCCCTCAGGCTCTGCGAAATATCAGGTTAAACTCTTGCGTCTTATTTCTAAAGGGTGCCCCAGAAAATGAGAATCTCATGCCGCGTCGCTTGACATAAAGGGTGTCGTGCCTTATAGGAAGGAACGTTTTGCGATCCGTCCCACCAAACATTCCGCCGTCAACGCTTGGATCTGCTCGCTGGGCTTGCTGAACTTGTTGGGCTTCCCAAATCTTCCGTTCCGTATACGCAGACTTGTAGGTTTCCCAGTCGTCCGTTGGAGCGATCGCCCCGTGCCCCCACGATTCCCAGGCACCCGGATTGTTCTCCAAGTGAGCTAAGTCCTTGCGTATCTGCAGGTAGCTCTGATAGTCCAGAATTGTCTCTATAGTGATCCCGCGATCCAGCAGCATAGCGAGCCATTCCTCTCTTGGATACTTTGTGTCCGCGAGTGTGTCCTTATGGAAGCGAGTGTATCCTTCATCATATTTTTCCATGATCGCCGCTACCGTTTGGGCACCTGTGTATTTCTCAAAGTCGGAGGTCCTATACGTTGTTTCGAAGGTTGGACTTATTGGTGGCGGATCGGTTCTTTCGTTTTTCAGTCGAGCCGCATGCTCTGCTATTTGTGCCCGAAAGCTGGCTTTCATGTCCTCAATCTGTTCTGGTTCAAGCGTTTGTGCAGCGGGTATCTGTTTATACAAATCTGAAATGGCGAACTTCAAGAGATCTTCGGTTTGTTTCTCGATCCAGGTCTCCCATGCGTCTGTGCTGTTGCTAAGGGGCGTTGTCTGCATTGGGGTCTGACTGTCAAAACTACCGAGCACCTTCTTTTCAGTCGTTTTCAGGTTTGATGGGGCGGCAGCGTTCTTAGAGGGTTCCTGTAATCGAAAAAGAAAAAAGGCTATTATTGCTAAAACGATTAAAAGAGAGAATAGCCAAAGGTATTTCGATCGTGTCATACCGTCATCTCCTTTTAAAAAGGCTGCCTTGCTAGAATCCTGACTCGTTATCGGCAAAACTAAAAAAAGAGCCCATCAATAAAAGGCATATAAATAAAAATCTAAGGTTCATCTGATTCTCCGTGTTGTATTTCTAGCGGAGAATGAAAGAAACCTTCACCGTTTCGAACAGCATTCTCCGCAGCAAGCCGAAACAGACGTGCTAACTCCAAAGCCCCCAGTTCTTCAAATAATTCTATGAAACGAGGGACACCAGAGACGGGGATCCCCTCATCAGTCATAACGTTCATCGCATGTCTTGCGATTTCTACCCCTATAATCGGATCAGCAGTACCTCGCAATTGAACGCCCAACTCTCGTTCTATACGGAATTTCTCTTCTTGCAAATCAAGGACTTTGAGGAACGGTTCCTTGCCTATAGTGCCATCGGACGGAAATTTTAGAAGTTCCGTTTCAATCTCTGCAAGGCATTCCCTGAGCTGTCTATCTTTCTTAGCTCTTTCAATGTCTTTCTGTGTAGGGGCAACAGGATTGGGAACGAGTGCGATTCCGCCTGTTGCTCCTTTAAGAAGTTCCCCATTGGGCCCGCGCGGTAATTTGCTAATGTCAATCCCACGCTCCAGCAGTTTCATTTCAAGAGGAGTGGGCTGTTTCTTAACACTAGTGGTATTCTCAACAATGGTCTTTTGTGAGGATGTCTCTGCCTCATCTAAATGAGTCGTTTCGCCCGGTTGTGCATGCTCTGCGCCGCCGGTTCGGAAACGTCCGCCTTCTGATGTTTCTTCTATAGAGGGGGTTTGGATAGTCCCTGTCGGCAGCGGTGCCAATTTAATCGCTTCTTGCGTCTCACGTTCAGCATGCCTGAGGTAGAGCGTCCTTAAAGCAAAGATGCCGACAAAGACAATCAGGGCACCTATAAACAGGCGATAGGGTGTACGTAAATGCTTCATTAAAGTGTTCTCCTTTGTTGTTAGTTAAAGACAATCAGCCGAACTATAAACACACGGTGGACCAGAAACCTCGCGCTTATCAGGGGTGCTCTAATTGCCTGAGCTATAAGCCTATGAGAGGTATCTTGAAGAAAAGACAGTCTTTAGGGAAGGACCGCCGAGCTGTTCTTGGCAAAACGCAATATTAATCATACGCTCAGCAGTAGGATTTGTCAAATTAATTCCTAAGAAATGGGGTTTTTCAAAATTGAAAGCGAGTTTGCTGGAGAGAACATCTTTCCACCGGGAGGGGCGTTTGATTATGAACGGCCTGAATGGCAGCCATTATCTCGATATATTCCAGTTTTTGTGCTAGAGTCAGTTCACCCGAAAGGGCATAAAGCTTTTTAAGGTGCGGCTTCACTTCTTCGCTAACTCTTCGGGAAGAAGTGTGTAGATAAAGGAAAATAGCCCCTATGAGGAAACAGACCCCGCCTATTATAAGCAGGTTCTTTTTCCTTAACATACAATGTGTCCTTAAATTTTACAACCTTGTCTATTGTCATCGCCGGAAACCGAAAGCGGAATTGGATCTGCTGGAATGTGGCGCTGTCAAAAGTGTTTCCGAAAACGATATGCTTGCAATCGCTAATTCTTATTCACTGGTAATCGTTAAACGGTTTCTTGTCCTTCTGACAGTAATACCCTGGGATTTGAGATATTCTAGATCCGCCTCTGTTGGATCTTGATGCCTAACGCCTCTATCATCCCTCGATTTTTCCCATTCGCGTAAGACAATTGACTTCCGAGTACTTTCGCTTGGAAAGAGTGAATATTGGGCTTTGAGAAAAGTTATCAGTTCGTCAAGATTTAGTTTCCCAACCAAGTATCCTGGTTTCAAAGAAGTATAAAGACTCACTTCAGGAATATCTCCAAATCGCTCAATGAGTTGTTGACGTTCCGCCTCAACAAGTTCTCCGAGTTCCATGTTTTCCGGATCCTCGATATAAGCCCCACGTGCTTTGATCCGCTCCTTGTCGATCATGTCTCCCCAGGGGTCCTGGCTTTGTTCAGCGGGGGATTCGTTGTCATCCCAATTTGGGGCGGCATGTTCATCCGGGGATTCTATCTGATAGTTTCTGTCTTCAGTATGTTCAAAAATTAATCTCGGATGCCGTTGTGTATTCTGTTCAGTTTTTAGCTCTTGTGTCTTAAAGGGTTCCGTAGAGTCGACAGCTCGATGTTTCGGAAGATTTTCGAGTCCCGGATTTTTCGGAATACCTTCTAAAAAATGCTGCTTTTCCCATTTTGTATAAACGAGGAACCCACAAGCCAAGAGAATAGACAGGGTTGCTGCAACCATCCATAATTTCATAAAAACTCCAATCGAGTACGTGCGGATAGAAATCTTCTATCCGCACGAGTCAAATGTTAATAGACAACACCGAAATCGCATTCCATGCAAGTGCTTTCTTTCCGAAAAATGACTAATCGTTTATTTCGCCGTTCTCGTGGATGCTCAACGTGTACAGGAATTTGCCTATTATATCGATCAAGATAATACCAATAATGAGCTGGTGGCTCAGGTGGACTTTCATACTCATAGCGTGTATTGGTTTTAGTGCCGCAATAGTAGCTACCATACCCGGGGTGGGATGCATAACACGGCGAATGTATATCTGTAACGATCTCGACGCCCCAGCCGGCTTCTGCATGCGGTATCCAAGCAAATGATATGATACTCAACATATAGAGGATAACCATCATACGAGTGAAGAAAAACATCAATCTTTCTCCTTTTCCTAAGGGGTGTAGACAAAGTGTTTACTGTCTGTGAAGCTAGGTTCCGATGCGGGTAATGTTTTTGAAAGTTAGATAGTGTTTGTGCGTGTCTTGTAAGGTAAAGAGCGCTTGAACATAAGCACTGTGTGAGAGTGCCTCTGCTAATGCTCCTTAGAAAGGAGGTGATCCAGCCGCAGGTTCCCCTACGGCTACCTTGTTACGACTTCGCCCCGGTCATCAGTCTCACTTTAGAGAGCTCCCTCCCCGAAGGGTTGGGTCACCCGCTTTGAATGCTACCAACTCCCATGGCGTGACGGGCGGTGTGTACAAGGGCCGGGAACGTATTCACCGCGACCTGCTGATTCGCGATTACTAGCGATTCCACCTTCATGCAGTCGAGTTGCAGACTGCAATCCGAACTGGGGCCGGCTTTTTGGGATTTGCTCCACCTCACGGTTTGGCGTCCCTCTGTACCGGCCATTGTAGCACGTGTGCAGCCCAGGGCATAAGGGCCATGCGGACTTGACGTCATCCCCACCTTCCTCTGGCTCGTCACCAGCGGTCTCTCTAGAGTGCTCAGCATTACCTGATGGCAACTAAAGACAGGGGTTGCGCTCGTTGCGGGACTTAACCCAACATCTCACGACACGAGCTGACGACAGCCATGCAGCACCTGTCATAGTGTCCCGAAGGAAAACTATATTTCTATAGCGGTCACTGCGATGTCAAGCCCTGGATAAGGTTCTTCGCGTTGCTTCGAATTAAGCGACATGCTCCACCGCTTGTGCGGCCCCCCGTCAATTACCTTGAGTTTTAACCTTGCGGCCGTACTCCCCAGGCGGGGTACTTAATGCGTTAGCTACAGCACAGAGGGTTTCGATGTGCAGTGGTAAAAACACCATATGCCCCTAACCTAACTGTGACAGAAAATGTGAGCAGCAATACTGATAATGTAACCGAGAAGCTAGGTTTCCGTATCATAATTTTCCCCTGTTGCACTGAACATGACAGTGATCGTATCAATTGCAAAAAAAGTCGGATAACCTTTTTGACACAGTGTCTACTATTTTTCATCAGCACTCAGAAAAGTTTCAGGGTCATATCCCGCCTGATGCCAATCAACAAACTTGAGGCCGGGATATTTCGTTAAGTAACTTCCTGTGATCTGTTCCTCAATTGTAAAGGGATATTCCATTGCTCCAGTCGTAGCAACTGGAAACCTAATAGTTTTACCATTAACAACCTCATCGTCCCATTCAACATACAGCACATCATTACAGAGTGGGTAGACGCGGCCATTATTGTGGCTATAGATGCCGTTTACAAAATCGTGATCGCCCTGATTCCAGAGTTTTATCAAAACCCGATACATCAGTTCATGTCCGTACATATCACCTTTTTGATAATTCGGGAGGTGAACCCAAACCGGAATAAGGTCGGATGGAAACCCTTCAGGAACTTCTGGAAAGTCATTTATTAAATTTGATTCACCTATTATGTCACCAGTCTTACTGTTTCTCAGGGGCTCCGCAGTCTCCATACTTTGATCGTCCCTGATAAAATTCTCTTGTTGTAATGTCTGCATTTCATTTTCTTCAACCACCAGAGGTGCTGTTGTGGTTTCCGACTGTGAAATGGCCAAGTCCGGATTCTCTTCACCATCTTTGGTAGCTAGGGTGTCTTTCTTTAAAGCGTCGAGAAATACCTGAGTTTTTGCCTCGCTCTTTCGTAATTTGCGTATTTCACTTTCATACCAGATGATGCTGCCTACAATAAGAAGCGTGAGAAAAACGAGGCCAGTAAAAAAACGTTTGTTGAAGAGAACATCTTTCCACATGTTGATTGATCTCCTCTAATTGGAGGTTCTTTGCAAGATAAGTTGTAGCAAGGTAGGATGTGTTAGAACATTTGTTTGCGGGTAATGTTTTTGAAAGTTAGATAGTGTTTGTGCGTGTCTTGTAAGGTAAAGAGCGCTTGAACATAAGCACTGTGTGAGAGTGCTTCTGCTAATGCTCCTTAGAAAGGAGGTGATCCAGCCGCAGGTTCCCCTACGGCTACCTTGTTACGACTTCGCCCCGGTCATCAGTCTCACTTTAGAGAGCTCCCTCCCCGAAGGGTTGGGTCACCCGCTTTGAATGCTACCAACTCCCATGGCGTGACGGGCGGTGTGTACAAGGGCCGGGAACGTATTCACCGCGACCTGCTGATTCGCGATTACTAGCGATTCCACCTTCATGCAGTCGAGTTGCAGACTGCAATCCGAACTGGGGCCGGCTTTTTGGGATTTGCTCCACCTCACGGTTTGGCGTCCCTCTGTACCGGCCATTGTAGCACGTGTGCAGCCCAGGGCATAAGGGCCATGCGGACTTGACGTCATCCCCACCTTCCTCTGGCTCGTCACCAGCGGTCTCTCTAGAGTGCTCAGCATTACCTGATGGCAACTAAAGACAAGGGTTGCGCTCGTTGCGGGACTTAACCCAACATCTCACGACACGAGCTGACGACAGCCATGCAGCACCTGTCATAGTGTCCCGAAGGAAAACTATATTTCTATAGCGGTCACTGCGATGTCAAGCCCTGGATAAGGTTCTTCGCGTTGCTTCGAATTAAGCGACATGCTCCACCGCTTGTGCGGCCCCCCGTCAATTACCTTGAGTTTTAACCTTGCGGCCGTACTCCCCAGGCGGGGTACTTAATGCGTTAGCTACAGCACAGAGGGAATTAACACCCCCTACACTTAGTACCCATCGTTTACAGTAAGGACTAGCGGGGTATCTAATCCCGGTTGCTCCCCAAACTTTCGCGCATGAGCGTCAGTCTTAGACCAGAAAGCCGCCTTCGCCACAGGTGTTCTATATGATATCTAAGCATTCCACCGCTACACCATACATTCCACTTTCCTCTTCTAGACTCAAGTGAGATAGTATCAAACGCCATGGTCCGGTTGAGCCGAACCCTTTCACGCCTGACTTACCTCACCGCCTGCGCGCGCTTTACGCCCAGTGATTCCGGACAACGCTTGCCCCCTACGTATTACCGCAGCTGCTGGCACGTAGTTAGCTGGGGCTTTCTACTACGGTAACGTCAAAAGCGCTGTGTTATCAACAACGCCCAATTCATCCCGTAACACAGAGGTTTACGACCCGAAGGCCTTCATCCCCCACGCGGCGTCGCATCGTCAGGGTTTCCCCCATTGCGAAATATTCTCGACTGCAGCCTCCCGTAGGAGTTTGGGCAGTGTCTCAGTCCCAATGTGGCTGACCATCCTCTCAGACCAGCTACCCATCGTCGCCTTGGTGCGCCATTACCACACCAACTAGCTAATAGGACGCGGGCTTATCTCCGAGCGGCAGCCGAAGCCACCTTTCAGTCGGCCAACCGAAGTTAACCGAATCGTATTTGGTATTAGCAGCTCTTTCGAACTGTTATCCCCATCTCAGAGGTAAATTACCCACGCGTTACTCACCCGTTCGCCACTTTCCGCCGGACCGAAGTCCGGTTTCTCGTTCGGCTTGCATGCCTAATCCACGCCGCCAGCGTTCGTCCTGAGCCGGTATCATACTCTCCACAAAAGTATTGAAGTACATCTTCTCAATGGAAGTGCACTCACAAGCTATTTAATAGGCACGTCACGTTCACTATTTAACTTTCAAAGAACAAAACCACCTTTCCTATTGAAAGGTAATGTTAATTATACACCTTCAAAAAGCGTTTGTCAAATTAATTTGTCAAAAAAATGCATAATTCTGCCCTTAAAACCATTTTTTTTCAAATTTATTCGTTTTTTTTACGAAGAAAAGCTGTGATCAGGAAATTTTAGGGGTTTTACCTGCATTTTTAAGCAGAATCGCCGATCATACGCGCGCTTTTTGCATCGATACCTAAAACTAATTCCAACACGTTGATTCGGCAGCGCCGCCGCTGATGGCAGGAAGGAAATGGATCTCCGCATCCGCATTAACCGGTTCGCGGAGAGACCCTCGGGTGAGAAGACCGTCGATATAGACGGCAATACCGGGTTTAAGACGGTCCCCTTCACACAAGCGAACTTTGATACCCGGGTAGCGACTTTCTAAGCTATCAATCGCTTCACGGACAGTAGTCCCAGAGACCAAGACGCTCTCTTCACCGTTTGTAAGATTACGTATGAGAGCGGGAATGGCAATGGTTGGCATACTGTGGATGGATGTTTGTCTGTTTTTTTCAACTCGGTTGACTTGTAGGGGTAGGCGGCGGGCCCCACCCCGGTGGCATTGAGAGTAAATTAGATTTTGCCCATGGCTTTCAGAAGCCGATCTGGCGACATCGGGAGCTCTGTCATTGTTGTTCTTGCTCCTTCAATATTTTTAGCGCGCGTTCGTATTCCTTTCTAAAATAAGGCTTATCCGGATACAAAACCATCTGTGCGCGGCTCAACTCAAGTATTTTTTCGTTGGTTCTGTCAACGGTAAACTGACTTTCCCCAGCTGCCCACGCTTCATAAACAGGAGACATATATTTGAAAAATATGTCTATCTCAGGAATATTACCGTATTTTTCTACGAAGCTCTGACGGTCCATCTCTATGAGTTCCTCTGCGGAGAGATCCGGAGCAAAAATTGGGGATTTATTCTCTGGTTTGAGAGTTTCAATGCCTTGTTCAGACTCATGGCGAAAAGTGAGTTCGGGGCGGTACGAATGAGTCTCATTGTGATGCAAGGGCCTGTCCGTTGTGTCTATAGGCGTTTCCTCATCTATATGGGCAGACTCATCTTGTGTTCTCTGGACTCTAAGCGCATCGCTGCTTTTGTCTTCAGCAATGAGATCTTGAGGAGTCTGTTCTGTGGCGTGTTGGATATCAGTGCGAACGGGCGCTTTGGGTAGGCTTTCCACAAAACGGATCCTATCCCACCGGAGAAATAACGTCCAAGCGATGCCTAAAAAAATTAGAGCGCCGGCAGTGAAAAAAACTCGTTTCATTTCTAAGAATACCTCCTATTTTAAAGATTAGATATAGGTAGAACTTGTCTCTGGCAAGTCCTACCTATAAAAAGAAAAGGTAAGGTTTAGGCGACCTCACACCGTACCCAACGGAGATGGTAAACCGTTCTGCGTATTATGGATACAAGATGGCGCGGCACAGAGTCGTTTCCACCGCTGCTCCAGTGATCCCCTTCATGCCACCCATTCGCATAGACCTTATTCTGAATAAACAGGAGTTGTGGTGAACTTGGTAGGTTTATACACCGCCTCCAATATTCGTGTCTCTCATGTATAACCTCGCTTGGATCTGCCCCACTCTCTTGAAAAAACGACGTAACGGTCATGAAACCTACGGTAAGGAAGCTAAGAATCACAAGCATTTGAAACAAAGACGTTTTCATTTGTTTTCTCCTTCCTCTTGTAGTGCAAAACTCCCGGATACTTTCACGTCCGGTGATGTTTCGCCTTATTATTTATATATATACGTTTCGGTCCAAAAAGTTTAGCTTTTTTTCGATCACCGAAAAGAAAACAGGCAGCGACTGTGGTTAAAAAACGTTGGGGAGTGAAACATGAGTTCCGCCCTCTACGTTCGGTTAATTGATTTGTAAGGTTAGTTTGTTGTCTAACTGCTATGTCTGCTATTTGGCGATTTCAGCTCACCCCAACACGTTGTGAGGTTACCACTCACAGAGACATTTCCACGCAGATGCGTCGTCCGTAACATCGTGCGCACCCCGTCCATAGAAATGGCTTCTATCTGGTAGTAATAGACCATGGGTTTCGCAGTGGTATCTGTGTAGGTATAGACATGCTTCTCGGGTGTCGTGCCGTGGCCAGCAATTAGCCCTTTTGTGTTAATCGCTGGGAACTTGCAGGCCTTGCTCTTACTCCGTAGGATATTGAACCCCGCGTTATTGAGTTCAGACTGCGTTATCCCGGTAATCTCGACGTGTCCCGTTGCGTTGTTTCGGACGGGCCGGAAGCTGGGGATAGAAACAGGAAGCCGACCACCAACGCGGTGCCCGCACGTACTCACATCATCCGTTATCCGTAGAAGGTCAGCGAGGCACCGATAAGATCAAATTGCTGCCAAGAGGACTCCATCAACTCGTCATCAGGATTGGAATTATAGTGGGGATACTTTTTTGACTATTCGCCATCTTTTGCCTGATTACATATAACCAATCTTAACAGGTTGATTCGGCAGCGCCGCCGCTGATGGCAGGAAGGAAATGGATCTCCGCATCCGCATTAACCGGTTCGCGGAGAGACCCTCGGGTGAGAAGACCGTCGATATAGACGGCAATACCGGGTTTAAGACGGTCCCCTTCACACAAGCGAACTTTGATACCCGGGTAGCGACTTTCTAAGCTATCAATCGCTTCACGGACAGTAGTCCCAGAGACCAAGACGCTCTCTTCACCGTCTGTAAGATTACGCATGAGAGCGGGAATGGCAACGGTTGGCATACTTCGGATGTTTGTCTGTTTTTATCAACTCGGTTGACTTGTAGGGGTAGGCGGCGGGCCCCACCCCGGTAGCATTGAGAGTAAATTAGATTTTGCCCATGGCTTTCAGAAGCCGATCTGGCGACATCGGGAGCTCTGTCATTCGAATGCCGATTGCATCGTAGATAGCGTTGGCGATAGCAGCAGGCGGTGGCACGATCGGCACTTCGCCGACACCACGCACACCATACGGATGCCCGGGATTCGGCACCTCAACAATGACAGCATCAATCATAGGTAAGTCCAAACAGGTTGGCATCCGATAGTCAAGGAAGCTGGCGTTTGTCATCGTACCCTCGGCGTTGTAGATATATTCTTCATTCAATGCCCAGCCAATGCCTTGAACAACACCGCCTTGGATTTGCCCCTCAACGTAACTCGGATGAATGGCTTTTCCTGCATCCTGTGTTGCGGTGTAGCGCAAAATTTCAACCTTGCCGGTCTCTTCGTCTACTGCCACATCTACAACGTGGGTTGCGAAGGCACCGCCAGCGCCCCCAGGATTTACGGTTCCGCTGCCGACAATTGGACCCCCGGTTTCACCGAGACGCGCGCAGAGGTCACGGAAACTTATCTGTTCCTCTTTGCCGTTAATGGATGAAAATACGCCCTCTGCAAACTGGACCTTGGATGCGTCCACCTCCCAGAGTTTCGCGGCGCGATCGATCATCTGTCTCTTAACATCTTGTGCTGCTTCATACGCTGCGTACCCCGTTGCGAACGTTGTGCGGCTGCCACCTGTTACAGCAGTATAACCCACAGAATTGGTGTCAACGACGCTCGGGTTCACCGATTCCGCGGGGATACCAAGAACCTCTGCCGCTTGCATGGCGATGGAAGCGCGCGTGCCGCCGATGTCTGTTGACCCCTCAATGAGATTAATTGTGCCATCGGCGTTAACATTAATCGTCACGCTCGACTCCAAGCCGATGTTAAACCAGAAGCCAGAAGCAACGCCACGCCCGTGGTGCTTTTTCCCGTTCGGTGAGCCATAGTGTGGATGCTGTTTCGCGGCCTCAACTGACTCAATGAAGCCGATGCGTGGGTAAACCGGACCGTCTGCACGACGATCCCCCTCTTTCGCACCGTTGATTAACCGGATTTCAAGAGGATCTATGCCCAGCTTTTCGGCGATCTCGTCAAGCACTGTCTCTGAACCGAAAGCTGCGTTTGTTGCCCCCGGTGCGCGATACGGAGCGGTTTTCGGTTTGTTCACAACAACATCGTAACCGTCAATGAGGACGTTTTCAATGTTGTAAGGTGCAAAGATACACATGGCCCCGGGGCCAACCGGGGAGCCGGGATAAGCTCCCGCTTCAAAAGCGAGATACGCCTCAGCCGCAGTTAGCTTACCGTCCTTAGTAGCCCCCATCTTGACGCGGATGTAAGAGGCCGGGGTCGGTCCTGTACCTTCAAACACATCCGTGCGGCTCATCAAGACCTTGACCGGCTTGCCTGTTTTCTTTGCTAACAGTGCTGCCACCGGTTTAATGTAGACGCTGATTTTGCCACCAAAGCCTCCCCCGATCTCCATCGGGACAACCTTAATTTTAGAAATCGGATAGTGGAGGATCTCAGCAACCTGCTCACGAACAGTAAACGCCCCTTGTGTGCTACACCAAATGGTCAGCTGACCGTCTTGGTTGAAATGTGCCGTGGCATTGTGCGGTTCAATGTAGCCTTGGTGGACAGTGCCTGTAACGAAGTCCCGTTCAATGACGACATCTGCTTCCGCGAACCCTTTCTCAGTATCGCCCTTTTTATGTTGGATGTGACTTGCAATGTTGCTCGGTTCCTCAGCAGTTTCACCCAGTGAAGTAGTTTTCAGATTCTCGTGCAGGAGAGGCGCATCCGACTCCATAGCATGACGCACCTCTAGCACAGGGGGCAGCACCTCATATTCAACATCAATCAGTTTGCATGCCTCTTCTGCAATGTGCGGGTCCGTCGCAGCAACTGCAGCAACTGCGTGTCCTTTGTACAGCACCTTGTCGTTCGCTAAAATGTTATCGCAGAGATATTTGAGATTGACAGCTCCCTCACCGAGGTCTGCGACTCTGTCCTCAGCGGTAGGCAAGTCTTGTGCAGTGACTGCCCCTTTGACTCCCGGAAGAGCTTCGGCACGACTCGTGTCAATTGAGAGGATTCGGGCGTGGGCATGTGGACTCCGAAGCACCCTGCCGTGAAGGAGTCCTGTGATCTGAAAATCTGCCCCGTAAAGAGCCCGGCCGGTGACCTTGTCAACGCCGTCATGGCGGATAGGTCGGGTTCCAACAACTTTGTATTCTTTGTTATCAGCCATTTTCTATTTTTTCGTCGAGAGACGCTCCTTTCACATAGCTGCGGCTGCGTCGAGCACAGCTCGAACAATTTTATCGTAACCGGTACAGCGACATAAATTTCCGGCCAACCAGTATCGAATTTCGTGTTCAGTCGGGTTTGGGGTTTTATCAAGAAGTGCTTTCGCACTCATGATAAAGCCCGGAGTACAGATACCGCATTGAAGCGCTGCGTTTTCGAGGAAAGCTTCCTGAATGGGGTGCAATTTTTCGGGTTCAGCAAGTCCTTCGATCGTTTCAACGGATTTGCCTTCAGTCTCGACCCCCAAGACCAAGCATGAATTGACGAGTCTGCCATCGAGAATGACACAACAGGCACCACAATTTCCGTTGTTGCATCCCTCTTTAGCACCAGTAAGGTGGAGTTCATCTCTGAGAATTTCCAGCAAACTCTGCCGGGGCTCACATAGAAATTCCACCGTTTCACCATTAATAGCGGTTTGAACGTGCGATTTTCTCGCCATAGTTATGAGTTCCTTTTGCATTGAGTGAAGAAGGAAGGGTGTGTCCTTCCGATAGAGAAACGTTAATCAACCGATGCAGGTAAAACAAGAATGTTTATGCTGCGTCACGGATTCTCTGGATTGCACCATTGAGGGCGCGCCGCGTCAGTACACCAACAAGGTGTGTCCGCTGCTCTGCCGTTCCACGCATATCGCTAATCGGGCGGGCGATCGCTTGCGCAGCCGCTGCGGCTTCGTCAATCGCGGTATTAGAGACTTCACGCCCCGCGAGTAGCCCACTCGCCTCTTCTGCAAACAGCGGCGTTGGTGCAACAGCACCGAGCGCGATCCGAGCAGAGACAATGGACTGTTTAGCATCGTCAAGCCTCACAGAAGCACCTGCACCGACAACAGCGATATCCATCTCGTTGCGTGGAATGAACCGGAGATAGTAGGAGCTTGAATTGCTGGCAGGTGCCGGTATCTTTAAGGATACAAGTATCTCCCCCGTTTCTAACGCAGTCTGCCCAGGGCCGGTACAGAATTGTTCAACTGGCAGCTGGCGTTCACCGTTTGGGCCGGCGATGACACAAATGGCATTTAACACAATTAGAGGCGGTATGGTATCTGCCGCAGGTGAGGCGTTACACAAATTACCACCAACCCCCGCGCGTCCTTGAATTGCAGTGCCCCCAATAATTTTGGCAGCATCAACTAAACATGGATAGGCATCACAGATCTCGTCAACAGCATAAATCTTATAACATTCCACGGCAGCACCGAGCGTTAAACCAGCATCCGCATTATAATCTAATACGTTGACCTCAGGGATGGATTTGATATCGATCATCCAGTCAACATCTCTCTGTGCTTCTCTCACTTGGACGATAAGATCGGTACCGCCGGCTAAAATCCGCGCAGTCTGCCCTTTCTTATCGAGTAGGGTAACAGCTTCCGATACAGTTTTCGCGTCAATATACCCAAATTCTCGCATGACCGGAATCTCCTTTCGCGTTGCAATTAGAAGTGTTTACTTTAAAACCGTATTATATCAAAAACTGACTTTTAAATCAAATTTTAGGAACAACGAGCAGGGGCATAAATATTGTCAATACTGCTACGGTGATACTCACAACGGATAGATCCCTGTGCTTCCTATCGTCTTTTGCCCGCCGTGAAATTTTTTATTCGCCATAAAACGCCTTGTTTAAGGTTTTATCTTCCTCGCTAATCCTAAAATCTGCGTCTTCTATCTCCGAGAGATTGACATACAGCTGGTTTTTATCCAGAAGTTCTGCCAATAGATGCTTCTGTTTCTGCACGTCCCTGATAGCCTTGAAGTCGTTTATCGCCTCTTGGGGCACTTCGGCGTTGACATACCAATTCAGAAATGAGTTTTCAGCGATCTCTCGCCAGAGGGCGATCAGTTCTTCAGAGGTTTGTGCGGCTTGGATTTTGTCCATATAGCTTTGGTTATATGGCGTTAGCTCACAATAGATGAAATCACCGCCGCCTTGCCACTTGACTGATTCAGAGATGCCGCCTTGTTCACCGGCAATGACACTGCTGAGTCGCGGCAGAGTCACCTCGGTAATATAATCCATCTGCTCAATACCTATATACTGCCGCCTCATTTTATGGGCGGCAGTGGCAGCTGTCCCGGATCCGAGCTGGAAATCTAAAATAATGTCCCCGACTTTGCTGCCGAGCTCAATAATCCGTGCGATTAGATGCTCTGATTTTGGATAATCAAAAACGCTTCCGTTAAACAAGGCTTTTATGTGTGCAGTTCCTCTTTGGTTTACAAACGCTTTCTCGTCCCAAACGCTTCTTTGACGTTTAGAGGTACTCCTATATTTTTGAACAATCATGTAACCGCCATTCCGTCTCGATTTCCCTTTTATTTCAGTGTTTAGATACTTAAGGGCTCTTTCCCGACCCCACCTCCAGACGGTCTGCACGCCCTGAGATTTTAACGGCATCACTTCGACAAACCCCGGTTTTCTCTCTAATGAGAGCTCCAATAAACCGTTGATATCTACGTCGGCTGGGTTGACATAAAATGGATAACATAAACTTGGGCAATTCTCAGAATTAAATCGAACATTACGGTTTCTCAATTCCATTAAGTTAAAGCCGCCGCGATCATCTTCGTAAGCAAATTTTTTGTCTTTTTCTTCTATCTGATTTAGCTCAGTTTGTGGTTCTTTTGAATATACCAAAAGGTATTCGTGCGTTCGCGCTATCCCTCCATAATCTCGACCACCCCTATTTATGACCACTACGGAGTTTGAGACGAAATTTTTACTGCCAAAAACTTCGTCCATTAAAACTTTCAGATAGGCCTGCTCATTATCATCGCATTGTACAAAAACGACACCGTCCTCTCTTAACAATTCTCTTGCTATATCCAATCGATTTCTCATGAAGGTTAGCCAGCTGGAATGGTTAAATTTGTCGTTGTAACCGAAACTGTCATTTCCGGTATTATACGGCGGGTCGATGTAGATGAGCTTGACCTGTCCGCGGAATTGCTGCTTGAGCGTGTGGAGCGCGATGAGATTGTTGCCTTTGATAATGAGGTTCTCACGAATAACCCCGTTCTCATCTCGCTTCAGTTCTCCCACGCCACCTTCGGTATACTTATCATGAAATACCCCCCCCCGCTTTTGTCAACCAGAATATCAGACGTATAACGCCGCCAACTCGTCAGAACCTTCGGATCAAACAGCCGATCTATCTCATCTTGTGCAAGCACCTCATTGAAAAATATCTCCGCACGCTGCTCTTCTTCGCGCGTCTGCCCGCCTTCCAGAACGCAGTCTTTGTAAGGCCAAACCAGCGACACTTCACCGCGTTCTCGGAGATATTTGCCGCCGATATTCAAGCCGATTTTATTTCGGAAACGGGTGTAGGAATTGGCGAGGAAGTTTTTATCGGTGATATAGTTAACGAAGGTATTGTGATTGAAGACCCAATGTCCTTCGATCTCGTGAAAGAAGGTTTTCTTAATCTCTGTGTCGGTGATGAGTAATCTGATGAGGTTGTGGTCGAGTCTCCAAGCGTGTTCTCTGACAGCGGCGAGGATGAGTTCGCCTGCGTCGTCGATAAAATCAGTGTCAGTTTTGAGGAGTGCTGTCAGTCTCTCATTGAAGTTGTGTTTGGGCATAGAGTGGTAACCTTTGTTTTAGGATAAGAGTGGTTTTTATGAGGTGTTCCCAGCAAAATAACCTATTTTAACTTTAGCACACGGCAGAGAAAAAATCAAGGAAAATATAGGGCGGCGGGAAAGTAACGTCTGAATCGCGGCTTACACAGCTGAGACGAATAACGCGGGTTTTTGACACATTTTGCCTTCAGACTCAGGATGATACCAGTTTTTGGGATTGTTTGTATATATCTTGCCTGATGTGTGTACCTATTCTTATAGATTTGACGTTAAAGTATAGTAGGCAAAGCTTACAGTGTAACGTTTGTAACGTTTGAGATAAAGAGGATCCTTTAAAAAAAGCGTGTTCCATAGGGTATTATCAAATAGATAAAGAGAGGTCGGATATAGGTAAGCACGCTGTCAGAAAAATGGAGTCTATGCGATGCAATTACATTTTTTTAAATTCACTAGCCCCTCGTCAATCCGAATTTGGCGAGCGACAGGTGTTATCATAATAGCGTTTCTCGTTGTTTCCATTCCTACGTGGGCTTCTGGCATTAATCATCGAGATATTTTTGTCGGTGCTAGTGCACGCGCTGTCGGTATGGGAAGCGCTTTTACGGCGGGCCCCGCCGCAACAAGTGGGTTTCTTTGGAACCCTTCATCACTCGGTTTTATGGACGGTGTTGAAGTGAATATGGGTGGTATGCCCTTTTCAGGAAGCTCATCAGGATTGGAGCAGGCGTTCTCAATCGCCGCGAATCCTCATACTTTCGGTTTAACGGATAAGAACGTTGGCAACCTATCCGTTGCGACCTGGCTCGATGGCTGGCAGGGAGATACAACTGATTCCACACAGATCGTGCTTCTAGGCTATGGGTTTGCATTAGGCCGAAGCGCATCAGTGGGCGCAAATCTGCGCTACTATCAAAATAGTACACCTAGTAGGACAAATTTCCTCTGGAGCTTAGATCTGGGTATGCAATTCACCTATCCGTTGAAAAAATCCGGAGAATCAGCAGACTCGGTAACCGTAGGCGTGAATTTATCCGAATTGAGTAATGGGATTCGGATGGACGGCGTCCTCCTTGAGAGTGTCCCATTAGCAGCGCGCTTCGGAACAACGTATCAATTAGGCGGTGAAACGTTGTTCTCTGTGGACCTCGCTGTCCGAGGCGAAAATAGCGGACATTGGGGCGAGAGACTCCGATTGCACCTTGGCGCGGAACGCTGGCTGATTCGTGGGCATCTAGGCCTACGTCTTGGATACACGGCTCTAATGGCTTCCGAAAGAGTCAAAGCCGGGGAATGGGCGCGAGGTTTCAGTTTCCGGAATTCGTCGGGACAACTTGATTATGCCTATGTGAGTGGTAAGGAATTGGAACAGTCTATCCATTGGCTTTCCGCAACCTTACGTTGGGGTACGAGCGAGGCAGCACCGCTCCCAGAACCAACTCTCGTCGAACCAACTGTCGAAATATACAACCCCGATGAAAGTATTCCAATTTTAATGCCAACTACCCTCACAACGGAAACCGGAATCACGGCATTCCTTGGAGAACTACGAGTCTCTGAACACGCAATTTCACCGAATAACGACGGCTTTGCAGATAGCACCACTTTCCATTTTAATGCCTCGGCAGACACTAACTGGCGGCTGGCGCTTATTGATGAATACACCGAGAGTGTCTGGGAACAATCAGGAAGAGGGGCACCTATAGAAGGCATCATCTGGAATGGCATTGCCGATACCGGCAAGCTGGTGCCTGATGGCAACTACGAAGCACATCTGCATGTTTTAGACGTACACGGCACACCGCATCTCATCGATAGCGCAAAGATCACGGTAGATGTTATTCCAACAACATTAGAAATCTTTAGGAAAGCAGCAACGATCAATCAACACGGAACGCGCGGGTGGTATTCCGTCGGTATCAAGACTTTGGACCTCAACCCGCTTGCACGTTGGAAGATGGAAATTTTTGACGCCAGCAACATGATTGTTGAACAAATGGAAGGAAACGGGCCCCCACCAACAGAAGTTTTTTTAAGCAGCTTACAAACAAAACCACTCGCTCGGTATACTTGTAAATTAAGCGTTCAGGATATAGCAGGCAATCAGAACAAGCAACAGGTACAACTCGATCTAGGGACAGAGCATCAGGCAGCTCCCAAAACGGAACAAGCGTCAGTCAATGACCCGCAACCGAAATTAACGCTCATGGTCGGTTCGTTTGTAGAAGCCCGTTATGCTAAAAGGTTGGAAACACAGTTACGGAATCAAAATCCCAACCAGAAGGTTACCGTACATATCACTAGTGTTGATGGTAAGGCGAGGCACCGTGTGACGATCGGAGAGTTTGGCACACGCGAAGACGCAGCAGCGCTCCGGCAACGTATTCAAAAAATGCTGGGCGTTGAACCGATACTGATAACTGTGCAGTAAACAGGTTTTCCCATGTTTCATCATTTTGTCTCAAACGCGAGTTCAATTTAATGAGCGGTTACTCTTCCAAGAACTGTTCAATCTCAGATAGCGTTGGCAATGCAGGAATTACGCCTATTTTTTGGGTTGCTGACGCTCCCGCTGCATTCGCATAACGCATAATTGCACTCAGGCGCGCCGCGTCAAGCCCTCTGATATTCCCATGCTTCATCAATTGCATGAGCATAGCAGCAACGAAGGCATCGCCCGCGCCAAGCGTATCAACAACATCAACAGCAAAACCGTCAACATAACCCTCAACAGTACCGTTTGTGTAGTAGCAGCCGCGTTCACCTAACGTAACAACTAGCAATGTTACACCAAGTCCAAGAATACGCTCAACCCCGCTAGTTAGTTCAGTATCTCCTGTAACGAACGCCCACTCTTCTTCTGATATCTTGACGACATCTGCGTAGGGCATGACCTCCCAGATCCAGCGTTTGGCATCGCCGACAGTGTCCCACAGGGGTAACCGCAAATTCGGATCGTAGGAAATCATTGCGCCGCTCGCCTTTGCAGATTGGATTGCATGAAGCGTTGCCTCGCGGCTTGGCGAATGGCTAAGACTAACAGAACCGTAGTGGAAGAGTTCCGCTAATTCGACATAACGCGTGTCGATTTCCTCTGAAGAGAGTTGGATATCCGCCCCCGGATGCCGATAGAAGATGATGTCTTTCATGCCATCAGAGCGTGTAGCTACGAAAGCTAATGTCGTTCGCGATTCCTCTCCGGCGATGAGGTAGGTGGTATCCACGTTGTTTTGTTGAAGGGTATCGCGCAGGAAATCGCCGAATGCGTCTGTACCAACCTTTCCGATAAACCCACTGTCTATACCGAGTTTAGCTAGTCCGACAGCAACATTAGCGGGCGCGCCCCCGGGGGATTTAACGAATCCCGGGGCTTCAGCGAGGGTTACGTCAGGTGTCGTGGACACAAAGTCGATGAGGAGTTCTCCGATACATAGAGCTTTGGGCATAAAAGTGTTCCGTTCCTTATTAGAATGTAGTTCTCAACACTTGTGCTTGACCGGTTTGTGCAGACGTGTAGCCTGCATCAAAAATCTCTATGACATGTCGCGCATGCTCCGCCGTGACAATCGTCGGTTTACCCTCGCGGATCCAATCCACCAACTGCATAATATCTTCATAGACATGTGATTCCTGAATGTTGCGATGGGGTCCTACGACGTGCGGAAGTTCCGCATCCGATATCTCAATCCGTTTCTTGTTCAGCAAATTCCCCTCAATCGTGCCAGTGGTGCCGTGGATTGCTAGTCTTCCACTGACAACCGATCCGGCGGCTGCGCCGTAGGCAAATCCGAAAAATGCTTTGCCAAAGTCGAGCAGAATGAAGGTGTTATCGTCCATATCGCAAGGCAGCATCTCCCCCCGGAATTCTCGTTCTTTAATACGAACACCAGAGAACGCTGTCACACGTTTTGCGGGGCCAAGGATGCCAGTCATCGCATGCAAACCGTAAACGGTCATGTCGTAGAGAGGACCACCGCCGGGTTTACGGAAGTACCACGCAGGATTGATATTCGAAAGCGGATCGTTGCCGTGCCTGACAGATTCGTTTTCATGGTAGCTCCCGAAAGCTGATCCGGCGGCTGCCCACGTTAGAGTTCCGATAGCCCCCTCGTTAATGAGCCTGCGAATTTTTTGATGGATAGGACGGAGCATCTCCCCTGGGGATGCCACTAATTTAACACCCCGGCGCGCCGCTGATTCAATGAGGTCGTCCGCTTCGTCAACGGACGTTGTCATCGTCTTGTTGAAATGGGCATGAATACCATGCTCGATGGCAAGTCTACCCTGCTCATAATGAAGACCGATAGGCGAGGCGATGCTGACGGCATCCACATGTCCATCTGCCAGAAGTGCCTCATAAGTCTCGTAAGCATGCGGGACATTGAACCTCTCGGATGCGGCTTGCGCCCTACCCGGAACGGGATCACAGACAGCGGTTACCTCTAATCTGTCTTGAACGTCGTCTTGTGTGAGGTGTGGCAGGATTCCACGGACAGAAATGCTACCAACGCCGACAACACCGATCCGTACTCTATCACCCGTTGACATGATAATTCCTCCAATTTTATATCGTATTTAGTTATCAGCTATGTCAATGTAGCAATTCCATTTTGTGTACCTACCACATGGAGCTCTTGATGGAGAATCGAAGGCCGACAGCCTGCACTATACCCGCCACGATGTTTTGTGCTGCCATCCGACAGCAGATTTCAGTTTGTTACAATTGATAAAGGATTGATGTCCTTGAAGTGATCTCACTTTCGGAAGGAGTTCAGGTTTGAAGCATTCAACTAATTCTTGAGAGGGCTCTAATGCCGAAGTATCATTAGCATTCAGAAAATAGACATCATGTGGGGGAAGGGTAGCCGCCTTTTCCATCAGGAGGCGGTGCGCCCTAGCGACATCTTCACTCCCAACCCAACACCAGAGCCAGGGTGTCCAATGGGTCGTTGGTTTAGTGGTTTCTGCCATCTGCTTTCGTCGTTCTTCAGGACTGATACCCGCGGGACGTGTGACGTAGGTTCGGATCCCGTACGCGCGGGTGTAGCTTGCTAACAGATCCTCACCACAACGTTTAGAAAAGCTATAGGAATCTTCGGGGTAGCATGGGTGTTTTTCATCGATAGGCAGATAGTCTATTGGAATATTGGTTTTGCTGATTCGGAAGCCGTGCCCCAACGCACAATTGCTGCCGCACATCACCACCGTGTGTACATCTGCTTCAATCGCTGCTTGCATGAGGTAATAGGTGCCGAGCATATTTGTTTTGAAAGTTGCATCGAACGGGATACCGTTTTCTGCTGCACCTGATCGGAACTCCGGATGATCGACCGGATTCGGTTGAGCGCCGAGGTGTTGAATCGCCTCCACACCCTTAACAGCGCGTTGGCAGTCCTCAAAATTGTTCAGGTCGCCTTGAATAAAGGGCAGGTGTGAAAATTCATCTGGCGGCGTTCTGCGCGACATCAACACTAATTCGTGTTTCGCTGTTAATTCTCGGATCACATATCGGCCAAGCCTGCCGCTTGCTCCAGTTATCAATATTTTCATATAAAAAATCTTTCACTCACTTTTAGGACTTACGCAAGGCATACGGTCGGAAAACTGCCTCGTTTTTGCGGACATCAGTGCCCGAATTCTGTGGAGAAGTAGGGCTACCTTTCGACTTTGCATAATTCCTGAATTATGTTGACAGGTATTCGCGTATCCTTTATTCTCTTTTAAAATTTATTTCGAAGTCTACAAGCCAATATTATAACAGAGCCATGAATTTTGTCAAGCGATTCAATTGACCGCATCTGCGAAGGAGAAACGTGATGTACAACGCTGAAGTACATTTCAAAAGCTTATACGACACAGTGCCGCGGAAATATGAATTTCAGGAAACCACGCGAGAGGGGCTGTTGGCCTGGCAAGCTAATTTTCGCCCGGAGTTGCGGGAAACTCTCGGCCTAGATAACATGGAATCCGATCTAGCGGACTACGTTCCGAAAGCTGAGCAGATCGAAACCTTGGAGATGAATGACCACTTTCGCGAAAGTTGGTATTTATGGGTAGAACCGACAGTGCCGCTGCCGTTTTATATGCTTCGGCCGAAAAAGCTAAAAGGTAAAGTTCCACTAGTGCTTGCACCACACGGGCACAATCATCCGCACATCTATGCCGGTATCGCCGAGTCGAAAGCCGAAGAAAAGCATATGTTGGAAGGGGAACGTGACATTGCACGCCAGGCAGTTGTTGAAGAAGGTTACATCGCTATCGCTCCGACAACACGGGCGTTCGGTGAGACACGAACGGAGCCGGATAAACATGCTAATAATACGCATTCATGTCGGCATCAATTGGTTCACAGCATACTTGTCGGACGCACCCCGATAGGGGAACGGGTATGGGACATGTCACGGCTTATTGACTGGGCAACGAGGCAGCTACCAGTAGATCCTGACCGCATCGCGATTACCGGGAATTCCGGCGGTGGAACCGTTTCACTTTTTGCTGCAGCGTGTGACACTCGCATCGCAGTTGCAGTACCGGGTTGCTATTTCTGCACATTTGAAGGCAGCATCGGCACGATCCGACACTGTGAGTGTAACTATGTGCCAAGGGTCATGCGGCTTGGAGAAATGTACGACATTGCAGGCTTAATCGCACCGCGCCCGTTTTGTGCAATCGCGGGGCGAGATGACCGAATCTTTCCGATAGACCATGTCAAATTAGCGTATGAACGGTTAAAGGAAATCTATACGGTGGCAGGTGTTGCCGATAGGTGTGAACTTTTCATAGGTGAGGGAGGGCATCGATACTATAAAGCTGGGGCATGGCCCTTTGTGCGGCGCTACTTTGCAGAATAGATACCGGTTATCGCCCGCCTTTTTTGATTGCCCACAACGTCTTCAAAATGATTTTGATATCCAACCCGAGGGACCAGGTGTCGATATAATATCGGTCATAAGAGACCCGTTCTTCAAGGGAGGTGTTGCCCCGTAAACCATTGACTTGTGCCCAGCCGGTCATCCCGGGCTTGACGCGCTGCCGCGTAAGATAGTGCGGTATCGATTCTCGGAAGGCATCGATGAGACCAGACATCTCCGGCCGGGGCCCAACGAGACTCATATCGCCTTTGAGGACATTGAAAAATTGGGGGAGTTCGTCTAAACTCCACCGTCTCAAGAATTTCCCGAGTGGGGTCTCCCGTGGATCGTCATCTTTTGCCCATATATGCCCCAATTTCTCTTCGGCATCAGCCCGCATCGAGCGGAACTTATAAATGTTAAATCGCTTCCCGGCTCTACCAACTCGCTCTTGACAGAAGATCGCTCCGCCAGGTGAGGTAAGGCGAATCGCAGCGGCGATTGCTAACATGAGCGGACTTAACGCAACTAACGCGAAAAGACTCAAAATGATGTCTACAAAACGTTTGGCAACGCCCTGCATACCTTGCATCGGAGTCTCACATAGCCGGAACATCGGCATGGCATCAAAAAAGGTGATAGCAGTACCGCTCCTAATAAATTCGGAGAGCTCGGGCAGTACGTTGATTTGGACAGGCACCCCTTCACAGGCACCGAGAATCCGTAGAATTGTGTCACTTGATACTGTAGGCGACGCTATGAAAAGTGTGTCGAGTCCATGGGTTTGCACCAGGTCGAGAACGTCTCGACTTTCACCAAGATATCGCAATTGGTTATCCGTTGTAGACTCTCGACTCGCTTGATGACTGCTGCCTGTTCTCTCATCAATTATGCCAATTAGCTTGTAACCGCTATTCGAGCTGGTATTCAAGGTATTAATTAGCTTTTCGACACGTGCATCATAACCGATGACTGCGATTCGCTGAACACCGACACCCTGCGCGTGGACTGCTTGTCGGAAGCGACAAAGAACGAACCTTCCCAAAAATAAGCTGATAAGACTGAATCCCGTGGAAAGCAGCATGACCCAACGAGAATAGGAATCATGGTGGAAAATAAAGAATAACGCAGCCAATGTAGCGATGAGCGCAATGCCAGCAGCTTTGCAGAGAGACCAGAAGGCCGAAAGTGTGACGCTGTTTTCTGGGTGATAGAGCTTTAATGCCTTCAAAACCGTTATCCAGATGAGTGCCATCAATGGAAGGAGGCGGTAATAGTCGTCAAGGGGCGGAGTGCTACCTTTATGGAAGACGAGGGCTTCGGGGATCCAACCCGATTCAAACCGGATCCAATAGGCTACGACAATGGCGGTGGCGACAAAACAGAAGTCGAATAAAACAGTGAGCGTGATGAGTAAATGGTCAAGTGTTTTCTTGTTCATTCGGCATGGCAGAATTCGTCATCCGATAACGAATTCCGGTGAATGATGCACCAGGGATAAAGGTATTCTCCACCAGACCTGCCAACTCATAGAGGGGGATACCGTGAAGTCTACACCATAACGGTTGATCTGTTTCCAACTTGATTTTGCCTTTTCCCAATGATCTGGATTGAGTTGGCGAAGATATCTTCCTTCTACGTACACAATTCGGTAGTTATGATGTCTACCATTTTCATCGTCTACTTTGCGGTAAGGCATCGATAAAAGATCAGCACGTTCCTCATTCAAATATTCTGTGATCGCTTTAAAATCTCCCTTAAAACGGGTTATCCTATGTCCTGATAATACGAGATACGGTTTCTTTTTACCCGCAGATTTAATTTGCTTAATCTCGCCAGATTTGATTTGTAATGGATATATTTCTCCATTTACCTTAACGCGAATATCTGCTTGATCGTCGTGTCCCCCTTCCTTCCAAGTTGCGTGATGCCCTGCTGTGTTATCCGATTGAATAGACTTGTATATCAATTCTTCTAATTTCCAGCCGGAACAACGTCCGCCATCAAATAAATCGTGATATTTCTTCAAGTATTGGCGTAAATTCCGTTGCATTCTAGGCGTTAACCGGTACATTGTCCCCCTCTATTACCCATTCTAATTGTTTGTTGTTACATTCGAGCCACTTCGTTGCAAAGTCAACAAATTCGGGGTTTATTTCTATACCAAAATACTCGATGCCCAATGATTGAGCCACGATACATTCTGAACCTGAGCCCGAGAACGGAATAAGCACTTTCCCGTCTCTCCTATTAATACGAGATCGGATGAGCCGTCTGGTCAATTCCATAGGCTTTTGGGTTGGATGCTTCAATATGTCGTGTCCGCGATGTTTGGACAAATATTCAGGGGGGTAAATTTGAGAATCGCAAGTTCTACAAACGAACCATCTTTCAGCCCGTCCTGCTCCTCCTGCCAAGGCTGGAATTTTAATAACATCCCTGGGTAAAGCTCCATTTTCATGTGCTTGATAAATGGTTGTTTTGCCAGATCCCCCGTAGCGAGAAGGGGCGGTTTTTCGCTCTTTTCCGGCTGCGTTCTTTAAGAAACTATCAGTATACGGTTCTCTAATTGGGTCTATCTCCAAATCTGGACGTGACACATTCGGCTTCCAAAGACATAATATTGTTTCATGCGACCGCTGCCAAAATTTGAGGGACGGGACTGTTTTGTTAGTATAATGCCATACCAACCAGCGTTGCGCATGCAGAGGAAAACAGACAGAGATTCTTGCAATAATTTCAGGGAAACCATAAAGATAAAGCAATCCATCATCTGTCAGAAGACGAAGGCAGTCCTTTATCCATACTTCTGCCCATTTTACATAGTCGTCCATGGGCATTAAGGCCCTATTATTACCGAAATCTTTACCAATGTTGTACGGCGGATCTGCGATAATCACGTCATATTGTTTCTTACTCCTAATCAGCTGTGGTAGAACTTCTGTGGTATCTCCAACTATGATTGTGTTGATAAATGTGTTTCCATTCATATCAAGTTCCCGAATTTATCCGCTATAAAGAAACATAAGTCTCTTTTTATTTCTATTTTTCCTTGTATTAGAGGCGTGAATCGGAAGGAGTCGTCAAGGCGCAGAGGCCGCCTTTATATAAGAAAATTTTGCTGAATTTCGTCCTTCTTATCATCTGCCTTGCGATATTTACCTACATGCCTACCTTGTGATTTGCGTTCCTTAAAGGTCGTCCGTACATCATGCAACGCAAGTTCCTCTCGGATTTTAGGCATCTCCTTCGGAGCATTATCTAATCTGTCGCCAGTCATCTTCAGATACGTGGGGCTTCTGTCAATGCCTATGTATCTATGCCCTAACAGCTTTGCTGCAACAGCAGTCGTGCCGCTGCCAATATAGGGGTCTAGCACAATCCCTTGTGTTTCTGTACCCAGGATGGATATAATGACACGGGCAGGCAGCCAGATCGGGAAGGGGGCGGGATGCGGATTCTTTCTGCCATTTTCAGGCACACCGCGCCATACAGAGGTCAACTTTGCATCGCAAGACCTCAGTTCTTTTCCGATGAGATAATCTCCGATGGGCTTATACAACCAATAGACGCGCTCCTCTACTTGCCAAAACCGCCAGCCACGTATGTTTGCTGCGATCGCTCTATCCCAAATAATCTCCTGCTTTACTGTCCATTTGGTTTTACGCAGCCAGTCCATAGGATGATACATGTTGCCTTTATGCCATCGGACTTTATGATTATAGAAAAATGAACCGCCGGGTGCGGTTACCCGGTAAATTTTGTTCAGCACGTCTATTTGGTTCTGCTGATACTCGGGTTCAGGCATGGTATCTTTATAGGCATCGTAGACCACATTTTTTACAAGCCAGCCTTTCTGTTTTTCTTGCTTGTTATATGGAGGTGAAGTAACCCCGAGGTTGATGACGTTATCATCTATCGTATCCAGAACGCTGAGAGCATTGCCTTCAATGAGTTTCCCTTCTTCAAGGGTATCCTCTGTAATTTGCCTATTTTCCAACATGCTCTCTTTAAGAAGATGTTTCTTGGCAATATTCATGGTGTTGGTAGCAATATCTTTTCTCGTATTTTATCACGTTCGCGTAAGTTTTTCAAGTCGAAAAAGAATGCAAATTACGGGGATTTAGTCCTATACATTTCGCCACGTAACAGCATAAAGTCCGCAGCCCGCGGTTTATCAGCCGAAGAGGATGATATAAACATTGCCTATACAATTTGGCACTAGTAATCTGGGGACCTTGTGTGGCACAAGGGTGATTTACTGGAATCGAATGTCCATGTGTAGACAAGAACTACTAATGCCTATCAAACAGGAGACCACCTTTATCCCCTTATTTGTCTATGATGTACACAATGCTCAAACTTATTGCTTTTTGAGTTTTGCCCATTGTGTAGTAAGTTTGAAACTGCTATTGACACTTGCGTCTCTTTCTGTATTTCTGTTATCGTTTTGCCTCTGTTGAGCGTCCCCTGCTAAATCAGGGTTCTTTGGATCATTATTAGCCAATGGTATCTCATTTTGACTCGGCAGTCGGACATTTATTGTTTTCTGAATATGGTTGCCATCGTTGTCCATCAATGCGAAGAGCAGCTCATTTCCCCATGCCCGTCTGTGTGCTTGAATTGAGATAATGTCAGTCCTCTCGCTGTTGAGATAATCATGGCCGATCAGCATGATGTCAGATCTTCTGTACAACACGGCTTGATGTAACCCTAATTCAGCGGTGGCTGCGATTTCTATTTTGATATTATCGGGGCGAATGGCTGTCAGCTTAGCGTTTTGCGTATTAGCAGCAGGTAGAGTAAAATTGTTGTGGCGATGGTTGAAATGGTAGTGTTTATCTAGCCACCGTGCCTCATATTCGTCCAATGCATACGGATCCCTGCCGGCAGGTTTATGATATAGACCGAAGCAGTGTGTGAGCTCATGAAAAATTACATCTTTCAAGGTTCTATCTGGATCGAAATGAGCTCCAGCAGCTACAAGTGCGGTGCCACCGTATCTATATGAGTGCCGGGGCCAACCTATACCTGCTGCTGCAGGGGGGCCGGACTTAAGCACGGAAGCTACGCCGCCTACAATAATCAGTTGTATGCGATCCGCTTTGTCAAAGGGGGCAGTATAAGCGTTAAATCTGTCTGGTAATTCTGCTTTTATTTTTTCCCATGAGTCTACTAAGTAGTTGCGCCAACCGTTAGCCCCGTTGACTTGATTAAGAATAACCTCACCTCTTGCATCCCTCTGAAGCCTAAATGTTCTGCGACCGAACCCATAGCGATGCATCTCCTCTTCATATCTGATCTGTGCTTCTGTTATCGCCTGTTTTATTCTGTCCAGTCTGTGATCCGCAATATCAGACGGCTTAAAATAGATAGCATCCACTTCAAAATTGTTAGCATATGCGTTTATACACACGCTGAAAAGCAAAAACAAACATAATTTTTTCATAATATATCATCCTTTGTCCACGCTGGACCTAGTGCAGAGCTTATTGCTTTTTGAGTTTTGCCCATTGTGTAGTAAGTTTGAAACTGCTATTGACGTGGGCATCTTTTTCTGTATCTCTGTTATCGTCCTGTCTCTGTTGAGCGTTGCCTGCTAACTCGGGGTTCTTTAGGTCATTATTAGTCAACGGTATCTCATTTTGACTCGGCAGTTGGATATTCATATCGATCATTATATAGCTGCCATGGTTATCCATCAATTTGAGAAAAATCTTATCTGACCATGCCCGTCTGTGTGCTTGAATTGAGATAATATCAGTCTTCTCGCCGTTGAGGTAATCATAGCCTACAACCGTTATGTCCTCTTGTCTGAAAATTTCGGCTTGGTGTAATCCTAAGTCAGCTGCGGCTTTGATCTCTATTTTGATATTATCGGGGCGAATGGCTGTCAGCTTAGGGGTTCTCCATTCAGCAGTAGGTAGATTAAAATTGTTGTGGCGATGGTTGAAGTGGTAATGTTTATCTAACCACCGTGCCTCATACTCATCTAATGCCTCTGGATCCATGCCTGGGGGTTTATGGTATAGGCCGAAGGTATGCCCGAGCTCGTGAAAAATCAAACCTGCACTGAAATGCCCGCTATTGGCGGCTATAAGGGCGGTGCCGCCATAGCGATTGGAATGCCGGGGCCAACCTACACCCCAGGATACACCGTTTGTATATTCCAAACCACCTATTATAATCAGTCTTACGCGATCTTGCTTGTCCCAGACCGGAGTCTCGGGATTAAACCTGTCTGGTAATTCAGGCAGTAGTTTATCCCAGGTGTTTTGTGTGTAGCTGCGCCAACCGTTAAGACCGTTGACTTTATGAATAATAATCTCGCCCGTTGCATCTCTCTGCAGTCTAAATGTTTTGCGACCGAACCCGTGGCGATGCATCTCCTCTTCATACCTGATCTGTGCTTCTGTTATCGTTCGTTTTATTTTGTCTAACCGGTGATCTCCAATGTCAGACGGCTTAAAATAGATGCAGTCTACTACGAAATTATTAGCATACGCATTTACACATATACTAATAACCGTAAGAAAAATCAAACAAAACTTTTTCATAATGTATTCTCCTTTGTCTACCTTGGACTTTTACGAATTGTTTTTGACTCGTCCGCTTTCAATAATTATTCTTAAGTGTGCTGTTAGTGAGAAAACAGACGAAATCCCAATTTCAACAGTGTATCTTAAAACACTTGATAGAGAAGCAAAAGTGATCGCAACTGACGCTCCTCTGATACTTAACATTAATTATACTATATCTATGTTGTTATGTCAAACAGAAAAGATGATCACAACCGACGCGCTCCTAACGCGAAATAAATTCTAATAAATTACACACGATATGCTATGCTACGGCGATGATCTATCAGGGCAAGTTTCAGTTTGCGTTGCGAAACTCCATCGAATGGAAGGATATACAGAATGGCGAATCAACTCAAGGTCGGAATTGTTGGGGCACATCGAGGTAGTTCTTATGTTGCGCCTTTTAGAGCGATAGCAGAGACAGATGTGACAGCGGTTTGTGACATCAACACAGAAACGCTTCAGAACGTCGCTAAACGGTTTGATATTCCTCAGAAGTTTACAGATTATAGCACGATGCTGGATGCGGTAGATCTTGTTGTGCTGGCTACACCTGAGAATCTACATGTCCCTCAGTCCATCGAGGCATTAGAGGCGGGAAAGCACGTCATCAGTGAAGTCACCGCAGCTGTTAAGTTAGAGGAATGTTACGACTTAGTTCGAACAGTTCGGAGGGCATCTGCAAAATACACGATGGCTGAGAATACATGCTACGCCAAGTCGAACGTCCTCATCCGCAGCATGGTAGAAGCGGGTCTGTTTGGGGATGTCTATTTCGGCGAAGGGGAGTATCTGCACAACGTTAAATCGCTTCATCACGATACAAGTGGCAAGCCGACGTGGCGCTACTATTGGCAGGTCGGCATCAATCGGTGCAACTATGCGACGCACAGCTTGGGGCCGGTGCTGCAGTGGTTTGGTGGACGTGTGACCAGTGTCTGTTGCCTCGGCACGGGCGTTAACACGGATCCAGAGCACGCCATGGAAGATACCGTGATGATGCTCTGCAAAATAGATTGTGGTGGCTTAATTAAGATTCGAGTTGACATGCTCTCGAATCGTCCCGCGAATTCCTATTTCAGTTTGCAAGGTACAAAGGGGTGTTATGAGGGTTCGCGTGGATTAGGTGCTGCCCCGAAGGTTTGGTTGGACGAGTTTTCGGTAACTGAGCAGTGGAGGCCGCTCTCCCAGTTTGAAGACCTTCTGCCAGAACGGTGGAAAAATCCGCCTGCTGAAGCAGAAAAAGCGGGCGATCTCGGCGAGTACTTCAAGGTCCGAGATTTCGTTGATAGCATTCTTACCGACACATCGCCGCCTCTTGATGTTTATACAGCGATGGATTTCACGGTGCCGGGTTTGGTTTCAGAGCAGTCCATTGCGAACGGCGGTGCCCCGGTAGATGTCCCAAACTTTCGAGAAATTGAATAGTTTCCCTCTGTTTCATACTGAGTTTTCAAGAATGCTTATATTTTTCCGCGAACCGTTATTTTGTGCATGCAAAAGATTGAGAACCTGCTGCACGGTATCGGACATGAGCAGCTCAGCAGGATTCTCAGCTTTCTGATCCGATCAAATTGTCTACAAGGTGCAATCTGTCTCCATATCCCTTGTAGAAACAATCTGATAAGGAATTAAGGGATGAGATAGTTGGCGATTATCTCAGCTGCGACCTTTCCATGTAGAAGTCCAGCCTGCGCTCGCGTTTCGCCAATAAATCCAGCATAACCGTGGTTCTCGTCGGTAGCGTGAGCGTAAACGATTGCGAGTCTTCCGCGGTCCCCGTCTCGAACAATGACGGGATCCGCATAAGATGCCTGATCATCTCCTGTATCGCTTGCAAAAATCTTTTCAGCAAACCATTCCCCTTGAAGCTGCCCCAACGGAATAGGTCTATGAGATGTGAAGTCGATTAAACTAGGTGTTAGCGCAATTCCGTCAGATGTGGGAATCATGGCCCCCCTAAGCGGAGAAAACAGGTTTATAATAGGGTTGTCCATAAGCTGTCGCAAACCGGAACTCCCGTTTGCACTCTGACCTTCCCATTCAAGATTTACATCAGAGTCAGCATTGAAGGCTATATAATCGGCGTGATTCAGGATGGTGTCACCGTCCGTCGTTTCAATCCAATTTTCTGCGATTGACCCATCGGGCTGAGTATTCCCAGGGGCATAAATTGAGGCAGGTAACACACCATAAAGAACTATGACATCAACGTTGCCATTCCCGGTAGTTTGGAGCATCCATTCTTTGACAGTCTCTCCATCTTTGGTGATTTGCACTTGGATATTTTTAGCTTCCAAGAGACTTTTTGTAGTCTCTGCTGCAATGGCTGCGTCTTCTAACGTTATCCACCAACTACGATTTGTATAGATCAAAACCTCTCCCTGCCTTTCCGTTTCTGTTTCAGGCATGATAGGTGTGATGGCTTTCTGGGTTCGATC
This sequence comes from Candidatus Poribacteria bacterium, assembly GCA_964291315.2. Classification (GTDB taxonomy): domain Bacteria; phylum Poribacteria; class WGA-4E; order WGA-4E; family WGA-3G; genus WGA-3G. The sequence continues at coordinate 3,159,616 of OZ219753.1, read as the reverse complement.
ACAACTGGTAAGGGCGATCGTGCAGGCTATTAGGGTAACAAAAGCTGTTCTTAAATATCTTCGCATTGAAAATTCTCCTTTAAATGTAAAAGTGTAAGCATAACGCGATCTTGATAATTATTTGGCTCATCTTTGATCAAAAAGAAACCTTGCACAACCTAACGGGTTATGAGCCGGATGCACAGCCGGACAGGAAACCTCGTTCCGGATCCACAGACTAACAGTCTATGCTACAAGCACCACTGCACAACCTAACAGGTTCTGCTACAAGGCAGCCTAACAGGAAACTATCCTACAAGTTACAGATACGCATGCATATCCGCCACGGCAGCTACAAAGCACTGTGGAGGCGAGATAGCAGGGAAACATGCACCGGGAAAACCCCGACGCGACAACAAAAATAGCCTGCAACGTGCAAGGCACGCGCAGGCGCGAAAAAACCACTACAGCAGTGAACACTGACGCAGTTTGGTGAAAAAACGATTTGAAATACTTAACTAACGTAAGGTGGGGGGGGTAATCTCACATATTCAGGCACGAACATGCAAAAACACACACCGGCCGATCGAAGCGTGGGACTCGGTGAGCTCGGTATATGGAAATTGGAAACCCTGTTTTGCATGTGCTTCATCCTTACAAAGTGGCTCGAAAATGCACAGCCGGCACTTTTCTAACCTAACAAATTGCTGAATGTGTCTAATTATACAAAAGATATAGGTTTTAGTCAAATTTTTCGTAAAAAATCTATATTCCCAGATCTTCTTCTACAGGCGCGAAGACGAGCCCACAACTACTGCAGCGATACCCCCTGGTTGGCTGGGCTTCCACAAGCGGAAAGAGCATCCCACAGCATATCGGACAAGGCTCGTCAATTTCCATTTCGGCCCGCTCTATTTCGCCAGAACGGTTTTCAAATTCAACAATCATCTAATATCTCCTTAGAGTCGGCTCTATCTCGGCTGCCCACAAGTCAATTCCACCTACCAGGTTCTTTGCATCAGTAAATCCATTTTGGTGTAGGTAAGCCGTGGCATAGAGGCTACGGGTTCCGTGGTGACAATAGACCACAATTTCTCGGTCTATTGGGAGACTGTCTATGTGTTGCGGTAGTGTGTTGAGCGGTATGAGCCGAGCACCTTCCATGTGCACAATATCGTGTTCGGCCTGTTCTCGAACATCGAGCAAGAACGGGGATTCGTCCGTGTCCAATTTCCGTTTCAATTCTTGTGGCAGAATTTCGGGGATGTCTCTCTGCATTACTCAGATTCTTCCTCCGTTTGAACGGGCGGTAAGGGGGCAGATTCTGGACCCGGACACATCTCGCGTAGGACTTCAAACGGATATATGCCGGTGTTGTGTCCATCGTTCCAACTGAACTGAAGTGCGTAGCGGCCGACCAATTGGACATCCAAAGGTTGAATATCGTCTGACACTTCAATCAACGTTATATCTCCGTCACCTTGCGGCGAAAAGAGGGAGTGTACATCTCTGCCTTCATGCCGGATGATCGCGCATTCAGCACAGGGACATATCTGCCGAAGATAGGTGTATGGATACCAGCTGGTATGTCCATCTTTCCACTCTACCTGGAAGGCGTTTTGATGTTTCTTGAGGCGTTTCGGATTCTTGGCATCGTTCCGCATGGGGGTGATAAACAGCATGGATCTTACTAGAAGATACCGAGCTCATCCTTCGCATCCTCGCTCATCATTTCCATGCTCCAACGTGGATTCCAGACGACACTGATATTCACTTCAGCAACGCCCTCCATCTGCTGTGTGACGTGTTGTATGCCGTTGACGATCTGTCCGCCCGCAGGGCATCCGGGGCTTGTTAACGTCATGGTAATGTCAACCGTCGTATCCTCGATGTCAACCCCGTAAATGAGTCCCATGTCAACGATATTGATTCCGATTTCTGGATCGATAATATTTTCTTTGATAGTCTCCAAGACAGATTCTTCTGATAGCATTTCAATTGTCTCCTATACATACGGTATCGGCCCTGAATTCAATCAAGACTGATAAGGATATCGTCATCTTCAATTCTGACGGTGTAACATTCAACACCTTCGACAGCGGGCATACAGAGCGGTTCCCCTGTTTTTACAGAGAATCGGGCCCCGTGCCGAGGACATTCTATCTCATCGCCTCTGAACAAGCCTTCCGCTAAGGGCCCCCCGTCGTGTGTGCAAACGTCTTCTATGGCATAAAATTCACCTTGGACGTTAAAGATTAGCACCGGAACAAAATCTACCTCCACCAACTTTTTGGTGCCGGGTGGTACTTCATTAACTTTCGCAACTTTATAGAATTCTGGCATAATTTCCTTTTTTCAAGTAAAATGGGCAAACTATAGGCTAGGAAAAGAGAACGTTCTGTGTTTCTATGTGTCTTCCTCGCCGGGCCACGCTGTAATCCCATAGGCACCAGCTTTGAGTACCTTAAGTGCTAATAAAGCACATTTAAGCCGGACAGGGCCTAAAGGGATACCGACCATATCCAACATGTCGTCTTTTGTAATCTTCTTGACTTCATCAAGACTTTTGCCTTCGATCGCTTCGGTCAGCATAGAGGCAGCGGCTTGACTGATAGTACAACCGTGACCACAAAAACGGACCTCTTTAATTGCGTCGTTCTCGATGACTAGGTCAATGCGGATTCTGTCGCCACAAAGTGGATTGTCTTCTTCATGTGAAATATCAGGATTCGGCAACGTTCCGTAGTTGCTTGGGTTTTCGTAGTGGTCAAGCAGTTCTTCCTGATATATGTTCATCTTGTTTTTCTCCGGGTCATGAGCTTCTGTGCCCTATAAAGGCCCTCACATAAGCGATCAACATCTTCGATTGTGTTGTAAAGATAAAAGCTAGCGCGAACAGTGGCTATGACATCTAATCTCTTCATGAGTGGCTGTGCACAGTGATGCCCCGCACGGACAGCAACGCCGCACGTATCCAAGATTCCAGCAACATCATGCGGGTGAATGCCCTCAATATTGAAGGAGATGACCCCTGCTTTCTGATGCGGTGCCGGTCCGTAAAGGGTAATTCCTTCTATATTCTTTAAACGCTGATGCGCATATTTTAAGAGCTCTTGTTCATGGACCTGAATTGATGCTAAGTGGGCTTGTGTAACATAGTCAACAGTGTGTCCAAGTCCAATCGCTTCCGCAATACTTGGAGTTCCCGCTTCAAATTTAGCGGGGAGATCTGCATAAGTAGATACGTCGCGTTCAACACTGCGAATCATTGAACCACCACCGAGGAACGGAGGCATCTCCTCAAGCAAGTCCAATTTGCCATATAAGACACCGATACCTGTGGGACCGCACATTTTGTGTCCAGAGAATGCAAGAAAATCACAATCAAGTTGCTGAACGTCCACATGGAAGTGAGGCACAGATTGTGCGGCATCAACAAGCACTTTTGCACCGACAGTGTGCGCAGCAACAATAACGGATTGGATCGGATTGATAGTGCCAAGCACGTTGGAAACGTGCCCGATGGCAACGAGTTTCGTTTTTTCGGTCAGTAGGTCGCGCAGTTGTGTAAAGTCGAGTAAACCCTCTGTGGTTATTTCAAGAAACCGGAGGGTTGCACCTGTACGCTGCGCAAGCAGCTGCCAAGGAACAAGATTGCTATGATGCTCCATGACGGTGAGAATGATTTCATCACCTTCACGGATATTCGAGCTTCCCCAACTGTAAGCGACGAGATTAATGGATTCGGTTGTATTCCGCGTGAAAATAACTTGACGTGTGCGCGGCGCGTTAATCAACTGCGCCACTTTTTCTCTCGCGCGCTCGTACTGTGCCGTCGCTTCCTCTGAGATCTGATAGATACCGCGATGGATATTAGAACGATAGGTATCGTAATAGGCATCCATTGCTTCGACGACAGGTCTCGGTGTCTGTGTTGAGGCAGCACTATCCAGAAAAGCGAGGGGTGGCGTTGTCGCGAAAATCGGAAAATCTTTACGGATACGTTCCACATCCAGCGGTCGAAAGTCGGAAGTGTTCATTATTATTTATAACCTATCTTATTTACTGTTTGAATCGCAGATTAAACCGCTTCTACAAACGCAGTGCTTACCTTAACAAATCGATACCACCGTGCACGTTGAATCACAAGGTCATATCTTATCAACGAAGTTCTACTTTTAAGTCAATCCGTAACTTCTCGGCAATCTCCTCAAGAAATGTTTTTTTCTTAAGATTAGATAATCCAGATACTATATAATACTGACCTCTTTGATGTTGTGCACGTTTTGGGTCTTTACGGGTTGAAATTAAAGGAATAGCATTTTGGATTAGGCCGAGTGTTTCTACACGTTCTATCCCTATCTTTTCAATAACAGCTATGAAGGTATGTATTGCAAGTTTATGCTCAATTGCCTCTCCATCGGGCATCGTGACGCGCAGCTTAGAAACGGAACGTTCCGCGTCAAGCTCTTCCGTATCATCATATATAATACCATTTTCGTGTAGAACGGATAGTTTTTCCAGAAAGGCTAGGACCTGTTCTGTTGTAGGTTCATGTCCGGACCTATCTTTTGTTTTATCTATTATAGCGTGTAGGAGAAACTCATTTTTTTCCTGCACCAATTCATTCCACACTTCTGGTAATATCTTCTCAACCTGTTCCTGCCAATAATCCGTTGTAATATTTTTAGCAGCTTTGCCGGTCTTCACGGATTCGTAGTTAAGGTATCTGTCAAGACGCTTAGCAAATTCCTCGCTATTTCCTACAGTGAAGTCCACCTCTACTATCTTACGGTTTTCGTAAGATCCCTCGCCAGCAGGAAAATAAAATCGCCATGTTTGACCGTCCGTAAGCACAAGAATAGTTATCCCTTGGCGATAAGCATACTCAAAGAGTTGTTCTATTCCTTTATCAATGTTTCCGACCCGCTTTACTTCAATAAAGGCGCGAGGATTTGATGGTGGATGGCAAAGCGCGTAGTCTACCTTTCCGTTGTTAACGCCATATTCTGGAAAAACGATCTTAACGTCAAATATTGGCCATCCCAAGACCTTCAATAGTCTATTGATAATGCCTAGGCGCACGGCAGCTTCATCTCTAAATTCATTTTTCTCTAAGCGTTGCCGTATATCCTCGATGTGCCCTTCGAGTGTCATTCTATATGTTGTTATAGTTCGTTGTGTTGGGCGAGGCATAAACGCCTCGCCCATATTAAAAAGAAAAGAGTGTTATCGGCTCGGGAAACCGATATTGACAGCCGTTGGTCCATGATCCTCACACGCCTGATCGGTTGGCACGTCGGTTTCAGCATCGTTCGATTGGACGATCCCTTCCGATACCAAATAGTGTTCCACTTCATCACCACTGACATCGGCAAGCATCACATCGTCTATCTGAACACACGGCTGATACGGCTGCTGTGTTTTCTGAACCATTTCGCGATAATTATTTTCATCGTTGATGATGTCCTTGTCTTCATACTCCAAACCGTATTTAGTGAAGATAGCGCGGACACCGTTGCTCCATCCACAGACCGGTTTCATATACGCGATAATTTTCGGTTGACTCATTGTGAGTTGCTCCTTTTTAGTTGTTAACGATTTTCAATTTTCAGTCAGTTCGGTTATCGATTATCTGTCGATGTGAACATCAGGACTAACCGACCTCCGATAACAGCAGACTGTATCTATGCAAGTTTGTGCGTAATAGATGTAGTTAATTCTTCACGCACAGATTCTAACGGGATACGTTCCATGACAGGTTCAAAGAACCCTTCAACAATTAGTTTTTCAGCTTGTGCATAAGGCAAACCGCGACTCATTAAGTAGAAAACCTGTTCTGCATCAATCTTTCCAGCGGTTGCACCGTGTGTACACCGCACCTCATGTGCTTGGATTTCCAAGCCCGGTAAGGTATCCGCGTGGGCACGTTCGCTTAACAGAAGGTTATCATTTTTCTGATAGGCATCGGTATGGTTTGCTGCAGGGTAGACGTAAATATTCCCGCCCCAGGCGTTCTGTGCTCTATCCTTCAGGACAGTCCGATAGAGGAGATTGCTAGAGGTATGCGGCGAAACATGTTCCTGGGCGGTGCTAATATCTAAGTGTTGACGGGCATCTGTGAAAGCTAATCCGAGCATTTGGGCGGTGCACCCTTCACCTTCTAAAATAACCGCTTGGTTTATCTTGCTGAGTCTACTACCGAATGTGGCAGTCACCCAACAGAGCTGGGCATCTCTAGCAACCATAGCACGATGCGAAGCGATATTCCAGACCTGCCGGTTCCAACGTTGGACTTGCGCGTAAGTTACATTAGCGTTCTGTCCAACGAAAATTTCGACAGCACCGTTGTGTAAGCCTTCCGCCCTCGAATCTGTAGATAGGTTGTCTTCCAAAATTGTAACTTCGCTGCCCTCTTCAGCAATAATGAGCGTATGAGAAAGATCGGCTTGTTCAGCTTCTGACATTCTGATATAGACCCGAAGCGGCACTTCGACTTTCACACCTTTCGGAATATACAACAGATAACCACCTTGCCAAAAAGCACCGTGCAGCGCGTCAAACTTATTGCGTTGTGCAATATTCCCGCTCTTTAGTGTTGTTTCCAAGGTCACTGCCTTGTTCATGAAGTAGGTGCGGAGCAGTTCCGGTTGTTCCTGTAAGGCAGTGCGAAGATGCGCAAAATAGACCCCATTTTTTTTCGCTGTTTCGGTCTGAGAAATACGTTGGAGTCGTCCATCAACTTGCACCAACACTCCGGCGACTTCCGCATCATTCTCTTTTCCATCTTCTGTGCAGATCCCACCGCTTGCCGGAACATTTGGATAATATTTATCGATGGAAAAGCCACGGAGAGATCGCCGGCTTCGCCTCCAATAATCTTGGGTACGCATATCAACAGTGCGTCGCCATACGTCGTCTTCAGTTGTATGCGGCATCGGTAGTGATTCGTAAAGTGTATAAGCCTCCAGCCGTTTCTTGCGCATCCACCCGGGTTCAGTTTCTGATATTTTTTGAAGAAATGCTTTTGAAAATTGGCCTTTTTGCAATTTTTTATCCTTGTAATAGCTATCAGCTGTCAGAAGCTCATCGGGGCATTCCAAACGTTTTCACCCATCCCAAGTGTTACTGACAGCTGACTGCCAATGGTTTCCGACCACTATTTAACCGACTGATCCTTCCATCTGAAGTTGGATGAGGCGATTCATCTCAACTGCGTATTCCATCGGGAGTTCCTTCACGAGGGGTTCGATAAACCCATTAACAATCATAGTCGAGGCTTCCTCTTCCGAAAGCCCGCGGCTCATCAGGTAGAAGAGTTGTTCCTCCCCAATTTTGCTGACGCGCGCCTCGTGTTCAATGTTAGTATCACTTTCACCGATTTCAATGACAGGATAGGTATCCGAACGCGAGTCCTTGTCGAGAATGAGGGCATCACAAACGACATGCGATTTGCAGCCTTTCGCACCTTTTGCGACATCAACCCATCCGCGATAGCTTGACCGGCCACCATCTTTACTAATACTCTTTGAGGTTATCTGCGAAGTGGTGTGTGGTGCGCAGTGGTAGACTTTCGCGCCTGCATCCTGATGCTGGCCATTACTAGCAAAAGCGATGGAGAGAATATCGCCCCGCGCCCCGGGCTCCATCATATAAACACTCGGGTACTTCATTGTTAATTTACTACCCAGATTCCCATCCACCCATTCCATCTGGGCATCCTCGTAAGCTACCGCGCGCTTTGTCACGAGATTGTATACATTGTTTGCCCAGTTCTGAATAGTCGTATAACGGACTCGCGAACCTTTCATGCAAACAATCTCAACGACCGCGCTGTGCAGGGATTCACTGCTGTATGTCGGTGCAGTACACCCCTCGACATAATGTACCTGTGATCCTTCGTCAGCGATGATGAGTGTGCGTTCGAATTGCCCCATGTTCTCGCTATTGATTCGGAAATAGGCTTGCAATGGATATTCGACTTTCACGCCGGGGGGGACGTAAACAAAACTCCCTCCACTCCAGGCGGCACTATTGAGCGCTGCAAATTGGTTATCAGCAGATGGGATAATAGTGCCAAAGTATTTCTTTACTAAATCCGGGTATTCTTTGACAGCGGTATCGGTATCAAGGAAGACAACACCGATTTTGTCTAATTCTTCGACAATATTGTGGTAGACGACTTCCGAGTCGTATTGTGCGCCGACACCTGCAAGGAATTTTCGCTCTGCTTCGGGGATGCCGAGGCGATCGAAAGTCTTCTTGATATCTTCTGGCACGTCGTCCCAGCTGCGCTCACTGCGGTCAGAAGCTTTAACGTAATAGTAGATGTCATCGAAATCGAGTTGCGACAGATCACCACCCCATTTGGTCATCGGTTTTTGTTTGAAAATCCGATAAGCGTTGAGTCGATACTCGCGCATCCAATCTGGTTCGCCTTTGATGTCACACATTTCGTTGATAACTTCCTCGTCCAACCCTTTGCGTGACTTAAATGTCGGTTTAATATTGTCATGGAACCCGTATTGGTACTCTTTGCTAATTCCGAGTTCTTCCATCGTGTTCTTTTCAGAAGTTGCCATTTTACTTTCTCCTTATTATTGGTTGGAGGCGTGTACTCCGACCGCCGTTTGGATTTATTCAGTTTCCTCTGCAATCCCGTATTTTTCTCGAAGGGGATCATAGCCCTTTGCTTCTAAGATCTGTGTCAGTTCCCAACCGCCGGATTCAACAATTCTACCGTCTAGCAGTATATGTACAAAATCTGGCCGGATGTAGTCTAGTAAACGGGGGTAGTGCGTAATAATGAGGACTCCAAGGTCGGGGCCGACAAGTCTATTCACGCTTTCACCGACAATTCGAACCGCGTCAATGTCGAGTCCGGAATCGGTTTCATCAAGAACAGCAATTTTAGGTTCAAGCATTGCGAGTTGCAGGATCTCTGCGCGCTTTTTTTCGCCGCCGGAGAAACCGTCGTTGAGGTATCGTCTGGCGAAAGAATCATCAACGCCTAGTTGTTTCATTTTACTGCGAAGTTCGCGACGGAACTCGCGCATTGGAATAAGTTTATCATTATTGGATCCGTTTCCCTCTTTTCCACGAACTGCGCTCACAGCGAGTCGCAGAAAATTCGCTAAGCTGACCCCTGGAATAACCGTTGGATATTGAAAAGCGAGGAAAAGTCCGAGTTTCGCGCGTTCGTTTGGTTCAAGTTCTAGGACATCAACACCGTTGAAAGTCACTTCGCCTGAATCAGTATCATAAAGCGGATGTCCCATTAAGCCGTTGGCGAGGGTACTTTTACCAGACCCATTTGGACCCATGAGGGCATGAATTTCGCCCTGTTGGACGGTCAAATTTAGCCCTTTAATAATGGGTTGGCCCTGCACACTGATGTGCAAGTCTTTAATGACTAAGTTTTTGCTCATTCCTTTGCTTGAACTCCTTAAAGTTGAAATATGTGGTTACAATTAGATTTCTTTAGTATGTGTGTTTATACTGCAACTACAACGTGATTTTTTAACATTTGTGTATCTCACAACACATGCTGCTTTAGCCGCCTATTCTCGACATATTTCGCTCGGGTTTAATGAAGTCTGCTGCGTTAATTTTATGCCCCGCCTCCTTTTGTAAAACTGCCGCCAGAATTAGCTCTGCGAGTGTTTCGTCCGATGCCCCTTGGCGCAAAGGCGTAAGCAGATCCGTTTCTGTTAATGAAAAAAGACACGTCCGGAATTTCCCATCAGCAGTCAGACGAACCCGGTTGCAATTTTCACAGAACGGTTGGCTCACAGAAGGAATTATTCCGACCTCATTACTAGTATCCGTAAAGCGGTAACGTTTGGCGGTGTCACTCTTCGCCTCTCCGTTCAGCGTTACGGGTGTGAGCGGATAGACTGCGTTAATTTTTTCAATGATATCTTTGCCCGAGATGTACATGTTACGTCCCCAAATATCATCGGCATCTAAGGGCATAAATTCGATGAATCGGAGTTGATAATTATTTTGACGTGCAAAAGCTGCTAGATCGATGATTTCGTCATCGGTAAAGCCACGCATTGCGACAGCGTTAACCTTAATCGGATTGAAACCGCATCGGTGTGCTGTTTTGAGCCCTTCAAGCACGCGTGAAAGTACTTTCCGACGGGTCATCTGCTCGAACTTCTCTTCATTGAGTGTATCTAGACTGACGTTAATACGGCGAAGCCCAGCGTCATAAAGCGGTTTCGCCTGCTTAATAAGTCCAATGCCGTTTGTCGTTAGACTGATGTCTTTTAGCCCTTCGAACTGTGTCAAATGTTTTATGAGCAAAGGCACATCAGGACGAACAAGCGGCTCACCGCCAGTAACGCGGATTTTGTTAACGCCTAATCCAACAAAAATCCTTGTGAGATCTAGAATCTCGTCGAACGTCATGAGGGCAGCGTCTGGCATGAAGTTCATGTCTTCCGGCATACAATAGATACATCGGAAATTGCAGACATCGGTCACCGAAATTCTCAGGTTTGTATGAATCCGCCCAAAGCGGTCGAGCATGCGTCGTTTCATGTATTACATTTATTATTCATTTACTACATTTATTAATTGAGACAAACTTAAATTTAATAATAGTATATCATATTTTTATTCTCTTTGCCAATTTTTTATACGTACAGCGCTTTAAAAAGGACGTTTAGGTAACGAGAGATAAATTTCCAAGACATCGCTGAGGTTTTAGTTGACATGTTTGCCGTTATGCTGTATAATTGTGGAAATCTGCAAAAATAGGAAGAAGACTCATGGCTGAAAGAGTGTTTGATGTAGGGGGCGTTGAACTCCATGTAGATCAGCGCAATTTCGGATCAGATGGTGGGCCTTCCGTGCGTGTTTACGGTGAGGCAAACGGTGAAAACGTGCAACTGCTCCGTTTCGACTGTTTCCGCAAAGACCCACATTATCATTACGATCCTTCGGGAAAGAACGATCAGCGGCATCTCGATAAGACAAGCGTGCCGGACTCAGTTGCATGGACAATCGAACAATTGGGACAAAACCTTGCGGAAATGATCCACGCGGCGGGTTACAGCAACATCGCCAAACAGGTTGACCAGGCGACGGTTGCAGACGTACTCCCTGAAGTCGAATCTCTTATGCGGGGCGATGTCTAATTTCATAAATGTGCTTTCGCACACAAAGGAGAAATTTAAGGTGACGAAATCTATCGCTATAAGTGTGTTTCTGTTCGCGCTGCTCATACGTTTTAACGCATTTGCAGAAACACCACAGGAATTAGGTAAATGGAAAACCGGTGAGCTTCTCATTGAAAATTACAGTTTTGAAGAGGATCTGGCTGGTTGGGAATTAGAGGACGGCGCATGCTGTGATCGGGGCGGGCTCTATACAATGGAGATTGACAAGAAGAACCCGCAACACGGAAAGAAATCGCTCAAGATCATCGGACATGAGGCCACCGGGACAGCTTGGCACGCAAAAGTTAAGCAAAAAAGCGTCTCGATGCAGAAGGGCGAAAAGTACTCTGTCGTCTTCTACGCGCGTTCCGAGAAACCGCGTGAGGTACTGGTAAATTTCCAGATGCAACACGATCCTTGGGTGAATTATCTAAACAATCAGCCCAGTCCTTTAATAAATTTGGCGGGGCCCGAGTGGGAAGAATATACTTATACCTTCACCGCAACAGCAGATGTCTCAAGAGACATGTGGGTAAGTTTGTCTATTGCACAATCAGATGTCGATTTCTGGATCGATAATTTCCGCTATTTTGAAGGTGAACCCGAAGACGATCTGAACCGGGATACCCCTTTTCCCGTTGATGCCAAGGACAAATTGGCTACCCAATGGGGCAAGATTAAATCTGGATTCTAATACAGCTTATTGATACTATGAAACGCGGTCTCTTGACCGCACTTCTTTGATTCCTTCACTGTGTTTTCGTTTCTATAGCTACTAACGTGTATTTGAAAACAGCGTTAGCGACGCTCTTTTGTCCCACTATTCGGTATGGTTGTAGCATAGACTGTTAGTCTGTGCGATAGAGTTGTAGCATAGGCTATTGGTATCCTGTGTCGGACAGTCTCCAACATTAAACGTCCGCCTCTATCTGCACGGGAGAACCCATCGCCCGATAGATATACGTCCATTCCGTCACCAAGTAGTTATACTGCGACGCAGTCTCCGTATCACCCAACGCCTCATAGTGGCTGTATAAAATCAGAGCCAAACGTCTCGCACCATCATAATCACGCATCAAGCGCGCAACCCGCGCGCACCCCTGAATACCACCGCTGAACTCACTGTGAGACAGATGCCACGCCATCCGAAGACACCCCTCCCACGACGACATCTCTCGGCGCTCCTCGCGATCCGCATATTCCTCCGATCTCAACAGACGCACGCTGCCCGGAGACGACAGCAGCAGCGTGTCGTGCATCGCCTCGATATGAACGCCCTTCGCCTTTGAAAGTGCCTCGGCATCCCCGAAACTGCCTGCCGAGTATCCGTGCTGCCGCAGCCACGTCAGGCAGAACTGCGTCTCTGTGTCCAATTGTCCCATCACCTTCTCGTGATAAGCGGTAATGGCGTTGTTGATGTGTAGCAGTGCCTCTCGTATGGAGACGACTTCGCCGCTCATGCGCGTGACGCTGCGATAGCGGGAGTAGATCTCCATGCCGGGGCCGATAGCGGCTTGTGCCAAGTCGACGGGTCTGATGTTTGCAATGCGGGTGAGTCGGTCGAGCGCTGCAGGCATCTCGTGTTCCAGGGCGCGTATGAAGGCGTTTCGGTCGCTGCGGGATGCATCCTCGGGGCGCGGTCTACACACCAATAGAATAGAGGAGGTGAGCGTATTTTTACCTGTTTTCTGCCCTTTTTCTACCTCTGTTCGCAGGGGCCAGGTGGCAACGATCTGAAAGCCGGCGTTGATAGTTGCCTCCAGCATCGTCTCCCATCCGGTAGAGGTCTTCCCGTCTTGTTCTTTCTCTCGCTGCTTATAGGCGTAGAAGATAGACGTTGGGTATTTGTCTGAACAATAGCGACGCACCTGCCGAAACGACCTGCTGAGTAAGTCTTCAAAATGCTGCTTGGGGTTTTCAAACCGTGGAATAGCGGTTATTTCCTCTGCCTTTGGTGTTGTCATCCCGGCGAACAGCTCGGGATAGGTGTTGCGCAGGAGGGGTCTGAGCCAGACGTAGAAGAAGTCGGAGAGGTCTGCGAAGCCGATGTTATCGTAGTAGGGGGGATCGGTGATGACAACAGGCCTGTTCTGGGCGTGCGGTGTGGTGCACACATCCGCCTGATGTGCCTCGCCGGGGTTCACAGGTGCAGGTAGATTCTCTACCGCCTTTGAAACCCACTCTATTTGTGCCATCCAATTTTGTGTTGACGTAGAAAAAGGGTTCGCTTCAGCAAATGACCAAGTCATCTGAATTCTATGTGATGTAAAGACAGTTCTAACCACCGAATCTTGCCACCATGCAAAGCTGCAATGACTTTCAGCAGTTTTGTCGATGGCGAGGGAGAGATAGGTAGAAACGGCATCGGCATACTCGTTTTCTGCCCCGTCCTCCCTCATGCGCTTGTGAACTTCAGCTAACAAGCCGGAGAAAGTGTTGAGCGCTGTCAACTGTCGTTCCGTGAAAAGTTGATGCCAGTTTATGAACCCGTAAAGCTGCGGGCTAATACTTATTCCTTGCGTCGGCAGCGTGCCTCTCGGCCTCCAACTCGGTTCAGCCGATTGGGCGATTTGGACGTGAGCTTCAGCGGGTGCCAAGAATAACTTTCTGCGTTCTCCCTCAGCAACTATCGCTGTCATTCTCTCTCCCATCCTGCCGGCTTTTCCCTGCTCCCGAAGGTAAGGCAGCTTCGCAGCGGTGCCGCAACCACAACAATACGCACCCGTGCGCATCACCGTGGGCGCCGGCAACCCGTCAGGATTGGTCTGCACATGCCACGATATGGTATTCGTCTCTCTCTCAACCACCGGCTTAATGTATTGCTCCTGTCCCTTCTTTTTCGACAACTGGAACGTCTTTATCAACGGTATCTGTAGACCGCAAGCGGGATTAATACACAGCACCGTGCGCGCCCAGAGCCACGCAACCACAGTGGCTGAAGTGCCGTCCGGCAACTCTGCCTTCGGATAGAGATGCCCAATCCGTTTGTATGCCGCCTCGCGCATCCAGGCACCATAGTAGCGGATATCCGCTGCCAAGCCCGCAGTGCCTCTCCAAGGCGCGCGAGCCTTGCTTTTGCCACGGTCTGTGAACATGTGCATCGGGTCCGCCTCCGGGTTGACCGGTTGCTGATTGTGGAACTTCGGCGGCAGTTCAATCATCGCCTTGTTTAGTAGCACCGGGAGCGGGTTCAGGTCGGAGCCTCGGGCGTTTAGTCCTAAGCGTTGTGCCTCGAGCGGAACCGAGCCGCCGCCACAGAAGGGATCGTAGACAGCGGGGGCGTGCTCGCGCAGATACTGTAAAACCGCCTCTGGATCGCCCTTATATTGCGCGCGAAACTCGGTTAAATCTTGTCCATTGTTGCGGGCGACGGAGAGGGCGATCTCATAGCGTGCCTCTGCCAGCAAGTTCGCGTCGTTGCTGTTCTTCCAGATGATAAGCCGTTTAATGATGTCGTAGAGCCGGTCGCGTTCGGCATCTTGTTCATCTTCGGTTGTGAACTCGTCTTCACATTCAGCGGGATCGTCGACGAAGCTGGCGAAGACGATAGCGCGGCATGCGGCAAGCGGGCGGCGCGCCCAGTAGCGGTGCAACGTTGACGGGTGTCCATGTTTCAGCGCTCCATCCTTTGCAGATTCTATATTGATAGCTTGGAGCGGTATATTGACTTCAATCAGTTTTTTGCGGTGCGTCATATGAACCTGCCACGGGTTGTGTGCGTTGTGTATAACGGGGAAACTTGCAATAGCGAAATGCCACTGCAACAAAGAAAGCCCGTGCTGAGGGGCTCCGTCCAAAACGGAGTGGGCACGGGCGCGAAGGCAGCAAGCCGGAGCTGTAATGTTTCCGAACCTACCTGATTGTATAAAGAACTTAACTTACATAAAGCGGGGGGGGGTAATCTGGTATAGGCACGCAAAGAGACTCATCTTTACGCACACTTACGCACATGGAAGTGGGTGTTTCAGGGACACCTATTTGGATCGATGGGATGTTCGCGTGTCTTTTCATTCGCAATGTATCTGATGCTAGGCGTACCCTGAGGCAGTCGAGGGTTTGCCCGGGTGATTGACGTTACAAGTTAGCAACTAATTCCTCTTGGTAGGCAAAGAGAGCTGGGGTGCCGCCGGTGTGTAAGAAGATAACGGTGTCGTTTCGTCCCAGTTTGCCTTGTCGGATATGGTCAATGAGACATGCCATCGCTTTAGCGGTATAGACGGGGTCGAGAAAAATTCCTTCTGTTTTAACAACCAGTTTGAGTGCCTCAATACATTCTGGGGTGAGGTACCCATAGGCCTGTCCAATGTAGTCGTCAGTGTTTTGAATGTCTGCGTCTGCAACCCGTATATCGAGTCCAAGGATATCTGCTGCATCGTTTGCAGCGGTGCGTAAGCGTTCGTGTTTATTTTCCCAACGGATTGGGGCGATACCGAAAGGCTTCATTTTCAGGGCGAGTGCCTTAGTTCCAAGGATAAGTCCTGCTTGCGTGCCACCTACGGAAGAGGTATAAATCCAATCAGCATCAATCCGCAAGAGTTGTTGCTGTTGGACAATTTCAGCGATGCACCATGCAAAAGCGACAGCGGCCAGCGCGGTTGATCGGGGAGAGGCGACGACGTAAGGTTTCATTCCTTCTGTTTTTAGTTTTGCCGCCAGCTCATACTTTACTACGTCTAGCTCAGGGCCGAAGGGTACATCCACAATTTCAACATCAACACCTGCTAATTGATTTAGCAATAGGTTGCCTTGTAGGATACTCTTGTGGTCTCGGGCGAGGCGTAGATAACATTTAAGTCCAAGTTTTGCACAAGCAGCGGCGGCTTGCCTGCAATGATTTGATTGGGAGGCTGCACCGTGCACAATTGTATCAGCCCCTTGTGCAACAGCATCTCCGAGTGTGAACGTGAGCTGCCGAACTTTGTTACCGCCAAAGGCTAACCCTGAGCAATCTTCGCGTTTCATGAAAATACGTGGACCGCCGAGTGCATCGGAGAGCCTTGGACATTCCTCAAGGGGCGTTGGAAAATGACCAAGTTTAACTTGGGATATCCGTCTTACTCGCTGAATCAACTGCTCCGCAGTTTGCATCATTTACTCCGCTTCAATGACCACAGCCATCTGGCTGACGCGTTTGCCATCTTTCGATTGCAAGCCGGGGGTGATGACTTCGACGATTGTCCCGGGCTCACATTCACTTGGACGAGCATCTTTGACTTTGTGATGACTCGGCGATACTTTGGTTTTCCCGATTTCAATCGGCATCACTTTAGAGTCCACGAGTTCGAGAAACCAATTCAGTCGATCAGATAAGGCGTTTCCGGGGGTGCTTCTCGCGATCTCGGCAAACAGGAAATCCCTGACGAATTCCGTAAGAAATTTTCTAAACGAGAGAATCTCAATCTTGGCGGCGTGATCCTTCTCTTGTCTAATCAATTTGCTAGTGAAACGGCAGAGATAGGCATCACACTCACTCCGAATTTTCTCAAGATCTCGTTCATTTTCGGCAAGGAGGTTGGGAAACAACGTCGGTGCCGGGGCACTGATGCCGCGCGTCTGCTTGAGCGTCTGACGGAGCAGAGCATCTACTTCGACGAGCGTTTCGACGATCCCTTCGGTTTCAGGTGTAGAACGCCCTACTTCTTTCTGCCAGGCTATTATTTCATTGACCATGAGATTAAGGAGAAAAATGGCGGTTTCCTCTTCAGAGAGCGTCTCTGGTTTCCAGGAGAGAAGGTTAAGCCCATACCCCTCGTTGTAATCTTTCTCCAATTTAGAGAGTTGGTCTTGGAACTCGTCTTGAATGCTTTCGCCTCTACTTTGGTAGTAAGCCTTTCCATGTTTTTCACCTTTCAAAGTCCGCACGATTTGCCCGAAGAAACCGCTTTCCTTCTGTTTAGATTTTCTGCGAACATCAGGCGTGGTGTTTCCGATCGTCTCTTTTACCCGCGCTTCCTTCTGTTTTGAAAGCGCGCTTGGTGGCAGCGTGGAAACCGAAACCCTAAATTCCAAATGAGAACCCAAACTGGGCAGCCTAGACCCGATCGTCTGCATCGACGACCGCGCTACAGTACCTGAAGGGACACGTTGTGCGTCAACCTCTTGCTGATCTTCTGGGTATTGGCGAGGCTCTTGTTTCGGGTGCTGTATTTCCGATAAATGCGGTATTGTTTCTTTTGAACTGACTGCAACGGCTTCTGGCTCTTCAGAAACATGCGCGTTCACAGTACTCGGTGGGTTTGTCGAACGCTGTATTTCTGTCAAATCGAGGTCTGTTTCTATTGACTTGGCTGCCGCACCTTCGGGTTCTTTAGAAATTTGTGCTTCTACCTTGTGCGGAGTATCTACGGATTCCGTATTCGTTACAGCTTCAATTTCTGTTACAGCTTCAGTTTTCTCTGGTAAATCCTCTGGTGGCGATTCGCTACTGAGCATCTCCAGTTCTGTCAATATGTTTTCAATACGGGCAGAAATAGGCTCGGCATCATCAACGAAAAAGGTTAATCGGTATGCTTCAAGTACCTCTACAGGCAGACGAAATGTGACTGGCTCGTCTATTAACTCAAATTGCTTCCAATTGGCGAGGCCACTCGAGGGTTGTTTCTGATACATCAAACGCACCTGTTTCCGATCAACAACCAAATTCTGCAGGTTCATACGAATACAATCCGCGTCGACACTAAACGCTATCTCAATATCTCGAAAACGCCCTGTTATGCTATTCCTAGCCATACTAGCTTTCTCCTTGCAAATTCCTTAGTGAACAAAAGTAACATAGACACTTCATCGGATAAGGTCAGGTTAATCTATTCAACGTTTTTTGTTCATTTGCGTTACAAATTTTTATTTTTCACGCTTGTCTGAATCAAAACTCACTTGCGGTCAGCAAGGATTCAGAAAAGACGGATGAGATAGCAGGGACATCGGTTTTCTGATAACAGGGCCGATTCAAGATAAATACAGAAAATTCATCTCTGGATGAGCATTTTACGGATTGCATGAAAACTGCCAGCTTCAAGCGAATAAAAATAGATGCCGCTCGCGACCGATTCACCAGCAGCATTACGGCCATTCCAATAGGCGGTGTGTGAACCTGATTTTTGATATCCGAGTGTCTCGGAATAGATAAGTCTACCTTGGACATCGTAGATATGGAGTACTACATTCACATCTGAAGCGAGTTGATACGGAATCCATGTCTCCGGATTAAATGGG
Source organism: Candidatus Poribacteria bacterium (assembly GCA_964291315.2). Lineage (GTDB taxonomy): Bacteria > Poribacteria > WGA-4E > WGA-4E > WGA-3G > WGA-3G. The sequence goes on along the minus strand of OZ219753.1, from coordinate 3,141,257 downwards.
TTCGGGAAGTTTTGATCCAAACGGTTAACCGACATTGGCTTAAGGGGATTGGGTTCCCACTCAGATAGTATAGGTTCCTCTACAGCGAGCGAGTAGCCTTCCGGATGCACACGAAACGTTCGGAGCTGATACAAATCAGCAACATAGAGGACACCGTCTACTAACTTCAATTCGGATGGAAACTGGAGGTCGCTATTTCTGTAAAGGAGAGCTGAAGTCGTTGGCAGCCTACGTGTATCAATAACCTGAACGCTTTCGCTATCAAGTAAATAAAGAAAGTTACTACTAACTTGAGCATCTATTAATACTGTTCCATCGATTCTGTATATACTCTCCAATTTCGGTTTGTTAGGTTCAGTTATGTCAAGCGTGGTCACACCAACTCCACTCTCTAATAAGTAAGCCAGTTTCTCGGTAACGGCAACACCGGTCACATTGCCTTGTGTCGGATAATTCCCAATTGGGCGCGGTACTGCTGGATCTGTAATGTCAAAAATATGTAGTCCACCTTCAAGCGCAGCGACATAGGCATGTGTAGACGAATTCGGATCAACGACAACACGATAGGCACTTCCAGACATGTTGCGTTCAGATACGATTCTGCTCTGTTGCGGGAATTGGCTATCGATAACAATCAAGGCTCCGGCACAAACATAGGTGTAACGCTCATGTAACGCGATGTCCGAGACAGATATATCTGTCGGTACATGCGTTACAATTGTATTCGCTGTAAGATCCACAACAAACATGCCTGTTTCAGCAGCAACGAAGCCGTACCTATCTCGGACACGAATTTTGGTGCAGCGCACTGCTTCAGATATATTATTAAAGGTGATAGTATTGACTGGAAATGCCAGCTTTTCTGTCACCGTCCCTTGATAAGGCGTTGTGAATTTGAGCGTCATCAGACCGGCAATGCCATTGGCGATGTAGGCTGTTCGGGTGTCTTCTCCTGTTTTAACGACATCCAATCCATGAACCGTACCGCCAAAAGCATACCGATGCAACCACTTCGGCGATTTCGCTTGGCTTACATCAATTGTCTGGATGCCCCCTTTTCCATCAGCGACATATGCAAGTGTATCCCGAAGCGCTATATTCTTTGCGTTGCCCACTGTAGTATGTGAAGAGACGCGTTGAGGGTGCCGTGGGTTACGCACGTCGATAATGTGCAAGCCTGTTTGTCGATCAGTGAGATACACTGTGTTGTCCCGGATCTGAATACCGGTTGCAAGCCCTGGTGTATTCAAATGGTGACCTATCTCAGGGTTCTGAGTTTCTGTGATATCGATAAGCGTGAGATTACCTGAGGCAACGTAAGCGTAGGATGCCGCGTCTTTATCTGCGATTTGATAAGCTGCAGCAAAAATGGGCACAACACTTTGTACGGTAAAGTTCCCGAACGGGTTTGGATCGAGAATAAAAAGTCCGTGTCTGTCGTCACTAAAATAGACGTTCCCCTCATGAATTGCGACATTGAGCGGCGTGCCCGCTGTGCGAAAAAAACGGCGCGGCGGTGTTAGGACGTTATGAGCGTCTCGGAGATTGAAAACAAGCATTCCGCGCTCTGTATCTAGCACATAGAGATTTCCGTCATCCACGTGGACTCCGTGTGCATCTGTAAGGCCTCCAACTGTTTGCAGTATACTCGGATCGGTTGGAACGGTAATATCGACGACATGCACACCTGCCGCGCCATCAGCAACGTAAGCAATGTTATCCTCAACAGCGACAGCTTGTGCTTGCCCGGGTGTGGCAATTTCACCGACACGAGAAGGTTTTGTCGGTTCAACAAGCGTAAAGATTTCAAGCCCCCATTGACTCGCAGCGTAAAGGTAGCTTTGATCTACACCGTCTATTTCAACATCAGTATAGTCGCTGGCGAGATGGATCTGCGTCTTCGGTTCAAGGTACGTTTTCGGTGTAAGATTCGTGAGCCGGAGACTCGGCTGTGCTCGGTTTCTGAGGGCATAAGTTATGGCATCCGGTAAAGCATCTGATACATGCTCGCGTTTCATACCTATTGCCGTTTCAGCATCCGCACCGGGGTGTGTTGCAGCGACGAAACGAAACATCTGTGGGGTATCCGCCGTTACCATCAACACAAATTCTCCTTGATGCTCTAGCCCATCTTGTCTTGTGTGTCCTTTATTCTCAGTATCGAACTGAATAGGAGTAATCACTGCTTTTCCATCAGGCGTTAGATAGAGAGTTGTTGCATAAATATTACCAATATCAGCACCTGTCACCAACAGATCCAAGGTTGCTGGCAGGCTTTGAAAAACAGTGTAGTGGATACCCCATTGGTCAATTGGGATATCTTTCGCTTCTTTTGGATAATTAGAGACGTGTGGCACTGCGGCGTTTACCTTCCTATGGCGAAGATGCGAATAGCCGAGCAGCCTGTTTCGCATTGGCATGTTAAACCAATTCGCCAACCCCCAATTCAGAAAGACTTCTGGAAATCGGACACTCCGGGCAGAAAGGTTCATAGGCCCAGTTGCCAAAGCAGCGTTTATTGCATGTTCCCCAGATGCATCTGACTTTACAATACCCCGGATAAGTTCTTGACCTCCGTAGTGCTCATAGAGATAGAGCATCAGCATGAAAGCCGCACCGTAATAAACATCCCTTGTGTTTGCGGAAGCAAGCGAAGCACCGGGATTCGACAGATAGCCGTCGACAAATATAGTGTGTACAGTTCCGTAGACTGCCCATTCCACGAAGGAGGCTATACCCTCCTCTAACCACCGCTGATCGATAGTTCCACCGTTTTGAAACCAATTGATGAGGTGTGCGAATTCGTGTGCCAGGCTGCTGTAGAAGGTCCGTCGGGGGCGTTGCCTAAACTGAAAAACGTCCATATAGAGCATTTCACGACGATTGCTGTTGCGTGCCGTAGGTATCTGGTCAACAGGTGAGAAGTAACCGCCGTAGTCTGCTCCGGAATTGTTCATACCAACGTCGTGCATCAGTAAAGTTATACGGTTGTCTCCATCAAGCCCAGGCTTCCATTCACTTCCCATCCACTTTCTAACGCTTGGGTAGATACGCTTGTCAAATTCCCTTGCGACTGCAACTGCTTCGGCCTCTGTGAGTAACTCCCGCACGGAATTATCGACATAGACATAGAGATGTTCACTCTTGGCGATACAAGTAGCTGTTACCTCCGCTTCCGGAATGTGAATAAAAAAACGTTCTGTCTGTCCGGGCTGAACAGGGGTACCGGGGGCAGCAGCAGTTGCATCGGAAGGGCGTTGCACCGAATGTTGTTGGTGCAGAAGAGGCAGCCCACACAGCCAAGGATCGGCGAAAGCGAAACCGAGGACACCGGAAAAAGCAAGAGTGATTAATATTACAAATCGCATTAGATAGGCAATAATTCTCCAATTCATGGGTTTTGGAAATGTTCTTATCTAACAAGTCTCAATTATCTATTTTACAACAAGCTAGATCGTAAAATCAACCGATACACGGATGGTTGTCGGTAATGTTCTTAAAAATTGGAAAGCAAGCAGCAGGAATCGGAAAATCTGTCACACAATCTTACAATGGGTTGATGTGAGAAAACCCTTGACGGGTTACAATGCGGCTGCTATACTCTTAAGTATGAAATATGCCAGCGGCGGAGTGCTTCTTGGGCTTCCTTGTCGGAAACCCCGGGCGCGAGGAAGCTTTTCCGTAGATGCTTTGGTAAAGAAGAGAGGACACGTAAAACATGGAGAACCTTTATGAAAATTACACCTATTAAAGGGAGACCAATGCTGCACTGGGTCGGCAAACGCCCCATCGACACAGTCAACGCCTATCCCGCACAACTTGTAGAAACCTATGACGTTGAAAACCCAGAGAAAGAGCCGACTTACGATAAATTTTGGGGAGGCCCCAACCTGCTTTTTCACGGAGATAACAAGGAGATCCTCTCCACACTGCTGGTGCAGGGATTCCGTGGAAAGATAGATCTCATCTACATTGATCCCCCATTTGATAGCGGGGCAGATTATGTGCGAAAAGTAAAATTACGCGGTGATCAGAGGAACTTAGAAGGTGAAGGCCACACTGTTATTGAGCAGACACAATACACCGACATCTGGGCAAATGACAACTACCTCCAATTTATGTATGAAAGGCTTATCTTGATGCGTGAACTCCTCAGCGAAAAAGGGAGTCTCTATCTGCATTGTGATTGGCATAAAAATCACCATCTGCGGTGCTTGTTGGATGAAGTATTTGAACCGGTAAATTTTGTTAATGAAATTATTTGGTGTTACACGGGACCGTCTAGAAAAAACCGCTTTTTCGCACGGAAGCACGATGCCATCTATTTTTACGGCAAGAAAAAAGACAATATTATTTTTAACACTGATAAAATAAAAGTTCCGTATAAGAAACACCGGACGGGAACATCTAAGGGTTCAGCATTTTTGCAGAATGACTATGAAATGGACAAAGCTGGCAAGATTCCCGAAGATTGGTGGGAATTAACCCCGGTTGGACGAAAACCCAATGAATTGTTAGGCTTCCCGACCCAAAAGCCTGAGGCTCTGCTTGATCGTATTATCAAAGTATCAACGAATGAAGACTCCATTGTCCTCGACTGCTTTGTCGGCAGCGGCACAACCCCCGCTGTAGCCGACAAACTCGGCAGACGCTGGATCGCAGCTGACCTCAATAAAGGCGCTATACAGACAACTCTCAAACGAATACAAAACAGCAGCCACCAAACCCGCGGCATCGCACACTACCGCATCAATAACTACGATTTTCAGACCCAGCACGAACTCAGACAGATCCTCATCGCTAAATACGGCGTGCAAACCGACAGGAAAGCCGCTTTCTTTGACGGCACCCTCGATGGCACGCTGGTCAAAATCGCTGATCTCGGAAAACCGCTCACACGCTTGGATATCCAGCTCATCAAAGACGAACTCCGAAACTCGCCAGACGAGACAAGCGACATCACAGTCTTGTGCAACGGCAGTGAAGTCGGCATACAAGCGGAGTTGGACAGAGCCAACCGGCATCGTCCGATTAACAAGCTCATTGTTCGTGATATTCAACGTGAAGGTATCACGACGTATGCCCCTGCTGAAGCAGAGGTTAGCTTTGAAAGAGTGGGGCTCATCGTCAAGATTACGCTTTCAGATTATCTAAGCCCGAGCATCTTGGCACGGATGGAGCGAGAGCGCACTGTCTTTGATGAACAGCTGGGCGACTTTCGTGCACAGATTGATTGTGTTCTGATTGATACAGACTACAGCGACGAGCATTTCACAATTGTTGAGAGTGATGTGCCGGAGAGAAAGTCCGATTTTATTGAGGGGTGCTATACGGTAACACTTCCGCGCCCTGATGCCCGCGTTGCTATTAAGATTATTGATATGCTCGGCGAAGAGACGGTTGTTACTGACTAACACTGAGCTCTTTTGAGGTCCGAAAGAAAATCAATAGGAAACCACTCATTTTCGCGAATATCTAATACGAGGTGAGTATGACACTCGGACGTAAATTGGATCGCCTCTCCCGATTCTTTATGAGGTTTTACGGAGGTCTGCATTATAAAACATCTCCTGACACTCCATTGCGCTTGCCGTTGCAACAATGTAAAGTCGCCCTTATTACGACTGCTGGTTTTCTTTTGCAGGACCAGGCTCCTTTTACAAGCGGGGATTGTTCCTATCGTGAGATTCCCGATTCCATCCAGACACAAGCCCTCATTAATGGACATAAAAGTTCGGCTTATGATGAGCGAGGTCTCGAAGTAGATGTGAACGTTGCGTTTCCACTTGATAGATTCACAGAGTTGGAAACAGCAGGTAAAATTGGCTCCCTAAACCACAGGCACTTCAGTTTCATGGGATCAATCACAAAACCTCACAATCTCATTACGCAAACCGCTCCTGAGGTGGGGCGAATGCTGAAAGCAGATGATGTAGATGTGACGTTCTTAACCCCTGTCTGACCGATGTGCAATCAATCTGTAGGATTGATACAACGCGCTGTTGAAGCAGCGGGAATTTCCACGGTTTCTATTACGCTGATTGAAAGTATTACGAAGAAGGTAAAACCGCCTCGCGCCTTAGTGGTTCCTTACGGTTTCGGATATCCACTCGGTGAACCGAATAACCCAGAATTGCAACATGCAATTATCGCCGAGGCACTCACTCTCTTAGAGGGTACGGCAAAACCACCTATTCTTAAAGTGATGGATACATTTGGTGTTAGAAACAGATAATAAAGGGCTGTCCTGCTACAAATAGGAGTCTTGAGTTAGGACTACCGACGATCAATCATCGAACTGAAGGATTGTCCTACTACGATCATGAGTCTTAACGGAGGAAATACATGGATAAACTTAGGGTTGGTATTATCGGATGCGGTGGTATCTTTCGCAACCTCCACGCCCCGTATTATGAAGAGCCGACGCGTCGCGCAGACATTGTCGCGATCGCTGACATCAACGAGGCTGCTGCGCAGGAACAAGCGGATCGGTTTGGGGCGGATGCTTACACGGATTATCGCGCCCTCCTCGACAGGCAAGATATAGATGCAGTGGATGTGTGTGTGCATCCACGGCCACACCTCGAGATCACGCTTGTCGCCACGGATGCTGGCAAACACATCTTGATGGAAAAGCCGATGTGTTGTAACGTGGCGGAGGGCGACAAGATGATCGCCGCCGCCGAAAACGCCGGCGTTCTCCTGATGGTCGCCTATATGATGCGGTTCGATCCGGGCTACATGAAGCTAAAGTCGTTATTAGATGACGGTACGCTCGGCGCGCTGCAGATGGCGTATTCTAATCAAGTCGGTTGGTTCTCGCCGGAGAGACATCCGTGGCTTTTCGTGAAGGCAGAATCGGGCGGTATGTTGGTGGAACAAGCAATTCACAATCTCGATCTCTGGTTGTGGCTCTACGGTCCCGTCTCTACCGTCTACGGGTTTACGAGTCATGTTCCGCTCGGCGGCACCTATCCGGCTGCCGAATACGCCGTGGAGAACAATGCATTGCTGACTCTGCATTTCAAAAGCGGTGGGGTCGGAATGATGATGAAGAGTTGGGCGGCTGAGATTCAGAATAGCAGCAGCGGCCTCGTCACTAGTAACGGTTCAGCAACACTGGTTCGGCATGGTTTGCGTTGGAAAACGCATGATATGACAGAGGCAGAAGAATTCATTGCTCCTGTGCCAGACGACGGAACCTACCGTAATATGCTAGCGGCACAGCGGCAGCAACGGTACTGGGGGGTCGCAGCAAAAGGGACAAGCATCGACCACTGGCTTCAATGTATCGTTGGCCAAACAGAGCCGGAAACCCACGGACATATGGGTAGAGCCGGTGTTGAGTTGGCAGAGGCTACGTATCGCTCTGCTCAAATCTGTGCCCCGATTTCGCTACCGCTATAACAGTGGATATTTCGTTTGGAAGGAAAGAAAAATGAAAAATCGTATGCTTCACAAAACCGTTTCTTGTGTCTGTTTCGCCGGTTTTGTTCTCATGCACCTTGTGCATGAAAGCTATCCGCAAATGCAAACCGACCAGAACGTCTCTGTAAAAGAGCAGCAGGAAGGCAGAACGCTATTAGTCAGCGCTGCAACGCTATATGGGCTTTCACTTTATGGGCCAGGGACAGCTCGATTACTTGAAGTTGAATCTGGTGCCCGGATAGCCGGACTAGAGATGTTGATCGGCGGTGGATCTTTTATAGCTGCACTTGCCGCTACAAAAAACCATCGGCTCGGTGCCGGGCGTGCCAGTTTGATCCTATCCGGGAGTCTTGCGGGTACCCTATATGGTCTTGGAGTGCCCATATTATTGGAATCACAAGATGACAAGGTCTACTTTGCTTCTGCAATGCTCGCTACTCCAATCGGAGGCCTGATTGCCCATAGACTAACTTCTCACAGATGGTTTAAAAAAGGAGAATCGCATCTTATTGGCACCGGAGGTTTGATAGGCGCGTTGTATGGAGTAGCAATTCCATATCTCGCCGATATCGACGGACTCAAAGATTGGACACAACGCAAAATCTATGTTACATCCACAATGATCGGTGTTCCTGCTGGTATGTGGGCGACAACAAAATTGATTAACAACAAGCACATTAATGAAGGCCGAGCAGAGCTAGTTACTTTCGGCGGCGGTATTGGCAGCACCTATGCCGTAGGAATTATGTCCCTAACAGAGGTGGAAGCGTCGCGGGCTTATGTATTGGCTGCTATGCTTGGCTTCCCCGTCGGAACATATCTTGGCTACAAAGCGACTGCTGAAGATGAGTATACACAAGGCCGGGTCGCTTTGATACAAATTGGTGCGTGTACAGGTGCCCTATTCGGCAGTGCTTTCCCATTGTTGGCTGACGTGGAGGACCATAAACCTTATGTTGTGGCGAGTATTCTCGGATCAGCATCCGGAATGTGGTTGGCACACCGTCTGACACAGGGCTGGGGAGAACCAGCCCCTTTTCCGGGTTTTTCAAAAAATAATCTCATACCTAAATCAGAAAAAGTCTCCGTTTCACTGCCTTCAATCAGTGAGTGGTTTACGTTGGGGCTGATGGCTCTTCATAAGCCAACTTTTATGCCTGATTTCCCCGTCGAATTGGTGCGTATCTCATTCTAACCGAGGCAAAAGCCCTGGTAGATTTTCGGATTACCCATAGAGCGTGAATAGGCGAGGATTCGCCTCGCTTACCACGGAAGTGAGTGTTATCACATCGAAATACCCAGTAACCCACGCGTCAACTGAAAATTAATGTTTCCTTTACGGTGCAGCTTCGGCGTATACCGGCGCGAGGCCACCTCCACAATCAATGCTAATACCTTCTCAACATCGACAGTCGCTAAATCTAAATCCGCGCCGTAGTTAGCTTGTGTTCCTGGATCCGTGGAAACCTGAATCAGCGGCACCATCACATGTGATTGCAGAGGGGCTCCGATGATGTGTGAAAGTGCCAAGGCCACACCCGCCGCCCCCAATCCGGTTAGCGTCTCCGTGGGTTGATCCGTCGGTGTCTCCATAACGTGGAAACCTCTCTTTTCAACCCGCTGCCCATAAGCCAACGTCGGCACAATAGCTGGCGACTTTCGGCCTTCAGTAGGACTTGTAGGAGTTGCTATCTTTTTGGTCCCTATAAGCGGTCTTTGGCGACAGCTGACAGCTGGCAGCCATCCTGCATTTGCTGGCACGACAACTGTCCCGCCTGCAGCAACAACCTTGTAAGCTAACTGCATCAGAGACTGTGAGACTTCTGTTGAGACTTTGACAGTTGATGTTACAGCTATGCAGAGGTGCTCTAATCCTGCATCAACAATAGGAACAGACGATTTATGAGCAAGTTCCTCTGAAAACCAGCTTTCTACCTTGCTGATAACAGTATCAATGCCGCCATCTAATTGAACGCTTGCCCAACCGTAACGTTCTGGCGGTATACCGAGTTTCTGAATCTCGTGTCGGACGTGGTCGTTGTGTGTCTTCTCACAACCATGCTCAAGGAGCAGACCGAGGGCAACTGTAGGATGTGTGAGGTGCCCAATCATTGTGCGAGTGTAAATTTCTTCAGAACGCCCACTAGAGACACCGCATCCCTCTGTATGTGGAAGTGCAACAAAACGGGATATGCCTTGCTTTTTGCCAATTTCCCGTGCGTTACAACGGTCGGCAACCATCTGCGCAATCTGTCCGGAGCAGAGACTGGTCGGTAGAATGAGGGCGAGTTGATCTGTGCGGTACCCTGATTCTGTTTGGAGCGCGCTGAATCGTAGGTCCGGCCTGTTCACACCTCCAGAGGAGGTTTCAATCGGGATCGGTTCGCCAGATCGCAATTCGGATTCCATCAACAACGGGGCTAAATCTACCCGACCCGTTTGCTTCCAATCGCGCCACAAGGAGACTTGAGAATGCCCTGCTTTCTCTCCGACAGAAGGTTCACCTGACGCGACATTCACCGTCAGATCCAACGTCGAGGCGCCAAGTTCTTCCATAGGTGTGCCGTCGATATATGCCCCTGCGTTCACATCCATATCTTTGGCGAGCATCTCATAACGTCCGGTTGTCGTGACAATTTTAATAGTGGGGACAAACGGGAAATTGGTAATTGAACCGTTACCTGTTACGAAAAAGATCATATTCGAACCAGATGCCACCTGTCCGGCGATGCTCTCTAAATCGTTGCCGGGGCTGTCCATGAAGTAGTAGCCTGGTCTCTCCATCAATTGGCTGTACTTGATAACATAATCGAGACAAACGTCGGGATGCCGTTTCATGGCTGCACCGATGGATTTAATAGCGATGTTATAGAGTCCACGGAAGTTATTACCACCAGACGGGTTCCCTTCTGCGGAATGTCCATGCCACGAAACGCGTTCTTTGAATCCTTCAATCGCCCTGAGGAACGCGCGCGCTGTCGGCAGATCACGAACGTTCTGAAGTACGTACGCTTCCGAGCCAATGAGCTCATCGGTTTCTGCAAGATTGGCACACCCACCATAACGGATAACCTCTTTTGCAACGTAAGCAGCAAGTGGATTGCCAGATATACCAGAAAAGGCATCAGAACCGCCACACTGCAGGGCGATTTTGAGGTTTCTTAGAGACTCCTCGGTGCGCGGTATGCTGTTTATGCTATCCAACCATCTGTTAATAATTTGCGCGCCGCCTGCTAAATCCACATCGAAGCCCCCGCGCAGCCGATAAAAGTGGTGGACAACATCATCTAAGGCGTATCCCTCACGCTCCATATACCCCTTGAGCATATCATTTGTAACCGTCTCAGTGCCGTAGTCAACGAGTAGGATCGCACCGATATTCGGATGAACGGTAAAACCGGCAAGTGTTCGGAGCAATATATCGATATTATTCGGCGTTTTATCTTCTCCACCCTCTGTGTGTGTTACGGCGACAATCCCGTCTACGTTTGGATACGCCTCGGCGTGCTCTGAACACATATCGGCAAGTCTTCTTGCAAAGCCAGAGGTGTGTGCAGTTGTACCCATGATGACGACATAGTTCCGCGTGCCGACACCGCGGTTCCCAGGGCGACGATAGCCGAGAAAGTCTCGATCATCTGAATGATACAGCACCTGTTTCCCCGATCGGAACTTCACCTCGTCCAACACATATGATCCCATTTTGTCGCTGAAGTTCGGGGTTTCCGGCAGTACAAAGGGGAGGTTTCTGATTGACAGTGAGTCGATCATTTTCTGATTACACACATAGTCGCCCGGAGCAATAGAACCTATGGCAAAACCAAAAGGCAATCCCCACGACAACAGTGGCGCGGTTCCTAGGATGGGTTGAATCGCGAATCGGTGCCCCTCTAAGATAGTATGTGAGAGTTTGAATTGTTGCCCGTTGTGACGGATGCATGTGCCACCTTCAAGTGTTCGTGTTGCGATAGCGACATTGTCGCCTAGCGCAGGTAACCGAGCGACGGCAGTGAAATTGTAATCCATATACGGTGTACTCCTCAACTAACGGCGGTAGATGCTGGCTTCGATCGCATCCTGTTTTACCCACGGCAAGTCGATATCAAACCAATGAGTTTCAGATTCATAACGATCGCGGACGTATGTTAGATAATCTGCCATTGACTCTGCACCAATGCCAACGTTGTCTGCCAAAACAGTTGCCGGATTTGTTAGCCGTGATTCAATTGCCTGAAAGCACGGAAAATAGTTATCGAAGTTATTGTCAAGGAGTAGAAAATCGACAGGGATCTGAATGCTTTTGAGGACTTCTTGGGCATCCCCGATGTGTGAATCGACAAGGTCTGCTAATCGGGCACGTTTAAAATTTGTGCGCGCTTGGGCGGCTCGATCGGCATCTATTTCTATCGTTATTAAACGTCCAGTACCGATAGTCTTTAGAACACGCAGCATCCATAATCCAGAATAACCGATAGCAGTTCCACATTCGACAATGAGAGACGGTTTTGTCTTTTCGACCCAAGCAGCGAGAAATTTCGCCTTTTCAGGACCTAACATCGGGATTCTTTCCTCTCTACATTGTGCCTCAACTTCTCGTAAAACCTGATCAAACATATAAGCCTCCATTGGTTCATAGCTGTTAACCTTCGGTAGTTAGAGCGATAGCTGCTAGTCATCAGCAACTCTTGTCGGTATTACAACGGTTTTCAAGAGCTACAATGCCCCCTTAGATGACAACTGAAAGTATAGCGATCTGATAGCGGATCGCTACAAAAATAATGATACACGAAATCTATTTTGTGGTCAAGCTTGGAACCGTTCAGTGGTTAGGGCGTTAGTTTCCTCACCTTTCAGAAATTGGCAATTTTTATAGACGCTAAATTTGCTATCTTCGTCCGATCAAAAAAATCTGCAACTAAATCTACGGTTTGGTGTATATTATAGGCAAGCACCTCCGGAGGCTCTTGATGCCTGAATTAGATGATGAATTAGATGATGAATTAATGGAACGCTACCGAGCAGGCGATGAAAATGCGTTTACGCTTCTCGTGCGTCGGCATCAGCAGCCGCTTATCAATTTCATTGCTCGGTTCATCAATGATAGAGATAGTGCCGAAGATTTGGCACAGGAAACATTTATCCGTATTTTTAAAGCTGCGCGACGTTATAAGCCTGGACGCGCACATTTTAAAACGTGGATGTATCATATTGCTAAGAACCTCTGCAAAAATGAACTGCGAAATCGAGGACGTCGTGATCGATACAGAGTCGATAACGTTGTGAATAGCGAAGGCGAAGACACCGCACAGATTGACTTAATTGAGACCGCATCTGCTGACCCTTCTTCTCAACCGGAGGTCGCCCTTGAACGTAAGGAGTTGCAAGACGCTATCCAAGCAGCAATTGCGGAACTACCAGAAAAATACAGGGTTCCGCTCGTCCTTCGAGATTTGCAAGGGCTTAGTTATGACGAAATTAGTGATGTGCTTGAACTTCGAAGCGGTACGACGAAATCCAGGATCAATCGCGCCCGCCTCATGCTTAAAGATAAGTTAAAATCCTTTATTTGATGTTTACGGGAGTAATGTATGAATTGCTTACAGGCTGCTGCACACTTTTCTGCCTACCTTGAAGATACACTTGATTATCAGGCATTGCAGCGCTTTGAGACACATCTCACAGCGTGTAAAGCGTGCCAGCACGAATATGCCCAATTTCAGGAGGTTGTTAAAGCTGCACAGCGATTGCCGCAGATTGAACCGTCTCCGGACTTTATACCTAAGTTGATGCAACAACTAGCTGAGGAACGGCGCGAGTTCGGGGGTATTAAGGAAATTATCACAACAGGTTGGCATCGACTGCAAGACAGACTCCGCCGTCCGAAATGGGCATTCAGTGGTACTCTTGCCTTGATCCTTATCACCACCGTTGGCGGCTACCTCTACCAAAACGGAAACCTATCCGATCAAAACTCTCAGTCTGCTGTCGTGGTAACCCCAGCCTCCGAACCGTCCCGAGTTGGTCTTCCGCCTGTTGCATCGCCCACAGATGCACAGCGCGAGGTGCAAAATGCCGATCCGTTTTTACCTGGCGGTGTTAGCTCAACATCGAGACAACCGATGCAGCAGCACTATGTCTTAAAACAGGTGAGCTATACCACCGTTTCTACACGCGGTGGACTTTGAAATAGCAATTGGCAAACGGCTATCGGTAAAGTTTTTATGGCAGACAATAAGCTTCGCAACTGTCAACCACTCGCAACTAACAGCCGAAGGATGATAAACGTATGCACGCGAAAGACTTAAAACACCGCCCGAGTGCGCGTATAGCACTCTTTCCCTATGATGAGCGACGTATATGGCAATTGGTAATCGGATTGCTCGCTCTACTATTCTATGCAATTCCGTTTAGTTTTTCAAAAGAAAATGTCCTACAGATGTTCGAAAGGGATTTTCAGAAGATAGTCGCCAGTGCCCAGCCTGCAGTTGTCAAAGTAGTAGCGACACAGGTTAATTCGGTACCGTTCCAGCCGAACCTTAAGAGGTCAAGCCTCATCCGTCAAGATATCGGTTCGGGTATCTTGATTGACACCGCTGGACACGTCGCAACAACCATTTTTGAGATAGAAGCCCCAAACAAACTTGAGGTTGTTTTTAGTAACGGAGAGATATATTCAGCGAAATTGATCGGTACGGATACACTTACCGATATTGCGATAATTCGCGCCGTGGACCCAGGCCCCGGATCCACATCTTCAAAGGTTCCCAAAACGATGCAACCTGGCATCAAATGGGGAGACTCTTCAAAGATTAACACCGGTTCATGGGCCGTGACGATAGGAAGCTCTTACGGACACAGTCCAATTATCTCGTTCGGAATCGTTGCTGGATGGGACATCTTGCCAGATCAACTGTGCGCGGAATTAATCAAAATCAACGCAGCCGTCACGCCCGGCAACAGCGGTGGAGCTGTCGTCAATACATCAGGAGAGATCATTGGAATGATACTTGCTGTCATGACAGAGCCAATTCGCACTGATGCACTAGCTAATATGTTGTTTGAGGAACAAGACAATATAGACATCACACAATTTCTTGTACAACCGTCCCCGCTAAGAATCCGTAATCAAGAGATCACCTTTGCTATGCCGATAGAGACAGTTCACACGGTTGCTAAAGAGATTATAGTACACGGAAGGGTGGCGCGCGGTTGGCTCGGCGTTGAGGTCGACATAGGCACATGGGGGCTCTATGTTACCCACGTGATTGAGGATAGCCCAGCATACAAAGGCGGACTATTACCCAATGATGTGATCCTTGAATTTGACAAAACGTCTGTACGTTCCTATGCCGATCTATTACGATGTGTCGCAACCAAGCGACCTCAAACGAAAGTTAAACTTAAAATCAGTAGAAACGGGGCAGAACGACATCATGTCGTAACCTTAGGTGAGAAACACTAACGCACTATCCGTTCAAATTCCGCTAAATATGCCGCTGCAATCTCCCTATTCCCTTTGATAATCAAAAGGTTTTCATTGTTGTTATTTTCTGCATTTTTTGAGAAGTTATACGACCCCGTTATCACCGTCTCTCCATCAATCACAATCACCTTGTGGTGCATAGCTCCTCTATTTTCGTCCAAGCTAACTGGGATCCGTGCATCCTTCATGGCGTTATATTCGGAGTATCGATCGTCGACTTGTCTGCTCTCAAAGACCCCTTGTACGTCAACACCTGATTCAAAGCGGTTACGTATCGCACCGCCGATCATATCATGCGTAAACGAAAAAGCCATAAAGTGGATTGATGTCTTCGCCGACCGGATCGTCTCAAGCAAGGGCCGGATCGTGTCGGTGTGTGGTGAGAAATAGGTAAAAATCTCTGTGCCATCGTTCAGTGTCACGTGTGGGTAAGTCATATACCTATCAAAAGGTTTTCCAACCTGTTCCCGGAGGAACAGTTCCCGGAATTCCTGCGTGAAGTTGTATGCAAGCCGGACTGAGTCGATCAATATGACATTGTTGTTGTTCTTGTAGGCGCCGTTGTAGGTGGTGTTATAGGAACCTGTCCAGACATATCGTTCATCAATCACAATAAATTTGTGATGCATATAGCTATCCGGATCTCCATCATCGGCAATCGGAATACCGACTTCCTGCAACTGGCCAATTTCTTCCTCATCCATGTTATCTGTTTCAGTGACTATCCGCACCTGTACCCCACGGTGATGTGCTTCGATCAACGCATTGGCTACCGGTGCAGCACTCAGGTGATAGAGCGCAGCATCAATCCGTTCCTCAGCGTTAGACAGTCGCGCAACAAGCCGTTTTTCAAGAGAATAATGATTAACACCCGCATTGACTTCGCTAAAGTAGACCTCCCAGGCACCTTCAATTGTCGCCTCATGGCTACCTTTGTAATACCTAATACCGAAGCCGATCCCAAAAGCACAAAGTAAAACGAAGAGCAAGGGGAGGAATAGATTGGGTTTGTTGGTTTTAGGCGTTGTAGGAGTGTTATTTGTGATTGAATCGTTATGCATATCTTTTGTTTTTTCAGTCATAATAGATGTTGTTTGGATAGGAGGGCGGGGATTTCGAAATCTCGCCTACAAGTGTATGTAATAGTAGATGAAAGCTTTAAACCCCCCAGCGTTGCCGGGATTCTTCTAAAGATTCAATCTGTGTGCCATCCTGTTTCCAAGCATAGTGCCCCTTTGGTTGCTTTCCAATCCAACGTTCATCAATTGGTTCGATCGCAAGTTGATAACGCGTGTCTGCCGTTATTCGAATCTTATTGGATGTGTTGACAAGCGAAGCGTGCATCAAGAACATACTGAAAATGATAACATCGCCCGCTGAAAATGTCGTTGTTGCCCAGTGGCCTCCGAATTTCTCGACAACTTCAAGCGGATTGTCGCTGAAATGCCCTTCAATGAGATCTCGATCAACGTCTGCTTGTCCATAAGTTGCTTTGACCTTTGCGAATTTGTGAGAGCCGAGGCAGAAAACAATAGGCCCCATATCAAGCGATATATCCCCAAAAGGGGTCCAACAGGAATAGAGGTTTTGTGTGCCTCTACCCATAAAGACAATGTCGTAATGAATAGGAGAACCGGCCCCCGGTCCTGCTGTGCGTAGCCATTTGAAATCGAAGGTGCACGTTTCGCCGCCGAGGAAGTGCCTAAAAAAGCTCATGATAGGTTGCCCCTCAACGACTTCTTTGAATAATGGCAGCTGCGTCAATGCCTTATTGCCCATTGACCCCGTAGATGTTGGGTCGGGGTAGTCCCGATTAAAAATACCGTCCATCAAAGACGTATGCGGGGCGAGCATACCTTTTGCTGTGAGTCTCTCCAAAATTTGGCACCGCGCCGCGAGGATAGCCTCTTTGTCATGTAACCCACGAATCAGGAGATAGCCGTCTGCTGCTATCCTTTCTTTTAAAGCATCAGGATTGTCAAGAATGTCGTTGCTTTCGCGCAGATCGATCTGGACTTCTACTTCTTGATGTAAAAATGGGAGTTTCATTGTCAATTCCTTATCGCTGGTGTTCGGTTAGCATAACATCATTGAAAAAACAGAGCAATTCGTCATCAATGTTTCAAACGGATAGGCTGCGTGTTTCCTCTACACGTTATGGGCATAGGGTGTTATTTTTTTTGCTTCCGATGGCGGTGGTTTTTGCAGCCAAGCAAGGTTGAACCTATAGTGTTGACGGCTGCTAATGAGATGGATAATTCTGTTTTCCCCTTGGCAGGCAGCGAGGTAACCGCTCGGTTCGGCACTGTTTAATCCCATTGTGAACGTCCGACCATCCATCGTTTGAATCTCTCGCTCTGCGCCGTCGTCTGTAACCGGACGGATATATACCCATGTTTCGCCATCGTCGTAGGACAAAGCACAAAAGAGTCCTGTAACGAGACGTTCGTTTCCAGACGCATCGACGATCGGCATAGGTGGTAGTTCTCTCCGATCACCTGTGAACGACGCAAAGAAGATCGGTCCCTCTTGCAGCCGTAAAAGGATGCAGCGTTGTCCGCCCGAAAGAACGGGGAATTGGCTTGCACTATAGCACCACGTTTTGCCATCATCTTCAGAAATGCTTTTCGGCATCTGTCCATTAATAGTGTCACCGCGGCCGTAAGCCATTAACCTCCCGTCTGTGAGTTCAACGACAGCAGCGTGTATACCAGCAATCCACCCCCCGGTTTTCCCTTCCTCGAATTCGGGGATAGGTTGTCCTTCACCTGGATCGTTCCACGTTTCTCCATCATCGTCGCTGAGCCATATAGCAGTGCCTCCGTTTCCACCGCTCACCGCATCACAAGCGAGAAGTATAGAACCGTTATGCCGCCGGAAGACAGAGGTAATCGGCATGTGTCGGAGTCTATGTTCCGGCGAAATGAAGCGTGGTTTCGACCACGTCGCGCCGTTATCATCAGAATAGCGTATCACCAACGCCAAGGGCCCCCACGTCGCCGCCGCAGATAGTCCGTTGAAATGATAAATCCGTCCATTCTCGTGCCGCCAGAGTGCGGTTGCGTGATTGTTCCGATCGGGTGACCCCCAGAAAGGTTCAGCGGCATCCCATTCCTTTTTGCCAGAGCGTAGCCGACTTGCAGCGACTGTTAGTTCGCGGCCGCGCTCTGTCACACAGGAGTACCATGCCGCGAACATGTCACCGTTTGAACATTCAGTGATTGCTGGAACGTGGTTGTGCGCTGAAAAGAGGGGGCCATTTGAACCTGCAGGGATTTTGATATAAGGTATCGGTTCCGCGAAGTAAGGTGCTTCTGGCGCGGGTACACTTGCACGTTCCTGTTTAACGTTACGTCCCCACAATGCGATTTTCGGGGCAGGTGTAGGCAGTGTTCGAGGCATTTCACCACAAACGACTCGAAACCCAATGTACCAGTGTTTATCTTCAGGTACTGCTGCCATCCGATTGGCAGAACGTAAATAACAGAGCAGTGTCGAATGACTACCGCCGCGCGTAACGCGATACAGACCTGTTTCTGCACCCACAGGGTCAATCTGTGAACGTGATTCGTAAGCGCCATACCAATCCTGGCACCATTCCTCTACGTTTCCGTGCATATCGTATACTCCCCAAGCATTGGGTGGGGTCTGTCCGACATGCAGAGGTATCACTTCTGATGTGCCGCGGCTTCGGCCAGCATCCGGGTACCAACTCTCACCGACGTTTTTCTGAAATTCAGAAGGTAAAGTGGCACCGGTATGGAAATGGGTTGTGGTACCCGCTCGGCAGACGTACTCCCATTCGGCTTCGGTCGGAAGTCGATAAGGGAGACCTTCCTTTTCAGAAAGCCAATTGCAGAAATGTGTTGCATCGTGCCAATCCACAAATACAACCGCTTCATCATCATCCCGCGAAAAGCCGAGTTTCCCACGGATTTCACTGTGTTCAGGTTGAAATTCCTCATACTGCGCGTTGGTAACCTGCAAAGTACCGATATAGAACGGGGTGGTCAGCGTTACCTTGTGTACCGGTTTCTCGTCCCAGTCGCCGTCGCGGAGATGCGATTTTCCGTCTATCAACTCATCTGATAAGGCTGCGTTCTCCGATCCCATGGTAAAAGTACCGGGTTCGATCCTGACGAGCTGCATGCCAACTGAATTTGTATGCAGCTCTCCTTGGATCGTTAGTTCATGCATAATTACCCCTTATATTCTACCTTATATTCTTCTAGTTAAAAGTAATACCTTAGATTTACTACGCTATCACTATTATATCATATCAATTAAAACGCTTCGCGTCAAGCCATCCTTAAAAATGACCTTGGTGTTGAAAATCCTTGCTTTTTTTTTTCACACTTGCTATTATTAAAGTTATATTAACTGTTTAGGGAATTTAGATTTTGATTGACATCTAAAAAGAGGTTGCTTATAATTCTCTTGAGCAAAATAGTACAGCCAATTAACTCTCTTAGCAAGGAGGAAGAAAATGAAAAAGACTTCTGTCATCTGGCTGATTTTTTCTTTTGTTTTAATCGGGATCACAGCCCTATGTGATGCCCAAGATTTGGTATTACATCTTTCCTTTGACGAAATGGAGGGGGAGGTTGCAAAAGATTTGTCGGAATTCGGTAACGATGCTACCTTTAAAGGCAGTCCGAAATTAATTGAAGGCGTGTTTGGACAGGCCTTGGAATTTGACGGCAAAACCTCCGGGCAAATTCCGGACCATTCAAGTCTCGATATCGTTGATGCAATCACTATTGAGTTGTGGGCACTTGTCAAAGGTGGCGAAGCAATTCAGAGTGGTGTTGAAAAAGGAAGCGCTTGGATTTCGGGTTTATATAATCTTGCTCCGCTTTACAACGGGGGGACAATTCTGCAGTTTTTCGATTTACCTGATGTGTGTAACGACGATAACATCGGTCCGAGTATCCAGGATGGCGAATGGCATTTTCTCGTTGGTATATGGGATGGTGACGATATCATGCTCTACATCGATGGCGAACTCGAAGCGGACATGCCGTGTAAGGGAGAACTGAAACCGAACAATGACCCGCTTTTTATCGGCGCGCGCGGTGGGAGTGGGCGGTTTCTTACAGGAGCCCTTGACGAAATTAAGATCTATAATTACGCCTTAACTAAGGAAGAAATGCTCAGAGATATGGCAGAACCTGTCAGTTTGTACGTCGATCTTCATGACAGATTGACAACTGTCTGGGCAAGTCTGAAAACCGACTAGCCTGCAGAGCAAAGGAAGTTAGATGAAAACTGCTTATTATCTACGCTTACAATTTTCACGTCGAAGTTCATTCTATGGAATTTTGGCGCTTCTACTTGTGTTCATAACCATAGTCGGCTGTGCGCTACCTTTCAATCGAAATCTAACGCCTGAAGAGCAGGTAGCGGTTGTCACAACTGACAAAGGTATATTTGTGTTTGAGTTTTATCCCGACGCTGCCCCGGTGGCAGTGAATAATTTCATTAAGCTGATTAATCTAAAGTTCTATGATGGATTGACATTTCATAGGAAGGTCAACGCGCCCGGTCTGAATATTATTCAGGGAGGATGTCCGAAAGGCGATGGAACAGGTGGTCCCGGTTGGAATATCGTTGACGAGTATACGAGTCCAAACCAACGTCCACATCTCAGAGGCACCGTGGCGATGGCTCGGGCAAACACACCGAATTCAGCCGGGAGCCAATTCTACATTTGCTTCAAACCCCAACCCCATCTTGATGGTCAATACACTACCTTTGGTGGTGTAATTCAAGGGATGGATGTCGTTGATCATTTATCAATAGGCGATGTCATGACAAAAATCCGATTGGAGGCGAAGTTAAAATATGTTAAGGCAACAACGGAATAACCAATACCAAACCTTCACGTCTGCAGTGCTCTTGATCCTGGCGGTTTCCTTTGCTACCTTTGTGATGAGCTGCGCACAAGAAGACAAGCCTGCACCCGTACCACGCGCACGTCGCACTGGGGCAGGCACAACGGGCTCGCCAGCAAAGCCTCAGATTGATCCCACAACGGTGGTGGCCGTTATTGAAACGGCAAAGGGCACTATTGAATTTGAATTTCTTGCAGCTGAAGCACCCGAAACTTCCAAGAATTTCATTAAGAACGCCCAAGTCATGTATTATAAAGGCGAGAAGTTTAATCGCGCAGAAGAACTTCTCGTCCAAGCAGGATCGAATCTCGCCGCCGGAGACACACTTCCAATTGAGAACGGTTCGCAACAGATGTCGCGGGGCGTTGTCGCCCTAGCGAAAGAAGAAGGGGCGAGTGTCTCCTATGCATCAGAATTCTTTATCTGTCGAGGCGATGCTATCCTTGACAGTGATTACACCATTTTCGGAAACGTCGTCAGCGGTATGGAGGTCGTTGACAGAATCACCGTTGGCGACGCAATTATGAACATTACTATTCGAGAGAAAGAGTAATGGATATCGGCTAGCAGTTAGCAGATAGCGGTTGACAAATCAGAAACGGCTAACTGCTAAGACCGATTTGTGAAGTTTATCTTTTTTCGAACTCTCGTTTAATTGTATATTTTGTTATAAATGGAGGCATATATGGCTTTAACTGTTACTCGAACGGCGCGTCCAAGCCCCGTCTGGCAGGAAAGTTACGTGCGCGTCAAAAAAGGACAACGTCTCATTATTGATGCAGAGGGCGCGTGGTCCCCGGATCTGCAAAATCGGACCGGATGGTGTGGCGGAGATGGGGTGCCTAAGACACCAGGCTCCAACGGTTATCTATTACCCGGCACAAATATCGGAGCACTTATTGCCAGGATTGAAGACACCGTTTTTGCTGTTGGTTCACGCTACGACAATCCTGCACCCGCTGATGGCGTTATCTTTCTCGCTATGAATGAAAACCCGAGCAACAACAACCAAGCAGGCAGCTTACTTGCACAAATTATCATATTCGATGAGGAATAGCAGAATCTTTTGTCCAGACATCTGCACACTACATAGCAATAAGTGAGGAGCAAGCACAATAAATGGAAGAAACTACCGCCCAGCAAGAAACGCAAACACTTCCGCCCATGAATTTCATCACCTTTCTTGGGGATCTCGTAACGACAGCCCAACTCTACTTAGAGGGGATCCGTAACCCCGAAACAGACAAGGTGATTGTAAACCTCCCGCTCACGAAACGGATTATTGATAGCATTGAGATGCTTGAAGAAAAGACAAAAGGAAACCTCACCGCACCGGAAGCTAACTTCTTGGCCAATACCCTCTATGAACTCAGGATGGGTTACGTCCGCGCCCTGAGTAGACAGGATACGGCTGCACAAGAGGACGAAAAAACCGAGCAAACCGAAGAAGAGACACCCGCTGATGAACCCACAGACGAGATACCCGTTGCGGAAAGTCAAAACCCCTCTTGATTGTGAGTAGAAACCATTGCGGCATCTTGCGGTTAGCACATTGGATGAATAACCGAATGGAATCTGGTACCGGAAAACATATCAATCGCCAAGAGTTCTTTACAATAGGTAAGCAGTGGTTACCCGCATTTTTGACAAAATTTCTTTCAGTCCGGAAGTGCACCCAATCGAGCATATGCAGAACAATACAATCACACTCCACGTTCAACATCCAAACACGCTAGAAGAACCGATCCAATCTGCAGAAGTCTATACTTGTTCTGCTCGCGGGATAGTCGATATTTCCGACCCGAATCCAAAGCGGCGTATACGTGGACTTCAATCTCTTGAAAAATCTGGGATTACGGACCTATTCGATTGGTGTGTTTTGTATCTTGAAGACGAATCGGTCGATGTAGTCTGTAGTGCCTTGAGGATTATGAGTCGGTGTGATGAAGGGTATGTTTCCCCTATTTTGCCCTACGCCGAATCTAAGAATAAACGTATCCGCGCCGGCGCACTCGCTGCTCTGGCGAAACATGCCTCGGATGACTCTGAACGCTGGTTTGAACGGGCTCTTAAAGACCCCGCGGCGTGTGTGCGCATAGAAGTCGCAAAGCTTTTGCCGATGCTCGACAAAATCGAACGCCGTACGCTCTTCGATATTGCACAACACGACCCGAATCCGGCTGTCAAACGCAGTGCGAGAAGAAGGCATTAGCTTCAGGAGAATCACGGGAATTTTATGGTAAAACCGCAAAATAAATAAACTCCTTCTTTCAGCAGTACGGAAGGTTTCCTATACCGGTCCCCACCCCTGGTGGGAAAGAGGCAACGAGGCCGAGTGTCTAAATAAATGCTAAAACTGACCACAAAACGGTGTGCTTGGGAAAACGCTAAGTATACCGTCACGAAAAGAGGAGAATGAATTATCAACGTAAAATCACAATTGCTTTCGCTATGCTCGGCGGGTTGCTTCTGACGGGAACTCTCGGGTACTTGATAATTGAAAGAGACAATCCACAACACGGTTGGCAGCTACTTGATGCAATCTATATGACTGTGATTACCTTAACAACCGCAGGTCACGAGGACCTGGAAATGAGCGATAACGGACGCATCTTCACAATACTGCTTCTCATCGGGGGGTTTGGAGTCTACACTTATAGTGTCACTATCGCCACCTTATTTCTGATTGAAGGGCAACTACAAAGTTTTTTTCGACAACAAAAAATGATCCGAACTGTAGATAAATTATCAAATCACTATATCATCTGTGGACTTGGCGACACTGGCGTGCATGTACTCGACGAAATGCTAAAAGCAGATGTGGATTTCGTCGGTATTGAATTCGAGGAAGAGCGCCTTATCCACCTCTCCGACACACGAGACTTTCCATACCTCCAAGGTGATGCAACCGATGACGAATTGCTCGTACGTGCAGGTATAGCACGCGCACAAGGACTCGTTACCTGCTTGAGTAGAGACCAAGATAATCTGTTTGTTGTCATCTCGGCCAGGAAACTCAACCCGCGTTTAAAAATAGCTTCTAAGGCCGTTGAAGATAATTCGCCGGGTAAACTCATCACGGCGGGGGCAGATGAAGTTGTCTTACCAGATCATATTGGGGGAATCCGCCTCGCCTCTAGTATACTCTATCCGCATCTTGTGGAGTTTTTAGCGAATATCACTCAAAACCATCAAGGCACCCATTTTGCTGAATCTATCGTTCAGCGCAATTCTGCCTTAGATGGAATTTCTCTCAAATCTGCAAATATTAAAGAACAAACCGGATTGGTTGTCGTCGCCATCCGCGATACGGACGGGGCATTTCTTTATAATCCCCCCGGAGATAAAAGAATAGGTGCCGGAGACGCACTGTTGGTAATCGCCAACCATCGACAGATCCAAACCTTACACAAGCTGACCGGCGACTTAAATTAATGTGATTTGGTACTGGCTCCTAACAAACCGCAGAGATTCGAATTTTAACCTAATTGGAAGGAATATCCACATGCTTGCAACAGTCCTAAGCAGTGCAATGCTGGGAATTGATGCTTATATCGTGAAAGTTGAAGTCGATGTTGCCGGAGGGTTACCTGCTTTCAGCACCGTCGGTTTGCCCGACAGTGCGATCAAGGAAAGTAAAGATCGAGTTACCGCAGCTATTAAGAACTCCGGCTTCTACTTCCCGCAAACCCGAATCACGGCGAACCTTGCGCCTGCGGACATCCGCAAGGCGGGATCGGCGTTTGATCTCCCTATCGCAATCGGGGTTATGGCGGCAACGAATCAGGTCATGCCTACAGGGCTTGAAAACGCTATAGTTTTAGGTGAACTTGCACTCGATGGGAGCGTTCGCGGCATACAAGGAGCACTCCCTATAGCCATCGCCGCGAAAGAAAACGGCATCCAACACCTCATCCTTCCCGCCGAAAATGCCAAAGAAGCTGCGATTGTAGAAGATATAAATGTCTATCCAGTTGTGAGTTTAGCTGAAGCTACCGCCTTCCTTAATGGTGAGAAGGAAATATCACCTGAAGTCTACACACACAACGCTGACACGGATAGTGAGCATCCAGAATCCCATACTGATTTAATTGATGTGAAAGGGCAGGAACATGTCAAGCGTGCTGTTGAGGTTGCCGCTGCAGGCGGGCATAACCTCATTATGATTGGGCCTCCGGGGTCTGGCAAAACAATGATTGCGAAGCGAATTCCGACTATTCTGCCCAGGCTCTCCATGGAGGAGTCTTTAGAAACAACCAAGATTCAAAGCATTCTTGGTATCCTCCCCAGTGATACGCCCTTGGTGGTAACACGTCCGTACCGATCACCGCATCATACGATTTCAGATGCTGGCCTAATCGGAGGCGGAAATGTCCCACGCCCCGGTGAAGTGAGTCTTGCACACAATGGAGTCCTCTTTTTGGATGAACTCCCCGAATTCAAACGTAATGTTCTTGAGGTTATGCGGCAACCTCTTGAGGAACGACAAGTGACAATTTCGCGCGCAGCAGCATCCCTCACTTACCCCGCTAATTTTATGCTCGTTGCCGCAATGAACCCTTGTCCTTGTGGATACTTCAGCGACCCAACCCGAGATTGTAAATGCTCACCAGTTCAGATTCAGAATTATGTTTCCCGTATTTCAGGTCCACTTTTGGATCGGATCGATATTCAGGTTGAGGTGCCAGCTGTAAAATATGCTGAACTTGCTGCCGAAACAACTGGAGAACCTTCTGAAATCGTCCAGAAAAGGGTTGAGGCGGCGCGCCAGAGCCAACAGCAACGTTTTGCCCACACAACAATACATGCTAATGCAACTATGCAACCGAAACAGATTCGGGAATATTGCCAAGTCAACTCCCAAGCACAAGACCTGCTCCGGGTTGCGATTAACCAGTTGGGATTAAGTGCACGGGCTTATGATCGAATTTTGAAAGTTGCACGCACCATCGCCGATCTGGATCGAAACCCGAATATAGAAGCCGTTCACGTCTCCGAAGCCATACAATATCGGAGCCTCGACCGAAGTTTCTGGAAAAAATGATACAACGGAGAAATGAGAGGATGCAACCTAATTTTATTATTTTTTTAACTGATGACCAAGGATACGGCGATTTGTCTTGTATGGGCGCTACGGATTTCAAAACACCGCACCTTGATAGAATGGCAGCCGAGGGGGTTCGTTTTACAGATTGGTACTCGAATTCACCTGTCTGTTCACCGGCGCGCGCAGCACTCCTAACAGGACGCTACCCGTGTCATGCAGGTGTCCGATCCATTTTAGCAGGACATCGCACTGCTACAGGACTCCCATCTTCTGTACCCACCCTCGCCACAGCACTCAAAGCACGCGGATACTACACCGCTATGTCCGGTAAATGGCACCTTGGACTCGCTGATGGATCACGACCACAACATCACGGGTTCCACGACTGGTTCGGTTTCATGGCAGGATGCATCGATTTTTTCTCCCACATCTTTTACTGGGGTATGGCACAACCCGACATGGATCAGACACATGACCTCTGGGAGAACGGAGAGGAAATCTACCGAAACGGTGAATACTTCACTGAACTCATCACTGAATACGCGATTCAATATATTCGCAAATCTGCTGAACTCGGCAAGCCCTTTTTCCTTTACGTGCCTTACAACGCACCACACTATCCGATGCACGCTCCGCAGAAATACCTGGATCGCTTTCCGGAGCTGCCCTGGGACAGGCAAATCATGGCAGCGATGCTAAGCGCCGTTGACGATAGTGTCGGAGAAATCTTTTCAGAATTAGAGAGACTCGGACTCGCAGAAAATACCTTCTCCTATTTTCAAAGTGATAACGGTCCTTCACGGGAAACCCGAAATTGGTTAGATGGCACACAGGATCCCTATTATGGCGGCACCGCTGGTAAATTGAAGGGGCATAAGTTCAGCCTCTATGAAGGCGGTATCCGTTCACCTGGAATTATGAACTGGCCTCAACGAATCCCTGCTGGACAAGTGATTAATGATGTCGGAGCAGCAATGGATGTCTTTCCAACCTTTCTCGCAGCAGCAGGTGGGAATCCCTCCGAATACGCGCTTGATGGGCACGATGTCCTGCCCATGGTTGCAGACGGGGCATCTACACCGCATCGTGAAATCTATTGGGAGATGGGCAAGCAGACCGCTGTGCGTCGAGGCAATTGGAAATTAGTTCTTCGTGGCCAATTAGTAGAGAAAGCACCGCCAGAGGACAATGTACACCTCGCTAATCTCGAAACCGATATGGGTGAAACAAAAAACCTGAAAGACACGCATCCGGAACTCACTGCTGAACTCACAGACGCAGCACAGGCATGGCGCGAAGGCATCGAGACGCATTGGAAAACAAAGTGGGTTAATCCGAATGGAACCACCGGCTACGTCAAGGAACGATAAAGTGCTAACTGACACCCAAGATGCCTACGGGCATTTGATTTCAGATTACCACAACGGTATAGAAAATGTCGAGATTGTAGAGAGATCGGATAGCTTTATTGATACGAGTCAGCTGGGGCCGCTCGACTACTTCGCTGAATACAACGATTGGGCTGAACATCAGAAACTCGCAATAGACCACGCTGCTGGACGTGTCTTAGATATCGGTTGTGGGGCAGGACGGCACTGTCTCTACCTCCAAGCACGTGGGTACGCAGTTTTAGGAACTGACATCTCACCCTTAGCTATCCAGACATGTCATTCCCGCGGGCTCAAAAACGCGATTGTTGCACCCATCACGCAATTAAGTTCTAAAATAGGTATCTTTGACACAATTCTTATGATGGGGCATAACTTCGGACTCACCGGAAGTTACAAAAGAGCGAAGTGGCTATTGAAACGCTTCGATGCGATGACAAGCGATACCGCAAAAATTATCGCTGAAACGCTTGATCCGTACCAGACAGAAACCCCGTGTCACTTAGCCTATCATCAATTGAATAGGGACAAAGGACGAATGAGCGGACAACTACGATTACGGATCCGTTATCGCCACTATGCGACCCCATGGTTTGACTATCTGTTCGTTTCAAGAGAGGAAATGGAGGACATCCTTGATGGCACAGCGTGGCATGCACAGCACTATATTTACTCAACGAATACACCGACTTATGTTGCAATTTTAACAAAACGGACCTGTTCCTAAAAATTAAAAGTATAACGGATTTTCTTTGGCTGGGCGATGGTCACCGGCCTCGCCTCAAAACGAGATATGTTATGATACTCTTTAAATTTGCCTTTATTACTGATACACATCTCTATCTAAATGCGACGCGGAACTTCTCAGGGGGATTCCAACAACAAAAAAATAGTCTACTGCTCTATGAAAAATTGATTGAACAACTAAACGCCTTTGATCCCGCTTTTGTGATTCACGGTGGAGATATTGTGTGCGGTGGCAAAAATTTCGGTATGTCCGCAGAAGAATACGAAGCGACACTTGATAGGGCAGCGGGGCTCGGTGCGCGTATAAACGCACCTTGCTATTATATTCCCGGGAACCACGATCTACATCCGGACACTGGTGCCAAGGACGCTTATTTAGCGAGATTCGGCATCAATGGCATGGGATCCACCTGTTTTGTCCATGAAAATATTCGATTTATTCTTCTCGACTCACAAGAGGTTCCAGAGGACTTGATACATGGATATATCAGTACAAACCAGTTGGCATGGGCAGAACGAGAATTAAAGAGAGCTCAGGATTACGACCAAGAGGTTTTCGTTTTTTCGCATCAACTCCCTTTCCCAAATGTTGAATTTCAGGGAATCGGTTCCAGAATCGCCAATTCTGCCGAGGTTATTGAGGTTACAACTCCTTTTGAGAGACAAATTCTGGCGTTCTTCTGTGGACATCTGCATCTCAATAGGGTTTTTAGAGAACAAGGTATGCTGTGTATTGTTTCCTCGGGCATTATCTGTTATCCAATGATGTGGCGGCAGGTGCTAGTCTATCCCAACCGAATTGATGTCCGATGTGAGACAATCGACCTTCCCCATGTGCTTGCCGAATCAGAATCTGTCCAGCCTGATAACAACCCGTATCTATTGGGCAGAGACCGAGATTTAAACTTTAGTATCCCTCGGAACTCACAACTTTCAGCTAACGAAGATTGAACATGCAATATACATCTGCTGGTGAAGTTTCTAATCTTGCTGTCCCTAAAAACGCATCTGCTCGCGCAGTCGCTAACCTCGTCCGTTTTCGGGTGAAAAAATGATTGAAGTTCAAAATCTCACAAAGAATTACGGGCCCTTCCAAGCTCTCAAAGACATCTCCTTTCAGGTAGATAAGGGACAAATTGTCGGTTTTCTTGGCCCTAATGGGGCGGGCAAAACTACTACAATGCGAATCCTTACCTGCTTTATGCCTGCAAGTAGTGGAACTGTTACCGTCGCCGGACATGACGTTTTCAAAGCGTCACGAGAAGTACGCAAACGTGTCGGTTATCTTCCAGAGAACGTACCGCTCTACCCAGAAATGACCGTGACGAAATATTTGAAATATATGGCGAGGATCCGAGGCGTTCCACGGGGGCATATCAGGCAACAGTTGGATAAGGCTATTGGCGCATGTGGACTCACCGAACGGCGACATCAGATTATCGGACAGTTGTCCCGTGGTTTCCGGCAACGCGTCGGTTTAGCACAGGCACTTATTCATGAACCGGATGTTTTAATTCTCGACGAACCGACTTCTGGATTAGACCCACGCCAAATTGTTGAAATCCGGGAACTCATCAAGGCACTCGGCAGAGAACAGACTATTCTATTCAGCACCCACATCTTGCCCGAAGCCAGTCTCACGTGTGAACGTTTGATTATCATTAGCAAAGGCAAAATCACTGGAGATGTCCAATTGGAAAACGGGCGAGCTGTGTCCACACAGACAGGTGCTTCCCTTAGCAACGTAGAAAACTCCCAGGCAACACCGCTAATTCTTTCTGTTGAAGTGGCAGGAGGTCCCGTCAATGATGTCACGGCTGTGCTCAAAAACATCCCAAATGTGATTCAAGTTGAACAGCGCACCCCCTCTGCAAGCAACACCCCGAAATTCCATCTTTACTATAGATATACCACTGATATCCGAGCTCAAGTCGCAAAAACTATCATCGGACACGATTGGCAGCTCCTCGAAATGCACACAGCTGAAAAATCGCTGGAAGAACTTTTCCTCTCTTTAACAGTGTAGGATGCGCCTTCACTCCTAATCTGCGTTTATATTGTGTTTTGGAATGTGAATGTTGAATAATTCGGATGTGGCAACCCCCTCTTTCACCGCCATTGTAATAGGTCGTATTTTCAAGGATCGTGACTTTGAGGCGGTTGCCAGAGAACTGAAAGGAGTCTCGACGAAAGCCGTTAGGCCCTCGCGAAATACCGGGGATGTCACTGCTAGTGGATTCAACGACGATTTCAATGGTGCCGCTATAGACGAGACTCCCATAATAGGCAACACCCTCCCGGACCAATTGAAGTAGCATTTCCTCTTGACGGCGCGCGGTTGTTTCCTCAGGAATGTTCTGATCAATGGACTCTGCGTTGTTATCAGGGGACCTTTGTTCTTCGAGGGTTTTAAGGAACTGCAGCGCCTAGTGCACCGCTTCTGATTTCTCAAATCGATCTTCTACGACAGTGCCAGGGTCGTTTTGGTGTTTGATGCCGGACCCGCGGGCGTTTTTTTTAAGCGGCCGGATAGGTATTGTTGCTGTTTCAGTGCTGACGTTGTCAAATGTATCCTAACAGAGCACTGTGAGTAGAAAGAGAACACCGCAAGCGTGGTAACCCCCAGGACGCTGTTTTGCAGCCGATTTTGTCGCATTTGATGACCGGCAGCAGACAAGCGTGAAGAAAAAAGATTTCGGATCGTGTGGCATTTTGCGGCACCATTTGTGGTCCTACTCTTTGCGTTTGATGTGCGTATTTTCTTCTGCCTTGTCGGTATTGAAGACTGCCCGATGCACTTGTAGTGTATACGTCTTGCCAATCCATTGGGGCGGCTCGGTTCCATTTTCATAATCGGGGAATTGCTCTATTGTTGTTTTTGCGGGAAACCAGATATCTGGCTCAAACCGCGCCAGTTGATAGGTCTCTCGAGTGAAGCCCTTCATCACTGTCTGGGACTCTTTTTGACTGAAAGGGGTCTTGATTAAGACATTCTGCCCCCATGTGCTATATTTCGCAATACGCGTCGGAAGGAAACGCTTGCGTGGATCCAAGAACAATTCAACGGTCACGGTCTGCGGGTCTGTCGTTCTGCGTTGCAGTGTCAACGCGTAGAGCTGCGTGTCTTTCTCGTTGCGTTTTTCAACAGTGATCGGTATGAATTGCCTAAAATGGGTGTAGGGGTTGTATATCCACCATTTCGGATTGAATCTTAATTCGAATCGGTCTGGGGGCAGTGTGGGTTGCTCTTTCCACTCGTCTCCGATTTTCTGCCACACCTGCACCGTGTTTCCCGTGCTGAGGTAGTGGTGATGCGTCTCTTTCCAGTTCGGAAAAGGCTGTCCGTTGAGCGCCATCTTGTAACGGGCTTTCACATCGTAAAACTGGTGTTCCTCGTCAAATTGATAGGTGATCTCCCACTGTCCTTTTGTTTCATAGCTTGTCTCGCGGGTGTTCGGTGGTATCCGCTTGGGCGCACTGAGCGTCAATGTGAACGCAATCACGCCGCTTTTAAGGCTCGCCTTGTAAGCTCGGATCCCCGCTTTAACCTCTTCAAGCAATTGCAGTGCCTCTGGGGAGAGTTGAACCTTTTCGGGTGTCGTCGGTGTCTGTAGAACTGCGGGTGTATCAAACAATAGGAACAGACAGAGGCAGAAAAAAGCAAACAAAAGCGGGCTCGGTCTTTTAAACATCTGTGTAGTCCACATCGGCTCTCCTCCTACTCTACTTTAAAGGAGTCATGGGTTCGGGTGTCAAAGACAGTTGCACCGGGCGACGGGTCTAAGGTGAAACGGCTGGCTGGAATGGTTTCGTTTACCCGCACGTTTGACAGGTGCATCGTTGTAGTATCGAGTTGTGTTTCAGCCCCGGTTGCTAGGTTGAGCAGCGATGTCACGGCTTCTGCGGATTTTGGGAACCACAGGTCGGGGGCGACTTCTATGAAGTCAAAGTCTTTTATGACTTGGTGTCGCTGTTCGGTGCCTTCAGTGGCGAACAGAAATCGTTCGGGGCGGAAACTTTTCTGCGGGTTGATCCAGAGTTCAACTTCTACTGCGTCTTCCACAGTTCCCTGGATGTGATAAACGGATGCATTGTCCCAAGGAACAGATTGTATCTGTTCTACGTTGATAGCGTCGATAAGTTCAGTCAGGGGTTTCCCATCGCTGAGGTTCCATCCCCAGAAGCGTGGGTCGTGTGCGGGGTTATACCTCCGGTCGCTGCCGCGGGTCAAGAGGGTGCCATTTGGGGTTTCTCGCAGTTCTTCAAACGTCTCGCCATCGTAAGCGAAGTTTTTTGTATCAAACACCGGTATACTCCCGTGTTGCTCATTGTACTCGGTCGCTTTTTGCGTGACGCTGCCGGCGACTCGGTTTCCAGAAAACGCAAAGGTGCCTTCCCAAGTGCCGTTCGGGG
Source organism: Candidatus Poribacteria bacterium (assembly GCA_964291315.2). Lineage (GTDB taxonomy): Bacteria > Poribacteria > WGA-4E > WGA-4E > WGA-3G > WGA-3G. The sequence goes on along the minus strand of OZ219753.1, from coordinate 3,108,857 downwards.
CTTGGGTCATGCCTTCTCCTGGCGCAGACGCGCTGGAGATCTGCATGAAAAAGTCCGCACTGCCACTGTCTATGAGGGTATCATAGTAGGAGACCCCTTCACGGACGAGTTGAAACATTTCACTTTCAGTGAGTTCAGAGGTATTGCGGTCTCCAGCCTCACCGTCGGTGATCGGACGGAGAGAGCTCTGTTCTGCTTCCAAAGCGTCGAGGTAGTCAAGTGCTGCTGTCACCGCTACGGGATCGGGTGTTGCGTTCTCTTTTTTTGGCGTTTCTGTTTCTGCAGAGGCTTTTGCCGGCACGGCTGTCACCGCCGCTTCGCTCATCCGCGCCGCCGGGGACACCTCTGTCGCGTGCGGGGCGGTCTCTGTTTTTATCGGGGCGGTGTCTGACGGGGGCTCCCTATCGGTTGTACCAATAGAGGATCAAGCCGCTCAGAAGAAGAACTATTGCACCGATACTCAAGAGCCATGCGTGTGTGTGTCGCGTTTTTTCTCCCATGGTGAGGCACTCCTTTTGTTTGGGGCGGTGACGCGTCTGGAAACGCGTCACCCCGTTGGTTTTCCTTGCATTGTTAGTTGTTATACAATCTACTGCTGTTTTAATGCAGCGTGTTCTCTGGAAATCTTTCTATTCTATAACTAAGGCAAAGACGGGCACTTTGATCAGCTTCGCCTTCGGATGTGTTGTGTGTATTCGAACCTCGCTTTTCAGGATGCCTGTCGGCAGCAACGGCGGTAACGTTAAGCGCACCTTGTAGCGATGTTCGTCCGTGAGTTGCTCAACTTGTGCCGTCCCGACATCCGTTTCGACGTTCTGAATCTGGAGGACCGAGTCGCTCGGCATCCGTAGCAACACTGCTTTTGTATGTTCTGTGTTGGCTTTGATGCGTCCGAAGAAAAAACGTTTTGGGGTGAGTGTCCATCGTTGGTTCACTGTCCCCGAAATCGGTAAGCGGATCGTCTTTCTTTTGCCGCCGCTTTCTTCGTAGTGGACGGTGAGTGTTTCATCCACCCGTTTGTCTTTCGGCATTTGCTCGGTTTCAAAATGGAGTTCTATCTCCGCATGCTGCCAGGGCGGAATGATAGCGTCACTGTGGAGAACCGGGTGTATCCATTCCTGTGAAGGCACCATTTTGAGAATTTTCGCACGCGTCTCATTAAGGTTTTGGAGTTCGAGAGATCTTTTGAGCCCGGCTGTGCTGGTGCCGCTGAGCGAGATAGTTTGCGGGATAAAGACGAGCGAAAACTCACGTTTCAGTCCTAAAGAGACAAACGTATGGGGGCGTTCGCGCGCGTCTGTCTCAATATGAAGGGTAGTGAAGAGTGAACGGTTTTGGGCACTTGCATCCCAGGAGACATCTAAATAGGTATAGCCGCCTGGGGGGATGAGCGAGGTCTGTTGCTGGGCAACGGTGCAGTTGCAATTCGCTGCGATGCTGTTGATTTTCAGAGGCATTCCGCTGACGTTTTTGAGCTGCACGGGGATCCCGTATTCTTCGGCTGCCCCGTCTCCGAAGTCGAAGAGCGTCGGGGATGCGACTAAGGCGGGGAGCCGGCGCTGCGTTTTTTCCGAGAGGACCAGGGTTTTGCCGGTCCAGAGTGCCAAAAATCGGTCGCGTGAGACAACGGTTGCCGCCTCCCGTAAACTGTTCCGGGGACGATCAAAGAGACGCACCCACTGGTCTGTGGCGTGTTCAATGACGATGAAGTGCCCCACTGATCCCTCAGCGGCAGAGGGGTTCTGATCTTCAAACGTCGTTTTCAGATGGGTGATCACAGGTGTCCGCAACGCTTGCAGCTGCGTGTAGGTGAGTCTGACACCTTGCAATTCAAGACCTATCTTCTTTGCACAGGTGATCAGTTCCGCAAAACTCGCGACGCGACCGCCTTCGTGTGTTTCTCTGAGGGCGGTGTCGGTTTTATCCAAGGCGACCTCAATCCCGAAGAGTGTGGCGAGATGGTAGAGGCTGACCGCCCCGCACGCGTGTCGGGTGTCCGGTTGCCCGAAGGCGACCGGAAGTAGCAGCAAGGTGGTCAGACATAGGATGCCTAATGTTTTCATGAGTGTCCTCCTAACGTGACGCGTGCACTATAAATCGTGGCTAACCTTCGGGGGCGTTCTTTCTCTGTTGCCCCCAAAGAGCAACGGCAGCGTGAGATGCTTCGGCTGCCCGGCTTTATCCGTGTAGTTGGCTTGATGTGCTTCAATGCGTCCCATCGTCAGTCCCTCTAAGAACGTCTCTCCTGTTTTGACGAGGAGCCGCCGATATTTCGGGTGGTTGCTGTATAAGAGGGCTGTATTCTTTGAGGCATCGGCATACACCATTGTCCCAACGAGTTCGAGTTTGAGCTGCCAGTTATCTTCACGGTAGCCGAGGGGCCGGAAGAGGTTATGGTCTACGATGGTCTGACAGTAAGCGGGCAGTTGGACGAACGACCGCCCGCGCAGTCGGCGGTGGTCCTGACGCGGTGGAGCGGGTTTGTTAAGGCTTTTGTAGAGTCGTTGCCGCATCCGTTCGCGAAGTGTGGGGTCGGTCCGGAGGTCCTCAAGCGTTGCCCCTTCTCTTTCGAGTAACGCTTGTATCATTTGGGGCGGTGGCTCATTGGCAGTTCCAACCGGTGCTGTGCTGACGGAAATGCCGAACGCACACAAAAATATGAGGATCTTTATAAAGTGTCTCATCGGTGTCCCTCCTGTTTTCCTGATAGAAGGTGAACCTCAATATTCTGACAAGGTCATGTGGCTTGGGCGAACAAAAAACTGTTTCGCCTAGTTATTTTTATAGACGCGTTTCGGTGAGAAAAGGTTAGTTCTTTTCAACCGCCCGCGGTTTTTGTGCGCTTTCAAGTTTGATGGGAACCAAGGGATCCCCTCAAGATTACTTACCGAACTATCAAAAACACTGCGACATTTCAGCCCGAAAAGTTTAGCTTTTTTTCAGCTTGCGGTTTTCGGGCACTCTCCGGCACCTCAACCAAGACTCTCCTCTGTCCACACCGTTTCCGTGAGCGTTATAAAAATGCGTTTGATTTCAAAAATTTCTGGATTTTTAGCGCATGAGACGGCATTCCAAGCGTTAGATACACTTCTTAAGCGGACATACCATGCAAGAACATACGACTAGGTTAGCGAAATTTTTTCAAGCCGCGCTGAAGATAATAATCTTGATCAATCTCAAAAAAGTCATCAGGGAAAAAGACGTTAAATTGAGCGTTTAGAACTTCTATGCGGAAGTTGTTTCTCATAGTACCATCCGCGTTATAGATCGTAGAGTCCCTGAGTTTTGGAAACCAGACATCGGAGACCTTTTCAAACTGTTTATAGATGCCTCGTTGCCGAACTATTGTGTCAGGGCTTTCGCTGTACTCAAATTGACGGATAGAGAAATCTTTGTCCACATCAACCCAGAGTTTCACATAGGCTTCCTCGTCGGTATACTCGAGCGTGTAGCATTCTGTTGCATCTATGCGTTCTTTTCCAACGAGTTGTGCATCTGGCGGAATTCTGTCCAGGGAACGACCGAACAGTGAATAGTTAAAGAAACCTGCCGCGTTAGCGTTCGCTGAAAGCCGCACCGCGTATGAAGGCGGTATAGCAAAGTGTGTATTTCCGATGTCCTCTTTCGCTTGTACGATCTGATCGTAAACGAGTCCGTAGAAAAGGCTTTCTTGGATGTGTTTGGCGTTTTCGCTGTTAAGAGGTACCCCTTCAGTTTCCTGAAGCAGTACCTTATAGCGATACGGTTCTTTAGACCGTTCCGTGCCTGCAGTGAGGATCTGAAAAAGGCTTGTAGCAACTACTATCTTTGTAGACGTGCGATACCAATCCGCGCGAAAATCAAGACGAGGGTTCAGATATTCTTCTTCAAACGTTTGTAAGTCAATATCGGGGAAGAAAGGATCTGGCGTGAAGGTTTTCAACTCATTTTCGCGTTCTACTTGTTTCCAGCGCGTGATTTCTGGCTCTGTTTTCTCAGCCGGCCTTGTATAAGAAACAATAGCGATCACTTCTCCACTCTCAATAGTTGTGCGGGCTTGATTGATCCCGGTCCTGAGTGTCTCTAATGTGAGGTCTTCAGAGGTGCAGAGCGTGCAGAAACAAAAGACCATGGACATCGTCAGGGTATAGAGGCGTAACATACCTGTCTCCTTTAGAAGTGAAAAGAAAGAGAAGCAGTGGACAGAAGCGCTGTGCCTGCTAGCCCACTGCTTCTCGGGACTATTTTTATGCGTTAAGAACCACATGCGCCCTGGTAATTATCGCAATGCCTCATCCAGTCAATCGTGCGAGAATGGGTTTTGCACGACCTCACTCCTTTCCAGTCCTTAAAAACGCACCAGTACTTTGTTTGCTCGGCAGCATCTATCTGGGTGTACGCCGAAGCGTTACTATCATTACAAGGCACACACTTATACCGGTCATGCCTGACTACACCTTGACCTGTGCAGTTTGACAAACTGCAGCTCGGCATCTGAGAAGGATCACCCCATACCGCGATGACAGAGGTCCACGGACCCCCGACCCGTTGTGCCAGAGTTGTATCCGTCAGGGTAACGAGCTCAGCGGACACTTGGGTGCCGGGCGTGACAAAGGCACCTATCCCATACAACAACGCGACTGCGCTGATGGATAGGATCGCTTGTAACGTTTTCATGTCAATCTCCTTTTTTAAAGAAGTTAAATAACCCCACAGCAATATCCATCACCGTGGCGTGCTAGAGATGCCGTCAAAAAGACGGCAGACCGTTCACAAAATTACAGTGTATTCAGTGTATCCGTGTCAAGATATTATCGCGTGGCTTTCCACGCGTCATAGGTCTCTCCGTGGCGTTGCAAAAATTCTCGCCAATCCGCAATGCCATATTCTGCGAGGAGGATTGAGCGTTCCTCTGCGATTTGCCGGCGTTCCTCCTGAAGTTCAATGGTTTGCTCTTTTACACTTTTCTTCCATGCCCCTATCTCATAGAATTCGTTTTCCAAAGCCCGCCGTTCCGGGCCGTCGACGGAAGCAGGCAGTTCGTCGAGTAAAATATCAGCTCTTCGATTCGACGCTAAATGGTGTCTGTCAAGGAGTGGGTTGAGCACTTTATTAACCGCACGGTATTCTTGGGTTAAGGAATGGTATGCTGTAAAGAGTAGCTCCAATTCCGGTGAGAGTCCGGTGTCATCCGCTCCTTGTAATTCTTCAATAGACACCTCATCGAGAAAAGTGCCTGATGTTGTTGTAAGGGGTTTTTCCATTGTCTCCGTTGTGGGCGTCTCGGATATCCTCTCCTCCGTTCGTTCCACCGCCGTATCATCAACCGCTGTTTTGAGTGGCGTTATTCTCACAGAGGGTTGCTTTTCGTTTGTGGGTGGTTCAGGGAGACTCTGAATGAACCGTTTTGTGTCATACGCTAAATAGAGTACCCAGGCACCCATCACAATGACAAGCACGATGCCTCCAATCATCCATTTTCGCATGGGGTATCTCCTTTCAGTCGACATCCTTTGCACATCGGAAGCCGAGGGTCCAGTGTCTATATGTGGGCGGTGCAGTCTCTCTATAAGTGGTTTTCAGCTGCATCCGTATCGCGTTCCACCCACCGCCGCGATACGGTTTGTTTTCGCTGTCGCCATCGGCACACCATTCGGCAACACTCCCCGCCATATCCAAAACACCGTAAGGACTGGCTCCTATTGGAAAGCTGCCGACGTGTAAAAGTTTCTGATGGTGTGGAAAGTAGTTAAGTTTAGAGAAGTCAAAGGTGTTCCCCCAGGGGTACATACGCCCCTCCGTGCCTCTGGCTCCTTTTTCCCATTCGGCTTCAGTCGGCAGCCGCTTCCCCGCCCATTTCGCATAAGCGGATGCTTCATACCAACTGACCCCGATGACGGGATGGTCGGGTGCCGTAGATACACTGTTGTGACGAAACCCCAGTGGCTTCTCGACCCGATAGATTTGCTTGCCGGGGGAGATATAGTAGAACCGTTTTTTTTCAATGAAGTCCCAGCCTTTTTCCGTCCAATACTTGCGTTTGTTGTAGCCATCTGCCAAGATGAATTCTTCATATTTGGCGTTGGTGACTTCATGTGTATCGAGATAGAACGCACCCACGTGAACGTTGCGTGCGGGACGTTGGTCAGCCGGGGCTTGCGGGTCATCCGTTCCCATCGTAAAATCCCCCGCTGGCACGAGCACCATCCCCTTCGGGCGTTCACTGCTGGCAAGCCCCGGAGCCAAGAGTAGGATCAGAAAAACGATCATCGGTTTCATATTCAATCTCCTTTGTATTTAATATATACCTTTCAGTCCAAAAAGTTTAGCTTTTTTTCAGGTTTTCTTGCAGAAGAGTAAAGTATAGAAACAATCCTAGAAGAGATGAGATGGAAAAGAGAGTTTCCATCGGGTGTTACTCCCCAATGTGGTATTTCCCTTTATATTCAACTTCCACCCCTTCTTCAAGTCCCATTTGTTTGCTTTCTAAGAGCATGTCACGAAAGAGTTGGATATCCTCAATTGCTTCAGGGGGACTAATCTTGGAGACCAGCCTTATCATTGCCTCAGCGCCTTCAATCGCCTTGTCGATGGGCATGCTCCCTTCATTGCCGTGTCTGATCATTTCAACGAGGATGTCGACATCTGGGTCATCTCCATATTGCTCTCGAAACGCGTCATCGAGTCTTTGGTAGGCATATTCGGGATCGCTCTGAAGATAAGTATTGTAATCGTCGAAGCCTGCTTTGACGACTTCCATGTCGTAGGGGGCCTCTTCGGCATTATCCGTCCAATCTCCAAATGAGACCGCGCCCGCTGTGAAGTCTCCAAGAAACATGTCTAACCCCTCGTTGGGATCAGCAGTGTCCGCAGGTACTTCCTGCACCGCGACCGTATCGGAGGGTTGTTCGGCGTTGAGCGTTTCTGTGTTTTTAACGGCTTTGCCTGGCTGTGAAGGCATCGTTGGATCGTTTTCTGTTGCCACCTGTAGATGTGTCGCTTGTTCTGTGGCAGAAGCGTCTCGTGTTGTTGTCTGCGGAGAAGGAGGTTTCGGCAACGATTCTATAGACTGCTTTAGGTCCCACTTGGTGTACAGCCAAACCCCGACACAAATAAGGACGATCAGGATCGTGGGACCGATAAGTGAAGAGCGTTTGATGGATTTCATGGATGTCCCCCCTTTTTTTGATTTGCCTGTGCGGTCTTATTCCGGCGCGACGGTAAATGGGAATTTCTCATCTGCCTCACCGTGGCGTTCGAGTAATTTCTGCGTGAGTTTCATTTTGTTGAGCATACCAGATAAACGTTTGATTTCCTTTGCATACTTCTTCGGGTCATTGTCTGTCAGCATCTGCTTTCTTAACTCAAAGAGACGACTCGCTTCAGAGTGAGTGGCTTCCTGGTTCCGGCAGAGTTGATAAAAGAGTGTTTTCCACTCTTTGGAGAGCGGATGGTTCTCAAAGGAAATTAAGGCATAAATGTCAAGCATGGCATTTGCTGCTTCTTTGTTGTCGGCTACAAGTTGAAAAAACGTTTTGTATGCGATATCCGATATTGTTTTTGACGTTGTTTGCGACAAGGGAGGCGGTTCTGCATCGATGGGGGCTTTTAGATCCTCATCGCCCAAAACAGCGTCGGGTTCTGTCAAGTCGGCAAGTGCTTCTTGATGCTGCTGTATTTGCTGTGCGTACTTTTTGGCATCAATCGCTGTCAGCATCCGGATTTCGAGTTCATGTAAGCGCTGAACATCCGAGATGTCTTTAGTTCCGTCTTTGCTGATTCGGAAGAAAAGCACGACCCATTCCTCGCGGAGCGTGTGTTCTCCGAAAAGGTCTTCCGCGACGTTCTGAAGTTCGATGCGCGCGGCTTTCGGATCTGCCCGAAGGAGTTGTTGAAACGTTTCGAGATGCTCTGCCCACGGAGAAGCAGCTACCTCATAGATGTGAGAATGGCCTTCATACGGATGTGCCTCAGTATTTTCGACGGGGGCTATGAAAAAAATGGATGAACTGACGACGGCTAGAATCAACAGTGTGATGATAGGGCGTGAAATAAAAAGCATTTGTTGTGTTCTCCTTATTTTCGTGGATTGCTGTATGGAAGGCAAAATCTGAAAAGTATTTTACCTCCTTGGTACTCCGCTGGTTATCAATGTGAGGTGGTCACCGAAAAACGCACAACTTGTGCAACGTTTATGAGTTGCTTTCGGTATGCACTATCCGCGTTGGGCTGTGGCAGGCATATCCACGTCGACTTGCAATGAGAACACTTTCTACGCACCGCTGAAAATCTCTGAGCGGCTGCCACTTCCAAAAACGCGGCACTTTACGTTATTCTCTCATTCTACACAAATACACGTTTTTTGTCAAGAAAATTGGTCTAGAACAATAGTCCTCGCCGATTTAGATAATCATTCGCACATCTACGGACATACGCCAATGAAACGCGAACATCTGCGGAAGACCCATCAGTAAGTGTACCCAGTGCTAGCTATAGTTAGTTGGGTTCTGTAATGGTTTTAACAACGATCAAGACGTTGAGTTAGGTGCTGTAGTTCCAACTAGCAGCAACAACGTTTGCAGCTGATAACGTTTCTTTCATCCGAACGCTTTGAGGATACTTTGTTTCCGCGGAAAAATGCGATGCGTTTTTGTCGATAAAGAAACCGTACCGTTTTGCGTCGCGCACAGGTGGCTCTATATCAATAGCTAAACGATGAGGAAGCCGACAGAAACGAATCCCTGGTGTCTCCGACAGTTCTGTTTCCGTAAACTATATATCAGCTGCACGTTGGTTGTCAAAAAAAGGTGAACTGAGACCGTTGTGGTCGGTATCCTCTGGGGGCGTATTTCCTAGATACTTTCTATAGATATTCATCGCTCCCTAAAACAAAGGAGAGGGGCCGGCACGCCCCTCAATGCACCGCGCTTCCGCCAAGAAACAGGGTGGGTGGGAACGGAACAGGATGAGTGGGAAACGGTCCGACAGAGACTACAAACAATTCTCGTCCTGTCATTTAATATATCCCTTTCAGTCCGAAAAGTTTAGCTTTTTTCGTCAGATCCGTATTTTTCAAAAAAGAGCAGGCGGGCGATAGCAGAACGGACTGCTCAAAATAGGAGCTTTAACATATAAAATGTCCACCACAAAATTTGATGTCGACACGGATATTTGCTGCCTCTTCTAAAAAATTGTTGTCAAATGACTTTACCTCAATTAGAATGAATCCGTTGTACTTCAAGAGGTAGCCTCAGCAGATAAAGTACAGCTTTATGAAACCCATGATGCGCAGCGTGCCTGATTTCGTGCAGTTGAAGTCAAATGGAGCCAACTTCTTGTATTTTCATCGCCAGGGATTAGTCAATGAAAATGAAGATAATGATTTGGCAAGGCATCCGATCCTCACTAAGTTAGGCTTTGTTAACCCAAACTGATCGGAAGAAGAACTGCGCAGTTACAAATTAGGTGTTTTGCTCCGGCACGCTATTTTTCGGCTTCTGTTAATATGAAGTTGAGCTTTATCCGTTGAAGTCTGGTTAAGGACGTTTTTGCCTCAGTTCTCTAATGCCTATTTTCTAGTCTGAAAGGGGCATGATGTGAAATATGTTTTGCGGCTGTTGGCCTATCTGAAACCGTATTGGTATTTCCAGGTGTTTTATATTCTCTGCGCGCTCGGTTATTGGAGTGGATATCTCGTTCATCCCTGGATCGAAAAAATGCTCATCGATGATGTTTTTATTGCCCAAAACCCAAGCAGGTTGCTGCCGTTTTGTGGACTCTGGGGATTAATAGCACTTGGTATGTATATCCTTACACTTGGATTTGTCTATTTTCCTACAAAAGTCTCAGAAAATGGCAAGAAGGACCTCCAATTGGCAGCCTATCAGCACCTGCGAAAATTAGGATTCCGATTCTACGATGCCCATCCTATAGGGAAAGTGATGGCGATATTTACATCGGATATTCCAAAAGCCCTGCAAGGGTTTGGCGTGTTTGCGGGTGACTACCCGATCAATATCATCTTACTGATTATAACCCTCATCACGATGACATCCGTGAATTGGCAGTTAGGTCTGTTCACGCTGTTTATTTCCTTCATAAATGTCTTACTCCCAATTTTTTTAGAAAAACCGCTCCGTCGAATCGGGGAGACAGTTCAAGAGCAAAACGCTTTGCTATCAGGGGGCTTACAAGAAAGCATTGCTGGTTCCAGTGAACTCAAAGGATTGGGAAAAGAGCTCTACGATTTAAAAAAACGCCATCACTTCCTCAAGCAGCTGGTGGCCACCCGTATCAAACAGGTCACCCTCCAACAGGTCGGGAATGTATCGCAACTCTTGTCTTGGATAGGGCGTGCTTTGGTATTTCTGGTCGGTGGCAGTTATGTGCTGCGCGAGGCGGTTACTGTTGGAGAACTCTTTGCCATCGTTATGTGGTTTGATTGCGTATATCAGCCCGTGCGTTCTCTTATAAGTCTTCACCTTCGTATCCCGGGGGTCTTGGTTGCAGCCCGGCGGGTCTTCGCGTTCTTTGATGAAAACCGAGAAGAACCTCAAACAGGAACCCCTATAAAACAGATCCAAGGACACGTCGAGTTCTCTAACGTCTCTTTTGGGTATGACACGGCAGCTCCTGTTTTGAAAGAGATTCGCTTCCAAGCAGACCCTGGGGAAACTGTCGCGATAGTTGGTCCCAGCGGTGCGGGAAAAAGTACCCTCATCCGTCTCATTCCGCGCTTTTATGAGCCCCAGCGTGGCACTATTTTGATAGACAATGTTCCTATCAATGAGATACAGGTTCAATCGCTTCGTTCGCAGATAGGTATTGTTTTCCAGACCCCTTATCTGTTCAATGAGAGCATCGCCTACAATATCCGCTTAGGGGCGGCGGATCCGGAGGCGGTGTCACACGAGGCGGTTGTCGCTGCGGCGAAGTCAGCAAACGCCCACGACTTCATCATGAAGTCTCGAGAACAATACGAGACTCGAGTAGGTGAGCGTGGCGTTCAGCTGTCTGGCGGTGAGCAGCAAAGGCTTGCTATTGCGCGTGTTCTCATCAGAGATCCAAAGATCCTCATCTTAGACGAAGCGACATCTGCTTTAGACGCGGAGTCGGAGGCGTTAGTGCAGGAGGCGTTGATGCGTCTGATGAGAGGACGAACCAGCTTTGTGATAGCCCACCGGCTCTCGACGATTCTGGCTGCGGATAAGATCCTTATGCTGAGTGCGGGCAGACTTGTTGAAACCGGCACCCATGCGGATTTGATCCAACGCCGAGGGGTCTACCACGGATTATTTCAGAAACAGTTCACAGAAATGCAGACGAGACGTTGAAATGGGAAAAGCCGTCGCTCTCAGGTGCCTTTTCGGGAGGACTTAGTATTTTGAACTGTATCCGGCACTGAAAACGATGGCATCTCTCTTAGAAAAATTACATAACCGAGCACCTCAGAACGGTAGGATGTAGGAAGAGGAACGATAAAGGCAGTGTTTCCAACAGGCGTTGTTATTTTTTCGGATAGCGGAAAAAGCCGCTCCTATTTTACGGAAGCATGATATAATACACCTGAGAGAACGGCTGTGGGGAAAGATATAATAACTTTGTGATATCAAAGGTATTCTATCTATTAACCAAAGAAATACCTAAGGATTGACCAACTCACATTTGTGATGCTAACGTTTCTCCGTAACTTCGAGCTAAATTGCGGAATTGGCTGAATTAAAAAAAAGCAAAAAATCTAGATATACTATTAACTTTTTCTCTTTATAGGTGATATATATAGTGAAGATCGCCGGAAATTGCCCTAGCGATACCCTACAGTGTTTCCGATTTAACAACAATTTTGTTAATTAACTGTTGTTTGTAGCCTTGCCCTCATTGCCAATGTTGGTGTTTTTAGGTAAGAAACGCAGCGGGAGTTCCTTCGTTAATAAGCGTCCTAGTATCTCCACTACACTGAGCAAGCTAGACGGCATAAAATGGTTAGCCCAAAGGGGGATTGTGGAAGAAAAAGAGAGACGCTCCGGTTCAGCTTAGACAGATATCGTCAGCGTCTTCATGTACCTCGACCTCGACCTTGTAGTTATACAGAAATAAAAAAAAACTAAACTTTTAGGGATGAAGTGTATATATATAAATAGCAGGGACGAACGCGAGATTCGTCAGAGTTGCACCGCTTCCGATCCGGTTCTGTTCGCACCCGCCTGGTTCCGTGGGGAAAGCGCAGTGCAAAGAGCTGGGTGGGAATGCCGCAGTGTTTTTTGATGGATCGGTATGCAACCTTGAGTGATGGGTGACTCACACCGCCTTCGCGAAGCACTGCCGATGATGAGTTGAGCACCGATAAACAGCGCTGGTTTTCTGTTGTATCATAAAGACAGATATAAAAGCAGACAGCCCGCTATAACAACGGCAGGATTGCCACAGGCGCAAATCCTTCAAAACAGTGGAGACATTCAAAAATGAATATTATGAAAAACCTCCGTTTGTTCCGCACACTTACAGCTACAGCAGCGGGACTGCTTCTACTTTTCACGTTCACAGGTCTATTCGCAAGATACCAGAATGGCATGGACATAAATGCGGCTTATGCACAAGCCTCTAACATCGTGCCTGACAGAAACACAAACGAAACGGGCGCCGTGCAGAACGACACCGCAGAGGCGAAGCTGTTTCAAAAAACTTTCACGCAACTGCGCGGCAAGTTCAAAAATCCGATTTTAGATGACGACTTCAAAACCCTAAAAGCGCTGACAAACACTAGCGTCTATCTGGATTTTCTCAGGCAAGCACACCCGACAGAAAAACCGTTTGAGACACTTGCGGATTTTCTGAAGGTCGCCTCGCCCCCAGAAGACAGATACCGAGACTTCTTGAACCAACACTTTGAGAACGTCAACGATGCAGATGTTCAAGGCATCCATCTGTTAACACGGCTCTACCTAAAAATTGATATGCTCATGATGCATGCAGAGCAGACGCGCGACCGGAAAGCGCTGCGAGATGTCATCAAGGCAAAAACAAGTATTTTCATCAAGAAGGGTCCGATCAGCAATTGGATCAACCACAGACTGTCAGGGGTAAATGAAGAAAAGTGGGTCGCCTTCTACTTGCAAGTTGAAAGATTCGCAACAGAGACGCGAAAATCAGACACTGCTTGGATACAGGCACAATTTGAAGCACACGGACAAGAGGATGGGTTGTTGTGGATAGCCCTTCAAAAACCGATACTCACCGGTGAAATTCTCTCAAGCTTCCCGAAGACGGATCTATTTTTACAATGGGTTGAGCAAACGGACATTGTAAAAAAACTCACCGCATTAGACCAGTTATAGGAGAACTCTCATGTGGAAACATCTGCTGATCCTCGGAATCATTCTCGCAGCCTTCGCCGGTTTCCTTTTCTGGAAGGAACACACCGAAGACAAGCTCTTACAAGACACGCACCGCACGGCAACCCGTAAGCAGGTCCCCACACAACAGGAAGGTACAACCACGGGCGGGACAGAAAGCACACAAGAACGCACGGAAAAACTGAGTAAAGCAGAAACGGTAAAACAGGGGGTCCATGCCGTTTTCTCAACAGAACAACTCGCAACTCCCGCAGCACAAAAAATGTTAGAGATTATGGACTCTCCCGAGTTCGCTGCATTTATGGAAAGAGAGCATTATACAAGCTTGGAGTTCTACGAGTTCCTGGCATCACAAGGGGCCCCCGATGTCTCAAAATCAATCATGAAGGTGCATGAAGACGTTTTTCAAGAAGCCTTCCCTACAGAGACCCCGGCATCCGTTCTGCCACAGATGCGCCAAACATTACATGACTACATGGAAGAAGGGGATATGGATGTCTTCGAAGTCGTGATTGATTTTGTCTCGGATCCGGTATACAACGCCTGGGGGTACGTATATTTCCAAACCGACCTGGACGCTTTCGCAAACTGGACGGTAGACACCCTCATAAATTATGCACCCGACGCAAAAACAGCGGATGTTGGAGAGCCACCGCCCCCGATTTTCACCACAGAAACCGAACGGACGGATGTCCGTTTCGACGAGGAACGCTCTACAGAAACATCGGATCCTGCTGTCCCAAACACGATACCACCGCTGCCCGAAAACAGTGATCTGATTACCGAAGACTTTGATGTTGAGACAGAAATCCGAAAGCTGCTCGACTCGGTTGTCACAGGGCACCCGGATCCAATACCGGCAGAAGACAGCTTTGAAAAATCTCTTCGCACTGCATTCGCACCGCAGCGGGTCAATACCGCACTGCAGATTTTAGGCCGCTACGGTCCGGAAGAAGGCCTCCGTAGACTTCAGAAATCAGACCCAGACATCGCAAAACACCTCGAACGTCTGGTTCCGAAGAAATAGGAGAACGATCCCCCTCATCGTTGGCTGTGCCGTTCTCCTTGGTGCTATCGAGTCGGAGATATCCTTGACCCACTGTGCTTTGTGCTAACGTAAACTTTTGACATTTTTGTCCCTTTTCCTGGCTATGTTCTTTTTTCTTGACTCAGATCGAAGGATATTGTAAGATGTAAATAGATAGTGGATGTTTTGAAAAAAAACATCTTGACTCAGCAAATAGTATCATAATTGGTCACATTATCCGTGTTGTTGGCGGGCAAGGGGAGCCAAGTGAATCCCCCTTGCCCGCCGTCATAGACAAGGAGACATCCCATGAAGAAAAAACTGATATTCCAGCTGGTGGCTGTGACAATCGCCTTCGCCATCGCTACAATCGGGTGGTTTCTTCTCAAGCCAGAAAACAGGCAACTCACGTCGGACCCCATTTCCAAAGAGGCGAAAGGAACTCTGGATGAGACACCTGAGATGACCCAGGGTCCAAAAACAGCGGCCCCCGCTGTGCCGACCCCTGAAGCACGAGTTGCTGAACGGACGCGTCAGACACTCAATACATTTTTTGAGGAAACGGAACAAGACGAAGACCCTTACGTCCAAGAATTGATGCGCGCGATGGAAGCCCCCGCTTATGAAGAATATATGAAAAAGCAGCTCGCGACGCCCGGTTTTAGCTTTAAACTCTACTTTGACTACCTTGAATCACAAGGCGTTGAATCGCACCGGGACATGTACGAAAATAGCTTCCGCCGGCACTACCCGACCGGCTCCCTTGCCTCCTATGAACCGATGATGCGAAAACGCTTGGCAGAACTCTTTCAGAAAGCCCCTGCGATAGACCCGACAGATTCCGAAGCGGTTTTGGAACAAATTAGCGCGGTGATGTCCGAGTTTGGCAAAGCCCCAGGACACAGTAGTTGGGTATTGGCACATTTTCTCGGTGTGGGCGAGCACGACTGGGCAGCTGACATCCAGAAGAACGCTGCGAGCATTCTTGCCGAAACAACAGAGTCCCGCGACACCCGTGACCCCGCTCGCTTTACGGATGTTGAACCGTCTGCTGCGGTTTCAGAGACAATACAGACGAAAGAAAAGGTAGACATTCCACCGGAAAACGAACATCTCCGTGAAACGCTACCGAGCCGCGCGGACATTGAGCCGCGCCCCGAAACTGCCGAAGCCCTTGAGGCAGAGTTCCTGAAGAACCTCTTTGCTGATATACCGGAGGCTCCGTCCGATACGGCGTTTCAACAAACGCTACGAGAACGTTTTTCACCCGAGCGGTTCAACACGATGATGCAAACGCTAAAACGCTACGGTCGGGAAGAAGGCCTCCGCAGGCTAAAGGTATCGGATCCCGAGATAGCGACACACCTTCAACGACTCATGAGCTCTAAAAAGGAGACCGATTAACATGAAAACGACGCATCTCTTAACGATCGCCTGTGGTCTTGCCCTCATCGCCAGTGTTGCTCTTTTTATCGGATACGCCACGGAGACGCGCCCACAACAGAAACAACGCATGATAACCACCTTATCTGAAGCTCAGCAAGGAGATTCACCATGACACGCCTTTACAAAACGTTCTACCTATTTCTTTTCTGCCTCTTTTTTGGGACATTCTGTCTACTGACCTCAGCGTCAGCGTACAAACATCCCGAAGAACCACCGACACCGCAAGAGAAAGCGGCTTTTGACACACTGAAACAGCGATTTCCGGGCAAACTGCTCGATAAAAACTTCAAAACCTTGCGCGAACTCTCTGAAAGTCCAACGTATCTCCAGTTTTTATCCCAGGCATATCCACCCAAATACTTCGGTTATCTCAAGGAATCAGAAAAGGATCTCCCGCCCTTCAAAACGCACAAGCAATTCGTGAAAACCGCTTTGCCGCCAAGAGCTCGCTACTTCAAATTCTTTCAGGAACAATTTTTCTACACCACTCCTGAAGAGATACAAGATGAGGGACTTGCTTTCATCCACCTCATCGCAACTGGGAACTGGGGTATGGAAGCTGAAAAACGCAGCGGGAGTTCCTTCGTTAATAAGCGTCCCGGTATCTCCACTATACTGAGCAAGCTAGACGGCATAAAATGGTTAGCCCAAAAAGGGATTGTTGAAGAAAAAGAGAAACTCTCTCCCTTCGATTGGACAAATATCGTCAGTATCTTCATGCACCTCATTTCTGTCGTTAGAGAGAATCAAGAGGAAGATATAAGGTGGATAAAAATACGCTTTGAAGAACATGGTGAAGAAGACGGACTTTTATGGATCGCCGTCGAAGACCCCTTTCTCTTTGACAGGATACTCTATGTTTTTCACGATCCCCACATTTTCCTCAAATGGCTTGATGGTTCTCCTGATGCGGAAAAGCACACGCCCGGCGAATAACGAGAGCGGGCTCAGCGGATTACCACGTAAAATATAGTACATTTCTTGGGGCGGAGTTTATAATGTCGCTTTACACCAGCTATGACGCGTATTAGATAAATATTGTTAGTGTCTTCATGTACCTCGACCCTGTAGTTATACAGATATGAAAAAAAAGCTAAACTTTTAGGGATGAAGTGTATATATATAAATAGCAGGGACGAACGCGAGATTCGTCTCGTATCTAGAGGAGGAATAAAATGAAAAAGCTGTTGATCGGTAGCATTCTCTCAGTGGCCTTTGCTTGCGGCTTGTTTTTCTACATGAAGTCAGATAGCAAAAGATTTGTGGACTCCTTGCCCCAACCGCCAGTTGTAGAGGAGACGGTTGATATACGGAGCCCTTCTCATCCGGATAAAGAACCCTTACCGTCTAAGTCAAGTACTGCACGGATTAAGTCTGCCTCCGGTGCCGAGGGAAACGCAGTTTCCACGTCCACAGAACAAGTGTCTGAAGAAGATTCCGCGCCAGTTGATGCTGCTGAAGAGACTGAGGGGATTTCACAAACGGGCACGGCATCGCAGACCGATGACGCACACGAAGATCAATCCGCTCCTAGTCCGTTTGCAAAGAAAAGTACACGGGTTGAGGATATGGATCCGGATGAAGTTGCAGATATGATGATTATCGGTTTGATTCAACGGTTTGGTGACATTCCGGAGGTTCACACATTAACTGCGTTAACACGAAAAAAACTCAAGAATCAACCGCTCACCTTGGATGAACACATCGATTATACGGCTGCCCAATATCATCTGTGGCCAGACCCGAGAACGAAAAAAACGCTTGATATTTTCTTGGAGAAAAGGGCCACTGAATCTTCAAACAGCACGAAAATTGTGAGGTGAATGCAATGAAAACGATGAACGCTTTACTCGGATTTTTTATTTTGATTGTTTTGTTCTCCGGTTGCGGTGTAAGGTCTGCCAATGAGTCGCTTCAAAACACGACACCGGTAGCTGATAAAGAGGAACCGCCCAAAGAAGAAGAATTTATCCCGGGGTTCCATCCATTCAAAGACGACCCAGATAACCCGAGTCCGCACAATCCGTTAGTAAAGAAATTTGGGGATATCCCGGAAGTCCGTACCTATATCCGGCTTAAGCAAAAACTTGAGCGCGGCATTGGACTGAACATTGATGAGGCAATAGAGCTCTATACTGCAGAGGCCCACCTCTATCCGTCGGATGCCGCAAAAGCGAACTTGAAAGAGTGGAAGAAGGATAAAGAGCGATATGAAAGACTCGGCGTTCCGATGGATGGCCCTGTATTGCAGCATTACAACGACAAAACCGATTCCAGTGACGATGCTTCCGCAGATACTGGAGCCGTGGATTAAGGTTTTTCAGGATACTCAACACCTTAACGCTACGGAAATCCGTAGATTTGATTGACACAAAACGTGTTTTTGTGTATAATGAGACAATAACGCAAAGAGTGGCGTTTTTGAAACGGGACAGCCGCTCATAGGTTTTCAGGAGCGCCAAAGATAATACCCGCACCTAAATACGAGAAAGGATTGACTTATGTTACGCAGAATTTTTGCAGCACTTGTCGTCGTGCCACGTGTTTTTTTATCAAGCCGATTACTTACCTTCGGGGTTCTGTTTGTCGGGGTCTGCGTCGTAGGCTCCCTTCTTTACTCCGCCTACCTCACACGTCAAAGCGAGGAAGACTTAGCAAAAACAGAACAAGCCCTTCTCTCTTTACAAGGCGTGCAAACAGATCGGGGCGCTCCGCAAAACGATAACGATGCCGAAACAGAAGCGTTATCAGAACCACAGCTCGGTATGTCTTCAACCACTGTTTTCGATACACAAACAGCGGATGAGGGGATACCCAGCGATACTCAAGAGGCAGCAGAATTGTTTGCGGTTGACACGGTCGCGTCTCTTGATGCGCCGCCCCCGCGGCAGCGTCTGTCGCCTTTCGGGCTCGGAATATTCCCCGAAATCCCCGCAGATTATCCTGATCAAAACGTGTGGGAGAGACTCGAGCGTGCCGCCCATGATCCAGAAGGCGGGAAAAAGCTAGAACTTTTAATAAGGGTCCGCATGAAACTCTGGGAGCAGGGAACAGAAACGGTGGGGGCATCCTATGATGATCGGACGAAACTCATCTATCCGAGCATTCCAGGCGTTGCTTACGTCCAGTGGGCTTATATGCAAGAACTAGACGGCACGTTTACCCCGTATGTGTCCGGGGTTTCAGGTGCCGCTGGTGCCACAGCTAAAATGTATTTAGACAGAGGCGAGGATCCCCCCGGCATCACTGTCATCCCGTACGAAGAAGCGGGGATTGATCCCTACACATTCCTCGAATTCAAATATGAATAACTTACAACAAGGAGGGGTTCTCATGAAACTCCAAAACAGAGATGTCGCGTTTTTCGTTTTAGGGGGGATCGTATTTTTGCTCGGCAGCCTCTTTACGCCTTTTCAAGCCCCGCGGGTGGATGCCCAGCCCCCTATTCAGGATTGGATACGGTGTGGGCATCTTCAGATCATCGATGAGACGGGGCACCCCGTCATCACCTTAGCTCCCCAAACGGGCGGTGGCGGAATTCTCAACATTTTTGGAAAAGGCGGCATGGCATCCGTGTCTTCTGATAAACATGGCGGGACGTTTTGGGTTTCAGGCGGAGATGGCGACGCAGCGTTAACTGTGGATGAAACAGGTGCACGGTTTTCCGTAAAAGGAGACGGCAAAAGCGAGGCGCGGCTCTCTACCGACGAACATGGCGGCAGTGTGTCTATCGTAAACAAAACGGGTCAAGAAGTCGGGCAATGGCGAGCTTCTGCGGAGAGCAACGGCATCTTGAGAACCCTCGATAGACACGGCAATGAGACCGGCAGCCTGCCCTAAATACGCACACGAAAGCCTCTGATCTCATGGTTTTGATCTCTCTTTTCAAACTCATGCCAAACGTCAATAGGAGCTCCTGACGAAACGCTGATAACTCCAATATATTATGAGTGTATAAAAAGAAAAGAGTTGTCTATTTTGCCGAAGGGTGATACAATACCCCGGAATTAGACCAAACGGTGTTCTCTTTATACAACGAAAATAGGGAGTTATTTATCAAACTCACGTTATAACTAGATAGCACGGGCTCGCGAACGGAAAAATCTAAGTTTTTTGAGCTGACATGTATGTATTAAATAATAGGATATGTAAAACGAGTCTCCGAACTCGAAATCCGCATAGGGAAAAATGAGGTTGAGCCCCAATCGAAGGAGTAAGTGATGAAACTCAGGAAACCGTTCGTCCTTGTCGGTGGTGTGATTGTTATGATTTGTATAGGACTTTGGTTCTACGTCGAGTGGGATATGAAACAGTTTACGGGATCGCTGCCAACTCGTCCTCACGGACCCGACGAACTGCAGGCGGAAGAACTTGAGAAAAACCCCCGCTCCGGAGAAGTTGTCGAGGGCAGCAGCACACAGAAGGCAACCGCTATAGTCCCCGCGGCACCTACACCGGAAAAAGAGAGCACCACAGCCGATGCGGAGGCAGACTTGTTCCTTGATGAAGCGCAGCCGTTCACCGAAAAAACAATTACATATGGAGACGCACCGGATAGCCACAAAACGGAGGGGCCTGATGAAAACGCTGCAGATTTTCCTAAAGTTCCTTATGACATAGAGCGAGTCAAGGCAGGATTCGAGGATTACAACTCTTATCTCTCCACTAATCCCGAATATGCTTACCAGCGGCTTGACGATGCGTTCCGCGAACAATTCGGTGATTCCCCCGATGTTGACATTCTCGTTGAAAGCATCCGAAGCTACAATAAGGGACCCGTACCCGTGGATACGGCAATTAGATACATGGAAGCAGAGATAAGACTCTTCTCTCAATTCTCTCAATTCGGAGACGGTGCCGTAGTGGGAATCCAAGCGAATCTTGAGATGCTCCGAGAAGCCAAACAACATTCCCTAGAATCCGGGGAAGAATTTTTCTACAGAAGTAACGTCAAAATTGGAGGTGGTTACTGATGATATCCATTTTTGCTATTTTCATTTCATTGGTCTGTATAGTCGGCCTCGGCCTTTACCTGAACCGTAGTGATTCTACGATGTCAAAAAACGGGCATGCCGCAAAAGACGTGATGAAAACGTTTTCCCCCCCCACCGTTTTTGCTTTTCTGAGTGTAATGCTCTTGGCACTTGTGAACCTTGGGTGCAGCATGAAAGCGGATGTTCAACCCCCAATGCCGGTTGCCTCCGCAAGCCCCAAAGAGACCCTCTTCACAGTGGTAGAGACAGAGGATCCAGAATATCCGACCCTCGCTGCTTCTATCCGACTGCCCTTTCGTGTCAATTCAGGTAACACCGTCGTCCTGGCGGAAAAACACGCGTATCTCACGACCGAAAGACATTTGCACGTTATAGATCTTTCTATCCCGCAGCGTCCGGTTTATTTGGCATCGCTTGCTTTTGCGGATGACCTAGGCAAGGTACTTTCTGCTGGAGACCATCTCGTTGTCACAACGAGAAATACGCTTCAGCTTGTCGATGTTTCGCAGCCATCACGCCCCAGGGTTGAATCTACCGTCCATTTACCAGATCAGAACACCCTCACGGACGTTGATGTTAGGGAATCTCACCTCTACGTAATGAGTGCGAATGACCACCTCTACGTTTTTTCCATAAATTTCGGACATGCGCGACTCGTCAAAGCCGTTGCATTAGAAAAAAGGTGGTGGTTGCTAAGCCCCAAAACAGGCGGTCTGGAGATAGAACAAATCCCCCTCTCTACCTCATCAGATCTTAGCCCCGAAGGTATTTGGGACCCGCTCTTGTTTCAACGAGGGTTTTTACAACTCCTGAGCAGCAGATCGGAAAGGGTCCGCGCCTCGTCAGAATTTCTAGTAATAGAGGCTCTCAGGGACCCGACCTGGGATATACTGATTTACGATGCCGGTAGAATTAGTGATGTAAAAATAAGAGTAGGGGGAACACTCAATTACAACGTGGATAGGGACTCGCGAGAGCATCTGGCGACAACAGGTGAAAAGCCTCTCACGCGCCGAAAGCCGACAGTTGCATACCGCATTGGCGAACTCGGAGAGATGCAGCAAATCCCCGAAGAGCCCTCAAGTGAGACAATAGATATCGACGCAAAAGGGTTCATGGGCCCTGTCGCGGACTTTCAAATTTCAGACGATCAGCTTTGCGTCGTCAGCGAAAAAGGGTTCCTCGCTATTCATCACGTTTTGGGCATAGAGGATATCCGTAGGCAGAATGGAGAGAGAAGTAAACTTTTATCTGTCACCCCGCTTCAGCCGAGTCGCCCGATAAGCATAGCGATGGGGCAACACTACGCGTGCGTGTTAGCGGTGTCGGGAGCTCCGCAGAAATGAAACATTTTGCCGCGCGGCACCCACAGATAGAACAGGTACACAAAATTAAAAGGGGTTGATGATGGTACTACTAAAATCAAAGCGTTTCTGGATATGCTCAATATTAATCTTTTGTGCAGTGATATTTCTCGGTGTTGTGGTTCACCGCGCGAATCAACCACAAGCCGTGATAATGGTGTATAAAGCCGTAGAGTTCCAGCCACGCCGCACACCGAAGGCACCAGCGCCCCCCTTAAGGGCCGACAGCGCGTCCGCGGAAGCCGACACGCCTGTCGATGGGGGACATAGCGATTTTTCACAGGACACCGAAACGGAGACCACAGACAGATACACGCAGCACGAACTGCCCCCCACAAATGTAGACACTCCAACGGGCCCTCATCTCGCCAGTGACCCCACTGCAGTACCCGAGGAAGAAGCCGACTGGCCTGAAAGACTGGCAGAGATCCGGGTCGAAATCCCACAACTGCTGCTAGAACGTCTGGACCTGCTGGAACTTGTTGATGAACTCGCTCCATCTAATGGGGGGCCGCCAGAACTGTGGCGCCTCAGAGACGACATCTTCGAGGAAACCCTTAAACTTCGAAGGACTATCTTTGATTTGGGAACTGACTATATTACCTATTCACACGGTGATTTTTCTCCCTTTCAGCCCGGCGGAGAATTTTATGACCTCTTAGAACTAAACCACATGGGCATCATAGAAGGCGTGAGATAACGTGGTCTCCAAGGTGCCCCCGCATTTCAACAAGGAGTTTGAAATGAAAAAAAGAGTCTTCCTCTCATTTCTTTTGCGGCTCTGCTTGATAGGAACGTTCCATATATCTATTGCAGCGGCAGCACCGAATCTTGACTTACAAACGCTCATCGCAGGCATCAAGCATTTTGATGCCGCAGCAACTTCTGGACGCGGCACGTTTCTCTATAACCACGCTCTCGGAGCGATAGAAGAGAAACGAGAATACGATTTCGCTTTTGATGGTGCAACCTTTGAAGACGCACAAGTCAGAGTCGACTCTTCCAACAGCAGGATTTTATCGGAGATTTATGATGGAGAAAGACAATGGGAGGTCTCTGAACGCAAGGTTGAACTCTTTAGTGTAGATATCTCACCCACCGACTTCGAACGTCTCAACACAGCGGCTCCGGAACTGCCTCCTCCGGTCAGACAAGCGCTTAAAGAAAGAGGTATCCACTTCTCTGCCGGTTTTCGCATTGAAGTAGACGAAGGGAGCTATTCCAAAATGATTGATAATCTAACGGGTGCCAGCCATTACATCTACTATACAGAGGAATACTTCGCTTTTTATGAGACGCACCTTGCGTATACGGTCGGCCCGGAATGTGTGATACACGCACATTTAGATCCGAGATACTGGATGACCTACGGATCGGCAACCCCAAGCAGCTACCTCCTGACGCCTCTCTGGAAAGTCCTTGAAGATAATGAAACCGGACCCCTGCAAACAGAAATGCTCAACGGTGAAGAGACATACCTCGTTCGTATAAAGCATCCACATGTAAAAAGTCTAAAACTCTGGATCTCCGCAGAGAGAGGTTTCCGCTTGGTGAAACTACAAGAAATCCTCGAGTCTCAGGAGGCGATCGAGTCGCTCCCTTTCAAAAAGGGGGATCACTATATTACGGAGCGCCATATACACTATAGAGAATATCTACCGGGTGTCTGGTTCCCGGAAAACATTGAGCAAACCACTCATCAGAAAGGCGAGCTCATTGGGAAGACGACCCTTCAAGCCGTCTCTTTTGAAGTCAATGTTGATATCTCTAACCAATTCCAATTAGACGTTCCCGAAGACACCCTCGTTTTTGACTACGACGCTGGCAAGTTACGCCCCTATCGTGAGTTGAAACAGCCGAGTCAATAACGGAGAAATCCCAGGCACCAAAATGCCATGAATACAGAGAAAAACAGAGACACATCACATGCAACAAACGGAATAGAAAAGAATATGTTCAGATGTAAGCGTTTCCGCTCCGGGAGGTCCTGCATCGCTAGGACGGGGATATTTTTTAATTTTAATTGCTGGAAACGGACACTGGCCGCGGTCTTATTGCCGCGTCAAATGGATGTACGATAAATAGATAGAGGATTGCAGAGACGACAAAACGCCGAGCCTTTTTGCCGTCCGAAAGCTCTCCGGCGATAAATATAGAATAAAACTTAGACTGTTAAAAATTTTTGGAGGTTATAGATGTTGACCTTTATTCACGCGCAGACGTTAGCCGTCTTTGAAAACGGAAGACGGCTGAAAACGTCACTCTTATACACACTCCTGTTTTGCTGTATCGGGCTCCTGTCTGTATATGCACAGAAAGGGGCTACCCTGGAAGTCAATCCCTCCCCTTGGACAGCAGAACTGAGAACATTTCATCAACTCCTCAAAACGGATGCGGATGCCGCACGCACAGAGCTCCAGAGGGTTGCCCCCACTCTGTTTGACGGACATACCCTCGTTGAGGAATGGATCCCGCTCTACTTCCGAGTCCTGCGAGACGGGACAGAGCATCCCTCGGACATCCAACGGATCCATGAACTCGAAATCCGGATGCTGACAGCGATTGATGCCGATAAACATGCAGTGCCGATACAATACCACCGAGAAGCCCTCAAACACGCTGAAACCCTCACATCAGCGGGGGACGATCCACTTCGAGCACCGAAATCCACAGATTCTGACGGAAAAGCAGGCACATCAGAAAGGGGGACCTCCCCAGCGGCATCGGAAACAACCGCCCACCAACATTACGTGAACTTTCATGAACGCCTCCCGCATGATGTAGATGCCGCACGCACGGAACTTGATGCGTTTGCTACACTTGCATTTCACGGACACCCGCGCACGGAAGAATGGAAAGCCCTCTTCTTCCGCTTTTCACTTCAGAAGGAGGTCACGATTCTAGAGATGATTCAATATTGTGAATTACAAACGCAGATGTTGAAAGACATTAACCCTGAAAAGCATGCCAAAGAAATTGCCAATTTTGAAAGTGTCCTGAAACAAATGAAATTCACTGCAAAAATTTTCGAGCAGCAAGGGATACTTGAGACCGAAAAAGTTGTCTTTAACATGAAACCGGGAGATAAATGAGTGTCTTCAATTCATTCTGATTAACGTAAAAAGGAGAAACGTAAAGTAAAAATAACGAACCTAAAAGGGATAGTTGTCCCGATCCTTTTGACCCTCCTGATGTTTGCCGCGTTTTGGCTTTATGCGGAGTGGGATCGCCGTCGGTTTCAAGGAACGGTGTTAAAAGAGATCCCTGCGGAGGAGACGCACCCCACACTCTACCCTACGCACCTAGCTTCGCAGCGAACCCATGCAGAGCTCTCAATATCATGAAAAAAATATGAACGAGGATTGAATGGCTCTGGATAGGTGAAAAAAGTTCTTGACATAACTTGATAGTGTAATGTATAATTAAAATAGAAAGTATGAAAGAAAGTAATTCCTAAGGTAACATTGATAGGTTCTGTTAAGCCTATCGGTATTGATGTATCTACTCATGAAATGCCTGAAAGCTTTAGCGGTTAAGCCCTTACTCGGAACGTCAGGTTCTGTGGCAATATTTGCCTTGTGCGGTGTGGATCCTATCTGCGCTGCTGTTCGTTCGTCTTGCTTTTTATCGCTTCCTAACCCCCCCCTTACACTTAATATACAGTAAGCAATTTATTCCAAAACAGATCCCCTTTAAGGCAACAACACAGGCTTGGAGAAAACTGTGGCACAAGCCTGTTTCTATGGTTGGCGAACGGGATATCCTGCTTGAGCGATCACAAGGAAATGTGTTCGCTCTATACTCGTTCACTGCTTGTGGGACGTGCAGTCATCAAGTCCACTATTTTTCGGAAGAGAGCGGTATTGACGCTGTTTCATGAGGGGTCTTAACGCGAGTTTGATAATTATTTGGCTCATCTTTGGATAAAGAGGGTTCTTAGGTAGCCTAACAGGTTGGGTGAGAAGTACCGAAGTGGCACAGGAAACCAACAGCATATGCTACAACACTGCACAGACTGACAGTCTATGCTACAACTGACAGGCTCTGGGCACGTATGCTGAGATGTGGTGTGCTTAATTCGTGTCGTACGCCTAAAAATAGGTGTCTCTAAGTAGGTTTTAAGAGGGTTTCCCTTTTATAAAAAGAAATGAGGAGCGAGATGAGCAGGCGGCTTGAAATATTGATTTCCATAGAAACACTGAGGCGATTGTGAAACCTTAGATTTTTCACTACCCTTTAGCCGGTTTTAAGTATCTATAAGGTATGCGAAAAAGTTTATGTTTTAGAAATATACTATAGTAATGTGGAAAATTATTTAAATGTTTATACACTTTTATCTCAAAGCATGCCCCGCTTCGCGCTGTTTGTGGGCTGCCCGAACAACCTGCGATTCTGCACGAGATAGCTCACTTGCTCTTGAAAAAAAAACCGCTATGCCCGAACACAGACAACAAGCAGATTATAAAGGCATAACTATGAATACAGACTCGATTCCCGGCCACCTCTATTATGGAAACATCAACGATTTCTTTCTGCTAACGTTTTCTCAGCAGCAATTCCAAAAAATGGTGGACCAGGTGTTAAACGAAACGCACACAGATACAGAGGATTGGCAGGCACAACTCGGCTTGATAGATGCACAGCCGACTACCTTACTTCAAATCAAAATCGGTCCCTTCGTTGAAGCAATAGCGGCCGCGACACCGTGGCTAACCGAACAGGCTGCAGGAACCACGCGACACATCGGCACACATCGCGTTTCGCTGAGCTTGCAGGAAAGCACTGTGTCCTTGGACATCGCACATGCCCGAAATGAAAAAGGAATCGAGGTAGTCGGACAGCTAGCCCCTACCTTATTCCTTAGCATCGCAAAACGGTTGGAGCCGTCTGCACCATAAGTCGCCTCACGGACACACTGCTGCACATCCGTTTGAGAGATAAAATCGGGCAAAGGCACTGTGGCGCATAGACGACGGTTTTACAGCACTATCGCCTTTAAAACGTGCACACCGTTGCCACAAACACGCTTCTCTCAAACATACAGAAACGTTTTATGCACGCCGCAGTAAAATCTGATGGCTCTTTTCAAGAGTTTTCAGATCGGCCCCGGATATTGTTGTTTGGGTATTGCTTGTGTTTACCCAGGCGGAGTTGGGGGCAGGGTCTTTATTTTTGTCAAAAGACTATACGCGACAATCGAGTAGCTCTACCGAACGATCTAATTTTTTCTTGACATAAGGCTCGAAAGAGTGTATAATTATAATGTATTGAATGGAAATCACCTTTTTTCTTTACGAAAAGATGCCTTTCCGGTATAATTTGGCTTTACACGGAAAATATTTCAATGCACAGTGTTAATATGGTCGTTTTTTACAATGTCAGTTTATGTTTCAATAGGTTCGGTATGATGAGATTGGTGAACGTTTCAGTGTCACCTGCCCGACCTTTTCCGACCGGGCGGAACGTCCCGAATGGAAAGAACTCCATGAGAAAAGCGACAGTCAGGTGCTTGATGCGGTCTTGGAAACGATACATCACCGAAAAAAGGGGACGGTTTTCCCTTGGATGTTTCGGATGTGTACCGAGATCGAGCTTTTCTGTGATGTGCGCCAAAGGTGATTTCTGCACCTATGCACGCTGTGTTGCCATGACGGTAGCATAGCAGTGTTAACCATCTAATAACCAGAGGATTGCCACAGGAGGCAAGGTACTTTCTCTTTTTGCCTTCTTAGGTAAATTGCTCACTATATTTTTCTTATGAAGCGCGTTTTAGCGCTACAACGGATGCCCGCCCTGCGCTTGGGTGCGTCTCCAACGATTCAGTCTTATTCTTCTTGCCATTCTTACAGTTGCACAAACAATTGCAATTAACCCGTTTTCTTTTGTCTGTGAGCCGGATCTGTGATGACAGCGTCTGGTTCACAGCTAACATAGAAACAAGGAGTTTTCTTATGAAGCGCGTTTTAGCATTACAACAGATGCCCGTCTTGAACTTGAGTACGTCTTCAATGACTGTGTCTGCAAGTTCTTGCGTGGCTTCTAGTTGCACAAACAATTGCACTTAGCCTATTTTCTTTTGTCTGTGGGCTGGATCTGTGATGACAGCGTCTGGTTCACAGATGACAGTTTTAAGTAATGACAGGCACAGACTGCAGGGCTGGCCTCACTCATTTGGGATAATTTTATGCTCATAACAGATCCAAACTTCGGACGTAATCTATACCCTTTTCATAGCCTTATACCTTCAGACTGGTATGAGCCCTTTTCTCGATATGTTCCTTCTCCGGATTTTCTGCAGATCGTCCGCGAGAGGTTGCCGATCTCATGGAACCTCCGCCAAGACGGCATTTGGACGCACACTTTCCCTCGAAGCCATGAATCGTTGAGACAAGGTTGGAAGATTCACATTTCCGCGATCCCCGATAATTGTAAGCAGATACTTGAGAGATGTACCGACATTTGCGTTCGGCAGGAAGTCGCTTTCAAATTTCTGGCAGACCCTTTCGTGTTCAGCATAATAATGGATAAAGGAGGGGCCAGAGAATCTGGCGGAAAGTTTTTAACGATTTATCCGTCAGATGTTCAACATTTCCACAGGGTTGCAGATGATTTATGTGAGCAGCTCGCTGATATGAAGGGACCTTACATTTTATCAGACAAGCGGTATAAAACCTCTGAAGTAGTGCATTATCGTTACGGTGCCTTTATTGGTGTCCCCAAAATATCAATATTTGGGCAGGTTGAAAATTTTCTTCAAGATCCTAATGGAGCGCTCGTGACGGATGGCAGGTCTCCATTTTTCGATCTCCCACCTTGGATGTCCGATCCTTTTGATTCAGATGAAAATAATGAAGTAGATGACTCTTCTGATCTGGACGCGCTTTCTTTGAAGGATGGTAAATACCTTATTGAAGGATCGCTGCACTATTCTCTCACGGGCGGTGTTTATAAAGCTGTGGACATGGATACGGGGCAGCATGTGGTTATCAAAGAGGCACGCCCCCACACGAACATTGGCCCCGACGGGTTGGACGCGGTGGAGAGGTTAAGAAAAGAGCATCGTCTGTTAAGCAAGTTAAGTGGAACGGGTGTTACACCAGAGCCCTTGGATCTTTTTCAGGATTGGGAGCATCTATTCCTCGTTGAGGAGTTTCTTGAAGGTAGCAACCTCTTTGATCTCGTTTCTCAAGGTAGAAATGAGACACTTGGAAGTGACGAAAAAGACGGGAACATTTATGTAGAGGGACTCTATAAGATCTTCGCAAATCTTACCCATGCCTTAAAAATTGTACATGAGCATAACATCGTTATTAATGATACTTCGCCTGGAAATATCATCCTCCATCAAAACGATGAAACGTTGCAACTTATTGACTTGGAGGGGGCTTGGGAGGTCGGCGTTGATGCACCATACACGACGTTTGGAACACCGGGGTTTAGACCCTCAGAAGGGGTGCAGTCCCCCTCGGACGACATATACGGGTTGGGCCGGATCATGTTCAGTTTAATTTGCCCCGTGACCTCTTTACTAAATATAAAGCCTACAGCAACACATGGCTTCCTAGCGAGTGCGGAAAACGCTGGATCCCTTCCGCGTCGTATGAAGGAACTTATACTTGAGTGCATGGATGCGGAAGAAAATGTGCGCCCGTCAGTAGATGAAATCTTAAACCGACTAAATAACATGTCGCTTGATACACACACCCAATTGGATACAGATAAGGCGAGGGTAAGCGATATGTGTTTGATGGATACTGTCGATAAGACAGTGAACTATATCACGTCTCATATGAGTTTTAACAGAACGGATTGCCTCTTTCCTGCGGATCCGTCTGTTTTCAGGACGAATCCATTAAGCGTCGCCCATGGCGCAGCAGGTGTTGCTTATGCCCTGTTGTCTCTGGAGGGTAAAGTTTCAGAGAAAGTAATAACGTGGATGCTATCACAAGAGATTTCAAATGACAAATATCCGCCGGGGCTCTACCTGGGGCTGTCCGGAATAGCATGGGTGTTTTGGAAGCTAGGACAGCAAAAGATAGCGTTGCAATTGATGAAAGCTGCAGCGGAGCACCCGTTGCTCTGGGAACTTCCCGACATTTACCACGGTGCTGCCGGTTTCGGTTTGGCTTGCCTCTATTTCCATAAAGAGACACAGGATGAATATTGGTTGGAGCAGGCGGTTCAAGTGGGAGATCGGTTAATCCACACAAAGTCAGAATCAGAAGAGGGTTACTACTGGCCAGACACGGAGGGAAACATTTGGTGTGGCTATGCAAGGGGACAATCAGGAATAGCACTCTATTTCCTTTACTTAAGATTGGCGAGTGGAGAGCTCCGATTTGAAGAAGCCGGGCGAAGAGCGTTATCTTACGATTTAGCACAAGTGGAAGAAACAAGACAGGGATTTCAAATCCGACGCGTTGCCGCCGAGTCACCACCTTCTATGCACAAGAATGTCGCTTCGCATTACTGGTCAGACGGATCGGCAGGCGTTTGTACGGCGCTCGTTCGTTACTGGTCTGTTTTCAAGAATGACGAGTATAAGGAGATGTTGGATGCTTTGATGCCGGACACTGCTCGTGATCTCACTGCGTTTCCCACCTTATTTACGGGACTTGCCGGGCTTGGAAATCTACAGTTGGATCTTTGGGATTTTACCGGTGATACCAAATGCATAGAAACTGCACTCAAAATTACGAAAGGGATCCTTGAGTTTCAAATAGAGAATCCGGACGGTATTGCTTTCCCGGGGGAACAGCTTTTGCGGATTTCCAACGATTTTGGGAGCGGCTCCGCGGGGATTGCGATGTTTCTGGCTCGGCTAGCAAACCGAGAAAAGAGATTCAAAAATTTCAATTTTTTGCTCGATGACCTGCTATGCACTCCGCAGTAGAAACTGAACGTTCCTCATACCGAAACTTATTGTGGCTCTTTTCAAGAATTGTCAGATCAGCACCGGATATTGTTGTTGTTTGGGTATTGCTTGTGCTTATCCAAGCGGGTTTGGCGGCCGGGGCTCTACTTCTGTTGCGCGCCACAGTCAACCAGCTGGTAGACGGTGGATTAGATGCTGCGTTTGTGTGGTTGATTCTGCTCTGCGTTGTGTTTGTTGGGCAACAGCTCATCTTCATTGTGCTTCCCCTCTTGCGTGAACGGATACGAGTGAAGGCCGGTTTTTCTTTGCAACGTCGTGCCTTGACAAAGATAGGCAACCTGTCTCTGGAGGCTTTTGATGATAAACAGACGCATGATCTCATCTATCGCGTGGTTGCTGGTGCAGACGTGCGCGGCCCCCGTTTAATGGAAGATGCGTTGGAGATTCTCGAATATGTGCCGATCTTGGTAACAAGCGCAGTTATTTTAGGGTTGATATCTTTATGGCTACCGGTAGTACTCGCTTGTGGGGTTGTGCTCCTGAGGTACCTCAATAGTTATTGGGGGCAGCGTGAACGCCGCTTTGAAGTGGAAAACACGGATCAAAAACGGCTTTCTGATTACTATGTTCAACTATTAACGCGTCGGCAAAGTGCCTCCGAAATTCGCCTATGGGGTATCGGTGAGACCCTCCTCGGACGCTGGCAGAAGACACTGAGCGATTATATGAGCGGGGAGTTACGGGTTTCACTTCAAAATACGTATCAAGGGGGCCTTGCAGTCCTTCTTTTCACACTCATACTTGGGGCTTCTCTGTTCATAGTCTCTCTCTCCAGTGGACGAATTGAACCGGGACTTGCGGCCTTAGTGCTACAAGCGTTTCGGACTATCACCGCCGGTATGAATTCCGCGCAGTTTACGGTGAGGAGTTTTGTACAACATATCGGGTATGGCGAGGACTTTCGTCGTCTGATGGCTCTCCCCTCGTCCGAAGCCTCATCAACTGATTCTGTCTCCTATCCTTGTCCGCTGCGGCAAGGTATCGTTTTAGACGGCGTTACCTACCGTTATCCCGGTGCTGACACAGATGCGGTTTGCGGCATTCATATGCATCTCCACCCCGGTGAAATTCTTGCAATCGTAGGCGAAAACGGGTCTGGAAAGACAACGTTGGCACACATGTTGGCGGGGCTCCGTTCTCCGACAGATGGGCGCGTGGTGATAGACGGTGTAGACGCTGTCGGCATGGCCGCCGATGACATTCGAAATGCGTGTACCTTTGTTTTTCAACACCCGGTGAGGTATCCGAGCACGCTGCGAGAGAACGTTACCTTCAGTCTGGACGCTAATCAAGATCCTGACATTCAGGCTGCGTTAGCGCAAGTTGGATTTTCTACAGAAAACTTGTGTTTAGAAACACTTCTGGGGCCTGAGTTAGGGGGCGTGGATATATCCGGCGGTGAATGGCAACGTGTGGCATTGGCGAGGAGTCTCTTGAAAAAAGAGGTCTCCCTTTTTATTTTTGACGAGCCCACTGCGAATCTCGATCCGTTGGCAGAGCTTGCACTATTTGAGCATTTTGTGGCGTTGGTAGAGGGGAAAACAGCATTGCTTATAACGCATCGCCTTGGCCCTACCCGTCTTGCAGATCGGATTGCGGTTTTAGAGAAGGGGACCCTGGTGGAAATTGGGACACCCAGGGAACTGCTGGATAAAAACGGGAAGTACGCTCAGATGTTCAATGAACAAAGGGAGTGGTATCAGTGAGCAGCTTAGAGGTACAACACGTTTCGCGGCGGGCTGTTTTAGGAATTGTGCTCCGTTTTGTCGTTGTTGCCCCTTTTCAGCTTTTTGTCACTGTGTTCTTGCGGCTTGTGAATGCCGCGTTTTTTGCGTTTGCTGCTATTATTGTCGCAGGGTTTACGAATGCCCTGATAAATGGCGAGCGAGTCTTCTTCTGGTGCTGTATGTATCTTGTGATGTCGGGGTGTCAAATTTTAACCGATGTTTTGAATTATCCGACCCAGTTATGGTTCTCAAATCGAGCCATACTCTATTTTCAGCAGCGGCTTTTAAAACAGGCGGCGCGAATCCCGATGCTCCATTTTTTTGACGCTGAGTTTCATGACGTTTCGTCTCGGGCTCATCGGGATTTCGGGGATCGTATTGTGCGTTTGTTGCGTAGTGTGCTAGATAACATTCACTGCGTTGCTACGCTTGTTGGGTTGTTCGCGGCGGTATTCATCATTGGCGGTGGCATCTGGTGTGCTGCGGCCCTGTTGTTATCCACTGTCGTTATTTCCCTGACACAACCGCGTGTCATCTCGCTGAGACGCGATCATGAACGGTCGGTTGTTCGTTCGCAGCGGATACAAGAGACTTGGGCAGAGCTTCTCGCCTCTCGCACCAGCGCGGGGGAAATTCGGTTGTTCACGCTCCAACGTTGGTTGTTGGCAAAGTGGGAAAAATCTTATCAAACCGTTGCCAATCTAGAGCTTGCCACGCTAAAAAAGATAATGCGCTGGGAGGTGCTTGCCGGATTCTCCACAGTATTTGGATATGCGGCGGTCCTTTTCATTGCAGCACACGCTGCACAGAGCGCAGACCCAAAAGAGACAGCCGGCATTTTTACCGGATTGATTCATGCAGCGGTGAGTTTGCAAGGCTTTCTTTCCACGATGGTGCGTTCCCTTGGAAGCCTCGCGGAACAGGTGGGTATTTTACGTGAACTCGCCATACTCTTTTCCATACAGCCCGATAACGTTGAGCAGCCGGCGATTTCTAACTCGAACCCTGATAGCAATATTTCGGCACACGGCAGCGCGGAGCCGCTACGTCTTCAAATGGAGGGTATCTCCTTCCGGTATCCTCAAACTGGGACGGATGTACTAAAGCACATTACCGCAGAAATCAGCCCTGGAGAGCGCATTGCGCTTGTGGGTAAAAATGGATCTGGGAAGACGACTTTGGCAAATATCCTGCTCGGATTGTATCCGCCGAGCCGTGGCAGCGTGAAGATAGATGCAGGCACAGCTCAGAAAACGGTGGAGGCGAGTGCGGTTTTCCAAGATTTTGTTAGATATCTGCTGCCGGTCCGCGACAATGTGGCGTTTTCTGATGTTAAGCGCATTCAAGACGACGCGGGTATACGAAGCGCCTTGTTGAAAGCGGGGTCGACTTTTTCGCAGGATTTAGATCTCTACCTTGGAAACGAGTTCGGAGGTCGTGACATATCAGGCGGCGAGTGGCTTCGCATAGCGGTCGCACGCGGGCTATTTCGAGACAGTCCACTCATGGTTTTTGATGAACCCACTGCGTCCATAGACCCCGTTGCCGAGGCTGACATAATTCGAGAGTTGTTAACGAAAGCAGAATCCCGGACCCTCCTCGTCATCTCACATAGACTCGGAGTTGCCCGGTTGTGTGACAGAATTCTGGTTTTAGACGAGGGAGCCCTTGTTGAAAGCGGGACCCACGCGGAGTTGCTCGCGAACGAGGGTATATATGCTGAGATGTGGCGGGCTCAATCTGCGTGGTACGCCTAAGAATAATAGATGTCGCTAAGTAGGTTTTAAGAGGGACTCTCTTTTAACTAACGGATGTATTTCAGGACCCATAAAGTGAGATAGATATAACGTAGAGGAAACAGAACATGAAAACTATTCTATTGACCCGACACGCCGCAACGGAAGAGCCTGATTCCAGTCTATACACTGTTTTTAGTCAGATAGAGCAGATTCTTGAAAAAGAGTATCGTCTCTTGAAAGCAGAAGGGGAGCCCTTCAGCGTAAGAGAGATGGAATCATGGACGCTCGAAAATGCGGTAGATGTGGATTTGGCCATCACAAGCTATAGCAAGCATATTGAATTCCTAAAAGAAAATGGATGGAGAGGGAAAACAATATTCCAAGCCCTCGGAGGATTCCCCCGGGGCGCGAACAAATTTCGAGATATTATGCCCTATCTATATCAGAGCGATGCGATATGGTTTACTAGCACAGCCGATAGGGACATCTATTATGAGTTTATTGACCTAGATAAGCCCACTCCGGAAGCGGTCTACCTTCCGTTCGGTGTGAATCTTGAAACTTACTTCCCTTTAAAAAGCGGAGAAGCGCGCGAAAAACTCCGAAAGGATTGGGGAGTCAAGCCAGATGATTTTGTCCTTGTCTACACGGGGCGGGTGACCATTGAAAAGAATCTGCACACAACACTCAGGGCCGTCGCTGAACTCATACACTCGGGGACCCCTGTGAAGTTGGTCGTCGTGGGACGTTTTGAGGATGTCCCTTTTTCTGAATTCCGTATGCATCCGATGGATTTAGAGGATAAAGTCCAAGCCCTTATAGCGTCATTACAGATTTCAGAGGATGTTATCATACTCGGGTGGCAAAGCTCCGAGGAACTCAACGAGGTTTTCAATGCGTCTGATGCCTTCATAAACCTCACGCTCCACCACGACGAAAACTTCGGGTTGTCCCAGATCGAAGCGATGAGTGCGGGAGTGCCTGTTATCGGCACGGCATGGGGCGGATTAAAAGACACTATCCGAGACCTTGAGGGCGGATTTTCCATAAACACATGGGTGACAACAAACGGCATTCGAATTGACACACCAGCCGTCATACGTGCAATAAGAGCCTTGATTGAAAACAGGCATCTCCGCGAAGAACAAGGACAACGCGGGCGGGAGAGGGTCAAGGCGAAATTTAGTTACGCGCGCTATACGGAACAGGTCATACAATTTGTAGAACGCGTGCTTAACAGCCCGACAAACGAAACGAGGCCGACGTTATCTCCCTTTGGGACCCGGTTTCATCAAAGATTCACAAAGAAGAGACCCCGGTTACAGTATGCAAAGACAGGAACCACCGCCAGTCCTGTCTACAAAGGACTCGCAGATGCTGACTACCGTCAGTTGATCGCGCCGTATACTTCTCAAATCGAGTTGAGGCTCGAACCGGAAAGCCTTCTGTTTCTCGCGCTAAGCGGCAGACAAACCGGGGCATTTTTTGTTTCGGATGACCTGCTGTATACAATACGTATCCCTATCTGCTCAGAAGAAGCAGAGGTCATAAATCAATTAAGTCTGTGGCACCCTGTTCCAAGGAACACCCTTAAACACTCCGATACGTTACTGATCGAATTGATGCAGAAAGGCATTGTTGGGGTTACCTCGGTTTCGTCCAAAGGTTAGCGATAGGGGACGGATGGAAAAGCTACGGGCGAAGACGTAATCCTTGCAGGTGGACCTAGAACCTGCGTCTAGTCAGAGATTTGCCAGTAATGGTATGATCGCTGCTCCGTCGCGGGATAATATTTTTGATACCTCATCGCAGCATGCAGTCGATGATTTCGTTGCCTGACAGAGAAAAGTGCGCGCCCTTGCTAATGAATGCCGAGGCGCTCACACATCTGAAGCGGCCTGATACTCTTTGTTTTGTATTTAGCAACCCTTCTGCCATAACCATAAACCTTTTTTTTTCTTTTTCTTAAGATGAACCTAATATGTATCAAGCTCGCGTTAATACGAAAGATATCCTCTAAATCTTTTTTCAAACTCACGTTACAGTATCTATCAAACTCACAACTCGCGTTATCTGTATTGCGTGAGTTCACTTAAAACGTTCAATTGTTTCATCTGGAGGTCTTTAGAATAAATGCTAGCTAAAAAACTATTCGTCACTTTCATTCTTTTCCTCACTGTGTGTGGAAAGCTGTGGGCTGCAACGGACAGCACTGTGAAAAAGGCGTTGCCGGCAGTTAAAATCGAACATCCGCCAACTATTGACGGTGTTCTCGACGATGCCTGCTGGCAAAACGCGCCGCAAGCGACAGGTTTCACCGATCAGCGCACTGAAAAGCCAGCGAAAAATCAATCCATCGGTCGCCTCGTTTATACGGACACAGCCATCTACGTAGGGCTTCATCTCTACGATGATATGCCTGATAAAATTGTAGCACGCCAAACCAAAGACCAGGCGCGAATCAGAGACGAAGATTCGGTTTCTTTCAGTCTTGATCCATTCCATACACACCAGGGACTTGACAGAAATTATTTTGTTGTAAATCCGCTTGGCACAAAATACGCACACCTCGCGACGGGCCGTGCGGAGAAAAGCGAATGGATCGGGCTGTGGAAAGCTGCAGCGCGCATTGTAGAAGACGGATGGATTGTAGAGATGGAAATCCCGTGGCAGATGCTGGATTATCCTGACACGACTCAATCTGTTCAAATGGGGATCAACATTGACAGATTCCAACAACGCACCGGGGAACGTTCGTGGTGGTGTAACTTAGGCGTGAATGACTCTCAAGAGAACGATGGTCATTGGATGGATGTGCTGCCGCCGCCTCGTAGGCGGGAAATCAAGTTATTGCCGTATCTGATTGGTGGTATTAGCGAAACGGATACCGACGAGAGGGAATACACTGCGCGCGGAGGTGCGGATATCCGCTATGAAGTTACACCACAATTGCGCCTGATCGGGACAGCGAATCCCGATTTTGATAATGTTGAACAAGCTGTGGAGGGCATCGATTTCTCCTACGGCGAACGCTACGTGCCGGATCGGCGCCCCTTCTTTTCGGAGGGTGGCAATATCTACAATCTAGGTGGTTTTTTTCATTCACGGCGGATAGTAGATATGGATGGCGGTCTGAACCTGTTTGGGAAGATTGGCAAAAACACAACTGTCGGTTCTTTAGGCACATATCACAAAAACAACCAGAACTTTCTGATCCGGGCTTCACAGTCGATCACTGCGACCACCAGTTTAGACGCTGCATTCCTGTCGTCCCATAAATCCGACACAGGTGCCCAAAATGCTGGGTACCTGTCAGGTTTTGCGCGCCGCGGTAATTTTTTTGTGGGCGGTGAGCTGACTCAAAGTTGGGCGGGAGAATCAGATAAGAGGTTCGGGTTGGTAAGGTTTGGGTACAACAGCTCTCTCGTCCGCTCGTACTTGATTGCATTCGCGGTGGACCCGGATTTCGTCAATCCGCTGGGTTACTATCCGTTCACAGGGTACCGCGGGGCAAACTTAGGTGTGACGCTACAGAACGAATGGCAAGAGGGGTTTGTGCGCAGGCTGCAACTCTTTGCCCAGCTGGAGAACGCGAACACTTACGATGGGGAGCTTTTCCAGCGTCTCTTCAATCTCTCCTCGCAACTTTTGACACACAGCGACTACTCGTTCCTGATCGCATGGAAAGGGGGACGATTTAAAGAATTCAGAGATCATTTGTTTAGCATAATTTTGGGTGCCCGTGCCTCAGACCGCTTCAACACTGTCAATGTCATCTACCAGGGGGGCGAACGGGCGGGGGAGGAGATTCATAGCCTCGGCGGGGGATTGAATCTACGTGCATACGGCTTCACTGCAGGGATCACATCGCAAGTCCAATGGCACTTTGAGAGGCGCTATCAACAGATTCTAACCCTCACCTACGACTTCAGTAACGCCCTGAGCCTTGGTAGTCGGTTAATCTGGCAAGTAGAAGGCGTTAACATCTACTTGGCGCTACGACGCTCGGGTTACGCTGGCACGGACTTTTTCATCATACTGGGCGATCCGAACGCGATAGAGTTCAAACAACGGCTGGTGGCAAAGGTTGTCCGCTCCTTTTAGCGTCCTCCGTTTCTGTCGTCAAAACAGTGAAAGGTGTCAGAACGTTATTTAAATCCTTGTCCTGTTTTTACATGTATGCTAAACTGATGGCATGCAAGTATTTATTCAGATCGGACATGGGTTTATCGGTGCCGCTGTTATCTCATTTCTGTGTATTTGGCGGGCGGGTAGCTTCGGCGAAGCGAGGCACCTGCTCAGCATCATCGGCGCCCTCGCTATCTTCATCGCCGGTCTCTACATTCTTCGAAGTCGTTGGGTGCGTTGGGGGTCCCGACAGACGTGGCTAAAATATCATCAACGTCTTGCCTCCTTAGGCTTGTGCCTTGTGCTGCTGCACTCGGCGTTTCAGCCCATCGCATGGCACTCTTGGGTTACCTTCCTGCTCGCGTTATTGAATTTAGGCACCGGTATCGCCGTGAGTTTAACCGCGCGTCGTACGCGCCGAATTCTCCTCCGGTGCCATCTTATCCTTGCACCTGTCTTGCTTGTTGGGATCGTGTTCCACGGTCAGAAAAAGCTTGAGCACGATGACTTCTTCCCGCTGACCGGTGTTCATGAGGTGCCTTGTGCCAGATGCCATACTTCTGAACCGCTGCTCTTCCATGTCGATGTGGCGCTCCAGCAAGAATTGGATACGTCGGACACTGTTCCGGACGACCTCCACTGGTGGCTCTTGCAGAATGATCGTCGTGTGCCCGAAACTTCTCCCGTTGCTATCAAAGAAGCGGGAAGCGTGTGGACAATTAAAAACACTGAAAGCAACCACACCTATCATGCACGAAAAATTGAAGATAAAATCGCCATCTACGCCGGTAATTTCTATCAAAGTTATACCTGTGCCACCTGCCACGAACACGATACCGAGGAGATTCGTTTAGCACACGAATTGCACGGCGTTACCGACTCCCATAGATGCCTCGTCTGCCACCAAACCGAGATTGACGGAAAAACCTATGGGCGACAGCGCGTGCAATGGGACTACGATCCAAATTGGTAGATAAACGATGCTGAACAGAGATGTTAGTTTCCGTGCTGTGCTGCTCGCGCTCCTTATTACTATTCCAAACTCTTACTGGCTCATGATTAACTGGGGACCCAGTGGATATAGCACCGGTCAGAGTTTCCCCACCGTCACAACCCTCTATTTCAATGTCATCTTTGTGATACTGATCCTGATGGCGATAAACCCGTTACTCCGGGCAATCCGCAAGAACGCCAGCTTCACTGATGCTGAATTGATGGTGATCTATCTACTTGTATCCATTGCCTCCTCTATCGCGGGACATGATACACTTCAAATCTTGTGGCCCCTAATTGCCTATCCGATCTGGTTTGCAAGTCCAGAGAATGAGTGGGGCGAGCTGTTCCGCCAGCACATGCCAGATTGGCTCACTATCAAAGAGCGGGGTATGTTGGCGACTTTTTATCACGGAGATTCATCTCTTCACACCGCGCAACACTTACAGCTCTGGATGAGCCCAATTCTCTGGTGGTCAGCTCTCATCATCGTGCTAGTCTGTATGATGCTCTGCATCACTGTCCTAGTCCGACACCAATGGGTGAGCCATGAGAAGTTGAGTTATCCAACTATTCAGATTCCGTTACATCTAACAGAAAAAGGTGGACGTACACTCCTGAGAAACCGTTTATTCCTATTCGCTGCTGTGCTTGCCGGTGGTATGAATCTCTTTAACGGACTCCACTTTCTGTTTCCAGTTGTGCCAGGATTAGGTGGGAAGCTTTACAACTTGGGTCAGTACTTCCAGACAAAACCGCTGAGCGCCATCGGAACGCTGCCCATCGCTGTCTATCCCTTTGCGATCGGGATGAGCTTCTTCATACCCTTAGATCTTTCATTCTCTATCTGGTTTTTTTACCTCTTCCACAAGCTAACACGCGTATGGGGGACGA
This sequence comes from Candidatus Poribacteria bacterium, assembly GCA_964291315.2. Lineage (GTDB taxonomy): Bacteria > Poribacteria > WGA-4E > WGA-4E > WGA-3G > WGA-3G. The sequence continues at coordinate 3,068,279 of OZ219753.1, read as the reverse complement.
TGGCTGGCATCGGGCATCTGCCGGGATTTCCGTTTCTGGATGCCCAGTCGTTTGGGGCGTGGTTCTGCTTAGGCATCTCCGCTATATGGCTCACTCGAAAGTTCATCACAGAACAGGTGAAAAATGCCTTCCGGAGCGGCAAGGCACAGGACGACACTATCCGTACACACGCAACACACACGCGATACGCAATACTCGGCTTGATAGCCGGTAGTCTCTTTGTGCTCTACTTTTTCAAAAGCACCGGGACACCTATCTTCAGCATCTTCGGTTATTTTCTCCTCTTTTTCGCATTGGCAGTTGCGATTACCCGGGTTCGCGCGGAAGTTGGCCCGCCCGCACACGACGTGCCTTGGCGCCCCGACAAAGTGCTGGTCTCCTTTTTCGGAACGCGCCGTATCGGGGCAGAGGGGTTGACGACGTTCAGTATGTTTCACGGCTTTAACCGATCCTACCGTTCGCATCCGATGCCGATTATGCTGGAGGGTTTCAAAGTAGCGCAGGTCCGTGGGTTTGCAGATAATCGATTTATTGTTGCTATTATCTTAGTAACCGTTGTCGCTACTATTTCGTCAGCGTGGGCGTATTACGCGCAAGGTTACCGTTATGGTGGTGCGGTCTATGGGGAGCAGGCGCAATGCCGCTGGACTTATGAGCAGCTGAAGCAGTGGCTCATTAACCCGCAATCCGTAGATATCGGCGCTGTCTCCGCTTCGAGCGGGGCTATCACCTTGACGACGCTCCTGATGATGCTGCGCCGGCGTTTTATTTGGTGGCCCTTCCACCCCGCAGGCTACGCACTGTCGCTCAGTTTTTGGAACACAAGTTGGTATTGGTTTTCAATCTTTTTATCGTGGGGGATAAAAGCGATCCTCTTTCAGGCAGGCGGTCTGCGTACCTATCGCCGGGCAATGCCGTTCTTTATCGGATTGGTTATAGGAGAATTCACCGTCGGGGCGATTTGGACATTAATCGGCATCGGTTTGGAACGTCCGATGTACCGGTTTATGTTCTAAAGATATTCGCTTAACTTGTAGCATAGACTGTGAGTCTGTGCTGCTTCAGCTCTTCTCACAAAACCTCTTCGGTTCTACCAGGGCTCTCTGTATCCAAAGAGGAGCCAAATAATTAGCAAGCTCGCGTTACGACTAAGATAACTACACCGCATAAAAAAAAGAAGGAAAACAGATCATGAAGCTCAGTTGTCTCCCCGTTTCTCTTTACGACGACATCTTTTCCGGAAAAAGCAGTGTTGCGGATTGGATTCAATTCGGGGCAGAATTAAGGTTAGATGCCGTCGATTTTAGCATCAAATTTTTCCCGGAACGCGATATAACAACGTTGGATCACACGGTTGCTGTCCTTGAAAAATTCGATGTCCAGCTGTGCATGCTCGCCTGTTACTCCGACTTCACGCATCCCGAGGCGGCCCGGCGGCAACAAGCGTTAATCGATCTAAAGGCAGACATCGCCTTAGCAAAAACGTTAGGTGCAACATTCGTCCGTATCACCGCAGGGCAAAACCGTCCGGGGGTCGAGCGCGCGGCAGGAATCAGCTGGGTAACAGAAGGATTTCGCCGCGCACTTGACGAGGCTGAAAGCTGCGGTATAACCCTCGCTTACGAGAACCACACTAAAGGTGCCCCGTGGGATTATTGGGACTTCTCACAACCTGCAGAAATTTTCTTGGAAATTCTATCTGTCCTTTCGGATACGCCTCTCGGTGTCTGTTTCGATACAGCAAATCCACTCGTCCTCGGCGAAGATGTGCTGGCTCTTTTGGAAAAAGTTATTGAACGCATCGTTGTGCTTCATATCTTCGATATACGCGAAGTAGGAGCGTTCGAAGCGGTTCGTATTGGCACCGGCGCCTCACCGATTCCAGCGGTCTTTTCTCGTATGCAACAGGCCGGTTATGATGGCTGGCTTAGCATCGAAGAGGCCAGTCGTTCAGGGGAAGTCGGTTTTGAACACGCAATCGGTTATGTTCGAGAAACTTGGCAACAGGTGTCATCCGCGTGACGGTTCATGCATCCGTTTCCGTGCCTGCCGGGAGAGTTCAGCCAAGTGTCCATCGTTTGCCCTGACTTGTTCGAGGTGTATCCGCCGTTCTGGGGTTGCCGTCTGCACCATTTTTTCGCCATACTTTCGATCGAGCCAGAACCGGGCAGAGCCGCTGATATAAGCTTGCAACGCGTCCAACTTGTCCTCAGGGTATCGTTGACACAAGTTGATAGTGAACATACGTCGGCGTGTTCCACCACCGAAAGCGGCGTGTTTGGTGTTGTGATTAAACAACACTAGATCGCCCGGGGTTGTCTCAAAAACCACTGCTGGAACGTCTTGTCCATGTATTTTCCATATTTCTTGGCTCTTCCCGACCCGTTTCGTGAGTCCATCTGCGTAGTTGTCGCCGAACAGATGACTCCCTGGAATGACGCGAAGTGCCCCGGTGTCGCGCGTCAGCGGATCTAGATAGAATGCAACCTTTATGTGCATCGGGTCTTCCAGCTTATGTCCCCCGTCCGAGTGCCAGCCGGTATTGCCGACGTAGAAGTTACCGTCGCTGCCCATATAGTTGAAATCGTCACCGAGCAACGCCTTCGCAATTGCAAGGATCCTCGGATCCTCAAGGAGTGAGCAGAGCTCTTCATGCTGATCAATAAATGGAACGATACATGAACGGGCGGTGCCTTCGTGTGGCTTACCGTTATGACCACCGCCCCTCTCACACCAGACCGTTTCAAAAGCGTTCTGGATCGCCGTGATCCGATCTGCCATCAGTTGTGGAAAACTGAGGTAACCGAACATCTGAAAAAAATCAATTTCTGAATCCGTAACAGTGAAATCGTGCTGATTCATTTCTACATCCTCCAAGTAATGCAGCAAGAAACAGAAAAAGAACCTATCGCCTCTTGTTTCCTGAATCGCAGAAAATCTGGATATTGATAGGGTATCATACCATATCTGCGCTTAATTTTACAATCCGTTCTTCTTGTAGAACGGAAACGCTGAGTCCCGATTCCTGCCGGTTGGTGTCTGTTGACGACCAATGGGCCGGAAAAAGCTTGCGGAGTCTGAAAATTAATGCTACTATGCTCCTATATTTTCTCTGCTGAAAGGTTTTAAATGGCTATCAACGCTAAGTCGTTTCCCGCCTATTTCGCTCTCTTTAAGGTAACATTCCGGCAGATGTTCTGGAGCCGCCGAACCTTGTTAATACTGCTTGGGTGCCTCCTACCGATTGTGATTGCCCTTGTGTTTCGTTTTGTTGCACGGAGCAGCGGAATGGTAAACCGGTTCATTCCGCTGATGACACTGATTCTATACGGGCTCTGGGTAAAGTTATGTGCAATTTTTTATGGGGCTGCAGTCATTTCCGATGAGATTGAGAGCAAAGGGTTGATGTATCTCCAGATGCGGCCGCTCCGTAAATCGTTAATTCTTCTGACCAAGTTCGCAGCCTATCTTTCCGGAACAGTTGCTTTCATTGCTGCCTCACACCTAATTCTAACCGGCATCATGGTGACACACCCCAAATTGGGGAAAGGCGTATTCTTTCAATTTGGAATGAGTTTGCATTACACAGCATCAATGGCGTTGGCACTGTTAGCTTACGGCGCGCTCGCGGTACTTTTGGCAGCGAGGTTTAAGAACCCTGTCTTATGGGGGCTACTATTTGTGATGGGTTGGGAAAACGTTACCACAAGCTCACTAATGACAACAACAATTAAGCGATTATCTGTGTCACATTACCTTTTCACCTTATTTCCAAGTTACAAGCTACCCCGGAGTGAACTTAATGTACTCTTGGGGCTTTCACCACCACCCGCCTGGGCCTCACTTCTGGTCATCGGTTTGCTAACAAGTGTGCTGCTGTACCTCGCTATCAGAATTTTCCGGGAGCGTGAGTATTTGATGTAACGGAGGTTCCGGCGGCGGTGGCGTGAGGCGTAGACGAAATTGATGGGTCAAACACACAGTTATCACATCCAAGAAGAGCAGCACGGCACCCGTTTGGATAAGTTCCTAATCAGTGCAACCGAAGGTATATCTCGGAACTATCTCCAGAAGCTCATTCGCGATGGTGAGGTCACCGTCAACAACGAAGTCGCTAAGCAACCGAGTTATCAACTTAAACGCGGTGACAGCGTCTGTATGACGGTTCCCGCACCGCGTCCTTTGGATACTGTACCACCTGAAAATATATCTCTCGATGTCCTTTACGAGGATAGCCACTTGATTGTCCTGAATAAGCCAGCAGGGATGCTTGTTCATCCTGCAAACGGCGTGAATCTCGGAACGCTTGTCAATGCCTTACTCGCTCACTGCCCAGACTTGTCCGGTATCGGTGGATTGGAGAGGCCAGGGATTGTCCATAGATTGGACAAGGATACTTCAGGGACTCTGGTTGTTGCGAAGACAGATAGCGTACATCGCGGGCTATCTGTTCAATTTGAACGTCATAGTATTACCCGACAGTATGTCGCTGTCGTATGCGGGACACCAGCTCGGAGCGTTGGCACGATAGCTGCCCGCATTGCCCGAAGTCGGCGGGACCGACGACGGATGACAACGGTTGAAGCCCGCGGCAGACATGCCGTCACGCACTATGAAGTCTTGGAAACCTATTCTAAATTCGCCCTCGTTCAACTCACCTTGGAGACCGGACGGTCACATCAAATTCGCGTGCATCTACAACACATCGGGCATCCAGTCGCTGGTGATGCGATTTATGGCGGCGAGCAACGCGCCTTAAACGATGCACACACGGTTGAACTGAGGCAGGCCTTCGTCAGTCTTAACCGGCAGGCGTTGCATGCCCGGCTTCTCGGATTTGTGCATCCGGTTACAGGCAAGAACTTAACTTTTTCAGCCCCGATGCCCAAAGATATGCAACGGGTCGTAGACACATTACGAAGGTTTCGAAACACTGACTAAAAACCGACAACCGCTGAGGAATCTATCTATGGAGTATGTCAATTTTGGAAAAACAGGCGTTAAAGTGAGTCCACTTGCCTTAGGCTTGGGACTCAGAGGACAAGGTGATGCCGATGCCGCTCAAAGACTGATTGAATACGCTATCGATGCGGGTATTAATCTCATCGATTGTGCCAATATCTATGGGTTTATGGATGATCGTGCCAATATTGGGCAGTCTGAGGAAGTTCTGGGGAGGGCGATTCGCAGCAAACGCGATGATGTCGTAATTACATCAAAGGTTTCCAGTCGGATGGGGCCAGGTCCAAACGATGCCGGGTTGTCACGCTACCATATCATGCGTGAGGTGGAACGCTCCTTGAAGAGAATCAACACCGACCGTATTGATGTCTATCTCATGCATGCGTATGATGAGACCACACCACAAGAAGAAACGATTCGCGCCTTGGACGATCTGGTGCGTTCAGGCAAGGTACGATATATCGGTTGCTGTAATCATCAGGCATGGCAGGTGTGTAAGGGGCTCTGGATCGCTGATAGGATCAACGCAACGTCTTATATCTGTGTTCAGAATATGTATAACCTCCTGAATCGCGACTTAGAGACTGAGATGTTCGGTCTAGTCCGCGAGGAAGGGTTGGGAGTCATGTGTTACAGCCCACTGGCTGTCGGCTTGTTGAGCGGTGTCTATGCTCCTGATGAACCGCCACCCGCTGGTACGTTATGGGCAACACGATTACGTCATGAATTTTCGCAGCGGATGAGCGGTGCCACTGGACAAGTCATTTCAACGCTCAAGCGACTCGCAGCCGAGTTAGGTAAAACGCCTGCACAACTTGCAGTGGCGTGGGTGCTCTCACATCCAGAGGTCACTATCGCCATTAGTGGGAGCGACACAATTGAACAACTTGACGATACGATTGGGGGTGTCGGTTGGGAATTGGATGCAGCCGTTCGCGAAGAGTTAGATAAGGTTTCTCGTTCCTTCGTACGTCTGATCGCGCCCCCTGCCTGATAGCTGTCAACATTCAACGTTTAGCGCGTAGGGCGTTCAGTGTTTCTTCCCTACGCGCTAGCAACGGATAGCTGACAGCTGCTCGTCTTAAGATACCTTTTGGTGCGGTTCCCACTTGTTGCCCGCAGCAGCGGCTTGACGTTCCAATTCGGTTCGCCATCCGGCAACGTTTCCTGATCTGATTTGCTGAATATCAAAACCGGCATAGCGATCTTCAAGGGTATCACCGAGTTTATGTTTTTCAGCCCAGCGGTCCCATGCTATCTTCATCCATTCGTGGGGCAGCGCGTCCCGAACAGCTGGATCAAGCATCCACGCAAAACGGGCATCAGTGACCGCAGGTTCTTCCTCGGAGGGCCCACCCCACTTAGACCATCCAATTGATAAGGTATTGCGTTCACGTTCAGGCACACAGTGTCCTGTATGTATTGTTGCCCCGTTACGGATGAGTGCTTCTCCCGGCTTAAGGCGAATTGCAACCTGTCCGGGCAGTGGGTCTGTACCGTTCCAACAGGGCGTATATGGGACCCCTTGATCTTTCATAGCTTTTGGCAGCAGTACGTCATGTTCAAGCGGGGTCCGCCATCGACGATGGCTTCCGGGAATAAGTTCATGACATTCGTCGTCTGTCAGTGCAAGGAACATACTCACGCCGTTTCGATGGCTGATGGACTTCTCACTGTTTTCTTGGATCTCTTTCCACCGCGTCCGTTCTACCTCCTCCGAATAATCGTGCGGGGTATCTCCACGAATTTCTTCTTGTGAGAAGTAGCTTTTCCCGGTCCCCCACCATGTTACGTCTCTGTGCCATCCGAGTTTGTTCTCTTTTTTTCGGGGGTTGCACCAGAGGAGCGTGTTCGTCATCACGAGGTCTTCAGGCTTTGCACCGGTCCACGATTCAACGAAACCTGTGAAATCTGGGGATCCGTGAAACTCAGCGAAACATGGTTCCTTGAACGCGGGGTGGATGAGCCCACGGATCGCCCAAGGTTCGTTCTCACCTGCGCGGTGTACATATCCTTTTGAGCAGTCAATTACGTCATAGACGTTCTCCGGGGCGCACGCTTGCGTAACCCGACGCCCCGCCTCTCGTAGGGTTGGAATCCACGGGTTGTCGACAAAATCGTTGATAATTACGAAACCGTGCTCTCTCAAGTGTGCTAACCTTTCAGGTGTCGGTCCGGGTGCCGAGTGTTCAGGTTTAAAATCAGCAAAAGCCGAGGCACGGTAGACCTCCGTCGATGCTTGATTGTTATTCATTGTCATGCCTCCTTTGAACCTTCTGTAATTTAGGTCTAAACTTGGATTTGTACTATCACATATCTTCACAAATTTGTCAACAATTACAATATAAAAATTAGACGCATTAACTCGCGATAACGCCTAATGCATCTTAATTGAAAGGAGGTAACTTAGGATTGTCACCAAAAACCAGGCTGCAACCAACACCACGCCAAACGGGCGTTTTAACTGGTCCCCTGATACAAATATCCCGCACCGGAAGACGATAAGGATGAACAGCATTGCGGGGAACAGGAATTGGAAGAATTGTCCATCTGCTTGCAGACCGCCTTGTGTGGCAGCTGTTGAAACTCCGGCCACAAAAAGCACATTCAGGATATCCGCACCAATAATGTTTCCGACTGCCAATTCACCGTGTCCCCGCCTGACGGCTGTTATGGCCGTTACAAGTTCAGGCAGTGATGTCCCGAAGGCAACAAGCGTCGCTGAAATGATATGCTTCGGCACGCCGATCCTCTCTGCCATGATACTCACACCTGGGATTAGGATTTGAGCAGAGATAACAATGATACCGATTGATAGAATCAGTTTAATAAGCGTACCAAACCCACCCGCCCCCTCCACTTCTGCGCCTTCTCCATTCTCAGGGTTCGCACCCGCTGCACTTGCCCATCGGATAGATTGCCAGATATATAACGCTAGAAGGATAACGAAGACGATCCCTACAAGTTGCGGCAGAGTCCCACCTTGCGTGAAAACTCTCGCTGGGGCTGCCCATGGAAAACAGCCGACGACCAGAAGGATACCGGCACCTACCTGTACATTTGAGAGTCGTGAAGTCAACTCGCGGTTAAGTGGTAACGGAGCGATTAAAGATGCCAATCCCAAAATAAGCCCTGTGTCACAAATAATTGAGCCGACTGCATTGCCGAGTGCAAGTCCTGGTTTCCCTTGTATCGCCGATAGCACAGAGACCGCCGCCTCTGGCATTGTTGTGCCGATGCTCACGATCGTCGCACCGATGACTGCTTTCCCCAAACCCCATCGGGTTGAGAGAGTTACGGCTTCGTCAACAAGCCAATCTGCCCCTTTCCCTATTGTGTAAAGCGTCACAGCAATTATCAAAAAAAGAGCTATACTTGGTAACCCACTAATAATATCTGTAATCCACTGTTCCATTAACTACCCCTTTCAAGAAGATATAAAATGTTTGTTCCAAAAAGTAGATTAGCATATATCCGCGCAGCAGTCAAGTTTTAGTTATGAGTTGTCGGTCTTTTCCCACGCTTGTTATACGTTGTCTTTCTATATCACCACGTTGTCTTTTATAGGGAGAGGCGAGATTTGCGGAGCCTATCATACACAATACGGCTGCGTTTACCCCTAAAGTGTATCCGGGAAGACTATTATTAATTGGAAAGCCTTGTACCAAATCTGCTATACTTATCTCGGAGGTTTCTCCGGAAAAACTGCACAATGCACAACGCCATACTTGAACCCCGCACAAAGATCCTGGTGATGATCCTCGCCGGATGTTTTGTCATCCTGCTGGATAGTCCGACGGCACTGCTGGTCTGTTTCGTGGGCAGCCTCACGCTGATTGCCGTGTCTATACCGACATGGCGGCAGATTGGACTCCTCTCTACCTTCCTCTTTTTCACGGTATGGGGCTTGATCTACAGTCAAGCAATCTTCTATAACGAGTTTCCACGTACCCCGCTATTTACGCTTGTGCCTGCTGATCTGCCGCTCATCGGGAAAGTGACCGGCGGCATCCGTGTCTATCAAGAGGGCTTATTTCACGGGATTGTCCAATCTCTACGTTTCAGCACCACATTGGTCATTGGGTGTTTCATCGTCTGGACAACGCAGCCGCGTGATCTCCTTCTCGCGCTGACCCAATTGCGCGTGCCAGGCGCACTCGCTTTTATGGTCACAACGGCCCTACATTTCATTCCGGTCATTGCGAATGAAACCGCAACTGTCCTTCGTTCGCAGCAATTAAGGGGTTTCCGCTATTTTCGTCTCAATTTATTCACTACCTGTCGTGCGGTGCTGAATAGCTTGCGTCCGATCTTAGCAGGAAATATACGGCATGCGACACATCTCAGTCAATCCGTTGAAAGCCGAGGGTTTTCAGCAGAGACAACAGCAGACCGTACTTCCCTACGGACGCTAAAGATGCGAGCCTGGGATTACAGTCTGTTGACGATTCTGTTTGCCTGTTTGATCGGTATTCTCGGGTTGAAATTGCTCTATTTCTGTTATGCAAACGGTATCTATTATAGGTCATGGTTGCGGGATGTTTATACGTTTGCCCGTGAAGTATTGTAGAGGGCTGTTGACGGGTAGCGGTTAGTGATAGGATGTTGGGTTTGGAGGTTTTATTCGGAAAGATAGGCGAAGTTTTCCAACCTCGCCTATCTTGGTTAATCCGGACCGCGATTGATAAGGAATACGTTAAGACGGATTAGCGTCCCACTTCCCACGCAAGATGTTGCAACTCGGGTCCAATCAGTTTCTCCCACGCCAATTGTACTGCAGCGGTTGACCCCGGCGTGGAGATAATGACCTTTCCGCGATAAACGCCGGCCGTTGCTCTCGACAGGATCGCTGCGGCTCCGACCTGATCATAACTAAATATCCGAAAGAGTTCTCCAAATCCCGGCAGAGTCTTTTCCATTTTACGCTTGAGAACGTCAAAGGTTGTGTCGCGGGGTGCAATACCGGTACCGCCGTTGAATAGGATAACCTGCGCCTCGCTCTCCGCCATTTTATCCAATATTGATGCCACTTGGTCAGGTTCGTCTTTAATGATTTGATAAGCAGCGACGCTATTCCCTTCTGCTGCGAGTTGCTCGCGCAAAAAAGCCGCATTTTTATCTGTTTCCGGGGTGCGTGTGTCGCTCACAGTGACAATCGCCACCGCGACAGGCCCCTCTTGAGTTGCTATTTCTCTGTGTTGTTGTGTACTTCTAGAAGTTGTCGCCATACTTGTTTCCTTTCAGTTATTAATTTTAGAATCCGTTTTGGTTCTATCAGATCGTGCTGCCCCCGGACAACCGTATCGTAACGCTCACAATTTACCTATACACATTTAAACGCTAATCGCTGATAAGCTATTGATTTGGATACGACTGCCTCAAATGCTTCGGCATTGTAAAGAAACGACCGCCAGTCTCTTCAGCGAGTGTTTTTTGAAAATCTGCGGGTCCCGGATGCCCGATAATATAAGCACGGATACCTAACGATTGACAGAGATTCAGAGCTCGTTCAGGTGGGTATTTTCCGGTTGTCGGTTCGTCTGTCAGAATGAGCAAAAATCGGCTGGCGTAAGGACTGAACTTTACTTTCGGAATCCCTTCTACGATTGCGTCAATAAGATGTTCATCGCCACCGAACGGGGCCTCCATGTAGCTTTCTAAGATCGCTTTGTTGAGTGGCATCTGTGTGACCGAAACACCGTTAATGACTTTAATTGCATCTTTCGCTTCTGCGAACCGGATGAGCCCGATGCGGTAGTTAATCGGTAGAATGTCTAACCTGCCGAACAAGGTGCTTAAACCGAGCGTGATAGCTTGAGATTTCCCACCCATACTCCGGCTGTAATCTAGCATGATGACGATATCCACAGCTGGTTCGTATCCGCGCACTTCCCTATCAGAGGATGTACTGAGTGCTGCGCCATCGTAGATATTCAATCGATTGTCTTCACTGCGGACGGTGAACATACGTTGTCGATTCGAATCGTTTATGAGCCATCTCCGCCCCTGTTTTTGCGTCATAGCAGTAAGATTTGTAGAGGCGTTCCAACTTTCAGGGTAAATACCGGAATAGACATTTAACTTGTTGTCCTCTTTGCGGATCGTGTAGATACGTCCGTTAGCGTAGTCTGTAACGACCCATAAGGCACCCTTCTGTTTTTCCCAGACCGTAGCGCTTCCAAACAGATTATCCATGTTTGCTAAGCGGATCCCGTTTTGTCGGAATTCACGTTGTATCTTCTTTATCGGCACATCTGCGTCTTCGAGGAGAACTTCAAACTGTGGTTCCATACTGAATAGCAGTTTGCCACTGTTGCGTCGCAGATCAGTGACGATATCCCGAAACACCTTCATAAACCCTTCGTTGGCAACACGGTTGCTCGGAAGTGTGGTTGCGTTCTTGATGTCTCCGGGAATTAGCTGCCAAAGCCCGCCTGTTTTTTCTGCTAACTCTTGCTGAAACAGCTCTGGATGTCCAAGCACGTTAACGCTAATCTCCTCAAGTTGATATTGTTGGATCACCTTTTGTCGCATTATTGTGTAAGCCCCAGCTTTTCTCAGATGTGTAGATGCGGGTTCATCGGTTACGAGGACGACATATTTATCTGCATCGGCGTGAAAGTCGATATAATTTGGTGTATCCGTAAGGGCATCAAGGGCGTGTTCGTTGCCGCTGAGCGTTGCTTTTTGCATTCGTCTCCGCAGCATGCCAACGTCGGGTAACAGAGAGCGGATTTCAAGCTTCTGGCCTTCACGCCGGACACTGAATTCGCACATCCCGAGGTGATATTCTAAGTTGATGAGATCGAATTCATCGGTCATCGCATACAGATTCGAGGCGACTTCTTGGATATTATCACGCATGCTGGCACTCGTGTCGAGCACAAATACAACGTTTACTTTCTCCAATTGGCGTGTGCCAACGATATGGTCAGCGATACGTTTGAGTGCTTTGGCGAATGGATTGCGACCTTTTCCGTCGCCACTCCCATCGCCTTTGTCGCCGCCATTACCGACACCGATCTTTCCGATTTCAGAAGCCCCGGTAGATTCCAGTTTGCGAAATCCGTCGCTGGCACCTTTAACGCGTTGCCGTAAGCTCTCTATACCGGCCCCAGCGGAGATTTGGAACGGAACGTCCACCGATTCAGCGATCGGTGTTTCGCGGCTATTGAACCGCGCTGCATAGGTCGTCACGTACGGAGGTGTGGTCTCGGTGTTTGATATAGATGCAGTCGCACTCTGGAGAAGCTCTGCCTCTGATTGATGGATCGTCTCATCTATTAAATCGGCAGCAGCGTGTAAATCTAAATGACGTTGATGTGCATCAGTGGAGTCATCGGGCCGCTGAGGGGCGAAAATTTCTTTGGGGGGCGGCAATTTGAGCGTGCGACGCTGTTCTCGAAAAGATTTCGAATTAATCAATTCCACTGCTAGCGCGTCTTCATTCCGTATTTGTCTGTCCGCGTAAAAAGAGAACATAAAGACGATAGCAAGACTCAGATGGATAATACCGGCAAAGAGCAATGCACGCACTGAACGGTGTCTGTTATGGGAACGATCCATGATACTTTCTCCATCCCTCTGTCTTATTGTTAAGAGTCCTGGTTGCGCGGATACCAGCAACGTATAGATCGGATCAAACCAATTCCCTCCCAATATTCCATGAAAGATGATGCTTCAACTGTGTCCGAAGACCGCTGTTGCTATGAAGTTTTAAGAAAATGTGAAGAAAGGGGCATCGGTTCTTTTCAGAATTTAGGTATTTATTATACCATAGGGAGACGGAGTAGATCAAATTAAAGTTGACAAGTTCTCTGCTTAATACTACACTTTTAGGAAATTTTCAACTGATGCACTTTTTTCTTGCAATTCATCCTTAAAAAGTGCTATAATGTCCCATAGTGATTCTATCGCTTTTCCGGGGTGACGTATACTACTCTGCGAAAGATGAAAAAATAATTAACCGACATCGGTTTACCGGGGGAACGTCAACCTCAAAAAAATCGTGATTTGCATGCAGTACTGCGATCACTAAATGTAAAATTTTGACGAGGGGATGGGTTTTGGGAAGCGCGCTTCTTGCTCAAAAGCTCTGAACCTTATCTCTATTGAAGAAGGAGATTTCATAGCTATGAAAAAATTCACAATCTTTATCACACTTGCTTGTGTTGTCCTGATTACGCCCATGGCAGTTGCACAAAATTGGCAACCGGCGGGTGATAATTGGATTGCAAAATGGTGGGGACTTGATCTGGTAACAGATACCGGAGGTTTCGCCACCTCTGCTGGTATTGATTATCTCGCTGAAGGTAGCGATGGCCTTATTTCAAACGCTTCTGTTTCCACACGGGACGGGGCTGGGAAAACCGCAAGCACCATCGTCAACCTTCCAGATAACGGCGGTACACTTGCTTGGTCGATCGTTAACATTAACATCGAAGATGGATCAAATATGTCTACAAGCCACGATTATCCACCAGCAGACAACATCACGTGGCACGGCATCATTGCCATTATTTCACCAGATGAACGGACAACAGTCATGCACCCTGCACATGACGACCATGCACAAATCTGGATCAACGGGGAGCAGGTCTACGACAATTCAGCGTGGACCGGCGGCGTTCAAGAAGTCACAACGCCAACCGAGATTCAACTCAAGAAGGGCGAGAATTTTCTGCACTTCAAATGTGGTGACTCCGGTGGTTCCGATTACGTCAACCTTCATTTTGAAACCACGGACACTGATCTTCTCATCGCTCCGACGATGGACAATCTCTTCTTAGATATCCTGACACCGGTCGAACCGCAAGGGAAACTGGCAACCCAATGGGCAGACCTCAAGCGGCAGTAAATCTTTGTCCGTTAACAGAAAACCCGTATCTGAACAAAGGTACGGGTTTTTTTATTCGCTGTCATCGGTGTTGGGATCTGGTGTCCGTCCCTGACTGAATAGGTTGGGATAGATTGAAGATGGAGGTGCGGTTTCACTCCAGCCAAAGGAATCTATACAGACCTCAATTAACCTATTCCCTTCCTCTGCAACGGACTTGTAGCATACACTGTCAGTCTGTGCCCTTCAACTCTTCTCACAAAACCTCAATTTTAGGTTTTCAGTTTTAGGAAAGTCCGAACCTACCGTATCCAAATTGTAACGCCAGCACGCAATTGTGTCAATCTTGAAAGAGTGTTATAGATTGCCGAATTGCTGTCTCCCCTAAGTGCTGAACGCGCCCGTTGTGCCAGCGAATTTGGATGTTGTTTACCTGTGTAGCACTTCCTAGACCAAAGATAAGGCGGAGATCGTTGCCTGAGAGGTAGCTCGCGCCGCAAATAACCTCCCGCAGGAGCGACGTTTTGTCTGTTTCTACATGAACTTGTGCCCCGATTGCGTCTGTATTGCCATCTGCACCTACCAATTTTACCGTTAGCCATGCGTTTGCATTGCCGACCTCATTTTTAAGAACGACGGCTGGACGGTTCGATTGACAAAGCACAACATCTACATCGCCGTCTGTATCTATATCCCCGAAAAGCATTCCACGGACGACGTAATGTGTCTGATTTAATCCGGCCTCAGCGGTGATTTCAATGAAGCCGGTCCGGTTTTGTGAAGTACCAATTTGATTGCGAAACAGCTGCACGGGCTGTGCATAACGCTGTTTCGCGTCAATCTGTTTCACGTTATCCCAGATGTGTCCATTTCCTACGAGGAGATCTAACCAACCGTCATTATCAAAGTCAATAAAACGAGTACCGAAGCCGAGCGCGTAGAAGGATGGGGTGGCGAGGTTTGTGTCAAAGGTCACGTCCTCAAAATAACCTATGCCGTTGTTTTGCATCAGGCAGTTGGCCTCTAGTGCGAAATTCGATACCCAAAGGTCAATGTCGCCGTCATTATCATAGTCGCCGGCATCTACCCCCATTGATCCGTTTGCCAAACCATCGCCGTTATAGGCTACGCCCCGAAGCACGCCTTCTTCTTGGAAGCTCCCATTACCTTGGTTAATAAAAAGTGTGTTCGGTGACATATCATTTGCCACGTAGATGTCCACCCAACCGTCCTTGTCCACGTCCGTGAAAACAACGCCAAGCCCCCGTGTCGTCGGTTCATAAACGCCCGCTGATTTTGTAATATCAGTAAACGTGCCATCGCCGTTGTTGCGGTATAGCACATCGGCGATGCCGTGATATTCGTTGGGCCCGCAGTAGATACGCACGGCATCTTTGTAATAGCAAGGGATGTCAGTTTCCAAAGTGTACTCGACGTAGTTACACACATAGAGATCAAGGTCACCATCCCGGTCGATGTCAGCAAACGCCGCACTCGTACTCAACAGGGAACACCCCACTTGTGCCCGCTCAGTTACATCGGTAAACGTGCCATCCCCATTGTTGCGGTATAGTACATTTTCCTCCAAGTTTGTCACATACAGATCGGGATACCCATCAGAGTTGTAGTCTGCTGCGACAGCACCAAATCCGTAGCCGGTGTGACCAACGTTTGACGTTTCGGTGATGTCAACAAAAATACTAGCATCGTTTCGGTAAAGTCGATTTTTAGGGGGTTCTACTGATGGAGAGAGTGAGTTGCCTTGAACCAAATAGAGGTCCAGATCATCGTCGTTATCGAAATCGAAGAGGGCGCCGCCGCTTCCCATTGTCTCGACGAGTCGGCGCTCTGCCGAAAATCCGTTGATATGCCGAAAATTGAGATTCATCGCGTCGGTTACGTCGCGGAAAAAAGGATCAGCGCTGCTGAAGTGAGGAAATATGAAAAGAGAATTCCCTGTTAGTATGGATACTAACAAACAGGTGAGGCAGTACCTACGTTGGAACATGGTGATACGCAGTTTATTCTTTTATTTTTGGGCGTGGGCGGACTATCCGAAACCCGATCGTATGCGTTGAATCCAAAGGATAGAATTTGAACCGCAAACCTGAGCGGAGAAACGCCCTACCTACATCCCACGCACCACCACGAATTACTCTAGGCCGAAGCACGTCTCGGAAGCGAAGGTTGAGCGGATTTCGGGGATCGTCTACACTGCCACGCTGATAGGTTGTTGAATTGTATTCATCGAGACACCATTCCCATACATTTCCAGCGAGGTCTGCGATGCCGTCTGGTGATTCACCTTCTGGGAATTGTCCGACCGGCATTGGACGATTATAGCGACGCGCAAAGTTAGCATGTTGACGCACCTTGGGACGGGTGTTTCCCCACGGATATGTGCGGGCTACTGTGCCGCGTGCCGCACGTTCCCATTGCGCTTCAGTCGGCAGGCTTCCACCAATCCATTCCGCGAACGCTTGCGCGTCAAACCACGTTACGCCGACTATAGGTTGCGTATCGGCGTTCAGCGTTTCATCTGCCCAAGTTTCTTCTCCATTGTGCCCGCACGGCATCGGACGATTGGTTGTTTCAATAAAAGCGCGGTATTGCGCGTTTGTGATTTCGCACCGTGAGATTTCATAAGCGCTCAGATAAACCTGGTGTTGTGGCAATTCTGCATCAAAAGTGTGCCGCTCAAGCATGGAGCTCCGTAACTTCGCGTCCTCGTAAGCTGCCTCTACTTCCTCGGGTGTCGATCCCATCAGGAACGTGCCAGCTGGAATAGAGACCCATTCTATTGTATTGAGAACTTTTTGAGCCTCACTACTAACTTCGGCAAAAGCAAACTCACCATGAGTTACAAAGATAAATATGAGGATAGCAAAACAGGCACGTTTCATTTCCGGCAAGAAACTTTGGCATGACTCCCAGTTTAGACAAAAACTAATGATCGCCCGACGTGCTGTGTTGGCGTTTCAGGTCCGCCCAAGCAACCGGTAGTTTGGCACGAGGGGAAACATCGAAAGGCATCAGGAGGTCTTCAAAGTACTCAAATTGCGCAATTTGTTTGCCTTGACCCGCGCAGATACCGGCGTAAATGCCTACTTCAAGCGGTTCATCGAACTGCTGTTCGGTTTCGCCGATATCAATCCATTTGTCGTTGGTTTTCCGTTTCCACCATGCTGTAAAAGTATCATTTTCACGGCGGAGTCGCATATAAACGTCCATTTTCCCTGCTGGGGCCTGGAAACCGGGAACAGTCCCGACAAGTCCTTCAGCATTATCAAACTGACGTTTCTGATACTGAATGACGGCATTGTTACCGTCTGCGGGACCACGACCCCAGAGTTTGATAGTCACCCATTCACCGTCCCGTCCTTGATGGTCCTGCGTTGTCGGTGAATAAGCAACAACACCGGCGACGACGCAAGCATCCGCGTAGTCCATGTAAAGATGCGTCTCTATGTCAAAATCCCCTGTATGTTCCTGATAGAGTCGATTTGTCGTGTCCGAGGGCCAGAGATTACGGTTCAGTTCACCGGTGACGTGAAGCCATCCTGCTTTTGTTTTACCCATATCCCACTCTTTTGGTTCAACATTTTGCTCATCGGAGCTTTTCCATTTCCAATTCGGGTTTTTCAGAGCGTTTCCGTCAAACGGATCTCCGAGAGAATTTACTGCTTCAGCGGATATTCCGTAAAACATTGCTGAGCCGATAAAGAATAAAATAGCTGCGTGTTTCACATTTTATCTCCGTATAAAGAACTGGCGGCATTAGAGCCGCCAGGAATTCAGCGAATTATGAGCAGCTTTTGTGCCTACTGCCCTTTCAGTCCCGCCCACGTAACAGCGAGTCTGTTGCGTGGATCAACAGGGGTTACTTGGCTTGATGCCTCTCGAAAATAATCAAACGAGACAGTCATCTTACCTTCGCCTTCGCCTTCGCAGATGCCAACGTAAATACCAACTTCAAGAGGTTCTTGGAGCTCGTTGGTCACTGTGCCGACCGAGACCCAATCGCCTTCTGCATTCGGTTTAAACCAGGATTGGTATTCGTCTCCATCGCGCTTGACGCGGAGTTCAACCGGAATAACACCTTGATCTGGCTGGTAATCAGGTTGTGTGCCGACGTACCCCAAAGCAGCGTCATCATTCTGACGCCGTTGGTATTGGAGCACAGCGTTGTTGTCTTGGTCTGCCCCGCGGCCCCACAACTTCAGTGTCACCCACTGCCCATCACGGTCCTGATGATCCTTTGTAGTTGCAGAGTACACAATAATACCCGCAACTGTACACGCGTCAGCGTAATCAACGACCATCGATGTTTCGATGTCAAACTGATCCTGATCGGTGACCTGATAAAAACGTGTGGAGGTGTCGTCTGTCCATACATTCTGATCGAAGCCTGCTTCAGCAACAAGCATTCCCTCTTTCAGCTCCCATGGGCTCTTATCACCGTCCTTGACTTGCCAGAAAGACTGAAGGCCTTGGCCTGTCCCATCGAATTCATCACTCATCAAGTCCTGGGCAAAAACACTAGGAATAAGACAGGTGCCCAGAAGCAGTATTCCGACTATGCAAGTAATCTGTTTCATTACATATCCTTTCTATTTTTTCGTGCCGAACAATATCTATTGGTTTCTAAAGAAGTTTTTTCTTTCAGATGACCTTTGATACGTCCGTACGAAGAATTAATTTAGAATATGTTAACATGTCCATCGGAAAAAATCAATTTGTTTTTTATACTCTTAGGACGAGTCAGTTTTCCTGCAATTTCTGCAAGGATACCCGAATAGGCATGTAATATACAGAATGGGCTTTGTTTATTACTTTACTAAACCTGGGCATTCGGGGACCAGGGGGCCTGCCCATAAGTTCCCTTTTTCTGAAAACTAAATGATCCTGCTACAGCTTCGCAATTAACTAAAGGGTGGATTATACACAAAGCCACCATTCACGTGTAGAACGAATTTCTCTATGTTTCTTTCCTTCCAATCTTCTAGTCTTGCGATTCTCCGATTCCACGAGTAAGCTCAAGAATTTCGCTTAAATTCTAAACCGATGAAAAAATTGTGGATCTTCTTGCAATTCGCGTGAAAACCATGTTAAAATTCAGAATTAATTTAAAACGCAGCTGGATTGCACGTTATATGCTTGTAGGAGGATGACTATGAAAGTAGGTATTCGGGATGGAATGTTGCCCGTTTCTTTTGAAGAATCATTTCAGAAAGCAAAAAAAATCGGGTTTGACGGTATAGAGGTGTGTATGGGTGTTAACTACCGTGAGCATCTGCTCTGGCAGGAGGGCGGGATTGATAAGGTGAAGGATTTAGCAGAAACAGCGGGTGTTGAAGTGCCCTCTCTGTCCCCGGGTGGTTTCACTGCTTATTCGTTTATGCACCCGACCGATAGCGTACGAAGCGAAGGAATCGCGAAGTTACAATATCTTACAGAGACAGCTCCAAAACTCGGCGCGAAGGTGATTTTGGTGCCGTTTTTTGGCAACGGTAGGATTGAGGAGGATCACATTGACGCTCCGCGTTTCATAGATGGGTTAAAAGCTGCTGCCGAAACCGCCGAAAAATATGGTATTTCTCTTGCAGTTGAGTCAACGTTAAGTGCAGCGCAGCATCAGAGGATTATTGATAACGTCGGTTCGTCAGCCGTTGGTGTCTATTACGATATGGGTAATGCTACTGGCTTCGGCTACGACTCAGCCTCGGAGATTCGGAGTTTGGGCGGAGCCATCTCACAGATTCATATCAAAGATACAGGTGGCAATCATGCAGGCGAAGGAGATGTTGATTTTACTGCCGTTTTTGACGCTGTGCATGCTATCGGATACGACGATTGGTTTGTCTTGGAAACACCCAGCAACGAGGATCCAGTCGAATCCGCGTCGAAAAACCTCAATTTTGTGAGGAGCAACTTTTGAGGCAATAGTGACAGTGTCACCTATTATCGGAATCCGTTCCATAAGGAGAGTTGGACATGAATAGTCCGAAAACAATAGTTCCACGCTCCGAAGGTAAGAAGTTACTGTCTTTACCGACGCGCGAGGCAGAGCAACTCTTTCAAAGCTACGAAAAGGAGCTGCAGCTTGAGATTCTCGGTGCAACTCGTAACCCGAAAGCACGAGAGCAGATTTACTATCTTGTACCGGATTGTACAGCACTTATTCAAGAAAGCCCCACTGAGGATGTACTACAAATCTTAGACACCATGCTCGGCACAGGGCTTGCCTCGGTCTTATTGCCGTGTCTCTCAAATCAGCAATTTGAAGAATTGCTCGATATCGCTGTTTGGCGTGAAGGGCAAATTGATGAAGAGTCCTTGGACCTCTGGTTTTTTGAACTTTCCGAATGTGATCCGGGTGACCTGCAGCGGTTTCTCAAGGAATTGGATATTCGCCTTTTGGCAATCCTTCTCCACGGGCGTATCAAGATCAAAGGTCAATACGCTGGCATGTTCCTCGAAAATGAGTTGATGGATCCAGGTTCGCCTGCGATTAGCTATATCGATGAACGCGCGCGGGCAATTTGCGACGCTATCTGGGGAGCAGACCATGAAATTTTCGGGGCACTCATCAACGAGCTCCTCGATATTGATTCAGCAGACAATATTGAAGCCGAGCTCGCGGCTGTTTTCGATACAGCGAAAGCAGAGAGAGCCGAACGGATTGCAGCACGGGATAAGGAAACAGGTATAGATGTGACTGAAACCGAACTCATAGAACAGGTCGATTTAAAGTCGCTTACCTTCGATGAGGATGAGGGAAACGATAAGTCCGATGAGGAAAACAGATAGATTCTCTCTTGTAGCCGATGCGAACCTCGACGAACGTCTCTTCCTTGCACATGCATTGGTGCATGCAGACACTCTCGGCGGCATTCCACGTGAACAGACAGATACAGTTTATCAGAGTATTGCTGCTATTGCCCATAAGCTCATTACCATGAAGACGAGAGATCTCTCTGATGAGTCGGCGCTCCGTACACAGATCCAAGTCGCCTTCACACTTACCAGTCTCGGACTCGAGTACGGCAGCAAAGGCGATCTTGACAGAGCGGTTCGCCTGCTCTTCAAAAACCGAGTCGTCAAATTTTTTCAGGTAGGCAATACGCTCACCGAAAAACTGTTAGAGAGGGCACGTCATCTTTTGGAAAACGGGGCTATTCTACCGTTTACCCCGGATGAAGATCGTCTTCTCGGTTCCACCTACACCGACACGGAGATCGAAAGCATTCGAATTTATACACACGCGGAGCTCGAATTCTTAAAGACCTTGCTGACATACAGAACCACGATTCGGACATTGCAAGTGACAATTAGAGATTCGGATTTTCCGAGAGCATTTGTCCGATTGGCTGAGATTGATATGATCGACCGGCAGTTGGCGTGTATCGAGAACCGGCGCAATTATGCCCAGGCCTTGCCATTAGATAAGCTATTTGCTCTGGATCCGCCGCTTAGCATCTTCCCGGATCCCATTGAACACGCCACGCTTGGATTGATAGTCAATCTTGTGTTGTATCGCCGCATTGATTTTCAGTTAGATGAGGATGCACGGCAGGATTTCCGAGATCTCGCTTATGTTGATCGTGAAATCCGAGAGTCACTTCGGCAGCAACTCTTGGATTGGATTTTGAAGTATCTTGAACAGACATCTCAACCCGACGCAGTGAAGACGTATGCTGTCTCCTATTGGGATGACTGTCTCCGTATGGAAGGAGAGAGAATCGCGTCTGGATAGGTTCAACGGTCGATTGAACGTTGCTTTACATCTGCAATTGCTCTTTGCGCTTGCGCGGTTCCTATATCCTTCAAAGCCCGTTCTGCCATACGGGCGAGATCGTGGTTCGGTGAATTCAGGGCTTGAATCAGCGCGCCGACTGCCGGGTTTCCTATCCTCACTAAGGCACGCACAGCAAGTCGACGGACGTTCCATTCCGGATCGGTGAGGGAGGGGATGAGTGCTGGAATGATTGTATCCAGCGGGGTGCCGATTTCGCCTAACACGTAGGCTGCATTCAGTCGAATGTCCGCCGACGGGGCGCTTAAGGCATCAATCAGAAACGGCACAGCAACCTCACCCAAATGCTGAAGGGCAACTGAACCAACAACCCGGATAGTTTCATCGGGATCGGTGAAGGAGGAGATAATTGCAGGCACGACCCGAGTCACTGGCGTTTTAATCTCGCCGAGTGTCCAGACAGAGATTTCGCGAATCCGGGGATTCTCATCCGATAACCCTTCGATCAGCGCCTCTATTGCTTCAGCCCCCATTTTGACTAAGCTATCGGCGGCTCTCGTACGCCGAGACACCTCCGTGTCACCAAGTTGGCTGACAAGTATTTTCGCATGTTCCTTATTTGATTGACATGCCGTAGGGAAGAGTAGTAGTATAGAAAGTAAGAGAACGTATTTCATAGATTTACAAATATAGCACAGTCCTCCGATTTTTGCAAGTTCAACAGCTATGTCTTGAAGTCTTATCAAAGCTTCCGCTACAAAACAGCGTTCCTTTAGGTCACCGATGTAGTAATGGTAAGGAAGTTGACTAAGCCACAGGTTTAAGCCATTTCTAGACATGAGCCTCCTGCGGACAAACTCAGATCCGTATGGACTTGTCAATTCATGAAGGGCGTTGTAGTTCTTCAATCGATAGCGGACAACTATTAAATATTAAAAGGGAGAGCGCGGCTTCGCTGCGGTGAAAGCTGCCATGAAAAATGCAATTAGAGACAGCGACATTTGGGGCAGGCTGTTTTTGGTGTGTTGAAGCAGTTTTTCTGAAATTAAAAGGGGTTCATAAGGTCGTTTCAGGATACACAGGTGGGACAACTGTCAACCCGACTTATCAAGCAGTATGCATGGGGATGACCGGCCACGCCGAGGTGGTTCAGATTCAGTTTGATCCGCGCGTTATTTCCTATGAAGAACTGTTGGAAGTTTTGTGGCATACACACGACGCTACGACACTGAATCGCCAAGGGGCTGATGTCGGCACCCAGTACCGTTCCGTGATCTTTTACCACACGGAAAAGCAACAATGCCTCGCCGAAAAATCTAAAGCTGCAATGAATGCCTCCGATATGTGGGAAGCCCCCATCGTTACGGAAATTACACCTATCGATACCTTTTATCCTGCTGAAAATTATCACCAAAATTATTTTGAATTGAATCCGAGTCAGCCGTACTGTCAACTCGTGATTCATCCGAAGATTCGAAAATTCACAAAGGGTTTTAAGGATAAACTTAAAAATGACCAATAGCCACACCGCGAAAATATATCTGATAAAACTTCTTACCGTTATCTGTTGTTTTAGGGTTGGCATTGTAATTGCCCAAGAAACCACATCACCGGTAGCCGTATCCGTTACGACAGCGAGACGCGGTACTATTATTTCCACGAAGGAGTATACCGGGCACTTACAACCAGGGGCAGAGGTAAAGGTATTTGCTAATGTTCAAGGGAAAATTGTTGCCTTGAATGCTACGGTTGGACAAAGCGCAGCGGAAGGCGACACACTTGCCGAGACTTATTCGAGCGTCAGTACACTTGCTGTGATACGCGCGGAGTCAGTGTTAAACAGCGCACAATCCCGATTCACATCAACTCAAGCGGATGCCCAAACTCGCGTTGAATCTCAGATGGCTGTCGCACAGGAAACGCTAATGACGGTGCAGTCGAAGCTGACAGAAACCAAGTCACTCGCTGAAATACGTATTCGTAACCAACTTGGACAGGCAGAAGCTGCGTACCAAGCAGCTAAGGAAACCATCGAAAAATCGGAAACGAATGCAGAGCAGGCCTTGAAACGGGCGAAAGTGGAACTTGATAAAACGCAGTTGGACTTTGAACGGACAAAGTCGCTTCATGAAAAGCAGCATGTCAGTGACAGCGATTTTGAATCAGCAGAAAACCGCTTGAAAATCGCGCAAACTCGTTATGAGGAAGCCATCGTTACTGCACAACAATTTAAGGACGGGGCGAGACACCCTTCTGTGGAAAAAGCCAAAGCGGAATTAGACATCGCAGAGAAACTCGTGGAAATCCGCGGCTGGGAGCGTGAGATCGCTTTAGCAGAGTCAAAGGTTACACAAGCGCAAGCCAATTTTAGGACAGCACAAAAACTTGTGGAAGCAAAATCGTGGGAACACGATATCGAAATCGCAAGATCAGCGGTAAATCAAGCTGAGGAACAACTTAAGATCGCGCAGGAACAATTGAGTGATGCAACCATTAAATCCCCAATCAATGGGATTATCGCAACGCGCTCCTTACAGGTTGGAGATCAGGCGTTACCTGCTGCATCACCTGCAGGGCACCCCATATTTACGATAATCAGCGTTGATGTTCTTACAGCGGTTTGGAGCATGCCTGTTTCTGAGGCGCACCGGATTAACAAAGGCGATCTCGCCTTGATTTCTATAAATGCCGGCATTCGAAATATTGTCGGCACGATTGACTTTATTAGCCCAACAGTTAACCGTGAAAACGACACAGTGATTGTTCATGCAACCGTGTTAAATGCTGCTGATTCCCTCTCTGATAATAGGGATCTAAGACCGGGGAGTAGAATCACGGTGTCCATCAAAACGGGTGAACGGAAAAATGTACAATTGCTCCCTTTGCAGGCAGTTTTAAATATTCAGAACGGAAAGGGAAACATTTTTACTGTCAAAGGGAACGCAGCACACCAGGAAATCGTTACTGTTGGGGCGATCCACGGCGGCGAAATTGAGGTGACTTCGCGCCTCGCTAAGGCAACACAAGTGATTATTAGCGAACAGCAACGGTTAAAGGAAGGAACGCCCGTGTCTATTGCCCGCGAATAAAAAAGCAACAGCGTTTGCCCACGGAGGGTTAGTTTGGACTTATTGCATCCCAAATTTTTTCAATGGGCTGATCGAGTTGAAATGTGCACACCTTTTCTATTTCATGTTTCAGTTTCTCACCGCTATTATAAATTTTCGATTCCTCTAATTTTTTCCCAACACCCGGTAAGAATGTTATCCCGTGTTCATTTTTTTCAATCAATTGGAGTTCCTCAAAAATAGCGAGAGCTGTTTCAATCCCAGGACTTGCCATATTCAATCTGTTATAGATATCTTCTTGGTTGATAAAACTACCGTTTGTTTTCTCGATCGAATTTCTGTAGATGTGCCCCAACATTTTTCTATCTGGATGCTTGTGAGCTAACCACTGTTTCACCCTTTTGACATCTTGTTGCCTATTGTAGATGAGATGCAGATAACTGTTTTTTGCCGATGTAAAAGCCTGTCCGCATCGCTTGAAAAAAGCGTTTAAATCCGGCACAAGGTGGCAGAAAACAAAGTGCTCAATGCAATGCAAAGATGTGAGTCTGGAAAATATGGCATTTGAAACGACAGCAATTAATTTACCGCTTTCAAGCTTCTCCAAAATTTGTGTCTCTTCTGCATGAGGGGTCTGTTCATCATGTTTTCCGATAAGGCATCCTTTCTTTGAGCCGACAAGTTCGAATAACCGATTAACCTCATCTTCGTTTTGCACATAAATTATAGCTGGGCGCTTCCGTTTCAGCAATTCTAAAAGATAGTTGCGCTTATCTTCTGTGCCTCGGCGGTCAAGTAATCGGACAGAAGCGTAAGTGTCAAATTCAGGAAATATAGCTTGCGTTTTTGGTTTCTCAAGCGTTGCTGTTGTGAATAGATCTTGCATAGCTGTGAGACGTTCTACAATCTCTCTCTTTTCTGCTTGTGCAGCAGCGAGTTGGTTTGATAAAGTGTCAAGACGTTCTTCGAACGTGCGGCGCTCTGCTTCCGTTTCCGTTTTCGCTAGTTTCAGCCGTTCTGACAATTCCGTAAGGCAATTTTCTTTTGCCTGCGCCTGTTTTAACAACGTTGCGTTGTCTTTTTGGTATGCCCTTTTCTCTGCCTCTGCAGCTGCTAAACATTCTTCGGTTTTTTCGATATGTTTTCTGTATTCAGCATTTTCCGTTTCTACAACCTTTAATCGTTGCTCAGCTTCAGCAAGGCGTTCTGACGTATCATCTGCAAAGAGCTCGTCCCGGATAGCCTCAACTTTATCCTGCTCGTCGGGTCTATTGATTTTGCCAAGTACCTCAGCAACGAGAAACAAAAGTGTCCGCACCAATTCAGAATCTAAATCTTTTGTTCCTCGATGTTCGCACGCGTTTCGCCCCTCCTTTATTAACCATAGTCTATTCTGGACAGACATATCTCCTGCGAACCACTGCGCAAAACCACATTCCCGGTAAGACCGAATAATAGACCAATTACGTTGGACAATTAAAGGAAAATAATTAAAGTCAATTGCGGATTCAATATCATCATCGTTTTGCCCTAATATTTGCCAAAATTCGTTTTCTTGTTCATCTGTCAATCCGTCTGCAATCAAATCTTCGACTTTTTCTCCCGGCACCTTCTTTAGATGGTCAATAATAAAAGGGCGCATGTAATCTAAGTATATATCGTTCGCCTCACGAAGAGCATTTCGGTTCGGATAGTTTGGGGTACTCAAGGCTACAACCTCCATGTATATATTGCTCCGCGCACATCGTTCTTTCGGTACTGTGTTAACCAGACCTCAAGTCGTGTGTAGAGCTATTCAGTTTTACACTGATTTTAATGAGAATATCTGATATTTTTCGGCCTTAAGGGTGTGAAGACCCGAAAGCGATGGGGATATTGGAAAAGATTAAGTACTCGTAACAGTGTCACGCCCCCACAGTTAAGAGTATCTCATATATATGAAAATTTAGCAACTCTAATTATCGGTGTGTTCGGCATTCAGATTTTCGAGGCGGTCGGATTTCTGAATCTGGGCTGCTAGACACGACGCAACAGATATACTCTAATTTGCTCCCACTTCCGTTTCGATCTGTGCGTCGCCACTCTTCTTTTAAAGAGAGCGTCCACCTTGAAACCGGCTGCTGTAGTTATCGTTTCGAGGCTATTAATCGCCTTAGGGCCTGAAGCGTCAGCATAGCCCAATAGAATTCTGCCCTCAGGCTTCAAGAAATTCGGGGCTTGTTGGAAAAACCGCTTCACCGTTTCCTGTCTCTCATCGTGAATGGTCAACTCAGCACGATTGCGGGCAGGTGCGACAACCCAAGGCGCATTGAAGAGAATAGCGTCAAACTGATGTGAGAGAAATGGAGCGAACAAGTCACCAGGCGGCAGGACCTGTACTGCATTTGAAACTGTGAGAAGGCGCTGAAGGTTCAACTTCGTTGTAGCGACTGCTTCTGGAAGTAGATCAGAAGCATATATCTGAGTCTGCGCCCCTAATTCTTGTTGTGCCAATAACGTGAGACATCCACTTCCGCATCCAACATCAGCGATGATTGTGGTTGGATTGTGTTCTCGAATATGTTGTAGCGCTTCTTGAAAACATTCAACTGTTTCTTGTGAAAGCGGGGCAAGCACATTTGTGGAAGCCAGCAGCGATGCATTCAGCGCGTGGATAGGATAGATATCCGCTAGCGCGGTTTGAATCTGTTGGATAGTTGTGAGAGGTAGCAGAAAAGGTCTCTCCTCATTCGCGCCCGGCGGTTCACCTGCAAGCTCTAACAGGTAGGGCAGAGCGGGGGCAGGTTCAACTTGTAAGTTTCCATCTGCATCCGCCCAGCACATCAATCTTGCTAAGGTTTCTTTCAAGGCACGACTTGTGGATCTCCTACGCGAATCCTTCCGGTGGCGCGATGTGGTTTCATGCTTCCATTGTTGCACTAACTCTTGTTTGTGACGTTGGACATAGTCCATGACCTGCGTAATTTGTTCCCACCGTCCTTCCACGATTGCGACACCGCCATGCCGAATATGTGTGAAGATCCGATTGAGATGTCTTAAGTCACGATGAGCGAACAACTTGACGCGAGCCCGCGCGAAAACAGCGTCTCGACACTGAACGGGGATATAGAGTTCACCGATGTTGCTAACGGTATAATAAGGACCCAGGCTCATAAGTTTCGGTATTCTGGTTTAGCCAACACAACAATTCTCTGTTTGTTCGGTGTCGCGTGATTGGGTGAATACATTTACCCAGCTATCTCCGCAGCTGCCGTTTTTCCAATTTCTCGGAGAAGTGATGGTTGCAGACAAAGCACTTACCGCACCGGAACAATCTTACCGGTCTTAACCGATTCTGCCTCTTTGTAGCAGAGCAGCAGTGCATCTCTGGCACCCGAACCCGACAGGGCGGTCGGTTGGTTTCCCGAATCAATTGCGTCAACCGCATATTGGAGTTCATCGGTAAAGGCATCAACCGGATCAATATCCCCTAGATCTACTTGTTCGACCTCACCTTCATCGTTCAGAAGTGTTAAGGGTACTGCGGTAGAGGCCTCACCTGCTAATGTTGAAAAGTCGTAAAGTAGCGTAGCTTTTTCGAGATAAATTTCAAAACCGTGTGAGAAAGCGCGTCCGCGCTGTGACACTGCGCCAGATGAACAGCTGATGGAGAGAGCCTTATCGTTGTAGATGTATTGTGTCGTCAGATAGTCAACAAAGTTACCTTTGGCGATTTTGCCTTGCGAGAACACAGCATCGGGGACACCACAGAGGAGTTGAATAAAATGGGTATCGTGAATATGCAAGTCAATACCGGGGCCTCCACTCTTTTCGATATCGGCGACATCTCTTGACCAGCTCGGTTTTGAGATAATTCGTTTGAAATGTGCGCCGAGCAGTTTTCCATATTTCCCCTCTTCCACCACCCGCTTTGCATAAGCGTATTCAGCAAAGAAAGGTAGGACGTGTGCCACCATTAGAAAACATGGGTTCTGAAGGACAGCTTTTCGCGTCGCTTCTATTTTTTCTGCAAGTTGAACCAGTTCATTCGCGTCGTCAATAGAGATCGAGATCGGTTTCTCAACAAGCGTATGTTTCCCTGCCTCAAGAGATGCCATAGTGACCTGTTTGTGGAGGTGTGTCGGCAGACAGATATCAACGAGGTCTATTTCTTCGTCAGCAAGGAGTTCGTTAACCTCACTATATTTTCGGATGTTTGAGATGTCCTCTATACCTCCGCGGGGTCCAAAATTGCCCTGAATGCCTGTCCAATCGCCCGACAGTTTTTTCGGATCCCGTGTGCAAATAGCGACCACTTCGGCACCGGCTGCGCGCTGAATTCCGTAGTAGTGAATCATCCCCATAAATCCGATGCCCACAATTCCAATCTTTACCATTTTTTTCTGTCCCTATAGAAAGGACACAGGTGCTTCCCATTTTTAAGGTTAACACCTATGCCGTTTTATGTTTACGAAGGTTCGTGTTTAGGGTGTGCCTATCGTGCGTTTAATACTGGCCCACGTGGTTGCGGTTTTGTCAAGCGGCGAAACTGCAAGGAAACCTTCGTTCATTATTTGCTTGATTTCATCTTCGCTGAGCGCCCGCCGCCATATAGCGGCTTCGTCAATAGAACCGTTCTCGAAAGTGTACTGCGGCCTATCCTTGGAGCATCCGATCCGCAAATCCTGATCATTGGTGCCTTTGAATTCAAACTTTTGGTCTTGCTCAGCTGCGACTTCACCATCGACATAGACCTTCATGGTTGCACCGTCGTAGGTGCCGACGACGTGATGCCACGTCTTTGCGTCCAGGTTGTGTGGTTTGTTCAGGGTAGGTCTGGAATTGCCGCTTCCTAAAAACATATTAAAACTCGCGCCGTCCTCGAAGGCTCCGATACCGTAAGAAGAGTGCTCGCCTCCGTTATGGCAGTTTTTATCGAACCATTGGGAATTGTTGTTCCAAGCTTCCTGATAGATCCACGCCGCCATTGTGATCTCACCGGTGATTTTCAATTCATCAGAGGCAGGGACATTCACACAGTCTGCTCCTTCTTTTTCGATGAAAATTGCCTTCCCATATTTCCCGTCTACGACTTTAGCGTTCGCGATGATGTCCGCATCAAGTCCGTTGCCCGAATCATCAACAATCCTCTTCCCACTGACATTTTCAAATGTGAAGTAGACAATGAGATCTTCCACTAGATCCGCCTGAATGTATCCGACCGTTATAAATAGAAACGCGCAAAGTAGGGTGATGTAACCAAATAACTGTTTCATTTTACAGCTTCTCCTATGGTTTTTTCTATCAAAGATACGAACTTGTTCGAAAGTGGTTAGAGCATACCACGAAGACAGGGGAATGCAACCTATTTTTTTTACTGATATGGACAGCGGCAGACCCGATGCCTTTATTATCTCGGACGCGCGGGTTTCAGAAAGAGAAGTGGTGCAGCGAAATATATCAATCTAACCGCCATTCTCGGCGGAGTTCCGCTATCGGTCTGTAGCTCGTCAGTTTGTTAAAAAAATACAGGGGCCAATTGCGAAGTCTCATACGGAAAAGTCAGCTCCGAAGCACCGCGTTCATCAACTCTTCCCATCTGCCTTCAAACTTCTCACCGAACTCGGTTTCGCCCCCTGTTGCAAGGGGTCCGCGAAGCATCGGTTTGGTTGTATTGTTGTCTTCCCAGAGTTCACGTCCCCCAAAATCGTTGTGGAGGAAATGAAGCGCGACTCCTGCGCGTTCCGTATCAGAGCGGTTAGACTTCGTGCAGTGTGCCACACCGTAGCAGAAGAAAAGCACACCCCCCGCTTTCAATTCAATCGGCACTGCACACTCTTCAGGCGGATCACACCGAATGTGGTGATCACTCAACGGGTCACGGTAGTGTTCATAGGTCACTCTATGGCTGCTCGGAATAACGTGCATGCACCCGTTCTCGACATTCGCGTCGTGGATAGCGATCCACATCGCCGTGCCGCGCAACGGATCCGCGATCTTGAAATAGGCGTTATCTTGATGCCAACTTGTGCCGATACCAACCTTTGCGGGTTTCCAGAACGCCTGATCTAGCTCTAACATAAATTCATCTCCAATGAGCTGCTCAACGGCGCAGATGACCTTTGGGTGAAATGGCAAGGCTTTGTGCAAGTCGCTACGGCTGTTGAGTGGGATGACTTGTAGGTTCTGTCGTTCCCCTTCGTTGTCGCGTTTAGTACCGTCTGCTTGCACCGCGCAGTTAATACCTGTTCTATTTTTGAGCTCTGTATCGTAAATCCGTTCCAATTCCAATCGGAGAGCTTTCGCCTCAGTGGCGTTAAAAAACCCCTCAATTGCAAGATAACCGGCATTGCGGAACTGTGCTAATTGCTGCTCACTGAGCTTCATACTGAAATTACCTTTCTTGTTACTTATGTGCACACGGCACGATAATAGAGTCCACCATCCCGTGTAAGATTTTCTTATCCGCAGGACAGACAGCAGCTTGCATACCGCCGAGTTTCACCGTATTTTCGACCACGAAATAGTATGGGCGGAGTAGCGGGCGGCATGCCATCTCTTGCATATCTCCACTCTCGAAATCGTAATACTGCATCCGCACCCTTTCAGCAGTGTGGAACTTCTGGAGGATGTGCGGGCTTTTCTCAAAATTCTCAAGGCTTTTCTGAATGATGTCTACCCACTCCTCTGTTGGGATGTCGTGTCCAATCGCCACACCGCGGCTGCCCCACGCCAATTCGGAAAAACCCGAGGGTTTGATAACCATTTTCCGTTGTCGCTGTGTTAGAGCACCTAACTGCCGCCAATCCGCTACGGACTCTCCATTCACTTCTAAGTTCGGAATCACTGCATGCGGCGGCAGAGGCCGCGCATCCATAATCCATGTTGCCGGGATCGCTGTTTGTAAGAACGGATAAGTTTTTCTGCCGAGTTGACGTTTCCAAAATGTTTGGAGTGCAGGATGATGGAAAAGCGCGAGACACAATTTCTCTTCTAAATACGCTTTGGGGGGCGGGGTCATCACGACCGTCCGTTTCTTCGCGCTATAAAACATTAATTCCACTTTCGGAATGTTCAACAAGTCAAATAACTCATAGAATCGGTAAACTACGTCAATTGCTATCTTCCGTGATGTGCTTTCAACAAACAATCCATTTTCAGTGAAAATTATCTCTTGTGGCTTGACAGTGAAGGTTTGTATTCCCGCTTGAGAAAGTGCTGCAGCCAACCACACCATCTCTGCCCAATAATCTTGTGATTCATCCGAGACCACAATTGCAAGCGTAGGCTCATCTATGTTTGTCAAAGTCCGGATCATCTCGGCGTATCCGTCCACCATTCCATCGCTGCCGCCAATAATAGAATAGCCGAGTTGTGCATATAAACGTCCGAGGCACCCCGTCGCCCCAATGAAACCCGGAATTGAATCTAGTTCTGTAATCGTCATGCCGTCAGCAGTTGGAAGGATGTCGGGACGTAGTACCCCAGGTAATTGACTCTTAAAACGGTTCATCCGTCCATATTGAACGACCATCTCCGGTTTCCCGAGTTCTAAGTATTCAGCCACCCAGGCAGGTTGAATCCCGCGAACGCTCTGTGAATAGAGTAGATTGCATGCTCGATAGAAACTTAAAAGATGGGGACCGAGCTCTTCAAACCATTTTAAGTCGGTATCAGTGATCCAAAATGGTTCTGGCGAGATACGCCATGACGTATTGCAGTCTCGGTGTACCTCCCGTTTTTCGCTTTCGAATAATTTTGCCTTCGGAATTTCGTTATTAATAAATAGGCATTTCTGTTTGGCATCCAAGTGTTCTGTCCTTTTTTCATGGGTCTATACACTATTCCGGTAAAGACACAAAATCTACGCTACTGTAGAAAGACCTGTTTAACAAAATCTATCTTGTTTTGTGCCGCGATTGTTTGCAAGACGTGTCGAGGCACATGACTGTCCACGTTAATAAGCGTCACGGCCTGTTCCCCGAGCTGTGAACGTCCGACCGCCATGTCAGCAATGTTGATATCGTGCTCGCCTAAGATCGTGCCCATGAGCCCTATCATACCGGGTTGGTCACGGTTATAGATGAGAAGAATGTATCCCGTGGGTCTCACATTTATATGAAGTTGATCTATTTTGACAATGCGGATGTCCTTGCTGCCGAAAGCGGTACCTTCAATTATTGACTCTCGTTCATCGGTTGTAACTGTAATTGCAATGGAGTTTACATAGTTGGTTTCTGTTTCGCTCTTTGTTTCTGTAACAGCAATTCCGCGTTGCTTTACTAGGAAGGGCGCATTTACATAGTTTACGTCCCGAAGCACGGGTGCCAAAAGCCCCTTCTGCAAAGCGACAGTCACCAGGGTCACATCCTCCTGCTGGAAGAGGGTGCCCCGATAGTGGATTTTAATCGCTGATATTTGTCCCTCAACAATCTGCGTATGAAAGCTGCCAATCTTTTCGGCGAGTTCCAGATAAGGCCCTAAAATATCAAGGATTCTTGGATCAATCTTGGGCTGATTCACAGCATTAGCGACAGGTTGGCCGCGGAGGGCATTCATCGCCTGTTGTGCGACTTCGACGGCGACATGCTCTTGTGCCTCAGATGTTGATGCTCCGAGGTGGGGAACGGCGAGAAAATTCTCTAAATCTAATAGCGGTGTATCGGTTGCCGGTTCGTTCTCAAAGACATCCAGCGCAGCACCAGCAAGTTGACCTGTCTTCAGAGCATGATAAAGTGCCTCTTCATCAATAATACCACCGCGCGCACAGTTAACTAGCCGGCAGCTCGGTTTCATCAGATCAAACTCTAACGCACCGATAGTGTGGTAAGTCTCGGTGTTCAAGTGGGTATGGACAGAGATATAGTCAGCCTCCCGAAACAGCGTTTCCCGGTCCACCAGCCGAATACCCATTCTTTCCGCTGCACCCGCTGAAATGTACGGATCATAAGCGATGACGTGCATCTCAAAGGCCTGGGCGCGGTACGCTACTTCCCGTCCAATCCTGCCGAGTCCAACAGTCCCAAACACCTTTCCGTACAACTCGACACCAATGAAATTATTCCGCTGCCAATTCCTGTTTTTCAGCGAAATTCCTGCTGGCACTATATTCCGCGCCAACGCCAATAGCATGGCGATTGTGTGTTCCGCTGCGGCGATCGTATTTCCGGTTGGCGTGTTAACAACCAAAATACCTTTTTGAGTCGCTGCCTGTACATCAATGTTATCGACACCAACCCCAGCACGTCCGATGACTTTCAACCGCGTTGCTGCATCAATGATGTCCTTCGTTACCTTCGTTGCACTTCTGATAAGCAGAGCATCGTAGTCAGCGATTCGGTCCAGCAACTTCTCCTTCGAGAGATTGAGGATAACGTCCACCTCAAACTCACCGCTCTCTTTTAGAACGTCCAAACCTCGCTGTGACAGCAGGTCGCTGACCAGCACCTTATTCATACTACAGGTTCCTCCACCGTATCATAGCAGCACACTGCTTGCGAACTACCCTCAAATTATAGCATCTCACTCCGTTTCTGTCAACGGCATTTTAATGCATAGTGGCTGTCAGCTAAACGAACTCTCAATAGATAAGCTGAAAGGCATTAGGGTCGGCTCCATCAATCTCTCAAACCCACCCGATATTTGATGTCATAGTTGATGATGAAGTCTAATTCCTCATCGCTGAAGCCGTAATGTTTGGCAAGCACGCGGTCTATTTCGTCTATAATGTGCTTGGAATGCCGCGGATAAAACTCATCGTAGATGACCTGTCCAGTGGTCTTATAGGACGCTTTCTTGCGTTTTGCGTGATGCTTTAGATCTACCATCAAGTCCTTGCACAGCTGGGAAAGGCTCTGCTTGGTTTGCTGCTCCATTTGAGCTATTCCCATCGGAAAACTTCTAACCTCACGCAAGGTTAAGTCACGACAATTAGAAAGAAGAACAAACCACCAATAAAAAAGCGAGCTGTTCAAAGTTGCTGTGGCGACAGATGCCTCTAACTCGGTTCTGAAGTACAACGGTTTAATATGAGTTGAGATTTTCTCACCATCTCGCTCGTTCCAAAAGTAGGGAACAAAGTTCATTGCTCGAATCCAATAGCGAGCTGCGTTATGGTAATATGCTGTGTAAGGAGCCCGCTTCGTGTCAAGGTGTTTGCCTAAAGCTAAGAACTGAGATAGTTTCTTCCATACGTTTTGCTCGAGCTCACTATGGACTTTCGGCACAGAATTCTGAAATGAGATATGCGTAACCTCTGCGTATTCTGCGACACTGAAGAGATATTCGCGAAATATCTCGTTCCATCTGTTATAGCCGGATGTATACAACAGATTGGATGCCTTTGAACTCTGTTGAAGAATATAAATTGCCAACCGTTGATCTGCTCCGATAAATAGCTTCGACGGACTCATAGCATATGTTTGCATCCACGCAGCGTATTTATGGTGCTGGAATAAAAGTTGGAGGGGTGCCATTCTATCGGTGCAGTATGCGGAATGCGGGATTATCATTGATTTCCACCCATTCTTTTGAAGCAGCCGAAAACTTCTTTCAAACACAAAGGCGTATAAATTGCCGCACGTTTCGGTTTCGTATCCTTTTACTGTGTAATCCTTTTTGACTTTGCTATATTCTATGTAGGGCGGGTTTCCGATAATGACATCAAATCCGCCGTCTTTAAGGATGCCGTAGAAAGCGATAAACCAGTGGAAGGGCTTATGCGTGTCAAGCCATTTGTGGTAATCTGTGATTACCCCCCCCCGCTTATATTATGTGAAGTGTTCACGCCATACTCACCCGCAAGATAGATGTTCAACTCATCTTCTAAGACACCCAGTCTCTCTCGCAATGCCTGCTTATCCGCACGCGTCACGACCCCGCCTAACGCCGTCTGTTGCCTGCGAAACGCTTGGAACAACGCATCCACATCCTCTGCCTTCTCCCGAAGCCGCCGCATCGTGTTGTCAAAGTCCAGCTTGCCCGTCACCGCTCGCTCTACCGCATCATACGTCGAGAACCCGACGAGACTATTCCCCGACTGGATGTTGAAGTCGATGTCTGGCAACGGTTCTATCTGCCGCACATCTTCAATCTGTGAGACCATCTTCAGGAAGAGCCGGAGCTTACAGATTTCAACCGCCTCCGCCATGATGTCCACACCGTAGAGGTTATTTATCACAATAGACTTGAGAATAAAATAGGCTCTGTTCGGATGCTGCTCTATACGCCCGAGCGTCTCTCGGAAGTCAGCATAGCGCCGGCCGGCACCCGAGTCGTCGTTGAGAAAGGCTTGCATTCGGTCGAGACACGCCTCATAGAGCGGCACGAGGATATTCACAGCGGCGAAGAGGAACGCCCCCGAGCCACACGTCGGATCCAGGATGCTGATGTGTCTGATCGCCTGCCAAAACGCACGCAGCAGCTCAGGACCCTCACAGCCTGCGATTACGTCTTGTGCGAACTGACGGACATCTAGATTGTAGGTAATCAGATCGTTGATGCTCCCGATGTCTCCGTTGACCAGCTTCGCACGCAGCATCTCGTAGCGTTGTCGTCTCGCAACGACTTCCCGCCATATCTCGGTCGGCAAGGCATACTCGGAAGGCGCAACAGTGTTCCAATCTGTGCGCTTAGAGACATCCGCAACCCCCGCAGCGATATGGGGCGGCAACTCTAACACAGCACCTTTGCTCACAGCCGGGTAGATATAGCGCTCCGGGGCATCTCGCAGCAGCTGCCACACCGTACCATCCGCCGCAAACGCTATCTCACACGACCGACGCGCCGCATCAAAGAGAAACGGAATAATCGTGTTCTTGCTGATATACTCGGTGATGTCTTCCTTCGTGTAGTAGGCACCCATCTGCTTCTGGTTGATGTATTTCTCAAAGATATATCCCAGCACATCCGGGTTGATCTCCGTGTCGTTTTTCAACGGGCGATCGTCCAAATGCCACTGATACTCATCAAAGAAGCCGAAGAGCTGCTCAAACGCCGCATCCGGGATCTCAATACGCTCCCCGTGATGCGTCTCTATGGCGTGCTGCTCAAAGATGCCGCCGTTGAGATACGGCACATCCCCGAGGAGCCCAACCACAGCTCTGCCCCGTTCCGCCTCCGGCTTTGCAAACCCTTCAAAGAACAGCGGACAGAGAAACGCTCTATAGTACCGGTCGCTGCCACTCTTTTGCGTCTCCGTCAACGTGTGCCGCAGATAGTCTGGGTCACTGTTGAGAAACCCCTTCTTCTGAATGAAGTAGATGAACATCAGCCGATTCAGCAGGATAGAGACATATGCGCGCTGCACCTCGGCATCCGGGATGCCCGTGAGGAACGATAAGAACGCCGTCTGCTCTCGCTTGAAGCGATCGTAAAACTTCTTGGTCACCCGCTCCGCATAGAACGCGCTCCCGACGCGCCCTGTCACGTCAGAGAGCGTCAGTTCGGCCTCTTCGTCAAGACTGAAGGCGATCGGCTCTAACTTTTGTATCAGCGACTCCCCCGATTGTGCCGTGTGATACCGGTGTTCTCGGCACGCATCCGGCTTGCCCGGCTCTCGTCTGACCCACTGCCAGAGGTGCGTTGTTTTGCTTGCATCGGTGTAGATGATAATATGCTCATAGGCGGAGCGAGCAACTTGCTGCTGGATCTTCCGGCGCAGCGCATACTTGGGGAGTTGTCCATCTGCGTCTGTTGCGTGGCATTCAAAGACGATCATGCCGCGTTTCTCTGCGACTGCGGAGAGGTACCACTCGGTGGTGTCTACGCTGATATTTAGCGCCTGTGTGTAGTGATCCCAACCGAGTGCTTGGGTGAAGAGAGCGCTAAAGTTAGTCGCTCTAAGATATTCAAGAATTTGTTCTCGATGAAGCATAGACGTTCTCCTATTCATTCGTTTTCACACATTATACACGATAACGAGATGGCTTTCAACACTGTTTTTCGGAGGGCGCGTAGGTTTATGCATCCTTTGTGCGGAGCCCTAATGAACACACAATTTGTGGTTCTCGCGTTTGCTGTTCCGTATCAATAATACAGAGTCGATCCGTTTCCCATAAATCGATCACCAGTGCTACAAGGTCTTCATTAGAGATACCGCTGCGGAGTTGACGGTTGAGGGTATCGGTCGCTCTTTGTCGCAGCGGGTGCCGGTAAATATTCTCGATAACCTTTTTGAGCTGCGGTGTTGCAAAGAGTGTACCTTCAACCGATGAAACGTAGTCCTTCAAGCGTTCATAGGTGCGGAACCGGGCCCCCGAGGGGCGTCCGAGCTGTCCGCCAACAGATCGTTCTTCAGAGACAATCATCTTTGCCGCTTCCTCGACGAGGCGATGATGCTCTTCAAGGGGGTGGAGTGCCTCAGTATCGGGTCCACACGCTGCCGCTTGCAGAATAGCAAACTGGGATTCCGTTACG
Organism: Candidatus Poribacteria bacterium; assembly: GCA_964291315.2. Lineage (GTDB taxonomy): Bacteria > Poribacteria > WGA-4E > WGA-4E > WGA-3G > WGA-3G. The sequence continues at coordinate 3,030,262 of OZ219753.1, read as the reverse complement.
TTCGAGCCGTCTCTATCTATCCAAGCGAGTGCGTCGTTTTCTTGGCCTGTACGGATATAGACGAGTGCACCTTCAGGTTCGCTATCGGTGGGTGTATGCGGCTGCGTTGAATAAACAACAGATGGAAGGTCAGAGACAATCTTTTCTAAATGTGGCTCTTGCGTAATAGCGTTTTTCCATATCTGGTACGCGTGAGAGGCGAGATCTACATCGGTATCTCGCTCATCATCAAGCAGCCCCGCCTTTTCGTTGTAGAGATTAACGATCGTTTGGCTGCCCTCTTCCGCATCGTCCTCAAAGAAAGCTTCGTCTGTGCCGACAACTTCCTTATTCTGTTGGAGGCGCGTGCGGACGCGGTCCCGCAAGTTAATAATGCGCTCGACCCCATCCGCAGGTAGAAATGAATAACACAAGATCTTTTCCGCAGTTTGCCCAATTCTATCAACCCTGCCGGCGCGTTGGACCAAACGTATAATCGCCCACGGCAAGTCATAGTTGACAACGATTGAACAATCCTGTAAATTCTGCCCTTCACTCAGCACATCGGTGCTAATAAGCACCCGCAATTCGTCTTCCGACTTAACCGTACTCCGTTTGCCGTTGCTGACAGGACTAAAACGGTATGCTAAAACCGTGGGATCTGCTGAATTGCCGGTTGCAGGGGCGATTTTCGCCAACCCGCGCGCTGAAAGGGCATCTGTCAGATACTGCACCGTATCCGCAAATTGCGTGAAAATTAGAACCTTATCCCCTGGATGTATTTCGGTTAAGAGCGCCTGAAGGGCGTTGAGCTTCGCGTCCTTTTCGGGGTCCCATGTACCGTATTGTTGCAATACCTGGATGAGTGCGACTGCATCCCCGGTCAGCTCTTCCTGAAGCACGGCATGAAAGAGACTGGGGCGCAGCCATTTAAACCGATTTTTATACTTCGTCGTGTAGAGTTGATAGATAGCCGCGGCGCGTTGCTGATAATCAGAGGTTGTGTATGAGTTCGTCTGTGAATTTGTGCTATCTATCTGTATGTCATCGTCATCACCAGCATCTAATATGAGCGTGGCATCATCAGCATCTCTATCTTCAAACCGAGAATCCAGCATATCCGCATTTTGCGATCCAATCGGTAGCGGTTTTTGGTTTTCAATGGCGTGAAGAAAAACATAGTTTCGGAGGATATGCCGGTCAACGGATTGGATGAACGCCTGCCCACTACTTTCAAGCCGTTTAAAAAGGTTCGTCCGACAAAACCCCATTAACCGCTGTCCGGCACGAGAGAGATTTTGTAGGCTGGTTACCTCATTTGAAGTGAGCGTTTGTGTGTCTGTATCGACAATGTAATTCGCGAGACCATACCGTGCAAGCTTAAGGCTGCCAATGACATTCACGACAGAAGACGAGTATAGCTGCGCGTAGGTGTCATCACAGTTTTGCTCATCAATGGCGAACTTTACTGTTCTAGGCAGACGTGTCGGGAAATAGGAACGTTTACCATCGCTAAACAAAAGAAATTTCTGTGCTGTCTGTGGGTCCGTTTCTGCATAGTTTTGCATGATAAAACCACGCGTTCGGCGTACAAGGTAGCGGCGCATGAGTTCGCGCCAATCGTCGATATATTCGCTCTGTTCAAACGCTGAAAGCGTACGCACCCCGCTTTGATGTTTCCGAATGAACTCCGTTTCGCCGCCTAGACTCTTGATATATTGCTCCGGTCTAATACCGAGGTCTTCGGTTTCCTCTAGAAATAGACGGAGTTGATTGGAAAGATCGAGATAGGTTTTGTTGTAAGGGGTTGCGGAGAGGAGGATAACCTTACTTTCATTTTCATGGATATATTCCTGAATAGCGCGGTAGCGTTTACCTTCCCGGTTTCTGAGGTTGTGACTCTCATCAATCATAACAAGGCGGTAGCGGCGAAGGTCTGGTAACTCATTGATAACGCGGCTCATCGAAAGCACTCTTCCGCGTAGACGGTACTCTTCTCGATAGCTCTCCCACATGTTGACGAGGTTTTTGGGGCAAATAATTAACGTTTCAAGATCATAATCGTCTTCTTGTATACGTGCAAGTGCCGTTCCCATAAGTGTTTTGCCGAGTCCGACGACATCCCCGATGAGAACCCCTCCGCGTTTGTTGAGATGATGTGCTGCGATTTTGACCGCCGCCGTTTGGAACTCAAACAATTTATCCTGAAATTCGCGGGGAATCTGAAATTCAGTTAACCCAGCACGCGCCTCTTGCGACAAATGGTACGCCATTTTGACATAGATGTGATATGGCGAGACCCGCTCTTCACGCGCCCAACTCTGCTCAATAATTTCGACCAATTCCTTAGAAATATCGATGCACCATCGGGCGTTCCATCGGTCTTCAAACCATCCCTTTAATTTTTCGCAAGCATCCGCGTCAACGATGTCAACGTTCAGCTCACCCTGCCGCGAAAGACCCGCCAGCGTTAGGTTACTGCTGCCAAGATAACCCACGGTCGGCGCGATCAGGTCATGGCGGTAGATGAGATAGAGTTTTGCATGAAGAGGATGTTCCAGAAAAAGCTTTACCTTTACTTTTTCGGCACGCAACTGTTTTGCCAATTGACGTAAGCCGATTTCGTCTGTGCCTGTTGGTACACCGACAGTCAACTGTTCTCGAAACTCCTCCGCTAATCTCTGTCTGATACGGAGGGCGGTTTGGTTGTCTATTCCAACATTTTGCTGACCGAGTCGCTTGACTTTTCGGAGCTCCTCCTCGGGCAGCCGTTGCATCCCAACGAGCAAACGGCAGCATTCCCCGTCACCGCCCTTCCAATTTTCAATATGAGCAGCGAGTCCTTTCCAGCCGCGAAGGTTGAAATAACCGACACAGAAGTCAGCATGGGTGGCAGTTTTAAGTGCCTGTTGCAGGGCAGGTAATAAGTGGTGATCAATGTTATCAAAAATACGGGGCATTATAATATTATTCCTTTGTGCGCGTGTTTTGAAAGTGCTGCACTCACGGTATCTTTTTGTGGACGTGTTTTTTCAACACCGACTGCAGCCACAGCTGTCTGATTTAGGAGGAGCTCCCGCCTATAGATCTCCGATGTAACAGGCAATGAAGAAGAGTGCGAAGTAATAGATAATAGGATTCACCTCTTTTCCACGCCCCGTGACCAACTTGAGGAACGCCAAAGAGATGAGTCCAAAACCGATACCATCTGTAATGCTAAACGAGAGGGGCATCATCAGTATCGTAAGGAACGCCGGGATCGATTCTGTGATGTCATCCCAATCGATCTGGTTAACATTTCTGAGCATCAGTCCGCCAACGATAATGAGCGCAGGGGCGATAATCGGATGGAGTTGGATACCTTCTACAATGTATGCTCCGCCTACGATCTTAACGAGCGGATAGAACGTAATGGAGAGCAGCATAAAAATCCCTGTAAAGACAGCAGTGAGCCCTGTCCGTCCGCCCACAGTAATACCCGTGGTGCTCTCAATATAACATGTGACAGTTGAGGTGCCGAGTAAAGCACCTCCAACCGTACTACCTGCGTCTGTTAAAAGAGCACGCTTCGCTTTTGCAAGTTTCCCTTCCTCAAGCAATTCCGCTCTGTAACCGATAGCCGTGAGCGTGCCGATACTATCAAACATGTCTATAGCAAAGAAAACAAAAATTACGGAGATCAGTTCTAGTTTGGCAAAAACATTCGGAAATCGCAGCTTGAAAAACGTCGGTTCAAGGGGAGGTGGCGGTGCGGCGACCCCCTCGTACTGGGCAAGCCCAAATATGAGGTTCGGGACAGTGGCCACAAGGATTCCGATGAGAATAGCACCTCGCACTTTACGCGCCAAGAGCGCGAGCGTCACAGCAATACCGAAAAGAGAAAGCAACACAGGCGTCGATAAAAGATCGCTCCGAGTTACAAACGTGGCGGGATGCCTTGTAATTATCCCACTCATCTGTAGACCGATGAGCGCGATAAACAGTCCAATCCCGATAGCGATAGCATTCTGAAGTGAAGGAGGGAGAGCATTCATCACCGCCTCACGGATCCCAACAAATGAGAGAATGAAGAACAACATGCCTGCTATAAAAACGATGCCTAACGCTTCCTGCCACGGTAAGTTTAAGCCCTGGCAAACTTCAAAAACAAAGTAGGCGTTGAGCCCCATCCCAGGGGCTAACACAACAGGATAATTGGTCAGAAACGCCATGAAAAACGAAGCAATCGCGCTCGATACACAGGTTGCAACCATGACAGCCCCAGGATCCATGCCTACTTGTGAAAACAGCGAAGGTTGCACAAAGATTATGTATGAAATCGCCATAAAATTTGTGAGCCCCGCAATCAGCTCACGTTTCACCGTGGTGCCGCTTTCTTTCAACTGAAACAATCTTTCAAGTAGCATTTAGGCTCCTTACAATATAGGATTTATAAAATTGAGGCAGCACATCTGCTATTCGGATACATCGGGCTGAGGAATACCATAGGGCAGCGGTTCCTTCTTCAATCCAGCGAGCAGGTTCTCCATCGCCATCGTCATCATTTTCGTTCGCGTTTGGATAGTAGCACTGCCCAGATGCGGGGCGATAATAACGTTATCTAAACCAAGGAGCGGATGGTCGATATTAAGCGGTTCAGGTTCGGTTACGTCAAGAGCAGCGCCGGCAATTTGACCGGTTGTGAGCGCGTCGTACAAGGCGTAGTGATCAATAACAGGACCTCTAGCGATGTTCACCAAGATTGCCGTATTTTTCATCAGTTCAAGCTCCGCCTTTCCAATCATACAAATTGTTTCTTCTGTCAGCGGAACGTGTAGTGTGACGAAGTCGGAAGATTGAAGGAGCCGCTCCATGTCAGCGTATTCGACACCGAGTTCTTCCTCCCAGTCATGTCTGCGCTCGCGTTTGTAATAGAGGACCCGCATATCAAAGCCCAAAGCGCGTTTTGCGACAGCGTAACCGATGCGTCCCATGCCGACAATGCCAAGCGTCGCGTGATGTACATCATACCCCCAGAGGATGTTGGGATCGAAGTATAGCCACCTCTTGGCTTGGACGTGATCATGGGCAGGAACAATCTGCCGCGAGGCGGCGAGGAGCAGTGCCATTGTCATGTCGGCGGTTGTATCGCTGAGGACACCTGGCGTATGCCCGACAGCAATCCCTCTTTCCTTGCACGCTCCGACGTGGATGTGATCATAGCCGACACCAACAACAGAAATAACTTTGAGATTGCGCGCGGAAGCGATCATCTCCGGGGATACCAGTTCATGTCCGTATGTCATGAGTCCATCGAGCTGCGGAATTTTTTCAGCGATAGGCGGTAGGATCGCGCTTGTATGCCACATCTCAACTTCACACGCCTCAGCAATCTTAGCTAGGATTTCTTCTCGAACAGGACGTGTGATAAAAACTCTCTGTTGTGCCAAGAATTCCTCCTTTATGATCGGCGATAAAAAATGCGTATCGGTGTGCCGTTGAATCCGAATTCCTCCCGAATGTTATTGACAAGGTAGGCCTCGTAAGGTGGACGTATCCGATGCAGATTTCGTCCGAAGATGAGAAAGGTAGGCGGTTTTGTCTCTACCTGTGTGATATATTTAAGAGCCGGCCGTACGCCCTTGACTCGTGGTGGCGGATGCACGTTTCGCAACTCTAAGAGTAACTGGTTAAGATCTGGAGTCGGGATACGAGTGCAATACTCGCGATACACCTCAAGCGCAATTTCCAATATATGGGTAACCCGCTGACCAGTAATAGCAGAAACAAAAACACGGGGAACATAATAGAGTTGCCGGAGTTGAACGTCTAGCTTGTCCATAAATACCCGATGTGTTGTGTTATCCTTTTTGATAAGATCCCACTTATTCAAAACCAAAACAGAGGCTTTTCCATGCCGTTCAATAAAACTAGCGATTGTCTTATCTTGCTGCGCGATTTCCTGCGTTACGTCAAGCACAAGGACAGCGACATCGCTGTGCCGAATGCTGTAGATAGCCCGCTGGACGGTTACCGATTCGAGTTCATCGTTAATAGCGGATTTCCGGCGCATCCCGGCAGTGTCAACTACCTCAAAAGGCACATTGTCGTGAACAAGTCGTATATTTACAGCGTCGCGTGTTGTGCCGGGCCGATCGTCGACAATCATTCGTTCCGCGCCTAACAAGTTATTAATAAGTGATGATTTCCCGACATTCGGCCTGCCGACAATCGCGATTTTGATCGCGGCATCGGTATTATCCACTGTTGCATCAGTATGCGGTAGCGCATCCACGACGTGGTCGAGCAGTTCTTGGATCCCTTCGTTTTGGACACACGATGTCCAGATCGGTTCAGGGAATCCGAGTGCATAGAACTCCGCCGCTTCATTACGGAACCGCTCGCTATCTACCTTGTTGACAACGAGGAAGATAGGTTTGCCAGCGGCTCTGAGTTTATTGGCAACAATTAAGTCGTGTGGCATAACACCAGTGCGCGCATCGACAACTAACAAAACGAGACTCGCTTCAGCTAGGGCGGCATCTACCTGCAATTGCACGTTATCTATCAGACGATCCTCGGGGTCCACATCCAAGCCGCCCGTATCAACAACAGTAAAAGACCGGTCCTTCCATTGAACATCCGCGTAATTCCTATCGCGCGTTACGCCAGGGAGATCATGGACGACAGCCATCTTACGCGAAACGCGCGATTTCCTGACGTTCCGCGTTTTGTTGCGCGGGATCGCCTCATCGGTGTCTGCAAACTCGAGGTTTGTCTGTTGTGGACGTACCCAGGCAGATGCGGTAATCCGATTGAAGAGCGATGACTTTCCGACATTTGGCCTGCCAACAATCGCAATAATCGGACGTGTGGTTTCCATCATTTTCCCTCCAGCGCATTCGTTTTGGCTGATGTGCTCGTCAAGCCTTGGTCCGTTGCTAAAGTGCGCGAAACAGCGATAACCGATTTTATCACAACAACAATAGGAATTGCAAGCAGCACCCCCCAAAAACCGAGCATAGTCGCCCCAACGATGACAGCAAACATGATAAGTAAGGGGTCTACATCGACAGCGTCGCTCATGACTTTCGGGGAAACCAGCGAGTTGTCGATGGTTTGGACTCCCAGGGCAACAACGACCACCACTGTGGAACGGACTAGAAATTCAATAACACTGAAATCGCCGGCTGCGAGCCCCATCAACATCGCTAGCAAGGCGAAACCACCACCTATAAAGGGGCCAAAGGTCGGGATAGCGTTACAGATACCAGCAAGCAAACCTACAACCAGCGCGAACGGAACACCGATGACGCTGTAGGCAATGCAAGAGATCGCTGAAATAATCGCGATGACAGTGACCTGCCCTTTCAAGAATTGTTGGAGATTTTTATCAATCTCACGTAGATAACACTTGACAGTATCACGACGGGATTCAGGGAGCAGCGAAACGAGGGACCGGAAATAGGTATCAAAAGACTGATTCGCGTAGACAAAGACGACGAATGCAAGCAATAGGGTTGCTAGAAAGCCACCGAATCCAAAAGCAATTGATCTGACGAATCCGGAAACCCATTTGACGACTTCGCCACCGGTTTGAGCAATTGTGGGGATCCTTTCCGTAAGATAGGCGCGTCCCTGCTGAACAATCGGTTCGTTCTTATAAGTATCAGTAATACCTTTCTTATTTATAGTAAAAGGTTTCCACCCCGCGGTCGATTCAATACGATGTCGGATAACCATGGAATCCCCGGCGTATAACCCTGAAGGTGCGGACGCTAGAAACGTAATTCCGCTTGCGCCCCCTACTTTCTGCCAACCATCGAGACTGTTCCATGTATGGAGCCCATCCGGCGTGCCAGCGTATAGCTCAACTTGAGCGTTGCTACCGACATTTCGGTCTGCTGTTTCTTCGCCTGCAAGTGCGTAGACAATTTGCGTTATCGGCGGCAGTGGCTCCCAATCCAGAGCGGTTCCTTCAAGATGCCAATGTATCGCCGTTTCTATAGGTTGCTGCGGGGCTTCTGGATCAGTCTGCGTTGTACTAGCAACGTAAGTTATTCTATTGGCACTGGTATCCTCAATAGAAGTGATGCTGACGATCGATTTATCTTCATAAAGAGTAGGCGCGACTTCATGCCATGTTTGCCCTAAGTCTTTGCTCGCATAAAGTCCTTCTTGAGTTCCGACGTAGAGTTGAGTCCTATCCCAATCTGGCGTATCGATGGCTTGAACAGACTTAGCATCAAAAGGGGTCCCTTCCACCTTGTGCCAGATTTGCGGCTGGATTTTCTGAACGTTTCCATTAGCACGAACGACCTCAACGGGCTCCGCAGGCAGAACCTCAAAGTATCTGTACAACCCTTTTTGTGTCCCAGCATAGATGACATTTTCGCCCATGGCAAGTGCCTGTATCTGCTTACCGAGGATCGCGCCGTTTGTGATACCGACGCGGACGAGGGCATCTCTCGCACCCTGTTGAATTCTGTAGACACCGTGGTTCGTAGCAACATAGAGAATCTCTGTTTGTCGTTTTTCTCCGTTAACCGCATTTGCCTCTTCGTCTTTGCCAGCGAGCGAATCAAAACCCACGGTGATAGCCTTAAAGACCTCCCCATTGACATAAGGTAGAACGGTTTCGTGATAAAACTTCATCAATCCACTGCCCATTTGTCTCGCTTGCCTACTCACTTGTCTTCCGGTGTAGAAAAAAGCGACTCCACAAACCACGAGAATCAGCACAGTAGTGATAGCGCGCTGATGCTCCTTTTTGAACGGGAGGGTGTTCCAGAGAAATCTGAAGATATAGGCGAAACAGAATCCTAGGATGAAAGGGGTTAAGGCCCCCAATAGGCGGATGAAAAGCCACACGCCTATCATTAGGATTTCCAAAATGATGATACTCTTTATTTCGATCCAGCGGTAAATTCGCGCGAGAAGCAGAATCAGCAATATCGGCACTACCGGGTGTAATAACAGTATGCGATCACTGTGGTCAGTATTACCTTTGTAGTAGGCGAACGCTATCCACCCTGCAGCAAACACGACACCGATGATTGCAAGGATAGTTGCACCAGTCAGTGCTGGTTGTTGTGAGGCTATATCGTTTTGGGATTTCATAAATACCTATCAGTTATGACTGTTATGTTACAGTTGCTTCAGATGAGTTTCTAGATTCATATCTTTCAATTACGCCCGCTCCGATGCTGTCGCCCCAGACGTTAATTGCAGTCCGGAATCGGTCGAGAAGCCAATCAATAGAAAGTATAAGCGTTATGCCTTCAACCGGGAGATCGACGGCTCGGAGGACAATAACCATTGTGACAAGGCCTGCTTCGGGGATTCCCGCCGCACCAATAGCCGCTAAAGTCGCCGTAAGCACGACAACGATTTGTTGCGCCGGATCCATGGAAATCGCATAGACTTGTGCGATAAACATAACCGCAATCGCCTCATAGAGGGCAGTGCCATCCATGTTGATGGTTGCTCCCAGAGGCAGAACGAAAGTGGCGGTGCGCCTCGAAACGCCATTCTGATTCTCTACACCCTCCATTGTTAACGGTAACGTTGCACTTGAACTCGCAGTTGAAAAAGCGTTGAGTATAGCGGTCGCCATCCCCTTAAAATAGGTGAGCGGATTTTTACGGCCGAGGAATAACAGGAGCAGCGGTAAAACAACGATACCGTGCAAGCCGAGACCTAACAGCACTGTAGCACTGTACTTGCCCACCGCGACAAGCTCGGGCCAAAAGCCTGCAAACCCTTTTGCCTCACCAATTCTACCCGCCACCAAGCCGAAAATACCGAACGGGGCAACATACATTATCCAGTGAACCAGTTTCATCACGGCTTCATTTAATCCCGAAATCACCGCAACAACGGGCTTCCCCAGCTCACCGAGTGTAGACAACGCAGCACCGATGAGCAGAGAGAAAAAGATTAACGGTAGAATATCAGTTCTCACCATCGCCTTGAAAACGTTCGAGGGGATCATGCCCTCCTTACCGGTCTCCGCGTTGCCGAGAAATACCTCTTTGAGAGTGCCGCCCATCGTCCGTTCCGTCTTATCGGACATACTTGTAGCAATCGGCAGATCGATGTTAATGCCAGAGCCACTGTTCTGCAGTTCTATCCGAGTCGGACTCCCTTCAATGAACAATAGACGGTCACCGCTGTCCGTTGTGACGTATTGCGCCTCTTCAGACAAAAGCTGCCACGATTTTACTGTGACGGTTCTCCCCGAAATTGACTCCACCTCGCCACGCACGTTCTGATCCGTGAGCGTGATAATATATTTATCGTTATAGGTCCGAACAAATTGTCTATCCATCTGAAGGGTGAGTTTCTCAACACCAGAGAGGGTGTAGTTGAGATCAGGACGTTGTTCACCTTGTGAAAGCCCTTTACCCGGCGCAATGATGTTGACGAGAATCATACCGGTGATAACAGCAAGCCCAGTCGTCGCCATGTAGTACACAACCGTTCGCCCACCGATGGAACCGATGTTACGAATATCGCCTAAATTTGTTATACCGACTACCATCGACAAGACAACAAGTGGCACGACTATCATCTTCAATAGGTTCAAGAATATCTCACCGAGTATAGTTGTGTGGACAGCGAAGTCTGGCACAAATCCACCGATAAAGGCACCAGCCACAATTGCAATGACAATCCCGTAAAGTAGACCGAGACTGACCTTTGGCTTGCTTTTTTCCTCATTCATAGCGTATTTGACTCCTTTTTATTACTGATTTTCTGAATTGAAATCCCGTTTGTAGTGCCGCAATTCATCGCGCGCCGCGAACGGGCAATGCTCCCTTTAACTACTGGGCGCTAACTATCACTATTTCATTATTAGCATTTTTCTTGTATCAGTGAAGTTGCCTGCCGTGAGCCTGTAGAAATACACCCCGCTTGCGACAGGTTCACCAGCCTCATTCCTGCCATCCCAATGCGCTGCCCGACTCCGATGTTGATAGATACCAGCGGTTTGATGCCCCAGCTCCAACCTTCGCACCAAGAACCCATTAGCGCTGTAGATATGAAACGTTACATTTGCAGATTCAGCGAGTTGATACGGTATCCACGTCTCTGGATTGAACGGGTTCGGATAGTTGTGAAATAGGACGGTTTCTTCTGGTATAAAAGCTGCTAAGAGATGTTTAAGGTTTGTTATACCGCGTTGGAACACAACGGAACCATCATCTGTTCTCCGCAGGATGTCGAGCGTCTGTTCAACCATTTCACGGGTAAAACCGAGCGGGAATTTAACGTGCGGCGGTGCTGCCCGATCTGCGCCCTCCCCAAGGTGCGCTGTAACAACAGCGACATCCTTTTCGTTAACAACCCCGTCCTTGTTGACATCGGTACGCGGGTTTCTGGGTGGGGATTGTCCGCGGGCCTTTCTAACCAATGTTACATCAGCGGCATCGGTCACACCATCCTGATTGACATCCCACGGCGGTGCGGCGACCTCTACAACAATATCGAACAGATCCCCAGCTATCCCTTTACCAGTACTGGAACCAGCAGAGAAGTTGCGTAGCAACACACGACTCTTTCCAGGTGCCTTGGCGGTGAATCTGACTGAAAACAGCGCACCTTCTCCACTGCCTCCGTTTTCAGCTATTCGTGCAGCTTGCACTCCGACGATTTTGCCAAGAGCATTTTTTATCTCGCCTGCCTTAAAGAAGGTTTGCTGGTTGCCCTGCTTCAGAAAGCCTCCCTCGTTCACCTTTTTCGCCCTTATGACCGCCGGATCAAATATAATATCAGTCTGCCATCCTGCTAAATCAGCCGCATCTTCTGCCGTGAAATGAAGGGTGAATGTGTCGCCAACACCAACTTTCTTTGTTGCTGTGGACCAAGCGAATCGAGCCCCTACAGGCGAAATAACATTATATTCTGTGTCAGGAGCAAATCCAAAATGACCGCTCCAACCGCCACCCCAAGTGTGAACAGCCGTTAGGAGAACATTTTTCCCCTGTTTCAACGTGACAGGGAAAACCTCTTGGTAGCCGTTATGCCAATGATAATTTTCGTTAACTAACTTTCCATTGAGCCAAGCCTTGTGATTGTTATCACTCCCGGCAAACATCGTTACCTTTTGTTCCCGTGGTGAATCCAAGATCACAACGCCATACATGACCCATTCCCATTTATCGCCTTCACTTATTTCAAGGTCGAAGAGATCTAGCACTTCGTTAAGATTGTTCCCATATCCTGTCTTGATAGTACTGGAAATCCAGAGGCTGTCGCCGACAGCCTTGCCCGCCGTCGCGCCATTGGTAGAGACCTTCTCTTCTGTCACTGCTCCGTTGGTTGCTTGAGCAAGCAAATCTTTACCCTCTAAAAAACCTGCACTGGGAACGATTGCCCATAGCCAAGGTCCGGCTATTTTGGGGCCGCCCGTTGGGAACGCAGGGTTTCTCTCCATCCCGACATAAGTGTCGGCGGGCAAGCCTTTCAAAGGTGAGAAGTCGGATATCGCGTTCCCTTTAAGCTGTAAGGTATTCAAGTTAGTTAACCTTGCAAGGGGCGATACCTCCGATATAATGTTTTCATCAAGATACAGCTCTCGCAATCCGGTTAACCCTCGCAGCGGTGACACGTCCGATATGATATTTCGGGTAAGATGCAGATCGGTTAAGTTTTTCAACTGTGTGAGCGGCGATAGATCCGATATAAAATTGCCGTTTAATTTTAATGTGGTTAACTGTGTTAATGCAGCCAGGGCGGAGATATCCGAGATGCTGCAGTTGTTAATTTCCAACCGCCTGAGCCCACCTAACTCCTTCAGAGATGGCAATCTTGTTATTGACTTATCGTTGCCAAATTCTATCCATCGGAGTCTCGGCAATCTGGCTAAAGCCGAGAAGTCTGAAATAGACGTGTTCCACGCCGCGATGCCTTCCAAGCTGATCAGACTCGCCAGAGCGGAGATATCCGATACCGGATTCCCGCTGATCCCTATCCCGTTCAATTTGACCAGCTCCCGCAGCGGCGATACATCCGTAATTTCGTTATCTTCGAGCCCGAGCCAACCTACATTAATCAACCCGGCCAGCGGCGATACATCGGTTATTCTGTTCCCGCGTAACTTGATATCGTTCAATCGTCTCAAATCTTTCAGGGGCGTGAGGTCGGAGATGGCATTGTAGCGGAGCTCTATCCGCTCCAGGTTTATTGCCTCATCCAGCCTTGTTAGGTGACGGATGCCTTTACGATCGGCGACCAAACGCGTCAAACGTTTCATAGTTTCCTCAGTAATTAACTCGCTTGGTGCTAGCCTGAGGGCTTCCACAATCGCTGCTCGGAGGTTCGGGTCTAGTGTGTCGGGGGGAGGTGGATCACACGTATCTGTTTCATGGCAGTCCACAGGCCCATTTGGTGAAAAGATCTCTAAAACCACGTCCTTGAACCGTTCCGTCCAAACGTCCCGCTTCACAGTCCCACCGCTTAACAAGGGAGTCAACCCTAAACGCTGTAGGCTTGGTTTGTTTCGAATCTCTGCAAGGAACGCCTCCGTCTTCATATCTACAGCCGCAGCAGCCTCCGGGGCTTCAACAGGCCCCCGAAATGCCTCATGAAACCGATGCACGGGCTCAATACCGCCAAAAACGCCGCCTGTCGCCTCCAAGGCAACCCTATAACGTTCGCTATCCTGTGCAAGAAGACCCTCTATCGTCGCCCGCTCTACGTATAGACGCAATGCTTGCGCCTTGTCAAAACCCGGATTCACCGTCCGGTTTATGACCCCACGCACCTCGTCCTCAAACCTCTTGGTCCCTTCCGTGTGGCAGCCGATACACGACAAACCATTGTGGACAATAGGATCACGCGCCGACGGATCAATAACAATCTCCGGGGGGGCCGAGTTTAAACGATTCCCTGACGCGTCTAGGATATAGTACGCCTGCAGACCGTTCGGCAGATTGAAGATGATCTCACCCCCATCCGCTTTGAAAGACAACGGATGCGTGAAAACGTTCTGTGTTCCCGTGCTACCTGCGAAGTCATAGCTCTTCCAATACGCACCATAGCGAGAGGTGTGCCGTTCCACAACACGATTGTTGTTTGAAACCCCCGAGTCGTTGAAGCCCGCACGCCAGACGCGCACGCCCGGCGCAGTCTGGAGGTTACGTTGAACATCTACGTCCAGCTTGCGTTCCAACTCCCGATCTGTCTTTGGCAAATCCAGAATGTCGTGATATAGCGGCGGTAAGGCGGCGTTTGCCAAGAACCAATCCACATGAACAAAGGGCACTTCGCATTTCATCTGTGTTTGCAGGTCGGTCAGCTTTGCAAGCTCCTCGGATTGGGTCACTTCATTGTACTCGATAGCATACGGATAGGCGTTTTCTATCTCTGTCCAGGCATCGACTCTGTCCCATTCGTAGTCACGCAGATCAATGTAGAAGATCGTGTTCTTCGCGCCAATAGGCTCTGGGTTGTGTATTTCGAACCCCCAGGAGAGGCTGTTGACCAGTTTTGAGAGGGCGACCTGATACGCACTCAGGGCACCAGCGGCCTCACCGGCGTTGTAGAGGTGCGTTGTTGTGAAATAACGCGCGTAAGGACGATCAAACCCATCAAGCGTCGCCAGATGGCGCTGCATAGCAGCAAGCATCGCATCGTTCGGAATGAAGTCTCTTGGATGACCATTGTTCACACTTCGCGCGCCTGCGTCAATCCACTGTCGGATGGTGTTAATCGCAGCCGGCGTGAGCGGAGGTTGCCCCAGCGGCATCCGTTTTGCCGAATCCTCCTCCAGCAGCCGTGTATAGAGTTCGGATTGCGAAGGGCGCCCGGGCACAACAGACCCCGAGCTAATCAACCTGTCCCGAGATTCAATAACAATCTGCTCTGTAAAAGCACCATGTGGGCCATGGCAGTTAAGGCAATTCCGTTCAAAAATAGCCTGTACCTGTGGTGGGAACTTCCCTTGTGCCTCAACGGTCTGATATCCTACGATAAGTAGGAGAAGGCAACTAATTGTGATGACGTGTTTCATACAGTTTCTCCTCTGCGGTCGCTATTGATTGTAGGTTCTCAGGCAGTGTAGAAGATATTTCGCGAACTGCTGATAGCTATTTTCATCTTACTTCAGTATCACCATTTTTCTCGTAGCGGTGAAGTCTGCTGCGGTGAGTGTATAAAAATACACCCCGCTTGCGACAGGTTCACCGATCTCATTTTCGCCGTTCCAATATGCTGCGCGGCTCGGTTCCTGATAGCGTCCTGCCGGCTGATGTCCGAGATCCAACGTCCGAACCAGGGCTCCGTTAGCTGCGTAAATATGCACTGTGACCTCGGTTGCTTCAGCGAGTTGATACGGTATCCACGTCTCTGGATTGAACGGGTTGGGGTAATTGGGCAGCACTGCGGTTCTGTCAGGGACCAGAGAGGCGAGGAGACGTTTGAGATTCGCAATACCTTGCCGGAAGACGAGGGAACCGTCGCTTTGCGCTTGAGCCTGTGCTATCCAGGCTCTGACCCTTTCTGCCGAAATTGGGTCTGTGCTTGTAAATTCGTCCGAGGTCGCCGCGGCCGGGGCAGCAGCACCCGATGCCTCGTTTAAATGTTGAGCCACAAGCCTCAGGTCTAAGATGTTTCGCTTTCCGTCACCGTTTACGTCCGTTCTTGAGAGAGCCTCCCGGGCGGTCTTTCCTAAGTCCCGAGCCACCAGAATCAGGTCTAAAATGTTCACCAGTCCGTCTCTGTTCACGTCCCATGTAGCAACCTCTATTTTAATCGGGGTGCTTGGGGCGTTTAGCGTGTAGTCTGTGTCCTTCGCGAAACCGAAGAAACCACTGAATGCGCCATGTCCGCGGTTGCTAACCGCGACTAATAGCACATTTGTTCCTTTCTTCAGCTTGACCGGGAATGCATCTTGATAATCTCCAGCGCCGCGAAGCACGGGGTTGTAATGGACCACTTCGCCGTTAAGCCAGACCTTTACCTCGTCATCGCTGCCGACGAGCATCGTCGTTTTCTGTTGACGGGGCGACTCTAACGAGACAGATCCGTAGACCACATGGTCATATATCTCCGAACCGGATCCCCAACCGAGGGCATCCGTCATTTCATTGAGGTTATCTCCGCCCGTGGCCGGGAGCCGATGAGCTGTCCAGACGCTGCTGCCGACTGCCTTGTCTTCTTTCGCGCCAAACGTAGCGACCTTTACCTCTGTTGCGGCCCCACCGCTTGCTCGCGCGAGTAGATCGGCCTTGCCAATCGCTGTCCCTGGCACAATCACCCATAACCAGTGATCCTCTATTTTCGGGCCGGCTTCTGGGAAAGGAGTGGGAGCGAAATCCGAATGTGAGATAGCCGTCTTCGTGGAAAACCTTTCTAAAGTGGATAGATCCGCTATCGGATTTTTGTTAAGCCCCAACCATCTTAGGTTAGGTAAAAAGGTGAGAGCGGATACGTCCGTTATACTATTTAGACTAATATCTAACCAGCTCAAATTAGATAGCTCTGAAAGTGGAGTAACATCTGAAATTGCGTTAGCTCTCAGGTCCACCCAGGTCAGACCTCTTAACTTTTTAAGGACTGATATATTCGACACTTCATTGTCTTTAAGACCTAGGCGTGTCAGGCCTGTTAAACTCGCCAAAGCGGAAATGTCAGTGACATCGTTGTTTGGAAGATAGAGGTCTCTCAAACTTGTTACCCCTTCCAAGGACGAGATGTCCGATATGTCTCCTCCGCAAATACTTATCTCCTGAATCTTCGGAGATTTAGACAACGGCGCAATGTCTAATATACGTGTACCCCAAGAGTGAAAGGTTCTTAGGTTCCTGAGTCCTGTAAGAGGCGACAGATCTGCAACAGGGTTGTGACTTATCGCTATGTAATCGAGTTTCATTAAACCCGCAAGGGGAGACCAATCGGACACAACGTTATGCCCAATATTTATGCTCCGTAGACTAATAAGGGCTTCAAGGGGGGATATATCCGATACCGAATTATTGTCAATGCGTAGGTTCTCCAAGCTGATAAGGGCTTCAAGGGGGGATATATCCGATATAGTGTTATGGCCTAATTCTATCCGATTTAATCTAACCAATCCTGCAATAGGCGATAGGTTAGTTATTTGGTTGCGGTTAAGATATAAAACTTCCAGTCTTATTGCAGCTTCAAGCCCTCTTAAATTCTTGACCTCTTTAGCATTCGCATTGAGACTGGTTAACCTTGCCATCTCGGCCTGTGTAAGCTGGGCATCTGCGGGCTTCCCAAGCTCCTCGTTAATCGCTTTACGTAGATTAGCGTCAGGAATGTTGACGGTCTGTGCAGGTGTGTTCAGTGCTATCAAGAAAAGCAGAGCACTACCAATGAAAATATGTCGTTTTTTTGTACGTTGCATCAAATTTTACCTTTTTATGAGGTTGGTGTCTAATAATTAATAAAAGATATCTTAACGTCTAAGCGTTCAAGTTCAGACGATGGTTTCCGACAATCACAAGCGGCTTGCCTTAGAATTGGGCATCAACACGAATGGACAATTCCTCTAATTGTGCATCTGTTACAACCGAGGGGGCCTGTGTCAGCGGGCAAAGTCCTTGTTGTGATTTCGGAAACGCGATGACTTCCCGGATGTTTTCCTCGTTGCGTATGAGCATGACAATGCGGTCCAAGCCCGGGGCGATCCCCGCATGCGGCGGGGTACCATACGCCAGCGCATCTATGAAATACCCAAAACGGTTTTTAACCTCTTCGGGGGTAATCCCCAAAATATCGAAAACTTTCTGTTGGACATCCCACTGATGGATCCTGACACTCCCGCTACAGATTTCATAACCGTTGCAGACGAGATCGTAGTGTTGGCTTTGGACACCCCCCGGATCGGTGTCTAGCAGCGGTAAAGTCTCTTCCGTGCATCCCGTAAATAGGTGGTGGAACGGTTCATAGCGATTCTCTTCCGCGTTCCATTCAAAGAGCGGATAGTCAACAATCCACAAGAAATTGTATTGGGCTTCATCAATAAGGTTAAGCTGTTTTCCGAGATGGAGACGCAGATTACCGAGGGCATCGGCGACGATACTCGGCTTGTCAGCGACAAAAAAGAGGATATCGCCCGGCTTCGCCCCCGTCCGCGCTCTGGCGGTTTCAAGTTGTTCTCTTGTGAAAAACTTGACGATACCGGAAGAAAACCCGTCTGCCGTAACTTTAACCCATGCCAAACCCTTTGCTCGGTAGATAGCCACGAACTTCGTTAAATCCTCGATCTCTTTGCGGGAGAAGTCTGCACCGCCCGGGGCGGCGATGGCTTTGACCTGTCCACCGGTCTCCAAAGTCCGGTTGAATACCTGAAAATCGCAGTCTCTCATCACATCCGACAGCTCCGTTAGCTCCATGCCGAATCGTGTATCGGGTTTATCGTTTCCAAAACGTGCCACCGACTCCGAGTAAGAAAGTCTCATGAACGGGGGTTGGAGACGGATGTTCCCTGCTTCCTCAAAGATGCGCTTCATCAGACCTTCGGTTACTTGAAGTACATCGTCCGCACCCGCGAATGACATCTCAATGTCAAGTTGTGTGAATTCCAGCTGTCTATCGGAGCGCGTATCCTCATCCCGGAAGCATCGCGCGATCTGAAAATAGCGATCGACCCCGCTCATCATGAGAATTTGCTTGAATTGCTGCGGAGATTGCGGCAGGGCATAAAACTTCCCAGGATAATGGCGACTCGGAACAAGCACATCGCGCGCACCCTCGGGTGTACTGTTCATCAAGATAGGAGTCTCTATTTCCAAAAATCCCTGTTCGTTCATGTAGTTGCGCGCAGCGAGTGCTGCCTTATGACGTATCGCCAAAGTCTTCTGCATCTCAGGACGACGTAAATCGATGAAACGATGGCGCATCCGAATATCCTCCGCTACGTCGATGTCGTCTTCAACTGGAAACGGCGGTGTTTTCGCACTGTTCAAGATGTTCAGCACCCCCACGGCGAGCTCAATCTCACCAGTGTTGAGCTCAGGGTTAACAGTGCCTTGGTAGATACTGAGCCCGCTTTCTCCCTTTTCGATGTGATACGTCCGATTATTTTCTCTGTCCATGAGTAGCCAACGCTCACTAGGCACTCGCGTTGCGATTTCAATGGCACCGGAAAGAGCATATTTCGGGGCAACATCGGAGAACAACGCACAGAACGCCGGAGACAGATTACCACTACTCAGCTCTCCTTGGTAAGCCGCATCTGCATGAAAAAGGAGTTCACCCGGTTCCCGTTCACGGACGGTGCCGCTGACATGCAAGACATATTCGCTTCTGACAGCCTCCGCGATAGTGTGTGCTTCCTCGTCAATTTGCGGGTCAAAGACGACTTGCGTGATACCCGTTCTGTCGCGTAGATCAACGAAGATGATCCCACCGTGGTCGCGACGACGCTTCACCCAACCGTTAAGACTCGCCTGAGTGCCCGCGTCTGCTAGACGTAGGTCACCGCAATAGTGGGTTCGTTTTAAAGAAAGTTCTTGGGTCATGATGTGTCTATAGGGCTATGATTCTCAGTTAAATAAAAAGGTGCTTTTTTAAAAATTTACCGCTTTTCTGTATATCCAAAGTTTGGATAGCATTTTTCAAAGCATCTCTTCACCGACAATAAACATCTGAAAACCTGTAACCGATACCTATTCCTCCTATCTTAAGGGTCTTTAGTTACCAGTGTTGATCAAGAGACGTTTGTGGCGTACGAAAAAGGGCAACTTGTTACACGCCTAACAATAACTGATAACCGACAGTCCATACCTATTTTTTTAATTGGTCGAGTTCATTTTGAAGATGCTCTTTGGCGCTCTCTAAATCATCTCTCTCTGCGGAGCCTTGGATGATTCGATCGAGCGCTTTCAAAGCGTTGTCGTAATTTTCAATCTGTTTTTGAGGTTGGTTTGTGGCTGCGTAAACGTTTCCAAGAATATAATAGGAACGCCACGAATTGAGATCTACAGCGACACCTTTCTCTGCATAGGTTTCGGCTTCGTCCAGATTTCCCAGCTGCAAGTGAAGTTGAGCCATGGCTGCGAAAATCGGGGCTGGCAGTGATAACGTTCGCTCTTGCCGTTCCAGCCGTTCATAAGTGCGGAGCGCCTCTCTATAACGTTCTTGACGTTCGTATAAGGGACCTAAGAGCAGATAGATATCGGATCTGCTGGGATCCTGTCTGAGGAATTCCTCAAGTTCTCTGCTCGCTTTTCCGAGTTCCCCTTGCATTTCATACAACGTCGCCAAATGTAGATGCCCCTGAATGTCATCAGGGTTTTGTGCCATCGTCTGCTGCACCTGTTGTTCAATCTGTCGGAGTTCCTCGTTTTCACCCTCACGAATCAAGCCCGCGACAACTCCGAAATTATAGCGGAGCGTGTCATCAAGAGGATTAATCCCCACCGCTTCGTTCATGAGCGTTGCAGCATTCTGGTACTGCGCGCTGGCATAAGCGATCTGTCCGAGAATTAATTTCTGTGTGGCTCTAAAATAGGTGTCGAGGTTTAATCGGACGGTTTTCATTTCGGGGAGCGTTGGACCGTAGTTGGTGAGGTACGGTAAAACCCGTTCGCGATACTCCGCCATGCCTTTGACGTTCTGCGTTGTTGTTTCTGTGAGATCAGCACCACGGAAGAATTCCAGTCGCGGACGATTGTCTGTGTGGATAGGGCCAGGGCCTACGTACTTGCGTACCTTCTCTGGACCCATCATAAAAGAATCAAGCAGGGACAAACCGTCTAAATCATCAGCGGCGAGTCCTTCCCGAATACTAGCTATCTTTGCACGTGTGATGAAGTTTCTGTAATCAATCCGCAGCGGCTCTGGTGTGCCGATGAGAATCACAAAGTCGGGGGTATATTTGTACCAGAGCGTCGTATGCGGGAACACCTCAATGAAGGTGCGCACTATCATCTTATAGTGGGTTTCAGGTAAGCGATGTAAAGGCACCCACTGGCACATGATCCCGTCCTCGCTGAGAATACGCCTGCACAAACGATAGAAGTCAGCAGTGTAGATGTTCGAACTCCCCGCACTCACCAGCGGATGGATGATACCTGTCGAAATCATATCGTATTTCGCCCTCGTCATTAAGATGTGGTTCCGGCCATCGTTGATTTTATAGTCAAATAACGGGCTTGTAAATACATTTCCGTTGACGTGTGTGAAATGTTTCTGTGCAGCTGAAATTACGCCCTTGGACAGTTCTACCGCGTCAACCCGCACCCCATGCTGTGTTATCGAGTAGGAGGTTAGTCCCATCCCGAACCCAACGACGAGCGCCCGCTTCGGACGTGGATGTAGTAGCAGCGGCAGATGCGCAATGACGCGATGCGACGGCGAATCCCAACGCGATGCATCTGCTGCCTGATTTGTATCCACGTAGAGACGATAAACCGATTCGTCGTCTTTCAAAGTTGTTACTGTCGCATCGACCTCTTCGTTGTAATCCACAAGCGTATCCCCGGGGCGTTGTGTCTTGAAAATCGCGCTCTTGAGAAAAAGCGGTTGATTCAACGTAAGCAGCAGAATGACTGCCAACCCAACGTTGAGAATCGGGATACCGATGCTCACTCCTTGTAGCAATGAGCCACCGGAGAAGGCGCGCTGCCCGCTTTTTAGCACAAGCAGACACCCGATCCCCGTATTCAATGCTACCATCAGTACGATACTCGGCCGGATGCCGAGAAGCGGAATCAGGATAAATCCTGCACAGAACGCCCCCACGATGCTTCCAACTGTGTTGACTGCATAGACGTTGCCGATGCTTTTGCCGAGCTGACGTTCACTGCCGGTGTAGATCTTCGTCACAAGCGGAAAACTCGCACCCATCAAGAAGGTCGGGAGACACATGACAAGGAAACAGGAAAAGAACGCCCAGAATCTACTGCTACCGAAGGTGGATTGCAGAGCGCGAGTCACCCCGTACAGCTCCTCAAACGCTGGCATCAGGATAAGCGAAAAGAGCCCGATGCCGAGCTGAACAATACCGAAAACAGCAACAGGTTGCTTTATCCGGTCTACCCAACGCGCGAGCACCATACTCCCAAGTGCAATACCGAACAGGAACGCTGCAAGCATCGTTGCAAATGCATACGTCGTGCTCCCCAGAAAGAAGACCATGATACGCGTCCACAACACCTCGTAAGCCAAAGCACAGAACCCAGAAATACCTATTGCCCACAATGCCAAACGGCTGTCAGCCATGGGTTCACGATTTTCGGCATGTGGAGGTTGGGGAATCTCTGTATCTTCTGCAAGGGGGCCTTGGTAGCTGCCGACATCTTCTGTGCCCGATACCCGCTGCGCCAACACCAGGGCAATCGCTGCCACAGCGAAGTTAATAGCGATGCCGATGCCGAGGGTCCATCGAATACCGAAGGCTTCGATCATAAAAAATCCTGCTGCCAGCGTTCCAATAACCGCCCCGAATGTGTTAAGGGCATACAGCACGCCGATGTTCGTACCGAGATCCTCCAATTTCTTTACAAAAAACCGGGTTAGCACAGGCAGCGTGCCGCCCATCAGTGTTGATGGAATCAGTATCACCATGAACGTCAACACGAATCGGATCAGGGAGAGGGTATAGAACTCCGATGTGATATTGCGATGAATTAGCACATAGACCGCACCGAGTACGGATAGAATGAGGGGCCACACCAGACAGAACGCCCCGATGCCGGCCTCAAGAAGTGCGTAGACCCGCAGCGGTGACCGCCCACTTTCATCAATCTTCCGACCGAAATAGAAGCTGCCGAGGGCAAGTCCTGCCATGAACGCTGTTAGGACAGTGCTCGTCGCGAAGACAGTGCTCCCGAAGATGAGCGTGAGTTGGCGCATCCAGATGACCTGATAAATGAGACCACTGGCACCTGAAAAGATAAAGATCAACCAGACGATGGGTTTGATGTGTCGCATGTTTAAGTGGGGTTCGCAACGGAAACATCCGCAGCGGCAACGCCCTCAATACCTCTCATATTTTTTATAAGCAAATTCAAGGATCGGTAGAAGGGCATCTAATGTGGCATGCTGTGGATAAAGAGCCCATGTCCCTCGTGAATAGTGAGCTTCAAATTCACATGCGCTCCTAAATCGTTCAGCTTCTTCTGTGGTTAACAAAATCCAAAACCTCGGTGCCCCAAATAGATTGACACCGAACACAGCTTTTGACTTAACGTAAAAACTACAATAGTTTTGCCGAAATTCCGGGGTACGAACTCTGTCCCACCCCCTCTGATGAATCATATCCTGCAATTCAGCAACACGCCTATAGAATTCTGAAATCTTACTTCCATTATATAAGGTTTCGTATTGGTGTCTCCGTTCCGGGGGGATCAAACTCCTAATTTTCTCTGCTGTCCACACAGCGGGTTCACGTTCTTGAGAGTACTCCGTCTCTTCCTCCTCAATAACGAGGTCAGGTTCTTGAGCATAGGTTAACCTTAACCGCTCGGGATTCCATATCCGTTTCGCGAGCTGCAGATAGAGTTTTTGGCGCGCGTCCAGATCTGCCTTCTTGAATTTGGAATGTGACTTGAACGAAAGACCACTCTTTTCAATGAACTGTTTAAAACCAGGATTGTTCTCGTAAGCTATTTCATGAAGACTCAGGGCAAGTAAGTTCTCCTTGATGTAATGCTTACGCTTTCCTTCATAGGGCAAATCGCCATAACTGGCGTTGTTCTTCTTAGGTAGAAGGAGCAGACCGCCTATGCGATTGCGATATGCGTCAAATTCGTATTCATGAGGGAATTCATCTAAGTGATGCTCGGGGTGATTCGCCCAGATATGCTCTATCTCATAGCTATTGTTTCCAGTGCTTTTTACATACTCTGGGTAACGCGAAGATTTCCCCGATTGGACCTCTATATAGTCAATCATGCGGGCAAGAATAAAGTGGACCTTCTTAAGATTATTACCTTGTAAAGAAAATAAACTATTCCTATCAAAAGCAGGTATTTCGGGCCCGGGTATTTTGCTTTGATTCTGAGCATCAAACTGCCCGTATAGTATATCCCTCAATTCGCTGCTGCTCTTGCCTCGAATCGCTGGGATGAGCGGAAACATCGGATCTACAAGTAGCCTCTGGGTTATAGGGAGGAGATTCCATATGCGGCGGCAGATTAAAATGTCAATATATGTAGCGACAATCTGTATCTTTCGAATACACTCCTCCTCCGAATCTTCAACGCGCAATGGAGCCAACAGAAACGGATAGTGGAACGTAATGTTCTGTGTGACGTAAAACACAGATTCAAGTTTTGGCTGAAGTTCCTTACCAGCTGCCTGTAAACGACGATACCAACGACTGTAAAAGGCGAAATCGCTTTCAATAAAATATGCAAAGTCACTGCCCGAACAGAGCTGTAGGTTACTTTCTGAGTCGCGAACCCAGCGATGAAATTCAGAGCCGATCCTGTCAAAGTCACGTCCGTGGTTGGCGTACTGACAGCGCAACCAGGCCTTGATCACGTTCGATTCCATCTCTTGTCCCAGCTGTTTGAGTGCTTGGCTCTGTTCATCCCAGACCCTGCTCGATTCATCTCTAAGCTCGGGTTCTTCTATATTTGAGAGCAGATACCCGCGAAGCATATCGGCAGGAGTCAGCGACAACCCCCGGTCGTTCACTGTCTCAAAGATCATGTAAGCGTCTTTAGATTCGAAGGCAGTAATTTCCACCAAATAGACATTTTCAAGCAACCAGTAGACAAAACATGGGAGCGCCTGATTCTGCATCTCAAATTCCTTTTCAATGTCGAAGTCATTTTCAATGTCGCGGTAACGGAGAGCGATGTTCTGAACAGACTTCGGCTGGGTGCTTTCATCAAAGGAACTGCCCTCGTAGAGTGCTTGCATGACACCACGCCACTCTGGAACATCCAAGTTGAATCCTTCCTTTCCGAAACTCATCGAGTAGATAAGCTGGTCTACCTGGTTTTTCAGAGCCCCTTCCTCCAACAAGTGGTAGATTCTGATAAGGAGAAGTGTTAACGTTGTGAGTCGTTGCTGTCCATCAACAACGTAACGTTGACCACTATCGTCGCTAATAATAATTGAACCGAGGAAGTAATGTTCATAACCCTCCACGTCAACAGCTTCATGCTCAACCTCGTAACTATACGAGAATTTGTCAGAGAGATCATTAAGAAGCTCTGTCACATGTGTAGTCTGCCAGCTGTATTCGCGCTGGTAATAATCCAACTTATACTTGGTGTTCGCAAGCAATTGCCTAATTGTTTTTGCCTGACTATCAATCCGCATCATCTGAAGGATTCCTTCCGATCCGACTATGCTAAATCTGATTATTACGCTATAGTATACCTTAATCCGCGTTTCGATTCAACCATAATCTTTAACCTTCTCGGCTCATTTCGTTTTAAGGGGTTGCGGAATTATTTGAAAGATGGTGGGAATCGGAGTTTTCTTCTACAGCGGGCCGGGCGTGATTTCTAAATCCCACCTACCAGAAGAAGCAAACTTCTCTCGCCCTAGGTTACACAGGTGCCTGTTGCGAAGGGACTTCTTGTACGACAGGAATGACGTAGCTCCGGAGGGTTAAACCGTCTATTGTCTCTGTTTCTACACAGGGTTCTGGCTTCGCACGGTGATCGAAGACGAGGTAGTATCCTTCTGCGGCCCTTTCTTGTTTGAGATATGCCGCGAGTTGTACTTTGCCTGCTTGATAGCGGGCATTTCCGCCCCATATTTTTGTTTCGACGATATATTTTCGGCGATTATGGAGAACCAGGATGTCCATCCGGCCGCGCCCTGTTTGCACCTCCAGGTACATCATGCCACCCACACTCTGCACACACTGCTCAAGATAGGCGAAGAGTAGGTACTGCCCAACATATTCTTGTGGTGTTTCAGGCACTTGAAGAATTTTGAAGCCTACGCGTGCAATAAAGTCTCGGAAATTATCGAGGAGCGCCTGCATGCGGATATGTCCACTGCGGGTGAGGTAGCTCTGAAATCCTGCGCCGGTGTCATCGGAAAAGTAATCTCTTTCTAAGCCGTTCACAGTAGGTTTGAATGTTTGCATGATACAGTAATAGTAAATTGGGTTAACGATTTCACAACGCCCCTCACTCCCTTTTGTAATGACTCCATAGGTGGCGAGTTCGCTTATAGTTTCATTGTACGGATTAAAGGCGATCCCTTCGTCATAAGAAACGATTTTCATAAGGAGGTCTTCAAATCGCCGGTCCTTACGAATATTCGCCACCAAATGCTCAATATTTGTGTTGCGTTCGAGTAGAAGCTGTCCGTGGGCGTTTGAGAAGTGTTCCATTGTAATAGGTTCACTTTTCGGAATAGTCATCTGTTCGGTAAGAATCTGCGCAAAGCGATTGACGAGTAAAGGTTGTCCGGCCGTCTGTTTATGAATAGCTTCGCTGACTCCAGAGGCAAAGGGTTGTCCGGTTTCAGCTGTATATTGTCCAAGGAGCTGCTGTACCTGATTGCACGTGAAATTCGGTAGTTCAAATTCGTCTTGGATATTGAACGGGGAAATAGATCTATTCAGGTTGAGTTGCATGATATTCTTTACCCCCACAATCCCGACACTGTGCAGGCATCGAGGTCTAGCACTGTGAACGTAAATGTGACGGAGGGCGTGCAGGAAACCGCTCACAACAGCACGCGGAATTCCATCAAATTCGTCGATGATGAGGATAATCTTGTCGCCTGCAAGCATTTCTGCAAGCTGTTCAAAGAATTCCATCATTGCGATGTGATCAGTTAACGCTGTATCTGCTAAGAGCTGCCTCAAAGTTTCAGGGAGCGTACGTTGTCGTTCCCGGAAGACGCGCAAAATTTCCCTACAAATCCTTTGATAGAGTGAGACATAAAAATCAGGGGCGGTATAGTCCTCATACACTTCAAAATTGAGTTCGATAGGGAAATAGACGTTGGTAGGATCCGCGGCGAGCGCCTCAAGAGCCCATTGAAAAAACGTGGTTTTGCCGGTCTGCCGGGGCGCGAAGATAACGATGTACCGGCCCTGCTTGACGCGGTTGATGAAGTCAGCAAGCTCAGCAGTGCGGGAAACGACATAATGCTCTCTCGGATTCACGGGGCCATAGGTGCCAAAGGTTTTCATCTTTTTCGCTATTACAAAGCAGTGCTGCAAATTCTACTGCATATTGTCTATTCTCTGAAAGTTAAAGCCGTAACACCGCAAGATACTTACTGTGTCGTTTCCTTTTTTTTCTCTAACCGCTCAATATGTCGATACGTCGTAGAGAAAATCATGTCGAGTGTGGCGATGTCCCTCGGCTCCAAGGGGGCGCGGGAGAAGACACGCCGCAACGACTTCAGATACGTTTCCCACTCGCCATTATACGGCGACATGCCTACTTTATCGAGCAGACGCGTGACGCGTGCGTAGAATTCTTCTAAGGCGTTGATTTCAGCATAGTCTATCTCGGACGGCGGGTACTCCTCTAAACTCGCCACGAAAACCTCATAGGCGAAAATTTGGACCGCTTGCGCCAGGTTCAGAGACGGGTTTTTGGTAGCCATAGGCACGCTTGCCGTCAATTGGCACAGACTGAGTTGATCCGTAGACAAACCAAAATCTTCGCGTCCGAATAGGAGCGCAACGCATTTATCTTGCGAAATGGCAGCGATTGTCTGTGCAGCCTCACGGGCAGAAACAGGTTGTGGCAGACGGATATCGCGGCGACGGTGTGTCGTTCCGACAAGATATTGGATACCCTCAAGTGCATCTTTGAGCTCTGCCACGACGTGGCAGCTTTCAAGAATATCTTGTGCACCGTGCGCCATATACCACGAGGCATCCACATCCTGGAATGAGACAGGGTTCACTAAATAGAGCTGTGACAACCCCATTCCTTTTACAACCCGGGCGACTGAGCCGATGTTTCCGGGCTCGCGCGGTTCAGAAAGAATGACTCGGATGTTAGTCAAATTCTCCGGCACGTCGACAGGAAGAGCACGAAAATTGCCCGTGGATTGAATCTGTTTTTTGGGAACGTTTGTTGGCATGTAGATAGGGTATCTCAAACGACTGAAAATATCAAGCAGAATTATCTATTTATAAACGACTACTGCAGTCGACATCTACAACAAGGCTTCTTGACAACTACTCTCAATCTATCTGTGGGTCAAGCACGTCCCGGAGGGCATCACCGAGGAGGTTGAACCCTAAAACGATAAGAAAAATAGCGATCCCCGGAGCAGTGACGGTAAGCGGGGCGCGGCGGATAAACTTTCTGTTTTCATTGAGCATCGCCCCCCACTCCGGTTCACCGATCTCCGCGCCGAGTCCTAAAAAACTGAGCCCCGCCGCGTCTAGAATCGCTGCACCAATCCCCAAAGTGGCTTGCACAATCAGAGGGGCGATACAGTTCGGGAGAACAGTCGTCAGCAGGATACGGAGGTCGCTCGCACCTATCACCCGCGCAGCGACGACGTAGTCTAATTCGCGAACTTTCAGGACAGCAGCCCGTAAAATTCGAGCATATTGCGGGATATAAACAATCGAAACAGCGATGATCGCATTCGTGAGACTCTGTCCTAAAATAGTGACAATAACCATTGCAAGGAGGATGCTCGGCATCGCAAGCATCATGTCCATGAGTCGCATAGTCAGGTTGTCGAGTTTACCACCGTAATACCCAGCGATTGCCCCGAACAACGTGCCAAACCCGAGCGAGAAGGTCATCGCGATCAGTCCAACCTTCAGCGAGATGCGCGTCCCGTAGACGACCCTGCTGAAAATGTCGCGTCCAACCCCATCGGTGCCGAGATAGTGGGCAGCTGACCAACCTTTAAGCCGTTCAGCGACATCGGCATGCCTCGGATCATGCGTCGCGATGAACGGGGCAAAAATGGCAACCAACACAAGAAATAGGATAATAGAGGCACCGATGATAGCAGAACGGTGTCGACGTAACCGCCGAAACACGTATTCTTGATTCGCATCGGTTGCCGGGGAACTCATCTGGCAGCGTCCTCCACCCGGATACGCGGATCGAAATAGACATACAGCAGATCCACAAGAAGATTGACGACCATAAAAACCGTTGCAACGAAAAGCACGCCCCCTTGTACGGCGCGCACATCGCGAGCTTCAACGGCGGCGCGCAACCACGAACCCAGCCCGGGCCACGAGAAGATGTGCTCGGTCAGGATAGCCCCACCCATGAGATAGCCAAACTCCAATCCGATGATTGTCAAAACAGGCACCATACTATTTTTCATGGCGTGTTTGCCGATGACCTTCCACCCCGACAAACCCTTCGCGTAGGCCGTCCTAATATACGGTTGATTCAGCACCTCAAGTAGACTCGACCGAGTCATCCGGGCAATAATTGCCAACGGGATAGTGCCCAACGTGACCGCAGGAAGTATTAGATGCGCGATCGCGTTGCGGAAAGCCCCAAAGTTACCCGCAAGAAGCGTATCAATCAGGTAGAGACCGGTGCGCGATTGAATCTCTAAATCTAAAATCACATCCAAGCGTCCTGTACTTGGAAGTATCGAGAAAAAATAGGAGAACAATAAGATAAGCATCAAACCCAGCCAGAAAATGGGCATAGAAATTCCAGCGAGGGAGACGGACATGGTAAAATAGTCCCAAAACGTTCCACGTGAGACGGCAGCTATCACCCCTGCGGCGATGCCGAAAACAATCGAAAACGCCATCGCTGCGAGAGTTAATTCAACAGTTGCGGGAAAATAGCGCCTGATTTCGTCTATGACAGGTTGTTTTGTTTTAAAGGAACGTCCGAAGTCCAAATGTGCGATATCCGACAAGAATTTGGCATATTGGTAGTAGAGCGGTTTGTCCAATCCCATTTCTTGTCGGAGTTCAGTGAGTGCTTTTTCGGTGGCACGTTCTCCCAAAATAGCGACAGCGGCATCGCCCGGAATCAGATGTACCATCAAAAACACAAGAAGCGATACCGCTAATAGCGATAAACCCATAGAGAGAAAACGTTGCAGTAGATACGAAAGCAATTTTTTATTTTTTTTACGATTAAATCCGGCTACCGTTTTATTGCGCCTTGCGGATGATCCAAGCATCACCCAGCCGCTTTACGCAATTTTAACCGCCTCTGCATGATAAAATAATTCGTATATCTCGAAAAATTAGAAAAACGGGTTGTGTAATTTCTCATCGCCCACAGTCGTGGCAGGGCCGTGCCCCGGGAAAAGTCTAACCCTAGCTGGAAGCGACAAGAGGTTGTCCCGCACGCTCTCAATTTCAGCCTGATAAGAGATATTAGGACCCCCAATTGAACCTGCGAAGATCGCATCCCCGACGAATGCTGTGTTCTCCGTGAGGAAGCTACAGCCACCGGGGGTATGTCCCGGTGTATTAAGAACCGTTACTGTCAGTTCACCGACACAGAGGGTATCTGCGTGTGAAACTTCACACAACTGTTTGTTGCTCTGCGGTTTCGGCTCGTTCTTATGGATATACGTTTCACATCCGATAGCGGTTTGAAGTTGCTGTAGTCCATCGGTGTGGTCACTGTGGGCGTGCGTCAAGAGGATCGCAGTCGGTTTCAGAGCACGCGCGTCGACTTCTGCCAAAATTAGATCCGGGTGTGCAGCCGTGTCAATAACTGCAGCGGCATCGCTGGCATTGCATACCAACAGATAGGCATTCACGGGCCACCCCCCAACGGGCGCACGGATCGTGATAACCTCTAGATTCGCATCGCTTGCTTGTTGAAGCGGAGCTGGCTCCCAGGCCTCTCTCGCAATATCAAGCAATTTCGTTCCGTCTAAATTGAGTGCCGCTGCAAGCCGAAAAACTTGCGATTCTGTCGGTTTTAAGGTATACTTTTCCATACGCTTGAGGTCTGCCTCTGTGATGCCAGCAGCGGTGGCGGTTTGACGCTGAGACAGGTGTTGACCGCGCCGGGCTTTACCAATAATATCACCAAATTCGTCTTCAAGCACGTAAGCCATGTGGGGGTTCTCCTTAAACTTTTTGATCTTCTGACGAACATTATAGCAAAAAATCGCGTGGGATGCAATTGAAAACAGCACGCGTTGAAGGCGGAGGAACCTTGATGAATACCCAAAAAAACGGTTATGAACAAGCAGCGATATCCCTTGCACCGATAGAGACCGACATGACGCTAGATGAATTTTGTCAATCCGATTTAGAGGGGTACGAATATGTGACAGGGAAATTAATACCGATGACACCACCGACAATGGAACACGGGGATATTAGTATGAATCTCAGTTTTCTTTTAAGTTTGCATGTTCGTGAGCATCGGTTGGGACGTTTGTATCCGGCGGATACTAACTTCAAGCTGCGGGATCGGGTAGTTAAACCGGATATCGCGTTTGTTTCGACAGCACAGTTGCCTGAGAACAGACGGCAGGTATCCCTTGTGCCGCCCGACCTCGCCGTTGAAGTTGTTTCACCAACGGATATTCAATATCGGGTAGTTGAAAAGGCATTTGCCTATCTGGATGCCGGCACTCCGCTTGTGTGGGTTATCGAACCGGTCGGGAAAACGGTAACCTGCTATCGCTCACAAACGGACATCAAAACGCTCACCATTGACGACACGCTTACCGGTGAAGAGGTTATAGAGGGATTCACGTGTCAAGTTGCACAACTTTTTGAATAAGGAGAGTTTATGAAACTCGGTTTGGTTACATATAACATGGCAAAAAATTGGGATATCGCTACAATTATTGAAACGTGTGTGGCGACAGGATTCGAGGGCGTGGAGTTGCGGACAACGCATGCACACGGCGTTGAAGTCGAGCGCTCAACAAGTGAACGAGCAGCTGTGAAACAACAATTTGAGGATTCCCCAATTGAGATTGCCGGTTTAGGTTCTGCGTTTGACTATCACGTTGTAGATCAAGCGATCGTCCGTCAGAACATAGAAGGCACAAAGCTGTATTCGCAACTGGCGGCGGATGTCGGGGCCCCCGGCGTTAAGGTGCGTCCGAACGGGCTCCCCGTGGAAGTACCTGTCGAAAAAACATTGGTGCAAATCGGATTGGCACTACGAGAGTGTGGCGAATTCGCTGCCAACCTCGGCGTTCAGATCCGCCTGGAAGTACACGGCAGTGGCACGTCTGAACTCCGACACATCCGAACCATTATTGATGTCGCCGACCACGATAACGTCTACGTCTGTTGGAATTCCAACTTCGCTGAAGTCGAAGACGGTTCTATCCAAAACAACTTTGAGCTAGTGAAGGACAAAATCGGTCTGGTGCATATCACGGAACTCTATCGCCGCGAGTATCCATGGCGCGAGCTCTTTACCGCCTTGAAAACGTCAGGGTACGCAGGTTATACGCTTGCAGAAATCCCAGGCAGCACTGACCCCATGCGTGTCATGAATTACTATCGCGCCTTATGGGAGGAACTATCAAAATAGCGGACTTTCACACAGGCACCTTTCAAACGCTGCCTCTCACCGTGGATATCTACAAATGTTTAAACCACAGCTTTACTTTCTAGCAGTTGGGATGTTTCTGCTGACTTCTATAGGGATAGGCATCCCGCCTGAAAAGATTCGGCTCAGCAATGACCTCTGGGACGTTGAGATTATTCTCGAGACGCTTGCTGTCAACGCCTATCCCGCGCACACCGATATCACGATCGGGATTTCATCCGGACAGACAGGATTAGGCAGTGCAACGGCTCTCTCTCAAGAAATCGACACCGCCACTTGGAAATTGCCTGAACGTTTTCTGACACTCCATACGCAACTAACAGCGGACTCACTCAGCTTTGAATTCGTTCAGGACGCTCCGGCAAACGATACGCGAACTTTAGTGTGGCCGATCATCGAAGACACTGAGCCTATCCACGCCTATATTTTCCCTTTTTTTGAAGGAAGCTACGTGCCGAAACATGATCAAACATGGCAAGATTTTCTCACTGAACAGGGCCCGATAAACACAACGGCGGGACTCTCTATGCCGTTTTGGGGACTGGATCTCCGGGAAAGAACCCTCACCTATATTTTAACGAATCCTTTCAACAACCAGATTCTGTTCGATAAGACTGAAAAAGGAGCCGCGTTGGGGATGCAGGTATCACACACCTTCACCCCGAATTGGGAGGAGAAAAGATACGGACTCCGAATATCACTCACTGAAGCGTCGCCCGTTGCACCTGCCAAGAAATATCGACGATGGCTACAGCAGGAGGGTGAGTTCGTTCCGTTTGCTGAGAAGATCAAACAGACCCCTGAGGCAGAGAAATTGCTAGGTGCTGCGCACGCCTACCTCTGGGGTGGTAAATTGCTCAGCCGATACGACGTGACGGATTGGAAGACGTTCGCTGTAAAGCTCAACCGTGGCGGAGATCAATGGACAGCACAAAACGTTGAATCCCGCCTCTTTTCACAACTAAACGCAGCAGCGCGGAAAGCCCTCCAAGAGATTGCCCAATCGGATCGTCCTTCTAATTACGCCCTGCGGGTTATGAGCCGCGCGATAAGTAAGCAGCTGGAGAAACCAAATTTTTACAACCCCACGGCTTGGTTAGGTATCTCTCTTACACCGGAAACGCAGGAACTCTGCTCTAGAGTCCCCGCTACACTCTCGCTGACGGAGCTCTACCGCCGCAACGTTCTCCTGCTCTACGCAGCGTTTCCGAACGTCCTACGCCACCCTGATGAATGGGGAGACGGGTTCTCTGTCAAACTCTTGCAACGTCTTTCAGAAAATGGACTAGATAGACTCTGGCTCGGTCTTGACACATGGCAAGAGGGGTTCCGACACCCCGCTGCCGTTGCAAAAGCGAAAAGACTCGGCTACTTGGTTGCCCCCTACGACTCTTATCACAGCATCCACCCGCCAAACGAAAAAGATACATGGGAAACCGCACAGTTCGACGCATCCCTTTATGAAAGTGGAGCGATTGTCAACGCCGATGGAACGAAAAGCAAGGGATTTAAGCAGAAAGGTTACCACTTAAGCCCGATCGCCGCAAAGCCTTATGTCGAAAATCGCGTCAACAGTATCCTTGCACAGATGCCAAACGGCTTTAACTCATGGTTCATAGACTGTGACGCTTACGGTGAACTCTTTGACGATTATTCGCCTTCGCATCCCGCGACTCAGCTCGACGACATGAAGGCGCGGTTGGCACGTATGACGTGGATTCGCAATACACACGACCTAGTTGTCGGCTCAGAAGGCGGTTCAGCCTACGCTGCAGGAACAATCCATTTCGCACACGGGATGATGAGCCCTGTCATCGGTTGGGGAGATCCAGATATGAACGACAAAAACTCGCCTTACTATGTAGGCGGATACTGGCCCCCCGAGGCACCGGCAATCCACGTCAAACAGGTACCTCTCAAATCGCGTTATTTTTATCTCTATTATGACCCTCGCTTCCGTCTCCCGCTTTACCAAACGGTGTTTCACGATTCGGTGATAACCACGCATCATTGGGGATACAGCAGCCTTAAGTTTAAAAATGCAGTCGCAACAGTAGCACTCTTAGAGCTGCTCTACAATGTACCGCCGTTGTATCATCTGAACATACCTAGGTTTTCAAAGCATAGAAAGTGGATAAAACGATACTACGCCTTCTTCTCGCCCTTGCATCGACAAATCGGCGGACAGCCGATGACGCATTTCGAGTGGATAAGCCCCGACCGATTAATCCAACGCACGACGTTTAGCGATACAGTGGAAATATTCGCTAACTTCGGAGCGGAACCGTTTGAGCATAGGAACGTAAGCATTCCCGAACAGAGCGTGCTTGCAAGATGGATCGCAACTGGTAAAACAGCCATCTTTTCTGTGGAATAGTTTAAGATTCAAATCCGTTCTTGCCTATTGGATAACGGCCCACAAATTTAATTTGCAAGCGTTCGCGAATTTGGGTATAATTAAGGTCAGCCTGTTTCGCGCGCGCTCCAGAAAAAGTGAAATTTAATTTGCAAACGATAGCAAAATAGGTTATAATTAATACCAATATTCCCCCATAGCTCAGTTGGTAGAGCAGATGGCTGTTAACCATCGTGTCGGCGGTTCGAGTCCGTCTGGGGGAGCTCTCAATTTCCCCTTTTCCTATAGGTTGGTACCCACCCTATCACACCCCTTACTTTTCCGTTGACCTAAAAACACCTATCTGCTATATTTATATTTCTGTTTATCACAAATTTTTCTAAAAGAGGAGACACGATGTCCAAAAAAAGAACTACGCCCAAAACAAAAAAACACGTAGCTGACTACCGACACGCCACCGCTACGCGAAAGAATAACCCGCCCGCAGGCATCGCCGCACAAGGGAAGATCCAAGAGCCCCCGAAACGGCAATACGCATACAACCCACACCTGCCACCCCGCCTCCGATCCGACCCAGACGCAGACGCAGACAAACTCCCCGAACTCCTCCACACCGCACAGCAGCGCGCCCTCTCCGCAGAGGAGGCAAAGACCCTCGCCGAGGCACTCCGACACCACGCCCCCTGGCTTGAATGGGCAGGCAAACAGGAGACAGCCGCCCTCAGCGTCGACCCCGTGGCACTCCACATCCACGAACGCATCAGCAGCAAAGCAATCTTGAAAACCGCAAAGCGCCAAAACGTCCAACGTGAACTCTTCGCTGATCCGCAGCAGGATTACAGCACAGCTGTTGACTTTTACCAGCACGATGTGGATTGGGCGAATCGCCTCATTCTTGGGGATAGTCTCACGGTGATGAGTTCCCTTGCACAACGTGAAAATCTCGGAGGCAAGGTGCAGATGATCTACATAGACCCGCCGTATGGTATCAAGTTTGCCTCTAACTTCCAACCGAGCACTTTTCAGCGGGACGTAAGAGAGCGTCCCCAGGACTTGACGCGTGAGCGTGAGCAGATCAAGGCGTATCGGGATACGTGGCGTTTGGGTATCCACTCATATCTTGCGTATCTGCGGGATCGGTTGATTGTTGCGAAGGAGTTGTTGACCGATAGCGGCAGTATTTTTGTGCAGATAGGAGATGAGAATGTGCATCGGGTGCGGTGTGTCATGGACGAAGTTTTCGGAAGTGAGAATTTTGTAAGTTTGATAACCTTTACTAAGACTTCCCCGTTAGGTAGCAAGTTGCTTGTTAGTCGTTGTGACTATATTTTGTGGTTTGCGATAAACAAAAGCAAATGCAAATACCGCCCATTGTTTATCTCAAAGGATATCGGCGAAGGGACATCATATAAATATGTTGAGTTAGCTGATGGAACCAAACGTCAAATGACTCGAGAGGAACAGCAAAAACCGTCGCTGCTACCGGATGGTGCTGTTCCATTCACACTTGGTAACCTGTTGTCTACGGGTTATGGCCAGTCTTGTTACTACGACTTTCATTTTGAAGGTCGAGTTATCAAGCGAGGGCGGTACAGTTGGAAAACTACTGAGGCTGGAATGAAGTCATTGCTAGCTGCCGACAGAGTGTGGGGTTCTGGAGTAAGGCCGGGTTATGTACAGAAATATTCTGATTTTCCTGTCAAGCGGCTTGATCATCTATGGAATGATGTAGGAGGCGCTCATGATCGTAGATATGTTGTTCAAACCTCAACAAAAGTCATTGAACGCTGCCTTCTCATGACCACAGATCCCGGTGATCTTGTCCTCGATCCAACTTGTGGAAGCGGCAGCACTGCCTATGTTGCTGAGCAGTGGGGCAGACGCTGGATAACGATTGATACCAGCCGCGTGGCTGTTGCTCTAGCCCGACAACGCTTATTGACAGGAGCCTTTGATTACTACAAACTCAAGGATGAGTCGAAAGGCATCGCGGGTGGCTTCATCAATAAACAGGTTCCACATATCACCCTCAAAAGTATCGCTCAAAACACTGCCCTGGATCCGATATTTGCCAAGCATGAGCCGATATTGAAAGAGAAGTTGGATGCTCTGAACAACAACTTATCACAGATTACCCCCCCCGCTTCGCATAAAACTCCTCGCAAAACTCAAACATAAGCAGAAAAAACACGGCAAAACTGCCATCACAGACGCAGACAGATGCCGCTGGCACCTCCCAGATACACATTGGAACGACTGGCAAGTACCCTTCGATACAGACCCCGACTGGCCAAAACCACTCCAACACGCTCTCGTAGACTACCGCAAAGCGTGGCAAGCAAAGATGAACGACGTCAACGCATGCATCGCCGCAGCATCTGAAACCGAAGAACTTGTCGATCAGCCACACATCGACAGAAAACGAGTGCGCGTCACCGGTCCCTTCACCGTAGAGGCAGTGCAACCCGCAGAAGAGTCGCTCGACCTTGATTCACCTATCGCAGCACAACCCGAAGAAGTCGATACTACTTTTGATGCCGAGACCGACACGCACCAAGCAGTCAATGCAGAGGCATACCTCGAACAGATGATACATCACCTCCGACACGACGGCGTGCGATTCCCTGATAACAACACCTTGAAATTCGACACCCTCGACCCCCTCGAAGCCGATATCCTCCACGCAGAAGGCACTTGGAAACACTGCGATACTGAATCCTCCGTCGCCGTCGCATTTGGACCACAGCACGGCCCCATCACCGCAATGCAAGTCGAGGCGTGTCTGCCCATCGCCTCCCGCCGCGGCTACGATGAACTCGTCTTCGCGGGGTTCAGTTTTGACGGCGCCGCACAAGCAGTTATCCAAGACGATCCGAACCCCAGGGTCCGTATCCACATGGCACACATCAACCCCGACGTCGCAATGGGCGGACTCCTCAAGCAGACACCCTCAACCCAGCTCTTTACCGTCTTCGGAATGCCCCGCACAACCCTTGAGGAAGCCGGCGAAGAGGAATATATTGTCAAGATGGAGGGCGTGGACATCTACGACCCGTCAGACAACACCGTGCGCTCTGCGGGTGCGGATAAGGTGGCGGCGTGGTTTGTGGATACCGACTACGATGGGCGCACGTTCTGCATCACACAAGCCTTCTTTCCGGACAAGACCGCGTGGAAGAAGATCGCCCGTGCCTTGAGAGGCGTTATTGACGAAGAGCAGTTTGAGCGTTTCAGCGGCACAACGTCGTTCCCGTTCCGTCCCGGACCGCATAAACAGGTCGCTGTCAAAGTCATCGACCCGCGCGGAAATGAGGTGATGAGTCTGCATAGTCTGGCAGACCAGCGGTATTAAAAAAGAAACTTTTTTTTCAGTAGGGGTTTTGTGCCCGGTTTTTAGGATCTCGAAGAGGAGACTATTAGTGCGATTTTTTTCTTGACTTTTTTTACGGTCTATGTTATTATATTCATTGATACTTGAATATGTATGGATTAAGAGTGTTATGAGGGTCCTCTAATCCATCCATTTATTACTTCACCTAAAACTCTCGCCTTAAGTATATGCCTATTTTTGGAAATTGTCGATAATTTCTACTGCAGGACTGTTGAGGTAGAATTTTACGATGGCCCTTATGGAGGGACAACCTGGGGTTCGATAAAATCAGAATACCGAATAGCAACAAAAACAGTGTGTGATACAGTATGGCATTGGAATCCATTTTATCATAACAATGCTTGTGATTAATTGGTAACGGAACCTGGCCGCCGCCAACTTGAAAGGGTTGGCGGCATTAATAGGATAACTGAGTATGCAATCGACTAAGATGTATTTGTTAGCACTATTAATTTGCTGTGTTATCGGATGCCAAATAGGATGTTCAGATGACGTGGAAGAGGCACTCATTGAACAAAACATAGCCGATGCAGAAGTGCTAACGAAACAAAAACGCTATGAAACTGCTGATCATGAGATTCGCTGGAAAAAGTCTAGGGCAGCACGCAAAAGGTATATGAGATTGCGAGATAAATATCCAGATGCCGCTTTGAATGCATATATTGAATATCGTAATTGGATGCATTATGGGCATCCCTTAGCAACAGAAATCGCAAAACTGAGTGCTAAAATGGATATGGCAGGGAAAACAAATATACCTGATATGCTCAAGCTCTTGAATTTTGAATTGGAAATGGAGCATGATCTTCAAAGCCGCAAGAAACATATTGAGGAACTTGAGGAAAATATTCTTTTTTGGACTGAACTTGCCGAAGACCTAAAAAGTCACGGTGAAGACCCAGCTGATTTTGAGATCCAGTATGAAATCGGCGAAGGCATTGATTAGGAGAATCAATAATGCGTTGGACAAAAATTTCCTTACTCGTTATGTCAATTTGTAGTGTTTTGATATCGCAGATAGGCTGCGGTCGAGACGATGGGGGTGTAGAACATACCTTTGTCGAAAAAAGTTCGGCTGATGAAGAATTCTCAACTGTCGAAAAAACTTCGGCTGATGAAGAATTCTCAACACAACAGGAATTATATGAATTTGCTGATCGGAGCACACGCTGGAAGAAATCCAGAGCAGCACGAAAAAAGTATATAAAACTGCGAGAAACACGTCCAAACGAGGCACTAAAAGCCTATATAGAATATTATAACTGGATGTATTACGGGCATCCTTTAGCCGAAAAAATTGCCAGAATAAGTGCTAGAATGGACATGGCAGGTGAAACAACTATACCTGATATGCTGCAGCTGCTAAATCTTAAGTTGGAAATGATAAAAGATCTTAAACTTACTACAAAGGCACATATTGCAGAACTTGAAGCAGATATTCGTTTTTGGAACGAATTGGGTGCCGAATTAGTAGCAAACGGTCGTGAATTAACTGATTGTAAAATTGAATATGAGATCTCGGAAAACGGGTCTTGATTAGGGGAACTATGAAGAGACTATTTCAAAATCACGGAAGATTCTATTTAGTCGTATCGATATTGGCCGCTTGTGTAATTTTATTGTATCTTGCTGCACACGGAACTAGGTCAGAAAGCAGCATATCGGTTAAATCCGAACCAGCACGTTTGCGTGCTCAGAAGAAATGTGCATGTTGCAAGAAGTTGTCAAGTTTCAAAAAGGAATTCGAGGCACGTCAGGCCAGGAGAAAACTTGAAGATGGGGCAGATGACAATAATATTTCTCCAAAGTAGGATATAGCCGCGAAGCTGTGTTAGTAAGAGACAAAAGTTGTATTTAGCCGGAGTGCGCCGCTTTATTGAGATAATGGTATAAGTTTGAAAGCGAACAGAACCCAAATTTGTAAGTGATTGGAAAGCGCAAAAAGAGGTTACTAACATACGCAGCCAAAACCAATCCGACATCCCGATCCAACCTGTAGAGCAACCCATTCTGTGCAGCCCGTACGAAAAACCGACCGCACACTGGATTTACGATACCCTCACCGGCGAAGCCGTCAAACAGTCCGGACGGCGCGACGCAGGCTACTGGTACAAGACGCAGCGCACCGGCAGCGAACAGCTCCAAATGTTTCGAGAAGAAGAGTGGGACGACCTGCCCCTCGTCAACGCACTCCGCGCAGATGTAGAACGCTGGCGGGAAACAAACTACCGAAACGCCACACCCATCACCCGCGAACTCCTCCGACATTGGGCGCGCGAAGACCTGCTAAGACGACTCTTTTTCTGCCAACGAGAAGCCGTCGAAACAATCATCTACCTCGCTGAAATACGGCAAGGCGGAAAACGAATCGGCTTCACACCGCAATTCACCGATGAAAATCTCGCTACCCTGGTAGATACACCCAACAACGCACCGGACATTCCAGCACTTATCCGTTACGGATGCAAAATGGCAACCGGCAGCGGCAAAACTGTCGTGATGGCGATGCTCATCGCCTGGGCGTTTTGCAACCGCGGCAAAGTCACCTCGGATGAACGTTTCCCGCACGCAGCGCTCGTCGTCTGTCCAAACCTCACTATCAAAGAACGACTTAAGGTTTTGCGCCCCGAAGCCGACAATAATTACTACGACGCATTTGAACTCATCCCGACCAAACTCCGAGCCCTCCTCAATACCGGAAAAGTACTCGTCACCAATTGGCATCAATTCACACTCGAATCGGCACATGCCGAAGGCGGCCAAACCTATACAGTTGTCAATAAGGGCGAGGAAACACCGGACGCTTTTGCGAAGCGCATCTTAGGAGAACTCTACGACCGGGCACCGATTATGGTGCTCAACGACGAGGGACATCACGCCTACCGCCCCGCAGAGACTGATGAACGCCTCTCCGCTGCGGAAAAGAAGGAACGGCAGGATGCCACTGTCTGGGTCAGAGGATTAGACACGTTCAACCGCGCGTGTGGTGTGAAATTCTGTGTTGATCTCTCCGCTACACCCTTCTACATCCACGGAAGCGGATATCCCGAGGGGGTACCCTTTCCCTGGCTCGTCAGCGACTTCGGTCTAGTGGACGCTATTGAGAGCGGTATCACCAAGATACCGCGAATCCCAGTCAGCGACACCACCGGCAGACCCGAACCAAAGTTCTTCCGACTGTGGAAAACAATTGGAGACGGGCTCCGAGCCGCAGGCGAAGCCTCAACTCCAGAAACCATCTACCGCGAGGCGGAAACCGCACTCATCACCCTTGCCAGCCAGTGGAAAGAACGATTCGAATACATCCAAGACGCATCAGACGCACAAGAGAAGACACCGCCTGTCTTAATCGTCGTCTGTGCGGATACCAACATCGCAGCGTATTTTTATCAACGGATTTCCGGAGAACGAACCGTCGAAGCCGTTGATGAAAACGGGAACAGTCGCAACCGGCGAAAAAAGAAAGGGACAAAAACAGTCTATCAGCAAGGAACAATTTTTCCAGAACTCCTTTCAAACAGCGAGACAGTGAAACGAACCCTACGCATTGATAGCAAAATGTTGGCAGCGGCAGAAAGCGAGGACCCAAATAGAAACCGCAGCCAAGCTGCCCAAGACCTACGCCAAATCGTCGCTACAATCGGGAAACCCGGCCACCCCGGCGAACAGATCCGATGCGTCGTCTCCGTTGCAATGCTCAATGAAGGCTGGGATGCCAATAACGTTACACATATCCTCGGACTCCGCGCTTTCACCAGCCAACTGCTCTGTGAACAGGTTGTCGGACGCGGGTTACGCCGGATGAGCTACACCCCCGACCCAGAAACGGGACTCCTTACCGAGGAGTACGTCGATGTCTACGGCATCCCCTTTTCAGTGATACCGTTTAAAGGTAGAGCCACGAACGCGCGTGTCCCGGACGACAAGCCCAAAAATCACGTCCGAGCCCTCTCCGACCGTAAACATCTTGAAATCCGATTTCCAATTGTTGAAGGATACGCCTTCGCTCTCGAAAAAAACGAGATCAAGGCCGATATCGAATCTACGGAACCGTTGCACATCCAACCCGAGCTTAACCCGACTGCCCTATATGTCAAACCCTCGGTTGGATATGAAACCGGTGCCCCTACTACGTCAGGGCCGGGTGTCGCAGAACGCCAAGACCGGCAAGCCTATTACGACAGTATACACCTCCAAGCCATCAAATTTCAAATCGCACACCGAATTGTCTGTAAATTGGTGGGGGATAGCCAAACCGCTCCAGACCCGAAAAGCCATCCGAGACTCCGATGGCTCTCCCGACACCGTCTCTTCCCGCAGGTTTTTAAGTTCGTTGATGCCTATGTCAAAACGAAGGTGAATTTCCGCGGATGCGACCCGCGTGAACTCGGACAAGAGAAGTACGTTGCAGCTATCGTAGAACGTCTCATGAGCGCAATACAACCCGATGAGACGAAGGGTGAAATCCCGCTCCTGCCTATCCTGAATCGTTATGCACCTATCGGCACGTCTGCTGATGTGGATTTTCTTACATCACGCCCGTGTACGCAGGCACAACGCAGTCATGTGAATCAGGTCGTGCTGGATACGGATACCTGGGAACGCGCTGCCACATTCCGGTTGGAGGAGTCCGAAATCGTAGAATGCTACGTTCGCAACGATCACCTCGGTCTCGGTATCCCTTACGAGCACGCCGGTGGGTCCCGTTTTTATGAACCTGATTTCATCGTCAATCTCAGAAACGGGCTGCGTCTTGTTCTGGAAATCAAAGGCTTTGAACCCGAACAGGCCCAAGCCAAACACACTGCCGCCAAGCGATGGGTGTCGGCTGTCAACCATTGGGGCGAGCTGGGGAGATGGGAGTTCTTTGTCTGTCGAGATCCACAACTGCTCGGACAAGAATTAGAGAAGCTGCTTGCTTCTAAACGGTAATATTTCCATACCCGTCCTTTCTCTCTGTTTTTTCTAATCCCGCTTCTTTGTCAGATTCTTTGTCAAATGGGCATCCCTAACTTTCCTTGCTGCTAATGGTCTGATCGCACCTTTAATTTTTTGCCGAGAACATCAAAAACCAAAATACATTTGACATATAATACAGATTGTGCTACGGTATTAAAAATTATCTTCTCGTATAACAGACAACCACGCGCAGCGTAGCAAGGAAAACCGTATGTCCCGTTCGAAACAGTCAGACTTGTCGTTGATGGAACTCTATAAGCAGGTAAAAAAGCAGCATGGAGACGCGATTCTGCTCTGTCGCGTCGGCGATTTCTATGAAGCCTTTTTTGAAGACGCGGAGCTTATTGCCCGCGTGCTTGAGATCGCCCTGACCGCAAGAAGCCATAAAAGCCAGAATTCCGCACCACCACCCATGGCGGGGATCCCACACCATGCCCTCGACTCCTACCTCTATAAACTCGTCAAAGCCGGGCACAAAGTCGCTATTTTGGAGCAGACCGAAGATGCAAAACTTGCCCGCGACCAAAATCGCCTCGTCAAACGCGATGTCGTCCGAATCGTTACACCCGGCACCGTGACCGATCCGAAAGTGCTTGAACATAAGATGAACAACTACATCGTCTCCATCTATTGTGACAAAAGCACCCACGGGTTTGCTGTCGCTGATATCTCAACAGGCGAGTTTCTTGTGACCCAGCTAACAGATCCAGCGCGTCTCTGGTCAGAGATCCACCGCTTTGCACCGAAAGAATGCCTCTTCTCCGATGCATTTGAGGATCCGGAGCTGTTTGA
Source organism: Candidatus Poribacteria bacterium (assembly GCA_964291315.2). Taxonomy (GTDB): domain Bacteria; phylum Poribacteria; class WGA-4E; order WGA-4E; family WGA-3G; genus WGA-3G. The sequence goes on along the minus strand of OZ219753.1, from coordinate 2,986,407 downwards.
CCGACTCAGGACCGACCTCAAAGTGACACTCAATAACTTGCCTGATTGGCGTTTCGAAATGGATACCGCCCGTACTGAACTCCTTGAACATTTCCAGACAATCTCGCTCGACGGGTTCGGATGTGAGCACCTACCGGCTGCCGTCTCCGCCGCCGGCGCACTCATCTACTACCTAAATGAGACACAAAAACAGGAAGTCGAACACATCGTATCGCTTCACACCTACACACTCTCAGATTTTATGGTGCTGGATGCCGATACACAACGTAACCTTGAGTTAACTGCCTCTATCCGCGACGGCTCTACAAAAGGCACGCTCCTTGAAGTGCTTGATCAGACGGTGACAGCAATGGGCGGACGGAAAACGCGACAATGCCTGTTGCAACCCTTGCTTGACGAAAAGGAAATCGAAGAACGGCTGAGCGCAGTACACGAGCTTAAAACCCAAGTGGGCCTCCAAGAAGAACTGCGCGACGCACTCAAGCAGATGTATGATATCGAGCGACTCATCTCTCGCATCAGCCTCGGCTCCGTGAACGGGCGAGACCTGAATGCACTCAAAGACTCCCTCCGCCTAATCCCCGATGTTAAAGAACACCTGCAGCACTGTAAGTGCGCAATGCTGCACGCCCTCAATGATACCTTGGACACACTTCCGGAACTCGTCGATCTAATTGAACGCGGCATCCACCCGGAACCGCCTGCAACCATCCGGGAAGGCGGTGTCATCCGCGACGGCTATAGCGAGGAATTGGACGAACTTCGCCAGATCGTCGGGCAAGGAAAAGAGTGGATCGCAGCAATGCAAGAAGCAGAACGCAAACGAAGCGGAATTCAGTCTTTGAAGATTGGATTCAATCAAGTTTTCGGTTATTACATCGACGTGACCAAACCGAATCTGCACATGGTGCCTGACGACTATATCCGTAAACAGACGCTTCGGCACTCCGAGCGGTTCATCACCCCTGAACTCAAAGAACAAGAGGCGAAGGTACTGAACGCAGAAGATCACATACAGACCTTGGAGTATGAGCTCTTCTGTCGCATTCGCGAAGAAACTGCGAAATTTACAGAAGCCGTTCAGAAAATCGCAGCGGCAATCGCAATGCTGGATGTCCTCGCTAATTTCGCCTACGTCGCAGCGAAATACAGCTACGTCAAACCGACCGTGACAACCGGGGACGAGATTATTATCCGGGACGGCAGACACCCTGTAGTAGAACAGCTGTTCACGCAGGAAGGTTTTGTCCCTAATGATACAACACTCAACTGCGATGAACAGCAACTACACATCATCACAGGACCAAATATGAGCGGTAAAAGTACCTATCTCCGACAGACCGCGCTCATCGTTCTAATGGCACAAGTGGGGTGCTTTGTGCCTGCTGCTGCCGCGAAAATCGGACTCGTAGACCGCATTTTCACAAGAGTCGGAGCATCAGACAACCTCGTCATGGGACAGAGTACCTTCCTCGTCGAGATGAACGAGACCGCGAATATCCTCAACAACGCCACCCGGAACAGCCTTGTCATTTTCGACGAAGTTGGACGTGGGACCAGTACCTTTGACGGGCTCAGCATCGCGTGGGCGGTCTCGGAATATCTCATAGATGAAAAGCGGATGGGCGCAAAAACCCTCTTTGCGACGCACTATCATGAATTGGTGGAACTTGCCAGCAAATATAAACGCGTAAAGAACTATAACGTCGCTGTTCATGAAGACGGGCAGAAGGTGACCTTCCTCCGAAAAGTTGTACCAGGCGGTGCCGATCAGAGCTACGGAATCCACGTTGCACGCCTCGCCGGATTGCCCCAAGCCGTGATCACACGCGCACAACAGATACTTGAGGCACTTGAACAGCACAATCTCAGTGTCGAGGCAGATGGGGCCACCGGCCACCCTCGAAAAATACAGCCCACGATGCCGAAACCGCGCCGCCGCGTTTCACGCAAAACAATACAAAGCGATTCGCTACAGATGACCCTCTTTAAACCGAAGACGCACCCCCTCGTCGAAGAAATTCAACGACTGGAGCTTGCACAGATAACGCCCTTAGATGCCGTGAATATACTCTATGATTTAAAGGCCAAGGCGGAGGAATCTTAAAGGTTACGTGGCAGAGAGGCAGTCCCCTTCTAATGAACCGAGAGTGACGCTTCGAATCTGATTGATTGCACTCTCCGGTGCATTCACGAGCACCCGAAGATAATTGTCCGTAAAACCGGCGAGCTGGTTATTCTTCCCTTCTCTGCTTGCTTCGATGAGCACCTCTTTCTTTTTCCCAAGCATCCGACATCGAAATGCTCTGTTAAGGCGTTGACCGATTGACAGCATTGCTTGGCTACGTGCAGCAGAGACGCTTGGTAATACCTGCTCAGCGTAAGTTGCTGCAGGCGTGCCTTTTCGGGGTGAATAACGGAATACATGGAGTTGACTGAACCCGATATCTTCAACAAATCGGCACGATTCTTCAAAGTGTGCCTCCGTTTCACCGGGGAACCCGACCATCATATCAGTGGTAATGCCGACATCTTCGCCAAACGCACGACGTAGATTCTCGACGAGATGTGCAAATTGGGCGGTTGTGTAACGCCTCCGCATCTGCCGCAATATCTCATCCGACCCGGCTTGGAGCGGTAAATGGAAGTGCGGCATGCATTTCGGGAGGGCCGCCATGCGTTCACCGAGGGTATCCGGAAAATACATCGGTTCAATGGAGCTAAAGCGAATTCGCTCGATTCCTTCAACCTCGTGAATATGCTCTAAGATGTCAGCGATATCTCTGTCTCTGCCGGTATCCATGCCGTAGGCTCCCAGGTGCACGCCAGTGATAACGACCTCCTTGATACCGCTGTCGGCGATACGGTGTGCCTCGTCTGTGATGTCATGGAGCGGGCGACTCGTCATCCGGCCCCGCACATACGGGATGATGCAATACGTACAGAACGCACTGCACCCATCTTGCACTTTGATGAGTGCACGTGTCCGTTTACCCGCATCGCTGACACCTTTGCTAAAACGCGCGTGTTCGCGGATAGCGTCGTGCTGAACGGGCTCTATGCTGAGGAGTGAATTCGGACCGTGTTTCGCCTCTACAGGCGGAGCCTGTGTTTCAGCGTGCAATAGGTCGAGGTAACGCTGGAAATGAGCTTTTTCTCGATTACCAAAAACAAACATTACACCGGGGATATCTTCAATCGTTTCGCGGTCGCTCTCAGCATAGCAGCCCGTAACAAGCACTTTGGCGTTCGGATGCCGGCGGATCGCCCTCCGAATCGCTTGCCGTGCCTTCTGGTCGGCGGCGTTCGTTACGGTGCAGGTGTTGATGAGGTAGAGGTCAGCCCCTTGCCCCAACGTCTCGTCGTCAAGGAGCATATATCCGTTGTGATGAAGCGTCTCGCGCATAGATTGCGTATCGTATTGGTTAACCTTGCAACCCATCGTAATCAGTTTTGCTGTTTTCATGGCTTCTCTACAGTTTCGTCTCGGTTTCGTAAATAAAATTCAGAAAAAGGCGGGTACAGAAACCCGCCTTATAGAAAGACTATGACACCTGAACTGCTTTGCCGGTGCGAGCACATTCGTAGATAGCCATATTCAGGGCGACCGAACGGCTCCCCTCATAGCCGTCTACCGCGGGTGAACCCCCGTTATTGACGACTTGGATCACGTCCTCGATGACGTTATTCGGATAAGGCGGAAGTTCGATGTCGGGCTCATCATCGTCAACGAACTTCCATACCTCCGGCCCAAGACCAACAATGCCCTTGTCTCCGTGGATGTGAATCATGGAGACGTTACTGCCGGGGAAGGTCGTTGTTGTCAGGACGTGACCGAGGGCACCGCTTTCAAATTCAAGGATCGCCGAAGTCATATCCTCAGTTTCACAATTTTCGTGATCGTAGACATCAAAGTGTGCCCCAATGATCCGTCTGACAGGGCCCATGAACCAGAGCATGAGATCGATGTAGTGCACGCCTTGGTTCATGATAGAGCCACCGCCATCGAGCTCCCAGGTGCCATGCCAACCGACGTAGTAGCTATCCGGACGTTTCCACTTCATACGGAGTTCACAGAGAAGCGGGCTACCGATAGCATCCGTTTCGAGGGCACGCTTGATCCGTCGATTGTGTTTTCCGTAGCGTTCACCGAAGTCAACCAGCAATTTGACACCGTTGTCTTCACACGTTTTGATGAGGGCGTTGCAATTTTCAACGTTGACATCCATGGGTTTTGTTGTGATAACATGTTTGCCGCGCCGGGCAGCTTCCTCTCCAAACTTTCCATGAAGTCCACTCGGAGTCATGATCATTGCCACATCGATATCATCACGGTCGAACATCTCAAGGGCATCATCGTGACTGTCGCAACCGAAGTTTTCTTCAGCTGTCTTGCGCCGTTCTTCAACAAGGTCCGCTACAGCAACGAGCGTTGCACCATCCGTGCTGTGGATCATACGGGAACGGTTCATGCCCATACCTAAACCGACAACGCCAAAACGTAGAGTATTAGCCATTAGAAATTCTCCTTTTATAGTCCTCTATTATTAGGTGTCGGTTAAGGAGCGGTCCATAATATTAAATAAAAGCCTAATTCTTAACCAACAACGCCTAACAAACATTATAGCATATACAGAGACAATATGTTGAAAAAAAGTGGGGTGCCTGTTATAATAATAGCAGTGCAAAGGCGTACGGCAAATCTTTATCTACAGAACCGGAGAATTAGTGATATGAATGAAGGCCGGGCGAGTATAGAGCAATCAGATTTTGTTGTAACAAACAAACGTGCAAATCTAAAGATAATACCTTACATTGGGTGTAAAGCAGGTTTCAAAGATATTTTTGATAAACTAATACCTGATGATCTTGGATGTCATATTTACGATATATTTGGGGGAGGTGGGGCATTCTCTCTGTACGCATGCAATAGGTTTGGATCTCATCGCGTTACCTATAACGACAATAATCCTATTGTTGTAAACCTGATACAGCAGATTCAAACATCTCCACTTAGGTTATGGGAGCTGTATAACGAACATTACAACAACGCTTCTACCGAGTATTATTACCACGTCAGGAATCTATGTTTAGAAAACGGGGTGGAGGGCGCCGCCAACTTCCTTTATCTTGCGAAAAACGCGTTTTCAGGAAAAATAAGATTTAATTCGCGCAACAAATTCAACTCGCCTATTAGAAAAGGCAGCTCATGTCCCAAAGTAAGTCTCGATTCACTGTTGAATTTGAGTAAAACCATTCAAGACTTGACCTTAATGAACAAGGATTATAGAACGTTTGATTGTGTCCACAACTCCTTTTTATATCTTGACCCACCCTATTTCAATAATACAAATGGTCATTATAATGGCGTTCTTGATTTAGAAGAATTCAATCAGTTTTTAAGAACTATTGAATTAACCAATAAAATCGTCTTATCCGAACAAAATCATCCGGATATATTTGATCTTCCTGAGACCTATACAGTTCGCTCGATTACTTTGAAGAGGTCGTTGCAGTATGTTACGCAAAATAAAAGCGAAGAAATGATCGCTTTTAATTATTAATAATGAAGTGCCGAAAATTAACGGTCCAGACGATGTGGATGTTTCTCGTTATCTGTGCCCTTCATGCTTTGCCCCACGTCGTGAAGGCACGATCTATTCCTTCGCAAATGCACAGCCTCCGTTTCACCGATATAACAACCGATCTCGGAATTGCATTTCATCACGTAAACGGTGAAAGCGGACAGAAATACTTCATTGAACCGATCGGCAGTGGGGCTGCCCTCTTTGATTTCGACAACGACGGCGATTTAGACATCTACTTCGTCAACGGCAGCGACCTACCCGGGAGCAGCTACCTAACCTTACCCACAAACAGGCTCTATCGTAACGATGGCAACACTTTCGTTGATGTGACAACGCAGGCAGCTGTCGGAGATACCGGCTACGGGTTAGGATGCTGCGCCGGTGATTACAACAACGACGGTTTTGTGGACTTCTATATAACTAATTACGGCTCGAACGTCCTTTATCGTAACAACGGAGACGGCACTTTTACAGATGTCGCTGAACACGCCGGCGTAAATGGCAGTCAATTCAGCAGCGGTTGTGCTTTCGTGGATATAGACATAGACGGCAACCTGGACCTCTATGTCGTCAACTATGTCCAATTCGACCCAGAGACAGACCCCGCATGCACGCGACAAGAGATTCGGACCTACTGCACGCCAGAGGTGCTGCCCGGGGTTTCAGATGTGCTCTACCTTAACAATGGCGACGGTACTTTCACAGATATCTCGGAACAAGCCGGGATAAATGAACCGAAGGGCAAAGGGTTAGGCGTCGTTTGTGGTGATATGGATAACGATGGTGACATTGATATCTTTGTCGCCAATGATACCACGCCAAACCACTTCTATCGCAATAACTCGGACAAGGCTCGGATGACAGAGGACGCTCTCTTCTCGGGCATCGCGCTTAGCGAAGACGGACAAGCTTATAGTGGAATGGGCGCGAACCTCGGCGATTTCGACAACGACGGCTACCTCGATATTGTGATTACGAATTTTCAGGACCAGACGAATAGCCTCTATCACAATGCACAAGGCGACTTCTTTGACGAGGTGAGCTTTGCAAAAGGCATCGGCGAGAAAAGCCTCCCATTTTTGGCATGGGGAGTGGATTTCGTTGATTTTAACAACGACGGTTGGCAGGATATCTTCATTGCCAACGGTCATATCGACGACAATATCGCGGAGATAGATCCAATTGGCACTTACGCTCAACCCAACCAGCTTTTTCTCAATAACCGAAGTGGTAATTTTTCCGGAAGCGCCGATCCAACGATAGCAATGCCGAAAGTCAGCAGAGGCGCGGCATTCGGCGATATTGATAACGATGGCGATATAGATATCGTTGTCTCTAATCTGAAGGATGCGCCGACAATTTTGAGAAACCACGGAGTCGACACTGCACAGTGGTTAAGTATCAGGCTCATCGGCACACATTGCAACCGAGATGCCATAGGGGCACGAGTAACGGCTGTTTCTAGAGCCTTAACACAGATCCGAGAGGTCAAAAGTGGCTCTGGATACCTCAGTCAAAGTGATCTGCGCCTACACTTCGGGTTGGGTGACAGGACAGTCGTTGATATACTAAGGGTGCGTTGGCCCTGTGGCAAAATTCAGATATTGCAAGATGTTGAGGCCAATCAGTTTCTCGTTGTTTCAGAAGATTAGCACTAGACCAAGATTTTTTGTTTATATTTTTACTGTTTTTTGATACACTATCTAAGCTAATATTCAGATGAGTTGCTGTGAACAGAAACCGCCCCGTTTGGTCTGCTTTCCCACCGTTGTACTTAATGGCGAACGGTAACCGCGGAATCCTCTAGGTTGCCATTTTAAAAATCTGTCAGAAGGTAAAACATAATGAAACAAGAGCTGCTCCCTTTGGAAATTCCTATAAAAGACTGCTTTTTGAACAAGCTCAAAAGTAAAGGTAGATTTAAATATACGCGCTACAATGGGCTGCCCTTGCGCTATGCAGGCGGGAAAAGTCTAGGTGTCGGGCATATCATCGAACATATACCGAATGGACTTGATAGACTCATATCTCCATTTATGGGCGGTGGGTCTGTAGAAATTGCCTGTGCAAAAGAACTCCATATGCAGGTTCGTGGTTACGACATCTTTGATGTTCTCGTAAACTATTGGCAGATACAGCTCTCCTCAAGCCACAACCTCGCGGATGAACTCGAAAAGTGGCAGCCGACAAAAGAACAGTACGCAAAAATTAAAACCCGACTCAAGGCACATTGGACCCAGGAGTCCCTCATTTCAGATCCATTGAAGTTAGCTGCACACTATTGGTTTAATCATAATCTTTCCTATGGTCCCGGTTTCCTCGGTTGGATGTCCAAGATTTATCAATCCCCGGAGAAGTACATTCGGGCTGTAGACAAAGTGCGCCATTTCAAGTGTCCTTCGCTTTCTGTTGAACAAGGGAATTTTGAGGAAACAATTCCTATGCATCCAGGCGAATTTCTTTATTGTGATCCTCCTTACTATCTTGATGAGGGTAAGATGTTTCGAGGTATCTATCCGCAACGAAATTTCCCGGTGCATCATAAAGGTTTCGACCATGCATTACTACGCGATCTGCTGCATGCACACCAGGGCGGTTTTGTGCTTTCCTATAACGACTGCACAACCATCCGAAAGTGGTATGCCGATTTTCAGATCAGTGAAGTTCAATGGCAATATACATTAGGGCAGGGCGAAACCCGAATTGGTAAAAATCGAATAGAGGATGGCACTGATCATGTCAAACAATCTCACGAACTTTTAATCGTGAAGAATACTTGTTGACATCTCAAAGGGCGGATCAAGAAAATATGCCAGAGTGCCTGCATCCGCCATTCTGATGTATCTGCCAAAGCGATTGATAATGCTCATTCTGCCTTTTCTGATTTCTCTTTCGCCTATTCCTTTTCAAATCCCTTCAACCATTCTTTATCTCTTGCAGCTTTCTTTTTCTGCCTTTCTTTCTTCCTCGCCTCGCTTTCTTTTTCTGCCTGCTTCATGTGTTCATCTGTGATACCGAATGTGCTTTTGACATCCTCTAAAAAGAGATAGCCCGCAAGCCATAATAAACCTACCAATATCCAAGACATCACAGATAACAAGACAAATACACCTAACACTGTCCAAAACCCTCGGTTCCACTCCGTTAAAGCGTAACACAATAAAACACATTGAATAAAAATACAAAACCTTTTCATGAGAATATCTCCGATTTATTTAATTTGACAAGCACATCGTTTTATGCTATAATAGGTCTTGCATAAGTAAACGATAAACGCGATTCAAAGTCAATGATTCTCCTTAGAATGACGAATGCAGGCAAATATGTTAAGAGATAAACACCTAAGAAATGTACGGCTAAGCATCAGAGGCTTGTTCTGTAGAGATTTGTTCTGTGTAGAGCCTGTTAATCTGGTGTTGCCGAATAGCAAGGGGCAAGACACCAAACCCCAAAAGCATCCCTAACATACAGGAAGTTGGTAGACTCGCATCGGTTACTAAACCATTGTTAGCCTGTATTGTATTAATGCTGTTTGCCATCTGATACTCACGATAGAAACCATAGATACCAGCGGTGATAATTAAAAGAAAAAACCACGCGAAAAAAGAATGTTCCTTTTTCTTCAGCCAGGCATTGAGCGTCGCTATCTGCTTGCCTCGCCAATAAAGCCCATAGATACCGAGAGTGATTAGACTTAGGACGATTCCAACCCCAACACCTCGTTTCCCTTCAAACTCTGGATATGGGTATCGACTCATCGTAGAATTTCCGGTTATAGATCGATTCTGCATAAAATTCTCCTTTTTGAAAGAATATGAGATTGATATTTTAGATCCGGTATTTCTATCTTTATCTAAAATAACTTCTAAATTATTAAGTTTATTAAATTATACTATGTTTTTAGAAGTTTGTCAACTTTCTTCGCAAATTGTTATTTTTTACCTCGTTTTCATGCTAAAGATCAAAGTTTTGTAGAGGAGAATTTGAAGTATAAGCGGAGCTGCCCGTTTTACAATAGTGTCCTTATTGGTGCTATTCGCGCGGAAGCAGAACTGTGTTTGGAACGACGATTTCGCCAGTAATAATTTTTGCTTTTAACGATTCGACAGTCGCTATGATATCCTCGGAAAGTAGGGGACGGTTGTGCTCGTCAACTGCATAACTAACACCACCATCTTCTATACCAAAAAGACGGATGCCTGCCATAAAATTGCCCGCTGCGGTTTCTCCGACGATGTGCTGCACGGATGAAGATATTTCTTTTATCATACTTGTCAAGACTAGCCCTGGGGCAAGATGGTTGCCGTTGGAATCAACCCAAATGATGAACTGTTTTTGCTCCCGCGCCGCTTCAAGTACGCCTTGGCCGGATCCGCCGGCAACAGCGTAGATCACATCAATCCCGCTTGCATATTGTGATAAAGCGATTGCTTTTGCTCTTTCACGTTGATTGAAACCTGTTGCATCTTTGCTAATGTATTCTACGGTAACTTCTGCCTCTGGATTGATCTTTTGTATTCCCGCAATATAACCGGCTTCGAATTCTTGTAACAGCGGAACATCCGCGCCTCCGATATAACCGATTTTGTTACTTTCCGATTTTAAAGCTGCGAGTGCCCCGACTAGAAACGATCCCTCGTTGGACTTATAGTTCACAGAAACCACATTTGGAATATCGAGGACAGCATCGAAAATTGCAAATTTAACATTCGGAAATTCAGGAGCGATGCGGGCGAGTACCTCTCCTATCTGATATCCCGCAGTCAAAACAAGATCCGAATTTTGTGCTGTATCCCTTAAAAGCACCTCTGTGGCTACAGGATCGTTTTCCATAGCGTTTACTTCGGTTAGTATAATTCTGTGTTCTCTCTGCGCTGTGTTTACGCCGATATGGAAGGCATCACAGTAGGCAGTGGAACCCACACAATCGTTAGGATATATCATCGTTACGCGAAGCGGTGCAGACTCTGTTTCACTGGGTGGCTCGGAAAGGACTATGTCCTGAAGGGTGTCGCAACTACAGATAATAAGTAGAATAAGGGGTCCGAGTGCTAACAAAAAGTATTTGCTCAAAATGCTTAGACGTTTCATGTTTACCTCTCAATTTTTGATAGGACTGGTTCGGATTTAAGCAACCGCCCCTATCCTGTTAGTAGATCCTGCGCCATGCAGTGTTTGATGTCGCTGGTCGTCTCCAGACGTTTCTCCAACGCAGCAATCTCCGCATCCATATCCGATAATACGTCAGTGTTGGCATATTGCTCACGGAGTGGTGGGAGATTAACCAGCAACAGCATCAAATCCGTGCAAATATTAGGCTAATGATTGTGTGTAATCTACAGAACCTACCAATCTGCATCAAAAAACGGGGTGCTGGGGTAGCTGTAGACATTGCCTGCGTAATTTTGGAGTTGGATATTGTGGTCATCGAAGGTGACAACAGGGTCGGGCATTAGCGCGATTTTTCCACCGCCGCCTGGGGCATCAATGACGTAATGTGGTACACCGAGTCCAGAGATATGTCCGCGTAAGGCCGCGATAATGTCTAAGCCTATTTGCACCGCTGTTCGGAAATGGTCTGTTCCAACGACAAGGTCAGCTTGGTAAATATAGTAAGGCTTGACCCGGATGCGCAACAAGCCCTTCATGAGATCTACCATCACGGCCGGATCGTCGTTCACGCCCCTGAGGAGGACTGCCTGGTTTCCGAGGGGTATACCGGCATCGGCTAACATACCACACGCCTTTTCAGTTTCAGGTGTGATCTCGCGCGGGTGGTTGAAGTGGGTATTGATGTAAAACGGGTGATACTGTTTCAAAATTGCACACAACTCTGGCGTGATCCGCTGTGGCAGTGTCACAGGAACGCGCGAACCGATCCGAATAATCTCTAAATGTTCAATCGCCCGTAATCCACCGACAATCATATCAATTTTTTTGTCTGTGAGCATGAGCGGATCACCGCCGGAAATGATAACATCACGAATTTCAGGGTGCGCTTGGATGTAGGCAAGCCCCCTCTCGATGTTATCTTCAGAGATTGAATGCGGGTCGCCGACCTTCCGTTTACGAGTGCAGAAGCGGCAATAAATTGGACACATGTAGTTAACGTAAAACAGGGCGCGATCTGGATAGCGGTGCGTGACATTTGGTACCTCGCTATCGTCTTCTTCGTGGAGCGGGTCTTCTACACCGGTGCTGATTAATTCTTTGGGATCAGGTACGACCTGTTTCCAAATCGGGTCGCCTGGTTCTTCAATAAGACCCAAATAATACGGATTAATACGGATCGGGAATTCTTTGTGAATGCGCCGCATTTCCTCTACATCCACATCGAAGAGAGCAGCAAGTTTTTCGGGGGTGTTGACTGTGTCTCTAACAAGACGTTTCCATTCTTCCATTTCTATTTCTGTCCATCCTTTCGAATATTGAAATTAGCGCATTGCTGTATAGTTTTCAATTGTCACCTTATTCATGATGTCCCCTTCTCGGAGTAAGTCTGTGACCTCTATTCCATCTATAACTTTTCCAAAGGTGGTGTAGTTGCCGTTTAGATGCGCGTAGCGGGTCGCGTCTGAGCTGAGACAAATATAGAATTGACTTCCGGCAGAATCAGGGTCCTGTGTCCTTGCCATCGCAACTACGCCCTTTTCATGGGGCGGCATCTTCTCGCGAAGGTTAGGGTCTTGGAATTCTCCAGGGATTGTCCAGCCGGGGCCGCCTCTACCTGTTCCCTTTGGATCGCCTCCTTGGATGACAAAACCTTGAACAAATCTGTGAAAAGTTAAGCCGTTGTAGAACCCAGATTCGATGAGTTGTGCGAAATTTGCTACTGTAGCGGGGGCGGCCGCGGGATAAAGTTCAATAATAATGTTGCCTTTTTCGGTTTCAATCGTTACATGAGGCAGCTGTTCGCTGTTGCAGGAAATAACTGTCGCTAAAAGTGCACTGAGTAAGCCAAATCGCATAGTTTTTGTGTGAAAATTCAGAAATTTCCACAAATCCTTTTCTTTTTTGTTATACCTATAGGATTTACGCAGGATCCGCTCGATTTGCGGCTATAAGCGTAAATTCTATACCAGGCCTGTTAAGAAGTTTCAAACGGATACCGATTTATGCAGCACAATATCCGATATTTATGAAAATAACGCATTAATACACATTATACATGCATTTACGAGCGATGTCAAATACAATTTTGGAACTATCGGGTTTTGGGGTGTGTATTTGTGGAAATCATGCCAAGACGCTACACCTATCAGTGCCATTTCATCTGTTAAGAGCGAATGCTGATCCCCCACTTTGTCTGCATTTCGAAACGTTGCCTTGACACTACCCGTTAGACATGATATTCTATTAATTCAGTGAAGAAGTACCGAATTCACCACGCCTATTATGAATCACAGAATAGCAGAAATTTTATGTGGATGAAACTAACAATTGAACTGTGGACAAAAACATTTAAAATAAAAGGAGTCAGATCAATGAAACAATTCATTGCTTTATCGCGGAGGGGTAACTCGGCCTGGCACGGAAATTTATTTATCGGTTTGCTCCTCATTTTGTTTGGTTTAGCAGGATGTGGTGGTCAACTCGGGAAAATTGAACCCTCAGCAGTCGATACTGCCATAGTGGACGCGTCAGCAGCAATTGCCGCTGCGCGAGAGGCTGACGCTGTATCACTCGCAGCGGAGTCGTTTGAATCTGCAGCGTCGAATCTTGAGGCAGCGAAGAGTGCCCTCGATGAAAAAAAAGGCAACGAGGCGCTCCATCTTGCGTATCGGGCAGTTATGCATGCGACAGTTGCAGAAAAAGAGGCAATTAGCGTCGCTAAAAGCGCTGCGTTGAATGCAGCTTTATTGGAAAAAGAAGCAGGTGCGGATGAGCTTCGCCAGGCGCTAAGCGTGAAGGAGAGTGAAATCGCCGAAGCCCAAAAAGAAATTCAGGGCGTGCGGGGCGATAAGGAACGCCTGAAACAGACGCTCAGCGAATTTCAGAAGAAGAACCTTGAATTGAGCAATAAACGGAAGACCTATAGCGCACAAGTTGCTGAACTCTCCAAGACCTTAGAAGATATACAAGTAAGATCCCAGCGCGCGGAAGCCAAAATCCGCAGCTACGGGAAAGATGTCTCAGAGCTGCGCCGGAAACTGGAAGTCGCCGAAAGAATGGCTAAGGAAGAAGGACATCAGAAACGCGCTGTTATCGCTGAAATAAATATGCTGAGAAAGCAACTCCGCGAACAGGCAGCAATCTATACCGAGAAACTCACACAGGCAAGTCAGCAAACCGCTGATAGGGAGCACGAGGAGTATTTGAACCAGAAAGCAGCAGCAGCACGCGCCTATGTTGACAGTCAACCTGTACTACACCCCCTGAAAACAGGGCGGACCTCGCTCTCAACGGAGCAGATTGAGGCAGGTAAATCCGCCCTCACTAATTGGGAACAGGCCTGGCACAGTAAAAACCTTAACGCGCATCTTTCATACTATGCCCGCGACATTGTCGCAGACAAAGTGGTGATTCATGAAAGCAAAGAGCATCGAAATAAAATCGACCGACATCAACTTCAGTTGGACCTTCGTGAGATGAACACCCACGCCTGGAGCAAAGTCAAAATGGAGACCCAGGTTGAAGGCGAGAGTGTTATCGGTATACATCGACTCACCCGACTGGTTGCCCCCGCAGTAGACGAGGATGCCACTGCACTTCACAATATCTGGATTCGCGAAGTATGGATGCATCAAGTGGGGAGCAGCTGGAAAATTCATCACGAGATCTGGCAAATCTATGAGAACGTGCCTAATTTTTAGCTCTGTATGCTTGGGCGATGCCCCTGTTTCGGCATCGGTCCACATTCATTAAAGTGCCTGTTTTCGGCTATGAATGGTTTGTTAACACATAGAAATACTGCCGCGACACCAGAAGGACCGCCCAGGCGCAATCGGTAAAAAACACGGAGGTTAAATTGTGAACGACACACAGAACCGACAAAACCAATCAAAGAAACCTGCTATATCCCGGGGGCTAATATGGGGGGGCGGTATTGCCGCGGTCGTTATCGCTTTCGTTGCGCTGCTAGTGATATTGATGAGTTCCAGTGAAACACCTACTGCTTTCTTAGCAAAGTGGAAAAACGCCCTCGAATCTGGTAGTGTCAGAAAGTATGACGCACTCTGGGTAAAAAGTGAACGTCAATCCGCTGAGGCAGGTTATCACGAAACAGCAAGCCTCCTCAGCGGCGGCGTGAGATTGGAAGTTAAGCTTGGAGGTGCTACACAAACATTTCGGGAACCTCGATATTCCAACCGCTACCGAATCGAAGGGCTCTCACTCATCGCTTACCATTCTGGTGAACCCCAAGAACAGGTGCGCAATCTGGTTATCGAAAAACACGGGTTCGTTCAACAACGCTGGAAACTTATTAAGGACGAAATCGTCGGTAGTGATCTTATCACCACCGTGCCAGTACCTGATTCGGTGGAGCAGACAACGACACAACCCAACAGCCCGGTAATGCCGGTCGTCCTCAGTTGGAAAGCCGCTTTGGAATCACAGAATGTGAAGGCGTACACTGATCTGTGGGACAAGTCTTCTCGTAAAAAGCGAGCCGCCAGTTTTCGGCGAGCCACTGAACTCCTGTCCCAAATCCATGTCGTCACTCTTGCAGAGGCCCTCTATACCGCCGCGCCTCGCCAGAAAAACCGCCACATAGTTGACAACATCAATGTAACCTTAGAGAGTGGCGATAACATCATTGAGACGCACGTCCGGACCCTCACTATTGAAAAAAAAGGATTTTTCAGACGTAAATGGAAAATCATTAACGATCAGATCGGCGAAATGTCTGATGCGATTGCCCTTGCACCAGAGGTCCCACCCGACACGGATAACGTTCCGAGTGAAACATCCGACAACACCTTTGACGGTAACGCACCGCTCGATACGCAGCTCAAGGTGAGACAGGTTTTGGGAAAGTGGCAGAAAGCTTGGGAAGATAAAGACCTGGGAACCTACATGTCTATCTACTCAGAAAGGGCTCGGATTACACGCGTCACCATACGCGGGGGAAAGGAGACTTCGTCCCACCTTACAAAAGAACAACTCCGGACGAAGATGGAGAAACTCAACAACATATATGCCGAAGTTCAGGTCTCTATCTCTAATTTGCAAATCAACGGGGACCGAGCGGTCGCAGATGTCCAATTCTTACAAAAATTCACTGGCGTGCGGGCCAGCGGCAGTCGCCCCGCTTATTCAGATTACGGGACAAAACGACTGAATCTTATGGTGGACCCGACGGATGGACACTGGCGTATCCACTCCGAGACTTGGAGCCGTTACGAGGATGTTCCGGAATTTCCAAAAATGTAGAGGAACAACTGTCAATTGTCAGTTAAAAGCAGTTTCGTAAAATTTCCACAACTCTCTGACAGTGCCAGAGAGTTGTGGAAAGTTACGAGATCTCTTCTTACCTAACTGACAACTGATACCCGATAATCGACCGCAAAAAAATGACAACTGAGTACCGAACCAAACGGAAAATTGAGTTTGCTGACACCGATATGGCCGGAATTGTCCATTTCACGCGATTTTTTGTTTTTATGGAAGCCGCAGAACACGAATTCCTGCGGGGTTTGGGGACGAGTGTCGCAACCGAATGGAACGGCGATAAAATCGGATGGCCCCGACTCGCAGCTTCGTGTGAATATTTGCGCCCGCTTCGATTTGAAGATGAGGTTGACATCCGGCTGTGGATCTCCAAAAAAAGGACCAAATCGCTCACCTATCAATTTCACTTTACACGTCAAGGAACAGACATCGCACGAGGAGAAATCACCGCTGTCTGTTGTGTAACCAACCCCGGTGAAAAACTGCGGGCAATCCCTATTCCGGATTTTATTGCTGATCAGATTTGCTGTCCATAAGTATTTATTAACATCTTCCCTACTTATGCAGTCTATAACATCATCCATTAGGATCTTAGTTTATGCAGACCACGAAAGAGTCGAACACCACTGCCCCGATGCTTGAAGTGACCGATCTGTCAAAAGATTTCGGATCCCTTCAAGTCTTGCGCGACATCTCATTTAGCCTTACCCATGGAAATTCCCTTGCTATTACTGGCCCCTCTGGCTCCGGTAAGAGTACACTCCTACATATCATCGGTACATTAGAGCAACCGAGTCGCGGGCGGGTTAATATTAACAACACGGACCCATTCGCACTTCCTGAGCCCGCACTTGCCCGGTATCGAAACGCCGTGATTGGGTTCGTATTTCAGGATCACCATTTGCTGCCGCAGTACTCCGTGCTTGAGAACGTTCTGATTCCGACACTTGTCTCCAAGGGACAGCAAAATGCGGCGAAGCGTGCTCAGGAACTCCTCAGACGCGTTGAACTCACGCACCGCATATCGCATCGTCCCGCCGAGCTGTCCGGGGGTGAGCGCCAACGTGCTGCTGTTGCTCGGGCCCTTATCAATCAACCCCGTATTCTGCTTTGCGATGAACCCACGGGTAACCTGGATAGGGCGACTTCCGAAACGATTGCAGATCTGATTTTTGAACTGCACGGCGCGGCGCAGAATATATTGATAGTCGTTACACATAACCTTGAGATCGCCTCGCGTTTTCAACAGCATTTGCAACTCGCGGACGGTACTGGCAGTGTCAAGTAAAGATTCTGGCCCAGCAGCACATGCGTAAATTTTCCTCCATTCAACACTTTTGGCAGATACACCTCATCGTCTCGCTTTGCACTGCCGTGGCGACCGGTGTGCTCGCTGGTGCTTTGATTGTCGGGGATTCTGTACGTGGAAGTCTCCGTAGTCTCACAGCAGAGCGGCTCGGCACGATTCAGCATGCCGTGCTCGCAGATCACTTTTTCCAGCAGGACCTTTTGAATACACAAAACAACGTGCCAGCGATTTTGTTAAACGGCGCAGTCACCGCGCCACATGCACAAACCCGGGCATCAAAGGTTAACATCCTCGGCGTGACAGAAAGTTTCTTCACTTTTTGGAAAGAGGATCCGATTCCAAGTCTAAACAAAGCCTCTAATCAACCTTTCAACGCGATCATCATCAACGAGGCACTTCAAACTGAGTTAGATGTGCAAGTCGGTGAGACGCTTCTTGTCAATATACCACAAATTGCCGACATTCATCCGGAATTTCTCTTAGGCGAACGGGACGCTGCCGAGGCTATTCGGAGTCTCCGTTTAGTCGTGAGCGATATCGTTCCGACTCAGAATGCAGGGAGGTTCAATCTACAAGCACACCAGAGGCTGCCTTTCAATGCCTTCATCGCTCTTCCGGCCTTGCAAAAGGTACTTGGGCAAGCGGAGAAAGTAAACGTCCTATTTACAGCTGAACCGGATCCGATCTCACCTCGTCAATTCATACTGACGCTTGAGGCACTCGGATTGAGCATTCAGGTTCATGAGAATCACTTTGATCTCCAAAGTCAGCAATACCTCCTCAAACCTGTATTCGCGGAAACAGCGTTGAAGGTTGCAACTGAACATGGGATCCCGGCACTTCCGACCCTGACGTACCTCGCGAATACAATAGCTGCTCACGAAAAGAGCGTTCCATATTCCACGATTGTTGCACTCTTGACCGACCGGAGTGGGCTTTCTGTTCCACTGGCAGACAATGTCCGGATTTGGAAAACCGCCCTACAGGAAAATGAGATTCTCCTGAATACGTGGACAGCGAATGACCTTGGAGTAAAAGTCGGCGACAACATCACGATTACATATTATAGGGTCGGTGCAGATGAAGCATATACTATCGAAACAGCGTCCTTTCTTTTAAAGGGAATCCTGCCCATCGAGGGCATCGCTGCGGATAAAAACATCATTCCTGATTTTCCGGGGATTCACGACACTACGGATATGTCCGAATGGAAGTCTCCTTTTCCGATTGATTACACACTTATTCGTGATCAGGATGAAATGTATTGGGACAAATACGGACCCCTCCCGAAGGCATTTATCTCGCTGGAAATGGGCAAGCGACTCTGGAAAAATCGGTTTGGCGATCTGACTGCGATTCGGATGAGCCCTCTGCAAAATTCGGATATTCAAGCGACACGCAGGCTTTTTGAAACCGAATTGCTGAAAAGGATTCGCCCCGAACAGGTCGGATTCCAATTCTTATCTCTTCAAGAGGACGGGCTACAAGCCGCTATCGGTGCAACAGATTTTGGAATGCTGTTTAGCAGTCTCAGTAGTTTTATCATTATCGCGGTTGCATTATTAATAGCGATGCTCTTCCGAATCGGCGTGGAGCAGAGATCACGTGAAATCGGTATTTTACAAGCGGTTGGTTACCCTATTGCCAAAATCCGCCGCCGTTTTCTTTTTGAGGGAGCCGCTATCGCCGGTATCGGTAGCCTGCTGGGGTGTCTGTTGGCGATTGGATACGCACAATTAATGATATTCGGAGTACAGACATGGTGGTTACCTGCTATTGGTACGCCTTTTATGGAACTCTATGTCAACCCGTGGAGTCTGCTGATAGGTGTATTCATCGCACTAGCTGTTATAATGATCTCTATTTGCTTAACCGTCCGGGACTTAGGGCAGGCATCTATAACTGCACTGCTTGCCGGTCAAAGCAATTTCACTAGGACAGCTCCCAGCCTAGAGAAAAAAAAGGTTAAAGCGCTTCCGGGGCTAGCAATCGCGAAGAGCAGCGCTATTGCGTTCCTCGGTATGCTAGTAGTCTTTTTTCTCTTTTTTGACAATCGGTTTTCCGATACCTTCGGTATCTGGATAGAAAACCCGATCATCGATTTCTTACTACTGACTTTGGGTATTATTGGTGTCGGACGGACTGCTTTTGAGAGCTGGCTAAAGTCACAACGGATTCCAAAACGGTTGAATAGACTACGATTTGCCCTCAAAAATGCCGCACGTCACCCTCGACGCAGCACAGCTTGCGTCCAAACCGTTAGCTTGGCGTGTTGCATCATAGTAGCAGTCGGTGTAAATCGGCACGATGCACCGCCTGACACAGAATATGCCTTTGTTGCTGAGTCAGCGCTCCCTTTACACCATAACCTTAATACCGCTGAAGGTAGATTTGAAATCGGTTTCTCCGAAAGGGATTCCGAATTTCTCAGGGCATCAGAAATCATTCCCTTTCGTGTGCTTCCCGGTGAAGATGTTAGTTGTCTGAATCTCTACAGGCCTCAGAGTCCTCAAATTTTGGGGGCTTCCAATGCTATGTTGGCAAAACCCCCATGGAATCGATTAGAATTAAGTGACCTCGGAGAGGGAAGAATAGCTGCTATCGGTGATGACAACTCACTTCGTTGGATCTTACACCACAACCCTGATGACGATTTTCTCGTCCAAGATGCATTTGGGAAACCACTTCTTTTAAATCTGGAAACGGTTCAAGGAAGTCTTTTTCAAAGCCAATTGATTATCTCGGAGTCCAATTTCACGAAGTACTTTCCAAACCAAAGTGGTTATCAGTTTTTCCTCGTCAAAACGCCTTCCGAATTGCGCGAAAAAACAGCACAAATCTTAGAGAAAACGCTCAGTGACTACGGATTTGACCTGACATCGGCATCGGCGAGACTCGCAAGTTATCGATCGGTTGAGAATACTTACATCTCCACTTTTCAGAGCTTGGGTGGGTTAGGTGTGCTACTAGGCACCTTCGGAGTCGCCCTCATCCTATTTAGGAACATTATTGAACGGCGTGGTGAACTCGCGACCCTCCGTGCCTTCGGTTTCCGCCGACAATTCCTCTCGTGGATGTTGTTCCTCGAAAGCTGCTTTCTGCTGGTTGTAGGTATGTCGATCGGGATTGCAGCTGGACTTACTGCAGTACTTGCTTCCCAAGCACATTTCCCCTCTTTTCCGTGGATCTCGCTCACAATTACCTTGCTTCTGATCTTCAGTTTTGGTATAATTGCAAATGCTGCTTCGGTTGCTGTGGCACTGCGAAGTCCTCTCTTGAAAACGCTCAAATCTGACTAATGATAGCTGCGAATGAATGATAGGCAGGAGGTCGAGCTGGACTTTATAAGAAGTCGCAAGTGGAACTCGTTCCCATAGGAAAAAAGAAAAGAGAAACACATCGGATAGATGTATCAGCTTACTGACTGCTAACAACTATTATGACTTCTATTAAATTGAGAACGACACTACACATGATATCTATGACTGTATTCTGCATTTGTCTTCTCATGCAGAGCGGTTGCTCAAGCGACTCTGAAACAGACACTCCGAATGCGGTCAATTATACAGAATCGGGATGGCGTTCTTATAGGGCAGGGAACTATGCAGAAGCCTTGCTGAGTTTTGAGCGAGCTCTCAATTTCGACGATGGACTCGCCGATGCACACAACGGCGTAGCCTGGAGCCATCTTAGTCTATCCTTGGACCCAAAACTTGCACAAGAAGCATTCCAGAACGCTGTGCAGCTCGATGCATCCAATGCTGACGCATGGGTTGGGCTTGCAAACACACTTTACCTGCGGAATAAAGATCTCTCCGATTTCAGGTCAGCCATCCTTGCAATAGATAACGCCTTACAAGCGGATACCGAATACCTGTTTCGGCATGACTATCATACCAAAGCCGACCTGTATGCCTTGAGGGCATCATGTTACTACTATCTCAGCGAGATGCAGTCTGCCAAGCAGGAAACCAACAAGGCGCTCCAAATAGATAGAACTCATAGGACCGCAGCAGTCCTACAAAATTTACTGAAAGAATAAAGCCAGACAAAAGAGCACCAGCTGCTCATGATTGTTTCTGAAGGAGAAAAATATGTCTCAAGACATTATTACCTCTACACAATTAACCAACTTATCGCCAATTCACAGTGGCAAGGTTCGGGATCTCTATGATCTCGGAGATGAACTCCTGATTGTATCCACCGATCGACTCTCCGCCTTCGATGTCGTTTTACCAAACGGCATCCCTGATAAGGGCAAAATTCTAACGGGTTTGTCCAAATTTTGGTTCAACTACACCAAACCTGTCGCTGACAATCACCTGATTACAACAGAAGTCGCAGATTATCCGGACATTCTACAGGCAGATGCTGACCTTTTAAACGGGCGCTCCATGCTCGTCAGAAAAGCCGATCGCGTGGACGTTGAATGTGTCGTACGCGGTTATCTCGCTGGGTCTGGCTGGTCTTCCTACCAGAAGACAGGCGAGATCTGTGGACAGAAACTCCCTGATGGACTCCGAGAGTCCGATCGACTTCCAGAACTCCTCTTCACGCCAACAACCAAAGCAGAACAAGGTGAACACGATGAACCCATCTCGATTCAAGAGATGCGGAATCAGATCGGCAGTGAACTGACAGATCGGTTGATCGACACCAGTTTTGAACTTTTCAGAACCGCAAGCCGACACACCGAGAGTGCTGGAATCATCCTCTGTGATACCAAGTTTGAATTCGGTCAATGCAACGGCGCACTTATTGTTATCGATGAAGTTTTCACACCTGACTCATCGCGTTTCTGGTCTGCAGACCTCTACACCCCCGGTAAACCTCAGCAAAGTTTCGATAAACAGTTCGTCAGAGATTACCTCTCCGAGATCGGTTGGAACAAAAAGCCGCCTGCGCCTGAGTTGCCGGAGTCTGTTATTTCTAAAACGAGTGAAAAATATCGCGAAGCGTATCGTCTTATTGTCGGCAAAGAACTGTAAAATCGGTTTTCACAGTTACTAGGAAAGAGGAACAATGACAAGTCCCCTCAGCGGTATAAAGGTTTTGGATCTGACACGAGTTCTCGCTGGGCCTTATGCGACTATGCTTCTCTGTGACCTCGGTGCAGAGGTCATCAAGATTGAACAACCCGGTACAGGAGACGAATCTCGCAATTTTGGCCCCTTCAAAAACGGGTTCAGTCTCTATTTCATGAGTGTGAATCGTGGGAAGCAGAGCGTAACACTCAACCTTAAGACCCAGCGCGGACGAGAAATATTTAAGCAGTTGTTGAAACGGACCGACATCCTTGTGGAGAATTTTCGACCCGGAACAATGAAGAAATTGGGCTTGGATTATGAGGCACTCAAATCTGAGTACCCCTTGCTCATCTATGCGGCATGCTCCGGCTTTGGGCAGAAGGGGCCCTATGCACATCACGGGGCATACGATATGATCATCCAAGGTATGGGGGGCATTATCAGCATTACCGGCGAACCTGATGGGGCACCGATACGGGTTGGTACCTCTATCAGTGACATTACCGCTGCTCTCTTCACGACAATAGGCATTCTCACCGCACTGCACCACCGCAACCAAACCGGGAACGGACAGTTTGTCGATGTTGCAATGTTAGATAGTCTCGTGGCTGTTTTAGAAAACGCGGTTGTCCGTTATTTTGCAACGGGTGAAGCCCCGAAGCCACTCGGGGCTAGACATCCAGCAATTACACCATTTGAGGCCTTCGCATCTGCAGATGGATACGTTATTATTGCTCTCGGAAACGATACACTCTGGGAAAAGTTCTGTGAGCATGTCGATCGACAGGAACTCGTCTCGGACAAGCGATTTCAGACGAATGCTGACAGGACAGAAAATCACAGTCAACTGTTTCCTATCCTTTCAGAGCTCATGTCGCAACGCACTACAGCCAATTGGATCGATGCCCTCGGAAAAATCGGTGTTCCATGTGGCCCCATCAACGCAATGGACAAGGTTGTCACGCATCCGCAGGTGCAGGCGCGGGAGATGATTACACGTATCTCACACAAAATTACAGGTGAGGTCAAGATACCGGGAATTCCGATTAAACTATCAGAAACCCCCGGAAGTGTGGACACACCTGCACCGAATCTCAGCGAACATACGACTGAGACCCTGACAAGTGTGTTGGGAATGTCTTCTCATGAGATAAATAAGTTAAAGCGGGATGGAATCATTTAGCACGGATGAACTGCTTGTAGGATGAGAACCGAGAATCCCGACTTCACACACCTGATAATGGATAACTCACAACTGTGTGAAAGGAGCTTACATGGCAAGTGAAACTGCACAAGTGTTACTTGGAACTGAACCGCTAACATTAGACAGAGACCTTGCTGTAGAAGTGGTCGAAGCCCTTGACAGGTCCGTTACCGAAACTACGTTTCGTTTTCTCCATCGCTATCTGGATTGGCCCGAACCGTAAAATCAGGAAGCGCACATTGTGTGCTGCAAATCCAAAACATGCTTTATTCAATTATCGTAAGCGCCGGGTTAGAAACCATTGCACGCGAGGAGCTGAGCGAACGCTTTGCCGAGACAGGACACCTGAAGATCCTGGAACGCAAACCGCAACGTCTGCTTTTTCAGTATACGGGTAACCCGCGCAACCTGTTATCACTCCGAACAGCAGAACATCTTTTTCTCGTCCTTAAACAGATACCGAAAATGACACGATCCCGGAGCTCTCTGGCGGCATTGAGCGGCTCATTGGCGCGCTTCAACTTCGAGAAGACGTTTGCGTGTTGTCGGCAGGTGGGTATCAACGTCCGGAAACGCCCACCCTTTCGACTAACGAGTCGGTTGTCCGGAAAACGGAATTTTCGGAGACTTGATCTCCAGCGCGTTATGGAACGCACTTTATTGGATCGCGGATGGTATCTCGGGAAGAGTGTTGCAGCACTAGATATCTGGGCGGAGATACATGGAAACGACGGTTACATTAGTGTGAGGCTGTCACCAAACCACATGGCACAGCGCCCCTATAAACAGGCACATATCCCCGCATCTCTCAAACCGACTCTAGCTTACGGCATGGTGCGGCTCTCACGACCGCATCCAGATGATGTCTTCTTAGACCCAATGTGTGGTGCTGCTACCATTCTTTTAGAACGTGCACACATCGGTCGTTACCGTTACCTCATCGGTGGTGATATTTCTACGACGGCATTAGATGCTACTGCGACGAATTTCGGTAGACAACATCAACCGCGTCAGTTCTTCCGTTGGGATGCCCGGACCCTACCGTTGCAGTCGAATACTGTTGATAAGATTGTCTGTAATCTTCCGTTTGGTGAAACAATCGAGAATGTCCGACAGCTAGCAAATCTATATCGGCGATGTCTCAAAGAATATGAACGCGCCTTGAAACCGAAGGGCAAAATAGTACTACTTACATCGCAGCGCGAAATATTTAACAAAGAACTGAAACAACAACGTTCTCTTAAGGTGATCCGACAGTTGACGGTGGACGTACGTGGGATGCGTGCATGGATTTATGTCATCCGGCGTTTAACGCTGCGACCGTAGGATAGGGGACGTTCCCAGATTACAACATTTCGCTGTTTTCTGTAAGAGGCATTTCGAAGTCGAAAAAAAAGTCAATTTTCCGTTGAGAAAACTTGCACTTAGTCAAATATCTTGAGCATTCCATCTATATAAGACTGTTTTCAATCAAGTGGGGCAAGTAGTCTGTAAATTCTAAAATCCTGATTCTAATAATACATAAGGACTCGCTTGACAATCTCACCGTAAATTCGTATACTAGATGGATAAAAAAGAGGGAGCCCTGATCGGAAAAGCTATCCTACAGAAAGAGTTTGAGAAGTTGCCATGCGAAAACGAACCTACAAGAAGACGGATTCGAAAAACCGTCCTACACGCGGCGGGGTGTTCTTGAAACAGATTGTCACACACACAGATCCAGACCTTGATGCTATTGTCAGTGCGTGGATTGCCCAAGATTTTCTCTTCCAAGCAGACAATGTGGAGGTTTTATTCGTAAGCCGCAAAGTGCCCGAGAACCTCAGGTTACATGCCGACTGTTTGGTGGACATTGGAAACACTTATTGTCCGGAAAACTACCGATTCGATCACAAACCGCCGGCTTTTGACAATAGAAATAGTACATGCGCCACTCGACTCATCTGGGAGTACCTCTTAGACATAGGTGCTAGTGTTAAACACCTTGAAGATTTGGTGGAAATAACGTATCAAGGCGACACACACCGAAATTCGGAAGCACTCAAACAGAGTCGGATCAAGGGACCGCACGCAAAATTAAAGAAACTAAAAAAGCAATACAAAGAGACAAACCAGGTCTATCGAGAGATGGTCCTCTGGTTGAGAAACTATACAAGGAATCTATGAAGCAGTTTATATGTCTACTCATTGTGCCGTCTGTTATTTCACTGATGCAGATGTCCGCAATTGCTGATGAATGGCATCAGTGGCGTGGTAAAGAACGCGAAGGGGTTTGGAACGAAACAGGCATCATTGAAGAATTTGAAGGAGCAGAAATCCCGCTCCGTTGGCGTGTCTCTATTGGAAGCGGTTATAGCGGGCCGAGCGTCGCCGATGGGCGCGTCTACGTCACGGATCGGTTGACTGAGCCAAAACAAGTGGAGCGCGTTCACTGTTTTGATTGGGAAACAGGTGGAACCGTCTGGTCCTACACTTACGATTGTGTTTATAGGATTGACTATACAGCCGGACCGCGGGCAACTGTGACTGTACATGATGGGCTCGCTTATGCGCTCGGGGCGATGGGCCACCTACACTGTTTCAATGCCGCAACAGGTGACATCGTATGGAAGCGGGATCTTAATACAGAATATAATATTAATATGCCTATCTGGGGTATTGCAAGTGCTCCTATTGTCGAGGCAGAAAACCTAATTGTTCAAATCGGTGGGCAGCCAAACGCATGTATCGTTGCATTTGACAGGAAAACAGGCGAAGAAAGATGGAAAGCATTGAATGACAACGCCTCTTATTCAGCACCAATTGTGATCACGCAAGCAGGCAAGCGTGTTCTCGTCTGTTGGACAGGGGCGAATATAGCCGCTCTCAACCCACAAACAGGCGAATCCCATTGGCATTATCCGTTTCCACCGGAAAGTTTTGAGATAGGCATTGCCACGCCTATTTTTAGCCATAATGAGTTGTTCATCACCGATTTCCGTCAAGGTTCCCTTCTTCTGAAGGTGTCCGAAGAAAATCTAGCGGTAGAGCTAGGTTGGCATCGTAAGGGCAAGAACGAACAACATACAGATGCACTTCAGACCACGATGGCGACACCTTTACGAATTGGGGGGTACATTTACGGTGTAGATAGTTACGGGGAACTCCGTTGTCTTGACGCTCAAAACGGAGATCGGGTTTGGGAAGACCTCTCCGCTGTACCAAAGGCACGATGGAGCACTATCCATTTTGTTAAACACACCGCATCATCAAAAAATAGAGTCTGGATGTTCAACGAGCGAGGGGAACTTCTTATCACTGACCTCTCCCCGGAAGGACTAAACATCATCAGTCGTGCCAAGTTGATCGATCCAACTCGTGACCAATTGAATCGCAGAGGCGGCGTTACGTGGGCACATCCCGCCTTTGCGTATAAACATGTCTTCGCCCGAAACGACAACGAACTTGTATGCGCGAACTTAGCAAAAACCAAAGAATAATATTAGAACCACGGAGGCAAAATATTGGAAACCCCTTGGATGCCGGAAGTAGATTTACGCCCCGGCGAACAATTACACGGCTTTGAAGTAAAGGCCGTTACGCAGATCGAGGAGTTACGAGCAGTAACGATTGAATTGGCACACCAGCACACTGGGGCACGCCTGCTACATCTCTACACAAACGATACTGAAAATCTTTTCTCGATTAATTTCCCTACTCCGCCCTCAGACGACACGGGGGCACCGCATATTCTTGAGCATGCAGTTTTAGCGGGTTCCGAAAAATATCCGGTCAAAGAACCTTTTTTTGAGATGATCAAGATGAGCATGGCGACCTTCATCAACGCTATGACTAGCTCCGACCACACTTACTATCCAGTCGCTAGTAATGTGAAAAAAGACCTTTTCAATCTGGCGGAAGTCTATTTCGATGCCGTCTTCCATCCGCTGCTTACAGAAGAAACCTTTAAACGCGAAGGACATCATCTTGCACCTGCCGATCCAGAAAACCCGACAGGTGACCTGAAGATAACAGGTATCGTCTATAACGAAATGAAGGGAGTCTTTTCAGATCCTGAATCGCGACTCTACCGTTCCATGACGAGTAGACTTCTGCCTGATACGCTCTATGCTCGTGAATCCGGCGGAGACCCAAATGCTATTCCGGATCTAACCTACGAGTATCTCAAGCACTTCCACACAACCTACTATCACCCAAGTAACAGTTATTTCTTCTTCTACGGCGATATTCCAACCATAGATTATTTGATGTTCCTCACTGATAAACTCGATGCTATTCCGAAGATCGAAACCAATGTACCCTTGAGGCCCCTCTGTCAGGAAGTTACGCACCAACCGCAGTGGGATGCCCCACAGAACGTAGAAGACACCTATCCGGTTGGGGCAGATGAACCACTCACTGAGAAAACCTATCTCATGCTGAGTTGGCTCATCGGAGACGCAACAGATCCTGAAGATGTGATCTTATGCCGTCTTTTGAGTCTGATTCTACTCGGTAATGAAGCAGCACCGCTCCGAAAGGCGATTATAGACTCTAAACTCGGTGCGGATCTGATCTACTCTGGTGCAAGCTCTATCGGACCAGCAAGCACCTTTTATGTCGGGCTCAAAGGCAGTGAAACCAAGCACGCCGGAGCATTTACGCAGCTCGTCCTTGATACCTTAACGCAGGTCGCAGACTCAGAGATCAGCCGCGAAACCGTCGAAGCAGTATTCCAGCAAGCCACCTATTACTATCAAGAAGTCGCCCCGATGTTCCCACTTCGCATGCTCTATCGGGTCATAGAAACGTGGATATACGAGAAAGATTCGCACACCTTCTTGAAATTGGGCGAAAGCCTTGCAGCTGTTCAGCAGCGGTGGCAAGAAAACCCGGGGATTTTCAATGACCTGATTCGCGAACGGCTGATCGACAACCCGCATCGTCTTTCGAGTGTGTTATCTCCGGATCAGGATATGCAGGCGAGAATTGATGCTGAGCTCATGGCGCGTATGAAAACCACGCGGGCACAATTCACCGATGAACAAGTCGCACAGATTGCCGCAGATGCCGCAGAATTGGAACGCCTCAACGGACAACCCAACCCGCCAGAGGCATTAGCGAAACTGCCACAGCTTCAGGTCACCGATTTGCCTGAAAAACCGAGGCATATCCCGACTGCCGTTGAAGAGGTGGCAGGACGAGTTCTGCTTAAGAACAATGTCTTTGCCAACGGTGTTAATTACCTCGTTTTGAGCTTTGATTTGCAAGGACTACCTGAACATCTTTGGGGATACTTACCCAGATACGCCGATGCTATTGGCAAACTGGGCGCTGCGAATATGTCCTATACAGAGATAGCGCAGCGGAAATCATCTGTCACCGGGGGGATCGGGTGTTCACCTGGATTCACAACGCATGCATTGGATGCGAATCAACCCTTGCAGTGCCTGAACTTCCAACTTAAAGCCCTTGATCGCAAAATAGACGCTGCGCTGGACGTGCTGCATGACCTTATTTTTGCCGTGGATCCGAGAGATACAGAAAGACTTCGCGATGTCTTGGTTCAAGCGGTCGCAGAATACCGAACAGGGATGATCCACGACGGTTCAACTACAGCAATTCATCATGCTTCCCGTGGGCTCTCGTCACAGGCACATCTTACAGAGATCGTCCACGGATTGCCACAACTCCGCAATAGTGAGGTGTTGCTCTCCAATTTTGACGAACTTAACGCCGACCTCATGGGTCATATAGAAGAGATTCGAGAATTCTTGCTGAACAGTAGACGCGTGACTGCAAGTTTCACAGGTTCCGATGCTGCTTTTGAGCAGACACGGGCGAGTCTTGCAGAATGGCTTGGCAAGATGCGGGACGAACCAAGCGTTTCTAAGCCTGTTATGTTTCAACCGTTTCAGACACCGCCGAGAGAGGGACTGGCTGGTCCAATCCAGATTGCACACTGTGCACATGTGATGCCTGCTCCGCACTATTCACATCCGGATTCAACCTTGCTTAGCATCGGCGCACATATCTTACGCTTGGATTATATTATGAGTGAGATCCGCTTCAAAGGAAACGCATACGGGGCGTGGTTTACCTATAGCCCGTTTGATGCACATCTCTATCAAGCTTCGTATCGCGATCCGCATGTTGCCCGTACCCTCAACGTCTTCGCGGAAACCGTCGATTACGTCAAGCAGGTGAGATGGACACAGAAGGACATTGATCGAGCGATCATTGCGACCGCGAAAAATGGTGAAAAACCAATCCGTCCAAGTCAAGCCGTGAGCGAGGCACTCAGTCAACACCTCACTGGACAGACACGCGAGATGCGGGAAGAACGCTATGCACAGCTCCGTCAAGCGACTCCGACTGAGGTAAAACGCGCCTTGCTTGAGCTCTTAGAGGGAAATCGGGACAAAGCCGCTGTATGTGTGGTGTCGAGCCGTGAGAAACTGGAAGCCGCAAACAGTGAACTACTACAACCGCTTGTTATCGAAGACATTTTAAACTGAACTAAACTACTACACTAGGTGAGGTCTTCTACCTCGCCCTTTTCGGAATTGGATAGGAGAAGAGGAGACTTGGTTAAACGTATAGCCAATAAAAATATTATCCTGCCACAAGCCGCTCTTCTCTGATAACCGATGCCTACATCGAAAGGAATTGAAATGCTAAAAAGAATCGTGATTTTAACACTTGGTATCTGTGTTTTGGTAACGATTGCTGCGAGTGCCGGGCAGCCTATGGGCTTCGAAAAAAACTGGCACCATTGGCGCGGTCCCTATGCTACTGGCATCGCAGCAGACGCGAACCCACCCACCACCTGGAGTGAGACAGAAAATATTCGTTGGAAAATACCTGTACCCGGTACAGGACATGCCACGCCTATTATCTGGGGAGACAAAATTTTCATCCAAACCGCCATTGAAGGTCAAGAAACGGAGTCTGAGACGGACGACAATCCGTTTGGCGGCTTCTTTAGTGCAAAAAATGACGGCAAGACATATACATTCGCCCTTATCGCCATTAACCGAAGTGATGGCAGTGTGCTTTGGCGAAAGACCCTCCGAGAAATAGCTCCACATGAGGGAACCCACCGGGATGCCACCTTCGCCTCGAATTCCCCAGTCACCGACGGTGAATTCATCTACGCCTATTTCGGTTCACGGGGGCTTTATTGCGTGGATATGGACGGCAATGTAAAGTGGGAGAAAGATATCGGTACGATGTATAAAAGGAATACCTTCGGTGAAGGCAGCTCCCCCGTTCTCTACGACAATACCCTCGTTATCGTTCAGGACCACGAGGGCGACTCTTTTATCACTGCCCTCAACAAGCAGACCGGAGATGTTCTGTGGAAAACGAGGCGCGATGAAAGAACAACTTGGTTTTCTCCGATTGTCGTTGAAAATGACGGCAAACCTCAGGTGATTACTGCAGGAACAAATCGCGTCCGTAGTTATGATTTGGCAACCGGCGGACTTTTGTGGGAAGGTGACGGCTTGACGCGCAACTCCATTCCTTCACCGGTTGCTGCAGGCGGGTTCGTTTACCTCATGAGCGGTTTCCGTGGCAACGCCCTGCAGGCAGTCTCTCTTGCATCCGCGACAGGCGATATTAGTGAATCCGATGCTGTCGTCTGGGAATTCAATCGAGACACACCTTATGTGCCATCGCCTCTCCTCTCCGATAATATAATTTACTTCCTGAAGAGTAATGACGGTATTCTTTCAGCTTTCAATACTGAAACCGGAGAAGCATATTATGGACCCGTACGCCTAAAAGGCGTTTCTGGTGTTTATGCATCTATTGTGGGTACCGTGGATCGACTCTATGTTGCAGGGCGGAATGGCGTTGTGAATGTTATTCAACAGGGACCAGAATTTAAAATCTTGGCGGAAAACACACTCGATGAGAGTTTCAACGCCTCACCCGCAATTGTGGGCTCCGAATTATATCTCCGCGGAAGTAAATATCTGTACTGCATCGCAGAATAAATCGCTGCATATTTTGCGATAGGGCAGGACTTTGTCCTGCCCTCTTTATTTTCGTAGGGTCGTAAGAGCACACGGAAAATTTCAAATGTAAAAGTCGGACAGTCACAAGAAGAAACTTGCGAAAAGAGGGACACGGGCAAAAGATGTCCCTAGAAAAAGAGAGAGGAACATGCCGGGCAGATCGCTCCCAAAAAAAGAAGACGACGAGATCCAACGGAATGCTTTGGCTTAATAGGTTGCTCTGCCACCGCTTACATCGTAGCACTGTCCCGTCACAAAACTCGCCTCATCCGATGCCAAGAAATTCACGACTGCAGCCACTTCTTCCGGCTTTCCAACGCGTCCCAACGGAATTTTACTCACCATATAGTCGATAGTTGATTGTGCCATTCCATCCAAAATGGGCGTTTCGATAACCGCAGGCGAGACCGCGTTGACACGGATATTGTAAGCCGTCACCTCTTTCGCAAGTGCTTTCGTGAGACAGATCACCCCTCCCTTAGATACCGAATAAGGAATGAGCGTCGGATTGCCCTCTTTTCCAGCGATTGAAGCGATATTGATAATCCTACCGTAATCCTGAGCGATCATCTGATCAATAACCGCTTTGCAACAGAGAAACACCCCCGTGAGGTTCACACCTATCACAGCATGCCAGTCGGCTTCTTCTAAACCGGTTAACGGGAGCGTCCGTCCTGAGATACCAGCGTTGTTAACGAGGATATCAACGCGCCCCAGCGTGGAGATAACCTTTTCAACAGCAGCATTAACATCACTAGAGCGTGAGACATCGGCTTGAATAGGCAGTGCTCTGCGTCCGATGTCTTGGATCTCCTGCGCAACCGATGCAGCGGCGTTGATGTTCAGATCCATGATAACAGTATCCGCACCAGCGCCGGCGAGTCTGAGAGCAATAGCTTTACCGATCCCTTGTCCAGCACCCGTTACAATTGCAATTTTATTGTCTAAATTCATGCTTTAATTTTACTTGCAAAGTACAAGCTTTGCCTTCTTTCTTCCCAAAACGTACCTAATTCAATTCCAAACGTATCTGCTGTCCAAACTTTGACGACAGCTTCTGTGCCATTTTTACTCTCCGATCACGATACCATATTCTCCTACAACAGCACCTTTATGTCCAGTTTGGTAGTGTAAATGCCGTTCTCCAACGATCGGTTGTGTACTTTGGACTTCAACCGTACCGCGGACTTTTCCCATCGCCTCTTCATCTAGATCGAGACAACAGAGAGGTTTAATTTGGCGATGTATCTGCCGACGGATGTCACCGTTTTTATTTCGAACGATAATATTGATGAGGGCATCCGCTTCTCCAACATTGAGGAATCGGAACCAGTCCCATGCCCCTGCTGTGACTTCCGGAAAAAAGAGACGGATTCCAACATGTCCACCTTCGGCGGAGGCTCCCGGCAGGTCAATAATAGCGGTTCCACTATGCATGTGACGTTCCGCGACAACCGGCTGGTTGCTGCGGACCTCCACAGAGCAGTTTACCTTAATCTCTTCCATATCCGGGGTCCAGCACTCAAAAGGTCTTAATGGACTGTGTTTTTTTGTCCATGTTGCTTGCGCGTTGTCATCTTTACGTGCTATCATGGTAACTTCTGCCGGTTCCGTTCCAACATTGACGATTACAACCCAATCTTGCCAGGCCGGTCCGACCTCTGGAAAAAAGAGCGTGCGCGGGGCATCGGAGATGACTTGTCCGAATTGCCCAACAGATGTCTTGCCACCCTGATAGTGGAGATGACGCTCAGCGACAATGGGTTGTGAACTTTGCATTTCAACGGTGCCGGTGACATTCCCCATGACACCTTCATTGAGGTCCCAACAGCAGAACGGTTTGATCACATGATGCTGCTGCCTCATCACATTGCCGCTTCTATTTCGGACAGTAATATTGACGTGCGCATCCGCCTCGCCCACGTTTAGGACCCGAAACCAGTCATGAGCCCCCGAAACCAATTCTGGAAAGAAGAGGCGTTGCCCAACGGTCTCGTACTCTAGAGCCGCCCCGATAAAATCAAGCACATTCGTGTCCTTATGCATGTGGCGTTCTGCCACAATCGGCTGGTCTGCGCTAAATTGCATAGAAGAATTTTCTTTAATCGCCTCAACGTTCGGTGTCCAGCACTCAAAGGGCCCTATCGTTTTCTCTTCTGACCAAGTGGGATGTCCATTACGGGCATGTCTTGCAATCGCTGTCACACGCGTGGGTTCCGTCCCAACGTTCGTAACCTGGACCCAGTCCTGCCATTGGGGTCCAACCTCTGGAAAATAAAGGGTTGTTGCACCTGCCATATGTTCCTCCTCATATGAAATTGTGTTGATTATGATGGCAGTTGCAAAGCACACCTGCCGGAAAATCGTGAGTGCTATGATGGAAATTCCTGTTACTATTTTAACTTGCACTTATTTATATTTTCCACTACAATTTCAGTTAACGTTATTTGGCGGAAGAAATTGATCCACCCCGCAAAGACGTTACGACTTTGCATCGCCAAATGACCTTCACAAACCTTACACACACCTTGAGGAGAAATTTCAATGGCAGCGAAAAAACTCTCAGAAACCGAAATTCAGACAAAACTCCAACAGCTCGACGGTTGGAACGTGGTGGACGGCAAGCTACACAAGGAATTCCAATTTGACACATTTGTTACAGCGTTCGGATTTATGACACAACTCGCTTTGATCTCCGAATCGATGAATCATCATCCAGAATGGTTCAATGTTTATAACCGCGTGACTGTTGACCTAATGACGCACGATGCTGGCGGTATCAGTGAATTAGATTTTCAGTGGGCAAAGCAGGCGGATTTAATTAGCAGCTAAACGAAACTTCTGGTACGGGCCCGAATGAGCAGAACAAAAACGGATTCACAAGCACCCGAGAGGTTCAGCGGTGAGTGGGAGACCAAGCGCTTAGGAGAAATCACTGAAATTCGGAAGGGGACTTCTATCACCGAGAAAAATGTAGTGCCAGGAACAACTCCTGTTATTGCTGGAGGTCAAAAACCCGCCTATTTTCACAACATTGCCAATCGCACCGGTAAGACTATTACAGTGTCTGCGTCTGGCGCATATGCGGGTTATGTTGCCCTCCACAATCAACCGATCTTTGCGTCGGATTGTTCAACTATTAGCGAAAACCCCAGCTTTTCAATTGATTATCTCTACTACTATCTGGTATTTAAGCAAAATATCATCTATAACGCACAAGCTGGAGGGGCCCAGCCGCATGTTCATGCTACGGATTTGATGCCCTTGCAAGTTCATCTTCCACCACTCCGTGAGCAACGTGCCATCTCTGAGGTATTATCAGATGTAGATGCTCTACTCACTGCCTTAGAGGCACTCATCGCAAAGAAGCGAGACATAAAAAAAGCCACTATGCAACAACTCCTGACAGGCAAAACCCGCCTGCCCGGCTTCACCCGACCTTGGGAGACCAAGCGTTTAGGAGATTTAGGACGTTGTCTACGTGGAGTCAGTTACAATCCAGAGACAGATCTATCAAGCTATGATAAGGACAGTACAGTCAGGCTCCTGCGTTCGAACAATATCCAAAACGCAGTTGTGATATTGGCTGATTTTCAGTATGTTGAAGCACGAAAGGTCTCAGAGCTTCAAATTATGCAAGCTGATGATATCCTTGTCTGCATGGCAAATGGCAGCCGGGAATTAGTCGGTAAAACAGGATTATTTCGTGTCAAAGACGGTTACACATATACTTTCGGTGCATTTATGGGGTGTTTTCGTGTTGAACCGTCTATTGCTGAACCTTGCTTCGTGTTTTATCTCTGCCAAACACAAGAGTTTCGTAATTTTATTAACTTAGCCTTGGCTGGGTCTAGTATCAACAATTTAAAACCAAGCGCTGTTGAATCCGCTGAGCTTCAAATTCCAGACAGAGAGGAACAACGTGCCATCGCTGATGTCTTATCGGATATGGATGCGGAGATTGCGGCGTTAGAGAAGCGTCTGGAGAAGACGCGCGACATCAAACAAGCCATGATGCAGGAGCTGCTGACCGGACAAGTGCGGTTGCCTAAATCCGAACCAACCCTATCAGAAATTGAGAGACAAAGCACAAAAATGGAGAAAAAATGAATCAGAAAATCTATCGAGCCGCTGCAATCGGACACACCGGTGCAGGCAATTTTGGACATGGACTTCACACCGCCTATAAAGAGATAGAGAACGTTACATTTATCGCCGTCGCTGATCCTGATGAAGCGGGGCGGGAAAAAGCAGCAGCAGAAGCAGGCGCTCGCCGCAGCTACCCTGATTATCGGGAAATGCTTGAGAAAGAGGAACTTGACATCGTGAGTGTCTGTCCACGCTGGACATCTGAACATACCGACATGGTGACCGCGTGTCTTGAGGCAGGATGCCACGTATACTCCGAGAAACCGATGACGAGCACCCTTGCAGATGGCGATATAATCGTTGAAATGGCAAAAGCACAGCGGAAGAAAGTTGCAGTAGCACATCAAGCCGTCTATCTCCCCGCAACCCACGCGATTAAGAAGAGACTCCACGAGGGCCAAATTGGCACGATTCAAGCCATCTATGCCAGCGGCAAGCAGGACCATCGCGGAGGCGGTGAAGATATGATTGTTCTCGGCACTCACTTATTTAATATGATGCGATTCTTCGTGGGAGATGTCGCATGGATGCAATCGCATGTCACCAGCAACGGCAAAGAGGTCGCTTATGGAGACGATCACACACCGACAGAACCTGTCGGGCCTGTCGCAGGCGATCACATCAATAGCTACTTCGCTTTCAAAAGCGGTGTAGCAGGTTTCTTCGAATCTCGGAGAAATCAGGCTGGTACCGGCAGATACGGCATGGACATCGTCGGCAGCGACGGTATTTTCTCCCTTCGCGGGGACGTTACAAACCGCCTCATGGTCTACCCTCACCCTGTTTTGCTCCCCTCAAACCCAGATCAAAAGTGGGAAGCGGTTGAGTTAGATAACACCCCTTTCTCCAGCGGCAATGAGCTGGCAATCCGCGACTTAATCGATGCAATTGAGAACGATCGGAAACCGATTTCTGCTGCCCAAGACGCTGTTGCAGCATTGGAGATGATCCTCGGCGCTTATGAGTCGCAACTCTCTGCTGGCCGCGTCTCCTTTCCCATCGCAAACCGTGAGCATCCTTTAAGTAGGTAATTTGAGCAGCGATGTCTCAACACCTCTGGCAGGTGAGGTATACTTACAATATATTCTTCGGCGAGGCCTTTGTGCCTCGCAGCTTTTTTATCTCGGTATCATTTTCCGAATACCTGTTTCATAGCAGACTTGGTAATCCGTATCCGGTACCTCCATCGCACGAACCGCGAGCTCACCGAAGGTAA
This sequence comes from Candidatus Poribacteria bacterium, assembly GCA_964291315.2. Taxonomy (GTDB): domain Bacteria; phylum Poribacteria; class WGA-4E; order WGA-4E; family WGA-3G; genus WGA-3G. The sequence continues at coordinate 2,949,519 of OZ219753.1, read as the reverse complement.
CGAGCGGTTCAGAAAGCAATAGCAGTTCATCAAGCGATTCGGTTGGTGTCTTCTCTGTTGTGTCCAACACAATCTTACGTCCTTTTTGGGCAAAAAGGGACCTATCAATTTCCGCTTGAAATAGGCGTTTGAGTTCTGGAATGTCGGCTTTCTTAATAATCTGATATTCGTGTGGAGCTGTCTCCATCCGTTCTGCAATCGCTGCATCGCTAGCAGTGACATGAATCATAACCACATCCGGCAGACGTGCTTCGATAACTTGTGTCTCATACCCACGTTGGGCATTGATATGGTATTTCGAGTAGTATGGGCTGTCCGGCTCCTCTCCGTAGAATGAAGCATAGACGAATTCCTCGATATGCCACCCCGCGATCAGTGTATTCGGATAGTTTTTGATGACTTCAACGTGGTATTGAAGTTGCATCCGTTGCATCCGTTCTTTCACGTCGTCCGGAAAATTCACGTACGCGGCTCTCGATTCTGGACTCAGCGTCGAGTCGGGGATAGTAAAGTGATCATCAACGTGAACGAGCAATTTCCGGTGCCGGTAATAGCCTGTTAGTAGGTTGACTAACGTTGACTTTCCTGCATATTCTATACCTACAAAAATACATCTCATAAGAAATACCTCGCTATTGAAGTGTTGTGAATGAACAATGTTTGACAGGTTTGTCTTTAACGCCTATCATGAATTTAAAAAAAAGTCAAACACCTATTCCAGTTTCCGATGACCTTGACAAGATTTGCGTTTACACGGTATAATAGAGAAGTCTAAGAGGTGCAAAGATTTATTCTCAATCATTGGAACAGAAACCAGATCACCTTAACCTTAGAATATTTGCTATATGCTAACAATAGGCCACCTCCATATCCAAGATTTCCCACTGTTGCTCGCCCCGATGGAAGATGTGAGCGATCCCCCTTTTCGTGCCGTCTGCAAGGACAAGGGGGCGGATCTCATGTACACCGAATTTATCTCTTCCGAGGCGCTCATCCGGGATGCCGCGTCGAGTGTGGCCAAGCTAGACATTTTTGAGGCGGAGAGACCGATCGGTATCCAAATTTTTGGGCACGACATCGAAGGAATGCGGGCCTCTGTCGAAATTACCGAACGGGTCCACCCAGATATTATCGACATCAACTACGGCTGCCCGGTGAAGAAGGTCACACGCAAAGGAGCAGGAGCTGCTATTTTACGAGACATTCCCAAGATGGTGAAAATGACCTCTCAGATGGTGAAAGCTACAAAGCTGCCTGTTACCGTCAAAACACGGCTCGGTTGGGATGATGAAACAAAGTACATAGTTGAAGTGGCTGAAAGGTTACAGGATGTCGGCATTCAAGCCATCGCTATCCACGGCAGAACCCGTCGGCAGATGTATAAGGGCAGTGCAGATTGGACGCTCATCGGCCGGATTAAAGATAACCCACGCATGACCATTCCCGTTTTTGGCAACGGGGACGTTGATACCCCGGAGAAAGCACGGCAGATGCGCCAACAATACGGGGTTGACGGTATTATGATTGGACGTGCTGCTATCGGTTATCCTTGGATTTTTAAAGAAATAAAACACTATTTTGCAACCGGCGAGAGACTCCCACCTCCCTCTATAGACGAACGAGCTGCTGTTTTTAGAAAACACCTTGAGTTTTCTATTAAGTGGAAAGGCTTAAAGCTGGGGCTTGTTGAAATGCGCCGGCACTATGCCAATTATTTTAAAGGCATTCCGCACGTAAAACCTTTTCGAAATCGCCTCGTTACATCCGATAGTTACGAGGCTGTCCTAGATATTGTAGAAGAGCTACGTATACACGCCTTGACATTAGAAACGCCTTTTGTTACAAACAGCTAAGGGTTAACATCCTACCGAAAAAAGCTTGACGGGAAAGGCAAATAATCTTATCATACATATCAGAAAATACATCTCTAGAATAAAGGAAATAGCATGGAAAAAATACCCTTTATGAAGCTCAGTGGTGCTGGCAACGACTTCGTTATTATCAATAATTTTTTGGGGCTCATTGATGATACGGATACGGATTTTATGAGGAACCTCTGTCAACGCCGTATGTCCGTAGGCGCTGACGGTGTTCTTCTCGTTGAGAAAGCGGACGGCGTTGATTTTCGCATGCGCTACTTCAACGCTGACGGAGGTGAAGTGGAGACCTGTGGAAACGGTGCACGTTGTATCTCGAAATTCGCCTACTTGAACGGTATTGCGTCTGAACAGATGCGATTCCTGACGAACGCTGGGATTTATGAAGCCGAGATAGTCGGTGAGAACGTTAAAGTTCGTATGAGCGATCCCACGGATATTCGGCTCAATGTTCCGCTTCAATTGGATGACGGGATGCACGCTGTCGGCTTCGTAGACAGCGGTGTGCCGCACGTTGTTTTCTTTGTAGAAGACTTGGAAGACACAAATGTTCTGGAGCTCGGTCAGCAGACGCGCTATCACGATGCCTTTAAACCTGCTGGGACAAATGCCAATTTTATCCGGGTACAGTCGCAGGGACTAATCAATATTCGGACATATGAACGTGGTGTTGAGGATGAAACGCTCGCTTGTGGTACGGGTTCGATTGCATCAGCGATCGTCGCTGCGAAGGTCGGCAGGGTTAAATCACCTGTAGACGTGAAAACAGCAAGTGGCGCGGTTTTGAAAATACATTTTGAGATGGAGAACGGAGAAGCCCGAAACGTTTATCTTGAGGGCGATGCCCGCGTGATCTACATGGGCGAGCTCAGAACGGACGCGTGGAACTATTAAACACACCCGTAGGCCCGCTTCAATCAGTCCGGCGCCTACAGACACAAGGAGAGTCTACATGTTTCAAGGTTCATACGTTGCACTGATCACACCCTTTAAGGACGATGAATCGCTTGACGAAGCGAAACTCAAGGAACTGATCCAATTTCAGCTTGACGGCGGCACACACGGCATCGTCCCGTGCGGCACAACCGGCGAATCTCCCGCCTTGTCTGAAGCTGAACATGATAGAACTATAGCAATTACGGTCGAGAAAGTGAACGGACAAGTACCCGTCATCGCCGGGACAGGTTCCAACTCAACAACGCGTACCCTGCAGGCAACGCAGCACGCCAAAGCCGCCGGTGCGGACGCTGCACTGATTGTCACGCCCTATTACAACAAGCCGACCCAAGATGGATTATATGCTCACTACATGAAAATCGCCGACGCGGTCGACATTCCGATCGTCGTCTACAATGTTCCCGGACGCTGTGGAACAGATATTCTTTCACCCACAATCGCGCGACTCGCCGAGCATCCGAACATCGTTGCACTTAAAGAGGCGACTGGCGAACTCAAACGCGCCAGCGAAGTCGTCAATTTATGCCCCACTGATTTCGTTGTGCTTTCAGGTGATGACGTGAACACGCTCCCGATCATGGCCGTCGGAGGCAAAGGGGTTGTCTCCGTAGTGGCAAATATCGCCCCAACAGAGATCGCAGAAATGTGCAACGCTTTCCACGCAGGAAATCTTGAACTCGCCCGTAAACTCCACTATAAAACGCTGCCTTTGGCAGTGGACCTGTTTATTGAGACGAACCCGATCCCTGCAAAAACTGCACTCCAACTGATGGGAAAACTCAACGGACAATTGCGGTTACCGCTTGCACCAATGACTGATGCGAACCTCGAATCCTTACGGCAGACGCTTACAGCGGCAGGACTGATTTAAACCTCATAGAGCTGCGAAAAGCTGATTCACGCAAAAAAAGAGGTACTGAGCAATTGACTCAGAGTCTTTCCGTTAATACAGGTTGATAAACCTATGTTGATTAGTGGCAGATCCTTTGCCTCTATCAAAGCCAAACCGGGATCTGGAGTTGTTCAGAGGTACTTGTGTTATTCACAAGGCTCTGAACTTCAGCACGCTGATTTTCTGTCTAGTGTTTTTGCACGGTGATTTAGTTCTTAGTTCTGTTTTGGATGTAAGGCAATTAAGCCTGCAGATCCTTGAAAAAAGCGCATGCTACTTCAAGATAACCATTTTGCGCATCTGGGAAGCCGCATCTGTCCGCAGTTGATAGAAGTAGACCCCGCTGGCAACCTGCTCTCCTAAACTGTTGAGACCATTCCAATACGCCGCACGATGTCTGTTCGTATAATAACCTGCCTCCTGATGCCCAAGTGCCAATGTGCGAATCAGATGCCCCTTGGTATCGTAGATGGTAATCTGGACATCGCTGCTGTTGACGAGTTGATACGGTATCCACGTCTCCGGATTGAACGGGTTCGGGTAGTTTGCGAGCAGCCGCGTGTCGTCAGGAAGTGAGGCGATGATAGGTGCGGCTGTGGCTACACCGTCTACCTCAAATCGGACAATTTCAGTAAAATCCGCATGAAGCACATTTTTTGCTTTGTCATATACTGTCATCCCAGCGAGTCCCCACGTGCCGGGAGCACTGCCAACAGGCAAAACAATGGTTTCATGACAGACTTGATAGCGGGTTGGATCCCTTGAAAAGTAGATGGCACCAAAATCTTCATCGTAATGGATAAAGGAGTGTCCGATGCCCTGAGGATCACGTAAAAGCATGCTTGTCATTTGATATCCGCTGATATTATCTTTGACTCTAAAGGTAATGTCAACCCGCGTTTCGCCGTTGGGTGCCTCTGGATGGGTTGGTTCTGCCTGAATTGTAATCCGATTTAAATCTAGTTCAGGAGGTATAATATCGGGATTTGCTGTTTGAATCTCAATAGAGGCAGGCAACACGTGATTTCCATATACCAGATTATCGTTTTCTGCTAAATCCGTCATCCAGATACTGCCAATTTTGTAGGTGCCACTTGGCATATAGTGAGGCACAGGAAGTCGGACACTTGCTTCCCAGAGCCCATCTCTTTCTTGGAAATTTCCCCATCTCCTTAAGTGAGAGTAAGAGTCGTGGGCGTAAGATGCTATACGTTGATCTTTTCGAATTGTTGCCAAAACGTGTCCCATCCCAATTTTCTCAACAAACTGCCATCGCGCTGTCAGAATTTGGTAGGCTCGTCCTTCTTCCGTGCTTGCTTCTGATAAAGAGAGACGCAGTGAGTCTTTGACGTATTCTGGCGGTTCGTTATCTGCAAGGGGACTGTCTATGTAGAGTTTCCAGCCGAAATCGGTCTGTGCCGTGAACCTCTCATTCCCCTGGGCATCCGAGATTCGGATTTGGTCAGTGTGCCAGTAACCTTGCGCTGCATATTTTGATAACGTTGTGTGCCCGCGCAGAATATGGCCCGAATCGATCCACATGCCATCGGCTTCAACGGGGGTCATCGAAAGATGGCGACTGCTGCGGTTCCCTTTATCATTCTCATCATTACTAAAGATTGTAGTACTTGCGAATTTTGCAGCGTCCAAGTCGCTTTCCCCGTGAAGTTCAATTTCTACCGTTATCCGTTTATCTTCCTCAGGCTCCCCTTCAACCTGTATGTCAACTCGTATAATCCGGCCCGGATACACATAATCTGGATAGAGATTGTAGACCTCAAACGTCAAGTCTTCACGAATCTTTGAAATATATCGCGTGCCGTGCATAACCCGGTTCTGAATGAATTCATACTTCGCAGGAGAACGAGATCGCAGTTTGTCAGGATTGACGATGTAATAACTGATGCTCTCTGCCATATCTTCATTCGGATTTACCCCGTGTGCGTAAGCAGAAACAAACTCAACCTGTTTCGTTGTTGACCAACCGTCGGGATCGCGCGGGTTTTTAAACCACCCGCCGAGTTCAATCCAATCCTGTTTGAGCTGTTCGTCAAAAAGATACTCCCACAAAAAATGTGCCTTTTCGTGTAAAATCAAACGGTGAATTGATTCTAACCCATTTTCCCTAAAAGCAGCTTCCGTGAACTCAATATAACCTGCCCCTGTCCATGCAACTGCTGCCGCGGAAGGCCGTGTTGGATGAGGAAGCCCGTCCAAACGTCTAACGATATATTTTAAACCAGGGACTTTGTGCATGCCTTGTGGAAATTCCTCGAACATTGAAATCAGAGCGAGGAGTTCCTCGTTTTTGAATTCAGAAAAACGACTAGCGTCTTCACCCGTTGTGTGCCGCGTGAGTTCCTTGTAATCTGGAACGTCTATGCTAACGGCGTAACGTTCCTCCAAAATGCGGTTGAACTTGTATCTATCGGCACCATTATCGGTGACGAACCTGACCACAGCACGGTGGAGGCGTTTAGAGAAATACCTGCCGCGCACGCCTTCAATCTCTGCCAACAACGGTTGGGCATACCTAAACACCGCCTGAGGGAGAGTGACGACTCGTTGGCCGTTCTGATATTCAACCTCAATATCGTTCTGTAGGTGGCGCTCGCTCAATCGCCACACAGAGGGAATTCCTCCGTGAATATTTCCCATTCCCCATCCAATAGAGTCAAAGGTCTTCAAGAGCTTGTAGGCGCGCCCTGGGCTCCATTCAGGGCCCAAGTGCACTTTGTATCTTCGCATTAATGAAAGGGAAGCACTATGAGACGCAACCTGCACCGGTTGATCTAGCAACGTCACCTCTACCGGTTCATTTACGGTTGCACTTTCGCTCCCTTCCGGGGTCTCGTCTATTTCCCAATGGTATCTAAAGGTAGCACTGTGAGCGTAGGGGCTGCAAATCCCGCCTACAATCAGAATCGTTAAAACGAAAACCAATTTGAACGTTTTTCGCATTTTCTTTTTTCCTTATTTTGTTTATCGTAGATGATGACTGAATAGCCAAGAACTTTTCCTATAAACAGATTCAAGTAGCAAGTGATATTAAAAATATCACAGTAAATAAAAAAAGTCAATCGTTTTATCTACCTTCCCGCAAGCCCCTTTAGTTTTATGTTTCTCTGTCTTTAGTATAAATACGTGAGTTTGAAAAAAGATTTAGAGGATATCTTTTGTAGCCTAACCTATCAGTAGTAGCATAGGCTATTGGTTTCCTGTGCATCTTCAGTTCTTTGTAGCATAGACTGTCAGTTTCCTGTGCCGCTTCAGCGCTTCTGACACAACATCCAAAGATGATCCAAATAATTATCAAACTCGCGTTATAAGTCCACAATAGCTGTCGAAGTTTTCATATTTCTCAGGGCGTTCCCTTCTGATTATGTCTGTGGCTGATACGTAAATGCGGGGCGATATACTGTGTTGATCAGTTGCCCTTTAACTTCCGTTTTTAAAGGTTCCGCCTATGCTTCATTCGGGACTGAAAAATGTTCCGGTAGCAACCGATGCACAGCATCAATCACCAACTGTTCGACCCCGGGTGCAAATGGCGTAGGCGGCCCGAAATACAGCATCGCGCCGCCCCCCTCATAGCCGCCCTCAGCTAACACCCGCTCCGATGGAATGTAGCACGGGAATGCGTTGGCATACGCCCCGATCCAGAGCCGATCGGCATCCAACTCACGCTTCAACCGCAGCGCGTAATCTACGACGACCTCACTTGCAAGGAAAACAACAGCTAGTTCATCACCAAATAGCCACGCTTGCACCGGATAGGAGAGCTCCGTTTGCACGGCTTCTCCTCTCTCTAAACGTTCAAGGTGTTTTCGGGCATGATAGGCATCTGATCCACCTGTTGCAACGCGGGCTTCCCACTGTTCAAGGGTCGGTAGCGTGTCAAAGGGCAGGTTAACCCTTTCTAACGCACCTGTCGGAACATTGGAAATCGGCCTCGCGTCTCTCTGTAACATCCGCTGAACCTCTTGTGAGAGGGCCTCCCCGTGAGCTTTGGCATAGGCCAGACGAGTACCGAAAACCTCTTCCTCCCGGTCCGGCATGGGCATCATCCGCGATTCGGGGTTCGCATCGGCACCACAGCCGATCGTGACTATCGCTGTTACGCCGGGAAGTGCACGCTGAATGTCCTCTTGGGCAAAACCTGCCCAATCGCCACAGATATGGTTGTCTGCGCCAGCTAACGTTGTACAATGGCAAGCATAACTGGTCCACACAGCACGCAGCGTGCCATCTGGCCTCCTGACCTGTATACAAGGCAGCGAATGATCTACGGGACCCCCTTCGGTTCTCCGATTTTTCGCGAAACCGAGCTCGCCGATGCTCCATGTCAACCGCGATGGTTCGCGGTTTGCAAGTGCTTCCAACGCAACGGATTCCATCCAGTTGGCAAGCTCACGGGTGTACCGGTCAATCTTTTCCTGATGCTCCGGCGGTATGTCCATACTAAATAGAAAGGGGGCTGCGTTCGTCAGACAGGGGGCGCTGTGCGTGTGTGAGAAACAGGTGACGATATGCGCGCGACAGATTCCTGTTTTTTCTTTGATTCTGCGCGATACCTCCTCGGTTAGTTCATCCGGTAATCCGCAATTTTCAACAGTAACCAAAACAACGGGGACATCATTAGCACCACCGATAGCGAGTGCCTTTGCCCATATCCGCTGAATAATACCGTCGGATTCCGCGCGACGGCTGCCATAACCACTGAGCCGAATGGGATAGTCGGGTGTAATATCTACTTCGGCAATTCCAACTTCAACAACGTTATTTTTATCTGCCATACCAGAGATTACCTCCGTGAGTTAGGATCGTAGGGTGAACGCAATTAGATGTCGGTTTGATTCAAAAGTGAAATTTCCGAATTCTACTGTGTATTCCAAATAGGTAGTGCCAAGCCTTAACCCCGCGCCAGCTGAAAAATGCAGTGCCGAATTCGCACGTCCCACACCAATGCGGAGCGCACCTGTTGTTGGCGTTCCACCGTCCCAAGTTTTGTGTAATTCGGTACCAATAGCGAAACTGGGCCCGCTCTGTCCGACATCCGGCCAGAGATCCGCTCCCACTGCAATCCATTTCAGAGGTTCATAAGCGAACCCCATACCAAATCGGAACGGCACATTTTTTATTAAATCTGCCCGCAGTAGATTTTCAAAGAGAATGCCTACATGTAGCGGCGGGTGTACGCTGTGTGCATCGAACCACACCTCATGTTGCCAACCGATATCTAATTCCAATCGGTTGACTGTCCTATCAAATGTCGGTTGATGTTCATGGACAACATCCCGAACCCGATCACCGAACTGCAATTCTTCCGTAATTGCCTCAATCAGTTGCTCCGGCGCATGCACATCCACATCAGGCCCATGCCGTGCCGCAAGGTTCAGGGTAGAAACAACTGTCCCGGTCTTTACATCTTGGACGACCCATTTTAATCGGGCACCGGCTATAGATCCGGCGACCTTGCGACTGAGTCCGAGCACCCAATTATCTTCACGGAACATCGAATAATCTGTAATAAGGTCGGTTTTGGCAGAAAATAGACGGGCGTTAATGTTGTAGTCAGCACGGGTCGCAGAGATAGTGAAATTTGCAAGGCTAGTTAATCGAGTCGTGTATCCGGCGCTGATTCCCCACCCTCCAAACGCATGTGAATAATAGACTGACGGATATAAAACTGTATTAACTTCAGCAGCGAATTGATCTCTACCCTGTTTGGGCAGTTCTGTCCAGCCGAGGCCTTCAAAAGCAATGCCAATGGCAAAGTTATGGTGTTTAACAGACGCAAGCGATGCAGGATTTCCGAATATACCTGCATCCTCAGCAGATGTTGCAATACGAGTCCCCCCCATACTAGCGATGCGGAGCATCTCGTTTGCCTCGCTGGCAGCGGTTATAGCTGCCGCTAAAAACCAAGGCATTAAGAGAGACGTAAAATTTCGGGCGCTCAAAACTTCAATAAATCCCTCTGGCTACACTTTAAAAAACATCCGCGGGGAACGGCATGTCGTGTGAGATTTAATCGTTAAAGAGTTGTGAATCCACACTCATCACCTCAGCGAAAATATCTTCCAACGAATGCTTCACCTCACGCAGCTGGCGGAGTTGTACCCCCGTCTCATAAGCGAGTTTAAAGAAAAATCTTGTATCTCTCTTTTCACCGTTTTGGGCTGTAACCCGGAGACGTTTGCCCGGGAGCATTTCAATCCCGCAATTATGACGTTTTAGCGAAGCAATATACGTATCAACGTCCCCAATGATCTTCAAATCGTAAGCGTGCCCTTTGTTCTTTTTAAGTGTGTCTATCTGCCCTTGAGCAACAAGGCTCCCGTGTGAAAGCGTGATAATCTCCTCACATGCGAACTCTACATCAGGTAGCAGATGTGAGGACAAAACCACATTGATGCCTTTGTTTGTAGCGATGTCTTTAACGAGTTCTAGCATCTCCTCTCTACCCGTGGTATCCATCCCGTTCGTCGGTTCGTCAAGCAGCAGCAATTTTGGATCGTGTATCAACGTCTGTGCTAATTTCACACGTTGCTTCATTCCAGCTGAGTATTCATCCACCGTTCGGTAACGTTCCTCGTCTAACCCAACGTAATAAAGCACTTCGTGTGCCCGTTGTAGTGCGTCACGTCTCGGCATTCCACAGAGTTCACCTGCATAAGAGACGAACTGGACAGCAGTCATGCCCGGAATTAAGCATTCGTCTTCTGGCATATATCCGATCTGCTTGCGTATTTCCAAGGGACGCTTCTCTATGTCCATTCCAAATACTTCTGCCGTGCCCCGATTCGGCTTGAGGAAACCGAGTAGTACTTTAATCAAGGTGCTTTTCCCAGCCCCGTTCGGCCCGAGCAGACCCACAGCTCCGCCTTGCACTTCTAACGAGAGATTGTCTAACGCAGCCGTTGTACCAAAAAAGAGTGATATATTTTTCAGGGCGATTAACATGTTTTAAAAACTCGTTTCACGCGCGGCCCTATCTGTGTCAGTATCTCATAAGAAATCGTTCCTGCACGGTGAGCAAACTCATCAACTGTGATTTCTGCATTCCCGTGTTTGCCGATGAGGATCACTTCATCACCCACAGATACGTCGGCCGCATCACTGAGTTCCACCACACTTACATCCATACAGACTCGTCCGGCGATAGGGCACCGGAGGCCATCGATTAAAACCTGACCGCTCACAGAGAGCGCACGTGGAAAGCCATCCGCGTACCCTACCTCTACCATTGCGACCCGGGTCTGACGCGAGGCTCTGTACGTCAAACCATAGCTTATGCCTTCTGTTTGCGAAACAGTGCCTATCCATCCAATCCGTGTCTTCCATGTAAGCGCGGGTTCCAACACAATTGGTTTTTCGGATGCAGGATAAATGCCGTATAAACTCAAACCTGGACGGATCGCATCGAAATACGACGCCGAAACTGCAAGGGCCGCGGCACTGTTGGCCACATGACACATTTTTCTGCTGCTTGAAGACATCGCTGAAAAACGTTTTAGCTGCACGAAAACAAAACTTTTATCGGCTTCGCCCGCAGTTGCCATGTGTGTAAACAGTCCTTCAATTTCAAGCCGTTCTAGTGTTTTGAGTCTGCTCAGAAATTGCGCCGCCTCTGTCCAGAGAACACCGCTCCGGTTCATGCCAGTGTTGATATTAACATGAACATTTATAGTTCTCAGTGCTGCCCTATTTAATCTACTCGCGAATTCCCAATCAGCTACTGTTGGTGTCAACTGATGTTCAACTATTCGCGCTATTTCTTCCGGGAACGAGCTAAACAGGATAAGAATAGGTTTGGAGATACCCGACTGACGAAGTGCAACCCCTTCTTCCGTCGTTGAGACTGCAAACATATCAGCAACGGCAGACAATGTTTCCGCGACGGGAACCATCCCGTGTCCGTAAGCATCCGCTTTTATAACAGCGATAAGTTGTTTGCCGGTATACGCCTTTAGCGCTTCCGCGTTCCGCCGAATTGCCCCCAGATTGATTTCTGTGTGTGTTCGGAAATAGTGCATCATCTTTTAGATCTGTTGTATAGACGGAGCAATTATATCATAGCTTCCGTAAATTTCCTAATTATTTCGTAGGTCATACAGATAAGTCTACCGGTTTTCATGATCGGGTGTTCTGACTGTTGGCAGCAGTATGTCCTTGAAACCACAAAAAAAGCATGATAAGCATAATAGAGTGTGCCAACAGCATTGTTGAAATGCCATTAATCTCAGGAGTGATACCGAACTTGAGCAACGAATAGATATAGACAGATAACGTTGTGTAACCAACGCCAGCGGTGAAAAAAGTGATAACAAAGTCATCAATAGAGAGCGTGAAGGCAAGCAACGCACCGCCAATAATTCCGGGAGCGATGAGAGGAAGGGTTATCCGCCAAAACGTCTGCCACTCGTTTGCACCAAGATCATGTGCCGCCTCCTCTAGTGTCTGGTCATAGCCTTGTAAGCGTGCGCGGACGACGATGGTAACGTACGCGATATTGAAAACACCGTGGGCGATAATCACCGTAATTAAACCGAGCGGGACACGGACTTGCACGTAAAAGGTCAATAACGCAATTGCTAAGACGATGTCAGGAATGATGATAGGCAGGTAGAGGCAGCGTATGAGAGCGGTTCGAAAACGAAAACGGTGGCGTTCTATAGCAAGGGCGGTTGTTGTTCCGATGCCTGTCGCGATGCCTGTCGCGATGCCCGCTACAATTAGACTGTTCCGACAGGCACGCCATAACGCTGCGTTTTCAAATAGTTTCGCATACCAACCCAATGTAAAACCACGCCAGACAGAAATCTGTGTGCCGCTGTTGAACGAAAACACAACGATTGCCACAATCGGAACGTAAAGGAACAGATACACTATACTTATGTTAGCTTCGAGAATCCGTTTCATAGCAATTTCTCTATAGGAGCAACTTCCGGACCGCACCTTATTCTATGACGCACGCGATTCCTCACTGCCCTGCAAAGCGCGGAAGTAAAGCACGGTGCCACCCAACACGATACCCATCAACATAAATGAAAGGGCAGAACCGAAGGGCCAATCTCGGGCTGTTTTGAACTGGCGCTCGATTACGTTACCGATATAACTGACTTTGCCACCACCGAGTAAATCCGGGGTCAGGAACGCGCCTACTGTCGGAATAAAAACCAGCATCGATCCTGCTAGAATACCGGGGAGGCTGAGCGGAACGGTTACGTGCCAAAAAGCATGGCGTGGTGATGCCCCTAGATCTTGCGCCGCTTCTAACAAGGACATATCTAATTGCTCTAGGGCCGCATACAACGGGAGTATCATGAACGGAAGATAGCCATAGACGAGTCCTATCTGTACGGCCAAGGGGGTATTCAGTAGCTCCAACGGGACCCAATTAGGGAACACAACCCCCAAAAGACTATTCAGAAGCCCTTCTGTGCGTAGGATGAGTATCCATGCGTACGTGCGGATGAGGAAGTTCGTCCAGAACGGAACAACAACGAGGAATAATAAAAGACTTCGAAGTTTCGGTTTATAGCAGGCCAAGTAGTAAGCAAATGGATAACCCAGCACCAGACAAATTGCAGTACAGACGAGTGCTGTCGACACTGAACGCCAGAGGATACCGAGATACAGTCCATCAAACAGGCGTTGGTAGTTTTCGAGGGTAAAAATCCATCGCACGCCACCGTACGTCCCGCGCTCTATGAAACTGTAAATGAGCACTGAAACGAGCGGAACCAGAAAAAAACAGAAAAGCCAAAAGACGACAGGAAAGAGAAGAATAAGGAGGTGGTAATTACGACGCATATTCCTTCACAAACACTAACTTTTGTCATCACAGATGGAAGCAACACAGCTGCCATGACTTGCAGGTGCTGTTCTAAATTTTTCCCAACCAGTATTTTCCACTTTTAGGATTAGGGTTTCTTATCCAACATCGTGTTAGTGGCCAAGAGCTACGGCAACAAGTTTTCTAGTCTTTTTCTCAAAATCTTTTAGAGATAGATCAAAACATTTCAGAACCGGCACCATTCTTCACCAACGGTGTCACAGCTACCTTGATGCCCCTTTCTTCCACTCTTTCTTATCCTATTCTTTTTACCAATTTTTGCCAGAACCAATCTTCAAATTCGAGGATCTTCTCGGTCAGCTTATCCTCGTAGTCAATCTTGAATCGCTCGTTTCCTGTCATTTTCGTATTAGCATTTAACTTCACGACTATATTTCCACAATTTGCAATTTTTCACCCTAATATCTGTAATCACTTAGCTTCCATCCCACCTACCTATATTATATTGCTTTTTCACGCTAAAATGCAAGGAACACATGAATCAAGTATTGATGCGGATGTACGGATAGGCCTTCTTAAACTCCGTATCATCTGCGTTATTCGTGTCATCCGCAATTCAGGCAAAAAAACTGTTAATCTGCAAATGATGTTCAGCGGGAGGATCACATCTGTCCCCTTCAAAGTGATTGCCGCTCTATTTCGGCATCGGATAGCACGCTCCTGCCGCTTTGACCACCACTTATAGCAATAAGAAATTGTCTTCGCATATCTGATAACGTGTGCTTGTACGAGACGACCTCCTAAGAAATTTATTTAACGCTTAGAACGCTATCTCGTATCCTAAAAATCAAGCCCTTTTTGTAAAAAGATCACATTTTCACGAGACAGCACCTTCTCAGAAAATACTGTTCGTACGGTAAACATTACTCTGAGAAATGTCAATAGTTTTTATTTGTGGTCCCGTAAGTCATCTTGACAGCCTGCAGCTGCTATGATAAAATATGTTCAATTCAATTCTATAGACAAGGAGCAAAACATAGCAGTGAAAACTATGGACGAAAGTGCAGTTGAGGTCCAGAATTCGACACAAGCAGAGAGCGGCGTTATCATCAACGCTGTGCAAATGCACTCGCTCGATATTAGTGAACGGTTTACTCGGATAAAAACGGCAACAGGTTGGAAAATACAGTTAGAAGCAACAGCGCGAATCACTATCACGTTCATGTCAAGTATGCGGAAGTACGAAACAACATTGGTGAAAAACGATGTTATTGAGCGGGACGGAAATGACCTGATTTTGCTTCGTAAGCAATCGACAGACGCATACCGTTCGCAACGCGGGGTATCCTCCCTCTCCGGAAGCGGGAGGCAAACGCTTGCATCTGACCCCATAGGCGAGGAGAAGCGGGTCTAACTTTACGTAGAAAGGCATAGTGGACGATGCTCATTTTAAAACGTATTTATCGACTTCTTTCCAGTTTAAAAGGTGGAACGATGGTACCGGCAAAGATTGTGCTAAGTTCCGATAGCTACGCCCAAGTTATTTTAGAACTTTCTGAAAAACTCGGTTCTCCAAGGGTATCGCATTTGCAAATGTCACATCACTTTGCCTTACCAATCTCTGTCGGACAAGCGAATACGGATTTGCTCATTCTAAAAGAGCTGATCCCGAATCCGTGTCCAATTTGCCACCACCGTCTAACCTTTCTTCGCGAGACAATTGAACGTTTTGAGAAGGCTAGCTCTCAGTCTGTTCGTTGCCCAATGGGGCACCGTTATCGCGGCCAGTTGAAAGTGTATTATCTGAATATTTTTGAAGAAGATGATAGCAATGTAGAAAAACCGATAAAGGTGTGTCCGGAGTGCAACGGAAAAAACATTCAGTATCTGAGCCCGAAGGTAATGTTCTGCCTCGATTGTGATTGGGACAGCGGGATGGAACCGCGCTATCAGATACAAAGCGTGGAAAGTGATAGGTGCACCTGAGAAGCACACCTATCGATGAATAGCTCTAATGGAAGTGTCCCGCATGCGGATCAGCTGCAGCAGAAGCAGGAACCGGCGGCTCCTCGACCTCTGTGACGAGCGTCTCGGTAGTCAGAAGCAAACCGGCAATACTAGAGGCGTTCTGTAGCGCCGACCGGACCACTTTTGTTGGATCTACTATTCCTGATTCAAGCATGTCTGCATATTCAGATGTTGATGCATCAAAGCCGTAACTACCTTCGCCTTCTTGGACCTTGGCGAGAACCACTGCCCCTTCCCATCCCGCATTCTCTGCAATCGCACGCACAGGTGAGAGGAGACTCCTCCGGATAATATTGAGTCCGATATTTTGATCATCCTCTAATTCTAGGGAACCGAGAGCTGCAGATGCTCGCAGAAGCGCCGTACCGCCACCCGGAACGATCCCTTCCTCAATAGCGGCGCGCGTTGCAGCCAGAGCGTCTTCAAATCTCGCCTTTTTCTCTTTCATCTCCACTTCCGTAGCAGCTCCTACATTAACAACAGCAACACCGCCAGCAAGCTTAGCGAGACGTTCTTCTAACTTCTCGCGATCGTATTCGGAAGTTGTCTCTTCTATTTGTCTACGAATCTGGGCTACCCGTCCCTCAACATTCTCTTTGGCACCACTACCGCCGACAATCGTGGTGTTGTCCTTGTCTACGACCACACGCCGTGCTGTACCCAGCATACCTACAACGATGTTTTCCAAGCGGATGCCGGCTTCCTCGGATATGACCTGTCCATCTGTAAGGATCGCGATGTCCTCCAAGATCTCTTTCCGTCGATCCCCAAAGCCAGGGGCTTTCACTGCAGCTACCTGAAGCGTTCCGCGAAGTTTGTTCACTACCAATGTAGAGAGTGCTTCTCCTTCAACATCTTCGGCAATAATGAAAAGAGGCCTACCCAGCTGCATCGCCTTTTCCATAATCGGCAGTAGGTTCGTGACGGAACTAATCTTCTCGGTGTTAATGAGAATATATGGATTCTCAAATTCAACAACCTGTTCCTGGACATCCGTTACGAAGTTTGGCGACAGGAAACCGCGGTCAAACTGCATTCCTTCCACAATATCAACTGTAGTTTCTGAAGTTCTGCCCTCTTCAATAGTAATCGCCCCATCTTTTCCAACCTTTTCAATCGCTTCAGCAACGATAGTCCCAATGTCGCTGTCGTTTGCAGGATCGTTTGCAGCTATTGAAGCGACCTGTAGGATTTCGTCGTGGGTGCTAACAGCACGACTCTGGGAAGCAATTGCGTCAACTGCAGCTGTTACAGCTTTGTCTATACCGATTTTTAGCTGCATCGGATCAGCACCGGCTGTGACATTCTTGAGCCCCTCATGAAGAATTTCCTGACCCAACACGGTTGCAGTTGTCGTTCCATCTCCAGCCACATCGTTTGTTTTCGTTGCGATGGATTCAAGCAGTTGAGCACCCATATTTTCGTATGGGTCCGAGAGTTCAATTTCTTTTGCGACGGTAACACCATCACAAGTTACCAGCGGGGCACCGAAAGATTTTTGAATCACGACATTTCTTCCGCGAGGGCCAAGAGTTACCTTCACCGCACCAGCGAGGGTGTCTGCACCGCGTTTGAGCGCCGCCCTCGCTTCTTCATCGAAAATAATTTGCTTTGCTGGCATCGAATTCCTCCTATATCTGTTTTAATGTTGTAATGTTAAATATAAAATAACTTAAGCTTAAAAAGATTGGATAACCTCTGTTTATAGCATAGACCGTTAGTCTGCGCAAGAGCTCTCTTTGCCCAAAGATGAACCAAATATTTATCAAGCTCAAGTTATAAAGCAAGATATTGCACTTAAAAATCGCTGTTATAATTATAGCATGTCCAATACACAAAGTCAATTTTTTAGTAAATCAATCACCAAACACCTGCCCTTAAAATCCACGTGCATCCTTCAAACTCCCCCAAGTAACCGACAATTTCCTCGTCGGTTCTACATCAAGGGTCGCTTCGCCCAGCGTAATAGCTGGGATGACAGGGACTGGCCCCAATTCCAGGGAAACGACATCTATGGTATCGATCCAGATATCCGGGCGCGGGTTTTCCCATTTCGTCGTAATCAATCCTGCATGTCCACAAGGGGGACCCTCTTTCATCACCCATCCCCAGACAGAGTTATCGTCTTGGAGCGGTGTATCATCGTGGCACCAATCATCAGAGTTGAAGCCCGAAATCATCTCAAGTTCTTCCTTTTTCCCATCTCGGTAGTTCATCACGAACAGATAGCTCGGAACGCCGTCCTGTTCCCATCCGGTTGCGTGAAGAAAATAGATGAATTGTGCTTTGCCTTCAACAACTACGCCTTCGACTGCCTTGGGCCATTCCGCAGCATTGGTACCGAAAACCACGATCGCACCATCTATAATCCGGAATTTGACTTTCCCATCAGGCCCCTCAAAATCTGCCGTTTCACCGATAGGCAGCCGAGAGAGGGTACTGTCACCCTTAGCCTTCGTCCACCACTCATGATCAACCAATTTTGTGTTTGACTTTTCTTCTAACTCAACAAATATCCATTCGTCTACTGCTGCAGCGATGCCTGTTGTAAAGCAAAAACTGACAGCACCAAACAATGCAATCAGCACAAACAATTTAGCCAATTTCATTAGCATCTCTCCCTATGTTAATTTGTGCAGATAGTATAACAGAATTAAGAACTGATGTCCATGCATTTCGGCAGGCTAGCAGAGAAGTGCTTGAGCGGAGACATATCGGCGTTAAGGTTTGCTATGTTTTTTATAAGCGAATTCAAGTACAGGTCGAAGGGATGCGGGATTATCAGAGATATCGTAATAAATGTGGTCTTTTCTAACCGCATAAAATTTACACCCATGCTGACGCTCCATTTGCTCTGCTTCTCCCTTGCTTATTCGGACAGAGAGTCTCGGCTGCACAGTAAAAGTAATACCAAATATTCTACTTATTCGCGTAGCTCTTCTATGATTTTTAAGAAAAAAACCACAGTAGTTTTGTCTGAACTTTAGCTCTAATTCCCATTCCTCTTCAATCAAATTCGATACATCGGCAACCCTTTTATAAAACAGGTCCCGCCTTTGTTTATTGTATTTTTCTTGGTAGTAGCCCCTTACCTCTTTAGGTACTGAATTTCTAATCCGTTCCATTGTCCATCCTTGGCTAGGGTTAGCAGACACCTGAGGTTGCTTTGTTGCTGATGTCCTGTCAAGCAGGCCGGGAGTAAGGTCAATTTTAGAATCAACCGGTTTAGACTCGTAAGAAGCAGATTTCTGACTTTCTTCCAACGCTGTTTCGGCCTCTAACTCCGCGGCCCCGGATGCCACATTCGTTTTCAGGAGATATTTCTCCAAATCGGAAATGGCACTCTCTCGGTTTTCAATGTTCGTTTCACAAAAAATTCTATCGCTCAAACTTGGAGCCTCCCACCGAGAGAGGTAAAACCGCCAAAGTTTGCCGTTTGTAATTATCGCCAGCGGGACATTTCCGCTATAGGCGTAAAAGCAAATTTGTTCTTCGTTCTTTCCGATTGCTTGATCCCACCGTTTGCATTCGATCAGTACAACAAGGTTCCGCTCGCGTTGGGGGCGTAAGGCATAATCAGCTCTTTTACTTTCAATCTTCCATTCTGGTAGAATTTCCATAGATACTAAGTTTGTATCGTTCCACCCCAGAGCCCGTAGGATTGGTAAAACGACGTATTGTTGGGTGGTTGCCTCATTGGCTTTCTCCAAATGTTGTTCGTGTTCGAGAATGTGGGCAATAGTGTTTCTCAAATCAGCCACTACTGCTGTAGCAATACCTATTGAAAAATAAAAACTGACAGCACCAAACAATGCAATCAGCACAGACAATTTAGCCAGTTTCATCAGCGCCTCTCCTATGTTAATTTATGCAGATAGCATAAGAAATCAAGAACTGATGTCTATGCTTTTGAATAGGTTGGCAGAGAAGTGCTTGAGCGGAGACGTATCGAAATCAATCTTTCCTATGTTTTTTGTAAGCAAATTCAAGTACAGGTCGAAGGATTGTGATGTTATCGGGGATATCGTAATCAATGTAGTCTACTTCAGGCTTATCAACAGGACAAAATTCACATCCATACTGACGTTCCAATTTCTCTGCCTCTTCTTTCATTATTCGGACAAAGAGCCTCGGCTGCACAGTAAAAGTAATACCAAATATTCTACTTATTCGCGTAGCTCTTCTATGATTTTCAAGAAAAAAACCACAGTAGCTTTTCCTGAACTTTAGCTCTAATTCCCATTCCTCTTTAATCAAATTCAATACATCAGCAACCGCTCTATAAAACAGTTGCTGCCTTTTTTCACAGTATTTTTCCTGGTAGCCCCTTACCTCTTTGGGTACTGAATTTCTAATCTGTTCCATTGTCCACTCTTGGCTAGGGTTAGCAGACACCTGAGGTTGCTTTGTTGCTGATGTCCTGTCAAGCAGGCCGGGAGTAAGGTCAATTTTAGAATCAACCGGTTTAGACTCGTAAGAAGCGGGTTGCTGCCTTTCTTCCAAAGCTATTTCGGCCTCTAACTCCGCGGCACCTGATGCCACATTCGATTTCAGGAGATATTTCTCCAAATCGGAAATAGCCTCTTCTCGGTTTTCAATGTTCGTTTCACAAAAAATTCTATCGCTCAAACTTGAGCCTTCCCACCGAGAGAGGTAAAACTGCCAAAGTTTGCCGTTTGTAATTATCGCCAGCGGGACATTTCCAATACAGGCGTAACAGTAAATTTGTTCTCCGTCCTTTCCGATTGTTTGATCCCACCGTTTGCATTCGATCAGTCCAACAAGGTTCTCTTCTTTTGGGAGACGTAAAGCGTAATCAGCTCTTCTACTTTCAATCGTCCATTCTGGTAGAATTTCCATAGATACTAAGTTCGCATCGTTCCACCCCAAAGCCCGTAGGATTGGTAAAACGACGTATTGTTGGGTGGTTGCTTCATTGGCGTTCTCCAAGCGTTGTTCGTGTTCGAGGATGTGTGCAATAGTATTTCTCAAATCAGCCATACAAAAATCCCTTTATTTTTCCTTAAATTTATTATACGCATCCACGACCACAAACGGGAAGGGCGCGATTACTTTATCCTTGATTCCTATTTCAAGAATTTGGTATCATATATTATTATACTACGGATTTGTGTTTTGTGTTTAAAAAACGAGAGGGCTCATTACCAACTTACCCATTGAATTTCCATAAAGAGGTCCTAGAATGTCAAAAAAGAAACGCACTGCTAAGCCAAAAGAGGTCCGAGACTACCGACACGGCAGCGCTACCCGAAAGAATAACCCGCCCGCAGGCATCGCCGCACAAGGGAAGCTCCAAGAGCCCCCGAAACGACAATACGCCTACAACCCACACCTGCCACCGAGTCTCCGATCCGACCCAGACGCACATGCAGACAAACTCCCCGAATTTCTCCATATTGCACAGCAACGCGCCCTCTCCGCAGAGGAGGCCAAGACGCTCGCCGAGGCACTCCGACACCACGCCCCCTGGCTTGAATGGACAGGCAAACAGGAGAACGCAACCTTCAGCGTCGACCCCGTGGCACTCCACATCCACGAACGCATCAGCAGCAAGGCAATCTTGAAAACCGCAAAGCGCCAAAACGTCCAACGTGAACTCTTCGCTGACCCGCAGCAGGATTATAGCACAGCCGTTGACTTTTACCAGCACGATGTGGATTGGGCAAATCGTCTCATTCTTGGGGATAGTCTCACGGTGATGAGTTCCCTTGCACAACGTGAAAATCTCGGTGGCAAGGTGCAGATGATCTACATAGACCCGCCGTATGGCATCAAGTTTGCGTCTAACTTTCAACCGAGTACTTTTCAGCGGGATGTAAGAGAGCGTCCGCAGGACTTGACGCGTGAGCGTGAGCAGATCAAGGCGTATCGGGATACGTGGCGTTTGGGTATCCACTCATATCTTGCGTATCTGCGGGATCGGTTGATTGTTGCGAAGGAATTGTTGACAGATAGCGGCAGTATTTTTGTGCAGATAGGAGATGAGAACGTGCATCGGGTGCGGTGTATTATGGACGAGGTATTTGGAAACGAAAATTCTTTTGCTGCTATTGTTTTTAAAAAGAAAAACTTCACAAACCCTGGACAAGCAATTAACGATTATATATTGCATTACGCGAAAAATAAAAGCGAATCCAAATTACATAACCTTTACGGAACATTGACACACAGTAACCAGCGACCCGATGATAAAACTTATAACCGAATTTTGACACAATACGGAGAACTCGTGAAACCCATAAGTGAGGCTGAGGAAATTGAGTTGTTAGAACAAGGCGGAAAATGGTGTACGTCGGCGGATCGCGTAATAAGTCAACATCCGAGCGATGTAAGAAGTGGAGAAATAATTCTGCGCAATCGTAAAATATTACCAGGTCAAAACGCTCAATGGTCATTTGATCCTGAATCTGCCATCCCGAGATTGGAGAAGTCCCAAAGGTTACATTTGCCAGATAGCGGACGGTTACGGGCGTTTGTTTTTTGGGAAGATGTACCACGAAGAAGAATAAATAATTTTTGGAGTGACACAACTGGTGAAGCTAGACCTAACTATGTTGTTCAAACCTCAACAAAAGTCATTGAACGCTGCCTTCTCATGACCACAGATCCTGGAGATCTTGTCCTCGATCCAACTTGTGGAAGCGGCAGCACCGCCTATGTTGCCGAGCAGTGGGGCAGGCGCTGGATAACAATTGATACCAGCCGCGTGGCTGTCGCCTTAGCCCGACAACGCTTATTGACAGGAGCCTTTGATTACTACAAACTCAAGGATGAGTCAAAAGGCATCGTGGGTGGTTTCATCAATAAACAGGTTCCACATATCACCCTCAAAAGTATCGCTCAAAACACTGCCCTGGATCCGATATTTGCCAAGCATGAGCCGATATTGAAAGAGAAGTTAGATGCTTTGAACAACAACTTATCACAGATTACCCCCCCCGCTTCGCATAAAACTCCTTGCAAAACTCACCGATAAACAGAAAAAACACGGCAAAACTGCTATCACAGACGCAGATAAAAGACGCTGGCAGCTACCAGATACACGCTGGAACGACTGGCAAGTACCCTTCGATACAGACCCCGACTGGCCAAAAACACTACAACACGCTCTCGTAGACTACCGCAAAGCGTGGCAAGCAAAGATGCACGACATCAACGCATGCATCGCCGCAGCATCTGAAACCGAAGAACTTGTCGATCAGCCACACATCGACAGAAAACGAGTGCGCGTCACCGGTCCCTTCACCGTAGAGGCAGTGCAACCCGCAGAGGAATCACTTGACCTTGATCCGCCCAGCGCAGCACAACCCACAGAAAGCGAAGACACTTTTGACACACAAACTGACACGCACGAACTGATCAATGCCGAGGCATACCTCGAACAGATGATACATCACCTCCGACACGACGGCGTGCGATTCACTAATAACAACACCTTGAAATTCGACACCCTCGACCCGCTCGAAGCCGATATCCTCCACGCAGAAGGCACTTGGAAACACTACGATACCGAATCCTCCGTCGCTGTCGCATTTGGACCACAGCACGGCCCCATCACCGCAATGCAAGTCGAGGCGTGTCTGCCCATCGCCTCCCGCCGCGGCTACGATGAACTCGTCTTCGCAGGGTTCAGTTTTGACGGCGCGGCACAAGCAGTTATCCAAGACGATCCGAACCCCAGGGTCCGTATCCACATGGCACACATCAACCCCGACGTCGCAATGGGCGGACTCCTCAAGCAGACACCCTCAACGCAACTCTTTACCGTCTTCGGAATGCCGCGCACGACCCTTGAGGAAGCCGGCGAAGAGGAATATATTGTCAAGATGGAGGGCGTGGACATCTACGACCCGTCAGACAACACCGTGCGTTCTGCGGGTGCGGATAAGGTGGCGGCGTGGTTTGTGGATACCGACTACGATGGACGCACGTTCTGCATCACGCAAGCCTTCTTCCCGGACAAGACGGCGTGGCAGAAGATCGCCCGTGCCTTGAAAGGCGTTATTGACGAAGAGCAGTTTGAGCGGTTCAGTGGTACAACGTCGTTTCCGTTCCGTTCTGGACCGTATAAACAGGTCGCAGTCAAAGTCATCGACCCGCGCGGCAATGAGGTGATGAGCCTGCATAGTTTGGCAGACCCAAGGCATTCTCTATAGGCAGAGTGAACACAGAAGTATCTATCAAACTCTAGGTAATTTAGGTTGGAAGCACAGCGTGTGCTGTTACATGTAGCGGTAAGAAGAAAGGGCGCTTTGATGTCAGAGACTCTTGACGGAGGCGTTCTCCTAACGTATCTACATCAACCTGCTCCGCCGTTGCAAGCCCATATTTCTCAAGGAGCGGAAGAAGACTTTGGAAAATGGTTACCATATACCGGTACCCTACCCATTCTTCCCCAGCACCTATCGGAGACTGAAGGTGCATCGACGGAGCAGGCAAACCTGCATCCACGAAAATCCGATAAAGCCCAATCCCTGTGTCAAGATGTGCCCTTGACCGTTCAAATACGTTTACGATCCATTCAATCAGTTGGTTCATGAGCGGCGTATCCCGGTGAAAAAAAGCAGGATAGAGCGTATACTCCGGCTCCTGGAACGCGACAATACCACCAGGCTTTACCTGTGTTATGAAACTCGCCAACGCCTTCCGAGGATCAGCCAAGTACATCAGGACAAACCGTCCAACAACTGCATCAAACTTGTTCGAAAAATCAACCGTCCGGGCATCACCAGCAACAAATTCAACGTTTTGCATGTCAGCAGCAGCAGCACGCCGCCGAGCCGTGTCGAGAATGCTCGCATTCACATCTACACCAACGACACGCCCGGTCGACCCAACGAGTTCAGCGAGGGCAAGAGCAACGTCACCGGCACCACTGCCGATCTCAAGCACATGCATCCCCGCAGTAATACCCGCCCGTTTACAGAAACGCCATGTTGACTCTCCATAAATCCTGGATTGCTCAATGAGGCGTGTCGTTTCATGTGAGGTGCGACCTAATGTATAGGTAGCATCTCGATTAAATAGGCTTAAGTTTTTTGACCTATGCTTCGTCATGCACGCAGCCTTCTCTTTTAGAACGCTCTTTTCTGTTTATCCCACTGACGTATGGGCAGTGACATGCGGAGGTAATACAAACGGGCGTTTCGTTACAGCAACTTCTGCTTGCAGACGTTCAGTAATCGTATCTACATCCACCTCATCAGCGGTAGCAATACCATACGCCTCTATCAGTGGAACAAGACTTCTAAAGGTGTTAGCAAGATACTCGTACCCGGGCCAGTCGTTGGGGCCACCCATCAGTGCCTCAAAATGTAAGGCAGGTTCAGGTAGACCAGCATTAACGAACGCCTTATAAAGGTCTATACCCATCTCCATATGTGCCCCTGAGCGTTCAAATACAGCCCTTCCCCATTCAATCAATTGATTTGCGAACGGTGTATCAGGATGCGCCATCCCTGCATGAAGTCTAAAATCGCCTTCCTGAAAGCCGAGAATTCCACCGGGTTTCAACCGTGTTGCCAAATGCCTGAGGAGCTCCGACGGATCTGCTATATACATCAGAACGAGTCTTCCTACAACCGCATCGAAGTCATTGGGGAGTTCAAGGGTTCGGATATCGCCCACAATAAACTCTATGTTCGAATAACCCGCTGCCTCCGCTCGCCCCTGTGCAGTTTTGACGACATCAGGGTTGACATCTACGCTGACTACAGTTCCACCGGAGGCGACACATTCAGCAAGAGTCAAAGCGACATCGCCAGCACCACTTCCAACATCAAGAACTTTCATGCCTTTGTCGATGCCGCTTCTAAGGAAAAAGCGACGTGTTATGTCATCATAAAGCTGCGATTGCTCCATTAGACGCTGTGTCTCGCTCTCACTGCGCCCCATTGTGTACTCTGCATCCTTGTTTCGGTTGCTCATTTGATATAGACCTCATATAAGCTAAAAAACGTTGTGCTTCTTAGAAACTATAACCAACCTTAGTATACCAGAACGCTCCGCCAAATCCATAAGGACTATATTCGCCGAAGGGTCTACCAACATTCTCGCCCGTATAGTTCTCATTATCAGGGTCCGACCAAGTTACGTTGTCTGGTTCAACATTGAGAACATTGTTGACACCAACTGTGATCCCTAGGTTTTCAACAATCGCGTAACTAGCTTCAAAGTCTACCAAGACCGCCTCACCGTAAGTTTGTGCTCCTACGGCATTTTCATACCAAGGCCCGTAGTAATTAACGCGTCCCAATACGCCTAAATTATCTCCAATACCTTGTGTGAGTGTCACATTGCCACGACGGCGAGGAACACCTTCCTGCAAGAGTCTCACACGGACATCATTGAGAATATCCGGATTATAGTCGGTTACTTCTGTGGACGACCAATTGTAAGCGACGCTTAGGGCACCGTTCAATATCGGAGCTGTCAGAATCACATCGATCCCTTGAGTACTCGTTTCAAACTCGTTGGTAAAAAAGCGGAATTCTTGCAGGTTCCCAGCACTTGTAATGCCCTCAGCAACCAACTGCTGAATCTGTTCTTCCGTAATATCTTCGCCACGATTGAAATCCTTTGAAGGAGCCAACCGATCCTCAACCTTGATATTGAAATAGTCAATAGTGATACTCGCAATCGCATGATCAACAACCGTTCCAACCGTGAAATTCTTTGACATCTCCGGTTCAAGTTGCTTACCGCCCACTAAACCTGCAGCAGCATGCGTAGAAGGAATCGTACCTTTGTTGACTAACGTGTTGTTTTCACCGAATTCTGTTGTGACATTAAAGGCGTTTTGCTGCCCCGGTGTCGGTGCCCGAAAACCGGTGCTGTAACTGCCGCGAACTCTTAAATCAACTATCGGATCAACATAAAGCAATTCTCTAAACGTATCAGAAATGCCGTAATTCGTTGCGACTTTGTAATTGACCGTGCTGCCAAAATCATCAAAGTATTCACCGCGCACAGCAGCATTAAGCGTCCAAAAGTCTAATAGATTCAATTGGCCCTCTAAATAGCCAGCAAAGTTAGACCGAGTCCAACTTCCCTCAGCAACATCGCTGAAACCGGGAAAACCGTTGGAACCCGAACTAAACCCTTGGCTTGCCAACGGGCCGATCTCCCAAGACTCAACCTGTCCTTGTATAATCTCAAAAGTCTCTGTCCGATATTCTAATCCAGACGCGAGGAAGATCCTGTCATGCAAAGGATAGGTCAGGTCGAAATTAACGTTGGTATCCGCTTGAATATAATTGCCCGGATCAAATTCAGTGGGTGTATCCGGCCCAAGTGACGCATTGACTGTATTTCTAATAAAGAAATCGGAAGCATGCCGTCCATAAGAAGCACTTAAATCCCATCCCAAATCTCCGACGACCGTGCCTTTGAACCCCACGAGAAGAGAGGCATCTCCTGTATCAGCACCGAAACGCGGAGTGAAGCCACCAGGAAATAGCTCTTGGAACGTAAATAGATTCGGGTCATCCTTGACCGCTTGCAACCGAGCAGGATCCGGCACATTATCAGTTATTGGAATATCGTCAACATCGTGAGGTGACATCTCGGTAAACTCTTGGCCAGCAGCTTCTGCTGCTTGCTTCCGGGACTCCCATGCCGCCATCTCTGTTTCCAGCCCTCGTAAATCCCCAACCAACAAAGTTTCACCACCACTATTACTAAAAACAGCCGAGCGGGTATTCGGATTCCGAAAGTAGAAACCACCCTCAACCTCTTTCTGAGCATAGTTCGCATGACCGTAGAAGCTAACCGATTCAGTAATGCTTGCACCGTAGTTCGCAAAAAGTTTGATGTCGTTACTAAGAATAGGATGCCCCCAAGGCTGAGCCGGGTCCGCCACATCTGTATTGCCACTACTGATGAGAGCAGCCGCATCATCACGTTGAATAGAGCGATCCGTCTCATTCATCCCGCCATACTCTACACTCAGATTCGTCCAGAGGTCCTCACCTCCCAAACCAATATTACCAGCCACCGCGTACGTGAGACCATCGCCCGCTTGGTAAATACCAGGTTTAATCTCAAGAAAACCGCCTTGATAACTATCCCGGAGCTGTAAATTCACAACCCCCGCGATAGCATCGGAACCATATTGCGCCGAAGCACCATCTCGCAGCACCTCTACCTGCTTCAGAGCAATAGACGGAATAGGCGAGAGATCAGCACCCTGCGCACCATCAGACAAACCATTGCCAAGCCACGCAATTACCGAAGCACGATGCCGACGCTTACCGTTAACTAGCAGCAATGTATGATCAGGCGCCAATCCTCGCAGATTTGCAGGACGCACGACAGTCGCTGCATCAGCGATAGGCTGCGCATTGACATTGTAAGATGGAACAAGATTTCTCAATAAATCAGGTAAATCTGACCCACCTTGTTTGACAAACTCATCACTCGGCAAAACATCAATAGGCACTGCAGATTCAAGAACCGAACGCGGGTTCGCACGGGTCCCTACAACTACCATACCCTCAAGCGTTACTGTCTCACCTTCAGAGGACACATCGCTTGATGCAGTTTGTGTGGCCAGCGCGTCCTCATCACTGTCCTGCGCTACTACCACAAACGTTAAAACTATAAAAACCGATAAAACTATCTGTGTCAGAAATATCATCTTTTTTAAATTAAACATAGTTACCAAAATAAGTCTCCTTTTTCTAAAGTTAAACATGTTTTCCAAAAATAATAGGACTTGCACAAAATCATAGGATTCTTACCTTTCCATATACGAAGTTTCCTAACTGATCATACAACAAAATAGTGTAAGCCCTAGTTAATTAATTAATATCTCCAACCAAACTTGACTTATGTTCGGTTGAAGCAGCCCCGTCGAAAACTGCACTTTTGCCAAAGTAGAAGGGAAGTGTATCTAATCCCTTCTACAAGACACGTTTTAGAAACTGTATCCAAATCTAGCATACCAAAAAGCACCGTCAAAACCAAACGGACTGAATTGACCGTACTTGTTACCAATATTACCAGCATTCGGATTTTCATCTGGGTAGGTGTTGAGGATATTGTTACCGCCCAAAGTTATCGATAATCCTGAATCAGCAGTATAGGTAGATTCTAAGTCAAAAATAACCTTGCCCGTATAATCTGCATCATCTTCAGAATCATACCAACCGCTAAAGTAACCAGCACGCCCAAGAACCCATAAACTATCCACGACAGGTTGCACAACTGTCAAACTTCCACGGTGTTTAGGTAGGTTTTCTTCCAATTCCCTGATCCGATTCTCATCTAAAGTCTGAGCATTGAAACCAGTAACTGTGGTTTGCGTGAAGTTATACACACCCGTCAGGGTACCATCCAAGAGGGGCACTGTAACAACTGCATCAATGCCCTGGGTTGTTGTATCAAAATCGTTAGTGAAAAAGCGAAATTCCTGAAGATTCGCAGCACTAGTCACCCCCGCAGCAATAAGATTCTGTTTCTGGTCTTCCGTAAGGGCAAAGTCCTGAGAGAGTGCCAACCGGTCCTTCATCCGAATATCAAAAAAGTCCAATGTAAAGTTTACGTCGAGAAGCTCAAGAGTAAACCCACCAGTGAAATTATTTGATGTTTCAGGATCGAGGGGCTTCCCACCTACAAGCGATGCAGCTTCGTTCGTCGACGGAATCGTCCCGTTATTCACCAAGTCATTCTTTTCAAAATTGAATTCTGTGGTAACATTAAATGTGTTTTGCTGCCCGGGGGTCGGAGCACGAAACCCGCTGCTATAACTACCACGAATCTTCATCATTTCAGTAATCCGGTAGTTCGTAGCGACCTTGTAGTTAACAGTAGTACCAAAATCCTCAAAATTTTCGCCACGCACAGCAAGCGCAAAAAGCCATCTATCGAGCGGCCTAATTTCGCCCTCCAAATAAGCAGCAACGTTATAACGATTCCACGTTCCCGCTCCAATCGGACTAAAACCTGAGAAACCGTTAGAAGCAGCACTGAAACCTTGGCCTGCTAAAGGCCCAATCTGATATGACTCTCTTTGACCTGCAATAACTTCAAACCCCTCATTCCGATATTCCAAACCAGACGCAAGGAATACCATATCGTGAAGCGGATAGGCTACATCAAAATTAAGGTTATAATCTGTCTGGATGTAGTCACCCGGATCAAATTCTGTCGGCGTATCTGGACCGAGCGAAGCATTGACAGTGTTAAAGATAAAGAAATCGGCATGGTGTCTGCCAAAATAACCACTGAGATCCCAAGTGACGGGTTTGCCTGAAACCTCCTCCAAAACGCTACCTTTAAGACCAACTAACACAGAACTATCGGTAGCATAAGCCCCGAATCTGGGCGTGAATCCACCAGGAAACATTTCCTGGAAGGTAAACAGGTTCGGATCCGAAAAAACCCTTTGTAACATGTCAGGATCTGGGACCCCGTTAATTATTGGGATATCGTCAGCCTCTTGCGGCACACCGACTGGCAGCCCCCGTAAATTACCCACAAGCAGTGTCTTACCACTGTCGCTACTAAAGACCCCGCTACGTTTGTTAGGGTTACGGAAATAGAATCCACCTTCAACCCGTTTACTCGCATAATTAGCATGGCCATAGAAATCGATGCTATCAGTGAGCGCGCTGCCGTAGTTAGCAAAAAATTTCAAATCGTTCTCTACAATCGGTTGCCCCCAGATCTGGGCAGGATCTTTGACATCAAGATTGCCTGCCTCTATCAACACCAGGGCATCATCGCGCTGTACAGAGCGAACAGTCGGATCAGCACCACCATACTCTATGCTGAGATTTGCCCATGCCTTCGGACTCCCTAAGCCTACGTTCCCAGCAACAGCAAACCGCCTACCGTCACCGTACTGGTAGATGCCCGGTTTGAATTCAAAACTTCCACCCTGATAGTCGTCTTTAAGTCGGAAGTTTAACACACCAGCAATAGCATCAGACCCATACTGAGCAGAGGCACCATCTCGCAGTACCTCTACCTGTTTCAGAGCAATTGACGGTATCGGCGAGAGATCGGGACCTTGGGCCCCATCCGACAATCCGTTCCCAAGCCAGTGTATCACAGCTGCGCGATGGCGACGCTTATTATTCACTAACACAAGCGTTTGATCGGGGGCCAATCCACGCAAGTTGGCAGGACGCACCACAGTACCAGCATCGCTAATCGGCTGTGTATTGATATTATAAGATGGAACTAAGGTTCTTAACAAGTTATTCAGATCCGCACCACCCTGTTTCACAAAATCTTCATTGGATACAATATCAATCGGAACAGGAGATTCAAGAACCGATCGCGGTGCGGAACGGGTTCCTACCACTACAAGACTCTCAAGCCGCACCGGTGTATCTGATTCTGACACCCTAGGGGCTTCGCTAGTAGCTTCTGCCGCTTCAGAACCGCTAGATTCCTCTTGCGCTAGAACTGCAGCAGACGCACACACAAAAATACACATAACAATACCGAGCACAAAAACAGTCAACCTAACATAAGTGTTGTAGAGCATAAAGCCTCCTTAGATTTTGGCGTAAACACCAGATTCTCCTACGAATTCCACAACCGACGAAGCCTTAATAGAACTGCTTATCAATTATTAAAAATATCAGCAAACACAGCAAATTATTTATACCTTACTCTATAAAATGCCATTTTAATTATACTAGACACTGAATGATTAAGCAAATTATTAGCTACAAATTGTTGTAATTGACAACCCAAAAACCGCAATTGACAAGCGAAGTTAGACATAAGCGGTGTTGTGAGATGTCATTAATAAAAGACATCACAGATATTTCTCAAATCGTTATTAGTGTCGATAGCAGTGTTTTGTCTAAAGAGAACCCCTCTGATATAATAAAGATATTATATGCTTACAGAAAAGAGTGATCCAATGTGCATTACATCACTTTATCTTCAGAATAGATGCATTTTTTCTCATGTATTAGAAAAGACGGGCCTGCAGTGTACTTTGTATTCATCATCAAAAGCAAATTAAAGCAAGGGAACCTAATACATCTAACTTTCTTTACAACAAACTCTTTTTTTATGCTAAAATGCATAAAAAGGTTAAGAAAGGAAATCTATGTCTCCGTTTCCAAAAATGAAATGGAGACCGAGTTATAGTAAAAGATGCACGGTCTGATGATGAACTACCCCTTGACACTTGAGCAGATTTTGGAGCATGCAGGCCAGATCCATGGAGACAAGTTTATTCAAACGGCACTGCCCAATGACGAAATTCATACCTATACCTATACTGCACTGTATAAGCGCGTGAAGAAGCTTGCAAACGTCATCGCGGAATTGGGCATCCAACATGGTGATAGGGTCGCTACATATGCCTCAAATACCTATCAACATCTTGAACTTTACTATGCAATTCCATGCATAGGTGCTGTGCTCCATCCACTTAATGTTCGACTTTCTGCTACACAATTGGCAGAAATTGTCTATGAAGCAGAGGATAAACTTATTTTTCTCGATGCCGCATTCGATGAGCAGTTTGCGGAACTTCAAAATAAAATTGAGCGTAGGCAAATCGTCCGTTTTAACCTAAGCCCTACCGATACCGATGCACTTTATGAGCAGCTCCTCCGCGCAGCTAACCCAACGTATACATGGAACATCCGAGACGAAAACTGGGCAATGGGACTATGTTACACCAGTGGCACCCAAGGAGAACCGCGCGGCGTCCTCTACACACACCGTTCTACGTTTCTTCACGCATTAGCTGTCAACCAAGCAGATGTGTTCGGATTAACAGAAATGGATGTCCTTCTTCCACTCGTTCCGATGTTTCACGCCATGGCCTGGGGACTACCTTATGCTGCTATGTTCGTCGGGGCTGATATCGTATTACCGGGACCAAAACCTAAGGACATCACAGATCTTATCGCTAAAACCGGAGTTACTGTTGCTGCGGGGGTACCAACGGTTTGGACAAAGATTTACCCCGAATTACGGAAAAGACGACAGGATATTTCCGCTTTGCGGCGATTGATAGTCGGTGGAGAAGCAATGGCACCTACACTTATTGAGGCATACGAAAAGAACCTCGGCGTTGAGATCTGCCACGCTTGGGGAATGACAGAGATGTCACCAACAGGGACGATCTCAAAACTGCGCCGTCGGCATCAGAACCTACCAGACGCTGAAAAATGGAAAATTAAAGCCAAGCAGGGCAAACCTGTCCCGGGCGTTGAACTTCGACTCACAGGTGGTACATCTACCAACTTCACCCCACTTCCTTGGGACGGTAAGACCGTTGGGGAAGTCCAGGTACGGAGTCCATGGACAGCAAGCCGCTACTACAAACGCGAACCAACAACAGAAAATTTTACTGCGGATGGGTGGTTGCGCACAGGCGACCTTGCCACCGTTGACGCTGAAGGTTATATGCAGATTGTTGACCGCGCCAAGAACCTGATTCGGAGTGGCGGCGAGTCTATCTCAAGCGTCGCTTTAGAGACTGCCTTGTTGAAGTATCCACAAGTGCTTGAGGCTGCGGTTATTGGTGTGCCTCACGAGAAGTGGGGGGAACGTCCAATCGCCGTTGTTGTCCTTGCTCAGCCGAGCCACGAAGATATCTCGGACGCTCTCAAACGGCACCTCGCTACAGAATTCCCTAAGTTTTGGATCCCTGACAGGTTTATTTTTGTTGATGAAATCCCAAAAACGAGTGTTGGAAAATCTGACAAGCGCGCCCTTTTGGCGCGGCTCACAATGCCAGAGCACCCGTCCTTTACTGCATAGCGGTCAGCTGCTTCAAAAAAGCAGAAATATTCGCAGCCAGCGGTAAAACGGTAGCCCGAGGTACTAAAACCTCACACATCAAAGGAGAAGTTCCATGAAAATGAAAGCTGCTATCTATACCGGGATTGAACAGATCGCAATTCGAGAAGTTGAACGCAACGAACCGCCTCCCGGTTTTGTACTTGTTGACACGAAGCAGACCGGGATCTGTGGAAGTGATTTGCACAGTTATTTTGGGCATTGGAGCCAATCCCAAGAATACGCAGCAGGGCATGAGACATGCGGTATCATTGCAGGTCTCGGCGAAGGCGTAACATCGTTCGATATCGGAGACAAGGTCGCTGTGGAATGCTTCTCACATTGTGGGACCTGCAAGTATTGTGAAACAGGGCAGTACAACCTCTGCCTGAATAGAGCATGGATATCCGCGAATATGCACGGAGGCTTTGCCGAATACACTTCAACCCACCAATCTGGCTTGTTCAAATTGCCGAAACACATGACGTTTGAGCAGGGCGCACTCGTTGAACCGCTCGCTGTCTCCCACCGCGCGGTAACGCGCACAAGAGCCAATGCCAGAAACACGGTCGCAATTATCGGTGGTGGAACTATCGGTCAATTCTGCTTGGCAGATGCAGTTGCAGCAGGGGTTAAAGAGACATTAATTACCGTTAAATACAAACAACAAGCAGAACTGGCAAAAACGCTTGGCGCAGATTATGTTGTCAATATCGCTGACACTGATGTACCGGAATACGCTAGAGATATCACGAACGGTAACGGTTTTGATGCTGTGGTCGAAACAGTCGGCGGAGGTGAAAATTTCGATACCGCTATGAATATTGTTCGAAAACAGGGATCTGTTGTCCTCGTCGCAGGATACTACAAACCTCTTGAGGTAGACCTCTCTCGTATTGTCTGGTCAGAAGCTATCGTTACAGGCTCTAACTGCTACGGCTATAGCGGTATGGAAACAGATTTTGAGGCGGCAATTGAATTGATCACCTCTGGAAAAGTTGATGCCACAAAATTAGTGACGCACTACTATCCGTTTCAAGAGATTGCCGAAGCGTTCCGGGTTTCGGCTGATAAGATATCGGGCGCAGTTAAGGTGCATGTCTATCAGGAGTAATCTCTCACCTTCAATCGCCGCGGTCCCTAACCTGCCGGGCAGGGCACCTCGGGAACTGTAAAACCAACTATAAAAGGATTTTTGACACAATGCAAAACCGGAAATATACCCTAAACAGCAAAGAAAGGGAACAGTTTTGGCAGCACGGCTATCTCGGCCCTTACGCACGCTGTAGTCCTCAAGAGATGCTCAACATGCACCCAGAAATTGAAAGGGTTCTTGAAACCGAACCGCCGGATCACAAGCAATTCGAGCATAATCGCCATCTTGATGCCCCATTAATTCATGATCTCGCCACACATCCATCTATCGTTAAACGGATGGCATCTCTCTATGGACCCGATCTCCTCCTCTGGCGAACAAATTTCTTCATTAAAGAGCCAGGGGCAAAGGAGATCCCATGGCACCAAGATTTTAACTACTGGCCCCTTGAGCCCCCTATTATTATTTCAGCATGGATTGCAGTGGATTCAGCAACCTTGGAAAATAGCTGCCTCCAAATCGTACCTAGCTCTCATCGCAAAGTGATACCGCATGTCAAAGCAACTTCGAACATGGCATTCGGACAAATGGGGGACCCCAGTTTCATTGATACCAGCAATATTATCAACTTAGAAATGCAACCCGGTGAGTTTGTTATCTTTAATGAACGCACGCTCCACCACTCAGAGCCCAACCGCTCAGAAAAACGCCGTATCGGTTTGGCTGTCCGTGTCATTCTTCCTATTGTTAAAGTTTTGGACTGGGATGCCCCACGTCACGAACTCATTGTCATTCAGGGCGAAGATCCTATGCAATTTAATAATAGGAACTAAGCATTTAACCGACTCCCCTCGGAGTCGGAAACGAGGTTTTCTAACACCGCCGGTTCACAAGGCCCAAACAGTTGGAAAATCTACAGAAAAAAGGAGAACATTAAAGTGAATCGCCAAATTACCTTGGCATCTCGGCCTGTAGGCTA
Source organism: Candidatus Poribacteria bacterium (assembly GCA_964291315.2). Classification (GTDB taxonomy): domain Bacteria; phylum Poribacteria; class WGA-4E; order WGA-4E; family WGA-3G; genus WGA-3G. The sequence goes on along the minus strand of OZ219753.1, from coordinate 2,914,107 downwards.
CCCAAAAGAATCAGATTTTAATTTAGTAGAGACACCCATTCCGACTCCCAAAGACGGAGAAGTATTGGTAAAGACCATCTATCTCTCAGTTGATCCCTACATGCGCGGACGGATTAATGCCGCGAAATCTTACGCCGCCAATGTCAAAATTGGTGAAGTAATAGTCGGTAGTGTTATTGCCGAGGTTATTGAGACAAAACACCCAGATGTTGAGATCGGTGATATCGTCAACACTGCCATCGGGTGGCAGGAATACGGGGTCGTTGCCGGTAATGGACTGCGGAAAATTGATCCGACAATCGCCCCTATCTCAACAGGCTGCGGAATTATTGGAATGCCCGGGCTAACAGCTTACTTCGGCCTGCTTGAAGTCGGAAAACTTCAAGATCAGGAAACCGTGTTCGTCTCTGGCGCCGCCGGGGCAGTCGGTTCGGTTGTAGGACAGATCGCAAAAATGAAAGGATGCCGGGTCGTCGGATCTACTGGAACCGACGAAAAAGTCGCTTATGTCATCGATGAACTCGGGTTTGATGCCGCCTTTAATTATAAGAAAGTTGATGACTATTACGCGGAACTCGAGAAATATCTCCCTGACGGTATTGATGTCTATTTCGATAACGTCGGCGGCCCCATCACCGATGCAGTTTTCCCCAACTTAAACGTTAAAGGACGCATCGTTATCTGTGGACAAATTTCACAATATAACCTAGAGAAACCAGAGACCGGACCCCGGTTCCTCTGGTTCATGATTAGTAAGCGCGCTCGCATCGAAGGCTTCCTCGTCTCCGATTTCGCTGATCAACATCCCAAAGCTCTCATCGAGCTGGCAGAATGGCTGCAAAAAGGTAAATTGAAATACCGCGAAACGATTGAGGAAGGGGGGATAGAAAAAGCTCCCGCAGCATTCATTAGCATGATGAAAGGTGGCAATATTGGGAAGCAGCTCGTCAAAATCGCTGATGTGAATTCACAATGAGCCGTTTTATTCTCTCAAACGAGATAAATTAGATGGAGCCGTTTGGATGGATCGGAAGGCAGAAGCCGTACTCTACCAATCTGCCAACCTTTCAAGCCGATCTAATATCCCTTTTCTTTGTCAATCACACTCAGGAGCGGTTTGCCAACCAGAAATCGTCCCAGATTATCACAGAAAAGACCGACCGAGCGGTCCAAACGAATCGGAGAACCACCAGCAACGTGGGGCGTAATAATCACGTTCGGCATATCCCATAGCGGGCTGTCATCAGGCAAAGGTTCTTCGGGGGTGACATCCAATCCAGCCCCGCCAATATCCCCCGATGTAAGTGCGCGAAGCAGGGCCGGTCCCTCTATAATCTTACCGCGTGTGACGTTAATAAGCAGCGCATGTGATTTCATCTGTTCAAATGCCGCACCGTCAAACATACTGTGGGTTTCTGGAGTCAGCGGTGAGCATATCGCAACAACATCAGATTCCGCAAGGAGTTCATAGAAACGACCCATTTCCCAGACATCATGAACAAATGACGGTGCCTCCACCTTCTCCGGATCAACTGCGATGACACGCATATCAAACCCTTGTGCTCGACGGGCGACCTCGATGCCGGTACCGCCGAGTCCAACAATACCAAGCGTCCGATCGCTCAATTCCCATGCGGCCAGACGGATTGACATCCGGTTATCCCACGTCCGTTCACGGACAGAGCGTCCGATACCTCGCAGAAGACCTAACAGTAAAGCCCACGCCTGATCTGCAAGATGCGTTCCGACAAAGCCTTTAGCACTTGTCAAAATGATATCGCTTTTAACAAATTCCGGGAATAGCAGCCCATCGACCCCTGCCGAAAGCACTTGCACCCACTTTAACTGATCCGCATTTTCAAAAAGCGAACGGTTAAACCCACCGAACACAATATTGGTATCCACAACCTCGCGCAATGCCTCTTCTGGATTCCGCGGTTGGACAAGCATAAGTTTGTCGGATACCGATTCGATCCGCCGGCGTTGTTCTGACGTAGTACCTGTATTAATTAAAATTTTCATCTTGACATCTCTCCTATATCATTGTATTCTATATACAGCGAAATTTTTGATCTGCTAAAATATCCATTTTTCAATAAAGGAGAATTGTATTGTGATTGATTCAGTTTCGAACCTTCCACGTAAACGACAGGCTCAAGCCCTCTCCATTCCTGTTTTCGCCATAAGCCTTTTTCTTGCTGCTATCTTCATTTCAAGTTGCGGAGACGAAGGCGACACCACGGAAGACCCCTCAAGGGTAACCGATGTGCTTCAACCCGCAACAACACCGCCTGCCACTCCTATAGAACCTGAGATTACCCCGGTGGTAGAGGAAGAGGAGCCTGTTGTTGAGGAACAAAAGGTTTCTTTCAAGGACGATATTCAGCCGATTCTTACTGAGCGCTGCGCTATTCCGGGGTGCCATGCGATGCCGGGGCCGGCGCGTGGGCTTGACCTCACCGGATACAACACTTTCAAAAACGGTGCGAACGGTGTCGCAGCCTTCGAAGCTGGGAACGGTAAAGGCAGCCTTGTTGTCAAGCGTATTGATGGTGGAGGCATGCCTCCTATTCCGCCACCGCTTGATGCTGATCAAGTCCAACTCTTCATCGATTGGATCAACGAGGGGGCAGAAAACAACTAAACCTCAAGAATATTCTAGTACATTTTTTCCCACTGCGGTGTGCACGATTCAAGTGCTAACTCAAATCGGCAAGTCGCGGCATTACCTCATTCTTGAGAAGCGTCATTGAATTTAACCACTGCTCTTTGGGTTCCCATTCGTGTCCCATGGCGAGTAAGACACCAAAACCGCCAACCTCGTCGTAGAGTTCACGCAACCGATTCGTGACATGATCAGGGCTCCCAACGATCCACAAGGTATCTAATAAATGCTCAAGCCGCATGTCCGCACTGTTCATATCCGGATCGGGCTTGAAGTTTCCGGGGCTAAACAAGTTAAACCAATAATCCCTAAAATCACGCCCAAGCGTGCCTTCAAGTGCTTCTTTACGCGCCTGCTCGGTGGTATCTGCAACGTAGACCTCGCGGGCAATACGCCACGTTGAACGAGACGGCGATAAACCGCTTTTCTCCGCGCCCTCTTCAACAGCATCCCAATGGGTCTTGATAACAGAAACATGGGCAAGATTGATGCTCATCGGAATCCAGCCACGTTCACCAGCAAGAATGAGCGTGTCGGACTTCGGCGATGAACCCGCCACAGCAATCGGTGGATGCGGTTTCTGATACGGTTTCATGTGGACACTCACAATGTCCGGACGGCCTTCAGGGATTTTAAACTCCCAAAAATCGCTCTTATAATGTCCGGGCTCCGGATCCATCCAAATCTTGAGGACAGCATCAATTCCCTCTCGAGTCGACCGCCGTCTGTCGCCTTCTACCATGAACATCTCTGCATCGCTCGGCGTAGAGCTTGAACCAACCCCCCAGTGAAAGCGTCCATGTGTTTGGTGATCCAGCTGGGCGATGCGATGCGCCACAACAGCAGGATTGTGTATCGGCATACAAGTAATGCCTGTACCGAAGACGATGTTTTCTGTCATCGCGGCCGCTTTTGCAATAAAGAGGTCTGGAGATGGAATATTCTCCCACGTAAACGTAAAATGCTCTCCAACATAAGCTTCTTTATAACCCAACTCGTCGAGAATCACCATCTGCTCTATATCGTGATCGAGCGTTTTAGTGGTGTCGCTACCAGGTGGATGCAAAGGCATCGTAAAAAAACCAAGTTCCATGAGAAGGCTCCTTTGTGCCGTTCAAATTTTTTAAAGCATTGGGTTTCCACTCTGTTGTACCATCCTCAAAAAAGGTTTCTGATAATTTTAACACACACCTAATAACAGATAAGGTATTCTGAGGATATGTTGTAGAAACTTGACAAAATCAGGCGAGTGTGTTACTCTTCAAGAAGTTTCCGAATATAGATAAGAAGTTACCAAGAATCCAAATATTTTTCAAGCATTTTTACCAAAAGGAGAAGCATCCGGTTATGAACTTGAAGGCTTTTATTTTTCGCGCCCTTACTTTACTTGCTCTCACTGTTACAGCCTTATCCGGATGTGAGCGGGTGAATCAGAGAATCCAACCCAATCCTATCACTACCCGCAACGAAATGACTTTAAAAATCGGTGTGATTCAACCAGCGAACACCTTTACAACCTTCAGCCAGGGAGCTGAAACCGCTCGCGCCCAAATTAATAGTAAAGGCGGTGTACTCGGTATGCAAGTCGCCCTTATCAACCGAAATAATCAACCCGTGCAGAGTGAACCACCAACACCGCAGGCAAGTGTTCGTGCCGCACAAGAACTCATTGATATAGAAAACGTGTTCGCACTACTAGGACCCGTCTATTCTACTAACGCCGTTGAAGTCGCCCCAATCGCCCAACAGGCACAGCGACTCATGCTTCCCGGCTCCAGCAGCGCAAATGTACCCACAGCAGGAGATCACATCTTTCTGATTACCGTTCCGAACCCGTTTCAAGGGAAAGTGATGGCAAGTTTTGCAATGAACGCTGAAGAACTCGGAGCCAAAACGGCTGCGACAATTTATGAGGCCGACGATGTCTATTCTACTGACCTTGTGCAAGCATTTGAGACAGCCTTTCAGGAAAAGAACGGAGAGATTACCTACAACGGTTCCTATTCTGCGGGGGATACTACCTTTACCCAACTGCTCACAGAGATTCATAAGGGCAATCCCGACGTTATTTTTGCACCTGGTTTCCAACCCGAAATACCATCCTTGATAAATGAAGCACGCCAGATAGGTATCACAGCAACCTTTCTCGGAGGGAGCGCCTGGGACGACAGAGAACGTTTTCTTAGCATTTTAGAGGATAATACTGTTTTGGACGGTAGCTACTACCCGACAAATTTTTCTGTCGTGACGCAAGACGCTGATGTTCAAGAATTCGTAACAGCCTACAATACGTTATTCGGAGGCCCACCTGACGGTATAGCTGCATCCGGCTACGATGCAATACGACTTTTAGCGCAAGCAATAGAAACCGCGGCTTCGCTCGACGTTATGGCAGTTCGTGATGCGTTCGCAAGTGTCAACGGTTACAAAGGAGCTACGTCTATTTCGCATTACGATGAAAATCGCTATCCTGTCAAAAGCCTCGCAATCCAGATAATTCAAAACGGACAAGTCGAACACTATAAAGTCGTCCAGCCCTAACACATGATAGAAGACAGAAGACGGACTCAACACGCCCAAAGGCTTTTTTCATTGACATAGATGGCACGCTCTATTTTAAAGGCGAACCCTGTCCTGGAGCCATCGAGTCTGTTAACAGCTTAATATCCTTTTCGCCTGTCGGAATTGTTGAATTAAAGGAAGCTACCGAGTAGGTTTTGCTATCCTTAAGCTCAATTAATTCTCCACCAGTAAACCGTTCATCGCCCTTATTGAGTTTAATGGCCAAATCGGGAAACAAACCTCTCTTGTCGTTGATACAAGAAAACATCTGTTCATCAAACGGAAAGTCCTCAAGTTTATTCTCTGAGAAGAAGCTCTCTTTTTTCTTACACAAGTCAGCAAAAAAGTGATAAATTGAGTAAGTCATTTATTGCTTTGACTCAAAAAAAGCCATTTGATTGGCATTAGGTTCATCAGAAGAAACAGATGTTAGGTCGAATTCACGCTTTCCCCAAATTAATTCCAAGTCTGGAGTACACGCGTAATCCTTGAAAAACCGCGAGACATCATCTGATTCCCTCAATTTAGCAAGCCTATGTTGAATCAAGGCAAGGTTGTCTAGGTCAAGCTCAATCCCTATTGATTGTCGGCCCAATTGTTCTGCCACAACCAGTGTTGTCCCTGAACCTGCAAACGGATCCAAGACGACATCATCGGAATTTGTCGAGGATAGGATGATTCGGAGAAGGAGCTGAATCGGTGTTTGCTGTTTGTGTAAGCGATTTCCATCAGCATCTCGCAACGCCTCATCACCCGCGAAATAGCCCGAAGTCAACTCACGAATATCGTCCCAAACGTCGGTAACGAACATGCCGTTTTTCCGGGCGTGCTTGTAGTTTGTGGGGAGCGGCGGGTCAATACGCAAACGATGAAAAACACGAGGCGTTCTTCCCTTCGTTGCAAATGCGATGACCTGGTAGTGCTTACCAAAACGCTTCATGCCGGGCACTGCCGAGGTTTTCTTTTTCCAGATAATTAGGTTCTGAAAAGTCCATCCGGCATCGCGCAAGCATTGTAAAACAAATTCCGTGTTTTTTTCACGCTGCATGAAATAGATAGAACCACCATCCGAAGTTAATCTATAGACTTTTGCACAAATATCACGCATCCATGCCCAATACTGCTCCGGCGGCAGATTATCATCCCATGCGTTATACGCCTTATCCTGATTAAACGGGGGATCGAGGAGGGAAAGATCTATTTCGGAGGCAAAATTGTCTCTATCCAACGCAGTCGTGCAGCTTTCATGAAGAACAACGTGGTTTTTCCCAAACGAATTGTCCATGACGTTTACGCACCCTTACTTAGTCGGTTCCAAACCCAGGTTTGCTTATAGTATCAATACCAGCTCTGTTTTGAATCATAAGCTCATGCCCTAGTTTTTCCATGATAACACAACCTGACTGAACACAACACGTTATGCTTACAATCTGCCCTAAACCGTATATTGCTTTAGTGTATCGTCATCTAAGTTCTCAAGCACCTCTTTCGGATCATTCTCTCTGCCTCTGCTGAGCTCTTGTTCAGAAAAGCCTTGCTCCATTAGTACTTTTTCGGCAACGTAGATAGGCACCTCACAGCGGAGTGCAAGGGCAATCGCATCACTGGGACGACAATCAATCTCAATTTCGTTACCGTCGACTCGCAATATTAGTTGGGCATAGAAAGTAGGATCCTCAAATTCAGCCACGCAAATACTCATTACCTCAGCACCAAGCGTTTCAATCATAATCTTGAGCAAATCATGAGTCATAGGGCGCGGAAGTACCATCTTTTCCAAATGCATCTGAATAGATGCCGCTTCGGATTCACCAATCCAAATCAGCAGTATCCGATTTGAACCGTTGTCTTTTTCTTTCAGCACAACTATCGGTGACCCTGTACTTCGATCAATTGAAAGAAAGTTAACTTTGACCTCAATGCGCGTCTGTTTCTCTTTATCCATCTGTAGCTCCTTTCACAAACAATTATCAGCCATCAGTTAAGAGGCTATTTTTAACAATCCATCCAAACGTGAAGGCCTCGGAGGATCAACGAGTTGTTACACAGGTACCTCTTAACTGAGAACTGAAAATCCTTAATCAGTATCCGTTGATTCTACTCCCGTCGACTCTACTTTAGTATCCACTGCCAATCTGGAAGTATAATCCCGAACAGTCTGTGCAATTTTTTCCGTATCTACACCGCTAAAATTGACAAGCTCCTTAAATAACGGCAGTGCTGCCCCGGCGTTTACGATTGAACCCAAAATTCGGTTCATTCCATTGCTGCCCTTACCATTACCACCGTTTCCGAGGTCCAACACGCGGATGCTTTCAATGTGCTCGGCTGGCTTCATCAATTCGCTAGTGACTTCCGGGAGGGATTCAACCAGTGCCAATATAGCATCGCTGACGAGAACTTTGGAATCTGCCTGATTTTTCGCAGCAATAGATGCCTCTTCGCCCTCGGCTTTTGCCCTCGCTTCAACGAGCAACGCCTCTGCAAGGACTGTTTGTGCTTGTGCCTTGACCTCAGCAGCTTGAAGTTCTGCTTTGGCAGCTTCAACAACAGCATACGCTTCTGCATCAGCAGCTCGCTCCTTAGCAATTCGTTCCTCATCCGCCTCTTGCTCTGCTCGGATAAGCGCAATTTTGCTCTGGCGTTCCGCTTCCTCAACAGCCTCTGCTGTTAACACACCCGATTCGGCTTTGGCTTTCTGGGCAGAAACGCCTAAGAGTTCAATCAATGCTGCCTCACGTTCTTTTTCCTTCATTGAAACCTGAATCGCATTCTCAGCTTCCGCCTCTTTTTCCTGCCGCTCTTTCTCAACGAGAACAATCCTGCTGGCAATACCTGCCTCCTCAACAGCACGTTTCTGCTCAATCTTAGATTTTTCAACAGTGAGACTACGTTGGATTTCTGCTTCTTCAATCGTCTGTTCCTGCTGAACACGAGCAATCTCGACTGCCTGCTTTTGTGAAATCTCGGTTTCCTGCACCTGACGTTCTTGTTCAATCCGGGCAGTATCAAGCCGCTGTTTTTGCAAAATTTCCGTAGACTTCACCGCTTCTTCTTGTTTAATCCGCGCTTCCTGAATCGCTTGTTCCTGTTCAAACTTATGCGACTCAATTTCACGTTCCTGCTCGGCTTTGTTCGTGGCAATCGCTTTACGCTGCTCTTCTTGCGCGAACTCAAGACGTTTCGCAACTTCTAACGCCTGCGTTTCCGTCTCTTCTTCACGCTGTTTAATTGCCAACTCAGCTTTGAGCCGATCCTCCTCACGTTTTACCTGGTTTGCATGTTCAATTCGAGCAGTCTCCGTCTGCCGATCTTCAACCTCCTGTTTAATCGTCTGAATTGCAACAACATCAAACCGGTTGTTCTCATCAAGCGCCTCAAGGGGTGTCTGGTCAAGATTCGTGACAGCAACGCTCTCTAATTTAAAACCGTTCTGTTCGAGATCATCCCGACACGCCTCCTGAACCTGATCCGAAAACTGCTGACGTTTCTCATGTAACTCTTGGAGATCCATCGTGGCAGCAACACTGCGAAGAACACCCACAAGCTTACCTTCAAGGAGCTTGTTCACTTCAGCCGGAGTTAAAGTTTTATCCCCTAGACTCGCCACAGCCTTGAGCACATCCTGCTCGTTTGGCTCAATTTTGACATAAAATTGCGCTTCCAAATCTACACGCAAACTATCCTTCGTGATAAGCGCACCCTGTCCTGTTCGTTCAACAGGCAATTGGAGCGTATTTAAGGAAATGAGTTGGCTAGTGTTGGTCAGTGGATTGATGAGGGTTCCACCAAAGACCACCCGCTTTTTGCGTCCACCAGAGACAACCAACGCCGAATCAGCAGGGGCTTTTTTGTAGAAAGAACGGTAGACTAACAGAAAAATGACCATCAAGGCAAACACACTACCGACAATTGTGATGAATAAGTTAGCATTCATTTCAGTTCTCCTTAGTATGGAAAAAAATCACGCAATTAGCGCGACTCTATTTTACTTTTTTGGACATCAAAAATTCGTTTGGCGCGATCATACTCTATCAGAACAACAATATCGCCTTTGATAGGCGGGGATTCATCCGATTTCACACGGCAACTGACGGTTAATTCAGGCCCATCGGGAACTTGCACCCTTGCCGTCCCGAAAGTCGGCGTAATCTGTCCGCTAATGACACGACCCCTTAGACCGAGCAACTGCACATCACTAATCGCTTTTTCACTCTCTGGAAACAACCGCGAAAGCGCAATAGAGATATACCGAGTGCCTAAGAAACTACATAAAAACGCAACGACATACGATAGCCAAACCAACTGCAGGTTCTCAGGAACATTAAACACAGCGTTCGCAATCAGGCCCGCAATTCCCCACGTTCCCAACAGCGACATCAGCACAATCATCAAAGGCACTCTACCAACGTTCAAGAAACCAAAAATATCGCCAAAAGAAGGACCCCTTACTTCAGTAGCAGTCTCTAGGGCCGAGTCGAGGGCTACGTCCGCTCCCGCATCCATATCTACATCCACGTCTGGGTCTATATCGGCATCTACATCCGCATCACCGAAGTCCATTGCCCCGGTGACAAGTCGAAAAATCGATAATAGGAACACAATCGTCAACGGTGCCGTAAACCAGACATTATACGAAACTATAAGATAATTCAAGAATTCTCTCATAGCATTCCTCGCTATTTTGTACGTTGAGTTCTACTCAATAACCGGTGGTAACGGAAAGTCCGTTAAAACCGAATCATCACTTTAGGGAAACATCTCTGCTGAAAAGTGTCCCGTTTGAAACTAATTTGATATTGTAGGTTGACAAAAATCCCGGTCACGGTCACAAAATTGAAGCATCTAACATGCTCGTTGGATCAAAACCGTCAAACATGCATCATCAACTTAGGTAATTTCCTAATCAATCAAAGATATTTCCTACAGCGCAAAATGTTGAACGATGCAAGCGTAGGCAGACTGGGCTGAACGGAAACTGATGTTATCAATCCAATACACATTACGCACCACACTGATTTCAAGCCGCGCTTGGCAGAGAAGCCGGTGTTTGAAATGTCTAACTAATTTAACATCACAAATCTCCGTGAATAGAATATTACATCGCACATTTGTATAAGAGACAGCAAGACTGCCCATATATCGTTCATCTAACACCAACACCCGGTGCGTTGTGATAAACACAAAATCCGGGCGCAGCAAATTCGAACGCCCCAGAACACATAAGCGGATATGTTCATCTCTGCATAGATGCAATCGCACCAGCTTCTGAATGTGAGGAGGCGTGTTAATGAACTCAGCCATATCACTTTAGCATCAATGTATTACGGACAAAAACAGGACAGCCGCATGAAATGGAGGTGGCGGGAATCGAACCCGCGTCCGAAGACGTTTCAATAGAGGCTACTACATGCTTATCACAGGTTTTTAGATTCATCTATCAGACTCTCCCATGCAAGATTCAGAATAGACTATCTCAAAAGCAGATTCGCCGCCTGTTCCTTGAGAAAAAACAAGCAACTAGCCCGTATTGCGACGCTTTAGCAGGCCTGACGAGCGACAAGACTGCCAAGCGTAGCCGCGTTATTAAGCAGCTAGTGCTAATTCTTGATCAGCAATTATAAGTGTTCCGCCTGTTTAACGAGGCCTGCGGAGACCTCGACATGCAACCTATATTTCATTCACCTTCGTCGAAACCTTTACACCCCCGGATAGGAAATAGATGGTCAGAAATTGTAACAATAGGATTCTACTACGCATTAGATTCTCTTATAATGGAAACCATCAATTATATGAACGCAACTCACTTGCAGTCGCTTTACGTTCAATCTTATCACGTTTATCGTAAAGCCGTTTACCCATCGCAACAGCTAACTCTAATTTCACTTTACCATTGCTGAAATACGCTCTCGTTGGAACAATGGTCATTCCTTTGGAACGAATCGAACGCTCAAGTTTAGTGATTTCCCGCCGATGCAACAACAACTTTCGTTTCCGTTTCGGCTCATGATTGGCAATATTCCCATGTTCATAGGGACCAATATGAGCATCAATCAGGAAAATCTCTCCATCTGACACCTGGGCATAACTATCACTCAGGTTCAGTCGCCCTGCACGAATAGCTTTCACTTCAGTGCCTTGTAAAGCAATACCGGCTTCATATCGATCGCGCAAATGATAGTCATATCGCGCCTTCCTATTTGTTGTGATCAATGGAGATGTAGAATCTTTAGCGCTTTTCATGATACTATTAAAGTATAGCACAAAATTAGTTTAGATACAAGAAAAAACGTCAGAAAAGCTGAAGTTTTTTGTTAAGGCGGGGTTTCACTTGAAAATATCCAATAGATTTGATAAACTATAGTATAAATATGGCCCTACTAGGTAAACCAAGATGCTGTGCTTCGGTTTCCCTTTAGAGGAAGATAAGGAGTCCTTTGATGCAAGAATTTTACGACACCCGTGTCCCGAATCCACCTACACGGGCAATTTTAGTGGGCATAAAACTCCGAGATAACCTGATACATGAAACCGAGGAATCACTGCAAGAGCTTCAACAACTCGCAGAAACTGCCGGCATTGAAGTCGCCTCCGCCACAATACAACAGCGGAATATACCAAACCCGACCTACTTTATCGGAGAAGGAAAAGTTGAAGAACTCAAACCGCTCATTGAAGAATTCAACGTCGACGCAATTATTTTTGACGAAGAGTTGTCCCCAGGACAAAACCGCAACCTTGAGAGAACGTTTGATGTCACCGTAATTGATCGAACAGGCCTTATCCTCCAAGTTTTTGCACAACGGGCATTGACGAAAGAAGCACGACTTCAAGTAGCCTTGGCACAGCTCGAATACGCACTCCCCCGCCTGACGCGCATGTGGACACATCTCTCACGACTCGCAACAGGCGGAGGAGGCAGTAGACACCTCCGGGGGCCCGGTGAAACGCAGCTTGAAATGGACAAACGTTGGGTGCGACGAAATATCGGACACGTTAGAAAAGCACTTAAGTCTGTCGAAAAGCAACGTCACGTGCAACGACTCAACCGCGCTGACAAAGTCAAAGTCTCTCTTGTCGGATATACAAACGCAGGAAAATCAACGCTTTTTAACGTTTTGACAGGCGAAACTGTCTTGGCTGAAGATAAACTATTCGCCACATTAGACTCCACCACACGACGAGTGAATCTGCCACAAAAACAGCAGATTCTGCTGAGCGATACTGTCGGATTTATCAAGAAATTGCCACACCAACTCGTCGCAGCATTCAAAGCAACCCTCGAAGAGGTTTCCGACGCAGATCTTCTGATGCATGTCGTTGATGTAAGTCATCCAGAAGCAGAATCACAGATAGCAGCAGTAAATGTAGTGCTTGAAGAATTGCACGCTACTGAGATCCCAATGCTTATGATCTTCAATAAAATTGACAGACTCAAAAACGAAGAGGGGCTGCAAATTTTGCGCAGCCGCTATCCAGATGCCCTGCCTATCTCCGCCCAACGCGGCGACGGCATTGAAAACCTCATAGACGCTTTAGCACACCAATGCGGTGAACGCGGCAGTAACTTCTCTTTCAGCATTCCCTACACAGACGGAAAAGCGCTTGATCTACTCTACACCCATGGCACCGTGCTAAAGACCGAATACGCAGCGGAAGCTATCCATGTCAAAGCATGTGTTCCCAGTCGTCACCTCAAATCAGTTTCCCAATTTTTGGTATCTTCCTAAGAGGGCAAAAACAGGACCACGACTCGACCAAACTGACATCGGACAAAACTTACAAATCTGTCTAGACTGTGATACGGAAGACAAGGGACTCGAGCAGTTTTTGGATAATTCAGCAGCCCTTTCCCAAATCCTTATTGACACCGTGTTTAACGACGTTTACTATGTCGCTATCCGGCGTCCCCAATGGCTCCAAACTCCACCCTTCTGTACACAATCTCTGACAACCTTGCAATTTCACATCGAAAAGGAGAAATAATGAAGATAGGTGTTACCCAAATTATCCTCGGCGGCATGTCTCTGAATGATACGATTTCCCTCTGTCAGGACGCTGGCTATGATGCCGTGGAGCTCACTTTTAGTGAAGGAAACGATACAGACATTAATATGAGCGATACGGAACTCCGCGGCATCGCCACTAAATGCGCGGACGCAGGTATCGAAATCAGCAGCATTACCGCAGGTTACGCCGACCGAGGCAATTTATTAAGCTTAGAGGCAGCCGAGCGCGAAAAAGGCGTAGCTTCCCTCGCCCGCGGACTAGAGGTCGCTGCCGCGCTCGGCACCGGCGGAATTTTATTGCACCCCGGGCAGCTTACCGTCGAAGGTACCTACCAACAAGTTTGGGACAATCTCGTCAGCATCCTGAGAGAGCTCGCACCTTCGGCGGAAACACATCAAGTCGCTATCGGGCTCGAAAACGTCTGGAACAAATTCTTGCTGAGCCCAAAAGAGATGAAAGATATTATTGATGAAATAGGCAGCGACTGGGTAGGCTGCTATCTCGATACCGCAAATATGATGGCCTACGGTTATCCAGAACATTGGATCCGGGAACTCACGCATCGTATCAAACGCGTCCACTTCAAAGATTTCTCACGCGGCAACCACCAATTTGTTAATCTATTAGATGGAGATACAGACTGGCCAGCTGTCATGGAGGCCTTCCGCGCAATTGGTTACGACGGCTACCTCATCCATGAAGTCGGCGGAGACCGGGCAACACAAATAGATCTTGCAAAACGGATGCGCAGAATCGTTGCAATCTAATTTCCGAGATAGCAAGACACAGAAAAGGCGATGGATCTCCAGAAACCATCGCCACATGCCGGAGGTCGGACTCGAACCGACATGGACCCAGGGCCCGCTGGATTTTGAATCCAGTGCGTCTACCAATTTCACCACTCCGGCTCTTTTCTTAATGTTAATGCTATTATTATATCAGGCCTGCAGAGATAAGTCAAATTTTTTCCAACACAACTTACGGACATCAAAAAAACGTGGCGATTCAACAACGTAACTTCTCATCTGAAAACATATTTCAACGTCTTTTTATTGCTGTAAAAGCACTGCTTAACCAATCGCTAAAGATAGAAACATGGCAAACCTTATGGCAGTGGTGCCTTTGGCGCATGACACCCAAACATCGCCGGATCCTGAAGCTGACACGCCAACTCCAGCCACTTGACCCAAACTCACCTACTGAAATGCAAGCTGTACGTGATGAAGTCTTCGCAAAAAGCTGCTTAGAACTACAGACCTTTGAACAACAACAAACCCTCTTAGATACGCTCACCTACGCACAACAACCGCTCGGATATGAACAGATTTTCTTCGCGGCTATCTACCCGGTTTTACGCAAACGCGACATGGTGGTTATCCCTATACACACTGAGACCAAACACCGGCTTGACGTAGAAATCGGGTACCTCGCCCATAACGAAGACTATTTCTTCTGGGTGCTCGAAATCGATGGAGCAGAATCTTTATCCGTCGACACACGACTCAAGCCAAGAATGGAAGTCCGAGATGACAAACGTTATGTCGTCTATTCCCTAGGCAGCAACGGACTAGTGGATGCCGACTACACGGCGTACGCCGAGCAATGGCTACTTGACTCTCACCGTTTAACCGCAGCACTCCCCTTACTCGCATCAGCGTACGCAGAACAATGGATACTGAATGCACGCATCTACCTTACGCATATCCTCAGCGACCTCAAAAAACGAAACTATCAGATCACAGCAGCGGCAATACCTGATTTTGAACAGGCGCGGTTGTCACTTTTACGCCGTCTTTCCCTAGACCGGCTAAAAAAACGTCAATCTCTGTCCGAACGCCGAAATCGCTGAGATAGATGCCAGGTTCAATTGAGAAACAGACACCCGGAATTAAAGCACGCATATCCCGCGTCTCCAAATTGTCCAAATTAACACCATTCCCGTGGATCGCAGTACCGATACTGTGTCCAGTGCGATGAATAAAGAACTCCCCATAACCTTCTCTAGTGATATACTCCCGAACACAGTCGTCTACCTCATAACCGTAAATCGATTCACCGACACTCCACCTCCCACGGATGAACTGCACAGCTCTATCCCGCGCTTCCTTAACAACCTCGAAAACTTTAGAATAGCGTGAAGGAACAGTCTCCCCAACATAAGCCACCCAGGTCGTATCCGCGAAAATAGCATCCGGCGACTTCTGCTTCGCCCACAGATCTATTAAAATGAAGTCGCCTACCTTAATCTTTTGCGTCTCCGTTGCAGTAGGAGCATAATGCGGATCGCTGCTCCTAGCGTTCACTGCAACAATGGGCGGATGATCGGTGACGAGATCCATCGCAGCAAACTGACCGAGAATCTCCTGCTGAACGTCATATTCTGTGATTATGTTCCCACCCTTCAGCTCGGAACCGACCCATGCAAACGCATAATCTTTCGCCTCTAACACCAAACGCGCAGCAGTTTGATGCCCAACCGCCTGTTCATCGCTCAAACGAGCCTCTATCCGCTGCGCTAACTCCGCAGACGTTTGCACCTCAACACCAAACGAACGTATCCATTCCACTGTACCAGCATCTACGCGTGAAATATACGGAATCGCAGCACCTGCTGAATACTCCATTGCAACAGCTTTGATGCCAAAAAGTAAAGATTGCATCTTTTGGTTAAGCTCCTGCCACCCAGCATAGTATGTTGTCTGTCCGGGGACACCAAGGAAGTTGGACGCTTCAATCTTATGGACAAGCCACCGCAGTTCACCTTCCATGGAAATGAGACAGAACCATCTACGTGTGATATGGGCTTCTGCTAGACCCGCCACGTTCTGGGCAATCGGATTTATCCCGCGGAAATCGTATAAGAGCCAAGCGTCGAATCCTAATTCCCGCAACTCACGTTGAATCTCTTTTATTTTCATCTTAACCCTCCTATTTTAACGAATTTCCAATTCAGTCAGCTTCTCAACGATTGCCACCGTCTCTAAACTCACCGTAATTACCTTGCCAATTAACTCCACAATATAGCGCGGCACCTCCGCACAATTCGGATCGCTGACCAGCCCACTCCACTTGTCCCTTTTGGCGCGATACTGATCTATCACCCACTCCAACGCCGAACGAGTGCCTAACCGATACGCAAACACTTCGGGCGGGATGTCGGCAAGTGTCAAGAAGTCGTTATATGTCAACTGTGTTCTGTCTTTGGAGAGTTTCATCTTCTCCACGCGCCAGTTGAGCGGCACCTCGGGGTTCTGAATCAACCTGAGATGTTCGTATTCGGGTTGAGATTCGTAGTTAGCGTGGAGCTCTGCGAGTTGTGCGCCTGCGGTAGCGACCGCCCAGAAATCTGTGGCGAAGGGGATATGCGGCAGATCGCGTTTGAGGTTCGCCTCATATTTCCCTCGATAATCTGGATGATGCAGGAGCCCATAGGTATAGTGGAAGATGTCCCACTTGCTGATGGTGCCGTCTTTGTAGTGAGATCGGAAATGTGCTAGTGCCCAATCGGTGATATTTTCGCGGCGATTTGAGCCGTCTTCGTCGTAGATATAGAAGGGGAAACATTGGGTTTTCTCGAGAAAATCAACAGAAGGAATCATATCTGCAACTAAGGCTTGAAAGTTTTTTTTGCTTCCAATACCGCTGACGCAAATGGCCCGATTCTCTGCTTCCGTCTCTGGTGTCGGGAAAATAGATGGAAATAGGGACACCCTATCGTTCATAGTTCTGTCGAAGTAGAGGTTAGGTTTCGTAAACGGACGATAGAGAGAGGTCCGAACTTTTGTCTCTAAAGATTCAGCCATTTGCCCGTTCTTTAACTTCCCTTTCAAACCAGAACTCCACTTGATTTTTGTATCGTCATAGACCACAAAATTATCAACGGGCACCTCTCTATTTGTTCGTTGTGTCCAGCGCGCGACTTCTGCGTTGTAATTTTCAATCATCCGACTTATATTTTCAGTGAGTGCGTCTCGGTTGAAATTATAGGCCCACGCATCACGATTAGTACTGATACCGAGACTGTAAGTCTTGAAAAGCACACCCTCTGTCTCTCCTGCAGAGGCTTTTGCTGCCTTGGTGCCCATCGGAACGAAGGTCTCAAACGCCGGGTCCAGACCTTCGGTCAGCCATGCATGCCGCGCATCGGGTTCAATGGACTGCCACGCAACCCCACCTGCATGCCGGCATTTATCCAAGAACTCGAACTTCTGCTCTTTATCCCATAACTCATCTGTGCGATAGTAAAAGATACGCGGTTGCCCTGATGAACGTTCTCTGTTTTTCACGAACAGATTGATACTCACCCCTACGCGGATCCCGAACACGTTGGCACTTGAGACCTTTAATCCGCTCTGCACATCCCCGCCTAAGTCGAGAACGTAAAGCGCATCGAAATCTTCCGCAAGGTGCTTCCGCATACCGTCAAACGCAATCCCGTCTAGAAAACTGTTATTCGTTACCAGAGCCACGACACCCTCCGCTCCAATCCTATCCGAGGCCCACCGGATCGCCTTCACATACGGATCGTAGAGTTTGTTCCGTAGCCCTGCTGCGGAGTCTTTGACATACGTCTCCGCAACTCTCGCATCTACGATCGGATGCTTCCTATTCTTGTTGTTGTCGCTCTCACGCTTCTGCCCAGCGTTATAGGGCGGATTGCCGATCACCACGAACATCGGTGTCCGCTTCTGCCGCTCAACCCGCTCCGTGTTCCCCGGCGCGAACAGCGCCATCTGCCGAGCCTCCGATACCTCAAACGTGTCTACAAGACAGATGCCCTCATAAGCCGCATACCGGCGCATCGCAGTGTAAAACTGATGCTCAATATTCAGACTCGCAATGTAATACGGCAACAACATCACCTCGTTACATTGGAGTTCGGGCGGATCGGCGGTGTATTTTCGCTCCAGAGAGATCGGATCCAGGACCTGCATCAAACGCACGATGAAGTTGCCCGTGCCGACAAACGGGTCTATGATATGCACGCCGCTATCCGATAGCGAACGATCAAACTCGGTCTGTAGGATATGCTCAACGCTGTTGACCATGAAATCCACGATCGGCTGCGGCGTGTAGACGATGCCGTGCGTGTCAGCAACCTTGACAGAGAACCCTTGAAAGAACTGCTCGTAGACGGTGTTGAGGAAGTGCTGCTTCTGTGAGAACGCTGTGAGGGTCGCAGCGGTGCTCTCTATCGCCGCGTAGAACGGGTCTAAACTCTGAAGAAATTGGTCGCGGTTGAGGGCATGCTCTGTCAGCACGTCAATCACCGTCTCTATGTCCCTGGCGATAATGTTGCGGCGGGTGAAATCCCGGTTCTTGAAGACTGTCGCGAAGATCCGTTCGGTGAGGAGATGTTGGATTAGCATCTCCTCCACAGCAGCAATCGAGAGACTCGGGTTAATACAGGCACAGCACTGCTGGTGAAAATCGGTGAACGCTTCTCGAAAGTGTGCGTTGTTTTGACGTTCTGTTTTGATGAGAGCCGCTAACTTCGCTCCGAGTGCGGGCACGGCTGCCTTGAAATCAGCGACAGCGGTGTGCCACGCGGCGATGTTTGCCTCCTGATACGCAAAGAAGGTTTGGAGCACCTGAACGAGGTTGCGCGGATCAGTGATGTCAGCATCGAGCTGCAGCTGCCCGTCCTGATAGAGCAGGGCACGTGTGGGCGACTGCACGACGATGTTCTTGGACGGGTAGCCCGCGTCAAACTTCTTGGCAGCCTCGAGGAGCAGGTCATCGTGTGTATCTTTTGCCTCCCAGTAGCCGTGCGGTAGTCCGTAGGTGTCCACGACTTCCCCGTCTGGTATTATGCGTTTTTTCTCGGATGTGTAGTGTGTTTTTTCGCAGAGCAGTGTAAGTTTGGCTTGGTGGCAGTAGTGTTGGAGCAGGTGTTGGAAGGCTGCACGGACGATGCCTTCGTTTTGCTCACCGAGTTGTGCGTATTTTTCAAGTTCTACATAGTAAGTTTTAATAGGTTTATGCGTAGGCTTGATGTTGAGATGGGGCATCTATTTCCTCCGTATGTTCTCAGGATGCAAAGCAAAACAGATTATACATGGATCAGGCTGAAATTGCAAGCAAATTCGGCTGCTGCGTTTTCTACAGACATAGCAAACTGACAGCCTATCTGAAATTATCTGAGACCTAAATGCGGCTGCCTGTCGATAAAAAACATTGACATCAAAATATGCACGCGCTACGATAGGCTTAAGACGAATATCTTGACACAAGGAGGCATGAAAAATGCCTAATATCACATATTCAAACCCTGAAGAGCTATTCAGTTTTTTGGCGGCGTTGTCCCCAACAAGCATCGTCTTGGCAATAGGGATTTCGGTCTTGACTGCTCTCATACATATCGTTTTTGCCAGAGCGGTTTACCGAGAGGCATCCCGCTTAGATCGCAGACAGCTGCTGACGATAGGAGGTCCTAAGATATGGTGTTTAGCGACGCTCGTTGGTGGCGTAATTACGGCAGCTATCTATTGGGTAATGTACCACTCGATCTTGAATCCTGTGATCTCTGCAGCCGCCAAAGAAACGGACATCAGTGAGCAGAATGCGGAAAGGGAAACATACTGAAAAGTAAGGATTTGAAATTCAGTAATACGTTATGTCTCACAAACAGATAGATCACCCCGAAAAACAGGGGCACCCCCAAGCATACATAGAGAGATGTAAGCATCCACAAATTCAGGCACTTCGACCTGATGCAGAAAACTTAAAAAGCTTGTGGATACCAACCTCTGAACAACTCCAAGCGCTCTTAGCACGGAAATTGCCTTGGCCCGACAGAGCGGTTTTACACCGAACCACCGAAGGTTGGGAATACCACGCCTGCTTTCGTGAATGGGCAGCCGACTACGGAACTTATATCGATACACACCGACAATTCACTGGAAGCGCTGCCGAAAGCGTGCTTTTAAAAGCATTGATGACGCTCCTCGGAATAGGAGAACGCTGGATGGTCTAAAACGAGGGAAATTATGACATTTGACACCGTAATGAAAACAGTTGATAATTATAGAGAAGCCGGGCTTGTACACCTAGGTACACTGACGGAGCTGCTCAACAATACGTTCGGGGATTGGCTCGCTTCACACGGCATCAGCCGCATTGATATGCTCTCCGTTACTTGTTTGTGTGTTACCGTCCAAGGCGAATTAAAACAGAAAACCTCTGTGCCCGGTATTAACTTATACCCCCGGTTTTTTGTTATCGACCGCGAAGAGATACACAAACATCCAGAAGCAATCGCGCAGGCACTCAAATGCTATAGTTCAGACGGAGACGGGGCCTATCTCTGGATTATTCCAGACGGCTATATGGCGGCTTTAACACCAAAAGAGCAAACGTGGGAAGCACACGGCGGCGGATATTTTTCGCATGAATCTATATGCATCTCTAATACCGCTGACAGAGAAACACACTGTCTCTTAGACGTACTCTATGAGGATACCGCGCTGGAGAACGTTTCCTGTGAATTCGAGGTGCCCGCGCACCGTTCCGTGCATTACCGACTTGACAAACTCAAGAACGAAAACGGAGACCCCTTGATTGTCAAAGATGCACCCGTCAGCTACAAAATCACGAGTCGAGACACCCGAATCGTTGTCCAAGGGTCGCGTATCCTAACAAGCGGCGAAAACAGTATGTTTGCAAGCTTCGGCACGGTGATGGCGTGGTGCCCGCAGTAATTGTCTGAGTCAAAATTTACAGAACGCCAGCGGTTCCGAAACCGTCGCCTTTACGTCCCCTGTTTTGGATTCCAGAACGCACAAATCATGGCGGTAATAGGTATCGCCAAGACAAGCCCGAGTGTTCCGGCAAGCAGCCGGACGATCTCCGCAGATACAACACCAATACTCAGCAGCTGAACCGGCGGGGATTTGAAAAAATCCAGATTCGGCGCTGTAACGGTAACAACCAAAAGCAACTCCACACCCAGATAGGCGAAAACCAACGTATTCACCATCGTGCCCAGAATGTCCGTCCCGACGTTAAGACCCGAGGCAATCAATCGCCACGTCGGCATCTTCGGGTTCGCTTTTCGAATCTCTTCCATGCTAGATGCCACCTCAATTGCCCCGTCAACAGCAACCCCTAAAACCCCCATTAGCATCCCAGCCAAAAGGATTTGCACAAAATCGAACGGCGGTGTACGGGTCGCCTCCACAATATCAGCCGAGATCGCGTTCTCCAACCCTGAAAAATGGAGATGCTGCTGTGCAAGTAGGACGATTAAACCCGCAACCAAAATCCCACCCATCGTTCCAAGCACCGCTGAAAACGTCTTCCGACTCGGGCCAATAACAAACACCAGAGACACAAAGGCCACAACACCGGAAGTCAGCGTTACAATGAACACCGCATTTGCTCCCTCCGAGATGAGCGGCAACATGAAAAAGTAAATCACCAGGGCAGAAATTAACATCGCACAAGCCGTCCGAATCCCCTCAATCCTACCAACAAAGATAATCAGGAGAAGCATCCCTCCTACCATCCAAATTAGGAACCGGTCTCTGCTGTAATCTTGAACGATGTTCACAAGCCCAATCTGCTCCGGCTCTCCCGCGACACGACAGAGAATAACGTCCCCGGGCTCCGCAGGAATGCTCAACAACGGCATATTGTGATTCACAATGTTCCGTAACACCAACCGTCTACCTTTATATATCCCACTCAGCATCTCGACCTCAAGAATATGATGCTCGCTCTTCGACTCGTAAACTTTGAGGACGCTTTTCCCCGATTCTTCCAGGGCTCGGACACTATAGGTCTGCTCGTACGTCTCATCTGAGAGCAACCAACGACTGTCCTTCCACGGTTTAACCGATACCTTTACCGCATCAGAAAATAGAATATCATGACGTTTGAATTCCGCACGCAAAACCTCTGGCACGATACCAGCATCCAACTCGCTCACAGCACGACTGTCAATATCAAAAAGGAAATTACCGTTCGATTCAAGCAGTCGAATCACCTTGCCCTTTGCATATTCTGACGTATTGATCGGCTTTCCTTGAGCATCACGCTGCTCAGAGATCGTTGCAGAGAGCTCATGCGTGCGATAATAAACAAAGACTGTCGCAGTTAGGATAACTGCCATAGCGATAGGCACAGCGATTCGAGCCTTGCTGCGAGGTGGATCAGCACGGAAAAGCTCCTCTAATTCTTCTTCCGAGGGCAAATCCTCATGAATCTCGGATGTGTCAACCTTCGTGTATTGCGTCAGGAAACCCGCAATACCCGCAGCAATCGGGACAGTGAGTACCAAGCCGATCGTACCGACAACCGCTTGAATAATCGCAACTGCAGTCGCTTCATCGTTAACCAGCCGTAAGAAAGGATAGAGGATACCCACTTCCGGAAACTCAATGCGCGGCAGAAGCATCGTCATCATGTGCGCACCAAGATACGCAAAAATGAGGGTATCTGCCATCGTCCCCATAATGTCGCGACCGACATTCAATCCAGCGCGGATCGCTTGACGCACCGTGATGTTCGGATTCACCTGCTTGACTTCATGCACACTTGAAGAAATAGACATGCTCACGTCCATCATCGCCCCAACAGCACCTAAGATGATGCCCGCAGAAAGAATCCCCGTAAAATTCCAACCGTGTGAAGCAGATGTCCGCCACAACGCAATACCGAGTTCCAAAAAACCAAACTCTTGGGCCAATCCAGTCAATGCCATCGCCTGTTGACTTAAAACAGATAAGACTCCAACAGCGGCTAAACCACCAAGAGTGCCAAGTACACCCGAGATCAATTTGAAACTAAGCCCCGTAATGAGAAGAAAAGTCGCAAACGTCAGAAAGGCAGCAATCAAGAGGGCAACCGCAATCGGATTGTAACCCGCAACAGTGAGTGGTACCAGCACATACAGCACAGTCAGCGAAGTAACAAAGAGGGTTAAAATAGCACGAACCCCCTTCATACCAGCAACAAGTATCATCAGAATACCCAATGCCCCTGCAAGATAAAGTAAAAACGGCGTGCGGAAATATTCCCGCAGTGAAACAGTATCAACCCTCGGATTTGCCGGATCACGGAGCGGAATATCCAGAAATAATACATCATTCTTCCGAAGCACGCGGTCCCCAAAGGCGCGACCCGTCCAAACATTGTTCACTTTAACCGTTTTACCGCGAAACTGTCCAGAAATAATTCGGAAAGACAGTACCTGGTCCGCTTCCTCACTTGTATCTATAGCAACAACACGACCTAAGCAGACCAACACCTGTAACGCCCCATCGTGTGTCACTTCGGAAAACCGATAGAGTTTTATGTGCAACGCGGCAACACTCAAAACGATGATTAAGACGGCCGCTATCTTGATGTTTCTTTCTTGCATTTTCTATTTTGTAGTACTTAACGTGAGTTTGGAAAAAGGGTGGGGCGATTCTTCTGTCCCCTAACCCTCTTAGTTTGTGCAATGAACTTGTACACCGCTTCTGCTCTTCTCTTGTAAGCAAAATCTATTACGGTGTACTCGCGTTTCTCTTTATTCTAAAGGTGAACCCAATAATTATCAAGCTCGCGCGAAAATTGTTCCCCTCTTCTCTCAGATACAACGACACCGGTCGCAATCTTCTTTCGGGTGTCAGTTTGCGTTCGGCTTTTCTGGGGAGCGGCGTTTGGATCGTGGTCTGTCAAGGTACATCTCAAGCGGGTCAAAAACAGATTTTAGAAACGTTTTATCGGTTGAAAAGGTGTAGAGGATAAGCTCGAGGAGCCGCGGGTCTTGAACGGCTAACCAGAGCATCCCTTCAGAGGGACCATGCTCTTCAAAAAGGGTTTTTATCCAGCGGACATCCTCTTCGAGTTGTCTCCCACCTAATTGGAGCAGCGTTTCGAAAGTGCGAAGGATGCGGCCCATGTCGTCTATGTCGGTTTTCCGATGTCGCTCAATACCGAGGCGCCGTTCCAGCATTTCTCTGCCCTGGGGTGTCGTGATCAGGAGTTGGATACCGAAACGGGTGGGAACGGGAAATTTATCCCCGCCCCGGTTATAGCCCCGAGTGACCCAGCTGCTTGACGCATAGGCATGTGCGAGGAACAGTTCATCGGTGTCTATCTCTTCGATTTTTTCGACCCCGAATTGTTGCTTGAAGAAGGGGAAGTAGCGTGTTTTCGGGGGCAGCACGGTGTAAAAGAACCCTTGGAAGGTTGTAAAGGGTGCATGTTCGGGGTACTTTTCTGTGAGAAATTGAACATATTCCTCACTATCGGAAAGCAGGTGTAGCGTTTCTAAGTTCGCATCGAGCACCTCGCCGGGGAACTGCTTTTTCAGTGTTTCGAAGTAGGTTTTCTCAAGCGGCGTGGGGTCTCTCTTCTCGTGCGTGTATATCTTGAGATCGCTTGCCACGGCGAACCCGGGGATCCAAATGAGTAGACAGAGGGCAGCATTGAGATAAGCGGTGTAGGAGCGGTGTTTATCTGACATTTTCTGGGGTCTCCTATTGTTGTTTGAGGTGCGTTTCGAGGTATGTAGCCACCTCGGGGTCGGATGCCTTGAGCCTGCGGAGTCCGGCTTCGGGTCCATATCGGTTCAAGGTCTGCAATGCTGTGTTGAAACGATCGGGTGAAAAACGTTGACTCATCTCAGTTTTCAACGCCGACGCGTTGAGGACATTGGATATTTCTGGCACCCCGTGTTCGGTGAGTTGCTGTTCCAACGCTGGAAGTGCCAGATCTAACGTTTCAAAAGCGGTTTGGGCATCGTCGCGCGTCGGTTGCGTTTCCACGGGTGTTTCGGCTGATCCCGTCGGACGGGTCGTAGACGTGGCGTGCGTTGCCAGTGTCTCCGTGTCGCTTGCGGTGTCGGCGGGCGCGGCGAGGATGCTGGCGGCATTATTCCGGATCTCGTTCGCCCAGGCCATATCGCCATCGTATCCATTGAAATATCCACGCATCCAGATCGTATTTGCCCAAGATTCATTTCGGAATTGGCTGACGACTTGGATGGTATCGAGGCGCACCGCGGAGATGTGCGAAGGTTCTTTCGGGAGATCAGCTGCCACGAAGAGTGCCGCGAGTCGTTTGCGCATCATCGGCTCATAATCCTCGTATTCACCGGTCGGGAATTCTTCACGGAAGTAGGTTTCCTGGAGCAGACGCCCCGAGTGGGGGATGCCTTGCGATTCAAGAAAGTCCCACCATAAACTCATATTAAATCCGGGGATCTTTTCGCGTTGCTTTCTCTCATATTCGCGATACGCGGGGGTCTTCATGGCTCTCTCGATGGCTTGATCGCGATCGGCTTGCTGTCTGTCCGTGGGGGTCTGCGTTTCTGTGGGGGCCGCCGCCGTCGCCGGGTCGTCTGTCCGTTGCGATGTCGGGATCGCGCCCGTTTCGGTGTGGGCAGGTTTGTATACGACACGCGGTTGCGGCGCCGTGGGTTGCAGCAGGCGCCAGCCGATGAGACCGAGGGTAACGACGACAGCGAGGGTGCCTATAGTATAGAGATATCTTCGCTTCATGGTTCTCATGTTTGTAAAATCTCCTTTTCAAAAAGAGCGTTTCTGTCTTCGTAACTGCATACCTCAACCGACTCAACATAATTATCAAGCTCGCGTTAGTACTTAAAATACCTAAAATTAAGACTGATCCCCCTTTGAGGGTTTCGCAGCCGCGCCAGCTTTGACATTCACAACATAGCAAATAGCGTGCCAATCTAGAAAGGCTAGACAAGTGCAATAATTTGCCGATATCAGCGTTGTTCATGCACAAACTGGGGCAGCCGGTAAAATAAATTGTGCAAATTCGTGCAGCCCGGGAGAAAACTTCAAGACTGTTCACAGATGCTTTCGGATATTCTCCGCAACGCCGCGAGGTATGCCTTTCACAGAGAGCAAGCTGTCCAAGCTTGCCTCCCGAATCGCCTCTATCGAACCAAAACGCTTGAGCAGCGCCTGCTTCCGCTTCGGACCGAGATTCGGAATCTCGTCAAGCACGGATGCACTCAGCGACTTCTGTCGGAGTCGCCGGTGATAGGTAACCGCAAATCGGTGCGCCTCATCTCGTAACCGCTGAATCAGGTGTAGAGTTGGGTTATCTTTCCGCAACACAATCGACACCGGCTTATCAGGAACAAAAATCTCTTCGACCCGCTTCGCAAGGGCAATCATCGGAATATCAGGCAGACGAGCAGTAGCGAAAGTCTGCATCGCTTTCTGCGCCGCACTCAGCTGCCCCTTCCCACCGTCGATTAAGATTAAGTCCGGCAGTTTGTTAAACTTTTCATCATTGGCAACCGCACGCCGGAAGCGCCGGGTGATAACCTCTTGCATCATCGCGAAATCGTTCTGGCCTGCAACCGTCCGGATCTTAAATCGGCGATACTCCGATGACGCCGGTTTTCCATCTTCCAGAACCACCATCGAACCCACAGCGAACCTATCGCCAAGATTTGAAATATCAAACGCCTCAATTCGTCTAACGGGCCGATCCAACCCCATCAGCTCCCGAAGTTCAACGAGGGCAGGATCAATCCCACCGCTATAAACCACGTTCTGCTCCCGTTGAGTCAGAAGAACCTCCGCATTTTTTGAGGCCAAAACCTGTAATTTTCTCAGCCGACCCGCCCGTGGCACATGCAGCCCAACACGGTTCCCCCGCTTTTCGCTAAGCCAATCTTCAATCAGTTCTGCTCCTTCAATAGGCATCGGTAAAACAACAGCTTTGGGAACGAAAACAGCGTCCTGATAATATTGCGGTACAAACGCATTTAACGCCGCCGCTAGAGCCCCTGGATCCGCATCGTTGAGATAGTAGTGCTCACGTTCAAGAAGTTTGCCATCTCGCACCCGTAGGAGCTGCACACATGCAATGTCAGCGCGAGCAGCAATGCCGATAATATCCTCATCCGCCCCGGAAACAGTATCCAAACTCTGTGTCGTAATCGCCTGTTGAATGGCTTTAAGTGTATCCCGATATTTCGCCGCTGTTTCAAAGTTCAGAGCCGCAGCAGCAGCCTCCATTTGCGCGGTCAACTCCTTAACAACACCATCTGTATTTCCACTTAAAAACTGACACACCTTCCGAACTATCTGCCCGTAATCTGAGACAGGTATTTTATCGGCACACGGACCAGGACAACGTCCAATGTGGTAGTCTAAGCAGACCCGATACCTATTACCGATGTCCTTGAGGGGCAGCGCGCAGGTACGAATAGGAAATAGCTTAGTCAACTGTTTGAGGGTCTGCCGGATCGCGCGCACATGAACGAATGGACCAAAATACCGGGTCCCGTCGTTTTCAGCTCTGCGAGTAATCCGGATACGTGGAAACGGTTCATTGACGGTTACCTGCAAATAGGGGTAGCGCTTATCATCCTTGAGTTTTACGTTGTAACGAGGCTGATGCGCCTTAATGAGATTATTCTCTAAAATGAGAGCCTCAACTTCAGTCTCCGTGACAGTGTAATCGATCTCTGTGACATACCGCATCATCTGCAAGGTTAACGGATGCACGGATTTCTCTCGAAAATACGAACGGACACGAGCACGCAAACGGACGGCTTTCCCAACATAGAGAACCGTACCATCCGAGGCTTTCATCAGATAAACCCCCGGCACATTCGGCAGAGATTGCCACAATTCACGAGACATATTACCGAATTGTTCTGATTTCATCTTTTTTCTCCGCTGAAATGCTCCACAGCATATTCAGACCACAGCATTCACTTTTGGCAAATACCTCACCCATAAAGAGGACGTGTGCCGCAGTAGTTTCCATAATTCCTTCTAGCTCGCACTCGGTACTAAACTAAAGTGGGCTTGTATACCGCCCGATAAATCTTTCTACCTTCCAAAGTGTACTTCATCTCAAAATTCGTCACGATATCCGCATCTGGTCCCATATTTTCGCCAACATAGCACAAGGCATTCACCTGTGAAAGCCGCTCTTGGATCTCGCAGAAATACGCTTCATAATCTGTCGCAATGTAGAGTCTACCGTCATCGGGCTTGAGGGTTGCTGTTAAAGCAGACAGAAAATCCCAATTCCGAAAGATTCGCCGCTTGCGCTGCCGTTTTTTGGGCCACGGATCCGGAAAATAGATATGATACGTCTGTACAGATGCCGCCGGCACATATCGCGTCACAAAGTAGCTCGCATCTGTCCAAGCAAGCCTTACGTTTGAGAACGTTCCCGACCCTCTATCAATACCGAAATGCTGCATGTGCCTTTCAAACCGTTTCCGTGTCAATTCTACGTACTTCTGCGCACGCTCGACCCCGACATAGTTAACCCCCGGATGCCGTTTCGAAGCCTCAAGCAGAAAACGTCCCTTACCGAATCCGATCTCTATTTCCACCGGATGTGGATTCTCGAAAAGCACCTCCCACTCAATAGGCGCAGCTGCGTCACTGAGTGGAACAACCCGTTGAGTCACAATGTCAATTATCTCGGAACGAGAAGTTGTGTTCTGATAATAGACGTCGTTGTAGTCCGGATTTTCACGCATAGATCACCTAACGGATAAACCCTTAAGATTCCGCAAGAAATTTGTGAAGATGTGTTTTAACCAAATTATCCTGGGGTTGATACCCCAACACCTCAACCGCGCAGCTTATATCAAGATAGCTCTGCTGATAACCGTCGGAATTTGCAGAACGCCCATAAGTGATCAAGTATTTAAGGGGGCCATCGTAATCTACAGCTAGCTTGAAGAGTTGTACACAATCTCGCGGGGTTAGGAGTGTGCTACAGTGGCGGATTCCGCTCGGTTCATAGGTGCCGTTAAAAGTCCCAATGCGGATGCTGATGAACCGCATGGCGTGCGCATCAACAAGATAGCGTCCAGCAATCTCAGCCATCCCCTTCATCGCCCCATACCAACTATCCGGACGAAACTGATCACCGGTAGAGAACCGAGGCGGCGAATTTAAACGTTCGTTCCATCCCGAAACGTGATTTGTGCTAGCATATACAATTTTTTGGACACCTTGCTCACGCGCCGCCTCAAACAACGTCATAGACGCACCGATGTCGCTGACATCACCCGGATGTTTCCCGAGCGAGTCTTGACGGAGGTAAGCGAGATGCACCAACACATCTTGATCACGGCACAACTGTTTCATTCCGGCATAGTCTCGAATATCTGCTATTGCCACGCGCGAATTGGCCCCAGAAATAGGGGTAATATCCGTGAGTGTTAACGTATAATCCCCTTGGCGTTCCCATGCCCGCCAGAGCACACTGCCGACTGTGCCAGCAGCACCCGTGATGAGTACACGCTGCTTCATATCTCTCCCCTCTACTCAAAACTACTTTTCGCTTTTAGCCGCCAAGGCCGCCATAATATCAGCGTACACCGCCTTCGGATCAGCCACCGATTGCACATAGAACCGATCGACCGCCTGCCCGCCTAAGCCCGAGCACTTACACATCTCAACGTTCAAACCAAGATTCGCAAGGATACCACTGAAATAGTGCAGAAATCCCATCTTTTCTTTACCGAGAACGACAATTTCCGTGTAGCTACGCGCAGTTTCAACTCTGACCTCATCAACCTGCCATGTCTCGTTTATGTTCGCGTAATGCCTATCAAAAATCTCGCTGAGCGTCACTTCTTCTGCCAATAGACTGCGGATATCAAAATCCAAATCCCGTTTGAGTTCTTCGTCAAGGGGCATCGGTTCTCCCCTATGATGTGGCGGCTGATGAACGAGACGATAGATTTCAAGCTCAACGTTTGTGTCCTGTTTGGTGTAGACGCGCGCATCTCGGACATCTATGCCGTTAGCAAAGAACAGACCACTCACTGTGTGTAATTTCCCGATGCCGCTCGAACTACACAGATGTAACTCAGTAAATCCAGGACGATCAACAAATTGAATGACCCCGGGACTCGGCATCCCGTCTGACGCTACAGGACCAGTTTCAATTTGGCCCGTCATCTTTATATGCATCGCTATCTCTTCAGGAGTAACACTAATACGATACGAAACCGGCATGTAGTGCAGGAACCGCTGAAATTCCTCAACGGGGGCAAAGACACCCCACTGTTTTTCCTCTTGCCCCACAAAGCGGGTTCGCGCCGCCTCGTATAAACTCTTCAAGTTATGTTTAGCGACATGACTGAAATTTTGCAAACCGTTCGCCTTAGAATCACAATAAGTGAGCAGATAGAGCCCCGTTAAACGCTCCAGAGACTTAACTTCTTTACAGAATTCGGAAATAGTGCTCTCATCCCAATGATGATAGCGCGCTAAATTTATCATCGTCAAATGCTCTCGAATGAGAAAGCATATCTCATCCGTCTGTTTTGAATTGAACCCAAATTCGGGCGCGATACGTTCCGCTTTTTCGGCCCCCGTCACCGGATGCGTCGGATCAGGTTTATCTATATCGTGCAGGAAAAGCGCCATGTAGAGCGGCGTCGGATCCGAAAGCGAACGAAACGCCGTATTCAGATCCTCCAACTCAGAAGTCGGCGATGCCGATGCCGGGGAACTAAAACGGGCACCACCAAACGGCTGGCTTGGCTCCGTTTTACGGATCTCATCAAGATGCCCAATTGCAACCAGGGTATGTTTCCCAACCGTATACGGATCCAAGCTCCGCTCGCTTCGTGTCAGCATCGCTTTTTCAAAAAGAATACCACCTTCACCGAGGTGAGACAAAATATTAAGCCGATGTAGACGAGTCAAGGTCTTCTCAACATCTCCAGGTACACTTATCAATTCCACCATCCGATTTTGGAAAGAACGCCAATCAAACGCTTGAACGTAACGAGAGATAAATGTAGCAAGAGACGCATCAATTTCAAAATCGTACTGCTGGAAGTAGGCGAAGAGGATAAAAAGCTCATCTGCATTAAGTTCACCAAAATTATTATCGATGCAATACAGGAGATCAGTCCTTACTGCAAGCACATCCGAGATAGGAATCCCATTAGCCAACATCTTGCGTATTAGAAGTTCAGCTTTGAAATGTAGATACTTCGCCTTGGCATAAAATTCTGTCATAAACGCGTAACGTTCTTCATCGCTTTCACCTGCAAATCCAAGAACCCGAGCGATCTGTGCCTGTAGTGTATCCCCTTTTTCGGGGTGATACGTCAAATCATCATAGGGACCATTGGCGAGCACATGCAGGAGATTGCGGACCTTAAACATGAAATCAAGAGACAAGATGAGCTGCTCATCACCGTACCGTTCATAGAGATCCGGAATAGGTGTAAAGTCTGGAAGTCCACATATCCAGAGCGCATATTGAAGCGTTCGTAGCCCACCGCGCCCAGTTTTCAAGTTGGGTTGATTAAGATAAATTGTGTCTTCGGCAGCCTTGAAGGAAGCAGCTTTTGACTTCAAGAGATCCAGCACAAGAGAAATATCTGACTTTTCGGAGCTCACCGCTTTCCGGAACTGCTCTGTCAAGGCCGGATCACCCGCAATAAACCGCATATCAATCAATGCCGTCATATCTTGATAGTTCCACTTCGCTATATCCGCAAGCGGTCGATAGATAAAACTGAATTCGAATCCCGGAATCACCGAGTGAAGCCCGTCAAAAAAGTCGTAGAACCATCGGATCAGTTCAAGGGTACTCTCATCGTAAATATCTTCTAAATCTACAGAAGAGGTGTAGACAACGTCTACATCCGAAAAATAGCAGAGCTCATTTCTGCCATAACTCCCAACGCCGTAGAGGGCGATATCCGGACACCAATCCGCCAATCCGCTCTCTAAGTCGTTCGCGTTAAGGTTCGGCAGCATCTTTAGGACCTCAATCTGTTTCCGGTATTCATCCAGAATCTGAAAGGAGGCCACCTCATAAACCTTTTGAATAACCGTGTCCCACATCTGTGTGTGAATTTTGCAAGCCTCAAACCCACTTTCGCCCTCTAGAATACGAGTTTTCAGGTGTTCGCGTTCATCTTGAATGAAGGCCACCAACTGCTTCTGCAGATCCTCGAGAGACACTTCCAAGTCTGATGTATAACTGCTGAGCCGTTTCTCTATTGTTGTAGTCATTTTCTGTTAGCAATCTATCTCTGTTGCGGAGTTCCTATCAAAAATTAAAACCCAGATCTCATTATACACGAAAGAGGAGAAAATAGCAAGCATGTTTTTTAACCAATGGGCAGTCAGTGTCCAACCGTCAATAAGAGTCTCGAGTCGCAACTGGCTACTATAAAAATGGAATGCTCGCGCAAAACAACAAAATTATCGAAAAAATAAATGCACCTGCCACCACTACTTTTCCATTGACACACTTTTGCATCCATGCTAACATGCAAAAAATTAGAGAATCTGCCCTGAATAACACCAGCATCGGTTCTAGACGGAGAGTACAAGACTAAATGCACATATCTCAATGCCTCATTCGATGAAAGGAAAAAATATGTCAAAACTACAAGTTGCTGTTATCGGTTGTGGGAGTAGAGGCAAGGGACACATGAAAATCCTAGCAGGATTTGACGATACAACCCTTGTTGCTGTCTGTGATCCGATTGAAGAAGCACGAAACAACGCCGCGGATATGTTCAACGTTTCAGCTCGCTACGAGAGCATTGAAGCACTACTGGACAGTGAGACCTTAGATGCTATCTTTGTGGCTACACCTGCCCATCTCAACGGGGCAGCAGCACTTCCTTGCTTTGAACAAGGGATCCACACGCTCTTAGAAAAACCCCCCGGTATGAACGTTGCAGAAACGGCCGGTTTGCGCGATACAGCAAAACGGACAGGAGCAAAAGGAATGGTAGGTTGGAACCGCCGCTTCCACCCGATTATTGTTGAGGCGAAACGACACGTCACCAAACGCGGACCCGTCACACAGATCGTAGGAGAATTTCATAAGAGCATCACGCAATTGGCACAAGGCGGCAGATTCCCTGAACACCTAATGGACAACATGTTTCTGGAAACCCCGATACATGCACTCGACACCATCCGCGCCATTGCCGAAGCCGAAGTGCAAGAGGTCCATAGCGTTGTCCAACGGACAATCTCTAATTACAAGGATGTTCACGCTGCACTGATCCTCTTTGACAACGGTTGCGTCGCCCAACACACCGCCAACTACACAACCAATGCCCGCCTCGAACGATACGAAATCCACGGTAGGGACATCTCCGCCTATCTTGAGGGGGTCTCCCAAGGCACCATTTTCTGCGACGGCAACCAACACAAACTCACCGACGCAGGCACTAGTGGTACCGCTGAACAGAACAGGTATTTTCTCGATTGTATCAAATCCAATACACCTGTTTCGTTCCCAGCTGCCAACCTGGATGAGGCTGTTAAAACTATGGAACTCTGCGAAATAATCCTAAGTGGACTACGCTAATCAATCTGTAGGAACACGAATATGCCAACATTAAACGAACGTTTTGAAACGTATAAACAAGATGGGTTTACAATTGTCGAGAGTCTATTTGACGAACTACAGATGCAAAGTTGGCGAGAAAAGCACGCTGAACTCTCGGCAGCCAACAACGGACAAACCTGGTTCGGCAATACGCTCGAACTCGCGCCCGATCTGATGTGGCCCGCCGTCTCACACCCGGTACTCCTTGCGTTTCTAGAAAGGGTGATGGGACCCTTCGTGCAATTAGACAACCTCACACTCGCCGCGTTTCCGTCAATTGAAAAAGGAAAAGCCGCCGGCAGAGTCTCAGGATGGCATCGTGACCGGTGGGCACACGTTCCATATACCGACGCATATCACCGTCCAAACGCCATTAATGCTATCTCCTATCTGCAAGACCTGACAGACGAGTCCGGGCCCCTACGCGTGCTTGTCGGATCACACCGCAAGCCGATTACCATGGCAGATACAGAACGCGACAAGCCCCATCCGGGTGAAGCACTTATCCACATGAAAGCCGGGGATGTCATTATTACACATAATGGACTCATTCACTCCGGCACACCGAATACCTCTGGAAAGTTACGCTATTTCTTCAGTATCTATTATAATCTGACATGGCTGAAACACACCGACCATCACACCGGCACACACACACAGGAGTTGCTAGAAACCGCAAAAGCCGCCAATAACCATCAACACATGCGACTTCTGGGGGTAGATGAAAACCTTCAGCCTCGATGCAACTCCGGCTTCCTGCACTCCGATGAAGAACGATGGACGGAATGGGCGGCCGCCGACCGACAAGCAATAAAGGAGAAATGAGCGATGGTTAATCCAAGCGTCGTCCCCGCAACGCTCAACGTTGAATCGGACCCCGCGCTGCAACAGGAGGTCAACTTCTTCCTGAATTGGGGGTATCTCATCATCGATAACGCAGTAACACCCCAGCAGATCGAATCGCTGCGCGAAGCACTCGATGAAAGCTACGAACGCAACAATAAAAGCCAATTCATCGGGGAACTGCTTGAAGAAGACAAACGGTTCGCGTTTTTACTCGACAATCCAACCGTTCTCAGACGAATAGAGGCCATCCTCGGCACCTGCATACAGCTGCACAGCGCGACGGCGCGTATCACTGAACCCGGAACGACTGACCAGAATTGGCATCGCGATGGACCGTGGCCCGTAGCACCACACGGAACGCCTTACGGCAGTCTCCCCGCACAGATTAACTGCGGATACTACCTCGACGAGATCACCAATGATACCGGCCCCACTGTCATCCAGCCCGGGAGCCATAGGGCCCCGTTCCGTCCACCGCCGAGTCCCGTAGAACTTCCAGACGAGAAACGGATCCTCGTATCCCCAGGGCAAGCAGTCATGTTCGATGGATGGACGTGGCACCGAGGAGCTGCCAATACGTCATCACAACACCGACGCGTCTGTCTCATGTGCTATCAAAATGCATGGATGAAATCTAGGGAACCCTTCGATGGCCCGCGCGTCACAAAACTCCGAGAAGAAGGCACACCGCAACAGAAACTCCTGCTCGGTGCAATTCCGAAATGGTAAACTCACACGCATGCGCTGCCATACCGTAATAAAGGAACAATAAAAATGAACATCGCCTATATCGTTATTGATACACTCCGCTACGACTACATCGGGGCAAACGGAAATGATTGGATAGAAACACCCAACATCGACCGATTCGCCTCCACAGCCCTAGCATTCGACTACACTTTCTGCGCCAGTTTCCCAACCATCCCTTATCGAACAGACGTCATCACCGGACAATACGGCGCACCAATCCATCCATGGAAACCACTCCGGCACGAACGCAAAACGTTACCATCGACGCTTGCAGAGAACGGTTACGCCACACAGCTCATTCACGATACACCGCATCTCGTCAACGGTGGACATAATTTCGACTGGCCCTTTCACGCATGGACATTCGTTCGCGGGGCAGAAGTCGACAGAGATTGGATCTCCGATACCGTAACATGGCCCGACAACTGGAACCGGCAACCACTCTTTGATTGCATCGATGACAAAGCAGCTGAATCAGGCATGCTCCGGAGCTACGCACGCGCCAACCGACATCGCAAAAAACCAGAAGATTGGAACTGTGCAAGACTCTTTAACACCGCCGCACAATTCCTCAAAGACAACGCCAAACGGGACAACTTTTTCCTCTGGGTAGACTGCTTCGATCCCCATGAACCCTGGGATTCTCCGCCTGAATTCATGAAAAAATACGACACCCGTCCAGGTTACGACGGACGTGTTGATCCGCGCAGCCTTGGAGCCAGAGGGAATGCAAACCTCTCAACCGAAGCCAAACAACACATCAAAGCACAATACGCCGCGAAAACAACATGGATGGACCACTGTTTCGGGCAATTCCTTGACGCACTTGAAACTACCGGACTTGACAAAAATACCGCCGTCATCTTTACTGCTGACCACGGCACAAACGTAGGGGAACGCGGCAGATTTGGCAAAGCACAGCCCGTTCGTCAACAGGAAGCACATGTGCCACTCTTTATCCGGCTCCCCGAAGCAGACACAGGCAGAAGTAATGTTATCGTTCAACCCCAAGATTTCTTCCCGACAATCCTCAATCTCTTAGGGGCAGAGCATCCTGACAGCATCGAAGGACATGATATATTAACGCCTGCACGCAACCGGGCATCCGGGAAAAGGGAACTCGCGCTCTCAGGCGGAAGCATCGAGCGATGGGCAAACGCCACACAAAACCCGAACATCAACCTGTTCACCGTTTTTAATCGTGAATGGAGCTTAGAAGTCGGCATAAAACCTCAAAATTCAAGACTCGTCCGACTCGGCGAATTGGAGGACATCGCGAGCGAACATCCCGATATTGTTGCCAAACTGCACGCCGACGCTCTCGATGAAATAGAACACCGCGGCACCGATCCAGCACTAATGGCATGGCTCCGCAGCGGCGGCGAAGAACCATTCCCCGCCAACCCAACCTATTGGAACGGATACCCCGGACCCGCAGGCTTCCGACCTTATTTTGGGAAACTCTACACCGGCGAATGATTCTGCATAGACTTGACAAGGACTTCGGATCCTTATAACATATTAAAAAATTTTGGACACAGATAGCTGATCGCTCAAGAATCTTGTGCCTAACCTTCAACCTTATCACTACCTATGTTTACCGGAGAAAACCATGCCACGTACATACAAAACCTGCCTCATCGGATGCGGACGAATGGGTGCAACCATAGACGACGAAGTCGCAGACAGGCCCGATAGCTTTATTTGGCAACCGTTCTCACACGCTGCCGCTGCCGTTGCCTGTGAACGGACCAACCTTGTCGCCGTCTCCGATGTCTTCGCCGAAAAAGCCGAGACCATCCGCCAACGCTACGGCGCGGAGCGCGCTTATACCGATTATGAAGAGATGATCCAAAAAGAGAAACCCGACATCGTCTGTATCGCCACGCGACCCGGGCCACACGCCGACATCACCGTCTTTGCCGCCGAAAACAACGTCAAAGGTATCTATTGTGAGAAACCGCTCTGTTGCTCTATGGAAGAAGCGGACACCATGGTAGATATCGTTCAAAAACACGGGGTCAAATTCAACTACGGCACGCAGCGCCGCTACATGCCACTCTATCGGAGAGTCCGTGAACTCGTGGAAGCAGGCGAAATCGGTGATGTCCAATGTACCATCGCCCAATACGGGGTGAGCTCCGCTCTCTGGGGCTTGACGCATGCCGCCGACATGCTTCTTTTCCTCGCGGGCGATCCAGAGGTAGACTTCGTTCAAGGCACGATCCTATGCAAAGATTCAGACTGGGACGGCAACCGCCTCAACGTCGACCCCGGAATCGCCTCGGGTTACATCCGTTTTTCCAACGGGGTCCACGGCTATAATACCGCAGGTACCGGCCCAGAACATGAGGTCTGCGGCACCGGCGGTAAGATCCGTGTGCAAAATAACAGCAGGGACATCCAATTTCGAAAAAAGAGTGGAACCTTCTTCGAAGAAGCGCCGTTTCCAGAGACTTCCCGCGCCACCGGCACGCTCATGGGAATCACTGACATTGCCGAAGCCCTCGACGAAGACCGCGAGACGAAAGGGCCCGTCCACCTTGCCCGACGCAGTCAAGAGATGCTCATGGGCATGATTGAATCCCATCGACTGGGCGGCAAGCGTGTCTCGCTTCCGATGCAAAACCGAACCCTCTACGTCACGAGAGATAATTGGTAGGATTTCTCGATCTTCAATAGGCAGGCTCCAAGTGCCTTGAAACACTATGAACGTAGAGACCCAGACCCAGCAGTTCCGAGAAACTTTTTACAGCGTCAAAGCCGAAGTCCAAAAACGTATAGTCGGTCAAGACGCAATTATTGAGGGGGTACTCTTCTGCCTACTTGCGAAGGGGCATGCGCTCCTTGAAGGTATCCCCGGCTTGGGCAAAACGCAGCTTATCTACACGCTCAGTGAAGCACTTGACCTCTCCTTCAAGCGGATCCAATTCACCCCGGATATGATGCCATCCGACATTACCGGCACAACACTCCTCGTCGAAGATGAACACGGCAGAAGACAGTTTGAATTTCAAGAAGGTCCCATTTTCTCCCAACTCATCCTAGCTGACGAGATCAACCGCGCAACACCGCGCACACAATCCGCACTCTTGGAAGCCATGCAAGAACATACAGTCACTGTCGGACGAACCAGCCACGGGCTAGAAGAACCCTTCTGCGTTTTAGCCACACAAAATCCGTTGGAGATGGAGGGCACCTACCCGCTGCCAGAGGCGCAACTCGATCGGTTTCTGTTTAAACTCCTCATCGACTTCCCAAATGAAGATGAAATTGTGGAAATCCTACGCCGGACCACCTCCGGCGCTCATATCACAATAGATAAGGTGACGGATGCAGAAACACTAAACGAGATGCGCCGACTTGTCCCACAGGTCATCATCGCCGAGCATGTAGAACGCCACATCGTCCGGCTCGTCCGCGCCACACATCCCGATTCTGAGACCGCACCCGAGATCGTGAAACGCTACGTCCACCTCGGTGCCGGTATTCGGAGCGTGCAAGCCATAGTCCTCACCGCTAAAATTAATGCCCTCCTCGATGAACGCTACAACGTCGCTTTCACCGATATTGATACCGTGCTGCTCCCGGCGCTCCGGCACCGCATTCTGCTTAACTTCGAGGGACAAGGCGAAAGCATTGAACCGGACACCGTTGTTAACGAAGTTCGAAATACAGTAGCACCAACATCATAATTTCCGGCACTTGCCATTATCAAAAACACCCAAAAATGATAATATGGAATTCTATATTGTCAAAAACGCCCAAAAATGATAATATGGAATTCTATATTGTCAAAAATAGGGGAAAACGATAATATGACAAAATTCGTAGCGGGTGAATACAAGCAGCAACAAAAATACAAGAGCTTTACACCCTTCTTCGTGAATCGTCATTTTGCTT
This sequence comes from Candidatus Poribacteria bacterium, assembly GCA_964291315.2. GTDB lineage: Bacteria > Poribacteria > WGA-4E > WGA-4E > WGA-3G > WGA-3G. The sequence continues at coordinate 2,875,040 of OZ219753.1, read as the reverse complement.
GGAAAAATCCACAGATAAACGTTTTGATGGCAGAGGCAATGCACCTCTTAGGAGAATTAAACGCTTACGCAGAACTTATACCGGATGTTGATTTCTTCATTCAAATGACTATCAAAAAAGAAGCTCGAGATTCAAACTTGCTCGAAGGTACAAGAACTGAACTTGATGAAGTTGTCCTACCACAAGCCGACGTTCCCCCAATCAGACGAGAGGATAGGCGGGAGGTTCGAAACTATATTGAAGCGATGCACTTCGCGATAGCTAAATTGTCTGAACTTCCACTGTGCATGCGACTTGTAAAGGAGGCACACAAGATATTACTCTCGGGCGTTCGCGGCAAACACAAAGCCCCTGGCGAAATTCGCAGAAGCCAAAATTGGATTGGCGGTTCAACGCTTTCTGATGCCTTCTTTGTCCCCGCATCTCCAGAAGAGGTTCCTGATCTTTTAAGCGATTTGGAAAAATTTTGGCACAATCCGTCGCTACAACTGCCGCCTCTTATCAAAATCGCTATTACGCATTACCAGTTTGAAACCATCCACCCTTTTTTGGATGGAAACGGCAGGGCCGGCAGGTTGCTAATTGTCTTACAACTCATTGGCGCAAAGATACTTGAAAGGCCAGGGCTTTATATATCTACCTTTTTTCAGAGACATAAAGATGCATACTACGATTCACTTACTAGAGTTCGTAAATTGAATAATATAGAACAGTGGATCGTATTTTTCTTAAATGGAATCGCTGATGCTGCAAAACGCACACGAGAGACTTTCAAATCTATTACTGCACTTCGCCAAGAATATGATACAGAAATTTTCACCCTAGGCGCTCGGGCGGAAAACGCTCAAAAATTGTTGCGTTTTATGTACTCCCAACCGATTGTTAAGGTAAATTGGGTTGTGGACGAATTAAACATAAACTATCCAACCGCAAACCGGCTCCTAAAGTCTTTAACAGAACTCGGCATACTAAAGGAAATTACAGGATACTCACGCAACCGCCTCTTTGTCTTAGAAAAATACCTGAACCTCTTTAGAAATTAGATGCCCGAAATAAAAGTGTGATTTTCTTGATATAGCTATTAAAATTTGCTATAATTATAAAGAAATCAAAATCCGCTATAATCAGGTTAAATATGTCAGCATCCTTACAAAAACTGCAAACCCTACTTCAGAAGCTGTTTCGCGCAGACACCGCAGATCTGGACTTCGGCATCTACCGCATCATCAACTACCGGCGCAACCAGATCCAAGCCTTCATCAACGAGGAATTGCCGCGCATTATCAACGATGAACTTGATGCCAACACCGAAGCAGACTCCGCACATGAACACATCCGTCAACTTGAAAACCGAGTCCGAGAACTCGGCAATAACCTCGGAGAAGAAATACTAGATGCTGACGGTAACCTCATCAATGAAGCCTACACAGAACGCCCGCTCATCCAAGACTACCTCGCGGCAAAAAAACAGCACGGTTCCCCGCAAAACCGAGAACAACGCGAAGCCGCAGTGTCCAACCACCTCTATACCTTTTTCTCTCGTTACTACGAAAATGGCGACTTCATTCCGCGTAGACGCTATTCCCAAACCCAACGTTACGCCGTTCCCTACAACGGAGAAGAGGTATATCTCCACTGGGCAAACCGAGACCAGTACTACGTCAAAAGTGGCGAGTACTTCGCCGCTTATAGCTTTAAATCACAAGGAATCACGGTTACCTTCGACCTCCGCGAGGCAAATATTGAAAAGGATAACGTCCAAGGAACAAAACGATTTTTCGTTCCGCTGCCTGCCGAAACAACCTACTCGTCAGAAACCGATCACATCTGCATCCCCATTGAATACCGGCCTCTCACCGATGCAGAAAAGAAACACCATGGCGGTCAGAAGCAACAGGACAAGATTATTGACACCGCTGAATTCAAAATCATTGAAAAACTGACGAAGCACTATAAGGCCCTATCTGCACTTGAGCGTCAAACAGGCGGCGAGACCACCCTCAAAAAACACCTTCGCGCCTATACCCGCCGAAATACAGCCGATTTCTTCATCCATAAAGACCTCAAGCAGTTCCTCAACCGCGAACTCGATGTCTATATCAAAAACGAAGTGCTTCCGTTGGCCAACCTAATGTTAACGGACGTTAAGATTGAAGGGGGGGGTAAATTAACTTATAGTAATAATTACTTTGAAACCGCAAAACTCGTTCACGACATCGCCCTTCAAATTATCGATTTTCTCTCCCACATTGAAGAATTCCAAAAAACACTCTGGCTGAAAAAGAAATTTGTCCTCTCCACCGACTACTGTCTCACCCTCGACCGGGTGCCGGAAGAATTCTACCCCGAAATTGCACAAAACCTCGCCCAACTTAAGGAGTGGAAAGCGCTGTTTTCTATTCACGAAATAGACAACAGCTGTATTGATACAGATTACACAGAGCCGCTCTCTGTTAACTTCCTCAAAGAAAATCCGAATCTCGTCATAGATACCTGTCACTTCGATCCTGACTTCACGGATCGTCTCTTGGCACATTTTGACAATTTGGACACCCAAACCGATGGCATACTCATTCACGGTGAGAACTTCCAAGGGTTAAACCTTCTGACCGAGAAATATCGCGAATCTCTAAAAACTATCTACATTGACCCACCCTATAATACTGCTGCTTCTGCAATTCTGTATAAAAACAATTATAAAGATTCATCATGGATCTCGCTAATGGCAGATCGGATTTCAGTTTCACGCGAATTGTTAGCAGCCGACGGCATCCTCTGTGCCTCTATTGATGATGTAGAATCCACCCATCTACGGTATCTGCTCCAGAACTTTCTTAACAAAGAAAATGAATTAGCGATTGTAGCAGTCTGCTCTAACCCCGGAGGTCGCAAAAGACCCACGGGCTTTGCCCCTGCCCATGAATACGCTATGTTTTTCGGTATATCTGACGCCTCACAAGTCGGCCGCGTTGAATGGACAGAAAAACAACTTGAGAAGTATTCTGAGGTCGATAAGCAAGGCAAATTTGAATGGAGACCTCTCAGGAAATCTGGGGGCCCTAATACACATAGAGAAGCAAGTCCACGTTTATTCTATCCACTTTTTGTCGAAGACGACCAGATTAGAATACCGCAGATGAGGTGGAATGAGGTTTCCCGGCGATGGGAATTATTAGAATCGACTCAATTTGGTGAACAAGATATTTGGCCAATAAATTCAAGTGGAGAAGAGATGACATGGGGATATGGTGTCGAAACTTTGCAAGAAAAACTCTCCTTATCTGAATTGTCGGCTACAGCGGATGTGTATGGTAATATCAGGATTCGTTTTAAAAGATATTTAAACGAAGAAGGCACCTTACCAACAACATGGTGGAACAATAAAGAATATTCAGCAACGGCACATGGAACCCGTTTTCTAACAAACATGCTGGGTGATGCTCTTGCCTTTCTGTTTCCTAAGTCAATTTATCTCATTGAGGATTGCCTTCGCGTCTCTTCTCTTGGCAAAAAGGATACCGTATTAGACTACTTCGCAGGCAGCGGCACTACTGCCCACGCCACCATCAACCTCAACCGTCAAGACGGCGGCAGACGCAAATACATCCTCATTGAAATGGGGCATCATTTTCACACAGTCCTCAAACCGCGCCTCAAAAAAGCCATCTATGCCGAAAAGTGGAAGAACGCCAAACCTGTCACTCGTGAAACTCACCTCTCCCAGATCATAAAATATCAACGCATCGAATCTTATGAGGATGCCCTCAATAACATCCAATTCACAGCACACAATAATCCGCTTTTCAAGGAGCCGCTGCTTGGCTACCTGTTGGGCAACGAAACCCGTGAAAGTCCTACGCTCTTGAACATCGATCAGCTCCAAAACCCATTCGAGTATCAGCTCAACATCGCCAACGGTCTGCAGTTGTCAACCGAGCTGGTAGACCTGCCTGAAACCTTTAACTATCTGCTGGGGCTCTCGGTGCAAACACGTCAATGCGTTTACGACCAAAACAATAGACGTTACCTCATCTACCGCGGCACCCTCAAACAGAAAAACGTAACCGTTATCTGGCGTGCCACCAAAGACTGGCGTGAACACGATTGGGAGCAAGACTGCCGCTTCATTACGCAGCAGAAATTCACCGACGGGGCAGACAAGGTCTACGTCAACACCGACAGTATAGTTCGCGGCGCTGAACCCTTGGACCCGCTCTTTAAACAGTTGATGTTTTCACACTAAATCCGAAACGAGCTGCTATGCCCAGAAGAAACACACCACACCGCGCACTTAGCGCCCATCTTACCCTACACGCATGGCTCAACAGCCACTTCCAATATAAGAGCACGCGGCACCTCCTCAACGCCGTGAAAGACATCGACGAGGGTTTCAACGCAAATGGACGTTCCGCCGTCTGCGAGCTGCTTATGACGTGTGCTGTACCAGATTCAATTGTTGAACAAGCCCTCCCCACTTACGATGCCAACATCAAACGACACCTCTCCGCTATAAACGACACACGTTCAGAGCCGATTGTCCTCCGCTATTTTCAATACCTCGCACTGCTCTACACAGAAATTTTCTTAGATTGGAAGTTCAATAGACCCGAACAACTCTTGCACCAACTCAACGTTTTTGTCCAACAGCGCAACGAGGCGAGGGCCCCCGGCGACCCAACCGATACAGAATTCGCAGCCGTTGATCTCGAGAAACTCGCCTTCTGGATGGCGACTGGTGCCGGCAAAACCCTCATCATGCACATCAACTACCATCAGTTCCTTCACTATTGCCGAGAAAAGTTAGACCACGTCGTCCTTATCACACCCAACGAAGGATTGAGCGAACAGCACCTCCGCGAACTTGCCAACTCCGACATCCGAGGCGAACGCTTTAAAGCTGAAGGCGGACGGTTCTCAAATAACCGGGATACCTTGCAGGTCATCGAAATCACAAAATTAGTAGAAGAGAAAACAGGCGAAGGCGAAAGCGTCGAAGTTGAGGCGTTTGAAGGCAACAACCTCATCTTCGTAGATGAAGGACATAAAGGCAGCGGCGGCGAAGTCTGGCGCGACATCCGCGATAAACTGGGGAAAACAGGCTTTACCTTCGAATATAGCGCGACCTTCGGCCAAGCACTCGCAGCAGCCAAAAACCCCGCCCTCGTCGACGAATACGGAAAAGCCATCGCCTTTGACTACTCCTACAGGTATTTTTATGAAGACGGATACGGCAAAAACTTCCGTATCCTCAACGTTAAACACGACGAAGGCACACAAACCGAGCTGCTCCTTTTAGCCAACCTCCTCACCTTCTACGAACAACGCCGATATTTCAAAGAGAACACTGAAGCTGTCCGCACTTATGAATTAGACGCACCCTTATGGGCGTTCGTGGGCAGCAGAGTCTCAGGCAATGTCGTCTACACAGAGGGCGGGCGCAGTCGCTCAGACGTTCTGAACGTCATCCGTTTTCTGCACCGTTTCCTAAAGAATCACGAAAACTGGACAATCCGCAACATTGAGAGAATTCTCAACGGCAATTCCGGGTTATCCGACGAGACGGGAACGGATATCTTCCACGCCCGGCTCAATTACCTCAAAACGTTCAGCGAAACCGCTGAACACATCTATCGCGGCATCCTCAAAGAGGTCTTCCATACCAACCACAGCGGGACCTTGCACTTGCAAGATGTTCAAAACGCACGGGGCGAGATCGCTCTGAAAACAACACACGGCACACACAAGTTTGGGCTTATCTACATCGGAGATACCGCTGCCTTCAAAAAACTCGTTGATACGGATGCCGCAGGAGTCATCATCGAATCAGAAGACGCGCTGACCGAAAGTCTTTTCGCTGACATCAACGCCCCCGACAGCCCAATAAATATACTGATCGGCGCAAAAAAGTTTATTGAGGGCTGGGACAGCTGGCGCGTCACTACGATGGGACTCCTCAATATCGGCAGACAAGAAGGTTCTCAAATTATCCAGCTCTTCGGAAGAGGGGTCCGCCTCCGTGGCAGACACAGGAGTCTTAAACGCAGCACCGCTCTCGACGGGAAACACCCACCGCACATATCGCTATTGGAAACGTTAAACATCTTTGCCGTCCGCGCCAACTTCATGACGCAATTCCGAGATTACCTCCTGCGTGAGGGCGTATCATACGAAGAACCTGTCCAACTGACAATTCAAATCAGACGAAAGGACGACTACATTGATAAAGGACTCTTTCTGCCGAAAGCTCTCCCTTACCACGAAGGGGCAAAAGGACGATGCGAACCCCTTAAAGTTCTCAAAGACACAATTATCACCCACACAACTCAAAGGGTTGACATCGTGGGAAGCAGCTCACAACGTGGTATCCACACTGAACGCGCTGAAGGATCAATCCCGCGTTGCATTCCAGAACCAAGCTTAGCACTTGTAGATTGGGAAAAAATTTACCTGAAACTTATTGCCTACAAACACGAAAGAGGATACCATAATCTCATTTTTGATATTACTATCCTCCGAGAGATCCTCAATCCGAATGACCCTGTCTACCAACTTACTGTCACGGATGAATCCGAAGTCTTACCGAAATCAGTAGTAGAACTTGGACGTTTAGAGGAATTAGTCCTCACGCTCCTCCGAAAATACATCGATAAATACTACAGCATCATTCAAAAACGCTGGAACGATGAGAGGATTCGATTACACCATTTAGGTAAAACCCCCGAGGATGAGAACAATTTTCCTGATTGGATTGTTCATGTTCCGAGAAGCGAAGCACAGGAAGTTGACTCCAAAATTAAAGGACTTGTGGAAAATGAAGGGATGTATGGAGATGAACTCACCGACCTCCCAAATGTTTATAGTGAAAAACATCTCTATCAACCACTTTTAACTAACGAAGAGCATCTTTACCGTTCCCTTCTAAACCCAGGTATGGGAAACAACTTGTGGCGTACTACTCCACCTGCTTTGGAAGACAGCGAAAGAGATTTCATAGAAGATTTGAATAGATACCTTTATCGATACAACCAAAAAACTCCCCAGAAAGAAATTTACTTGTTACGCAACCAGAGCCGCGGCAAAGGAGTCGGCTTTTATGAAAACGAAGGATTCTATCCCGATTTTATTCTTTGGATCCTGCAAGGAGTCAAACAACGCATCGTCTTCATAGAACCACATGGCATGGTGCATGAGGCCATCAACCAACATAACTCAAAACTTACCCTTTTTAAAAGACTGCGCAACCTCTCTTACGAACGTTTCCGCGGCGAACACGTCCAAATGGATTCCTTTGTCATCTCAAGAACAGACTTTCAGGTTCTCCGCCGCAGAGAGGGCATAGATAAAAAAGAATTCGCAGAAAAATGGCACATTCTCTTCCGTAACCCCGCCGATCCCATCTACCTTTCCCCGATCTTCCAAGACTCAGATTCAGCCGCAGTGTAAATCCCTCTATTTGTGTGAGCTGTACCCTGCAATAAATCACGCGCCCCAACATCGCCTCTTTTTCATCTTGTTATCAACCAGAAATTGTGCTAAAATACCCATAATATGAGCCACCATAACCTCAAACACGCACATAAAGAATTCCGCGGCTTGCTCGGCGCCCGTTTCAGCACAGACAGTGCTATCCGAGACGCACATGCAGGTGATGCCTCATACCATCGCGGCGCGCTGCCAAACGCAGTTGCTTTTCCGAAAACCAACGATGAAGTCGCAGAAATTGTCAAAATCTGCGCAAAATACAAAATGCCCATCGTCCCTTACGGCACCGGAACCGGTGTCGAAGGCGCCGTTGTTGCAACTGAAGACACGCTTTGCATTGCTCTTAGCGAAATGAACCGTATTCTCCGCGTCAATCAGAACGACAAGGATGCGACCGTCCAGTCCGGTGTGACGCGTCTGCAATTAAACATGCACCTTGCAGAAATAGGAACACAACTCCACTTCTCCGTTGATCCCGGTGCTGATGCCTCGTTAGGGGGAATGGCCGCAACACGCGCCTCCGGTACAAGCGCTGTTCGATACGGCACGATGCTCGATAACGTTCTCGGCCTGAGGATCGCCACGGCTGAAGGCACTATCGTCCATACCGGAAGCCGAGCACGAAAATCCGCTGCAGGTTACGACCTCACACGACTCTTTATCGGTTCAGAAGGAACATTGGGAATCATTACCGAAATCACGCTCAAGCTAACACGGCTGCCGGAAGCAGTTGCTGCAGCCGTCTGTGCTTTTCCAAACGTAGCAGCCGCAGTAAATACCGTTATCAACTTGATGGACACCGGCACCGGTATTGCCCGAATAGAACTGTTAGATGAACTTCAAATGGATGCCGTCAACAGATACGCAGGGGTAACTTATGAAGTCGCACCGACGCTGTTTCTTGAATTTCACGGATCCGAGAACACAGTTGCGGAGTGTTCGGAGATTGCAGGTAAAATCGCAGCAACACATGGCAGCAGAGACTTCCGATGGGCAACCGGCGAAAAGGATCGTAAAAGACTCTGGCAAGCCCGATACGATAGCTACTACGCAGCACTCGATCGCCGCCCGGGCTCCGCCGGCTACGTCACCGATGCCTGCGTTCCAATCACCCGACTCGCTGAGTGTATCGCTAAAACGAAGGCACTACTTGTACACACCGACCTTCCAACCACGATGCTCGGACACGCCGGAGACGGGAATTTTCACGTCATCTTTGCACTCCAACCCGATAATACCGACGAATTAGCAGAAGCCCAACGCCTCAGTCAACAAATTGTAGACATCGCCCTAGAAATGGAGGGCACCTGCACCGGCGAACACGGAGTCGGGATCGGGAAACGGAACGCATTACAGAAAGAGCACGGAGAGGCAGTCGACTTAATGCGCTCTATCAAACACGCTCTAGACCCACAGAACTTAATGAACCCGGGTAAGATTTTCTCGTAAACATCACAAAAATAAAAACATGCAAAATGACTGGAAAATTCTCATCACCGATTACGCTTGGCCCTCCATAGAACCAGAACGCACTGTACTAGCCGAAATCGGAGCCGAGCTGATCGCAGCGGAGACAGGCGACGAGGCAGAACTCCTCACCTTCGCACCCCTGATGCACGGCATGCTCACATGTTGGAAACCCATCCACGCCACCGTGATTGCCGCCGCTGAAAACTGCCAAATTATTGGACGCTACGGCACCGGGATTGACAACATCAACGTGGAGGCTGCTACACAACACGGCATCCTGGTCACAAACGTCCCCGCCTATTGTATTGATGAAGTCTCTGACCACGCCATGGCACTTTTACTCGCATGTGCCCGAAAAATCCCACGCTTCAATCAGGCGATTAGAGCCGGTATATGGGAACAAAACACCCAACCAGCGATCTATAGACTCCGGGGCAAAACGCTCGGGGTCATCGGATTTGGACAGATCGCACAAGCAATTCTGCCGAAAGCAAAAGGATTTGGACTCACAGTCAATATCTATTCGCCACGCACCAACCCCGCATTCATTCAGCAACACGGGGCACAAAAAGTTTCATTTCCAGAACTCCTCGCAACCTCTGATTTTATCACAATCCATGCCCCACTCACCTCAGAGACGCAACATATGTTCAGTCACGCTGAGTTTCAAGCAATGAAACCAACAGCCTACTTAATTAACACCGCCCGCGGCGGCATCGTAGACACCACAGCACTCGTTATCGCACTCCGCAACGCTGAGATCGCAGGCGCCGGGCTAGATGTACTGGAAACAGAACCACCCGAAAAAAACGAAACACTACTTACCCTTGAGAACGTCGTCGTTACACCACACGCAGCTTTTATCTCACAAGAATCAATTCTTGAGCTGGAGGTCACTGCAGCTACATGTGTCGCACAAGTGCTAACAGGTAGATTGCCCAAATCTGTTGTGAACCCATCAGTTCTAGAACAGCCGAACCTGCGAGCAAAATCACTTATCAAAACAACCTTATAGACACGCTATAACCGATAATAGCAATTGGAGAAATCACATGCAACAACTCCCTGACGCAACAGGACATTTTGGACAATTCGGAGGCAGATACGTCCCCGAAACACTCATGCCCGCCCTTTTAGAACTAGAAGAAGCATACGCGGACATGAAAGATAACCGCGATTTCCAAAAAGAGTTCCGGTACTACCTCCGTGAGTATGTCGGGCGACCCAACCCCCTCTATTATGCCCAACATTTGACAGAAACCCTCGGCGGTGCCAAAATATATCTCAAACGCGAAGACCTGAATCACACAGGCGCTCATAAAATTAACAGCGCGATCGGCCAAATTCTCCTTGCACGCTGGATGGGCAAAAAACGGATCATCGCAGAAACAGGAGCGGGGCAACACGGCGTCGCAACCGCTACCGTCGCCGCCAAGTTTGATATGGAATGCGAGGTCTATATGGGTGAAGAAGATATAGAGCGCCAAGCACTCAATGTCTTCCGAATGCAATTAATGGGTACCAAAGTCGTGCCCGTTAATTCCGGATCCCGCACGCTCAAAGACGCAATTAACGCCTGTTTCCGAGACTGGGTCACGAACGTCCGCACAACCTACCTGCTCCTCGGCTCAGTTGTCGGCGCACATCCCTATCCAATGATCGTCCGAGACTTCCAATCTGTTATCGGCGAAGAGGCGAGAACACAGATATTAAAACAAGAGGGAACCCTCCCAGATTCCGTCATCGCCTGTGTCGGCGGCGGGAGCAACTCATTGGGCATGTTCCACCCTTTCTATGCCGATAAATCCGTTCAACTCATTGGCGTAGAAGCCGCCGGCGAAAGTATCCGGAGCCGACGACACGCCGCACCTCTCACTGCCGGTAGCATCGGTGTCTTTCACGGCGCGAAGTGCTACCTCTTGCAAGAAGAAGACGGCCAAATAACACCCGCCCACTCAATCTCAGCAGGATTAGACTACCCAGGGGTCGGACCCGAACACAGTTATTACCGCGAAAGCCGGCGAGCGGAATACGTCCCAATTACCGATGCCGAAGCAGTAGAAGGATTCCAATTGCTATCAGAGACAGAAGGCATCATTCCAGCGTTAGAATCCGCACATGCCATCGCCTATTTGCGAAAGCTCGCCCCTAGACTAGGAAAGAATAAGATTATTGTCGTTTGCCTCTCTGGACGCGGCGATAAAGACGTCTATACCATCGCCAACGAATTAGGTAGCAAACTTTAACACTGGAAAATCTGAGTTAAAAGATTGTTATTCAGATAGAGTCTATGGTATAATCATTTTTGGAGGTATTCCGAGAAACTCACAAAATCGGTAGACACAACGCATATAAGCGACTGATTAATGCCCGATCTTGCACATCAAAAAGCAGACGTTACTGAGTATCCACTGTATTTGGATCGAACTTCCAATGCCATAACACAATAGAGGTGACCCATGCTCCCCGAAACTGTAGACTCCGCCTCAAGTTTGTCTCTAAAGCAAAAGGCACACAAATTCATTAAGGGGCTGCTGCATCAAGACGGACCCGTCCGGAATTGGCGATATATCCCGACACATCTATTGCTGCGAAAGCTGCGCTCGGAATCCGCAGAAATGCGGGCATACGCTGCCGAAGGGTTAGGAGGGGTTGGCGATATCCATGCCGTCGCCCCGCTCATCAACGCTCTAAACGATAACAGCACAAATGTCCGCCGTTTCGCTATTTCCTCGCTTGGAAAGATCGGCGATACCACTACCGCTGAGGTCCTCATTCCCTTCATACAAGACGAAGAAGCCGATATGAGATGCGCAGCCGTCGTTGCCCTCGGCCAACTAGGACTCAGTGAAGACAGATTCTCAACGCCACCTATTCAGATAATAGACACGCTCATAAATAGCATAACAGACCCCGACAGAGCTGTCTGTTCTGCCGCCGTCGTCGCTCTAGGTCGAATCGGCAACCCGCAAGCCGTTTCCGCACTCAACACATTGGCCGAAACCACTAATAGCGAATGGATCCGACGCTACATCAGTGAGGCATTGCATCAAATTGAGGAACAAAACACCTAACACTGAAATATATTTATTATAAGAAACGCCAAAGAGGAACCGCTCACTGAAAATGACGGACACCTCGATACGTCTCCTGAATTTTTCAGCATTGCCTTTGACTTTCACAAGCAGAAATGATATAATAGATATCGAAATCACTGCCTCAACATATCGCAATATCGCAAAGCAACTTTGCCATCAAAAATTATGCACGAAACCCAAAATTTTAAATCCGGTTACGCTAGCATCATCGGTGCCCCCAACGTCGGCAAATCGACCTTACTCAACGCCTTTTTAGGTCAGAAATTAGCCATCGTCACCCCGAAACCCCAGACAACTCGAAATCAGATCCGTGGAATTGTCACCGCGGATACCTATCAAATCATTTTTGTTGATACGCCGGGATTAATGAACCCGAAATACCGTTTGCAGAGCGAGATGGTTCGCACAGCCTATAACGCTTTGGAAAACGCCGATGTCGTCCTTTTTGTCGTTGACGTTGCCCATCCTGATACCCAAATGGAAGCCAGAATTTTAAAACGTCTCCACCGTATCCAGTCCACAGCGATCCTTGTGTTGAATAAGGTGGATCTCGTTTCAAAACCAACCCTACTCCCTATCTTTGAAGATTACAATCAGAAATTTGAATTCGCACAAATGATACCTATTTCCGCACTAACAACCGACGGGGTTCCACTCCTCCTTGAACAGATACGCAACTACCTGCCACTAGGTCCTCTTTACTTCCCAGAAGAACAAATCAGCGATCTCCCCGAACGCTTTTTTATCGCAGAAACCGTTCGTGAGAAAATTATGCTCCTGACGAAACGCGAAATTCCATACGCCTCCGCTGTCGTCATCGAAGAATTCGAGAAACGCCAAACCAATAAATCTAGTGAAATTATCTATATCCGCGCCGTAGTTTACGCAGAACGACAGACACAGAAGCAGATTATTATCGGTAAAAACGGAAGGTTGGTAAAACGGATCGGGCAACTCGCTCGCATGGATATTGAAAAATTCTTAGATGCCCGCGTCTTTCTAGAAATCTACGTAACAGTCAAAGCCGACTGGCGCAGAGACGCTCGTAAACTTAAAGAACTAGGCGGCTTCATGGACATATAACAGATGCGCGAAAAAATACAGGCACACGCACAAAAACCTGCAACTCAAACAACCATTGGGAGCTCTGCGATGACAGAAGAGTCAATTCATGTACAAGGTGCGCGAGAACACAACCTCAGAAACATCGACATCCAACTTCCAAAAGATAAGCTCATCGTCTTTACGGGCGTTAGCGGTTCCGGCAAGTCTTCACTGGCAATTGACACCGTCTACGCGGAAGGACAGCGCCGCTATATAGAATCTCTATCGGCCTATGCACGGCAATTTCTGGGGCAACTCAGGAAGCCTGATGTAGACGAAATTATTGGTTTATCTCCCTCTATTGCTATTAATCAAGGCTCAACAGGACACAACCCACGTTCCACAGTTGCAACAGTAACCGAGATCTATGACTACCTGCGCGTCCTCTACGCCCGCGTGGGACAATTCCACTGCCCTACATGCGGCGGAGAAGTCGGCTCACAAACAACCTCAGACATTGTCAAAACCCTGCTTAACTACCCGAAACGCACAAGATTTGTCATCTTAGCCCCCTTTGCGCGAAGATCCCGCGGCGCACACGAAAAAGAAATTGAGGATTTAAGAAATGCCGGCGTTGCACGTTTACGCATCGATAGCGAAATACATGAACTGCACCCAGGCTTCGTCCTCAGTCGCAACCAACGCCACGATATCGACATTATCATCGATCGGATTATCATTAAAGACGACATTGAGCCTCGCATCACCGAAGCCGTAAACGCCGCACTGTTGCACGGAAACGGCAGTATGCTCGTCCATATCGTTCCAACCGAAAATCGGAACGCCACATTCATGCCCGCAGAAAATGACTTACTGTTTAGTGAACACTACAGCTGTTCAGCCTGTCAGGTTAGTTACGTGAAGCCCGAACCCCGACACTTCTCCTTCAACAACCCCGATGGAATGTGTAACGATTGCAGTGGCTTAGGCACACGAATGGGAATTTTACCGGAGCTAATTATCTCAGACAATACACGCTCCATTATGAAAGGAGCCATCCGTCTGTGGGGACCCCTAAATAAACGAAACCGTGTCACCGAAAAATCGCTAACAGAAGCACTCGCAAAACACCTCGAATTCGATGTCACAACACCGTGGAAAGACCTCACTACCGAACAACAGCAGGCAATTCTATACGGCACAGGCGACGACATCCTTACAATCATCACACCACAGACAAGCACATCCCAAAAGCGAAAACGACGACACCGTATCCAGTTTCGCGGTATCATACCCGCTGCAGAACAAAAACACCGCGCCGAAAACAACGATGAAAACGACGAAGAGCAGTTTCCTGACTATTTTGTAAAAATGCCCTGCCGATCCTGTGAGGGAACCCGACTGAACGCCTGGATCAAAGCGGTGACGCTCAATAATGCACCTATAACCGATATTCTAGAGATGTCTATCCAATGCGCCTCCGAATTTTTCGAAACCTTGTCGCTCCCCGAACACGAGACATTCATCGCCCAAGAGCTCCTTAAGGAGATCCGCGGCAGACTCGGATTCCTCATAAAGGTCGGACTAGGCTACCTAACCCTGGCGCGGTCCGCACCAACCCTCTCCGGCGGCGAAGCACAACGCATCCGACTCGCCAGTCAGGTAGGAGCAGGACTACGCGATGTCACCTACGTTCTCGATGAACCAAGCATCGGACTACACCCTCGGGACCACGCAGGACTCCTCACAACCCTCATAAACCTCCGCAACCAAGGAAACACCGTCATCGTCGTCGAACATGACGAAGCGACAATGCTCGTAGCCGACTGGATAGTCGATTTCGGGCCCGGAGCAGGTATTAAGGGCGGAAAAGTGACCGACATGGGAACCCCTGCCCAATTCATGAAAGAGAGCAATACGCTCACCGCACAATACCTTCGAGGCGACAAAACGATCGTGCAACCAGAAACACGCCGTTCAACAGGAGAAAAGTGGATACAAGTCTATAACGCACGCCAAAACAACCTCAAAGGAATCAACCCTAAAATACCCATCGGCACGCTCTGCTGCGTGACAGGGGTGAGCGGTTCCGGAAAGAGCTCCTTAATTCACGACATCCTTTACAGCGCTCTCGCCCGAGATCTCATGAAGGCAAAGACAGTACCAGGGCACCATGATAAAATCCAAGGAGTCATCAAAAAACAGAACGTGCCTGTCTCCCACATCCTCGACAAAATTATTAACATTAACATGGCACCAATTGGACGCACACCGCGGTCTAATGCCGCAACCTATACAAAGGTCTTCGATCCAATTCGGTCGCTATACGCCGGCTTGCCCGACGCAAAGCTGAGAGGCTATAAACCAGGACGGTTTAGCTTCAACGTCACCGGCGGCAGATGCGAAGCATGCCGCGGCAACGGCGCAAAAAAAGTCGATATGGGACTCCTCTCTGATGTCTGGGTTGAGTGTGAAGTGTGCAACGGAAAACGCTTCAACACCGAAACCCTCGCTATCAAATATAAAGGCAAAAACATTGCCGAAGTCCTAGAAATGGATATCGATACCGCCCTAGCACATTTCGCCGATATCCCCAAAATCGCCCGGGGATTGAAACTCCTTCACGATGTCGGTCTAGATTACATTAAACTCGGACAACCCGCACCCACACTCTCCGGCGGCGAAGCACAACGCATCAAACTTTCAAGAGAACTCTCTAAACGAGGAACCGGAAAAACGCTTTATATCCTCGATGAACCCACAACCGGATTACATTTTGATGACGTGAATAAACTCCTGACAATCCTACACCGACTCGTAGATGACGGCAACACTGTGGTTGTCGTAGAACACAATCTTGAAGTGATTAGTTCCGCAGATTACCTTATCGACTTAGGACCAGAAGGCGGCGTTGCTGGAGGCTCAATCGTCGCCATCGGTACGCCTGAACAAGTTGCCGAAATACCCGAATCTTACACAGGACAAGCACTACGAGGAGACTTCGACATCTGGCGTGATGCAAAGCAACGACTCATTGAACCCGAACTCGCATCCCTCTTTGAGCAGAAACAACAGAGAACCACAACCATCACTGTACAAGGGGCATCAGAAAATAACCTCAAAAACGTGAACGTCGATATCCCCCATCGAAAAATGACAACACTGACAGGAGTCAGCGGCTCTGGCAAGACATCCCTCGCACTCGACACGATTTACGCTGAAGGCCAACGACGCTACATCGAAACGCTCAGCACCTATGCACGCCAATTTATAGGACAGAAAGGGAAACCTAAAGTCTCAAAAATTGAGGGACTCTCACCCGCCATCGCAATCTCACACGCCAACGCAGGTCAAAATCCACGCTCAACCGTGGCAACTATCACGGAGATACATGACGGACTACGCACGCTTTACGCTAAATGGGGTAAACCACACTGCCCAGATTGCCGCAAACCCGTCTGTTCACAGACCGCTGAAGAAATAACAAGCAGGATTTTTCAGATCGCACACAAACAGAGAGTCGATGTCCTCGCACCGCTCACAAACTTTATACTTATTCCCACAAGTGAGACACGGGAAACAGCAGGCAAGATTATTGACATCAACGTCAATGAAGCCGCTTACGGTATAGACGGACATGAAGACTATACCAACGTATTCAGACGGTTACAAAAAGCAGGATTCGTTCGCATCCAAATCGACGGTGAGATCCACCGACTCGACGAAGTACCGACACTGAGCCGCGGCATTCACCACGAAATCTCTATTGTCATCGACCGTGTCGAACTTGTCGATGAAGAAAAGAGCCGTTTTATGGAGGCAATCGAATTAGCACTACGCCAGAGCGGCGGGTTCGTGCTTATCGAGGAAAACAAGCACAGCAGAAAATCAGCACGCCACTTCTTTAGCGAACACGCAATGTGTCCTAATTGTGGCAGCAACTTCGGACAACTCACACCACGGCACTTCTCTTTTAACAACAAAATAGGGGCTTGCGACTCCTGTAATGGACGCGGGCGAAACACTTACCCACCCTACAATCTGTGCAACGAGTGTCAAGGCACACGTCTGAAACCTTTCCCCAGATGCGTTATGTTTCAAGGAACAACCATCGCCGAATTGATGACGTTGTCAATCACCGAGATCATTGAATCCTTGGACGCACGCCTAAAGCAGATTGAAGCACAGATCGCCGACATGGACGTAGAAACCAAACAGAGAAACCAACAGAGCGCAACAAGTGTCTCAATTTCAAGAGCCACGCACCCCGCACTTCACCTGCATACCTCTCCTGAGTTTGAAGCCGAAGTCCTCGCGCAAATCCAAGCGCGACTCCAATTTCTAGAAGATATCGGACTCGGTTACCTCGCACTCGACCGCGGGGCACCGACACTCTCCGGGGGCGAAATGCGTAGAATCCACCTCGCAAGCCAACTCGGCACAGGACTCACAGGCGTAACCTATATCCTCGACGAACCAAGCATCGGCTTACACCCACGCGATCAGCAACGTCTCATCGCCGCGCTTAAACAACTCCGCAATATCGGTAACAGCGTCCTCGTCGTCGAACACGACCGAGACACAATACTAGCCTCCGATCACGTGATCGACTTCGGACCGCGCGCAGGTAAAAACGGTGGCGAAATTACCGCCGTCGGTACACCCGATACCTTCACTCAGGAACCCCCCACAATACAAGAGCAAAATCAAAAAACCTCTCTTAAATCCTTGACGCAAGCTTATCTCTCCAACCAAGTAAAAATTCCAATACCGAAAACACGACGCAAAGGGACAGGCAAAGAACTAGCAATATACGGCGCAAGAACCAACAATCTTAAAGACATTAACGTTAAAATTCCATTGGGAACGCTTACATGTGTAACCGGCGTATCAGGATGCGGGAAAAGCTCGCTCGTTGAAGGCACGCTAAAACCTGCCCTTGAAACTCGCAAATCCATCAAAACAGCCGAACGAGCAGAACTACGCTACAGCTACTATACGACTGACGGACAACGCGAACCTATCTATAACGACTACGGTTTACCCGAATATAAGAGCATCCGAGGAATTAGCCATATCAAACGCCTCATCAATGTAGACCAGAAAGCAATCGGTGAAACACCGCGTTCAAACCCAGCAACCTATACCGACCTGTTCACGAAGATCCGCGCGCTCTTTGCCGAACAACACGACGCGAAGACACGCGGGTTTAACATGGAATTCTTCAGTTTCAACCTCGCCGCCGGACAGTGCTATGTGTGTGAGGGGCAACGTTTTAACCGCGTCGAGATGCATTTCCTCCCCGACGTGTGGATGCCGTGTGAAGCATGTAACAGTACAGGCTACAACGACGAAACACTTGAAATCCGTTATAAAGGCAAAAATATTGCCGAAGTCTTGGATATGACAGTAGATGAGGCACTCAATTTCTTCACTGAAAATTCGCCGATCTGCCGGACACTCCAGATGTTGGCAGATGTCGGATTGGGCTACATCCAACTCGGACAGTCAGCAACAACCCTTTCCGGGGGCGAGGCACAACGCGTGAAACTCGCAAAAGAGCTGGCACGACAGCACAAAAGATCAACCCTCTACATCATGGACGAACCCACAACAGGCCTCCACTTCGATGACATCCAGAAACTCCTCAAAGTGCTGAACCGACTCGTCGACACCGGCAATACCATTATCGCTGTTGAACACAACATTGACGTTATCAAATCCGCCGACTGGATCATCGACCTGGGACCAGAGGGAAGCAAAAACGGAGGCGAAGTCGTTGCAATCGGAACACCAGAACAGGTCGCGAACAACCAAACATCTCATACCGCACGTTTTTTACGAGACACTCTGTAGACGCAGCCTTCCAATTTTCCGCTTGACAAATTCTGAAATCTGTGGAATTATAAATACTGTATCTATCAGAACAAACGTATTGACATGCAAATGCCAGACCATTATCAAATCTTAGGAATCAGACGAGACGCTACCGCCTCTGAAATAAAACACGCCTTTCGGAGACTCGCAAAACGTTATCACCCGGATAAAAATTCGGAGAAAATTGCAACCGCCGAACACATGTTTCGCGAAGTATGGACGGCATATAATACTTTACGCGATAAGAAACAGAAGTCGAATTACGATCAGAAGCTACGAACGCTCGAACGTCACCAAAGCGCGCGGGAAGCCTATCTCGAAAAGCTCAGCATACTGAACCAGAGCTACGCCAAGTTAGAACGACTGCTCGAAGCACTCCTGAATCAGAACTACGAAACCGGCATCTCCTTATATGAACAATTCTGTAATAACAACCTAGAAACAGGCAAAAACTGGCGCATCGACGATTTCCTGAGCTACGAAAAGAGTCGCGACTGTGAATTCCTTATCGCCGAAGCCTACCAGAACCTCGGATTCTCCAACCGAAAGTCAGCACCCGACCCCGAGCGGCACCAAAAAATCAAACAAGCAATGCTGATCTACGAATCCCTCTTGTCCGCAGAAGCAAAACGCCCCTGTTTCAAACACTTTACCCGAGAAGTTAAAGACCGCCTCAAATTCATCTATCTCTACTTTTTCAGTGTCGACGGATACAATCAAACACACCATATTCTACTCACCAAGATCCAAGCATTAAAACTCCCCAAGCAAGAAACCGCCAGGACCTACAAAAAAATAGCTGAATTCTATGTGCAGACTAATCGACTTTCCGAAGCACGCACTATTTTGAAAAGGGCGTTTGAATTGCAACCACGCCTTGCCGGGGCAAAAAAAATTTGCCGAACTCTAAATTTGCAAAACCCGCACACTACGTTATAAATGAACAACCGAAATGTAATATCCTTTTAAAAATTGCGGAAAACAGAATTGAAAGGGCAAAATGAATAACCAACAAATGCTGATAACCCACCCGGTTTCAGACGGAGAATAGATATGCGAAAAGAGGTACGATGGGAACGCATGTTCCCCGACGAATTGGAAGCAGCGTTCGATCAGTGCCCTGCCGTCTATTTCACTTACGGACTTTGTGAACCCCACGGACCCCAGAATACCGTCGGTTTGGACGCACTCAAAGCACACGCAATCGCTCGTCGCGCGGCAGAAACCCACGGCGGCATCGTCGCCCCACCCGACTACTGGCACATCCACGAACACGGCATGTATGCAAATTGGGCTTATCAGAACGTAGGCGAAGTACGAAGCTGGCTGACAGCTATACCCGCCTGGCAACACTTCAAAAACGTCTGCTACCACGTTCGCGCAGCCGACGCCCTCGGTTTTCACGCAGCTCTCTTCCTCACAGGACACTACGGACCGAACTGGCAAGACCTCAAAACCCTCCTCTCTCTCATTCAACCCTACTTCGCTATGCAACTCTACGGACTCCCCGATTTTGAAGCAAACACGCCCGGATTCGACCAACAAGGCAACAGCGGCGACCATGCCGGGAGGGTCGAAACCTCACTCCTATGGGCATTAGAACCCGACTGCGTTGACATCTCACGAATGCCCAACCCCGATACACAAGGACCTCACTTCGCAATGGGAGCAAACGCCTCTGAATCAGACAGACGCATCGGGGAACGCATGGTCAACGATGAAGTCACCTGGCTCGGACAAAAAATGCAGGAGCTATTGAACGCTTACGCAGAAACCGATATCTCTGACCGACACCCCGTAACCTTTGCAGAAGTCGAACAAATATGGACCGAAACCGTCGCACCGGTCTTGAAGACCTTTGAAACGCTGAAAAAACCAGACGAATCGCCACCCGCAGATTCGCAATGGTTTCAACAGGGCAAAATTCCAAAACTCCCCTAACGGAGGCCACCCTATGGAAACGAAAAACCTACACCTCGCTCAAGGTTACCAAAAAAATGGATTCCTAACCGGACTCCACGTTGCCGATGATACCGAAGTAACACATTATCGGCAACAGTACAACATCTTGGAAGCAGAGATCGGAAAAGAAACATGCGAAATTGGACTCATCGATCGGCACTTTGATGTCCCATTTATCTGGAAACTCGCAACACATCCCAAAATCTTAGAAGTCATTGAAACACTTATCGGCCCCAATGTTATGTTGTTAGCAACCCATTTCTTCTGCAAATACGGACCCAGAGAAAAATTCGTCGCATGGCATCAAGACATAACGTATTGGGGTCTCGAACCACCAGAGGCCATTACAGCCTGGTATGCAATAGATGACAGCGATACCGGCAACGGTTGTATGCAGGTGATTCCGGGAAGCCATCAACGCGGGATACAAGAACACGGCAAATCTCAACGCACAGGAAACCTCTTAAGCATCAATCAGGAGGTAACTGTGACCGAAGCCGAGGCCGAAAACGCCGTCGACCTAGTGCTGAAAGCCGGAGAAATGTCTATCCACCACGGACAGACAATCCACGGCAGCCTACCGAATCATTCTAACCGACGGCGCTGCGGCTTAACAATCCGCTATATCGACCCCTCAGTAAAACAAGCAAAAGCCAACTCGCTGAAACGCCCCTGGAAACCAATCCTACTGCGCGGCGAAGACCGATACCAGCACTTCGCTACCACGCCACAACCGTTCCCAACTGTTTTAGGATTATCGGGAAGTAGGTAAGTAGACCGACACGAAAACATCTCCTTTCCCATAAATGATGACGGATAACCGACAACTAACAGCTATGAACAACCACATCTACGATGCCATTGTTATCGGAGCCGGCGCAATGGGCAGCGCGACCGCATACCACCTCGCTAAATCTGATGCAGACGTGCTCCTCTTAGAACAGTTCCAACGCCGACATACGCTCGGTAGCTCACACGGGGAAACCCGTATCATCCGATTCTTCTACGACAAACCGTTCTACACCCAACTGATGAAAACCGCCTACGCCGGATGGCGCGCCCTTGAAGCCGAATCAGGGACAGCCCTGCTTTTCATCACAGGAAGCATAGGGATAGGAACAAAAGGAAATCCATACGCACACGCAGCGCGAGAAAGCCTAGACGCAGCAGGCGTTGAAGCCGAATGGTGGGATACACAGCAACTCGCAAAACGTTTCCCACAATTCCACTGCCACAACAATACGCACATTCTCTGGCAGAAAGACACCGGCTTTCTCCATGCCACCGAGTGTGTTTCTACGCACCTGAAATTGGCAGAACAACACGGCGCAACCCTCCGACAGACAACCCGCGTAACCAATATCGATAAGCAGGCAGACATCCCCACTGTCAGAACAGAAAATAGCCAATTTCACGGCAGAAAAGTCGTGGTGACAGCAGGAGCATGGGCAAGCACCCTCCTTGCAGAACTAAACCTTCCACTTACGGTTACAAAACAGCAGGTCTGCTATTACCAACCCGCAGACGCCGAACGTTTCCAACCGGAGCAGTTCCCCGTTTTCACGGAAGTAACACCAGACGGAGAATTCATCTACGGTATTCCCGCCTTCGGCTCTTTTGATCAAGGCGGTGGATTAAAAATTGCACGACACGGAAAAGGAGAAACCATTTCTCCTAACATGCCCAAGCGGGCCCCCGATCCAGAGTACATCGCTCATATAGACGCCTACGTGCAAGCCCGAATCCCAGAACTTGGAAAAGCAACACACGCCGAAGTTTGTCTCTACACCGAAACCCCAGATGAAGATTTTATTATTGACAGACATCCACACTGTCCCAACGTGTTGATTGGCGCAGGTTTTTCAGGACACGGTTTTAAGTTTTGTGACCTTGTCGGCCGTATTATGAGTGAGATCGCCCTAAACGGCAAGACAGATGTTGATATCCATCCTTTCCGTATTAATCGGGAATACAAAACCTCAAACGCAATTCCAAGGCTACAAGCATGATACAACACAAAAAATTAATTGTCGGCGCAATCGCCCTCGCTGTTCTCTTAACGCTAATTACGTTATTTTTCTTCATACACCATCAGTCGGATCTTACCGTGGAAGCTCCTGCTCCCCCGCGAGAAGTCACACCGGTGACCCTACCGCCTCCTACACCATCAACTATCGCCGCGAGAGTAGCCCTCCCCATGCACGAAGTCAAACAGTTAACCGAAAAAGCCATTAGAGACTACCTCCATGAACCTATCAAGCGGAAAGACGGCGCCATCGAATATGCCATCAAACTCGATCCCAGCACACTCAAAATGACGGTGACCGCAAACGGCACTGTATCAGCAAGCCTGCCCTTTCAATTTACGGGGTGGGTGCGTGTCTCCAAAAAAATTTTTGGACAGGTGATCCAGAAACGAGAAGATATTAAAGGAACAGCAACCGCATCGTTAACACTCACACCAACCCTCAATGCGGATTGGCAGATCACAGCAAAAACGACCTCCGACATTTTTATTCAGAAAGCAGAGATTAAAATCCAGGGGATTAACATCTCAGTGCGTCGGATTCTTAACACATTGGTAGAGGACAAAGTCCTCCCTAAGGTGGAGCACCTCATTGTCCAATATATCACAGAGGTAGATCTAAAAACGCGCGTTGCCGGCCTATGGGCAAAACTCTACGAACCAATCGTCATAAAACAGACACCTCCGATCGCTCTCATCGTAGAACCACTGGAAATTTTGGCAGAAAAACTATCAAGCAACCAAGAAACGCTCTTCTTCAGCTTCGGTATCAAAACCTACATCCACGCCAATATCGGAGAGGGCCCAAAGAAGACCGGCGCTTTTACAGAACCCCGCGCCGAACTGCCGAATATTCAGTTCGTGGACTCGCTCGAATCCGGCTACCATATCATCGCCCCCATTGATGTGACTTACACCGCTATTGAAAAATTTGTTAAACCCCATGTCGAAAAAAAGCACAAACTAAAAGGAATCGATACCCTGGTCGAAAATCTAACGATCTACGGCAGCGGCACCCGACTGGCAGCAGGCATCGGATTTAAAATGCCCGCTTTAGCCGCGAACGGACAGCTCTACATGATCGGAACCCCTATCTACGATCCAACCACAACGGCTCTCTCTGTCAATGGATTCGATTATGACCTCACAACCCAAAACCTGCTCTTAGACATGGCCGAAAATATAGGCGAAGGTATCTTCCCAAACCTACGAACCGCACTAGAAGAAAAACTCGTCTTTCCATTAGAGACACAGATCAACGCACTACACAAAAAATTGGCTGACGGCATCGCCGAACGCCAGATCGGCCCGTACGTTCTCCTACACGGCACTGTAGATGCCATTATACCGGAGACACTCTACCTCACACAAGAAGGGGTTCATCTCCTGGTTCGTTCACACGGTAACCTCACATGTGAGATTAACCTTAACCCTTCAAGCACACCCTAGTCAGCAACGCTCGAAACCGCAACACAGAGAAACAAAACTATATCCAACTATACACCGACGACCTCAACACAAGGCTTAGCAGCGGCCAGAAACACCCCATGAGCGCCTCACCCAACACTAGACCGATAAAAAAGGGCACCGCTTTCCGATACGCACTAATCCCACCAAGCCGTAAGATAACCCACTTTGTTAACATCGCAAGAAACAGCGGAAACCAAATCACATCTGTTGTCCCAGGCGCAACCCCAATAACATAGCCAGCAGGATGCAACGGACACCACACAAAACGCGACCGTAGAAATATGATCCCCACATTTGCAGCAAACGCTAAACCTAACACAGAGGTCGCAAGCCAATCCGTCGGCTTCGGATTCACTAACCACGAGGAAAGAAAATTGTAAGTATCGGCACCCCCAGCATGAATCTGCTCAGAACCCGCTGCTACGCCCTCTCTGTAAATTGCATACGGATACAGAATTAAACCCGATAATACACCGACAAGACTCGCAACAACCAATACACCAAACATCGTCCGATTCCGAATGCCCGTGCGCTCGGCCAATTTGAACGCCTCCAACTGCTCAGGCATCGGGTGCGTCCGAAAAGAGGCATAACTCGCACCGCTAAGCCAATTCAACAATGAGAGCATCGTCAAATTACCCGCACGCAAACGGCGCGTGCCAAGCAGCGAAATTATCATATACTGCGGCGTTAAATAACCGATGGCATGAATCGGCGGACCCAACTCAGCACGCATACGGGTTAAGCCCACAACAATCAATAGATAGATACAGATAAAAACACCAAATGCCCACAACGTCATACCACTCCGGACACAGAAAACCGCAAGTAGCAACAGACACACTCCAAGTATTATCACAGCAGTCCGATGCGAGATCGCCTCGGTTTCTGACTCGGTACGATTCGGATAAACCACCTGTCTCAACACAGAAGCAAAGTGCCGCCGGGAATGCCAGCACGCAATCGCAAGGAGCGCTAACAGTGCCCCAGCACCCTGCTCCCCCAAAAAGGGATACCCTTGTAAGGTTGATACGCCCACCGCACTTCCCCATAGCAACTGAGCCTTCTTCATAAAATAGAAAAACG
The DNA here is from genome assembly GCA_964291315.2 of Candidatus Poribacteria bacterium. Taxonomy (GTDB): domain Bacteria; phylum Poribacteria; class WGA-4E; order WGA-4E; family WGA-3G; genus WGA-3G. The sequence goes on along the minus strand of OZ219753.1, from coordinate 2,849,525 downwards.
TACACGAAAATGCCAAATCCAACGGTAAAATAAAAGAAAAACCGATGAGATACGGATGAAACCTCAACGGCGTGCTGCCCAAAGCACTCCACGGTTTTTGCGTAAAGTAGATGTTAAGATTATACTTTCTGACCGGAACCTCCGGAAGGGCAGGAAAGAAGTACTGCAACCCGTTCAGCAGGTTTATCCCCATCGCTATCGAAAAACCTGCCCAGAGCAAACGGTTTCTGAAAATACCCCGGCGCGTCGTAATCTCAAGCGGAATTTGAATAATCGGGTAAGCCAGCTTCTCATTTTCTATCCACTGTTTACGCAGAATAGAGGTCAAACACAGAAAGATAAGCATTAACAGAAAAATAACCACCGACCAAGACAGAATCGGGGCAATCCAATATGAAACATAACCTTCTCTAAAAAAACTGACACCGCCCTCGTAGAAATCGTTAACCGCCCTCGGATCGCTCACAACAAGCCACTCAGGAAGATGATGAAAAAGCAACGCCTCCCAATCGTTTTCAGGCGTAGCAAACCGAAAAACATACGGAATAAGCCCCATCAACCGCGGAAGACAATCGTGGCCAGAAAACGCACTACCCACAGCAAGCATACTGTAGACCACAAGTAAATCGCGCGCCTGCAGAGCGAAACGAGGAAAAATACGACGCACCCCCATATTCAGAAACGTCATCATCAAAATGCCAAACATTACATTGACCGACATCGCAACTGTCGTCAGATGCGCAGTATGCCAGATCATCTCTACGTACGCTATCCAATAACTATTAGCGATAATCAGAACTGTGCCGAGCAACACAGCACGCCTCGAAATGCGCCGCGACGAATAAGAATCAGTATTTTGCATTTTTATAGGAAAATAACGATGACATTTAACCTTTGTAACCCCGAGGTGTCTATCTCTCGCCACAGAAATTCATAGACCCACAGTGCCTAAAGCTAAATTGTTTTGGTGTACATCTTGATTAGAAAACTTAGGATTGTAGTGTAGATATGAGCGTACGTTTTGTAAGTTCTAATTTCTTTTGCTATATCTATAATAATATGCTATACTACATAAGAGGAGTTTGTCAAGGTTTTTATCAGGCAGACGATCTATCGATGAAATGCGATGCCGATTCCTCTGTTCATTGACACTGTTCCTGCACTCTCTAATAGAATGAATAGTAGCAATTGTTCATTGACACTGTTCCTGCACTCTCTAATAGAATGAATAGTAGCAATAGAAGCTTTAATCCAGAGGCACCTTGTGCTTCAAGAAAATCACGCCCATAATATAGATAAAAGAAGAAGGAGAACTTGGAATGGAACTAACTTTTGAAAGAGACGACCTCCTATACGCACTACAGGTACTGCAAGGCGTTGCAAGCGGACGGAATACCTTGCCTATTCTCTCAAACGTCCTCATTCACGCCGAAGAGAACACCATTGAATGCGTCGCAACCGACCTTGAAATCGGTATTAGAATCAAGGTTGAAGGCACAATCACAGAGGACGGGGCAATTACGGTCTCCGCCAAAAAATTAGGCGACATCGTCAAAGAACTCCCAAACGATGAACCAATAAACCTCGCCACAACCGCAAACGACCGCGTCGAGCTCACCTGTGGAGATGGTGTCTACAAAATTATCGGGATGTCTGACGAAGAGTTTCCACAACTCCCCACTATAGAAGGCGACCCTGTCTCTGTCGGCGGAGAGACGCTGCGCGGCCTCCTACAGAAAACTGAATATGCAGCATCCACAGAGGAAGTCCGATACTATCTAAACGGACTCTACTTCAACTTCCTCGAACACAAAACAGAAGTCGTCGCTACCGACGGCAAGCGGCTTGCCCTTGCACATTGCGAACCGCTCAACCCCCCAGGCGAAACTAAGGGATTCATCGTCCCCTTGAAAGCCGTCAAGGAGATCGAGCGGACCTTTCAGAAATCCGGGGAAGTAGACGTTTCCCTCTCCGAAAATCAGATTCTCTTTAAAGACGACAACGCCACACTCACAGCACGCCTCGTCGAGGGGGATTATCCAAATTATGAGAAAATCATCCCCGAGATGAGTGAAGGCAGAACAGTCGTCGCAAAAGATCGCATTTTACGCGCAACTCGACGCGTCTCCGTGCTCTCAAACCCGAAGAACTTCTCCATCTCCTTAGAGATGGATACAGAAGAAATACGAGTCTCTGCAAAGACACCAACATTAGGGGAAGCACACGAGACACTCCCTGTTGAGTCAGGCACTGGAAGCGTCCGAATCGGTTTTGACGCACGCCTGCTCACAGAAGCGTTATCTCACATAGAAACCGAATCTGTCTCAATAGAATTTTCAGGCGAGTTGAACCCGGTCATCCTCAAACCCGTCGGCTCGGAGGACTACCTCTCGCTTATCATGCCGATGCGACTCGAACCCTCCGCCGCATAAACAGACCCTGGGGATTGCGGTGTTAGATAGCCGCACTTCCCGATCGCAATCGGGCCGGCCTTCTTCAAGCGATTGTAGAGTAGAACAGATATAAGCATATATTTTTCAGTTCTGATCAAAATTCGTTTTTTTTTGATATATCTACAATAATATGTTATACTACATGAGAGGAACTTGTTAAGCTTTTTATCAGATAAAAGAAGAAGGAGAACTTGGAATGGAACTAACTTTTGAAAGAGACGACCTCCTATACGCACTACAGGTACTGCAAGGCGTTGCAAGCGGACGGAATACCTTGCCTATTCTCTCAAACGTCCTCATTCACGCCCAAGAGAACACCATTGAATGCGTCGCAACCGACCTTGAAATCGGTATCAGAATCAAGGTTGAAGGAACAATCACAGAGGACGGGGCAATTACGGTCTCCGCCAAAAAATTAGGCGACATCGTCAAAGAACTCCCAAACGATGAACCAATAAACCTCGCCACAACCGCAAACGACCGTGTCGAGCTCACCTGTGGAGATGGTGTCTACAAAATTATCGGGATGTCTGACGAAGAGTTTCCACAACTCCCCACTATAGAAGGCGATCCTGTCTCTGTCGGCGGAGAGACGCTACGCAGCCTCCTGCAGAAAACTGAATATGCAGCATCCACAGAGGAAGTCCGATACTATCTAAACGGACTCTACTTCAACTTCCTCGAACACAAAACAGAAGTCGTCGCTACCGACGGCAACAGACTTGCCGTCGCATATTGCGAACCGCTCAACTCCCCAGGCGAAACTAAGGGATTCATCGTCCCCTTGAAAGCCGTCAAGGAGATCGAGCGGACCTTTCAGAAATCCGGGGAAGTAGACGTTTCCCTCTCCGAAAATCAGATTCTCTTTAAAGACGACAACGCCACACTCACAGCACGCCTCGTCGAGGGGGATTATCCAAATTATGAGAAAATCATCCCCGAGATGAGCGAAGGCAGAACAGTCGTCGCAAAAGATCGCATTTTACGCGCAACTCGACGCGTCTCCGTGCTCTCAAACCCCAAGAACTTCTCCATCTCCTTAGAGATTGATCCAGAAGAGATACGAGTCTCTACCAAGACACCAACATTAGGGGAAGCACACGAGACACTCCCTGTTGAGTCAGGCACTGGAAGCGTCCGAATCGGTTTTGACGCACGCCTGCTCACAGAAGCCTTATCTCACATAGAAACCGAGTCTGTCTCAATAGAATTTTCAGGCGAGTTTAACCCCGTCATCCTTAAACCCGTCGGCTCGGAGGACTACATTTCAGTTATTATGCCGATGCGACTCGAACCCTCCGCAGCATAAACAGACCATGAGGGCAGTCATCTCTCATCGTCTCTATATTTAACCAATATCAATAACAGAGGAGAATGCACGTAATGTTATGGAATAAAATTAGAATTTTCGTAGTCTTAGCACTCGTATCTATTTTTGCAACCACACACGCTTTTGGTGTCACTGGCCCAGGGGATGGCCGGGCTAGCTATACGCTGTGGACTGAACTCAAGAAATCCAAGGGCTTTACGATCATTATGAAGGGTTACGGTCTCGTTTATCCCGAGTTTTCAGCGTACAGGGATAAACTCGCTAACCAGCGTATAGAGCACACTGTACATGCGCGGGCGATCCCTGATTTGCCAGACCTGAAGGATTTACTGGTGCGCGGCGGCGCAATCACAATCTCAATGCGGGTGCCGCTAGCAGCCGAAATTACCACCGATGGCGCTGCCAACCATACCCTGAAAGCCGACGCCTCAGATGCGGATCTGATGAAGATGAAGCACCGCATCGTCATCACCGAGGTGAATTGGGGAACGGATTTCCCGCGCAGAACCGGTGCCCAATGGTTTGAACTCTATAACGCTGGCGCCGCTTTGAAAGCCAACGATTATATCAGATGGCACACGCATCCCCGTTTAGACAAAGCCGTTGTCCCCGAACCGGGCGAGACGTTCATGTGGGACGCTGATAATAATGCGGGCACAGCTGACCGCAAGTTTGTTGTTTTGGATCGTGTCGCCACGATCGATCGTTTTGGTAACCCGTGGGAGCTGAAAGGTGCGGATGGCGATACTGCCGATGCCGATGGTGACCACAACGCGGATCCCTCTACCATTACCGAAGCGGATCTCACTGATACACCTACGGATGGTAGGGATACAAGCGATCCAGCCAATGCGATGGTCTCCATGTATCGCAAGATCGAGCTGGATGCCACGCGGATGGCGTATGCCTATGAAAACGGAAAACCGAAGGGCCTCGGGGAAGGCAACGAAGCAAGCTCCTGGGAGGCATCTAAATATAAGGGTAAGTATATCCTCAGGGGTAATTACATAGCGAGTCCGGGGGACGTTCACTCGCTTAATCCGGGTGGACCGGGTGCAGCTTTGTTCAATATGACCCCCGCCTCTATCTCTCCTACAGGCATCATCATCAACGAGGTGCGTAACGATCCCTCAAGTGCGAACTTGGATTGGATAGAGCTCTTCTATAACAGTGATGATCCCGAAGCCAAGCCCGTGAATATAGAGAACTATAAGTTGAGCCTGGTGATGGGGAAGATGAAGGCTGATGGGAGCTATCACGAGTCGGGCGATGCCAACTTCACGGAGACCAAACTCGCGGTGCTGCCGAAATACGAGATGAAACCGGGCGAGTATGTCGTGATCTATAACCGGGAGCCTGGGAAGAGTGTTACGTTTGCTGGCGGTGAAAAACTTCAGGATCTCTCTGCGAAAACGCACATCAAAAAGGGTGCCACGCACAAGTATGTGGTCGAGACAGACCTGAAGCTGCCCGCTGAAGGCAAGTTCCTGATCCTGCTGCGCACACGGAATCATGCCGATGACGTTGGCAAGCCGTCAAACGTCAAGGACTACGTCGGCAACGGTTTCTTCAAGCGCATGGAAGATAAGAAGTTCGATACAAGTGTGTGGCCGTTTGTAGCGTGGTCTGCCCCGGGAGACGTTGAGGACTTCGGTAGCATGAACACCTTCGCCTCTACGAGTATGTCGTTCGGTCGGGGGGCCCAGTTGAGCTCGAAGGGCATGTATTGGGCGAAGTCTCGTGCGAACCGCGTTCACAAAGACGATTGGATGACGTTCGGTTTCATGGGTGCCGGCTACGATCGCGGGCGCGATAAAACGGTTGACACAGCGAGTGCCCCTGGCACGCCCGGGTACCCGAACATAGGGGTGAGTATGATCGCGGATGACAAAAACACCGCATCGACTGACGATGACTACGCCTTCGATGGCAAAGTGAGCATCAGCGAGATTATGTATGATGCGGGTCCCCGCTCAAACTTGGTGCAGTGGATAGAGCTCTACAACAGCTCTATGAGCGAGACCATAGACCTTGCGGGCTGGGAGTTAGAGGTCCGCAACGAGCGGACAGTGACAGGTTCGTATGTCAATGCGAAGTTCACATTTGCTGCGGACACGTATCTGCCGCCGAATCAGACGTTGCTGCTGGTGTCGAACAATGGTGCGAACGATGTAGCGGAGAACTACATCTATAACTTGCAGGAGAGGCACGGGACTGCCCTGGGTTTGACAATACAGGGTCGGCAGCTGCTGAGTGCGGCGGGCTTCCATCTGGAGCTGCGTGCGAAGGTCAACAAAGCCGGTGACTCGGCGTTGATAGCTGTGGACACAGCCGGCAACCTTGAGATAGCGGGGACGGTGCGCACCCACGCCTGGGATCTGCCCGAGCGCGGTGAGATGCGGATGTCTATCACCCGCACGTATAAAGGCGGTTCGAATCCCGATAATGGGTTGATGCAAGCCTCTTGGCGGCAGTCAAACCTAGCAGGTGCCTCGCTGACGTACTACGGACACCGCGACGATATCAGTTCCCCCGGCTATCGGGTCGGTGGTCCGTTGCCGGTTTCACTCTCGAGTTTCCGGCCTGTGCGCGATGCCTCGACAGGCCACGTTGAGATTACGTGGGTAACGCAGTCCGAACTCAACAACGCCGGGTTTAATATCCTGCGCAGCGAGAGCAAGACGGGTGAGTTTTCGGTTATCAACACCAAGGGTCTAATTGCAGGGCACGGCACGACCTCCGAGAAGCATGTGTATCGCTACACAGATACCGCTGCGAAGCCGAATGTGGTCTATTACTACCAGATAGAAGACGTCTCTATGGACGGGGTGCGCACAACGTTACGGACGACGCATCTGCGGGGCGATGTCTCTGCGAGGGGTAAGCTCACAACGCGGTGGGGAGAGCTCAAATCGTCTGACAAATAGCAGACACAACATATAACACAAGCTTGATACATATTTATGCGAATATGTGTCAAGCTTGCATCACCAATAACAGAGGAGAACAAAAATAATGTTATGGAATAAAATGAGAGTTTTGGTAGTATTAGGGCTTGTGTGTCTCTTCGCAACACCCCAGGCTTCCGCGCTTAACATTGTGACGGGAGGTACCCAAACCCACCTCCTTAAAGCCAAAACGTTTTTTATCTGGGCGAAATCTACCGCGGATCCAACGGTCTCTGCTAATAACGGCATCACGGACGCAGCAACAGGGAAGTTAAACGGCACAACGGCCAACAATTATAGCCAACCTTTCGGTGACCTACGGAATAGACTCGAAGGCGGTCATGGGATTATCATTACAGTGCGAGCGCCAACACAAGCTCAGTTTGATACCGAGGGCAATGAGTATACCTTGAAACCTAATCCGACAGCGGAGGAGGCGATGAAGCTCAAGCACCAAATCGTTATCACCGAAATAATGTGGGGAGAAGATAACCCTTCAAGAGCCTATACCGCAGATAATCCGCAGTGGATTGAATTCTACAGCCAAGGCGCTATGAAAAAGAACGATGGCATCGGCATGCACAATACTAGATATTTTCCTGACCGTCTAGCGTATCGCGCAGGGGAGATGTTTGAGGTTACTGAAAGTGGCGTCCTGAAAAAGTATGTCGTTCTGGATCGTGTACACACGGTCGATCGTTTTGGGCGGAAGTGGCAGCTGAAAGGCAGCAACGGCGATACCGACGGCAACACAGAGAAGGGCATAGCTCCCACACCCATGGTCTCTATGTATCGGAAGATCGAACTGGATGCCACAGGCAAGGCGTATGCCTATGAAAACGGAAAACTGAAGGGACTCGGAGAGGGCGATGACCCCGGGTCCTGGGAGGCTTCCGTCGGCTCGATTAACATCGAGGGTCAGTACATCGGGTCCCCAGGCAGCGTTCACGTGCCTGTGGGCGGTCCCTCTGTCGTCAAGTTTGATATGAAACCTGCGGCTATCTCACCTACCGGTATTATCATCAACGAGGTGCGAAACGACTCTTCAGATGAGAACTTGGACTGGATAGAGCTGTTCTATAATAGCGATAGTGCCTCGGATGCCTCCGTGAATATAGAAAACTATCAGCTAAGCCTGGTGATGGGCAAGATGATGACGGACGGTAGCGGGTATCACCAGTCCGGGGATGCCAACTTCACGGACACCAGCCTCGCGGTGCTGCCGAAATACAGTATGAAGCCGGGCGAGTATCTAGTGGTCTACAACCGAGACCCGGGGCGAAGTATTAAGTTCGCTGGGGGTACGAACCTTCAGAGCCTCTTGGACGAATCGGATGTCAACACGGGTGCCACGCACAAGTATGTGGTTGCGGAAGACCTAAAACTTCCCGCTGAAGGCAAGTTCCTGATCCTGCTGCGCAACGCAAAAGATAAGCTGAAAACGGCGGATAATGTCATAGACTATGCGGGCAACGGTTTCTTTACACGGATGGAAGATAGGAAGTTCAATACAGATGTCTGGCCGTTCGTGGGATGGATGTCCCCGGGAGACGTTGAGGACTTCGGTAGCATGAATACCTTCGCCTCTACAAGTATGTCGTTCGGTCGGGGTGTGCAGATCAATTCGCAGGGCATGTACGGCGCGAAGTCTCGTGCGAACCGCGTCCACAAAGACGACTGGCAGTCGTTCGGGTTCATCGGCACTGGCTACGACCGCGGCAAAGACAAATCTCTTGACACAGCGACCTCCCCCGGCACGCCGGGGTATCCGAACATGGCGGTGAACAACGTCTCCGAGGGCGACTACACGTTTGATGGCAAAGTGAGCATCAGCGAGATTATGTATGATGCGGGTCCGCGCTCGAACTTGGTGCAGTGGATAGAGCTCTACAACAGCTCTATGACCGATACGGTGAACCTTGAAGGGTGGGAGTTAGATATCCGCAACCAGGCAGGCAGCTTGTATGTCGACGCAACCCTCACCTTTAAGGCAGGGGCGTATATCCCGCCGAATCAGACGCTGCTGCTCGTCTCAAGCAGCGCTGCGAACGATGTTGCGGATAACTATGTCTACAACTTGTTGGAGAAGCACCGCAGCGATCTCAGGTTGACAACGTCTGGTCGGCAGCTGCTGAATGCGGAAGGTTTCTATTTGGAGCTGCGGGCGAAGGTCAGCGGTGGCGATCCGATGCTTATGGACGCAGCCGGCAACCTTGAGGTAGACGGCACTTCACGCACGAAGATGTGGGATCTGCCCGGAAGCGGTGAGCTGCGTACCTCTATTGTGCGGGTCTATGGCGGTGTGTTCAACGACATGACAGAGGGTTCTGGACCGCACAATGCAGATAATGGCACGATGGAAGCCTCTTGGCGACACTCGGATCTGGCAGGTGCCTCGCTCACCTTCTACGGGCAGCGAAGCGATATCGGCACCCCCGGCTACCGTCTCGGCGGACCGCTACCCGTCTCACTCTCAAGTTTCCGCCCGGTGCGCAACGTCTCGACAGGACACGTTGAGATTAGCTGGGTAACGCAGTCCGAGCTCAACAACGCCGGGTTCAATATCCTGCGCAGCGAGAGCAAGACGGGCGAGTTCAAGGCTATCAACGCCGAGGGTCTGATTGCGGGGCACGGCACGACCTCCGAGAAGCACGTCTATACCTACACAGATACCACTGCGAAACCCAACGTGGTGTATTACTACCAGATAGAAGACGTCTCTATGGACGGGGTGCGTACGACGCTCCGGACGACGCATCTGCGTGGGGATGTCTCTGCGAGTGGCAAACTCACAACGCGGTGGGGAGAGTTAAAATCGTCTGACAAATAGCAGACACGGTGGTTAGAAATAGACAAGCTAACCTTACAAATCAACTAATAAGACGTTGGGGGGTGGAACGGGCGTTCCACCCCCCAACGTTTTTAACCGCAGCCGCTGCCTGTTTCCTTCTTACATACAGGCCTTGCGCTTTCTAACTGCTTTTATCTCCGACACGCTTATGTCTAATAGAGCCTGTGAGGTATTCCCGCTCCATGCAGTTGCAACAAGAGATATCTTAGCTCTGTTAATGGAGGCTCTCTGTGAACCTCTGGGCCTATAGGAGTATCTCCTCTATGAATGCAACAAGGAGGCGAGTACGCGATAACATCAGATAGCAGGTTAGTCCGTTTCCACGCCCGACATCTGTTCCAGCGCCAACATCAGCGCTTGTGTACCCAACCTGCCGTGTCCTTGTGCTTGTACGGCCGTGTAAAGTTGATGCACCAACGCCAATCCCGGTAGGCTGAGGTTCATTTTCCGAGATTCATCCAGAGCGATGCTCATATCTTTGATGAAATGCTCTACAAAGAAACCGGGATCAAAATTCCGTTGTAGAACCCGGGGCGCCAAGTTATCCAAAGACCAACAGGCGGCAGCTCCCCCGCTAATTGATGACAGCATCGTCTCAAGATCTAGACCCGCTTTATGACCGTAAATCAACCCTTCACACACCCCGATCATTGTCCCCGAAATCGTAATTTGGTTACACATCTTAGTGTGCTGTCCCGCGCCCGCACCGCCTTGGTAGACAATATTTTTACCCATCGCTGTAAAGAGAGGCATCACCGCTTGTACAGCAGCCTCGTCTCCACCAACCATGATCGAGAGGCGCGCCTCCCGAGCACCCACATCACCTCCCGACACCGGAGCATCTACCGATGCAACACCCTGTGTCTCTGCTGCCGCGTAAATTTCCTGAGCGAGAGAGGGCTCCGTAGTCGTCATATCAACGATGATGCTTCCGGGTTTTGCCCCTTTCAAGATGCTATTATCTCCAAGATACACCTCTCGAACATCAGGCGGAAATCCGACAATTGTGAACACAATATCCGAAACCGCAGCAACATCTTTCGGCGAATCTGCCCACGTCGCACCTGCCGCCAGAAGCGGATCCGCTTTCGCCCGCGTCCGGTTATACAACGTCATCCCATATCCTAAATCCATGAGATGTTGACACATCCAACGACCCATTACGCCAGTGCCAATCCAACCCAGTTTTGTCGTCGTAGGCTCAATTTTCTTAAATGCAGTGGTTGCCATAATCTTCCTTTCACACGTAGTTTTCATGTACGTCGTTTCTTATCCGAGACCTTGCGGCACGCTTCAACGAGCGTCAAAGTTAGACTAATATCCATCGGCATTGCCGAGTGCGTTAGCGCACCAACAGAAATCAGAGCCACGCCTGTCGCTGCGACAGCCTGTACGCCTTCAAGCGTAATGCCACCCGACGCCTCAGTCATCGCCTGATCGCCCACCTCTTGAACAACACCTCGTATGAGACTCGCAGGCATATTGTCAAGCAGCAAAATGTCCGCACCCGCTCGAAGAGCTTTGTCTACCTGTTCAACTGTCTCAACTTCGACCTCTATTTTCGCTGTATGCGGCGCAGTTTCCCGCGCACGCCGCACGGCGTTGTGAACGCCGCCCGCAGCAACAATGTGATTATCCTTGATGAGCACCCCATCGTAAAGACCAAACCGGTGGTTGGAACCGCCACCAACACGGACAGCATATTTTTCAACAACGCGCCAGCCAGCCGCCGTCTTCCGAGTGTCCACTATCTTAGTATCATAGTCAGCCACTGCTTCCACAAAACGTGCTGTGAGCGTCGCTATCCCTGAAAGCCGTTGTAGAAAATTAAGCGCAGTCCGCTCACCGATCAGAATACTTTTAGCGCTGCCTTTTACTTCCGCAATCACGGTGCCCGCATTTACCGAATCCCCATCACTGACGCATGAGCGAAATTTCAACGCCGAATCCAATCTCGCGAAGACTCGCTCAGCCACCGGCAATCCTGCAACAACACCGGCACTCTTCGCAAGTAGCGCTCCCATACCTTCCTGCACAGCCGACACCGTTGCCTCTGTCGTTATGTCGCCACTGCCGATGTCTTCCTCAAACGCCAAATCAATTAGGGAATCCAGTGAACGCAAGTTAAGCATCTCTTTTACTCGCTATCAGCTGTCAGTTAAGAGCGGTTCTTGTAGCACAATTCGCGGTCTCTTAGAATATTCAAAGTTGGATCGGATCGCTACTGAACTGCCTCCTTGCTGACAGCTGATTGCTATTTCACCCGCTAATACCTTTCCAAATAGGGGGTCAGGAATTTCTTCGCGGCCTCTGTAACGTCCCAAGCGTTGGGCCAAAAACAGAGATCAATGGAGAACCAATCGCCATCGTAGCCGGTCTCGTCCATGATAACCGGAACAATCGCGTCGAAGTCGAGCACACCGTCGCCGAAAGGCGCATGCGTGCTGGTATGGTCGTCGTGGAGCGTATTGTCAGAATCAATCAGATGGAAGTGACCGATTTGCCCCTTCAGCTGACGAGCAAGCTCTATCACACCGTTATCACCAAGCGTTTCCTGTTCACCCACTTGCCGAGAACCGACAACAGCGCACATCTGCGCATGGCACGTATCAAACATCACCTTGAAATTCGGATGATCTACAGCCTTCGGCATATTAATAATATCGCTGGGTTTGTTGAACAGAAACCCAGGTTCAAATTCCCACAGCATCAACACACCATGGTCTTCAGCAACCTGTGCACAGCGTTTCCAGACAGCAGCAATCCTATCCCACGCCTCCTGCCGACTCACGCCCGGAATTTCTTCCTCAGCATCAGTCACTGTATCCACGCGAATCGAGGGCGAACCGAGATCAAGCGCAAGCTGGAGACTCTCTTTGAAGAGGTTGTAATATCTATCCCCTTCCTGTGCTTCATCCGTAGCAGGCCCGGGATGCGACCAGAAATCCGCCGCCAGCCCGGAAACCTCCAAACCATAATACGCGATTAAACCTTTGACAGCATCCCGATCGCTTTTCATCGGATAGTCGTTAATATCAATGTGCGGTTTAAACGCACCGATTTCAATGCCGTCAAATTCAAGATCGCTGAGACCTTTGACGACACAGTCAAACGGCACAGGATTATCTTCATAAGGGCCGAGCGTATAAGCCCAACTTCCAATGGACAATTTTTTTGCCATGTTTTCCTCCAAATTATAGGCGCAGCTTTGCTCAGCAGGAATGCCGTCCCACCCTTCATTCACCGCGCCGCTCAGGCAGAGCACAACTAGAATATACCGCTAACCAAACCCCGAACTGCTGTTTCTTCAAGCTCGCAGGTTATCGACTCCACCATTTTTCTTTTTTCTCTCTTATAGGTTGTACATACAACAAGGTATACGGTTCTCATAGAACCTTACTCAAACACTCGGCGGATAGCAACAGATAATTTCCATCGGCGTATCACCCGTGTTGACAATCACATAACTAGACAAGCACCGCGGAATAAATGCAGATTTGCCGCGCTTGAGCAGCACATCTTCAAAATCGCCGCGCAGCACCCCTTCACCGCCCAATGTCACGAGGGCGTAGAAACCTTTATCTGCCGGCATGCTCAGTGTCGAATTCACCGTCAGACGTGAGCATCCAAAGAATTGCAACGCTTCCGCTGGCACAATCCGATCCTCACGGTTGTCGCCTTCCGCCCGAACCAGCTCCGGACTCCGCCGGATATAGTTGTTCAAATACTCAAGTTCCAATTTATCAAACTCAGCGGCATCGACTGCTAGATCCCATCCCAGACCCAGATGCCCATCTTCTCTTTCAAACGGGAAACCTTCCCATTCTGCAAGTATATTCCAATCAGTAGGTTCCTGAGGCTCAAGCACACAGAGCCCCGTCCCGAGCGAGTGGACAATTGGCGTGCGTAGAAAATAGACTTCTCCAACCTTCGGCTCGACAACATGCATGAGGCTCCGCAGAGTCGACACATCTTGCGCCTCCATCAGACGGCGAAATTCTCTTTTGTTCATCGCTTCCTTCCAACCTATCCAGGCTTTCGCCCCCGGCCGTGTGCCGATCAAAATCCACGCCTCATTTTTCCCAAAAGGTGAATTCAGATGCTCCTTCGAAAAATCAGGATCCGGGTGCCAATGGATAGGGATATGCGCACCCTCACCCACATCAAAAATCTTGAGCAGCACCCCGAGATCCGTGCCGTACTTGGAAACATGCGAGCCACCAAGCGTCTCCTCTGGAAACGCATCTAACAGGGACTTCAATAAAACAACCTCACCACTCGGAAGTTCTATACGGCTGAAACCCTTGTCAGGCGGGTTATCTCTCCCCGGCGTAATCGCTCGGTTCGTGGAAAAGATCCATTCCTCAGAGTAGTAGTCATCTTTCGGATCCGGTTCACCCATAAACTCGGCACGAAGCCTCCCACCATTATAGAAATGCAAATAGGTATTCGGCGCTAAAGCGATGGGCGCTCTTAGCAGTGATCGCAGTTCATTTTGTGATGCCATGTTGTTCCCTTCTCTCTCTTTAAAAAACTAAAAAGATTTCTTCGTTTGAAAGTCAATTTATCATTTTAAACAGATGGTGTCAAGTCTCTTTTTCGAGAGTCTAAAGCCATTCACTTAAAAACTATAATTAGTTTCCGACCCACCGCTCGCTGTACACCCGTTCTCGCTCGAATGACAAGTAAATAGCGCCCATTTCGGACAAGCCTGCCATCATCCGTCAATCCATCCCATTGCGCAGCGTTCGAACCCACATAGTGCAGCACCTCTTCAAGCAACCGGCGCACCCGTCTGCCCCGCAGATCAAAGATGTCCATACTCACAAATATCTGCGCGGGATCTGGAGCCCTGAGGCGATAGGTTATCGTTAACCGATGCCTATCCAGTCCAAAAAACAGACGCGGCGAGAGCTTTATATCCTGAATCTGCAGCTGCCCGCCCAATTTCAAATCTTCACGCCCGGATGCCATCAAAGTATAGATCCCGAAGTGGTTAATAGAAGACGTAACCACGCCTCGAGACACGTCCCGACGACCTTGCAAAGGTACCCACCTTTCCCGAAACGCCTCCCAAAAATAGAGCTGCGGCTTCACACCTACAAATCCAGCGCGGCCAAACAGAAATGTCAATTCTGCCGGTTGTTTTAACACCAAACCTCGCGGCGATATCTGAATAACACGCACAACTCGATACAACGGCGGCGAAGGCCCGGGGGATGCCACAATTTCCACCCCTATTTCCCTTTCAATATCGAGAGCACCCTTAGGCAGCTCTAGCGTTACACCCGTCGGACTTTGGAGCCTCCCACCACTCTCTCCTATTGTTTCTGTCTTAGGCACAACCCTCAAACCCACACGCTGCTCTATACCTGCCACACGGCAGATAAGACTACCATCGCCCACCAAAACCGCTGTTAGCATCGGCCGTACACCTGTTGTAACGCTGCCTAAATTTCCTGACAGAAACCACCGTGCCGACAGCACTTTTTTATCCCGAGAGACCGCCTGAAGCCGGTACCGTTTCCCAGAAATCAGCGTATACGGTTGCATCACTTCTGTTGATCCGTCAAATACCTGAATTTCAAAGGAGCCCGCAACCGCTTTAACGTCGGAAGCGCGGAGTACCAGCAGCACAATGAAGATGAGAGGGACCGTTAACCGATAGAAACGTGTTTCCATATATCTATCTTAACGCACCAACCACTTGAATTGCAAGCCCTCTTATGCTAAACTGATACATTATGGGAAAGCAACCGCCAAAAATCAGAGAGCTAGACCACACTGCACTCATCCAACAAGATCCGCTCCTAAAACCGTATACCGCTCAACTCCGCCAACGGTTCGCGCACTACCAACGTTTCAAAACCGAGATCGAAAACACAGAAGGCCTATTAGGTAAAATAAGCCAAGGGCATCGTTACTTCGGTCTCAACTCTGGAGAAAACAACGGAGAAACAGGAATCTGGTACCGAGAGTGGGCACCCAACGCTCAAGCACTTTCGCTGATCGGGGATTTTAACGGTTGGGATCGCACCGCAAACCCGATGTCCGTTGACGAATGGGGTATCTGGCACCTCTTCCTACCCGACAGAAAATATGCCAACCGACTCATACACGGAAGTAAAATCAAGGTGCACGTCGTCTCTGCACTCGGTGCGCGCGACCGACTCCCCGCCTATATTCAACGGGTCATTCAGGAAGACTGCACCAATTTCACAGGACAATACTGGGCACCGCCGCATCCATATCACTGGAAACACCAAGCACCCCGTTTCAATGCCAAAACGGAAGGATTGCGAATCTACGAAGCACACGTCGGCATAGCGCAGGAAGCCGAAAAAGTCGGAACATTCGTTGAATTCACAGAAAACATACTCCCCCGAATCGCCGACCTAGGCTACAATGCCGTTCAACTAATGCCAGTGATGGAACACCCTTATTATGCCAGCTTCGGGTATCACGTGAGCAACTTCTTCGCCGTTTCAAGCCGATACGGAACACCAGAAGAACTAAAAGAACTTGTCGATACAGCACACGGAATCGGACTACTGGTTATCATGGACTTGGTGCATAGCCACGCTGTCAAAAATCTCAACGAAGGGTTAAACCACTTTGATGGAACACCACATCACTATTTTCACGCCGGCGATAAAGGCGAACATACCGCATGGGACTCACGATGTTTTGATTATAGTAAATACGAAGTGCAACGTTTTCTTCTCAGCAATATCCGCTATTGGCTGGAAACCTATCGATTCGACGGATTCAGGTTCGACGGCGTCACAAGTATGCTTTACAGCGACCATGGACTCGGACGACACTTCAAAGGATACACCGATTACTTCAGTGACGAAGTCGAGCAGGACGCAGTCGCTTACCTGATGCTCGCAAATGAGGTCCTCCACGCAGTTAATCCCGCAGCGATTTCCATTGCCGAGGACATGAGCGGCATGCCCGGGCTAGCACGCCCTATCCAAGAAGGAGGACTCGGTTTCGACTACCGCCTCACAATGGGAATTCCAGATTATTGGATCCAACTATTAAAGGAAAAACAGGACGAAAACTGGCATATGGGCGAGATTTACAGCATGCTGCGCAACCGCAGAACAGGCGAAAAACATATCGCTTATGTCGAAAGCCACGACCAAGCAATCGTCGGCGATAAAACGATCGCTATGCAACTCATGGACGCAGAACTTTACACCAACATGAGTGTTCGCACAACAAGCATCGTAATTTCAAGAGGAATCGCTCTTCACAAACTCATCCGACTCCTAACCTTCAGTTTGGGCGGAGAAGGATATCTCAACTTTATCGGGAATGAATTCGGACACCCTGAATGGATCGACTTTCCACGAGCTGGAAATCATAATTCTTATTGGTACGCACGCAGACAGTGGCACCTCGTTGACAATGACACGCTCCGATACAAATACCTCAACGCCTTCGACCGCGCAATGCAGCACCTCGATAGAGAACACCAGCTCCTGGCCGATGAAAAGATTAACCTCTTATCTATCCACGAAGACACCAAACTGATCGTCTACGAACGGAGTGGACTTCTCTTTGCATTCAACTTGCATCCAACCACATCCGTTACCGATTGGCGCATTCCAGCACCGCGACAAGCAGATTACCGCCTCATCTTGAATACCGACGACAGAACCTATGGCGGACAAGCACTCGTAGAGGGTACCAATTACCCATGGCAAGATATGCCCATAGACGGACATAGGCAATCCATCCAACTGTATGTACCCGCCCGGAGCGCACAGGTTCTTGCCACTTGAAACGGAATTTAATTCATCATCGATTCGCTTTATAGACCGCTTTGACAATCGCAAGCAGCAGTGAGGATCGAACAGTGATGCTCTGGAAACTACGGCATGCACCAAAATAAATTAAGGCTGCCAGAAGGCTGCTGGACACCTGAAGCCAAACCCTCCAGCTCTTTTATATCTATTTCGCGGTAGGCGCGCTGAGCTCAACCTCTTGAACCCGCCAAACGAACACTTGGTATCAGATCGTGTTATTCTCTATCGAATACACACGGTTGCCACCGGGACCACCGCCTATTGCCCACGTGCCACGGAACAACGATTGCCGCTTCGACGGCATCGTTTCAATGATCTCATGACTCAGATTCAGCCGGTGCCACTGCGCCCAAATCGAATTGTAACAATTGAAGACCGCGCAACGTGGGTTTGACGGATTTGTCCAATCGTTAGCAGCATGGATAAGACTTTCAGTGAAGATAACAACCGAACCCGGCGGGCAGCTGTAGTCGTCCATCAGTTCACGCATGCTCGCCTCCCACGGCGATCCACTGATGTTTGGACGGTACGGATCAGGCCCACCATAATTGAAATGAGCTTTGTGTGAACCGCTGAGGAAAGAAGTACCGCCCTGTCCCGATTTGACCTCCTCAAGTTCCCATACCACGCGTGTTAATCCCGAAAAGATCTTCCCGCCAGCAACCTGATAACGCATCGCGTTCGCTTGCTGCGGCGGACGTACGACATGCGGCATACCATTGTCGCCGCGCGCGGATGCACTCCAGCCCGGAGACCTCACAGTCGTAAAGGAACCCTCACACCGAAAACTGTAACAGTCATCCAATACAAACGGATCCTCCGACAAAATCTCGCTCAAGATTCCAACAATCGCAGGATGGTCAAGCAAAATCTGTAAAGCACCTTGATAGCTCTGTCTAGCCCCGGCATAGACATCAGCTTTCATCTCCTCGATTTCCGGATCCGAAAGTACCGAGGGTATCAGAATCCACCCGCGAAGATCAAAGAAAAACTTCTGCTCCGGTGTCATCGCGACCGGCACATCCCATGAAGTTTGATGTGACATCAACGTTTCTCCTAAAAGTAGATAGTTACAACGCCCGTTTTAATCCAGGCAAGAAATAATTTTCAACGACAACCTCCCAACTCATACGAGAGGCGATGTCGTAGCCCGTTCGGATCATATCTTCCACATCACGAGGCTTGCGCGGCAGACGACCGAGGAGTTTCGCCGCGATATCTCTGCTGTTCTCCAACTCAATCGCGCTCCTTTCCGCCGAACCGATGTGAATCACATCTTCTAATACTTTCGGGGGTATCTGGAGCTGCGTATAGTCAGCAACAACGACATTCGGCACCTCCTGCCCCTCGGTTGCGCGATGGATGAATCCGCAGCACCCACACACATTACTAACAACACAGATCGCACCGAAGCTGAGCGGTTCCACTTGGGCAATGCCAAAAGGTTCATAAATTGACTGACCAAATTCCGCATCGCTTCCCTTACGAACGTCCATGAACGCCATCTCCGGAGGCATCCGTTCCCCGCAAGCTTCTCGGCTCCATCCGAATTGATTGACAAAAACCACCTTGATCGCCTTAGACTGCAAATTGAAGGCTGCAACCCCGTTATTTAACTCCACCTCGGCACCTACAAGATCAGGATAACCAATTTTATGGTGCACCGGCCAACCGTATTCCCGCTCCATTTCATGAACAATTTCATACGGGCGCCCCGTCGCAATTTCTGTGGAGAGAATGAACAAAACCGCTGTCTTATCGTTGGAGGCAAGTAACGAATCCAAGTGTGTAAGCACTTGTAAATCGCGCCATAACCCTTTGCTTTTGACAAGACGCGTTACATGCGTGAAAACATAATCTGGACGGTACTCCAACAGGGCCGCTGTGTATTTCTGGAGCAGTGCCTTTGATTTTAATTTTTCTTGCAGAGTCACCCGAAACGCCGGAACACCGTTATAAACGAGGTTAATCGGGAAATGCTCAAACGGCTTTGCTAGAAACCGGAGCTCCTCTACAACCAGATCCCCAACCGCAAAAATAGCATCACACAGATGCGCTTTATCGATCAACGCATGTTTGAAATACCAAAACGGATCATCAAAAACATCCCGAACCATCTGTCCATGCGCCGTCGCTTGTTTTAAAACGTTATAGAAACGGATATCGTGCCCAGGATGTTCCTCAACAAGCGGACGGACGGTTGCCACTTCATGAGCATAAAAAACGGTGCGCATGTTCTCGGCACCTTCGCCGTTTTTCCGCTCAATGAGCGTTTTCAGTGCAAGCGGCATCCCCATAAATTCATGAGAAATAACGAAAATAGGAGGAGCTGTCACATCATCGATTAAAGCCCGCAATGCATCATAAGCCGGTTCAGCGAGACGGACGTACTCCTCAAACTCCCATTCAGTTTCGTAACGACTTGATTCGAGATGGAAATGTTCGTAGAGCTGCCATTTAAACCGCCCCGTCCGTTCCTCGTCGCTGCTTGATACATTCACCAAGATAACATCTGTAAGGGTCGTAACTTTTTTATTTTTGTCCTCAAATCGACGTTGACCGTAGACAATCTCAACATGATAGGTCTGTTCAATCCGACTCAGAACATCCGCATGCCGCGTATCTTTTGTACCCGCACTAGCGTGATACAGCACAGTCTCTAATTCCCGCAAATCGGCACCAGGAGAAAGTGGACCGACGAGAAAAGTACGCCCAATCGTTTCATTGTAACTATGGGTTGTCAACAGCCCCTCTAAAACTGCCCCGATCCCCCCTATCTTTTGGAGGGCCTCGTGTGTAACATGAACAACAACGCTCACATTTTTTACCTCACTCCGTATTTTTTTCTATGAATCCATGGCTTGCAATATAAAATTATGAAATTTTAATACCATGCTACAACCGTTTTAAAATTATCATGTGAAACAGGAAGTTGTCAAGACATTTTTCAAACGAGGCAACGCAACTTTCGAATATCGTCTGTTTCATCTGTACTTCTGCCTTTTTATATACCATCCTTCCGTTAGAACTTTGGATCTTATTTTTCTCCTTGACAAACTTACGAAAAGCAACTATTATAATTATAAGCGAGGCCCGCCGTCAGCACCTAAAAGACCTGAATGTAACAATTCACTATCCGGTTGGGCACTCTTAAGTTCAGCCGACATCTGATAATTAATAATCAGTAATCACTTAATAACCTTTCGGAGGTAAGAATGTTAGACAATATAGGAAACGTTGCTGGGGCTATCTGGAAATATCTTGACCAAAACAACGAAGCCACTGTTACAAAAATGATCCGTGAAATTGGCGAAACGCAACGTTCAATCCTTATGGGAATCGGTTGGCTAGCTCGCGAAGGAAAAATAGATTTTAAACAACGAAAACAAGGCACTTACATAACGCTCAAAGTACGAGAATCACAGACAGATGTTGAATAGATTGCCGGAGGAGCACAACATTAAATGAAACCACTTCGTCAATTAACAGTGGTACCTACTCTACCGCCGAATCTTGAACCTCTGCGCGAGCTCGCCTTAAATTTGTGGTGGACTTGGGATCGTGAAGCACTGGATCTGTTTCGTTACCTAGATGCTGAATTATGGGAAAAAACCTACCACAACCCAGCTGCGATGCTCGGACAGATTTCCCAAGAACAGTTGGATGCAGCATCAAAAAACAACACCTTCCTAGCACACCTTCAGGTTATCCACAGAAAATTCAAAGAATACCATAAAATCCCTACATGGCTTGAGTCCAATTATAATGATGACGCGCTCAACAATCTGAAAATCGCCTATTTTTCAATGGAGTACGGGTTAACCGAGTGTATGCCACTCTACTCCGGCGGCTTAGGAGTCTTGGCCGGGGACCATTTGAAGTCCACAAGCCACCTCGGGCTGCCGTTGGTCGGTGTGGGCCTGTTATATCAACATGGCTACTTCCGACAGACACTTACCGCAGACGGATGGCAAATGGCAGATTACCCGACAAATGATTTCTACAATATGCCTATCCAACCAGAAAAGCACCCTGATGGAAGTCCCGTATTAATAGAAGTCGCATATCCAGAAGGCACGCTCTTCGCCAAAATCTGGCGCGCTCAGGTCGGGCGCGTCTCGTTATACCTCTTAGATACCAACATCCCAGAAAACGAAACCGAAGAATTACGAAACATCACCGACTACTTGTACGGCGGAGATGAGCGGCTCCGCATTAAACAAGAGATTTTGCTAGGCATCGGTGGATACCGCGCCCTGATCGCACTCGGTATCCGCCCCACTGTCTGCCACATGAATGAAGGACATGCCGCGTTTCTCACAATTGAACGCATTCGGCAACTGATGCAGGAAATGGACATCCGCTTCGAAGAAGCCTCTGAAACAACAAAAAGCGGAAATATCTTCACAACGCACACACCGGTACCAGCTGGCATTGACTGGTTTTCACCTGATTTGGTCAATTACTACCTCAGTGACTATTACGACGAACTCGGCGTTTCCGCAAAAACCTTCCTCGGCCTCGGCAGAACAGAACCCGCCAACACCAATAGTGAATTCAGCCCCGCACTCCTCGCACTAAGACTCTCTGCAATGCGCAACGGCGTGAGTCAACTACACGGGCAGGTTGCCCGCGATATGTGGAAAAATCTTTGGGACGGCATTCCTGTACATGAAGTACCTATTAACGCAATTACCAACGGAATCCATACACGCTCCTGGGTCTCCAACGATATGCAAAGCCTCTTCGACAGATACCTCGGACCCCACTGGATTGTCGAACTGACCAACCAAGCCTTCTGGACGCAGATATCCCAAATCCCTGATCCTGAATTGTGGCGTATACACGAACGCCGCCGCGAACGCCTGATCACCTTTACGCGACAACGGCAAGAACAAAAACAAGCACAAGAAGGTACAATTTTTGCTCGCCGCCAAGAATCAGACAGGACAACGATTAAAGAACTCAACTCCGACGCATTGACCATCGGTTTCGCACGCCGATTTGCGACCTACAAACGCGCAACGCTGCTCTTTCACGATGTTGACAGACTTGATAAAATTCTCAATCATCCCGAACATCCGGTACAAATTATCTTTTCCGGGAAAGCACACCCCCACGATTATGCAGGAAAATTGCTCATCCAACGTATCGCACGTATCGCAGCAGAACCACGCTTCTATCACAAAATCGTCTTCATTGAAAACTACGATATCTGCGTCGGACGTTATCTCGTTGAAGGAGTCGATATCTGGTTAAATAACCCTCTACGCCCCAACGAAGCCAGCGGCACAAGCGGCATGAAAGCAGCAGCAAACGGTGCACTTAACCTCAGCATCGCAGATGGTTGGTGGGCAGAAGCAAACTATTTAGGCGGCGGATGGACCATTGACATCGGCACCACCCCAGACAATACAAAGTCTGATGACAAAACCCATGCTAACGCTATCTATGATCTCCTTGAAAAAGAAATCGTCCCGCTCTTTTATGAACGTAACCCGGTCGACAATGTACCTTATGAGTGGGTCGCCTGCATGAAAACCGCAATGCAGAACCTAGTACCTATTTTCAATACCAAACGAATGGTGACAGAATACGCCGAACAGCTCTATTTGCCAACGCACCGACGTTGGCTAAAACTCAATGAAGACGAAGCGAAACGCGGACTCGCTCTAGCACATTGGAAAAAATACGTCCGCGATCACTGGCACAATCTTTGGATTGAGACAAAACCCTCTACAAAAACATTCACTGCAGTCCAAAATCTTGAACTCGGTGTCGGTCAATCGACAACCGTGCAGGTAATCGCTCACACTGACATCTTATCTCCACACGAGCTCGCAGTTCAAATTTACCACGGCGTATTAGATGCCACAGGGGAAATTCACAACGGTAAGGTCACCCCAATGGAATATCGCGAAGATTTGGGCGATGGGGCTTACCTCTTTGAAGGGACACTCACTTTGAAAGAGACCGGACTACACGGGTACACCGTACGCGCCTTACCCTATCACGAGGATTTGGAATCTCTCTATGAACTTGGCCTCATAACATGGGCTTAAGTGAGCAGAAAATATGGACAGAACAGCAGAAATCGTCCGGGAAACAGCAGAAACCCGTATCCAGCTCCGGCTGAACCTCGACGGAACAGGGGCCTCTACTACTAACACGGGGGTCGGATTTCTCGATCACATGTTAAACCTCTTCGCTAAGCACGGCTTCTTCGACCTAGAAATTCAAGCAAACGGAGACCTACACGTAGACGCACACCATACCACCGAAGACATCGGTATCTGTCTAGGGCAAGCCCTCCAAAAATCAGTGCTCGACAAAGCAGGAATGTGTCGCTTCGGCAGCTTCACCGTTCCAATGTATGAATCCCTTGCCACAGTTGACCTTGACGTTTGCGGGCGACCTTACTTACATTACGAGACACCGCTCCGAGACGCAAAAGTCGGTGATTTCGATGTTGAACTTGTAGAAGAATTTTTCCACGGATTCGTGAACCATAGCGGCACAACGCTGCATATCAATGTCCCTTACGGCACAAACCAACATCACATCATAGAGGCCATCTTCAAAGCAGTTGCGAAAGCTTTGCACATCGCAACCCGTCTCGATGCATCCATCACAGGGGTACTATCCACAAAAGGAAGTTTATAGTTATCAGTTGTCAGTTAGGAATCAGTTCACAACTAACCGGCTCCCAGAATTTTCAAAAAAAAGGACGATCCGTTATAAAAAACCTCTATCTCATCGACGACCGATAACCATTAAAAGGAGACTTTTATGAATAACGGGAGCGTTATCGCAGTGATCCTTGGCGGCGGGCGCGGCACCCGTCTGTTCCCACTCACCAGAGACCGGGCGAAACCGAGCGTACCAATCGCCGGCAAATTTCGACTCGTAGACATACCCATCAGCAACTGCCTTCATTCCGGATTCGACCGTATCTATGTGTTGACACAATTCAACTCTGTTTCCCTCAACCGACACATTGCACAAGCCTACCGCTTCGATAGTTACCGCCGCGGATTCGTCCAAATCCTGGCTGCACAGCAAACTTTAATAGGCGAAAAATGGTATCAAGGAACAGCAGATGCCGTTAAACACAACCAACCCTATATCCTTAATCCACGGTTCCCAGACAATTATGTCCTGATTCTCGCTGGCGACCATCTCTATCGCATGGACTACCGCAAAATGCTACAAGTTCACACGGAATCCAAAGCAGCTATCACCGTTTCTGTTATTCCCGTGAGAAAAGAGGACACAAACGGATTGGGCATTCTCCAAGCTGATAAGAATGGACGCATCGTCAATTTTGTTGAAAAACCACAAACCGAAGAAGAACTACTGCCGCTACGCGTTGATCCTGAGGTCTTTACGGCGCAAGGTATAGAACCACACGGTAGAGAATATATCGCATCAATGGGGATCTACATCTTTAACCGAGACATCCTTCAAAACGCCCTTCAAGACGACGCAAATATGGACTTCGGCAAAGATATTATTCCGAAAAGTATTCAGACCCTCCCAATCTCCGCCTATTTTTTCGACAGCTACTGGGAAGACATTGGAACAATCCGTTCCTTTTATCACGCAAATATCGCACTCACGGATACCTCACCCGCTTTCAATTTTTACGACGAGCAAGCACCTATCTACACCAACCGCCGCCACTTACCCAGCACAAAAGTCAATAGCAGCAGCGTCCGATCCTCAATTCTCTCCGAGGGGTCTATCGTAGATGACTCCGAGCTCGACAGAACCATTGTCGGCATCCGAAGTATTATCTCCAACGGCACTCGAATCTACCAATCTGTACTTATGGGCGCAGACTACTACGAATCAGAAGCATCACGAGCAAAAAACGCCAAAGAAGGCACCCCTAATCTTGGCATCGGACACAATTGCCTGATTCAAAACGCAATTATTGACAAAAACGCACGCATCGGTAATAATTCTGTACTTGTCAACCAAGAGGGAATTGACAGTCATGACGGCGAAAACTACTACATCCGAGATGGAATTGTGATTGTTCCAAAGGATGCAGCAATACCACCCGAAACTGTCATTTAATCTACAACCTCTATTTTATACGCAAAAGCATACCTAACAAGGAGAATCTCTAATGTGCAAAACGCTAACATGTTTAACCCTAAGCCTCTTTAGTCTGATACTTTTCACGCTACCACACGCTACAGCACTAAATACCGATGGGCTCGTCGGGGCATGGTTGTTTGATGAAGGCAAAGGGGAAGCAGTCACAGACTCCTCTAATAACGGCCTAGACGGGGAAATTGCCCAAGGCAAACCCAAGTGGGTCGACGGGAAATTTGACGGCGCTATGGAGTTCGGCGGAGCCGATATGGTGACCGTCCCCGATGATGACGCTCTCGACCTCGAAAACTTCACGCTCGCTGCATGGGTGAATATTCCGGAAATCTCCGGGAAATGGCAAATCATTGCTTCCAAAGAAAACCGAGGACCTGTCGGTAGAAATTACGGACTCTTCGGCAATATTAACACCGGAGTCATCCACTATTCTTTCACTACAGGCGGCGCCTGGAACTCGTTTGATGCACAAACCGTCGTCACCGACGGCGAATGGCATCACATCGCAGGCACTTACGACGGATCCGACTTCAAACTCTACATCAATGGAAAAGTAGACGCAGAAGTCTCGCCAGCAAAGGAACCTGATACCCACGACAACGCTTTCTTTATCGGCGGCTGCGATATCGGCGGGTATTGGATGTCCGGAACTATCGACGAAATTGTCCTCTACGACAGACCCCTCAGCGAAAATGAAATCAACGAACTGAGAGACGACGGTATATCCGTAGCGTTAGATATTCAACCAAATGGGCAACTAGTCACCACATGGAGTCAAATTAAAGCAAACGCCACTCGATAGACTCCACGAAGTGTTAAGGAGAAACAATTCGTATTATGTCTGAATTAAGACAACAACTCCTCGTGTTGCATCTGCACACCCCCGATTTGAACAGCGGCGTTGTCGCTTGGGCAATGTACGACGGCACCGGTCAAAAACGCTATACCACAGGAGACAGCGAGACTCCACCCTATAACTCAGTCGTGGATGCTATGCAAGACGGCTGGCGAGTCATCCAATTCCCACAACAATTCCCCGCCTACCCAGGCACGGAATATCACACTTCATATCTCAGGTTCGAATATATCCTTGAGAAACTGGAGAAAATCTAATGATTGACAAAAAGAATTTACTCAGTACGGCACAAATGGCAAGCTTTGTTGCAGACGGCTACCTCCGCTTCGACGAATTGATCCCTCGCGAATTAAACGAAGCTGCACACGCAGAAATGGAAGCCGGGGTCGTTGTACGCGGGCGCGGCGGCACAACTTTAAATGAAGTCTGGCAGAACGACTCTGCTGTCGCTAAAGTCTTCCAACTCCCGGAAGTGAAAGGCATTATCCACAGCCTCGTCGGTGAAAACCCGCTTTACGACCATCATGCTGTTCATATCGTCAAACCCGAAAATGAAATAGGACAAATTTGGCACGCCGACGCCATCATCGACCTACGGATGCATTTTGACATCCAATTTTTCTATTTCTCACACGACACACCGCGCGAAATGGGCGGAACAATGATCTTACCAGGAAGCCACTACCGCCGCGTCTGTGAGACAGACATCGGACGTTACCAAAACTTCCTCGGACAAATGCCCGTTGTCTGTAAAGCCGGCACGCTTCTTGTTGTACACCACGGAATGTGGCACTGCGCACAACCAAATCTTACGAACCGCACGCGCTATATGTTCAAACTCCGGCTCAACCCCACGGTCCGGCAGTGCCGACTTTGGAACACAGACGATATCGACACAGCAAGCATCCACGGTATTTTGGGCAGAAACCACAAATGGTATGGAAACGATGTAAGACTTGAAATTGTCAACCGTATCAGGCAGTGGCGTTTCCTTAGTGGCGACGACTCGTTTGACATCGGCTATTGGCTCTCACGCCTCGAAAATATACCAGAGAATCAACAAGAGGCAGCATAACGTCGAAAATAAAAAAGGCGCGGTTTAAAACCGCGCCTATAAAGGTTAAAACAATCAAACGCTACCTGTCTCTTCGCTGTCTGTTACGTCCTCTTCTTTCACCCGACCGTCTTCTAATTTCCCGCATTATTTCCCGACGTTCCGCTGGCGAGGCATCTTTAAGCTTTTCTTTTAACTCTTCAGGATCTATTCCTAACGTCTTACCTTGCTCCTGCTTTTCCATCTGCCTACGTTTTTCAGCTTCCATTTGCTGCCGTTTGACGTTGGCCTCGCCTCTACCCGCATTATCCGATTCTCTTCCGAATCCACCTTCACCTCCCCTGCCACTTCTGCCCCCACCCCGCGGGCTCGTTGTGAGAAACTCGAGTGCATTTGTCTTCAGTGTTATCGGTTTGCCACCTTTTTCCAATATCACCTGTCTCGCTTGAATCTCTTTTACTGTCATATCTCCTAATTGATCGCCTATAGTAACAAAATGATAGCGATTCGACCTTTTTTCCAGCAGCGTCGCTTGTGCTATCACACCATCGACATCAACAGCAGTACCGACTACACTGTAGGCAGGTTCGTTATTCGGAGGCCTCCAGCCCAGCGGCCGAAAGAGATTGTTATCAATGATCACTTCGTAGAAAGCCGCATTCTCTCCGAAATCAGCTTTAGCACGGTTTTGACGCTGACGAGATCCTTTCATTCTAGGTTGAGCCTGCTCCTTCATTTTCGACACTTCTGTTTTGTTCGCAGAATCCATTTCCGGCTTTGCGGCAGCAACCCCAGGCTTTGTCTTATCTTGCGCGTACAGCAGTATCGCAAAACCAAGAAACAGGCACACTATACATCCGACACCGAACTTCGCGATAACGCTATGCTGGCTATTAGCAATTCTCAACTTCATCTATTTGTCTCCTCTGTTTTTCTCAAGTGTGAGCACAAAATTCCATTTATAATTAAGACAACCTTGATTATATAAAGTTCTTTTTAATGTTACCATGTCCTTTGTCGAATGTCAATTGTACTCGACCGCGGCGCTAGACCTGTTTAGTCTTCGGACTTCTGATGGTTTTAGACCGAATCGGGATTCGGCGGAAAGCCTCCACATAGGAACCCGAACCGCCTTGCCCCGTCACCAAAAAGCATTGACTTTATAAAACATATGAGGTAAACTTTATAGTAAGAAGTCCGGTAATATAGATAAAGGAATAAACCTATGAAAGCCTATAGCACCTCTCAAAAATATATCGCATTCGCGTGCAGTTGCGCCCTCATTTTTATCTTAACAGCAGGACAAGCCGAGGCAGCACGACGCTCACGTGTCCTATCGATAGCACTCTTTGCCTCCGGCATGAGCCTTCAATTTGGCAGCAGCATTCTCAAAGCCTCCGCTCAAGACAGATACGATACCTATCTCAACGCCGCAATCCAATCCGACATCCAAACCCACAAAAATGCTTTCCGCGCGAGACGAAATGCCGGTACCATCATGGCCAGCATTGGCAGCGGATGTATTGGACTTGCTGTGCTTTTTTCATGCTATAATCAGATAGTCACACCCGAACCTGTAGAGGACACAGGTTCCGGCGAACACGGGACAAAAATCAACGTCGAGGGATCAAAGATACGCCTAATTGGCTCCGCAGACCGTCTCTCTCGAAACACTGGCCTGTTGCTCCCACGCACCACGCTCCAATTACAACCACATTATGACTTTCAAACGCATTGCGCTAGTCTGCGCCTCCTGCACCTCTTTTAACCTACAGTGGATAGGAAAAAGCTAACGGAAGCCCCGCGATACTCGGAAACTTCACCATCACATGGAGGTTAAAAACTGATCTCGTAGATACGCGGTGGTATGCTATAGAAATGCACGTGGATTTTCTTAAAATGTCTTCACAGGAGAAAACAGAATGTATTTAATCCAACCCCTATTCAGCGGTAAGACTCTTTCCCTAAGCTTTCCGATATGCCTCGTCCTCCTTGTATTGATTGCTTGCACAAATACAGAAGACTTCGCGAATCCCCTCGATCCAGAGAATCTGCGCACCGCCGGCGCACCAGACGGCCTTGAACTCTTCGCCGGAGACCAGCAAGTACGAGTCACATGGATCGACACAGGCCAGGAAGGTATTAAAGAATACCGTATTTACAGACGCTCTACAGGCGGAACCGATACACAATTCAAGCACATCGGATCTATTGACGCACCCGCCAACGAATTCGTTGATACCCTAAACCTCCAAAACGATCGCCGCGACACCTCCGGCCGCATCCTTGCTTACGAATATCGCCTAACCTATGTAGATAGCAACGGGGTTGAAACACCAGATCCGACAAATCCGCCAACTGATAACGAAGAACCGCGGCGCAGCTGGAAAACCGCACTCGCTACACCCAGTGTGCCACCGCCCCCACCTACCGTAACCCTCGGCGACCCCACCGATCTCACCGTCAAGCTCTTTTGGGACGGCTACGAATTCCCATATGATTTCTCCATTTTTCGCGTCTACGCAGCACTTGACACCGGAGAAGACAAAGCACTTCGGTTCAAACTGATCGCTGAACCAAAGCGGGATCAGCTCTACTATTTTGACCATCATTTTGAGAACGACGGCATCCGAAAAATCTATCGCATCGCAGGGGTTGACGAGTTTGGGGCAGAAGCAATTACCGTAATTACCGCAGCCGCACCAAACCTACCGCCCGCACCACCGAAAAACGTCCGAGTCCGTTATCTCCGCCGGTCCCCAATTAATACAAAATACGACGCTTTTATCTCCTGGAACCCCAACACCGAACCCGATCTCGACGGGTATCAACTCTATACCAGAGATTCAGACGGAAATCTACTCCCGCGCCCCAGAGCCGGGCGCAAGGACCGCAACATCACAATCATTGGCGAAGACCCCATCATCGTAGGGCAGTCATTAGAATTCAGGAAATACTACATCACCGCCTTTGACGACAGCCCGGGTCCCGATGGACGGCGCGACGAAAGCGCACTGGTGGAAGCAATACCGTAAAAGGACAGCCACTGACCCGCCGTCAACTCTCAATAAGAAAGTTCTACAGTAGCAATATAAACTATACGCACCACGCACCCATAGCTATAACACTCACAACTCTTAAGGATAAATATAATGCACCTTACACATAGAAAACACAATATACAATACCTCATTTACACGCTCTGCACCTTACTTCTCGTTAGCACCGCGATGCCAGTTGCAGCACAATTGCCAGCCGTCTCACATCTCAATAACATCCAAACAGCGGAACCGATCGGCAAAGGAGGCTCTAGCACCACAGTCGGCCTCCTTCAATACGCCAAAGTTGACCTGCTACCCGATTTAAGCCAAAACGTAGACATCGGCGGGTTTGAAGAGTCACACCGCGTAACGTTTGAGATTGAGACTTTCTTTATACCCGTAAGATTCGCTTACGGATTAAGCGACAGACTCGAGCTCATACTCGGCGGCACATTTTCAACAGGAGGCGCACGGAAAGTTATCTATGACTTCTACGGTACCAACGCAGAAAATGGCGCAGAACCGAATCTTAACCGACGTGTCTATGAACAACCCTTATTTGATGGCATCATCGGACTCAAATACAATATCAAACCAGAACGAAACGATAATTTGCCAAGCCTCTCTGTCGGCGGCGACGCACAATTCGGCTTTACTGCAGATGACCGACTCAATTCAGATAATGAATTCCTCGACCACACCCCAGCAAACGGATTCCCCTTTCTAGGAGTCAATACCTATCTGATAGGCACTCAAAGATTTAGCGGGCTTTTCAGAGTTCATGCAGGCGTCGGCGTCTTCCTAACCTCAAAGGCCCTAAAAACAACCGACTTCTTTACCCTCAATTGGCAGGTAGGCACTGAAGTCGCCGTCTCAGAGGATATGTGGCTAGTAGCCGACTTCGCACGCGAACTGCCCTACGCCGGCGTGCACGTGACAAACCTCATCGGACTCACACTCCGCTACGAAATCTCAAATACACTTGCATGTCAATTCGGGTTCAACAGCCGGCCCGGCTTCCAATTCAACCTCACCTTCGGCGGCGACGGTACCCAAGCACTCGAAGGCGAGAATTTGCTGTTTTAACAGAAAAGACTCAAGAAGCACCAATGAGAGCAGTCATTCAACGCGTCAAATCCGCAAGTGTTAAAGTGCAAGGCAAACCCATCTCTGAAATCGGGACAGGCGTTCTTGTTCTTCTCGGCATCGCCCACAAAGATACCGCAACAGAAATTCAATATATCGCTAATAAAGTCGCCCATCTCCGGATCTTCGAAGACGAAGAAGGCAAAATGAATCGCTCCCTTTTCGAAATCCGCGGGGCAGCCCTCGTTGTTTCGCAATTTACGCTCTACGGCGACTGCCGTAAAGGACGACGACCCAGTTTCATAGAAGCCGCCCGCCCAGAACCGGCGAACGCGCTCTATGAACAATTCATTATTGCACTGGAAAAACAGAATATACCGACACAAGGCGGCATTTTTCAGGCAATGATGGATGTACAACTGGTTAACGACGGGCCCGTCACAATTTTATTGGACAGCGAAAAACAATTTTGAACCCCCACAAAAGGAAAGAATCGCTCGTAAGATGCGTCATCGCGACTTTTGGAGCAGGGCCTGGAAATTGAAAGCCAGAAACGCAACGATAACGCACATATTCCCGCAATAAGGAACAGAATGAAACATCCCGAATACATTGACACCATCAAACAGGGCGACTGTATTAAGTTGATGGCCAAGATACCGGATGAATGTGTTGATCTCATTATAACCGATCCACCCTTTGCTATCGACTTCAAAGCCACTCGACACAACTACAATCGAAAAGGGAGCCGAGTCCTTCAAGGTTACAATGAGATTGAAGCAGACGACTATTTCACCTTCACGCTTGAATGGCTTTCAGCCGCAACCAGAATTCTAAAAGAATCCGGCAGTATGTATATCTTCTCTGGTTGGAATCACTTAAAAGATATTTTGATAGCGATTGATGAGTGTGAACTTACTACAGTCAATCACCTGATTTGGAAATATCAGTTTGGAGTTGTTACCAAACGTAAATACGTCACCTCTCACTACCACTGCCTTTTCCTGTGTAAAAACGATAGAAAACGGAAGTTTTATCCGTATTGCCGATTTGATAAAGATACAAAAACAGAAAACGGCGGATCAGCACACTATAAAGACAAAGAAGATGTGTGGGAAATCAAGAGAGAATATTGGCAAGGCGCAGTTAAAACGCCCACCAAATTGCCGATGGCGCTCATTGAGAAAATCCTGGATTATTCTAGCCAAAAAGGAGATGTCGTTTTGGACCCGTTTTTAGGATCCGGGCAGGTCGCTGTCGTCAGCAAAATGAAGGAACGCCATTATATAGGCTTTGAGATTGTACCTGCATATTATGAATTTGCACTTGACCGACTTGAGTCGGAAAGATACTTAATCCAGAACGCATACAATAAGCAACTACAGCTACTACGAAAAGATTAAAGTTCCAGATACCGCTCATGTTGACATCCAAAATTTTTAGGGAACAAACAGACATAAGAGGGTACCATTGTGCAAAACAGAACACCAACCATCGGTGAATACTTACTCAGAAAACTCGAAAGCTACGGTATTGAACACATCTTTGGCGTCCCCGGGGACTACGTGTTGCGATTCTATAACTGTATTGAGCAGAGTCCCATTCAACACATCGGCATGACTCGTGAGGACGCAGCAGGGTATGCAGCAGATGCATACGCCCGTACAAGAGGAATGGGGGCTATCTGTGTCACTTATTGCGTTGGCGGGTTGTCAACGGTGAATGCCGTAGCAGGGGCTTACGCCGAAAAATCGCCCATCGTCGTTATCAGCGGAGCACCCGGCATCAAGGAACGCGCGAACGACGCACTCCTGCACCATAAAGTCAGGGACTTCCATACACAGCAACGCATCTACGACGAGATAACCGTCGCGACCGCACTGCTCGACACACCTTTCACCGCTTTCAACGACATCGACCGGGTGCTTGACGCCGTCTATCGCTATAAACGCCCAGGATACATTGAGATCCCGCGCGATAGGGTAGATGCCCGCGGCACACGCTATCAAGCGCCTTCAACCAGTCAACATATTAGCGATCCAGAAGTGTTGGACGCCGCCGTTGAAGACGCATGCAACTTTATCAACAAGAGCAAAAAACCCGTAATCCTCGCAGGCGTAGAACTACACAGATTCGGCTATCAGGACAAATTGATCCGGCTGGTGGAAGAAAAACGAATACCTGTCGTGGCAACACTCCTCGGAAAATCTGTGATACCCGAATCACATCCACTCTACTTGGGAATTTATGAAGGAGCAATGGGTAAAAAGGACGTTAGAGAATTTGTTGAAGATTCGGACTGTGTCATCATCCTCGGGGCTTTCATGACTGACGTGAACCTCGGAATTTATACCGCAAATCTCGATCGTGGACGCTCCATTTATGCTACGTCCGAAAAACTCACTGTCCGCTACCGCACCTATGAAGATGTGATGTTCGCCGATTTCATTGACGGTATCAACTCTCCGAAACTCCGCAAACGCCGGAAACCGAAACTAGACTGGACCCTCCGAGATGCCGAACCATTCACTGTTGAACCGGATACACCCCTCACTGTTAGCCGTTTGTTCCAACATCTCAACGAATTTATTAGCGACGAACTGACAGTTATCGCCGATGTCGGGGACAGCCTCTTCGGAGCCGTAGAGCTACAGATACATCAACACACCAATTTTATCAGCCCCGCTTACTATACCTCAATGGGGTTTGCGGTGCCAGCGTCTGTCGGCGCACAATTGAGCATGCCAGATACCCGATGCCTTGTTATCGTAGGAGATGGTGCCTTCCAGATGACAGGCACTGAACTCTCAACCGTTGCACGCCACAGTTTTAATCCGATCATCCTCGTCCTAAACAATCACGGATACGGCACCGAGCGCCAACTGCTTGAAGGCCCTTTCAATGATATAGGCTGCTGGAACTATAGCGGCATACCGTCGCTCTTTGGAACAGGACGCGGGTTCCACGTCCGAACTGAAGGGGAATTTGACAACGCCATTAAAGCAGCACTTGCTGAGACACGCCATTTTACTCTGATCGAGGCGGAGCTCGAAAAATTGGACACCTCGCCCGCACTCGCCCGATTAGCAGAACGGATGTCTGATGGCATCTAACACCAAACATCAGGCATTCCATTCGCCACAGCCGGAGAAATTACCGAAAAGCGACAACGCTTACAGCGCAGCTATTCTCTCACGCAAGAAACCCGTGCAATAAGGCAATTGCTCCTCCGAGAGACCGTGTAATACCACCGCTCCATCATAACCACACGCCTTTAGCAAGCCGAGATACTGCTCATAGTCCAGCAACCCTGTTCCAGCCGCAAGATGCCCAGCCTGCCCATCCCGATCCAAGTCCTTTGCGTGTGCAAGTGCAATATCGGGACCAAGCAGCTGAAACGCTTCATCTAATATTTCACGCATCTTTGGAAGTTCGCCCTTGTGAAAAATATTCGCACCGTCCATACATACTTTTAAATACGGCGATTGCATCTCATCAAGCAACCGACGAGCTTTCTGTGCCGAATCAATCACATTTGCCACTTCCGGTTCAAACGCAAGTGTCACCTCATGTCTCTCAGCTACTTCCAATGCCTGCTGCATAGACATCACCAGATCCCGCCACGCTGCTGCCGAATGATTATCAGGATGCGCGCGCCACATGCTGTCTGCGTCACGGGTACCCGTACAGAGCGTGATTATGGATGTACCCATCGGCCCGCACTGTTCCGCAATAGAGCGCAACCTCCGCAACCCGGCATCCCGCTTCTCAACATCGGGATCAATCATATTGTAGGTGCCTCCGAGCCCTGATATTGTCATCTGCCGAGCATCCAATTCTCGGCGTACCTCCGCAAGTGGTAGTGCCACAGGCGCATGATACTGTAAGTGACGCACACCGTACCCCACAACCGCATCCAGCGTTTCGCTAAGCGTCTCCCGCCGAATTGTGCCCTCCATAAGCCCAACCTGCATAAATCTCTCCCATTGTAATGATGATTTGTCGTGAATTCAGTCTGAAGAATACAAAACATAATGATTATACAACACACAGCCCCTGACAGCAAGAAAAATGCGGAAACCCCCGTAACCGTTAAAAAGACCGCTGTCCCAATGCCACCGCTATCCTCACCCGTTGTACAGCAGACACCGCCCTCTAAAGAATCGCCAAAATTCGCGAAACAGTAGCTGATAAGAGGAACGATCGCCAACGCCTCGCTCATTTGAGCCGCTGACTTGACACTATAATGCGCTCATGATACCATATCCTCCATTCAGTAGGACAGAAGACTATCTCATGATGCCCCCGGAAACAATTATTATCAAAATATGCAACGCTTATGTTAGATTCTACCGCAAAATGTGTTAGATCCTATTGAAAACGCTAAAAAAAACGTGCCGGCATCAAAAAAATGTTTGACTTTATCGTCAAAATATGTTAAACTCTATTACAAAGTCTGGTAGAAGTGCATCAATCGTTAAAATATGTTAGACTCTATTGAAAAATCTAACAAAAGTGTATCTAAAGGAGACGTAGAATGAAAAGGACAGTATTGAGCCTATCCGTTTTTGCTGCGCTCATGTGTGGGCTTGTCTCATCAGCGTCAGCAGGATGGCAGAATAGCTTTGTAACCAATAATACGAGTGAGACTGTCTATGTGGTCCGTTCGACGTGGAAGGCTGCGGATGCGGACAAAAGCATCCCGCAAGGGTTTTGGACGCGGGGTACCTATCGTGTGGATCCCGGCAAGACTCGTGTGTTTTATTCATGGGCTGATAACAGTGTCTATTTCCGTATTTCAAACGCACAGGGTGCGATAAAACCGCAAAGCAGCACCGCAACGTTCGCTTTCTGGATGCATCCGAAAAGGACATTTCGAGTTGTCTCATCCGCTATGGCTGCTTCGGTGGGGGCAAATGACCTGCTCTACTCCGATCATTCCACGGCTAATTTGGTCCAGTCCGACGGCTTCATGCAGTATTCGGGGGGTTCAACATTGACCGTCACTCCAGCCTGGGTACTTGTAAATAGCACGCCTGCACCCCCAACGGATGGAGGTGAGGATAACAGCGCCGCTGAGGAAGTGGCCGATCCTATTCCGCCACAATGGCTGGAGAACCTTGTAACAAACGCAACAGAGGACTATCTGTATGTGATCAGTTCGACCTGGAAGACTGCAAATGCGGATCGAGGGTTCCCGGAAGGGTATCGGACGCGCGGGCGCCTCCGCATTGCACCTGGCAAGACTCGTGTGTTTCATTCGTGGTCCAACAACAACATCTATTTCCGTATTTCAAACGCACAGGGTGCGATAAAACCGCAAAGCAGCACCCCAACGTTCGCTTTCTGGGTGCATCCGAAAAAGTCATTTCGGGTTGTCTCATCCGCTATGGCTGCTTCGGTGGGGGCAAATGACCTGCTCTACTCCCAGCGTTCCACGGCTAATTTGGTGCAGGCGGACGGCTTCATGCAGACCGTGGGGGGCTCAACATTGACTGTCACTTCAGCATGGGTGCCGGTCTCTCCGCCAGCTGAGTCGGACGGGGACGACGATGACGATGACGATGACGATGGGGAGAACCCGTCGGATGGGGAGGACGATGGGGAGCCCACCAACATCCAAGTACCCACAGCTCCTGACGGCATGGTCTTGATCAAAGCCGGCACGTTCCGAATGGGGAGCGACTCTACTGATCTGAGGGATACCGATTGGTCTCCTCGTATGGTCACTTTAGAGGCGTTCTATATGGATACGCATGAAGTGACCGTTGCGGAATACGTGGCATTTCTGAATGCAAAAGGCAAACATCAGCAGGCAGGACGTACCTGGGTGCGGATCGGCAGTGGGCCTAATCCGCGGATGGTTGAGGATCCTGAAGGTGTTGTGCGGCTCTATCCTGAGCCTAATAAGCAGATTGGGTTAGTAGCAGGGGTGTATCGTGCAGCCTCGGGTTATGAGAATCATCCTGTTGCCCATGTAACTTGGTATGGCGCGATGGCGTATGCAGAGTGGGCAGGCAAGCGGCTACCCACCGAGGCAGAATGGGAGTATGCTGCACGCGGCGGCTTAGTCGGTAAGACGTTCTCCTGGGGCGGGCCCGACGACGACGACGACCTGTATCCATTACATAGGGAGGCTTACTCCCGAGCCAACATCCGGAGCGGTGGTACGAAGGCTGTCGGTAGTTACGCTCCGAACGGTTACGGCTTGTATGATATGATAGGGAATATCCGTGAATGGTGTCTGGATGAGGCGATTAACCCCCGGGACACCACGCCTGCTCTGAATCCGTTAGCGGGTGAACCCAGTATCCAGTACTTATTGGACAATTATGAAACAATCGGTTCCTACCGATCGGGCCAACCTAACTATTCGCAGCGCGCCATACGCGGCGGGAGTTTTGCGGGCCGTATTGAACACGCACGGGTGTATCGACGCACTGTCCACGCCACTTTTCAAGAGCGGGATGATGTCGGTTTTCGTTGTGTGAAACCTTTAACGCCTTAACGCTCCATAGATTAGCACCCGAGATAAGCGAAAGATACACCCCGGGGCGTGATGGCTGAGGCCGTCACGCCCTTCTGTCGATCAGGGCATGAAAATAGCGGGGCCTACAGAGGTTAACGCATCCCCTCGGCAGAGGATTCTCTGTCTTAAAGAAAAATTGAAAGGAAAATTATGTCAAGAATACCAATAGGTTTGGAACTGTTTTCTGTCCGAGAGGAGCTAGCTGAGGACACCCGCGGCACGTTGAAAGCGGTCGCAGAAATGGGATACGAAGGCGTCGAATTTGCCGGACCACCCCAACATTCAGCACAAGAGTTGAAACGTTTGTTAGACGAGTTCGGCTTAGTCTGCTGCGGTTGGCACACCCCCTTCAATCTCGTCCAAGACGACACCCTGGACGAAACAATTGCGTTCAACGACATCTTGGAAAACCGCTATATCATTGTTCCGGGCATTCCAGCCAACCTGCGTCAATCGCGATCCGACTGGTTGAAGTTAGCGGATATTTTCAACCGAATTGCAGATAAGCTCGCTCTACACAACATGGTGACCGGCTATCACAATCACCACGTAGAATTTACACCACTTGATGGCGAAATGCCGTGGGACACCTTTTTTGCTAATACCAACGAGGGGGTCGTCATGCAGCTAGATATGGGCAATGCCCTATCCGGGGGCGCAGATCTCGTGGACATTCTGGAGAGATACCCAGGGCGCGCTGGCACCGTACATCTCAAACCTTACACAGAATCACTCGGCGCGGGGGATAGAGGTGCCGGTTTCCGGCCCGTTATTGGCGAGGATAGCGTGCCGTGGCGTGAGATTTTCCGAGTCTGCGAAACCACCGGCGGCACAAAATGGTATATCGTCGAATACGAAAGTGACGCTTTCCCGCCGCTTGAAGCTGTGGAACGCTGCCTGAAAGCCCTAAAGGCGATGGGTAAATAGCTCTGTCAGGCAGCCGCCAGCTTAAAATAATGAACCCCCTTCCATTAATCAAATGCCAGCCGGGGTAGACTTATCAGCACCTCTTGTGCAGGTCCGCCCCTTTCGCCTAAAATTCCCTTGGACAGCGTTCGTCGGTGAGTCATCCGAAAAAGACTTGATCCGGCAGCTGGAAACCATTTTATATTTTTTGATTGACAAAAATTTACATTTTTGCTAAATTTTGGATAGCGGTTTCCCAAGAAACCATTCTATTTATAACGTCTGCTCTTAGCACACAGAAGCGCCTTTAGGGCACACTGCTGAAGTTTTTAGGAAATATCAACCAGTAAAGGAGTAACAAAATGAAAAGAAGCTACCTTACGATGTTCCTCGCGCTTTTTCCGATTCTGCTAATTAGTCACGCGAGTGGGCAAATAATTTTCTATGCTGACTTTGAATCCGGTTCCACTGAGGCCGTCCCAGATGCTAGCGTCAACGACCCCGCAAACTGGGTGCCGGAGAATGCTGGCACCGTTTGGGCGGAATCCACCGAATTCCCCGATGGTGGCAACGCCTTACATCAGACTGCTGAAGGCTGCGGCGTTTCTGGTAATACACCGCTTCCCGACGTTGACAATTTCTCCAACGGGATCATCCAAGCAGTCTTTTCATGGCAAGACGATGACGGCGTTGGATTCCAATTCCGCCGTGTCGGAGAGGATACCGGGTATCTCGTCGCATTCGGCTATAACGAAACATCCCAAATTATTATCGGGAGCCTCTCAGACGGATGCTGTCCTTCCGGGCAATGCCTCGACCAATGCTCATGCGAAAACGGCGGGAATGAAGAACTTAGTGTCGACCACGGTTTAGGGGCCGATCTCTCCCAAGACAACAGCGTCGCCTATTTTGCCCGTGTTGAAGTCGCTGACACCCTCATTCAGGTCTGGTACATGGAACTTGGCGATGTCCCAGATATTTTTGTAAACTCCGATGAACTCGGTGACCCGAGCATCGAATGGGACGGTGCCGATGATATGGGCCCCGGGACCGTCGGTATCTGGCACGAAAGTTGGGGCAACGGCAGAGTTGGGAGTGTC
This sequence comes from Candidatus Poribacteria bacterium, assembly GCA_964291315.2. Taxonomy (GTDB): domain Bacteria; phylum Poribacteria; class WGA-4E; order WGA-4E; family WGA-3G; genus WGA-3G. The sequence goes on along the minus strand of OZ219753.1, from coordinate 2,809,436 downwards.
CTCGTTACCGGCCCTGGCCTCCTCACTGCAGTTGACCCACATGCTAAACTTTCTACAACCTGGGGCAATGTCAAAAGCAGCTATTAGTCACCTTCCATAATATGAGCTAATACCTTTAGATCCACTGACTTTGCGGGGTGAAAGCTTCTAACAGAGCCACCCCGCGCTGTCCTACTTATCTTTGCTAGATGAGCCCCTCAGGCACCGCCCAATGCTACTTCATTAGTTTTAGGCCAAGACGCTGTTTAATGGAAATATAAGTAACACCCTAACCCTTGTCATTGTATTGTCACTTATGAATGAACAGCAACACAACCCTTGATAAAAAAGAGGATATATCTCATGAAAATACGTTTCTTTCTTTTACCCTTCATTTTGAGTCTATCTGTTTCGTTTCACGCTACCGCGGCAGTTGTGTTTTACGCAGATTTTGAGCCTGGTTCTAAGGACGCAATCCCCGACGCGGGTGTCAACGACATCAAAAAGTATAAACCCGAGAACGCCGGAACAATCTGGGCTGAAGCCGAATTCAACGGCGGCAAAATCGGCGGCAACACAGCAATGGCACAAACCGCCGAGGGATGCGGCATCTCCGGGAACACAGAACTACCAGAAGTAACGGACTTCACTGACGGTATTATACAAGTAGTCTTCTCCTTTGGCGATGATGATAGCTTCGGTGTGCAGTTCCGCAGGAAAGGCGACGATAAAGGGTATCTCGTTGTCTACGGATATAATGAGACCCCGCTCGTTCTTATCATGAGCCTGGCAGATGGCTGTTGCCCAACCGCACAATGTCTCGACCAATGTGGATGTGAAAACGGGGGCAAAGAACTAGACAGCGCACCACACGGCCTAGGAGGCGGACTCGACCAGACCCACGCTGTCCCCTATCTCGGGCGCGTCGAAGTTAAAGGCAAAAACGTCAAAATCTGGTACATGAAACTTGAGGAAGTCAAAGACCTTTTCGGCCCTTCTAGCGAACTTGGCGAGCCTACTCTTGAATTTAACGAGGCCACTAACACGAGTGCCGGTAGCGTCGGCGTCTGGCACGAAAGCTGGGGAATGGGCAGAATCGATAGCATTCTCGTCACAACCGCAAACGGGTTTAATGTCGATGCTAAAGATAAACTCGCCACCACTTGGAGCGCGGTTAAAGCCTCGTATTAATCTCTTAATAGGGCGAGGCGGATAATCTCAACAGTTCCTCTCGCCCTTTTTCTTTCTATCAGCGATGTGCCAGGGCACATACGCTGTTCCTTTCATTCATACTTAAGGAGCCCGCCCATGAAAGTCACAAATGTTGAACGCCTACTCGTAGATGTCCCGTTCACACCGCGACAACAACACATTACCGCCCAAAGCGTATCAACCGTTTACAACTGGTCGATCCTTGAACTCTGTAAGGTTACCACCGACACGGGGCATGTCGGTTGGGGCGAGACCGTCGTTCACTATACCTATTCTCGTGTTAGCGATGCCAGCATCAAACGAGTCCTTGGACAGAGCCCCGCAGCACTCATGAATGATGATTCACTGGGTGCTGGCCTGCAGATGGCACTCTTTGATGTCGTTGGCAAAATTTTAGAAGTACCCGTCCACCAACTCATCAGCAACCCCTGTCGTCAGGCAGTGCCAATCTCATGGTGGTGTATTGATTCTTCCCCCGAAAACTGGGCAGCGGAAGCCGCAGATGCTGTGAAAAACGGGTATACTAGTTTCAAAAATAAGCCGCGCCCATGGTGGGATATCATCGCCCAGGTAGAGGCTGTCGCAAAAGTCGTTCCATCAGATTTCAAACTGGATCTCGACCCAAACAGCTCCTTGCGCGACGCAGAAACTGCTATTCCGATCTTACAGAAACTCGCCGCACACCCAAACGTAGCGATGTTTGAGACCCCCATTCCACAGAACGATGTTGATGGAAACAGACAGATCCGCCAGACAGTCGACTGTCAAATAGCAATGCACTTCGGCTCGCCTCCCTATACCACTTGTATCCGTGAGGATGTGTGCACCGGTTTTGTCATCGGCGGCGGTAAGTCACAAGTAATGCATGAAGCACAACTCAGCGCCGCAGCCGATATGCCGTTTTGGCTCCAAATCGTCGGCAACGGATTAACAACCACCTGGGCAGGACATCTCGGCAGTGTACTTACGCACGCCACATGGCCCGCAATCACTTGCATTAATCTCTACAGTGACCATCTACTCACGCAACCCATACAGGTTTCAGACGGGTGCCATCAGGTTCCTGATGCCCCCGGATTAGGTGTTGAAGTCAACGAAGACGCAGTTGAACGTTTCCGCGTACCCCTTGATAAATTAGATGCTGACGGTTACACAATTCACCCGGTGCCACGCATTATCAAAACCGCTGTCTATCCTGACGGCAGCTGTATCCACATGGCCGGTGATGCACTGAGTTATTTCAACGCCGGCAACGGCGAGGCACAAGTAGATGGGGCACGCCTTGAATTAACCTTTGACGACGGCACTGACGAATGGGCAGACCTCTTCGAGAAAGCACGCGAGACACCAGTGCATGGGCAGTGGTAAAGAGTTAGCGCAACACAAGGCACTGGTCTGATCATTGCAAATCTACACTAATCGAGGAAACCTAGTTTGACTCCTTCTCCGCAACAACGTGCCTTGACTTGGCGCGTCTTGTGTATTTTTGCCGTTAGCGCGCCCATTAACTGCTATTTCCTCATTCAGATGGAAATAGTGCGCTATACGTTTCCGACATGGGTTGTTCCGCTGTCCAATGTCATTTTCATCCTAATTGCGGTGATATTGATCAACGAGGTCATCCGGCTCCTAAGGAGTAGTTTCGCCCTCGGCCAAGGCGAGCTCTTACTTCTCTATGTAAGCCTCAGCTTTGCCACAACACTTGCCGGATGTGATGTCTTACAAGCAGTCCTCTCTGTAATTGGACATAGTTTCTGGTTCGCAACAGACGAAAATGAGTGGCGCACCCTATTTTGGCATCACCTCCCGCAATGGCTCACCGTTTCAGACAGAGATGCACTCCGGGGCTACTATCTTGGCGAATCCAGCTTGTATCGCCCACATCACTTACAAATTTGGGTACCCGTGGTTGGCGCTTGGTTATTACTATTTACGGTCATAGCCTTCATCTTCCTCTGCCTCAACACCATTCTCCGGCGGCAGTGGACACAACGTGAACGTCTTACCTTCCCGATTATCCAACTTTCGTTGGCAATGACGAATCCCACCTCGGGTTTCTTCCGAAATAAACGAATGTGGGTCGGTTTTACAATCGCCGCTGGCATCAGCCTTGTCAACGGGTTAAGTCATCTCTATCCCGTCATTCCACATATCCCCGTAACACGCCGCTTTTTCACGTTTCATGAACCCCCTTTCAGTCTTTACGGTACCATCACCACCGCCTTCTATCCCTTTGCTATCGGAATTATGTTCCTTATGCCGTTGGATGTTCTCTTTTCAACAACGTTGTTCTACTTCCTCTATCGTAACGAGGTCGCTTTAGCAAAAACAGTCGGATGGAGTAGCATTCCTCATTTCCCGTATCTAAATGAGCAGACCATCGGGGCTTTTGCCGGACTCTGTGTTTTCTTCGGTTGGATCGGGAAACGTCATTTCGCCAACATTTTGAGAAGCGCGCTACCTTCCCGTGGACCTGCACCTGATCTAGAAGAAACGAATGAACCGATGCCGTATCGGGTAGCTGTGTGCGGTTTTGTTTTCGGTATTTTGCTATTTGCTTTTTTACTTTATAAGGCGGGAATGGCCCCCTGGCTTGCGCTTACCTTCGCAATTCTATTTCTCATAACACCTTTGGTGACAACACGAATCCGGGCAGAATCCGGCATATTTGTTCATGCCTATCACTGGCAAGCCCCTCGATACATCTTGAACACAATTCTCGGAACACACCGCCTCGGGGCACAAAACTTAACAGCACTTTCGGTCTGCTTTTTCAACCGAGATTACCGGCCACAGCAGATGCCACATCAATTGGAGGCGTTTAAAATCGCCGAACTCGCCCGTATTAACCAACGTCAAATGCTACTCACAATCATCATCGCTACTATTTTGGGCGGGCTCGTCGCCTTCTGGGTCCAACTCCATCTCTACTATCAATTTGGAGCAGATTCCGGCTACTTTGGACCTTGGGCACTCGGCTACGGCAGAGAATACTTCGGGCGATTGACCAACTGGATCACTTATCCCCTTAGCACCGACTGGATCGGCGTAACATTCATCGGAGTCGGCTTTTCTGTCATGATGATCCTAACCTATCTACGCATAAAATTCTTCTGGCTGCCCCTGCATCCACTCGGATATGTCATGGCAAGTAACCAAGAGATGTCCGATCTCTGGATCCCGCTATTGATTGCATTGACATTGAAGTGGCTCATCCTCCGACACGGCGGGATCCAGAGCTATCGACGAGCAATCCCATTCTTCCTAGGGTTAGTCCTCGGCGATTACCTGTTAGGGAGCACGTGGAGCCTGCTGAACATCCTTTTGAATACCACCATGTATCAATTCTACCCCTAAAGCCGCCTATCAGAGATCAAAAATTACTTGCGCATACCAACTACCATTCTCTTTTTCTTGAACTTTCAATTGATGATAGGTGACGCTCTTGATCTCGGTATACACTTCGTGTTTCTCAAAATTCGCAGATTCACCATAGACCACTGCGCACATCTCCGTTTCACTACATCGGCGAATCTCCGCACGACAGAAAAAGACCTCCTCTGTCTCGTGCCGAAAAATGAGCTCATCAAGCCACGCCACAAATAGCTCCTCCACAGATGGAGCTCTGAGCTGAATCTCGATTGCGTCTGTCTCATCAACCGTATCCACCACCGCTATCGTCTCAAAGAGCCCTTGCGCCGCGTTCCTCAAAAGTTCTGACAGACTTTTACCCCGAACCAAAAGCCCCATATCAGCCGTATGTTCAAGGTATTCATAAGGTTTCATGCAACACTCCAACGTTTCAGATTTCCCATGCCACAAATATCATACCCCGAAAATTCTCTCTTGTCAATACACTAACGTTCTACACACAGGATCATTGGCAGCGGATAGCCATTTGTAGAACGAATTTCCCTCGCTATTGGACAGATTCCGCAGCTTGTACGAACAATCTTCCACCCGTGATTTTCCGATGAAAATAAACAAAAAAGCCGAAAACTAAGTATGCCTAATGCCAAACACAAATCCATTGACAGAAAAGCGTTTTTAGAGTATAATTATAATACTAAATTTAAATTGGATGTATAATGTCTGCCTCAATTCAGATTATGGAAAAACGGAAGCATAGAAAAGTGTCACAGGCAATATTTCACACCCAATTTTGGCTCACAGACTGTAGTAAAAAAGCAAGGGATGACGACAATGTCAGCATCAAATTTAAAACAGCGAATTCATAACAGAAAACACGTCTATGGGGCTAATGTGTCTATGGCAACAACAGCCGAAGCACTCGTCGCTAAAGTCGAAAACGGCGGCTATGATTTTGTCTCCGTAGATAGTCAGCATTCCGCGTACAACGAGGATCGCCTCGTCGCCTTCTGTAATATGGCGAACGAACTCGGAATCCCCGTCAACTTTCGAATTAAGCATACCCGGAACGCATATCTCATAGGTAACTATCTTGACTTAGGCCCCTCTGGCATTGAAGTGCCACAGGTTGAGTTAGACGAAACTGTACACGAAGCAATCGCTGCTTTCTACTACCCACAGCAGGGAATCCGAAGTTGGGGCGGCACCGCCCGAGTGAATTCTGAAGGAAGAGAACGACTTGAATACGCCAATTGGTGGAATACCAACGGCATGCTCTGGATGCAAATCGAATCCATAGAGGCTGTCACACACGCTCAACACCTCGCGAAACCCGGCGTGGATTGCCTCTCTTTCGGACCCGCCGACCTAACCTTCAGTATTGAGAGCCACCCGAATCATGCACTCCAAACCGTAGACGCTTGTGTTGAATACGTCGCAAAAGCCCTGGAGGAAACCACGACAGCTGTCTGCTTTAGAAACGGCAACCCCGGCACCCGTCAAAAATACGCTGACCTCGGCGTTACCGTCTTTTTAGAATCCTAGAGATTACCAAACAGTGAAGGTATCTCTAATGTCATTAAACGCCTCTTAACTCACTGCCGACTGCTGATGACTGTTCACAGATATGTTGAATTATGGATTGGTAAGCACAGCAATAGGCGAAGACCGAAAACAACTGCTCCAAGGCGTCCAGACGCTTGCAGAAATCGCACACAAGCACCACATACCGGTAACATGGGCAACAGACACCAAGTCCGCCCGATCCATCGCTAGGGTGCTCACAACATGGCACACAGATTTCGAATATTATAGGAACGATGCCCCTTTGCTCATGCTCGATACTAAACCAATCTGGGACGCGAATTGGAAAGCAGAACAAACCGCTAACCACGCGAATAGCACAGAAGCTATGGCATCACATCTCGTTACAATGCGAGAACGATTGCCACAATATATCAACACAGAATGGGAGCGATTCAAGCGAATCCTCCCTTGGGCAGAACCCAACGTCGTAGGAGCAACATTCAAAAATGATGTTCTCCTCCAAGCACTTGAACAAACACCATTCCGAGGCGTTTGGGGCTATCACTGGAAACAGGAAGATACCCACGCAGATACTCAAGCATCCACCACGGAAACCGACAGAGGCGGCTTCGGATGCTTCTATCCGCTTGAAAATCCAACACATATCGATACCTTCCTAACCCAAACTGATACTCATGAAAACCTCGCAGCCCCATTTAAGAAGATAGTCGGCATGCCCTATTATACCGCCAGACATCTCGCCGAAGACATTCATAATCTTCGCGCACTGCTTTTAAACGAAACAGCCATACAACATTACAACATCTATCTAGAAAGCACCCCATGGAACAACTGGCTCGGCTACGTGGAACACATGAACCCCCTTACCGTCTCACAACTCGGGCAAGACGGACTAGAACGATTGGACGCATACTTCGCTCACGTCGTGGCTAATCAGACTACAAAACCACGATTGCTCTCTGAAATAGTTGATGATTATATAGCACATTGCAAGCGAACCGAACCAACAGCTATTGTAAAACCGGCAACGCCTGCACAACACGAAACTGACGATCCAGAGTCGGCGCTAAGAATGCTCTATTACGACGCAGACTGCGAATTAACCTTTGTCGAAGGAACCATGGAACCCGTTGAAATCAAAAATTATACTGGCGAACGGACAACGCACGCCGTTACACAAAACCCAGTACTCATCGACTTTTCACCGACGCGACACCGGACAAAACTACACATCGCTATCACCGTAGAATCAACGAGCACAATGCCTTACGGCGTAACAATATGGGGCAACCACCACGGTTTGCAATTGACAGAGTCCAACGCTGATGATGTCAAATGGATCGGCGAACACCTCCTTTTTCTCCGCCTCACATTGCAACCAGGAAAAAACGAATTTAACATTCAACTGTCGATCTGATTTCTTAACTGCAGATAATTCATAAATCACGCTGTATCTATCCTCACAGGCGATAAGGTTATTGAGAAATCCGGTTTTGAAAACGGAAAATCGGCGCCAAAATCCAAAGGAAAAAACAATGGAAAAAGTATTGGGCCTCAGATGCCGCGAATGTGATAAAACCTATGCCAAAGAACCACTGCACGTTTGCGAATTCTGCTTCGGGCCACTGGAAGTAGACTATAACTATGAAGAGATACAGAAATCCATCTCAAGACGTTCAATAGAAAACGGACCCGAAAACTTGTGGCGTTATGCAGATCTCCTACCCATAGACAGAGAACCAACCGACGGCGACAACACCGGGTTTACACCCCTCATCCGGGCTAAAAACCTCGCAGAGGCCCTCCGTGTCAAAGAGCTCTATATCAAAGACGACTCCGTCTGCCATCCAACACTCTCCTTCAAAGACCGGGTTGTCGCTGTCGCCTTGAGCAAAGCAAAAGAATTCAATTTTGACACCGTTTCCTGCGCCTCTACAGGCAATCTTGCTAACGCCGTCGCCGCACATGCCGCTATCGCCAAACTCAATTGCTTCCTATTTATCCCAGCAGATCTCGAAGTAGGTAAAGTCGTCGCATCCCTCGTTTACGGACCCACTGTTGTAGGTATCACCGGAACTTACGACGACGTCAACCGACTCTGCAGCGAAATCGGAGGCGTCTACCCATGGGCATTTGTCAATATCAATATCCGCCCTTTCTACGCTGAAGGCTCAAAAACCCTCTGTTTTGAACTTATCGAACAACTCGACTGGAAAGCACCCGCACATATTGTAGCACCCGCCGCGGGGGGGTCTCTTATTACCAAAATTGGCAAAGCACTTAAAGAATTCCACCTTCTAGGGTTAATAGATAAACCCAACACCAAAATCCACGTTGCCCAAGCAGAGGGCTGCGGCCCTATAGTCAATACATACAAAGAAAGTGGCGATTTTGTAAAACCTGTGAAACCCAACACGATCGCTAAATCGCTCGCCATAGGTAATCCTGCAGACGGCATCTATGCTGTTGATACCGTTCGAAACTCAGGCGGCGCCGGAGAACACGCTACCGATATGGAAATCGTAGAAGCAATCAAACTCCTCGCCGCAACAGAAGGAATCTTCACTGAAACCGCAGGCGGCGTTACACTCGCCGCAACCAAAAAATTGATAGACAACGGACATATTGCACGAGATGAATCGATAGTCATCGCCATCACAGGCAACGGACTCAAAACCGTTGAAGCTCTCCAAGAAAAAACGGATAAACCATATACCATTCCCCCGCAACTCAATGCTTTTCAGAAATTGATGACAGAAATTAATTAAACCTTAATCGTTCCTTTTATTTACAGTACTAAAAAACTGAGCAGGAGACAGCAGCCTATCGCCAAAGGCATTTTTTTTAACAATTGAAGCCGAAGTTGCTGCGTCCGTCGACCTTGCAGCCTTCCCAATTGTTAAAAAACTTTTCATGATCCAGAGAACTAACGGAGTGGAACAGTACGCAGAGTTCATCGTAAAAAAATGGAAACGCTACACGGCATACTTGAACGTATTGTTTATGAGAACCCTGACACCGGCTATACTGTCGGACGACTAGCAGCGCGCGCCCACTCCGAACTCATCACTGTCGTCGGTAATCTAGCAACTGTCAACCCCGGGGAAAGCCTTCTTCTCCAAGGCGAGTGGGTAGATAACGCTAAATACGGTAGGCAGTTCCAAATCGAGAAATACGAAACAATCTTGCCGGCAAATGTAGTCGGATTAAGGAAATACCTCGGATCCGGTCTGATTAAAGGGATCGGTCCAAAAATGGCAACACGCATCGTTAAAAAATTCGGCATGGATACCATGGATATCATCGAGCGGGAACCTGAAAAGCTCGCGCGTATCCCTGGCATCGGACAGCACCGGGTGAAAATCATTAAAGAGGCATGGGAGGCACAACGTGAAATCAAAAACGTTATGCTCTTCCTTCAATCTCACGATGTGAGCACAACGCACGCCGCAAAAATTTACAAAACTTACAAAAACGATGCAATCGCCATTGTCACGGAGAATCCCTATCAGCTCGCAGACGATATTTACGGCATCGGATTCGTGACAGCCGATACAATCGCGCAGAAGCTCGGTATAGAAAAGGACGCACCCCACAGAGTCCAAGCAGGAATCAAATACGTTCTAAGCCAAAAAGCAGATGAAGGACACGTCTTTCAGCACCATAAGGAACTTATTGAGACGTGTCAAACCATCCTTGAACAAAAACATGAAGCAATCGAAGAAGGCATCCGCACCCTCATCGAAAAAGAGGAAGTCGTCGGTCTAGACGTTGCAGACACCATGCCCCCCGATCAACAAGCTGCTGTCGAAGAACCCTTGGATAACTACAAAATTAGCGATCCACAAGAGATTCCAGGGACTCCCTCAACCAACGACCAACAGTCAACACCTCAAAATCATTCTGCTATCTACCTCGCACCCTTTTACTATGCTGAAATGGGAATCGCAAACCAGCTCTTGAGACTCCTATCTAACAAAGCACACGCCCCCAATTACGGAGCCCCGAAACCTTCCTCGCTTATTAATAATGCAGCCCTGACTGAGTTAGAGACGGAAATGGAGATTCATTTTGCACCCCAGCAACGCGAGGCAATCCATACAGCGATGACCGCGCCAGCGATGATTCTCACTGGAGGCCCCGGCACCGGGAAAACGACAACAACTGTCGGCATGATTCGCCTGTTTGAAGCACAAGGCAAACACGTCACCTTAACCGCCCCCACTGGACGCGCCGCAAAACGGCTCAGCGAAACAACCGCCGGGGAAGCCAAAACGATTCACCGCCTTCTCGAATTTTCGCCACACATTAACAGATTTAAACGAGACCGCCAAAACCCGTTAAACACCGATGTCGTCATTGTCGACGAAACGTCTATGGTCGACATTATCTTAATGAATAGTTTGATGCGAGCTATCCGGCCGACGACCTCCGTTATCCTCATCGGTGATGTTGATCAGCTCCCTTCTGTCGGAGCAGGCAATGTGCTTAAATCGCTCATTGACTCTCGTCGGATCCCCGTCATAGAATTAACTGAAATATTCCGGCAAGCACAAGAGAGCATGATCGTTATGAACGCGCATCGTATTAACAAAGGAGACTTCCCAGAACTCACTGGCAATGCCGATCGAAACTTCTTCTTTATACAAGAGGACGACCCTGACAAAATCGTCACGGTAATATGCTCCCTCATTGCTCACCGGCTGCCGCAACACTACAACTACCATCCCATAGATGATATCCAACTCCTCTGCCCAATGCGGCGTGGCGCACTCGGCACCGAAAATCTCAATGAACGTCTTCAAGAAGTTTTGAACACTGAATATGCTGCACCAGCAACCCACCCCTTGGAAAAAGCACGCTTCGCCCCTCGTACGGATCCGCAAGTATCGCAGTTCCACAGCCGATCTCGCACCGCAGGCGGTTTCCGCATCGGCGATAAGGTGATGCAGGTCCGCAATAATTACGACTACGACGTATTTAACGGCGATATTGGAAGGATTGTCGCAATCGAACATGTGGATAAAAAAGTGTGCGTCCGGTTCCCTGATAAACAGGTCGCTTACGATACAGCAGACCTCGGCGAGCTCGTCCTAGCGTACGCCACAACGATTCACAAGGCACAAGGCAGCGAGTACCCCGCAGTCGTTATCCCCTTACACACGCAACACTATCTTATGTTACAACGAAACCTCCTTTACACCGGTATTACCCGGGCAAAAGAACGCGTCGTGATCGTCGGTACCAAACAAGCACTCTCCATTTGTATCCGAAATAATCAAGTGATGGAACGTAACAGCTACCTCGCTGAACGTCTACAAGGCAGTGAGAATGGCAATTAACACATTCGTTGCCTTGATCCAAATGACACGTTTGAGTCCCTGAGAAAGGTCGCTCGGGATTTGGAAAGACTCAACACTATTAGAAGAACAAACAAGTAACCTCGCTGATTCATATAAGGAGCAACTACATGAAACGAATCAAACTATGTCTTATCACTTTTCTATTACTTTTCACACAACCCCTCGTCCACGCTCAGGTTACCCTGCCACACATCATCGGTAGTAACATGGTATTGCAACGCGATAGGGAGGTCCCTATTTGGGGTTGGGCCGCTGCGGGCGAAGAAGTCACAATAGATCTTAGCGCCGACGAGGAAGGAGCCGAACCCATTTTCTCAACCACCGTGACTGCCGACGCAGAAGGCAACTGGCAAATCAAAATTCCCGCTATGCAGGCCGGGGGTCCCTATACACTCCGAGTCGCTGGCCGTAACACGCTTGAACTGACGAACGTTCTGTTTGGAGAGGTTTGGGTCTGCTCAGGACAATCAAACATGCAGTGGTCTGTCAGCGCCTCAAAAGACAGTGAAGTAGAGATTGCCGCAGCGAACTATCCGAATATCCGACTGTTCTACGTGCCGAGAGTTCCATCCGGATTGCTTCAGAACGATGTAGAAGCCGACTGGTCCGAAACCACGCCAGAGACAGCCGCTAATTTTTCTGCCGTCGCTTACTATTTCGGTCGGAAACTCTATAAAAACCTCGATGTACCGATCGGATTAATCAATACCTCCTGGGGTGGCACCCGCATCGAACCGTGGACACCGCCTGTTGGTTTCGCCAGTGTCCCGACCCTTGAATCCATATCTAAAGAGATTCAGGAGGTACATTCCGCCTACCGCCAGCAGCAGCCGAAAAAAATGAAAGAAATTGAGGTATGGATAACGGAGACACGAGAGGCGTTAGAAACCGGGAGACACCTTACGCAGATGCCTGACAATAGACATCCGTTGAGGCACCAAGCAAGACCCACAGGGCTCTACAACGGTATGGTACATCCGCTTGTTCCATACGCTATACGAGGCGCACTCTGGTATCAAGGCGAATCAAATCTGCAAGATGGAATGCTCTATCATGACAAGATGAAAGCCCTGATTAAAGGATGGCGCCAAGTCTGGAAACAAGGCGATTTCCCTTTCTATTTCGTGCAACTAGCACCTTTCGATTACAGCGGTTGGATCAAAAATCCACTTTCTCTGCCACAAATTTGGGAAGCACAAACCGCAACCTTATCCGTCCCAAACACCGGCATGGTTGTGACCACAGACATCGGCAACCTCAACGACATCCACCCCCAAAACAAACAAGAGGTCGGGAGACGATTAGCATTATGGGCCCTTGCCAAAACTTACGGGCAGGCGGATACAACCTATTCCGGGCCACTCTACGAATCCATGACGGTGGAGGGAAACACAATTCGACTCAAATTCGACCACGTCGGTAGCGGATTGATGGCACGAGACGAGAACCCACTCACATGGTTTGAAATCGCCGGTGAAAACAAGAAATTCGTTGAAGCAAAAGCAATAATTGAGGGCGATACCGTCGTCGTTTCCAGCCACACCCTCGCAAAGCCAATCGCAGCCCGATTCGGCTGGCATCAAAATGCCGAACCCAATTTGATAAACAAGGACGGACTACCAGCATCGCCGTTTCGGACGCATCCATGGTAATTGACTACGGGCAGCAGTTCCCGTGACCGTTGGATGCAGGCAACTTGCGGCTATTTGCTACATACGCCTGAAGATGCTTCAAAGCACTTCCATCATCCATCACAGATCTCGCACGCGCAAAAGCCTCATCGGGTTCCGGGCAGATTCCTAATAGATGGTCAACCATCGCTGCGTTCAGCAAAATCCTATCGTAGATATGTCCTTTTTCGCCAGAGAGAGCCGCCACACCTGCTTCCGCAAACGCCTGGGCACTTACGACCTCCGGACGTGGACTCCGCGCATAGTCGAATCCGTAAATTTCCGGGTTTATATCCATAGCGAAGTCTTCGCGGTCTCCCCGCACACGACGAAAACCTTGTGAATAATTGACCGCCATTCTGTCAGCTGTAGACGGTTTACCAAGCCGTAGCGCATAATGACTCGTCCCTTCTTCTCCTTTCACAGCGAGGGCAGCGTCAAATTCGCGCTCCCACGCTAGCCGGAGAAGCGGCTTCTCGTAACCGATATGATAATAGCCAAGCACCATATAGTTCGACTCCCGCGCCGAAAAGAACTGCTGCGCCTTCTCTGTGGCCGCCCAAGGGGGACGTTTCTTGATGTGCACCCGCAACTCCCGCAAATCATAAGCAGCACGGTTATATTCACGCTGACCAATATACCCAAATCCTACCAATTCGTTCGTAATCAGTGACACCGTCTGCTCAAGCGAGAGTTGGGTGTTGGCACCAAGCGCTTTCAAGATAGCTTCTTCTGTCACCCCATTTTTCGGCGGCATCACATCTACACTGTGAAGGAGTGACGCTTCACCGAGCGCTGCGCGCACCGCTGCTACAAAGAGCGTGGGCCGAAAATAGCGGGTCGCCCCATCGTAAGGTTGTCCGAAATGCGTGAGGGAGGCAATATCAATCGATTGAACCGCTTCAGGTCCAAAAAATGCATCTAAATAGCCGCGTACCTCCTCATAGGTTTCGCGGTTCATCCGTTGTCCGATCAACGCAGCACCTTTGAGCGCCGGCGCTACTTCGTCACTAAGAATCGCTTCACACATCTCGCGGGTCTCAATGTAACTCAGATGTTCTGCCCGTAAAATCTTTGCCAGCGCCTTCACAACAACCGCCTCCCTCGGATTCCGCGCGGCGTAGCCATGATCAGCACTCATCAGGTATTGAATCTCCGGCGGTAATTGCTCTGTGAGCGCCGAGTGATATTTATGAAACGCTGCTTCCTCTGCCGGGCTCCACCGTGTTGATGCTGGAAAATAGGAGCGGAGCCGCATCGCTGCGAAAAACGCACCCATCTGTGCCGCCGAAGCAGTCTCTGCTTCCGGGAGTCCGCCTGCTAGAGACTTTAAAATTACCGCAAGGAGCGCCCCTGGCTGCGGTGAATCCGAAGACGTTATACCTAACGGACGCGTCTGATGCGGCCCCGTGCAAACCTTCGCTTGCGCCTCAAGCAGCTCTGTATTGGGGCCTGGGAATACCGGGGTGTATGTAGGAGTATCAAAATGTTTCATTATCGCAGCGTCCTCCGAGCTGAACTCAATCATGTTTTTGTAGTGTGTCCCTATTATACGCTACATAGCCGTTTAAAACAAATTTTGCGACACACATTTGGATTAAATTCTCGCTTAGACAGTATCAAAAATGTTAGGCATTTGCGAAATAATATGCTAACATGGAAGCCTAGAATATCAGAGCAATGATGCCCCCGCACAAGCGAAGCAATGTTAACAAAACTCACAGCGGAATCTGCACAACCGCAGCCGTCCATTGGTGCTTTTCGAAAGGAGCTCCCTCTATGCCGACCCTTGAATTCAAAGGCAAACAGCACATCTACGCACACCACCTCACCGTGCCTTATCGACCCCTCGAACCCGATGAAAACCGCTCTTGTAACCCATCCGATACAGATGACAATCTCATTATCCACGGGGACAACCTACACGCCCTCAAAGCACTGCTCCCCCGCTATGCCAATCGTATCAAGTGCGTCTACATCGATCCACCCTATAACACCGGCAACGAGAACTGGGTCTATAACGACAACGTGAATAGTCCGTTGATGCAGCAGTGGCTGACAGAGAACGCCCCCGTGGATAACGAGGACTTGGAACGGCATGATAAATGGCTCTGTATGATGTGGCCGAGGCTGCATCTACTCAAGGAACTCCTCTCAGAAGACGGTATCATTTTCATCTCTATTGATCATAACGAACAACATCACCTCCGGATGCTAATGGACGAAATTTTCGGGGAAACACATTTTGTCGCACATCTCATCTGGAGAAAAAAGGCGGGCGGCGGACAAGATTCTGAATACTACGCCAGAGAGCATGAAGACCTCCTCTGTTACCGAAAAACCGATGCATACACAATGAACTTCAGAACTTCACAGCGAACGCAAACCGAGTTCCCTAAAGTCAAGAATGGGCGAAAATGTAAATTCCTGAAACTCGAAAAATGGGGATCCGGAGCCTATAGAACCGATAGACCAACAATGTTTTATCCGATCGATGACCCTGATGGCAACCCTTTCTTTCCACAAGCCCCAGACGGAAATGAGGGGCGTTGGAGAATTCGTCCTGCAGCTTTAGATCAAGAGCATATTCATTGGATCAAAAGAAGTGGGCGTTGGACCCCTTACGAGGTCATCTATTTTGACGAGATGGCAGATAAAGACAAAGTTATTAAAGAGCGCACGATTTACTACGATCTCGCAACAACAACCGACGCTACAAACGAGCAGAAGTCTATCTTCGGCAAGAAAGTCTTTGACAATAGCAAGCCGGTTGAGCTAATAAAGCGGCTTGTTTCGTTGTCTACCTCGCCAGACTCGATTGTTCTGGATGCTTTCGCTGGCAGCGGCACGACTGGACATGCTGTCGTATCCCTGAATAAAGAGGACGGCGGCAATCGGAAGTTTATCCTCATCGAGTGCGAAAACTATGCCGATACCATCACCGCGGAACGCGTCAGACGCGTCATCAAAGGTGTCCCTAAGGCCCGAGACACCGCTCTTCGCGACGGCCTGGGCGGATCGTTCACTTACTGCACCCTCGGAAAACCGATGGAGGTAGAGACAATGCTCACCGGAGAGGCTCTGCCCTCATATGCCGCACTCGCCGCAAACCTCTTATATACCACCTCCGGCACCTCTGTCGGATCCAACGCATTGACGGCGAAAAATGACGACGGACTTTTTCACAGCGACGCTGAAAACGACTATTATCTCATTTACAAACCCGATCTTGCATACCTCCGCAGCGATGCCGCTATTCTCAACATTGAGCGTGCAGAGCGGGTGCGGGAGGCGAGCGATCAGACCGGCAGAAAGGCGATAGTCTATGCAGCAGGCAATTACATAGGACAGCGGGAACTCACCCGCATGCGCATTATATTCTGCCAACTTCCCGATGCACTCCACGAAAGGTAATAGGCACACTCCATGTGCCGGTGCCAATTGCGGGTCCGCAGCACTACCTGTCGATCAAATGCTTGGTCCGGATACCCACCGGAAAACCTTGACAACCGCTTAACAAATTGAGTATAATTAACTAAACAAATTGAAAGCAAGATAGATGAGAACAAGCTGAAATTGCCTGAACACAAGCATGCACACACTCAAAAAAACAAAATCAAACTTCTGGATGTTGTCGCGCTCACACAAGGCTTACCTAATCATAATCTCAAACGCGGAGAAAGCGGCACCGTCGTTGAAATCCTTTCAAACGGAGAAGCATTTGAAGTAGAATTTAGCGACCACAATGGACAAATGTATAAGTGCCTGAGTTTCTCCGCTTCACAGCTGAAAGCACCTGAATAGTAGCGCCACACGTTACCCTATAAAAGCAGCGTTTATGCATTATTCCATTGGTGCTTTTCTAAAGGAGTTCCCGGTATGCCGACCCTTGAATTCAAAGGCAAACAGCACATCTACGCACACCACCTCACCGTGCCTTATCGACCCCTCGAACCCGATGAAAACCGCTCTTGCAACCCATCCGATACAGATGACAACCTCATTATTCACGGAGACAACCTACACGCCCTCAAAGCACTGCTCCCACGCTATGCCAATCGTATCAAGTGCGTCTACATCGATCCACCCTATAACACTGGCAACGAGAACTGGGTCTATAACGATAACGTGAATAGCCCCCTTATGCAGCAGTGGTTGACGGAGAACGCCCCCGTGGATAACGAGGACTTGGAACGCCACGATAAATGGCTCTGCATGATGTGGCCGAGGCTGCATCTTCTTAAGGAACTCCTCTCAGAAGACGGTATCATTTTCGTCTCTATTGACGACAATGAAGTACACCACCTCCGAATGTTGATGAATGAGATTTTCGATGAGAAAAACTTTTTTGCAGTGCTTACGCGACGGGCAATGCATACTGTGCGTAACTCCAGCAAGGATTTTAATCTGAATGCTGACTACACTTTGGTCTATGCTAAAGAAAAATCATGGTTTGGAGAAGATAAGAGTCGATATATTCGTTATGTTATCGATAAGTCAGCGAATTATCGGCATGACGATAATGATGGGAGGGGCAAATATAAACTTGATCCACTCAGTGCTAGAAACTATTACCCGTCCTACACATTCACTTTTAAAAATGGGGTTGTATGGTCACCCCCTTCTGGACAGCATCCACGTTATGCGCAAGAAACATTGCGCCGTATGGAAAGTGAGGGCCGTATAGATTTTTCGGGCAATGAACCGAGGGTAAAACGCTATCTGTCTGAAGTTCAAGAAGGGCAGCCGCCAGACGTATTCCTTTCACCAGAAATTGTAGGTTTTAATTCTGAAGGGACACGCGAACTTCGCATATATTTGGTGAAGGTGGTGTTTTCCCCCAGCCCAAACCCGTGAGATTTATTCAGTTTTTACTTGAGTTGTTAAACAGCAAAGATGCTATTATCCTTGATTCCTTCGCTGGTAGCGGTAGCACTGCCCACGCCGTTCTTGCTTTAAACAGAGAGGATGGTGGCAATCGGAAGTTTATCCTCATCGAGTGCGAAAACTATGCCGATACCATCACCGCGGAACGCGTCAGACGCGTCATCAAAGGTGTCCCTAAGGCCCGAGACACCGCTCTTCGCGACGGCCTGGGCGGATCGTTCACTTACTGCACCCTCGGAAAACCGATGGAGGTAGAGACAATGCTCACCGGAGAGGCTCTGCCCTCATATGCCGCACTCGCCGCAAACCTCTTATATACCACCTCCGGCACCTCTGTCGGATCCAACGCATTGACGGCGAAAAATGACGACGGACTTTTTCACAGCGACGCTGAAAACGACTATTATCTCATTTACAAACCCGATCTTGCATACCTCCGCAGCGATGCCGCTATTCTCAACATTGAGCGTGCAGAGCGGGTGCGGGAGGCGAGCGATCAGACCGGCAGAAAGGCGATAGTCTATGCAGCAGGCAATTACATAGGGCAGCGGGAACTCACCCGCATGCGCATCGTATTCTGCCAACTTCCCGATGCACTCCACGAAAGGTAGAGAGACGCTAACATGATGGAACTGAAAGAATATCAACGCGAGGCCCTTGATGCCTTGGCACGTTGGTTAGAGACGCTTGCAGAGACACAACATGAATTAGAAAAAATGATGGAGGTGTTCAGACAAACACCGACTGACATTCCGATCCCCGATGAGTTGCGGAATTATCCGAAAGCTGCGTGGAAAAAATTAAGAGAAAACGACGCCGTTCCAGCGACCGCCGGCGAATATGTTGACCGCACCGATGATGCAAACCGCCCTATACCCCATATCTGCTTCAAAGTTCCCACGGGAGGCGGTAAAACCTTGCTTGCTGCCGCTGCGTTAGAGCATCTGCCTTGGCAGCGCGGTCTGGTTCTGTGGATTGTGCCCAGCAAGGCAATCTATACTCAAACGAAAGCCGCCTTATGGAACAAACAACACCCGTACCGTAAGATGTTGAACCGGGCAAGTGGCGGGCGAATCAAGCTCCTCGAAAAAGAGGACCCTTTCAACAGAGACGACATTGCCAATTATCTCTGTGTCATGCTCCTCATGTTGCCATCAGCAAACCGTCAGAAAGGCAAAGAATTCCTGCGGATGTTTCGGGATACGGGTCGCTATCCCACTTTTTTCCCAGACATAGACGAAATCTTTCGCAATACGGAAATGCTGAATATGTATCCAGATCTGGAGTGTCATACCGAACGAGGCCTCATCAAACAGAGCTTGTTCAACGTGTTCAAGGTGCTCCAGCCTGTCGTCGTCTTAGACGAGGCCCATAAAGCCTATGGCGCAAGAAATCGGGTGTCAAACGAAGAATTTGCCAAATCCATCAACCGCCTTGACCCGCGTATGGTCATTGAACTCTCTGCCACGCCCAACCGCGGTATCAGCAATCTTCTCGTAGATATCGGCGGCCCCGATCTCAAAAAAGAAGAGATGATTAAGCTGCCGGTGCAGGTAACTTCGTTCCCGAATGCCGAGTGGCAGCTCACACTGAGTCAAGCAGTCGATGAGCTTGAACGACTTGATGCCGAAGCCAAGGCCTTTGAAAACAGCACCGGGCGATATATCCGCCCTATTGCCGTTGTACGAGTAGAACGAACCGGAAAAGACCAACGAGATACAGATCATATCCATGCCGAAGATGTTCGGGAATACCTTATAAGACTCGGATTACCACCGGACGCAATTCGCGTTAAGTCAGCCGAAAACGATGAACTAGGACGCGAAAACCTCCTCTCAGAATTGTCCCCGGTCCGCTGGATCATCACCAAATCCGCACTCATGGAAGGATGGGACTGCCCGTTCGCCTATCTCTTGGTAATGCTCGACAATACACAGGCACAAAGAGCTATTACGCAGCTCGTGGGCCGTGTGATGCGACAGCCACATGCACAACGCACCGGGAACGAGCTATTGGACCAGTGTTACGTCTACTGCAATAACGTTGAGGTCGGAACCGTTGTCACACAAGTCAAAAATGGCTTGGAATCCGAAGGACTCACCGGTTTAGGAAACGAAGTAATGGGGGCATCAAATTCACAACAATTAGCGGATAAACAAGAAATTCAGACGCAGTCTATAAAGCGCCGTGAAAGATTTCAGAATCAGTCTATTTACCTACCCATGGTACTCCATAAAGATCGCCGCGGCAATTGGATACGCCTCAATTATCAAGCACATATCTTACCTCATATAGATTGGTGTGCAATTGAACCGCCGGATCCAGCGGACTCCGCCTCCCAAAGCGTCCGACGCCAATCTGCAACCGTGGACGTTGACGAGACAGCGCCTGTTTTCCATCCCGACCAAGAACCCCACATTGACAAAACCTTCGGAGTTTCCGATTTCGCGCGACGCCTGTCTGATATTATACCGAATCTCTGGCAAGCCGCTCGCGTTGCACAACAGCTACACGAAACGCTTACAGCCCAAGGCACAACTGAATCCGAAATTTACGATAGACGCTCCTACCTTGCACATCTCCTGCGTGAGCACGTAAAACACACCGTCGAAAAACAGGCGGAGCAGGTCTTCCGTAACAAACTCGATTGCGGCGAAATCCGATTTGACTTAGAAACGCGGGAACCCAATTATCGAATAGTGGATAGCTACAAAATACACGTACACACGGAGGATAGACCGCTACTCACCAGCAACTATGAACCCGTGCAGCTAAGTCTATTTGAGCCGGTATTTGAACAGCAATTTGATAGCGAGTTGGAAAAGAAATTTGCCTACTATCTTGATGAAGAAAAAGCATTGCGATGGTGGCACCGAGTCGCCGCGCGTCAACGCGGTGAGTACTACTTGCAAGGTTGGAAACAGGGACGCATCTATCCCGATTTCGTCGCCATGGCGAATGAAGCCAGCGGCGGAACCCGCGTCCTAATTTTTGACACAAAGGGAGAACATCTTGCAGGCAACCTTGACACCGAATATAAACGCAAAGTGCTGGAAACGCTTGAGGGCGCTTTCAATGCCGCCGGAACTATGGTCGTACATGATGGACCTAAACGGAAAGGCATGTTTCAATTGATATTCAGCGAGAATAAATTTCTTGAAATTTCCGCTCAGCTGAATGATGATAAATAAAACAGAGAACGCAAAGTGGAAAACAGAAAAGAGAAAGAAGCAGCACGTGGAAAGCACTATTACGCCAACACCCATAATTGGACAAAGGCAAACAACCCGCTGCCGCCTGGGTTTACCGATAAAATTATCTGTGGCGACTCAGAAGTCGTCCTCAAGAATCTACCGGATAATTGTATCGACCTCATTTTCACGTCACCGCCCTACAACTTCGGACTCGACTATGAGAATACCGAAGATGCCTTCGCATGGGATTCTTACTTCAAAGTACTATTCTCTATCTTTGATGAATGTATCAGAGTCTTGAAATATGGCGGACGGATCATCGTTAACATTCAGCCCCTATTTTCAGACTACATTCCAACACATCATCTTATCTCTCAACACTTTATGCAGAAAAAACTTATCTGGAAAGGTGAGATCTTATGGGAGAAAAACCACTACAACTGCAAATTCACAGCCTGGGGTAGCTGGAAAAGCCCATCTAGCCCCTATCTCAAATACACATGGGAGTTCTTAGAGGTCTTTTGCAAGGGAAATTTAAAAAAAGCAGGCGACCCAAAAAATGCCGATATTGATGCCAACTCATTCAAAGAGTGGGTAACCGCAAAGTGGACAATCGCACCCGAACGAAATATGGGAAAATTCAAACACCCCGCAATGTTCCCCGAGGAATTAGCACACCGAGTCCTAAAACTGTTCAGTTTCAAAGGCGATATTATTTTGGACCCATTCTCAGGTGTCGGAACAACCTGTGTCGCCGCATTTAAACATCAACGTTCCTACATAGGAATAGACATATCCCCCGAATACTGCAAAGTCGCAGAAGATAGATTACGTCTCTTGCTTTAGCCTCGGATAAATTCACTGCCATAGCACGCCTCACAAGGAAAAATAGACACATGCAGCTTCATTATCCAGATTGCATTGCAAGTCGAGCGTATAGTAGAGAAATATAATAAGGTCAAAGATTCCCAAATTCCAGTCCTGGCATACTATCCTGTTTGACTACAAACCCCCTTGCAAATTTTATAGGTGTTGCATTATAATATTAACCAGCCCCTAATTATCTATCGCTTGAGCATTAGAAGGAACACTATGCCCCAAAACATCCAACAACTCATCCAATCACAAGCGCGGAAGGCAAAATCAGCGATGCGGATTCTATCCCGAAGCTCCGCAGACATCCGGAATCATGCACTCTTAGCCATGGCTGAAAACTTGCAGAATTCCAAAGACAAAATTCAGGCAGCCAACCGCATCGATCTTGAAAATGGCGAAAAGATAGGACTCGCCGCTCCGCTCATGCAACGTCTCTTACTCGACGACAAAAAAATAGAACGAATGGTAGACAACCTCCGCCAAGTTGCCGCACTTCCCGACCCGATCGGAGCAGTCATCAGCATGGCAGAACGCCCAAACGGA
This sequence comes from Candidatus Poribacteria bacterium, assembly GCA_964291315.2. Taxonomy (GTDB): domain Bacteria; phylum Poribacteria; class WGA-4E; order WGA-4E; family WGA-3G; genus WGA-3G. The sequence goes on along the minus strand of OZ219753.1, from coordinate 2,786,795 downwards.
CTCAGAATCGGTACAGTCCGCGTCCCTATCGGGGTTGTCGCCGTCGTGTATGAATCGCGCCCGGACGTTACCGTCGAAGTATCCGCCCTCTGTATCAAATCCGGCAACGGCGTTATCCTCCGGGGCGGTTCCGAGGCAATTCACTCCAATGCAACACTTGCAAGCATCCTCAGCGATACCGCCACCGCAGAAGGAGTGCCAGATTCCATACAGTTTGTTAACACCACCGATCGGCAGGCGGTCTACGAGCTCATCCGTCTACCGGAGTCCATCGACCTCGTCATTCCGCGCGGCAGCAACGAATTCGTCCAATCTTTGATGAAAGAATCCGATGTCCCAGTGCTCGGGCACGCCGACGGTATCTGTCATATCTACGTTGACAAGACCGCTGACACTGAAATGGCACACAACATCTGTATCAACGCGAAAGTCGGATACAAAGTCGCCGTCTGCAACGCAGTAGAAACACTCCTTGTCCATACCGATACAGCCGACAAGTTCCTTCCAACTTTTTGTGAGTCCCTACAGGATGCCAATGTCGAAATTCGCGGCTGCAAACGCACACAATCCCTCTGTCCCAAGGCGAAACCTGCAACCGAAGAGGATTGGAGAACCGAATACCTCGATTACATCTTATCTATCCGAGTTGTAGACGACATAAGCACAGCAATTGACCACATTGAGACCTACGGATCACACCATTCCGATGCAATTATCACCGAAAGTTATAGCGCAGCACAACGGTTCCTCAAAGAGGTAGATTCTGCCGCTGTCTACGTCAACGCAAGCACCGTCTTCACCGACGGCTATGAATTCGGATTGGGAGCAGAAGTCGGCATCAGCACCCAAAAACTCCACTCCCGCGGGCCTATGGGTCTTGAAGGGTTAACGACTTATAAGTACATCGTATACGGAGACGGTCAAATACGTGAGTGATAGATGTTTCAAATTTTCCTTGACTTCTTTACAGGTTGTGCTACAATACCACTGTATCTTAAACGAGAGGCAATAGCGCCTATTGTGCAACGACTCTCTATTTCTAACGTTTCAAAAAAGGAGAAATGAAATGGCAGGAAGGATTCCCACAATTAGTTCCGGGGTTGCTGGACCGCTCGGCGTGTTACACCTCCCCCGATTTTGGTCAAAAGCGCTGATGGACGCTAAAGGGGTGCTACATGAAGATTACCCAGCTTGCGGCGCAGGCTTTGATCAAATGGTATTAGATGCACTTGGACTCGACAAGAACACCACGTTGGCATATATCAGCGACAATTCGCCCACCTACCCGCAATTTGAGGCATGGGTTTTGGAACAGAACGGCGGAACTCTTGATCAAGCAGCCGTTGATACATTAAACGCCGCAATTTCCGGGTACAATCACGACGACGATACCCGTGGAAGCATCCTCAGCGCGAACGGTATTGAAGACCACGGCTCTATCTTGGACGCTGTCAATCTCAACAACCTCGATGACTGGTACGAATTTCACGCCAGCTTAGGCTAACCGTTTGAGAACCTTCATGTAGGCGCATTGTCCGCGCCTACATGAAACACACCTGTCTCCCCGCCTAACTACTTGTCCGCTTCTGTTGTCAGTTCTATTGTCCTACCCGCTGCCGAAGATTCAAGACCCGCAAGCAAAATTTCAGTGACGTGACGCGCTGTATACACGTTTGAGAGCGGCGGTTGTGTGCCTTCACGGATATGCGCTGCGAAGTGTTCATGCATCCCGCTTGGAGCAGCATCTGAGCAGTCAACCGATTTGACATCTACTGGCGCGTGCTCGCGTGTGTAAGACGTCGGGGTCCACTGACTGAGCGTGGCACCATCTTTGCCGGGCATCGTGAATTTGCCCGCCGTCCCGTGTACGCTCGCTTCCCCCGTCCGCGCAGGATCGCACCAACTCGTCTCCGCAGTGACAATACCACCCGATTGCATCTCAAGCACAAGCGTGCCAACATCTTCTAACTCTGTCGGTTTGTCAAACGTCGACACAAGCCCGGTTACCCGTTTAAACGTACCCAGCATGGCAACCAAACCCGAAACAGCGTAGACCCCCATGTCAAAAAGCGCACCAACGCTCGCCTGCTTAGCGTCAAAAAACCACAAATCGTCTCCAGTCTCACCGAAAATATCACGAATCTCGGCATAGTAGATTTCGGGACCACCGTGGCTGCTCCGCATCCGCGCCCCAGAAACACGCCCGATTGCCTCTTCTGCAATCAACTGACGAATTTTGTAGATAGCAGCGTTGAAATGCGGGAGACACATCACCGTTTTACCACTCGCTTCAGTGACATCAACAAACCGGTTCGCTTCGTCCATATCACCACAGAGCGGTTTTTGCATAAGCACATGTCTGCCCGCTTCAAGCGCTTTCACCCCCCACGAAACATGCAACGGATGCGGCGTACCAATCAAAATAGCGTCCAAGGTGTCATCCGCAACGATCGATTCATAGTCCTGAGTCCAGCGCGGGATGCCAAATTCCTGACACTGATGCTTAAGACGATGCTCCCGTCTGCCCCCGATGACACTTACTTCAAAATCGCTGCCCCGCACAAGGTCAGGCAAGTGCATCCGACAAACAATGCCACCAGCACCCACAACGCCAAGCTTTAGTCTTTCCATAACGTCTCCTTACCATATATATATTTCTTGCTGAGATAGCTCAAACCGGTTTCAGCACGACATTGCGGAAGGCTACAGGGCCATGGTCACCCTGCAACATCAGCGGACCGGTAGCGGCTTCATCTTCCAACATCGCCCCGCGGGTGACACCCGCAACTTCTACATTCTCATGGACCACCTGTCCGTTCCATATCACTTTAACAAAGGTAGCATTGGCAATCTTATTGCCATCAGCATCGAACCTTGGCGCACGGAAAGTGATCGCATACGTTTGCCACTCACCAGCCGGTTTGCTAGCATTAACGCTCGGGGCAACACCATCCACGGGCTGATTGTCAATCCAGCGACAATATACACCACCACAACTGCCATAGTGAAGCCCCGTTTCACCCCAACTGTCCAATATCTGAATCTCATACCTGCTCATGAGGTAGACCCCTGAATTAGAACCCTCTGGTACCATGAATTCCACGCGCAATTCACAATCTCCGTAACTTGCCTCGGTGTAGATATCGCGCGTTCGTCCAGCGGCACCGTTGTAAAAAATACCTTCACCGGCCGTTATCGTGAAAAGCTTGGAATCCGCTGGGTTAAGAGCAATGCCGCCAGCCGTGTCCCATTCATGCGCTGACACATCTCCTCGGGCAAGCCAACCCTCCATGTCTTTACCATTGAAAAGGTTAACCCCGTTTCTGTTTTCAGACATAACAGTACCTCCTATATACACTAAAAACAATTGACATATTTCCGCAAATCATGTATGCTAAATTACCATGGATTGTACAATAAGCACTATCGCCCCAGCGGGGAGAAACAGGCTTTCATATAATAACGCTTTTCAGCCGCATATTACTTTCCGGCTGAGGAGGCGCACCAAAAGTACGGGGACAATTAAAATTCATGAAACAAGCCTTATTATTTTTCGGGGCATCCCTACTCATGGGAATAATCGCCATTTTCGCACTTTGTGGCTACAATCAGATAACTACCGTTCATGCAGCAGACGAGACGACACCTGATACAAAAACACCCTTTGCCGAAGGATGCGTTAAGTGTCATGGGCATGAACCTGCTTATCAAGAGTGGCAGCAAGCCGGACATTTCCACGCACTTGTCAACTTGATCGAGGGACCTTATGAGCTCAGAACCTCCTGCTTGAGCTGCCATTCTTCTGGTTACGAAACGTTCAGTAACCGAGTCTATCCAGGACACACCTATAACATTGAGACAGCAGTGAACGCAGTTGCCTGCTCCTCCTGCCATTCGCATACCAGCAGATCAGAACACTTATTGGTGAAACCCGCAAAGCATCTATGTGTCACTTGCCACAAGATGGACTGTGGATGCGCCGGAGCAGGTATTGTTCACCAATCTCAGTCGGAAATGTTCCTCGGACGCGAAGGGATTGGTGTGAAACGAATGCCGTCACCGCATGTCCGTATCATGAAGAAACGATGCGTCACCTGCCATATGGTAAAAGAAGACCCAGAAACAGTCGCACAACACGGCGGTCATACCTTCGTTGCAAAGTTATCCGTATGTAGTACTGCCGGCTGTCACGATAGCGCAGATAACAACATGGATGTGAAACTGCCGCAGTACCGTGCTGAGATAGAGACAAAGATGCAAGCCGTCAAAGCGCTACTTGATGCCGCACCCAACAAAACCTCACAGGCCTATCTCGACGCAAAGTTGAACTACGACATGGTCAAAGGCGACAGCGGTTATGGACTCCACAATATGCCCTACGCAAACGCATTACTGGACTACAGCCTCTCGCTCAAAAGCGAGATCGAATAGGAACTAAGCAATATAAAACCCATTAACTAAGCCTCCGAATCGAGCAACGCCTTTAGCGGTACGTCTTGCTCTTGCGGCAGATAGTAGCTAAGCGGGTCGCTGACAACCCCGACAAGCTGCCTCTGGATCGGATTGCACTTAGCCACTAGCTCATTGGGCATCGCGATATAATCCATCGGTTTCACCCAACGGTAGGCATATCCCATAAAGATGGTCTTACGCGGCATACCAGACCAATTGTGTCCGATGCCATGCCAGGTACGCTGCTCAAAAAGGAAGGCATCGCCAGCATCGATGTTCATAGAGATTGCACCGCGCGCCCATCCTGTCTCTGGATCAATAGGCGGCCTGCCCGTTAACCGGTTGCTCCCAGGCACAACAACGGTTGCACCGGAAGCAGGATCAGATTGGTCGCTGATCGCATAGGCGATCTTGAGCATGATCCGCGGATGAGGCTCCTGCATCTCACGATACGACGTGCCACCATCACGATGCAAACCAATACGGTTCTTTACGTCATCAGGCGGTTTTTCTTTAGAGGGCAAAACAATCAGATGCGACGTGATCATCTGAACATTCCAATTCAGCACCCCATAGGCAAACGGCACTGTCTTCTGCCAATCGAGCAGTTGCAGAAATGCCTCATGATGTACAATGCAGTTACGAAGATTCAACTTCCCGCCCGCCTCAAGGCGACCGGCGGATTCCTCTTTGGCATACACCTCGTCAACGGCAGCATCAATTTCTGTGACGACATCGCGAGGCAGCGCATTTTTAATCAGCAGATAACCGTTATTTTCAATAAATTCCTTATGTTCTGTTGTAAAGACCGCTGCCTGGGCAGCGTCAGTTGTAGTATCCATACAGTTCATCCTCTTTTAAGTCATACTGACTTTTGCATACCAATTTTCGGCCGACAAGCTGTGCCGAAACAAGTCTCAACCCTGGAATCAATATCCTAAGTATCCTATACATTATACGGGATATACAAAGAAAAATCAAAATAATATTTGAGTAGCCAATTGACTTCACAACCTCATAGAGAACTATCCAAACAAAACAGCCGAAACGTCCGGCAAAACCAAGCTTCACGCTTCAATAGCGCAAGACTTGGCACCTCATGGCGAGCAATCTTGCTCGGAACCGTCCTCATCATCCCCAACATGTACTGGATTGTGGACTCGGCCGGGCAAGGTTACCCAACCACGATCTCCCTCTACTTTAACGTCATTTTCTGCATATTTGCGATCACCGGTGTCAATCTTTTCTTCACCCGAACCGCGCCCAAGATAGCGCTCCAACAAGGCGAATTGCTGACGGTCTACGTCATGTTGGCAATCGCCTCCTCACTGGCAGGACACGATATACTCCGCGTCCTAATCCCAATGATCCCCTACGCCTTCTGGTACGCAACCCCAGAAAACGACTGGGCACACCTATTCCATCAGTACATACCAGATTGGATAGCTGTGAAAGATCGGGGATTTCTGACCGATTATTATCGGGGCGAAACAACTCTCTACCAATGGGAAACCCTCGAAGGATGGCTAACCACAACGCTCGTCTGGGGCTCTTTCTTATGCATCATGGTGTTTTTGATGGTTTGCATCAATACCCTCGTCCGCAAACAGTGGACAGAACATGAGAAACTCAGCTACCCTATCATCCAATTGCCACTTGAATTGACAAACACCGGAAACCGAACAAATCTGCTCACAAATAAAATGATGTGGCTTGGTTTCGGCATTGCAGGAGCAATTGATATCCTCAATGGGCTACACCATCTCTATCCAAACGTACCCAGCCTGGGAGGCAGACTCTACGATATACGCCCATTCTTCACACAGAAACCGTGGAGCGCAATCGGCTGGACACCAATCGCAGTCTTTCCGTTCGCTGTCGGGATGGCCTTCTTTATCCCGCTCGATTTATCCTTCTCCTGCTGGTTCTTCTATCTTTTCTGGAAAGCAGAACGCATCTTTGGAGATGCTTTGGGGGTGCACGGCGTACCCAACTTCCCTTTTACCGATGAGCAATCCTTCGGCGCCTACCTCGGCCTATTTATGATCGCAATTATAGCCACGCGAAAACACCTCACACAAGTCGGACAAAAGCTATTCAAAAATGACCAGAGTATCCACGACTCAGACGAACCGATGTCCTACCGGGCAACAATAGTCGCACTCATCGCAAGCACTGTTTTCATCATCGGGTTCTGCAAAACAGCCGGTATGTCTGTCTGGGTAATACTCGTGTTCTTCGGTATCTATTACGCTATCTCCACAGCAGTGACTCGCATGCGAGCAGAACTCGGTTCACCCGTCCACGACCTGCACTTCATTGGACCCGATGAGATGATGCCCCAGATTTTTGGCACGCGATCCCTCGGGCCACGCAACTTGACAATAATGGCGTACCTCTTCTTCTTCAACCGCGCCTATCGAGGACACCCGATGCCACATATCCTAGAGGGGTTTAAATTGGCAGAACGCACACAGATTTCCAACCGCCGGCTCCTGATTGCAATGTGCATTGCAATTGTTGTCGGAACGTTCACTTCGTTTTGGGCATTCTACCATATCTCTTACATTGAAGGCGCACAAGACTGGTTCGCAGGCAGACCTTTCAATCGCCTCCAGAGCTGGTTGACTTCACCCAGAGACCCAAATATTCCAGCAATCGTTGCAATGTGTATCGGCTTCCTCATAACCGGTTTCTTAATGATCATGCGCATGCGACTGTTTTGGTGGCCCTTTCACCCAGCTGGGTTCGCTATCTCCAGCAGCTGGTCTATGAATGTGTTCTGGTTCTCGATCTTGGTGAGCTCCGTTATTAAGTGGATTCTCCTTCGCCACGGCGGCGTGAGCACCCACCGAAAACTTATACCCTTCTTCTTAGGCCTAATCTTAGGTGAATTCATTATTGGCAGTATATGGAGCATTATAGGAATTACGACGAATCAACCGATGTATCGATTTCTATTTTAGCACACAGATTCTTTTGCTCTATGGATGCCCTTTTCACGGAGAATACCCAATCCCTGCCTTTTTGACGAGAGTCACGCGATGTGTCACGCCTTCTGCTAAGGCATAGAGCCAAAAGTAAATTTTCTGCAGGTTGCACTCAGCGGTTGCACTTGAAAAACCTACGGATATCTGCTATGATTGTAAATACAATATTCTCAGGAGGGACATTGCATGATTCGTGAAGCAATTCAGAAGGTTATGGCAGGAAATGCCTTAACCGAAGCAGAGATGGTTGGAACAATGAACGAGATCATGGAAGGGAAGGCGACAGATGCACAGATCGCCTGTTTTCTTACCGCACTACGCCTCAAAGGGGAGACAATAGAGGAACTTACAGGCGCAACGCGTGCAATGCGCGCCAAAGCTACACCTGTCCCTACACGGCATAAGCCCGATTTACAAGATACGCCCCAAATCCCACGACTTGTTGATACATGTAGCACCGGCGGCACCGGTTTAAACCACTTCAACATTTCGACCGCCTCTGCTATCGTTACTGCCGGAGCAGGCATACCAGTTGCAAAACACGGCAACCGCGGCGTGACACGACAGAGCGGGAGTGCAAACGTGCTAACAGCACTCGGCGTGAACATTGAAATCGATCCCGAACACGTCGGACACTGTATCAACGAAGTTGGCATCGGCTTTCTCTTTGCACCAATCCTGCACGGCGCCATGAAGCATGCCATCCGACCAAGACGAGAGATCGGAATCCGTACGATTTTCAATGCCATAGCACCATTGACCAATCCAGCGAGGCCACAGGCACAAGTGATTGGAGTCTATGCTCCAGAACTAACAGAGGCACATGCAAATGCCCTGAAAAACCTCGGGTGCCAGCACGCTTTTATTGTGCGCGGCGACGACGGCTTAGACGACATCACCACGACAACCACCACACGCGTCTCGGAACTCCGAAACGGCAACATCGAAACCTATACGCTTGATCCCACAACGCTCGGAATTCCGAAAGCCGAACACCAGGACCTATTGGGCGGCACACCCGAGGAAAACGCTGAAATCATCGTTGATATGCTAAACGGTGAAAAAGGCCCCAAACGCAATATTGTCGTGCTAAACGCTGGCGCAGCGATTCTTGCAAGTGGCAAGGCCCGTAGTCTTGATGGCGGTATCCAACTTGCATCGGAATCCATCGACTCAGGCGCGGCACTCGCAAAGTTAGAAAAACTCAAAACATTTTCAAATAACTTACCTGTCACAAAAAGAGGTTGATGGATTGATACTCGACACTATCCTCTCACATAAACAAAAGGAACTAACAGCTGAACAATTGAAGGTACCCCTTACGGAGTTGAAGGCCGAAGTCAAGAACCTTCCACCCACGCGGGACTTTCTGGGGCAGCTCGTTGGCCAAAACACGCACTCCAAAAATCCCCCCATCAAATTGATCGCAGAGGTGAAGAAAAAATCGCCCAGTAAAGGCATCATTCGAGAAGATTTCCATCCAGTATCCATCGCTAAAACCTACTGCGAAAACGGCGCCGCTGCTATCTCTGTCCTAACAGACAAACGTTTCTTCGCGGGCGAACTCGACCATCTACGCACAATTCGAAACGTCGTTGATCTCCCGCTTCTGCGAAAAGATTTCACGATTGACCCCTATCATATCTATCAAGCGCGTGCCGCCGGAGCAGACGCAATCTTACTGATTGTCGCAGCATTGACCCCGGCACAGCTACAGAAGTTTATGGAGATCGCAAATTCGCTATCCTTGGCAGCTTTGGTAGAGGTACATACACTAGAGGAATTGGCGATCGCATTGCAGGCCGATGCACAAATGATCGGTATAAACAACCGGGACTTGCACACCTTTCATACAGACATCGCCACAACCTTCCGCCTGCAGGAAGCTATTCCGGCAGACAAAATCGTCGTGAGTGAAAGTGGAATTTACTCGCGGGAAGACGTTGCGAAGCTCCAAGAAGCAGGAGTCCACGCAATGCTTGTCGGTGAGTCATTGATGCGAAGCCACGATATTGGAGAGCAGGTGCGCCGTCTAGTCTCTTGAACAACGCCGGTTAGTCTTAAACGCTTCATTCATACTAAATGAACCATTTCACATGTCAACCGTATAAGTTGTACACCAAACTATTAGAGGGCGCTACAAACCAATTCCGCTCATCAGAACTACACAGAAGTGACGGTGATACCGTGCCGTTTCAGAAGTGCAGTAGTCACGCCGTCACCGGACGTGAGAGTCCCCGAAAAAGTGCCGTCGTAGATGTTCCCACAACCGCAGGCAGGACTTCTCGCTTTGAGGATTACCTGCGTTACCGCCTGCGATTGAGCAACCGCTAAAGTGTGGTACGCGCCTCGCAAATATGCCTCTGTTACGTCCCTGCCATCCACAGTCATAACCTTTGCTTTGCCATCTAAGACTGCACCGCCGTCACCACCAACGATTTCCGCAGGCGGGCGGGGGGTCGACAAGCCGCCCGCTTGCTCTGGACAGACAGAAATTAACCGATGCGCTTTCTCGTAGCTCATCACCGTTTCGCTTCGACTATGACCGCCGTCGTATCGACAGCGCACCCCTAAAAGACAAGCACTCATAAGCACTTTCATTTGGTACGGTTTCCTGTAATGCCTCAGATTGCTGCATGATTAAATCTATCTTACCGGCCTTTAGTTGCAGGTAGACCTTTTCCAATTGACAGAGTATGCTTCGTAGCAGTGTGGTTCGACAGATTAACGCATTCTGATTACCTACACAACCGGCAGCTATCCGCACAGAGGTCGCAGTTTCACTGAGTTCAGATGGAAAATCCGCCAAAGTGCTATTAACATTCACACCAAAACCTAAGACGAAAAAGGACTGATCCTGGACATCATAGGCTAGTTCTGTAAGCACACCTGCCACCTTTTTTCTCTCTATACGGACATCGTTAGGCACTTTAATACAGGCATCAAGGCCATGTGTCGCACGAATTGCCTGTGCAATTGCAATTGCTCCGATCAGATTGGGGAGCGCAACTTGGTCGCGCAGCAACCGATGCCTGAACACAATAGATACAAGGAGACTTTTCCCTGATGGCGCCTCCCATCTCCTGCCGTATCTACCACGTCCAGCGGTTTGATGCTCTGCAATGATAAGAGTACCCTCTGCTGCCCCAGCTTTTCCACGCGCAATAGCATTATCATGCGTAGAAGCAACTTGCAGGTAATGCTCAATCCTGCACCCAATAAACGCCGTCTGAAGTGCCTCCTGTGTCAGGTTGGTATCCATGGTCTTATTTATTGACCTAAATGCTTCTCTGCCTCAATTTTCCACTGCTCAGGCGGGTTCAGTTCGAGAAAACGTTTCCATTGCGTTTTCGCCTGTTGGTACTTTTCTCGATATTCATACATCAGCGCGAGATTGTAGTTCGCCGTTAAGTTGCGCGGTTCAAGCTGTATCACCCGTTCAAATTGTTCTGTTGCTGCCCCAAGTAAATCCATACTGAAGAGGTTGTTTGCATAGTTGAGGAGCGTCGGGACATGTGTTTCATCCAAAGCCAGTGCTTTTTCTAATGTCTCTTTTGCCATATTATAATCCAGCGTGTGGGCATAGTAAAGGTTACCGAGACGTTGATAGGTCCTTGCAGCGATGTCATCATCTTCCTTCGCCGGCTCCTCAATTAGTTTGACTTCCGCTTCGTAGTACTGAACCGCCTCGCTCCACGCCTGCTCCCATTCTGCAATTATTCCTAAATGCATGTGGATACCCCTATATTTGGGAGCGTAAGAGCGCATGTTTTCAAAAAGCCTTTTCGCAAGCTTGTGCTGATCTATTTCAAGGTAAAGAATACCCAGCTGATAGTTCGCCTCACGATGTCTCGGCTGCAGCTCTGTGACCTGTCTGAAATCCTCCAAAATTTGGCTATAGCGATAGAGTGTATCGCCGATCTGCTTGTAGCGGAGTGTGAGCAGACCGCGGTAGAAGTAAGCCTCCACATAATTTGGATTCAAAGCAATCGTAGCCGTGTATTCCTTAACTGCCATCTCGGCATGTTTGTGATAACTATCCCCCAAGGTTTCTGCATGCTGATCAAGTAGACGGGCATAACTGTAGCGCCACTCGAAGGTTTCCGGATTGTAATGATTCGCCAATCCGTAGTAGCGAATAGCATTCTCGCGATCCCCCCGTTCTTCAAAGATAACCGCCAGCAGGTGATGCAGTTCCGGATGTGCAGGCTCAATTTCCAACGCTGGTTGGTAGACGCGGATAATGTTATCTTCGTCATTGCGCCCACGATAGATCGCCCCAAGACGGAAAAAGGGTTCCGCCGCGGTTACTTCGACGTTTGGCAACGGACTTTGCAAGCTGCGCCCTTCAGCGTTTTCGAGTAAAGTCGTATCAAGCGCTACTGTTTTTTCATAGTGCTCAACGGCTTTATCTATTTTACCTTGCCCTTCAAATAGAATTGCGGCGTGGTAGTGCGCCGCCACATCATCCGGATCCAGCCGAACCGTCGCAAGAAACGCAGAAAGGGCAGCATCAGTTTCTGACAACGTGAGATAGGAGAGAGCCAATAGATAGTGGGCTTCAGTCGTGTCAGGGGCTATCTCAATAACTTTCTCTAAAACCTCAACGACCTCTTGGTGCGCCTCGCGTCCTCGATAGATGTGAACCATCTTAAAAAGCACATCCGGGCGCTCCGAATCCAACGCCAACGTACGCTCATAAAAGATAAGAGCAGTCTCTGTATTGCCGTTAGCCTCGTAGCTTTGTCCTAACAGATACAGGGCCGTAACATCCTTCGGAAACAGCAGCAGATGCATATTTAGAGGCTCAATAGCAGCCGCGTAGTTCCCCGCATCGAAAGCCGCCTGCCCTTCTAACATAAATCTATTTGCTAACGTCGGATCTAATGCCAAAGCGCGTTTAAAGTGGAAGACTGCTTCTTCTATGTCGCCTTGCCGGTGATAGAGTTCCCCGAGCTTAAAATAAACGTCGTTTAAGCTTCCCAGAGGAAGTTCTATTTGCAAATAACTTGCATCCGCTTCAATAATTTGAACAGTCTTTTTGTAATGTTCAATAGCTTTCTCGATGTTCCCCGCATCAGTCTCAAGGTTACCCGCGTAAAAGTAGGAACGCGGATCATTGGGCAAAACGAACATCGCTTTCTCTAAAATAGGCAGTGCTTCATCGACTGTCATTAATCCGGCAAAATAAGGGTCAAGCGGTTCAAAAAAATCCTCTTTAATATGCGGCATTAAGGAAAGCGCCTCTCGGTAATGTTGTAAAGCTCCTGTTGTGTCGCCCACGGCGTAGAGGTTATCTCCGAGCGATAGATGCGCCTGTCCATGTGTCGGCTCAATTTCAAGCGTGCGTTCATACAACTTAATAGCCCCTGTTGTGTTACCTTTTTCATCGAAGATAGCAGCGAGTTCGTAAACAACCTCCGCTGAGTAAGGCTCATAGCGCGCGCCCTTAGCATATTCTTCCAAGGCATCGTCGAAAAAACCCTGAGCAGCAAGAACCTGCCCCAACTTGAAGTAGGCAGGCGCAAACTTGCTCTTCCGTTGCGTGAGATTTTCAAATGTTTCTCGTGCACGGTCCAACTCGCCTTGTGCAAACCGCACCAAACCGATACCGTACTGTGGATATTCCCATTTTCGATTTAACTGACGCGCTGCGTCAAAAGCGTAGAGTGCCTCCGGATAATTCTGCTGCTTCAAATGCACCTCACCGATGCGATAGTGAGTCGGATAGTAGTTCGGATTCAGACGAACACAGATCCCAAACTCGCTAAGTGCTAACTCGTTCTCTTCCAGCTGCTCGTAGATACCACCCAGGTTGAAGTGTGCCCAGAACAGATCCTGATCAATTTCAACGGCATGTTTTAAGTACGTAATCGCAGTCTCAAGTGTTTCACCGATCTCCGTGGCATGAAGCGCGTGTGTATAGCCCAAACCGTAGTAGAATGCTGCCTCGATTACCGCAGAAGACGGGGCACGATCTTCCTTTTCCGTTTCATACAACGTCAGGAGCGGAGAAAGGCGTCCCTCCTTCTGCCATTTGCGAATGAAATCCCGGTGTTTCTCCGCGGGACGTTTCTTCTCTCGCAGCACCTTGGCGAAGTCTTTTTTCATCTTCGATTCCCATTTTTCCGCTGAAAATGTTCGTGTCGCGATTGTATTGCCCCATAAGCATGTGATTAACACAATAAGAATGAAGATCTTTTTTCTCATTTTTTTCATCGTCTATTTCCCTCAGATCTTGATGCTCTCAAAGATACAGTTTTTGATATTAGCACATTAAAAGCTCGACATCGGCGCGTGTCGGCATAGAGGGGGTCGCCCCAGGAACAGTTACCGCCGCTGCGCCTGCCGCGTTTGCAAACGCAACCGCTGTATGCAGCGTTTCACCACTCGCCAATGCCGTTGCAAGTGCCCCACAAAAGGCATCACCCGCACCTGTCGTATCAACAACTTCAACGGAGAGTGCAGGAACAACTTCAGTTGTTGTGGCTGTTAACATCAAGACCCCGCGTTCTCCAAGCGTTAAGATGACAGCAGATGTTTCCGTGTCTGCCATACGCGCACGTAACACCGATGCTGCATTGCACGCCTCTTCATCACTCCTTACTTGCATCCGCGCCAGTAATTGGGTTTCAGACTGGTTCGGGGTAAGAATGTCTACACAAGCCAATAGCCTATCAGGAAGTGGTTGTGCAGGTGCAGGATTTAATATCACAGTTGTCCCGTGTGATTTCGCAATCGCTGCAGCACGCTCAGACGCTGCAATAGGCGTTTCCAACTGCAAAAGCAGCACGTCCGCGTTCGCTATGCTATCCCCCGCAACGTCTACGTCTGCTACCGTTAGCGCCATGTTCGCCCGCGGCACTACAATAATACTATTGTCACCATCAGGTTCTACAACGATCGTCGCCACACCAGTCCCAATATCGGCACGTTTTCTGACAAACCTGCTGTCAATCTGCTCGTCTTCAGTCGCTGTGAGCAGCATCTCTCCGAAGGTATCCACGCCGACACTTCCGACAAGCGCCACATCAGCCCCCAGGCGCGCCGCAGCAGTCGCCTGATTAAATCCTTTCCCACCCGTGAAAATATGGAACGCATCGCCGATGAGCGTTTCCCCTCTTTCAGGATACCGTGCTGCATAGCAGACCAGATCTATGTTCAGACTACCAACGACCGCAACTTTCGGTGCTGCGTTGTTCTTCACAACTTAAACCTATCTTTCTAACGATTTTAGGCAATTATAGTTGACATATAGCGCTGATGTCAACGATTTTATCTGGATTTGATACGCTTGTCAACCTTACCTATGATTCGCTAGATTTAGCGTATCCAGCAATAAAAACGGGCGTGAGAGCCGTCAGCAAAAGCCTAACCGCTATCACGCCCTGGTTTGTATCTTTAGTGCCTTTCAGCGATTTATCTCAAGATAAATCGCATTCAGCAATAAAGCTTCAAGGAGACACTGACTTCACACAACGGAACCCATTAAAGGGGCCCAAGAAACTGGGCGCATTGTAGACGCGTTGGGCGACCCGCACATCCTGGGCTGAAGTGCGCCAGGAGCCGCCACGCAAGACGCGGTAAGTGTCACGCAAGGCGCGGTCTGGGTAGTTATCTAATAACCACTGAATACTGGAACCACCCGATAACGGGTTCTCGGCAGCAGATTTCGCATAGAACTCCCTATCATACGCATCCAGACACCACTCCCAGACATTACCTACCATATCATACAGACCATACCCATTCGCCGGATAACTACCGACTGCCGTCAAACCATCGCCGAAGCTGTCATCATAGTTATAGTTCGCCTTGGTTTTATCTATGGTGTTTCCCCAGGGATATTCCTTTCCAGCTAACCCGCCTCGGGCGGCATACTCCCACTCTGCCTCGGTGGGGAGTCGTTTTCCTGCCCACGCAGCATACGCCATCGCACCATACCAATTCACATGAACAACGGGACGATTCGCATACCCCGCCTTCGCACGATACACACCATCTACTAATGCAATGTGTGCCCAACTGGCCTGAGGGGTAACCGCATAAGTAAGGATATCTGTGTATTTGGCCGCATTGAGAAACGCGACGTATTCTGCGTTTGTCACTTCGTGTGTATCCATATAAAATGCGTCTAAAGACACAGCGTGGACGGGGCTTTCATCTGCATCGCCTATAGTGCTGCCCATCTGGAAGGTGCCTGCAGGGATCAACACCATGCCTGCAGGAACTACTGGGGTTTTTGGCGGGGTTGGGGTTTTGGGAGGCGGTGGAGCGCCATCGTCACCCTCATTCCCGTTACCATTATTCCCGACCTCAACAGGAGAGACCGGCACCCAATCAGCAGTCACCGTCACGTCAGAACCGCTCTCATACACCATAAAGCCATCCGAACGCTCTAACTTCGACACCGAACGATCCGAGTAACTCAAGCTTGACGTGGCTACAGTCGCAGAAATCTGATCCGAGACCAGCCGAAACGAACGACTCGGATGCAACCAGAACCCAAACGTCTCCGAGCTCGCCTCCGGTTTTAACGCTCCCGCAGCATTGGCAATCCGAAAATAGATCTCGTTATCCGCCCAGGCATGAAATACGCGCCCCTTCCCTGAACGAATGCGATACGTGCCGCGCGTCCGAAATCCCTCCGGATACCCTTTCTTCGAGTTCTCCAACTTCCACGTCGCGTAGACTACATATAGGTCGGCTTCCGTGGCATTTGTTATCACGCTCGCTACCCACGCAGGCGGCGCAACATCTTCACCAGGCCGACCCCCATCGTCTCCGAGTTCGTCATTCGGCGGAGCAGTCGGCTGTCCATCTAGCGACACCCACGTCGGAGTGACAACCACTGCCGAGCCGCCTGTATAGCTGACAAATCCCTCCAATTGAGCCAACTGACCCGGCGAACGATCAGAGTAGAGCAGCTGATCCGTCGTCACAGAGGCATCGAACGTCTGTGAGACAACGCGGAAGGAGCGACCCGGATGAGACCAGAACGCAAAAGCCGTCGTGCCGCTGTTCGCTTTTATCGCACCCTGTGCGTTTGAAATACGGAAATAGATGCTGTTGGTGTCCCAGGAATGGAAAATCCTAGACTTCCCGGGAGCAAGCCGGTAAGAGCCGCGCGTCCAGAACCCTGCAGGGATACCTTTGTTATCATCTGCTGCCTGCCAGGTGCTCTTGATCACATAGATCTCTTCAAGCGTGTTATTGGTTACCATGTTCTCTTGCCATTCTGCCGCTGCGAACGGGGCGCTTGCAAACATAAACGCGGCAAGCACGGAAAAAACCACTAATGTTCTTTTCATTTTATGCTTCTTTTCTCTGTGAAGATACACAGATGTATATTTATTGCTTGTTATTTGTGAAGTTAAAGGGGGGGGTGATGCTTATTAAAAAATAACCCGACAACAGAATTTAGCCGATGCAAAGGGCACCGCGGAGGGAAATCTTCGCTAAACCCTCTCGAAATCTCAACGGAAGTATAAGTGTCTAAAACTTTCATAGATTATTTCTCTCCTTAAGTTCTATACTTTTTTAATACTATATCATAAAACATTCACTGTGTTAAGCACCTTATTTTTAAAACGGAAAAATTAGAAGTTAGGTTTTCAGATTTGCCGGGATGCCACCGGTTGAAAACTATTATCGGCTCCTATAAAGCGCTAACCTCATCCATTGTCATTGGTTCTCTATTGAGTTCCTTAGTAGTAAAACGGAGCCTGAGAAATCTCCTTTTTAGGAGTCTAGGACGGAAACAGGCATTCCACTGTTTCCATCCTAGGATTAACATCTCTGCCCGTTTAGGAGTTGTTACAGCCGTTACTCGCAACCGATCAGTAGCTTCCACCACACAAGGTGTCCAAACGCCTCTCGGTTAAATAATGAAAGGACAAAGCACCGGCTACAACTTCGCTCTCAGCGAATCCATCAATTTATCGGGTGGATCAAACGGGAGCTCAATCACCTCGTTTGTGATACCGCTATAATAAATTCCCAAAAGGAGGTTGAACTCTGCAAGAGATTGCTTGAGGTGTGTCGGATGTACCTTGCTCTCATTATCAAGCCAGTCAAAAACAGCCTCCGTGAGGTTCCCTTGTGCCACAACATCCTGCTCTCCGTAGTTAAGCAGACCGCTTTCGTAGCCACGCTCTCGGGTTGAACGCTCCCAATTGCTGAACCGCCAATGCACAAATCCATCCGTTCCAATGACAAAAACGCGTTTGTGGCAAAAAATACCAGGATCATCGGACGCAGCTGGCGCGATCGCTGTCCCAAAGGCAACAGACACATGCAGCCCGTTCTCGTACTGAACGCGAGCACTAGCATATTGCGGAGACGGTTGCGCCGAATCTAGCTGCTCGCTTCCCGAAATCTGTCCCAGCACCCGCGTTGGCCGAGAATTGTCAATATAGGAAGATACCAATTGCAGCACATGTGGACCTTGATCGACCGGAGTGCTGCGTGCGCTCGCATCGATGAACTTGATGTCTCCAATGCGCCCCTCTGCAACATCCCGCTTCAATTCCAGATTTTGCGGATGGAAGTTAAGCTGTGTATTGACGACAAACTTGGTTTTCGTTTCTTCCGCTAATCCTGCGATCTGCCGCCAATCTTCGCTTTCAACAGCGATCGGTTTTTCGATAATCGCTGCTGGCACCCCGTGGTCAGAAGCTTGCTTCATGAGCGAATAGCGAATTCGCTCGTTGCTACCTCTCAACACCGGGGCCGTAACGATGTGAAGCACGTCCGGTTTTTCCTTTTCAAGCATCACATCCAGATCGCTGTAGCGTGAAGAAATACCGAAATCATCTCCGAATTTGTTCAGAAGCTCGGTATTCATATCACAGATTGCGGCAAGTTTGCCGTTTTTGACGAAACGATACGCATCTGCATGGGCACGGGCGCGACCACCGCACCCTAACATCGCTGTTTTATACATGGAAAATCTCCCTTTTATAATACGTTTTAAAATTACTTAGACATCGTGACAGGCGCGGCTAGAAAACCAGACCCACCTCGGGGACTCATAATATTTATTACAACACTAACCCTACGAATGGCATCGAAAATGTTAATATATTCTACTTTGAATCCAGATTCTTCAAGATCAACAATAGCGAATTTGATGTTTGGCCCTGCACGATCTCCGCTTGCAGCCAAAGGATGATGTAAGATAAAAGCTCTCCCCTCTGCTTCATCCTCAAAAACATGCACTCCGTTACGATCGTTACGTTTAAGATTCGGAAAAAGCTCAATGAAGTTTTTTTCAATTATGTCTGTAAGAGAAATCCAATAGTCTTTTTGAAGATCCATCTGATAGTTTTTGTCAAGACACAGTTTTGTCACATCAAGCCCCAGCCTCCAATCTAGAAACGGATGGTAAGGCATATTGAAGTAGTCACGCATGCAACCTCTGTTATAGCAAGATGAATCGCAGTCATTTCCATGTTCGATGAACCCTTTTGCGAAATTGTGATTGGGATCAACCATATTGCGTAGGTATTGCATTAATCGGAATGGTTCTTCATTTTCACCAGCTTCACCTATATGACGGCAATATCCGGCTCCATTGGCCAAAGCGTCGGCGATGAAGATTTGTTGTTTATATGTTCCCTCTTCTACCTGCATAGGACGAAGCTCAACTCGTAGCTCGTCAGGCGATATATCCAATTGACTCGCCACAAATTGACGGAACAAGAACCCGAAAGAATAAAGGGCAGCTCGCCAATATTCTTTCCCTTGATTTTGGAGAATACCTATTGGAATTTCGTTAACTTCGATTAGCAAAACATCTGTGGTCTTAGCAGCGTAAAGTGCGGCTTTGGATGGTTCCCCTTCGAAATCGATTTCTAAATCCAATTCCTTGCAAACTTCAGGAGATACAAGTGCTTGGCTATTTCGCTTTTTTTGCAGAGTAAACAACCGGCCGCTGTTGGTGTTAATTGAAAGCAATTTTAATTTGTCTGCTGTATCCCATAGGAAATTGTGCTCGTGTTTCAGGTTGTTTTTAAGTACGTCCGAAGGTAAGCGAGAATATGTTGAGCGCGGTGTCCAATTGAAAGATTCATGGGCATCAGCAGGTTTATCAAAATTAGATAGGAAACCCTTTGGCTCAATCCCTCGAATTGGCTTATATTTGCTATCTCCACAAATTTCACAAGTATTTTCATCTTTGTCAGCATTCTCAAAAACGGCTTTGCAGTTTTCACAAAAACCTATCGTTTTTTCCTGCGCTATACCTTTATCGGTCACGATTCGGTTTTGTTCTCGTTTATAGGATACAAGACCTATTGATGTATGGATTTTTTTATCCTTGATGGTTTCCGAGCCCGGCGCAAATTGGCTGATCGCTAGTTCAATGTCGCGGTCAACAACCCCTGATGTTGGAGGCCAATTAGAACTAAGAGGTCGTTGATGATACAATAAACGCACACCTGTTGGAAATCCAAACATAGGTAATAAACCAGATTCCGCAAGGACCTGGCTTAAATCATCATCTTCATGCTCATGATTCTCGACGCACTCGTTAATTGCGGTTTCAAGTTTGTTAGTAATCCAGTTTGTCAGTGCGTCTGTCCCATTTTGGATATTTGGTTCTGTTTGCGCAGTGAGCACACGCACGATTTGCTGAATCTGCCCTTGTTGAGTCTTGATCCATTCAGAGAGCTTCTCGCGGTTAGTGGCCCAACCGGAGACTTTTCCAAATGCACCATGGACGTTTCTCTCCTTTGAAGTTTCAATCGAGTGTCTCGGGAGAGCGTGGAACAGAACTTCCTTGGCTAGTACTCTTTTGATAATGTCTCGGCTCCGGAGGTCCAAATAAGGTGAGGGGGTTGGAGTATTTGTAATTTCACCTGTATGGGAGAAGTAGTGATCATCATGGGTTCTAAGACTGCAGAGCGTCAAAGAGTATGCTACTGGTTCCCCGCGCCGTCCAGCGCGTCCGACGCGCTGTTGATAGTTGAAACGTTGTGGAGGAACGTTCCCTAACAAAACTAGCGAGAGAGCGCCAATATCAACACCTGCTTCCATCGTTGTTGTTACGCTAAGGAGATCTATTTCATCCGTTCGCAGGTTCTCATCGTCTAGAATTACCCCCTGGAACCACCGTTGACGGTTTGGGCGTTCCTCTGAATCCGTTTGTGCACTCAATTCTTCACAATGGAAACGGTACCGTTGTATACCTGAATTCGCCTGATTGGCATAATAGTTACCGTATTTTTCAAAAGTGTCTTCGTCTCTATTAATTTCCTCCAATTTTCCCAAGCACACTGTGTTTGTGCAAATCCTACTTGCTTCGTAGAGATGCTTGCGCCGGCATTTGGAACATCGGAAGATCGTGTTTCCTTGTGAAAGGCGAAGATTAAGTTTTTCAACAAGGACAAAGCCGTTTTCAAAACTCTCTGATAATTCTAGTTGTTCCTCAACTGCTCTAATGAGTTCATCAGCATGGTATCTAATTTGTGTCGCCGATTTCCGGATGTAGGCTCGGAGAAAATCTGGCGTTTTCTCTTCGTCAGTATATGGGCGGTAAATCCTTGTACGTCTACGTTCAGCAAGGATTCGGGTAACAGCGGACATCATTTCAGAAACATCAATTCCCTGAATTCGCCATTTGTCCGAATTAGTTTCCGGTTCACACCAAGCGAGTCCAAGCCCTTCTAATCCCATATCTCTTTGTGCAAACAGAAGCTGTTCCGTTATCATTCTTTTTAATTCCGCTTGGATATTCATCAAAAGCTGTCGTTGATGCTCTTCAAGCAGACGTAGCTGGCGTGCTGATATAGGATCTTCATCCCATTTGAATATTTCTTCCCATTTATGCTGAATCAGTGTATTTCGCCGACCCTTTTCCCAAGAAATTTCCACATCTTTACCGTAGCCTCCAGGATTCATACCGAGATTGATAAAAGCATCAAAGCAAGCATCCTGAAGAACCGTGAACGGATAGTTGCCTCCCAGTTCAGAAAGCCCCTCTTTTTGCTCAAGCGTTAAAGGCTTTCCATCATCGAAAGCGTCCTCAATAGAATAAAATAATTCCTTATGATCAGAATATTTCTCAACTAGATTACGGATTACCTCTCGTAGATTGCGGGCTACCTCTCGGGCAGTGCGGAAATCGTCTTTACCAGCTTCGAACATTTGGAGGAATTCCAAGTCATCATCTTTTACTTGTTCTTTCATTGCTTCGATAGCAATGAGTCGGATCATATCCTGATAGTGAGACCATTGAATACCCACTGCATATTTTGCAGCGTCCTGCCGACTATCAGAAAAGATAATTGTCTTTCGATCTGATTGCTCTTTGACAGTCGTTTGCAAGGTTTGGGTGAAAATTTGGATTATTTTTTGCAAACCAGTCCTACTAGTTCGGATTATGGAAGGTGCCTGTTCTTTTCCGTTGATAAGATTTTTTTCCGATTTGTAATCTCGTAGATCACCACAGTTGGGACAAAACTTAGGAATTTCCGAGCACCAATCCTCTGAATCATTAATTTTGTAGTAATAACCATTGGACTTAGACGAGGTATCCGGAATCAGCCTTCCATCCGAATGTGAAAGTTCAGCAGAAGCCCACTGTCTTTTAATACCATTTTTTGTCCAAGCTTTCTTTTTAGCTGGGTCTTGTGTGTTCTTCCAAAAAATGGCATAAGTATCATAGTTCCGATCTCTAACCCCTTTTTCAGGCAGGCCCAATAAATCTTGATAATCACTACTGAGGTACCAACCTTGTTCACCTTCCGATATTTTGTGTTTGTATCCTCCGAGGAAAATGTCTCCACACGTTTCGCAAGTTAACAATTCTAAGACTCGTGAACCACACGCATCACATAAAACACGTCTATTAGCAAACAGTTTGCCGATCGACCTTTTAGAACTCCGGGATTGGCAGTCTGAATTGCTACATGCCCATAATCCCTCAAAGTTTTTAAAGAAATAATGCACTCTGAGTGGCAACAGAGCTTTCTCTGTATTTGCTTCATCCTTCTGTTGAATCAAGTACTGAATTAGTCCACGGAGAGCGCTCTTGGAAACCGGTGTCGCAGCAACTTTGTTTGCAGCCTCATGCATATCTTCAATCGTTGAGGCGTGCAACCTACCGTTACGGTTACAAAGTTGTGCTACGGCAGATTTGACGCACTCTTTTGAAAGATCTTCAAAATGAGCGGACTCGCCATTTGAATTAAATGTTTCAAAGTCTTTTGCGTGTTTGAGGCACTCCTCAAGTTCATCATTTTTATCAGGGTGTGGAGGCGAAGCAATGATTTTAAAATCTTTCTGTCGTGCGAAAAATTGATGAAGGTATTTGCGACCTTCACCGTCTTCAAGGGATGCACTTGACGCAATGATACGTAATTTAGGTGAATTAGGGTCAAGGTTGAGCCGGTTAAATAGGGTTCGAAGCAGATAAGCCACTTCCGAACCCGCTGTGCCGCGGTAGGAATGAAGTTCATCAATAACCAGATGGAAAACACTCTCTGGTTCTTCTAGCCATTCCCTAGTCTTTTCAAAGATTGATTGCTCCAAATCACGGGTGAGCATGATGTTCAACATTGAATAGTTTGTGATTAAAATGTCAGGTGGATGATCTTGCATATCCCAACGCGACCACATCTCAGACGCGTCAGGATCAGCGGATGGGAAGAAATAGCGTGTTTCCTTGGTTTCTTTAGCTTTTTCAGCTTGCTTCTGTAGTTTCTCAAGTCGGTACCGGAGTTTTCGGGCGTTTTCACTTTTTTCTTCTCCTGTTACAGGTGTCAAACCGGTATACCGCCCGAAGTAGAACCGGTTATCGCCTCTGTTGTTTCTAAGCCATTGATGTCCCTCTGGACTATCACAAGCACGCCGGAGTCGCATAAGTTGATCTTCTACAAGTGCATTGAGCGGATACAAAATTAACGCACGGATAGCGGCGGGGCGGTTTTCGCCCTCCCGCTGTGGAATACGCTTTGACTGGGTTTTTTGCCACCAGAGACGTGATTTTCTTTCTCCGTAAACGTCCCAGTTTCGGGACTCCTTGATAAGATAGCTGAAGATTGGCAACAAAAAACATTCTGTTTTTCCAGAACCGGTGCCAGTTGTAACAACGACATCCTCACCATCAACAACTGATGTTTTGATTGCTTCTGCCTGATGTTCATAGAGTGTGCGGTCTATTGGAGCAAGCCCGTCTTTACCTCCTACTGCAAGAAATTCTCCAAGTTCTGCGGGTAGTTTTAAATCCGTGCATAACTGAGACAATGTTTTGCCTGAGGAAGGATAAGGGAAAATTGGTTCAAAGCGAGGTTCTTGAAAAAGCAATCCGTTTTTCTTCAGTAACTTTCTACGTTCTTCTTCTAGCTCTTCACTGTTGAAGCTCATAGCCGTCTCGATATAGCGGATGTACCCCTCACGGAGCCGTTTGTAAGTCTCAAAAGGATCTGACATATAACAGTCTCCTAATTTTGATAGAGCGATTTTGTTAATCGTTTTGCTACGTCAACTGGCACATTGGAATAACAGACGAAATTATCCCTTACCTTTGGTGGATGCCCTGAGCAAAGTGTCGCACACCGATCTACAATTATTGGTACACGCAATTTGTTCGTGATACGCCATATTTGAGATTTTTCTTCGTAAGAGATTAATCCAGAAGTTCCAGCAAGTACATTCCATTCTGCCCAATCACGTGGTACTCTTCGCTCATGATTCCCAAATCTTAAAATGTAAACATCAGGTCCATGTTGTGGAACTTGATAGAGTCCATTTATGTGCTCCCCATCATTTATTGGTTCATAGTCCAATGTAGTAAGATTAAACTTTTTTATCAGGCTGGGAACAGAAGGTGGTTTACTTTGAAGATCCATGAGTTTTGGCCGAGGCAATATGCGTGACAGTTTTTCCGAAAATTCAAAACTAATATGAATACCCAAATTTTCGAGGGATGCCAACGCTTTTTCTGTCAATTCACTTAAGACAACAGTCGTCGGAGCATATTTTTCTGGGATTAATAGGAATTTTCCACTATTTCTGGAAACACATTCCTTAACGTCTGCAAGAAAACTGGGTACTCGACTACCTACAAGGACATATTGATTTTCCATTGCTGTTTCCACAAGAACAGCCGGAGCAATATTGACATAGGATAAAAGCATCGGGTCAAAATCAAGATGCCCCAGGCGGGCAAGAGATATGAGGTAGGTGGATTGTTTAAAGCTTGGATTATCCCTCGTCAGGCACCTAATTGCTTCCTTGAAGTTTCCCCAACTTAACTTTCCTGTGTGCGATAAGTAATAAAGCAGTCCATCAAAGACGTTCGTTTCCACGCGATTCATTCGCCTGCCTCTCGTGCTATTTGTAGACCTTCTTGAAAATGAGGTAATTCTTGATTACCGTTATTAAGGAGGTCTTGTACTGTTTCAATCAACCGGTGTCGGTTTCCAATCCATGGCAAAAATCGTAAGGTCAATGCCCAATCAAGCGCGCGCTTTGGAGCCATAATATTGTGTGAAAGTCGAAGGTAATGTTGGGTTTCTCTAAGAAGCACTCTTGGAATTTCCCACCCCCTTTTTCCAACGACCGATCTCATTTTTTCAAGAAGGTCATCGGGTTCTCTGTATTGGGGGGCGATATTAGGATTCGATTGACACCAAGAGTGCCATTTAGATAATGTAAGAGGAATCCTAGAAGGTTTTAAGTTCATTGACTCAATAGGAGCATGATCCTTGGGTTTGGGCAAACGCGCTATTCGCTCATAAAAATTTTCGTTCGTCTTGCAACGATTAGTTCCGGAACAACGTATTAGGAACGTTTTAATGCCTTTGTGGCAAGAACCGCCAATCCAGTCCAGAAAACCTGACAGATAAATATCTGGAAATGACCTATCGCAATAGCGGAAATATATCACCCACGGCATATCTCCAAGTTCAATCATTTTCTTAATGGAAGCCTCAAGCTCAACAGGCTCTAGTCTTTCTCCGAAACACTGTTGGGCAAAAAGAGTAGGAAACCAATCTTGTAATCCAAGCCATCCCATTTCTACATTGATGGTTGTAAGTTGAAAGTGGTGATCGCACATTAACCTCCAAACCTTAATAATTCGTGCATCATCAATAATCTCAATTGCAGGAAACGTTTTCAGCGCGATATGAATAGCAGGAGCTATTTCTTTATCTGCGTAATCAATTATGCCAAATCTTTGTAGACAATGGCAGAAATCGTCCAGATACTCATTTTCATCACAGTAACGTTCTGCTTTTTTCTTTAATGTGGTTTTGTGCCTTTTTCCAATTTTTAGAGCTTGAATAGACATTTTGGGTCCATCAGTCATTTCTGATTTAATTTCAGAAATAGCGTTCTCTGCTGCCGCGAGTCTCATTTCAAAAGATTCGATCCCCCGTGGCATTTGTGAGTTTAGTTGTTTGATTCTACCTTGCACTTGCTGATTTATCAATCTATCAATTTCCTCTCTATTGACAGATTTTATCTCAGTAAGTTCATTTGCTAATGAATTAACCGATTGGCTAAGGTCGAAAAGCTCTGCCTTAAGTGAACTGATTCCTCTTCTTATCAAGCCAACCGACTGCTTAGAATTCGACTCTATACTAGAAATCCGATTGTCAAATTGGCTATGTTTGTTTATCATTGTTTGTTCAAGTTGTTGCAGTTCAGTATCAAAGTACTGACGCACTATTGCTATTTGTTCAGTGAGCTTTGTTCCTAGTTCATTGGCAGATTCCATGGCGGAAATTCGCGACTTAAGATTTTCAATATTTTGAAAAAAAACATCAATAGTCTGGGACAATTCATCAACTTTACATGGCAGCTCTGCTAATTGTTCTCTCCGTTGAATTTCCTCACGAGAGGGTATTTGGTTGATTAAATTTTGAATCCGTTCATCTTCATTGAAGTAACCATATTCGTAAAAGCAAGTAACCATCTCCTGATGAATCGGAGCATTGTGACTAGCTTTTAACAAAAATTTAAAGCACTCAATATCTAAGTCGCTATTCGGTGGTATGATACAGTTGTAGTCATCATCAAAGTCTTTTTTATTGTCAAATACTCTTAGGGTTTTATCTAATTCAGGATAAGATTTAATCCAGAACATCCAGACTTTCTCGAACGAATCCCAAATTGGGGAATCCCTATTTGTGAGTTCTTGTTCTTTTTTTAATTTTGCAATCAACTTTGGAACTGTTTGTTTGAATGGGGCCCGCCCCTTGCGAAATCCTTTCACATTTTTTGGGAGTAATTGATGTGAAATAAATAGTTTTCCTTGAGAATCTGTCACTTCTTCTAAAAAAGTGATGAAATTTGCTATACTGAGATTTACTAAAATTCTTCGCTTTGCTTCTGGATATGGTTTTCCTTGCATATCTATCTACCTATTTGTTTCCGGAGTTCCGCATAAGACAAGGCTGTCTCGTTGTAGATATTTAACTTTTTTTCAACAAATGCTCGGAGGATAACGTTCTGGTCCAAATATTCAATTAGCTCATCAAACCATTCTGGGGTTGAATTCTTGTTCTGTTTAAGATCAATCGCTATTTTCACAACAGACGATATAATATGTGCAGGAATTCTAAAGAATTCTTCATTAACTGGAGGTAGGGGGGGAATATCTCCTATAAGTTTTGCACCTGTAAACCAGGTATTTGATCCCTCCGAAATTTCTGAAATCTCTTTTACAGCATACGTAGGCATTGTTGTCCGGTTTTCGGATATAAAGGCAATTAAAGTGCGTTCGTGATGTGCCAATGAACATTCCGGAGAAATAACATGTAATTCTCTTGTTTGCTCCGCATAGGTAAGCAGATGAGATCCCGGATCCAGTACACCATCTAGCTTAATACGCCTATCTGCGTCAACTGCAAACGCTCGTCCACCAATCCACAAATTTTCTTTATCAGGAAGCCCGAGATCAGGAACGAAAACAGTGGGAAGGCAGAAATCAACATAAGCCTTGCGGCCATTTTGGTTTGTGACCGATAGTCCACCAATAAGACCTATCCGCTTACTCGAAACGACAGAAAGTTTCCAGAGATCTTTCTCTGGAAAAGAGGCAAATTTGGTGGGCTCAACTTGCAGGTACAACCAATCGTTTTCTTTCCCATTAACATGGATAGTATTGCATTCTTCAAACTCTTGTTCACAAGTTTGTCTTAAGCAATCTACAACCTGATCAACGAGCCGCTTGTGAAATATTATTAAATGATCTTCATACCTCTGCATGTTTCGTTGGGACAGCCAACTATCGTCACGATCAGGGTCTTTCCTGAAAATCCAGATATCGGAATAACTTAGTGTATAAATTATTGAGTTGGCCTCATCCGTTTGCAATTGCAGAGTATCTCGTAGGGACCAAAACGTACCGCTGCTATCAATAATTGGTCGAAACCATTTTTCTAAGGGTGACGGTTGTAGATATTGAAACTCTAGGAGATTAGTTTTGCAAAGTGTTTCATCTCTACCGCGTCTTGGGAACCAGTAGCGAATTTCGGCATTATTGTCAGGTGGATCGAATCGAATTTCAACATGGATTGAGGCACTAGTCTGTTTTTCATCGCGAGGCGGGTCAGGTGGAATTTCATTATCCCAATGTTCCAGAATCGATTTAACCTGACTGATAATTGACCTTTTATACGATCTATTGGAGAAATAACGTTCAATCTTGGTAGATCCGGCAGGTCTTCGTAACCAAGCACGAAGATTTCTTTCAAGTTGGTTATCTGACATTTTTGAAAAGGGATTTAAGTCGTACTCGCGAAAGAACCGATAAATGGCCCTTCGATCACGCTTACTAATCAAGCATTGTGACTTTGGATACCAGACGTACCTACTGCTTGATGAACCTGGGGTTAGATAGAGTTCAACATCCTGCCGATCAGTTGCCCATCTTCGGAGATGCTTCCAGAAATTTTCAAATTGGGCGTGATCAAAACCTTTGGGTGCACCTTTAACCGACTGCTCAAACAATAACTCATTGAGACGAATGTAATAATTATGAGAGCCAACAGAACCTTCAGCGTCCATCAGACTCGCTGCAAGTACTGTGAGAGCAAGAAAAGCAACTTGGGGTGGATATTTTTCGGAGTGGTCTTCCGACAATATAGAATTAGGGTTGACTGTCCAGAGGTTGACTGTCTTCGAAGCAACCACCTTGTTTCTGACAGATTCTTTAAAACTCGCGACGGCATCTGCTATGTCGAAATCGAAAAGTTCTGCAATTTCAGAAAGAACTTCAGCATTGGTTTGCAAGAAAACAATTTGACCTGATTCGTTCTCTTCAAAAAAGTAAGATATTATTGCTTTATTCCATTGTTCGTATGTTATCATAACTATTTATAGCGTGCATCAAGCAACAGTATTGTGCCATCAGATTTACGTGAAAAGTCGTATTCGTTATGTCAACCCTAACTTCATCATACTATCAATGCCGCTTTTTTGTCAAGTCGACCTTTGGAAATGCCGACAGATTTATGAGACTCCACCACATTATGCCGGCACGCTAACATCTCCACCAATTTACCGATACAACCTAAGCAGGCACCTCATCTCATAGCTGCGAAAAATCTCAATTAATTTCATAGACAATAGTGACATTCACGGTAACCGTGAGTTCGCCCACTTGAACTGGCGTTGAACTCCGAGAACTATCATCAGCGAGTGATGCTTGCTCCGCAAAAGCAATGTGGTTGCTGCCACCAGAGCTACTCTCTGTGATAGTGATAGGTTTTCCGAGAGTAACACCGCTCGCTTCTGCTAAGGTTACCGCGTTCATCTCGGCTTTCTTTACTGCCAAAACCCTCGCCTGAGTCTGTAACGCCGTAGGATCTTCAATCATAAATTGAACAGCGTCTACTCTAACAGTATCGCCACCTGCCGCCGCAGCATCGTCAATTATATCACTGAGCCCCTCCAATTTGCGCACTTTCGCATTGACAGTGTTGCTCACCGTGTATCCACGCAATACGCGCCCGTTGTCCGTGTAGTCGTATTGCGGGTAGATACTGAAATTTGTGGTCTGAATGTCTTTTTCAGCGACATCGTTACCCGCTAGAGACTCCATGACATCTGCCATCGCGCTCGCAGCTGCCTCGCGCGCTTCCGCAACCGAGGTTTTTTCGGCAGACACACCTAAATTGAGCATCGCTATATCCGGGGCAGCAACGACTGAACCACTTCCAGTGACATGAATAGTCCTACTCTCCGGGGACGTTAACAAGGGAGCCACAATTTGTGGATCGCACCCGATGAACATTATAACAGTCAGGGCAATGCCCCATAAACACAAAAATTTTAATTTTTTCACAACAATTTCCTTCGGTGCAGTCAACCCCACCGCGTTGTTTGCGACCAAACAAGTTCACTATTCGTTTCCCTCTGAGGCTGGTGGTTCTTCTTCCGCCTGGAGCGTATCAGACTTCTTTATCAAACTATCAACATTTGATTTGAAGAGTCTGAAGATAGTATCCTTGTCATCGCGTTTGACGTAGTATTTACCTTCTTCCTCTCTTCCGATGTGCAGCGTCACCGTTGTGCCGTCATTGCGTAGAGCAGATATAGTAGATTCCGGTGTATCCAATCCGTATTCGCCGAGCTCCTCTGGCATTTCGGCAAAATCATCGGTATCCAATCCGCTAAGGGTTGTGAGAAGAGAATCAACCTCGTCTTGCTTGACAGCCGAAGCAGTCGGTTTGAGCATCTGCCACGTGCCATCCCCATCAATGCGGAGTTCGACGCTTTCTTCAGGCATAGTGATATTCAAC
This sequence comes from Candidatus Poribacteria bacterium, assembly GCA_964291315.2. Classification (GTDB taxonomy): domain Bacteria; phylum Poribacteria; class WGA-4E; order WGA-4E; family WGA-3G; genus WGA-3G. The sequence continues at coordinate 2,756,596 of OZ219753.1, read as the reverse complement.
TGCGTGACAATGCCTTTATTGAAATCGAAGATAGCCCTATCTTTCCAAGTCCGTGCCCCTTTGTTGAACATAGATTGGAGGTAGCCTTGCGCCACATAGACATCGTTGGAATCAGCAACGCGAACATAACTACTCAGAAATCCAGGGGTTGTTTTCCCGACAAATAGGTGTGCTAGGAGGGTATCGTCTGCAGCCAACAGTTTCGCTTCGACCCCTGTGCTATCAACCTCAAATTCTGCCTGTTTTTCCGGGTTATTAGAGACGCGCTGCGTGTTCTTAAATTCAGCCACTTTGGACAGCAGCTCCGAGATACCTTCACTATCTGCCGGATAGTCGTCCATTGAGGTAACAACCCAATTGCCGTCCTGTTTTGAGAGTATTGTGCTTTCAGTATCAGCATTAATTTCTATTTTTGTAACCTGTCCCTTATTGAAGTTTGGGAACAGCGGGGTCGCTGTTTCAACTTTCTTCTCGTACTCGCTCTGCCCAAAAGGATTCTCGAAGAGCAGAATAACAATTGCCAGAACAACAAAAATAGCGCCTAATATAAGGAGTTGTTTCGTTTTCATTTTCTAACTGTCGAATCTCCGTGCAGGTTGACATCTAGAATCAACCCGCTTTTTGCCTATAAGCAATATTTATAGTGAATTCTGTTTCTTTACGAATAGGGGAAATTATATCGAACCGTACGTTTCTACCAATTGTTTTGCACGTCGCTTTAGGTAATATCGAACGAGTCCAAAAATCACAACCAAGAGCGGAAGACCTATAGTACATAAATATCTGATAAAATCCCTCTCAATTCCCCCCGTTTCTCGGAGGGGGCGATCCGTAATAGCATGCGAGCGGATACCGATAAGCGCATCGCCGAGAGTCAGCCAGTCCACGGTGTTTAAGAAAAAATTGATGCCATCCGGACGCAGCTGGGTGAGAAATTGCGACGTGCCGACAATAACAATTTGTGTCTGTTCACCCTCAGTCTGAATCGGAAGTGCCTCAGCGACTTCTACAGAAGCACCTGCCTCGCTTCCCTCATCATCTGTGGCAGTCACCACCGGCGGAATTTCTTTATCCGCATAGAAGCTCTTAAACTTCCCCTCCAGAGCCGCAGCAACAGTGTAGACTTGAAGCTCGGCTTCAGGAAGCGGGGAATTCGGCATCAGGTTGTAATAACTTTGAACGCTCTGTCCAAATTCACTCGTTTTTGCCAACGGCGTCGCTGTGATGCCCTCTTTTGTAAGAACGTCTAAGGAACTGGTCCAGGGCAGCGTCATCGTTTCCAACTCATTGGTAACCACGTTCTCTACCGAGAAATTCTCTTTGATAATTTTGACAAAATACGGATACGGTTGAATAACAGTCATAAAACCTTGTTGGAATCTCGCAGTGTCGTGGAATTTGCGGTCCAACAAGAGATTATTCCCAAGTTTAACTCCGTAATGTTCAAGCAGATCATTCAGACCCGTGCTTAGCGGCGAACCTTGCAAAGTACCCGGTTGTAATTGGATCGGATCCACTAAGAAAACCGCTCTACCCCCCCGCATGATGAACTGATCAATCTCGTATTTCTCACGTTCTGTGAGCAGTCGCTTTGCACCTGCAATAATCAACGTCGCAACGCTCGGATCCACCCCTTTTCCATCTCCTAAACTCACAGACATCAGATTGTATTGACCTTGGGCAGTTTTATCCAAAAGTTGACGAAACTGCTGATAATTTTGATCGTTGATATCGAACTCACCGTGCCCTGTCAAAAACCCGACAGTTTTTGCCTCTTTAGTTGTAACTTTGAGAATCGTAGAGGTGAGTTCGTATTCTAGATTAGCAGTTGTGCGCACTATCGGCAGCGTTTCTTCTTTACCGCTGTAACCAACGGATATCCCCATGTAGACGTTCGCGATCTCCGCTTTATCTGTTCTCACAACATTAACTTGCACTTCAGGAATCCCTTTGAAGCGGAGCTCTTGTTTCTGTCCATCATCTAAATCAGCAGGATTCACAAAATCGATCTGAAGATTTTTGGAAAAAGCATTGTATTCGTCCAACACATCTCTAACGTCGCGCCGGAGCTTCGCAACCTCTGCCGTATTTGTCGAAAAATAGGCGGTAATTGTTACAATGTCGTCTAGCGTGTCTAATACGTTTCTCGTCGCTTTCGAAATTGTGTAGCGTTTGTCCTCAGTGAGATCCGCACGGATAAAACGCCGTGTGGACAAAAAGTTAATCAGCACGAGAATGCCAAAAATGATTGCTACAAAAGCGAGGGTGTTGCCACCATATTTCAGCTTGCTAACCAAAGCAGCTCTCCTCCTTCTTTAACGCCATTTGCGGCTTTCAACCGACAATGTGCTTAAATATAAAAAGAAACCGATCAGCGACAAATAGTAGATAATGTCGCGAGAATCGATTACACCGCGTAGAATACTACTGTAATGCGCACCAAGCCCAAGATAGCTGAAGATCGGGTACAGCCAATTCGGCGCATTGAAAAGCACAATATCTTCACCGATAATGAGCAACACGAAGCTAGCAGTAATCCCGAAAATAAAAGCGATGATTTGGTTCTCGGTCAACGTCGAAGCAAAAATCCCGATTGCAAGATACGCACCCCCCATTAAGAGAAGACCGATGTACCCCGAGATCAATGTACCACCGTCAGGATCCCCAAGATACATGACCGAAAAAGGCAGCACGAGTGAAAGCAGGACAGTTACAACCAGCAAGGCAAAACTTGCTAAGAATTTTCCCAAGATGACCTCATAATCCCGAATCGGCAGTGTCATAAGCACTTCTACCGTGCCGAGTTTCTTTTCTTCAGCCCAGAGTTTCATGGTAACAGCAGGAATAAAAAATAGGAAAATCCACGGCATTAGCCCGAAAAACCCACGCATTTCCGCTTGGTTTACAAGAAAAAAACTACGAAAGAAGAGCCAGGCAGAGATACCGAGGAAAAATGTGATGAAGATATACGCAATAGGTGAGTTAAAATAACTTTTAAATTCCTTTTTAAGGATGGCTGTAATATTATTCATGATTTTTCGTTTGTAGAAGCAGTCTCTTTACTTTCGTAATGCTATGCCTGCTCCTTATGTGTTAAATTGAGGAAGACATCCTCTAAGTCTACGGATTCCTGACGGAGCTCTGTGAGACTCCACCTATTCTCCACTACCATATGAAACAGTGCCTCCGCAGCATCGCTACCGTGATCCGCATTGATCTGGTAGCTAGCTGTACCATCATCCGTCCCCACACAGTTCCACTGCGAGACAAATTCTAGCTCGCCTAGTTCAGCCTCAATCGCCTCTTTCACACCTCGGATGGTGATATGCACAATTTCTTCGCCTTTTGCCTGATGGGAGAGCTCCTCTGGTGTACCATTCGCCACAATCGTTCCATTGTTGATAATCAGAATCCGACTACACGTCGCAGAGACTTCAGGTAAAATGTGTGTACTGAAGAGAACGAGCTTCTCTTGCCCGATATTCTTAATTAAGTTCCGAATCTCGATGATTTGGCTGGGGTCAAGTCCAGAAGTGGGTTCATCTAAAATTAAAATAGGCGGATCATGAATGAGACTTTGTGCCAAACCGACCCGTTGGCGGTAACCCTTTGAGAGTTCACCGATGTCTTTTTGGATAACATCCTCAAGTCCACAGATGTCGATAACTGTTCGTGTCCGTTCTTTCCGCTGACTTTTCGGAATATCTCGTACCTGCGTCATGAAGTTTAGGTATTCAATAACACCCATATCGGTATAAAGCGGAGCACTTTCAGGTAAGTAACCGATATGCTTCCTGACTTCAACGGATTCCTCAAATACATCGTATCCAGCAACAGTGGCACTACCAGCATCAGCCGAGAGATAGCAGGTAAGAATACGCATCGTTGTGGTCTTACCCGCACCGTTGGGACCGAGAAAACCAAGCACCTCGCCAGCGTGTGCCTCAAATGTGACCTGATTGACAGCAACTGTCGTGCCGTAAGATTTTGTGAGTTCTCTAACTTCAATCATACGCTTTAATCTTCTAATTTCCTCATACAGTCTTGCAGATTACGCCTTGGAAAATGAACGAAAGATATTTCTTTCAACCCGTGCCGTGTAAAGAATAAAATATATTATAAAATAATAGCATAAAAAATTGAGGATGTCAAATCAAAATTAAGGTCAAAACTAGCAGTGACAGATTACAACGTCCACATGAATGGAGAGCACATGGACACGCTCTCACAGTAAAAAAGATTGATATCTTCGACGAACACATTATCACCGCAACGATGTTCTTGGGTTCGAGGAAAAAAAAAGAGGCAGGTAAATATACCCACCTCACTACCGAGAAAATAAAGTAGAAAGTTAAACAGCAGCAGGCCCTCTTTCACCTGTACGGATCCGGATAGTTTCATCGATAGGCAGCACGAAAATTTTGCCATCGCCGATTTTGCCGGTCGAAGCAGCCGTTTGAACAGCTTCAACGACTTTATCAACATTCTCTTCAGCAACAACAATTTCAATTTTTAACTTCGGAACAAATTCGATCGTATATTCGCTTCCACGGTAGAGTTCAGTGTGACCACGGCTCCGTCCAAATCCACGAACTTCGCTGACTGTCATGCCCCGAACACCAACACTGCTCAGCGCTTCTTTTACCTCCTCCAACTTGAAGGGGCGGATAATACATTCAAGTTTTTTCATGGGACTCTCCTTGCTAAAAAGTGAATACGGTTGTGTAGCAGTGTTTGCCTTTCAATCAGAGCTAGCAATCTCTGCTCTCTAGACTTATCGGGAGATCGGGATAAGTGTCGAGGGCGGATTCCCGTATCCGCCCCGCAGTCTGTTCCTTAACAACTTCGCTCCCTCAGGCTAAATATCATGATAGAGGTAGAACTCATACGGGTGGGGCCGCATATTTAGGGCATCAACCTCGTTCTCACGTTTGTAATCGATCCAAACATCCAAGACATCTTGCGTGAACACATCCCCCTTGAGCAGGTACTCGTGGTCGTCTTCTAACGCATCAAGTGAATCTCCGAGAGACGGCGGCGTTGACTCAATGTCCGCTATTTCTTCCGGCTCAAGATCATAGAGGTCTTTATCCAACGGATCACCAGGGTGGATACGGTTCTGGATGCCATCAAGCCCTGCCATGAGCAGCGCACTAAACGCAAGATATGGATTACAAGACGGATCCGGCGTCCGGAATTCAACCCGCTTCGCCTTCTCGCTCTTCGAGTAAACCGGGATACGCACACAAGCACTACGATTCCGTTGAGAGTAAGCAATATTAACCGGGGCTTCGTACCCTGGAACTAAACGCTTGTAGGAATTAGTCGTCGGGGCAATAATTGCACAAAGCGAACGAGCATGCCTCAGCAAACCGCCAATGTAATAGAGAGCCGTCTCGCTGAGAAGTGAGTAACCTTGTGGATCGTAGAAAAGGTTCTTGCCGTTTTTCCAGAGACTCTGGTGTACATGCATCCCAGAACCATTGTCTTGGAAAAGCGGTTTCGGCATGAAAGTAGCAACTAAATTATTAGCACGCGCCACATTTTTGACAATATACTTGTATAACGCAAGCTTATCGCCAACCACAGTCAATGTATCAAAACGAATATCAATTTCGCCTTGACCTGCAGTCCCCACCTCATGGTGGTGAACTTCCACATCGATGCCAGCTTCCATCAACTTCAAACAAATCTCAGACCGCAGGTCTTGAAGTGTGTCGGACGGCGGTACCGGGAAATACCCCTCTTTATAACGCGGCTTGTAACCAAGGTTTGGATTCTCTTCGCGACCCGAGTTCCAACTACCTTCCACAGAATCGACCGAGTAGAAGCCCGAATATTGGTTTTGACCGTAGCGGATGTCGTTGAGAAGATAAAACTCTGCCTCTGGACCCCAATAACTTATATCCGCGATCCCTGTAGACTGAAGATACGCCTCTGCTTTCTGTGCAATATGCCGAACATCACGCGTGTAATTCTCCAATGTAATTGGGTCTTTGATGTTACATGTGATACTCAGTGTCGGCACCTTGCAGACCGGGTCAATCAGAGCAGTCGCTGGATCCGGAAAGAGCAGCATATCGCTCTCATTAATCGCCTGAAAACCACGGATACTGGAGCCGTCGAAGCCGATGCCTTCTTCAAAGATACCTTCGTCCAACTCACCCGCCATCAGTGAAAAGTGTTGCCACATTCCCGGCATATCCATGAATTTGAGATCAACTATTTTAACACCATTTTCTTTTGCAAATGCGACCACCTCACTTGGTGTCATCTAATATACCCTCCTATTCGGTGTACTTGCTATCAAAATTACCCCGGTCCCAAAGACCAAGGCTAAAACCGTAAGAAACGCCAGAAGAAAACCGAAACAACGCGCCCCGGCCCCCTTAAGAGGTTTCAATAATTCCGAAATGTCCTTAGATTCCGTCAATATGAACGCGCAAATTATACCACTTGACGAGTATCTTAATCGGATAGATGAGCAAAATTTATGCCAATCGGCATTGCTCTGGTTAATCAGGAAAAACAGTCAATTTTCATTTAAAATTCGTGAATTACAGCGGTTTCGCCGCGCGAAACCAACCGCTGTCCCAATATCATACCCACACGCTATATAAAAAACATGAAATTTTGCTAAATTATTGGGCATAATGTTGCCTATTTTCCGCGCACAGTTGCGGACAGACGCTATCGAGCACCGCACATCGCTTAACCAACTCCGGGGCTAAATGAACTCAGCATCTTTATTGAAGCGACTCGTCTCTGCACCCTCTTGACCTGCATATTTGTTCGTTGGTTTCAGCGGGTAGGGAACACGCGCCGGCGAAGAAAGCTGCGCGAAAGTAAAAGCGCAGATCCGCATACCTGGATATAATTTAACCGGCATACGCCCCAGATTGCCTAACTCCAGCGTCGGAGTACCTACCCACCCCGGATCGAAAAGGCCCGCAGTACTGTGAACGATAATACCGAGGCGCGCTAAACTACTCCTGCCTTCAAGCCGTGCCATCACATCGTTTGCTAATGTAAGTCTCTCTTGTGTTGCTGCAAGCACAAGCTCACCGGGTTGTATCGTGAAGGCATCTCCATCCGGAACATCAACTCTTCGCATCAAGTCACTCGTGTCAATTTCGCTACGTAGATCAATGTAAGGATGTTTGCTGTGCTCAAACACACGAAATGTATTGCTCAACCTAAAATCGATCGAGCAGCTACCGAGTTGTGTTTCCCAATCAGGTGCCGGAGTGATCTCAATTTTCCCCGCATCCATATACTTAATAATATCTTCATCTGATAGAAACATTATTTTAACTTCTGTCTCACAATAAAATGATCGATCCCCATCGCGTGTCGGGATTAGATTTGTATTCTATACTATAAGACGCTATTTTAACTTGTGTCGTTTCACAATAACCCTAACAGACTACTGTTTAGACAAAAAGTCCTCCGGGGCGATACCTTGATAAGCATAGTCTAAGAGATTAACAGGATGCATCGCCTGCATCGGCAATTTATATTTTTGGATACCTAGCTGAATCTGAAGTAAACACCCCGGATTTCCAGTCGCTACGATGTCTGCACCGGTCTCCGCAATGTGAGCCATTTTATGTGCCAGAATCTCTTGTGAAAGTTCAGGGTGTGTAATATTATAAATTCCCGCACTCCCACAGCACCACTCCGCCTCCGTCAACGCAATCAACTCAAGGCCAGGGATCGATTGGAGAACCTTGCGCGGTTGTGTTCGAACGCCCTGACCGTGAAGAAGATGACACGGTTCATCATAAGTGACCCGTTTCTCAATTTTCCCTATCGGCGGCACCATCTCAATTTCCGCTAAGAATTCGCTGATATCGCGCATCTGACGGCTGAAACGTTTCGCTTTCTCAGCGTAAACCGCATCATTTTCTAAGAGGACTTCGTATTCCTTAAGTGTAGCACCACAACCTGCAGAATTGATGATAATAGCATCCAAACTCTCACTTTCAAAAGCATCAATATTCTGCTTAGCAAGCACTGTAGCGACATCTCTCACGCCGTTGTGCAGATGCAACGCACCACAACACGTCTGCTGCCGAGGGGTAACGACCTCACATCCATTTTTTGTTAAAACGCGAATAGTCGCGACATTTGTTTCTGTGAAGACCTGGTTCATGATGCACCCCGGTATGAAGCCAACACGATAGCGCGTTTCACCTTCAGCAGCGGTAATATCACGTATTGTGTATTTCAATTGAGGCGAAGGAATCGACGGAAGCAGCGATTCCATTTGTCCAAGGCGGCCCATTAGCTTCAAAATACCTATCTTTTGCAAAAACCATCGGATACCGAGACGTTGATACACCCACATCAACTCAAAAATCATATCTAACCGTTCTTTATTTGGCAGAATTTGCTTGAAAACAAGGTTCGACCAGAAGCGGTAAGCTGCTGAACGCGGAGCGTTCTGCTCGTATATAGCACGCGCCTCTTCAAGAAGCACCCCAAAATGAACACCAGAAGGGCAGGCAGTTTCACATGCACGGCAGTCTAAACACCGATAAATGTATTCTGACCATTCTTCATTGAGCGGCGTGGCACCTTCAGTCTTAAAAGCGCTTCCCATCAGGTAGAGCCTGCCCCTTGGAGAATCTGTTTCTAAACCTAATTCCCGATAGGTAGGACAAGTCGGCAGGCAGAGCCCACAGTGCGTACAAGCATCCCACTTTTCCCAACTGAAAGTGTCTACACCGAAAAGTTGTTGTCTTTGCTGGTTAGGCATATCAAATGTTTATATGTAGTTATTCCTATTATCTTAAATCTCGCTTTTCACTAACAGACTCAGTTGCAATCAGCTCTATTTTAGTCGCCTCTTCCATTTCAGAACAAGCTCTAAAAGCAAAATGTTACCAGCAAAACTCATTATATGAACCGGCTATGCCGTAATGATTACGATAACATCTTTGAGGTCAATACATTTTAATACAATCAATCCGGCAGCTGTTGACCGCTATTTTTTATTTCAAGAAATCTTAATCCCTCGTTAAGACTACCAGAACGATACCCCTGCAAGTCGAGCGTAACATAGACGTATCCAAGCATTTTAAAATGCAAACTAATGTCACGACGCACCGTTTTTGAGAGCAGGCGCGAGATCTCTTCCGCTTCAAGTTCAATTCGAGCAAGCTCGCCGTGGTGGCGAACGCGGAACTGACGGATACCCAAATCGTAAAGAAATTGCTCAGCAGCATCCACCTGCCTTAGCAATTCACGGGTAATCCGCATGCCGTACGGGAACCGTGAGGAAAGACAAGCAAACGCCGGTTTATCCCACGTAGGAAGGTCCCACACTTTTGAAATCTCACGTATCTCCGCCTTCGTCAAGTTTGCATCAATCAAAGGGGCTCGGATACCCATCTTTTTCGCCGCATCCATTCCCGGACGATGGTCACCCACATCGTCCGGAATAGCCCCATAGACGATCGTGCCAACATCATACTTTTCAGCAATCGGACGGAGTTTATCAAACAATTCTGTTTTACAGAAAAAACACCGATTCGTTGGATTGCTTGCGTAACCTTCAAGATCTAATTCGCGCGTATTAACCGTTTCAAAGCGGATCCCAATCTGCTTGGCAATCTCCTGAGCCGCTCTCATTTCCCGAACCGGATAGGAATCCGAGATAGCAGTAACAGCAAGAGCATCATCCTCCAATACATGTTGGGCCGCCTCCGCAAGAAATGTGCTATCAACACCCCCGGAAAAGGCAACAATAACTCGCTTGTAAGCGCGCAGACGCGTATAGAGTTCTTCAAGTTTCGTTTGTAGAATAGGATCAAGTTTCACTTTTGGCATATTTCTCAATAGCAAGCTGCGGCCTACAAGTTGCGCCGAAGTAGCCTCCTTTTATGTGACAGCAGACGCAATTCAGCGCCCTACCACTAAAACAGCAAACCAAATTACGGATAAGGCCGTTCAGCTTGCTGGATTCTCAACAGTTCATCGCTGAGCAACCGTCGTTTTAATCCACTAATCCGATCAATAAAGAGCACACCGTTGAGATGATCGATCTCATGTTGGAGGACACGCGCTAATAAACCGTCGGATTCAATATGAACACTCTTACTTTGCGGATCAACCCCTTCAACAACAATTCGCTCTGGCCGTTTGACATCCGCTGTCACATCAGGTATGCTTAGACACCCTTCCTCAGTAACAACTTCTCCCTCGGAACTTAGAATTTCCGGGTTAAACAGCACTAAAGGCTCATAGTCCTCGTCGTCTTCCTCCCCAATATCGACAATGATGAGTCTCTTCAAAACACCAACCTGCGTCGCTGCGAGTCCGATACCGTTGCCTGTAGCCTCCAGCGTCATCAACATGTCTTCAGCAAGTTGACGTTCCGCATCCGTGATCTCTGCCACCGGCTCCGCTTTTTTGCGGAGAGCAGGATCACCGTAATAGCACAATTGCAGCGGAGCTGTCTCACGCAACACCACACTATCTTCTCCGCCCACATCCGAGGTAGATGTATTTTTGGACTTCCTTCTACGTTTTGGCATGTATTAGAACATTCTCCATTTGTTAACGCATCTTTGGCAACAATAATTTTTAATATAGTATCATTTGTTGCAGATTCTGTCAAACAAAAGTTTCCTCGCGTGCTACATAAGCAAAATTGCTTTCGGAAATGCACTTCTACAGCAAGAAATTCGTATCAAATCCCAGGCATTAGATACAGATAGAAACCTTCATCATTAACGATCGAACCTGTGAACTCCCCTAAAACAGTAAGATTATGTTGCGTAATCAGGTTCGGGGCCAAAGAGCGGTTCATAATAATTAGAATATCCTGAGATGTTCGTGTCCTTAGGGTATTCGCCTCCTCAAGCACCTGGTCGTTTGGTACCCTAACATTCGGCATGCGAGCACTGTCCCATTTGACGAAGGAACCGAACCGACTACCCTGTACATAGTAAATCTCATCTTTTTCGAGATACCCGACAATCGTGCTCGCAGCAAAATCACGCTCCCCTACCATCGTCAGGTCTTCAATACCTTTTGCCCTGATATATTCAGCTACCTGTTTCCCGTATGAAAACACATAACGTTCCTCCAGTATGATTGCCGTTACCCCTCCAATAAACTGGCAGAAAAAAATAAAGGTGACAAACCCCGAAAACAGACGTGTGAGGAACACATTTAGGTTTTTGAAGTGGAAAGTTATCCCGGGGCAATCTTTCTGAATCCAACACGTCATGAGAAATGTGATGAATAGGAATCCATGATGACGCATGCTACCGTAATATTTTATATAGAAAAATACTAGAAGGCCCAAGGTCGCCAACAGATATATAAAAAGAGCAGTGGGACGCCTAAAAAGAAAAAGGATACTACAAACTATAAGAAAACAACAGAATGGAACTTGGATGGATTGGAAAAAGGTGTACGTTTCTAATTGATGCTTATTCCAAAAATTAAGCGAGAACGCTGGAATCGGAAGCAGCGCACGAGAAACAAGTTTGATAACCTTGCCGACTTCGCCCAAGTCATAGGTGAACTTCCATTCAACAGCAAAACCGGTATCTGAAGGGGGATTCAGTTGCAAGACTGATGTAATGATACCAATACCTATAAGCGCAAAACCGATCCAGATAGGCCTCTTATCTTTTATCGCCTGAATCTCTTCAGTGACCGATTTAAAAAAACGGTTACGCCAGAAATATTCGAAGCAAAGTGCCAACCCTATCGATAGAGTAAGAATTAACGCATGAACACTCGTATGCGCAAGTAGAAACAGCACGCAACCGATCCAAATGAAGTGTCTGTAACGTTTGCTGAAAAGTATACATAAGATCGTTATTAGGAGAAACCCTAATGCATAATTTCGCGCAAGAATGGCATATTCATAAACCACAAAATAGCCAAAGCAGAAAAGGAATTTTTGGAAACGATTGAAAGGCGCATACCGAACAAAAAGGTAGACAGTAAGCACTGCGATTAAGAGATGAAAAACCTGCATAATGACAGGAGCAGGTGTGATGCGGGTAAGCGGCATAAGCGTAAGATGCCACAAGCCCGGATGCCCTTCATACTTGAGGTGTGTAAAGAGTTCAAAGACCGAGCTGCTATCGCGCGCAAGGAGCCATGCCTGAATTTCATCGCGCCACATCTCATGATGGACAGCAGTGTAACTGCCCACAGCAAGAAAAAGTAACCCTAAACTAACAGCGTAGCGCGTTTCCTTCTTACGCATTGTTCCACAACCTTTTAAGTTGCAGCATCCCTATGATCTTATTGGATTGAGAGACTTGAAATGGGCAACCATAGGCCCCCGGTGGTTTTCGCAATAAACTTCTGGAAAGGTTCATCCCGCCCAATAACGTCTACTTTGATCCTTGCAGTTTTCATCTTCACCATTACATCTATTGAAGAATAGGCACCGCTCACATACTCGTCTGTGACGAAAATGAAATGAACTTCAGCCCCGTTCCTAAACGTTACTTCATCAGCTGCACGGATAAGGGCATCCAAACCGTTTTCATCGCCCCGGAATTTAAGTTGTGCCAAGACTTTCTTAATATGAGCAGTTGAGCGAGTCTGCGGAACCACTTCAAAGTCGAACCCGAGAAGACTATATCCAGTCCCATCTCGAAAGGCAACGATGCCGATCGTGAAATCAATGCCTGCGTTGCCAAACTGATCAGTCATACTGTTAAGATGCTCGCGGACTGCGTCAACGTCATTTTTCATGCTGCCACTACCATCAATAATAAAGACGATGTCGATGAGATTCGTCTCTCTATTCGCAACAATGTGTTTGGCAATCCTATTTAGCGCAAGATCAGGAAGTGTTAAACCTTCAACATCCGAAGCGGGTTGCACCCCGGTCTCAACCGTAAATCTGCTCCTCTCGCTACCCGACTTACCATGACTACCGAAAATAGCCGAGCCCGATCCAATCCCGATGCCACCGCTATTACCAGATACAGGTGTGGCTTGCAGACCTTTACCGGGCATACGTCCCTCAAAGTGTGTCGATGCAGAAATTTCTGGCGTTTGCAAGTCGAGGCGTACCTCTTGATGGACTACGGATGTTAGCTGCCGTTGGATCGATGGAGCCTTGATCTTCAGAACCTGTGTCCGCTTTGGCATGGCTTCAGGAAGCACCAGCGACTTTAGAGGCATATGAGGAGGTTTTTTCATCGGCAGGCGAGGAGTCCTCAAGCGAATTTCTGCGATATCGAATGCCACGCCTGTTTCAAAATGCCGGTCCGGGGCTTGCCGGTGCAAGGCTCTCAGCATCAAAAACAGCAGAATATGAAGCCCAATAGAAACAATAAGGGCTTTTGGGATATTTTTCCTGATGCGGACTCTCATGTCAGTTCCGTGCGTTCATCGCTGTAAGGCTTGAATTTTGTGAAAAGCCCATAATGATAAACCTTATTATAGCACTGTCACGTCCGGGTGTCAAGCCCCAATCTTCCGGGTTTAGAATGTAGAGGCGGCACAGGCTACAAACGAACATCCAACCAACGCTCATTTGTAACGGTTCTTGTCGAAAGCCAAATTGCACTAAGACACATGCCGAGATTGCACGTAACACAAGGATCACCCCGGAAAGTCGCAGGCGAATGTGACATGTATTTTGGTTGCGCGCAGGAGAACTGCAAAAATCCACCCGCTTTAACAATCGGGTATGCTGATACAACAAAATAACGAATTATTTAGAAAAAAGTTGACAGAAATGTTAAAATGTAGTATGCTATAAAGTAGTATCTATGCAGAATTAAAATGACAGAATATGTCGATTGCCCTTTTACTTATAGACGCAATCGATCCGAGTTGCTTTATAAGGACCTTGTGGCATATATCAACCGAAACGGGATTTTGAAAATAAAATGTTTTATTACCACTACACTAGCCTTGCTGCTCCCGCGCCGATATTGCAAGTTTCACAGGCCAACAGCATCCACCGTTGAGTAAAATATAAACATTTGTGTTTTCAAGGTTCCCTCATTCGCGTTTGATCACGTGGAAATAATCCGAAAGACGTTAGAGACCTAAAATGAAGCACTACGGTTTAACCTTAAATCTAAAAAACGATCCAGCTCTCATTGAGGCATATAAAGCATATCACCACGATGCCTGGCCGGAGGTCGTCGATGCCTTGAAAGCAGTCGGTATAACCAAGATGAACATCTACCTATTAGGATGCCGTCTGTTTATGACGATGGAAACAGTCGATAATTTTCATATAGATCGAGATTTTCCGCGCTATCTCAAGGAAAACCCAAAATGCAAAACCTGGGACAAGTTGATGCGGACTTTCCAAGAACCCGTGGCAGAAGCAGAACCAGACGAGTGGTGGGCACGAATGGAGCTTGTTTTTCAATTATAACCTGAAAAGGACATACTTCTTCGATGGCGGTAACGTTTTTATCAGTCGGACATTTTTGTTATGATGTTTCCCCAAACGGTTATATTCTGGGTGGATCTGCTTCCTATTCAACACTAACCGCACGAAACCTAGGGCATCACGCCCGAGCAGTCACAGCAGTTAGCGCGAATTTTGACCAGCTAAACCCTCTATTGGATGGTATACAGACCGTTTATCGCGATTCCCCTGAAACAACAATTTTTGATAATTTATACGATGAAAACGGACGCAGACAACAGTTCGTCCTAGGGGCAGCAAGAGAACTAAAGCAAGCTGATGTTCCAAGCGAGTGGTGTACGAGTAATATCGTTTACTTGTGCCCCATCGCAGATGAGGTTTCCGCAGACCTCGTTCACCGTTTCGGCAAACACACTCTAATAGGCGCCACCCCACAAGGCTGGCTCCGGCAGTGGGACAAAAGCGGGAAAGTTGAGGCAAAACGTTGGGCAACCGCCGAAGATATTTTACCATGCATTGATGTCTTAATCCTCAGTGATGAGGATGTACGCGCCTACCCGGATGAGTTAGAAAAGTATATCCGATTGGTTCCAATCACTGTGCTCACGCAAGGCGCAAGAGGCGCAACGCTTTTTCAGAATGGCACACGCTTGGAATCCAAAGCGTATCCCGCAACAGAAATTGACCCTACAGGCGCAGGCGATGTCTTTGCAACCTCTTTTTTGATTGACTATTACCAAAATCGATCCATAGAGAGGGCATTAAACTTTGCACATTGCGTAGCCTCATTTGCTGTTGAAGGCATCGGTACTTCCGGGATTCCCGAACTGGCACAGGTTATGTTGAGGTTAAAGGTATAGCAGGATAGAATGGACCTATTTCCCTATTTATTCAGAAAGGCCCCGATCCACACTAAGGAAACGTTACTAAGAAATGTCGCTATCGTGAAATTTTTCTGTTTCTATAAAGTACATTTATACTAAAGAGAAAATTATGGCCGTTCATTACGATTTCATCGCGTACAGCAGGCGGACATCAGCAACCAATTGGATTATCGGGATGAAGGCGATTCGAGGAGAGGTACCACTGGATATTGTTGTTCCTGATAGTCATACCACTTCTGATGCTGATAATCCAGAGGTGGTCGCTGTTTTAACGACAGAAGGGCTAGAACGAGAAAGCACCGACGGTTTGGAGCTCTATCATTATCTTCGACGTTTGAACCCGAAAAAAAACGAGGCCTTCAATTACAATGAAGTCGTTATCCGGAATATCCATAGCCGGCTGAACGCACTACCGGTCAACCAAGAACTTCGAGTACAAATCACATATATGGAGCGCAGAGAACCGTATACGCGCTTTTCCTATCAAATTAAGTTGTTAGGGATCTCTGGAAAACCAAATGCCGAGATTCCTAACGGCACAGATGCTCAAACTACAAGACCACTTTCCGGAAACAGACCCCAGCAGCTAACAGGGCAAAGAGGGAACCCAACTCCAAATAAACCAATTTATAGAACTACAAACACGATCGAAAACCTAATCTCTTTTACACAAAACCTCCAGAAAGAATTGAATCAGACTCAGAAACACCTCGGCGTAGTAATAAACAAGGTCCAGCAGCTGCAAGACGAACAGCAGCAGTTTCGCCAAATACATAACCTGCTCGAAGATATTCTAGAGCGAATCACTCATTTAGAAACCTGGGGGGACCGAATCCAGTACCTCGAAACAGATCGGCATCAACTCCAGGATCTTCAACACGTCTTACGAAAATTTCTCATAGGATTGAACCAGCAGACGAGAATCTCGCTTCAAGAACAAGACGAAATTACAACCGATGAGGAAGACTGCTGAAAATTGATAATCACTGAGCCTGCCAGTATTCGAATGAGAAAAGGAAAACGCGGGGATGATGAAATTGGGCACAATGTCCCTCAACGTGAGAAATACAACAGCTTACGTCCGCACAAAGTTTTATCAAATCCATAGCGGCGTAGAGGAGTGGTTAAATTATCCCCTTAGCTTAGACATTTTGCAAGGAGTCGGCTATAACGGATGTCTGTCAATTGTATACGAAGGTGAGTCGAATCGAGTGGAAGCCATGCAAAAAGCAAGAAAGTATCTGGAGTCTATATTGTAAACACATTATCGCGGAGAACAAGGGGAAACATGAAAACACACGCTGCTGTCATGTATCAACACAATCAACCCGTCGTTGTTGAAGAGCTTGAATTAGATGAACCAAAGGCGAGTGAGGTACTTGTCCGAACTGCCGCGAGTGGCGTCTGCCACTCTGATCTGTCAGTCGTCACCGGCGCTATCTACTACAATGCAGCCGTAGCGCTTGGACATGAAGGCGCAGGCGTTATTGAACAAGTCGGCGACCAGGTAACCGGGTTCCGCCCGGGTGACCATGTGATCTTGTCTTTTGTCAGCTATTGTGGCACCTGCCGCCTGTGTCAGATGGGGAAAGTTTGCCTCTGTGAAAGTTACGATATACCACGAGGTTTCCAATTAGATAGTACCTATCGCCTTCATAATAGCTCAGGTGATGGAATCCTCCAAATGGCACGGATCGCAACCATGTCCGAGTACATGGTTGTCCCCCAGCAAAATCTCGTCAAAATCGATAAACACCACCCACTAGAAAAAGCCGCACTCGTGGGATGCGCTGTAACGACAGGCGTGGGTGCCGTCTTGAATACCGCGAAAGTGGAACCGGGGAGTTCCGTGGCAGTTATAGGGACCGGGGGTGTCGGTTTGAATGTAATTCAGGGGGCAGCCATCGCAGAAGCCAAACAAATTATCGCTATCGATATTACAGAAAAAAAACTTGACTTTGCGAAAAATTTTGGGGCAACCGATACCGTTAACGCCTCAGCAGGCGATCCAGTCGAGGCAGTCCATGAATTGACAGACACCCTGGGAGTAGACTACGCCTTTGAGGTAATCGGGAATCCGAAAACTATTCTGCAAGCCTACAATATGGTCCGTGCAGCTGGCACAGCCGTTATTGTCGGAATAGCACATCATCAATCAGAAGTCAGCATTCCGGCACAACACCTCGTTACAACCGAAAAGCGACTGATCGGTTCATTTTACGGGTCCTGCCAACCGAGAGTGGATATGCCGAAACTTCTCGATCTCTATACCGAGGGTAAATTGAAGCTAGATGAATTGATTACACGACACTATAGACTTGATCAGATTAATGAGGCGTTCGTACACATGGAAGCCGGCGAAAATGCCCGAGGTGTTATTCTTTTCAACTGATATACAACACTCCCTTCAACGAAGGAGGCTTGCCTTTAACAACGCAACCGCTGCCTCCAGCCCTTGCTTAAAGCTACAGTGGATTGTTAAAACAGAGAACCTTAACCGGTTGCCGATAACTAATTACTGACAATTCCTATGAAATCTATACACACCGCAGTCCAAAAGCAGTTTAGCCAACATGCAACCTATTACGCAGAAAGCAGCGCACATGCCCAGGGCGACACCTTAGACATCATCCTCGATTTCGCCGAGCCTCAGGGCACAGAACGGGCGTTAGATGTTGCAACAGGCACGGGATTCACGGCGTTTAAGCTTGCACCGAGGGTCGCATATATGATTGCCACCGACCTAACACCGGAGATGGTCGCGAAAGCAGCTGAAATATCAGAAGAAAAAACCATGAAAAACCTTACTTTTTCTATCGCCGCTGCTGAGGCACTACCGTTTACTGACGCGTCGTTAGACTTAGTAACCTGCCGAATTGCCCCACATCATTTCCAAGATGTCACTGCCTTCCTGAGTGAAGTGCATCGAGTTTTACGCACAAATGGACTCTTCTGCATGGTAGATTCCGTTTCACCTGAATCGGAAAAGTTAATAACGTGGCAGAATCGCGTGGAGAAACTCCGGGACAACTCTCACGTCTACGGGTATCCACCATCTCAATGGGACCTGATGATTACAAACGCTGGATTGTCACTTGAGAAAACAGCACATGTGCGAAACGCACAGATGTCTTTTCTCTGGTGGGTGCGTCCAAAAGATAACTCACCGAAGATCGTGCAGGAAATCCGTAACGCGTTCACCCAGCTTTCCTCTGAGGAAGCGCGAGAATACTACACAGTCCGTCCAGCGGGCGATGACTTCTATTTTTCCTGGCCCATGTATGCCATCAAAGCGAGACGCATGTAACAGCAGGTTGACTCCACATACAAAAACCAGGACACATGCTTCCCTAACGATGATACCGAGCTCTTATTCTCCTTCACGCCATTTCTCAAAATCTGCCTCGATCTCCTCAGACCATTTCCTATCTATCTCACCCGGCGTGTATGCACCTTCGCGCAGCCGTTGATGCCCGAATCGGTCTCGGAGTGCCACCTCTTCACCGCGTTCAACTACCTGCCGCGCGTAGTGCGGCGGAATAAAGATAACACCCCCACGTCTTCCCAAAACCACATCGCCCGGTAAAACTGTTGCCTCCCCGATGCGGATCGGGATATTAATACCCGTCAGCGTGACGTTTGCAATGCCTGTCGGATCCACGCCCCGCACGAACGTCGCAAAATTAGGCAGTTCATAAATACCGTCTAGGTCTCGGATACCGCCATCAATGACCATTCCAGTCCCTGTTTTCGCATAGATGGAATTGCCAAGATTATCGCCCGCAAAAGTGCCATCTTTAACTTTACCAAAAAGGTCAACCACGACAACATCATCGCGGACGAGGGTGTCGATGACCCATGAGTTCTGCCCGCCAACGCACCCATCTTTCTCACCTTGCGCCGAAATAGCATCGTTAAAGTCAGGACGAATCGGCACAAAAGCACACGTCACCGCCCTACCCACAAGCACCCGATCCGGGTGAAGATTCATCCAATCGCCAGCAAATTGGAATGTGTAGTCGTTGCTGTTGAGAACGCCCCACGCTTGTTCAATACGGATCGCCTTCATCCGTTGAAGAATGTCATCCGGAACACGCGGTCGCCCATCAGGAAACCGTTCACCTTTCCACAGGTGCGTCATTGCAAGAATGCGCTCTTTATCAATAAGTCGCATAGTTTATCTCTTTCTAACAGAACACGTAGTCGCCTATAGGCCTGCGTTTTTCCAGACGTGAGCTAATGATTCCGCAGTCGATTTCGCCGCATGTGCCGGTTCCATACTATTTACTTTTTGACTGAAGGGTTCAGGTGTCACCGGACCTTCATAACCGGTTTCAGCCAGAATTTGCATCAATTCCGTCAGTGGAATTACGCCTGTTTCCGCAGGAAGACACCTAATGTTATCAATCTGATCATACGGGTCAATTCCGGCGGGGGCATCGTTGATGTGGACGTAAACCACATCCGACGCAGAAAGCTTGCGGACATCATCCATAGCAGAACGGCAGGTATACCAGTGCCATGTATCGAAGAGTAACCCGACGTTGCCTGTTCCGATCGCTGCAGCAAGTCCCAACATCGCATCCATTGAATAGGCGAAAAGGTACTTTGAGCCTTTGCGGCTCGTTGCAGGCCCAATGAACTCAAGTCCGACTAAATGCCCGTGGTCTCCGAGGATCTCAGCGACCAGACGAAGACGTTTGACAGAAAAATCCCAGTTTTCCTGATACGTCATCTCATTTGAAGCGGGGCCGACAACCGTAGTCGTCCGATAACAGCCGAGTTCAGCAGCGAGAGCCGCGCGTTCAGGAAGCCGCGCTAAGCCGGCGTAATAATCAGCGTCGTGGCCCCGCCAATTGACACCAAATCCCCATCCGCCCATGGCGATACCCGCCTCTGCCCATAGGTCTTTCACGTACTGAACAGAACGTTCTTGTACAAGTCGACCGGCTTCGTCAATGTTCAAATCGAGCCCTTCAAAACCAGCGTTTTTCGCTAAGGCTAAACCTTCCATCATGTCTGCTCGGATACCAATTGCACCAGTATTCAGATTTTTAAACATAGTTTCTCCTTTTGTTCTTCTTCAAAGTAAACGAAAATTCCGGGCTGCCATAAAAAATCGCTGCCATCTTCTTATTTGCCGGATCCGGGTTCAGACAGTTTTTCACCGCGCAAAACTTTTGACGCAACGGCCCACGGATAATCGTTGTCTTCCACTTTTGCATCACGATACGTGGGAATCCATACCCAACGTTCTTCGCCAGAACGATTAGGATGACTGGCATGCAACGTCAAATCATGGAAAAAGACAGCACCTCCTGCTGCAATTTCTGCCGTGACAGCCAGACTTTCATCAACCGCCCCAGGACGGAGCCGATTCCCGAACCCATTCCCGTCGCTAGCATCCCCGTCGTGGACAATAGCAGTTTTGTGTGAGCCAGGGAGGAGCTTGAGGCATCCATTTTCAACAGTAGCATCATCCAGCGCCACCCAGATAGAGAGCTTGTGCGCCCCGTGCCAATAGTGCCAATCTTGGTGCCATGGGCTTGCAAATGTCATCGATTCATTCTTGAAAACTACTTTATCACTCAGAAATTCGATATCCGGGGCGAGGATGCCACCTAAGATATCGAGTAACCGCTCATCGCCTACTGCGGTTCGAAAAACAGAACTTCGCGCAGCCAAACCGACATAAACACCATGTCCAACTTCTGCACCTGTTTCAGCTTTAACAGCTGCCAGAATGTCGATACATTCTAATTTAAGCTGTTGGACTTCGCTATCCGTGAACAAGTTCGGCGCGATAGCAAAACCGTCCTTTGCAAAATTGTTGCGGAGCGTTCCTATGTCAAAGCCCATTTCTTAAACCTCTGCCGCTTGAATCTGAACTTCGCGCCCTGTCTCAGCACTTTTAAGCAAACCTTCCATCATCTGTTGGACAATCAGTCCATGACGAAGCGGCGCCTGACAGGTTACACCGTCTAAAATGCACTCGATGAAATGATCTGCAATAGCATCCCACGCCTCGCTATATTTGCCCGGCGGCAGATTAACACTTATATCCTCGGACATCCCAGATTCGTCAGTCCGATAGAGACGCAGAGGACTCATCGTTGCCCCCGCTTCCGTACCAAAAAGCTCTATCTGAAATTCATCGGGTTGATGGGATGCCCAGAAACTTTCTACTTGTAAGCCAATTCCATTTTCGAAGGTAATGAAGCCGCCGGCGTAGTCGTCTGATTCATACTGTTCATACGTTTCCCTCGGAGGTCGGTTGCGATTCCAGTAACCACGTCCGCGCGGTCCAAATTTTGCGCCAGCCGCCCCAAGCACTGAAACAGGCTTCGGCAATCCGAGAATCCACCACACAGCATCAAGCACATGCACACCCATATCCCGGAAGGCACCACCGCCCTTCTTGATGAAGCCGAGATTCCAGGCAGGGATGCCGTTACGACGGATACTCCGAGCGCGCGCATAGTAAAGTTCTCCAAAATAGTCGGCACGCCCAAGGTTACCGAGGTGTTGGCAAGTGTCGCCGAAGCGTGTAGAGAGCGACATCATATTGATGACCCCAGCCGACTCGGCTTCCGCAACCAGTTCTTCCGCAGCACTCTCAGAATCCGCAAGCGGCTTGGTTACCATCACATGTTTACCGTGCCGCACCGCTTCTAATGCTATCGGAACATGCCACTGATTTGGGGTTCCGACAAACACCGCGTCGATGTCACCTGCTCTGCACATCTCTTTGTAGTCTGTATAGAATTTGACATCGCCCGGTAAATCTTTAGCGAAGGCCTGCATCCGGTCCTCAACCAAGTCACAGAGCGCGACGACCTCGCCTCGGGCATTTCTGGCGAGCGCTGCACCATTAGGTCTCCCGATTCCCATGCCGACAACTGCAATTCGAACAGTTTTTTCCTCTGATCTCATAAAGTGTGTCTCCCAATTTTTGAGTTGCCCCGAAGTAACCTTTAGAGGTCAGCGAGGCATGTGACAGTTAAAAGGTCTTGATCGCTACAAATGGATTCCTAGCAGCCGAGAGCGGAACACGCTAACGGCTAAAGACTAATTAGTATGGACGCCCTCGCTGATTCAACGGCGGATTCACCTCATTTTTAACTGGCTTAACACTCCTGAGATACGCCCAAATTGCCTTGAGATCACTCTCATTCATTTCAGCATAATGCTTTATCGGCATTGGCGGGAAGATCTTCCGATTGCTCGTGTCGCCTTGATGATGTCCCGTGCGCATTGCGTTAATGAACATCTCCTCCGTCCATTCGCCTAATCCTGTTTGATTGTCGGGCGTAAGGTTTGACGCGAAAGTGGTTCCGAACGGACCGGAAAACGCACTCATTTGCGGGGATGTCAGAAGAAAAATTCCTTGTTGCATCATGCTAAAGTTGTAGCGTGGATATGAAGCATTCGCGGGATGCCCAGCAAGGTACATCTCCATGTCATATTCAGCACCAGCACGGGGCGTGTGACAATGCCCGCATGCTCCGACTGTGTCGACGAGGTATTTTCCCCGTTGTATCATATCGCTTTGACTTTCGACGTTGTTGATATTCAGAGCGATGGCGGCGGCTACAAGTACCCCCATCGTGCAAACGATTATGTAATTTCGACGCATTTAATAGTCCTCCTCTGGATTCAAATATCATTTTAATTTAGCATATTGTGTGAACAGGTGCAATAGAAAAAACTAACGAGGGAGCATTCAGAGCTTCTGTCCGAGGGATCTCTGAGCCTCGCGAACTGTTTTCTGGAAAAAATTTAAACATGCGCAGCGTCTTAGTTGGATCATGACATCTATAGATATGCTCTGTTTTGTCCGTTTCAGTATTTAATGCGTCTCAGTAGGGTTTCATGAGGGCTGTTTTGCCGGGGGGAGGGTATAATGTGTGGCCGGGAATAGGAGGTTCCATTCTAAAGATAGAGAGCCAGCGATAAATAAAGGGGGGTGATAGTCGTCAGTAGAAGGCTACCTGCCATCACGCCCCGGATTGTATTTTCCGCGCCTTTCGTCGATTTCATCTGCGATTCAGAATCAAGGCGATACAGACCTTGCACAACGGAAACCGGTGACGGGGAACGTGCTCGTCGGCGTATCATAAAAGCGGAAGGCGGCCCGCACGTTTCCCGCTGTATTTTCCCAGGAGCCGCCACGCAAGACGCGTCTAGACTTAATCTCTGCATAATTATCTAACAGCCACTGAATACTAGACGCGCCCGATAGCGGATTAGAAGTAGGTGAAATGGTATAGAAGTTTTTGTCATACGCATCCAGACACCACTCCCAGACATTTCCGACCATATCATACAGACCATACCCGTTCGCAGCATAACGCCCTACCGCTGTCGGACTACGGGTCTTTCTAGCGTATCTCGCCTGCGTGCTGTCAATCGTGTTTCCCCACGGATACTTCAGACCCGACTTGCCGCCGCGTGCGGCATATTCCCACTCCGCCTCGGTAGGCAGGCGCTTGCCCGCCCACGCAGCATACGCCATCGCACCATACCAACTCACATGAACAACAGGATGATCCGCATACCCCGCTTTCACACGATACGTTCTATCTAAAGGCTCAATGCGCACACCACTCTTCCAGATAGCCAGCCATGTATGGCCTGCATCTGCATGTCTGCCCATAGCATTAAGAAAATCCGCGTATTCTGCGTTTGTTACTTCGTGTGTATCCATATAAAACGCATCTAAAGTGACAGTGTGAATAGGGCTTTCATCCGCATCACCTGTGGTGCTGCCCATCCGAAAGGTGCCCGATGGGATCAATACCATCCCTGAGACTGATGGGTCGGAGGGTTGCGCGTCTCTGCTGCTACGTTTCTGATAGTTTCTATTGTCCGTGTTGGAAGAGGTTTCCTGTTGTGTAGAGGATGCAGACCTTGCACAACGAAAGCCTGTGAAGAAGGACGTGCTCGTCGGCGTATAGTAGTTGCGGTAGGCGACCCGCACGTACTGAGCTTCACTGAGCCAAGATCCGCCGCGCAAGACGCGTTGAGACTCAACCTTTGCATAATTATCTAATAGCCAATGAATACTAGACGCTCCAGGATTGTGAGCAGGAGAACTAGCATAGGAGTCTCTATTATATGCATCTAAGCACCATTCATAGACATTTCCGACCATGTCATACAGACCATAGCTATTTGCACCATAATGCCCTACTCTTGTTGTCTTACCGACATTTCTGCCGTAGTTTGCATGCGTGCTGTCAATCGTGTTTCCCCAGGGATACTTCAGACCCGACTTGCCGCCGCGTGCTGCATACTCCCACTCCGCCTCGGTAGGCAGGCGCTTGCCCTTCCACTTCGCATATGCCATTGCACCATACCAACTCACATGAACAACAGGATGATCCGCATACCCCGCTTTCACA
This sequence comes from Candidatus Poribacteria bacterium, assembly GCA_964291315.2. GTDB lineage: Bacteria > Poribacteria > WGA-4E > WGA-4E > WGA-3G > WGA-3G. The sequence goes on along the minus strand of OZ219753.1, from coordinate 2,731,931 downwards.
CGATACGTTCCGCCCAAACGCTCGATGCGTACACCGCCGCTATCCATATTTAACCACGTATGACCCGCATCGGCATGTCTGCCCATAGCATTAAGAAAATCGGCGTATTCTGCGTTCGTCACTTCGTATGTATCCATATAAAACGCATCTAAAGTGACAGTGTGAACAGGGCGTTCATCCGCATCACCTGTGGTGCTGCCCATCCGAAAGGTGCCCGATGGGATCAATACCATCCCTGAGACTGCGGTGTCGAAGGGTTGCGCGTCTCTGCTACTCCATTTTTGAGGGTTTTCATCGTCCGGGCTGGGAGGGGTTTCCTGCCGCGTAAGAGATACAGGCTTTACACAACGGAAACCGAAGACGGAGCTCGTTACCCCAGGCGAAAAGTTACTGCGGTTGGCAACCCGTACAAGCCCTGCTAAACTGGCCCAGGAGCCGCCACGCAAGACGCGGTCAGACTTAATCTCTGTATAATTATCTAACAGCCACTGGATACTAGACGCACCCGATAGCGGATTATGGGCAGGATAACTGGTATAGAAGGCGCTATCATACGCATCCAGACACCACTCCGAAACATTTCCGACCATATCATACAGACCGTAATCGTTCGCAGCATACGCACCGCCTGCCGTTGTCCTACCGACGTTCCAATCATAGTTCGCACGGCTGGAGTCTACGGTGTCGCCCCAGGGATAAAGTTTGCCTGCTAATCCGCCGCGAGCAGCGTATTCCCACTCTGCTTCCGTCGGCAGCCGCTTGCCCTTCCACTTCGCATACGCCATCGCACCATACCAGCTCACATAAACAACAGGATGATCCGCATACCCTGTCTTTGGGCGATACGTTCCACCTAAACGCTCAATGCGTGCACCACTGCTACCGATAAACAACCAAGTCTTGCCAGCGTCTGTGTGTTTTCCCTTCGCATTGAGGAACGCGGCGTATTCTGCGTTCGTCACTTCGTGCGTATCCATATAAAACGCATCTACAGTAACAGTGTGAACAGGACGTTCATTGGCATCACCTGTGGTGCTGCCCATCTGGAAGGTGCCCGATGGGATCAATACCATATCTGAGACTGGGGGGGCGGGGGTTAGCACGTCTCTGCTACTCCATTTTTGAGAGTTTTCATCATCCGGGCTGGGAGGTGTTTCCTGCCGCGTAAGAGATACAGACCTTACACAACGGAAACCGAGGCCGGCGCCCGTTATCCAAGGCGAAAAGCTGCCACGATTGGCAACACGCACGAGCCATGCTGAACCGGCCCAGGAGCCGCCACGCAAGACGCGGTCAGACTTAATCTCTGTATAATTATCTAACAGCCACTGAATACTAAACGTACCTGGATTGTGAGCAGGAGAACTAGCATAGGAGTCTCTATTATATGCATCTAAGCACCATTCGTAGACATTTCCGACCATGTCATACAGACCATAGCTATTTGCACCATAATGCCCTACTCTTGTTGTCTTACCGATATTTCTGTCGTAGTTCGCATGCCAGCTGTCAATCGTGTTTCCCCACGGATACTTCAGACCCGACTTGCCGCCGCGCGCAGCATACTCCCACTCCGCCTCCGTCGGCAGACGCTTGCCTGCCCACTTCGCATATGCCATTGCACCATACCAACTCACACGAACAACAGGATGATCCGCATACCCTGCTTTCACACGATACGTTCCGCCTAAACGCTCAATGTGTGCACCACGGCTACCGAGAGCCAACCACGTATGACCCGCATCTGCATGTCTACCCATAGCATTAAGAAAGTCCGCGTATTGTGCGTTTGTTACTTCGTGTGTATCCATATAAAACGCATCTACAGTAACAGTGTGAACAGGGCGTTCATTGGCATCACCTGTGGTGCTGCCCATCCGAAAGGTGCCCGATGGGATCAATACCATCCCTGAGACTGATGGGTCGGAGGGTTGCGCGTCTCTGCTACTCCATTTTTGAGGGTTTTCATCGTCCGGGCTGGGAGGGGTTTCCTGTTGTGTAGAGGATGCAGACCTTGCGCAACGAAAGCCTGTGAAGAGGGACGTGCTCGTCGGCGTATAGTCAAAGCGGTTGGCGACCCGCACGTACTGAGCTTCACTGAGCCAAGATCCGCCACGCAAGACGCGTCTAGACTTAATCTCTGTATAATTATCTGATAGCCAATGAATACTAAACGCACCCGATAGCGGATTACGGGCAGGATAACTGGCATAGGAGTCTCTATTATATGCATCTAAGCACCATTCATAGACATTTCCGACCATGTCATACAGACCATAGCTATTTGCACCATAATGCCCTACTCTTGTCGTCTCACCGACATTTCTGTCGTAGTTTGCCCGTGTGCTGTCAATCGTGTTTCCCCAGGGATACTTCAGACCCGACTCGCCGCCGCGTGCGGCGTATTCCCACTCCGCCTCGGTAGGCAGGCGCTTGCCTGCCCACTTCGCATATGCCATCGCACCATACCAACTCACACGAACAACAGGATGATCCGCATACCCCGCCTTCGGGCGATACGTTCCACCTAAACGCTCAATGTGTGCACCACGGCTACCGAGAGCCAACCACGTATGACCCGCATCTGCATGTCTGCCCATAGCATTAAGAAAATCGGCGTATTGTGCGTTTGTTACTTCGTGCGTATCCATATAAAACGCATCTACAGTAACAGTGTGAACAGGGCGTTCATTGGCATCACCTGTGGTGCTGCCCATCCGAAAGGTGCCCGATGGGATCAATACCATCCCTGAGACTGGGGGTTCGGGGGTTAGCGCGTCTCTGCTATTGCGTTTCTGTCGGTTTCCATCGTCCGTGCTGGAAGAAGTTTCCTGCTGTGTAGAGGATGCAGACCTCTCTGAGATTGCTGCGGTGCCCGAAGACCCCTTCGGCGAATCATCAACAAATTCTGTAGTGTGGGGTTGTGTTTTCGAATTTTTGATAATGTTATCAAGTCCAAGTCCCAATAAGAGCAGAAAAGCAAGAATTGCTAAAATAGCCGCTACCTTCCCGAACTTGAAGATAGCTCTCACGTCTGTGCTACTGCGTTTCTGAGAGTTTCCATCCTCGGTGTTGGAAGACGTTTTCTGCCGCTCAAGGAGTTGAATGTGTTCCTGCCGCCTCTGTGGATCAAGTAGCGTATCCCTTGCCGCATTCAACGCTGCCTGTTTCTCAGCATTCCTGGGATTGGCGCTAATTCTTGCCTGCTTATAAAGGAGATCATACTTAGCCTGAACAAGTTTTTCGATTTCGTCTTCACTCAGGTTTTTCAGGTCATCAATTGTGAGCCCTAACTCCTGAAAATGATTTACCGCTTTCCCAATAATCAGGCCTACCTCTTTTTTGATGATCCGCTCTGCCTCATCCTGGGAGAGTCCGTAGTCGTGTATGCCTTGCCTGATTAACCCTTTGTATTGGTCAACAGTAATATTAGGGGCAGCTTTTTTCCATCCCTGAATAAAAATGGTAAAATCATCTCGTTTAGACATGTGCTACTCCTTATAATCTGTAGCATAAACTGTCCATCTGTGCCACAGGGAGTAAAGTAAAGGTTCAAGCGGATACAGAACTTGCACAACGAAAACCGACACTGACGTTCGTGCGCGCAGGAGAAGATTTGTAGCGATAGGCAACTCGTACCTTTTGCGCTGTACTGTACCAAGATCCGCCACGCAAGACGCGATTAGACTCAACATTTGTATAGTTTCTCAATAACCAATCAATCCTGGACGGCCCCGATAGCGGATTACAGGCAGATGAAATGGTATAGAAGTGTTTGTTGTACGCATCCAGACACCATTCCCAGACATTCCCCGCCATATCATACAGACCATACCCGTTCGCATCATAACTGCCAACTGCTGTCGTACTACCGACATTATCGTTGTAGTTTGCCCGCGTGCTGTCAATCGTGTCGTCCCAAGGATATTCCTTCCCTGCTAACCCACCGCGTGCGGCATACTCCCACTCCGCCTCGGTCGGCAGACGCTTGCCTACCCAGGCAGCATAAGCCATCGCACCATACCAGCTCACATGAACAACAGGATGATCCGCATACCCCGCCTTTGGGCGATACGTTCCACCTAAACGCTCAATGCGCACACCACTCTTCCAGATAGCCAGCCATGGACGGCCGGCATTTGCATGTCTGCCCATAGCATTGAGAAATTTGACGTATTCTGCGTTTGTTACTTCGTGTGTATCCATATAAAACGCATCTAAAGTGACAGTGTGAACAGGGCGTTCATTGGCATCGCCTGTGGTGCTGCCCATCCGAAAGGTGCCCGATGGGATCAATACCATCCCTGAGACTGCGGTGTCGAGGGCTTGCGTGTCTCTGCTACTCCATTTTTGAGGGTTTTCATCAACTATTTGTGCCGGGTAATAGATAACCGTTGGAGCCTGGGGTCTTAGGCACCCCATCTCCGCCGCACCATCCGGTCCGATTTTGCAGATCCGGGGACCACGCGCCCTCTGCATCAATAATGAGACGTTGCCCTTTTTTGACGCGCACGTAACTTTCCTGCCAGACGGGGCTTGGACGCGCCGTTCGAGTAACAGTTAAAGACATATATGCCTCCATTTATAACAAAATATACAATTAAACGAGAGTTCGAAAAAACATAAACTTCACAAATCGGTCTTAGCAGTTAGCAGTTTCTGATTTGCCAACCGCTATCTGCTAACTGCTAGCCGATATCCATTACTCTTTCTCTCGAATAGTAATGTTCATAATTGCGTCGCCAACGGTGATTCTGTCAACGACCTCCATACCGCTGACGACGTTTCCGAAAATGGTGTAATCACTGTCAAGAATAACATCGCCTCGACAGATAAAGAATTCTGACACATAGGAGACACTCGCCCCTTCTTCTTTCGCTAGGGCGACAACGCCCCGCGACATCTGTTGCGAACCGTTCTCAATTGGAAGTGTGTCTCCGGCGGCGAGATTCGATCCTGCTTGGACGAGAAGTTCTTCTGCGCGATTAAACTTCTCGCCTTTATAATACATGACTTGGGCGTTCTTAATGAAATTCTTGGAAGTTTCGGGTGCTTCAGTTGCAAGAAATTCAAATTCAATAGTGCCCTTTGCCGTTTCAATAACGGCCACCACCGTTGTGGGATCGATCTGAGGCTTTGCTGGCGAGCCCGTTGTGCCTGCCCCAGTACGACGTGCGCGTAGTACGGTTGCAGGCTTGCCTTCTTGGAATTCTGTAGCGTGGGGTTGTGTTTTCGAATTTTTGATAATGTTATCAAGTCCAAGTCCCAATAAGAGCAGAAAAGCAAGAATTGCTAAAATAGCCGCTACCTTCCCGAACTTGAAGATAGCTCTCACGTCTGTGCTACTGCGTTTCTGAGAGTTTCCATCCTCGGTGTTGGAAGACGTTTTCTGCCGCTCAAGGAGTTGAATGTGTTCCTGCCGCCTCTGTGGATCAAGTAGCGTATCCCTTGCCGCATTCAACGCTGCCTGTTTCTCAGCATTCCTGGGATTGGCGCTAATTCTTGCCTGCTTATAAAGGAGATCATACTTAGCCTGAACAAGTTTTTCGATTTCGTCTTCACTCAGGTTTTTCAGGTCATCAATTGTGAGCCCTAACTCCTGAAAATGATTTACCACTTTCCCAATAATCAGGCCTACCTCTTTTTTGATGATCCGCTCTGCCTCATCCTGGGAGAGTCCGTAGTCATGCATGCCTTGCCTGACCAACCTTTTATATTGGTCATCGGTAATACTAGGCAATGCTTTTTTCAACGTTTTAATGATAGTGGTAAAATCATCTCGTTTAGACACCTACTACTCCTTTTGCAATTAGGGGGATGCGCGTCACAAGGTAAGGGTGCGGCAACAACCTCACCTTGTGACACAGCAGCTGTTACCAACGCTTTTCCCTATTTAACCTTCAAATTTTCTTGGAGGTTTGTGGTTGCTTCAGTAACTTGCTCTTTATTGAGGGTCTTACGATCAATCGTTATATCTATGCTACTATTATTAGGTCCCTCCGCAGTTACCTCAAGCGTTTGATCACGGTTATACTCAAAGGTAACTTTAATGGGAGTTCCTTTCGGTAAGTTAGGCGGTAGTTTAAGGGTGGTTTTACCTATTCTATGGTTTTCAAAGTCAGGTATTTCCTCTATAAGTTTGTTATGTTCGAGTCCCTGAAAAACATTGATTAAGACACCTTGTTGATTGTCCTCTAGTGTTCCAAACGAATCTCTTGTTATCTCACATGGAACGGGGGTCATTTTGGGAATCATCACATGAGTGTATACCTTCCTTTTTTTATCGACTGTTTTGCTTACAGTCAATCCAAGGTTATGTGTGGCGCGATCAAACACCGCTATTACGGTTTCGTCAGAATCATTGATGAACTTATCCTTGACAGCTTCCGAAATATCTTCTTCCGTGGCTGTTTCAGAAGTTTTGTCAATTATCACCTCCTCAATCTGGCGGAGGGTTCCATAGATAGCAGCCCCGTGTGCAACCACCTCATCTAGATTGACCTCCGTCGGGTTAATTTCTTTACCGCTGATCTCAGCAATCATCTTTCGCACCATCGGCATCCGGGTGGAACCACCAACCAACAACACCGTATTAATATCTTCCCACGTCATTTTGGCTTCTGAGAGAACGTGTTCACACGTGGCCCTACACCTCCCAAGGAGATCTGCAGTGAGTTCCTCAAACTTCTCACGCGTCAACTCCACATTACTACTCTTACCTTCGTAGTTGAAAACGATGCGTGTTGTTTCAAGTTCTGTCAAATGTTCCTTTGCTTGAATAGCTTCAGATTGGATATCTTGATACGTGTAGTTGTCGTCTAAGGGATTGGAACCGTGCTCTATTTCGAATTTCTCAGCAACATACTTAATTATTTCATCGTCCCAGTCCTTCCCACCGAGGCGGCTGTCTCCATCCGTCGCAATCATTCTTAACTCCGAACCGGAGACCTTCATGATCGTTACGTCGAACGTTCCACCACCCAGGTCAAAGACGAACACGGTCTGACCGCTGTTCTGTAGATCAAGACCGTAAGCGAGCGCGGCGGCGGTCGGTTCATTGACAACTTGTAAGACGTTCAGTCCGGCAATTTCCCCAGCGAGTCGTGTGGCACTCCGCTCCGCGTCTTTGAAATAGGCCGGGACTGTAATGACAGCGTCAGTGATCTCTGTGCCAAGATGTGCCTCCGCATCCTGTTTAAGTTTTAGCAAAATCTGTGCGGAGAGTTCTTCAGCCGAATATGATTTGCCATTAAACTCACGGCAAAATTCGTTTTCACCGGCTCCCTTCTGTTTCCCCATCTCGCGTTTGACGAACTCGACGATCTGTTCGGGCATCGCCTTTGCCTGAGCCTTGGCTATTTTCCCAACGACAACATTATCGTCTTGAAATAGTATCACGGAGGGCGTAGTGCGCTCATTCTGCTTATTCGGGACAATTTCTGCTTGTGCATAGTCGTTAACGTGTGCGATCGCAGAAAAGGTCGTGCCTAAATCGATACCAACAACTTTACCCATCAGTTTATTCTCCTTTTGTTGACTTTTCGTCAACTGTTTTTGACGATTCCCCTGTAGCGGATTTATAGCGGTAGATTATCACCTCTTCTAGGCGAAATATCTGTTCACGCCACTTGAATCCAGACTTACGTATCTCAACGACGACTTCATCCTTATCAGGGTCATCGGTCTCTATCGTGTCAACGGTTTGGTGCATTTCCATATTAAGTCTCTCTGGATGCTCGGTATAAGGGGTAACCTCCATGCGACATAACACCTCTTCCAATTGAACACGGACGTTTTCCAAATTCTTCTGAAATTGAGACAGGCCCACCTGAGACTTTGGTTGAACCTCTTTAGAGTTTTCCTGAATGGATTGCAGTCTTTCTGCTAAACTTTTAACAGACCTTGCAGACTTAACCTGCTTAAGCAGTTTCTTCTGCTCTTTTTCGGGCCTATCGTTAAAAACAGATACGATGAGGTCACCGATGTTAACCTCTGATCCATCAGCTCCGGACACCTCTTTGAGGTCCCGCAGTTGTGATTCTACCTCCTTAAAGTTATCGTAGAGTCGAATTAAGTTATTGATAACAGGTTTGTGAAATATTTCACGGAATCTGTCATCCTTATACGCTTTCATTTCTTTATAGACCGCGTCGAACATCTGCTGATGCCGCTGGTTGCGGGCGAGCTGCTTTGTAAACAGCTCACGCAAAGCAGACATTTCTTGCTCCATTGATACCAGCTTCGGCAGCAATTGTTCCATCGATTCCAACCCTTGCCGTTGCTGTTCTGTAAATTCCGAGTTCAAAGCAATTACCTCCTCTGTCCAAAAAGACAGGATTTAGAGATTAAGTTTATATCACAACCACCTAGTTCTTAGGGATCCGTGTTAATTCTTATAGAATAAACCGCGATTCGGCCATTGTCCATACAATAACGCTGCCTTGATAAACATGTGGTTCATCTCTGAATAAGCAAAAACCGTGGGTATAAGCCAGATCAACCCTTTCATTTTCTTTCGGACAACGGCGTTACCGATCTTTTTGGCCTCCCCCAATTTTTTTTAAAATCACACTATTTTATAGCAAATAATGCATAATGTCAAGTTTTATTTGAACCTGACACAAAATCAATCGCCCGGACTAAACGCGTTCTACTAAACTGCTTATTGTGAAAATAGACACACAGAAGATACCAAGTACAACGAGTGTTAACCTAACACCACAAGGATGGAAACTTCAGGTTTCTGTAAATAACTGCAAACACCCATAAATTTAGACTTGACAAGGAAGATATGTTGGTATATACTTAAAAAACAGTGTGTCAAATTTGATACTGCATGCTGTTTGGAATACGGAACATCTATTCGTTAGAACATAACTACGTTAGTAATAGCGAAAATACATTACTATGGCTAAAAAAAAGAGAACCCGTTCCGCGAATGTGGCACGGAAACGTGAAAAGCGAAATCGGAACAAAAAATCTAGACAAAAGCGGACTGCTGTTGAAAAGCAACGTAGACTTCCTTACGAAAAATCGGAGGAAGAGCATTTACATGCTTGCATCTCACTGAGTCGAGAATTGCTGCTCGAGCCTGAGTTTGAAGGAGTCCTTTTCGATCCTGAACAGATGTACACGCAGGTAATTGAATTACTCGGCGCTCAGGACATAGACGGTTCAGATGCTCCGACAGATCCATCAATTGATGAAAACCTAGTTCCCGAAACAAAGGTGTTGGACGAAGACTCAGCAATCATCGGGCAATTCATTTCAAAGCCAGAACCGGAACAGACAGGTGAAAGCTTCCAGGTAAAGGTGCTCCCGCACCTAGTTACACCCGAATTTATGCGACGCTTGTGCCAAGCACTCACTGCCTGTGAAACCCGGCTCAAGCTAACTGGCAAGCGAAATCTCGCCGAAGCAGCTTATGTTAACCGCTCCCTTTTTGAGGTGGCACCGCCTAAGATACTCGCGTTTCACCCAATGATTCAGGCTATCGGGATCGAAACGCTGCGCGTGCTAGTCGAGGAACAGGAAATAATTACCGACTGGCGTGACGGGGTCAAGGAGGTTCTTTCGGACGTATTGGAAAACGAAGATTCAGAACCTGATCCATCACAACAGATTCCTATCCTTTCAGAAACTAGCGTAAATAATAAACGCGAAAGAAATGAGGATACTGAATCCGCAACGGAAATCTCTGCGCAGCATGCCTTATCTCCTCCCGGAGAATTGAGTCGTAAGGAAACAACCGAAACAATTCAAAATCCAGAAACGCTTACAAATTCCGAAAAATCTATTCCAGACACAGCATCGCAGCCGGTGTGTCTGTTGCCTGATAAACTTCCGGCTCGGGCGCTCTACAAAAATTTCAACGGGCTAGCGATAAAAGATTGCTTCGAAGGACCGGCAGATGAAGAATCCTCACAGAATGGTCTCTTAAGTTACGCTTTGGTAAACGAAAACAAAGAACAGATTGAATTCGTCGATATAGAGAACGAGCGCTATGTCAAAATCACCGAAGAACGACTCCAGCTACACGCTCGCTCGGAAGCAGAACTCAGCGTTGCGATGGCAGAGGTAGAAGCCCGGTGCACATCGGAGCTCATGTACCTCGCCAAAACGATCGAAGAAAGGAGGTAAAATGATGCCACGCAGTAAAAGTGGGCAGGTCCGGCGCCGGACGCAAATCCGTCAACGTCAACAACGCCGCCTGAAAAAGAGGAAAGCAGCATTGAAAGAACTATTTCAAAATCGCCCATCTTAGTCTATTAGTTCCACGTCGAGGCGGGGCCTCTGCCCGCCTATATCAACAGAATACAACGGCTACTTTATTTTTTCAAAATGTACAAATTTTGATGTCGGCAACCGGACAGAGTTTCCAGTTTCCTCCTCAACATACCCCAGCCTGAGAAGTGTAATTACTTCATGAAAAACAGGAATATTGAAAACTTGGCGGACCTGTTCACGATCTGCTGGACGTTCTAAAGGAGCACTGACAAACTGCACACCGACACCTAGTGCAGTCGCAGTGAGAAGGATGTTTTGAATTAGCATTCCCATACTTAACCACATCCAGCGGGTCCCACCTTCACCGGGCGGGCGCCTCTTGCAATTCATCGCAACTAGTATAAGAAGGGGTGCCTCGCGCACTTGCATCGAAATTTCCTTAGCGGGTATCTTTCCTACACCCAAATGTCCTAAAAGCGTAAACGACTTTGCATTTTTCAAAAGCTCCTGCAAGACTTTCTCTGGAGCGTTTTGAAGCGGCTTAGGTAGTGAAACGTGTTCCGTGAGCAGCACCCCGTCTCCCTGTTCCTGCTGCTCTGTTTCCGTAAGACGCATCCAACGGCTGTTATCATCAAGAAACTGGGCATCCTTGAACTGATCAATCACAGCTCGCTCCGTCAGCTCAGCGAGCACAACCTTTCCTTCTGTCTCTTGAATTAACACTAGTTCCCAAGGTTGAACATTAAACGGCGAAGGTGTCCAGCGCGCAGCTTCAATCAGTTTCTCAAGATCGTCTCTTTCTATTAAGCGTTCCTGAAATGTTCCGCGATGACTCCGGCGCTGGATTATTGCCTCAAAGACATTCATGGACTCACATGGCTCCTATGGCGTTCCAGAATCTCTTCTGGTGACGCTGTACCGGTCGTCCCGATTTTGGTAACGGTAATTGACGCTACCAAATTTCCAACATAAGCTGCCTCAATAGCTCCACTCTTTTGCGAAGCAGGCAGACTACAGAGCGTTGCAACAAGGCCTGCTGTGACACTATCGCCTGCTCCAACGGGATCAACCTCACTCTCGACAGCAATGCCTGGCATATGCGTAAATTTCCCTTCATAGTAGACAAGGATGCCGTTTTCCCCGAGGGTAACGTATACCGTGTCTTGTGTCTGTTCAGCAAGTGCCACAGCACACTGTTTCGCCGCTTCTATGTCAACTTCCAGTCCACTCCAATCCGGATCAATAGCCTGCTTTGCTTCAAATCGGTTTGGCTTAATAATTACATTTCGGTACCTACCAATCCGTGTGCGGGAATCTGCGAAAAAAACCTTTTCAGGGAACGCCAATGCCAATTCACACAATTTTTCTCTCACACGATTAGTAATAACACCTAAATTCTCGCGAGGCACCTGATCTCCGACAATTATACCGTCAACAAGCGGAAGACAGGTTTGTAGAGCATCTATCACTGTACCTTCAACGCCTGCTGTCATTGCGGATTGGTTCTCAATATCGAACCGGGGTCCCTCTGTTTCCAGCGCTTCATAACCGCGATGTATCGGTTTGAGATAAGTTGGTGTAACCCAATTCGGCACCTCTATCATGAAATCGGTAAGGCATCCATTCGCCTTTAAGTGATCCAGCAGCGTTCCCCCAAATCCGTCTCTACCTATGGCACCCAGTGTGTAGACACTCCCTACATTCAACGCCTTCAGATTATTTGTGACCGTCCCAGCCGCCCCGGGACTATAGCGTTGCTCAACCACCGGATTGGTATGCCACGGAGTTTCTAAAGACAACGTAGACCGTGTTTTGTCTATGTACCAATAGGCATCTAGGTAAAAATCTCCTATGACAAGAATACGCTGCTCGCGAAATCGATTGAGAATTGTCTTTAGACGGGTTTCGCTAATCAATGTGTTGCTCCCATACCTTAGAATACATTGCGATGTAGATAATCATTATAGCATGCTTTCAATTTTTGAGAAACACCAATTTCAAGCAAGGACACCTAATTTGCAATATTATGTCAGATGTAGTAAAATGTTAGAAGTCTACTTTTTTAGAGCAAGTTTACCCGTTCCCAGTAAGGGGCCGGATTCCGGCGTTTCAAACTACACCTAAATTTATGACCCTAACATTTGGAGAAAACTTATGCATAAAATCGGTCTTATTCCAGGCGATGGAATCGGCCCCGAAGTGACGCGCGAAGCAATGAAAGTCTTCGGGGCAGCAGCTGCACAAGCAGGAATACAGTATGAAACGGTAGAATACGATGTCGGTGGCGACCGATATCTTGATACCGGGGAAGTGTTACCTGATTCGGTTTTAGAAGAACTCCGCGGCCTCGATGCTATTTACCTGGGTGCTATCGGACACCCAGAGGTCAAACCCGGTATTTTAGAGAAAGGTATCCTGCTAAAGGTCCGATTTGAACTCGATCTTTATATCAACCTACGTCCCGTTAAACTTTATTCCGGCGTGCCTACACCTCTAAAAGATAAAGGGCCCGAAGATATTGATTTCATCATCGTTCGTGAAAATACTGAAGGTTTATACGCCGGAATAGGCGGGTTCCTAAAACGCGGGACGCGTGATGAAGTCGCTATTCAGGAGATGATTAACACCTACAAAGGCGTCGAGCGTTGTGTCCGCTATGCTTATGAACTCACCGAAAAGCGGAATAAAGAAAATACGTTGACGCTTTGCGATAAGGCAAACGTGCTCACCTACGCTCATGACCTATGGCGACGTGTCTTTGACGAAGTTGGAGAAGATTATCCGGGCATCAAAAAGGAATATGCTTTTGTCGACGCGACGACAATGTGGATGGTGAAAAACCCTGAGTGGTTCGATGTCATTGTAACATGCAATATGTTTGGAGACATTATCACCGATCTCGGTGCAATGATTCAAGGCGGCATGGGAGTCGCAGCATCGGGGAATCTCAACCCTGAGAGCGTCGCTATGTTTGAACCGATTCACGGCTCCGCACCACGCTATACCGGTAAAAATCAGATTAATCCGATCGCAGCAATAGGCGCAGCAGGAATGATGTTAGATCATCTCGGATATGCAGACGCAGCTGCAAAGGTGGATAAGTCGATCGGGGATCTGCTCGCCAGCGGTAAAATCAAAGACCTCGCTGCCGGACGCATGGGCCATACTACGGAAGAAGTCGGAGATCTCATCGCCCAAGGGTTGTAAACGTGCTTTCACATCAAACACGCAGTAAAATTAATCCGATCTGAATGGCGATTCCAACGACTAAAAGTATACATATCGTAAGCCCCTAGTGGCTCGTAACCAGCTTTTTTGAGGAGATCATTAACAACAGGAACCTCATAGATACGTTGCTGATGTACCTCCTCATAGCGTCGAAATAATTCGCCCTCACGAATAAAAAAGGTTAAGAATGTCCTGCACATTTTGCTGTGATAGAGGTAGTTATTTTTCCAAATATAGGTATAATCCTCATGATTTGCGGCAAACGTTTTGTTGTGAAAATGCTCAACGATGTTACGTTCCGTCGTCACGTCAAAGATGAACAAGCCCCCCGGTTCAAGATGTTCAGCGACACGTTCAAAGATATCGCTTAATTCGCTCTCATCATAGGCGTAGTTAATGCTATCATAGGTGCAGAGGATCGCGTCGAACCGCTGGTTCAACTGGAAATCGCGCATATCGCCATGATGCAATTTAATATTCAGGTTGTGGGTTGCAGCTTTTTCCTTAGCGATCTCCAGCATGCCGGCTGCTCTGTCCACCCCTGTCATTTTATAGTCCTTTAGGGCCAGCTGTATCGTCAGAGCGCATGTTCCGCATGCCAAATCGAGGACGTTACGCGGTTTACAATCATACCTATCAAAAATCGACTCAATGTAATGCGTCCAGCGCGTATAATTTACATTCTTCATCATCCGGTCATAGGCATAAGCGAATTTTTCATAAGGAGGTATTATGTGTGTTTGCATTTTTTATCTGTTGTTTACAAAACGATATTGCAAATTACTCGATCCCTCCTTTGAATCCGACAGAGGCATTCATCATCCGCAGAAGCGTGTTAATCTCCTCAGCATCCCAAGCTTCGTCCTTATTGGCTTCTATGGTGTACTCACCGACGGCTCTGATCTTACGGAGATTGATCTTTCCAGTGAGGAAACTGAACGGCAGCTGCATACCGGCAGCTTTCACTCGGTCAAACGTTGCCTCAATGTCGTACCGATCCACTCCTTCTGGTGCCTGTCGGATCAACGCGTCTTTTACCATATCTGTGCCAAAACCAAATAATTCTTTGATAATAAACCATTGCAAAACCGCAAGGCATACTGTGAGGATCAATAGGACAATCAAACCTTTGACAAGGTACCGTTTCCATTTCCCTTCTCGAGCATCCATATTCGATTTACCTCCGATTTGGATTCTGTATCTAGCTGTTATATTACCACTTTATACGGATGTCGCCAACAAATTTTTCTACCAAGTGCGGGCAGTAGGAGTAACTTCCTATATGGTAAAATCTAAAACAAAACACGTCGCCGCTACTCGCGAGGTTTCCGAACCTCGTGAGTGCTAATATCTACCTGAATCTTGCTGGGAAAATAAAAAAAAATGAAAATAGGTATTGTAGGTAGACCGCAAGTCGGAAAAACGACGGTCTTTAACACTTTAGCCCACTCCGATGCAGAAACCGGCGGCTATACAAGCCGTGGGCATGTGAACCTCAGGACCGCCAATATTCCAGATAAACGGTTGGAACGGTTGGCGGAAACCTTTCGATCTAAAAAAGTAACACCTGCTGCAATTGACTATGTAGATGTCGCTGGTGTAACTAAGACAGACATCGAGCAAGCAGAATTAGATTCTGGAACGCTTGCCGCACTCCGCACAGTCGATGCCCTTGCACATGTTGTTAGACTCTTTGAAGATGATAAAGTTCCACATATCGACGGAAGCGTTGATCCAGAACGAGATATCGAAAGCATCTCCCTTGAGTTCATATTTGCCGACTTACAGATTGTTGAAGGTAAACTTACCCGACTTTACAAGCAATATCAGAACCAAAAACTACCAGAACTTCAAAGTGAAATCCGGCTCTTAGAAGTGTGTCAGAAAACCTTAGAGGGCGGAAGACCGCTTCGTGTCCTTAACCTATCTGCCACTGAAGAGAAATTCATACGCGGTTACGGATTCTTGACACAGAAACCGCTGTTGCTGGTCTGCAATATCGATGAAACGCAATTGGATACGGCTGATGATATTCTCAAGCATTTCACGAAGTACGAGGCTGAGCCGCAAACATCAGTCATCGTTCTCGCTGCACAGTTAGAAATGGAACTCTCACAACTTGACGAAGCGGATACAGCGGTTTTCATAGAAGCATTAGGGTTAAGCGAATCTGCCTTAGAGCGGTTTATCCGGACCTCATATCAGTTATTAGGATTAATCACATTCTTCTCCGTTAATCCAGCCGAGGCAAGAGCATGGATGCTGCAAGCAGGCGGAACTGCTGTCGATGCAGCAGGACGTATCCATACCGATTTTGCGAACGCCTTTATCCGTTCGGAGACGATTAATTGGGAAGACTTAATTGTATGTGGCAGTTACCCGGAAGCCCGAAACAGGGGACTACTGAGATCCGAGGGCAAAAGCTATCAAGTCCAAGAGGGAGACGTTTTACTGATTCTCGCGAACCCGGCGAGCTAAACCTTTACCCGCAAAGCTGCAATTGCCTCCATCATCTGATTGCCCATCTGTTCGTACATCTTCCGTCTCGTCTCGAATCCCTCGGTGGTCAGTTCGAGTGGTTCTCCGAAGGTAACGATTAACTTTGATCTGCGTAGCCGTCTACTATTGCGCGGCAACACTCGTTCTGCGCCACTGTGAAAAACGGGAATAGTGGGCACGCCGGCTCGATGAGCAATAAAACAGGCACCGTCGTGCGCCTTCCCTAGCCTTCCATCAACACTACGAGTGCCTTCAGGAAAGATAAGCACAACCTTACCGGCTTGTAAGAGCGAGATCGTTTTTCGTAACGCCCCTAAGTCCGGTGCCCCCCGATTCACAGGATAGGCGTTGTAAATAGAAATGAGTTTCCCCAAGCCCGGGATGTCGAACGCGCTACTGCGCGCCATGAAATGGGTTTCACGACTTGCGGCGGAACCAACAATCACTGGATCAAGGAAACTTACATGATTTGAAACAAGCAATACCCCGCCCTCTCTCGGAATATGCTCGACCCCGCGAACCTCAAGATGCCCGATAGTTTTACAGAAAAGATTCGTGAGTCGATGCCCCCATCGATAGACTGACCGAGGTGTCCAGAATTGATTATTGGTATACCACATAAAAATAGACTGGAGTGAAAAACCTGTCCTCCATTATCATTTTTCTTCGGCGCTACAGACCCGGGCAACTACAAAGTCAACCACTTCGTTAATAGTTTTATTTGTTGTGTCGACGATAATCGCATCGTCAGCAGCACGGAGCGGGCTGTGTTTTCGTGTTGTATCTTTTTCGTCTCGCTCACGAATTTCTGCTTTAACCGCTGCCAACGTCGTATCTACACTTTGCGCGTGGAGCTCGGCGAGCCTCCGTTTCGCACGCACGCCGACAGAAGCATCAAGGTAAAACTTAAAATCAGCTTTAGGAAAAACAATAGTCGTCAAATCTCTACCTTCAGCAATGATGTTCCCTTCTGCGCCGAGCCGTTGTTGGTGTTTCACAATTTCATGGCGAATCTCTGGGATTTTTGCAACGTCTGCTACCAATCTATTGACTTTTGGCGTTCGGATCTGGACAGATACATCTTCAGAGTTCAGTAAAATCGTTTTGCCGTTATCTGTGAAATCAATATAACACGCCTTTACCTTCTCAACCAACTTCAGGCTATCCGCCGCAAGTCTATCTTCTATTGCCAATAAAGTTACAGCTCGGTACATCGCCCCAGAATCCAGATAAAGCAATCCGAGTCTTTCTGCGATGCGTCGAGCCACTGTACTTTTTCCAGACCCCGCGGGGCCATCTATTGCAATTATGACCTGAGATCCAATCTTTTTCATGAGCTCCCTAACATTTGTCTACACTTTACTTTTTAACGATGATCTCTGCTTCGAAAAGCAAGCGTTCAATTTCTGTAAGATTTTCTGCCTGAAGTAAGGTTTTAAATTCTATTAAATTAGCAACGATATCATCAATTAGTGATAAGAGGACCTCACTGTTTTGCGTAAAAATGCCAGTCCATAAGTCCGGCGAGCCTGCGGCGATGCGGGTAGTATCCCGAAAGCCCGTGGCAGTGAAGTCCAAGGCTTTGCCATTTTCCGTTTCTACATTCGCAACGGTATTCGCGAGTATACTTGCAACGAGGTGTGGAAGATGACTTGCTGCACCGATGAGACGGTCATGCGTTTCGGGTGAAAGCACATACGGCACTGATCCGACGAATTCCCATAGGTTTTTAACTAACCGGAACGCATCAGAATCACTGTTTTCTGTTGGCGTCAAGATGCACTTCGCGTTTTCAAAAAGCGTTTCTCGTGCTGCACCAACGCCGGTTTCATGGGAACCGGCCATCGGATGTGCCCCTATAAATGTGAGAGTATCCGAACCGTGTGCATGCAAACATTCTTCAACTGATTCCACTAAGACAGCTTTCGTACTACCTGCATCCGTCAGCACAATACGTTTTCCCTGGGATCCAACAGATTGCGCAATACGCTTCACCAAAGTCGGAATCGATTCGACGGGCGCACAGAGTACAACAAGGTCGCTCTCGCCGATACCCCCCGCTATCTCTGTTGTCACTACATCAACGGCATCGCGTGCTAGTGCCTTTTCAAGCCTACCTATGTTCCGTCCTAATCCGATGCGTTGTCCCCGAAATCCATTTTTCTTGAGGGCAAGCCCAAGCGACCCTCCGATTAAACCGACTCCCCATATTGTAATTCGTGGAAGTTGCCGCAAATCTGTAAACATATAATGAGATACCCTCAAACAGGCTGTTACTCCTCCTAAGCTTGAAAATCAGTCTCGTCAAGGATCTCGGCAGTCAGAGTCTTCTCGAAGAGCAATCCAGACGCGAGAGGCTTCCGGTTAGGGCAATCTTATCTGCTACTGAGTCAGGCATTGAACCAAATCGGAAACGTAGTAATTTGAGGATTGCCTTCCGTTTTGCGCGCGTCTCCCGATACCTTTCCCCGCGTCTCTCGCTTAGTTCGATAATTGACTGCGCCCCTGTTTCTACTTCCAGGCTCTGTGTGTATTATTCAACGAGCGTTATCAAATCTTCGCGATCTTCATAGGGAACGGCGATGCAGAATCGGCAAGATCAAATATATTATCGCGCGCAGTCGACGCTCAGTTTGTTCTATATCCAACCTATAGAAAACTATTGGTCGAAGTAGGACGTAAGCGCCACTCACTACATTTTAATTGGTTGTAGAGGCCTTTGTCAAGTGAAAAAATTTTATAATACGAGCGCCTATATCATTCGGTTCTTGAGATTGTGAAAGCACCTTATATGAAACAGGTGTTATTGCCAACACAGTTTTCCGACTTTGGCTGTTCTTCTACCAAATGAACGAATACATCGGTTTTTCCGGGTTTTCCCCTGGAGTACAGACGTGGAAAAGCGGAAGGAGCGTCGCAGCATAGGAAATACCAGTCAGGATACATGAGAGTTTCATCCCAGACCGTGACGCTATCATACCTCGGAATTGAACCTTACTCAACAATTTTTCCCTTGAAAAAAATAAGGCAAAACTGATATAATAAGCCCAAAGGAAAATTAATATTAGCCACGTATAAAAAATCTTTTTTTATTAATTGAAATGAACGCTATAAGAGAGGCTCACTACAACCTCGGTATCGCTTATCTCGAAGCGGGACACTACAATAGGGCAATCCCTGAATTTGAAGCCGCTATAAAATTGGATGAGAATTTTATAGCGGCACGCTGTGCAATCTGTCGTGCCTACCTCGAACAAGGTGAACTTGAGAAGGCACAGAGCGCGGTCACAACTGCATTGAAACTTGACGCGACTCACCAACCCGCTTTACTCCTCCACGGCACTATAACAGAAGCATATCAGGACAAAGGCTTGGTCTACTTAGAGGAGAAGTGTTATACCGAAGCCGTTGCAGCGTTCCAGAAAGCTATCGACCTTGATGCTGACTTGGAGAATAGTTCGCGGGCCTCCCCTCTTCAAAACACACATATTCATGCCCACCTCGGTACTGCCTATATCGGTATGAAGGCGTATCAGAAAGCAATTGATGCTTTGCAAAACGCGATAACCCACGATCCAGATCTCGTTGACGCGCGTTATAACCTCGGATACGCTTACGTCGAGCAGGGCGAATATGACAAAGCGATACCACACCTAGAGCGTGCTATAGCCATCGCTCCGAATCTTAAGCGCGCTCACTATAATCTTGCCAGCGCCTACCAAAAATCAGGAAATTTGGAATCCGCCACATATGCTGTCACGGAAACACTGAGACTTGACCCGGATTACCAGCCTGCACATGAGCTTGCAGACACAATAAAACAGGCACACTATAACAGTGGTATCGCTTGCCTCAACGATGAACACTATGACGAAGCTGCTGCAGCTTTCCAACAGGCTATAGTACTTGATCCTAATTTTACCAATGGGCATTACAAGCTTGGGTTAACCTACCTGAAAATGGAGGAGTACCCACGTGCTGTAGATGAACTTCAGAAAACGATAACTCTGGATCCAACTTACAAAGCTGCACGCCACGCACTTGCTGTCGCTTACCTCGGACAACAGGAACTCGGAAAAGCACGGGAGGCAGCGACAGAAACATTGAAACTGGATGCCGACTATCAACCTGCACGCTCCCTTTTGGAAGCGATTGACCCCAGTTTTACATATTTGGAAACGGAGATATCAGAGACACCAGAACCGCCAGAATCACGCACATCTGTAGTCCCGCAATCCGGTATAAAACCGAAACAGGAAATGCATTATGAGTTGGGAACCGTCTATCGAAATGAGAAGAAGCACACAGAAGCGATCGCGGAGTTCCGAAAGGCGATAGATTTGGATCCCAATTATGCAGCGGCTCACACGTGTTTGGCGGAACTCTACCTTGAAATGGGACAACTTGATGAGGCAGAGAGTGCAGCAAACGCTGTCCTAAGGATTGATGATAATGCTCCAGCTGCACACCGCCTGTTAGATGGTATTAGACAAGCGCGCCCTCCTATTGGACGCCAATCCACACCAACGAAGGCAGCAAGTACACCGGCGGCGGATCCCCCGGATACCAAACAAGACTTGGCACGAGGGTTACTTTTTCTTAACAACGGGCAGTATAATCAAGCAGCTGCCACGTTCAAACGCGTAATAAAGGCGGATCCTCATTCTATAGAGGCACACTACGGATTAGGACAGGCCTACCTTGAATTAGAGGCCTTTGACGACGCTCAAGCCGCCGTGGACGAAGTGCTAAAGCGCAAACCAAATCATCAGCAAGCACGCGAACTCTTTCAAATCATAAAGCTTGCGAAAAGCATGAAGAAAAACCAAAAAATTCGTAAGAAAGTCTTATCTTATGCTGCTATCTTAAGCGTTATAGTCCTGCTCGGAATCTTTATCGAAGTCAGGTTTGAGATAATCCCGTGGCCAAACTCAAATCTAAAACTCTCAGTAGGAGAAATCAGACTAGATGATAAAGGGAACGGTTGGCTTGATGCAAGTGAAGATGCCTCTCTTAAGTTTAAAATTCAAAACGCCGGAAAAACTGCGCGTAATATTGAAATTAAACTTGAACCTTCAGAGATAAAAGGAGTGAGTTTTGATAATTTTGTGAAAATTCGGAAAATTCGGAAAAATACGGCGGAAGATATTAACATCCGAATGACCGCTGATGACAAGGTAAAAGGAAGAGATGTGGACTTAAAAATTAAATTGTTTGGAAAAACCGGGTGGTTCGAAAAAAAAGAACTTCTGCAGGAAAAATTCGCTTTAAAAATTATGCCCCGGGAGGATCTGGACCCGGAAGAATAAGGAGACGACGATGAACGACAGAATTTGGGGTATCATCGGTGGATTCGCCTTGGTACTTGCCCTTATATCTCCACTTGTATTAGGTAGCACGAAAAAGATAGAACAGATTTTTGAAGCTGCTGAAGTTTCGTACGAACAGGCAGATTATAAAAACGCAATCGCGAAATACAAAGAGGCACTCAAGGAGTCAAAAAAATTCGGGGCCAAGATAGAGCGGATTGATAAAGACTTTACCACCCTTGTTAACCTCAAAATCGCTCAATGCTATTATGGACTTGCCGAGAAAATGAGCGATATCAGACACTACCAAAACGCTCTCACACATATCAAAGAGGTAGTATTGGATACAAATGTTGCTAAACATCGAGAAGAATTAAATTACCTCTGGGCAGAAGTTCTCTATAAAATCGGAGATCTCGATCAAGCAAAGTCTAAATTTTCTTGGTTCATAGAAGAATTTCCAAATAGCCGTCGGATGTCGGAAATACTGTACGTTATTGGAGAAATCAACTATCAACAGAAAAACTGTGAAGAAGCTCTGCAAACCTTTCAAAGACTTGTTAATGAATTTCCACAGTCCAGATTTAGATCGGCAGCAGAAAGTCGGATTGCAGAACTGACTAAGAAACTGGATCCTTCAGTCAATTGTGAGGCAATGTACAACAAAGCATCCGACTTACGAAGACAACGTAAGTTCCACGATTCTTACGAACGCTATGAGGACCTCATTGCACAATGCCCTGACAGCGAATATGTTACTGAGGCTTACGTTGGAATGGCAGAAATTCACCTTGATTCAAATGATCGTGTAAACGCGCGAAAGTACTACGAAGAAGCTATGTATAGTACGTCTGACGACAAACGCAAAGTAGAAATTCATCGGGCGTACCAGCTCACCTTCATTGTCCCGGATCGGGGTTATGTAGAAGACATAATACCACCCAATCCGATCGATCCGATCTTTTGGAAGGCGAGACTTTTTCGGCTGCAAGAGCGATTCTTAGAGGCAGCCGAAATCTATGAGAAGCTCGCCAATAGTAATCGTCTCGCTGCTGATGACGTGATTTACGTGCTCTATTGGGGAGGCTATTGTTATTACCAAGCAGCTCTCCTGGATCAGCCGGACCTATTTAGTAAATCGGTTGATGCCTTCAAAAGACTTATCAAAGATTATGAAGGCAGCTCGTACGCTATTAAAACCTATTACTATTTATCTTTAACATACAAGAGTTGGGCAGAAAACGGCGATCAGTCCAAATGGCAGTTGGTAATCGACACGGTTGAGAGTGCCGAAGCGAAATATGCCGATAGCGATGATGACGAAATTCAGGCATGGCTCACTCGTATGCCGATTAATAAACTAGAGACTTATGTTAGTATAGGTTGGGCCTACTTTCACAAAGGTGATTTTGAAAAAGCGGAAGAAATGGCAAGAAAAGCGTTAAAGATTAACAACGATTATCAACCTGCTCGCGAACTTTTGTCAGAAATACCGCCTCCGATTCCCGGCCCGCCAATCCCCGACCCAATGAAAAAAATAGAACCGCCTCCGATTCCCGACCCGCCAATCCCCGACCCAGAGGCTTATGTCAAGGAAGGTCGGGAATACCGTCGCAAAGGTAACCTTGAAAAAGCGGAAGAAGCAGGCAGAAAAGCGTTAGAGATTGCCGACGATTATCCACCTGCTCACGAACTTTTATCAAAAATAAAAAAGATATACTACGATCGTGCTCGGACGTTTTTGGATGAAGAGCAGTACGATAAGGCAATCACTGAATGTGAAAACGCCATCAATATCGACCCTAACTTTAAGGAAGCACACGGCCGTTTGGGTGTGATTTATATTGAATGGAATAAGCCCATCGAAGCCATAGAACCTCTTAAAAAGGCAATAAGGGTTGATGAGAATTATAAGCAAGCACACTACAACCTCGCGCTTGTTTACTTAAAACGTGGTGAATTTAAAGCGTCGATGGATGCTGCGGAATCCGCTTTAAGAATCGATCCAAATTATGAACCGGCCCTTAGACTTAAAGGGTACATAGATCTAGAGTAGAAGCTTCAAGAATACTTGTAAAGATTGATTTTGGTTTATTCGCGTGGTAAAATAAATTACGAAACGCGAATCACCGTTTACATATCAACTATCCGAGAAGGAGATGAAACAAATGAAAAATGTCTATCTGTTAATTGTTATTTCTCTATTAATGACAAGTCTTTTAACAAACCTCATTGCAGAAAATTCTGCGGAATGGCCCTTACCCCCAGAAGCAACAGCCCGCTATGGCAAGGGGTGGGTTTACGACATAGAATTTTCTCCCTACGGTGACCAATTAGCCGTTGCAACTACCGTTGGTATTTGGATCTACGACGTTCATACAGGAACAGAACAAGCCATGTTATCCGGGGTTATAGGGGGTGCTAATGCAGTCTCATATTCTCCAGGTGGCCTCATGCTTGCGGCTGCACACTCGGATCAGACAGTTAAGCTGTGGAATCTTAATAACAACAATAACCGACATCCCCAAACTACTTTCAGAGGGCATACTGGCGAAATTCATACCGTCATATTCTCACGTGATGGTAGCATGCTTGCTAGTGGAAGCACTGATAAAACCATCCGAATATGGGATCCGCACACCACTATTGAAAACAAGAAACTTATCGCAATCCTACCGTGTAGCGACACCGTTAACACCTTGGCCTTCTCGTCAGATGACAGCACGATAGCTGGTGGAAGTGAGGATGGCACAATTCAGGTCTGGTATGCCCGTACCGGAGATAGAATCCACAAGTTTGAAGAGCATACAGATTCGGTCCGGGCGGTTAACTTCTCACAAGAAGGTAGAAGGCTAGAAGTTATCAGCGCGGGTCTGGATGGAACAGTTCGAGTAATGGAATGGAATCTCGTCACAGGTGGCAAACTTACTGAACCTAAGAAATATAATACCCCCGTTCACGTGGTAAATTTCTTAAAAGATGGACACAGCTTTGCTACCAGCGGAGCCGACAAGGAAATTCGAGTATGGAACATCAACACAGGTGAACTCACGTCTACCCTTACAGGACATAAAGATGTAGTCCCTACTTTCGAATTGTCACCAGACGGGAAGACTCTTGCAAGCGGTAGTTTAGATGGCACGATTCGTTTATGGGACATACCTCTTGCTCGCGAAAGGTTAGTGCTCACAGGACATACCGGCGGGGTGAAAGCCTTGACATACACAGAAGACAAACGTGTTCTTGCATGCGGAACCGGGTTAGACAACAAACTCCGCTTATGGGACGCAAGCACAGGTAGGCAGCTATCCAAACTCGAGGACCATAGAGGATTAACACAAGCAGTTGCTTTCTCAAAAAGTGGTAAAATCCTTGTCAGCGGCGGCAGTGAAGACGGCACTATTTTTGTATCGAACGATGGTAGCTTGCAAACATGGTTGACCGGTAACCCACACGGTATCACAGCACTTGCACTTTCACCTGCTGGCACCACTCTCGCTAGCGGTGGGGCGGATGGCAGAATTCATTTATTGGATATCGGTAGTAAGGAAACGCTAAAAAAACTTAGAGGTTCTCAAGGCACTATTGCAGCACTGACATTCTTTGCTGATGGCACCCACCTTTTCAGTGGTGAAGAAAATGGAACCATCCGGCAGTGGGATGCTCTTACAGGTCAAGAAGTAAAGAATTACAGAGGTTCATTCAGTTCAATTACCGCCTTAGCGCTTTCTTCCTCTACCCGATTTCTTGCGGTCGGAGATGCAATAGGTCAAATCTCATTGTTAAATATTAACACATATAAGAGAATATCAATTTCAGCTAAGCATAGTAGAAAAATCACAACGTTGATTTTTTCTGAGGATGACACTACACTTGTCAGTGGGAGCGAGGACGGTACTATTCTAGTTTGGAATATGGATATAGACTGAGACCTCGTAACAATGCAAGCGATGTTCTAGGTGTTGTGACTTCGAGTCATCCGTATTCTAATGCGCAAAGTCTCAAGACACTGCCTCGAATTGTAGAATAATACCGACCAAACGAAACAGCGGCATTCCGCGAAGTCGCCCGCGTAGTGCCGCTATTTAGGTCAGCTTGCTATAAGTCTAAGTGTGGATTTCTACATCACTACTCTTCTTTGATCACGAAGAATTTTTCCTCTTTGATCCGCTCTTCAGGGAAACGCGCACGTGCCCAGATAGATTTGGAATTTTCAATCATCTGTGGATGTCCGCACGCGTAGGCAACAGCATTGGTGTGATCGTAACCGAGTTGATCACCATATTTCCGAATTACATCTTCAGCACGTCCACTCTCGCCTCGCCAGCCCGGATCCTCCCAGGGACGACTCACTGTTGGAACGAAGCTGAACCATTCCTCTTGTGCAGCAAGTTCATTGAGTTCATCCAGGTAATATCCAAGCTCCCACGAGCGGCTCGCGCCTACAATCGCTAAAATTTGATGTGGGCTGATTTTCCCTTGTTCTTGCTCTATTTTTTGTGTGCGGGCGATGCTAATATACGGTGCAGCGCCTGTCACGGTACCTGCCATAACATGACGCGTCATTCCACTCTCCGTATCCAAGACAAACTTGCCGACGAGACGTTCCCGAAAGAATACACTGTCCCCTAATTTCAGTTCCCAAAACAGTGGAGTGGTCTCACCTTCCGGCACCAATTCCACGAAAACCTCCATAAACGGTTCGTGGGGTGAGGAGACAATAGAATAGGGACGTTGAAGAATCTTTCCGTCGACCTGAAAACCGATCGTCGCGTATTGTCCGGGTATAAATGGTAATTTTTTATCAACACGAAATTTGAACGCGGCCAAATCTTCAGAGAAGTCCTCACGTTCAATCAATTCGCCTTTACAATATTGCACTCTGGATCGTCTTCTTCCCATAATTTTTCCCTTCAAATTTTCTATAACGAATTTCGGCTTAGCTTGCAAGCCGAACAGGATAATAGATTTTTGATGACCCGTTTGACGTATTATATGTCAAACGGAAAATCAGATCAAGTGTTTTACATTTCTGCTAGTTTCCGCTGGAGCCATTGCGTCATTGGGGCGTTCCCCGGGTCACAAACTTCGATGAAATGTCCCGGGAGGGGTTGCCCGATTAATGCTTCAATATCTCGTCGCCGCTCTGTGACAACCTTCGGATGTGCGCTCGCCACGTTCACTTGTTCCTCTGGATCGTTGCGGACATCAAAGAGTTCATCACCCTTCTCGTCTTTATAACCCACCGATGTACAGAAGTTCCAATGGTTATCGCGTACACTGACCCGTCCTCTCGCGTTTCCAATAATAAAGCTTGCCCAACCTGTGATAACCCGTTCTCGAAGGAAGGCTTTCTTTTGTGTGACGAGCGGCCACATGTCCTCGCCATCTGTCCAACCACAGGGAATATCAAGCAAGTTTAGGAGCGTCGGCATTAGGTCGTGGTTTTGCACAAACGCGGAAATTTCCTTATCATTGGGACCTTCCGGGTGTCGAATCATCAGGTTCAGCTGTGTGTTAAACGGATGCAATTTGTTTGCTCCCTTTCCGAAACTTCCGTGATCACGGAGCTGAGTACCGTGGTCGGAGATCAAGACAACCACCGTATCGTCGCGAATCCGCAGTTGTTCTATCTTGTTGAGGAGCACCCCGATCCATTTATCGACAAACGTTACTTCTCCGAGGTAGAGTGCCTCAATTCGGAGGCGTTCATCTTCCGAAGGACCTTCGCCTTCATTTGCGCTGCTGGCCATAATAAAGTCCTTCCCGGAGTAGTCTGAAAAATAGAGATCAGCGTATGATTTTGGTGGATCCCACGGCTCATGCGGGTCGAAACTGTCTACCCAAAGAAAGAAAGGGCCGACGGTGTAGTTATCCTGAAGCCAATCAGATGCCGCGCGGAAAACACGCGCACAACTGTAGTCAGCTTCCGACTGTCGATGCCGCTGCGATAACAAGTAATTGACGAGTCCAGCATGCCGCTGCCAATTGATTGGTTCGCGGACATGTTTTCGGAGTTGTGCCTCAATCAACCTCGGGTCGCCGCTGTGCCAGTTGTCAGATTCCTGCCCGCGGATAAAATCGAAATGTGCAAAGCCACGCGAGAAATTCATCGTCGGCTTGAACATATGATAGGTATCTGCAATAAGTGCGGTGAGATAACCGCGTTCGAGTAGAACCTCAGCGAGCGTATCCTGTTCCGGTGGAATCTTGTGCCAACCGGGGGCATGATGCCAATGTCCGCGCCGGTCGAAATTGTATTTCCAGGGAAAACTCCGCATCCCGGTGAAGTTTGCGCGTCGCACCTGAAGCGTCGGTTGCCCCTCTCCAAATGCGCGTGTGAAACGGACACTCTCAGATGCAAATGTATCAAGATTCGGGGTTTGTACGTGACTATACTTCTTACCTTCACCGATGATGTCCGCACGAAACGTATCCAAACAGATACAGATGATGTTCATAGTACTATGCCTCTCTCATGTCCTGAAGAATCATTTCAGTAGCCTTCAAGGGATCCCCTGCCTCAATTATAGGTCTGCCTACGACAATATAATTTGCCCCCCGCCGGATCGCTTCTGTGGGGGTAGTAATGCGGCGTTGATCGCCACTCACCGCCGATTTCGGACGTATCCCTGGCGTAACAATTAAAAACCCGTCACCGCAGGCTTTGCGAATCGGTTCAATTTCCAACGGTGACGCAACAACGCCATCCAATCCCGCTTCTTTCGCCAATTGTGCAAGATAGACGACCTGTTTCGTAAGGTTTCGTTCTGATCCGAAATTTTGTTGAAAGTCAGTTTCGACAATGCTTGTCAAAATGGTCACGCCGAGAAGAATAGGTTTCGGGATGCCAGCATCGTAAGCCGCATTATCCGCACTATACCTCGCAGCCTGCATCATCTCAAATCCACCGGCGGCGTGCATGTTAATCATGTGTGCGCCCTGTTTTGTCATCGTGCCGACATCGCGGGCGACTGTGTTTGGGATGTCGTGGAATTTCAGGTCAAGAAATATCTTGTGTCCGCGTCCACTAAGCCACGGAAATGCCTCGGCTCCAAGGGTACTGAACGCTTGAAAGCCTAGTTTAATCCAGGGGACAATATCCATGAGCGTCTCGGATAACCCATCAATATCTTCACCGTCGTCTGTATCCAATGCAACAATCAATCTGTTTTCCAATTTTGTCATTTCCCTTTTTTAGAAACAACCCGCATGTCCAAAGCCTTTCTAACAAGTTGTCTCGTCTTTCTGCGCGCCTCCTCAATTTGCATCTGACACGTATAAATCCGTGATACAATTTTATTAAGTTGCCCTTCAAAATTGTCTATCATCCGCTGAACCTCGTTAGGCGATGTGCCTCCAAGGCTTTGGTTGTTCTGAATTGCTGACGCTGCATCCAGAATTTGCTTGAGCCCCTCAATAGACATGTCAATGTTTCTCTGCTTTAAGAGGTTTCGTGTCAATTCCCAATCGGAGAACGTTTTTTCTTGATCGACGAGTGCTCCGACAAGCCATCCGACGATTTCATGGCACTCCCGAAAACTCATCTGACGTTCTTTGACGAGATAATTGGCTAATTCAGTTGCGGTTGCGAAATTCGCGTTCGCCAATTCCGCCATCCGCTCCGTTTTGAAATCAGTGGTCTTGAGGAGTTCAGGTAGCACTCCAAGGCATGCCTTCACAACATCAAACGCTTCCCAGAGCGGCGGTTTATCTTCCTGAAAATCGCGGTTATAGCCCATCGGTAAACCTTTGAGGTTTGTCAACAGGTCAAGTAATGCGCCGTAGACGCGTCCTGTACGCCCTCGCGTGAGTTCAGCGATGTCGGGGTTCTTTTTCTGCGGCATAATTGAACTCCCGAAACTATACGCGTCGTCGAGCACCGCCATACCAAACTCGTATGTTGTCCAATAGACAATTTCCTCGCTAATCCGTGAGAGGTTTGCCATCACCAACGATAGTGCAAAGAGTGTTTCTGCGATAAAATCTCGGCTGCTGATGACATCAAGGGCGTGTTCGTGCGGTGCATCAAAACCGAGGAGCTTTGTTGTCAACTCTCGGTCAATACGGAACGTCGTGCCCGCCAATGCACACGCTCCAAGCGGATTCATGTTTGCAAGTGCATATGCGGATTTCAGACGTTTCTGATCCCGGAGGAACATGCTCACATAGGCCGTTGCCCAAAAACCGAGGCTAATCGGCTGCGCATGCTGTGTGTGCGTATACCCCGGCATCACAGTATCAGTATGTGCTTTCGCAATTTGGAGGAGCGCATCACACACTGTTGCGATCCCACTCTCGGCGTGGAGGATTTCTTCCCGAATATAGAGATGCGCGTCTACGAGTACCTGATCATTGCGAGAACGAGCTGTATGGAGTTTGCCACCACACTCGCGCCCCGCATTCTCAATCAGGTAAGATTCGACATTCATGTGTACGTCTTCTTTATTCGGATCGAGCGTAAAGTCACCGTTCTGAAAATCCGCCTCAGCTTTTCGGAGCCAATGTAAAATCTCGCGTAGGTCGGCATCGGAGATTATTTCTTGCTGAGCAAGCATAATAGCATGTACCTGGCTCCCCCAGATATCGTACCCAATGAGTCGGGAGTCGGCTCTAATGGAGTGTGTGAAGGCTATCGTTTCTGTGGTGAGGCTTGTGCTAAAACGTCCGCCCCAGAGCGTTTTTTCTGCTTTTTTCATATCCTGTTAGATGATAAGATGAAAAATGAAGTATCTTCTTATAGAAGCCGCTTTGATTTCAAAGGTAATCATGCAATTAATTCATTCGTTAGATAACTTGTGGTGGACGACGTACCGATGTCGGCTGGATAATCTTCCGCTGATCCGGTGTCAAACATGCCAAGAACTCTTCTGAATGCGGGTAATCAAAACGCTCGCGAACATACCTTGGCGAGTAACGATAGACAATTGACCGACGGTATCCCTCGTTGGTCCGTTCTGCTGATCCATGTGTAATGGCATCCGTGAACATTACGACATCGCCTGCCTTGAGATAGATTTCCTTTGCGCCGAAGGCTGTCCCTGCGGGTTTGCCACTCACCCCGTCATAAACTAAGCCTTTCCCATCAACCTTCAAACGCGGGTGGATCTCTGTACATTTGTGACTTCCCGGCACCAACACCGGTGCCCCGTCCCCCGGTCCAATATCGTTAACTGCCATAAGCACGTTGATTTGTCCGACCATCCATTCCCCTGTGTTCTCTTGGCGAAATGTCAGATAACTCAGCGGAACGTGTCCACCGCAGTGGATATGAATGAAACCACCGGGCCCGCGGACGTTAAGAAAATTCTCATGGATAGAGAGTCCGTTGACTTCATGAATGTATTTCCGCACGAGATTAATCCAGGCCGGATAGTCGATTAATTTCTCGAAGACCTCTCCACCTTCAATGATATTCTGAAAATTCACACCGTTTTCGATGTTATAGGTATGCGTCTCGATATTGCCAATCCAGCGTGGGATCCGTTTATCTTCTGTATTTTTCTCCCACGGTTCCGCAACGTAATCCCAATGTGTCTCGATCCAAGCGTTTATCTTTCCTAGATGTTCTTCCGAGATCGCACGTTCTAAAACCAGATAGCCTTGTAAGTCGAAGAGATAATCTTGTAACGCTTCGTTCACATTCTGCCTCCTTAGCCGGGAGAGGGGTCAGCTCCATTCATCGAAGAGTGCCACAGTTTATAGATACGCCTCCAATTCTGCCTCGGTCGGTGTCGGCGTAGAGATACCAGCCTCTGGAACTTCCACTTTCGCTGTCCAAGCGATTGCGTTGAGGATAAACTTACGCAGTCTATCATCCGCCCAATTCCGATGGAGATGTCCGCCGGTAAATCCGAGACCACGTCCGCCATCTGCACGCTCGAGGCACCATGCCAAATGTTGTAGCTCACCATTAGCGACGGATGCGCGCACATGCGGGTTACCACTGTGTGGACCATCAGGCCTTTCAAGCGTTGACAGAGGTGCAACTGCACTCAACAACGGCGTTACACCCTGCATTTTTTCACGGAATCGCATGTGATAATACCACTCGTCCTCTAACGAAAAAGGCTCCATTCCACGCGTTATCGGATGTTCAGGAAACCTAGTAAACGTTGCAGTCCAATATGGATTAACCGAAAGATGTGTCTCAAAATATCCGCCAATCCAATCTAAGAAACAGTCCCCAGGTTCCCCCTTCGGCACCTCGACTGCATAGTGCAGCATTGCAAGTCCTATGCCCTGTTCCATTAATTCAGAGATTTGATTAAGGTGCGGAATACTAAGATGTTTGGCCCCACCATCTGAATATACAATAATAGCATTTGTATCAGCGAAGGTTGCTGGATCTGCGGGCCACCCTTGCAAGACTACTGCTTCCACCCCTTCCAGGTTTTTGTTCAACTGATCTGCAAGAAAGGCACACCCAGCAGGATGTTCATGCGATCCACCGCCATGACTTGCGTTTCCCGCCACCATAACAATTCTAGATTTTTTTGCCATATTTTTAACACCTCCATTTGGAATATGTATCAGTTTACCATATCCTCTGACTTTTTGCCACACTTTATTAGTAGCGGGTTGATAGCTGGTAATTAGCAGCCGGAGGCCGGGGTGCCGCCAGCCATTAACCCTGAACGTTACTCACGAGCCGGAAAATCCTAATTTGAAAATCCGCTGCCGAAACCTTTCCATATCCTCCCTAAAAAAAGGTTGACAATTTCAAAAGGAAAGATTAAAATAGGCGGAAACCGCACACGAAACAGGAGTAACGGGATGGAGAAATTCCCAATCGTCGACACACACGTTCATTTATGGCAGCCAGAGCACTTGAGGTATCCTTGGCTTTCGGAAGTCCCTTCCCTAAATAGACCGTATCTCCTAACAGATTACGTTGATGCCTCTGGCGAACTGAATATTGAATCTATCGTCTTTGTACAATGCGATACACACCCCGATGATGGCTTGAGAGAGACAACATGGGTTACTTCGTTTGCAACAACAGTAGAACCTCGGATTCAGGGTATTGTGGCGTGGGCACCCCTTGAAGAGGGGGAGCAGGTCACACCTTTTGTCGAGACATTGGCAGAGAATCCACTTGTCAAAGGCGTTCGCCGACTCATTCAATCCGAAAGCATTGATTTCTGCGTTCAGCCTGACTTCATGAGCGGCGTAAAAAAACTCTCATGCTACGAATTGAGTTTCGACATCTGTATTTTTCATCCACAACTTGCCAATGTGATTCGGCTTGTAGAACAGTGTCCACAGGTACAATTTATCTTAGACCATATCGGTAAACCTAACATCAAAGCCCAACTGTTTGATCCGTGGAAACAGGAAATTCGGACGCTTGCAGGGTTTCCGAACGTCTACTGCAAAATATCAGGATTGGTAACAGAAGCGGATTTTGAAGCATGGACGCCCGCCGATCTACAACCGTATATTGAGCATGTCATCACCTGTTTCGGTTTCGACCGCGTCATATACGGGAGTGACTGGCCTGTTTCCACACAAGCGACCGATTATCCGCGGTGGGTACGGACCTTACAAAAGGCGGTCTCAGGCTGCACTCCTGAGGAGTTACAGAATCTCTTCCGCGACAATGCCATCAGATTTTATAAGTTGGACTCGTAAGAGCCGTCGCCTCTCGGTTGTTAGTTGTTGGTTTTTAGGGAATTGGAACAGATGTAGAGCGGATTGAACAAAGACAGCGAAAAACACCCAAGAGAGGCGAGGTTGAGAAGCCCCGCCTAATTCGGTTTAACTACCTGCCTTGACTTCTCGCCGCCGCGGATGGAGTACAAATTCTGTATATCCGTTCGGGAGCTTGCACCCCTTAAAAACCAAGTCTAAAGCAGCTTGGAAGGCCACACTTGTGGCGTAATTGGGTGCCATGTCCCGATAACTCGGGTCCCCGGAGTTCTGTTGGTCAACGATGCTTGCCATGCGTTGGAAAGTTTCGGTTACCTGCTCCTTCGTAACAATTCCATGGTGGAGCCAATTAGCAATATGTTGACTCGAAATCCGGAGGGTCGCCCGATCCTCCATCAAACCGATGTTGTTAATATCGAGGATTTTCGAGCAGCCGATACCTTGATCCACCCACCGGACAACGTATCCCAAGATACCTTGGGCGTTGTTATCTAATTCACGCTGAATTTCATCGACTCGCAATACGCGTTTTTCTAACAGAGGTGGTTTCAACAGCTCCGCTAAACTGGCGCGTTGCCTTGTGGAAAGTTCCTGTATCCGGTTCGCGATGTCAACCCGGTGGTAGTGTATTGCATGAAGCGTTGCTGCTGTTGGAGAGGGCACCCATGCCGTGGTCGCTCCGGCTAATGGATGATTCACCTTTGTTTCCATCATTTCTGCCATCTGATCGGGTTTGGTCCACATCCCTTTTCCAATCTGAGCAGTCCCAGGCAAATCAGTTTCTATTCCGACATCGACATTCCAATCTTCGTATGCAAGCATCCAAGATGCGTCGCGAATCTCCATTTTCGGAATTACGGGTCCCGCTTCCATGCTTGTATGGATTTCGTCGCCGGTTCTATCCAAGAACCCTGTGTTAATAAAGACGAGTCGTTCTTGTGCCACCCGAATTGCCTCTTTGAGATTGACAGTCGTCCGCCGTTCCTCATCCATAATCCCAATTTTAATGGTATTCGTTAGGAGTCCGAGTGCGGATTCTATCCACCCAAAAATCCGAACTGTCATATCTACTTCTTCGGGACCGTGGAACTTGGGTTTGACGATGTAGATACTCCCCGTTTTGCTGTTCGTGTGGGGACCATTTCGTTGAATGTCATGCATTGCCGCCAGGGAGGTTACCATTGCATCTAAGATGCCTTCCGGAATTTCCTCACCTTCCGCAGTTGTGACAGCATCTGTGTACATGTGGAGTCCGACATTCCGAATTAGAAGGAGGCTCCTGCCTGGTAACGTCAATGTGCCTCCGTTAGGTGCAGTAAAGGTTTTATCGGAGGCGAGGCGACGAGTCAACATCCTGCCGTTTTTTTCAAACGTCGCCTGCAATGTCCCTTTCATGATACCGTTCCAGTTTCTATAAACGCGCATTTTATCTGCTGCATCCACAGCTGCGACGGAATCTTCGCAATCTTGAATAGTTGTGATAGCCGACTCAAGAATAACATCGTAGACACCAGCAGGATGTGTGTTTCCGACCGGATGTTCTCGGTCTATCCGAACTTCGATGTGAAGCCCGTGGTTCCGAAGCAGAAAGGCACTCAGTTCACCTTTATTTTCTGTAAAACCCACGAACTTGGTAGGGTCTGCTAATCCGACCTCGCTGCCATCACTGAGCGTGGCGCGTAACCGTTGCTCGCCAAGAAAATTTCCTAGGGAAAACTGAGTAACGTCAGAGAAGCTACCAGTTTCCAACCCGGTCATTTCATCTAAAAACTGCTCGGTATACGCGACGACTTTCGCGCCGCGAACAGGATTGTAGATAGCATCTCGTGTAGCCCCGTCTGATTCATCAATCACATCGGTGCCGTAGAGTGCATCGTAGAGGCTTCCCCAACGCGCATTCGCAGCGTTCAAGGCATAGCGGGCGTTATCAGTCGGGACGACTAATTGTGGACCGGCGATGAGCGAAATCTCCGTATCAACATTCTCTGTAATTACAGCAAAGTCTTGTCCTTCAGGGAGCAGGTAGCCTATATCGACAAGAAACGTTTTATACGTTTCACCGTCAATCGGCTGACCTTTGCGTGCCAGATGCCACGCGTCAATCTGCTGCTGGAGATCGTCCCGTTTTTCCAAGAGCTTCTTATTCTCTGGCGCGAACGTTTCAACGATGTCGCTGAATGCTTCCCAGAAGTCCTCTGCTTCTATCCCGGTACCAGGCGCGATATCGTCTCTCACTAACGCATATAAATCTTCATCTATTCTGAGGCCACCGACTTCTATCCGGTTTCCCATGCTCATTTCTCCATTTTGAGGGGCTGCAGGGCATTGCTTGCAGGTTCCCCGTACTGCAAGACGTAGGTTTGCTCCATGGCAAAGGGCATATTTCTGTTAACCGATGCATCTTTACATGGACAACAAACGGTGTCTTAATTTTCAATTAGCGTAACAATAGATTTGTAATCTGTCAACTATTTTTCGCATTACCGGCTTTCGGCAGTCAACTGAACAACCCCGTCGCCGTTATCCTTCGATTTGCGAAAATATGGAACTTGTGTTAACATGTTAAATAGAACAAAATATGAAGAGTTTAATTTCACTGTTTTTCTTTTTTGATATGAAACGTATCCTACTGCTGTCCGAAAAGCATGTCTTGCAACAATTTGAATGGATGCATGGACAGATGAAGATGAGTATAAACTGAATAACACCGAGGCTACCGGAGGTTGATTTCATGAGTTTTAAAACAGAGGGCTTCTACCCAAATAGTAAAAAGGTGTACATTTCCGGGGACCGACACTCTGATATCCGTGTCCCTTTCCGTGAAATCACGCTCACCCCGACGCACGTTGCAGATGGAACTGTTGAGGAAAATAGACCGCTTCGCGTTTATGATACCAGCGGTGCATGGGGCGACGATTTACAGTCTTGTAATGTAGAATCCGGACTGCCAGCAATACGACGAGACTGGATTCTGGCGCGTGGCGATGTTGAGGCCTATGACGGTCGGGAAATTCAACCGCAAGATAACGGCTACCTCACTAAAGGACATGAGCAGTATGCCCGTATGCGATCCGAGTCGAAGAGCGGTTTAAAGCGTTATGCAGGCTTGAAGCGGCAGCCGCTGCGAGCAAAAAATGGAGAGGCTGTTACACAGATGGCGTATGCAAAGCGCGGGATCGTAACGCCCGAAATGGAATATATCGCCATCCGTGAGAATTTGGGCAGGGCAGAAGCATATGAAGCGATTCACGGTGATTATCGCACGCGGAATCGGTTGAACCATCAACATTCAGGCGAAACATTCGGGGCGATTATTCCTGAATATATCACGCCAGAATTCGTCCGTGACGAGGTTGCTCGCGGTCGGGCGATTATTCCTGCAAATATCAACCATCCGGAAAGTGAACCGATGATCATCGGTAGGAACTTCCTCGTCAAAATTAACGCGAATATCGGCAATTCCGCTGTTGCTTCTTCTATCGAGGAAGAAGTCGAAAAAATGCGATGGGCGACAAAATGGGGAACCGATACAGTGATGGATCTCTCAACAGGTAAAAACATCCACGAAACCCGTGAGTGGATCCTCCGCAACTCGCCTGTCCCGATCGGTACAGTTCCAATTTATCAAGCCCTGGAGAAGGTCGGTGGTAAACCTGAAGAATTGAGTTGGGAAGTCTACCGAGACACACTCATTGAACAAGCCGAGCAGGGCGTCGATTACTTCACAATTCATGCGGGGGTTCGGCTCGCCTACATCCCTTTAACAGCGAATCGTTCTTGCGGTATTGTCTCACGAGGCGGCAGTATCATGGCGAAATGGTGCCTTGCACATCATCAGGAGAGTTTCCTCTACACACATTTCCCGGCAATTTGTGAGATTATGCGTGCCTATGATGTCTCCTTCTCACTCGGCGACGGGCTTCGTCCGGGGGCGATTGCAGATGCGAACGATGACGCGCAATTTGCGGAATTAGAGACACTCGGAGAACTTACCAAGATCGCTTGGGAACACGACTGCCAAGTCATGATTGAGGGGCCCGGACATATCCCGATGCACCTCATCAAGGAAAACATGGATCTCCAGCTCAAACATTGTGATGAGGCTCCTTTTTATACGCTCGGGCCGTTGACAACAGACATCGCCCCCGGTTACGATCACATCACAAGTGGTATCGGCGCAGCGATGATTGGATGGTTCGGGTGCGCGATGCTCTGCTATGTGACACCAAAGGAACATCTCGGATTGCCAAACAGAAATGATGTGAAGGAAGGCGTTATCGCCTACAAGATCGCTGCGCACGCTGCAGACTTGGCGAAGGGGCATCCTGGGGCACAGGAACGCGACAATGTGTTATCTAAGGCGCGCTTTGAATTTCGCTGGGAAGATCAATTTAACTTGAGTCTCGACCCAGAGACGGCTCGTGAATATCACGACGAAACCCTGCCGAGCCAATCGGCAAAAACTGTTCACTTCTGCTCCATGTGCGGACCACACTTCTGCTCAATGAAAATCACGGAGGATGTCCGTAAATATGCCAAAGAGAAAGGGCTCACGGATCAAGAGGCGCTTGCAGAAGGGTTGTTGGAAAAGAGCGAACAATTTAAAGAGCACGGACACCAACTTCATATCGAATCCGAGAAAACAGATGAGAACACCGAAGCAGCTGACTAACATTACGTAAGAACAAGCTACATTTTGGGCACGCGGTGGTGCATAGATTCAATCCATATACATATAGATCTGGCTGCACTACATCGAGTTTACGTTACGCTAAAGTTCTTGAAAGGCACATATAATAATGAAAATTGGAATTATTGGTTGTGGAACAATCAGCAGTGCCTATTTTGAGGGGGCGCGAAAAACGAACCTCTTAGAGATTAAAGCCTGTGCTGATCTCCGAATGGGGGCGGCACAGGCACAAGCCGAAAAATACGGTGCCCACGCATGCAGTGTGGAGGAACTGCTTACAGACCCGGAGATCGAATTGGTCGTTAACCTCACCATTCCGAGAGCACACGTCGATGTCGGTTTGCAAGTTTTAGAAGCGGGCAAACACGTCTACAGTGAAAAGTCGCTCGGTGTCGATGTCGAAAGCGGGAAACAGCTGATTGACGCTGCAGCAGAAAAAGGACTCCGCGTCGGCTCGGCCCCGGATACCTTCCTGGGGGCAGGAATCCAAACATCACGGCAAGCACTGGATGCGGGAAAAATTGGCAGCCCCATTGCAGGCACTGCATTTATGTGTGGCCACGGACACGAAAGCTGGCATCCGAACCCGGCTTTCTATTATGACATCGGCGGGGGGCCGATGTTAGATATGGGACCTTACTACGTGACAGCTCTTGTTAATATCCTCGGTCCGGTCAAACGTGTTGCAGCGATTACGACGAAAGCGTTTGAAGAGCGCGTGGCAACGAGTCAAGCCGTCCGCGGCTTGTGTATTCCTGTTAAAGTCACAACACATCTCACCGGCATACTTGAATTTCAGAACGGTGCGCTTATCACAATGATTATGAGTTTCGATATGTGGCGGCACAGTCTACCTTGCATTGAAATTTACGGAGAGACCGGGTCAATGACAGTCCCTGATCCGAACGGATTTGGCGGTCCTGTAAATGTCTGTCCTGCAGGTGGTGACTGGGCAACAGAGGAAATTGCTTTTCCAAACAACGCCCGGATGATTGGCGTTATTGATATGGTGTCGGCAATCCAATCGGGACGTATGCATCGTGCAAGCGGTGCGCTGGCGTATCACGTGCTTGAGGTGATGTGCGCCTTTGACAAATCTTCCGAAACAGGACAGCATGTTGCGATAGAAAGCATAACGGAACGTCCCGCCCCGCTACCGCTCGGTTTGAAGGAGTGGGAGATAGATTGAAGGGGTGTCGGCTGTCAGTGGCCGGCAGAATTGGTTTCTACAAGAGAGTTGGAAAGCAAAGGACAGCGATGATTTTAATCAACTTTTCAGTGGTGACTTTTGCTTGGTAGTAGGTCGCATTTTATATCAGTGTTCTAAAAAAGTCCATTGAGGTTAGGGAACCTTATCTATTATATGGGTCTACAAATTAATCGTGGTATACGATCCTGCTCCACGCTGAAGAGAATCGCTATCGGTCCGCAGAAGGCCGTTACGACAAACCCACCTAACACGAGCCCGGGGAAAACTGGGCTGTTCTCCGAAAACTGCTGACACTACTGAAGGTCTTTCTACCTACCTACACAATTACTTCAATTTCATAATCGAGTTTCTTATTATTTCAAGGTCTCTTTCCCTTCAAGGTCTCTTTCCCTGCTCCTCCATCCGCTTTGTCCCTGCGTTTCAATCTCGTAATCGAGTTTCTTATTATTTCAAGTCTCCGTTCCTGTGCCGACACATTCGGGCAACGACATTAGAGTTTCAATCTCGTAATCGAGTTTCTTATTATTTCAAGGCATCGCTACGAGTGCAACCGGTGACAATGAAGGGACAGAGTTTCAATCTCGTAATCGAGTTTCTTATTATTTCAAGGGCATGACGCCGACACTTCGGACAATATAGCATATAAGTTTCAATCTCGTAATCGAGTTTCTTATTATTTCAAGCGCACAGGACGCAGGCCGGACCCGCGGGCGAACAACAAGTTTCAATCTCGTAATCGAGTTTCTTATTATTTCAAGCGGCAATCGGCGCAGGTTGCGAATTCGCAAAGGGTAGCGTTTCAATCTCGTAATCGAGTTTCTTATTATTTCAAGTAGTGTTAATCCCCCTTGTGTTAAATCCCCAACCATGTCGTTTCAATCTCGTAATCGAGTTTCTTATTATTTCAAGCGAAGTCAAATTCAAACTGGACGATATGGGATTAACCACCGTTTCAATCTCGTAATCGAGTTTCTTATTATTTCAAGTTATCGGGTGACAAACGCCAATAACTTCTCTATTGAATTTGTTTCAATCTCGTAATCGAGTTTCTTATTATTTCAAGAAAAGAAGCAAAAGATCCATTAAAGGCCCTACAAAAAGTTTCAATCTCGTAATCGAGTTTCTTATTATTTCAAGAGAAATCTTCGCAATAGCCAATCGCATCAATGCCAGCAGTTTCAATCTCGTAATCGAGTTTCTTATTATTTCAAGAGTGCCACTTCAAATGATTTTCCTTCACTGCTTTTAGGGTTTCAATCTCGTAATCGAGTTTCTTATTATTTCAAGTGTCGGGGTAACAACGTGGGTGTTCGCGATGCTTCAGGGTTTCAATCTCGTAATCGAGTTTCTTATTATTTCAAGTCAACGCCCTGACTGGCATGGACAGCCAGATGATCCAAGTTTCAATCTCGTAATCGAGTTTCTTATTATTTCAAGAAGACTTTTCTAATCGCCGTCAAGGTTTTGCACGACCGGTTTCAATCTCGTAATCGAGTTTCTTATTATTTCAAGTTGGTCAAAGCCGATGCGAAAGAAAAGAAAAAAAAGTTTCAATCTCGTAATCGAGTTTCTTATTATTTCAAGATCGTTAACTATGTCAACTCGCTTATTGAAAACTACGTTTCAATCTCGTAATCGAGTTTCTTATTATTTCAAGACGCATCCAAACGGCTTTTATATCCGAAAAAGTACCGTTTCAATCTCGTAATCGAGTTTCTTATTATTTCAAGGGGACGGCCGAGTCTCTATTAAAGTCTTCGCTATGAAGTTTCAATCTCGTAATCGAGTTTCTTATTATTTCAAGAAAAATGCTAAATATAGTTGAGGCACACAACACAGGTTTCAATCTCGTAATCGAGTTTCTTATTATTTCAAGTAGTCTGCCAACGCTCTCAGACTACGCTCACAACAGTTTCAATCTCGTAATCGAGTTTCTTATTATTTCAAGTATTTTGGGAGGTACACCGATATAACCTACGATATACATGTTTCAATCTCGTAATCGAGTTTCTTATTATTTCAAGTTTGCTTCGGAATTGTGTCTCCCGTCCGTTGACTCGGTTTCAATCTCGT
Organism: Candidatus Poribacteria bacterium; assembly: GCA_964291315.2. Lineage (GTDB taxonomy): Bacteria > Poribacteria > WGA-4E > WGA-4E > WGA-3G > WGA-3G. The sequence goes on along the minus strand of OZ219753.1, from coordinate 2,691,043 downwards.
AATCGAGTTTCTTATTATTTCAAGTGAGATCTTAGAGGTATGGAGAGACTGGAAACATGGTTTCAATCTCGTAATCGAGTTTCTTATTATTTCAAGTTGGACGCCCGAAGCGATTGACTGACCAACTCAAAGAACTTGTTTCAATCTCGTAATCGAGTTTCTTATTATTTCAAGTTTCAAGGAGGTTCCGCCACCGTGCAATCGGTGCCGGTATCTATGTGTTTCAATCTCGTAATCGAGTTTCTTATTATTTCAAGGAGACGGCACGGAGGGCAAGTCGTCTCCCTCCCCATGTTTCAATCTCGTAATCGAGTTTCTTATTATTTCAAGTCGGTGTTGGGGGAACACGCTCTGCTTCGCCTAATAAGTTTCAATCTCGTAATCGAGTTTCTTATTATTTCAAGAAGTTCGAGGCAGAGCACCTGCGAGGATATGCGAAACGCCTCCAGAGTTTCAATCTCGTAATCGAGTTTCTTATTATTTCAAGCAGGAGAGGAAATGCCCGAAGGCATCCGCCTCGTTGAAGTTTCAATCTCGTAATCGAGTTTCTTATTATTTCAAGAGTTCTTGGGATTCGTCTGCTGTCGTGTATTCTAATTCAGTTTCAATCTCGTAATCGAGTTTCTTATTATTTCAAGAATAAGCAAACGCTTATACAAAATTTGCAAAATGCTATTGTTTCAATCTCGTAATCGAGTTTCTTATTATTTCAAGTGCTATTTTTACAATAGCATAAATTTTGCTATATGTATGTTTCAATCTCGTAATCGAGTTTCTTATTATTTCAAGCTTAGGTGAGAGGACATCGTTTAAAACGACGCCCTCTTGTATTGTTTCAATCTCGTAATCGAGTTTCTTATTATTTCAAGTCAGCGGCAACTTCATGAGCGTCTCAAACCTTGCAAGCATAAGTTTCAATCTCGTAATCGAGTTTCTTATTATTTCAAGAAATCAAACACGGCATGCCCCCTATCTCTAGCATCAAAGTTTCAATCTCGTAATCGAGTTTCTTATTATTTCAAGGAAAGTCCGTATTTTGTTATCCGAAGTCGGTTGGATGCGTTTCAATCTCGTAATCGAGTTTCTTATTATTTCAAGGGGCGTTCCCTGTGGTATCCATACCTATTTTTCTTTCGCTAAAGTTTCAATCTCGTAATCGAGTTTCTTATTATTTCAAGCAAAACGGCCGGACGATCGACTTGGGCGGCATTTAAGTTTCAATCTCGTAATCGAGTTTCTTATTATTTCAAGCTGCTGCTTTCAAATTGAGCAAGGCGATCTTTTAGGTTTCAATCTCGTAATCGAGTTTCTTATTATTTCAAGCAGTCTCAACGATGAGTTGATGTTGGATCAATTCATCGTTTCAATCTCGTAATCGAGTTTCTTATTATTTCAAGTGAAACCCCCCCAAACCCCCCAATGTTTTAAATACGGTTTCAATCTCGTAATCGAGTTTCTTATTATTTCAAGTGGGGTGGTTGGGGAATGCCGTCGGTTGGACTGGATATGTTTCAATCTCGTAATCGAGTTTCTTATTATTTCAAGTGACGGCATCAAAGCCGAACTTACATCGTATTTCAGAGAAGTTTCAATCTCGTAATCGAGTTTCTTATTATTTCAAGATATCACTGGATATACCGCTACGTCTACAGTGACCTTGTTTCAATCTCGTAATCGAGTTTCTTATTATTTCAAGTATAGACTTACCTTGTCTTTTTCTTAAGATATATTATACGTTTCAATCTCGTAATCGAGTTTCTTATTATTTCAAGAAGGCAACCGTGCGGGGCATCTGACCAGCGAAGCGTTTCAATCTCGTAATCGAGTTTCTTATTATTTCAAGATAATATAAGCATATAAAACAATAGCGCAAAGCATACGTTTCAATCTCGTAATCGAGTTTCTTATTATTTCAAGTTTATACGTGTACTACAACGTAGCGCTGTTTTTGCATAGTTTCAATCTCGTAATCGAGTTTCTTATTATTTCAAGCGTGCGGGCATCGCCTTTTTCTGTTGATAATAATTAGTTTCAATCTCGTAATCGAGTTTCTTATTATTTCAAGTTTAAGCCACGGTATTTCTTTCGCTGCGTCTTCTTGATTGTTTCAATCTCGTAATCGAGTTTCTTATTATTTCAAGTTAGAAGGCACAATCTTTGGCATATATGAGCAAGCGTATGTTTCAATCTCGTAATCGAGTTTCTTATTATTTCAAGGAAACAGGCAGTAGATTGGCGGCGTGAGCAGTACAGTTTCAATCTCGTAATCGAGTTTCTTATTATTTCAAGTAGACTTACCTTGTCTTGATTTTCTATAGATATATTAGTTTCAATCTCGTAATCGAGTTTCTTATTATTTCAAGTTTGTCAACTCGCCACCATAAAGGCTTTACTCACTATAGTTTCAATCTCGTAATCGAGTTTCTTATTATTTCAAGTCGTAATGTTATTGAAAGTTTAGGATTCAGTAGGACACTGTTTCAATCTCGTAATCGAGTTTCTTATTATTTCAAGTCCAAAACGCCACGACAACTGCGCCGTATCGGCTTTATACAGTTTCAATCTCGTAATCGAGTTTCTTATTATTTCAAGACACCTCGCACCTACTGAACCTTTTTAATCACGTATGTTTCAATCTCGTAATCGAGTTTCTTATTATTTCAAGCAAGAACTCGAAGACATGTTCGAGATTTTGGGACTGGTTTCAATCTCGTAATCGAGTTTCTTATTATTTCAAGTGAAGAAAAAGATTGTATTGATTACCACTCACTTCGAATCAGTTTCAATCTCGTAATCGAGTTTCTTATTATTTCAAGGGAATATTGGACAACCAATAAAGTCATTTGACAGACGTTTCAATCTCGTAATCGAGTTTCTTATTATTTCAAGCCATGCATGGCATCTGACCAACGAAGCCACCATGCCAACCGAGTTTCAATCTCGTAATCGAGTTTCTTATTATTTCAAGTCAACGAATACCTGCAAGGCAATCTCACCGCGATAGATTGTTTCAATCTCGTAATCGAGTTTCTTATTATTTCAAGTCCGCCCCTTCTGGTGCCTTGCCATATGGGTTTTGATCCAATCCGATTCTGTGAGCGAAGAATTTTCGGATGCACACAGATGATAGAAATGTCCAACAGATTGATTCAAAGCCCTGCCGATAAGTGTTTCTGCCTATCTGTGAGGGAGCGAGGTTTTTGCGTCTCCTTCCGCTCATGGCATTAAACCCTTCTCTATATTCTACACAATATATGATTGTTTGTCAAGGCCTTTTTTCAAACCTATGCGGTCAATTCGTCTTTCACAAGCTGTACAGAGATGGTAAAAGGTAATAGTGTCTTCTCGGAAATCAATTATCTTTTCTAATTTATTTCGCAGCCGCAAAAGCGCGCGCCGATCAGTATTAAATTCGAAGACGCTGTATTGAATGCGGTTTCCAAAGTCCTTGAGAATTTTAGCAACTCTGTTTCGACGTTTGTCATCGGTGATGTCGTAAGCGACGGTGTAATGCATAAGTGATTCCTCATTAAATTTTTCCGCGGATGCCCATTCTCACTTTTCAGGTTTCTAGTCTTTTTCCGCTCTGGCATGCTCTAGTGTTAGCGAATTGTCAGCGGTGTATATTGCTCAATCTCGCCAGTTAGATATTTTGCAAGCAAACGGACCTGTAACTCCATTGCCCGGCGAAACGTGAGTTTGTATTTAAAGAGCGGGTGTGTAATCGTCTCATTCTTTCGAGTTTCATAAGCTGCATAAAAAACTTTACAGCGATGCGGTTTCAGATACCATCCATCGTGGGATTGTGTGAAATCCTCTGGTTTAATACGCCGGTTATTGATTAGGGTAATGACCACGGAATCTGCAATAATAGGGCGAAATTCCTCCATCAGATCGAGTGCAAGGCAAGGTTTTCCATACTTCAATTGGTGAAAAAAACCGACGTACGGATCAAGTCCTACTGTCTGAATTGCAGACATGAGATCTGCCGTCAGGAGCGAGTACGCGAGGCTCAGCAGGGCATTAGTTGGATCTGCAGGGGGTCGGCGACTTCTACGCTGGAAATCAAAGCCTAACTCTGGCTTGAGCATGAAATTAAAGGATCGGAAATAAGCAGCAGAGGCGTTTCCTTCCATTCCTAATAACTGCGGAAGTTCTGTTGCTGTGTTAGCACGTTTCTCCATTGATTGGATCGCCTCAATATTTGTCAGTAGTGGTTCCAAGGCGGCGGTTGTTTTTTCGGTTGCTTGCCATTTCCGGCGTTGCAACATTGTTCGCATGTTCGTCAATTTTCCGCGAACGAACGCTTTTGAGAGGCTGAGACATGCCTCCATATCATTCGCAACCCGATGTTGTGCAAACCGTAAAATCGAATTTCGAGAGATTTGTGGTGTTAGGGCCCCGTGGTAGCGTCCGTAGGCGGAAAGAAAGACAACAGGTATGCCTTCGTGCAAGAGCGTTTGCATCGCCGGGGTGGTAAGGTGAACGTTTCCAGAAATAACGACCTGTCCAAGATGGATAAGCGGAATGTCGCGTAGGATTTCGTTCTTTTTCGTAACTAAGATGCGTTCGCCCGTCTTTTTGATAGCACACCCGTGTTCGTCAACATATAAGACATTATCAATACCGAGTGCAGGTTTGATACGCTTGGGACGTTCATCTAACTGTTGGAGGTATGCGACCTCGTCAGGCAGACAAATTGGACGAACACTACACCCGTTACATCGGTTGTCGTGTACAGGCTTGGGAATCTTTCGTGAGTTGAGTAAGGTGCGTGCCTCTTCTACATAGCGGCGCGTTGCTGCCCGCAATTCCTTATCAAATGGGACTTTGCGTCTCCGTTTGGAGCCGATGTAGAAAATGTAACCGTGTGGAATCGAAACGCCTGTTTTTTCCTCTAGTAGCAATCCTTGCAAACAGAGTTGAACCTGATCGTTCAACCAGTTTCCCATCCCTGCTTTTTTGAATTCCACCGGATACGGAATACCCTCTTTCTCTTCTACCAAATCGGTGTAGCCGGAGACACCGAGTCTGTCAGAGGCGAGGTACTGCCGTCGAGAGACAATTTTGTCCGCCTTGCGTCTGTCGGTTACTGTGGTATGGACGTTCTCATGTTTGATTTTTCCCTCTTCAACATGGTCGTTGACTGCCTGATGTCCTTCAACGGATTCGTAATAGAACCGCCTCGGACAAAAAACGTAGGTGTTTATTTGTGAAATTGGTATGTAGGTTTCTGACATAGTTAATCCTCTTTAAATCAGATTCGTTTGGTTTGTCCCATTCCCATTGTTGTTTTATATCCTGTGCCGCAGTAGAAAGCGAAATTGGCTAAACAGTTCGCCGTTCGGAGCAGGTTCTCGTCAATCCCGTTTTCTGTCTCAAAGCGAAAAGAGCATGTGCCGACCCACCCGATTTCGGTATGCTTTCCGAAGTTGAGCGCCTGCGTCCGAGTTTCTGAACGAGAGACTTGTGTGTGTGCCGCAACAAATGTGAGTAGTTCTGTTTTGTCGAACTTCATAGGGGCGAAGGCGTTCCATTTGTTAATCCAACTCTGATAGCAGCGCACAGGATCGACCTGGGTATGGTTATAGCTTCTCTGGCCGCGCGGTGTTAAGGCGCGGAAGGCTGTGGGTGAGTAAAATTGGAGATGGATTTCGGTATCAGCTTCTGTCGATTGCGCGATATCCTCATATGTTGTATTACCACTCCAACGTTGCGTCTCGGTCGCATGAGATGTCCACTGTTTCACTTGAAAGGTAGCGTCTCCGAGGCGGATCATAGGCAATCGGAATGTCAAGAAGGCGTGTCCGAAGGCTGCAAAGAGTGCGTCGTCAAGGAAGGTGTACCTAAGCCTGCAATCGGTGCCCGCTCTGATATGGAGTTGTTTGGCGCGCTGTTTCGCCTTTGCGACGAGTGGTGAGACTGTGAAGGGCTTCTGTGTTGACTGTGCATGAAGTTTTTCAGCAAGCTCCGGATGGCTTTCTCTTAGGATAGCGAGAAAAGCGGCGTGGGCGTGGTGTCCCATTGTTGGACGGAGCGTTACGTCAGTTTCTGGTATGAGTGAAATGAGAGTGCTGATAGGCATAGGTAGTCTTCTTATGTTGTAGCAGCAAAGTAAGCCATGGATACAGGCAAACAGACATCGTCAAATTCAAGGTAGCGGCCGTTAAATCGAGCATTTTGCAGCAAACTCACCGGTGGCATTGAAATGAGATCGTACAACTCCGGCAAAGTAGGCAGATCTATCGGATTCAGGAGATGGGAACACGTAAAGGTTCCTCTTTTTGGTGTTAAAGACGATATCATGTCTACAACCTCAACCCGTGCCTTGCTCATCCACAGTCCCAATCGGATCCATTTTGGGAGGTTATTGGGCAATACACCCACAATGAAAAACTCAAATACGCTTTCCGGTGCCAGCTCCTTTGCCCTACCGAAAGAAGGTTTATTTGTCACCTTAATCCTTAACTCCCTCTTGCGTGTATTACTGACAGTCGAAAACGGTCGATGTCGATTATCGGCAAATTTGAACGTACTGATGACATAATCGTAACGGACAGGTTTGGCAGGTGTTACATAAACACCTGCCTCATTGATTCCCGTGAGATCTTCCTTGTAAGTCGGAACGCTGTCGAAAGACCTATACGGTTTTTGAATCAAACCGAGTGCGTACGTCAACGCCCAATTGTGGATGACCCTCTCTGTCTCGTAGAGTCGTCCGATCTCACGCGTTGCATAGTAGAGAGAATCGTGCAGGGTGAGACGAAATTTCGTGACTTGCATCGGTTCCTCCTACTTTTTCTTTTTATTTGATGCCTTCTGGATGACTCGTTCGGAGTATCTCCGTGTCTCTGTGTACGCCTCCTGCAAGAAAAGGTGAAGTTTTTCTTCATCCGTAGTTGCAGATTTGACGATACCCAGGAGTTGTTTCAGATTTTCTCCATCAAGTAAGTGATAGTTCACGCCGTCGTCCTTTAAAAGCTCTGTTGTGGCAGATTGTGCTGCTTGAACAACCTTCGCCCGTTTCAACGGTGTTTCACTCTTGTCGCCATCCAATCCATCATAGATAGCTTGCGTGAATTTGAGATTTGAAAATATCTCACCATCAGCAAATACTGCTCCGACAACGTGATTGGAAAGCCGTCCGGTTCGTGTTGTCTGCGCGCCGTAACGTTTCGTTCGCAGCACGTTATTCAAAACATAAGCGAAACTACTCACCGTCACATCCTTGACGGTAATGACGGATGGAAAGAAAACTTGTGGCACGACGTGGTCCTGCTCGCCAAAACTTGAGCGAACTTCACCTTGCTGACTCATGTTCCCTTTTTCATAAAGAGCGTTGAATGAAAACTGCTGGTGTGACTCATCATAACCTGTAACTGAGTAAGCAGTATCGACATACACCTTCGATTTTTCGGAACCTGAATCGCCGATTGCGAAACCGTAGTAAACGCAGTCTGGGCAGGTCGTGCAGAAACGCTCATTGTAATCGCAGTAGTTATCTCCGTCACTGTGTTCATTTTGCGTAATCTCTGCTCGGCGAAGCAGCTCACGTCCAGTGAGCCGCTCTGGGGAACTCTGTTTTCTCTTGAACATCGCAAGGCGGATGATCGGATTGTCACCTTGCAATCCTGCACTGACCTTGGCAATGTTGAGCGTGCCATCCGTTTGGAACACAGGAAAAGATTCTGTTTCTCTAACAACAACCAAATGGGCATAACGTCCTGTTGGTGCCTTCGGGATTTGCGCTAAAAAATTGTTTTCAGCAACAAGTGCTGTCGGAATTTCAATTATCGGCATTGTTGTCCTCCTCTGCCTTTTTCATTTGGAACTGTCTCCAGTTAACTTGATACCAGGCGTTAATGCCTGCGTTAAATCGGTTTCTAGCTTGACGAAGTAACCCACGTTCGCCTTCGTAATACTCAACGAACACAGCATGGTAAAAATGTTCAACAAATTCACAAATCGCTGATGCTCGTTCATTAATCGGAAGCTTCGCGAAACCTTGGGCACGATTGCTCCCGACTCGTTGCATGAGATTACTGACTTCGCCAATCGCTTGGTATTTCAAGTCTACTGGGCGAATTTTTGGTTCGCTGTTAACAATAACATCTTCAACAAGCGTAATTACTTTCAAGACGCTATTTGGTTTGAAGCTATCGGGTCCATAGAATTTGAAGCACCGGCTGGCAACTTCTTCAATAAGGCTCATTTTGTCACCTCCAATATAGTGGTAAGCTTGAATGTATCGTTCTGGAATAGATGGTTCTTCGTCAGGCTGCTTCGGGAAGCGATCCCAACTTTGCTTTCTGCGAAACGTCTCCAGATAATGGAAAACGTAGAGCGGATCTGTATCAATGTTACGAGCGATTTCGTTAAGGTGTTTCCATTGTGGCTTCCCGTCCTTTTGGAATACATCGATGTTGATATCGTAACTTGCTGCAACCTTCCGCAGTGCAGGTTCAATTTCATCAATACGAAATTTATCTTGTTTAAGAATATGTCGAGCAAAGGAATGTGGAGCATCAAGCACTACTGTTTCTTTCCACTCCTCACTACTATGATAAAGCGGCACCTGTGACTCGGTCACGACAAATTTCGCGTTGAATACCAAAGGCATAAGTAGCCCGAGAAACGTTGGTAACGCCCATGACTCTGTATCCGTTGGGTTCTTTCCAAGCGTCGGAATCCCGCAGAAGTAGAAGGTGCCGAGGTCATTAGTGTCAAATTCCATCTTGAGCAGATAATCGTCATTTCGGTCCGGGGTTTCGGAGTCAATTATCATTTCATCTAAGTTGATGAAATCGTTCACTGTCATCCCTTTGCGTAGGGTTCTGCGGACATCAAAGAAATTGAGATTTTTCAACCTCTTATACATATCGCCAACAAACTTGGCAGTTTCGGTTGTAAAGAAGTAGCTTGGATACAGATAAAGCCACTTAATTTTCACACCGTCGTATCCGCCGCCGACCAGTTTCAGTTTTGAGCGAATCATGATTTGTCGCAGCATCATTTCGATCTCGCACAACTCACAGATGCCCCGAACGAGATTTGATGAACCGAACAAATTCTTATTACTGTAGACTTGGTTGCTAAAAGTAACCGACGTTTCCCCTTGCTTTTTGGTATCAAACGGTGAGGAACAGAGGGAGCATCCGGCGTTTGATCCCCGCCCTTTCTTTTTTGTGTTGATGTATCTGTCCAACTCGGTTGCGAAATTGTGTTCTATTCTGCCGTGTCCATTGATATCAACGGTTTGCTGGACATATTCACGGAGGACCTGGAACCCCTTTTTCTGATCCTCATGTTGTTCGATTTCCTCCTTGAATGTGTCAACAACCTGATTAGCAACGGAGGCAAACAGCTCTTCCATCTGATTCGCATCAAGCCCACGGTTTTTGTTAAGGTATTTCCCTGCGAGAAAGTACCAATGTAATGGGACCCCGCCCGCTCGGTTATCACGTGGAATCGCTTCAAAAGTGGTCCGATATTCTTGTATATCCAAGAACTTGACGACTTCAGCAGTCACAGCCTCACGGCTTGTCACTACACCGACGTGTTTCTCAATTTCATAGAGATACTCTGCAAGTTGATCTACCCGCATATCATCTTCAAAACGGAGGGCGACATCAGGTGCAATATCGCCTCGTTCCTGCAACTGAAGCATCTTCTGTAGTCGCTTTCCGGCAGAAGGCGGTTTGTTCTCATGGAGTATCCTGAAACACCCGACCCTGATAAGTTTCAACAATTGTGGAATCTGAAAAAAATCGTGATAATAGTTAGGAAACTTGAATCCCTTTCCATCACGTGTAAATCCGTTGAGATTTACTTCCAATCGCTTAGCACAGTATGCGATGAGTTGCTTTTCAGTCTCTTCGGCAATTTCATCAAGTGTCGGCAATGCTTGGTTCTCACTTGACTGTTCTCGCAGATATGTGACACCGGTTGGGAAAAAGAGAAAAGGTTTCCATCCCACACGGTCACGCAAAATTCTAAGCAAGGTGTTGTTCATGACGTTCGTAATCATACCACGATTTTCGGCGAGTTTGTGATAGGCAAATTCGAGCGGGTTGTCACTTAGTTGTAATTGCGTAAGTGCTTCACAAACATTTGCCTGTTTCCGAAAGTCATTAGGGTTCTTAAGAAAATAAGTGATAAGATCTGATGCGGTGCACATCGCCTGCAAATAGTGCCGTCGACGCCCTGGCAGCCGCAAATCAAAGTTTCGCAAGTTCAGATCAGCCCCGTATTTTTTCTGCGTGTTGAGGATAAGATATGCAATATCTCCTCTATATTCCTCGTAATTTGGGCAAAATTCATCGAAATGGAGTTTCGAAATCCACTCATCTAGGTAACCATGAAATTGCTCGGCCTTCTCAGCATCAGAAACGCTCAGATTCCGAACCTCCACAAATTTGTCAAGATCATGGAAGGAGTAGGCAATCAAGTAAAGCCTCTCCTCTAATTCGTTCAACTGCTGTCCTGTGGTTTGCACGATCGTGAGCGTTGGGAAGATACCGTTGAGAATATGTGCAAGCATACTTTGATCGTGATTATATTCCCATCCTGTACTCCCTTTTGCTGGTTGGAGTGTATATTCCTCAAGCATCTGTGGTACAATTTTATCAATGTAATCCATTAACACAAAATCGTCTGGGTCAACTGCGTTCTTCAGCAATGCGATTTGTGCATGGAGGCGTTGGGATTCCTGAGAATCCTCTGAACTTCCGAGAAAATCAAGTTGTTCAACCATTAGGGTTCTGCTCCTTTCCCCAAATATAGGGTTGAGAATATAACAAGAGTGCGTCTTTTGAGAATACAACACTGAACTCGTCGCCGTTGCGATCAATGAGTGGAAAAATGGAAAACAGTGCTGGTAAGCGTAGCCATCGACGGAGATCTGCCACTGACTCTTCACGAATAAGACACAAAAGCGGTTTTACACGTAACCAGCGGTTGATTTTGTTAATTTCCGAAAAATTACCGTCAATTCCAAATCCTTTCAGGGTGTGTAACTTTCGGTAATAGTCCTCTGTAAATTTTTCTCTAATTTTAAGATTTTGGGTTAGACAGAAACGTTCTCGCTCGGAACGGTATTTGTGCAGTCGTAAATAGACATCGACATACTGAAACTTACGCAATGAGAGATCTAGAGCTTGGCATTCTTGCATAAAACCTGCTTTTTCCATGTGTTCAACCTCTGCGTTTTGCAACACCCATAAGAGGTTGTAATCTTTGATGTCGCCGTCGGTTTCATCTAAGATACCGCAGGTAAAAGGGGTTTCGCCACGGAACCGGACCACCCCGGCATCAATAATTTCTGGTTGGCTTTCCTTGACCGCAAAATACCATTTTGTTGATCGTATTTCAATATCGCTCTCGAAAATTTCGGAATAAACCCGGGTGAGTTTATCACGTGCGGCTGCATAGTTTTTGCGCAGTCTCGCGTGTCCCAATGTGTTGATAATATGTGAGGCGTGTAACCATCCCCAGCATTTTCTATAGTTGCGGAAATCATTGATAGGTGAGAAAATTCGTTTATCTTCATCTTCGTTTTTCATGAGATTGATCAGAGCTTCCTTGTCAATTTCTGGGTTCGATGGAATGACCTGCTCGACCCGCTCATAGACGTATTTGGGTAAGAGTGAGTGGGCCACAAAACATTCAAACTTCATAACAGTTCCATCCGGCTTTTTGTATTCTGAGTGTCTACCGAGTCTGCCCAACCTTTGGATCCATGAGCCGGAGTCCATCGCTTCAAATATAAGGAAGTTGATTTTAAAATCGACACCGACATCCACGGTTGAGGTGCCGACGAGTAGATCGCTTTCATGGAGAGCAAAGTTCCGTTCTTCTCGGTTGCTGAGCCCTGTGCTTTCACCGACGTTCAAGGGAAAATCGCCAGCTTCTTTTCGGTGCTTGAGAAACGAAGTAATCCGCTTTGCAGCTGCGGCCGAATTGACGATAATTGCTCCTCGTGAATTCGGGTTCTCAGCGAACCATTCAGCGATCTGCAGGTAGTAATTTTCAATCCATTCTTCGGTACGTCGCCCTGCTTTGTGAAATTGTAGGTCGAACGGTGCACAGATTCTGTTCCAGTTTGTCGAATCTAACGTACCGTGATGATACGATCCGTCAATAATTTTGTATCGGAGATTCGCTTTCTCTAAACAATTTAGTAAAAGTGGGTTCGGTGTCGCAGAGAGGAAAACGAATTTTTTCTGTTCAAATTTACCGCGTCCTTGCGCTATGAAATATAACATGGTGGTCAGAACAGAGATGACTTGTGAAACATCATATATATGGAATTCGTCAAACAGAAAGATGTTATAATCGTCAATAATGTGCTGTACTAATTGGTCAGGGTTCTCGTATTCAGGGTTCAGATATTGAAAATTGGCGATTAGATTAAAGATGTCAGGGTTTGTGAGCAGAATAGGGTTTTTTAGCGCCAAACGTTCGATCGCTGCTTTTTGCCCGCGCAGGTCTGTTAATTCCGTACGCAGTTCGACGAGGCGATCACTGAACATCTTATCGCAAGAAATATCTTGTGCAAACCATTGGCAGTAGTCTTGTACTTGCCGTTCTTGGTCTTTAATCAGTTCGTTGGTTGGATACATAGCAAGTATTGATTGGCTTTCCGTTAACGCAGATAGATATGCGGCAAGACTCTTCCCATCACCCGTCATTGCTGTGTTGAAGACAACGTCAATATCAGGATCTCGGATTGCCTCAAAGGTCTTAACTTGATGCTCTCGTAACAAAAGTCCGGCCGGGATGTTTGTAATCGGATCAGACTGAGAGAGCTGAGAGTAAACAGGTAAAACTTTAATGGCATTCATACTATTCTCCTTTTCCTTTACTTTCCCTTTAATGATACCACATAAAATTTGTGTTTTACGCAAAAGTTAAAAAATTCGACTTAAAAATTTGAAATTTAACGTTTTGCGAAAGTCTCTTGACTTTTTACGCAGAAGAGTATATACTATTATTGAAAAAACATTTTGCAGAAGTAAAGTAACAGCCGAAAACTATTGTGTATGCTGAGCTGCCTGCTGACCGGTCGGCAGGATAGGCTGCCCACCTTTTCACTAAGGTGGTTTTCTGCCCGATATCAGAAGTAAAGTAACAGCCGAAAACTATTACGTAGGTTGAGCTGTCTTCCAGCCGGCTGGGAGAATAGGTTGTCCACCCTCTAATGGGGGTGGTTTTCTGTTTTAAAGCTCAATAAGCGTACCGTTCTCCTTAGCCTGCGAAAAAAGTTTGGCGAGTTGCTCGTTCCGATATTTTCGCCACTCTCCCAGAGCCCCTGCTAGCGTATCCGCTAATCTGATAAGAGCTTCATCCTGTTGTTTTCTGACACCTCTCACACCTTTGATACGACGACATCCTAACCGTCGCAAGCGAGTTTTATAATTTCTGCATTTAGGTTTAGTAAGTCCATCAACATGGATGTACATACTATCAACTGAATAGGGCAATCTATGACTATGAACCACGCTTGCAATAGCTTCAACTGTTGCTCCGTCGTAATCCGTTGTTTGATGAAAAACCCTATAAAAGAAAATATTACCACGAGGCCCTGTTTCTTGCATCGCGGTATGTAGGTAAGCCAAACGTTTATCTTTTTCCGCAGATGCCCATTTGACTTTGCCCTTACCTGAAATTTTTTCTAGTGATTCATAAAATTGGCGAGTCGCCTCTCTGTTTTCTGCAGCCACTACTGCAACCGCGACAACGAAAATTTTCCCTTTGGTATCTTGTCCAGATTCGTCAATGTAAAGGTCAATACGTTTAGACCTTGTTGTTATTAGTTTAGAAGTATTATACATTTGAGTGGTGTAACATACCTAAAATATTAATAACAATTTTAATTATACATAGTTTTCAAGCTATTGTCAAATTTTTCTATATCGTCATCTTTTATCTCGGCATCGAGAAGCTTATAGTTGACGTGTTAAAACGCTTACAAGCAAAGTAGCATACGAAAATTTTAATTTTTCAATCTCGTCGTATCGAGATTCTTTTTCTCAACACGTCAGTTATATCTATTATATACAATATGGACGTGTTTGTCAATAAATTCCTATGATACTTTCAAATCTCCGGAATAGATGTGATGCATCCGCTCTACTATCCCCTGAAATTCCGCCCGAAATTCTGGTGGATCAAGCACCTCCACAGCGTCACCTAGACTCAACACCCAAAACGTGAATTCCTCTTTCGGTACATGATATCGCACACACACAGCGCCATCCGCATATCTTTCAATAATTTCTTGCGACCCGTGACGTTCCTTCTCTGTAACAAGATATGCCTTGTGTGGTGCGATTTTGATGGTGACATTAGTAGCCTTACCGCTAAAAAGCTCCCAACGAGACTCCAACTCCTCGGATATAGAGAAATCTCTAGGAAGTTCAAACGTTTTGTCGGACAACGTGATACCGCGGAAGCGAAGAATCTTAAAAGTTAACGATTCGTTATCTGATAAATTAGACCGGGCTTCAAGGTACCAATCTTCTTTTCGAAAGAAAATAGCATACGGATAAAGTAGATGTCTGGTAGATTTTACCTTTCCGCCGGGTTGGTAGTTGGCCCGTACCGCCTTTTGCTGGTGAAGCGCCTCCTCCAGTGTTGTAAAGTATTCTTGGATCTCACTGTAACGATTGCCTGTTTTAAACTGAATTGAAACGCCGGCTTCTCGTTCAATCTTGGCTTGAATATGCTCGGCAAGTGGCCTGTGAAGTTTTTCGAGGAGACCTTTGATGATTCCTGCGAAACGCGCCTCTTTTGCAAGAGGCGATGCGTCCAGTACGGACTTTAGAGCATTGGCTTCCTCCGTCGTAACTCTTCGTTGGTGCAATGGACGCTTCGATTCAATCCAATAAAGTGCGCGTTCGCTTTTTAGTTCATAGAAGTCCTTGATAATTTTCAAATCTTCGTAGATGCGGGTTACATCAACTTCATAGAGGTCTGCAAGATCGCGGACTCTGATACCAGCTCTGGTCTTTTGGAGACGCTCTATTATTTTCATGATACGGCGCACCTGTTTTCTGCCGTCGCCATAACCCATATTTCCTCCTCGTTGAGTAATAGAAGACATTTTGTACACCTGACTCCTCTCTGGAGTTGAACACGGATTGATAGGACACCATCTGGTATGGTCCTGTTTTCCGTTGGAACTTGAGAAAAAGATGGCTCCAGAGATTATGAATCGTGGACATAGAGATGCACAAATCTGAGTATAAATAAAAATGATTAGATGTGACTGCATGAAAGCATA
Source organism: Candidatus Poribacteria bacterium (assembly GCA_964291315.2). Taxonomy (GTDB): domain Bacteria; phylum Poribacteria; class WGA-4E; order WGA-4E; family WGA-3G; genus WGA-3G. The sequence goes on along the minus strand of OZ219753.1, from coordinate 2,675,760 downwards.
TCATAAAAAACAACTCAACGCAAATATTCTTTTGAAGCAGTCATCAACGGGCACCAGAAGTCAGCGTTCGAATATCGCTTGTAGAGAATATCTTAAGGCGTTGACATAAAACGTCTTTTAGTGGTAGAATAGGAAATAAGTATGATACAGAGCATCTTTATCACAGGTACAGGAACGGAAATCGGGAAAACCGTCATTGCCGGCGGGCTCGCCGCAGCCCTTAAACGATCCGGGATAAACGTCGGGGTCATGAAACCGATCAGCGCCGGCGGAATGGATGACGCCCAATTCCTTAAACACGCAGCACAAACTAGCGATGAACTTTCTCTCATAAATCCCATCTGTCTCCGACAGCCGTTGGCCCCCTCCGTAGCGGCAAGGATAGAAAATAAGGAAATAGATTTGTCACGTATTGAGGTCGCTTTTGCAGAACTCCAAGAGAGATACGATTTTGTGATAGTGGAGGGAGTCGGCGGGATTGCAGTGCCGATCCGAGACGATTTTTTCGTTATTCACCTCATTCAACGGTTACAGCTACCGATACTGATCGTCGCTGCGACTGGCTTAGGGACATTAAATCATACACTTTTAACTGTGGCATTCGCGAGGCAGTTTAACGTTCAAATTATTGGCATTGTCCTGAATAGTTCCGAGCCACGGACAGCAGGCATCGCCGAGGCGACAAATCCGGTTGAGATAGAGAAATTGACAGGTTTACCTGTGATGGGTGTTGTCCCTCATGAGGAGCGGTTAAATACAATTCATCCGGATACGACGTTTTTGGCGGAATTCGCGAACCGCCACCTGGTGTGGAGAAAACTGGGGGTCCCGTAATATGGAAACAGCTATTGTTCTCGCTGCAGGATTAGGACGCAAGGTCTGGCCTTATGGCGAATTTAGACAGAAATGCACGATTCCGGTCGCGAACAAACCGATAGTTCGCCGAGTTGTAGAAAATTTGCTTGAGGTGGGGTGTCCGCGGATTATTGTTGTCGTTGGACATCATGCGCAACAAGTGCGCGGCGCGTTGGCGGATATCCCTAATGTTGTTTTTGTCAGGCAGCAGACGCTCGACGGCACAGCCACTGCGACATTAATAGCTGCAGAACCTCTTGAGGTGCAATCGTACCTTGTGATTCACGGTGATACTGTAACCACTTGCGAAAATCTTCGTAATTTTATTACAACGTTTCGCTCATCTGAGTTAGAAGCAGCAGCGCTTGTACAACCAATAGGCGATGAAGACGCAAGCGCTTGGCTTTGCGCAGGAATCGAGACAATGGACAGAGACCACGGAAGTGCCTCAAGACTTACCGGTATCGAGGGGCATCCACGAGGGGGTTCACATCGGCTCTGTGGTGTGTATGCTTTTCAGAGGAGCGCGACAACGTATCTCTTAAGAAATCCGGGCATAGTCACAAGGGTGCCTGTGGGTGGGATGCCACCGCCCGAATCCGAGATCGCGCAGTCCTTGCAATTGATGATTGATGATGGAAAGACAGTTTTAGCAGTACCGACATCAGACTTCTTCGTCGATGTTGATAAACCGTGGCACGTCCTTGAAGCGAATAGATACTTCGTTGATCACCTTGCGAAGCGGGTCACGAAAGACGAAATAGCTGATGGTGCGAAAATTTCGGATGCAGCCGATATCAATGGCCATGTAGTTTTGGGGAAGAACTCCGTGATCGGTGCGCGTGTGGTTGTCAACGGCACCCTCATCGCCGGGGCGAATAATAATATTACAAACGGGGCAATCTTGCACGGAAATATCTTCGTCGGAGATCAGTGTAGGATTAGCGATTACTGCGATGTCGGTAGTAGCGCTATCGGAAACCGGTGTATTATCGGGCACGGTGCCGAGATGGCAGGCGTGCTGTTTGATAAGGTGTATCTTTACCACTATTGTGAGATGTCAGGGGTTTTCGGATGCGCTACTGATATAGGGGCAGCGACGGTCTGCGGGACGCTCCGATTCGACGATCGGGATACGCCGATAGCAGTGAACGGACGTTATGAGGTGCCGCCATACGGGGCAAATGCAACCTATATGGGCGACTATTGTCGAACAGGTGTAAATGCCATAATTATGCCCGGTAGGCGTATCGGTTCTTACAGTGTCGTCGGACCAGGGGTCATTTTATACGATGATGTGCCGAGCAAAACTATGGTGATGGCGAAACAGGAATTAATCACGAAGCCGTGGGGACCTGAACGTTACGGCTGGTAGTAGCGGTTTGTAGGTTTCGACTGAGAGGTCTCTATAAACTTCCAGACAGGCGAAAATTAGTTGTTCAGGAGTTCGTTGAGTAGGTTGACGAGTTCCTCGTTGCCAGCGGCGAGCTCAAAGGCACGCTTGATTTTGTCTTCACGGGCGGTCTCGGTTTGAGACGCTGCATCTGGATCCCAGAGCACTTCAATTTCCTTGGGGTTCAAGCGATCATAGTTAACTTTGACAAGGGAGAAAGGATAGTTTTCAGGAATGATAATGATCCAATCGATAGTTTCACCACGGGCGGAATATTGTCTATCTACAATCAGTTTCGATTCCTGATGCGGTACGTTCTTTTTAATCCACTGTTTGCGCCCAAGCAGGTCTGCTTCAAAGTGGCCAACTTCTAACCAATTGCGTCCTGCACCGTTAGGTTTAGTGGTAATTTCAATCCGTGGCATATCGTCGTTTCTCCGTGTTGAGCGTTTCACCTGTTAGGTGTACGAACTTTTTCAGCAAATTTTAACACGTTGCATTAAAAAAGTCAAGTTGGCGGTTTTCTGGAAGAATCGGGACCGCGAAATGCCTCCTATAGGAGGTGGGAGGAGTTCAGAATTTGGTGTGTTTATAGATAATAATTAAAAATTAACAAAGTAGTAAGATAAAACAGACTTGTTTTTTTGATAAAAAGTGTTATAATTATAAAGAGCATGTTGTATCTAAAATAGACAGTACACTAACATTCGTAATTCTATTACGTGAGTTTGAAGGATAATCTCGACATGAAAGTGGAAATGAGATATGGAAATGGTACGTTACCGATCGAGATCCCTGATCGGAATGTTGCCAAGGTCCTTGAAATTTCTGAGAGTGTTCCGGTGCCCGATGAAGACGGGGCGGTTCGAGAGGCACTTGTGCATCCCATCGGTTCACCTCCATTGGTTGAGATAGCTCAAGGTCGGGAATCTGCTTGTATTGTGATCTCGGATATAACCCGTCCGGTGCCGAACAGAGTCATCCTCCCGCCGGTGTTAGAAACGCTTGAAACGTCAGGTATCCATCGTGAGAAAATTACTATCCTCATTGCAACCGGTATTCATCGCCCTAATCATGCGGAAGAGATCGAAACGATGGTTGGCAGCGATATTATGGAGACGTATAGAATCGTCAACCATTTTTCGCAAAAACCGGGGAGCCACGCGTATTTAGGCGAAACAGAGAAGGGCACCCCAGTTTACATTGATAAAACCTATCTCGAATCCGATCTGAAGATTACAACAGGCTTGATTGAACCACATTTAATGGCGGGTTATTCTGGTGGGCGGAAGGCGATTTGTCCCGGAATCGCTTCGGTTGAAACGATGAAGGTGATGCACGGCCCTGAATTGATGGAGCATCCGAGGGCAGCTGTTGGCATTTTGGAAGGGAATCCGTTTCATGCGGAAGCGACAGAGATTGCGCTGATGACGGGCATTGACTTTAATCTGAATGTCGCTATAGACAATCAACGTCGAATTACAGGGGTTTTTGCAGGCGATATGGTCGAATCCCATCTCAGGGGCGCGGCGTTCGTTGAACAGCAGGCGAAAGTTACCGTACCTGCTCCTGTAGATGCTGTCGTTGTCTCGGGTGCAGGCTACCCTTTGGATTCCACCTTCTACCAAGCCATCAAGGGCCTACTCACAGCCTTTGAGGTCGTCAAACCAGGCGGTAGCATTTTGCTTGTTGCAGCGTGCAGCGAGGGGATCGGTAGCAAGGCATTCACCGATTTAATTTTCAAGACAGATGAGCTCGCTGCATTTGTGCAAGGGCTCTACAACCCAGCGAACTTCGTTATTGATCAGTGGCAGCTCGAAGAGCTGGCGAAAGTTGCCAGAAAAGCAGATATCTATTTCTATACGGACGGGATTCCGTATCACCAACGAGCAAAACTGTTTGTGCATCCGTTGAAGACAGCCCAGGAAGGGATTGAAGAAATTTTAGATCGGTACGGAGCAGATGCACAGATTGCGCTGATTCCAGAAGGTCCCTATGTTTTAGCACAGGTGGAAGATTCCTGATACACTCTAGAAAATTACCGAATAGGTGAGTTCTATTGAAGCAGCATTCTCAACAGCTTCGGATTGAGATTCGAGTAACAGATGGCAAATTCAACTGTAGCCCTCAGAGCATATAGAGATGGTTTCCATTTAATTATCAAGCCGCAGCTTTCTATCATAGAGATTGAAGAGGCTATTAAAGAGGAGATCTCTCGGATGAATCGTCCGTTAAAAGGAACCTCTATTCAGGTCGATCTCAAGGGACCGACCTTGAAAGAAGAGGAGGTGGCGTATCTGATGTCCAGACTGAAGGAGACATACAATCTGGTAGTGCGAGACATCCGGGTATCCGCTGAAGAACCAGCTCCACCGCCTATTGCAGCTGCCCCGACAACGCACACTATAAGGCAAGACGTGAGTCCGCCGGATAGCCGCGAGGGCGAACCGTCTCAGATTGTTCCGTATACAATCCGGTCAGGTCAGACAGAAGATTTCCCGCAAGGGAGTCTAATTATCTACGGTGATGTCAATTCGGGTGCTGAGGTACAAGCGGGGGGCGATATAATTGTCTTAGGGGCGTTGCGCGGTAGTGCTCATGCAGGAATAAATGGCAGGCTTTCATCCGTTATTATAGCTCTGGACTTGGTGCCTTCACAGCTTCAGATTGGGAACTACTTGAATCGCGTCCCGATTGACAAAAAATCTCGGGGCTACCCCCAGATTGCGCGCATCGGGAAAGACGACGTGATTGTCGTTGAAAAATTTGTTAAATTTTAACAAAGGAGGTTTCGGTTATGGGAAGAGTCATCGTCGTAACATCAGGAAAGGGGGGGGTAGGAAAAACCACCTCTACAGCGAATTTAGGAACAGCACTTGCACTATTGGAGAAAAAAGTTGCTGTTGTTGACGCAGATGTCGGTCTCCGGAATCTCGATATCGTAATGGGGCTCGAGAGCCGTATCATTTACACCTCAATGGATGTCATTGAAAAGCGGTGTGAACTCTCTAAGGCACTAGTTAGAGATAGGCGGGTTGATGGGCTCACGCTTTTGGCAGCCTCACAGAAAAATAATAAAGACGATATCCAACCGGCACAGATGAAGGCTATATGTGATAAGTTGCGAACGACCTATGATTTCGTTTTGGTTGATTCGCCCGCTGGCATTGAGCGCGGTTTCAGTAATGCCTCGGCCGGTGCGGACGAAGCAATCGTTGTTGCAACACCTGATGTATCCGCTATTCGGGATGCTGACCGTATTATCGGTCTCCTCCAACATGCTAGGATCGAGCCTATTAATCTCATATTAAATCGATTCTCGCCGGAATTGGTTGGGAACGGCAGTATGATAGATAAGGAAGATGCTCTAGATCTGCTGAACATTGATCTACTCGGCATCGTTTTGGAAGACACCGGCGTGATAACCTCTACAAACCGTGGGATCCCGCTAGTCTACCAAGAAAACTCGGCGGGTGGGCAAGCATATATGCGCATTGCCCGCCGGCTGACGGGCCAGCAGGTTCCGATACCGGACTTTGAACAGAAAAATCTGTTTATGAGTGTTATAAACTGGTTTACAAGAAAAAGTTAAGGAGTCAGTACATGCATATGAATATAAAAACTATTAGACGGATCTTTGGGCGTAGACCGAAATCCAGCAGTATTGCTAAACAACGCCTGAAACTCGTTATCACACAAGATAGACTCGATGTAGATGATCGCGTCATCACAATGTTACATCATGAACTGACAGCGGTACTAGCAAAGTACTTTGAATTTTCGATGAGCTCTGTTCAGATGTCGCTGAAACAGGAGGGGAATTCGTACGTTCTTGTCGCTGATTTTCCTTACGAGAAAGTGCACGACGCAGGTTTGAATCGTTGATTTCCTCCTCCCTTTAGAGAATGAGTGATCGTATGCCCTGGATAAGCAGGGAATTGCCGTGATTTGCCTCTCTCAGAGAATCAATTCCGAGATGGCCCTTGCAACCCCGTTATCGTCATTTGTTCCGGTGATATAATCTGCACAAGCACGAATCGGTGTAACCCCATTTGCCATTGCGATGCCGAACCCTGCGGTTTGCAGTAGACTTTCGTCGTTATAGCTATCGCCAAAGGCAACGACCGTATCGATGGGGATGCCAAACCGATTTGCAAGCACTGAGAGTGCTTGTCCCTTACTAACCTCTGCGTTCATAAATTCAATATATTCTGGTTGGGTTTGTGTAACGTAAAGTTTTTTCCCGTAGTCATTTTGAAAGTTGCTTAAAAGGGAGGGTAATTCTTCGGGTGTGTGAATAATAAGCAGTTTCGTCGGTGTCTCTCCTGCTAGCTCGCGTAAATCCCCGATTGGTGTTGCTGGCACTCCTGTCCGTATTTCATAGAGTTCACTCCAAGTGTTCCGTTCCGTTACATAGAGTTCATCGTTCAAACAAAAGTTGAGATGTAATCCTTGTTGTGCGCAAGCGTCAACGATTGCCAGGGCGCAATCTGCTGGGACCGGGATATGATGATAAATTTCGCTAGATGTTGCGTGCCGTATCATGCCGCCGTTATAAGAAATAATAGGACTCTCTAGTCCGATCTGGTCGCTAATCGGTTTCATAGAACGGTGCATCCGGCCTGAAATTAAAACAACAAGGATATCATTGGTCACGAGTGCCTGAAGTGCCTCTCGATTTTCAGTTGATAAAGCGTGTTGGCTATTGAGCAGCGTGCCATCCAAATCAAATGCTGCTAAGCGACACGGGACTTTTCTGTCTTTTCTGTTTTCACTCTCCATGTCTTTTCACTCCATTTGGGGCAGAATCTGCCGATAAAAAATGTGTTGTACCTCATCCTCACGAGAGAACGCGTTCTGTCTTCCGGTCAAAGAGATGCATCTCGTGCTCGTTGAAACCTAACCAGATGGTATCCCCTACCCCGGCCTGGAAGCTGGGCCGCGTTCTAACCCGAAGCAGAATAGGTTCTTGGGTATCGCAGTGTGTTCCGAGGCGTATGTCAAGAATGTTCACGGCCCCGAGCGGTTCGACCAAGTGAACCTCAGCTGCAATTTTTCGTTCGTCGGGTCGATTTACCGCTGTGATATGCTCAGGCCGAATTCCAAAGACCAAACCGTTTTCCTGTGTAGCGGTGTTGAGAGTCGCTTCTCTGTTGGACGGTAGCGGCAAGTAAAGATCGGTATGGCTGAGGTGCAGGACAGATTTACCTGCCTGCGCAGTGATTTCAGCGTCAAGCAAGTTCATCGTGGGCATCCCCATAAACCCGGCAACGAAAAGACTTTCGGGTCTGTTATAAACTTCGTAAGGTGTTCCAATTTGCTGTAGGACCCCTTGATGAATAACCGCTATTCTGTCTGCTAAGGACATCGCTTCGATTTGGTCGTGCGTCACAAAGATCGTCGTTGCCCCGATCTCATGTTGGAGCCGTTTAATTTCGGCACGTGTATCCACGCGGATTTTGGCATCTAAATTCGCCATCGGTTCGTCAAGGAGATAGACTTTAGGTTGACGGACCATTGCGCGTCCGAGCGCGACGCGTTGCATCTCTCCACCGCTGAGCATGCTGGGTTTGCGGTTAAGCATGTTCGATATTTGTAAGATTTCTGCAACCCGCTTTACCTGCTCCTTGATCTCTGACTTTGAGATCTTGACCGCTTTCAGTGGAAAAGCAATATTGTCATAGACGCTCAGGTGCGGATAGAGTGCATAGAATTGGAAGACAAAAGCGATGTCTCGGTCGGCTGGTGACAGATTGTTAACTCTCTGATTATCAATAAAAATATCGCCTTCTTCGGGATGCTCTAAGCCAGCGATGAGGCGGAGCGTGGTGGTTTTACCGCAGCCTGAGGGTCCGAGGAAGACGACAAATTCTTTGTCCTGAATTTCCAAATTAAAATCTTTAACAGCGATAACGTCCCCGAACCGTTTTATAATATTGTCAAGTTTGATATGTGCCATGGTTTACACTAACGTAAGTTTGATAATTATTGGCTTATCTCCATTGCACAGCCTAACAGTATATGCTGCAAGCACCGATCTATAAGAGCTGAAGAGGCACAGCCTAACAGTATATGCTACAGAAAAGCCCCTCTAAATCTTTTTTTTGAACTCCCGTTAAAAGCAGACGCTCCATTCTCTGATAGTTGCTATTTTGCTCCCAGGTAGAACAATTACTATGTCGCTAAAAGTTAGGCGAGTGTGCTCTGCAGTAGAAAGTGCATCACCGCCCCTGAAACCAACGGGACGGTCAGGTTATCATCAATTTGGAGGGGAAGCAACTCCACAATTGTTGCGACTAAGGCACCAATAAGTCCTATAACAGGATGTTGTAATTGAACTAACGCAATTGTAGCGCAGACCATGAAACAGGCAAGACTACCCTCTAAGCTCTTTCTGCCAAGGAGTTTCGTTCTGCCCCACATTTTCCCCACTAGCGCTGCCGCGAGATCTCCGAGTACCATGAAAAAGATGCAAACAATAGCGAGTGTTTTACTAAAGAAGAGAATACACAAGAAGGTGCTGATTACATAGTAAGTTGCCCCAGTTATCGCGCCTCTCTGTTCATGCCTCCGGAGCATCGGTGTAAATGTTCGAAAAAAGAAATTGCTAAAGCTTAGGGAAATCCATTTCACTAATTCTATGATAATCACAACGCCGGTCAATATGCCGACGAAAATTAGCATTGCAGGCTTATCGAAAAAGAGGTAGATAACCGGTAGGATAAGTCCTGATAAATGAATACTTTTCCGGAGCAGCTCAGCTATCATAAAAACGCCTTCCATACAACCGAATGATACCCGCTTACTTATTATTATAGAGTGTGTAGATGAAAATATCAAGAGAAAAGCGTAAACGGTCTTCAGCGGTCGGCAGATTGAGCCAACAAGAAGCAGAGCAACATTTAGAGACTTGACAAAATTGTTTTTTAGATTTTGACAAAAAAATAACACATTTTTGTTTCATTTACAGATTAAAATTTTTCTACTATTGGAACAGGATTGAGAATAGAAGTGTTAACAAAACACTATTAGCGCGTTTTATATCCTGTTTCATACGTAGTAAACTGTGAAGGATGGATGTGAAAATCTGTCCGCGCCCCTAAACAGGTCTACAAAGGATTAAATTAAGAAAAGGTTTTAATACTAGCTCATGGAGAGTATTACAGCAAAATGAGAGAAGTTCTAAATATCGGCTGCCGAGCCCCATGCTTTGAGAGAGGTTTTTGCATCGGTCTGTTGCTTTTGATCATAGGAACAGGACTCGGATTTAGTGAAGGGCGTGCTGCCGATCCTGAAATAGGGCAGCACGTAGAAATAACAGGTCGTGTTGTTGATAATCAAACGCAGGAACCTCTACCGGGCGTAGTCGTTCGGGTTATAGATACGGAGGTTCTAGTGACAACTGATGAGGTAGGTGCGTTTTCCTTAAAATTGCCGGCCGGCACCTATAGAATTCAGGCGACTGCTTTCTTTTATAACACCTATGTGATCCCTGATTTTCAGGTTAACGTTGGACAAGCTCCGCCGCCGGTGCAAATATCGCTTGTCCCGCAAGTCGTCAAACTTGATGCCATCAAGATGCCTGTGCAGCTAAGCCGATCGAGTGAGCGAGGGCTCCTGGAACAACGGATGCGCAGTTCGCTAATTGAGGACAGCATCAGTACCGAGGAAATTGGCCGGCTCCCCGCATCTTCCGCAGGCGAGGCGATTAAACGCGTAACGGGGGTTAGCATTGTCGGAGGACGTTACGTGTTTGTCCGGGGGCTGGGAGAACGGTACAGTAACACCCTTCTTAACAATGTTGAGATACCGAGTCCTGAACCCAACCGTCGGGTTGTGCCGATGGATATATTTCCGGCAAGTCTACTAGCGAGTCTACAGACAGTTAAAACCTTCTCCCCGGATCAACCAGGGGGTTTTGCTGGTGGCTCTGTCCAAGTTTTCACAAAAGATTTTCCCGAAGAACTGAAAATGTCGTTGTCACTGTCAAGCGGTTTTAACACACAAACAACAGGCGTGGATGGTTTGACGTATCCCGGGGGTGAACTCGACTTTCTAGGGTTTGACGACGGTTCGCGCGATCTTCCAGGGATTGTTCAGACACGTGCAGCAGATTTACCAATCCGAGAGCGGGGACGCTTTACACCATTAGGTTTCACGCCAGAGCAGATTCAAGAGTTCGGGCAATCGTTCTCTAACATCTGGTCCCCAGAACGCCAATCCATTCCGGTTAACCAAGGTTATAAATTCAGTTTTGGCAATAGTAATACTTTCATGGGTAAAGAGTTCGGTTACTTAAGCGTTATCTCTTATGGCAATAGCCATAGTTACGGGACACAGGTCCGTAACGCTTTCCGTATCGGCTTAAACGAGACACTTTCCCCCGTGACTTCCTATAGTGTTGAGCGGAGTGGGAATGAGGTTGATTGGGGAAGTGTGCTGAACGCGAGTCTACGTTTTTCTTCGCAACATCAACTCAGCGTTCGTACACTTTTCACGCATACAGCCGAAGATGAAACTCGGACGTGGGCAGGTTTCAACGCCGATAGAAATACAGATATGCGAAGTTTTCGACTCCGCTACATTGAACGTCAGCTTTTTTCTGGGCAGCTTGCGGGTACCCATAACTTTGCCATCCCTGAACCCGAATTGGAGGGACCGAAGCGGCCTAGTGTCTCTATGGAATGGCGGCTCACCTATTCTCGCGCGTCACGAGCCGAGCCAGATACCCGCGAGAATATCTACGAAGACAGAGGGGATGGAACGTTTACGTTCCGCGATGTGACGCATAGTGGTAGCAGGTTCTTTTTCGATCTTGAGGACGATGAGTACAACGCACGCCTTGATTGGGAAGTCCCGATTGGGACTGAAGGGGACTTCAAGTTCGGTGGACTTCTCCGAGACAGGACTCGAACCTTTGATGCACGTCGGTTCAGATTCTTACCTTCTGACCGATTGGACGCTACCGTCAATCTGTCCGATCCGCCCGAAATACTTTTTCAAGCCCAAAACATTGCACCTCGGGTCTTCGAATTGCGAGAGTCCACTCGCGCTACCGATAACTACTTAGCAGATCATTCGATCTACTCGGGTTATCTCATGCTTGATATGCCGATAACTGCAAAATGGCAGTTCATGACGGGGCTCAGGCTTGAATCTTCAGCGCAAAAGGTGACGACCTACGACCCGTTTTCTGCAGCGGCAGAACCGATTATAGCGGATTTAGAAACCTTTGACCTTCTGCCGGGGGCGAACTTGACCTATCGATTAACGGAACGGATGAACTTGCGGGTCGCCGCGTCACAGACCATCACTCGCCCTGATTTTCGGGAGCTCGCCCCGTTTGAATTTACGGATTTTGTGGGCGGTAGAACCATCCTCGGCAATCCGGAGTTAAAGCGGACGCAAATTAACAACTACGATTTCCGTTTAGAGGCTTTTCCACAGACAGGCGGCGTTTTAGCTGTAAGTGCTTTCTATAAGCGGTTCCAAAAACCAATTGAACAGATTGTGCAGCCACAGGCGGAAATACGGATTACTTACGAGAATGCTGAGGCTGCGAATAACTATGGTTTGGAGTTGGAAGCCCGTCAGAACCTCGGGGTTCTTACAGAGGCGTTGCATAATTTTTCGATTAATACAAACGCTGCGTTGATTTCTTCACAGGTGGTGTTACCAGACATCGGTATTCAGACCTCTTCTGAACGCCCCTTACAAGGCCAGTGTCCATACATCGTGAATGTGTCTGTCGGTTATGAGAACTCGAATACGGGGATTTCTAGCGCCATTGCATATAACATTTTTGGCAGCAGGCTCTCCGAAGTCGGGAATCACGGGGTCCCAGATGTATACGAGCAAGCGCGCAGCCAATTAGACGCGAGTTTTAGTCGCGTCGTTGCTGATTACTTCAAAGTTAGTTTCTCCGCCAAAAATCTACTCGATCCATATGTCTATTTCAAGCAGGGTGAAGCGACTTATGTTCGGTATAAACTCGGGAGAGCGTTCTCGTTCGGGATAAGCTACAATTTGTAGAGGAAGGGTGAATAGCTATCAGCATGCTCTTGTAAGATCAGAAAATATCATAAGAATGTCATTTTTCTGTAACAATTTGGTGGTATCTTTAATATGAAGTAAATCAACAACGATTCCGGACCAAAATAGGACTTATAACCGGATCGTAAGCATTAGTGCCTGCCGTTTTGGTTAGGCGTAGAAAACACAAAAAGGAGCTTAGTTAGCTAATGTTAAATATTGGGTTGACCCCTGCATCTACGAAGGCGAAGAGGCTGTATCAAAGCTGGTTTTTTCAATTAGTAGCGATATTCGCTATCGGGGTAGCATTCAGTTTTGTCGGTTGCGGGGCTGAAGACGACGAAGAGCCAGACAAAACCGATGTAGGGGTCCCGGAACAAACGGAAACCATTATTGAGGTTGATGGTCGCCAGGTGGTTATACTTGAAGGCAAGTTGAATGCCGATAAAACGCTCTCAGCAGCTTACGATTACCTACTGCGGGGTGCTGTGTTTGTTGAAAGTGGGGCAACGTTAACCATCGAGCCTGGCGTTAAGATTTTCGGTGAACAGGCCAGCAACGGTACACTGATTATTGCCCAAGGGGCCAAAATTATGGCAAATGGCATAGCGTCCGCACCTATTGTAATGTCAAGCGATGCGTTTGAAGGCACTCATGCGCGCGGGCAGTGGGGCGGTTTGATTATCAACGGAAATGCACCAACAAACCAGGGTGTTGCTTTCGGTGAAGGGGACACGGGGGCGTTCGGTGGAAACAATCCTGCTGATAGCAGCGGGGTACTTCGCTATGTCCGTGTTGAGTATGCAGGTATTGAATTTAGCCCTGACAACGAGTTAAACGGCATCGCATTCCAAGGTGTCGGTTCCGGTACGGTCGTTGAGTACGTCCAAGTTCATATGAACCAAGACGACGGGGTTGAGATGTTCGGGGGTACCGTCAACCTTAAATACGTCATCGTTACCGGCGCACGTGATGATTCCTTTGACTGGACAGATGGTTGGACAGGTAAAGCACAGTTTCTCGTTGTGCAGCAGTATGGTGACGATGCCGATAACGGTTTTGAAGTCGATAATAGTAGCAAGGATAACGAGGCGACACCGCGTTCTGCTGCTACTATCTACAACGCCACGCTCGTTGGTGATCCCTCGGGTCCAGAGAGCGATAACGGCATGTTAATTCGTGAGGGGGCAGCTGGCACATTCGCGAACTTTATTGTTACCGGGTTTAATAAAGTCGGGCTTGATATCAACAACGAATCGACGCATGCTCAGGCAGATAGCGGTAAGTTGGTTGTGAAAAACAGCATCTTCTTTGAGAACGGGAAAGGCAATTTCGGTGATGAGAAAGATGACGACGATTTTGATGAAGCCGGCTTTGCAGCCGAAAATGGGAACGAGGAGACGGATCCAGGGTTGAAAGCACCCTTCAACAAGAGAGCACCTGATTTCACACCCGGCGCGGGCACTAACGGAGTATCTCCGGCAACCCCGCCTGCTGATGGATTCTTTGAAAATGTTGACTTTATTGGCGGTGTCAGCCCGTCTAACAATTGGACAACCGGATGGACAACGAGTGCCCCAAATTAGTAAACTCGCTGTTTACATAACCGTGCTACTTGTCTATAGTAGCGGGGTCGGATGTGAAAAATCCGTTTGGAAACATAGCCTCGACTCGCCAGACCAGCTCGGTCTGGCAGTCGTTGACGCGCTGAATAGAAAAGATATTGAACAGTTGAACAGGTTGCGAGTGCAACGCGAAGCGTATCTTGCTTGGATCTGGCCCGCGTTTCCGGCGAGTCGTCCGCCCTCGAATTTTTCCGGCGAGTTTTCCTGGTCAAACTTGAATAAGAAATGTAACATCGGTATGAGAAAATGGATTGCGCGATACGGAGGGCGGGACCTGATGTTTGTGAGTATCCACTTTGATCGACCGAAGGAGACGTATGACGGATTCCAGATTTTGCGTGGAACCATTTTGACATTACAGAGCGCCGCTGGGGAGAAAGAGGAATTGGGAATACTGGGCTCAGTTATCGCTAAAGATAACAGGTACAAACTGCTCAGCTACGAAGATTAAGGTGTAGGCTCGGTTATAAGAGGGGCCATTCTAATATAGTAATTTACAGAAACTTGAGGAGGGTTCAAGTTTATGAGCAATGCTCTTTCCTATTACAGTATGAGTTGTCAGAAAAGAAAACAGAGAAATAAAAAGTTAGCAGCAAAGACCGGGCAAGAACAACCTCAGGTCCGGGTGAAAGTTGTGAAAAAGAGGCAAACGTTAGCTGGTATACCCGCCTCAATGACTCTTGCCGACGCTCAACGGCAGAATCGAGTAGCTGCGAAAGCATGGAAAAAAACTGCGATTCGGATAGCAGGCGGTTTTGCAATAGGGCTGCATGTGGCTGGATTGATTGTGCTGACGGTTTACCTGGTTCGGAAAACAGTGTTGGAAATGAACGAGGACAAAGTACGGAGTGTTGTTGTTTCACACAACAAACCGCAGCCGAAACGCCGTACACCGCCGCGGACAACGCGGAGAGCATCAAAACCGAAGACGTTTAAGATCCGTACTCCTAAAGGACAGCCTGTAACGACGAGCGCGAAGATCCCGATGGGCAATGCTCGGTTCACACTACCGACGAGCAATATTTCTACGCGCCCCATGGTGGTACCGAGCGCCTCTGGGATCGGTAGAGATCTGATCGTGGGATCCGGACAGGCGAACGTTGTTACCACAATGCCAAAATTTGAAGTGCCGAAATTTGAAAGTACCAATTTAGTTTCAAGGCTAGACATGGGAACGAATCTTGGACAGACAGAGTTCCATGATCCCGGAAATCTTGAGCTCACTTCAGTAGGCTTAGGCGACGCTAAGCAGGCGTTTAACGAATTTCTGAAAGCGGTGCGGGATCGGATTAAACAGGTGCAACGTTTTCCGCCACTTGTTCGACATTTAGATGATGGGGCCTCTGCAACGATCCGGTTTACGCTTTTCAAAGATGGAACTGTTCGGAATCCAGAAGTCACTATTTCGTCTGGATCAAAAGCACTTGACAATACTGCCCTCGCGGCTGTCCGAAACGCAGTGCCTTATCCACCTTTCCCAGACGGACAAGAGGGGCTGAGTTTACGCCTTGAAATTCCAATTATTTTTCAGTTGGCGAACTAACAAATAGTTAATTATCTCAATTGTAGCTGCCGCGAATTGCGCAGATGTTATAAACCTTTTTATGGCGAGGTTGGAAAACCTCGCCATTCTATTTAACGGATATCGTGTGATTTTTCCGGTTATATCTGCTATACTTTGCCATAGAGATATTTTGTTTTCGATTTGACTTCCGCAGTCTATATGTGGTAAATTATACTATTAACTCACCCATGTTAACAGAAAGGGCCGGACGAGCATTCCAGCGACTATGGAGATCAACAAGAACAGCCAACTTCTAAGCGGCACAGCCAATATGATACTGTTTCCAAAGCGATTATCCATCAAAACCTGCAGGATTGGACAGAGTTCGCCCTCGGCAGGACAGATGTGGAGGCAATCCGTATCTTAGAGACCGAGCAGCCGACGGTGAAGTCAAATAGGGCGGATAGCTTCATAGAGGTGAGCCTCGCTGGAGAACCCGCGATTGTGCATCTTGAGATCCAGACGCGGGATAGTGGCTCTGTGTCGATGCAGTATCGTATGGCGGGCTACATCGGCAGGGCCATAGAGCAGTTTCAACTGCCGATTTATTCACACGTCATCTACCTGCACCCGCGTGCGGGACATCGGGATCCGGGTGCGTATGTGCAATCGGCTCCTGGGTATGAGGTGCGGATTGGATACAAGGTGATCCGTCTGTATGATATAGAAGGTTCTGATTTTCTGGATTCAGGTGTGAAGGGTTTGATTCCTTTCACGCCGTTGATGCGTCCCTCGGCGGATACGTCGGGTGAGTCTTGGCTTCGGCGGTGTGTATCGGTTGCGGAGTCAGTGTATACGGGGAGTGCGTCAAAGGGAGACTATCTGACAGATTTAGCGATATTGAGCGGTTTGATATTTGAGTATTCGTCGATTCGCGAGACGATAATGGAGGCGATCATGCAAGAGTCATCGGTTATTCAACATTTTCTTCAGCAAGGCATAGAACGCGGCATAGAGCGCGGCAGAGAAGAGGGCAGAGAAGAGGGCAGAGAAGAGGGCACCCGGGAGAGCCTGATAGAAGGCATCCTTGAGACCTTGGAGCTGCGGTTCAGCGGCAGCGCCTTATCATAGGTGGCCTCCGCACTCCAGCAGATCCATACCCTGCCGCGCCTCAAGGCACTCCGCCGTGAGGCACTACAGACAGCAAGCCTCGCCGCATTCCAAGAGGCGTTGGATAGAAGCTGAGACACCAACGCAAACCACTCTGCCTCGTAGCATCACCTGTTAGGTTGTGCCTGCACGCCAAAACCTATCTGGCACAGACTGACAGTCTATGCTACACCAGACGAGCTGCAACAATCACTGCGATGGGTTGGCATCGAGAGGCTCATCGCCTGCGCTTCACTTCCGCCCAAGTCGCTGCCAAATGCTGCCTCGTAGGCACAATACGCAACGGCGGCAACTTGGCCGTCGGATGCGCTTCGATGAGCTTGACCACTTGAAACTGCTTCAGCTTCCTCGCTAACTCCGCCGGACGCAAGCCTCCACCATCCAAGACATTGACCGCGATTTTCGGATGTGCCAGCAATAGCTCCACCACGTGCGGACGCTCCAGCAATACCGCATAGTGCAGCGCCGTGTTGCCGAAAGAGTCGCGTGCATTGTGCTCGAGATTAGGGTCATCCCGCAAAATATCCTGCACATTATCCTCCCCGCCGTGCTTCACCTCAAAGATCAACGGATATCTTGGTTCACAGTTGCCACCAAGCTTGTCCTCGCTGCGTTGTACCACACGTACATAGTCGGGAAAAAAACAGTCCCGGAATAGCCCTCGTGATTATACTTGTACAGCCAAACAATGCCGTTCTTGTCGTCCTCGGCGATATATGGCTGTGGCTGGCCGTGGAGATGATCTAAACTGGACATCGACGAAGACGGCTGCCTGCCTTGGGTGCTGGCGAGACCGCCGGTGCTCGGCGAGTCATAACCTTCAATCACATAGGTGTCCCGCATCCCGAAGGTATGCCCCAATTCATGGACGAGAACACCGACACACGCATCCCTGACAGCGCCCCCCCAACAGCGCATACACACTTGCGGCGGGTGTTTCTCATCCCAGTCTACGTAGCTAACTCCCCGTTGGCAGGTAAAGTTAATGTGCACATGGCTTCCCGCTTGCGTATGCTCTCCGGCAAGCCTAAAACACTTACGTGCTTCGTGTGGCCCCTTCTCCGGATCCGGTGGTGGTACGTCTGGTAGCCGCTTAAAGACGAAGTCGTCGACAAACTCCTTGTTAGGATACAGCTCCCGCAGTGGCTGCACCCACACCCGCAACGATGCCGCGATCACCTCATGCTGTTTCTCTCTACCCACGAACTTATCAAAACAACCGTGTGTGAAATTATACGTCACCACCCACTGCGGCTCATGCACATGCTTTATCAAACGGTTCATCTTTGACCGGGATACCTTAAACCCTTGTGCGGTAGGTGTGCTGCTGAAAAATAGTCCGCACATCACCACCAGCACTGCCAAGCCCCGGCTGAGCGTCCGTCCGTGTCTCTGTATATGCGTCATCTCTAATATCTCCTTTTTAATGTGTGAATGTGAGTTTGATGAATAGCGCCTTATTTTCCTACTCTAAAGAGAATGCCTTTGGTATAATTAGGTATCGCTGAATTGGAATGTCAATTTTGCCGCTTTCGCTTTTTTCTCATCTACACATCCTAACAGGATCAACCCCACGATAAAGAAAACCATCAACGAAATAATAGCAAGACGTGCACTGCCAGTCATCTGTTTTATCAAGCCGAAGGTCACAGGCCCCCAGATGGATGAGAATTTGCTAAAGACAGAATAGAATCCGTAAAATTCAGCACTCGCGTTTTCAGGGATCATTGTGCCGTACAGAGAACGGCTCAGGGCTTGCGTCCCGCCGAGGACGATGCCAACAATCATACCTAAAAGGAAGAATTCTGCTGCAGTATGGATAAAATAGCCGTAGATGACGACTGCGCTCCAGAGAACTAAGGCGAACATCACGGAACGTTTCGCCCCTATGCGGTTTGCCAACCGGCTAAATATGAGCGCGCCGCCTATTGCGACGACTTGCACCACTAGGAGTGTCCCCATCAGTACAGTCGTTGTCAGTTTTAACTCCTCAGTCCCGTAGATCGTCGCCATACTGGTGACGGTGTGGATGCCGTCGTTGTAAATCATATAGGCGACAAGGAAGACCGTCAGATGTTTAAAGCGTCCAACTTTTTTTGCTGTTGAGAGCGTCCGACTGATGCCGAGGGTGAGATATGCCAGCCCTT
Organism: Candidatus Poribacteria bacterium; assembly: GCA_964291315.2. Taxonomy (GTDB): domain Bacteria; phylum Poribacteria; class WGA-4E; order WGA-4E; family WGA-3G; genus WGA-3G. The sequence goes on along the minus strand of OZ219753.1, from coordinate 2,657,034 downwards.
TCGGGCGGTTGCGGTAGGCTTCTGGCAGTTGATATGGCGTTTTCTTCTCTCTCAGGTATTTTAGTGTCAATAGCGTCCAACCTGCCCACCATACGCCTGTCATTGCCATTCCAATGCGTGCTGCTGTTGTGATGCTAATACCTACGGTCTCGTGCATAGCGACAAGCGCAAGCGAGATGCCAAATTGAAGCGAGCCGCCGACATACCCAAACGCATACCCTCTAGCAGATACAGAATCGAGTTTGTCTTCGGATGCAATCTCGGGTAAAAACGCGTCGTAAAAAACGTTCGCGCCGACGAAGCAGACCTGTGTTCCGATAAACAGCGCGATCGTTAGTCCTACATCACCGGATCCGCAGAAATAGAACGTCGTTGACAAGAGGCTTCCGATATAGGCGAAGCCCATGAGAAATCTTTTTTTGGCTGAAGAAAAATCCGCGACGGCACCAAGCACTGGCCCGAAAAGGAAGACGAGGAATGCCGCCGTTCCCAACATATAGCCCCACAAGGTTGTCGCGCTCATATTCATTCCGAAGAGGTTAACGCCGCTTTCACCGACGACGGCTCTTGCGAAATAGTCGGGTAAAATTGCGGCAGCCACGGTTGTAATATAAGCAGAATTTGCCCAGTCGTACATGCACCAACCGAAAATTGTCTTTTTATGGTTTTTCATGTGTGTGCATGTAGATTTATGGGCTTCGTTATTGAGTTAGGTTTTGCTAAAGGCTTCAGCCAGCATTCGTGATATTCGCGCATCATTACAAACAGTTGAAGATGGTAAGAAGTTTGTGAGAAAGGCCGAGTTAGGGCAGTGAGCGCGTACCGGTTTCACGCTGCCGCTGCCCTAATCTCACCCAAAATTAGACAAGATCGAAGCGATCGAGATTCATGACCTTGTTCCACGCGGCTACGAAGTCACGTACGAACGCTTCTTGTGCATCATCACAAGCGTAGACCTCTGCAATGGCTCGGAGTTGAGAGTTTGAGCCGAACACGAGGTCGACGCGGCTGCCCGTCCACTTGAGCTGGCCTGTTGAGCGATCGTGTCCCTCGAACAAGCCGTCAGATGTAGCGGATGCTGACCATTCGATGTTCATATCAAGCAGATTCACGAAGAAATCAGCGGTCAGTGTCTCGGGCTGCTTAGTGAAGACACCGAGTTCGGATTGCCCGACATTTGCATTAAGGGCGCGCAGACCGCCGATGAGAACTGTCATCTCTGGTGCGGTGAGTGTCAGCATCTGTGCCCGATCCACGAGCAGCTCCTCCGGTGTTCTCTGGTGTCCGTTCGCTAGGTAGTTTCGGAATCCGTCGGCGGTAGGTTCGAGCACAGCAAACGAGTCGACATCGGTTTCCTCCTGTGAGGCATCGGTGCGCCCCGGGGTGAAAGGAACCTGTACGGCGATCCCGGCGTTTTTCGCTGCTGCCTCAACCGCTGCACAGCCGGCGAGAACGATCAGGTCAGCGAGTGAGACCCTCTTTCCATCCGATTGCGAGCTGTTAAATTCCTTCTGAATTTCCGCTAAGGATTGAAGAACTTTCTGCAATTCGGGTGGATTGTTGGCTTCCCAATCTTTTTGCGGTGTGAGGCGAATGCGTGCTCCGTTGGCCCCGCCGCGCTTGTCGGTGCCGCGGAATGTTGCTGCCGATGCCCAAGCGGTCGAAACCAGTTGGGAGATAGCCAATCCTGAGTCGAGGCATTTGTCCTTGAGAGCAGCGATGTCTTGGGCTCCAATCAATTCGTGATCGACCTCGGGAACAGGGTCTTGCCACAGCTGCGGTTCCTTGGGGACCAATGGCCCGAGGCACCGGGTGCGGGGTCCCATGTCGCGATGTGTCAGTTTGTACCAAGCTTTCGCAAAGGCTTCCGCGAATTCCGCTGGATTCTCATAGAAGCGTTTAGAAATCTCCGCATAGATTGGATCCACCTTCAGGGATAAATCGGTTGTGAGCATCATGGGAGCGTGCTTTTTAGATGGGTCGTGAGCGTCCAGTACCGTACCTTGTGCGGCTCCATCTTTTGGGGTCCACTGCCACGCCCCGCCGGGACCTTTCACAAGTTCCCAGTCATAGTCAAATAGGTTGTGGAAGAAACTATTGTCCCACCGGGTGGGTGTGGCGGTCCATGCCCCTTCCAACCCACTCGTGATCGTATCGCTGCCCTTGCCGGTGCCAAAGGTGTTTTTCCAACCGAGTCCTTGTTCCTCAAGGTTCGCGCCTTCGGGTTCGGGACCGACGTACGCGTCCGCCTCCGCGGCTCCATGGGTCTTGCCGAACGTGTGTCCGCCGGCGATGAGTGCCACCGTTTCCTCGTCGTTCATTGCCATGCGCAGGAATGTTTCTCTAATATCCCTGGCTGCAGCAACCGGATCGGGGTTACCGTTCGGTCCTTGCGGGTTCACATAGATGAGTCCCATCTGAACTGCACCGAGCGGTTTCTCCAGCTCCCTGTCGCCGGTATAACGCTCATCGCCAAGCCATGTAGTTTCCGATCCCCAATAGATGTCCTCTTCGGGTTCCCAAACGTCCTCTCGTCCGCCGGCGAACCCGATGGTTTTGAGTCCCATAGATTCGAGTGCACAATTTCCGGTGAAGATCATCAGGTCTGCCCACGAGATATTTCTGCCATATTTTTGTTTGATCGGCCAAAGCAACCGGCGGGCTTTATCGAGACTTGCGTTATCGGGCCAACTGTTGAGCGGAGCAAAGCGCATAGTACCGGAGGCACCGCCACCGCGTCCATCGTGGATGCGATAGGTGCCTGCACTGTGCCATGCCATCCGGATGAAAAGGGGACCGTAGTGTCCGTAGTCAGCGGGCCACCATTCTTGTGAAGTTGTCATCATCGCGTCGATGTCCCGTTTCAATGCTGCTAAGTCTAGTGTTTTGAACGCTTCGGCGTAGTTGAAAGCCTCGTCCATAGGATTGGACATAGGTGAGTTCTGGTGGAGTACCTTCAGGTTCAACTGATTCGGCCACCATCTCTGGTTTGCTACGCTGCCTTGTGTGTGAGCGTGGCTCATCACTGGGCACCTATTTTCGTTGCTCATATTTCCTCCAATCGTATTTTTCATTTTTTCTAAGCTATAGAGCTATACTTTAGAAATGTTTCTTCTAATAATATTATACATCAACACTGCCAAGTGTCAAATCTTTTTTCTCTTCCAGCTTGCGGGTATCGCTAGATGTGGTATAATAGAAAGAATCTTAAAAGGAGACAGAAAGTTAGGTTTACTATTTTGTATCTTACGGATTATCTATTAACGGGTAATGGGCGGCGATTCGCTATATATAATATATTTTGAATTAAATTGCGGGAAATGGGTTTAAAGAGCGGAGACATAGTAGATGGAGATATTCGTGATGTACTTGGTTTGTTATTCATGTAGGTGCGGTTACCGCGTCCATCAAGAAAGTATTGACTTTGTTGTGAGAAAGACCTGCTCCACTGGGCATGTCCACGATTTGCGATGCAGGTGTGGTCGAAAAATATATGCGGTTCAACGTGTTAATTCCAAGCGTTGGAAGTCTATTAACCGCAAGAAACCTTGGAAGTATCCGGACGCACGCCTGGGAAGCAAGAACGGAGGTAGATAGAAGGAATGTCAACTACAGAAACACCAACGGGTACGCTTGACCCAATACCCGGTTTAGTTCAAGAGACCCTGAAAAAATTAGATATCGATCCAGAACAGATCCGATTTGCTGTTCAAAGTGACATAGATACGTCCGGTAGCTACGGCGAAGAGTGGTTTGTGCTGACAGACGCAGCAATTTTTACCGTAAAAGCGGAAGGTGAGGTGCTGCACTACGCTCCATACAAGAGCGTTTTAGGGATCCGTGCGGAGATCGTTGTAGATGCAGGGATTTTAGTGCTTGAAACAGAGAACGGGACAATAGATCTCATTCGCTACTCAAATGGGTGTGCCTCGAAGTTCGGTTTTGTTGCCCGGTTTATCGGTGACGAGATTGAGTTCCGAAACGGGAAACGGGATGAGGCCCCGATATGGGACTATAAACCGGCGGAACAGTTCTGTCAATCGTGTGGTTTACCGTTACCTGATGAATTTTCGCCCTGTCCAGCCTGTACTAAAAAACACAAAGTGATGCTACGGATCCTAACTTACATACATCCTTATCGCGGTCGGGCGATCCTGTTCATGTTATTCGTGATTGCGGGGACGCTCATTTCGCTTGTACCCCCGTATTTTTCTCGTGTTCTAATTGATGATATTCTACTCTTGAACGACGCTACCGCTGCTGCACAAGGGACATCAGAAACAGGATTGGGAAGTGTTTTCCGCGCCATTCAACAACCAGCGCTGGCATTGACGATTGCTGTAGGCGCGTTGTTAATGACACAGATCATCCAGGGGGTTTTCACAATTCTCCGCTTGCGTTTCGGGGCTTGGCTGACGTTCCGAGTTGCAGCAAACATCCGGGCACACGTTTATCAACATCTACACAACCTGTCTATCCGTTTTTTGATAAACGTAAAACAGGAACGGTCATTTCACATATCACAGAGGATAGTGAACGACTTCAAGACTTTATGCTAGAAGGATTGTCGTTTCTCGCGGTGGAGCTGTTGCTCTTCTTTGGGATTGGGGGAATGCTTTTCTGGATGAATTGGCAATTGGCGTGTTTCATCTTAATCCCGATTCCGATAATTGTGTTCGGGGCGGGCTGGTTCTGGAAAAAGGTGCGCAGTCTTTGGCATCGAGCATGGCGGCGGCGTTCAAAGTTGTTTGATGTCGTCAACGACTCGGTATCTGGGATCCGAGTCGTTCGTGCCTTTGGACAGCAACGCGGTGAGGTCAGCCGGTTCACTGAGGCGAACGTTGACGCTCGGGATTACGAGACGGATGCTGAATTAATCTGGGCTACCTATTACCCGCCTCTGATGTTCGCAATCCAGCTGGGGACTCTCATCGTTTGGTACGTCGGCGGGCTCAACATTATCAGCGGGACAATGACGCTCGGCACTCTGATGGCTTTTCACGCATACCTTGCGATGTTCTATGAACCGCTCCGCTATATCAGCCCACTCATCAATTGGGCATCCCGTTCGATGACCGCGGCTGAACGCCTCTTTGAGGTCATAGACTCGCAACCAGAGCAGTTGGACGACGGAACGTTGAAAACGATGCCTAACATCACCGGAGAAGTCAAATTCCACAATATGACGTTTGGCTATGACTCACATAAACCGGTGCTTCGGGATATTAATCTGCATGTGAAACCCGGGGAGATGATCGGACTTGTTGGGCACTCCGGGGCAGGGAAATCTACGTTGATCAATCTGATTTGTCGGTTCTATACGCCCGACTCGGGACGTTTGGAAATTGATGGCGAAGACATCAAGAAGATTGATCTGAAAGATCTGCGCCGACAGATTGGGGTTGTGTTGCAAGAACCGTATCTCTTCAGTGGAACTATCGCTGAGAACATCGCTTACGCGCATCCCAGGGCAACGATGGAGGATATTATCACGGCAGCGAAAGCCGCGAACGCCCACGAATTTATCGTGAAATTCCCGGACGGTTACGACTCTGAGGTGGGTGAACGCGGGGGACGGTTGTCTGGTGGCGAACGACAACGTATCTCTATCGCGCGCGCTATTTTACACAACCCGCGTATCTTAATCCTCGACGAAGCCACCTCGTCTGTGGACGTGGAGACAGAGAAGAAGATACAACAAGCGATTGATAGATTAGTGCAGAATCGGACAACGTTTGCGATCGCCCACCGGCTTTCGACGCTCAGAAATGCCGACCGGCTTTTTGTGATTGAAAAGGGGAAGGGTGTCGAGTCCGGCTCTCATGAGGAACTTATGGAGAAAAAGGGTATCTACTACAAACTCGTCGAAACGCAACGCGAAGCCGCTAACATCCGGGCAGAAGCACAAACTGTAGGGAGATAGAGATGCAAAACAAAAATGTAGTCAAAGAGGAAACTGTTGCGACAGCACCTACAATCAATTCGGCGCTCTCCGAGCCAGATGATTTTACACCACGTTATCTAGACCCAACGACACTAACGTTCACGCGGTCTGAAGTTGGTACGGCGCGCCTGGAAATTCGAAAAGAGGCATGCTATCTACGTGTGATAGTGCGGAGGCTTATGCCACTCAGCAATCCGGACCAGTACATCTCTCTCGCCGCGGATGAGGATACGGAGATCGGGATCCTCGTTAACCCGGCGGAACTAGATTCGGAAAGTCTGAAGATCCTCCGAGATGAACTCGATAAACGCTACTTCACGCCCACAATTCAGAAGGTGTATCGCGTGAAGGAGCAATTCGGGATCCATGAGTGGGAGGTTGAAACCGAGCGCGGGCGTATAACTTTCTTGGTACGCGGGTTGAATCAGAACATTAAGCAGGTTCCCCCAGCGCGGCTTTTCGTGACGGATGTACGGGGGAATCGGTATGATATTCAAGATTATCGGGAATTGGATGCCCAGAGCTATCTACATATTCAGCGACATCTATAAAAATTGCCATGAGACAAAAACTTTTTGAAGGCCTGCCCACCCAACCTGTTCCTTTGAAGAACGAGAACTCGCGACATAAATGGATCGCAGTTATCGCTTCAATTGGACTGCATCTGCTCTTTGTCGTTCTTGCTGCGTTGTTGTTCTCAGGGCGGAGGGAATTGAACCAAGATACTTTTGAAGGGGCATTCGTCACGCTCTCGGCTCCAAGAACAGCTTCGTCCATTCGTCCGACCCGCCGCAATGTCAGAACCACCCACCCTATTCCTTATGTGGAAACGACTGCCGCGGCTGACCTCCCGAAGTACGGGTCCAATTTAACGCCGCTGCCGGTGGAGAAGAAAACAGGCGTAAAGCAAATTCCGTTCTTGAATGTTGACCCGGATATCCTAACCTCCACAGGGGGTGCGGTATCTCCCACGCTGCCCGGAGCTGAGAAGCCAAGCTCTGCATCCGCGGATATCGCTGGCACGTCTGTAAGAGAAGCACCGATCCTTAAAAAAAGTGTGTTGCCGACGCCACAGAAAGCCGCTACTAGCACAAGCAACAGCAGACTCTCCAAATTTCTCGACGGATCAGTCCCAACAGCCGCGTTAGACGATCGGTTTGATATCGCCTTAAAGGAACTAGTGAAGCTCCCTAAAGGGCAATTGGGCGGTATTCTCAAAGGAGCTGGAAACGAGATTCGTGGGCATATCCGGCTCATCCGACTCAAACATTCACTCTCGGATTGGTGGCAAGATCCAACTGCGATTCCAGCACTTATCAGATGGTTGAGAGACCACACTTCTATCCGGGCAGATATGAATTTCAAAGGCGGTGCCTTACCTCTCACTGACTCGCAAATCATGGATGCCCCTCTCATCATTATGACAGGACACGATAAAGACATCACTGTCGGACGAGGACTCGCAAGAGATGGCCCTTTGCAGCTGCGGTTTACGTCCCAGGAACGCGTCGCACTTCGGAAATATATTGTTGAGAAAGGGGGCATGCTTTTCTTTGACGATTGCGGTTTCAACGGCTTGTTTGCACATGTCGTAGCTGACGAACTTCAGCAGATCTTTCCAGAATACCCGCTAGATATTCTACCGCATGACCATGAACTCTATAATATATACTACAAGCTGCCGAAACCGCCAACGGGGGGCGATGTGTTCTGGGGAAATGAAAACAACGCACAACCGACACAGTTCCGTTTTCAGAAAGGGATTATTATTGACAATCGGTTAGCCGTTGTCTATAACCGTAAGGACTACATGTGTGCGATGGAGACCGCGGAGATTGAGAGCCGCACGATGTTACGACTTCGGCGCTCCACGGATGTCTATCGGTTTATGTCGAATCTACTGGTTTACGCGTTGAAATATGGCGGGAACACAGACAGAACAGGGTATATTGCTGAATAGGCCGCTGTAGAAAGGCGTTCCAAATTCGGAGATGCCTCTTTTGCTCTATCTATAGTGATTCGTAGGGTTTATTCTGTTATTTCCTCCACAATCCTAATCTCATCTTCGGTTAAACCGTATAGGGCGTATACCTGTTTGTCAATCTCTTCTTCTATTTCAACCGTGTCTACGTTTGGATCAGTGCGTTTGGCATCAAGGATTTGATCCACCAAATCAACGATTGGGTGTTGTTCGTTTTCTATTGGCACAACGATTGGCAATTTCTGGAGAACTTTAATCTTCACTGCTGCTTGACTTTTACCTTTTTCTTGCGAAATAAAATGATATACGAAATTCAACAATCGACTATTGAGAATTGCTAAGAGGTACTTCAGATTAGTTTTTGGAGGTTTGGGAAGAATAGTAAATAAAGTATTATCGGTATAAAAATGTCCATGCTCCGCCTCACTATGATAAGCAACAATCAGATCGTCCTCGGTTTGACGCATGAGTAATCGTTCAGGTTGATGGTGGTTTGCAATATCGCCACAAAAATGCCAGTATTCGTTTCGTTTGCTCGGGTTTCCGCCTCGGCCAATACCGGGAATTGGAAGAGGCTCATAGTTAACATCGCAAAACATATATTTTGCTTTCGGGGAATCCCACTGAAGGGCGTACCTTTCAATCTGCTTGCCTTGTAAAAGACGATGCCTTCTACCGTTGTTTTCCTTAAAGAAGATCTTGGGTCTGACATTTCCTGAGTGGATTCCAGTATCCAAAACGGAACAGAATTTTTCAACATTTTCAAAATTAAAGAGTCTCAATACCCAGTTATTTTTCCCACTAAGCAGGAATTTATGATCTGGAATTTTGCGAATCGTCGTATAATCTACCGCCCCATTTGAACGGTATTGGAAATCGGGAAAATTCATTTCGCCGCTCATGTAGCTATGTGGATCGCTTGCGTTTTGTTTCAACAAAATAAAAATAGCAGTATATATTTGGGCTTCAAAAGTATTTGCGGGGGCTTTAACAAGGCGAATTAATTGATTTTCCAAAAATAGGTCTCGAATCCTCCTTTTTGTTGAAAAGGTCACGAAACTATCATTGGCGATGTAAGAAAAAAGTCCCTCATCAGAGACAAAGGCAAAGCCGGCAAAGATGAAATGGTCATATAAATCGCCAACCCAACCGTAGTGAGTTTTCAGTTTTTCGCGATAGTTTTCGGACACATGCTCGCTTTTAGCATACGGCGGGTTGCCAATTACCACATCGAACCCCTCGGCAACCCCAAACATCCATTCGGGGTCAAACCAGTTCGCAGCAGCATTCTGGTCATACGGATCCCAATGTGCGATCTTTTCCGCGGCATCCGCAGGCATGCCGATATTCTTCAGCTCCACCGCTAATTCACCTCGCAACTCCGCATCTCTGCGTTTGCAAGCTAGCTTTTGCCGACGAGTGGTGGCGTGAAAATGACGCTCTCGATTCTCGCTCAGGGCACGCTCTAAATCTAGCGCCTTTTCGCTCATGAGGGTCGGATCCCCGTGAAGTCCTATCAACGTATTCGCAGCAAGGAAGCGCGTCTCCAAATTCGGCAACGGCTTGATGCCGAAGTTAGCCGCGCCTTGCACTAGTTCCTGTTCAATTGCAAGTGAGATAAAGAAACGGAGCTTCGCTATCTGACATGCCACGGGCTGTATATCTACACCGAAGAGGCTATTCTGAATTAAGTATAGCTTCCGTCCGAAGTCTGAATCTCGGTAACGTTTAAAAGTCTCGTCGATGTCAACAAGTTCCTCACGCCGTGTCTGGTCATCCTGCGTCTCAAACGCCGCCTCGGCTCGCTGCGCAGCCCGTTGCTTCTGCAGTTTTTCCCATCGACTGTTGTCGGGGTCAAGTCGCCGGAGTGCAAGCGTCAACCTATGCAGCATTCCCATTGGAAAAGCCCCTGATCCCACCGCGGGATCCAATATTTTTAGATCTGAAATCGCATGCACGACATTAGCCGTCTCAACATCGTCAAACCATTCAGACGCGTCCTCAAACGCCTGCGCGTAGTCTAAGAGATAGTGCAGCCGTTCCTTCCAAAGCTCCACATCCTTATCAGTAGGACTACATTTCGCAGAGAGTGCAGCAACTAACGACTCTACCACCATATAGTCTACAATCGGGCGCGGCGTGTAATACGAGCCTGTTTGCTTCCGGACGGTCGCACCTGTCTCGGGCGTGTAGGCAGCGAGCAGGTTTTCAAAAACCCGGCCCAGCAGCTCGGGATCCAACGCCACCTCCTGCTCTATCGGTGTGTTCTCCTCAACTGTGAACTTATACGCCTGAAACAGCGAGAGCAAGCCTCTCTCCGCGTCAAAGAAGAGAACGTCCGGAAGACTCACCTTGTTGTAATCCGTATCAGAGAAGCAATCTATCCGGTACCCCCCGTCACGTACTGCTGCCTCGCTATCGAGGCACTCGAACAAACCGCCGTTGATAAAAGGAGTTTCCGCAAAGAGATCTAGCAACTGATCCGGGCATTGCATCTGATCCTTGTACCGGTACCTTGAAAAGTTCCGATGTCCCGTGTTATTCTTGCTGCTAAACCCGCGCTTGCCTATCTCTGTGTTCAATGTGGCGAAGCAGAGATTTTGCAGCACCACGCGATAGTAAGCGTCGCCGCTTGTCATGGCCTCCTCTGTTAGCGCCTCTTGCATCTCTACCTCGTTGAAGAACGCCTCAGCAACAAGCCTCTTTTCCTTCAAGAACCAGATGAACAGAAGCCGTGTGATCAGACGGATGACGTGTTCCTCGGGATTCAAGATCCGCGCCTCGTCTGTTGGGAACTTTGCCTCCGCTACTGCCCATTGAAACCACGCAAAGAGCCTCCGATAGAACGCTTTGTTGAGTGCCTCGGTATCCAGCATCGCTAGCCACGCGGCGAGCAACCCTTCAAAGTTCTCCGTTTGCCTCTTGGCAGTCATCCATGCTACACACGCCTCTAGGGAGAGATCGCAGAGAATGTCCACATGTCCACGATGCGGTCCATTCAGCCGGATGTCCTTAATCAGTGTGACGTGTCCTAACACATCCCGGGCCGCGTCCGTTTTGCTCGGACGGCGATTGGTGAAGCCAACTGTCAGATGGTCTTCAACCCGGAAGAAGACGACGCTCGGTGCGATCAGACGTTTATTGATCTCGCGTGTCAACTGAGCATATTCTGTGCGGGAATAGGCCTTCTTTTTCAGGTCAACGGCGTAGAAAAGGAAGCTCTGCACATCCCCCTTCTCGAAGTCCTCGGGTTCAAAGAGTGTCTGCTGCAGGGCATCGGAGACTTCGTCGCTTGTGAATTGGAAGAGAAGTTTGACGGATGAGGCGTCTTCTCGGAGGGCTTGTTCGGTTTTAGTATTAGGGGTGGGCGCTGGAAATTCCTGAATGAAATCGTCTACCGTTCCGGAGAGTTCGAGCGTACGTTCGCTGCGGTATCCGAGCGTTGCAAGCAGTGCCTTTGACGTTTCTAGCAGGTCGCCTGTGGCCATTGCCGCTAGGGCTGTGCGAATGGTTTTTCTTTCTTCATCTTTTTCTTTGTTCATCTTAGATGTCAGTCCTATTATTTTCCTGAAGCGCGATATTCATCAAACTGGCGGTCGAGATTTTCGGTTTTGTAAAAAAGCGTTTCTAAACCCAAGCTATCTGCTGATGAGATTTACAATTTGAGTGGGATAATGCATGCCCCGCGTTCTGCTGTCGGCACCTTCTTATTTGTTAATAACATTATTATAACATGCAGCTGTTTGATTGTCAAAAATCAGAGAATTCTCGACCTCTTTTCCTCTTCTGCTCACTCGTTTATTTTTCATTAGCAGGTAAGGACTTTGGGCATCCTTTTTTCAGATTGTGATAGCGAATTACAAAAATTCCGAATTTTGTCTTATTTTCGTAACAATTGGGTGTTATAATTTAATTCAAAATCTTTCAAGAGAGGCAAATTGATGCGGATGCGGCGGGATAGTTGGTTCAGTTACCTAATCATAAAAATTATACTCGTTTTGGCGTGTGTATTTGTTATCAACGGTTGTTCTGGCAAAGATAGTGGAGATGAGGCAAGTAGCGAGGTTTCGTATGTCATCATCAAAAACAAAGGTTCGGACACAATGGTGAACCTCGCGCAAGCATGGGCGGAGATGTACAGCGGTGTGACTAGCGGGGCTTCAGTAGAAGTATCAGGTGGTGGTTCTGGCACAGGCGTTGCCGCGCTCATCAACGGAACCGTAGATATTGCCAACTGTAGTCGCCAGATTAAACCGAAAGAATTAGAGCAGGCGGAGCAAAACACGGGTAAAGTTCCACAGGAATTTATTGTCGGTTACGATGCCCTTGCGGTTTATGTGCATCCCGATGTGCCGTTTGATAAAATCACGATCCCACAACTTGCAGAAATTTATGGTGAGAAAGGCACGATAACCCGGTGGAGTCAGCTCGGTATCAAACATAGCCGCTGTCCGAGTGACAAAATTATTCGCATCAGTCGGCAGTCTAATTCTGGCACCTACTTCTATTTTCGCGAGGCGCTTCTAGGGAAAAACAGAGATTTTCGCATCGGCTCATTAGATTTGCACGGTTCAAAAGATGTGGTAGAGGTAATTGGAAGAACGCCGTGCGCGATGGGTTACAGCGGAATGGGATATGCAACCTCACACGTTAAAATGTTAGCGGTTGCTGTTGATGAGGATTCGCCTTATTACCCGCCAACCCTTGAAAACGTTCTTGCAAAGACCTACCCTATTGCTCGTCCGCTATACATGTATTCCCTCGGTGAACCTATAGGCGAAATTAAAGTATATCTTGATTGGATTCTATCCGCAGCGGGTCAGGCAATTGTTGAGAAACTCGGTTTTGTACCGTTAGAGAGCTCGTAAAAACACATGAATTTTCTACGCAAAAAAAGCACTGCGGATCTGTCGTTCTCTGAAACAGCCATCGAATTATTTATCCGTCTCTGTGGTATTAGTTCGATTATCTTTGTATTCGGTATCTTTTTCTTTGTATTTCGAGAGGGCGCAGGTTTTCTCTTCAACGGTTTAGATTTGAAAGAGTTTCTGACAAGTGTAGAATGGCAACCAACTTCTCTGAACAACAAACGATATGGGGCTTTCGCTTTAATTGTAGGCACTTTTAGCGTTACGGTTTTAGCCATGTGTCTTGCAGTTCCTTTTGGCCTAGGCGCAGCCATCTTTGTCTCGGAATTCTGTAGTCCAAAGTTCAGAGAGATGTTTAAAATTATCATTGAATTGCTTGCTGCTATCCCTTCGGTTGTGTGGGGTTTCATCGGGTTGACGCTGATGAATCAGCTGATTATTGCTGTGTTCAACGCCCCCATCGGCTTAACCATGCTAAATGGGAGCATCATGCTCGCTTTGATGAGCGTTCCTATTATTGTGTCCATAGCTGAAGATGCCCTCAAAGCTGTACCTGACTCCTACCGGGAAGCGGCAGAGGCGCTCGGAGCAACTCGATGGCAGGTGGTCTACCGCGTGCTTCTACCTGCTGCGAAAAATGGATTGTTGGCAGCAGTGCTGCTCGGTGCAGCACGTTCTATCGGCGAAACGATGGCTGTCCTGATGGCGACCGGGCATTCCGTTAACATTCCGTCAGGGCCCCTCTCTTGGATCCGTACATTGACAGCAACAATCGCTGCAGAATTAGGGGAAGTCGCTAGAGGTGGTGAACACTATCAAGTCCTTTTTATTATCGGTATTCTCCTTTTTACTATCACGTTTGCTGTGAATCTCATTGCTGATTTAGCTATCAAAGGAATCCGTCAAGAATAGTGGAATATAACACAGGAGTCTTTGTAAAAGTAGGTAGAGACGTATGAACACTGACGCGCAGGCATCGTCACACGCCATGTTTACGGAAACAGCGGTTGCTCGACAAAAACGGAAAATAGAAAATGGGGTACGGGTGCTTCTACTTGTAATAACAAGCCTGATGATTATCCCGTTGCTTCTCATTATCGGCTACCTGCTCTACAAGGCGCTGCCTGTCCTCTCTTTGGAATTTTTGTTTACGAACCCGAAGGACAACATGCGTGCAGGTGGACTTTGGGCCCCCTTTCTTGGGACAATCTATTTGGTAGTGGTCTCGCTATTGGTGTCAGCCCCCATCGGTGTATTCGCAGCAGTCTATCTCAACGAGTATGCTCGTGAAAATTGGTTTACACGTATCACAAATTTGGCCGTTGTCAATCTTGCGGGAGTGCCGAGTATTGTTCATGCCTTGTTTGGAGTTGGTGCCTTTGTACTTTTTGCAAGGTTAGGTGAGTCGATACTCGCGGCCTCGCTTACACTGGCAATCATGACACTTCCAGTTATTATCGCTAGCACCACAGAGGCGCTTAAAGCGGTGCCGATGTCGTTTAGAGAGGCCTGCTGGAACCTTGGTGCTACGCGCTGGCAAACGATTCGCCGTATTGTGCTCCCGAATTCAATTAGTGGGATCCTGACAGGCGTTATTTTACAAGTATCGCGTGCAGCTGGCGAAACGGCCCCTATCATGTTCACCGGGGCAGTCTTCTATAAAGCTATTGCAGAAGGAGATATTTTCGCCTATAATATAACGGAACAATGCATGGCATTATCTCTACATCTTTTTACAATTTCAACACAGGTACCGGATGTTAGCGAAGGAATTCCCTACGGGACTGCAATAGCACTTGTAGGGAGTGTCCTACTTGTCAACGCGGCTGCGATTGTGCTGAGGGTTTATCTTAGAACCCGGAAGAAGTGGTAGAGGTAGTGTCGTGAACGCTACTCCTGATAGAAAGAGACGTTCATGGCGAAAAAAGAGAAATTACGCGATATTATTGAAGGTAACATATTTACCGCCGTCATCCAGTTTCTAATTCTTGCCTCCGCTGTCACCTTTGTGCTCGAAGCCGATAGCCATGTGTGGGAGTTAGCGGAATATGCGACACTTTTTATTCTGCTCGACTGGGTGTTTTTTGTTCTATTTTCAATAGAATATGCTCTTCGCGTCTACATTGAAACCAAAAAACGGGACTTCGTTCTTAGCTTCTACGGCATAATTGATTTACTTTCGATTTTGCCTTCTCTGTTCCTTGTCCCGGGGTTTCGTGTGCTACGTGTACTCCGATTCTTACGGGTTTTCAGAATTTTCAAGGCGACACGTTTTATTCTCGCAGTGGACCGGCTCGCAGCGGCGCTCCGGGGTATCCAGCAGGAGCTCTTAGCGCTCGTTATTTTATCGCTGATGCTTGTCTATCTCGCTGCATGTGGGATCCACTATTTTGAAAAAGATAGCCAACCTGAAGCCTTCGGATCTATCCTCGATTCAATGTGGTGGGCTGTCGTGACATTGACGACCGTCGGTTATGGCGATGTCTACCCAGAAACTGCGGGTGGGAAGGTTTTCACTGCGCTTGTCACGCTTGTTGGTGTCGGACTTATCGCAATTCCCTCTGGTTTGTTAGCCTCGGCTTTGACCGAGGCACGTGTGGAGCGCGAAATAGGAGAAGAAGCTAAAGAGGAAAATCGGACTACGGCATCTAGCAATCCGAAAAGTGAATAAGAAGTATGAACATGAATCGCAGTAACGGGGCACGAAACGAACCTCTAATTGAAATTAACAACTTGACGGTGCGTTACGGGGATAAACATGCTCTGAACGGCATCTCTTTTAATGTTTATAAGAATGAAATTCTCGGTATCATCGGTCCTGCACAGTCCGGTAAAACCACGCTCTTAAGAGTTATCAACAGAACGTTGGAATTGACAGCAGAAACGACCGTAGGAGGCTCTGTAAAGCTCGACGGTGCAAACATTAGCACAATTAGCGATGTGTATGGGTTGCGCCGCCGCATCGGTATGGTGCTCCCTTTGCCCGTAGGCCTTCCGCTTTCGATCTACGATAACGTCGCCTTCGCGCCGCGGACAGCAGGGATTCGCTCAAAATCGGAATTGGATGAGATCGTCGAACGCTGCCTGCAGCAAGCAGCCTTGTGGGATGAAGTCAAGGACAGGCTAGATACGCTCGGTACGAAGCTGTCGGGCGGTCAACAACAACGCCTCACAATCGCGCGTGCCCTTTCACATCAACCGGAGATTCTCTGCCTTGATGAATTTTCTATTGCTATTGATCCGGTTACAACGATGCGCATTGAAGAGGTATTGAAAACCTTACGTACAGAAATGACGATTCTTCTCGTTACCAACCTCGTTCAACAGGCAAAACGCTTAGCAGACCGAACCGCCTTTATGCTCAACGGTGATCTCGTTGAGATTGATAGAACAGATGTAATCTTTTCCACCAATCCGACAAACCGTTCCACTTATGATTACATCAATGGAAATTTCGGGTAAACTGGTTTTTTAGGGCACAGTCCACAAGTACTTAGACACCTTATAACTGATCTAGAGACACACGTTGAGAAATTGAGTACACAAATTATGTCCTTAAATTATAGCGTTCAAACCGAAAACCTCAATCTCTGGTATGAAGATTTTCAAGCGCTTATTGATGTCAACCTGAAAATCCGTGATGGTCAGATAACTTCTCTTATTGGGCCTTCAGGGTGTGGCAAGTCAACCCTACTCCGCTGTTTTAACCGTGTCAATGAGCGTTACGGTAATGTCACCACAGTCGGGAAAATTGAGGTTCTCGGTAAAAATATCTACGATCCAGATGTCTCTTTACCAGAGCTCAGAAAAGCAGTCGGCATGGTCTTCCAGCGCCCGAATCCGTTGCCGATCTCGGTTTATGAGAATGTCTTATTCGGTTTGCGGATTCACTCCCCTTTGCGGAGTCTGGTACGAACGGAATCAGACCAAATTGTTGAAGAAGCGCTGACCTCCGTTTTCTTGTGGGACGATTTGAAAGATAAATTGAAGGCGCGTGCTACCTCACTTCAGCTTGAACAACAACAGAAACTCTGTATCGCCCGTCTGTTACCGCTGAAACCGAAAATTATCCTGATGGATGAACCGTGTTCAGCATTGGATGCTAAAGGGACACGGGCTGTTGAAGAATTGATGGAAGCCCTTGCCGGGATATACACATTTTTAATTGTGACCCATAACATGGCACAAGCGCGACGCGTGAGCAAAGAGTGTATCTTTATGTTTCTTGGGGAACTTATTGAGCACGAGGAGACACAAGCACTTTTTCAGACACCACAACACCCCAAAACAGCGGATTATGTACAGATGCGATACGGATAACGGAAGTCCTCGTCTCTTAGGATCAACATTTGCTATGTCAGTCGTACACAACTACTATAAATACTTCTTGTGGGTACTAATAACTGACAGATGAGATCTGATAAGGGGACCGATACTATGAACACCTTAATGATGCGTTCAAACCCGAGGCAAAAATTTGCTTTGCGGGGTATAGCTCTCGTTATATTGGGAGCGATGTTCATTCCAATATGGTACGTCCTGTCAAAACTACCCGTCTCTGATGTGCAACTATCGTCAGTAGTCCGTGAGTCGGAGCCGCCATCGAATCCGCTCAACGATCTCTATTTTTTTCTCTACATCAGTTTTTTGGCAATTGTGTTTGCGGTGCTCTGTGCTTTTTACGTGGAGGAGTGGCTTCGAGAAACTAGCTGGGTTCGGCGTTTCATAGAGAGTCATGTCAGCATTTTAAGCAGTGTCCCTTCGATCTTATATGGACTTTTAGCAGCCGCAATCTTTCTGCCCTATAGTGGCGTTTTCACAGGGATTGAGGTGCCTCTGGCCCTTGGAGGTTTAGACACTTCTTCCTTAAAGACAAGCACTTTTCGAGGGGATACGTCCCTGTTTTACATCGCAACACTGACCTTTATTTTGTTAGTGATGCCAAGGACGATTAAGACGACACAAGCGGCGCTCTGGTCTGTGCCGATACCGATTCGTGAAGCTGCTTATGCACTCGGCGCTAACCAACGACAAGTGTTAATGGGGCATATCGTGCCGCTTTCACTCCCGGGGATACTTTCAGGCGGATGTCGTGCAATGTCTTGTGCGCTTGCTGCCGCGGCGTTGTTCGTCGGTATCTATATATGGAGTCGTCCCGCGCAATGTGGACAGATGTTGGACAAATTTGTGTTGTTTTTAGGCTGCGCATTACTATTGAGTATTTTCTCAAGCTTCCTTGCTGAGAGACATTCCTCTGTTTTGGCATGACACACGGCCTTCGTTTTTCTTCTATACATGTTAGCAGCTATGATGACTGCAAAAAAGAAATCTATTCTCACTGTTCGTAACCTAAATATCTGGTATGCCGATAAGCAAATTCTCGGAAATCTCTCTTTTGAAATTCAACGGAAACGAGTAACCGCACTTATGGGCCCCACCAACTGCGGCAAAAGCACACTCATCCGATGTTTCAATCGACTCAACGACTTTACACCGAATTTCAGGTTCACCGGGGAAATCCTTTTCAAGGGCAGATCTTTGTATGTCGATCAGGATGCCACAACTGTTCGAAAAAAAATCGGGATGGTGTTTCGAAAACCGATTCTATTTCAAGGCTCTATACAAGAAAATGTGACATACGCGGCTCGAATTTCCGGTGTGAGGCGGGACTCGGCGTTGAATAGCGTCGTTGAGAAAAGTCTCCGAAGGACCGGGCTATGGAATGATGTCAGGGACATCTTGGACGAAACCGCTGAACAGTTGTCCACTGGACAACAACAACTGCTCTGTATTGCACGCGCTTTGACCGCTGAACCAGAAGTTTTGATATTTGATGAGCCGTGTGGTGAGCTCGATCCTATTGAGACTGTTAAGATTGAGACACTTGTGCGGGAGCTGGCAAACGATTGTACACTTATTTTTGCGACTAACAAAAGAAGACAAGCTGCGCGCGTCTCTGATGTTGCCGGGTTCCTCTACGGTGGTGAATTGATTGAATTTGGGGCCACGGAGAAAATTTTTACCAACCCACGAGATAGCAGAACCGAACAGTACGTAACAGGCAGAATGGGATAAGCGAGACCACAGAAGCAGATAATTGAAAAATGTTAGCAAACGAAATCAGAGAACTTCAACATAAACTTTTGGAAATGGCGGGGCTTTCCGAGCAAATGCTACGTCAAGCCATTGAATCGGTTTTAACGCGAGACGAGACGTTAGCACAGACGGTGATTAATACGGACGATCAGATTGATCAGTTTGAAAACGAGATCGAGTCATCCTGTATCCAACTGATCGCACTCTATCAACCAGTCGCCTTTGAGCTCCGCTTTCTGACGATGGCAATGAAGATTAGTATCAACATTGAAAGGCTTGCCGATAAGAGCGTTGCTATTGCGAAACGGAGTCTTGAATTGTTGGAGTATCCGCCCGTTAAACCCTTCGTGGATCTGCCGTATGTAGCACAAGTGATTCAGACCATGGTAAAAGATGTACTGGACGCGCTCGTCAATCGTAACGCTGAACTCGCTTTAGAGGTCCGAGAACGTGACAACGAGGTTAATGATATCTATGAAAAGATGCTCTATGAACTCTTGGCCATTCTAACTGAACATCCAAAACTCGTCCCACCGGGTATCAGCATCCTTCTTCTCTTCCGGCATCTCGAACGGGTGGGGGACCTTGCAGTAAACATCAGCGAAGAGGTCTACTATCTCGTCAAGGGCAACATCATCCGGCATTCTTAGACCCATTCAGCAGTTCGGGGATGGATTTCCTAATCTAAGTGCTTCCTGATCGCCTTCCTATAGAAACGCACTTTCGAGACAACTCTTGTTGGCAGTCGTGAGCTGGCTGCTAATCACCAAGCATTACCTGTTTTCTGTTGAATAAAAATGGACATCGCGTTGTGGGAATGGGATTTTAATATCGTACGCTTGAAATTTGTGCCAGATCATGAAATGAAGGTCACTGGCAATATCAAAACGCTGAAAAGAGTCTGGAATCCACACCAATAGACGGAAATTTAAGGACGACTCTCCGAAATTCACGAAACGAACAAATGGGGCGGTGACGCTCTCCATAGTAGATCTCGGTTCTTTAATGACTTGCGGATGTTCGTGTGCTGCTTCAAGGAGCACTCTCTTAACGAGATCTACGTCCGAACCGTAGGAAACTCCTACATCGACATTGAGTCGGAAAAAGTTATTTGCGTGTGTGAGGTTATGAACGGATTCTGTAATCAATTGAGAATTGGGAACGATAATCTCTTTCTCGTCAAGTGAGACGATGATCGTTGAACGAAGGTTGATACTGCTAACTCTACCGAAAATATTAATGTCCATAATCTCGACAAGGTCCCCGATTTTGATAGGGCGTTCAAAGATGAGAATAAACCCTGAGATTAGATTGGATGCAATATTTTGTAAACCGAAACCGATGCCGATACTCAGCCCACCGAAGATCAATGCAAGACTCGTGAAACTTACCCCGATAGCGCTCAGGCTGATAATAACACCCAGGCTGATAAGACTGAAATGAAGAAAGCGGAGGAGGACAAATTGGGTATGCGCTGCAATTTGAAACGCTTGTAACACTTGTTTCCGTAGCGCCCATTGTGCGTACTTCGACAGAATGAACATCCCGAAAACAATCACGAACGCATAGAACAGACGTGCTAAGGTTAGGTTGTTTGTCTCGCCGCCTGCTGTGTCGGCAGCAGCTGGCTGAAAGAGGTTTGTCAACGGATAGTGAAAGAATTTGGTAAGTATTCCTGTTCCTATGCCTGCAAACCGTAATCCCAAAATAGTTCCCACAACCATAACAGTGAGGAAGAGAAATGCAAGCAGTCGGCCTTCGATGTTTTGTGAAATTCGGAGCCGATGAAACATGCTGCGGAACCATCCACGTAAAAGTCCAGCAAGTGCGAAGGAAACCGTCAAAGTCGAAATTAACACGACAATTTGCCAGGCTTTTACGGGAGTATCTGATGGAATAATAGGAGTTTCAAATAGAGCTGCTAATCGTTGAATCCATTCGTTCATCTTACGTTCTTTCTCTGCTAATGGTGTTCATCAAGCTGTTGGGTACATAGGTATTGTGGAGGCATCGATAGTGCCTCCTTGGGTCTTAATAGTTCTTCACTTTTCATGTAGGCGAACTCAATCCGCTCCTCGCCCAGAAATGCTTTGGAGATCCGTTCCACGATTAATGTTGAGGTTTGCTACCGTTTTGCAGCAATAACACGGTATCTTAGCTTGCCGACGACTCCAGATGGAATGAACTCAAATAACACATAAGGGGTTTCACCTGTCTCAGTACATATGTCTCTTGTCACTTCTGTTGCTTGTTCACGAAGAATTTGTTCGGCGCGAGCTATATTGGAACGATATGTCAATCGAAGGATTATCTCATCGAGAATGTATTTTCCGTTCCGTGTGTAGTTAATTACGTTCCAATTGAAAAGATGTTGGTTGGGAATCAGGACACTCCGACCTGACTTTTCTTCACCGCCGATCGTGCCTCCAACTTGCTCTAACTGTGTATGCATAACCGAGATGTTCACTACATCGCCAATAATTGTATTTAAGATGACACGATCTCCAATATGATAAGGTCTCTTAAGAATAATTAGTAACCATGCTGCTAAGTTTGTAACGGGATTTCGGATCCCCCAACCCGTGAGAGTCATAATAAAGGTTAAAGACAACCCCATCAAGCCGAAGACATCTGAAAAGAGAAAGGCGATCAGTCCACCTATCGAAAACATGAAGACGTAGCACCAGATAACGAAGAATCTATCGACGTTCTTGCTTCTATAGGCACTGCCGTCCGTAAACTTCCGCATTTGGATGGTCAGGCGGAAATAGACGATAATAGCACTGATGACCGCCAAGACCATCCAGACCATAGAAATATATTTGAAATTTAGAAGAGCGTTCCAGATGTCCCACAACATCATTGGACCTCACGTAGATTCCCCAGCAGGGCGGTTTGATCTTTCCATGAATAGATGATTTCTGAGTGTGCGTAACAGAACGCAACGTTTTTATTCTTTGAGAATTCATGAAAGATAATTTTGACAATATCACTCAGACTTTTTGCTCGATCTACTAGGCGCGTTTTGTAGCGCAGTCGCATCATTACTCCTGCGTCAAAGAGTTCCGCGCGAATAAAAGGCTCCTCTCCGATCTCTTTGATAATGTCGGCTGTAACCTCTTGTGCCGCCCTCAACAGAATTCGTTCTGCTTCCGCCCAATCTGATTTAAAGGTAATCCGTACGGGCCCCTCAACCAAAATATACTCCTCTTCTAAGGTGTAGTTGGTAATTGTCTGGCCAAAAAGAATTGCATTCGGGATGAGGATGCCGCGCCCCGAACGTTCCTCGCTAGAGACAGTTCATCCAACTTGGTTCAAGATGACGTGCGTTAAGGTAATATCCATAACGTCGCCTGTGACACCGGCAATAATGACACGATCTCCAATCTTGAAGGGCCGTTTTAAAATAAGCATCAACCAGGCCGCGATCCCTGTAACCGGTGCCTGCAAGGACTAGCCCAAAACCATCCCCAGAAATCCTGCTGAGATACCCAGCGTTTTCAACGAGCCACTGAGACTAATAATTCCAAAGATAGCGATGATCGCCGTCCAGGTATACCCCCAGACCGCCATGAAGTTTTGGGCTTTTGATTCCACTTGAGCGTTTTGGTAGACGTACCTTTTGACAAAGTACCCTGAAATTGGCTTGATAATAAGTAAAGTCGAGATTGTGAAAACACTTAAAATGATGCCTCTGAAGGGCGAGTTAACTATAGAACTTATGAAGTTTTCCAAACTTGCTATGACATCTGCAAACATTGTATTCCCCTTTCTGGTATTTGTCAGATACAACTATCGTCAATAATGTTGGTACCCGTGCTCTAAGCACTTTGTCCGACAGCTATAGCGTAACCCGCAAAGTTGCCGTATACTTATAGTATTACTTTTCTGCCAGTGGTTCACTATTATCCGTTGCCAATCGGTTCGCGGATAGGTATTACAGGTTGGTTAGACTAAATCAGATGCATTCGGTATGCAGTACTCACATCTTTATAGGTTTTCTCGTTTTACTTGTTGACTCTGATAAAGTTTCGGTTGATTTAAAGAAATTCAGAACCATTTTTTGAGTTTAAAATAGATGAACATAAAGATGCTGATGCCCACCATGACTAACAAGATAGCAGGATATCCCCATGGCATTTCAAGTTCTGGCATAGATTTGAAATTCATTCCGTAAATACCGGCAATGAAGGTCAACGGAATAAAAAATGTAGCAACAATAGTCAGAACCTTCATAACCTCATTCATTCGATGACTAACCGCCGAGGTATAGGTATCAAATAGTCCTGAGACTGTACTCCGAAGCATCTCTAATGTATGGATCACCTGAATCAGGTGATCATAAACATCGCGAAAATACAGATATGTCTCTTTTCCAAGCAGCGGAATCTCAGCTGCTAAAATCTCATTAACCACGTTACGGAATGGGAGCAGCGGTCTACGTAGAAGAAGGCACTCTTTTCTCAAGATATTGATTTTTTCTAGAACTTCTGGTGTAGGGTCCGCGATGGCTTCTTCTTCCACCACTAGGATTGCCTCGCTGAGTTGTTCCAAGGCCATAAAATAGTAGTCAACAATAACGTCTATCAAAGCATACGCGAGGTAGTCAGAATGCATCTTCCGGATTCTGCCCTGGGCCTTTTGGATCCTATTTTGAACTGATGTGAAGAGGCCCGTAGAAGTTTCTTGGAGAGATACCACAAAATTCTTACCGATAATAAGTCCGATCTGTTCTCTGGAAACGCCTAAGGCTGTGGGTTCATAGTAGAGGCTTTTGAGAATAATAAAAACATAACCTTCATATACCTCTATTTTGGGAAGTTGGGTTGGACTCATCAAGTCCTCAAGGACTAGGTGATTGACCTCGAAGTGCTCTCCAATCTCTTCAATGATTTCTGTTTCATGAATTCCCTCGATGTGAATCCACGTGACGGTTTCGGATGATGTGAAATGTAAACATTCCTGGATCGTTTGAACCTCTTCTTTATGAAAATATGTATCATTATAATCAGTAACCGTAATCCGAACAGGTTCTGTGTCTTCTTCTCCGACATAAACAAGGGTTCCGGGTGGCAGTCCAACCTTTTCGGAATATCTTTTAAATACCCGTGTTTTTAACAATTTTGCTCCAGGAAATCTCAAGATAGTACCTCTATGATGAACATGAACAATAAGATCAGAGATTGAGGTCAGATCCCCTCTTTAAACCGATATCCAACGCCGTGCACCGTCTCTACATGATTCCCGAATTGACCGAGCTTGCGGCGAAGCCTGCTGACGTGTGTGTCTACGGTCCTATCGATGCCGTAATATTCCTCGCCCCATATCACATCCATTAGAATATCTCGGGTAAAGACACGTCCGGGTGAACGTGCAAAAAGTGTGATAAGTTTAAACTCGGTAGCAGTGAGGTCAATCGGCCCTGTTTCGGTCAGGACTTGATGTTTATCAAGATCAATGGTTAATCCGTGCCTTTGGATCTGCTTGGTCTCCTTTGTCTGCTCGCCGGTGTGGATGCGGCGCAACACGGCTGAAACCCGTAGGACTACCTCTTTTGGACTGAACGGCTTAGTGATGTAGTCGTCCACACCTAGTTCTAGACCTGCGATACGGTCCCGCTCTTCAGCTTTAGCGGTTACCATAACAATCGGGATGTTTTTAGTCCTTGGGTCGTTTTTCAATAGACGACAAACAATAAGGCCATCTACCTCTGGAAGCATTAGATCTAACAAGATGAGGTCTGGTGATTTTTCAACAGCACGATGCAGGGCATCCGCCCCGTTCCGAACGTAGTCCGTTTCAAATCCAGCCTCTTGTAAATTATACTGCAGCAGGTCTACGATATCCGTTTCATCTTCTACAATTAAAATCCTAGCAGTCATTTAAATCTCCTATGTAGTCAATCCTTAGCTCTTAACTATATTTTAACATATAGTGGCGATAAAATCAATTGTCCGATTAATTCTTTGCACAGATTCCATTGATTCTTTACACAAACTTTGATTTTGCGTAGTTGGCGATTCAACATTAACCCAAAATGGATGTTGACTTGCTAACTACCCTCGTAAAATATAATGAAGGTATCCGCGAAATATGTTATGATCTACACAAACAGAGAAGAGGGTAATAACTAATTACAATGCTAATAGATATTTTTTATTTTCGAAAGCAGACGTGGAGACTCATTGTCTGTGTTTCTGGTTACCTTGTTGTATTTACATTTTTTCCCAATGACGTTTCCGGGGTGCGCGGTTTCACAGCGGAAAACGCGATTACACAAGAACAATATGAGAACGCTTTCCGAGAACAGATTTCAGCTGAGGGATGCCGGTATAAATTACGGCATCTCAGTGAAGAACCGCACCTTGCAGGAACTGAGAATAGCCAGAAGGTGGCAAGGTATCTTCGTGACACGTTTGAGAGCTACGGTTTGAAGGTGGAGATGTATGAATATAAAGTCTACCTTCCGTATCCACTTGAGGTGCATGTCGAGCTGGTTTCGCCTAACGAGTATGTCGCTTTTGGCAAAGAGGCAAGTTGGGAGTGGGATAAAGACTCTTATGAAACCGACATCGTTGCCGGATATAACGCTTATTCACCCGATGGCGATGTAACCGCTGAGCTCGTCTATGTCAACAGAGGGTTACCTGAGGATTATCAAATTCTCAGTGCCCGAGGTATCTCAGTAAACAGGAAAATCTGTATTGCGCGGTATGGAGGCAGCTATCGCGGTGTGAAAGCCAAAGTCGCTGGCGATAACGGTGCTGTTGGCTTGATTCTTTACTCTGATCCCGCCGATGACGGCTATATGCGTGGAGATGTTTATCCCCAGGGGCCATGGCGTTCCGCTGATGCGATACAACGTGGAACGGTCAAATACATCTTCCAGCACGCCAGTGATCCGCTCACACCGGGATGGGCAGCGACAGCAGACGCCGAGAGAATCACGATTGCGGATGCCACAGATCTGCCCAAGATCCCTGTCGTCCCACTCGCCTATAGAGACGCAGAACCACTTCTGAAGGCGCTCGCGGGCCCCAACGTCCCCGCGGAATGGCAAGGCGGTTTACCCTTTGCGTATCACATCGGCCCGGGACCAGCAGAAGTGCGCCTCAAAGTCCGTTGTGATCACAGCATCCGTCCAATTTACAACGTCATCGCTACCTTAGAAGGCACAGAATATCCAGACCAGTGGGTTATATTAGGCAACCATCACGATGCTTGGATTTATGGTGCCGCGGATCCAGGAAGCGGCACGGCTGCACTATTAGAAGTCGCACAATCCTTAGGAAAACTCGCCAAAGCCGGCATGCGTCCAAAGCGGAGTATCGTTTTCGCCGCATGGGACGCTGAGGAATTCGGTGTCTTGGGCTCAAGTGAATGGGTTGAGGAGTTGAAATCGACGCTCCAGCAGAAAGCCGTTGTGTACTTGAACGTGGACATCGCAGCAACTGGTAAGGAGTTCTATGTAAGCGCGATACCATCGCTGCAGGAATTAATTCGCGAGGTAACACAAAAAGTCATTGACCCCCGGACGCTGAAACCCGTTTACGAAAGTTGGAGAATGAGACAAGGCACGGAGATCCCACAAGTGGGGAACCTCGGAAGCGGTTCGGATCACTCGCCTTTTATTGGACATG
This sequence comes from Candidatus Poribacteria bacterium, assembly GCA_964291315.2. Classification (GTDB taxonomy): domain Bacteria; phylum Poribacteria; class WGA-4E; order WGA-4E; family WGA-3G; genus WGA-3G. The sequence continues at coordinate 2,630,505 of OZ219753.1, read as the reverse complement.
CCGGTATCTCCTCGGTCAGTATGGGATTCGGTGGCCCCTACGGTGTCTATCACGCTATGCAAGACAACTTTTACTGGATGGAAAACTTCGGAGACCCAACGTTTCAGTACCAAGCAGCAATGGCAAAGATTTGGGGAACACTTGCGCTGCAGCTTGCTAACGCCGATGTCTTGCCGTTTGACTATGAAACTTATGCAACGGCCCTGATGACTCCCTTAAAATTCTTGCAAAACTCTGGTTCAAAAAACAAGATCGCTAAAGATGTCGCAGCGTTAGATAGACTTCTGACGGAATGGCAGCAAGCAGCCGGGTTGCTAAATCAAGAGCTCTACGGCTACCTTGCTGCCGGGGATCTCTCTACAGTGATGGAGATAAATCAGCGGTTGTATCAGTTGGAACGAAGCTTGACAACTGAGGCAGGATTGCCCTTGCGTCCGTGGTTTAAGCACCTCATCTACGCTCCTGGGCTAAATACGGGCTACGCCGCGGTCGTTTTTCCAGGTGTTATAGATGCCTTAGAGCATGGAGATGATTTAGCAGTGCAAGCGGAGCTCGACAAACTGGCTGACGCATTGAGGCGTATGATCCAGGGGATTAACGAAATTCGGAGTATGCTGTAGACATAAGCACTAAATCCAACTTCTAACGCTCGTCTCTAACTTGGATTGGATCGGTGCGATTTGTAACCGCTGATAGCTACCTGTCAACCGCTACCGCGGAAATCGTTCTCAGCTGCACAGTATCATCAACCTGGAATGAGCAACGGGAGTCTGTCTGAACGAAGTAGGATTGTCCTTCTACTTCAACCTGATACGTAAAATAGTGTCCCTTAAACGCCTGTCCAACAACACGTCCCTCTTTTGAGCCGCTATTTTCGGCATTAGGAGTTATCATTTTTAAGTGTTCAGGGCGGATAGATAACAGCATCTTCCCAGTAGCGGTTCCCTCCACTTCTACTGTCCAAATGGCGTTTCAGCGATCCCATTTTTCACATAAGCGTTGATGAAGTTCGTCTGTCCGAGGAAATCAGCAACGTAAGCTGTTTTCGGGTGCTGATATACAGTTTCAGGCGTGCCAATCTGTTCAACCGTGCCGTTCTTCATTACCCCTAAGCGCTCGGCAAAACTCAACGCCTCTTCTTGCGTGTGGGTAACGAACACCGCGCTAATACCCTCAGCTTTCAAGAGTGCCTTGACTTCATCTCTAGTTGCTTGGCGCAGTCCCGGATCGAGGCTCGAAAAAGGTTCGTCTAAAAGCAAGAGCTTCGGACGGGCGATGATGGAGCGTGCAAGCGCAACCCGCTGTTGCTCGCCGCCCGAGAGGCGGTGCGGTAACCGTGCATGTAGATTCCTCAAACCGACCATATCCAGTATCTCAAAGACCCGTTCACGCCTCTTTTTTTTGGGCACATTTCGGAGGCCGAAGGCTACGTTGTCGAGAACGTTCATGTGTGGGAAAAGGGCATAGTCTTGGAACACAAAACCGATGCCGCGCGATTCAGGTGGGACGTGAAGCGTGCTGTTTACGAGGGGACGTTTTCCCATAGAGATAGTCCCAGTGTCCGCCCTTTCAAAGCCTGCTATTATGCGGAGTGTGGTCGTTTTTCCACAACCACTTGGTCCTAGCAGCGCGAAGATTTCCCCTGGATAAACTGCGAAACCCAAATCTTTAACGACAGGGGTAGCAGCAAAGCACTTTGTAATGGATTCAACTTTAAGCAGTGGTGTCAAACTCTAATCTCCATTCACTGAAAAGCGCGAGGTGAACCTGACCAACGAAAAATAACAGCGATGCTCCGATAGTTGATCAGTTCCGTAGCTTCAACGCAGGCAATTTATTGTGCCTCTACCGACTGCTAACTGCAGGGGATTAAGACCTCATACTAAAGTGTATGTCCTGCTCCGGAAGAAGGCATCCAAAGGTTTAACGCAAAACTGGTGAGACTCAGAATGCTTCTCGGAATGTAGTCTCCTAAGACCAAACCGAGGAAAAACGGAATTGCTTTCCGATACATCTGCCACCCCCAGAAGCGGAGAATCAAGAACTTAAGGAACCAGCTCACCATGACTGGGAACCAGAAGTAGATGAGTCCGCCCCATGACGCTCCTGAAAGGACATAACCTGATGGATGGAGCGTCCACCACAACAAGCGTGTCCTTAAAAACTGAAGAAGGAATACAAACGTAAAGCCCCCACACATGAATGTGATAGCGCTGATGTCGGGTTCTAGTGGATGCTGCAGCCAGCTCTGAAGCGGATTAAAACTCTCCCATCCAAAACGCCCGACGAAACCTTGACACCGCGCCAACACGCCGTAGCGATACGCCACTTGTAGGTACGTCCAGAAAGTTGCTAACGCTCCAACTCCAATAGCAAGTGCCATTCCCAGAAGTAAGGTTTTCCCCGGCATACCGGCTCTATCCCCAATACGGAGCGACTCAATCTGATTCGGCATCGGATGGGAACGATTGCATCGATTGAATGCATAGAGAAACGTCATTATAGTTAGGTTCGCTGACCCCAAGTGCCGTGTTCCAAATATGCTTACCATCATTTGCCGCGGATTGATACCGATAACTTCGTGGTAAGGGGGCCCGAGTTCGGCGCGCACACGCCCTATCGCTACAGCGAACGCAACAAATAGCGCGTAAAACACAGCGATCGCCCACAATGACATGCCTGCAATATAACAAAAGGCAAAGACAAGTCCTACACTCACTACTGTCAAGATCGCTACGGTTCGGTAAGAGAAAGGTTCGGTACTATCGTCGCCACGTTCGCGCCCGAGAGTGTGTCGGAAGAAACGAGCAAAATGCCGCCGGCTCATCCAGATCGTCAGCACCGCGATCCCTACCCAAGCGCCAGAGGCGCGATCGTTGAGATGCAGGACACTGATATTTGTAACACCAACCATGCTCGCGATCACCCGCTCTGCTCGGGTGAGCCAGAAGAAAAACCACGTTGAAAATGCCAAGTCTAACGGCATAAAATAGGTCAACCCGACAATCGCAAGGTTAAATGACATCGAGACGTAGCCGATCGCATTCCAAGGGCGTTCCGTGAAGTGTTGGTCGAGCCGGTAATTCGGTGGCATCGCTGGAATTGCAGGGAAAATATCGTGCAGTCCGGCTATTACCCGAAGCAGTGCGGCAAGACCAAATCCCAACCAGAGCGCGCGCGAGCGAAAGAAGTTGCGGTTCGTCGTCATTTGCAGCGGCAGCTGCGTTAGTGGGAAGCTCAGTTTTTCGCGCTCCATCCACTGCTTGCGGAGGAGTAGTCCTAAGCAGAGGAGGGATCCATAGAGTAAAAAGATAAAACCGGACCAGATAAGCGCCGGTCGCACCCAGATACGGAGATGTTCTGCCCAATAGATACTGGATTCACCTTCGTAATAGCCTGCTAACCCCTCGAATTCGTAAACGGTCAGCCATGGCGGAATGTGATGCAGGAATAGTTGTGCCCATTCATTTTCAGGGGTTGCGAACCAAAACGGGTGGGCAAGCGTCCCCATCAGAATCGCCATCATCGCGTGTCCAGAGATCGTGGACACCATCGTTACCATAACGTAGATGAGCAGTAATTCTGCAGCGGTAAGAGCGAGACGTGGTGAGAACTTGCGAAACAGGACGTTGAGGGCAAGAAGCACGACTAGCGTGAAGACTGCGTTAGAAAACGGTGAGACGAGTGTATAAACCGCATACCATAGCTCGCTGGCTATGCCAACCCAATAGGCGTTAACAACGACTAGAATGAGGCCGATAATGATGGCTTTTGTGGTAATGACATCGGGGCGGTTTGCAGTTTTGGCATCCATCTGAACTCATGTTGAGATTGGTTATTCCTCAGCTATCGGTTCTTGTTCTACAAGTGGAGTGGTTTGTGTTGTTGAGGGTAGTTCCGACTTTTCCTCTAGTATCGGCTCAAGGTATTTTCCAACTTCGCCAGCTTTAATAATGTGGATTGCCTCTTGTAACTGCCAATCATATGCTAGATTAACGACTTGTTCAATCCCGACATGAAGGTTAAAAACCTTCTCTGCACGTTGTTTCAACCATCGCAGACTGACGAAGATTCGTTCTTTTTCAAGCGTCTTCTGTAATTTTGGCAGCTCAACTTCGAGCATCGAGAAATCTTTGGGCATTTCCCCCGGACTTTTGTACTGGTCATCAATCCATTTAGCGACAAAGTTTCCGAGGGTATCGCTTGAATCCACCTTTCTGAGCATTAGCTGTTCTACCTCGTCGAGTTCCTCAGGTTTAACAGGAACTTGCGGTGTGATGCCTACGTTGTTAATTGAGGTGCCGTTTGGGGTGTAATAGGTAGAGACAGTAAGAGACATTGAACCACCATCTGGCAGTGGGTAACGTTTCTGAACCACACCTTTACCGTAAGTTTTCTGTCCGACAAGAATGCCACGCCGTGTATCCTTAATCGCACCCGCCACAATTTCAGAGGCGCTCGCGCTATATTGATTAACAAGAATAATGAGCGGTATGTCCCGTGGACACAAAAGCTCGGACGTTGCACGGTATTCCTCATTAAATTCTTTTCTATTTCCTTTTGTAGAAACGATGACACCTTCATCAATAAAAGCGTCTGCGATATGGTATGCAGCATTTAGCAAACCGCCTTGGTTGTTCCGTAAATCCAAAATAAGTGCTTTCATACCTGCCTCTTTATGCAATTCGAGGGCTTCAGTAAATTCACCTTCTGTCCCATCTTCGCGCCTGCTCCCGATGAATCCAGTGATTTGGATATAGCCGATGTCTCCATCGAGCATTGTTGACTTGACACTGCTGATTGGAATTTTGCCACGCGTCAGTGTCACATCGAAGGGTTCAAGAAATTTGCGTTGTATGGTGATCGTCACATCAGTTTCTAGTTCGCCTCTGAGCAAATCAACCACATCAGCAATTGTCATGCCCGTTTTTTCACTCAGGTGGATCCGCTGACCGTTGACTTTGGTAATATAATCCCCGGCTTGGAGGTTAGCAAGCGCAGCAGGAGTGCTGGGGATCGGTTTGGAAATCTTGATAAACCCTCGGTGATCGTAGTAGAGATGGATGCCAAGTCCTCCAAATGTGGCATTGTACAGATTTTCGATAGCACGCTGCTGCTCCCGACGCGAAACGTAATATGTGTAGGGATCTTCGAGAGACGCAAGTGCGCCTTTAATGGAACCGCGGAACATCTCATTGCTATCCTCGATCGGTTTATAGTAGTTTCTTTCAGCAGTCCGTATAACGTCTCTGATGGTTTCGTTTAGCATCTCCGGGGTAACACGTTCATTCCCGCTTATCGCGCTTCTTTCACTCGGATTAATGATCAGGAACGGGATACCGATAGCTATGACTAAAACGATAAAGGACAAAGTGTATCTTTTCATGAGTATTTCCTCTGGGGTTCAAAGTCTGATGTGTACGTGTCAGAGTTTTCGAAGTTTCTGATTATTTTAACATGTGTTCAATATCAATGCAAATATATTTTTTATAGGTTGTTTATTAGTACGAGAGGTTCCAAATTCCGACCGCTTAGCATAGGACGGTTCTTAATCCCAACTCTTGCCCTCTAGCCGCTATCCTGCGGTCGCGTTTTCCATCGATTGTGAAGCCACAGCCACTGTTCTGGATACTTATGGATATATGTTTCCAATTGCTTGAGCATCTGCGCTGTGTAGACCGCAACATCTTGTTCAGAATCGCCAGAGGTTTTGACATAAATCGGTCTTGAAATATAGACGTGGTGTCGGTCATCTGGTTGACGTATGCTCAATGAAAAAAGGAGCGGTGCGCCCGTTTTGCGTGCTAACACAACCGGTGCTCGAGCTGCTGATGCGGGTGTCCCCAAAAAATCGACAAATACACCTTCTGGTCCCGCATTCTGATCGGCAAAGACCCCGACTGCTTGGTTATTTTTCAGGGCGCGGAGGGTCTCTCGAATAGCTTGATTTCGAGGAATCAGTTTCAAACTCATCTGTTCGCGACGCCTCCAAACGTAGGCATTGATCAGCTTGTTTTTCAACGGGAAAGCGATCGCTTTGGCGCGCTCCGGGATTAGCGCGCCGTATACTAGTGAAAGGAGTTCCCAGTTTCCAAAATGCGACAGAAACACAATGGCCCCTTTTCCTTTCGCCAGCGCCGTATAGAGGTTTACCGTGCCTTCCACAGTAACCTCCCGCCAAATATTTTCAGTGTTGAGTTTGGGGGACCGCAGGAACTCAACACAAGTTTTTCCGACGTTGATAAAACTGGCCTTGCAAATTTCCCTGCACTGCGATGGCGTGAAGTATGTGTTAAACGCCACCTGTAAGTTACCTTGTGCAATCTCACGTCGTTTTTTGGCAAAATGATAATACAGCATGCCTACGCCGCTCCCTAGATGCATTGCCCATCTCTTCGGGAGACAGCGGCACCACCATCCGAAGACAGCCACTATCCAATAGGTACATCTATCTTGCCATGTACTGCAATTGTCCTGCATCCTTATTTCCCGCCGGCTGAATCTTGTAATAGGTAGAGTATAGCACACCTATCTGCACAACGCAACGCATAACGGCTGCTATTCTCGGATTGCGGCGATTTTGAGATAGACATCGCCACTTTTCGGGGCGTTGACACGGATTAACCTATATTGTATAATGATTTAGCAAGTTCCAATATTTCCGGTGAAATGGAGAACATATGTTACCACCAGCTAAAACATCAAAATCGGGAAATAGCGAAATAGGGACACTTCAATCGATGGGATTCACAGATATTCTTGACGGAAGCTTCAGTCTCTATCGGCGATACTTCCGAGTCTTTGCACAGATAGCTGCGATTAATATCTTTGCTGCCCTTATCCTCCGAGTGTTGTTAGATTTCATGCCTCAAGATTCGATTGCCCTTGCAGTAGCTATTATTAACAATCTCCTTCTTTTTTTGGTCAGTATAGGCGGAATAGTTGTTGCGACCGCCTTGCACTACTCAGAAGAACCGATGACGACACGTTCTGCTTTAGAACACGTTGGGAAACAGTTTTTTCCGCTACTGGCATGTGCTATGCTGTGGTTATTGGTGATCACTGCTTTAAGTATTACAATAATTGGTATTCCATTGGCAGTCTATTTTGCGGTGCGTTGGGCTTTCTTCGTTGAAACGCTGCTGCTTGAGAGCATCTCGGTGCGCGATGCCTTGAGACGGAGCAGCGAGCTCGTTAGCGGCAGGTGGTGGCAGGTGTGTGGAATGTTACTCGCTGTTTACCTGATTAGTGTTGCAATCCATGCTGTATTTGAAATTTCTGTCGGTATTATTCTCGTCTCAAGCGGAGTCGCTAGTGAAGGAAACCTGATAGACATCATTAAATGGGCGATAATTGGTGACTTCTCTGCTGTTTTACTTGCCAATAATAATTTAGGCTTATATATACTTATGACAGGTATCCACTTGGCGATTTCTGTTATTAGCTTCCCAATTTGGGTGATCGGTGTCACGCTCTTATACCTAAACCAGCGTATTCAGAGAGAACGGTTTGATATTGATGAGATAAGGAAGAATCTCTCGCGGAACCTTGCCACTAAATACAAGATATGATAAAATAGGCAGATACATCAATCCATTTTTCCAAAGGTGGAGTAGTCATGCAAGAAAAAAGTGAATTAGTACATCCGAATGATACTAGAACCGATACGCCGTCCCTGCAACCCATGGGTTTTACGGATATTCTCGACGGGATATTCGTTATCTATCGCGATCACTTTCGTTTATTGTTGGCAATTGCAGCAGTTTATCTCGTTTTAGAATACGGTATGGATATAGTCTTTGCTTACCTTCTAAATGCGGAAGCAGGTGTAAGTATTGTAGTCTTAGGTGTTTTTACCCTGGCTACAGTTGTCGTTGTTCTTTTGGTAAATGCCGGACTGACATATGCAAGTACGCACATCTACTTACGGAAAGCAATTACCCCGCGAGATGCCTTCCGGCAGGCAGCCCGTCGTTTTTGGCCCTATCTCGGTAGTAATATCTTATGGCTTTTGGGGTGCCTAGGCCTGTTTATTACAGTTTTTGGAATTCCTTTTGCTATCTATTTCTCGATTCGGTGGTCCCTGTATAGTTTCCCAGTACTCCTTGAGGAGACCAACGCTTGGAATTCATTGGGACGCAGCAGCGAACTGGTTGAAGGGAGCTGGTGGCGAGTTTCCGGAATTACAGTAGCCATTTATCTAATCTCCGGCATGATAACGGTTATCCTTTACATTTTCGTCGAATTCGTTCTTACGTTGGCAGGAATTATTGAAATCGGGGATGCTACATCACTGTTGGATTCGCTTCGTCGTATCGTTGCTCCCAGTCTTGACGACATGGGATGGTTTTCCTACACAATACAGCGTTTTGTCATGTTGGGCATTGGAACCTTCACGATGCCGATCGGGATCATCGGTTTTATGCTCCTCTACTTCGATCTCCGCATTCGGAAAGAAGCGTTTGATATTGAAATGCGGGCACCGGATTAAAAACTCACTCCTCTATTCTTTAAGCAAAATATCATGGAGGCTCACAATGACTGATAACCGATGCACCAAACTTCCGAGAACAATTATCAAATTATATTGCGCTCACTGGCAGTTATTCTGGCGTATCATGTTACCGGTCGCTATCCTTGCAATCTCATTGGATATTGCACAATTTTTCCGCATCGCCACGCAAACTGAAAAGCAGGTGCACAATACCGTCCATATACCCAGCCAGCCCAATCTTCACACAGCTACCAGCAGTATCAATACGCGCAGTGGGATAATATCAACAATATCGGGTACATATTCTCCATCTGGTGTAGATTGGGGGTTCATGCCTTTTCCGTATTTCAGCGCAACTGATAGCGAGGGGGGTACATGGGAATGGGGATTTAAGTTTAAAATCCTGGATAATGTAGCCTTCCTCTTCCTTTTTTTCTTCGCATTCTGTCCGCTCTCACTTGCCGTTGCCCGTATATCAAGTGCTTCGCAGACTTCAGATAATGCAGAATTGCCGCCGCCAACGGCTCGTGAAATGTGGGGGCACACTGGACGCAAGGCGCTTACAGTTTTCATCGCGGCACTGCTTTTCATGCTAGCTATGTCTGTCAGCAGTTTTCTCATATTAATTTTCGAGCTTGCAGTCCCGCGTGTTTGGAGTTACCGGTTTGAATTATACCTTGTTATGATGTTTGTTCACCATATCTACATTATCTATGTTATGGTGATGTTAAGCCTTTACAACCCGTGTCTCATTCTTGAAGATAACTCCGTTATCGGCATTTTTCGCCGGAGCTACACGTTGGTTAACGGTATAAAATTCCGATTTCTCGGAATCTATCTCCTGACAAGCTGGATAACCTCGGTTCTTATCGCTGTTTTGCTCGGCGTGGCTTTGTTGGTGTTTTCCATGTTTGTTCCTGAGCTTGCACCTATTCGTACAGCGCTCTCCTCACTAAAATTCTTGTCACTTTTCATCGGTGTTGATCTTGAGGTAGCATTGCCTCAGGTATTGGGTGTAGCTCCTACAGTTGCCATTCTTATCGTTAAAGGGCTTATTGCCACCTTTTTAGCGCCGATATGGGCAATTTTAACCACACACCTTTACTTCAGGCGGGTGGATGCTGCAAGAGAGACGGTATGACTATCAAAAAAAGGGTTTGTGTTGGGACTGTTCTCTGTTTTGCTGTGCTTTCTCAGCTTTTGGCAATTGCAGGCGAAGAACAAACGTTCCGTGAAGAATTAGATGCACAAGACACAGAGATGGAGGTCTCTTACGAAAAATACCGAGAGGCCTTATCGACATTCCTTGAGCCGAGGCGGACATGGGACGCTGATCTGAGGTATCTTTTGTTTCCACTTGCAGCCGTTGCCCTCGGATTTGTGATTGCCTTTTTTGTCCGTCAGATCCGTGCGAATTTTATTGCTGAAACGTCCGAGGATATATCAGAGACTCCACAAGAACGTGTAGAGACAGAAAAAGCAGCACTTGCCCACGCCAAGACAGCGGAGGCATCGGCGGATTTTCGCTGTGCACTCCGATTCCTATATCTCTCTGTCATTCTGCACCTGCAGGAGCGGGGTAAGCTCCCTTATGATAAAAGTTTGACGAACCGTGAGTATCTTCGCCGAGTGCAAGTGGATACAGACTTACAAGCGATGCTTGGCCCCGCAATCGCCGTTTTTGATGAGGTATGGTACGGACACAAACCTTGTGATGCGGAAACCGTCGCGAGTTACCGCAAGTTATTACAAAAAGTCTATGCGATGACGCAAAGATAACGTAAATAAAAGATGCGAATTCTCCGAATCGCTGTTTTCAGTATAATTTTAATTGCGATGATATCTTGCTTGCTTTCGTGCGATTTGCATGCAGATAGAAGCCTGCTTTATCGTGTTTTACTCAAACTGAACTTCCGCGTCACAGAAATATCGCCGGTATTTCCGGCACGCCTAGATAGGTACGATGTGTTGTTCGTGTCGGGGCTTAGTAAGTCACCCACTGAAACAGAAATCAGAGAGATCCGAGACTTTGTCAATACCGGTGGCACCTTAATTGTGGTTGGCGCTAGTCGGGTAGCGGACGCGCTCTTCTCAGCGTACGGCTTAGAGCTGCGTAGACTGCCGCGTCTATTGGAATTCTCACGAAGGCTTCCAGCCAAACCCTTCTTTTCGAGACACCCAGTCAATAAGATTCACACCTCTACAGATTTTGCTATTGAACCTTTGGAGCGCAAGGTAGCGAAGCTTTACGGTACAGAAAACGATGCTGTGGTTGTCACACTGCGGGAGGGACAGGGCCGTGCGTTTTTCATCGCCTCAACGTATCTGTTCAGCAAAAATGGACTACAGTATGAGGGTAACAGAACGCTTCTTTATAATCTGATGTCTACGTTCCCGGCTAATGCGCGGGTCGGGCTTGCTGAAACGGGGTACTACACAGTTGACTCAAAACCTCTAGACCCATTTACGGCACTCGTATTCAATACAAGGATCGGCTTGGGATTTGTCTATATTTCTTTGATGATCTTTATTTTTTCCCTTCTTCGAGGACGGAGGTTCGGAAAGCCGTTAGATGTGCAGGATCGCAGTAGACGTATGAGTTCTGAGTATGTCCATGCGATGACCGCACTCTATCAGAAGGGAAACACACGCATGGGCGTTTTAAAACATATTCGTGACGAATTCAGGGCAGATCTCGGTAGACGCTGGCGCGTCAATCCTAAGTTAAATACGCAGGATTTTTTGGTGGAGTTGGCGCGTCGCGGCGCTCTTGACAAGGATGACCAATTGACGAAACTCCTGATGGATCTGGATCCTGCTAGCAGTATATCGGAGGCACAACTGCTTGGCATCGCGAAACGAGTTGAGACCTACTCTGAGGCTGCGAATACTCACAGACGAAAAGCGGCTACACACCGGGATTTCTAATTTCATTGTCGTGAAAAGGTGCACTTATATTATGACGAACCTTGTGCAAACAGTTTTTGAAAAAATGAAACAGGAAGCAGAAAAAATTATCGTTGGACAAACAGAACTCTTTAAACTTATTGTTGTCAGTCTGTTTTCGGGCGGACATGTCCTCTTAGAGGGGGTCCCCGGTACCGCAAAAACGCTCGTTGCAAAGACCTTAGCAATGATAGTTTCTGGACAATTCAGCCGTGCGCAGTTTACGCCTGACCTGATGCCGTCAGATATTGTTGGAACCAGTGTCTACGATCTGACAACCAACCGTTTTAACCTCAAACGCGGTCCTGTTTTCACGAACGTGCTGCTCGCGGATGAGATCAACCGTGCCCCGGCGAAGACGCAATCCGCGCTCCTCGAATGTATGGAGGAACGTCAGGTAAGTATCGATGGTGTCCGGCATGAACTGCAGCCTCCTTTTATGGTCATGGCAACACAAAATCCAATTGAATATGAAGGCACCTATCCGCTTCCAGAGGCACAGCTGGATCGGTTTCTGTTCAAATTACGTGTGGATTATCCGGTCCCAGAAGTCGAAATGCAAATTTTGATGAACTATCATCACGGTTTTAATGCAACACGCTTGGAAGAAATCGGGATTGAGAGTGTGGTTGACGGCCCAACTCTCCAAGCGTGTCAAGAAGCAATCCAAGCTGTCACAGTAGAAGATTCTATTTTTAGATATATCGTCGGTTTGGCGGAGGTGTCGCGGGACTCCACTGATCTTGTTTTAGGAGCGAGTCCACGTGCCTCGATAGCGCTTTTATTGGTAAGTAAGACGTATGCCGCACTTCAAGGACGGGACTATATTCTACCTGACGATGTTAAGTTCTTAGCACCCCATGTCTATCGGCATCGTATTATCCTGAAGCCGGACGCTGAAATTGAGGGATTGACTCCAGATGATATAATTGATCGGCTGCTCGCCGAGGTGGAAATTCCACGTTAGATAGATAAATGCATATCAGCAAACGTTTCCTCATTTTTCTACTACCTATAGCCGTTCCGGTTGCGCTGAGCAGCTTTTCACAGAATCTTTTATTTCTCGCCGCGGCTTATGCCGTGCTGCTTTTCGCCGTCGGGATCATAGATTACATTACGAATCCAGTATTTACAAGGGTTGAAGGGCATCGCGTGATGAATTCCAAGTTTTCGTTAGGGGCGGAGAACCTTGTGACCCTGCAGGTTGTGAACCGCTCACGCCATCGACTCAGACTCCATCTCAAGGACGATTTTCCAGACGAGTTTCTGTTCGAAAAGGTTATTCACGATTGTCATGTTCTCCCGAGAGACCGCGTTGATATTCCCTATCGCCTCACGCCGTTGAGACGCGGGATCTACCGGTTTTCAGACATCCATCTGCGGTGTTGGGGGATCTTAGGGCTTGTTGTCCGCCAGCGGCGGGTTGCAGCTGGAATAGAGGTGAAAGTCTATCCGAACCTACAAGCAGTCCGACAATATGAGATCCTCGTCAAACGGGGCATGCTGCATCAAATGGGTCTTAAAAATTCTCGACAATTCGGAGAAGGCACGGAAATGGAACGGTTGCGCGAGTATTCTCCAGACGATGACTTCCGGCGTGTAGATTGGAAAGCCACTGCAAGGCATCGCAAACCGATCGTCCAAGAATTCGAGACTGAGCGAAGCCAAGATATCGTTATTATGTTGGATACTGGGAGACTCATGGCATCGCCGATCCTTTTTGAGGTTCCAGGGGAATCATCACAAAAGACGATGCTTAAGTTGGATTATGCCATTAATACGACATTGATGGCTGCCTACGTCTCAACGCTCAAAGGAGATAAGGTCGGGTTAATCGCTTTTGCGGATACAGTGCATCAGTACCTCCCACCAAAGCCAGGCAAGAAGCAGTTTCTCACGATGCTCGAAACGATCTACGCCCTGCCTGTTCATCCGGTTGAACCGGATTTCGAAACCGCGTTTAAATATCTTGCATCGAAACAGCGCAAACGTGCGCTTATCATCCTTTTTACTGACATCCTTGACAGTGATTCTGCGACCGGGATAGCATCTTACGTTCTTCGGCTCTCTAAGCATCACCTCGTCGTTTGTGTGACGTTGACAGATTCCAGCATTGTGGAGCTGACTGATCAGAAGTTCACAGATTCCAGATCGGTCTATCAGAAAACGATCGCTGCGCGGTTACTGCAGGAAAAGCAGGCGACATTAGAGATCTTGCGTCGTCAAGGGGTTATTACAATTGATGTACCGGCGCACCAATTGACAATGGCGGTGGTGAATAAGTATTTGGAACTTAAGGCGATGTCCAAAATTTGAATGTTCAGTGATGATAAAAAGAGTGACGTTTCAATTAACCGAAAACACGAGGTTCCCCCTCATCAGGTCCGAGCGTTCGATTAATTCCAAAGTCTACAACTATTGTCGGGTTCTACCGCGCTTTCATCGCAAAGAAATAGGTGAAGAGTAAGATTCCTGTCACAGCTCCGAAACCGATCTTGAAGAGGTCTGATAGACCAGAGGGCGACACAAAGCCTTCAATAGTCCCGGCAACAACTAGTAAGACAACGCATCCGCCGAGGAGCTGAATAGAGGTTCTCGCAGCGTTCGCCAAAGCGCGCTTCCGCGTAAATAGCGAGGGGGCGATGAGTGAATATCCCAATTTTAGTCCGGCACCGCCGGCAATGAAAATAGTAGTCAATTCAATATAACCGTGTGGTGACACAAATGACCAGAGGGTTAACGCGATCCCGTTGGCGTGGCATAATCCAGCAACTGCACCGATAAGGATACCGTTGGTGACTAAAATATAGACCGTGCCGGCCATGAACAAGATGCCGCCAGCGAAGGCAAAAAACGCGACCCGAATGTTGTTCGTCATTACGAAAGAGGCAAATAGATTTCGGTTTTCTGCTGATGTACTGTTCCACGCCTGTTGGTCTAACTGCTTGATATGGGTTACAGTGTCTTCCGGGACAATTTGTTCTGCAAGTACGGGGAGGGTCAAAGCGATCCAATACGCTGCCCCGAACGCGATAGTGAACATCAGGAACGCTGTGCCGATAAAATTGAGATTCTCGCGGAACAGTGCCGGGAAACCGAGATGAAGAAACCGCCAGAGCGTGCCGCGCGTGAAAGGAGAGGTCTGATAGATTCTAGAATGGGCGCGTGATGCCAAGACGTTAAGATATGAGACACACCGGTCCTGTGGAAAATCGCGCCTGGCGACTGCTAAATCAGATGTGATGCGCCGGTATAGATATCCAAGCCGATTGAGTTGACTTAAACTTGCATTGCGTGAATTGCCTAACAATTCTTCAAGTTCCGTCCAGGTCTTCTGTTTTTTCGTAATGAATTCTATGGGGGTCATCATAGCGAATGTGCATTCACGCACATAGAAGGAAACAATATTTTTTATTTCGATCCATATTTTTTCTCACAACGAATGACTGATAACCGATGGTCGCCACCTGCATACTAATTAAACACCGTTTTGTCCGAAAAATCAATATCTTTACGAAGCCGTTGAGTTCTTATGTAGGGTCCTCCAAATCGTGACTCTCTGCTGTTGGAGCGGCCTTCCGCTCACGATTTATCTGAAAAAACCAAGAAACCCTAAGAGAGAAAGAGATTCCGACACATGCATGAACAATTATCTATAGAAACACCGGAACAAATTGATATTAATTTCCAGAAAGCAGGTATCGGGTCGCGTTTTTATGCCGCTATCATTGACACCCTATTACTCGTGCTAATTTCGCTGATTGGGTATTATGTCAACAGACGGTTTATCACCGAGCTCGGTGATGTTCTCGGCAAGTGGCTTGGCGCTATAGGTGGAGTTGCTATTTTTGCCCTTTTTTGGGGCTACTATATCGTCTTAGAGACAACTACAAACGGTCAATCATTCGGCAAACGCGTCCTCGGATTACGGGTTATCAAAGAGGAGGGTTACTCCATCGGTTTCACTGAGTCTGCGATTCGTAATCTAGTTCGAGTTGCGGATTTTCTCCCGTTTTTCTATGGTGTAGGTCTATGTGCTATGCTGATAAATAAGAACTGGCAGCGATTAGGCGATCTCGCTGCCGGGACGCTTGTCGTTAAAACTGGACGCACAAGCCTGCCGTTTAGCGATGCACGTCTGCAAGCAGATATACCGGCTGTAAACGTTTCCTCTCAAAAATTTATTTATGCCACTTGGATACAGCCTGAATTGGTGACTGAAACTGAAATGCAAGTCATACGGGAGTACCTCGTCCGGCGGGCAGAACTCTCCAGACTCCGTCGTTTAGCGCTGGGGCGCACGGTGGCTGGTCCGATTGTTGAAAAAATGGGAGGCAGCGGTTCTATTGATTACGACACATTTTTAGAAGAGGTTTACGCCCTTAAAATGTCAGATCGGAACTGAAGCCGGTAAAGAGAAACATAGGTGACAAGCAGACAAAGAACGTATCCTCACCCAAAAGCACGGGGGTCACTTTCAACGGAATCCTTTGTGCTTTTGCTGCCGGAGTATGTCAACTAAACAGTGAAACATCAGTGTAAGATTGTAAGAGTGCGGCAATTTTTTCTGCATCTGTTCTGTGCATCTGCTTGGCGACTTGCAGCGGGGTCAGGCCTTTCCGGTTTTTAAAGGTCGGATCTGCCCCTTTGATAAGTAACGTTTCCACAGTGTCCCGTTGTTTTCCACTGTTTTTTATTGTGGATCGGATAGCATCGAACAGCGGTGTTTCGCCGTTGGCATCCGCGGCATCGATAGTCGCTCCTTTTTTGATCAGCAGGATGACGACTTTCAGAAACCCCGCCTTTGCTGCGCAGTGTAATGCAGCTTTCCCTTTGTGATTCCGTACGTTGATATCGGCACCGAGTGCTAAAAGTCGTTGTACCTCTTCTGGATGTTCGCCTTTGTCGCCGCGGCATGCATAAACCAGTGGGGGCCAGCCCATATGGTTTTGGGCGTTTATGTCTTTAGGGGGAACCCCATGTGCCTTGAGCAGGGCGCGCATTTCTGAATTGTCGTCTAAGATACGAGGGGCTCCCCTTGGGTCGGCACCGTTTTTGAGGAGCAGCTTGGTGATCTCTACGTTGTCCTCCGAGACGGCATAATCCAATAAGAGTTCGCTGTGTGCCTTGATAGTTGCACCGCGTGAGATAAGCAGTTCAACGATGGCTGTGTTACCGCCGACGACCGCGTAACAGATCGGAGTTGCCCACGGGGCGTTTCGGTATTCAAGGGTATGAGGTTCCCCCGCAGGTAGCATCACAGATTGAAGGTAGGTGCTATTGACGAGAGAAGGATCGTTATCGAGGTGCGAACGGAGAGCGTCGTAGTCTCCGAGATAGGCAGCAGTGTGGATATCTATCGTTGCGCCGTGTCGAAGCAGAGCGTCTGCCACGCGGTCTCGGCCTTCGTGGCGTGCTACACAATAGGGCGTTATCTCCACTCCGTGCTTGCTCAAATGGCATCCCGGCAGGTTGATGTCGGCCCCGCGCTGGAGGAGAAATTCCACCATTTCCAATTTTCCGCGGTATGCTGCTTCCCACAGCATTGTCCGGCCGTGTGAGCCGATGGTGTGTATCCAAGCGGGATTAGCGTTCAGTAGCTGGCGGGTGGTTTCAAGGTCGCCGCGTCCCGCTGCGGCAACGACGATTTTAAGGAAGTCGCTCTGTTTTCCAGTGAGTCGAACCTTCGACATTTCGTTTATAGTCCTCCGTTTATCCTATTATTCATCTTTTTTCTGAAACCGGTAGAGGCTTGTGTTCTCTCCTATCGTTTAGTTATCAGCTATCGACGGCCGGCTATCAACCTTAATTAGGCTCGATAACAAGAGGACGCTTGCCAATTGATGGTGGCATCAACATCCGTTTCTGTTGTTCTGTTAACCCGTGGTATTTACTGATGTCATAGTAGTTTCCCGACCATGCCGAGTGCCCGGGACTATATTTGTAGAGGAGTGAACGGCGTTCATGATCGGCTGTCCACGGCATCGTCCCGTGGATGAGCGCCTCAGTGAAAAACAGTACATCTCCGGCCTTGAGAGGCGGTTGCACGACATAGTGTGTAGTCCGCTCAAAATGTCGGACATCTTTCGGTATCTGGGTAGGGAAGTTAGATTTGTGGCTTGCTGGAATACAAGCGAACCCGCCTGCGCTATCGGGTGCATCTGCTAAGTTATAGGTGATGACAGAGAGCCCGTTTCGGATGTGTCCGTCTCGATATTTGTACCAGTGGTCTCCTACATGTCCGCCGGCGCGTCCGCCGTCCTCCCCGCCGTGAAGTCCCCCGCCGCCTTGCCCTTTTTCCATGAAGATGGCGTAATCGTGGTCTAGCCGAACGTTCGGGCCTAGCAGTTCGATAAGATAGGGCAGGATTTTCGGATGATCAATCAATTTCTTAAAGGGTTCACCCCAAAGGCTCGGTGGGCCTTTGCGGTCTCCGCTATCAATAATCTCGTTCATTTCATCGACTTCATCCTTGTTCAAAACGTTTTTGATAACAAGATATCCCTCAAGGTCTACTTTGAATTTTTCTTCACCGGTCATGTATGAAAACTCCTTTCCCGCCGTCAGCATGTTGTATTTGAGGATCCCGGAAAAAACAGTCTCATTGCAACTATATTCTCTATGATACTACATTGGACGAATAGATGTCAAGTGTGGATTAAGATGCTAGTTTTTGGTAGATGGAGGGCTTGCAGTTGCGCGTCAGTATAAATTTCTATCAGGAACGGTTTCGCAGAAAAGCTTTGCCAACCCCGAGCTATTTATGAATTTCCTATCTTCCGCGGGGGGGCTTTCCGAATGCTGCCTACGCTATCGGTGGCAGCTTCTCAACGATTGCCACCGTCTCTAAACTCACCGTAATTACCTTGCCAATTAACTCCACAATATAGCGCGGCGCCTCCGCACAATTCGGATCGCTGACCAGCCCACTCCACTTGTCCCTTTTGGCGCGATACTGATCTATCACCCACTCCAACGCCGAACGAGTGCCTAACCGATACGCAAACACTTCGGGCGGGATGTCGGCAAGTGTCAAGAAGTCGTTATATGTCAACTGTGTTCTGTCTTTGGAGAGTTTCATCTTCTCCACGCGCCAGTTGAGCGGCACCTCGGGGTTCTGAATCAACCTGAGATGTTCGTATTCGGGTTGAGATTCGTAGTTAGCGTGGAGCTCTGCGAGTTGTGCGCCTGCGGTAGCGACCGCCCAGAAATCTGTGGCGAAGGGAATGTGCGGCAGATCGCGCTTGAGGTTCGCCTCGTATTTCTTTTGGTAGTCTGGATGATGCAGGAGCCCATAGGTATAGTGGAAGATATCCCATTTGCTGATGCTATCGTCTTTATAGTGAGATCGGAAATGTGCCAATGCCCAGTCAGTGATATTTTCGCGGCGGTTGCTCCCGTCTTCGTCGTAGATATAGAAAGGGAAACATTGGGTATCGCCTGTAATATGGATATCTGGAATTGCATCAACCATTAGCGTACGGAAAGGTGATTTTGTGCCCGGGCAGCTGACGCAAATGGCCCTATTTTCCGTTTCTACTTGTGGTTTCGGAAAAATAAACGGAAATTCTCTTACCCTTTCGTTCATCATTCGGTCAAAGTAGAGGTTGGATTTCGTAAAGGGGCGATAAAGGCTGGAACGGATTTTCGCATCTGTAAATGCTGTGATCTGACCGCTCTGTAGTTTCTGCTTTAACGTCGAACTCCACTTGATTTTTGTATCATCATAGACTACAAAATTATCAACGTTCACCTCTCTATTTGTTCGTTGTGTCCAACGCGCCACCTCTGCGTTGTAAGTTTCAATCATCCTGCTTATATTTTCAGTGAGCGCGTCTCGGTTGAAATTATAGGTCCACGCATCACGACTAGTACTGATACCGAGACTGTAGGTCTTGAAAAGCACACCCACTGTCTTTCCCGCAGAGGCTTTTGCTGCCTTAGTCCCCATCGGCGTGAAGGTGTCAAACGCCGAGTCCAGACCTTCGGTCAGCCATGCATGCCGCGCATCGGGTTCAATGGACTGCCACGCAACACCGCCCACATGCTGACTGCTATTCAGAAACGCAAACTTCTGATCTTTATCCCATAACTCATCCGTGCGATAATAAAAGATACGCGGCTGCTCTGATGACCTATCTCTGTTTTTCACGAATAGATTGATACTCACCCCTACGCGGATCCCGAACACGTTGGCACTTGAGACCTTTAATCCGCGCTGCACATCCCCGCCTAAGTCGAGCACGTAAATTACATCGAAGTCTGCCGCAAGGTGCTTCCGCACCCCATCAAACGCGATGCCATCCAAAAAGCTGTTATTCGTTACCAATGCCACGATGCCCTCCGATCCAATCCTATCCGAGGCCCACCGGATCGCCTTCACATACGGATCGTAGAGCTTATTGGGGTTCTGTGCTGCAGAGTCTTTGACATACGTCTCCGCAACTCTCGCATCTACGATCGGATGCCTCCTATTCTTGTTGTTGTCGCTCTCACGCTTCTGCCCAGCGTTATAGGGCGGATTGCCGATCACTACGAACATCGGGGTCCGCTTCTGCCTCTCAACCCGCTCCGTGTTCGCAGGCGCGAACAACGCTATCTGCCGAGCCTCCGATACCTCAAACGTATCTACGAGACAGATGCCCTCATAAGCCGAATACCGGCGCATCGCAGTGTAAAACTGCTGCTCAATGTTCAGACTCGCAATGTAATACGGCAAAAGCATCACCTCGTTACATTGCAGTTCAGGCGGATCGGCGGTGTATTTTCGCTCCAGAGAGATCGGATCCAGGACCTGCATCAAACGCACGATGAAGTTGCCCGTGCCGACAAACGGGTCTATGATATGCACGCCGCTATCCGATAGCGAGCGATCAAACTCGGTCTCTAATAGATGTTGCACGCTGTTGACCATGAAATCCACGATCGGCTGCGACGTGTAGACGATGCCGTGCGTGTCAGCAACCTTGACGGAGAACCCTTGAAAGAACTGCTCATAGACGGTGTTGAGGAAGTGCTGCTTCTGTGAGAACGCTGTGAGGGTCGCAGCGGTGCTCTCTATCGCCGCGTAGAACGGGTCTAAACTCTGAAGAAATTGGTCGCGGTTGAGGGCATGCTCTGTCAGCACGTCAATCACCGTCTCTATGTCCCTGGCGATAATGTTGCGGCGGGTGAAATCCCGGTTCTTGAAGACTGTCGCGAAGATCCGTTCGGTGAGGAGATGTTGGATCAGCATCTCCTCCACAGCAGCAACAGAGAGACTCGGGTCAATGCAGGCACAGCACTGCTGGTGAAAATCGGTGAACGCTTCTCGAAAGTGTGCGTTGTTTTGACGTTCTGTTTTGATGAGAGCTGCTAACTTCGCTCCGAGTGCGGGCACGGCTGCCTTGAAATCAGCGACAGCGGTGTGCCACGCGGCGATGTTTGCCTCCTGATAAGTGAAGAAGGTTTGGAGCACCTGGACGAGGTTGCGCGGATCAGTGATGTCAGCATCGAGCTGCAGCTGCCCGTCCTGATAGAGCAGGGCACGTGTGGGCGACTGCACGACGATATTCTTGGACGGGTAGCCTGCGTCAAACTTCTTGGCAGCCTCGAGGAGCAGGTCATCGTGTGTATCTTTTGCCTCCCAGTAGCCGTGCGGTAGTCCGTAGGTGTCCACGACTTCCCCGTCTGGTATTATGCGTTTTTTCTCGGATGTGTAGTGTGTTTTTTCGCAGAGCAGTGTAAGTTTGGCTTGGTGGCAGTAGTGTTGGAGCAGGTGTTGGAAGGCTGCACGGACGATGCCTTCGTTTTGCTCACCGAGTTGTGCGTATTTTTCAAGTTCGGCGTAGTATTGTCTGATCGGCTTGTGAGTGGTTCTGATGTTGAGATGGGGCATAATGTTAACTATTCAAATTTCGTTTATGGGACAAGGCGAGCTCTTACACCAAACCGATTTGCCATCTACCTCGCTACCTCGTCAATTGGATTACAATACCTATACTAGCAATAGCAATGGAGGCGAATGTAGTGACAAGATTCCAATTCACCTCAAACTTCTTCTTGATCTCCAAAATATCTCCCGGATAGATCAGGGGCTGTTGCCCGGTCGCGTCTTCGGCAGCATCAGATGTTAAGCCTACCTCTATTGCCCTACCATCACGCCGGTGAATGAGCCCTGTCTTACGGTTCGCTGAAACGTCAAACCCCCCGCCAAGCGCGACGGCCTGTGAAGGACGCAACGGACCACGGACACGCTGTGCGCCCGGATTACGCACATAACCTGTCACGTAGATTAACTCGGCTTTGAATACATTCGGAACAAACAGCACATCGCCATCCGACAACGTAGCGTAAACCGTCTTGCTTTCATCGGATTGCCAAAACCGTTCCGATCGCTTAAACTCGGACAGTTTACCGTCTTTTGCGACTTTTACCAGTGCCGCGAGGTCTGCCTCCTGCGTGGGTCCGCCTGCGCGGGCGAGGGCTTGTTCAATGCCGATCTCTCCACGAACAAACAGCTTGCCAGGAGTCTGTACCTGCCCTTGGACTTCAACGACGCTCAACGGCATGACGAATATAAGATCGTTCACACCAACGCGGACGTTTTGAAAAACACGAGTCGTGGAGAGGTCGTAGGTTTCCACCTTTTGTGTATCGTCGGTCCGGATGAGTTGTACGCCTTGACGGTCGGCGTTCTCCGTCATGCCCCCGGCTAGCGCGATGGCACGGTATAAACCGATGTCGGTTTCCGGCGAAATGAGATAACGTCCCGGTGTCTGTACCGCGCCTCCGACGAAAACACCGTTCTCTTGCAAGACCGGGGATACCATCACGACAGGGTTACTGACATGATCATCTGTGACGAGAAACTCGCGAATCAACTGGTTCACATTTGTCACTGTCTGTCCGGCAACATCAAAGTCGCCGCCGAAATAGTTGATTTTGCCGTCTCCACGAACTTGCACGGAATGCGTATACTCGGGTTGCCCGACCACGGCAATGAGGAGGGTGTCTCCTTTTTTGATACGGTAGACATCGCTAAAAAGTGTGGAACTCGCTATAAAAAAGAGTAGAACAGTGAACGCCTGCAAGCAACAGGCAGAAACACGGAATACTTGCAGGCATCGGAAAAGATAGAGCATAACATCTCCCGAGAAGAAGCGTCTGTATGTTAGACCGTGGAGGGTGCCATGATTCCTTCTCACGTGGATTTTCAATTTTTACTCCCTTTTTTAATTAAAGAGAGCTGTTTTACTTCTGTAGGCGTCAGTTTGCGACTCTCGTTTCTTCGGGTAGGCCGTTTCCTCCAATATTTTCTGACATAACTGCCATCTTGTTTTCGATAGGCTCGGACATAAATCTTATCAGTTATGCGCATATGAGATTCTACCTCTTTAAAGAGATAGAGTTGCGTCACTTTTTCCATGGCACCCTGCCTGTGAGAGTCATCCTTCTTGTAGTGAATTGAAATACGTTTCGAGGGCTTCTCGTGCCTGTGGCAGTAAATCAATTGGCACCAGGAGATCGCCCCATTCAGATGCTGCGGCATTACCTTTCACGCCGCCATAGTTAGGGGTTTCGTGGCAACGTAAGTAGACAGGAATGCCTTCATTCTCTAAGACGTTTTGAAGGATATTTCCTGCCACTTCGTTTGGTACAGATTCAACTGCGTACCAATCGCCATACTCCGTAACCTCGGTTTGCCTTAATTCGGGCACGAGACCTACGTTACAGTCCGAACACATCGATACTTCTGGCTTATATTCAGCGTTGCATTGTGGACAAAACAGCATGATATTTCTCCTTGTGAAACGGAGGTATTGAAATCTCACTTTTAAAATAACCTTGGGATTTCGGACGTGTGTGGTGCTTTGCCTTGTTGCGTCGGTAATGGAAGTCGTTATTGTTTAACCTAAAACTACTATTTTAGCATAAACAAAAAAAAAGTCAAGCTAATTTTACATTTGCGGCGCGGAAACCTCGCCTTCTACTCATGAGGTTGGGGCGGAAATTGCCAAAGCCGTAGAGTCGTTTTGCCCAACACCCATTCCCGATCTTCAGATGTAAAGAAATCCATTGCGGCGCGGACGACGGCTAAGGTCTCCGCATAAGTGGTGTGTTTCAGACAGACCGGCCAATCCGTGCCCCACATCATCCGATCGCCCCCGAAAGCATGATACACCTCCTTGACCTGCTCATGTGTATCGGCCCACGGAAAATTGGTTTCGACATCGACCACGTGTGGCTTATCTTGACATACACCCGAGGGAAGCGTGCCAAGTTGAGAAGTAGTTCATGCTTTTCAGGGACATCCGGGGAACCCCCGCCATGTGATCAATCACAACATCGAGGCCCGGATATTGTTCGAGAAGCGGCACAAGGTCCATGAGCCGGTCGGCCCCGGTGAGGATCAACAACGGCACCGCAAGTGATTCGGCGCGGTGGAAGGGTGGGGGCATCAACGCTCCGGCGAACCAATCGCCATCAGGGCCCACAGGCGGGCTCAGACCGACCCCATGAAATCCGTGCTCCTCTGTCCAGCGGCCGAGGTGGTCGGGGGCATCTGGGTCTTCGAGGTTGACTCGACAGACCTCCATGAATTTATCAGGGTATCTCTTCATCGCCGCCGCTGCGTAACGATTATCCCATCGGTAGTGAATGGCTTGAACGAGAACGGTCTTTTCTACGCCGTTCGCTGCCATTAATTCCAAAAGCGTTTCTGCTGTGGCATCGTCCTCCGGTGGAGTGGTTGTCTCTGGAGCCCACGGAAACCGAGAATCGTTCTTCCAAACGTGAAGAGGCGGGTCGATAATTCTCATATTATGCTTCCTCATTTTATCCGACAAGCGCCGACGTTAGAAATCGCGCCTATCTGCTTAAACTTAAACACGTTTTCAAAAAGTTGTCAACAGAAAAATCAGCTGTTATGTTGCGCTACAATAGGGAACCCTCGCGTCCCCTCGACGTTAACTCGGATGTGCCTTGGTAAACCTGCTCTTCGTTAAAAATCCATACACCCCTAAGGGCAAACAATAGAGCAAAATTAGAATGTGCAAACTAAATCCAGTGATAGTAGCAACATTCACAGGGATCCCGAAATGGTGCAGTAGCCAAACAAAGGGAAACTCAGTGGTACCAAAATTACCGATGGTTTGGACAGGGAGCAGGTTGAAAACGTTCGTAAATGCCAGCGCGAATAGCACCTTGGCCATCGGAATGTTAACTCCCATCTCTATAACAAGGTAGCATTGGAATCCAAAACGGATGCCGAGGCAAAGTAGAGAATATGTCCATACTTCTACAAAGCGTCGATTCGATCGAAACGCTAGGAGGTGCCGCAGGACTGCAAGCGCTTTGTTGGCAACCCATGTACTGGGGCGAATTTCGAGGAGCATTAGAGGGTGCATACATCGTTTTGCAAATCTCAGGCAGGTTTTCGGGGCAATATACACGAAGGCCATGATTGCGATTAAACCTCCACCTACCAATAGAGGTAGAAGGTAAAGCACTCTACCAGAGAGAGTCTCACTTAATTCTGTGCGTAGGAGCCCAGCCGTGGCAATTACCAACCCCATTAGCAGAACGAGATCAATCAGGCTTGCCACTACAAGCGATGCTATTCCCTGTGTAGCCGCTACCTTCTGTCTCCGTTGCATCAGGTAGACATAAGAGATATCCCCTGTGCGCATCGGAAGAATATTGCTCCAGAAGGTATGCAACGCTAAGATTGGAAAAATTTGATGGGCACGACTCTCAAGGTTGAGTAAGGCTTGGAAACGGAGGGCTTTCGCTAAAACTAACAGACAATAACAGGCGAACCCGATTAAGAGGGCATGTATTGACAACTGACCCAGCGTCTTCGGTATCTGTTGAAGGTCAATTTGTTTTAAAAGCAGGTATGCGATAACAAAAGCCAATACTGTCGGCAGTCCGATTTTGGTAACCTGCTGTAATTGCTTTGTGTTCAAAGGCGCACTCGCTATGGTGAATTTTGGGCACTGTTTCTATTGTAAAGAATTGTATCATAATATAGGCGGAAGTTTCAATTATCAACGGAATATTGGTCGCTGATTAAGAGCATTCAATTTTAGGTTTTATTGGTTTTTATCGACAGATAAGTGAAGACAAGTCGGCATTTCCAAATACTGAACCCTCCTAACAGAAAACCGCGCGGTTGGGAAAGGTAACCTACAGATAGTAGATAAAAAAGGATTTGCTTTTTAAAGGCGTGTATTCTATAATGGACCCCGTCTAAATCTTTCAAATTTTTATAGAAACGCGGTGTCCATTTGGCTTCATGAAAAACCAACAGTCTCCATCAAAAACGTCCTCTCGGAAACAGTTCTACTTTCTGACGTTGTGCCATACCGTTCTTGACTCCTACGCGACGCTTCTGTCACATCTGCAGCCCCGCCTCTTGGGAAAGTTCAGCACAGCCGCGGCTCGAAACAGTTTAGCGGGTAACTTCCTCTCAATTTATAGTGTCTTCAGCTCATTTGGCCAGGTAATGTTTGGATGGTTGTCGGATCGGGTGCGGACGGTGCATTTTGTGACATTTGGCATTGGACTGACGGCCATCGGTTTAAGCCTCTTATGGGTCGCGCCCTCGGCTTCATCTGTATATATCCTCTTAGCCCTCGGCGGCACCGGTGTCGCTGCCTTCCATCCACAAGCCACGACTTATGCTGGAGCCCTCGCCTCGGGGCAGAGAGCGATGGGGACCTCTACTTTCCTTACAGGCGGGAACATTGGACGGGCCCTCGGTCCGCTGGTGCTGCTGTTTATCCCTTACCGCTTCGGGTTAGACTACCTCGTTTGGGAAATGATACCGGGGCTACTGCTCACACTGATGGTGCCAAAGGTACTCGCATTTGATAACGAATTGGCACTGACTGCTACCACCCCCGGAACGCCACGCGATGAACCGAGCCCTCGAGAATCCTTTTGGCATGTCGCTTCCCCGCGCCTGCTGCCTCTTGTTGTGCTCTTTATTATTGCAGCCTTCCGAACGGTTACGCTTACGGGTCTAGAAACCTTTTTATCTGTCCACTTAGACGACCAAAACTACGCTGACCAAGTCCGATCGCTTGTGATAGGACTTTTCATCTTCGCAGGTTCTATGGGGATTATGTCGAGCGGATGGCTTCTAACCCGTGTGAATACCTTTGTGCTGCTGCTGGTGTCCCTCCTTGGTGCCCCGCCGCTGCTCTATGCCTCGCTACACACAGATGGATTTAGTTTCATTCTGCTCCTATTTTTGGGCAATGTGCTTCTCTCAAGTTCCATAACAGTCAACATTATCTTAGCACAGATAATGTTGCGCGGGCATGAAAATATCGCTTCCAGTTTTATGATGGGTGCGGCATGGGGGGTTGGTGGAATCTTGAACAAATTCGTTGGGACCTTGGGTGACCAATTCGGTCTGCCCATTGTGTTAGACGGCTTGGTGATGATTCCGGTATTGATAGCGCCGCTCTTGATTTTGCTACGGGATCAACCCGATCTCTCGAAACCCAGCTTGTAAAAGATTGGTGGTTCAGCGGGGTTCAGAGGTGTATAGTTCGCGCTAGAAATTCCATAATAGACTCAGGAAATGTGTGCTAATCAGGTCGCCAAAGAGGAGGGCATAGTCGAGACGAAATTCGCGGAGGTGGATGCCGATTCCTGCTGTAATACTGACATCACGGTAGCCGAGGCGTAATGCCAAGGGGTTACTGATATAATACTCTGCCCCCAGGTGTGTCTGTCCACCGTAACGTCGCTGCCACTGATAAGAGAGGATTAAATTTCGCCCGAAAATGCGGGAATTCGCATACGCCGCGCCGATATTCCAATTCGCGGGGATAGATTCTTTAAGCGCGGATTCAGTGTTCCACGTTAGTGTTGTTTTCGAAACATCTTGAAGGTTCAACCCAAACGAGAAGCTGCCAATATTTTCTAAGCCAAAAATAGCGTTCAGGTCTGGTAGACGGGCGAGTAGGCCGAGATCGAACCCGTAGCCGCGGCTCCCATAATTGTAGGTATCAAGGTCCCCACTGCTCAGGCGTTGTGAAATCCATTTAGCATTCGCCCCGATCAGCAACGAAGGCGGCAAGGAGTCCCTTCCAAAGTTATTCCACCACGCCTGACTGACGCTCCAGCCCGTCGCGAGTGTGAGAATGTAAGCATTCTCACTGTCGTTGAGGTAACCTGCCGGGTCAAAATCTGTGGAGCGGGGTCGATTTTTTGCAAGGTTCTTCCGCTCATCTGCACTGATATTTGGATCGAATGCTGGAACGAGCGGATAGATCGGAATATCGTCAACCCCTGCGCGCATCCATGACAGCCCGAGATTGAGTTTGGGCAGAATCTTAGTCGTGCCGGAGATATAGTTAAATGCCCCTAACCCGGAACGTCGTGCGGCGTGCATGAGACAAAATTGGTAGTTATCGGGAACACCTGCGATGCCGGCGGGGTTCCAATAGGTGGCTGTAACATCGTCTGCTATGCTGACGTATGCGCCCCCTAATCCGAGTGCGCGCCCGCCGACCCCATTTGTCAGGAAGTCCGCGGTGTAGTTTTCCGCAGCAGCCGGAAAAACAGTGAAACCGCTCCAGCCGAGAAGCATCAATAAGCAATACAGAAACTTGTTAGACTTCTGGGACTGTTGCAACTTAGTCAATTGATTTCCATTTCCTTTGAGAAACTGTCAAAGACACACCGGGGTGCTGATAGTTTTCAAACCGTATTCAGATCGAGAGCGTTCCAATAGTATTGGTACTGTTCTGATTTCCAATCTGTGTAGATGTCGGCCCATTCCATTCGATTGAAGTGCGGCAATAGCGAGCCTTGTGTGACCGGCTGTGAGACTCCTTGATAACGGTAGTCCACCGAGAGTCGAATCCGGTCCGATGTCTGATTTGGGAGCGCCTTATGAACGGTGTGGCTGTGGAAAAAAAGCGCGTCGCCGGCCTCGTAATCGCCAGCGACCCAGCAGAGTCCTTCCGCTTCCAAGGGGGCAGTATCAATACCGAGCCCGCCTGCACCGGGTGTGGGTTTGACCGGATAGATCCCATTTCGATGGGACCCAGACAATACGGATAAACCCCCTAACGTCAGTGGACACGGTCCGAGCGGTATCCACGCCGTATAGGTTTCTTCTGTGCCGCGAATGTGGATATAGTCCTGATGTGCAGGCGTTGTGTATTTGGTGTTTTCGGGGAACATGATTCTTCCAATATTTCGCGGATGTACGAGTGTCTTCTCACCGAAGAGTTTATCGCATATATCCAAAATCGCGGGATGATGGGCGAAGGTGTGGAACGATTCCAAGCTCTGAAATTCGTCTAAGACGGGCCAATAATCGGCATCGCCCTCCATATAGGGTTGCCCCTTCCGGATGCCGTCCATTAATGCGTCTCCGCCGTGTGTCCACCCGTGCCGCTGGCAGATGTCCAAGAAATCCCGCCGTAGCGCGTAGATGGCATTAGCGTCAATCAAGCCTCGAAAAAAGAGGTAGCCGTCTCGCTGCGCTCGTTCGCGGAGTTCTTCGGGCTGATCCAAGTGTTCGTTTGAGACGGTAAAAGGTTCAATTCTTGGCATGCGCCGGTCCTTACTTGAGAAAACGTTTGTGTGTCAACACTGTAGCTGCTAGAGATATTATAGCAACAAAACGGTGGGCTGTCAAGGTAAAGGCTCTTCAGCCGTCAGTTCAGTGGTGGTTCTGTCTATGTCGCTTTAGTTGTGAATCGCCCTCGGACACTTCAAAAAATCTGTCTATTTCTCGGTATAGTGGAAATCTATCGCTTTGACTCCGGCAGTCTCAAGTTGATGCCGTCATGATGTGGTGTATCGGGCGCGGCGAGGCTTCGGGGCTGCGTTTCGGTTGCGGATTCAGTGTTTCTAGCATAACCTATCAGTCTGTGCAGTGGCACTTGTAGCATAGACTGTCAGTCTGTGCCTCTTCAACGCTTAGTAGAGCCCCTACTTCCGTATCAACATCTTCCGCGTTGCACTGAACTCGCCTGCGGTGAGTGTATAAAAATAGAGACCATCGTAGCATCACCTGTTACGGTGTGCAATCGGAACGACTACTAACAGATTGTTAATAATTATACACACAGTGCGAATGTTGTCAAAAAAATATGCAACCTTTTCACCTTAAGTGTGTGTTTTAATATATTGAAAGGTTTTTCTAGCCTCACCTCTATTGAACTTAATGATTTGGCAAACAACCTGAAGGAGACGTTTGAAATGAAAGCAATTTTGACTGTAGCAACGGTTTTGAGTCTCGTGATGACTACTGCTTATGCGCATCCGCCGCCACGGAGGCCGAGCATAGCCAAGACTGCAGAACCGGACCAGAAAAATATCGAGAGTTGCACACAGAATCTGACAGCCATTGGGGAGGCGATTCAAGCCTACCAGAAAGAACACGACGATTTTCCAGAATGGCTCTCCGCTCTTCACCCGAAACATTTGGCAGATGCAAACATCTTGATCTGTCCAGCGGATAAAGTGGGCGGAAAGACAATCATGGATATGAATGTAGACCCAGAGATGCCGGTGAGTTACGGGTATGAGTATCACCCGGGGTATCGAGAACATAAAAGTCAACAACGTTTGTTATATGGCGATGGCATCCCGTTTGTTCGTTGCCGACATCACGGAAGTGGAGATTCTGATTGCCTAAACTTGAGCTTTTCGTATAAGATTTTCAGATCCCCCATGGTTTGGGAAGATGCACCGGAAGCTATCTACGGTAGTCACGAAGCGGCCATTCGCGCTTTTGAAGAAAAACTTGAGCGAGCCGCAACTGAACCGCTTTTTCTTCAGCTCTATCCACAGCTCATTACGCTCTACCTTCACGTCGGAAATGAGCAGGCAGCAGAAGCCCTAGTTGCACGTTTCAAGTCAACGATGAAGACTGAGATCTGGAATTACTTTTTCCTGGGCGACATGCTGGACGCACTGGGACGTTATGACGACATGCTTGAAACTTTTGAGGAAGCTGTGAAGCAGCATCCGGGCGAGCTCTCACTCTTTGAAAGACTGGCCTACGTACACAACAAGCTAGGTAATCTTGAGCTCGCTGAATCGTACCGCCGTAAAGCGGATCCGTCAGCCGACTTGATAGGGAAACCGGTGCCAGACTTCCACGCCGTCGATCTTGATGGAAATCCAATTTCACTTCAAGACTATCGCGGAAAAATTGTTTTGCTCGACTTTTGGGCGGTGTGGTGCGCACCGTGTATCGCCGAAATGCCGAACATTAAAAAGGTCTACGAGACCTATAAAGCGAAAGGATTTGAGGTCATCGGCGTGAGCCTTGACGGCGATGAAATAAAGTTGCGGAATTATCTCGAAAAGAATGACATCCCTTGGCGGCAGGTTTTTAATAGGACCTCGCCTATTGCGCAACAGTACGGCATTCGCGCTATCCCGGCACCGTGGCTTATCGATCGGGAAGGCAACTTAATCACGGCTGAAGCGAGAGGGCACGCCTTAGAGGAGCTTGTCGTGGAGGCCTTGAACGATAAAACTGCTGACTGATAGCAGATTCAATCAAAAAGCGCTGTTTCATACCGCGCTTACAATTTATTAGCGGCATTCGGTTTTGTCGTAGGATGGAAACGCCGATTCCCGGCCCTTAGCTGTAGGAAGGGGGCGGTGAGGAGACCGTTAAATACATAAAGCAGAATGAAGATTGTGATTCTAAGCGACAATAAACCCGGACACTATAAGCAGTCTTTGGGGATCGTGCAAAAACTGCCTGAATGTCGAACGGAGTGGTTTGAAGTAGAATTCAAGCAGAAGTGGCGGGATCATTTTTTACGGGTCTTTATGTGCATTTTCGGGGGCATCTCGCTCCGAACCTCATTTATCCACCTGCTCTTTGAATGGAGCCTCGCCCCGAATACGTACAATGCCTTGATTCGTCTCCAAACGGCTGATCTTATCCTCTCAACGGGTTCGTCTGTGGCGGCCATCAATCTGTTGCTCGGCAGAATTCTCAGTGCTAAGACAGTCACGTGCCGGAGACCATCACCAATAGGCACTCGTTATTTCGATTTGGCAATTCTTCCGATGGTTTCATGGGATAAAACGAGGTATAAGGCGAGGGGTAAAAGCAATATCTGTAAAACGATTGGTGTACCAACTCCTATTTCGCCAGGTATATTGGATGCCACACGGGAACGCCTGAAGCAGGAACTAGACCTATCAGACCGCCCACGTATCGGTATACTCCTCGGGGGTACAGATCGGCACGAAACCATCACTACAGCCAACACGGCAGAACTGATTGAGATTTGTGAAGCAGTTGCTGAGGAGACGAACGCACAAATATTGGTGACGACATCCCGCCGAACACCGCCTGATGTGGTGGTGAGTCTATTGCCAACCTTACAACACACAGATTGGTGTCCACTCTTCGTTGTCCCCGACACGCCTTCAGAAATTGAGGATCCCTATCACGCAATTCTCGCTTTAAGCGACCTCCTTATCGTCACAGCCGATAGTTTCTCTATGGTCTGTGAAGCCTCGAACAGTGGCCATCCGGTGATAGTCCTCATGCTCTCGAAGGAGAAAGCGAAACTTCCAAAACGGCATGAGGTCTATCGGTATATGGAAGAGCACGGCATTGTGCATCGGTGCAGGCTTGATGAATTAAAACAACAGGTCATCACTCACTTGATTTCGCGTGCACCGAACGCCTCACTCCAAGACACGGAAATAGCAGTGCAGGCGATTAATTCTCTCACAGCCGGCAGCTGATTCGAAAAACAGGCAAGTTTATCAATATCCCAAACGTGTATTAGAATGCATAGATTTGACACTATATTTCGCTACTGCAACACGTCCGTGATGTTTAGTTTGGAATCATTTCGGTATCCTCCGAGACCGGGGCGTAGTATCCGGAGCCGAATAAGTGGCCGTCATGCCGGATTGCCCACGTGCGCTTATGTTCATCTGCGTTCGTTTCTGGATTGGGCCACAGGTACTCAATCCAGAGTCCTGTGCCTGTGGCTTTGGCGATCTCTGTTCCGAGGGGTGATCCATCGAGACCCACAATATCTTTAAGATCCGTCCCTACGAAATCAGGTCTGGGTGCATGCGCGATAAACATATCCTCAGGATCGGTGATGAAGACATACCATTGCCCATCAACGTGTGCAGGATCGTTATAGTGGGCTACTATACTCTCGATCCCGTGAAATTCATAATGGGCAATTGCTGCAAGAACTATGTCTTGTGTAAACGCCTCTGGATTATCCTTGGGGGCCCTTGAAAGTGCCGCGGGGTCAGGTCCCCACGCTCGATAGTATCCAGAGCCGAATAGGTAGCCGTCGTGCCGGATTGCCCAGGCGTGCTTCTGCTCTAATTTGCCCGTTTCTGGATTGGGCCACAGGTACTCAATCCAAAGTCCTGTGCCTGTGGCTTTGGCGATCTCTGTTCCGAGGGGTGATCCATCGAGACCCACAATATCTTTAAGATCCGTCCCTACGAAATCAGGTCTGGGTGCATGCGCGATAAACATATCCTCAGGATCGGTGATGAAGACATACCATTGCCCGTCAATGTGTGCGGGATCGTTGTAGTAGGCCGCGATTGCGTCGTACCCCTCTGTCTTGTAAAGGTCGATCGCCTCTTGTACGAATGCAACTGTGAACATTTCAGGATCATCTGCTGTCGGCTTCTCAGGTGTTGTAACGACATCCATCGTCGCCTTTGTCATAGATCTCTCACAGCCTGTAACGTAAAATGCCGTAAGTCCTATAATAAACAGTATACACAAGAAATTTTTCATTTTCGACTCCTCACCTTCTAACTCATAAAAATTTAATACAGATTTAATTGTATATATTTATTTTTCAATTGTCAATTTTTTTGTTGCTATTTTTTCGATTATCGTGTAAATTCCGTAGTATATTGATAAACACTTTTATCAGAATGAGACAGAGGCTTAGTTTCCCTTTCAAGGAGCAGGAGAAAACCCATGAAATTTAGTAGAAAAAATCTTTTGTGTCTGCTTATCTTCGGAATTATGCTAATTGGGGGTTATAAGCTCTTGAACTTCGATGCACACACAGATGAATATACCACCGCCCTCTAAACCGTTGAAGTTTTAGTGGATCAGGTCAGTCCTGCAGCCAAAAACTGGATTATGATCGGTGAAAACGCCTTGCCCAATATTCCATGTAGGATTTATGTGCTAAAAACTGCCTCGCGTGCTGAGATATGGCACATGAGCGCCATAACTCGATCCGAGAATGGGAAAATCACCTCGGTTACGGGTCCAAAACTCTCGGAGAAACAGAAGTTGAACCTTTTGAATACCGGGGTGGCCCCAAAGGGCTGGGAAGTAGTGTACGTGGATCAAGCAGGAAACCCGATCTACTCAGATAAATAGGAGACGTTAACCCCACCATGAATTGAGAAATAAGAATTCCTGGGTTGACACGATTGAAGGGTAAGCATGGCAGGTAGCGATCGGGCAAAAACATGGCGTGTGAGGCAAGATGTTGTCCTTAGCTAGGGGAACTACAGATTATTGACCGGTAAATAGAAGATCGGAGATTTGCATGTCCAACCAATTAGCAATTTCGGGGGGCATACCTGTCCGCAATACAGAAACTGACCCTTGGCCCGCATGGCCCGTCCATACAACCGAGGAGTGGGAATCGAAGATCGAGCCGTTGCTCCGAGAAGTATATTTGAGCGGTAAAGAAGGCTCCGGCGGCGCGATGATTGAGCGTTTCGGAGAGCAATACGCGCAGTACACGCGGACAAATTACGCTCTCTTTATGCCGCACGGCACTGATTCTATTAGTGCCGCCTTGGCAGGGGCTCTGGATCTCGACGGGTTCAGTGACGGGGGCGAAGTTATCGTACCAAACTACACATTTGTCGCAACCGCAAGCGCGGTATTGGAACGCCGATGCACAGTGGTATTTGTAGACATTTCACCGGAAACATTTACAATTGACCCTGCAGCAGTAGAGGCGGCAATCCGTCCGGAGACACGCGCGATCCTGCCTGTCCATCTCGGGGGTCATCCGGCGGACATGGATGCCTTACAAGAAATCGCCAACCGGCACAACCTTGCAATTATCGAAGATTGCGCACAAGCACACGCAGCAGAATATGAGACCGAAAAGGTCGGTGCCCTGGGTAATATCGGCGCATTTAGTTTTCAAGCCTCGAAAAATCTGACTTCTGGCGAAGGCGGGATGATCACGACCAATGACAAAGACATCCACGACCGTGTCTCTGCTTTTATGAATGTCGGACGGGCCCCCGGCGGTGCAAGATGGGAATATCCACGGCTCGGCTGGAACTATCGCCCATCAGAATACCTCGCCGCGATACTCCTGGTGCGTTTGGAACGCTTAGAGTCACAGACAGACACTCGCAACCGGAATGCTGCTTATCTTTCGAACGCTCTAGAAATGATTGAAGGTATCACGCCGCCAGAACTTGCGCCTTGGGTTACCAAACACGGGTACCACCTCTACTGCCTGAAGTATACCGCTGAGGGATTCGGTGGTCGGTCTCGGCGGGAGTTCGTCGATGCATTATCTGCTGAAGGCGTTCCATGTTCTCTCGGCTACCGTTCCCCGCTTTCAGAGGAGCCCGGCATGGCGCACGTTAGGCAGAAATATCCGAGCCTCATCCGGGCGCTGCCTTGTCCAAACGCAGCATCGGTCTGTGAAGAAAGCGTCTGGCTTTTCCAAAATCTCCTGCTCGGTTCAGCTGCGGAGATGGATCAGATCGTCGAGGCTATTGCCAAAATCCACAAGGCATGGAATTAACTTTCCACGGATCCCGCCTCTTCAAGCTTTGAACAGCGGGCAGACCTTACAGAAAATTTTGATGCACCAACAAAGCAGCAAGCCGCTCCTTGTATATGATGAAGACTGCGATTTCTGCCAATACTGGATTACCCGATGGCAACATGTCACCGGGGATCGCGTCGATTACGTTCCGTACCAAAAAGTAGCCTCACAATTCCGCGAGATCCCGATCTCCGCATTTGAAAGTTCGGTGCAGTTGATTCTGAAGAACGGAACCGTCCTCAGCGGCGCGGAAGCTGTTCTGCGTGCTTTGGACAGCAGCTGGCTCCTCTGGTGCTACTATCAGCTGCCCGGGGGCGCGAAGGTGTTTGAAACGTTGTACCGCGTGATTGCGCAACACCGTCCGTTGTTCTCTGCAATGACACGCTGGCTCTGGGGAACAGATACAACAAGAACAACCCACTGTCTGTCGCGCTGGTTGTTTCTACGCGCACTCGGCTGTATCTATCTAATTGCGTTCCTCTCACTGTGGGTACAAATTCATGGACTCATCGGAAGTAACGGCATCTTACCGACAGATCAATTTTTGACATTTATCCGCCAGCACCTCGGCGTGGAAGGGTATTACGCCTTTCCAACACTGCTGTGGTTGCACCCTTCGGACCTCTTTCTCCACCTTTTGTGTGCAGCCGGCGTTTTTTTTGCCGCAGCTTTGATCGCGGGCTTCTTTCCAACTGTCACCTTAGCAGGTCTGTGGCTTTTCTATCTATCGCTTGTGGTAGCGGGACAAGAATTTCTTAGCTTCCAATGGGATGTCCTGCTTTTAGAGACAGGATTTTTAGCAATCTTTTTCGCGCCCCTTCAAATTCGTGATAGACTTTTCCGTACGCCCCAACCCGCCGCAGCGTTTTTGTGGCTCCTACGTTGGCTGCTGTTCCGATTGATGTTCGCTTCCGGGTTCGTCAAACTTACCAGCGATGAAGTATGGCGAAACTTAACTGCCCTCAACTTTCATTACGAAACCCAGCCATTACCAACCTGGATAGGATGGTATGCGCATCAGCTACCCGAGTGGTTCCAGCAGATATCCGTACTTGGCATGCTCACAGTTGAATTAGTTGTGCCATTTCTAATTTTTGCCCCGCGACGGCTGCGAACTGCTGGATGTATCGGACTCACTGGACTACAAGCACTAATCATTCTGACAGGAAACTACTGCTTTTTCAATCTATTGACGATTGCGCTGTGTCTCTTGCTCATTGACGATGTGACGTGGAAAGTAGTACTATCCAAACGGTTCATGCTGTCTATCCATGTACTCAAACAACCAATTCACCGTTACAGGCGAATCTGCCTGACAGTCACGGCGACGTTTCTCTTGCTGATAAGCTGCATCCGGTTCAGTGGACAACTTCTCAGCGGAATAGGCATCCCAGATATCGCATGGATCACACCGTTTCGGAGCGCGAATACGTATGGGCTCTTCGCAGACATGACTGAATCGCGTCCAGAAATTATCGTTGAAGGCAGCAACGATCGTATCACATGGAAAACCTATGAATTTCGATGGAAACCGGGGAGTTTCAAAAGCGCACCAAAATGGGTTGCCCCGCACCAACCCCGTCTAGATTGGCAGATGTGGTTTGCTGCGCTTCAAGGAGACTGCCAGAATACGCGTTGGTTTCTTAGTTTCATGGAGGCACTCTTACGAGGCGAACCTGCTATATTAAGATTATTGGCAGAAAATCCGTTTCCTGACACACCGCCGCGCTACGTTCGCGCGACGCTTTACGATTACCGCTTTACTGATTTTGCTACGAAACATTCAGAAGGCGCATGGTGGCAACGGAAATGGCAACGTATTTATTGCCCAGCAATTTCGCTTCGGTAAATTAAACACGCGGCATGTGTCAATGTGTCGTCTTATCCACAAAAAATCAGATAGGAAAATTTATGCCTAGTCAATTTTTAACGGTTGCGCTGGAAGCAGCCAAAAATGCAGAAGAAATAATTACCGCCTACTACACCGATGATATGAAAGTCGAGCTCAAAGATGACGAAACCCCAGTTACGCTCGCCGATCGGCGAGCGGAAAAAGTCATCCGTGAGACCATTAAGCAGGCTTTCCCCGATCACGGTTTTCTGGGGGAGGAGTATGGAAAAGAGGAAGGCACATCGCCATATTTCTGGATCATCGATCCGATCGATGCAACCAAGAATTACATCAGAAAAATCCCGATCTTCGGCACACAGATTGCCTTGATGAAAGACAAAGAACTTATTCTTGGCGTTTCGAATGCCCCTCTCTTAGGGGAACTTCTCTATGCTGAATCCGGCGGTGGTGCATTTCTGAATGGCACACCTATCCAAGTCTCTGATGTCGCACAACCCGAAGACGCAATGGTCTGCCACGGCGGATTGAACTGGTTTATAGAGAAAGGAACCTTCTCGGGTGCTTACAACCTTATCAAGGACTTTGCCCGTTCAAGAGGATTCGGAGATTTCTATATGTATCACCTCGTCGCCTCTGCAAGAGCGGACGCTGTCATTGAGGCAGCAATTAGTATATGGGACATTGCGGCTATCACCGTCATCGTCCGGGAAGCCGGGGGAAAAGCAACCGATATACACGGACAACCTGTTACGAAAGATACTGCCTCGCTTGTAGCAACAAATGGAGTCTTGCATAACGTGGTTCTGAACTACTTTCATGACGTTTAATTTCTGATTTACTTGAACATTTCAAGGAGATGTGTTATACTACATAACATAGCCTTGTAAGGTTAAAAGCTTTGTAGGAAGGAACAGAGAAAATGCACCTTGACTTCAAAAATGTGTTGGATCTATCTTATGTAGTTGATGAAGATAGCCCACGCGAATTGCCGATCGATCCTGCGAAAATCTACGATCAAGCAACATTGGAGAAAAACGGATACTTTGAAAGTCGCGTTGACATGTCTGGACATTACTCCACGCACATGGATGCCCCTTGTCTTATGTACCCCGGGGGACTTACCATCGCCGAAATTCCAAAAGAGAAATTGACCGGACACACCGTATTAATGGATTTTTCGGAGACCAAGAAACTGAAAGACGCTGTGACCGCCGAAGATGTTAAGACGTGGATAGCTGAAAACGGTGAGATTTCACCGGGCAGTATCGTTTTCATGCGCACAGGTATGGACAGATTCGTCTATCAAGATAACTTTAATCGAGAGTGGATCGGTTTTAACGAAGATGCTGCTGAACTGCTGGTTGAAAAGCGGATAAAGGTCATCGGAACGGACGCGTGTAGTATTGATTCGGTAGCCGGACATCCACCGTTGCACGACGGTTTACCGCCAGCACACCTCGTCTTTCTGGGGACTGGTATTCCGCATGTTGAAAATCTCCGTAATTTGAGCCAGTTGCCTACGCATTTCTATGTAGTAATTGCCCCGCTAAAATTGGCAAGAAGTTCAGGGGCACCGACACGCGTCTTCGCGTTTGTATGAGTTTGTTCAAAGATAAAACCGACCTGCAGACACGGTCGTCGTGATTCTGCCCGACTGTAAAAAAAATGACACCCAACATTCCTGAACCGATCCTAAACCTGTTACAGGAAATCGGCGATGTCGGCGGAAAGGGCACTTATCTCGTCGGTGGATCTGTCCGAGATATGCTGCTCAAACGACCGAGTCTCGACCTCGATATCGTCGTAGAAGGCGATGCTATAGACATCGCAAAAGTGCTGCGGGATCGCTGGAACGGAACACTGCAGGTCCATCCACGATTTGGCACTGCAACTGTCACATCTACTAACCTTAAACTGCTCAAAATAGACTTCGTTACGGCCCGTCGTGAAACGTATGAAAGCGCCGGAGCGTTACCTATCGTAACACGTGGGAACATCACGGACGACTTGCAGCGAAGGGACTTCTCGATCAACGCGTTAGCATTACACTTAGATACGGGTGCTTTCGGCACAATTGTTGATACAACAGGTGGCCGCGAAGATCTTGAGAAAGGTATCATCCGGGCGCTACACGCGCACAGTTTCATGGACGACCCAACGCGGATCTTCCGCGCCTGCCGGTATGCTGGACGTTATAACTTTCGTATTGCTGAGACAGATGTGAACTTGATTCGAGAAGCACTCCCTCACTTGGCGCGGCTTAGCGGTCAACGGATTCGGAACGAAATCAATACAATATTTTTGGAGGAGCATGTCCCGCGAATTGTACAACAACTCACAGAATTTGGCGTATACGACGCTATTTTTGCCGGATGGCAGATTTCACCGAGTTTTGCGTCGGATTTCCAAACCGCACAGCGGGCTATCGCTTGGGCATTGGAGCACCTGATAGATGAGAAGGTTGAGCCGGAACTCGTCTACTGGATGACACTTTTTAGTACACATACGCCGGTATGTCACATTGAGGCACTCAGTTTCAGACTTGTACTGAGGCATCAACTTCGGAGATTGGTAAGTCGAAGACAAGCAGCACAACGCCACCTTTCGCTCGAGAAGGTGACACACGAGGCATTTGAGAAGCTTGGATTCCCATTGTCGCAGCACGCTTTAATTGAATACAGAAATGGGAAATG
This sequence comes from Candidatus Poribacteria bacterium, assembly GCA_964291315.2. Taxonomy (GTDB): domain Bacteria; phylum Poribacteria; class WGA-4E; order WGA-4E; family WGA-3G; genus WGA-3G. Next base: position 2,590,722 of record OZ219753.1, on the reverse strand, counting down.
GTGTATCGTTGATGTAGATGCCTCAACAGACAAGGACGCAACGTACATATGTGGAGAAGGAAACCTCTACCGGGTAGAAACACCACTCACTGCTTATAAGGAGTTAGAGCAAGCATTCACTCCATTACAACCGACAGTGACCGCAAGCGAGATATACCAATTGCTAAAACCCTACCCAGTTGAGGCATTAATCTTGGCAGTTGTAGATACAGCAGCTCCAGAATGGAAACGCGAAAAAATAAAAACCTACCTTTGCGTACTGCGCAAGGCTCAACCCTTTGTGACAGGGAAAGAACTGATTCAATTGGGGGAGAAACCAGGCAGCGCATTTGAAACTCAACTATGGGAACTATTTGCCGCACAGTTAGATGGAAAAATCAGAAAAAAAGAAGAGGCGTATTCTCACTTACGGAAAATAGACAATGTCAAATCTTGATCCTTTCGCTGCGATCCTTACGGTTACACAGTTTATTATTCTGTTGACCTTTCACGAATGGGGACACGCCAAATCAGCGGATATGTTAGGGGATCCGACGGCGCGCCATCAGGGACGAATGTCACTAAATCCGGGGGTTCACATTGACATTATCGGCACGGTAATACTCCCGCTCCTCGGAACACTTTTTGGAGGCGCTTTCTTTGGTTGGGCTAAACCGGTGCCGGTCAACCCGTACAACCTAAAGAACCCGAGACAGGATCTGATGATAATTGCAGCCGCAGGGCCTTTCATGAACATCCTTCTCACTTTCGTGATTTTGGGGGGGCTAAGGATAGTCGTGGAATTCACGGATTTTAGTCCACGCGGCTCTCTACTTCACGCAGAGATACACAGGCAAGTCATTCGTACGGCGCTTATCAGTGTATTCCTCGCAGCGTTTAATATGCTTCCACTTTTTCCGTTGGACGGATTCAGTGTTGTCCGGGGCTTGCTTCCAGCAGGCGCTGCACGTCAATTTGAAAAATTGATGCCGTACGGTATGCCAATTCTGATGTCTCTTATCTTTCTACCATATTTCCTGCCCATGCTGAACATATTCGGGTTCTTGAGTGACATCAGTTACGCGATATTCAATTTGATCGCAACAATTGTCGGTTTACGATGAGCAGCAGACTTTTTTAACCGAAGTTCCAGCTTGCTCATTTCAATTATATAGCCCCCTTGACTTACATTCCAGATGAAGTAGTACATATGTTAACCAAAACAACTCAAACGCCAGAAAGCCAAGATCCCGATCTTATATCCATCCGCTCAATATATTCTGTCAAGTTAGACGGATTTGAGGGGCCTTTGGACCTCCTACTCCATCTCATCGAAAAAGAAGAGATGAATATTTATGACATTCAGATATCACAGATCACGGATCGGTATCTGGAGTACATCAACTTAATGGAGCAGTTGGACTTGGACGTTGCCTCCGAATTTTTGGTGATGGCGGCAACCCTTCTCCATATTAAATCGCAGAGTATCCTTCCGAAACTGACAGCAGATGCTGAATATACACTTGGCGATCAGACAGAGCTTGTCCATCAACTTTTAGAATATAAAAGGTTCAAAGAGGCAGCTCATGCACTGGATATTTATGCTGAACGCAGTACTTTACTTTACAGCAGAAGCCCCAAATTGCATGCAGATTTAGATGGAACACGCGAATTTGAAATCAAAGCGACCCTCTTCGATCTACTCTCCGCTTTCAAAAATATCAATGACCGCGCTGCAGAGATAGATATCGAGGAAATGTACGAAACGGTTGAAGAAGAAACAATCACCGTTGAAGACAAAATCGCCTTTATAGACCAACAGTTGACAAACGCGAACGAGCTGCTCTTTGAGGATCTATTTTTATTATCCTCAAGTAAGGTAGATCGGATCGTTACCTTCCTTGCTATCTTAGAACTTATCCGGATCAAGAAGGTTGTTACCGTTCAGACCGACCATTTTGAGAGTATCTATATCGTTAAACAGGAGCAGGAAGGGCTCAATCGACAAATTGCGCCGCCTCCGCCCGTAGAAACACCTCGTTCAAAAGAACAAGGTTATTAGGAATTAGCTTATGGATTCTGAATATGTTACCGTTGTAGACCCAATAGATGACCCGGCTTCGTTGTCAGGCAAAACCCTCAAGTCAGTTTTGGAAGCGATTCTGTTCGCTGCAAGTGAACCGATTTCAGTAAAACAGTTTCAAACGGTGTTACACGGATTAGACGCACGGGTTATCCGAAAGGGACTTACTGAACTCTGTAAGGACTACCAAGAGATGGACCGAAGTTTTCGTCTTTTTGAAATTGCGAACGGGTATCAAATTTGCACGTCTCCGCACTATTCTGCGTGGATTCAGAAGTTCTATACCCAGCAGGTTCGCGTCACCCTATCACCATCTGCGTTAGAGACGCTCGCTATAGTTGCTTACAAACAGCCCGTCACTCGAGCAGATGTAGCAGCGATTCGAGGCGTAAATAGCGATAGCGTACTCAATTCGTTGGTTGAGAAACGCCTTGTTTCGATCGCCGGTAGAAAAGCAGGACGTTCTCTTCTCTTCTCAACAACCGATGAGTTTCTTAAACAATTCGGATTGAAGGATGCCTCTGAACTACCTTCATTAGATGAGATTGAGGAGCTCCTTAGCGCGTCAAACGGCAACGAACCGCCTCAAGAACTGCTGCCAACCGGCCCGGAGGAAAGCACAGAGTGATGGATTATAACGCTTGGTTTCAGTGCAGTGAAGGCTGCGGTGAAACCTACCTGCTCACAGAAATTATCTATCGATGCCGAAACTGCGACGGCTTGTTAGAGGTGCAGCACGACGTAGAAGTGCTTAAAGAACGGCATGCTGCGGATTGGAAATCACTCTTTGAAAATCGCTATATGCGGACGCAGTACCCGTATGGCAGCGGTGTCTGGGGGAAAAAGGAACTAGTCTGCCCGAATGTTGACAACGCTAACGTCATTTCTATGTATGAGGGCGGAACCAATCTGTTCTGGGCAGAACGTTTCGGCGAACACCTCGGCTTAAACGACCTCTGGATTAAGCAGTGTGGTAACAGTCACACAGGCTCTTTTAAAGATCTTGGTATGACGGTCCTCGTCTCAATGGTCAAACAAATAATCGCTGAATCTGCAAGTATCCGCGCCGTTATGTGCGCCTCCACCGGTGATACATCCGCCTCTCTGGCGGCCTACGCGTCCGCAGCCGGCATCCCCGCAATTATCCTCTTGCCAAAAGCGAAGGTTACACGCGAACAACTAATTCAGCCGATTGCTAACGGGGCATTGACGCTCTCACTCGAGACGGATTTCGACGGCTGCATGGCGATCGTTCAAAAGCTGGCTGCTCGAAAAGATTTCTACCTCGCGAACTCCATTAACTCTATCCGCATTGAAGGCCAAAAAACAGTCAGTATTGAAATTGTGCAGCAGTTCAATTGGGAGGTCCCGGATTGGATCATTATTCCGGGGGGCAACCTCGGCAACGTCTCCGCACTTGGCTTAGGCTTCCTAATGATGTTGGAACTCGGTATCATTGACAAGCTCCCCCGCATCGCTTGTGCACAAGCTGAACGCGCAAATCCACTCTATCGAAGCTACCAAACGGGGTTCACGGAGTTCCAGGCCATCACCGCACAAGCTACACAAGCCACAGCCATTCAGATTGGAAATCCGGTATCAATCCATCGTGCAACCCGAATTTTGAAACGATTTGATGGCATCGTTGACCAAGCAACAGAAGCAGAATTAGCGGATGCCGCAGCGAGAGCAGACAGAACAGGCTTATTCAATTGCCCACATACCGGCGTAGCCTTGGCTGTTTTGATAAAAATGGTTGAGCGTAGACAGATACAACAAAACGACAAAGTGATCGTAATTTCTACTGCCAACGGTCTCAAATTCCCGGATTTCAAAGTAGCATATCACAAGGTCGCGCCTGACGAGCCGCCGCCCCGTTACTTGAACGCGCCGCTTGAGCTGGAAGCAGACTATGAAGAGGTCCTGAAACAAATTGGGACACATCTCGATGCGTAATGCGTTATACATACAAGTCCTGGTGACTGTGTTAAACTCGCGACCACAAATTATAAACCTGAGATTGGTTTCTGAGCATGAGGGCCAACCTTTATAAACCTCTCCGCCCTTCGACTCCGCTACTGAATCCAATAGAAAGGTAGAACATGAGGTACTCCGATAAAAATTTGCAACAAATTCGAGGAGTGTGGTATAATTCTACATGTTCGTTTACGAACTTCGCCCAAAATAACAAACAATAGGAGTGAATGTATGTCAGAACAGTATCAGCCTAAGCCTGAGCATAAGTTCACCTTTGGATTGTGGACTGTCGGTAACCCGGGACGCGATCCATTCGGTGATGTTGTCAGGCCCCCCTTGGAACCTACCTACACTGTCGAAAAATTAAGCGAGTTTGGCGCGTATGGTGTCAATCTGCACGATAACGACCTGGTCCCCTTTGATGCCACAGCTGTCGAGCGCGATAAAATCGTTAGTGAATTCAAACAAGCGCTCCGGGACCACGGCATGAAAGTGCCGATGGCAACAACAAACCTCTTTTATCATCCAATCTTTAAAGATGGTGCGTTTACCGCTAACGATCCAAAAGTAAGAGCCTTTGCGATCCAGAAAACGTTGAACGCTATTGACCTCGGCGTAGAACTCGGTGCAACAGTTTATGTGTTCTGGGGCGGGCGTGAAGGATCAGAAGTGGAGGCTGCTAAAAACGGGCCAGATACTGTCAAGTGGAACCGTGAAGCGATCAACTACTTCACACACTACGTTAAAGACCAAGGCTACGACCTCCGCTTTGCACTTGAAGCGAAGCCGAATGAACCGCGCGGCGACATCTACCTACCGACAACCGGACACATGCTTCACTTCATTGAAACGCTCGAACACCCCGAAATAGTCGGCGTTAACCCTGAATTCGCGCATGAAACGATGGCAGGGTTAAGCTTCGTCCACGGCGTTGCTCAAGCATACGAAGCCGGAAAACTGTTTCATATCGATCTGAACGATCAAAAGATGAGTCGCTTCGATCAAGACCTGAGGTTCGGCTCCGAAAACATCAAAGGCGCGTTCTTCCTTGTCAAGTTCTTGGAAGATGTCAACTGGAACGGTAACCGACACTTTGACGCCCACGCCTACCGAACTGAAGATGAAAAAGGGGTCTGGGACTTCGCCGTAGGATGTATGCGGAGTTATCTGATACTCAAAGAGAAGGCGACTCGATTCAATGAAGACGCTGAAATTCAAGGGATTCTCTCCGAATTGCATGCACGAGATGCCGAACTCGAAACACTTATGGCACACTACAACGCTGAAAACGTGGGCAAACTGAGAAAAATAGACTTTGAACCAGATACCCTCGCCCAGAAGGGGCTCGGATACGAAAAATTGGATCAACTGACATTTGAAATCTTAACCGGTGTTCGATAAACAGAATCAGTTCGCGGGCACGACCTTGAAAAAGTTGGAGCTCGGTTTATGAATACACTGATTATTGCGATCTTGAGTTTCGTGGGCTTCATCGCCGCCTATCATACATACGGCAAATGGTTGGCGAGAAAAATTTTTGGCTTGGATGCACAAGCAACAGTGCCGAGTCAACAATTACAAGATGATGTTGACTATGTCCCTACGAAAAAAGAGGTCATTTTTGGCCATCATTTTACTAGCATTGCTGGCACAGGGCCGATCGTAGGCCCCGCGATCGCAGTCTTTTGGGGATGGCTGCCGGCACTACTATGGGTTATTCTCGGCTCAGTGTTTATTGGGGCCGTTCATGACTTCGGTGCGCTCGTTGTCTCCCTGCGCAACCGAGGACAGAGCGTGGGTGAAGTTGCAGGTAGAATGATTGGGCCCCGCGCGAAATTTCTCTTCCTTTTTGTACTCTTTATGGGGCTTACCCTTGTCCTCGCTATCTTCGGTCTAGTTATCGCCCTAATTTTCTCCTACTACCCCGAATCTGTTCTATCTGTTTGGGTCGAAATTCCCCTCGCCGTGGCCATCGGCCTCTGGATTTATCGCAGAGGCGGTAATATCCTCGTGCCCTCTCTTATTGCCCTCGGTATCATGTACATTGCGATGGCAGTCGGTGCCTATATCTTCCCTATTGATTTAGGCGAATGGTTCGGTATCCCGCTACTCGAGCAAACTTATCTGAACGTCGTAGTGATCTGGACACTGGTGCTTTTTATCTACTGTTTTATCGCTTCAGTACTGCCTGTCTGGACCCTCTTGCAACCGAGAGATTTCATTAATAGCCACGAATTGGTATTGGCGCTCCTTTTACTTATGCTTGGACTCGCTGTCGCGGGACTCACGGGCAGAGCGGACTTGGCAGCTTCAGCACCCGCTGTCGCTTCCGACATTCCACCCGACGCACCACCGATTTGGCCCTTCCTTTTTATTACAATCGCCTGTGGTGCCGTCAGTGGTTTCCACTGCATGGTGAGTTCCGGCACCACTAGCAAACAGGTTGCGTCTGAAAGTGATGCCCAATATGTAGGCTACGGGGCGATGCTCCTTGAAGGAGGTCTCGCTGTTATTGTTATCCTCGCTTGCTGTGCCGGCATCGGTATGGGCATTTTCAATCGCACTGGCACGGGGGCAAGTTACACCTTTGAACCCATTGTCAACGCAGAAAACACAGCCCCTCTTACCAATCAAGAGGCGTGGAAAACTCGCTATGCCAAGAGTAAAATGGTGACAAATGCCGACGGCACAACACAGACCGTTGGCGGTTGGGCAAACCATGGCCTCAAGGCAAAGGTGAGTGCGTTTGTTGATGGAGGTGGAAATTTTCTTGCATCGTTGGGTATTCCGCTCAAAATGAGCATTTCAATCATGGCGGTACTAGTCGCAAGTTTCGCTGCAACAACGCTCGATACAGCTACACGACTCCAGCGGTACGTCATTCATGAATTGGCGCACACCCTTAACTTCAAACCGTTGACGAATCGTTACACCGCGACGGCGTTCGCGCTAGTGCTCGCTGCAGTTGTTGCCTTATTACAGGGACCGAGCGGGCCCGGGAGCGGTGATTTGACGCTTTGGCCCCTTTTCGGGGCAACGAATCAACTCTTAGCAGGCTTAGCCTTCATGGTAATTGTTTTTTATCTCCTGCGGCGTAACAAGCCTATCTGGTTTGCATTCCTCCCAATGATTGTCATGTTGATTATGCCCGCGTGGGCGATGCTCCATCAGATGCTCAATCCAGAAACAGGCTGGCTCTTCACCGGCCAATATCTACTTTTCGGATTTGGTGTTGCTGTAGAGGCATTGCAGATATGGATGATCGCTGAAGGGGTCATCGCTTGGCGAAACGCCCGTGGGAATTATCCAGAACTTCCACCATTAGAAACTGTCTCCGCTGATTAAAAGTGGAGCACAATCCCACCCTTGCGGCGTTTAGTGGAGGAAAGATAAATGTCAAAAACCTTAGAAAAACAAGCCAAAACTGACCAAATCTACGACCATCCGTTTGATCCGGAAATATTCCGAATGACCTTTAATAGGTACGTTCGGAAATTCAATACTATTTCTGCGGGCGCAGTTATCTTGATTTCCCTAACTTTTGCAGTATATGGAATTGCCTTGTACTTAGAGATGACAAAGGTTGACATCACCGGCTTTCTACATGTATGGGAGGCGGGCAAATTCCTACTATTAGATGAATTGGGCTTGCGTTATATAACAGAGGTGGGAGTGGTAGCACCTGGAATTATTTCAATTGGGATCTTCTCCTGTGGTATCATTGCGATAAGTGGCGGTAGCTCCTGTGGCATCATTGCGATAAGTGGCGGTAGCTCTTGTGGTATCATTGCGATAGGTGGAATAGGTTCCTGTGGCTTGATCTCCATAGCAAGTACAGCTGCAGTTGGATTTATAGCGATTAGCACTAGCAATGCCTATGGATTTATTGCTATTTCTATAGGTTACAAGTACGTTGGAACAGAGCAGTACACTGGCAAGGCTGTTGGATTCATCGCCATCGGACGGCAGACTCAAGGGTTCTATACCCTATCTTACGATGGCAGAGGTGAAGGGATTTATCAGCTTTCGCCTAAACGTCAGGATCCAAAGGCTGTGACACTTTTTATTTCATGGTTCCGAAAGTTCAAAAACGCATTTGTTTTGCCTTCCTAAGCTGACTCACACTTCTGGAAAATGTGCAAGGACTTTTCGCCTTTGACATTTGAGCTACGTCTGCAAGTGACATCCTTCAAAGTCTGAGGAATACAGAGTATTTGGAAAGGCGAGGCAAAAACGCCTCGCCGACCCTGAAAACAGAGTATATTTTGTGAGATAGATACGCTATTCAAGACATGGCTCATCTGCGGACGTGCTATTCTGAAAATAGCCAACACGTAAATCTAATGCTTTCACTCTGGTGCCTGAAACAGGGCATCGTCAAGTTCTGCGTTCAATGTGACATTTGTTATCCAACTCTCGGAGAAAAGTTGACCTTCTACGTTCTGAATAACATGATGGGCGACTTTAACACCGTCAACATCGCGATAATCATCCATGATCGATTCTCTGTTCCTCACAACACCTTGTGCTGTTTCGCGATAAGCGAGTTTTACGACATAATGTGTCTCCTCTGTCACAAAGAGCCTGAGAACATCGCCAGATGGTTGTGGCACAAGGAGAACGTGCGCAGGTTTACCTTGTACCTCTTCTGTAGCAGCATACTGAACCGAAATCTCGTTTTGTGAAAGATTTACCAAAAGCCATAAGGTCTCCCGAAAAACGGCATCTTTAAAAGAGTTAGCCATATCAGGAGGCAGCGGTTGAACCCCCATTGGTGTCAAAGCAAACCCGGCGCTGCCATCAAAAATATAGCTCATTTCACCTTGCGGTGTGTCGACATCCTGTCTGAATTTGTCAGGATAAACATAGTATGATTTGCCCTCGACTTGCATTTGCCCCATCGGTGAGTTTGCGGCAGTACGTCCTTCCGCGACAATATTTTTCACCGCTTGCAATCTCGAGAGACCCCCATGTGCTTCGACAGCAGCGGCCAGGATTTCCCGAGCTTTTGCTACATCAGCTTCGTTCACTTCAGGCATCAGTTCAGCAGGAGGCGGTTTGGGTTGCTCTATCTCAATTTCGTTAACCGCTCCGAACTCATCAAGCGGGCGATCGAAATTGGCTTTATTCCCGACAGCAACAATCGTGATTGCGTCTGGATGCAGATATTTTTGTGCAACCGCCTGTACATCGTCCACTGTGACCATAGCGATATTATCGGTATAGGTTTCAAGAAAATCTGGGGCATACCCGCGATAGGCAAGTATCATCTGTTGGAAAGCAATCTGTGCACTACTTTCGAAACCAAAAACAAACGAATTGATAAGCGAATCTTTGGTACGCTGCAATTCAGCCTCTGGCACAGGCACATCCCGAAGCTCTTTGACGACATCAATGATGAGCGAGATCGCTTCTGCCGTTTTCTCGGTACGCGTCTGTGAATAAGCGAACCATTCGCCCGGATTCGTGTAGTACGATGTGCGCATACGACTCCCGACCATATAAGCAAGTCCATGTTTCTCCCGTACTTCCGTCATCAGACGGGAAGTAAATCCGCCTTCACCCAGAATTTCATTCATGACGCGGAGCGCGAAGAAGTCGGGAAAATCCGGTGTGCGTTTGATACCGAAATGCCCGATTAATATCGTTGTTTGCGGCAGATCTTTAAAGATATAATTGACAGACGGTTTGGCGGTAGCATCCACTGTCGGAACATCAGAGAATGTGATCTCAGTCGTTTCCCATCCGTCAAAAACTCTTTCTAGTTGTGTAATCAGAGTGTCCGTATCAAAATCACCGGTAATTGCAAGCATCATATTGTTGGGGTGATAGTACTTAGCATGAAACGCTCTAAGGTCATCAACAGTGATACTATTTATGCCCTCGGTTTTGGTATACCATCCGAACGGGTGATCCGTTCCGTAGAGCAGAGCAGAGAAGTTACGCAATGCAAGCTGGATAGGATTATCGTTGCGGCGGCGGATGCGCTCAATTGACTGTTGTTTTCTGAGTTCCAATTTGTCTTCACGAAACGCAGGATTTCTGAGTACATCGGCAAAGATTTCTAAGCCTTTTTCGATGTCTTCTGTGAGCGTTGAGAGATTAATTGTGCCGTACTCGCGGGACATCCCGACCTCAACAGAAGCCGCCATAGACTCCAATTCCTCGTTCAGCGCGTCCGGTTCGCGGGATACCGTCCCGCCTGTCCGCATGACGCTTGCAAATATAGATGCCAAGCCCACCTTGTCCGCTGGATCATAAATGTCGCCGGTTTTAATTAAACCGTTAATATTGAAAAGGGGCAACTCGTGATCTTCTATAAGATAGAGCGTCATGCCGTTGGAGAGCGTCCGTTTTTGTGGAACAGGCGGCTTAAATTCAATCGGTTCGTAGATGAGCTCTTCATGTGGTTTTGCGAATGTAGCGGGATCTCCCCACACAACAAAACAAGCAATCAGTGTGACAATGAGAAGCCCTATAGAAGTCGGTTTTTTCATTATTCCTTACCCTCCGCGTTACTTTCCGCGGGCACTGCCTCTTTTTTAACGAGTGTGGCGACAGTGCGGTTGCTTTTTGTAAAATAGGCGTTTGCGACCTTCATGATATCTTCAGGCATGATCTCATACATAGTTTCCCGCCAATCGAGGATATAACGCCAATCGCCCGCAAGTCCTTCATAGAAGGTTAATTGCCGCGCCATCCCAGCGTTTGAACTCAATCCCCGGATGAAACTCGCTTCAATCTGTTTGAGAATCCGTTTAAATTCTTTTTGGGCAACTGGTTCGGTTTTGAGTTTTTCGAGTTCAGCATAAATAGCTTCTTCAACATCGGAGACTGTGTGTGGTGCCCGCGGTGTCGCGTTAAGAACAAAAAGGTTGTCATAGCGTCCGCCCGGATATCCGTTAACCGAGTTAGCGGAGACAGCTATCCCCTCCTCGACAATGTTTTTGTAAAACCGAGAAGTACGCCCATCAGAAAGAATCGCGCTAATCATATCGAATACATAATCGTCAAAATGTGGGATTGTCGGTTTATGATACCCGATCATGAGTCGCGGTTCTGCGTCAAATTCGACCTCTATACGACGTTCTCCTTCTTGAGGTGGCTCAGCAGTCGTGACTTCAGGTGGGAGTGGTTGTGCGGGTATATCACCGAAGTATTTTTCAATAAGCTCAATGGTTTCGCTCGGATTAATGCTGCCTACAATAACAATGATGGAATTGTTTGGTGCATAGTGGACACGGAAAAATTCCTCAGCTTTGCGACGATTTAGCATAGCGATATCCGAGGGCCAACCGATGATCGGCATACCGTATGGATGGGCGGTGAAAGCAGTTGCGATAAACTGCTCATAAAGCTTACCCTCCGGTTGGGTGTCCACACGCATCCGACGTTCCTCCTTGACAGCTTCACGCTCCACATAAAATTCCCGGAGGACTGCGTTTTTAAGCCGATCAGACTCAAGGATCGCCCACAACTCTAACTTGTTAGACGGCAATTCGACCGTGTAAATGGTATAGTCAACAGAAGTGCCGGCATTGAATCCTGTGCTACCGTGTTGCGTATAAATCTCACTGTATTCCCCGCTAACAATCCACTCCTTCGCGCGTTCCTGTTGCACTTTGAGTGCTTTTTCCAATTCGGCAATTTTGGCATCATCGCTTCTTGCGCCTTTTGTTCGTTCTATGTCGAGGGCATTGCCTATCCGATCAATTTCGGAAAGCACCTCTTTTTCTTTCTCATAGTCTCTTGTACCGATTGTTTGAGTGCCTTTGAACAACATGTGCTCTAGCATGTGTGCGATGCCTCGTGTATCGTTTGATTCATCAACGGACCCCGCTCTAAAGAGGATGTACGGGGCAATAGTCGGTGAGGTGTGGCGCTCTATCATTAACAACTTCAAGCCGTTAGGAAAAGTGTGCTCTACCACCCGGTCTGCCAGGTCTTGCGCTGATACTATTCCGTGCAAAATAACCAAGAATAGAATTAGCAGGTAACGTATCTGTTTCATCTATCTGTTCCTTTAAAATTCCATGTATCTACCAAAATCGGAAAGAAGCCTCGATTTGAGAATCGAGGCTCCCTCTACATCTTACTTTTGCTGCATGTCCCCAAGCAACCCCACCAGGGCGAATCTAATATGTGATGAGAGCGCAGAATTCTCAGCCCGAAGGTCTGCGCCTTCTGCGTCTGGGTACATAACATGTGCCGCTACTGCACGTTTAACCCATCGTTCTGCTCGGGCATCATAAGGGATATATTTCTCTTTCGGTGCAGTGCAAGCCGGACACTCGTCCGGTGGGCTATCTGCTTCCTTCCATAAATAACCACAAGCTACACAAACAAACATTGCAAAATCCTTTCTCTGTCCTCCAAGAAAATTGATACCTTTGTTACCGAATTGCAACATTATCAAGCCGTTGAAGAACAAAATTGTGAGTTTGAATTATAAATCTATTACTACAATATTAGCAGATTAGGTTTTAGAATACAAGGTCTAAAACCCCAATATCCGATTAATGTTCCCATAAAGCCCCGGATAGAGTGATTGAAGCGGACTTCTCAACACTTGCAAACCCCTAGGTTTAGTCATCCCCGGTTCTCTCGTGCCGTCGTCGGGGCGGCGGTATCCCCATAGGAATCCGGTATCAACAGGAACTATGTAGACTTAATAAGGAGCACGTTTGCCGGACTTATATCGAGTCAGTTCTCTAAAAGATGATAAGATACACACAGCCTTAGCTGTTGTCGGTGACACGCTCCTGTTCCGCTGACTGTTCCTTGAGTTCAGCAATACGGTCACGTAAGGCAGCAGCTTCTTCGTAATCGAGATCAAGGGCAGCCTTCCGCATCTGTCGCGTTAGGTCCTTGATCATTGTTTCAACATCTTGAGGATCAATGTCTGCTACAGCAAAGGCTGGTTTGTCAGCTGCCTTTGTTTGATACTCATCCCCAGCCTCGGTAATAAGTTCTTGAATGGCTTTTTCAATAGTGGCTGGTGTGATGTTGTTATCAAGGTTGTACTGCAGCTGAATGTCCCGTCGCCGTTGCGTCTCTTGTATCGCCTCTGCCATTGCCTCCGTGACATCATTTCCGTATAGGATTACTTCACCGTCAACGTTTCGTGCAGCACGTCCAGCCGTTTGAACGAGAGACCTGACAGAACGGAGGAAGCCGGGTCGATCGGCATCTAAGATTGCCACAAGAGAGACCTCTGGCAGGTCGAGGCCTTCTCGAAGCAAGTTAATGCCAACGAGAACGTCGAAAACTCCCTCTCGTAATTGACGTAGAATGCGGGCGCGATCGAACACATCAATCTCAGAGTGCATATAGTCAGCACGGATACCTGCTTCGGTTAAATACTCGGTCAAGTCTTCTGCCATCCGTTTAGTGAGGGTTGTAACGAGTACACGTTGTTTGCTCTTGACGCGCCTCTTAATCCTACCTATGAGGTCGTCGACCTGTCCACTCACTGGGTGGATAGTAATCTTCGGATCCACCAGGCCCGTAGGACGAATGATTTGCTCAACAGTTTGAGAACTGTTTTCCATCTCATAGGGCCCCGGGGTCGCCGAGACAAAGACAACCTGGTTGACGCGTGCTTCAACCTCGTCGAAACGGAGCGGACGGTTATCTAACGCCGAAGGCAAACGGAAACCGTACTCGACCAAGGTCTCTTTCCGCGATCGGTCGCCACGATACATACCGCGTAGTTGTGGAATGGTTACATGAGATTCATCAATAAAAAGCAAAAAATTATCAGGGAAGTAATGCATGAGACAGTAAGGCGGATCACCCGGTTGGAGTCCTGAGAGATGTCGCGAGTAGTTCTCAATACCAGAACAGTAGCCTACTTCCCGCAACATTTCTAGATCAAAACGGGTTCGCTGTTCAACGCGCTGCGCTTCTAACAGCTTGTTCTGTTTCTCAAAAAAAAGAATCCGGTCTTGGAGTTCAAGTTCAATATTAATTAATGCCTCGCCGAAGATTTCAGCATCGGTCATGAAGTGTTTAGCAGGATAGATTTCAAGGAAGTCGCGGTGTGCTAATACTTCACCGGTTGTGGTATCAATTTCGCTAATCCGATCAATCTCATCCCCGAAGAGTTCAATACGATAAGCATTTTCGCTATAAGCTGGAAACACTTCAACAACATCCCCTCGTGCTCGGAAGATGCCCTGCCAGAACTCAACATCGTTACGAACATATTGAATATCGATGAGAGCACGTAGGAGTTTGTCGCGACGAATAACCTCACCTACGGCTATATGAACTCTCTGCTTTTTAAATTCAGTTGGGGAACCGAGTCCGTAGAGACAGGAAACGCTTGCAACAACAATAACATCACGACGAGATATCAGGGACGCTGTTGCGGCAAGCCGCATCCGTGTAATCTCCTCGTTAATACGAACATCCTTCTCAATGAAAGTATCGGTAACCGGGAGATACGCCTCTGGTTGATAGTATTCATAGTCGCTGACGAAGTAATGGACAGCGTTGTTTGGGAAAAATGTTCGAAATTCGTTGTAGAGTTGTGCGGAAAGTGTCTTATTCGGTGAAATGACAAGCGTGGGCACCTGCACGTTCTGGATAACATTCGCCATCGTGTAAGTTTTGCCGGAACCAGTTACACCCAGCAGCGTCTGTGTCCTGTCTCCTCGTAGGAGACCCTTTGTCAACTTTTCAATCGCTTGGGGTTGGTCGCCTTGCGGCGTGTAGTCTGATACGAGATCAAATTGTCGGTGATCCACTTCCGGAGCACCATCTTTTGGGCACTTAATTTCTGTCAGCAATTCCCAATTCATTCTCATGACGGCTTTTGGCTCCTTCTTGCAGCTCCAATTGTTTCCGCAATACGGGATGCAAGCTGCATCGTGCATCGAAACTACAAGAAATTTATAGGTTTGCTTTTTCCCGAACGCAAGAAAAAAGTCGTCTATTTTGCGGAGAAGTGATACAATATATGAGGGAGGGCTCCTTTCGGTAAAGATATAATAACCTGATATACCGAATATACCAAGGGGCTCTCTTTAGATAAAGATAACAGTGAGCTGTTTATCAAACTCACGTTCATACGTATACAATATACCACGGATGGGCATCTTGTATCAACTAAAAAACGAGCAATTTCCATAGAGAGGTCCCAGAATGTCAAGAAGAAAACGCACAAAACGCACCACTAAGCCAAAAGAGGTCCGCGACTACCGACACAGTACTGCTACCCGAAAAAATAACCCGCCCGCAGGCATCGCCGCACAAGGGAAGATCCAAGAACCCCCGAAACGGCAATACGCATACAACCCACACCTGCCACCCCGCCTCCGATCCGACCTAGACGCAGACGCAGACAAACTCCCCGAACTCCTCCACACCGCACAGCAGCGACCGCTCTCCGTAGAGGAGGCGAAGACGCTCGCCGAGGCACTCCGACACCACGCCCCCTGGCTTGAATGGGCAGGCAAACAGGAGACAGCAGCCTTCAGCGTCGACCCCGTGGCCCTCCACATCCACGAACGCATCAGCAGCAAAGCAATCTTGAAAACCGCAAAGCGCCAAAACGTCCAACGTGAACTCTTCGCTGATCCGCAGCAGGATTATAGCACAGCCGTTGACTTTTACCAGCACGATGTGGATTGGGCGAATCGCCTGATCCTTGGGGATAGTCTCACGGTGATGAGTTCCCTTGCACAACGTGAAAATCTCGGTGGCAAGGTGCAGATGATCTACATAGACCCGCCGTATGGCATCAAGTTTGCGTCTAATTTTCAACCGAGCACTTTTCAGCGGGATGTAAGAGATCGGCCCCAGGACTTGACGCGTGAGCGTGAGCAGATCAAGGCGTATCGGGATACGTGGCGTTTGGGTATCCACTCATATCTTGCGTATCTGCGAGATCGGTTGATTGTTGCGAAGGAGTTGTTGACCGATAGCGGCAGTATTTTTGTGCAGATCGGGGACGAGAACGTCCATCGCGTCCGATGTGTCATGGATGAAGTGTTTGGGAGTGAGAATTTTGTTGGAGAGATTGTTTTTAAAACCCGTAGTACTTCTACAAGGAAAAACCTATCTATATTGAACGATTATATTCTTTGGTATAGTAAAGATATTTCTTTACTAAAATTTCATCGTCTTTACGAGGAGAAAAAGGCAGACTCGGTACGATTTAACTTAGCAGATATTGATGGCGAAATCGTTAATGCTTCCGATGCGAAGAAATTAAATAAAGGAAATGCTAAATTCTTTTCAAGCAATAGTTTGTATTCAACTAGTGGCAGTGATACATCTAGGATGCCTTTTATGTTCCGTAATAGAGAATATTTACCTGCTGCTTCCCGTTCTCGCGGCTGGCGATGTTCGCAAGATGGGCTAAGCCGTTTGGCAGCAGCAGACCGCATAATTAGTCAAGGAAACTCTGTCCGCTATAAATATTTTCACGGTGATTTTCCCTACGCTTTAATAGCAAACCTATGGGATAATCAAATGTCAGAGCAAAATAAAGCCTATGTTGTTCAAACCTCAACAAAAGTCATTGAACGCTGCCTTCTCATGACCACAGATCCTGGAGATCTTGTCCTCGATCCAACTTGTGGAAGCGGCAGCACCGCCTATGTTGCTGAACAGTGGGGCAGACGCTGGATAACCATTGATACCAGCCGCGTGGCTGTCGCCTTAGCCCGACAACGCTTATTGACAGGAGCCTTTGATTACTATAAGCTCAAGGATGAGTCAAAAGGCATCGCGGGTGGCTTCGTCAATAAACAAGCTCCGCATATCACCCTCAAAAGTATCGCCCAAAACACTGCCCTGGATCCGATTTTTGAGAAACATGAGCCGATATTGAAAGAGAAGTTGGATGCTCTGAACAACAACTTATCACAGATTACCCCCCCCGCTTCGCATAAAACTCCTCGCAAAACTCAAGCATAAGCAGAAAAAACACGGCAAAACTGCCATCACGGATGCAGACAAAAGGCGCTGGCAGCTACCAGATACACACTGGCACGACTGGCAAGTACCCTTCGATACAGACCCCGACTGGCCAAAAACACTACAACACGCTCTCATAGACTATCGCAAAGCATGGCAAGCAAAGATGCACGACATCAACGCATGCATCACCGCAGCATCTGAAACCGAAGAACTCGTCGATCAGCCACACATCAACAGAAAACGAGTGCGCGTCACCGGTCCCTTCACCGTAGAGGCAGTGCAACCCGCAGAAGAGTCACTCGACCTTGATTCGTCCAGCACAGCACAACCCGAAGAAGTCAAAACCACTTTTGATGCCGAGACCGACACGCACCAAGCAGTCAATGCCGAGGCATACCTCGAACAGATGATACATCACCTCCGACACGACGGCATCCGATTCCCTAATAACAACACATTGACATTCGACACCCTCGACCCCATCGAAGCCGATATCCTCCACGCAGAAGGCACTTGGAAACACTGCGATACCGAATCCTCCGTCGCCGTCGCATTTGGACCACAGCACGGCCCCATCACCGCAATGCAAGTCGAGGCGTGTCTACCCATCGCCTCCCGCCGCGGCTATGATGAACTTGTCTTCGCAGGGTTCAGTTTTGACGGCGCGGCACAAGCAGTTATCCAAGACGATCCGAACCCCAGGGTCCGTATCCATATGGCACACATCAACCCCGACGTCGCAATGGGCGGACTCCTCAAGGAGACACCCTCAACCCAGCTCTTTACCGTCTTCGGAATGCCCCGCACAACCCTTGAGGAAGCCGGCGAAGAGGAATATATTGTCGAGATGGAGGGCGTGGACATCTACGACCCGTCAGACAACACCGTGCGTTCTGCGGGTGCGAATAAGGTGGCGGCGTGGTTTGTGGATACCGACTACGATGGACGCACGTTCTGCATCACACAAGCCTTCTTCCCGGACAAGACGGCGTGGCAGAAGATCGCCCGTGCCTTGAAAGGCGTTATTGATGAAGAGCAGTTTGAGCGGTTCAGTGGTACAACGTCGTTTCCGTTCCGTCCCGGACCGCATAAACAGGTCGCAGTCAAAGTCATCGACCCGCGCGGAAATGAGGTGATGAGCCTGCATAGTTTAGCATACCCAAAGCGTTCTCTTTGGACAAAGTAAACACGGACGTATCTATCAAACTTACGTTAGTAATATAGGGTATCGTGTCTTGTGAACTTTTTCATAACGAGTTTTAACCGGAGAAGCGTGATAAAAGTGTAGAGAGATATTTTTATTTAATGTCGCAGGTTACAAAGGTTTTTGGGTTCCTGTCCTTCAATAAAAGGCTCCGTACTAATGTTTTCTTCTGGGCATTCACCGTCCCTTTTGAGCTTTCCACTTTTCTTATCAATGTCTCGGAAGACAATGCCATCAGGTACTGGGAATTCCTTGTGGGGCCCCCGCGCTGCATCAATTAAAAATTGCGCCCAAATTGGCAGCGCCGCTTTTGCCCCCTCTTGGTTGTAGTTACGGCGGTTCGGCAGATTTTTATCAAGTCCTACCCACACACCGACAACTAGATCTGCGGTATAGCCGACGAACCAAGCATCTACATTGTCATTAGTGGTTCCTGTTTTACCTGCTGCAGGCCGAGTAAGCCCCATTATGTGTTTCGCGCGCCTACCCGTTCCATTTTGAATTACGTTTTCCAAGTATGAAGTAATCTGATACGCTACTTTTTCGTCCAAGACACGCCGACGTTCTACCTGATGGTTGTCAGATGGATAAATTATGTTGCCCGTTGTGTCAAGAATATATTGGATATGCACCGGTTCCATCTGAACGCCTCCGTTTGCAAAGACCCCATAAGCGGATGTCAATTCAAGGACTGTCATAACAGACGCACCTAAGGAGAGTGCAGGCTTTGGGTCCATCGGGCTCTTAATACCCATCCGTTTTGATAGGTCCACGACGCGATTGATTCCTTCCCATATACCGTTGTCACCTATTGGTGTCTCAAGCACCGCTCTCGCCGTAGGAACATTGATCGATTTTGTGAGCACATCCCGGATATTGACGTTACCTCTAAACATCCTGCTGTAGTTTCGAGGATACCATGTCTTCTGTCCAGGAAAAGGCACAATGCCCCAGCTACTATCAACGATAACTGTTGCGGGCGTTAAAATAGACGGTTCTTCTAGGAGGGCGGCGAAAACAATCGGTTTGAAAGCGGACCCGGGTTGTCGCCTCGCGCTTCCAAGGGCGCGGTTGTAGTGATCAATTTTCGTCGCTGTGATATTGTAATCGCGTCCGCCTACCATCGCTTTAACATGGCCTGTCTTGGGTTCAAAGGCGATGAGTGCGGCTTGTAGATAGTTATTTATCGGATCACCGTCTGGTCTCAGCTTATAAGTATCGTAATCCGGGAGCCGCGCCCCGCCATAAGTCTTGTCCATATAACGGAGGTGATTCGCGACTTCTTTCTCAGCAACCGCTTGCATTGACATGTCTATGGTTGTATAAACCTTTAACCCTTCGCTGTACAATTTCGTTTTAAGTTCAGGAAGTCGGACAAGTTCATCACGCACATGTTGAAGGAAGTGGCCTGCCTCCTTTGCGGAGATCTTTGTACGTCTCTCCTCCACATTTGGGGGGAGTAACGGAGCGTTTCGACTGACACGCCACTCGGACGCAGGAATGTATTCTTCCGTTAACATTCTGTCAAGCACCATATTACGACGTCTCTTGGCATCCTCAGGATTGGAAAATGGTGAAAAAGCAAAAGGTCCCTTTGGAAGCGCTGCGAGCAAAGCGCATTCGTGGTAGTCGAGCTCCGACACTTGTTTCCCAAAATATCCGAGTGCTGCTTGCTGAACACCGTGAAACGTTTTGCCCCCATATCTCGATCTGCCCAAGTCAACATAATTCAAATACCGCTCTAAGATCTCATCTTTAGAAAAAACCTTCTCAATTCTCACCGCAAGGAGTATCTCTTTCGATTTCCGGCCAATGTCTCTCACGGATCTCTGATCAAACAGATAAATATTGCGCGCCAACTGTTGTGTGAGTGTACTTGTCCCGGCCAATCGGACCCCATTTAACAAAGTATTCTTCACTGCTCCGCCGAGACGTATAATATCAACTCCCCAATGGTTCGAAAAGCGGTGATCCTCAATAGCGATAAATGCCCCTGTCAACTTTGTAGGCATTTGGAGCAACGGAATCAAACGGCGCGTGGCACCTTGTTCGTCAGTAAATTCGCTCATCTTCTCCGGCTCAAGGTAAAAATTCTGGCGTACAACCCCAGCTTCACTCCGGATGGCTACAATCCGCTCGTCTCTAACTGCAACTTGCACATGTCCAGCCGCCACGTCAAGGTACGGATACTCAAAATCTCGCAGATGGATACGGATCACTCGATTTCCGTTCGCGTCCAATGTATCGGTGTACTCGCCCGGTTCGCTCAATCGGGGGATGATCTCGGCGACCTTCTTATATTTCAGTCGTTCCAATTTATCAAGCAAAAACACCGCTTTATCTGTCTCTCGTACTTCGCAAACAGAAGAATAAACCTCCAAGTGTTGTCTCCAAGTTTCGGTGTCTACATTATATTCGAGTCGATTAAGATCGATGCCTCGTACATCTTTCCAACACGCTAAGAATATCCCGCCTGCAAATCCGATACCCACGAAAATCGCTATAAATACAAGAATACATGCCCCCCAAAACAGACTTAGAACTGCTTGAAAACAGTGGTAAAACAATCGAAACATCTTGTTTTTTCACCTCCACGGTGACATCGACCCCAAAAACAAGGAAGCAGATAAATATTCACGGGGTCCTATCTACGTTGGATTTCCGTACCCGCTTAATTGTACAGCCAACTGCCCTTGTCTTTCTGGAATCCTTGGGAATCTCTTTTCCAGCAACTACTAGATCTAAAGCACTTCGGAGATACTGTTTTATCGGTTCTTTTGGACTATTGTCTATTGCCCCAGCGTAGCGGAGCACATGCTCTGCATCGAGTAGAAACGCTTCTGGCGTTCTTCTTGCCCCAAAATAATCCGCGATATTATTTTCTAGATCCTTTAGGACAGGAAATTCCAACCCGTGTTTGTGGTTGTATTCCGAGATCTCTTTAACGTTTTCCTGTTTATTTGAATTGACACCAATAAATTGCACGTTTTTGTCGTCGTAAGCCTTAACCAAAGCAACAATACGTTCCACATAATCAGTCACTATAGGGCACTGTGTAGCAAGAAATAAGACAACAACAGCAGACTTTTCCTCGCCGAGCTTGTACAGAGTGTGAGATGTCCCGTTAACGTCTTTAAGACTAAAGTCCTTGACGACGCTATCAAGCTTTACTTTCTCCGCCTGCTCTTTCGCAATCCCCGAACTCACTACCCCGATAAATAGGGCACCTATAACACAACCAGGATACACGACAGCTGTGATCTGATGAAACTTCTCAAAGATGATACGGACATTAGTAAAGAGAGAGATAAAAAGAGGTAGATTTTGCATTTCCAAGTTTCCCTTTAATTAAGACGTTAGCAGCACTTTTCGGTTTCAATTTTATGGCAAGCGCCTTTGGACCATAGAAAAAAATAAATATTTGTTTTTTTCTTGCATTCTTAACCTGCATATAGTATAATATAAACATATTAACTAATACCCTATGATCAGTTGCAGGAGGCTTAACTCATGGCGAAGAATTTGACAAACAGGCAGCGCGAGATCTTTAATTACATCCAGAAATGTATTAAGGAGGGTTATCCGCCGACGATTCGTGAGATTGGCAGTCAATTCGGCTTCTCCGAAAAAGCGGCGCATGACCATCTCAACGCGCTCGAGAAAAAGAAATATATTGAACGGGAAGAAGGCAAGCCTAGGGCGATCTCCATTCTGAAGGAAACACAACCCAAGGTTGTCACTAGTAAATGGCTTGAAGACCAAGGCGCGAATCCAATGCTAACGGAAGTAGATCGGGATATCGTAGAAATACCGATTTTTGGACGTGTAGCTGCCGGAGCACCACTCCTTGCCTCACAGAATATCGAAGGCACTCTGCCTATTCCAACCCGCATGGTAAATAACCAGGAATGCTTCGCCCTCCGAATCATCGGCACCAGCATGATCGGGGTCGGCATCCTAGAAGGCGACTATGTTATTGTCAGAAGACAAGCAGATGCCGATCCAGGTGATATTGTGGTCGCTATGGTGGAAGACGAAGCAACAGTAAAACGCTTTTTTATAGAAGGCGATCAAGTGCGGTTACAGCCGGAAAACCCGGTCATTGAATCCAGTATTTATAACATTAATGAAGTGACGATACTGGGTAAAGTCGTCTGTCTCCATCGTGAACTATAACCTTCACACTTTACTTCTCAAACATTAACAAAACTAACGGGCAGAAGCAAATATCTGCCCTTTTCTCTCTCAAAATTCTACTACGAATTCAAAAACTGGGTCAATTCATACAAATAGGACAGTTTAACATCAACCATAGATAAATCCGGGCAGGTCTTGTGCTCATCGCCAACAAGCCACGCAGTCCACATTCCTGCGTTTTTTCCTCCGACCATATCCGCAGCATAACTATCGCCAACGTAGATTGCTTGATGAGGTGCCACCCTCAATTCGGCCAAAGCTGCTTCAAAGATACGGGCATCTGGCTTCGCTATACCGAGAACCGTGGAATCTATAATTGCCTCAAGCAATGGGGAAAGTCCATATTCATCACACCAACCGCGCGTGTTTCCAAAGTTATTGCTAATCACAGCAAGCTGGTAGGTGCCGTAAAGTGTTTTAAGCCATCGCCTATTTTCAGCAAGACTTTGGGCGACTCCCTTACAGAACCACTCAACATATTCATCTTTCATCTGTTTGCTCAGGCCTAGTCGCTTATAAATTCCTGATGCAATCGCATCGGCAGTTTCTCGCAAATTACAGCACGCTGTGTGCTCAGAGGCGACCACCCCGAGCGGTAACATTGAACCGTCTTGGTAAGACCACTCATGAGAAGAATCTCCAAGTGCAAACTCCGTTACCGTTGCCCTATCTGCTTCGTCAAATGCCTCGCGTGTAATTTCGGGGCACCGTTCGCGGATAAACAGATACGTCCGTTCCAACCAGTGGATACCGTTTCCATCCAAAGTCCCGCCGAAATCAAATACCAGTGCGCGGATGTCTTTCATTCACTATTCCTTTTTTCTATAGTTTATATTTAAGCAGCGGCAATTTCCCGGCGCAACTTAATCTCTAATGCCTTGACAACTTCAGCGGTACCTATTTCCTGCATACAGAGGTGCGGTGCCTCTTGTCGACGACACATCTGTTTGTAACAAGGGCGACATGAGACTGGTTTTTCAATGAGAGTATGCCCATCTCCGTAGGGCCGATGGCGCGTTGGACTCGTTGGACCAAAAAGTGCCACTGTCGGCGTCTGAACTGCAGCGGCAATATGCATCGGGCCACTATCACAAGTTAAGCACACTTCACATCTTTCCAACAACGCCCCTAGTTCGAGAATATCCGTTTTCCCGACGAGATTAATAACCGACAACCAAGTGGACAGTGCTTTTGCAAGTTCCCGCTCCTCAGATGAACCGATTAACAGGATTTTGATTTCTGGTATCAGTACTGCAATTCGTTGGATAAGGTCTGCGAAATTCGTTATGTTCCATCGTTTCGTTGGCCAGGTCGTGCCCAAATTGAGAGCAATAACTCGGTCGCCCGGTAATACGCCCTCAGTACGCAGGAGTCGTTTAATAAACTTCCGATCTGCATCTGTATGCCAAAACTCCAAAAAAGAGGGAGCTCCATCAATATTTAGCAGCTCTAGGACACGGAGGTATCGGTGGACCTCATGTATCTCTGTAGTGTCTTTACAAGACAGTGTTAGCAGCATCCCGCGCCCACCAACATTTGTCCCAACACGTATCGGGATATGTGCTATGAAGGGTAGAAGCGCATTCCGAAACGAGGTAGGATGCAGCACAACTGCGATGTCAAATACCTTAGCCCGTATCTGACGGACAAGGTCCCGAAACGATCGATAGCGACCTTCTGTTTTCGCATCCACGATGCAGGTGTCAACATAAGGGTGGGTTTGCATTAGATCGGCTACACACCGCCGCAACAGAAGTGTTAAATTAGATTTCGGATACGCGCACTTCAGGGCACGTAAGGCAGGAGTCAGCAGCACCATATCGCCGATCCAGCCTCCTGTTTGGCACACCAAAATGTTTTGCATCGGAATCCCCCATGAAAGTGTGACGAGATCTGCCAAGACATTTCACTAAAAAAAGAGTGGGTTTGACCATGCTTTCTTACCGGTTTCGTCAGTTATCTCGACGCGAACGTATTTGACGTTCTCCGGAATACTGTAGGTTGCCTCAGTTAAGAGCTCGCCATCGAATGGCAAGATTCGTTTTCCACGACTGCACTCTGCTTTAAAAACAATTGATCGTGCCGCCGAACATTTAACAGTCAATTGATTTCCATCTAAGTTCATATCCTTAATCTCGGGCCCAAGTGTAGAATAGAAAGCGCCGGTCCGGAGTGATTCCATGATGCTACCGAGCGCGAGTTCTTGCGCTTTGACCATAATCCAGCCGTGGAAGCAGTCGTGCTTTGTGCCGTGGGCATCATCGGCGGCGATGCCGAAGACAGGACCACCTCTATCTAGAAGATCGTCCCATGCCTGCTCCGAAAACCCTTTACCGATGCCCATGCATGTGTCGTTATAAACCTCAACAGCAAAATAACCGCGCAACGGCAGATAATCTAAAATTGTATGCCCACACCAATAAGGATGACACAAAACGGCTTCACCACCTTGCATTTTAATCTGATCGATTACTGCATTCGGGTGCATGTTCGCGCAGTTTAGCTGTTCATGTATATTAATCGCAACGATGTGATATGTCCCACCACCGTAAGGATTTTCAGGATGAACTTCGCTCCCTGATATTGCCAAAAAATCCGATGTCGTGTAAGCCTGCACTTCGTTAACCTTGCGGTGATCAGTCAACACGAGAAAATCGTAACCTGCGTCCCTATACGCAGCAAAACGATCTGATATTGAGAGTTGTCCATCGGACTCAGTGCTGTGGCTATGTGTATTCCCGCGATACCACTGTCCGGGTTGTTGAAAAGGGTTTGTGTTGAACATCGCTTCTCCTTTATCTTTATGCTTTTAGAGACAGTGCCTTAATCTACTGGACCGGTTACCACTTGTGTCTACACCTGTCTACATCTATTTTAACATACCCATATCTTGCTTGTCAATAACCGATAACAAAGAATCAGAAATTCCCTCTGATAGGGAAACTAAATAGCCCTGACTTTCCATTATAGTTAATACATCCGAAAGATTAAAATATTGACAAGACAAGGCACATATGGTATAATTCTGTAAGTGCAAAAGACCTAAAATCCATAGAATGAGAGAATATGAGATCCTTAATTTTCATATTTCTTCTTCGCAGGAGAAAAATTTTATGAAATCCTACAGGCAAATCGTTGAGGAAGCGAAAGCAGAAATACCGGAAGTAACTGTTGCTGAAGTGAAAACCGAACAAGACGAAGAGAACGATTTCGTACTGCTGGATGTTCGCGATGAAGATGAATATCGCGCCGGTTATATCCCGAATGCTGTGCATGTCACACGTGGCATGCTTGAGTTCTCTATCGAAAATTATATTCCTGATCGAGACCAAAAGGTCGTTGTATACTGCGCAGCGGGGCTCCGTTCTCTACTCGCTGCCAAATCCCTCCGCCAAATGGGATACACTGATACCGTCTCTCTTGCAGGCGGCTATCGGGACTGGATGAGCGCCGGGTTCCCGACTGCACAAGACAAACCGATGACACACGATCAGCTCGACCGTTACAGCCGGCATTTTATGCTCACAGAAGTCGGCGAACACGGACAAGCCAAACTCCTTGATGCTAACGTCCTGCTGGTTGGTGCAGGAGGCTTGGGATCACCAGCAGGCGTGTATCTCGGGGCCGCAGGTATCGGCCATCTCGGTATTATCGATTCTGATGTTGTGGAGTTAAGTAACCTCCAACGTCAGATACTCCACCGTACAGAAGCCGTCGGCACACCGAAGGTACAATCCGCGACAACAACCATTAAGTCGTTGAACCCAGACATTGACATCACTCCGTATAACCTGCGTCTAGCTGCCGATAATGTTGAAGAAATTTTCTCAGAATATGACATAATTGTGGACGGGTGTGATAATTTCGCCACCCGTTATCTCGTCAATGACGCAGCTGTACTATTGGGTAAACCAATCGTCCACGGTAGTATTTTCCAGTTTGAAGGGCAGGTCTCGCTCTTTAAACCACACGATGGTCCTTGCTATCGATGCATGTATCCGACCCCGCCACCCCCAGGCCTAGTGCCGAGCTGAAGCGAGGCCGGAGTTCTGGGCGTGCTCCCAGGCATAATAGGTGTCATGATGGCAACCGAAGCGATTAAATATATTCTCGGTATCGGTGCACCCCTCATCGGCAGGCTCATTCTCTATGAAGCACTCGGAATGACCTATCGCGAGATGAAAATCAACCGAGATGAAAATTGCCCGATCTGCGGCGATACCCCTATCATTACAAAACTGATCGACGATTACGATGCCGCTGCGGAGAATCCGGAAGTTTTCGCACCAGCGGCCGACTAAGATTAAACTGAGACAACTACAAGGAAAAACCAATATGTTGCCATGTCCTGATTGTAATAGTCCGCTAACCCAGTTCCCAATTGAAAATGACGATGTGGATATGGTCAGTTGTGACGGCTGCTATGGAGTATGGCTTGTCTATCCGGGCGACGAACTTGAACGTATAGACAACGTCACTTTTGATAATCTCGTTGCAGCTTATGGTACTGAATACGCCATTGATGTCGATCCGAGTACGGTCGAACTTCCTGAAGCTGTTGAAGATGTTTTGCTGGGTCTTTAAAAATAGCATAACGCAGTAAATAGTCTAGACGAGAAACCGACAAATAAAAAGTAGTGCTTCTCTTTATAATTGTGCTACAATAACTTTAATCCACTTTTCTAAGGAGGTTTGTTAATGCGAACTCTCATTCTACTAACAGCTTTAAGCCTTATCGCGCTTCCCGCATTTGCCCAGAAATACATCAGTTGGGAAGCAGAAAACTTTAACGATTCAAACGGTACGAAATTTGAGATATTTGAAGCTCCAAATGAGCATCCAGGTAACGCTGCTGAAGGTGTAGAGGATTACACCGTCACAGAAGCATCCGGTGGGGCCTACATCGGTTCACATAATGGAGCTACTAACGACGGTGGTGACTGGGTAAAATATGAATTTTCAGTCGCAGCAGACGATTGGCATTTCTGGGGGCGCATTATTGCTCCCTCAGTCAGTGATAATTCCCTTTACTGGGCGCTCGATGCCGCAGACGGTGATATCGCCTCTACCAATAACGCCACCATGAATATCTGGGATTTCTTTGAAGCAGAAGAACTCCGCGTTAACTATACAACCGATTGGGTCTGGTTCCGGTTGAATACACGCGACGGTCCGTTTGAGGGACTTGAAATGACCCAGCACGGCGACGATCCCGTTCCTGTGGCGTTATCTGATGGGGACCATACCTTCTATATCGCGCACCGCGAAGACGGCACATATGTTGATAAAATCTTCGCGACAACCGATGTGGCATTCGATCCGAATGAAACCGACCCGCAGACCGCGGTTGAAGCACAAAATAGACTCACAACTACCTGGGGATCACTGAAAAACCTTTTCTAAAAGCCTTATTCTAATAAGTAGAAAAGCCTCACCTAAGGGCATCCACTCGCTGGATGCCCTTATCTCTACTACTACAACGCGGGATATGCAGAAAAAATTGAAGTACCCCTGTTGTCTCTCGCTCTGCACTAATCTAATCTTTTTTTTACACACCTATCTCATACTTGCCACCAATTTCTCTATTCTTCCAGCCGCAGCTGAAACCAGAATTTACTTCACAGAGCAGACGCAGCAAGCAGGTCTCCTCTTCACACACACCAATGGTGCCTCAAAACAGAAATACCTTCCCGAGACGATGGGTGCCGGTGGCCTCTTCTTCGATTATAACAATGATAGTCATCTCGATATCTATCTCGTTAACAGTGGTACACTCATACATCGTTACCAACAGTATAGACAACCCGACGATATGAACGTCCTCTATAGAAACAACGGAGACGGTACTTTTGTTGATGTCACCGCAGCAGCAGGACTTCAACAAGACCAGGGTTACGGTATGGGCTGCATTTCTGCCGATTACGACAATGACGGGGACACTGATCTCTATCTCACAAACTTCGGTGCGAACCAGCTCTATCGTAACAACGGGGACGGCACCTTCACAGATGTGACGCTGCATGCTGATGTGGGTGATGGCAATTGGAGCATTAGTGCCTCCTTCGGAGATTTCAACCTTGACGGATACTTAGATCTCTATGTAGCAAACTATTTAGATTACCAACTTGAAACTGCCCACGCCTGTTTTCTAGACGGCGAGCATATCTACTGTGGTCCACACGAATACCCGGGGGGCCGTGACACGCTTTATCGTAACAACGGGGACGGTACTTTTACAGATATTACCGCCCATGCCGGACTACACAACATTAGCAAGGGATTAGGAACACTCTTCACGGACTACAATAACGACGGTTACCTTGATATTTTTGTTGCTAACGATGCTGTCCCCGATTTCCTCTATCGCAATAACAGAGACGACACCTTTACAGATGTCGCCATTGAAGCTGGCGTCGCTTACAATTCAGAAGGTAGAGCGACCGCTAGTATGGGGATTGCTGCTGGTGATTATAATAATGATGAGGCGGTTGATCTCTTTATTACAAACTTCTCTTTGGAAATTAACAGCCTCTTTCGCAACGACGGTGATAATTTCTATACGATGACCACTTTTGAAGCGGGGCTTGCCGATCCGAGTTTCTCACAACTCGGCTTCGGAACCGCCTTCCTTGATGCAAACAACAATGGAATGCTCGACCTCCTAGTCGCAAATGGGCACGTCTGGGATAACGTATCGGAAATTACGCAGTCGCTTTCCTACAAGCAGAGATCCCAGATTTTTGAGAATATCGGCTTGGGAGTATTTAGACCGTTACCCGACACAGCAGGTCAGTTCTTCAAACGCCCAATTGTGGGGCGCGGTGTAGCTATCGGGGACTACAATAACGACGGCGCACTAGACGTTCTTGTTACATCCAACGGTGAAAGCCCAGCACTACTGAGAAACGACTCTCAAACCGCAACAGGAAAAAACAATTGGGTGAAAATCGTACTTGTGGGAACTCAAAGCAATAGAGACGGGATCGGCGCGAAAGTCTGGCTACACACAGCGGAGAAAACGCAATTCCGTGAAGCAACTTGTGGCGGAAGTTACGCCTCTGGTAGTCAGCAAAGCCTTCACTTCGGGATCGGTTCAGAAAAGACAATAGAATCTATAAAGATAAAATGGCAAAGTGGTCATGTCCAGACGTTGGGCTTCTCGGACAAGGAGAACCGTATAAATCAAGTGATTACTATTACGGAGGAGCAAATAAGGTAGGCTCTATTTGAAATTTCGGCTCGTTAGCAAAAAGAAAAAAATTAAGACAACAAAGAGGCAACCCTCAGCAGTTTTGCCGGCGATTTTTTATCTTTATTATAACGGAACTAAACCCGCATAATATGACAGATTCTCAACCTTCAGAGAGATTCTTTCCTTCTATTCCTCTTGACATCAAAGCATATTCGCGCGTATAATAGTGACTATAATTCCCTTTGATTACAGAGGCACCTCGGGGCTGCCTCAATTTTTTGATTTTTATATGTGAGGAATAGTCAATTGGCTCAACGGAAAGCAACTAATATAACGTGGCATAAAGCAACTGTCACGGCAGAAGATAGAGAAAAATTACTGAATCAGAGCGGTTGTGTAGTCTGGTTCACTGGGCTTTCAGGTTCTGGTAAGTCGACTTTGGCAAATGCGGTCGAACACATATTGCACCAACAGCACCACCATACATACGTTTTAGATGGCGACAACGTCCGGCACGGATTGAACAAGAACTTAGGCTTCTCGCCCGAGGATCGTGAGGAAAACATCCGGCGTATCGGCGAAGTGGCAAAACTCTTTACAGACGCTGGTACTATCGTTATGACAGCTTTCATTTCGCCCTATCGCGCCGATAGAGATAAGGCAAGAGCACTCGTTGCAGAAGGTAGATTTGTCGAAGTTTTCGTTGCCTGTCCACTTAAAATCTGTGAAGAACGTGACACGAAAGGTTTATACAAAAAAGCGCGAGCTGGAGAGATTAAAGAGTTTACAGGTATTAGTGCACCTTACGAACCGCCGGCCGACCCTGAAGTCACGGTAAATACAGAAGAACTCTCTATTGAAGAAGCCGCACAAGTAGTCGTTGCATCTCTTGTCAAAGCAGGTTTAGTCCCCGCAGACAATTAGGACACGAAAGGGACATGTTGCAGTAGCAAAAAATAGGGTCAAATGTAGGCACAGCTATACATTTTAACAGATGTGTGAGCTCTGTTTAAGCCCTACACAACAGCATCTACTGCGCTCACAAATTATATATACCTGGAGTGGTCGCTAAAGACGCTAGGGCGTGGACTGAACTTGAACTTCAGTAAACATTTTCGTGTAAACAGATACGGTATTAATAGCATGTACTTACTATACTTAAGGAAAAAAGAATGAAACTCATTCAATTCCATCTACCGAACTTAGGTAAGCGCGTTGGGATAGTTACTCGCGAAGAGGAAGTAATTGACGTGACAAGCGAAGAATCACCTGGCGTCTTAGAGATACTGGAACTCGCTCATCGAGAACAGGTAAGCCTGGGTGTCTTACTTGCTGATATCCAAGAGGAAGTGGCGACCCCGACTCCGATACAACTTCAGGCACACCGAGATGCAGAAAATGGGAACACTGAATCTGATGGCCTGACACTGAAAAAATTAAATGTCGCACCCGCTGAAAATGTCCCACATCTCCTAACACCGATTGACCCGCCTGAAGTTTGGGGATGTGGCGTAACTTACAAACGCAGCGCGGATATGCGTGATGACGACAGTGAACAAGATATTTACAGTCGTGTCTACTACGCTGAGCGTCCTGAGATATTCTTCAAGGCAACCGCTCCGCGTTGTGTTGGGCCCAACGGCTTTATTGGGATTAGAAGCGATTCTGAGCTAACAGCAACGGAACCAGAACTCGCATATGTTCTCAGTAACGATGGCGAAATCATCGGATATACACTCTGCAATGATGTTTCCGCATGGGATATAGAACGAGACAACCCGCTTTACTTACCACAATCCAAAGTCTTCTACGGATGCTGCGCACTCGGACCCATGTTTCTCACCCCATCCGAAGTAGACGAACCCTATAATCTGGATATGCGGTGTACTGTTCTTCGCGAGGAAGAAATTATCTACGAAGGCAACGTGAATACCTCCCAAATCAATTGGAGATTTGAGAATCTCACGGAATTCCTGATGCGGGATAATCCGCTTCCTTTCGGCACCGTTGTTTCCACTGGTACCGGTATCATCGTACCAAACGACTTACCACTTGCCGCGGGGGATGTCGTTAATATAGAAATTGATGGGTTCGGCACTTTATCAAATCCCGTAAAACAACTTTAGGAGACAGCTCGAATGAATATCTATCAGGATATAAACGGTAGCGAACCTTTTATCGGTATGCACAAAATGGAATTGGATACGCCAGCCTTACTCATTGATTTGGACAAGATGGAAGCCAATATACAGACAATGGCAGCTTATTTTTCCACAGTGAACACAATGTTGAGACCGCATGTGAAAACCCACAAAACACCGATTATCGCACATAAACAGATCGCGGCGGGTGCCCTGGGCGTTACGTGCGCAAAGTTGGGTGAGGCAGAGGCAGTGGTTCATGCTGGGATCCGAGATGTACTAATCGCCAACCAAATTGTTGGGGCACAAAAGATTGCCCGCCTCATTAATCTCGCGAAGCATTCGGAGATTATGGTTGCCGTCGATAACGCCCAGAATGTGCAAGCCATCTCCGAGGCAGCATCCGCGAAAGGTACGAACATCAGGATGTTAGTGGAAGTTAACATCGGCATGGATCGATGCGGCGTTGAAACCGGGGAAACTACACTGGAACTGGCAAACCTGATATACAAAAGTTCAAACGTGGAATTTGCCGGTTTGATGGGGTACGAGGGACATACTGTTGCTAAACCTGACAAAGCAGAACGGGATACAGCTGCACGTGAGGCGATGCAACGTTTGGTGGATGCGAAACGCTACCTCGAAAAACACGGGGTGGCGGTACCGATCATGAGCGGTGGAGGCACCGGAACCTTCAACATTACCGGTAGCATCCCGGAAATGACAGAGATACAGGCAGGGTCCTATGTCTTCATGGATTCTACCTACCGAAACGTAGAAGGCATCGGAGAGCATTTTGAATGTGCCTTGTCGGTCCTAGCAACTGTTGTGAGCCGTCCAGCCCTGAACCGAATAATAGTAGATACCGGTTTGAAGGTGCTTACCAAAGAGTTCGGTACTCCACAACCTCTTGATGTAACCGGTTTAGAAATGACAGGGCTCTCTGAAGAGCACGGAAAGATGCAGATCTCCGATGTGGACATCCGTCTCAATCCGGGAGATAAACTCGAAATTTTACCAACCCACTGCTGTACAACGGTGAATCTCCATGACAGGTATTACGGCATCCGTAACGATATTGTCGAATCTGTATGGGAAATCGCAGCAAGAGGGAAGTCACAATAGTGATTAGAACCCTACGTACGAAGGTAAACACACAGATCCGGCAACACATCGGGGCTATCACAGGGGAAGCTATTATCGGTGCACATGTTCTTCGCGATTTTATGGCAAGCATCACTGACTTTGTCGGACACAAGAAAACGGTTGGCTATTTTGCCGAAAAGCGATACAATACGCATCGGAAACCCTGTTTCGAGTGAAGATATAATAACCTTACAGTGGATAATAAAAGGTTCTGTTTGGACAAAGAAAACAGTGGCTTATTTATCAAACCCACGTTAAGTATAAATAAAAACATACACTTCTGTGTATCTTCACAGATAAAAGGAGAGACAACATGCAAAAAACAATAGTGGCTCTATCCATTTTTGCTGCGCTCATATTTGTGAGCGTTCCGTTCGCGGCTGCAGAATGGCAAGAGAACATGGTAACCAATAACACGCTTGAAGAGATCTATGTGATCAAGAGCACGTGGCAGGCAGCGAATAGCAACAAAGGCATCCCCGCAGGGTTCTGGACGCGCGGCTCCTACCGGCTTGATCCTGGGAAGTCCAGAGTGTTCTATTCCTGGGACACTAACAACATCTATTTCCGTATTTCAAACGCAGATGGTGCGATAAAAGCGAATAGCGGCACGACGGCTTCTGCGTTCTGGTCTCATCCGAAGCGCTCCTTCCGCGTCGTCTCACAGACGCTCGATACCTCTGTGACGACAGATCAGCTGCTTTACTCGGATCGTCCGAACAATCAGTTGGTTCAATTAGAGGGATTTGTCAGCTATACGGGTGGCTCCGCAGTGGTTGTCACTCCGGAGTGGGTGTCGCTAGATGGGCAGCCGACTGCTCCGCCGAATGACGAACTCGGAGACGATGGTGGTCGGCCTGGTGAAGATGTTGCTCCGCCTGCGTGGGTAGCGAGCGTGATAACAAATGCCACGGAAGCCGATCTATATGTAGTCTACGCGACGTGGAAGCTGGAGAACTCGAAGAAAGGTTATCCGGAGGGTTTTCGGACGCGCGGCACGTATCGCATTCGTCCTGGGAAGGGGCGCGTATTTCATGCCTGGGCGGATAACGAGATTTATTTCCGGATTGCCAATGCTGCGGGAGCGTTAAAACCGGAGGCGAGTTCGGAGACGTTTGGGTTCTGGTTGCATCCGCGTCGTTCGTTTCGACTGGTCTCGGATCAGGTTTCTGCGACAGTAGAGCAGTCGGGTCTGAGTTACTCGGATCGTTCGAATTTAGTGCAGTCAGATGGGTTTATGGTATATGAGAGCGGTTCTGACGTGACGGTGACTGCTGATTGGGTGCCGGTAGCTCCTATAGATGACAGTGATGATGGTAAAGGGAATGCGGGTGACGATGGCACTCCACTGCCACCTGAAACGCCAACGCCTCCGGTAAACCCGCCAGCTCCTGCGGGGATGGTGTTGATCCCCGCGGGCACCTTCCAAATGGGCAGCACCACCGGCGATGCCGATGAACGCCCCGTTCACGCAGTGTCTTTAGATGCGTTTTATATGGACACACATGAAGTGACGAACGCAGAATACGCCGCATTTCTCAACGCAAAAGGCAAACACGCCGACGCAGACCATAAGTGGTTGGCTCTCGGTAGCAGTGATGCCCGCATAGAACGGATAGACGGAAGATATAGTGTCAAGGCAGGCTATGAGAATCATCCTGTCGTTCGCGTCACTTGGTATGGCGCCATGGCATACGCCGCATGGGCAGGCAAACGACTCCCCACCGAGGCCGAGTGGGAATACGCCGCACGCGGCGGCTTAGCCGGCAAGCAATATCCCTGGGGCGATACCATAGACACGACCCAGGCGAACTACGGATGGAATATCGCGGACACAACCGCAGGCGGGGCATACGCTGCGAACGGCTATGGTCTCTACGATATGGCAGGAAACGTATTTGAGTGGTGTCTCGATACGTATCTCGACAACTTCTATGACACCTCTCCCGCGCAGAACCCGTTGTCAGGCGACAGCACCGTAATAGACACCTATACAACCGTTGATTCGCAGCGTGTGTTGCGTGGCGGCTCTTGGTTCTATTCAGCCTCGGTTGTTCGCGTGTCGAATCGTGACTATAGTTTCCCGATGAGCACGGGCAACGATCTCGGTTTTCGATGTGTGAAGTCGGTGTCCACTGCCTCATTTACGACAACCCGCGGTTCAGAGACCCCGGATATCACGAGTGGAAACCCGGATACCACTCCGGTGCCTGATCAAAGCGATGCTCCTGCGGGCATGGCGTTGATCCCCGCGGGCACCTTCCAAATGGGCAGCAACACGGGTGATACCGATGAACGCCCTGTTCACACTGTCACTTTAGACGCATTTTACATGGATACACACGAAGTAACAAACACTGAATACGCGGCATTTCTCAACGCAATGGGCAAACATATAAATGGCTGGTGGCGGTGGGTGGATATTAATGGTGGTGCTTATACAACCATTAACTTAGTAGACGGTGTGTATCGCCCACGGGCAGGCTATGAGAATCATCCTGTCATTTCTGTAAGATGGCGGGGTGCGATGGCATATGCTAGATGGGCAGGAAAGCGACTGCCAACCGAAGCAGAGTGGGAGTATGCCGCACGCGGCGGCTTAGCCGGCAAGCGATATCCCTGGGGAGACACCCTAGATAAAACCAAGGCGAACTATAATAACCCCCGTGGTTCGACGGCAGTCGGTAGTTATCCGCCGAACGGGTACGGCCTCTATGATATGGTCGGGAATGTAGCGGAGTGGTGTCTCGATGCGTATGATGCTGACTACTACGCAAAATCCCCAACCCACAATCCGGTGTCGTTGTCGATTGCAACCAGTATCCAAGACTTGTTAGATAACTATAACGCGAACCTGGATATTTTCTCGCCCTCGAATAAGTATGGACAGCCCCAAAACCGTGTCGTTCGCGGTGGCGACTGGTCCTATCGAGGCTTCTCGGTCACTAGTCGGTATGGATATTCGACTTGGGGTGGTGCCACTGTATTCGGTTTTCGGTGTGTGAAGCCTGTAGCCCCATGAAACTTTATGGCTTGCGCTTTTTATCCGCGGATAAATCGCTGAAAGGCACTGAAGCTCCAAAGTAGGGCGTGATAGCGGTAGGGCCCTCCTAATAGCTATCGCGCCCTTTTTATCTTTTTCAGGCTCTCATGTGTACCACTCACCCCGCGGACAGTTCGGAAACAGCACACGAAAACGTAAAGATTACCTAACCGGGTATAGCGATTTCTAGACTCTCTAACACCAGAAATTTAAAATTTTGGGCACAACAGAGCCTTTTTAACCATTCATAAAAAAATTTGCATCCCAACATTATATATATTATCATATACGATATAAATTTGAATTAAGAATTCAAAAAAATAAGATGTTACACTTTCGGATAAATCCCTTTTTTTCGCAGCAGAAATTAACACTTAAAGAAGCCACGTCCCACATAGGGTTACAGACGCTTAGCGCCGAGGTTGCAATGTTACACTAGTGTAACATTTTAAATTCGTGAGTTTGAAAAAAGGTTAAATTTTACGGATGCCTAGTAAATCTTGTCCTTGCTGGAGTTCAGAACCGTTCAGCGAGGGCTTATGCTCGGAGAGCTGATAAGCTATCAATGCCGAGAAGATGTAGCACTTTATCAGCCGCGGATATCTCTAGCGGTTCCATGTTCTCCCGGACTGTGTAAACCAAATTTACAGATTGTTGCGGGAGACGCTCCCGGAGGTTTTTAGCGGTATAGCTGCTATCTGTGTAGAGGCTGCACTGAAACCTCGCTCGATTTGGAGACCGATGCCGAGACAGGTTTGTGATCACCGGTATTTCCAGGGATAACGCAACCGCTAAGCGCTCACCGGCATCGTTGATAATCACATGAAGTTTGAAACCATAGAACCACCCTATAGACGTTTTAGACCACCCGACTTGATCCGCTGAAAAGACGCGATGTGAAGAGATACACCTATTATTTTGCACAACCGCACCCTTGTGGAACCCACAAAGGAGATACTACTAAAGGAGTGAGGCGGTTTTTTTTGAACAAAGAAACACGGAATTATTTATCAAACTCACGGTAAAGCTATCAAACAAAGCCGTACATGTCCCAATATGAACATTACTGTTAGGTTGTGTCTTCGATGCTATGAGGTTGATTATGAATAAAACAATTCTTTTTGTTAACACTAGGACGGACAGAGTTGAGAGGCTCGTGCCATTTTGGGTTGCTAATAGAATGGGGGTAACTCCTATCTTGCTGACTGCTGAAGCCCCTAAAATTCCCAAAGGTTTGGCAGCCGACGTAATTATGCATAATACATACGACATAGCCACGACACTTGTAGCTCTTCAGGAATACTACAGAAGACATCCATTCGACGGTGTTCTTACTTGGACAGACAAGGATGTTGAGCTCGTCGCAGCGATAGGAGAAAGTTTCTGTCTACCTGCTCTGTCCACGAGTGCGGCTAAGAGGGGCCGCAATAAATTTGAAATGAGAAAAACGCTGAGTGGTGGTAATGGCTTATGTCCGAGATTCCATCCAGTAGAGTCTTTAAATGATTTACGAAATGCAGCTGAGCGTATCGGTCTACCGCTTGTCTTCAAACCTGTAGGAGCTTCCGGTAGCAAATCTATTTTGAAGATTAGTTCGCCTGATGAGATTGATCAAAAGTGGAAAGAAATGCTGCAAAATACTGTCCCTGTTAGTGGGACAATCTACTCTTATTACCCTAACCAATACATTGTCGAAGAATACATGGATGGACCAGAAGTCTGTGTAGATGGTTTGGTGCAGGATCATAAGATTCAAATAGCTGGGGTCACAGATAAAGATGTAACCCCAGATTATTCCATCGAATACACGGAATTTTTTCCTTCAAGTAAAAGCGAAACAACTATAAAGGCAGTAAAGGATGCCGCCCGTGAGTCTATATCCTTACTTGGACTCAATAATAGTGCATTCCACCTTGAAGCGCGTCTGACTTCGACCGGCGTGAAGATACTTGAGGTAGCGGGTAGACCTGCAGGAGGGTATATTGTTTCGCATTTGATAGAAATTGCCACGGGTGTTTCATTTGTTGAACAAGTTATCAAAATGGCACTTGGCGAGTCAGCAGATTTAGAAGCAATCGACGCTCAAGCAGATTGCTACGCAGGCAAAGTGCTTGTGCTGCCGAATAGAGCTGGGACCCTTAAGGGCATAAGAGGTATTTCTGATGCCCTAGAGACTGAAGGGGTTCTGTCTGTCATACCGAAACTTGAAGTTGGCGATCCTGTCTATTTGCCACCCGAAAATTTTGCTATTCATCTATGTGCTGTGATTGGACGCTCTGTCAGGTATGAGGATCTTGTCAAGAACTTGCATGAAGCTGTTAAGAAAGTGGAATATCACATTAGTTGATGTTAGCAAAAATCAGAACGCTGGCATTTTTAACAATGAACCAAAGCGGGTGTCAGATTGTTTCTTTTGTCGGTGCCACAATATCAAGTTTTTTAGCGTTTCCTCGCTAAGCGGATTCAAAGGTATACAGTGAAAACAGACTTCCACATCCTTTTAGTTGGAACAGATGTAAGAAACACAAATAGGATAGTTCGATCCAATCTAATGTACGAAGCTTGTTTCCAAGATTCACGGTAAATTAGCGCTTTGTAGGTGCTAAATGGGAATTGTGATTGTGGGTTCCGAGCACAACATACATAAAAAACACAATTCCACGGAGGAAAGACAATGCCAATACTCACATCGACTTGTAAGGTAAACGGTATCTGGAAGTCGTACTTCTTATTCGGACTGCTTGTTACCGTGCCCGTTTTGCTGATGCAATCCGCTGTGGAGGGATATATTGCAAAACGGTACAGCGTCAGACAAATCGTTGCGGAAAGCACAAACGTTGTTTTCGGGACCGTCTCTGAGGTTAATACCAAACGTAGGACAGCAAAAATCAAGGTCGAAGAAAATCTCAAAGGCGAAAGTGAATTTCGGGAGATTAAGATCCGGTTTGATGTCTACAAAGGCGAGGAAGACCATAGGGAAGAAGTTATCAACTTCCTAAGGCGAAACGAACCTATCATCATCTTCTACCTGAAAGCTGGCAGACGCATTGATAGTCTTGCACATACAAGGGGCAAGTGGTTTCAGACGCAGGTCACAAAACCCAAGGGGAAAGACTGGGACTGGTGGCTGTTCACACACTTTGAGAAGTATCTTAATAGAGATAAGGTCTCAAGGCGAGATTCAACACAGAATTTTCAAAAAGAATTGCATGGCCTCCTCAGTGGAGAAAGCCTTCAACTCTTACTGCTCAAAACAGAAAAGTATGAGTCGGAACCTCGCGCTATTGCTGAACTTGATGCTGTAGCAGATTTCGGCTTTGTTTATCAGGTGACAACTGATCGAAACTTGCCGGTACTCAGCAAAACAGATATTCTCTGGCTCGGTTTTCGATCACTTTCCGAGGGGCGATACCGACTTAACGACGAGCAAGAAAGACGCATTAGAGAATTCGTGAAGAACGGAGGCATTGTCATCGCCTCCGGGCAAGATAGCGACGACAATCGCCCATGTGGCAGTGGATGGCTACCTGAACCGCTCCAAGGTGTCGAAAGTCCAACCCGCAACGATTTCCAAGTGACTTCTGATGCAGGCGAGCTTTTTAAAACGCCAAACCGCATCCGATCCGGGCAACTCGCGCTTGATGACTCATGGAAGGGATGGAACCAGAAGTATCAGATACTAGCAACAACTAACAGCGGGAGAGAGCTTGTTGTTGCCAAACTCCGATATGGAAAGGGGATGTATCTCATCACGAGTCTCCATAATCGAGGGAACTCGCAAATCGCTAAAAACCGCCGGATGCTTGAGAACTTGGTGCATTTCGCTGTCAGATTTTTGGAAGAATCCAAATAGAGCAAGAGGTAAATACAGATGAAGAAGGGAAAATTAAAGAGGTTGTTAGCCATCAGTCATCAGCCATCAGCTAATCTGTTGTGGCGGGCGAGGCGTTTCATCATGCTACACGCGCCAGCGCAAGTCAATATAAGGTTGCTCTTAACAATATGCCTTTTTTTCATTTTTTTCGCTGCAGCACGTCCCGCGCACGCGGTTATCCCGCAGCTCCTGGGCCCCCTGACCGCGTTGTTGAGCATCATTCCACAAATCATCGCTTTTGTTGGAGTCGCGCTCCTTACAACACTCGTCTTTGCACGGGATACAGTTAAAGTGGTTTTCTACAAATGCCGTGACTTTGCCGATGCTCATAGGGGTGTTTCCGCTGTTTTTAGCCTCTTTATCCTCGCCGGACTCGGTTGGGGAACCTATCGACTGATCGAAACAACGCGACATTGGACAACCTCCACCCCTGAAGTCAACGTCCAGAACACGAGTGTAAGCGGCACCAGCGTTGCAAGAGGATGGCCAACCTTCCGAGGCGGGAAAAACCGAACAGGACATATAGATGGACTTCCGGGACCAATACACGGGACACTAGCATGGGTTTTTAAAGATGAGGAGGCAATGACAGCTAACTTTTCCTCTTCACCAGCAGTCGTTGGGAATCGGCTCTATATCGGTTCTTCACACGGTTCGATCTTTTCGGCCGGCGGTGCAACGTACTGTATTGATATAGAATCAAAGAAGGTTATCTGGCGGCATACCTCCCGTATCCCAATTTTCTCGCCACCCGCCGTGGCTGGAGGCAGGGTCTATATCGGCGAAGGCTTCCATCAAGACAGTAATTGCCAGCTTCGATGCCTCGACGCAAAAACCGGTGATCTTGTCTGGGCCTTCCAAACAGCTAGTCATGTTGAGTCAACCCCGTTTATCAGTCAAGGCAGACTCTATTTCACAGCAGGTGCGGATGGAGTTTACTGCATTGATGCGTTAGAAGGTCAAACAATTTGGCACTATAAAAACATTCACGCTGACATGTCCCCTATTGTCCACAATGGCCTGGTCTACTTTGGGACAGGCTACGGCGATTACCAGATTCTTGCAGTCAATGCCGAAACAGGTGCTGAGATTTGGTCGAAGAAGGTATCTTATCCCGTGTGGGGGAGCCCCGGTGTCAGTGAAAACCTCGTTTTTTTTGGACTTGGGAGGGGGAACTTTTCGGACAGTGACCCGCTACCAGCTGGTAAGGTCGTCGCACTTGATGGTGAAACAGGAGACATCACCTGGGAACATGAAGCAGAAGACGCTGTTTTCACGGCGATCGCTGTTATGAACAGCTCCGTCGTCTTTGGCTCGCGCGATGGACACGTTTATTGCCTGGGGACAATGGATGGGCACCTTAAATGGAAAATAGATCTTGGGGCTCCGGTTGTCTCCTCACCTGCAGTAACACCTGCAGCGATCTATGCAGCGACGCAAAATGGACATATCTATTCACTTTCCACAAGCAGTGGAGAAATGCTGTGGGAGTTCAACACGAGAACTTTTAACCAAAACATAGAACTCTACTCATCACCCGCAATTGCCAACGGTATGCTGTACATTGGGTCCAGCGACCGATATATCTTTTGTTTGAGTAGTGATAGGCCGGAGGAAACTATTAATAACCGCTAATAAGGAGGCAAGAAAAATGAACAAGTTTTGGCTTCTGATAGCCGCCTTCGCGCTACTTATAAATAGTACAGTAGACGCGCAATGGCGCAGTAAAACGCACGATGTCTATAATGCCTTTACAATTCCAGCAGGCGTTGATATTAACGTAGGCGATTTTAGCGACTACTGGGATGAGGTATTGGAAACAGTCAAAGGAACAGATGGAACCCCTTTTTGTGGAATTGAATATTCTGGTAATGTTTTCCAAGAACACGGTGGCGGGAACTGGACAGGACCTGACGACCACCAAACTTGTTTCGCGATTCTTTGGGACCCTGAGGCAATTTATCTCATGATTGCTGTTGATGATGATGAACATGAGCATGCTGCCGAGGCGGCTTGGAACGGTGATGGCGCACAGCTCGCCTTTGAAATGAGTGGCAAACGGAGCCCCGGATTGCCGATGTGGCTCTATAATGTAGGCCTAGATGATAAGGCGGAGAACGTCCTCCTCTTGGCGTTAAATGAAAACCCGGGGGGCGCCGGTATCGTTCCAGACGAAGATGTCGCAATCATCCGAAACGAGGATGAAAAGAAAACCCGTTATGAACTTAGATTCACAGCCGAAGAATTGCAAGTAAAAGGGAAAAAATTCAGTGAAGGATTTGAGTTCGGCCTGGGTATCTGTGTGAACGATGGCGACAGAAAGGCTGGTCAAGAAGGACAGAAAGGTTGGAGCGGTTGGTACACGCATTCTGTTGTCTTCGGAAAGAATTCAGAACATACCGGCTTAGTCGTGCTTACTAGCGAGGTACTCGCTGTTGAAGCTGCGGATAAGTTGACAACCACTTGGGGTAACCTAAAGGCAATTAACGATTAACGATTAGCAGTCAGTGGTCAGGCTTCAAAGTTTCCTCCTACCGCCCTGACCGCTGACTGCCCATAGAGATTCTTTAATGATCGTGGTGATCTGATTTGTGGTAGTGCAACCGAAGTAAGTCCACCCCAAAATCGTCTGCGATGTGCCGCCACACAGAGTGAATATGATTCGCGCTGTTTTGGGTATTATCATACTCCACGAAGAAGAAGGGGGCGTGTAGCCTATAATAGTGTGGTGTCTTCGGTGTTTCACCACCCGCCCATGCAAAGTGGATATCATTGACACCACCCTCGCGTAGTTTACGTAGCTCAATCCGAGCAACTTGGTCGGGCAGCCGATCAATGTACTCATGGACGAGGTTCATCAGGTGTTCACGCTGATGTGTCCGCATAGATTCTGCAGACAATCCCTCAACAGTCTCAAATTCAACTTTAGGGACATCGCGCGTCAAGATATCAGAGGGGGCATCTGCACTGATGATGGCTTGTGCCTTCTGAGTGTTATTTAGGCTTGTAAGGAGTTTACGAGCTATATCTTCCTCAGCAGAGAGGACCCTCAGTCCTTTTTTCTCGCCTTGCGGTACTTCAGCCGGGTTTGAACCGAAGAAAAACGGGTTTGGTGAAATAAGTTCGCGATTAACCACAGTAAAGTTGAGAGAAACGTGGTGTCCTTCAGCACGCCATCCCCAGGCACCTTTCCCTGTCGGATCACCAAACACAGTAAAAAAGTACAAAGACGGATCTCGGGCAAGCCGGGCTTCACCGGCAGCTTGTTCAATCTCACCGAGCGTTATCTCTAAATTAATAATAGTCCGCGCTTTCTGATACCCTTTCGCGCTTAAACCGTTCTCTATCAGAGCGAACGCTGCTTCCTGCTGTTTGGCGTTTAGTTCCTTAAGAGACACACCTTTCCGTTTCCACATCTCAACAGGGATGTAGTGCCAACGGAATCGTTCGTTTCCATCGAATGGGAGAGCTGCTTGCTCGCGTAGCCGCGGCGTGAGCGTATCGAGAAAATTTTCTGCAGCCTGTGCCATCTGCGCCGCTGTCTCCGAAGCTGGAATGACCAAAGGCCTTAATTGGGAATCGTTATGTGTATGGGCCACAAAGAATACCTCCATATAGCAATCAGTTTTCAGTCATCAGATGTCAGTTAAATACCACAAAAGAGACACACCTATTGTCCGTCACACCGGAATAGCTGACGACTAGGAATCACTGACCATTTTTTGTGCTATTCTAAACCAATAGCATAAGAAAATCAAGTCTTTTTAGGCAGTAGCCTGCAGCTGGCAGCCATCAGTATAACGGTGTCGTTTGGAGGTCTGTTATAGAAGATCGGAGAGGTTAGGAACTACTACCCACCTACTCTCAAGCGACGGAATATTAAACGAATGTCGCCGCGTCAAAGTTTTTTGACAAATCAATTATTAATTCTGTAAACTTATTTAAACCGTTTCCGTTTAAGAGAGCAATTGACGCATTTTGTCCACCGTTTTGGGAGGACACACTTCTAAACCGATGTCGAAAGTCGGGAATCATGGATAAATTGATTGATGACGAAATGTTAGTTGCCCAATTTCAAGCCGGGCACCAAAACGCATTTGATGAGTTGATGAAACGTTATAAATCGAAAATCTTCTCGTATCTTTTGCGTTCGATCAGAAATTACGAAGACGCTGAAGATATTACTATCGAAGTCTTCTTTAAGGCGTACCGCGCGTTGGAAAATTGGCAGCCGAAAGCCAAATTTTCGACGTGGCTTTACAAAATTGCCTCCAATCTCGTCATCGATTATCACCGAGCAAAGGCGCGGCATCCCGTCTACGCGTTAGAGGACATGGAGATCCCAGAAGCAATTCTCATTGCTGACGACCAAGACAGCAATCCAGTAAAGAGTGTAGAGGATCAGGAACTTGGACGCATCATTCGCG
Organism: Candidatus Poribacteria bacterium; assembly: GCA_964291315.2. GTDB lineage: Bacteria > Poribacteria > WGA-4E > WGA-4E > WGA-3G > WGA-3G. The sequence continues at coordinate 2,546,529 of OZ219753.1, read as the reverse complement.
AAGCCGTCGATCAACTCTCACCGAAGCAGAAAGCAGTCTTTATTTTAAATCGATACGAAGGTTTGCAGATCAAGGAAGTTGCAGAAACACTTGGTATGGCGGAGGGAACAGTGAAAATTCACTTACACCGCGCAATGAAACGGTTGCAAACACTGTTACGTCCACTCTGGGAAAACAATGAAATTTAATAATTATATTTAAGGGGGTAAAGTCTATGCCGAGGTGTAATAAATCTGAAGAGCAAGCTATTGACTATGCCTTTAAACTTCTACCCACAGTAGAAGCGGAAACCTTCAGGCAACATCTTAAGAGCTGCGCGGCCTGTAATAAGACGGTTAAAACCTTCACTACCGTGTTAAACTTGACTGATGCGGCAGAGGAAGAGGTGGTACTGCCAGAAGCAGCTCTTCAGGATATTGAGATGAATGTGTACAAACGACTCGTGGCCATACAAGAGGAATCCCTGCTTTCGCGTCTTCGCGCTTGCGTAACTAACCTTAGATCCCTGTTTCAGCGGCACAGAACTGCTGCCGCAGGCACTGCTGTAGTTGCCGTCATTACTGCTATTGTTTTGGTTGCGGAACTCTGGCAACCGAAAGTGGAATTGCAGCTAAGCGAATCACAGTCCACTGACGCTCGGATCGAACAATATCTTCAGCAAGACATCCAACGGAATTTGGAGGATGCTATGATTACGCATCACCTCCGAAATGATGCATGGGAGACGGAGAGCAGGCTTCAGCGAGTCAAGGAACAAGCGGAAGGTACACATTGGATGAAGGTCGCACAAACTTTCAGTGCCAATAGCATAACTCAGGCAGCTATTAAGGGATATTAACAATGAAAAGGCGGAGCAAGCTCAGATTTTTCTCACCGATACTGTTAATAATCGCCTTCAGTGTGCTTGCCGCATTTGCACGTTTTGAAGAGGTACACGTCTTAATTGAGACAGGAGATTATACCGAGGCGATTCGTAAGCTTGAAGATCTTGCGGAGTCTGCCCAGGATATCGCAGTGAAAAGCTGGTGCTACTATCAGATTGGCGAAATCTATTATAACTACACACACCAGTATACGCACGCAGCCAGGGCTTACGACAAAATTCTGCAGCTTGAGCAAAAAGGGCTTCCCGCCGAGGAAATATTTCTCGCCATTATCAAGAAAGGTGATGTCTACAGCCGCATGGGAAACTATCATGATGCTATTCAGAACTACGACAGACTGATTAAACTTGCACCGCCATCCCATTTTGTCCACAAAACGGGGCTACAGAAGATCCGGGATATTAACAGCGCCCTCGCTGACCTGAGGGAGCAGCAGCGCATTGTGATTCAATATAAAGGAGCACCACTTGCCGCTGTCGCTCAATTCCAGATAGCTGAGCTCTACCGGAATCATTCGCAGCTCAACCAGCCCGAAAAGGCAATAGAAAAGTATGAGGGTCTGTTAGAAACATATCCAGACTCGGCGGTAGCTCCAGAAGCGCGGTGGCGCATCGCACATTTGCGGCATACTGTACTTAACCAGTCGCTCTTAGCAATTGCAACGTATAGAAAGGTCGCTAACGATTATCCCACAAGCAATTTCGCAGCGGAAGCGCTCTATCAGATTGCCAACATTCACCGCACTACCGAAAAATACTCACTTGCAATCCCTGTGTTTGAGAAACTCAAACAGAAATATCCCAACTTCTGGAATATGCACGCTGTCCTCTATTGGACAGGGATTTGCCACGAAAAAACTTTGAACTATCCGAAAGCGATTGAGGCTTTTGAAACATTTCTTCACGTTTATCTGCCACAGCTCGATCCGGGGTATTTAGGTCAGATCTCAATGCACAATAAGAGCCTGTCTGAAGTAACAACTCATATTCGTAAGAAAATCAAGGATCTTGCACAACAAATGTCCCAAACGGAATTAGAACGGTTGGACACGGCTCGCACAGATAGAGATTTTTCCTTAGCATTAAGCATCGCCCGGAATCTCATTTCCGCTGCACCCTACACTCCGCAAGCCAAGCAAGCATCGGAACAACTTCTAACACTTCAACACTTGGCAACTATTGAGGACCTGCGGGAACAGCTCCAGGACAAAATTTTACCGCCTGTAGAAGCGGCGCGCACGCGATTACAGATCGGCACTATCTATGAACAACACTTGCAAGACTACCCGAAAGCGATTGAGGCGTATAAAGAGGTTTCAAGGTACCATCCCGATTTAACCTATTCCGCTGAAGCACTTTATCGTAGTGGAATTGTTTATACTGAACACCTCTCTGCTCCTAACGAGGCGCTTGAGGCTTATAAAACAGTTATTGCAGCACATTCCAATACCTTACAAGCGATGATGGCGAACTTCCAGTTGGGCGAAATGTACAGAAAACTCAATCGCTACAGCGAGGCACTGCAAGCCTATAAAACCACCATTGGATATCCAGAACGGGATAGGTATCTTGCCGGGGGCCACAAGGACAGTTTCTCTGACAGAGCACAGTTTCGGATCGGGCGCGTCCATTACGATGACGGACGTTATAATGAGGCGCGCTTCACTTTTGAAGAGTTCATTCAGAACCGCATTCACTCCCCACGCCTTGCAGCTGCTTACGTCTATCTCGCCGCTATAAATGAGAAGCACAATGAAAAAGCACAAGCAGCCTACTTTTACGAAAGAGCAGAAGAGGTACTTACGGATAATCCCGTGCAAATAGAATCACTCATAGAAGAAACTAGCACCCTAGGCAACTTCCAATCGGCCGATTCAGACACCATCATGCACTTCATCAAAGAACGTCAAAAACGACTCAACACGCGTTAATACGGTGTCGGTTGACGGTACTTAGCACATTTATCAACAGCTATTTGCTAGCTGCCGATAGTGAAGAATGTAGATCGACGTAGTAAGGGGTCGCTTCCATCAAACGCTTATGACAATCTGGTAATTTGTTGAGCTCTGCAATTGTTCGCGACTGAATTTCATGTAGTTTCGGAAACTGATATACCAATTCCCCATTTTGAATAATCGGAATCAGAAGGGGGACTCCCTCGGAAACTTCTTCATCTAACAGAGCTATCTGATCTTTGCTATAATTTTGTTCAGCATCCGTGATGCGATAGATTTGCTTCTTGCCCGGTACTGTGGCTTTGGCAGGTTCGTCAAGCGCCTGTTTTCCAACGAGTCTGCCATCGCTTTCAACAACTTTATAAACGCCGCCTAACGCAGAAGGAGCTCCTTCCCCTGTGAGCGAGTTGAAATTAGCCCCCGTAGCAAGCCGGGTGCCTACCCCAAAGCCATCTAGCGGTGCGTCGTTTTCGAGTAGGGAGTCTATCTGAAATTCATCAAGTTCATGGCTTGCTATAATTTGGACGTAGTCAAGTCCCTCAGCATCAAGGATCTGTCTCACCTGTTTGCTAAGTTTAGAGAGGTCCCCGCTATCCAACCGGACTGCCTCTAACTTTACCCCAGATGCTGCCATCTCTTTTGCGACAATGCAAGCGTTCCGCGCACCTTGAATTGTGTCGTACGTATCAATCAAGAGTGTGGTGCTGTTCGGGAAAGCTGTCGCGTAATCGCGGAAGGCCTCTAATTCAGTGGGCCGTTCAGCAATGAATTTATGAGCCATCGTGCCCACATACGGAATATCGAAATAGTGGCCTGCAAGTACCAACGATGTCCCGTTAGCGCCGCCAATGAAGGAAGCGCGGGCGGCCAGAATACCGGCGTCTCGGCCATGTGCCCGCCGCGCTCCAAAATCAAAAACTGGTCTGCCGCGTGCTGCTTGTACAATCCTCGATGCCTTTGTGGCAATTAACGTTTGAAAGTTCATGACACAAAGCAGGTAGGTCTCAAAAATTTGGACATCCCGGGAGCGGCCCGTGACATTGATGATCGGCTCATTCGGGAAAACGGGTGTGCCTTCGGGAACTGCAAAGACAGTTCCCTCGAAACCGAAATCTTTGAGTGAGGCGAGATAATCAGCATGCAGATGTCCACGCTGCACCAACCAATCAAGCGTAGTGTCGCTGAAGTGTAAATTTAAGATGTAGTGGATAACTTGCTCTAGTCCAGCGGCGATGAGATATTCTCCCTGTGGTATCTCGCGGACGTAGTAATTTGCTGTAATAACTGCATCGTTCTGGGCATTGAAATCTGCCTGTCCCATCGTGAGTTGATAATAATCCACAAAAATTGCCATGTTATCCGTCGTGAGCAGGGCTGACTTCGGGGGATTGTGCGTACTCTCACTCATAGCCTGCTTCCCTCAGTGACAACGATTTTCTGGTTAACAGACAGGTTGCGATGCGTATCTATGTGACCGGAGGGCCAAATGACTTCAAGAGTATCAACTTTTGGATGCGTTCCAAGACCGATTTCAAGCGGTAGACTATTAGTTGAACCAAACCCACCACCGCCGCTGACTTCTCTGTAGATGATGCTATCACCGACACTCACAGTAACCTTAGATCCGATACCGTCACGATTACTCTCCACACCAACCAGTTTCACAGTAAGCCAGTTGTTTCCAGTTCCAGCATTCTGATAGAAGAGATTGTGCCACTGGTCGCCGATAAATGCTCCTCCGACGGGAACGTAGATATCGACATCACCGTCAGCGTCAGCATCGCCGAACGTTACCCCATGGCCTTTTCCAATGTTGCCCAGGCCTAAAGTGCTGGTTGCATCGGTAAAGGTGCCGTCGCCGTTGTTTTGGAAGAGAGCATCGCGTTCAAGTCTTCCCATCTGTGGTGCCCCGGTAGCGAGATAGATGTCAACATAACCGTCGCTATTTATGTCCCCGAAATTTGCCCCCATCGCTCCATAAGCGTGGTACAAACCGGCCTGCTTGGTGACATCTGTAAATGTGCCGTCACCGTTGTTCTGATACAGCACTTGCCGGTCGCTATCGTGCGTGGCGCTCCCCGTAATTTGACCGGCGATAAAGGCTTGGAACGTTCCTGAATTCGAAATGAAAATGTCGAGGTCTGCATCATTATCTATGTCTAAAAAGAAGGTGACGAAGGCGTCCGTAACAGAGAGATTCATACCGGTTGTTGCGGTTACATCCGTGAACGTCCCGTCTCCGTTGTTGCGGTAGAGAACATTAGACTGCCCGTAGTTGATGACATGCAGATCAATATGTCCGTCTTTATCGTAATCTCCCCAGGCGGTTCCGAGGGAGTTCCCCGTATTCGCTACGCCGGCGATGTCAGCTCTATTGGTGAAAGTGCCATCACCATTGTTGTGATATAGGACGTTCGCTGCGCCGTCCCCGATGACCCCGTTCGCAATATAGAGGTCCAGGTATCCGTCGTTGTCGTAATCCGCCCAGGCTGCACAGAAGCTGCTTTGTGGATCAGCGACTCCTGCAGCATGCGTGACATCTGTAAATGTGCCATCGCCGTTGTTATGATAAAGCGTGTTTTCGGCTGCGCCGGACCAACCGCCCCTCGTGATGTAAAGATCGAGGTAGCCGTCGTTATCGTAATCTGCGAAAATCGAGCCCCACCCTCCTCTCGGATCAGCAATTCCTGCCTGCTCCGCCACATTTGTGAACGTTCCATCCGTGTTATTATGATAGAGGACATGCGGTTGATAGGTCCCGACAGCAACGATATCCAAATTGCCATCATTATCATAGTCTCCCCAGGCGCTGCCGCGGCCACCATCTACCTTGTCCATTTTTAAGTCAGGAGCGACATCCGTAAATTGTCTTTTTCGTATCTGCTGTGGACGGTTAGCAAGAAAGACGCTTTGATGATGACTATCTTCGCTGACGGCTACCCTGAATTCAGCTGGTAAATTTTTAGGGTAGCCACCGAGTTGGGTATAAGCCGTCCATAAATTCCACAAGGTTTCGGGGTCGCGCGGTTTTAGACGGAGAGCCTCTTTAAAGTTCTCAACGGCTTTCTCCGGGTTGCCGTGTCGGAGATGATAGACCCCGAGATAGTAGTAAGCCCCAGAGTGGCGCCGGTAATTTTGAATGATATTTTTAAACCTCTCAGCTGCCTTGTCGGTTTCACCAAGCCGAAATTCTGCTAGCCCGAGTTGTAGCATTGCTTCAAGGTTATCGGGTTCAAATTCCAAGACTTTTTCAAATTGCCGTTTAGATGCTGACAGATCTGGCACCAGCATCTGTTGTGGAGCTCCCAAGAAATAGCCGAGTCGAATACGGGCATTGGTATCGTCGGGATTTACCTCCAGCGCCTTGGTGAGAGCGAGAGTAGACTCAGAGAATCGCTGTTGATAACTAAAAACCTGTGCCAATGTTAGGTATGCTTTCGAAAGCATACCCTTCGCCTCAGGTGCCTGCTCCAGCAGACGTATCAAAGTCTGTAGGGTCTCTTCGGCCCGGGCAAATTTCAGCTGTCTGATGTAGGTGCGTCCTAACTGCATGCCAGCCTCGTGGGCATTGGGATCCATTTGCAAACACCGCTGAAACGCCTCTTCTGCCTCAGCAAATTTACTTGCGTCGAGCGCGTCAATCCCTTTCTGATATTGTGCCACAAATTGTGGGGAGACCTTAGTCTGCGGAGTATCTTTACTGCACGCGGCAAAAATAAGGAAAATCAAGAAAATAGACAGAGCTTCTCGCATATCGGTTTTATCAGCGCTATAATAAAAGATAGTGTTAACGAAAATAAAAAAAGAGTTAGAGATCCAAAAAGCATCGGTAACGCCGTTGAATGAAAGAAAATGAAAGAGAATTGGGTGTTAAGGTCCAGGTGACCCAGAGTCTAAAGATAATTCCGGCAAGCTCTTAACAATTTCTACTGTTTTTAGGCTGACAGTGATAACCCGCACCACTAAATCTACAATATAGCGCGGCGCATCCGCACAATTCGGATCATTGAGCAGCCCGCTCCGCTTGTCTGTTTTGACGCGATACTGATCTATCACCCACTCCAACGCTGAACGAGTGCCTAACCGATACGCAAACGCCTCCGCTGGAATGCCCTCCAACGTCAAGAACTCGTTATATTTCAACTGTGTTTTGTCTTTAGACAACTTCATCTTCTCCACGCGCCAGTCTATCGGCGTGTCGGGCGTTTCTCTGTATTTCAACGGGAACTGCTGTGCGGTTTCGTAATTGACGTGGAGCTCTGCGAGCTTTACGCCTGCGGTAGCGACCGCCCAGAAGTCTGTCGCGAACGGCATATGCGGCAGATCGCGTTTGAGGTTTGCCTCGTATCTCTCTCGATAGTCCGGATGATGTAGGAGTCCATAGGTATAGTGGAAGATGTCCCACTTGCTGATGCTATCGTCCTTGTAGTGAGAGCGGAATTCAGATAGTGCCCAGTCGGTGATATTTTCGCGGCGGTTTGTGCCGTCTTCATCATAGGTGTAGAACGGAAAGCATTGAGAACCACCTTGTGGCAAACCATCGGGGATTTTGTTAGTCATCAGTGCGAACATTGGCCATTCCCGTCCAACCTTTATCTGCATAACCTGATTTTCTGCCTCTGCCTCTAAGGTCGGAAAGATAGATGGAAATAGGTACACGCTATTGTTCATCGTTCGGTCGAAGTAAAGAAATGATTTCGTAAAGGGACGATAGAGAGATACACGAGTCTTAGCATCACTATATTCAGTTGTGTGGCCACCCTCCAGCTCTCCCTTTAAGTCTAAGCTCCACTTGATTTTCGTATCATCATAAATCACAAAATTATCAACGTTCGTCTCTCTATTTGTCCGTTGTGTCCAACGACCCACTTCTGCGTTGTAATTTTCAATCATCCGACTTATATTTTCAGTGAGCGCGTCTCGGTTGAAATTGTAAGCCCACGCATCACGATTGGTCTTCACACCGTTACTATAGGTTTTGAAAATCGCGCCCGATCCCGTTCCTTGTGCAGTCTTCGCTGACTTAGCTCCCATCGGAATAAAGGTGTCAAACTCAGGTGCCAGCCCTTCGGTGAGCCACGCATGTCGCGCATCGGGTTCAATGGGCTGCCACGCAACACCGCCCACATGCTGGCACTCCTTCAGAAACGCAAACTTCTGATCTCTATTCCACAACTCATCCGTGCAATAGTAAAATATCTGCGGTCTCTCTGATGACTTGTCTCTGTTTTTCACGAATAGGTTGATACTCACCCCTATCCGAATGTTGAATACATTCGCATGAGAGACCTTTAATCCCCGTTGCACATTTCCGCCTAAGTCAAGTATGTAAATCGCATCGAAGTCTTCCGCAAGGTGCTGTCTCACCCCATCAAACGCGATGCCATCCAGAAAACTATTATTCGTTACCAGAGCCACAACACCCTCCGATCCAATACGATCGGAGGCCCACCGGATCGCCTTCACATACGGATCATAGAGCTTATTCGGGTTCTGTGCTGCAGAGTCTTTGACATACGTCTCCGCAACTCTCGCATCCATGAGCGGATGCTTCCTATTCTTGTTCTTGTCGTTCTCATTCCGCTGCCCGGCGTTGTAGGGCGGATTCCCGATCACTACGAACATATCCGCCGACTTCTGCTCCTGCACCCGCTCCGTGTTCTCACGCGTGAAGAGCTGTCCCTGCTCCTGCTCAAGCAGCTCGAACGTATCCGCCAGCACTATCCCCTCAAACGGCAGATACGCACCCGTCCGACGGAAATACTCCTGCTCAATGTTCAGACTCGCAATATAATACGGCAAAAGCATCACCTCGCTGCAGTGCAGCTCCTTCCGGTATTTTGTCTCGAGTGCCGTGCCTTGAATGTAGGGCATCAGCCGCACGATGAAGTTGCCCGTGCCGACAAACGGGTCTATGATATGCACGCCCGCGTCCGACAGCGAGCGGTCAAACTCGGTCTCTAATATATGTTGCACGCTGTTGACCATAAAATCCACGATCGGCTGTGGCGTATAGACGATACCGTGTGTATCAGCTGTATCTTCGGAGAACCCTTGAAAAAACTGCTCATAGAACGTATTGAGGAAGTGCTGCTTCTGTGAGAAGTCTTTGCAGAATAACGCCGCCTGTTCAATAGCGATGTAGAAACGATCTAAGGGTGCTAGAAACTCTTCCCGACTGAATGCTTGTCGGATCAGTTCGTCAACCACGTTTTCAATCTCGCGTGCGATGATATTCCGGCGAGTGAAGGCGGAGTTATTAAACACCGTGCGGAAGATCCGTTCGGTGAGGATATGTTGGATCAGCATCTCCTCGACCGCATCCTGTGAGAGTGCAGGGTCAATTGCCGTGCGACAGGTCTCATAGAAGTTGGAGAACGCTGCTTGAAACGCCGTATCCACCCCGTGTCGCTGGTTAATGAGCTCTTTCAACTCGCCTGCGAGAGCCGGCACATGTTCCTTGAAGTCTTTTACAGCCGACTGCCAATTTTCCAGTGCCGGCGGCACATAAGCGAATAGACCTTCCAGGGCAGCGATCAGAGAGACCGGGGCAGTAATGTCTACATCGAGCACCTCTGCTCCGTTCTGATACAAAATAGCACGCTGTGGGTTCTGGAACAGGATGTTGTCTAGCGGATACCCCGCCGCGCGTTTCTCCTCAATGGCCTTCGCGAGATCGTCATCAATATCTTTTGCCTCCCAGTAGGCGAGCGGCAGGCTATATTCGTCCAAGATTGCGCCGTCAATAACGATGCGGTTTCCGTTGGGGGCGTGCATCTGATATTGGGGGATGAGCGTCGCTTTCATCTGCTTCGCGCAGACGTGCAGGAGTGCCTCGAACGGAGAGCTCACCGCACCTTCATGTCTGATGTCGTGCTGGTTGTATGCCTGCAGCGTGGCGTAATAATCGCAGAGCGGTTTATGAGTAGGTTTGAGACTGATTTTCGGCATGAAGGTAGAATAGCAGCTCTCGGAGTAGAAGGCAACAGAAAAAGCCTTCTGCTAGGGGCATACATATGCATAGACTAACAGTGTATGCTACAAACCCTAAAAACACACTGATCAAGAGTCTATACTGCAAGCCCCGAAGATGCACAGACTAACAGTCTATGTTACAAGCACTAAAGATGCTACAAGACTCGAAGGTTCGGATTACAAATCTGCCAACCTTGCGCTCAACGCTTCCGCTTGAGTGGGTTTTGCTAAATCCATGAGGTAAATTCGCATGTGATCTGAACGGTCGGAACTAAATATAAGGGTTTTCCCATCTCCCGAAAGACTTGGTTCAAAATGTGCACCGATGTGGCTTGTGAGTTGGGTTTTGTTTCTACCGTCAGCGTTCATCATCCAGAGCGTATAATGGTTGTGGGCGTTTGAGACATAGATGATCCGTCTACCATCTGGAGTGAAAATCGGCTGATAATGGCTGGCATCAGAGAAAGTTAGCTGCTTTGCCGTTCCACCTGTTGCACTAACGACGAAAATTTGATAGACATTCCCCACCATAGCGGTAAAAGCGATCCACTTCCCACTCGGTGACCACGCGGGATGTCCATCATCTATATTGTTATGGGTCAGCCGGATCTTATTTGTGCCATCTGTCTGAATGACGTAAATCTCTAAAGTGTCGTTATCATCGCTGCCTCCAGGGATGCTCTTATTTCCGCGTGAGGGTGCTTTGGATTCGAAAGCAATTCGTTTGCCATCTGGCGAAAAAACAGGGGAGCGTTGGGCACCTTCCATATCTATTACCGGACGCTGGTTCTTTCCGTCGATATCCATAAAATAAATCGTAGCGCTGCTCGGATCAGAACCGCTCGCCTGAACGGGCGGCAGCATCATACCGCCGCGTGTGCGCTCGGTCACGAAGGCTAGCGACTTTCCATCTGGTGAAAAAGCGGGCATATATTCATCAAGCTCATCGGTATGCGTTAGTTGGCGGAGTACGCGAGTCCCGAGGTCCATGAGATACAGCTCGGTGTTCTGAAGGCGATTTGAGGCGAAGACGATCCGTTTTCCATCTGGTGAGATTGCTGGACTATAATCATCGGCATACTTTGCCGTAAAGGTCATTATATTCCCTTTATCAGTGAAAGTCTGATCGTAATCGCCGCTGCCCTCGGTACGCAAGCGTTGGACGTGGTAGGCATCACCTGTGAGTGCTGCCAACGCCAGGAGGTTCTCTTTATTAAGTGAGCTGTTCAACAAATTTTGAAACTCGGAAATGGCGAAGTCACGGTTACCAGTGTGCCAGTGGAGGCGAGCGATCGCGAGTGTGATTTCTGGACGTTGCGGTGCGAATCGTTGTGCACTTCTAAAAGCATCAGTTGCCCGGACGGTATCCTTTAATTCTTCATACGCTAAACCGAGCTGATAATAGGCTTCAGCATCAGAAGAGTTCTGTTTAAGTACTGACTCAAACTCCCGAATCGCTGCAGGAGCGTCACCAGTTCTGAGTAACGCCTTGCCGCGCTTAATAGCAGGGTTTTCGCCGCATGCAAACAGTATTAAACAGACAGAAAGGAAGAAGTAAAAACGGAAAAGCATTTTGACCTTCCTATTGTTGCGTTATACGGAGTCGCTGATTTGTCGGCACGTTATGAAGCGTTTGTGTATCGCCGTTTGGCCAGATAACTTGTAGACGTTCAACGTATGTTGCCAGTCCCACGCCAAATTCAGCGATGAAGCTATTAAAAGACATGTAACTATCCCCGGCGTAAATCTCACGGAGCTGCGTACGCTCCGCGGTTTTCACTTGGATCTTAGCGCCGACTGCGTTTCGGTTCGCGTTCGTGCCAATCAATTCGACATGCAGCCAGTTGTTTCGATTTCCGCCCTCATTGCGTAAAAGAGCAGGGGATGCGTAATTATTGACAACAAAGATATCCAGATCGCCATCGTTATCGTAGTCTCCAAATGCTGCCCCACGACCGACGCGGACAGCGAGTGCGGTAAACCCCGCAATTCCACTGACATCGGTAAACGTGCCATCACCGTCATTGCGGAACAAGGCATCACGTTGGGGAATAAGCGACTCCGGACTGTCAAGCTCCTGGAAGGTGCTGCCGTTCGTCACAAAGATATCCAGATCGCCATCGTTGTCGTAATCGAAGAGTGTAGTTCCCCACCCCACCTGCTTGATGCTCTGTTCAGCGAGCAGGGCGGTATAGGACTCATCTACAAACCTGATGTCTTCGGTATCTCCGTCTTCTTCCTTCAGGAGGTTTCTATAAAGAGCGTTTTCTTCATCAACCCAATGACTCATAAAAAGGTCTATATCGCCATCGCCATCGTAATCGCCGGCAGCGAGTCCCATAGAGCCGCGAAAATCTGCTGCCCATGATTCGGCACTGATGTCAGTGAAAACGCCGGCTCCATCATTCCGATAGGTATAGTTGACAGAAGTATCGTTCGCGACGTATAGATCTAGGTCGTTATCACCATCAAAGTCGCTAAAGATAGCTTGCATACTACGCCCTTCAGCGGCAGCAACGCCTGCTTCAGCTGTTACATCCGTAAACGTCCCGTCCCCGTTATTTCGATACAAGACATTATTTTGTGGTTCAAAGACATGCGGATTGAGAGCACTCGGCACAGGCTTACCAGATTGTAAAGACTCCTCCTGCATCTGCCCTAACTTTTCCAGATCATAGACGACATAATTGCAAACGTAGAGGTCCAAGTCACTGTCGCCATCCACATCTGCAAAGGCTGCCCCAGTGCTCCATAATTCACAGCTGACCCCGGCAATTTTTGTCACATCCCGGAAGGTATTATCACCGTTATTGCGATAAAGCACGTTCATTCCATAATTGGTGACATACAGATCGATATTGCCGTCGCCATCATAATCACTAAAAACACATCCCATACCGTAGCCTTGGTGTCCAACGCCTGCTGCCTTAGTGATGTCCGTAAACGTGCCGTTCCCGTCATTACGATAGAGAACATTAGGAGCCCCGGAACTGACAAGGCTGTCATCTTGTTGAAAGGGGCCCGGAATATTAACAATGTAGAGGTCGATGTCGCCGTCGTTGTCTATATCGGCAAAACCTGCGCCGGATCCCATATCTTCTGGCAGTAGACTCGAACGGGCACCCCTAGAATGCTGAAAATGGATACCAGCTTCATCAGTGACATCAACATAGGTAACCGCGCCTACATCTATAGAAAGCGAACATAAAATTGCAAGTAGCGAAAAGAAAAAATACATCTCTGGTTATTGGATATCCGCGGACGTATAGAACGGTTTACTGACTAGTGAAAGTAAGCGTAGCAAACACCGGGGGTGTTGACGGCCGGCAGTTCCTTCATGTCTCAAGAAAATTCGTAAAAACAGTTCGGTTAAGGAAACGTTCATCATTGGAAATTTGTTGGAAGAGCGGGATTGTAGTTTTTATGCCATCAATTCTAAATTCGGACAATGCTCGCCCTAATCGCGCGATTGCCTCCTTTCGGTCTCTACCGTTTGCGATGAGTTTCGCGATGAGTGAATCGTAATGTGGCGGGACGGTATACCCGGTGTAGAGGTATCCGTCAACCCGGATGCCGATGCCGCCTGGAGGATGATAAGTAGTGACTAATCCTGGCGAAGGCATAAACTGATTGGCAGGGTCTTCGGCATTAATTCGGCATTCAATAGCGTGCCCACGTATTTCAACATCGGATTGGTTGTATCCAAGCGGTTCGCCCATCGCGAGTCGAATCTGTTCCTTAATCAAATCTATGCCTGTGACGCTTTCTGTGATAGTGTGCTCAACTTGAATGCGCGTATTCATCTCCAAAAAGTAGAAATTGTTGTCCTTATCCACAATAAACTCAATTGTCCCTGCATTCGAGTATCCGATTGACTTTGCAGCTTTCACGGCAGCTTTACAAATTTCATTGCGCAGCTTAGATGAAATAGAGGCGGCAGGCGCTTCCTCAAGCAATTTCTGCTGTTTCCGCTGGATAGAACATTCGCGCTCGCCCAAATGAACGACATTGCCGTGTGTATCGCCTAAGATTTGAACTTCAATATGCCGTGCTTCCTCAATCCATTTCTCAATATAGACATCGCCATTACCAAAAGCGGCTTCCCCTTCCGCCTTTGCAGTGTGAAAAAGGTTCATCAAACTTGGCCGATTTTCTGCGATCCGGATCCCGCGGCCGCCGCCACCTGCAACAGCTTTAATTCCGACCGGATAACCAATCTTCTCCGCGAGTTGTGCAGCATCTTCAGCGGTATCAACTGTACTTTTCTTATTTTTTTTACGTCTACCGCCTTGGCTGCCAGGAATCAACTTCAAACCTGCTTTCGCCGCCGTTTCCAATGCTCTTACTTTGTTCCCCATTGTTCGGATATCTTCGATAGAAGGCCCAATAAACCGTATCTCGTGTGCTTCACAAATTTCAGCGAACTGTGCGTCCTCGGCGAGAAAACCTGCCCCCGGATGAATAGCATTAACATTTGCAGAGTCGGCAATAAAGATAATATTCGCATACTTGAGATAGCTTTCTGTTGACGGTGCGGGGCCGATGCAGTACGCCTCATCAGCGTATTGAACGTGCAGTGCGTCTTCATCAGCTGTAGAAAAAATAGCGACCGTCTTTATTCCCATGTCCTTACAAGCGCGGATAATACGGATAGCGATTTCACCGCGATTTGCTATTAGTATTTTTTTTATCATATCTTATATTTGAGAAAGAGCAAGATTTAGATGCTGAACTAGTAAAATTTACGATGAAAACCTACAAGTAACTCACACTATAAAAAGAACTTATTGCGGCTTGATTCGGAACAGCGGTTGGTTATACTCAACAGCTTCACCGTCTTGAACGAGGATTTCTAAAATCTCACAGTTAAAAGGTGCTTCTACAGGATTGTAAGTCTTCATAACTTCGAGGACCGCGACCGGCTCCCCAACACTGACCCTATTTCCAACCTCAACAAACGGAGGTTCTCCCGGTGCCGCGGAACGATAAAAACGTGAAGGCATCGGAGCGTTGATGAAGTTACCTTGGGTTTGCGAGCTGCTTTCTACCGTTGCATCCTCTGTCGGTAGCCCCTGTGTACTTGGCACCATATTGGCTGCCACAGGTTGTAAGGACGACCCCTCATCTCTAAAAGGGTTTTGTGGGTGTCTGGACACTCGTACCTCAACTTCATTCTCTCGGATACACACCTCCGTGAGGTTGGTCCGTTCAAGAATAGCTGCTAGTTGCTCAACAAGTTCCAGCATGCCACTGAAGCCTTGCACGGTGGATTCAGACTTATCTTTATCTTTGTTTTGATGCATCTCTTTGGAATAGCAGTCAGCCATCGGGCTGCTTAGCTTTCAGCCGTCAGTTCAGAAAGCGTGGCAGGCGAAAAAACGTTTGCAACCGACCATGTGTGACTGACCTTTGACCGCTGGAACTGACGACTATTATATCCTTTCTACATATTTTCCGGTGCGCGTATCAACCTTGATGCGCGTTTCGTTTTGAATAAATAGCGGAACGTTAACAACTGCACCTGTCTCAAGGGTGGCTCGCTTTGAGCCGCCGCTGACCGTATCACCGCGTAATCCCGGATCGGTTTCAATGATCTGGAGCTCAACAAAATTAGGAAGTTCAAGCACTAGGGGTATTGAACCGTCCATCTTGACGGTGACTGTCTCGCCCTCCTTTAGAAACTTCAAATTATCCCCGATAAAATCTATTGACAGCGAATGTTGCTCGAAAGTCTCGTTATCCATAAACCACAGTCCCTCGCCGTCCCTGTACATATACTGCATCTGATGGTCCATAAGTCTGACAGTTTCTATATTTTCGCTGGAACGGAATGTCCGGTCCAAGACAGCCCCATCGCTAACACGTTTGATTTTTGTGCGCGCAAAGGCACTCCCTTTCCCCGGCTTGACATGTTGACAATCAACTATAGTGTAAATAATATCGTTAAGTCGGATAACCAATCCGTTACGTAAATCGTTAAGTGATGCCATTTTCTCCTCGTTTGATTACTCAATCAAGGCAAGTGCTTGTTGCAATGCCTTAGCTCTGTGACTAATTTGATTTTTTATTTTTTCACCCAATTCTGCGAAGCTCTGTTCATAACCGTCGGGTACAAATATTGGATCGTATCCAAAACCACTTTCTCCGGCGGGGCTGTGAGCAATCCGTCCTTCACAAATTCCCATGACAACTTCAGGTACAGTATCCGGATGTGCAACCGCAATTGCTGCGACAAAACGGGCGCGTCGAGCCTTAATACGGTCGAGTATTTGAAGGAGACGCGCAACTCGTTCTTCATCAGTCGCATCTTCACCGGCCCAGCGTTTGGAGTTAACTCCGGGCGCTCCGTTAAGGGCACTTACTTCTAAGCCGGCATCGTCAGCTAGCGTGAGATGTCCGGTATATTGAGCAATCGCAGATGCTTTTTTACAGGCGTTTTCAGCGTAAGTTTCGCCATCCTCATCAATCTCTGGGGCACCGGGATAGGATTTTAAGGAGACAACTTCGATGGAACCGTTGACTTTTCTCGGTTGTTGGTTAGCAGTTTTGACAGCTGAGTGTTGATAAATGTAGTCAAGCATCTCCGTGAGTTCTTGGACCTTGCCTTGATTACGGGTTGCTAGTACTAGCTTCATCTAATCCCTCCAACATTATACGGTTCTGTAACCGAACGAGTTCCTGAATACCGTTGACAGCAAGATCCAACATCTGGTCGTAATCCTCACGCGAAAATGGTTTCTTTTCCGCGGTAGCTTGCATCTCTATAAACTTTCCACTCCCGTTCATAATGATGTTCATATCAACATCGGCGGCGGAGTCTTCGTTATAACAGAGGTCGAGCAGCGGTGTCCCTTTGATCATCCCGACACTGGTTGCGGCGATATTATTGGTGATTGGGAAGTTCTTGATTTTTTTCTGCTTGACGAGTTTTCGGCAGGCATCCCATAAAGCGATAAAAGCCCCGGTAATTGCAGTGGTGCGTGTCCCGCCATCTGCTTGAATGACGTCACAATCTATCCAGACGGTGTGTTCCTCTAGGGAACGCAAATCAACAGCAGCGCGTAAGGAGCGGCCGATAAGACGTTGAATCTCTTGTGTCCTGCCGCCAACACTGCCACGTGTCACCTCACGTTGGGTCCGATCGGCAGTCGCACGCGGCAGCATCGAGTATTCCGCGGTCACCCATCCCTTTTTTTTGATACGCTGCTCACGCATGAAACGAGGCTGTTGGGTTATAACGGAAGCAGTACAGATAACATGGGTGTCCCCTGTTACGACGAGGACTGAACCTTCAGCATGTTTGATATAGTGTCGTTTGATCGTGACAGGACGCATCTCATTTAGTTGCCGCCCATCTTTTCTTTCCATTCTTGATCTCCATGTGCTGGCCGTCGGTTTTAGCAGCTATCGGTTTGTTCTGCTATGAAACCTTTTAATCCACAGTCATCATGTTTAACTGACAGATGACGGTTGATAGCTGTTCGGCTATAACGTTCTGAGAAATTCTAATGCCTTAGTATAACTTTTGCGCTCAAGGTAGTGCAGAAGCATTTTAGGGGCCTCCGCCAATGTGAGTTCTCGATACAGTGTGTCAATTTGGCCGAGTTGTCCCACTATATCCTCACCGGTCGCGATCCGCTGCATGATAGTTTCTAACACTTGTCTGAGGTCAGCAAGTTTAGATTTCAGAGCTGCGTCAAGAGGTTCAACTTGCATCTAATGCCTCCATCTCTTCAGCGGCTTTGCATGTCCGTAAATGGACATCTTGAGGCGGTGGTTCATAACCTTTCCACGCATACGGATCAATACCCGAAACCGGAATGATGCATCGTCGATCAGCACTTGCGGCGCGTTCCCCCTCCTTAATCGTCCACGGTAATAACGACCAGGCGTTGCAGTAATGATTCACCAAGACCCGTCGATATGTATCTCCACGGTTTTTGCGAGAGCGGTGGAGTAAATAACCGTTAAAAAACACTAACGCCCCGGTTTTAACTTCGACAGGCACTTCATTGGTGTCGTCGAACCCGTAACTTTCATGGGCGACATCGAATTCATCCGGATTTTCATGATACTTCAGCGGATATAGGTATCCGTGGCGATGTGAGCCAGGGAGTACCCATAGACATCCATTCTTTATAGTTGCGTCGTCCATCGCTATCCACGCACCAATCAGGGACCGGTCACGGGTCGGGATAAAGATTTCGTCCTGATGCCACGCCTGCCCTTGAAAATTAGGGGGCTTGACAAACAGCATCGACTGCATACATTTGACACTTCCGTCCCAATGCGGTAAATGTGCAGCAGTTATTTGGCTCAAGATACCACATATTTTGGGGTGCTTGATGTACTTTTCAATAACAGGACTGATAAAATGCGGTTGATGGATGCAGAGGATACGACTGATGGCCTCGGCATCGCTAATACCATCAGGGATCGGTTGTAAACTCTCACACGGATACCCACCTTTAGCAAGCGTGACAGCGTCCTGCCGCAATTCCTCTATTTCGTCGAGGGATAACAGATCCGGAATAGTGAGATAACCGTTTTGGATAAAAAATTGAATCTGCTGGTCAGATACGATTTTCGGCACCTCAATCGGGGTGCTCGGTTCAAAATTCACGATTTCTCCTTTTTTTATAGTTGTCAGGTTTCAGTGCATTCGCTGCGTTCACGCTCAGTCGTCAGCTATAACAGTTTATGGTAGTTACGTATATTTTAACATGCTCTAGGGACTCATTGATAACGGACAATATTTCGATTCCGTACTGGTTCGGTTAAAAGGAATTCGGACTGATTGATGACTGGCAATCGATAACTATAGGTTCAAACACGGTTTGCCAAGAACATCTCTGTCACCGTCAAGGCAAAAACTGCTAACATGAGATACACCCAAACATCCTGTCTCTGTTCTACATCTTCATGGTACTGCGCAACGAGTTCTGCTGTAGGTTTGTCTGCTATCGATTCATCTGCAGCTCCTTTCAGCATGCTTGCGAGTTCTTCAATATTCCGTGATGTCAAATCGGACTCCGTCGCGTCGACGTTGACCACAAAATAGCGAGACGCTGCCCCCGATGCGTGGACAGAATAGATACCGGGTAACATCGTATCTGCATAAAAGAGACTTGCTTCCGCGCTGCCTTCCCGGTATTTCAATCGGGTTTCAACATTATTCGGGTCGAAAATTGCAACGGTTCTCTGTGCTTCTGTATCTATACTTTCGCCCTCGGCGCTCAATTCAATGCTGTCACCGATACGGTAATCTGGAATCGTTTCTACATTTTTGAGAGCGAGATACTTGATGGATTCATGAAGGAAAGGCAGATAAACTGCACGTATTGGCAGATCGTTCCAATCTCTATCTATTGTTGAGGTAAAGCAGAGAACACGTCCTAAATCTCCGTAAGGTTTTTCAAAAAGTGCGGGACTTCCATCATCATAGGCAGCAAGGACAGTCGAGTCTGCTGTCGGGACAGCCTGAAAATATCTGTAAAACCGCGCTTTACCGAAATCCCCATGGTTCGGTTCTTTGAACGGTGCGAAAATTGGATGCTCATACTTTAGTGTTGCGAGCACACGAAATTGTTGGCGCTCAAAGGCATCGCCGACAGTTTGAATAAAGTTGCAAGGCATCAATCCTGTCTCTCCGCCGAAATGTTGTTCATACGCACTGGGGTCCAGATTATCGCCCACCGTCACAATTAGTCCACCGCCCGCAGCAACGTACGTCTTTATACGTTCTGCTTCAGCAGGAGAAAAGCGTGGAACATCGGCAAGGATAAGCACATCGATGCGTGCAAGTGTTGGTGCATTCGGAACAGTTGTAGACTCGCTAAAATCAATCGGAACGGCATCGCTTCCTGCTGCAAACGCCATTTTTATGAAGAAGGTTTCCGCTTTCCGGTAAGGGCTGCGAGTCCGAGACGTGTTTCCGATAGCATGCACTTTGATAGACCGGAGGCTCTGTAAAGTGAAATAACGTTTGTTGTCAACTGTAAGTGCATCTTCAGGAAGTTCAACCCAACCGGTATGCGTCGCTTCGTCTTGAAAATCGATGCTGAAGACAGCATCTGCCAAATCATCGGGTTCAATATCAAGTTGGGCGGTATGAATCAGATTTCCATCTATAAACAGTCGGACTGGCAGGTTTTCAACCGGTTTATCCCTGAAATTCTGGACGCGAGCGACAAGGTGCGACACTTGCTGCTCGTTTAGCACAACAGGCGGCACACTGATACCTGTAATGGCGAGATTCCGAGCGTCCTCAATGCCGACATCAATGAACGTAACCTGGATATCCGGGTCGAGTTTGTCGGTCTCAATCACGTTCTCCCAACCGCGCTTCTGCATATCGCTGATGAGATAAATCTGCTTCTGCCCAAGAGAAATGGATTTAAAAATGTCATCGGCAGTTTGTAGCGCGTCCAAGTAATCTGTAGGCTTGTAAGTTGCTTTTGCGGCGTTCAAAGCTGTCCTAAGGTGTGAAAACGTTGAGCCGAGAGGTGCGACGATACGGGCGTTGTTTGATGACAGAATGAGACCTGCAGCATCGGTCGAATCCAGCTCGTTGAGAATTTTGAGACCTTCCTGCTTAGCACTTCGGAATACCTCCGCATACTGCATGCTGTAAGAAGTATCCAGAATAATAATAGCGTTCCGTTTCCCGCCTGCTTTTTGCGTGATAACTGGAGCTGCAGCGAAAAATGGACGGGCAAATGCGATGCCCAGCAGTGCCAATATTAGAATACGCATCAGTAAGAGCAATAGGCGTCTCAACTTATGCCGACGCACGTTCGTCTGATGCGACATTTGAATGAAACGAATCGTGCTGAATACCAATCGCCTTGCACGTTCTCTATTCAGTAAGTGCAGGATAACCGGAATCGACGCGCCTATAACACCGGATGCCACAAATAAGGGAGCTAAAAATCCTAATCCAAACATTAGTGCTAGTTATCAGTTGCTAATACAGAAATCCGCCACACAGATTCCCTTGGGGTTGTTGAAACATCGACTATCAGTCGTCAATTAGGTAAGAAACGGCCCAAACAGACCTCTGTTTCTGTAATCGATAACTGACAACCGCTCAAAGAATACCTTGCCGCTTGGCAAGATAGGACGCAAGTGCTAAGTCAATTGGGGTTGATGTTGTTATTACGTTATAATCAACATCTGCTTGCCGCAGTGCAAGTCTATAGGTATCAAGAAATGCATTGAAATTGCTCAGATAACTCTCCCGAATCACTTGTGGTGTTGTAATAATTTCATTGTCGTTTTCTGAATCAACGAAACGGATAAGGGCTTCTGAACTCCTCCCTGTTTCAAAGTTAGCGAAGTCAACCTCTTGCTGCGAGAGGACGTGAAAAACGATGACCTCATGTCCGTCATATCGCAAATGTTCCAAACCGGAGATGACCTCTTCTTGATTTTCATCATATAAATCTGAGATAAAAAGCACTAAACCGCGCTTCGTCAAACGTTCCGCGATTTGATGTAACGGGGTTCCCATTCGTGTGCTTTTTGAAGTTTTCATGGCCTCCAATGTGAGTAAGATAGAATGCAAGTGTGATGTGCTGCTTCGGGCCGGAAGGTATTGGTGAAGTGCTTCATCAAAATACGCAAATCCGACAGCATCTCGCTGCTTCGCCATGAAATAGGCAAGTGACCCGATCAGGAAACTGGAATATCTTAACTTCGTCAAGGTCTGTCTGTTTTCTCTCTGATCCGTCGCCTCGCCTGCTTGTCCATCGTCTACTGGATGCATCATAGATTCACTGGCATCTAAAAGCAGGTAACAGTTGAGGTTGGTTTCCTCCTCAAACTGCTTGATGTAATATCTGTCAGTCCGTGCATAGGCTTTCCAATCTATGTGTTTGGTGTCATCACCGGGCATGTACTGCCGGTATTGCGAAAATTCGACGCTGAATCCGTGATATGGACTTTTATGGAGCCCTGAAATAAAACCTTCAACGACGAATTTGGCGATTAGTTCAAGATTTCCGATACGGGCAAGAATTGCCGGATTTAGGAATCTGCTCCCTTCTGAGTGGGTTTGCATTTTTTCACAGCCGTCGGTGCTCAGGGGTCAGTAAGATGTATGTAGTTCCGAACGTCTCTATCACCATAATAGAACTAGTGACAACTGTCTGCCTCCTGTTTCTGATAGCTCTTTCTCACTTCTTTTTTAAGATCAGCAGCGTGAGATCGTCAAATTGATCTGCGGCCCCCTGAAATCTCACCACGGCCTCGTGAAGGCATGCTCGTATTCCATCAGCGCTATCATCTTTACATGCCTTTGATGCCTCCAGGAGCCGATCTTCATCATAATACTCATCTGCGATGTTAACAGTTTCTGTGACCCCGTCCGTATAATATATGATTACGTCCCCGCTAGCGAGCTGGATATGCTCAGCTTCATATTCAGCGATATTTGAGACCATATCGTTTGGAAACATGCCCAACGGCATGCCGCCGACTTCTTCGCCCAGCCATTTATGGGTACCATCTTTTCTGATGAGAAGTGGCGGATTGTGTCCTGCATTGAGCGTTGTCAATACATCGGTCTCGGGATTAAGATGACTATAGAAGAAAGTTGCGTATTTTTCTTCTGTGCCACTGGCGTAAAGCAGCGAGTTGAGGGTCATAGCCATTTCGGTAATCTCGACGTATCTACTTGAGAAACAGTCCTCTTTTTTAGCGTCTCCTGATGTAGCGGTCCTCACACGCGATAATTCAGAAATAAGTCCGGCGCGCAAGGTTGCCATAAGTAGTGCTGCTTGCATGCCCTTTCCAGAGACATCCGCGATAGCGAGTCCCCAATGTCCGGTAGGTAAGGAAATACAGTCATAATAATCGCCTCCGACCGGGCCGCGCGGTTCATAGTGTCCTGCTACTTCGTAGCCTGGAATGTCAGGGAGTTTTTCTGGAATCAGATTCTCTTGAATTTTGCGTGCTTCCTCCATCTCTGCTTGCAACTGCCGCGCTTCAAGTGCTTCCTCGTGGAGGTGAGCATTCTCAATTGCTACGCCTGCCTGCTTAGCAAAAGAATCGAGCAAGACTACATCCTCATCGGTAAAGGGTGTAATGCTGCCGCCGCGTTCCTCTTTATCCCCGACAACTAGGACCCCCAAAATATCCCCATCTCGCCCTGGGATAGGAACTGCCACCAGGTTTTTACCGCCAAAAAGAGTATCGGCTTCCGGCACACAATGCCCGGGCAGCCCATCTCTGACAACAGATTTTAGCATATTTACCGATGTCGTTTTTTCATGGACAGGTGTTTTTTCGTCCCAGGGGATGATAAGTCCATTACCGTTGGGCAGGGCTGTCTGGTTTTCAACCAATGTCTCTGGAAAGGCATAATGCACCTCGAGCTCTTGTTGCTCCGGACGTTTGAGCATGAGTGCGCCGGCGTTGGCATCTAAGAACGAAACGGCTTGGAGGACCACCTGCTCCGCGGCATCTTCAGGCTGCAAGAGTTGACAGATTTGTGGTGCGCTTTCGGCAAGCATGAATAACCGAAACTTTTCGCTCTGGATACCCTCTACCATCTGTGAATAAGCGATGGCGATTGAAATTTGATGGGCGAGGGTAGTTAACAATTCCTTTTCCCAGGCCTCCAACGTTTCTCTTCCCAAAAATCGGCCTAAACCGATCAGCCCCAAAAATTCGTCTTGAATTTTTAGTGGAACCCAGAGGCGAATGTCAAGGGTTTCAGTGAGTTTGGCGCTTCGAGTAAAAAAAACTTCGAAATCTACTAGAGGTTTGCTTTTCTCGATGAAAGGATGTTGCAATAAACGAGAAACTTCCTCGGGCTCAATGACAATTGACGGGAAGATTTCTTCCGGTGCTGATGCCACGACATCAAGGTTTTGCCGGGTGGCATGATAACGGAGGATCACACCGCATGTGACTTGCAAGGTGCCGAGCGTAATACGAAGATAGGTTTTGCTGGAATGGTTAAAATTGCCATATCCAGAGATTAGCGTTTGTCCCAAATGCTCCAGCTCGGACAGACTAAATATCAGCCGCTCCATTGTCTGCTCCGCAGTGTTTTGTGGAGCATGGGCTTGCTGCAGATCGCTATTCAAGATAGGTTCGCTTGAATCTTTCATAGTATTGGGTCCAGATGTTAATATTTGACGTTATATCTATTACTACAAGGATGACCATAAGGCACAAGACGTATTTCCAAAGATACATCTAATCAGATAAAGCGGAACAAATCTCAATCAGGACAGAAATCAAAATCTGAAAGAGAAAAGGGTTATAGGTTGGCGACAGCGGATTCTTCATCTGGGAAAATGCCGGCGTATTTCGCAAGCGCCATCATACGAAAAGTCCGTTCCTGAGTGCCTGACAACCCACAGAAATTTAGAACGCCCTCTCGTTCATGAAGAGCTTCTATGATTTCAATAAGTATAGAGATACCTATGCTATTAATAAGCGTAGTGTTCTCAAGATTGATAACCAGCTGGGTATACCCATTTTGAATGAGTTCTCGGGCTTTTCCGGCGAGTTGCTCCCCAAGTGCATCGTTGAGATAGCCAGCTGTCTCAATGATTGCGTATTTTCCATCTTCCCGGATTTGAATATCAAATTTGTTCAAAACCGATACCTCCTTAACTTCCTTACACGGACTTGCAAGCTACATCCCTATAGAGTAGAAGGTTATATAGCAAGAGTCTATCACTTAAAACAGACTTGAACACAGGTTTTGGAGTTTCGCTTCACTGATCCGAAGTTGTGTTCTTAATACAGCGAAGCGGTCCAAGGGTTCAGGGTCTCTTTCTTTTTATAATCCTGACAGTTGTTCCGTTAGGGGTGCTTTCTATATCTACTTCATCCATTAGGGACCTGATAATTTGCAACCCCATTCCGCGCTTACGGAGATCCGCATGTACGCCTGGTGTTCCAAGCAGTCGGCTCCCGTCAAGTGTATCAGAAGAGATACCGACTCCTCGATCTGTGACCTTAAATTGCAACTCATCATCCATAAGTACAAAGTCGATATGGACTTCCTGATCGGCGCTTTGACTATGTTCAAAGGCGTTAATACAGGTTTCGATGATTGCAAGTTGGATCTCCTCAACCTCTCCCTCTCCGAAATCCATCAACTCGGCAAGAACAGAGGCTGTCTTGGCTGCAGCAAGTTCCATATCAGGATACATCGGTATAGTGAGGGCGACGTGTTTAGCTGTATGTGACACGTTGCGTTTCCCTCCTTGCTATGGCTTGTGTTTGTATAGAAATCTACAAAATCTATTTCGGCTTTTGTTCCTTTTGCAATCGGCAGGAAATGAAGAATATTAAAGAGAACTTTAGCAGATTTCAACCGATTGTTTAGATGTAAGTTTATGAAAACTTGATTAAATTAAATCATACCATATCTCTCTTAATTATGTCAAATTTTTTATCCAATTGATTTCTCATGATACTCATGCTATCATAAAATTTAATGGATATCAGCTTCCAAAAAGTCGACAGTTGTTAGCGTTTCTAGCTGTAGGAATGTTCGCGACGGCTACAAATCAGAGGGTTGTAACAGCGCGTGCTAGACATTCAAAGGGAACCGATAATCCTGAAAGGGAGATATTATTCTATGGAAGTCCTTGAATACACCACAGAGATGCAAAGGCATTCATCCGAATTCTACAACGACCTCACCGCCAATGTTCCACACTGCTACCCTATAAGTGGGGGAGAATTAGGTGCATTATTGGCACCTACTGCCCACGAAACAGAAGACAAGAAGGCACTCCTGCCTCAAACTACCTTTGTTGCCAGAGAGCCAGGGACGGTTCTCGGGTTCATACAGGTCGGTATCGGACCGATTGAAGAGCTGAGCGAGAACAATATCGGTATTATTCGGTTTTTCGGCTATCGCCCCGGGGAACGACAAGCTGGACAGGCCCTCCTTGAAAAAGCGGAATCCTACCTATCCACTTATAATTCCGGTCAAATCATCGCCTTCCCACAAGACTACCGCTATCGATTTTATCACTTTGGACACGCTTACCTATCGGATAGCTTAGGGCAAGTCCACGGGCTTCTCGGACACAACGGCTATCAACGTAAATTCGGTGAAGTATTTTTAGCATGGAAAGACTACGTTGTCACCCCAATCGAATCGAAAATTCCTGTTGAAATTTCGGTGGATTGGCAATCCGGTAGGGGTGAACGTCCAAACTGCACTGTGCAAGCATTACAGAACAACGTAGAGGTTGGTGTCTGCTATTCAGTATCAGGTGGCGAGTTCTCAGAGCACCCCGACGCGCAAGATTGGCTGCATACCATGTGGCTGGGTGTAAATGACGAATTCCAAGGGCACGGTCTAGGGCGTTACTTGTTGGAATTCACACTTCACAAGATGCGTAATGTTGGATATCGTCATGCCGTAATTAGCACCAATTGGAAAAATTACCGGGCACTACTTTTTTACAGTAACTGTGGTTATACAGTCTCGGACTGGACCTATGCCTATTTGAAAGCTCAGTTGTAGCATAAGGCAAAACCTATCCTGCACCGTAGCTCACGAAATTGATGCTTTTGTGTTATCAACAACCCAACGTGCGTCCGCTATCCGTGTGGTCGCCTCTGACAGTTCGGGTCTGTAATTTGCGAACTTGACTCTATCGCAGCTGGCGAGCAATTGTTGGACGTGTTCAACATAAGATGTACCTATTTGGGCGCGTCGCATCGCGTACAGCAGGGCTGTCGTCGTCAATTCCAATGCTGGAATCTGATAGCGTCCTCGGATGTATTCACGCAGAACGTAGGCAATTTGGGTATGATACTTTACCGTATCACCGCGTTCCAACCAATCGGAGTCTTCAATAGCTGCTAGGTGTTCGTATGCGACTTCATGCGGTAGGGGCGTACTGTTGTCTTCGGCCAGGGGCCCTGATAAGACTCGTCGATAACGTTTTCGGGCATAGATCCATGCAGAAAGGGTTATAAAGCCGAGTAGAGCGGCCCCGCCGATAAAGTAAATTAAGAGGCTCTGTGGTATTTCCAACGGTGGTTTAATGTCACGCAGGTTCCGCGCCTCTAAAGTCCCTTGCATAAGCATTTGTGTAAATAAAGACATACTGTTTAGGAAAAGACGCGAGAAAAAAAATAGGCGGAGATAGTTACGCAGTAAGCGGCTTAACGGTTATAGACTTCGGTAAAGTTGGACAGACGTATTGGCAGACACCACACCCTGTGCATCCTGAATCTATGACCTCTACACTCCCATCTGACGTAAGGCGAATCGCTTCACTTCCAATAGGACAAGTGTCAACACAGTAGGTGCAATCTGTTTCTTTTGTACGGAGGCAGGTTTCTGTAGTAAAGACTGCTAGTCCGATTCTAATGTCTTCGGCATAAACGGTTTGTAAAGCACCGCTCGGACAGACGTACATACAGGCCAAGGAATCGCAAATAACGCAAGGCTGCTCATCAGGGTCTATGTAGGGCGTATTGGCAAGGTTGGCATCCTGACTCTGCAAGAGCTGAATAGCGTCTGCCGGACAATTCTTGACACAGTTTCCACACCGATGGCACCGTTCTAAAAATTCTGGTTCACGTAATGCTCCGGGGGGTCGAAAGATAACAGGTTGCGCTGAATCTGCGGAGTGAAGATGTTCTTCTACCCGGTCCTCAAGAAATTCGGCGACGGGTTGCATGATTTGGTTCAAAGCTTCCTTGAAAAAGCCGCGTCGCCCTGTTTCGCCAGACATCGTTATATCTCACTATTTTTTTCTGCTCATAATCTGTGCTTGAAGTCCAGAAACGGTGAGACAGCTCGCCTTGATGTGTCCAATAAGTGGAGAGGACACATCACCTTTTGTTGAATTGGTACTAGCAGACTGTCCTACTTATGTTCTAGGTAGCTATCGACGGTAATGCCGAAATTGCCTTAGCCATGTTGCCCTCGTGGATCCGTTGTCCTTGAGGCACATGCTGCAAACCTATCTTATCTATTTTAGCAGCTGTATGCCGGAAAAGCAAATCAAATCATGCACATCGCTTTTCTTAAAAAAATAGAGTGGTATGCGACTCAATGGTGTCGGCAGTATTGGAAATCAGGTCTATGGGGAGTCAGTCGGCAACTGTGGAAAAACTCCGGGGGTGAAACAGGCGTTCCACTCCCCAGAATTCAGTTAATTTTAGGTTAATTTTGTCTCTGTCTAACCGCTGTGTCCGCTATTTACCAGACGATTTGAGCTCACCCCAACGCGTTGTGAGTTTACCACTCGCAGAGACATCCCCACGCAGATGCGTCGTCCGTAACGTTGTGCGCACCCCGTCCATAGAGACATCTTCTATCTGGTAGTAATACACCACATTCGGCTTTGCAGTGGTATCTGTGTAGGTATACACATGCTTCTCGGATGTCGTGCCGTGGCCAGCAATCAGACCCTTCGTGTTAATCACTTGGAACTCGTCGGTCTTGCTCTCACTGCGTAGGATATTGAACCCGGCGTTGTTTAGCTCGGACTGCGTTATCCAAGTAATCTCAACGTGTCCTGTTGTGGCGTTGCGCACAGGCCGGAAGCTGGAAAGTGAAACGGGTAGCGGGCCGCCGAGGCGGTAGCCGGGCGTGCCGATATCGTCCCGATGTCCATAGAAAGTCATCGTGGCACCGACAAGGTCAGATTTCCGCCAAGAGGCTTCCATCAGCCCGTCATCCGCATCACGCGGTCCAGAACCTTCCGCCATATCGTTGAAGACACCCGCATAGGTCCGCACAATAGAGACACGTACATCACCGGGTTTTGGCAGGTCCCACTTATGCGTACGCGTAGCACCCGCTATCTCAAGGTTGCCAGCTGTGTCCACTGCCATCAACTTCGAGTCGCCGGCCTCGTTGACTTTCGCCCGCAGCTCCAGATGGAAGCCCTCGGAGCTCAGCAATAGACGCCCGCGCGTTGTCAACCCGAGATCGTTCCGGTGCTTCTCTTGTAGGTTGTAGACGTAGTTATCTGCTACATCGTTCATCCCACTGCTCGACACCAGAAGTAACGTCTGATTCGGCGGCAGATACGTATCCGCATTAAAGGTGAAATCCGCATCTACATACGCTTCTTGGTCTGCGTCTTGGTTGCGGATCTCTAACTCCCAGCCTTCAAGGTTTATGGTCTCAGTCATAGAGCTGTTGTAGAGTTCTATCCATTGCACCAAGTTGGAGCGGGGCCCCGCATCATACATAATCTCGCTGATCGTGACGTTTCCATCGAACATGTAATCATCATCAGTCGCTGAGGTGTCTCTGTCGTCGGTGATCATGGTGATAGCCATGTTGGGATACCCCGGCGTGCCAGGCGAACTCGTTATATCAATGCCTTTATCTTTGCCGCGATCGTAGCCGGTGCCACTGAACTCGAACGACTGCCAGTCGTCTTTGTGAACGCGGTTTGCCCGCGACTTCGCCCAATACTTGCCCATCGAGTTCAAGTGGACACCGCGACCGAACGACATACTCAGAGAGGCAAAGGTGTTCATGTCTCCGAAGTCGTCAACGTCTCCCGGGGTCGTCCAACCGACAAACGGCCAGACATTTGTATTGAACTTCTTATCTTCCACGCGCTTGAAGAACCCGTTACCAACGTAGTCTTTGACATTCGTCGGCTTGCCGACATCATCGGCATGATTTCGGGTGCGCAGCAGGATCAAGAACTTGCCTGTAGCAGGCAGGTTGAGAGTGTCAGCGACCACATACTTGTGCGTGGCACCTGTCTTGATGTCAGTTTTGTCCAAGATGCCCTGAAGGTTCTCACCGTTAGCGAACCCAACACTTTTCCCAGGCTCCCGGTTATAGACGACGAGATACTCGCCCGGCTTCATCTTATATTCAGGCAGCACCGCGAGGCTTGTGTCCGTGAAGTTGGCATCCCCGGACTCGTGATAGCCGCTGCCGTCAGCCTTCATCTTGCCCATGACGAGGCTCAGCTCATAGTTCTTTATATTCACGGGGGCATCCGATGCATTATCGCTATTATAGAAGAGCTCTATCCAATCCAAGTTTGCACTTGAGGGGTCGTTGCGCACCTCATTGATGATGATACCGGTGGAAGAGATAGAGGCAGGGTTCATATCAAACCGGACTGCCCCCGGACCCCCGCGACCACTGTGAACAGCCCCCGGACTCGCTTTGTAATTACCTTTGAAGTAATTATACCGAGCCGCAGAGGCTTCCCAGGAGCCTGCTTCGTTGCCTTCCCCGAGCCCTTTCAGTTTTCCGTTCTCGACTTTATACGCCGTACCCGCGGCATCTAGCTCGATCTTTCGATACATGGAGGTCATCGCATTGGCAGGATCTTCTGTATTCCTATCGGTAGGTGCATCACCATCGGGTTCACCGTCGGCAGTATCGCCATCGGTACCTTTCAGATTCCACGGCCGGCCAAACCCATCTATCGCTGCGACACGATCCAAAACAACATACTTGCGTTTATCTGTGACCGTATCATCATCATCGTCCCACATGAACATCTTACCCGGAGCGGGGACAGCGGCGGGATCCAACGTGTCATGTGTGCGCCACCTGATATAATCCTTGGATTTCAAAGCGGCGCCAGCGTTATAGAGCTCAAACCATTGGGCATCTGTTCTGTACGGGGTATCCGTTCCCCAATTCACCTCGGTGATGACAATGCGGTGCTTCAGCGCCAGCAGATCGGCCTCTGTCGCTGTGGCTTTTAGGCTGTGGTTGGCAGCGTCGCTAATTTCGGCTGCGAGCGGCACTCGCATTGAGATTGTGATGGCACCGCCGCGCATCAATAAAGCCTTTAGGTCTGGCAAATCAGCGACCTGCTCCGCGTGTACAGAGTTAACTATACGAGCTGCACCGGAACCGAGATTGAAATCTTTCATAATGAGCGAAAAGCCTTTGGCTTTCTTGAGTTCAGTCCACAGCTGATACTTATTGCTATCCCCATCCGTGCCAATTATAGGGCCAGTGAGACCAAAAGCTTGTGTGGTTGCAAAGACAAACACGAGTCCGAAGACTACAAAAATTCTGATTTTATTCCATAACATTACGTTTGTTCTCCTCTATATTAACTAAGGTTAAACAGTGATGGACGCAGAAATTGCGAATCCATTCGCTCCTACTTACAAGTCAACTTTACGCTGAGGGATACCCTCAGATTCTCGATATTTAAATGTTTCTTCAGTGCCGTTTTTTTTGGACATCCCCTAATTTCAGACACCTTTGAACGACATCTGGAAGTCCTAACAAGGGTTTAGATCTTAAGTAGCAGTGCTAAAAGTATTCATACTTTATTATTATACAATATTATAACGCAAAAATCAAGAAAGAGTGTCAAAATTTGTTGTTATAGGCGTGCCTTTCACTCCTGCTATCTCCCGCAGGCGATGCTCTTTTCTTGGTATAGGAGTTGCCCTGTCGACAATAGTGAGCGGTCAATGTCGATGCAAGTTTATCTATGGGTTTAGTTATAACGCGGTTTTGATAATTATTGGGTTCATCTTTGTATAAAGAGAGCCTTTGCACAGACTCACAGTTTATGCTACAAGCTCTACTGCACAACCTAACAGGTTCTGCTACAAAAGAACCTACTCACTCTTTTTTAAAACTCACGTTAATTATACCTTAAATTGTAAGTATGTCAAGGCATCTATCCGTAAGAATATCTTAACCACAAATATATGTCAAGTTTTTTAGCAAAATATTCGGGTTTGATACATATTTGGTTCATCTTTGAAGAGAGAGGAACTTTTGGCATCATGACGTAAAACCCTTGCTTATTTATCACTTATATGATACAATTCTGTAATGAGTGCTTGTAAGTGCATAACGATAAAGATCTAAAAGGAGAGAGTGACAAATGCAGCATGAACTCACCGAATCACAGGTTAAGTTTTATCGGGCAAACGGCTATCTCGTCATTGAGAAATTCTTGGACCTCGAAGAATTGGCGGAATGGCGCCGCTGCACGGATGAATCTGTTGAGGAGCGGCTCGGAAACTCGGTCGAATTTATGACGAACCAGATGGACGCCAAGCAGTTCTACGCTCGTGTTTTTACACAGTGTCTCCGGTTATCTGATACACACGCCGGAATGCGGAAGCTTGTCCACGATCAAAGGCTCGGTAAGATGGCAGCGCAATTGGGTGGTGTTGATGGAATGCGGATATGGCACGATCAGGCGTTGATCAAACCACCGCACGGCAATCCGACCGCGTGGCATCTTGATGTACCTTATTGGTCGTTTGATTCACGGGACGCAATTTCTTTCTGGGTCGCGTTGGACGATGCCACACTCGCGAACGGTTGCATGTGGTATCTACCCGGCACGCATAAGACCGCGCGCTTTGACAATGTAGGAATCGGGATAAACATAGGCGAATTGTTCAATGTATATCCGGAATGGCAGCACATTGAACCACAGTGTGCCCCGTGTGCTGCCGGTTCTATTGTATGGCACAATGGACTTGTTGCGCACGGTGCCGGTGTGAACATGACAATTCACCATCGCAGAGCGATGACATGCGGGTTCATGCCTGACGGAGCCACATTCAACGGCAAGCGGAATATACTACCAGAAGACTATTTTAACTCGCTTGAAATAGGCGATGTGCTCGACAACGATAAGCAAAACAGGCTTATTTGGCACAAGGATTGGGAAAAATAGAGAGCAGACACCACAGCATTGCTTCCAATAAATTTTTAGATGTCGTAGTTGTCAACCGTCACTTTTGAGCAAAAGTGACGATTTACTGGAAAATGCGGGGTGAACTTAAGCCTCTCCTACGGATAACAGATACCCTTTAAGTAAGGAGAAGAATATGACAAAACGTCCTAATATCGTGTTAATGGGAGTTGACTCTCTCCTCGCGACACATATGAGCTGCTATGGATACGATCGGCTGACGACCCCTCACATCGATCGTTTCGCGGAGAGTGCTACTCTCTTTGAGAAAACCTACAGCGCACACATTCCGACAACAAGCGCCTATGCCTCTATGCTAACAGGGTTAGACGCCTTCAGCACACAAGTTGTGGCTTTGCGTCACCAAGGAGCGATGCGCGCGGAGGTCAAAACATTAGCGGAGATTCTACGAGATGTCGGTTATGATACAACTTGTGTCGGTTTCAGTGGACCGAGTGCTCGCGGTTTTGATACCTATCTGAACTATTCCGGGTGGGGTCCCGACGAAAGCGGTCGGAGCCCTAAAGCGGAGAATCTGAACAAAACTGCCCTTCCGGAACTGAACCGATTGATTGATCAAAACGACGAAAAGCCTTTTTTTCTGTTCCTGCGCCACATGGACCCACATTCTCCCTACCTACCGCCTGCCCCTTATGAACGCATGTTTTACCACGGAGACGAGTGTGATCCCAGTTGTTCCTCCATGGAACCTGTGATGGCCTTCAAACCTTTTTGTGACTATTTTGCCTCTTGGATGCCGGTGGGAATCACCGATAAAGATTACGTCATCGCCCAATACGACGGGGCGATTGCTTATATGGATGCTTGTATCCAGACCCTCTTTAACGCGCTTGAAACGCGCGGTGTCCTTGACGACACAATAGTGGTTATCAACGGGGATCACGGTGAAACCCTCTATGACCATGAATGCTGGTTCGACCATCACGGTCTCTATGACGTTACCTTGCATGTTCCGCTCATTATCCGCTATCCGAGACGCATTCCTTCTCGAAAACGGGTCCCCGGATACAATCAACATAAAGATCTTGTGCCCACGCTCCTTGAGTTAGCGGACATCGACACAGATATTGAATTCGATGGTAATAGTCTCATCCGTCTCGTTGATGGCGAAATAGCTTCTTACGACAGTGAGTTCTATATCACAGAGTGTACGTGGATGCGCAAACACGGTTGGCGTACCCCGGAGTGGAAACTTATCGTCGCGCTTGAACCGGATTTTCATTTCAAACCGCCAGTTGAACTCTATAACCTCATTCGAGATCCCGACGAGAATAACAACCTCGCTGAGACACATCCTGACATTGTTAACGTCCTCGAAACACGCATGAAAAACTGGATTCGGCAGCGGGAACAAGAAACTGGACTGACAAATCCGATCCTGACACAAGGGGATTGGCACGGACACAAAGGCGTGGGGCCATTCAAAACATCCGAGCAAGCTTACAACACCATGCACATCGGTGATCCGGGGCAGGCGGCACGCCTACAAGCAAAATCGAGAGGCGAATAGTCAGATAGTCGTTGACTGTTGGTCATCAGGCGAAAGTCGGAAAATCTCGCTATGAGAGGATTTTCTTGCTAACGGCTATTATTAAGAAAGGAAAATAATCGATGCCAGATTATAGACGCGGTGAAGTATTAGGGCGCTTGACAGCAGAACTGAATAGAGACAAACCGTTGCTCGCTGTTGGAGCAGGAACGGGTATTACAGCGAAATTCGCTGAACAAGGAGGTGCGGATCTGATTGTAATTTATAACTCAGGGCGCTACCGGATGTCCGGGTTTGGCTCCTGCGCCGGACTTTTGGCTTACGGAGATGCGAACGCTATCGTCATGGAGATGGGGGAACGTGAAGTGCTGCCTGTTGTCAAAGACACCCCGGTTATCGCCGGTGTCAACGGCACTGATCCGACGCGCCGGATGCGTAATTTCCTTAAACAGGTCCGAGATGTCGGTTTTGATGGCGTTAACAACTTCCCCACCGTTGGCGTAATTGATGGTACTTTCCGAGTGACACTTGAAGAGACAGGAATGGGGTTCTATAAAGAGGTCGAAATGATTGGTATCGCTCACGAAATGGATCTATTCACGATTGTCTATGTTTTCAACCCTGAGGAGGCTGAAAACATGGCAAAAGTGGGGGCAGATGTCATTATTGCACATATGGGTACCACAACAGGTGGAACGATCGGCGCAGAAACCGCCTTCACATTGGAAAACGCTGCTGTCCGGGTACAGGAGATATGTGATGCTGCGCGCAAGGTGAATCCAGATATTATCTGTCTTGCACATGGAGGACCCATCTCAAAGGCCCCGGAAGCATCTTTTATCAATGAGAACACGGACACCGTCGGCTTTGTTGGTGCCTCAAGCATTGAAAGATTCGCCTGTGAGGAGAGTATTCCGCGGGTGACAGCTTCGTTTAAAGAGTAGATATCGGCTTACTTCGGAGCGAAAAATGTTGATAAGAAAACGCTTTGATGACTGCGATTAAGAGCGGAGAAAGTGATGTCTAGTACAGTTAAAAACATAGCGATCCTAGATGCCGATGACACCGAGCTGCTGCGCATCAGTCGAGAGGGCACGTTGTCTCTGAACCTCCAAGAGATGCAGACGATTCAGACCCATTTTAAGGGGTTAGAACGCAATCCAACGGATGTAGAAATTGAGACGATAGCGCAAACTTGGTCGGAACACTGCGTCCACAAAACGTTTAAGAGCGTTATCTTTTATTCTGAAGATGGCAAACCGTCAGAGCGAATCGACAGTCTGTTTGCGACCTTTATCCAACGCGCAACGGAAGAGATAGCCAAGTCGTGGTGTGTCTCTGTTTTCTCGGATAACGCTGGTATCATTGAATTTGACGATACTTATAACCTCGTCTTCAAAGTAGAGACCCACAATCATCCTTCAGCGATTGAGCCCTATGGTGGCGCGGGTACAGGCATCGGCGGTGTAATTCGTGATTCACTCGGCACAGGACTTGGGGCAAAGCCTATTCTTAATACAGATGTTTTCTGCTTCGGATTGCCGGAGACATCTTATGCGCAGCTGCCGAAAGGTACCCTTCATCCGAAACGCGTCTTTAATGGTGTCGTTGCGGGCGTGCGCGATTACGGTAACCGGATGGGCATTCCGACTGCGAACGGTGCGATTCTGTTTGATACCCGTTATACCGCAAACCCACTCGTTTTTTGTGGAAATGTCGGTCTAATACCGAGAAACAGGTGTGAAAAATCTGTTGAACCCGGAGATCTCGTCGTCTCTATTGGCGGACAAACAGGTCGTGACGGTATTCACGGTGCGACTTTTTCTTCTGCGGAATTAGATGATACATCTGAAAATCTTGGCAGCGTGGTACAGATTGGTAATCCAATCATGGAAAAGAAGATCGTTGACGCGTTACTACAGGCCCGGGATCGGAATCTCTATCGCTCAATAACGGATTGTGGTGCCGGCGGGTTCTCTTCGGCAGTCGGCGAGATGGGGGAGCACATAGGCGCAGAGGTACATCTCGAACGCGTCTCTCTGAAATATGAGGGCCTCGCGCCGTGGGAAATTTGGCTCTCTGAAGCGCAAGAGCGCATGGTCATCGCCGTGCCCCCTGAAAACCTAGATGAACTGGTAGAGATATGTGCGTCTGAACTCGTCGAGGCGACAGTTCTCGGGCGTTTCACAGAGACGCGCAGGTTACAAATCTTTTACGAAGAGAGAATTGTTGCGGATTTAGAGATGGAATTTCTGCATAACGGTTTACCACAACCTGTCAAACAGGCAGTTTGGCAGCCACGACAGCATCCAGAAATGGTGTCGCCGGGTAAAGAGAGCAGAGACTATACAGACGATCTTCTTGGCCTGCTCGCGAGTCCAAATATAGCCAGTAAAGAATCCGTTATCCGGCAATACGACCACGGTGTGCAAGGCGGTATGGTCATCAATCCACTTGTCGGTGCAGAAAACGATGGACCGAGCGATGCTTGTGTTGTTACACCGGTCATTGGGGGCTCCAAGGGGGTGATAGTCGCCAACGGAATCAACCCGAAATATAGCGATATAGATCCGTATATCAGTGCAGCGGCAGCCATAGATGAGGCTCTACGGAACATAATCGCTGTCGGTGGGACCTTAGAGAAGACGGCGCTCTTGGATAATTTCTGTTGGGGTAACCCTGACAAACCCGATCGACTTGGAGAGTTGGTGCGCGCAGCAAGAGCATGTTATGACATAGCAACCGCCTACGGCACCCCTTTTATCTCCGGTAAAGATAGCCTTTACAACGAATATAGTGACACAACTACCGGGGAACAACGCGCGATCCCAGCGACGCTGCTCATATCCGCTATCTGTGTGATCCCGGATGTGCAGCGGGCAGTCACGATGGATGTGAAAGCCCCCGGCAATTACATCTATGTCGTTGGTAACACATATCCTGAATTGGGCGGGTCCCACTACTTTAGCATTCACGGTTTTATCGGAAACAAAGCACCCGTTGTGCGTCCTGATGAGGGTAAGTTAACGATGGAAAGACTCAGCACTGCTATCAGTAACGGATTGGTACGTTCGTGTCATGACTGTTCTGAAGGTGGCATCGGTGTAGCAGCCGCAGAAATGGCATTTTCAGGTGGGTATGGAATGGCTCTGAACCTCAACAATGTTCCGACAGGCGATGAAATCCCTGCCGATGATACGATCCTATTCTCGGAGTCAAATAGCCGGTTTCTTGTGGAAATTGAGCCCGAGCATCGGCACGACTATGAGACCCACATGACCGGAGTGCCCATGGGCTGCCTCGGAACCGTTAGAGAGACATCAGATTTTGTGATCAAGACCACCTCGGGGCATCGAATCGTTGCAGTTTCTATCGACAGACTCAAAACTGCATGGCAGGCTCCGTTGCAGTGGTGAATTTGAGGGCATCCTTAAAATCCCATGGGTCCCTGATTCAGACGACTGATAGATTTCGCTAGGATACTTTCCATAACCCAGAAATATTGGAATTTACGAAAAACCGTCGCGTAATGTATAGGTTGCCATGGAACGGTGAGAGATTTAATCATAAAAATGCTGAAACCTAAAGTACTTATCTTACGAACTGCAGGAACTAACTGCGATATAGAAACGGATGCAGCGTTCCAGCTCGCCGGGGCGGAGACGGCGTTAACACACATCCAGAAGTTGATAGCTGGAAAAGTCAACTTAGCCGACTACGAGATCCTGGCGATTCCTGGGGGTTTCTCGTACGGTGACGACATTTCGGCCGGTATTCTATTAGCCATCGAGATGAAACACAAACTGGCGGATGCCCTTAGTAGATTTGTCGGAGATAATAAACTGATACTCGGTATATGTAACGGTTTTCAAGTGCTTGTACGAACAGGCTTACTGCCGGGGATGAATATCTCTGAAAGTGGTACCCCAGAAATGATCCAACGAACAACATTGTCAATGAATACCTCTGCAAAATTTGAGTGTCGATGGGTTGATTTGAAAGTACAAGAGAGCCCATGTGTTTTCACAAAGGGTATCAAAGAACGCATCTATCTTCCGGTTGCGCACGCTGAAGGCCGTTTTACTGCTCCAGCAGATGTATTGGAAGAATTAGAATCAAAGAATCAGGTTGTGTTCCGATATGTCAAGAGCACATACCCGGACAATCCGAACGGTTCTGATGCCGATATCGCCGGCATTTGCGACCCAACAGGCAGAATTTTCGGATTAATGCCGCATCCAGAACGGTTTCTAATGAAATGGAATCATCCACACTGGACTCGACTCACCGAAACACCAGAGAACGCCTCTGAAAAAGGCGAGGGACTTGCTATCTTTAAAAACGCCGTTGATTACGTCAAAGCGCATGTCAAATAAATTGTACCGTCGCTTACTTCCGTTCTATATGAAGCTGCCAGTTCTCTGGGCGTTCATCGTGCTTTCCGTGTTGGGACAGCTGCTCTGGACAGTAGCGATCTCCTACGACGTACGCATCGACCTCCGGTGGTTGAGTGTCGGTTACGGCTTAGGCATCGGCTTAGGCTACATGCACGGAAAGTGGACATCTCGGTTATGGAATCAGTCATATCTAAAGGTTTTAAAGCGGCAAATCACTTTCTGGGAAGCAAAAGGAGCAAAACATTTAACTTTTTATACCTGCTTCGCGCTCGGCTTGCCAATTTTCTGCCCGTTCCTCATCCGTTCGCTTGACACATTAGCAGGAATTCAATCCTATGTCCTCGGTTTTATTGGGGCGATGAATGTGGCACTGCTGCTATGGGTTCAACGGATGCCGAAATAAAATTATGCAACTCGACAGAAACCAACAAAACGCAGTGAAGCATTTCACGGGCCCTGCAATCGTCATTGCTGGTCCCGGCAGTGGAAAAACCACGGTCGTAACAACACGTATTCTCAACCTCATCCGGACACACAACATCTCGCCCTCCCGCATCCTTGCGATTGCTTTTAATAGAAAAGCTGTTGAAGAAATGGCGGAGCGACTCTTCCATAGCAACACTTCAACAGAATCAGTTGACATGTCTAAACCAGCTAACAGACCTGAAATCCGGACGCTCCACGCCTTCGGCAAAGATATTATTATAGAAAACTACAGACTCGCAGGATTCAGGGAGCCACCTGAGGTTTGGACCGGAAAGATAGATCAAATCATTTCAAAGGAACAGAAACAGATTAAACAAAAGATAGGAGCTGTAGCTGTCTCCATTTATAAAATCGAGAGTCAAAAGACCGGCAAATGTTATATTGGGCAAACCACGAATCCGGAGCGCCGTAAGAGGGAGCATTTCTGCCATTCATCGAACGATAGACTTAGACAGGCGATCCGTTATGAGGTGGCATCACATTTCAGCTTTGAGGTTATAGAACGCGTTCGAGGGCGAAAAGCGAACGCTCGTGAAGCGCACTGGATTGACTTCTATAGGGAGCGCGCCGGTGTATTTAATAGAGCAGATCCACTTCGGAGCCAACATAGCAACCTGGTCCTGCTTGAGATGTTCTGCCAACATTTCGATATCCGGTATAAAGAACACCTAGACAGAGATCCGGATTTTAAGAACCTCCGAGAGATCTCTAATTTGAATAGGATAAAAGAGACCATCATGCGTGCAAAACGGCAGGTCGTTGCAGGCGTGTTTCATCCAGAGATGGTTGAGGGTCGCGTCGCGCGAGTGTTCGCTACAAAATATGAATTTTACAAAACTAAGGCAAATGCTATCGATTTCGAGGATATGATTATCTACGCAGCAGACCTACTTGAGACGTATCCACACCTCCGAGAACATTACCGGCAGAAGTATCCTTACGTACTTGTTGACGAATTTCAAGACATCGCCCCTGCAGATTTCCGTTTAATTTCACTCCTTTCAGAGAATCTTTTCGCTGTCGGTGACGATGATCAAGCGATTTATGGTTTCCGTGGTGGCGATTCGGGGATCATGCAGAAATTTGCGAGCCGGCGCGAGGTTACAAAATATGAAATCACGCGTAACTATCGATCTACGTCAACGATCGTTGAACACGCGAGGGCCTTGATTGAAAGAAATGCACCGCGCATTCGTAAAAACCTTCGCGCTCACAATCCGTCGCGGCAGGACATAAGAACTATTGAGACAACATGCAAAACTGTAGAATCGGCCTTACTGCAGGAATTGATGCCCTTGCAAGAGACAGCTGTTTTGGTGCGAACCAACTATGAAAAGGAACAGATTCAAAAGATGCTCGCTAAGCATGTGACTTTTCTGATGCGCGTCTATTTCTATACGGGTTCACTGATTCAAAAGATGCGAGCTAAGCACGTAAATGCCATCGAGGTAGCAACAATTCACACATCAAAAGGCAGGGAATGGGAGAAAGTAATCCTCGTTCATAATACCTTGAATCGGCATTTTCCGCGGCGGGACAGCCAGCTTACAGAAGAGCGGCGCGTCTTCTATGTGGCTATGACGCGTGCCAAGTCGGAGTTAGTGGTATTGGGCGGAGAGTGTCCATTCGTGCGGCAGTTCCAAGAGATCCCTAAGACTGTCAGCTATTATCTGCGACAGTTGATGTATTGGTGGGCGCGAAAAAAATAGACTCCTGATTCCAACGCTTTTCCACATTGCGCTGTATTTCGAAGTTTGGGTACCCGCATGAAAATTATAGGAAAAGCGGAGACTTCTGCAACACTGGGTTCAACACTGACACTCGAACGCAGTTTGTCAGGAACCGGGGAACCTCCTACAGCAAGCAGAGCTATTTGACGACTTCAACTGCGCGGATGCGATGCCGTAGCACGAAAAGACAAAAAACTATCAACGCGCTCTGGACGAGGAGCGGCCAAACCCAATGTAAGCTATAGTCTGGTAAGCCGCCAAATAGGGTCGTACCGAGAATGTCATAGTTCGCCCAAATAGAGACTATACCCACTTTGCTGGTGCGCGTAATTCCTTTGAGTACCTCATAGACGACAGGCGATCCGAACCACACAGCCGAGAAGCCAATTATAGCATAACGAGGGTTTGTGGTCAGTGATGAAAACAGCAGTATCAACAGACTCGTCGGGAGGATAATAATCACTGAATAGCCGATGATTGAAAAAGGTAGCCAATAATTTTCCGTGAAAAAAGAGAGACCGCCCAGCAACGAATGTTCAAGAAATAACAACAGCCCGGGGATTAATGTTAAGCAGCCGAGTAAAATACCGATAACGGCAAGTTTACCAATTAAGTAATCGATCCAGGAAATTGGTTTGGAGAGATAAAGCGAGAGCGCGTTGTTCTTCAGATCGGTGGAGATTAATCCTGAACCTCCGAAAACAGCAATCAGTGCGACGATAAGCACTGATGGAAAGGGGGTAATTCGGAACAGAAATTTCTGGAAAAATTCGCTATCAATGTCAAACGGGAACTCTACATTCGGTACTTGATTAAAGACATAAATAAGCATTGCATGGGCAAGGATATAAATTAAAGGCGGAATAGCGACAATCAACCGGACGAATTTGCGTCTTGCAAGCAATTTCAGCTCTGCCTTTGCAATAATC
Organism: Candidatus Poribacteria bacterium; assembly: GCA_964291315.2. GTDB lineage: Bacteria > Poribacteria > WGA-4E > WGA-4E > WGA-3G > WGA-3G. The sequence goes on along the minus strand of OZ219753.1, from coordinate 2,505,000 downwards.
CACCACCGTGTGTGACTACGGGTTTCCAACGTGCCTTCCCAATGTCGGTAGTTCTGTGTGTGAATGGGCATATTTTTTGCCGTTTAGCTTCGGTATGCGGGCATCTAGCGGTCTTAATACTTATAGATGGCAGTTTTTTCTAAGGTATCTGAGAAGGGTCCCTGTTTCTCAGTCTGGATTTCAACAGTGATGATCCCTAACGGGGTATCGCGTTCGGGGTCTTCCTGAATGAGGGTGCGCGGGATCTCTGCAGTCATGAGTCGGTCGAGCCGATGGAGTTCCTGTGACCAGCGGAGGTCAAGCAGCCTGCCATCGTAGACCTTCCGATGCTTCACACCATTACGTATAGAGTAGACCTTGGCATTGGTGGTAAAATCGGCTTCAGAGATTGTGCTCATTCCGACCCTTGGGCTTAAGATGCTCTGGTTCCATATCAAAGGTGTACCATTTTTGTCCAGCAGATAGATCCTCAAGTCAATCCTATCCACCCGCGGATCCGACTGAATTTCAATACCTTCAAAATTCTGAATCGTGCCACTTCCACACGAAAATATAAAAAGAATACAGATACCAACGAGCACAATGCTCCGCGCTTTCAAGCTAAAGCGAAACACACCATTTCCCCCTTTACGCGTTTTAAGAGCAAATTGCTGGCTACCGCCAGAAATCCATCTCACTGTATTATAGCTTCTCTAAACTACAGAAGTCAATCAAAATCTTGCCTTGCATCTTTTTCTAAAAACGGTATGATGCCACTTATGGCACCCGCTAAAGTCCGAATCGGCTCAACGGATAGTATAAAGATTAAGAGTACACGGAATTGTGGGTTTTGTGAAGGGAAATTACTCAAGAATACGCGCCATCCGCTCGCGAATCCACGCTTTGTGCTTAGGATGGGTGTGAATATAGAAAGTGCCGTTCTGTATCGCATTATAGACCTGATCTGCTACCTCTGCGGGTGACAGCCCTGCTTCCATCTTGTCGTGACTATTCCGTAAACCTCCGAGCCACTGTTCATCTGGATTTTGCAGTGTGTCCGGTCGATTCCGGGCAGACTCCAGAATTCCGGTGCGAACCCACCCGGGGCAAAGCACATGCACTTGAATATTCGCTCCTTTTTGTGCTAATTCATCGGCCAGGGTTTCCGAAAGCACGACGACACCGTGTTTGCTCACTTTGTAGATGCCTTCGCCGCTGCCGCCGACCAAACCCAAAATAGACGCGGTATTCACAATATGACAAGTGTCACCTTGCGCGAGCATACGTGGTACAAACGCGCGGATACCGTGAATCACGCCCCATAGGTTAACGCCTAACACCCACTCCCAATCGGCAAGAGTATGCTCCCAGATAGGACGGCTACAGACGACGCCGGCATTGTTACAAAGGAGGTGTACTGCTCCAAAAGTGTCGAGTGTTTGGTGGGCAAGATTTTCGACTTCAGCCGCGTTTGAAACATCCGTTTTGACAATGAGAACGTCCGCACCTTGAGCCTCTAAGTTCGCTGCAAGTTCGGTTAACGGTCCCTCCTCAACATCGGCAAGAACGACTTTCATGTCTTCCGCTGCGAAACGTTGCGCGAGACCTTTTCCAATCCCGCTCGCTGCCCCCGTAATAACAGCAACATTTTGCATGATATTCAAATCTCCGTTTGGCGTTGCTGACAATATTCCTCTAACGCCTGATTTGCATTCACAATCGTCTCTAACTTTTCGACCGGGGCATCAATGGGTCCACCCGGAAAATCGAAAAATCTGAGATCACAGATCACACGCCGCGGATATCGGGCAGTGCGTGGAGAAAAGCTTGCGTCGGTGTGTTGTTTTCATATATCCGGCGGTACGCGCGCCACCTTTTCCTCCAAAGTGTGCTTATACCTCTAGCGGTAGCAACTCCGCAACTGGGAAAATAACCTCCTCTGCCTCAACCTATTCTTTTAGAATAGCATTTCATCAGAGAATTGGCAACAAAATAATTGCTTTAGAGTGGATAAGCTATCTAAAAACGCGTCAACACAGCTATGTTGCAAGTCGTTGAAGGACGTTATGTGTGATCCGTTCAACCACTGCGTCGTTACCTGCTAGTCCGTGTGCCCAATCGGTTGTAGCGGCGGTAAAGACGGTTCCGCCCTTTGTATAGATGCCCATCGTTGCAGCCCCGGTTCTTCCTCTTTCCCACTGTTCGTACCACTCACAATCATCAGGATGCCAACGGACAGGAGCCGTGGCGAGAATCGTGAAACCTTCAGGCGTGCCATCGCGATAGGTTGGAACAGGTAAACCGTCCTCAAGAGTCCATTCACACCCGTCGCACTCGTAGCCGACGATGGTATCTGCTGCCCCGAAAGTGTCATCTTCCACGAGGTTTGTCCCCTCAAACACCCAATGTTCCGGACGATGAACGGTATATTCTCCCGGGCCATCCATAAATTGTCCGTGGCTCAAATGATAACCGCCTCGAAGGAAACCGACACCGGTCAATTGGTTTTCAGGACGCCCCACAAGATAGTGACTCCATAGTGTACTGAGCGTACTATAATCCTCGGTTTGGTAAACTGGGTCCTGATTATAGTTCTGCTTCCAGCAGACGAGGGCCCTGCCGTCATCTTCGGAGCGTACCTGCCAGCAGACGGAATTCCCGCTGAAGAAGGCAGCGTTTCCTCCTTTCGCAATAAATGCCTCAAAGTGATCACGCATTGGAGCAGACCAATATTCATCATGGCCGACGCTCAACACGAGTCTGTAATGTGCCAACATCTCAGGGCGAAATTCCATATCACTATTCGCGGCGTAATCAAGAGTATACCCGTTCTGTTCTGCCCAGACAATAAACGGCAACTCCCAATTTCTGAAGATACCGCGAGTGGGCCGGTCAAACGAGACGCGATTGCCTTGTATCTTGCTCTTCCCGTGATACCCGTAAAGGCTGAAGCCGCCCCAGTTGTTGTAGGCATTATAAGTATTCGTAGAGAGCTGCAGCAAAATAGACGTATTCGACCCGGGTGTTGCAGGGCGGACAATAAAGAAAAGCGTGCTTTCAGCCATGCGATGGTTTCTATAGATGTGCTGACCACCGCTATCGGTTGCACGGAGTGTGCCTTCGTAATAGCCGCTCTGCCACGTCTCAGGGACTTCTAGTGTAAAGATAGGGGACCATCCACACCCTTGTGATGAGACGTCTTCGGGAATCGGCTGCGCTTCACCAGGGAGTCCAGCTTGACTCCAAACGGTCTCACGCGTTGCTCCGATGCGCGCAATCTCCAGCGCATAGTTTTCTGCACTCGTTGAAATATGGAATGCGATCTCGGTCCCGGGAGCATAACTGAGTTGATCGGTGTATCCATCAATATAGAGCGGTCTAATTTGGTTCTCGGTCTGTGTTAAAGTTGTCATTACCTGATCTCCTTTGATGTAAAGGTATCATTCTGTAAGTGAAACATCATCAACAGTATCAAATCTTTTTTTGACATTTTTTGGCAAATATGCTACTATTTTTGCAATGTTTGTCCTTTTTGTCATCTTAATTCTTAAAATTCTTCAAACCGTGGAATGGAATAAATGCCCACTTATCAAAAACAGACATCCCGACTATCATCTGAACAGATGGATCAATGGGTGAACGACGGATATTTACTACTGAAAAATGTTGTTCCAGAACCTGCGATTAACGGTGTGCGGGACAGCTTCGCTCGTGTCGTAGACAGCATAATTCGTGATTTAAAAGAGGACGGGGTCATAGAAGATGAAGGATTGGAACTGCCGTTTGAAACAAGGCTCGCGCAAGTCGCTAGTGAACACGCTAACCGTTTTGGTCGTTCTTGGCGCAACCAAGTTGCGACATCCGAAATTTTCGAGTTGCACCACGCAGCTCCGCTTGTGGACGCAATTGCCCAGCTCACAGGCACAGATGTCATTGGGCACCCTGTTTTCAACGCGCGTCCTAAACTCCCCGGTCAGCAATTGACAGTTGTCCCTTGGCACCAAGACAGTGGCTACTTCGGTACAGTGAGCGAAACTTCGGTCATACCGACCGTGTGGATACCACTGGTGCCGGTCGATGATACCAACGGCTGCTTGCAAGTAGTCGCAGGCTCACACCGGTTAGGGGCGGTCAATCATCACACAGAAGAACAGGAAGGGAAATTTCTTGAGGTGATAGACGAACTTGTGGATGCTTCTCGTATTGTTACCTGCCCCATGGAGTTAGGAGATGCCTTAGTGTTCCACAACCTGACGCTCCATCGATCATTACCACACACCACAAGTGAGGTTATCCGTTGGGCGATTGATATTCGCTACCTCCGTGACGGCGACCATCCGGGCACAATATACTGGAAAAACCCTAATTTCAAGTGGGTCATCCGTAGCGAAACGCAACCGCTGACATCCTTGAAAAAGTGGCTCCAAATGTGGCGATGAGCAAACATAAGCATCCAAGGGTTAAAAAATCACTTTAAACCGATCCCAAGCGGCGCGCGATGCACCTGGAGATAGAAAATAGGACCCTCGAATTTGTTACCTAACACCTCGGCAGCTTCTGCAAAGAGAGCAAAGGTTTCACACTGCTCATAGAAAAGACACTGCCACGGACAAAACTTGCACCAGCAATGAATTCATTAATTTTTGAGATCGACAATAAGATACGTGAAGGTTGCCTGTGAAGCGCCTCCGTAGCTGCCTTGACGCGTCTGGTTTGCATGAACTGAAATAAATGAAGAGAGAAATATCTTGCATTTTTCTCAGACATCAGGCATAATGCCCTTTAACAAATTGATGAGAATAGAAAGATTGTATGAAACGCGTGCCTTTTCAAACCTTACAAGAGGAATTTTATCGTGTGCTCGCGAGTATCGGTTTTACCGACGAGCGAGCGAAGTTATGTGCCAGACTATTCGCTGAGAACCAACGCGACGGTGTGTTCTCACATGGGCTGAATCGTTTCCCCGGCTTCGTTGAAGGATTACGGCGTAAACAGATTAATTTCCGGACGCAACCAGAGAAAACTGAGAGCTTCGGTGCCTTGGAGCGGTGGGACGGTAAGATGGGGGTCGGGCTCGTCAATGCTCACTTCTGTATGCAACGGGCAACCGAACTGGCGGAGGTTCACGGTATCGGCGGCGTAGGACTCTCAAATACGAACCACTGGATGCGCGGTGGTGCTTACGCACTGCAAGCAGCAGAAGCCGGATACATCGGAATATGCTGGACGAATACGACTCGACTCATGCCGCCATGGGGTTCTGCGGAAAAAAAGATTGGGAACAATCCGATGGCAATTGCCATACCGCGAAAAGAAGGACACATTCTATTGGATATGGCGATGAGCCAGTACTCAAATGGGAAATTAGAAGTGCTGAAGCTGCAGAAAAAAGAATTACCACTGCCGGGTGGATACGACACTCACGGGAAACTGACGGTTGACCCCGGCGAGATTCTTGACTCCGCAAGAGCTCTTCCTATCGGCTATTGGAAAGGGTCTGGACTCGCTTTGGTGCTCGACACAATGGCCTCCGTTATTTCAGGCGGACAAGCCACACACGAAATCGGAAATCAGGAATCTGAATACGCAGTTTCTCAGGTGTACATGGCGATAAATGCTACAGCTATGATGGAGCAAGCAGCCTTGGACGAAACAGTAGCTGCGATTATTGACGATTTCCACACATCAATACCGCTAGATGAAAATGAAAGTGTGAGGTATCCGGGGGAAGGAATGCTACGGACACGACAGGAAAGCCTTAAAAAAGGGGTCATTGTGGACGCGGCACAGTGGCAGGCGTTACGAGAGATGACCAAAGACTGCCCAGAATAAGCTTCAGAACTTTGGTTTGTGCTCTTTGCAATACACCTTAACATAGAACCGCCAATCATCGCTTATATTATCAGAAATAAATTAGATTTTTGGTTGGCCTCTCTTGGATTCAGGTACATATTACATATCAGAGACACGATGTGCCGGAAGCTGACTTTACGTACAATAGTGAGTTGTGCAAAATCTGGAAGACGGAAAACAGGCAAAACGCAATTCTTAGCGGAAACCAACCAGAATCGGAGGCAGTAAGGCCCTCACGTCGCTTGAGGGTACAAATGCAACCTCCGTTTCTGATTTCATCGGAACGAAGGTGCACCTGCCGTTAGAGGCTCAGAATTATCCGTTTGCAAAACGTCTTAGCACAGGAGCAAAAAACTAAATGAAACTTGCATTCTTTAATAACTATCAACTCGGTGTAATAACAGAAGAAGGGGTTGTTGACATCAATGATGCCCTCAGCGGTCTTTCTTACCACACGCCGCAAGAACTGATACAAGGGGTGATTAAAGATTTTGACAATCTACGCACAGAAATAGAAGATACAGTTGAAAATGGTACCGCTGCTGCTTTAGACAGTGTCAGCTTCAAAGCCCCTGTTCCACGTCCGGGGCAACTCGTCTGTCTTGCGGGGAATTATATCGAACCGGAAAGTCCATCCCGGGGCGAGTTCAACGCCTTCCTGAAGTCGCCAACTGGCATTATTAACACAATGGACACGGTCGAGCTTCCGGAAGCGGACGTAACCGTGTTCCACTTTGAACCGGAACTCGCAATTGTTATCGGAAAAACAGCAAAACGGCTCACTAAAGAGAAAGCGTTAGATTGCATATTTGGTTACACGCAGTTCATTGATGTCTCTGCCCGAGGTCTGCCGGGCGGTTTCTTTTTAGGGAAAAGTTGGCATACGTTTGCCCCGATGGGTCCAGCGCTCGTTACTGCTGACGAAGTAGCGGACGCGAACACACTCGGCGTGCAACTCTGGATCAACGAAAGTTTGCAACACGATTTCTCAACAAATTCGATGGCACGCTTTATCCCTGAACTGCTTGCCGAGGTAACCAACGTGGTAACGTTGGAACCGGGTGACGTTGTTTCTACCGGAACTCATCACGAAGCCCTCACCGCAGTCGGCGACGGAGATACAGTCGAATTATCAGTAGAAGGTTTTGGTCCAGGACTGACAGTTGACGTATATGACCCGTTAAAACGGACAGCTTGGCGCAGTTAGAGCATCTGCAGAGTAAGTTTTCGCTTGCGACCTATGAAAAAAGTGTTGACAAGTGGCACAACTTACGTGTATAATAATTAAAGGCACAATTTAGAGGCTTCCCTCTAATCCACGAAATCCTACTTCTCATAGTAAGTTCGCTCCATACGCTAAGTGCTCATGCGGACCCTGGCGTAGCAAACTATGCCATTTTTAGCCGTAAGATTTGGCGCGGTAGAGTATGAGAACCTGTTTGACGATAAGGAGATTGAATTCATGAACTTTTTTAGAACAAGTTTTGACCCGCAAGCTTGGTCAAAATTCAGAAGCGTAACCATTCTGGCTGTCCTCACGCTTGTCTGCGCGTGGATGGCAGGCTGTGCCGGTTGTAATCCTGAACCGGTCCCGTCTGGGATGAACCCAACGCAGGGTCCCGAAACCGGGGGAACAACTGTCCAGATTACTGGTGAAAAATTTGATATGAAAAACGGTGTGACTGTAACATTCGGCGGCAAGAACGCCCAAAGCGTAACCGTCCCCAGCGAAACACAAATCACAGCAGTGACTCCCGGCGGGACGGCGGGGCAATCCGTGACCGTCGTTCTTACCAACAACGGGAAACCTGAAGTACCTGTCACACTCTCACAGCAATTTACCTATACCGATGCAACACCGCCAACTGTGACAATGAATGAACCAGCGGACGGCACAGTGATTTCTGAATATACAGATTCCCTGAATGTGATGAATAGCCTGTCGGTAGCGTTCAGCGAACCGATTGACCCGAATAGTGTATCTATAGACGTAACCGTCACCAAAACAGAAGATTCAATGAGCGAACCGATAGCAGCAACGCTATCAGGCACAATTGCCGGAAGCGGAGATTCTATAACCTTCACATCTGATATGCCGATGCGTGCGGGACGCAGGTATACCGTTACCGTTTCTGGTGCTGCTGATATGGCAGGCAATGTTCTCGAAAATTCGCACAGCTTTAGTTTCAACACAACTAGTCCTAAAGTACTTTACAAATATTATGTCCAAGAAGAGGATATTCAGAAAGAAAACGGTGAATCTGCGTTGAAACATATCGCCGCGCGTCCTGAGATTTTTGATAACTCAGAGATGTGGGAACGGTTAGTTGCCGCGAATCAGGACGCTTACATCTTTGATCGAAAAAGGTTGGTTGTCGGACAACTCCTATTGATTCCGCGAGGGCGTGCTTGGGGCGATAAATAGTGGCGTTTCTAAGTAAGCGTTAAAGCCGTGTATTTACTACACGGCTTTTTTATTTTCTTGACTCATAAACCACTAAAGAAATGATGTTTGGCACACAGAGAGATCTTAAGAATCGTATCACCGAATATCGAAGCAGCTTGACAGGTATCAAGCATCTTCATCAATTATCTCCAATGCGCCCGGAGCCTAGTCAGCCGATCACACTCCACGTAACAACTTCTAGCGAGGTTGCTCACGACTCAGTCCGCTGTTGGATAAATGCAGATGGTGAAGAAAGTACCTTTGAACTTGTCCAGAGTGAACCGGTATGGAGTACACTCGAATGGCGATACGTGCAACATTGGCATGGAGAGATTCCTCCGCAACTAAACCCGACGACGGTGCGCTACAAGATTGGTGGACGCGTTCTGGGATCAAATAACTGGGTTTTTGCGGACAACCAAACGTGCGTCCTATCGGAAGCAACGGAATTTGCAATCTCGGTAGATAATCACGATACGCCAACGTGGATCTATGATGCAGTTATCTACCATATCTTTCTCGATCGATTCTATCCGGGAGACGGGGTATCATGGAAAAAGCCGACGACCCTTTCCGGCTTTTTCGGAGGTACGCTACGCGGTGCAATTCAGAAACTTGATTATATCCAATCGCTGGGTTGCAACACTGTGTGGCTCTCACCATTTTTCGCTAGCCCAACCTACCACGGCTATGATGCATCAGACTATTACACCGTAGAACCGAGATTGGGGACAAACGCGGAACTGATAGAGCTTATTGAAAAAGCACATCAGCGCGGGATGCGCGTTATTCTCGATTTTGTCGCCAATCACTGGTCAAACCATCACCCGACGTTTCAGGCAGCACAGCGCGATCCAGATAGCGAATATCGGGAGTGGTACACATGGCAGCGGTGGCCAGATGAATACACAAGCTTCTTCGGTGTGAACGGGATGCCCCAACTTAATTTAAAGCACAAACCGACAAGCGATTATTTACTAGCATGTGCAGAACATTGGTTACGCAAAGGCGTTGATGGTTATCGGCTCGACTATGCCCCGGGGCCGCCGCATACATTTTGGGCAGACTTCCGCAAGGTGTGTAAAGCCGTGAATCCTAACGTTTTTCTCTTCGGAGAGGTGGTTAGCCACTCAGAAGTTATAACGTCTTACGTCCCGCATTTTGATGGATGTCTCGACTTTCTGCTTGCGGACGCACTCCGTAGGACTTTTGTGCTTGAGACTTCAACTTTATCAGAATTCGAGGCTTTTTTAGGAGCACACGAAGAGTATTTCTTAGAAAGTTTTTCTATGCCTGCTTTTCTGGATAATCACGACATGACACGTATCCTTTACCTAGCAAAGGAAGATAAAGCAAAGGTCCGATTGGCGGCATTGGTGCTTTTTACGCTCTCGGCACCACCTATAATCTACAACGGAACTGAGGTCGGAGTTTCCCAGCGAAATCCACTTGGACGTTTTGAAGAGGCAAGACTCCCAATGCTGTGGGGAGATGAAGCAGATAGCGCCTTACTCGCTTATTTTCAACGTTTGGGAGAATTACGGAGGCAGTTTTCAGTGATTACTTCAGGGAAGCGAGAAGCAGTTCACTTGGATGTTCAAAAGGGAACTTATGCTTATGTTCAAACTTCAGAATCTAGTTCTGTAATGATCGCATTGAATACAAGCAAATGTCCACAAACGATCAATGTACAGGTTGCCTTGTTATCAAGACATGTGAAGGATCTACTCAATGGAAATCCCGTGACAGCGTCAGCAAATTCCGTCAGCGTTTCGCTCCCCGCAAGAAGTGGATCATTTATCGCCTAAGAATTGGAAAGACAAAAAAGGATCGGAAACCACATTTTGTAGTTCCCGATCCTTTTTTATTCCTGTTACAAGATGGAACTACTATGCCCCACCGGCATCGTCCATCATGTCGTCATCTTCCATGTGGTCGTCCATCATATCATCATCTTTCATGTGGTCGTCCATCATATCATCATCTTTCATGTGGTCGTCCATCATGTCGTCATCTTTCATGTGGTCGTCCATGGAGAGGGAGACAAAGACGCTATCGTTATCAGCTTTGGCATGACAACCATGGCAGCCCATGCTCTTTTCCATGCTTCCACCACCAACCATTTCGTATTCACCATCCGCTGACATACGCGCATATTTGACATACATCCAACCATTATGATCGGCATACATCTCGTCATCGGTCTTCGTCATCATGGCAACCTTGGCAACAAATTCATTGGCATCGTCCATGATTTCTTTAACAATCATGGAGCCAGCGGGATACATCATCCCTTCCTTGTTTGCCATGACACCGACATCGTTGATATAAACGGTGCGACTGCCCATACCGTGCACACCCCCGGTCTCTGCCGGGCTCCCAGCGTCCTCTTGAGGCCCTGGGGCTGGAAGCATAGTATGTGCCCATGATTTGTGTGCCATCATGTCCATCATATGGTCGTCCATCATGTCATCATCTTTCATGTGGTCGTCCATCATGTCGTCATCTTTCATGTGGTCGTCCATGGAGAGGGAGACAAAGACGCTATCGTTATCAGCTTTGGCATGACAACCATGGCAGCCCATGCTCTTTTCCATGCTTCCACCACCAACCATTTCGTATTCACCATCCGCTGACATACGCGCATATTTGACATACATCCAACCATTATGATCGGCATACATCTCGTCATCGGTCTTCGTCATCATGGCAACCTTGGCAACAAATTCATTGGCATCGTCCATGATTTCTTTAACAATCATGGAGCCAGCGGGATACATCATCCCTTCCTTGTTTGCCATGACACCGACATCGTTGATATAAACGGTGCGACTGCCCATACCGTGCACACCCCCGGTCTCTGCCGGGCTCCCAGCGTCCTCTTGAGGCCCTGGGGCTGGAAGCATAGTATGTGCCCATGATTTGTGTGCCATCATGTCCATCATATGGTCGTCCATCATAGTGTCCATCGCGTCGCCGGCCGGCTGCAAAACTTTCTGTGTTCTGTTGCAGGATACAAAGGCAAGACAACTAATCAAAACAACAATGAAAAGAATCTGAAATTTTAACATTGTTAGTGCTCCTTATTCTATTTTAAGTAGGAGGTTAAAGGAGAGCGACAAATCTCTTAGCAAGATTTTAAAGTAATAAAACCTATCACATCAGAGCGTGCCCTCCAAATCCATATACCATCCAAATTTGAAAAAATTATACAATATTATGTTTTAATTTGCAAGAAAAAAATAAAAATATTAGGACTCGCAGATTTATTCTAAGGATCGGGTTTTACAATTTTTGAGCGAACCTTTAGAATATAGGGGTGATCAGGGTCTTGGGCAAAGGCAGTTTCAATTTCACGGCTGGCATCAACAGATCGATTAAGATAGTGATAAACGAGTGCAAGTGTGGCTCGGTGTGTCGGGTGTCTGGTGTTTTTAACAGCAGCTGTGGCAAGGATGAGTGCTTCATCAAGATCCCTGTTTTCGGATGCAAACAAGGATGCCAATGCCTCCTTTGGAAACGGAGCGTCCGGTGCAAGTTGGATTGACTGACGGAAATCGGTCTCAGCCATATTGGACGCGCCTTGTTTCTGATAAATTTCGCCGCGCCATAAATACCCGGGTGCCCACGTAGGTTCATGTTGTATTCCGGTTGTCAGTACTTGTTTGGCAGCTTCCAGGTTCCCTGAATTCTCATGCAAGTTTGCAAGTTGCACGTAGGTGTCCATGAAATCTGGCTCATGCTGGATGAGTGTGAGATAGTGAGACACAGCACTTGCTATATCACCCAGTTTTGTTTCTATCATACCGAGATGAAAAAGAGCTTGCCGCGAAGTGGGCTCTAGCGCGAGTAAACGTTGGTAGGTCTGCTTAGCAGTTGTTAATTCGCCGAGTTGCATCTGAATATAGGCGTAATCCTTCAATGCTGGCGTAAATCCATCATCAGTTTCAAGGGCCTTCTGTAGTGGGACTAGGGCGCGCCGCATCTGCTTTTGTTGGATAAACCAGTGTGCTTGTTGGAGGTATCGCTCGGCAAGGGTTCGGCGGTAACGCGCCTCGGAGGCTTCAGCTCCTTGGGCATCTCCGATGGCACGCAGGACACGAGTAAGTGATTTATGGAATATCGGTTCTTGCGGTGCATGACGGATGGCCTGTTCGTAAAAACGTTGAGCAATAGCGAGTTTTCCACGTTTTGCACCCACTTCACCACGTCCGAATGCGGCACTAGCAAGCGACTCGTCCTGCGCGAGAGCCTCCCTAAAGACTGCATCGGCCTCGTCAATTCTATTAAGCTTGAGTAGGACATGTCCAAGGTTATTATGGGCAGCAGTTGTATTAGGCTGGAGTTGGATAGCAACAATATAGTATCTACGTGCCTGCTCTAAGTTCCCTCGCTCGGTCTCGATCTGTCCCAAGGCGACATACCAAGCCGCCGGGGCATCTTCACCGGCACCTTCGACAGCTTTTTGAAACCATAGCTCGGCTTCGTCGAGTTGTTTATCGCGATGATATGCAGCCGCGAGTTTGGCTTGCACCATGATCTGTAAGCGCGCCCTTGCAATGTTGCCGTGTGGGGAATCAGATCCGAATGAACGTTCGGGATTCGTGGGGTTCAAGAGGAGTTTCAAGGCCCGCTGGAAGGCAGCAATAGCGGTGGAATAGTTCTTCAGTTTTGCAGCGGCATCACCCTCTCCGATATAAACAATCGGGAATTCAGGGGCTTCTTTGGCGAGATGTTGGTATAACTGAAGTGCCTGATTCCATTCTTCCGCCCGGAACGCCTGCTGCGCGTCTTTCAATCTCGTCTGGAATGTTTTAGGATAGTCTGCTACATCTTCGGATAAAATATTCGCAGATGTCAATGAAACAAACAGAAATAGAAGTATTGGAATGAAAAGCAACCCGTTCCTTCGCACCAGGAGATCTCCTTGCTTCTTTTATTGTCGGCGTGGGGTGATCCGCGCCCGTTTTCTACTTGAGTGCATGATCCAAAATATGCCAATTCTGCTTTTCTCTTTGTTCGACTAACCACGCTGCAAATTCGGTTTCTGCCTTTTCCTGCTGAATCCGGTCCCTAACCTCTTCACTGACTTCGGCATAAGTTTTCTGACGCGCTGGATCACTCCGAATACGTTCAACGATCTGATACCCGTTTGAAATAGGAAACAGTTCGCTTCTATCAGAATTTTGCAGCTCAGCCACAATAGCCCCTAAGGGCGTATCTACTTCAAGTGTTAATACTTCAAGTTTAATGATTAACTGCGTTTCATAAACTTCTCTTACGTCCTCAAACGTTTCGCCCTGTTGCAAGCGGAGATAGAGTTGTTGGACCAAACCTCTTGCTTTCCACCTACCAGCTTCTAAAACATGCTTGGGTATAAGAATAGACAACACATTAAAGGTGACGGTAGGCGGTACAACGAATTCTGCCGTGTTTGCATCATAGTATGATCTAGCTAAGGCCGCAATCTCCGAGCTACTAAGAGCGTTGAAAAATAGGCGCCGGAAGCATTCATCGTACACCAACTGCTCATAAACCCACCCCTTAAGTACTTCGTCCTCTATACTGTGCCGACGCAGCACGCTCTCGAAGGCTGCATCCGAAGTATATCTCGCGCGAATTTCTGCGATCTTTTCTGCCACCCTCGTATCACGCTGGGTAACAACAATACCGAGTCGTTGAGATTCTTGTAAAACCAATTTTCGGTTGATGAGAGTATCAAACGCATCGCGTCTTTCGGCGGTCGTTCGAGCCTTGGTAACATTCGTTCCTAGGATAACAGTGATATTCAACTCAGTGTCGAGTTCGCTGCGCGTAACTGCTTTTCCATTAACAACAGCAACGACGTAATCAATCAGTACCTGTGCGTTTGCATCACCGATAATACAAAACAAAAGCAAAAAGCGTACGTAACGGAGCATATTAGCGCGGACTCCCAATTTCAGATTGTTCTCGTCCATCTCGCTTTCAGTCTATTTAGTTAATGATACTCAATTTGTTAAGCAGCTGTCAAGGTTTTCCGGTGGGTATCCGGACCAAGCATTTGATTGACAGGTAGTGCTGCGGACCCGCAATTGGCGCCGGCACATGGAGTGCCTATTACCTTTCATGCAAAGCATTGGGAAGTTGGCAGAATATAATGCGCATGCGGGTGAGTTCCCGCTGTCCTATGTAATTGCCTGCTGCATAGACTATCGCCTTTCTGCCGGTCTGATCGCTTGCCTCCCGCACTCGCTCTGCGCGCTCAATGTTGAGAACAGCGGCATCGCTGCGGAGGTATTCCAGATCAGGCTTGTAAATGAGATAATAGTCGTTTTCAGCGTCGCTGTGAAAAAGTCCGTCCTCATTTTTCGCCGTCAATGCGTTGGATCCGACAGAGGTGCCGGAGGTGGTATATAAGAGGTTTGCGGCGAGTGCGGCATATGAGGGCAGAGCTGCTCCGGTGAGCATTGTCTCTACCTCCATCGGTTTTCCGAGGGTGCAGTAAGTGAACGATCCGCCTAAGCCTTCGCGAAGAGCGGTGTCCCGTGCCTCGGGGACGCCGTTGATGACGCGCCGGATGCGTTCTGCGGTGATGGTATCGGCATAGTCTTCGCACTCGATGAGGATAAACTTCCGATTGCCGCCGTCTGCTCTGTTTAAAGCCAGAACAGCGTGGGCTGTTGTACCACTTCCAGCGAAGGAATCCAGAATTATGTCGTTATCCTTACAAATCATGTTAATTAAATATTTTATGAGTGAGGTAGGTTTAGGATAGTCAAATTTATCAGATCCAATAATCGCCTCTAATTCCTTGTTGGCATCTTCATTAGTGCCCACTTGACATTCTTTTTTCGTAATCAAGTTCGAAGGAACTTTCGTTCTTTGATTATTTTTTCGCTCATAACGGATAGAGAACCTTGCACTTTTTATCAGAAATCGAGTGCCAAGCTCAACTTCGCGTGTAACGGTGTCTTGTGTCCATTTAAATCGTCCTTCCATCATGAGGTTACTTAGGAACCGCTGATTTTTCACCTCTACCCGTCTTACAAGTCTAATTCTGCCGTAATTTTTCGGCTGATAGACACCGTCTTCAAGCTTCACTGTGCTGAACGTATCTTTTGGAAATTCAAGTTGACGGACATTATTGACCTGATTGAGCAGAGGCATATCCCCGCCTTCTGTTAGTCCACCGAAGAGACTCTGCTTCTCAACAACCGATTTCCTATAACAGATCAACGGCTCCATTTTTCGACGAACAGTTTTTGAAAGGCTTGGTGGCGTTGCTGTCCGCATCCAAAAAAATTGAGCAACAAAGTTTGGAACGCCAAAAACTTCATCCATCAACATCTGGAGGTGATGTTGTTCGTTATGATCAATAGAGACAAAAATGATGCCGTCTTCTGAGAGGAGTTCCTTGAGTAGATGCAATCTCGGCCACATCATGCAGAGCCATTTATCGTGGTGTTCCAAGTCCTCGTTATCCACGGGGGCGTTCTCTGTCAGCCACTGCTGCATAAGGGGGCTATTCACGTTATCGTTATAGACCCAGTTCTCGTTGCCGGTGTTATAGGGTGGATCGATGTAGACACACTTGATACGGTTGGCATAGCGGGGGAGCAGTGCTTTAAGGGCGTGTAGGTTGTCCCCGTGAATAATGAGGTTGTCGTCTGTGTCGGATGGGTTACAAGAGCGGTTTTCATCGGGTTCGAGTGGGCGATAAGGCACGGTGAGGTGGTGTGCGTAGATGTGCTGTTTGCCTTTGAATTCAAGGGTCGGCATAAGGCTTCCTTTAGGGACTCCGGGAACAGATTAGGTTCTGTGTATGTATCTGTATTTATAAACAACAGTATTAAGCTTCGGCTATGCTAAGAAGCGATGATAGATGAGAGTTGTCAGTATTTTGTAGCCTGCTTTGAGACTACCGACGAAGGTGCCGGTGATTTTGGATGTGCCAATCCGTTTTCGGTATCGGACGGGAACTTCGCACACCGGAATTGCTTGTTTCGCGGCTTTAAGCTGCATTTCAACCGTCCAACCAAAAGTTTTATCTTGCATATCAAGCGCGAGGAGATGTGAATATCGGATCGCCCGAAAGGGTCCCAAGTCTGTATAGCGGATGCCGAAAAAGCGATGTATTAAGCGACACGCGAGCCAATTACCGAATCGCGCTTGTGGCAATAGGGCTTCCCGCGCGTTGTAGGCCTTCCTTGCCCCGACAACAAGCCCCGCTACACCTGTAAGAATGGGTTGAAGGAGCCTCGGCATATCTGTGGGGTAGTCGCTGTAGTCACCATCAAGGAAAACGACGATATCTGGTGTTGTCGTTTTAAGGGCAGTGATGCCTGCCAGACAGGCGTACCCATAACCCCTGCGCGGCTCATTCACTAGGCGTGCGCCGTGCTGAGCCGCGATTGCAGCCGTATCATCTGTAGAACCGTTATCAACGACGATAACCTCCTGTACGATTGCCCCGGTGCCTCCATCAGGTGTGCAAACAGCTTTGGGAATATCGGCAAGGACTTTGGCAATAGCGTTTTCTTCATTGAGTGCTGGAATAATAACCGAAATTGTGCGCATGAGGTTCTGCTCTCCGAAAACCTTGATTCGCATTTCAAGCCGACCGGATAGTAGGTGCTGCCTTCTAAAACCTTGCAGCCGGCTCCTGCACTGTGTCAAGTAAGCGTTGGATAACGGTGTCAGAATCAACCCCTTCTGCTTCAGCGTGGAAGTTGGTTAAAATCCGGTGCCTTAACACTGCGGGTGCGACAGATTTAACGTCTTCACAAGAGGCATTGTATCTACCTCGTAAAATCGCTCGAGCTTTCGCGCCTAGGATAAGGTATTGGCCGGCGCGAGGGCCTGCCCCCCATCGGATCCATTCCTTGATGAAATCCGGGACATCTTCGGTTTTTGGACGCGTTGCACGCGCAATCTTCACGGCGTATTGAACGACATTATCGGCAGCTGGAACACGCCTAACGATATTATGGAGCGCCACGATTGCTTCGCCAGAGAGTACTGTTTCGAGTTCAGGCACATCTGTCCCGGTCGTTGAAGCAATAATTTCTGTTTCCTCGTTTTCCGTGGGGTAGTCTATCACAATCTTAAACATAAACCGATCCAACTGTGCCTCCGGCAGGGGGTATGTTCCCTCTTGCTCGATCGGGTTCTGCGTCGCAAGCACGAAGAAAGGCTGCTCCAACGGAAATTCAGTGCCGCCAGCGGTAACACGGTATTCCTGCATGGCTTCTAAGAGCGCCGCCTGCGTCTTCGGCGGGGTCCTATTAATCTCATCAGCAAGGAGGATATTAGCGAAAATAGGTCCCTGAATGAACCGGATAGTGCGGTGTCCCGTTTTCCGGTCTTCCTCCAAAACATCGGTACCCGTGATGTCAGCAGGCATGAGGTCCGGCGTAAATTGAATCCGCTTGAATTTGAGATTCAGGATTTGGGCTAAAGTCCGAATCATGAGGGTTTTGGCAAGCCCCGGCACCCCTTCTAACAGACAGTGCCCACCGGCGAAAAGAGCCATCAACATTTGATGAATGACCTCCTCTTGCCCAACGATGATCTTTTTCAGTTGCGCCAAAATGAGCTCTTGGCTTTGCATCAACTCTTCTATAGCTTGAACTTCTTCTGTTGCTGGCATTTCCTAATTGTTTACCTCTGTTATGACTATCAGCGGGATAGCCGTTAGCCGTTAGCAGTCAGCAGATTGTAGGTCGCGGAACAATGCCTTTACGGGACTCCACAAACGAGTTACTGACAGCTGTGAGTGGAGCATAGTGGAACGCCCGGAGGCCCAACAGCTACTGCGTTAATATAAATCTTTTGGTTCCTCGGTTTGAAGCCACTCTGACAACCTCTTTGAGATGTTCAATATTTCGCGGCGTTACAGTCGGTGTCAGAAAACGGACGATTTGATGCATCTCCGCTCTGCGCTTAGATTGCATATAACGGAGTTGTACCTCGGCAACCTCGGTTTTCAGCGTCTGTTCTTCAGGAACGGTATCTATCCTAAAAGGTGCCTCTGTGCTGACGCTGACTTTGTCTTCAAGCGACAACGCTTTACCGAGGATAGCCGAATATAGTCTACTCTCTTCGCTCAACAGTTCCGCATACGGATGTTTAACAAGCGGAAGCTCAAGCACAAATTGGCTGCCGATGGCGTACAAATATTCTTCACACGTCCAAGTGACTTCGACCTTCAATTCCTTTTCGAGTTGGGAAAGATTGGAAGTTTTAAATTGAATTATTTTCGCGCGATCGTCCAATTCTAACTCACTGTGCATGAACTCTGATCGCTCCTCGGCAGTATCAAGACGCGCGAGTTGGCTCCGCAGCCGCGTATTGAAACTTCCAGTGACGGTTAGCTCTTGGCGAACGGAGACGCTCAGGTCTTTTTTTAGTTGTACATCGGTGTGGACGCGTTTCAGGTTCGATGTCGCGTCTAAGGAAGGACTCTTCTGAAAAAGGTAAAGTCTGTTCTGTAGATCCTCGGCATTTTTGGAGGCAAGTTCCTCTGTCGCGTGTGTCCTACTCCCTGTTCTCCCTGTTAAAAACTGTGGGTTGATAATGAGCGTCCATCTATCTTGGTCGCCAGCGGGAAAATCACCGAAAGCACAGGTTTCTGATGTCGGATCGAGCCAGATAAGCTCATCGTCCCTGCTTCCTTTAACGGCAAGAATCATGTGATTAAAATAGGCCAGCGACGGAACCGCTTTGACTTCTGAGCCGCCGCCTGGAAGATGGGCATTAATGCCGCGTGTGTCCCCAGCGGAAATGAGGACAGGGTAGGCATTAATACCCGCCGATGCAAGCATTGTGGACAGGAGTGTCGTTTTATCCTTGCAATCTCCTTGTCCATCTTTCAAAACACTGTCAGCGGGACGCGGTTTAATCGCCCAAATCCCAAGTTCATAACCGAGATATTGGATGTTGGTTGCCACGTATTCATAAAGTCTTTTCACTTTTTCTTGATGGGACCAAGCGCCCTTGAGAAGTTCTTCCGTCTTCTTAGCAATTTCTGGGGTGAGGGTGTCCTGCTCCCGAATCAGGGTCGCATACCACGTCACGAGCTTATCCCAAGAATCAATCGAGGAAAGACTAATGCTATAAGCGAGATCCTGAGGAGCAGGCATAAGGTATTCCTCTTTCAAAGGCGGAACATCCCGCGCCTCAAACACATAGGTTCGGGCGTAGTTGCTCTCTGTGATTTCAGGTTTCATCGTGAGAAAAGAGCCCATGTCGGATCCTGCAGGCGCTCCCGCGATCTGATAGTAGAGCTCCTTTTTCTTCGGAATATGCACAGTCAGTCGATAATATTCCACCGGTTGCCGGGCTTGGAAATAAACCTTGCGCCAGAATTCGCCTTGCATGACGTGCCCAAGGTTGTTCGTAGAATAGGCGTAGTCTATGACGCATCCATCAGTAACGTCTGGGAGTGCGAAGTACATCAGGCGCGCATCGACGTACAATCCCGCTTCTACAGCACTCGGCGGGACGAGATCGGTTACAACATCGCTTGTATCAAGCTCAACAAGGTCACCCCCCGGAGTCAACGTCCGTGCATGATGGATAGTGACATCGTCTCTTCCGCGCATGTACGGAATACTAACTTCAGCAAGATCCCTGCCGTTTTCATTAAAAATTTTGACGACCCGCCGCGTGGAATAGATATAACGGCTCTTTTCATCGATATCAATCTCAACACCTTCCCATAACACAACAGCGCCATCCTCTGGGTACGCCTTTTGAGAAGGTGCGTCGTTAATAGCTCTTCGGATGGTTTTCTCGTCTGCTTCGGTAATAAAGGTGTAAGGGAGGTCCGAGCTACCCTCCTCGTAAGTGCGGACAGTAGGCACCGGAAAATCCTCAGGGACGGCTGCTTCAGTAAGCACTGCATCATCGGGGACCTGCAAGTCGGGAGGCGGGCTGGGGAGTGCAGTAAGTCGTTCGCCGAGAAAAGTTTGATCAGCAAACGTACCGTCATCTATTGCTTCTTGCCTTGTGGCGATTAGGTTTCGGGAGGCCTTCCCATCCGCATTATCGTCGAGATAGGGGTGTTCAGCCTGAATCGTACCAAAATCTTCATACCACTCTTTTGTTCGCCTCTCGACAAATAGGAAGGATTCTAAAAGCGAGATGGCACCGTCGCTATTTAGATCGGCAGCTGCTGTCGAAAAGGCATCAGCAAACAGCTTACCGAATCCTGCCTGCAGTGAATATCCCTCATTTGGTGAACTTGAGGTCAGAATTACGCGTCCCGGTGCGCTAAGCTGCGGCACAAGCTTCCCGCTGTAAGGGAAACCAAAGATTAAAATCTGGTTCTCGGCGCGGATACCGTTAATGAGGGTCACATATTCCGTTTCGTTTATGTCCTGTCCCATTAAATTAAATCGCAGATTTCCGCCGGTGCGAGATGCATGCCCGATCATGAATAGCAAAAACCGATCCGAGGGTTGAATTTTATCAGTAAGTTGTGCAAACGCGGTCAAAATCGGATCACGCCTCGATTCAGCGTCAACGAGCCCGGGGCTTTCTGAATCTCCCATATCCTCGAAGAGGAAGGTAATATGCCGTGAGTCATAAGCATATTCGTCTGTGAGCAATTGATGAAATTGGGAGGTTGCACGCCAGAATGCATCGTAAAAAGATTTTTCACCGGCAGCACCCCCAATAATCAGAACGTAATCTGCTGCAAACGAGATTGGTGCAGCACGTAAAAAGAGGGCAAGAATTGTGAGATAAACCACTTGGTAGACAAGGTCTCGTAACCGCGCAGCTGCTAATGTCCGATTAATTCTAAAATCTATCATAGTTAGTGATTGACGCATTTTCTTTTCTAACCCCTTCTCCGCTTCTCATGGGAATTATTTACATCCGAAATCGCCATGAAATCACCACTTTTGCCGCCTGTCTTCTTAGCTAGCCTGATATCAGCGATGACCATATCCCTGTCCACCGCCTTACACATATCATAGACAGTTAATGCCGCAACCGACACGGCAGTGAGTGCTTCCATTTCTACGCCTGTGCGTCCGACCGTCTGGACTTCTGCTTGAATCTCAACTCTTGATGCATCGGCTGCGATGACGAGTTCAACGCGGATCGAAGTCAAGGCGAGCGGATGACAGAGTGGAATGAGCTCGCCGGTCCGCTTTGCCGCCATAATACCTGCAAGGCGTGCAACTTCTAAAACATCGCCCTTTTTCATCTTCTGCTCAGTAATACGTCGGAGCGTTTCAGGGCGAGCGGTTATGTGCCCACGGGCAATCGCGACACGCGGGGTTTCTTGCTTGCCGCCGACATCCACCATCCGTACGTTGCCTTTTTCGTCAAAGTGTGTTAGTTGCTCGTTCATTTTTGCACTCCGAAGACCAACAATATATTGTATTTGAATAGTTAGGTTTCGCTATGACCATCTATCTATGTGAATGGGCAATTGAAAATTAGAAATTAGCCATATGAGCGAAAAGGGTGCTGTTTTTTTTCGTTTCAAACCCAATTTACGTTTGTTTTTGTTAATGTTAACGTGAGTTCAATGTATTGGACTCATCGCACACAAGCCGCCAGTTTACACTACAAAAGAGCCTCGTTTTTGTGGGCTGGTGTGCCTTATATGGGATGTTCTGCCGTAATTTGTTCGTATTTTTCACGGAATCGCTGGAGATATTTCCCTTCACCGTGATAGGCTGCCACATCTGCGGGGTTGGGTTGAATCGGTTCCCCGCGTCTCAAGAGAGAAGCGCTGAAAGTCTCAATATCAAAAGTTTCTTCTCTGGCCAACAGAGCCTTTACGCCTGCGACAGCGGCTCCGAGAGATGCCCCTCCCTTTTCCACGGGGAGCGTCGGTCTATTCCAGATTCCAGCAACACGCCGCATGATTCCCGGGCTATCCGTTGCCCCGCCGGTCACAAACAGCGGTGCGTGTGTCTGTTTTGTGAAAACAGCGGAGTAAGTGTAAAGGGCAGCGAGGCTGGTTTCAATAATGCCGGTATAGTCTGATGCAAATGCCTGCTCCGATGTGGTGCGTATCAGTTCAAACACCCCGGAAACTGGAAAAGATTCAGTTTTGGGTTGCCAAAAGGTCATAAATCGCCCGGGGACGACAGCCTGCAACGCTGCTTCTGCGGGATCGTATTCCTCTTTTGTGAAGTTGTAATTGGCTCTCACGGCATCCCAGACCATCGCGCCGTTGGTACGGCATCCGAACATAAAGGGGCGGTTGATGCCATCGTACATAGCGTTGGCGAACCCTTCTGGATCGAGTGTATCCCCGTCCGTTGAAACCATATTAACAAAACTTGTGCCGAGACTGAGTAGATCTCCAGCAACGGGGACCTTTGCCTGTGGGTTATCACCTGAACCAGCTATAACTGCACATCCGGGATCGAAGCCGTATTTCTCAACGTAATACGCAGCGAGACTACCAACAACGGAATCTGGCGGTACAAGTGGCGGTAATTTCGACCGGAATTCCGTCACACCGCCCGGTAAACCGTGGGCAGTTGCTGCTAATAGGGCGGAATCCCATCTCTTTCTCCGATAGTTCATGAGCGACATTCCGCAAGCATTGCCGTAGTCAACAGGTACGTTGGCATTCCCTGTGAGCACCGCTGGAACGAAGCTGCTAATCAACTGGATCTTTGCTGTCGACGCATACTGTTCTGGAGACTGTTCACCGACGCGTCGCATGACAGCCCCTGTAAACCGGAGCGGTGCATCTGAACCGGAGAGAGAAATCATCTCCGCTTTGCCACCGACTCCTTTTCGGACAGCATCGCTTTGTGCAACAGTATTTGCGGTCATCCAGATTGGCGCATTCGGATACGCAAACACCTTCTCTAGCAAGGTTTTAAGATCGGGCATGTCTCCAGAGCCTTGTGACGTGTTAAGCTGTGCGAAGAGGGTATCCGCGTCACGGTTGAGGTAGACATGTCCATGCTGTTGGCCTGACGTATTGATGAGGCGAATAGACTCAAGCGGCACCCCGGCTTCGCGCATATCAGCAAACAGAGCATCCAGTGAGGCGAGATACATCAACGGTGGCTGCTCGGCTTCGCCCTCTTCTCTTGGGGGTAAAATGTAATCTTCCCGGATACCGAATCGGTTGAGGCGTTCATCGGCCCGATAATCAAGCGAGTGCTCAAAACATTTTTCCGCTGCGTTTATATCAATGACAGTAGCAGATAAACTTTGCGTGCTTGAATCTAAGCCGAGGGCAAGTTTTGTTTGTGACACGAATTTCTCCTCTGCAATAATTGCCAGTAGCGAGGTCAGGATTCGGACCCCCTCCTAACAATAACGGAGTCAGAATTTGGATATGTCCTACAATGAAACCATCATTGTTAGTTTCCGGGATAGGCGCGGTTCTCTAATTCTGCAACGAATTTTTCAGCAGCGATAGCGGCCGCCGCACCCGCACCCGCAGCGGTAATCGCCTGACGGAATACATGATCATGTACATCACCAGCAGCGTAGACACCTCTTATGTTTGTGCGCTGCATATCGTCGACGATGATATAGGCCTGCTCATCCATAGCGATGACATCTGTAAAGAGTTCTGTGTTTGGAATATGCCCTATGAAAATGAAAACCCCATCAATCGGGAAGAGTTGCGTCTGCCCGGTTTTAACGTTTTTGAGGGTAGCCCCGGTCACTTTTTCAGTATCGCCCGTGATATCTTCGACGATAGTGTCCCAGATAAACTTGATCTTATCGTTTTTGAAGGCACGTTCCTGCATAATCTGGCTTGCTCGGAGTTGATCGCGCCGATGGACGATGTATACCTCGGACGCGTATTTGGTAAGAAAGATACCTTCCTCCAACGCTGCATCGCCACCACCGACAACGATGAGGCGTTGGTCCTGGAAGAAGAACCCGTCACATGTGGCGCAATATGAGACCCCGCGCCCCCCGTATTGCTCCTCACCCGGAATATTAAGAGTGCGAGGCGAAGCGCCGGTGCAGATAATCACCGATTTGGCGCGGTATTCCGTCTCAGCAGTTGTAACAGCAAACGGATGCTGAGAAAAGTCAACTGCTGTTACGGTGTCGAATTTGACTTCGGTACCAAACCTTTCTGCTTGTTCCTGCATGCCTTGTATGAATACACTCGCTTCGTTGCCGAAGAAACCGGGGTAGTTTTCCAAGTCAAGCGTCAGGGAGAGCTGTCCACCGAGCGCATCACCTGTAATCAGAACAGGCTCAAGCATTGCGCGAGAGGTATAGATACCTGCCGCAAAACCAGCGGTCCCGCCGCCAATAATCACGATATTTCGATCCTCTATACTATTTTTTTGCGATTCCATATTTTTTACCGAAGTTTACAATCAACCGATTAATAAAACTTATCATGCTTGAAGAAATCTCGGGATCCCATCAATAATAGGGTAACACCGTTCACAGATTTTGCAATAGAGGCTCTCTTCTTCCCATGTAATTTCGGATTTACACCGCGGACAGACAAGAATCTCTTGTAGGGTCTTCCTCTGGCGCTTCCGGGTCCCCTTTGCTAAGAAAGACTTCGCACGGGAGACGACGCTTCGTGGCACTGCACTTTTAAGCATGAGCAGCCAGTGTCTGTGCGCGGAAGTGCCTCTATTCGATGCGACGAACTTCTCCAACGTTTCAGAACATTCCAGATCCAGCGGAGAACCTTGCTCTAGCAGTATTTCGTAGTCTATTTCGTTTTCCCACTCGTATTGGACAAGGAAAAGACTGTGGTGCGTAATATGAAACCGTTTCCAATGCTTGTCTTTCGCCGCCAATGTATGAAAAAGTTGCCCAAATTGAGGGTTTTTGTTGTTTTTCTGTAGTATCAAACGGTTGCCAATTAGATTGACGACCCAGTTGTGATAGTGCCATCCATAAATCCGCTCGCCGATTTCAGAAGGGGTTTCAATGTAGCCGCGGTTCGCCACGCGCGTCAATTCTGCAATTAGCCGCTTCGGATCCTCCACGTGCTCCAAAACATGTGAACAGATAACGTAATCAAAAGCATTGTCCATGAACGGGAGAAACTGCCCGTCTGCCTCTACTATAGGTCGATCAGCGACGATTTTGCCGCCGCGCTGTTCATCGTCTGCGAAGTGCTTGTCACACAAAACATCGGAACGTCTCTTCGGATTATGACCGCTGCCTATCTCTAAGACAAAATCACTAGCACGAATGTTCATTTCCGGACGACCATAGCGATGTAAGGGCTGAGATACGGCAAAGTACGCGCAATGATTTTACCTTTTATGCCAAACCCGACTGCTTTCTTGACAATAGTGCATCCGTTACGTCGGAAAAATTGGGCAAGATCAATTGGACTCGCATAATACGCACTGTCGGCATCACCCCCGATGGCATGTGCCTGCAAATCGGGTTCACGATAAATGAAGTATGTAGATTTTGCCAAAAATCGCTTCCTTATGTAGAGCCTGCAGTTTCGCATAAACTGCTTGAGTGCTTGCAGCTTTGTTTCCCCCCAGACAGGCCTGCCAGATTTGCCAGACATCAACGATAACCAATCGAAGAGTGGTATTAACGGGGAGCACAGATTCGGTCCAGAAATCACAATCCTACCGCCCTTACGGACAACCCTCATCATTTCGGTGAGTGCTGTCTCCACGTCGGGTAGGTGCTCAATCAGTTCGTTGGAGCAGATAACATCGAACGACTCACTTTCAAAGGGAAGTTCCATTACGTCACAGACGCGATAGTGGAGCCGTGGATTTTCCCACCGCAGTGCTTCTTCAAGGAAGAGCGGGGAAATATCCGTGCCCACAACATCGAAGTCTGCCTGATTGAGGAGTCTCGCGGAGATCCCGTTTCCACATCCCACGTCAAGTATCTTAGACTGAGATGGAGCATGATGGATTACTAATTCTACGTAATGTCGGAGATACCCTTCGTCATGTGCGTCTAAGAGTCTCTTATAAGTTTCCGATGTCTCGTAGAATTCGCGCATCCGCACGCGGGTTTTTAAATTATTAAATCCGGTCACCATTCCACCAGGTTTCGCAGAGGACTCGTTCACATGGATCAGGCGCGAAGCGAATTCCACGGGGCTTGATCATAGACATCGACGAGTTGGTACCCCTCTGCTCCTTTAGACGGGCTCAGAGTGACCAACAATTTCGCGGGCCGGTCGGAGATATTAAAGGAAGCATGAACCATATCGGCAGGAATGAACACAGAATCGCCTGCGTTGAGCACCTGTTTTTTATCTTCGAGCCACTGTTCCACGCTGCCTGCTATAACGTAAATGACCTCTTCCTGCTCCGGATGTTTGTGGAAGTCGTGTCCGTATCCGGGGGAGAGGCTAACTTCCATAGCGACGATGTCCTTGGCGTTTGTGCTTTCTGGTCGACTGAGCCATCCGATTGTTCCCCAGTCGAGGTTGTCTCGTTCTACGTCCGCAGCTGGGATAAATTTTCCGTTCATAATGCTGTAAGTTCTCCTCTCAGAAAATAGAGGGGTCAGGTGCAATTTTAAATCACACCTGATTACAAAACAATTATACTTACTTTTGAGATTTTAGGGTTGCCCAAGTTATAGATAATTTTCCAAGCGGGTCAACCGGTGTTAGCGATATGTTCATTTCTGCACGAATTTCGTCTTCATCGAGGGCGCGATTCCAGATGCGCACTTCATCTATTAATCCCAGAAATTCACGCTCACCTTCGTGCGTTTTCCCCACGAGGACATCGGCGGTGTCAGCAGCGCCTGGTAGTGCATTCTTATCACCGAATTCACCAACATTTTCTCCGTTGAGCCAATACCGATGCATGCCGTTCTCTACATGTGCGACGACATGCTGCCACTCATTGAGTGCGATTTTCCCGGTGCAAACGCTCCCACTGCCGCCAGCGCTGAGATGGAGACATTCGCTCGGAGATTCTGTGTAGAAGCTGTAAGAGCGGGGCCCGTTCCCTTTTGAGAGAATACCTTGCCATCGCGCGTCGTTAGGACCTGTGTGTCGCTCAGCATTAATCCAAGCCATGACGGTGACATCCTGATCAACAGTAAGGATGTCGGCGTGCGGTACTTCGACCCAATCGCTCTGCCCGTTGAATTTAAGGGCATTGCCGAACTTTCCCGCAACTAACTCAGGAGCACCAGCAATGATGCCATCATTTTCGTATTGCGAATGATCCGTAACCATATCGCCCTTCAGTTCATCAAAAGAGAAATAGAGAATAAGGGATTCATCGGACGGATCCGCAGCATGAGCTAAAGATATCGCGAGTGCAACCAACGCTAGTGTGGAAAAAAATACTTTCATCTATTTTACCTCTCTTTCATAGCAAGGCGCGAGCTTAGAACCAAATTCATGATTCAGAAGCACGCGCATCAAGTTTTATCGTTCTGACGTTTTCAAGTGTCCCCAACTTGTGGTGAGTTTTTGGCGTGGGTCGACAGCAAAAATCTCAAAGTAGCCAATCTCCATCTGTTCAATAACTTCTTCTTCAGTTAAGGCACGGTTCCAGATACGCACTTCGTCGATCAATCCAAGGAATTCGCGTTGTCCCTCATGCGTTTTCCCAACAAGGACATCGTCTTGATCAGCTTTACCAGGGGGATTACTTTTGCCTCCAAATTCACCAGCAATTTCGCCATTCACCCAATACCTATGTGTTGCATCTTCATCAACTTGGGCGGCGACATGAACCCATTCATTCAGCGGTACTTTTTTGTTGCAAACGCTTCCGGCACCACCGACACTGAGGTGCAGACATCCACTCGGGGACTCCGTGTAGAAACTATAAGAGCGCGGATTGTTGCTCTTTGAAAGAATACCTTGCCATCGTTGACCACCAGGCCCTTCATGACGCTCGGTATTGATCCAAGCCATGACCGTGACGCTCTCATCAACAGTAAGGATTTCATCGTGCGGGACGACAACCCAGTCGCTTTCGCCATTTAATTCTAGGGCATTTCCAAATTTACCCTCAACATGCTTTGGGTCGCCTACCATTTCACCATGGTTTTCATACTTTGAATGGTCAATAGTGTTTTCGTTGTCGAGTTCATCGAATGAAAAATAGAGAATGAGCGAATCTTCTGGCTCATTCAGCGCGTAGGCGGAAGAGGCCGCAAACACGACCAATGCCAAAATAATAGATAGGTTTCTCATTGTAATTGTTCCTTTTGAACCTGAGTGTCTCTATAAATTTCTATAGAAACCTCGGTTTGTAACCACCAGAGATTGGTGGACTCTACAAAGTTAGCATCGAAATGCTAACACTTTTATAGCTTTATCTAGATAACTCATCTATGGGAACGATCTCACGCCCTTCAATTGCTATAAACCTTTGGTTAACAGGAAGATCGGTCTCGCTGTCAACTTGTCCGCTGGTCCAGTGGATTTCGAGGCGTTCAATCTGTTCCACTTTGCCAACGCCAAAATGGACACGCAGGTCGTGGAACGAGAGATAACTCCCGCCACTCTGCACCTCCCGATATTGAGCGTGTGTTTCGGTTACAACCTTAATTCTCGTACCAATTCCACAGCGGTTGCTTTTTTGTCCGACAACCTGGATTTGTATCCAATTGTTTTGGTTGCCGATCACATTCTGGAGCAGATCGGGCCGTTGATTGCAGTTGGTAACGAGAATATCAAGGTCTCCATCATTGTCGTAATCACCGATAGCAGCACCACGACTCACTTTTTTCAGGGCTAAACCGTCTGTTCTCGAGATAACATTCACAAATGTGCCATTGCCCATATTTCTGAATAGGAGATTCCGCTGTGGGTAACTGACGTGCTTCTCAAGCAAGGTAATGTTATCCATCAGGTGTCCATTTGCAACGAAGATGTCTTGGTATCCATCATTATCGTAGTCAAAGAATCTAATCCCCCATCCGAGATAGCCGTGTGTTACTTCTGCTATGCCCGATGTAATGGTACTATCGATAAAAAAGGAGCCGTCGTAATTGCGGTAAACGGTATTAGTTTCAGTCTGATAGTTACTGACAGTCAGATCGAGTCTTCCGTCGTTGTCGTAATCTCCGAAATCCGTTCCCATCCCGGCTTCCTCTTTACCCATATCATTATAGCATACGCCTGAAATTAATGCAATCTCTAAAAAATTGTCGTTCCCGTTGTTTTGGAAGAGAAAATTTGGATCCTGATCATTTGCGACGTAAAGGTCTATGTCCCCATCGGTATCGTAGTCGCCGAATGTGACACCTAATCCGTGTCGCGGAAGCAGTCCTGACGGTTGGTATAAGTGTGATGCATCAGTAAATGTGCCGTCGCCTCTGTTTTTATAGAAAGTATCGTGAATTGCTGGATACGCGTGGGGACCACAGTAGACGTGAACGCCCCGCTCTTCACATCGAATATCGTTATCTAGTGTATATACCGCATAGTTGGCTATATAGAGATCGAGATCACCGTCATTATCAACATCGGCGAAAGCACAACTGGTTCCCCAATTCGAGTTACCAACACCAGCAAAAGTTGTTACATTTGTGAATGTGCCGTCACCGTCGTTTCTATAGAGTTGATCTTCACCGAAGTTAGTGACGTACAAATCAAGGTCTCCATCGTTATCGTAATCACCAACAGTTGCCCCCGTGCCGTATGCGGTGCTGCCCACACCTGTTTCCTCTGTGACATCCGTAAAGGTGCCGTCACCGTCGTTTCGATAGAGCGCGTTAGATTGTGCTTGAGTCGACGGACTTTGTATCTGAACTGCACCGTTGACGAGGTAGATGTCGAGATCACCGTCATTGTCATAATCAAAGAACCCGCCGCCGGATCCGAGAAACTCGTTGAAAAATCGTAAGCCGCTTCTGCCATCAGTATGCACAAACGTCAGCCCTACAGACTCGGTAACATCAACAAAAGTTGGCTCTGCTGAGACATCTACGCAATATTGGAAACTTGTGAATGTCACAGTAAGTACAAGTACAAACAAGCGACAGAGATATAACCTTCTCTTGTCGGGGCGTTTTTTTTCCATAACGGCAGGTTCATCTGGCGGTTTGTGCATCCTTATTTTTTAAACGCTCTAAGTTTTGCAATGCCTCCCTAGCAGCGCTATCGCCGGGTTCAATCTTAATGATATGCTCATAGACATCTACCGCCTTCTGAACATGTCCCCGTTTTGTGTAAATTTCGGCTAATCCATGATACGCTAAGGTAAGTTGTGGCATTTTTTCTATTGCGGTGTGTAGATGTGATTCTGCCTTGTCAAAGGACTTTAATTGAGTATAGAGCCAACCGAGTCGGACGTGTGCTTCTACGGTATGCGGTTTGAGCTCAAGGACTTTGTGGAAAAGTGGAATTGCACGCTCAGACATATTGAGATTCATATAGAGACGGGCCAGTTTGTCGTACCCGGTTGTAAAGGTTGGGTTCAATTGAATCAATGCCTGATAAGTAGCAATCGCTGCAGCAGTGTGCCTATGTGCAAGGTGTATCTCTGCTAATTTCAGCCGAAGTGCGTTATTTTCAGGGGTCTCCATCAGTGCCCCTTCAATGGCGTACGTCTGGTCGTAGTAGGTCTTCATCTGCTCGAACAATTTGAGTTGTTCGGTCGCTTTCGCTGTATCGCCAAGGATCCGATAAGCTTTAGCAAGATTATAATAAGTGCTCTGAGTGTAAGGCTTTTTGTGGATCGCAGTCTGATAATATCGGACAGCTTGCTGTGGTTTGTGTTGCATGAGTGCGATCAGACCCAGCCATTCGTAAACTTCAGCAAAATTGGAATTGCGCGCGAGGGTATTTTTGAAGGCTGCGTGTGCCTCGTCAAATTTAGCTTGATGAGTGTAGATGTAACCGAGTCGGTAATGTGTAGCGGCCTCAGCAGGACACCTCTGAACGGATACCTTGGCGTGCTGTTCTGCAATTTGCAGCTTGCTCTGCTCACAATAGATTTCGGACAAGGCGAGATGGGTTAATCCGTAGAGCCTGCCGCTTGCAGGTGAGTCCTCCGGGTCTGTGAATCTTAAAATTTTGTTGAACGTCTCAATCGCTAATTCCGACTCGTCTTGCAACTTATAGACGTTCGCCAATTGGAAAAGTGCCTCTATATTCGTGGGCTGTTTCGACAAAAGAGATTTAAAAGTGTCCCTTGCCTGTGAATAGAGCCGTAATTTGACATATTCCACCCCTTTCTGGAAACTGGGGGGCGTTTCGGCTCCGCTGACAGACGATAGAAGGGAAAAAATAGCAGTCAGAATTAGAAGCGATCGGATACACATTCCAAGCATCCAGTGAGAGTATTTTTGACCTGTCTTCATG
Source organism: Candidatus Poribacteria bacterium (assembly GCA_964291315.2). Taxonomy (GTDB): domain Bacteria; phylum Poribacteria; class WGA-4E; order WGA-4E; family WGA-3G; genus WGA-3G. The sequence continues at coordinate 2,473,495 of OZ219753.1, read as the reverse complement.
CTAATTTTCCTAGGCAAGCTAAGACGTTTTATCTACAATATCTTGAACCCAAGACAAGGCAGCCATGCTCGCGGACCAACCAATAGAAGTTACTGCTAGGAGTGCAACTTGTTGTATCTCTTCCCGGGCAATACCTTCTCGGAGCGCACGGCGGGTATGCGAATGTACGGCCCCCTCAGACTTCGCCCCGATCGCCAGCGCGAGTTTGACGAGTCTCGTCGTCTTTGGGTCAAGGGGGCCGGCAGCACTACACGCTTCACCTAATGCTTGATAGGCCCCCCAAACTTCCGGGTATTCCTCAATGACATTCTGAAGAAAATCGGGTAATTTATCTTTCATTGTTAATTACAGGATTCGGAAATCCCTCCTAGGGATCATCATCCGGTATCAATTGATGCGGGACCCAGGGCGTTTTTATCCATTTTTTTCCTTTGGCGGTATTCCATTCTCCTGTTGCGTTTGTGTCGCAGTTTTGGTTTCCTCTGTGCGTTCTTCATTGAGTCCCGCCTTGAAGTTTGTGACACTTTTACCGAGTCCACGCGCTAATTCAGGCAGACGTTTCCCACCAAATACGAGTAACACAAGAACCAGCACAATCGCTAATTCCCACGGACCAAGGCCAAGCATATTCCTATCTCCAATATTGTTATATAATTTGTGCACTGTGAAGAGGTACGAGATCTATTAGCGTATATATTACCACAGAAAAAAAAATGTGTCATGTAAAAGTTATCAAGAAATATCTCTGTTTAGCAAAAACAGAGCAGATAAAAGAAAAAGGCAGTCGGTCTCATCTCACAACCAAGCAGGCTATACTACAAAACAGTGTTGAAAGCCATCTCGTTATCGTGTATAATGTGTGAAAACGAATGAATAGGAGAACGTCTATGCTTCATCGAGAACAGATACTTGACTATCTCAGAGCGGCTAACTTTAGCACCCTCTTCACCCAAGCACTCGGGTGGGAACACTACACACAGACACTAAATATCAGCGTAGACACCACCGAGTGGCACCTCTCCGCAGTCGCAGAGAAACGCGGCATGCTCGTCTTTGAATGCCACGCAACAGACACGGCCGGACAACTCCCGAGTTATGCGATGCGCCGGAAGATCCAGCAGCAAGTTGCTCGCTCTGCGCATGAGCATATTATCATCTACACGGATGCCGAGAGGACAACGCATCTCTGGCAGTGGGTCAGACGAGAGCCGGGCAAGCCGGATGCCTGCCGAGAACACCGGTATCACACGGCACAATCGGGGGAGTCGCTGATACAAAAGTTAGAGCCGATCGCCTTCAGTCTTGACGAAGAAGCCGAACTGACGCTCTCTGACGTGACAGGGCGTGTCGGGAGTGCGTTCTATGCGGAGCGGGTGACCAAGCGGTTTTACGATCGCTTCAAGCGAGAGCAGACGGCGTTCTTATCGTTCCTCACGGGCATCCCGGACGCCGAGGTGCAGCGCGCATATGTCTCTATCCTGCTGAATCGGCTGATGTTCATCTACTTCATTCAGAAAAAGGGGTTTCTCAACAATGACCCAGACTATCTGCGGCACACGTTGACGGAGACGCAAAAGCAAGGCAGCGACCGGTACTATAGAGCGTTTCTCTGTCCGCTGTTCTTTGAAGGGTTCGCAAAGCCGGAGGCAGAGCGGAGCAGAGCTGTGGTCGGGCTCCTCGGGGATGTGCCGTATCTCAACGGCGGTATCTTTGAGCAGCACGCCATAGAGACGCATCACGGGGAGCGTATTGAGATCCCGGATGCGGCGTTTGAGCAGCTCTTCGGCTTCTTTGATGCGTATCAGTGGCATTTGGACGATCGCCCGTTGAAAAACGACACGGAGATCAACCCGGATGTGCTGGGATATATCTTTGAGAAATACATCAATCAGAAGCAGATGGGTGCTTATTATACGAAGGAAGACATCACCGAGTATATCAGCAAAAACACGATTATTCCGTTTCTCTTTGATGCGGCGCGTCGGTCGTGTGAGATAGCGTTTGCGGCGGGTGGTGCGGTGTGGCAATTGCTGCGAGATGCCCCGGAGCGCTATATCTACGCTGCTGTGAGCAAAGGTGCTGAATTAGAGTTGCCACCCCACATCGCTGCGGGGGTTGCGGATGTCTCTAAGCGCACGGATTGGAACACCGTTGCGCCTTCCGAGTATGCCTTGCCGACAGAGATATGGCGGGAAGTCGTTGCGAGACGACAACGCTACGAGACGCTGCGTGCGAAGCTGGTGAACGGAGACGTCGGGAGCATCAACGATCTGATTACCTACAATCTAGACGTCCGTCAGTTCGCACAGGACGTAATCGCGGGATGTGAGGGCCCCGAGCTGCTGCGTGCGTTTTGGCAGGCGATCAGACACATCAGCATCCTGGATCCGACGTGTGGCTCGGGGGCGTTCCTCTTCGCTGCTGTGAATATCCTCGTGCCGCTCTATGAGGCGTGTCTCGACCGAATGCAAGCCTTCCTCGACGACGCTGACGCACGCCCTGGAACAGGTGGCCGGCGCTATGCTGACTTCCGAGAGACGCTTAAGCGTATAGAGCAGCATCCGAACAGAGCCTATTTTATTCTCAAGTCTATTGTGATAAACAACCTCTACGGTGTGGACATCATGGCGGAGGCAGTTGAAATCTGTAAGCTCCGGCTCTTCCTGAAGATGGTCTCACAGATTGAAGATGTGCGACAGATAGAGCCGTTGCCAGACATCGACTTCAACATTCAGGCGGGGAATAGTCTCGTCGGGTTCTCAACGTATGATGCGGTAGAGCGAGCGGTGACGGGCAAGCTGGACTTTGACGACACGATGCGGCGGCTTCGGGAGAAGGCGGAGGATGTGGATGCGTTGTTCCAAGCGTTCCGCAGGCAACAGACGGCGTTAGGCGGGGTCGTGACGCGTGCGGATAAGCAGGCATTGCGGGAGAGACTGGGTGTCTTAGAAGATGAGTTGAACGTTTACCTTGCGGGTGAGTATGGCGTGAACACTTCACATAATATAAGTGGGGGGGGGTAATCACAGATTACCACAAATGGCTTGACACGCATAAGCCCTTCCACTGGTTCATCGCTTTCTACGGCATACTCAAAGACTGCGGCTTTGATGTCATTATCGGAAACCCGCCCTACATAGAATATAGCAAAGTCAAAAAGGATTACACAGTAAAAGGATACGAAACCGAAACGTGCGGCAATTTATACGCAATGTCCTGGGAACTCTCTCTTAACTTGTTATCTGGCGGATATATCGGATTTATTGTTCCAGCAGCAGCAGTTTGCACAAACGGTTTTGCCCCCTTGCGTAATTTGTTGACCTCCGCTGGTGAGCTTACGATAAGCAGTTACGGAGATAATTCAGGCAACCTGTTTAAAGGTATATCTCACAGTCGACTCTCGATAATTTTATTAAATAAAGGTGCAAATATACAGGGAACATTCACTACAAAATATAACAAATGGTGGCCACAAGAAGGTGATGTTCTTTTTCAAAACTTAGCGTTTGTTGATTCAGCCGAAGTAGATTCTCAATTAAGCATAGCTAAGCTTGGAAATAATGTTGAAAAATCGATACTAGATAAATTTCGTAGAAAACCTTTAATATTTACCCGTTATTCTTTGATATCTAGACGTTTTGCCATTTACTACACAAGAAAACTTAGTCATTTCGTTCAAGTACTTAATTTCATTCCATTAATTTATGATTCGTTAGGTAATAGGCGAAATCCTTCAGAACTAAAGGAAATATGGTTTGAGAACGAAAACACAGCCAATGCTATTCTAGGTTTCTTGAATTCGTCATTATTTTTCTGGCTTACTACAATTCATTCTGATTGTAGGAACTTAAATAGGCGAGAAATTTGGATGACTCGGTTTGACCTTTCAGATGAACAGTGCCTAACCCAATTGGCTGCTTTTGCTGAAGAACTAATGGTAGACATTGGCAACAATTCGCGCATGTTAAACTATGGTAAACTGACGATACAAGCAACCTTTCCGCGGCATTCCAAGCACATCATAGACGAAATAGACCGCGTGCTCGCAAAACACTACGGCTTCACGGACGAGGAATTAGATTTCATCATCAACTACGACATCAAATATCGGATGGGTTTGAGAGATTGATGTATTGAATTGAACAAACATTGGAGGATATTGAGTCTATAATGACACAAGAATTGACGGATACACGAAAGAAACTATCCCCTTTTCCTTTCTATGAAGAAGAAGACATTCTTAACTTGGATGCTGTTATATTCACTCCGCCTCCGCTCGAATCAGGTACTATACGAGTGAAGTTAACATACGAAGAACCAGGTAAACCGATACCCGTTGAAAATCCGTGGGAAGAATAGATATTAAATTTTATACGAATCCTTCAGACAATTAACTCACCGAACACAAGAGGTAGGTACTTATATGCCTGAACAAACGATAGAAAGCATCACCAAGATAGCCGTTAAAGGTTTCAAGTCGATAGTGGAGGAGTGTGAAATTGACATTCGACCGTTGACGATCCTTGCGGGTGCGAACAGTTCTGGCAAATCCAGCATTATGCAACCGTTGCTGATGCTAAAACAGACGCTGGAGGCACCCTACGATCCAGGTCCTCTGTTAATTGATGGACCAAATGTTCAGTTTACGTTGGCAGAACAATTTCTGTCTAAGCTAACAAACGGGCAGAAAACAGACGGCTTTCGGATTCAGATTGAAGCGGTGGCTCCTAATTTTTCTCACGCAGTGGGGATAACCTTCAGTAAAAGCTCGGGCGGGCTTGAGCTTGTCAAAATGGAGGTAAAATTCAAGGACACCCCAGATGCTACTAAGGTAACCACTGTGTCCCCTAAGATGCAGCCTGAAGAAATCAAGCGAATGGTTGAGGAAGACTGGATCCCTGAGGGATTTGATGTCGTGCGACAGTTACGTTGTTTTCTAGATTTTGAACAGCAAATCCAAGACAAGCGTAGAGACGATCAGTTTATCGGTTTAATCACTCCCATTAGAGTGAATACTGGATATCAGATTCTTCAAAGCCTTCATCTTCCCGGTTTACGTGGCAATCCAGAACGTACCTACAAACGAACCAGCACCGGGCCATGGTATTACGGGACTTTTGAATACTACACCGCAAGTCTTATTCACGAATGGCAGCTCAAAAAAGATGGGCGCCTGCAAACATTAACCGAAGCACTGCATATCCTGGGGCTAACAGAAAAAGTCGGTACCAAAACAATTGACGATGTCCGCATAGAACTTCAAGTGAGTCGTCTTTACCACGCTAACACTAACAACATGGATATGGTCAACATCGCAGACGTAGGATTTGGGGTGTCACAAGTTCTACCTGTTTTGGTTGCTTTGATTGTTGCGGAGCCGGGGCAGTTAGTTTATCTCGAACAACCCGAGCTGCATCTCCACCCGCGCGCGCAGGTTGCTTTGGCAAGAGTGCTTGCAGACGCAGCGAAACGAGGCGTACGCATCGTTGCCGAAACACACAGCTCACTCCTACTTTTAGGAATTCAGACGCTTGTTGCTGAAGGAAACCTCCCACCGGAGTTAGTCAAATTGCATTGGTTTACTCGGCGTGAAGAGGGTATAACCGAAGTTGCTAGTGCCGACGTAGACGAGACAGGAGCCTATGGGGACTGGCCCGAAGACTTTGATGAGGTTGATCTCAAAACACAGAGCCACTATCTCGATGCAGTGGACAGCATTGGCTTCGTCAAAAAGGAGGCACTTTGAGAAAAAAGATTTGAATCGGAAACTTTACGTTTATCTAACAAAATAGAAAAATCTATCCCTGCCATGCCAAATCAATACTGGTGTAACCGTGGGTGTATGCATGTAAATGTGGCGGTAAATCTCCTAAAAACTGCTTCCCCTCATTTGGGATCTCCCACGGAATATCGATGTAGTGGTCCCGGCTCCGGAAACCGATAGCGCATGACAATCGAATCTCATTACTTTGGTTAGGGAATGCGCCGTGATACGTCCGGTGTGCAAACACAATCATATCGCCTGGATTCGTGAACAGCGGCACGATGTCCGGAATATCGAAGTCGATATAAGCCTTCTCTTCTTCGCCTTTCTTGTAAAAAGAGCGTCTATCTGCTGTCATGTTAAAACCTTCAGGCCCCTCCCAATTTTCCACATGAGAGTCTGCAATCACACACAACCCTCCGTGTTCCGGGCGGGAGCCTGTCAGATAGAACCATTTCCCTGATGGCCAGGGGCCGCGGTTGAGTACATCGCCTGAATTCTTAGGTGTACCTGACGAAAACCCGCACCAATCTGTGTGCCATGCAACGGGCCGCGACCCGGGCATCCGGATAATAGCGGCAGAGCGGTGTAGCGTCAGGGTTTCTGCTCCAATCAGATGGTGATGTATTTTCATGAAGGGCTGGTACTCCAAGAGTTGCCACGCCCCCGGCCCAGACTCAATCCAAGCATGTCGGGTCCGGCTTTCTCCATGCTTTAGGTCTAGATTCGGATCTGTACCCTCAAAGACTGCCTGCTTTACGCTATCGACTAACTCTGGAGGTAGAACATCTTTGATAATTGCAAATCCGTGTGCCTCTAGACATTCGGACATGAGAGACAGCTGATCGGTCCCAAACTCGTAGGTATAATCAAGCTCAGGTTTCTGAATCTTCAAATATTCCTTCATAGGTCGCCCCCCAATATTTTGTTGAATCAAATTGTTGGATGTAAATCCAGAATAGCATGATTTTAGCAGTTATTCATCGTCGGGTCAACAACATTTTTTAAAGGAGAGGGGTGCTCAGCTCTATCATTTCGTTTTTGGGAAAAACCTGAAAACTGAACAACCTCCTTTAAAGAAACTTTTATCTTACCGATACACAAATCCCTGCGCTGGAACTAGCTAAGCGATTGGGTACACGTTCCGCTTGCACGAATTGCCGAGATTTGTTAAAATATTACAACTTCGGATAGGGCAGCCGAATATCTACAATAAATGCGGGCATAAATAGGAAGGGACGCGATCAATGCAACGCATCACACAAACAGACGTGAATTATCCAGAAGGGGTGAAGAATTATTTAAAGACAGATGCCCCGGAAACTATCTGGGTGCGCGGAAATATGAATTTATTCCCAGGACCGAACACCGCCTTGAACGGCAATCTTTGGGCACTTTTCTGCTCCAGCAAATGTTCTGGTGAGATCATCCTGAAAACACACGACTTGGCGCAAAATTTCAAGGAAATAGGGGTGCCGACGATTGGCGGGTATCACTCGCCGGTTGAGCAAGAATGTCTACGTGTCCTATTGCGCGGTTCACAACCGATTCTTCTCTGTCCTGCGCGGGGCATTGAAAATATGCGGCTGAAACCTGCGTGGCAATCCGCGTTATCGGAATCTCGGTTCTTAATTCTATCTAGTTTCGGGAGTGAATATAAACGATCCACTGCGGCACTTGCAAGGCAGCGGAACGTTTTCGTTGCTGCGCTTGCTGATAAAATCTGTATTGCCCATGCAGCTGAAGACAGTAAGACGTTGGAATTTGCAAAGAGGGTAGTGAGGTCGGGCAAACCAGTTTTCACCTTTGATAGCTCAGCAAATGCTGCTCTCTTTCAACTTGGCGTACAACGGATTCAACCTTCTGTAATCTAAGAAGATAAACTATGGCTTAATCACACGATTTGGAGGCAAACAGTGGCAGAAACTGTCTTTTTAGGAGACCATGAATTGACCTTCCCCGGGCCACACCTCGGTGTACTTCGGGACTGCAATGAGGTGCTTGACTCAACAAAAGACTTGCACCGCCAGATAGCAGAGGATGGCTATCTGCTTGTGCGGAGTTTAATAGAAAAAGAAAAAGTTATCGCTGCGAGGCGTGCTATCCTTGAATACGCCGCCGGAAACGGAAAAGATGAGGTTTTCAAGCCGGGCACCGACATCATGGAGGCTTTCGCCGGTGCGGGGAGCCCCGGACGGACGATGGGCACCCCTGCGATCACACACCACCCGGATGTACTTGCAGTGTTAGAGGGAGATGAACTTTTCAAATTTTTCCGAAACTTCTTCAGCGGCGATACTCGAACTTTCGATTATAAATGGCTGCGGTTTATCCGCCCCACCGTCTGGTCAGGTCCACATTTCGACTTCGTCTATATGGGACGTGGATCGGAGCAGCTCCATACGTGTTGGGTTCCTTTCGGGGATGTGCCTGCAACTATGGGTACACTGGCTGTGCTTGTGGGTTCACACAATCTTTCGAGTTTTGCACCCATTCGGAACACCTATGGAAGAACAGACGTAGATCGGGACGGTACCCCCGGGCATTTCGGACGCGACCCAATGGAAATCAGTGATAAGTATGGTGGCGAATGGAAGACCGCCGACTTCAAGATGGGGGATGTCGTTATCTTCACAATGCACACGTTGCACGCCTCCACGAAAAACCTGTCCGACCAGTGGCGTATTAGCTGCGACATCCGTTTTCAACCAGCAGCAGACCCGATTGATGAACGATGGATCGGTAAAAACCCTATGTCTCACACGGGCAGCCAAAAGATTTCGTTTGAGGAAGCAAAAAAACAGTGGGGGCTTGCATAACCTGCAGAGTTAAGAGATGGGGCTTTGAGCAATTTCTATACATTTTAGACGGGATATGTATACTTTTTCGAGATTTGTATACATATCCCGGTTGACATGTATAGTTTGTATACATATCCGCACAGATCTGCTTCTCAGCTGTCATTAAATGTTTAGTCTGATAGTAACTGCATCAGATCCTTGTTGATGTAGTAGTATTCTCGCCCGAATTTTACACGCCTCAGCAATCCAAGGGCTGCGGTTTCGTTCAAGTACCTTGTGGCCGTGACGCGAGTACACCCCAATTCTCTCTGGACGATGCCGATTTTACAATAGGGCCACTTGAAAAGTAGGTCAACAAACCCTTCACGTTCAACGGCTTTTGTTTTGCCTCGTGCTTTTATGGAGACTTCATTGATAAGACGATTAATTGCCTCTATTTTGTCTGCCGTGTCTCGCGAGGTCTGTTCTACTGCTTCCAAGATATAGAGAATCCACTGCTGCCAGTCTCCATTTTCCGTGACGTCACGAAGATAGCGATAATACTCATCCCGATTTTGGATGAAGAAACGACTAAGATAAAGGATTGGGGCATCAAGCAGTTTTTGATACACCAAATAGAGGACGTTGAGTATACGCCCTGTTCGTCCATTGCCATCCACGAAGGGATGTATCGCCTCAAACTGGTAGTGCATTACGGCCATTTTAACAAGGGGTTGGAATTTATCAGACGTATCATTAATGAATCGTTCAAGATTGGTTAGCAATCTGATAAGGGTGCTGTATCCGGTTGGGGGTTTGTAAATGAGCTGCTGTGCTGCTCGGTTTTCAATCACCACTTCGTCGTTACGGATTTTCATTTTTTCGCCAAGAATAAGCGAGCAGAGGTGCTCAAAGAGGCGTATGTCTAGAGATAAGCCTTCTCGGATCTGCCTGACACCTTGCCATAATGCCTCGCGATAGTGTAGTACTTCTTTGGTATTGGAGTCGAGCTTAACACAGTTTATGTCAGATGCCATCGCTCGGTATAGGTCATCGTTGGTTGTAACGATGTTTTCGATTTCCGAACTCCTACGTGCTTCCTGAAGTGGTAACGTATTTATCAGAACCTCTTCGTTTGGCAGCATTTTCCCCAAGGCATTTGCCCTGAAAAGCTCAGCCGTTGCCGATATGCACCCTTTAAGGATGACACGCGATTCAAGGTCCGCAGCGGGCGGAAGTTCAGGAAGATCGTTCCATGGAACGTTCGGATTGAATTGCGCCGTTCTTCTCACGGGCCGCCCCCTTTAACAACTGAACATGTATACTTTTTCACGATTTTTATACATATCCTGGTTGATATATATAGTTTGTATACATATGACTTGATCATTAGCTGAATAGAGCTCGTCGAATTTGACGGACTGCCTGGCGGATTCTGTCCTCGTTTTCCACAAGTGCTATGCGGATATACCCCTCGCCGTTATGCCCGAACCCGGCTCCTGGAGAGACACAGACTTCTGCTTCGTTGAGGAGTTTCATAGCGAAATCCATAGAGGAGAGATGCTGCCATGTTTCAGGAATGGGGGCCCAGACAAACATAGAGGCCTGAGGTTTTGGGACTTTCCATCCGATTCGGTTTAACCCTTCAACGAGCACATCGCGTCGTTTTTGATAGACAGCAGCGTTTTCCATCACTGTATCCGCTGGTGTGCGGAGCGCCATGATTGCAGCAACCTGGATCGGCGCGAAAATCCCGTAATCGTAATACCCCTTAATTCGAGCGAGAGCCTCAATTATCTCACGATTGCCGGCTGCAAAACCACAGCGCCACCCGGCCATATTGTAGGATTTGGAGAGCGAGAAAAATTCGATGCCGACATCCTTCGCGCCCTTTGCTTGTAGGAAGCTTGGTGCCTTATAACCGTCAAAAACAATGTCGGCGTAAGCGAGATCGTGAATCACTACAATTTCTTGACGTTTTGCGAACGCCACGATTTCCTCGAAGAACCCGAGGTCAACCACTGCCCCCGTTGGATTATGCGGGAAGCTTAGAATAAGCATCTTCGGTCTCGGCCAAATATCGCGTGTGATTTCGGTGAGCGATGGAATAAAATGGTTTTCTTCGGTGAGCGGTATACTCACAACGCTTCCGCCGGCAAGCACAACGCTGTGGGTATGAATTGGGAATGTCGGATTCGGCACCATCGCCAAGTCGCCGTCGTCAATTAGGGCTAACGCTAGATGCCCTAATCCTTCCTTGGTTCCGATAACAGAAATAACTTCTTCATCTGGGGAAACGTGAACATCGAACCGGCGCTCATAGTGCCAGCTGACCTCTCGGCGAAGGTTGAAGATGCCGCGTGAAGCGGAGTAGCGGTGATTCCGAAGTTCTTGTGCTGCTTCAGTCAATTTATCAATGATAGGTTGCGGGGTCGGCTGATTTGGGTTTCCCATTCCCAAGTCGATAATATCTATCCCCAACTGTCGGCGTTCATGTGTTAATTGCTTGAGTTTGCCGAACATGTAGTGTGGGAGTCTATTTAATCGTTTTGAAAAGATATTCATTTTTCCAAAATCCTGCGTTTTTTAGATTTGTGCCAATGAATCTATTTTTTTTCCAATTCCGGATCATACCCACGAAGTGCACCAATTGCCTCCTGATCAAATCGTGGATTTTGGTTACTGTAACTGTAGTCAAACGGCCGGTACATCATTCATGATTTAAAACAGTAACAGATTTTGGGGCATGTGACCAGAGGCAGCTTTGTGGGCATAACGAGTCGTTTCAGGCAAGCGGTAGCCTCGGCAACATGCCAATGTTAATGTACGGGCTGAATGCAAAGATATCCCGTGTCCTATAGATATATAAACCACTCGGACGTTTGTGCGGGTCCGAACAGCGGCACCAATGGTCTCTCCGTTGTCTATTAGGTCTGTGTAAGCTCCGCGTTCGGGTTTGGGTTCTTCATATTTCCCACAGAGTCGGGATTTAGCACACCCGATTGTCGGTCTATCCAAAATTAATCCGAGGTGTGATGCGAGTCCAAACCGTCTAGGGTGTGCAATACCTTGTCCGTCCACTATCAGTAAATCTGGTTCTGTTTTTAGCTGTGTAAATGCTTCCAATAGGGGTGGTATCTCTCGAAAAGACAACAACCCTGGTACATAAGGAAAACGAACAGGGCTTTCTGCAACCTCGCTGTCTACCATCTGCAATTCGGGAAAGCTAAGGACGACCACGGATGCGCGTGCAACGTCCTTTTTCAGTCCGATGTCTACCCCAGCAACGGTGTTAATCGTTCCAAACTGATTTGTCACAACCACCTCTCTACGGAGCCGGTTTTGAATCTCTCTGGCTTCTTGAGGCGTGACATCCCACGGATGGAGGGAGCGATACTGCATATCTGCCGCTGTTCGTTTTAATTTGACCTACTCCGCCAGCGAAAGCCTGCGGAAACTTCGATAAACTTGTGTTCTGCCTTACAACCCGTTGAGGAGCTTAGAGCAGACCGTAAGTTTCCTCCGAAGCGCCCAACGAAATTATGATAGAAAAAACGTCAATACTCAAACTCTTTCGGTGTAACCACCGGATGTCCTATTTTTTCGATGCTGTCTCTTCAGCCTCAACAGCATTGGGTTTCGCAATATGTCGAATACCTGCAAAAAAAGCGGAAAGGACCAGATAACCGCCGCCAATGCCGATTAGGGCACCCAAAACCCCAATAATGATTTCTATGCCGTTAAACACGAATTTTCTCCTCACTATAAAAAAATTTTTATAATAATCCGCTATGAATTTTCGATGTTTTCCAAACCTGAGTCTGTCACCGAAAAGTTGATAAAATAAACGAAATTACGTGTAAATCAGTTTCAGAACTCTGTATAAATTCTTACTGCCTAAACTTACTTAGCAAGAATCGTGCCAGCGTAAAAGTACTAAAACAAGGGTTGAATTTAGCGAGAGTGTATACTATTTAACACAATGGGGCAGGTAGTCTGAAGAAAATGTAGAAAAATAAAAACAAGACTTTCTGTAGAAACAATCACTGGTTCGAGCCTTTCCAATAAAGGTTTTTATTGTTAGCGTAAGCGTATCCGTATCTTATTTTTAGCGTGGAAATAAAAGATGTTTCTCGTGCCGAAAATTGAACGGGCATGTTATTCCGTACGAATAGATTCAGCGAAATTTTCGTCGAGCATAGTGAGGATACTGGAAGGAACGAGATGTTCAATAGACTTGCCCCGTTTCAACCGTTCTCGCACCTCTGTTGAGGACATGTAGGCATAAACATCAGATAACAAAAGGGGTGAAACATACGGGGCATATTGGAGAACCTCTGTCCGTGCCATGAACTCCTCTATTGTCTCCATATCTGCTTCCGCTCGATTCGCAACGATGAGGCGAGCAGTTACAAATAGCGCTTGCAATTCAGCGTGGAAATCGGTATAGTATTTTGGGTCAAAGATTCTCACCAAAGTATCATACCCAACGACAAAATAGATCTCGGTTTCCGGTGGCAAAATGGTTTTTAAAGCAGTGATCTTGTCGATATATCTACCGTGGCTCGATATGCCGACAGAAAGTTTTTGTCGGTTTTCGGCATATTTTTTGACCGTCAGAAGTCTCGCTGCGAGAGGTAAACCGCACACCTCTTTATCCACATTCGCCTTTGCAAGGAGCAGGAGCATCTCATCTAATTGGTAGCCGGTAACAGTGTTCTCTACCACTTGCGTATGTGCAAGTGTCAGTGGATTAAAGGATCCAGAAAAAATTCCGAGTTTTTTGGTGCCGTGCCTCGGTAGGTTAGCGCGGTGAACAAGCTCTATTCGCGGAGGTCCTGATGGATCCAATTGGGCAAAAAGTTCAGTGCACCGCGCATAGTCGGGATGACGCTCACATTTTTGTGCTAGCAGGTGCAATAGTGTGTTTGCCATTTGTTCAGGTGTCCTTTTCGTTATGTCAAAGATTTATCTGATATCCACGGAATTAATTCGGATCGGTTTCCGCTTTCTTTGCTTGTTCCCAGATTGCGTTTAAACTTTTTAAGTCTTGTGCTTCAAAGTTTGTTCCGCGGTTCTCTAATTCTGATTCCATCCACTTGAAGCGCGCTATAAACTTCCGGTTTGCCTTCCGTAATGTCTCTTCAGCCTGAAGTTCCATAAAGCGACACAGATTAACAATAGCGAATAACAGATCACCGAGTTCTATTGCAACTGCTTCAGAATTATCTGCCCTGATACCGGTTTTGACCTCTTCAAGCTCTTCTTCGACTTTGGCGATGACATCGGTGAGCTCTTCCCAATCAAAACCGACGCGGGCTGCTCGACTCTGTATCTTCTGTGCTCGGAGCAGTGTAGGCATCGCATTTGGAATTCCGTCAAGCAACGATTCCCGATCTGAATAGCCCGGTTCTTGGCGTTTGATTGATTCCCAGTTTTTCACAACCTCTTCTGAATTTTCGACATTGATATCGCCAAAGACGTGCGGATGACGGCGAATGAGTTTATCTGTCAATGCTTCAATCACAGCGTAGATGTCGAAATTTTTGTGTTCAGCTGCAATCTGTGCCTGGAGCATAATATTCAGGAGAAGGTCTCCCAATTCTTCCTTCAGTTTGTTGGGGTCCGCGGTATCAATTGCTTCAAGCGTTTCATAGGTTTCCTCGATGAGTGTAGACTTCAGCGACTCATGTGTCTGTTCCCGATCCCAGGGACACCCGTTCTCGCTCCTTAGAGTGGCTATAACATCAACCAATTCCTCAAACAACTTTTTTTCCATATCGGGCTCCTTTATTTTTTTTTCATTCTGTTTTCAATTCCGTCACATGTTTTTGGACATCTGAATAGCGTTCTGCCCTTGTGAAATGGGTCAGATAAAGTTTATACGATTGCAGGGCACGGGTGTAGTTTTTCTCTGGCTGACATGCATGTTCCTCTAATGCCTCCGCCACGGCATGAAAAGCTATTGCAAAGCAGGGAAAGTCTTATTTTCATGGCGCTGCTGTGTTCTCCTGAAGCGTCTCTAATTGAATAATGAGTTGTCCGAGTTGCAATCTCAATAGCAGTGTATAGATATTCATTAGGAGCGTGACTTGTGCTTCGGCTGGAAAATCGCTGTCACGAATCACCGCTAGTAGATTGTCTACCTGTTCACGCACTTGTGCTGCTTTCTCTAGGTCATTCTCTGCTGTTTCCGGTGCGTTCTCTTTAATGAACTGCCAGATACGATCTTGGATTTCAAGCATATAATTTTTTGCCATCGCGGTGCGCGCCCGCTTTGCAGAATCCACCCAGATCGTATTCGCTTTCCACTTGAGCATAAATGCAACACTATTGATAAGTACATCACGGAAATTATCTTCACCGGAGAGGAGTTCTTCTATGTTGGTAATCCCCTCTGCTTCCGCAGAAAAGGTTCGCACGCGCGTGTACTCTTTCAAATTTTTCAACATCAACTCATTTTCAGCAATAAGATGCCAGAAATCTGCGCTTGTTGAAAGGAGGCTCTCTACACGATTGCGGACTCCATCCGGAATTTGCACACGGATACAGGAGTAGTGGAGGCTGTGAAGGTGGCTCCGAAAGTCTTGCAAACCACCTATTGTTTGCAGCCTCGATACGTTAGCAATATACGGGAGAATCTCTCTACGAATCTGCGTCAACAGTGAAGAAATGGTGCGTTCAGCGTTCATATGTTGTGGGTATAAGTTAAAAACAATATTCTGACTTCTTCCATAGCGAAACCGTCGGAAATCAGAGAAAATAGACAAGCCACAAGAACTACACGAAAATTAAAGGACACTACAATAGAATAACGCGAGTTTGAGAAATAATTGACCGTTTTTTTTGAGAACCTCGTTTGGTTTAACAAGGTTATTACATTCTTCGCCGATATATATTGTATCACTCTTCTGAAAAATAGACGAATTTTTTTTTCTCACATATCAGAGAAAACAACCCCCGGCAGAGAAGCGCGTTTGCGTATTCTCTGGCTGAAATTTAAGGAGCAGATAGTCAAAAGGGTATCCGCGCTATCTGATGAAAAAAAAACTTGACATGATGCGCGGTTTAAGATATAATTACTACATATGATGTAATAGGAAATATGGAAGGAGATAATTCGCCAGTGATCTGTTAGGCGCGTCATCTGTAATCTGTGAGCCACCTGGAACATTTGGACACTCGCATTAGAATCAGAAAGTTAGAGGGGCTTGGCAAAGCTCTCCACGTTGGTTGCTTATCCTATCGCCTAAGCCCTGCTGTTGGGTTAATTTTAGTCGTTTCACCCCCCCCCTTAACTTCACGTATGGTAAGCAATTTGTTCCATTTACCCTAAAATATAAGCACATTGTCTGTGGAATATAGCAAGAATGAAATTCACGCCTCTAACAATAGATGTTGTTATTCTTTGGTGGCTTTTTGCGTTATAGTATTATATCGTATTAGAGAGGTTTGCTATGTCATTTAACACTTAATATCGAGAGCTGAGGGGGATCCTCGGCATAAGTTTGTAGCTAGGAGAGAATGGAGCTGTAATCTCTGTTCCCTCTCTCTTCTTGTCTATATTTAATGTATGAATAAGAAAGGAGAATAAAGGTCATGTTATGTAGTAGAATGAGATTTTTTATAGTCTTGGGGCTTATGTTTGTGTTCGCGACAACCTGGGCTCCAGCAAATCTTACCGTGATTGACTCCACCACAAAAGGATTCCTGAAGCCCAAACAGTTTGTTGTTTGGGCTGCTACTGCCGACTGGACTAAGAATGGGATCCAGGCGACCGCAACCGGGGTTAACCAGGGGGCTGCCTTGTGGGATGTACATGAGAACTTAATGGCAGGTGGTGCGTATGTCGTTGCAATGCAAGTGCCAACGGCAGCTGAAATTGGAACGGCTGATAGTGAGTATACCTTGAAGGCTGATATGACAGATGAGCAGCTGAGGGCGTACAAGCACTACATCGTCTTCACCGAGGTAATGTGGGGGACGGATTCTCCTTACAGAAAAGATGCCCAATGGCTTGAACTCTACTGCCACAGTGGTCTGAAAAAAGACGATGTAATCGCTATGCGGCAACATCATGTGCTTTTACCTGCTCCGGGTGAGACGTATATGCGTGATCATGACAATGATGCAAACACTCCTGAACGCAAGTATGTCGTTTTGGATCGTGTAACAACGGTTGACCGTTTTGGCCGTCTTTGGGCGCTGAAAGGTACCAATGGCAATACCGATGGGAACTCGAATACCGGTGCTCTTCCCGAGAATATGGTCTCTATGTATCGGAAGATCGAGCTGGATAGCACGGGTACGGGGTATCAATTCGAAAACGGAAAACTGAAGGGGTTGGGTTCCGGGGCCGAGGCAAGTTCTTGGGAGGCTTCTACCGGTCGGATTAATCTCTGGAGTTTTTACACAGGTTCCCCAGGGAGCGTTCACGTTCCCCCGGGCGGTCCAACGGTAACGATGTTTGCTAGGCAACCCGATTTTACAGAGCTTCCGAACATCATCATCAACGAGGTGCGCAACGATCCTTCAAGTCTGAACTTCGATTGGATAGAGCTCTTCTATAACAGTGAGAATGCATCGGATCCTCCGGTGAACATAAAGGACTATGAGCTGAGCTTGGTGATGGGGAAGATGAAGGACGACGGTAGCGGCTATCACGAGTCGGGTGATGCGAACTTTACAGACACGAGCCTTGCGGTGCTGCCTGAATACGAGATGATGCCGGGCGAGTATCTTGTTGTCTATAACCGAGACCCGGGGCGCACGGTTCCGCTCGCGGATGGTGTCAATCTTCAGGATCTCTTGGACGAAACCGACATCAAAAAAGGGACCATGCACAAGTATGTGGTCTCCACAGATTTAAAACTTCCGGCTGAAGGGAAGTTCCTGATCTTGCTGCGCACGCGGAATAGCGCTGATGATGTCGGCAAGGCGACAAATATCAAAGACTATGCCGGCAATGGGTTCTTTGGGCGGATGGAAGATAGGAAGTTCAACACGGATGTCTGGCCGTTCGTAGGTTGGACGAAGCCGGGAGACGTTGATGATAACGATTTCGGTGGTATGAACACTTTCTCTTCTCGGAGCATGTCGTTCGGTCGGGGTGTCGAGATCAATTCACAGGGCATGTACGGCGCGAAGTCGAATGTGAACCGCGTTCACAAAAACGACTGGCAGTCATTCGGTTTCATGGGCACTGGCTACGATCGCGGGCGCGATAAAACTGTTGACCCCATGGATTCCCCTGGCACGCCGGGGTATCCGAACATGGCAGTGAATAAGGTCTCCGAGGGAAACTACACCTTCAAGGGGACAGTGACGATCAGCGAGATTATGTATGACGCGGGGCCGCGCTGGAACTTGGTGCAGTGGATAGAGCTCTACAACAGCTCTAGGACCGATACGGTGAACCTTGAGAATTGGAAGTTTGAGATCCGTAACGAGAACACACAGGTAGAGTCGTATGTAGATGCGGAGTTCAAGTTTGATGCGGGTACCTATATTCCACCGAATCAGACGTTGTTGCTGGTCTCGAGCAGCGGTGCGAACGATGTGCCAGAGAACTACGTGTATAATCTAGAAGAAACCCACCGTAGCGATCTCGGGTTGGCGACGCGCGGGCGTCGGTTGCTGAGTGCGGAGGGCTTCTATTTGAAGCTGAGTGCGCCGACTGGCACCCGGAATCAAATGGAGGTTATGGACGAGGCTGGCAACGTTGAGGTAAATGGTGCTATGCGGACCCATGCGTGGGACTTGCCTGAACGCGGTGAGATGCGGACCTCTATTGTGCGGACCTATGGGGGTGTGTTCAACGACATGTCAGAGGGTTCTGGACCGTATGATGCGGATGATGGGCTGATGGCAGCCTCTTGGCGGCAGTCTGATCTGGCAGGTGCTTCGCTGACGTTCTACGGGCATCGCAACGATGTCGGCACGCCCGGCTATCGTCTGGGTAGTCCGCTCCCGGTTTCGCTCTCCAGCTTCCGGCCTGTGCGCGATGCCGTAACGGGCCACGTTGAGATTAGCTGGATAACTCAGTCCGAACTTAACAATGCGGGGTTCAATATCCTACGCAGTGAGAGTAAGACCGGCGAGTTTGCGGTTATCAACACGAAGGGTCTGATTGCGGGACACGGCACGACCTCTGAGAGGCAAGTGTATCGCTACACAGATACGACTGCGAAGCCGAATGTGGTGTATTACTACCAGATAGAGGATGTCTCTATGGACGGGGTGCGGACGACGTTACGGACGACGCATCTGCGTGGGGATGTCTCTGCGAGGGGTAAGCTCACGACGCGTTGGGGAGATCTGAAATCGTCTGACCAATAGCAGACACAGCGGTTAGAAATAGACAAGCTAACCTTACAAATCAACTCATAAGACGTTGGGGGTGGAACGTATGTTTCACCCCCAACGTTTTTAACCACAGTCCCTGCTTGTCTTTTTTTGTTTCGGTAGGCACAAAATACCACAAATTCTGCCGACGCTTGATTGCTGCCGCTAAAAAGCGAAATGTCCCGGGATACGTCCTTGCCCACTTCATCTTTCTGCAGTACAAAGTCAACTTGACAATTGGGCGGTGGCATGTTAGAATAGCTATAAGAAACACAAGGAAGTATAATTGCTATGAAACGGCTCATTGCTGTTGTTATCATTGCTGCCATTTTTGGAACGTTTATGAGTTCCGCTGACGATAAAACCGAAGCAGCCCCGCTAAAAGTAGGCGATACTGCCCCGGGTTGGACGCTTCAGGATGTAGAAGAAAAAGAGCACACCTTAAAAAAACTTCGTGGCAAAGCTGTTTTCCTCATTATGGGTAACCGCAAGATTCGGAAGGAGGATGACAAGTGGGCAGAAGCGTTCCAAAAGACGTACGGGGGGAATGCACGCGTTACCGCTTATATCATCGCCGATATGCGGAGCGTCCCCGGATTCATACCGAAACGTTTCATCAGGAGACAGCTGAGAAAGAACCCGCCCCCTGTTGAATTTCTGCTAGATTGGAAGGGAACTGTACACAAGCGGTATCAAACGGAAAAGGAGAAACCGACACTCTACCTAATTTCACAGGAAGGCACAATTGTGTTCCACCAAAAATCGAATTTCGAACCCGAAATTTACGCACAACTTAAAAAAGAGATGGAAAGACTCTTAGTGTCAGACACGAATAAAGAGAAGAGGAAATAAATATGAAATATCTCGTTACTGGGTGCGCTGGATTTATTGGATGGAAAGTAAGCGAGCTCTTGCTTAAAGCCGGACACTCTGTGGTTGGAATCGATACTCTAAACGCCGCGTATGATCCGCAAGTGAAATATTGGAGACTCCGTCAACTTGAACCAAACCCAGGTTTCCACCTTCACCAAGCAGATATCTGCGACCGAGGCGCATTGCGGGAAATATTTAACACGCCTTATGATGCTGTCATTAACCTTGCTGCGCGCGCCGGTGTCCGACACTCTGTCGAGGATCCGTGGGTATATATTGACACGAACGTAACTGGCACGTTGAATTTGCTGGAGTTGTGCCACCAGTTTGATGTCAAAAAATTTGTTTTGGCATCAACATCGAGCCTCTATGGATCGGACAACCCGCTTCCGTTCAATGAGGAGACGAATACAGATGGTCCTTTGTCCCCTTATGCTGCCTCCAAAAAAGGGGCGGAAGCGATCTGCCATAGTTATCACCATCTCTACGGCATTGACATGACGATCTTCCGTTTTTTTACAGTCTATGGCCCCGCGGGCCGGCCGGATATGAGTGCATTTCGCTTTGTGCATTGGATTAGTGAAGGGAAACCTGTTATCGTCTACGGGGACGGCAAAGAATCCTCACGAGACTACACCTATCTTGATGATGTTGCAAGAGGCGTGATTGCCGGATTGAAACCGCTCAAGTATGAGGTGATTAACCTCGGGTCCGATAGTCCGCTTGTGCTGATTGATACAATTCGACTGGTAGAGGAACTGGTTGGCAAAGAGGCGGTACTCTTGCATCAGCCGTTTCACCCCGCAGATGCGCGCGCGACGTGGGCAGACATCCGGAAAGCAGAGAAACTGCTGGGGTGGCGACCCCAGGTCACTTTTCGGGAAGGCATCACCGCCCTTGTGGAGTGGTATCAAGCGAATCGTGAATGGGCAAAGCACATCCGAACGGACTAACTCAATAGCGTGACTGCCTTTTTCAAGGCAGCCGCGTCTACCTTTATCTTCGCTATTTCTGCTTCGCGTTGCACATAATTCAACGTATGTTCAGGACTCATTGGAGCAGCAATCCCCTGAATAATCTTATGGATACGTCTTACATCGGCTTTCTTGATGCCGGTATGGGCTTCTACGCGGGCATGCAGCGCCGAGAGGGACTCTGTTTCTTTGGCGGGGGCTTCGCGCGTGGCAGAAACCGCACTGTTCTCGGATTTCTGGGTTCCTGATGTGGTGGTTTCCGTTTTCGAGCGCCGTGTTCTCGCGCGAGGTGTTTTCTGCCTAGAAGGCTGAATCTTTCCTGCCTCAAGTGATTTGATGGCACACTCCTTACACAACTTCGCTGTGGTGTCCGCTAAGGTTATTGTTACAATCAATTCGCTGATCGCTCCACAAAGATCACATTCAGCAAGGTTTTCGATGCTCGTCAGAATATCTGCATGTATGACCAACATCTTTTTTTTGTCGCTCTTTGTCTGCTTTCCCTTCTGGCAGAGGGCGATCAGCTTCTGTGCTGCTTTCTCAATTGTCTCCAAATGTCCCATCTTTTCTCTCCAAAATACGAAGTATGGTAGTTTAGGCTTAAAGCACCAAATCTACCTACCTATGTATGCATGAGGCTGTAAGAGATTGTAATGCGATTTTCCTACCTATTTATTCGGTCTGCTTTGAGACGAAGGTCCCTTTATCCGTATGGAGTTTATACTCAAGGCTATCTATTAGTGCTTCACAACTTGCGGAGATGATATTTTCCGAAACACCAACGGTTCTCCAACTCCGTTCGCCATCACTTGCTTCAATTAGGACTCGTACTTTTGACCCTGTTCCTGCTTTAGTATCCAGCACTCGTGCCTTGTAATCTATCAACCTGACTGTCTGCAAGGCGGGGTAGAACTGTTCTAGTGCTTTTCGGAGTGCGGTGTCAAGTGCGTTGACGGGGCCATCACCATCAGCAGCGGTGTGTGCGGTAAGACCGTCTGCGGTTGTGACCTTTACTGTTGCTTCGGAACGCATAGCAAAGTCGCTGAACTGTTCGATAATTACTCGAAACCCGATGGGTTCAAAAAAGGGGTTGTGTCTGTTAAACACTTTGTGCGTTAGAAGTTCGAAGGATGCCTCGGCGGCTTCGTACTGGTAGCCTTCGTTCTCGGCTTCTTTGAGGCGTTTGAAGAGTTCTCGCACTTGCATCGAATTCTTGTCGTAATTCGGGTACGCTTTCTCGATCTTCTTCATGATCGTGCTGCGTCCTGCTTGGTCAGATACAAGAATACGTTGCGTATTTCCTACCTTCTCGGGTTCAATATGTTCATACGTAAGGCGGTTTTTGCGAATAGCATCTGTATGCAAGCCGCCTTTGTGGGCGAATGCGGAGCGCCCGACATAGGGCTGCCGTTCATCGTGAGGTAGATTTGCGAGTTCACTGATGAGGCGTGAGGTTTCCGTTATTGCCTGAAGTTGCGTTTCGCTTACACACTTTATTCCAAGTTTAAGCTGAATAGTAGGAATGATGGAGGCGAGATTAGCGTTGCCACACCGTTCCCCGTAGCCGTTGAATGTTCCTTGCACGTGTGTTGCGCCTGCTTGCACAGCTAGGACGGAGTTGGCAGCACCCATACCGGCATCGTTGTGCATGTGAATCCCCACAGGCAATGTTAATTCAGAATGGACAACTGTGACAGCTTCCTGAATTTCCAACGGCAATCTACCGCCGTTAGTATCACAAAGTACAAGACAACTTGCCCCGCCAGCTGCGGCTGCGTGCAGGGTCTCTATGGCATACTGATCATCGTCGGCGTACCCATCAAAGAAGTGTTCCGCATCGTAGATAACCTCACGCCCGTTCTTCACGAGGTAGTGGACTGAGCGCTCGATCAATTCCAAGTTCTTTTCTGCGGTCACCCTTAGAACATCGGTCGCATGGAGTCGCCAACTTTTTCCGAATATGGTGATCGTGCTTGCCCCGGTATCCAAGAGCGCAGCCAAATTCGGGTCGGTCTCGGCGGTATATGTAGGATAGTAAGTGCTACCGAACGGCACAATTTTTGCCGTTTTTAATGCCATGCCTTTGGCGCGTTTAAAAAATTCTATATCTTTTGGATTGGAACCAGGATAGCCGCCCTCAATATAACGGATGCCTAATTTATCCAGTGCTTCTATGATGATAAGTTTATCTTCGACAGAAAACGTTACGCCTTCTGCTTGGCTGCCATCCCTGAGTGTTGTATCGTAAAATTCAACCATGGTGTTTTTTTATAAGTTTGGCTTGTGCTTTTGAATATGGGTCTCCCAATTTCGCCCTACAACGCCAAAAATCGGTGCCTCCTTTTTATAGGTATACGTCGCACATCTCCTCCTAAATTACCACTCTATTTTATCACATTTCAGAGAAGAAGTCAAGGTAGAAACAACTTCCAGCCAAAAGAGGCAAGAAAAACGGAAAACCAAATAACCCCATCCCTATCGCTTTGCATTTTGATAATTCGTTGGGTTGTGGTATCATTAGAGACTATGAAAACTGATACCATGGTGCTGTTTTGTCTTGCCTTGTTGCTATCAGGGTGTGGCATACCTGCTACAAAGCATATTCGAATTGAGAGCCTAGCGAACTCTACAGATCCGCTCGAAAAGCTACAAACCGATATTGATGCTGTTCTGCAGGATCCTTTGTTTACAACAGCGAGCGTCGGTATCAAAGTCGTTGCTGTTGAGACAGGGAAAGTAATTTACGGAAAGAACACACACAAACTACATCATCCTGCCTCCACGACGAAACTCCTTACAGCGGCGGCTGCCTTGGCAAAATTAGGGGCAAACTACCGATTTGAAACAACGCTCTATGTTGATGCGACTATGGACGCGAGGATCACCGGCAATATCTACCTCAAAGGTAGAGCGGATCCGGTGCTTCAGCGTAATGATCTGCTAAAATTAGTCGATGCACTTCTGCAGAGAGGGGTACAATGCATACAAGGCAACATCGTCACCGATGAAACATATTTAGACCGTGTGCCGGAAGGGCCGGGGTGGATGTGGGACGACAGACCGCTTATAATCGGCGCTTTGAGCGTTCGTGATATTAAACCCGACACGAACATACGGAATAGTGCCTTTGCATGTGGTCATCTTCTGAAAACCGCACTCGTGGAGAAAGGCATTAGCGTGGCAGGGGAAGTGGTGTCTGGCACGGTACCCTCAGATGCGTGTATTGTCGCTAAGCATCTATCGCCGCCGCTCGCTGATATTCTGAAACGAATGAACAAACCCAGTGACAATTGGATCGCCGAGCTAGTGTTTAAAACGATCGGGGCTGAAATGAGAGGTGAACCCGGAACATGGAAAAAGGGGAAAGAAGTTGTCGCTGGGTTCTTAGAAGAAGTCATGGACGACCGACCGGTACATCGATTGGTTGACGGTTCTGGGCTCTCTCGCTACAACCTTCTCAGCGCCGAATTGCTCACGACTCTGCTCGTCTATATGTATCAGAATTTCGAGTTGATGCCGGAGTATCTGGCTTCCCTACCGATCGCTGGTGTTGATGGAACTTTAAGACATCGGATGCAAGGCGTGTCTGCTGAAAGGGTGTTGCGTGCAAAAACAGGCACATTGAGCGGCGTTTCGGCACTCGCTGGCTATACCGTCACGACAGCCGATGAAGTCTTTGCGTTCAGTATTCTCATTAGCCACTATATCGGTCCCCCGGCACTTGCGCGCAGTATTCAGGATAAAATCGGGAACTATTTGACAGGCTTCACGCCGCGTAAAGTCGGAGCGGAGTAATGAAACGATCTAAAAATCAGCACCCCATGATTTTGTGTCGTTAATCAGACCGGGTGGCAATATCTGGCGGTGATTCTCCGATCACAGACTCCCCTGCTTTCAAGAACGGTTCTGCATTTCCCCACAAACGACTCCCGTCATGCGACAGAAGGGGCTGCGCAGAATATTGAGCAAGGTAGGCGCGTCGCAGCTTATTCGTGTGGTTCGCCCCGCTGCAGTGGAAGTTGATGCTTGTAAATGCAACGATGCTTCCAGCAGGCACGATAGCAGGCACTCCCCTCTTTTCCCCAAAGTAGCCAACCATATCGTTGCTACCCTCTTCACGGATATGCTTCACCCAAGAGCGGATGCCGATCTGTGAAAACGGCATCACATAGACGGTTCCGTTCTCTTCCGACATATCGTCAAGTGCGCACCAACAGGTGAGATACGGTTTGTGGTCAGGATAGCCGACATACCCAGAGTCCTGATGCCAGCTGAACTTCATGCCGGCTTCTGCGCCTTTGACAACGTATTGCTCCCAGAAAAGGTAAGCGGTATCGCCTAAAGTTGCACGGCAAACTTCCGCCATCAAATCGCTGAACAGAAACTCACGAAGTTTCGGTTGTTTCCTGAAACAATTTGAGACAAAATACCGCTTGTTGCGGTGGTTAATGCCGAGGACATCCGTCTCCTGACGATCCATCTCAGCGTCCATCTGGCTGATAAAGTTACCACACTCACCCCGGAGCAGCTCTAGTAGTGACTCCGGAATAACACTTTCTAAAATGAGATAGCCTTCCTCTCGGAATTGCTGTTTCTGTTCATCAGTTATATTCATATTTTTTCACGCATCAAGTCTGTCTCTGCCCTCCACTTGGTTGTGGGCAGGTTACGCGTTCATCGCCGCAAGATAGTTGGTGTTAACTTGTTCCCAATGGATGACCTTGCTCCATGCATCAATGTAGTCGGCGCGTCGGTTCTGGTATTTGAGGTAGTAAGCGTGTTCCCAAACATCGAGACCCAGTATAGGCGTATGTGCCTTCATCAAGGGGCTATCCTGATTAGATGTTGAATAGATCTGCAACTTCTTGTTTTGGTCGACAACAAGCCACGCCCAACCTGATCCGAAATGTGTTTTCGCCGCCTTGACAAACATTTCGCTGCCAGCATCAAATGAGCCGAACGTTGACTGCAAAGCTTCCGCAACTTTCCCCATCGGTTCGCTGCCGCCGGGTTTCATAATGCTCCAGAAAAGCGTGTGGTTCGCGTGCCCGCCACCGCTGTTAATCACAGTCTGACGGAGGTTCTTTGCTACTTTATCGGTATTGCGGAGCATCTGCTCAAGCGTCATGTGCTGCAAGTCATGGCTGCGCGCAATTGCGGCATTGAGTTTATTAATATAGCCTTGGTGATGCTTCCCGTGATGGATCTCCATTGTGCGTTTATCAATATGTGGTTCAAGGGCATCGTAAGCGTACGGAAGCGGCGGTAGATTCTGATCCATCTGATGATCATGCTGGTCAGCATATACACGCAGCGGGCTGTTGGCAAGAAAAATTCCTACCAACGTTGTACTTCCTTGAATTAAAAAATTTCTACGATTCATGAGCTCTCCTTATCGCACTATTTTGAGCAGCATTCTACCAAAAGCCGGGCATCTGTGTCAAGATAATTTTATTTTCAATTGATTTCCGCAAAGCGATATAGTATTATGATTGCAATATGAGATGTAAGAAATTAGGATATACAAGGGAGACAATATTTTATGTGTAAAAAACTGGCCAATCTTGAACCGGTTGACCTTCGCGAAATCTGGGAAACCGAAGCCCAGCACTTCACTCCTTGGTTAGCGAAGGAGGAAAACCTTAACCTCCTCGGTGAAACATTGGGTATGGAATTTGAACTGAAAGCACAAGAGACAGACGTTGGGGACTTCCGGGCAGACATCCTGTGCAGAAATACAAGGAATGGTTCACTGGTTCTAATCGAAAACCAGTTGGAAGTAAGCGATCACACCCACCTCGGTCAAATTATGACGTACGCAGCTGGATTGAAGGCTCACACAATTATCTGGATTGCGAAAAAAATTAGAGAAGAACACCGTGCCGCGCTTGACCATCAAAATGAAATTACAGATGAACGTTTTAAGTATTTCGGCATAGAAATTAAGGTGTGGAAAATTGGGAATTCCGATCCCGCTCCACAATTCGAGATTGTTTCGAGCCCTAATACCTGGAGCCGCAAGGTGAGCCGAAACACTAACCTCACCCCAAGAGAGGAGCAGCAGTTCGAATTCTGGACTAAATTGCTAGAACATATGAAGCAGGCAAAGAGTCAGCTTCAATTCCCGAAACCAAAGAAAAGGGGAGAAATTTACTTCCCGATAGAACGTCCCTTCTGGATAGAAGCATTGCAGAGAAGACAAAAACAGAAAAAAGGTATTGCGGTCTCAATTCACATAGAAGGAGAAAATAGTAAGGGATATTTCAACTCGCTGAAAGAAAAACGTGAAGAGATCGAAAACGAATTTGAGGGGCAACTTGGCTGGTCAGAAAAGTCTGATGGGACAAGACAAATCTCTTTACGAAAGAGCAACGCAGATCCGGCGAATGAGAGTGATTGGCCCGAGCAACACAAATGGCTCGCTACTACTATTGAAAAATTCTATAATGTTTTTCAGCCTCGCATCAAAGAACTCAATTCCGCCGATGGGGAACCACTCGAAAACGAGGAGGCAAAATAACCACAGAAAAACGCTCCATGACAAACACGGACCCCTTCCATATCCTCGCGTTGGACGGCGGCGGTACCCGCGGCATATACACTGCACAGCTCCTTGCCAAAATTGAACAGACCTTTCAAACGCCTATTCAAACCTGTTTCGATCTGATCGCTGGGACAAGCACGGGGGCAATTGTTGCCGGGGCCGCTGTCTCCAATATCCCTATGCAAGACATTGTCAGACTTTTTGAGACCGAAGCACCGCGTATCTTCAGAAGAAGGTGGTATCGTATTCCGTTGTTTCTTAGTAAATATCCGAGTCGAATTCTTTCTCAAATCCTCGCTGCGCACTTACCCGCGACGCCCCTGGGCGAAATAGCAACCCCTTTGATGATAACGAGTTCCGAGATCGCCCAAAGCGAAGCCTACATTTTCAGATCAAATTACGCAAACAAACCGGGTGAACCTCATTCTTCGGATAAAGCGGTAAGTTTAAGAGATGCGATCCTCGCCTCCTGCGCCGCTCCTACATTTTTTGCTCCTAAACCTGTCAACACTTCCTTGTTAGCAGATGGCGGCCTTTGGGCAAATAATCCCGCAGTAATTGCTTTCACAGAGGCACTCTCGGCATTTGGAAAAGGCCCCCAATTGGTTCGCCTGCTGTCCATCGGCACAGGCCATTCCGTGAACATGTACCGCAACGGTCGCGGTTGGGGATTCCTCACCAAATGGGGTGGAGCAAAGTTGACCTCTTACGTGATGACACTTCAGTCTCAAGGGGCCGCGCACATTGCACAACTTCTCCTAAAAGAGAACTACCTGCGGATTAATCCGAGGATCGATTTCTGGGATCTGGATGGCCTGACACAGCTGGATAATCTCAAGGCTCTTGCCGATAGAGACTTTGGAGAGCACACTGCAGAAATTGAGGGGTTCCTGCGCGGCTTGCAGCCGTGAAATTTACCCCCGAATTTCGTTATATGCATGCTATAGACTGATAGGAATCTCCGCGGTGTGAGGAAACGTGGAGTGGATGCGGGCAAGTAAATAGGGCAGGGCACAAGTGCCCTGCCCTATGATTCAATTAATTCGAAGTGCTGGGTCCTATAGGTTTTCGCGCAAGCGAGCCTCTAACGCCGCCAATTCATCAGCCAACACCTTGGGTAACCTCTCGCCAAAACGTTGGTAGTGTTCTCGAATCGACTCAATTTCGTTGAGCCATTCTTCAACATCGACGTTCAGGAGCTCATCCATCTGTGTGCCTGTGATGTCCAGACCCGTAGTGTCAATTGCATCGGGGGCAGGCAGGTAGCCGATGGGTGTTTCGACCGCTTCTCCTTTTCCGGAGACGCGTTCCACGACCCACTTAAGCACACGGCTGTTTTCACCGAAGCCGGGCCAGAGCCAACCGCCGTCAGCATCTTTACGGAACCAATTGACGTAGAAAATCTTTGGCAGCTTGCTAGCATCGGTGCTCTTGCCCATCTGCAGCCAGTGTGCGAAGTAGTCGCCCATGTTATAGCCACAGAAAGGGAGCATCGCCATCGGGTCGCGTCGGAGTTCGCCGACTGTACCAGCAGCAGCAGCAGTGCGTTCAGAAGAAGCGATGGAGCCGATGAACGTACCGTGCTGCCAATTGAAGCTCTCAAACACAAGCGGAACGGTCGTGGCACGTCGGCCCCCAAAAAGAATAGCAGAAATCGGGACCCCGTTAGGATTTTCCCAGTTCGGATCGATGATTGGACATTGTGAGGCGGGCGTTGTATAGCGGGCGTTCGGATGCGCCGCTGTCTTTTCATCCCCAGGATGCCATTCTTCGCCAAGCCAACTTGTTAGCGTTTCAGGCGGTTCTTCGCTCATCTCTTCCCACCAGACATCTGTGTCTTCTGTGAGTGCGGTATTCGTGAAGATGGAATTTGATTCGAGGGTGTGCATTGCATTTGGGTTGGTGTGCATTGATGTCCCGGGTGCAACGCCAAAAAAGCCAGCTTCTGGATTAATCGCGTAGAGCCGGCCGTCTTCACCAAATTTCATCCAAGCGATGTCGTCGCCGATTGTTTCGGCTTTCCAACCGGGCAGGGTTGGCGTGAGCATGGCGAGGTTCGTTTTACCACATGCACTCGGAAACGCCGCCGCGATGTAAGTTTTCTCACCTTCAGGACTGGTGAGTCCCAAGATAAGCATGTGTTCTGCCATCCATCCGTCATTTTTCGCCATCACAGAAGCAATGCGGAGGGCATAGCATTTTTTCCCTAACAGTGCGTTACCACCGTACCCACTACCGTAGGACCAGATGGAACGTTCTTCTGGAAAGTGCACAATATATTTGTTATCAGGATCGCAGGGCCAGACAGCATCTGTCTGCCCGGGTTCGAGGGGCATTCCGACAGAATGGAGACACGGTACGAAATCGCCATCTTCACCCAACACGTCAAGCACAGCGCTGCCCATGCGGGTCATGATTCGCATGTTGACGACGACGTACGGTGAATCACTGATTTCAACGCCGATGTGCGAAATAGAGGAGCCGAGGGGCCCCATGCTGAACGGCACAACGTACATCGTTCTGCCTCTCATACACCCTTTGAAGAGCCCTTTGAGAGTAGTTTTCATCTCTTCCGGATCGTGCCAGTTGTTGGTGGGGCCTGCTTCAACCGGGTTCTTTGCACAAATAAAGGTTCTGTCTTCAACGCGCGCGACATCGGCGGGGCTGGAGCGGGCAAGATAACTTCCCGGACGTTTTTTGGGGTCCAATCGGACAAACGTGCCTTTTTGTACCAATGCTTCGCAGAGCCGGTCGTTTTCTTCCTGAGACCCTTCACACCAGTGGATAGCTTCAGGCTGGCAGAGCTCTGCGGCTTCTTCAACCCAACGCTGTAATTTCTTGTTTTTGGTCATTTAAACCTCCAATTTTGAATAGTTCGCTTATTTCTCACGAATATATTTTATAACATATTTGTCGACATCGCAAATTAATCGGTCAAAAGGGCGACATCGTCTGCTTTTAATCGGGCCCCTAGAATATCGCCTATCAATCTCAATAGAGTAGATGCACCCGATTTTTTCCGCGCGTCGTTTCGTCCTGCATTACAATAGGGATTTCAACAACGACGACGAGCGCGCCGTCCTCGCTGATCGCGAGCGTATCATAAGGCAGCTGCCCCTCTGTGCGATAGGTGTACAGATATTTCGATAAACCGCCTCCTGCTGCTGTTAGGTCAAACATTGACACGCCGTGGAGGTTCTCATTCGGATTTTGTGCGCGCTTAGAAACAGACAACAAGGCATAGCGATCCTTTGTGTCTATACGTAAACCTTGCGGCATATTCTCAAGTTGCCACTGCCAGATTTTTTTGCCTGTCCAAGAATAGGCAAACAGTGTCATCCCGTTTGGATGTGCAGCCGAAGGGCGTTGTGTGCCTTTTCGGAGGTGGTACGGAATATACGTGTCACCCGTCACAAAAAGTGCGGCTGCATCCGTCGCGCCAATCGTGCCAGAAGTAGCAACGATGGGGACACCGCTCACCTCTAACGGTGTCGCCAGATTCTCTTGCCATACCGGTTCAGATGTATTGACATCGAAAATGAAGGAGCGCCCGTCGTCCGTTGTTACGTTGACGAACGTGCCATCAGGCGATACACTGACCCCGCGCCAAAACGTAACCTGCGAAAAATAGGGACTCAAGGGGTCAATATCGGTGCGCCATTTTTCTGTGCCATCTTCTGTGTTGAGAAGGACCAGTCTCCCATTGCCAAGCTCGTTTTCAGTTGTTGCTCCTTGTAGATTGTGTCCGGCATCTGTTACGAGCGCGAGGGTTTCCCCGTCAGCACTTATATCAAACCAGCGGATTATCCTTGATACCGGGTTGTTATGTGGCCATTTCCAAATAACGTTTCCGGTTTCACTCTCAAACCTATAGAGCTGGGACTTCTTCTGTGGTATATCGTTTTCTGTCCACGAATGCACACCTGCAGCCAGAAGATCCCCGTTCGTCAACGTTTGCATACAAGCCTGACCCGGATAGCTAACCCATGCGTAGGCGCTCTCCGGGTCGCGCGGTGTAGAAGTCTCGATATCATCAGCGGTCCGGTATTTCCAGCGAGGTTTGGGTGTATCGTCTGTTAGACTGTAGCAATAGATGAACCCGTCTGCTGCTTGTTCCCCAATGTAGAGCGAGGTACTGTCAGCACTAAATGCAAGTTGCCGCACGTAACCTTCCGAGATACGGGTTTTCCAGAGCGTTTTCCCTGTGATGGGGTGGAGAAGAGCGAGATGCCCGCTGTCGGTTGCAACCGCCAATTTTTCTGTGCCAAGAGCGTTTCCGGAGCTTAAAGCAACGGCTGTCGGCGTTGCCGGTCGACGCAAGTTTTCCATCAATGACAAGAGACCATCTAATTCGACGGTACGGATGAGGTAAGGTTCAGGCTTTAGCGGAGCTGTCGCTGTCGTTTCCGTATCGTTCAAGCGGAATTGGTAATTTTGATTGGGTTGCCATTCAAACTGGAGCAAAGCACGGTTCACATCAAACCGTTGGATTGTGGGCGGTGTGGTTAATGCTTGTGCTGTTCCGTTAACCGTAGTTGTGACGTTAATCTCGGTCTCGAGACCATTTTCGTGTTGAACTTCAAGCACTACGCCTGTCCTTACCCAAGTGATACCTATGTCGGCTGTCACAATACTGACAGGTAAGATCGTAAACAGACAGAGCAAACTAAAAAATTGAATCCGCTTCATGATCGTGTTTCCTTGTGTTGTAAATTTTCTGCGTTGTTCGGACTGCAGGTTTCGCGTTTCTTTGTGAGTTACTCGGTATAGATCGTCAACGTAAGTTCGACAGTAAGGTTTAGAAATGAATAGGAACATTGTAGCACAGGGTGTTAGTGTGTGGCATGCTTCAGCGTATGGACTGATAGTTTAATCCGCTACACGCCAGAGACCTCGTCCTAATCTTGCACCGAGTAGCACCCCAATAAACGTATAGGCGAATCCCTCTATTAAGATCCGGAGAATAATATACCAATCGGCGTAGAAAAGCCGGTAGAGGAATATAGAGAGTTGAAAATCGACATAGACGGCGATGGCGTCACAGAGGCTCAACACAACTGCCCACATGAACAGGCTACGTTCTCGCACGAACAGAAAACCTGTTTCCAACAGAAGTACGCTTGCACCAGTGTAGACGATCGCTATTGGTGTAAAAAGCCCGAAGGTCACGCCGCTGAGAAGTAAGCGTACTGCGGAGACCAGCAGAATGACCCCGCTGCCCTTACGATATGGTTTTCGATTAGCGCCCTCGTTGCTTTCGGGGCTTCCATTAATATAGATGAGCAACGCGGTCAGCAAAGCATAGTAGAGCGTCTCATTTATCAAGCCTGTCAGCAGGAGAGAGATAGGTCCCAGGACAGCACGAATCAAGTTAAGAAATAGCGTTGACGGGACAGTCACCGCCACAAACATGGTTGTGCCAAACAGCGCGATGACAATGAGCTGTTTTGTTGTGAAACCGGCGAACAGTTGTTTGTGTAGTCTTAGAACAACTGCCAGTCCGATGGTGCTGCTGACGATCGCTAGTAGACTGACGAGCAGTGCTTGTCGATTTGGCACCATCAGATGGAGTGGCTGTTTTGCGCGGAATATTGTCGTGTCGCTTCCCCAGATCTTCACTGCAATATCGCGCGTGTATTCCCCCGGGACCGCCCGTTCCGGCCTACTTTCTTTTAAATACACCGGGTGAAAATAGATAGGTAACGCAATTTCAGTAACGATGCCTCCGGGCAGACTTGCGAAGGCGACGCTCTGGTTCGTTCCACCGTTTGCTGCCTCCGGCGGCGAAAGGAAAGGCACAACTTCACCCGTCTTTACATCTCTAGCGGTCGAGGACACAAGCACATGGATAGTTTCCTCGCCCGCATTGCGGATCCGGACGGTCTGATAGGTTGTGGGTTCGAACGGGTTCGTCTGTGAGGTCTCAAGCCAACGGAACAGTGGGCGTGGATAGTAGATAGTATCCGCTCGTTGCTTTGGATCTGCTGTTCCTTTTGCATCTGTAGGCATCTCCATCGATACTATTGAGAGATTCTCGGTAATCTCTGGCACAGTTGCAACACGCACCTGTACCGTCGTCCGGTGTTCCCATACCTGCCCCCTGTCTGTTGTGAACTGGACAACCCCAGAAATTTCTTGCCTCCCTGAGTCGATTGACGTGGAGGTCTTCAAAATTAGCTCACGATACCAAACCTCCGATGCAACGCCAAATCTATCAGTGGTGGAGAGGTGTGTTCCTGCCTCAGTTATTTCGATTTTCCAACCCGCCGGCAGACGGGCAACACTCAACGTTGACGGGAGAAAGACGTTGACGTCAAAGGTCGCTGGCATCTTTCCGTTTCTAACGAGGACGGTGGCTGCCATCTCGGTTTCGTGTAAGACGAGAGCAACTTGGTCGTTGCTTGCTGTGCTGCCTGGCTCCGATTGCATTCCAACACCGTAGGGGATAGCGATCTCTAAGCCACCTTGTGTGTATCTTCGCGGAGCCGTTAGGGTTTGAGTCTCCACATCCCCTGTTGTCAAAGTGGCTTCAAACCTATAGGTTTCCCCTGACTGCCATTCAAAATAGAGGGATTCTATCTGACGCGGTGGAGCGGGAAAATTGAGCTGTGCAACCGTTACGCCATCGGCGTTAAAGGCAGTCAGGCGCTGCACAGGTGCCTCCGCACTCAGGCGTGCCTTTGCCCCAAGCGAAAAGAACGTCACCTTCCATGAAAACGGTGCATCTTTAACGGATGAGGCACAACTGATCAAGAAAATGAGCAGTGGCACGTACCAAAGAGACTCATAATAGTTGTTAGTCCCTAGTTGGCGGTTATCGATTGATCTTGTATGGGTGTTGCAAGTTCCGTCCATAGACCTCACTTAACTAAGAACTGATAACCCTTATAGTGCTTGTGCTATCAGCACTAGATCGAGAACATTAACAATGCTGTCTCCATTGACATCGGCAACACGTCCGGTCCCTTGATCGCCCAAAAACTTGCTTGCCAGTGTTAAGTCCTCCATGTTAACAAACCCGTCGTTATTGATGTCTTCGCCACGAGGAATAATCTGTGCAAATGCTAGGATGGAACCGCCGGGACCGACGTGATAGGTCTTTAGAAGAGCCGCGTCCGTCACGTCCATGATACGAACGAAATCCTGACCGCTACCCGCCCAATCAGGCTTCGTTATAAACAAATGACCGTCCGGCGCAAAAGTCAGAGACCCGTCGATAGGAGCTTCCTCATCGTTACTAAAATTAGCAATCGGATCATCTTCATCCCGGACCCAGTCTTGCGCAACAACATCGTAGATAAGCAGCCCTGGGTTTTCCCAGCTCCCTTGAAGAAACAGCTGCTTTTGTGGATTAAGAGCAGCGGAACCAGGGGTGAAGCCCAGTTTAACTGTTTTAATTACCTCGTCAGTGGTTGCGTCAATCAGAACGAGATGTCCCAAGATGTCATTATAATTGCCTATTGTTTTGACAATAATGGTGGATTCAGCATCGTTGATGATCTCGCCGGCGTTTGTCGGTACCGGGATCGATGTCAGTATAACATCTGTCTCCGTATCAATCACTGTGATGCTGCTGTCGTAATAGATTGTTTTCCGTTCAACCGGATCCCACTCCCACGCAGGGTTCGACACGTACGCTTTACCATTGAGCAGCGTAATACCCGTGGGTTTGTTGAAGGGGCCGGTGAGGACCTTCGTTACGTTACGATTAGGGATGTCGATGACATGCACTTGATGTGCCGCGGCACAGGTGACATACATCTTCTGATGACTGATAAGAGCGATCTGTTGAGGGGTTGCACCGTCTTGAATCGGAATTTCACCCACAATTTCTCGGTTTTCTAAGTTGACAATAAAGATGTTGTCGCCGAAACTGGAATCACCCGTAGCAGGTAAGTTAAAGGTCGGAATATAAGCCAGATGACCGTGAATGGAAAGTTCGGCTGCCCGTCTTCGATGAAGCACCTCGGTACTGAAATGGAGCACCTCATTATCAACAGCCCGTTTTTCGTTGGTTTCCGTTAGATCTATGAGCGAAAGTGAAGCGGTAATACCTAAGTCGGGGTGGGTTAAAGCGTTTATGACAACAGCTATCTCCTGAACTTCTGTTTGTCCAAAAACAGGGCTCAGGAGAGGCGTGAAGAGTATCGCGCCTATAAGTAGGAGCGAATATAGGTTGTGAGAATAGCGCGAAAAATGCCGCCGAGGGCAAAAAACGTTGTTCATATTTTTCAATAATAACTTTCGGCTTGCAAGCTTCACCGAAAGCCTCCGTAATGAAACAAAAAACCTCTGTCTTCACAGCTTTTGATTGCAAGTTGCCAACTCACAATCAGCTCCGAGAAACAGAGGGTACGGCGACATGTCATGTAAGTCTAATCCTGTGATTTCGTGCAAGGATTCTATATCTTCCGCAGCACTTCTATCTTCTTCATCTAACAGGATATTGCTGTACGCTGTTCCACTGCTCTCCCGCGAAAACAGATGTGTGAAACACGATTCAGGCAGGTCTCCTGACTTCCGATCCTCTGGCGTGGTTGACACGTCCAAACTTGCTTTACGTAAATCCGCTATCCTTCCCATCAATTAGTCTATTGACAGTGGTTTTTCAGCGGATACTCGCCTTCAACGAAGGTGGATCGTTCACAGTGGCGGGGCCGTGGCGGTTTCTCACCGCGCTTCCCTATTCTCCGGCTCTTCCGGCACCTGAATCTTCAAATTATTCGATTGTAATCTATATATTATAGCATACTGTACCGTTCCTTTGCAAATTGTTTCGACATTAAAAAAAATTGACAACATATATTCAATATGGTATCATTAATAGAATAGTAGTGTTTGAAGTTGCGCATAAACGCGAGCATTTAGTTTTTCAGAACAAAAAACTAAATCACAGTATCGGTTAGCACTTGGTATTGCCCGGACGCGAGTATTGCGATTATTGACCTATCTACGAAAAGCGATAAACATGACACTTGTACGTTCACACTCCAACTTGAATAGTCTATTTAACCATTGGTATTGGCGGTGTTCCAACGTCTTGCGGGGAAGTGTGTGCTCAAACGTATAACTGAAACAGAGATTGAAAATAATATTTTTTATTTTTAAGTCGTATTGAAACCTTATGCACACCGAACCCGGCAGCATAAGGTATTTTTTTTGCAAAGCGCTTAAATTTCATAGAACCTGATTTTGAAAGGAGAACCCGGATGAACATTCTGTCGGAGCTTAAGTACGACCGTGACGGTTTAGTGGCTGCAGTCATTCAAGACTATACGAACAACGAGATTTTAATGGTGGGGTACATGAACACGGAATCGATAAAAGAGACGTTAACAACTGGACGTGTCTGCTTCTGGAGCCGTTCCCGTCAGAAGCTGTGGATAAAGGGAGAAACTTCAGGGCATACGCAGACGGTTAAGTCTATTGCCGTCGATTGCGACGGGGATGCCCTGCTCATAAAGGTCGATCAGAAAGTCGCAGCATGTCATGTCGGCTATCGCTCATGCTTCTACCGAGAAGTTTCGCTTGACGGAGAGTCAACGCGTGTAATAGGTGAGAAGGTTTTCAACGCGGATGCTGTCTACTAAATTTTGATAAACGTTAGTGTGGCAATTTCGAAGGAGTTATCAATGTATTATCCAACGTTGGAGGATTTTCGAGAAAAAGCAAAATTAGGCAATACGATACCGGTATACAGGTCTATCTTGGCGGATATGGAGACACCGGTGTCCGCCTTTTACAAGTTGATGCCTAGTAATTATGCCTTCTTGCTAGAGAGCGTTGAAGGCGGTGAGACGGTTGCCCGCTACTCATTTCTGGGGAGTCAACCGTCCGTGCTGTTCCATAGTAAAGGCCATCAGGTTACCATTGAATATGTGGCAAAAGGCGAAACTGTGGTCCAAGACTGTGAGGATCCGTTGAAGGCACTTGAAGAAGTGATGCAGAATTACCGGCCGGTTGACGCTGAAACGTTACCGGAATTCCACGGTGGGGCAGTCGGCTATATGAGTTATGACATGGTTCGCTTCGTTGAGGAATTGCCGGACAGTGCCGAAGATGAATTGCAGCTTCCGGACAGCTTTTTCATGATCGCGGAAACCATTCTGATATTTGATCATGTAAACCATCAGATTCAGGTTGTCGCAAACGCCCATATTGATGGCGATGTTGACGCAGCTTATGCGGATGCCCTGGCAAAAATTGAGGTATGGGTTAAAAAACTTACAGCTGCTTCCGAATCACACCTACATAGGAATAGAAGCGAGGATCAGGATTGGTATAATGAAATTCCGTCCGATCCGCAGTCGAATTTCACGAAACCTGATTACGAAGCCGCGGTTAGGCATGCTAAAGAATACATCGCTGCGGGGGACATCATCCAGGTTGTCCCCTCACAACGTTTCAATTGCCAGGTGTCCGTAGATTCGTTTGATGTCTATCGGGCGTTGCGAATGGTTAATCCATCGCCCTATATGTACTACCTGAAGTTTAATGGCTTTGACATTGTAGGGGCGTCCCCGGAAATGATGGTTAGGGTAGAGGACGGCATCGTCCAAACACGCCCGATCGCAGGCACACTCCGGCGCGGCGCAACTGCCGAGGAGGACCGGGAGCTGGAGCAGCGGCTTCTCTCGGATCCGAAAGAACGTGCAGAACACGTTATGCTTGTCGATTTAGGGCGGAACGACCTTGGACGTGTGTGCGAATATCATACCGTTGAAGTCACCGATTTTATGATAGTTGAACGTTTTTCGCATGTGATGCATATCGTCTCACATGTTGTCGGAAGATTGCGCGAAAATCTCACGGCTTTTGACGTTCTGCGCGCGTGCCTTCCGGCTGGTAC
This sequence comes from Candidatus Poribacteria bacterium, assembly GCA_964291315.2. Classification (GTDB taxonomy): domain Bacteria; phylum Poribacteria; class WGA-4E; order WGA-4E; family WGA-3G; genus WGA-3G. Next base: position 2,435,367 of record OZ219753.1, on the reverse strand, counting down.
GCTCTCTGGGGCCCCGAAGATCCGTGCGATGGAGATTATTGACGAACTGGAACCGACGCGGCGCGGTCCGTATGGTGGAATGGTCGGGTACTTCAGTTTCTCTGGCAGTGCAGACACAGCTATTACTATCCGAACTGCGGTTATTAAAGATGGCACGGCTTATGTACAAGCCGGCGGCGGGATCGTCGCGGATTCAGACCCTGAAACCGAATATTATGAAACTGTGAGCAAGGCGCGAGCAATGCTCAGCGCTATTGCATTGGCAGAACGAGGTTTCTTATTGTGAGACTCATCTTTTGAGTTAACATTTTCGGGAACGTGTGTGCTCCCGAAACCCGTTCAATAAGTGTCAATTAAAACTGTAGGAGACAAAAGATGGTTTTAATGATTGATAACTACGACTCCTTTACGTATAATCTTGTGCAGTATCTCGGTGAACTCGGGGCTGAATTAGAGGTTCGTCGCAGTAGAAAAATAGGGCTAGATGCATTAGATTCGCTGAATCCGGAGCGCATTGTAATATCCCCGGGACCTTGCACACCGCGAGAAGCAGGCATGTCTAACGCCGTTATAAAATACTTCGCTGGAAAAGTCCCAATTTTAGGGGTTTGTCTCGGCCACCAGTGCATCGGCGACGTATTCGGCGGTGAAGTGGTGCGGGCAGAACGTTTGATGCACGGCAAAACGTCCATGATCCTGCACAACGGGACTGACCTCTTTGACGGCTTGGCTAACCCATTTGAAGCAACGCGTTACCATTCTCTCATAGTAAAGAAAGAGACGCTGCCGGATTGCTTTGAAATTACGGCTTGGACAGAACAAGACGAGATTATGGGGCTTAAGCACAAAACTTTACCCGTTTGGGGCGTGCAATTTCATCCCGAATCCATTTTAACAACCGCTGGAAAGAGCTTATTGGCAAACTTTTTGGCGCTGTAATGCAGCTAAATTGAGAGAAGGTTCTAGAATGAGAAAACAGACGAACGAAACAATGCCCGTGCCAATCTTGGTCTCTTGGTCTTCAGGTAAAGATTCCGCTTGGGCACTGCAGACCTTACGGCAGCAGTCCGAACGGTATGAGGTGCGCGGTATCTTTACAACCGTCACGAAGACGTTTGACCGGGTGTCTATCCACTCTACGCCGGCATGGGTGCTGAAACAGCAGGCTGAAAAAATTGGTGTACCGCTGTATCAGATACCGATCCCCTATCCTTGCTCTAATGCTATCTATGAAGAGGCGATGCGAAAGTTTCTCGCCGAAGTAGAGGCGCTGCCTGAACATCTGGGTGCCTCACATTTCGCCTTCGGTGATCTCTTTCTTGAAGATATTCGTGAGTATCGCGAGGATAAACTCAAAGGAACCGGCGTGACACCGATCTTTCCAATATGGGGTAGGGACACTACCGAACTCGCGCAAGAGATGATTGCTTCCGGCATCCGGGCCATTATTACCGCACTCAACCCGACTCAGATGCCCGCCGATTTTGCAGGTCGATGGTTTGATGCCAAACTCGTTGCAGACTTACCACAGAAGGTGGACCCGCTCGGTGAAAACGGTGAATTCCATACCTGTGTGATTGATGGCCCCATGTTTAGTTCGCCTGTGGCAGCGAAACCCGGGCGTGTTGTCCAGAGAAATATCGTTTCTAAGAAAGACAAAGATGACAAAATTCACTCAAGCAGGAACAGTTCGCCCACGTACATCTATGCTGATATCGTGCCGCTGGATGCTTAACTTCTGGCTTCTCATCAAAAAAACAGCTGTATTGTATCAGGCCCCCTTCGTTTTAAAAAGGCGTGTTTAGATTTTGCCGCGAGGTATATGAAATTTTCTTGCTATATACCGATTTTTGTGATACACTTCATCCTACAAGTTAATACGATAGTAGAGGCAGGAGGTAGCCCATGGATAGAGGAATAAAAGCCGCTCCAACGCTCGTCTATCCCGAATCGGACGGTAAACCTATGGCAGAGACCGACAAGCACAGAAACCTCATGATCGACTGCATTCAGATGCTTAAGCACCACTTCCAAAACATCAACGACGCATATGTCTCTGGCAACCTGATGATGTATTATGAGGAGGGGAACCCCAGGAAATCGGTGTCGCCAGATGTGTTTGTTGTCTTCGGGGTTAGCAAAAAGGATCGGCGCACCTATCGGGTCTGGGAAGAGGGACACGCGCCTGACTTTGTGTTAGAGTTGGCGAGTCCAAGCACCTATAGGCACGACTTGACTGCGAAGCGTGAGTTGTATGCATCGGTGCTGGGTGTGCGTGAGTATTATATTTACGATCCGTATGGTGAGGTGTTGCCTGCTTTTCTTGGGTATCATCTTGTGGAAGGCGTGTATGAAGAGATAGCATTTGTGGGTGATCGGCTGCCGTCGCTTGTGCTGGGTTTAGAGTTAGGAGAGCGTGCGGGGCGCCTGGGATTTTATGATCCTGTTCGTTCGGTGTGGCTGGAGCCTTCGGGGCAACAGATTAGAAGTGCCAATGCCCGGGCAGCAGCAGAGGCAAAAGCACGACAACAAGCCGACGCCCGGGCAGCTGAAGCCGGCGCCCGGGCAGCAGCAGAGGCAAAAGCACGACAACAAGCCGACGCCCGGGCAGCAGCAGAGGCAAAAGCACGACAACAAGCCGACGCAGAGCTCGCCGAGGCATTAGCTGAAATAAAACGCCTACAACGAAACAATAAATGATGTAGATACAAAACATCTCTGCTACTTCACAGCAAACTCTAAATGTCCCTAAAAACGTCTAAACAAGAATTTTTAAAGCGAAAGTGACCTCCTAAGCATTCTACATTGAAAGTGATAACGAGCAACAGTGAATAACCGAGTTGTTAATTTCACAGATAAAAAAGTAAAGCGAAAAACTCTCCGAGGCTGCGCCTTGTGGAGTGCTAACTTCTTCTTGTCTTTCGTCAATGCATCGGCTTTAACAATCGGTTATTACCCCCCCCGCTAAATTTAACTTAAAGTTAACACATCTCGATTATTCCCTCACTATTTCCAACAAAACTTACGCGAACATACATTATCAGGTGTCTTCGCGCGGGCATCCCTTCGCTCGCATTGCGCTTATTTCTACTGTTCTATTATCTTTGCGTAAATCCTACCTAAGTCTTTGCGTCCGACCTAATCAGGGACGGCAGGCAACACACTGTCTACCAGAGACGACACGCCTAGAAAGAGAGAGGCATCCCCGAAAACGACATCTAACAACACATTTGATGCAGAGGAGATTTGCTGTATGAACTTACGTTTCGAAACAAATGCATTATACTATGGAGATTGCCTCGACATCATGAGCAACTTTCCCGAGGACGCTGTAGATCTGATCTGCCTCGACCCGCCTTTCAATTCCAACCGCACCTACAACACCATCTTCAAAGGCAGCGGATTACGGAATATTGATCCACAGATAAAAGCGTTTGATGATATCTGGGACTGGGACGATGCGTCAGCCGAACGCGTGGAGCGTGTAAAGTCTGCGATTGCGAATCCTGCGTCAAAGGTGATACAAGCGTTTGATCTCTGTATTCCGAAGTCCAAGATGCTTTCCTATACCTCTTATATGGCGGAAAGGTTATTTGAGATGCAGCGTATTCTCAAGCCGACTGGGAGCGTTTATCTGCATTGCGACCCGTATGCCAGTCATTACCTTAAACTCGTGATGGATGCTATATTCGATGAAAAGAATTTCCGTAACGAAATTGTCTGGCATTACACAGGCGGAGGCAGGTCTAAAACCTATTTTTCGCGAAAACATGATATTATTTTGTGGTATGTTCGTTCTGCTACCGTAGATTATTGTTTTAACATTGACGAAGTGAGAGTCCCGTATAAACCAACAAGTGGGTATGCCAAGGAAGGCATCGTGAGTAGTTCAGGTAAAAGATACATGCCACATCCAAAAGGTACACCTGTAGACGATGTCTGGGATATACCGATCATTAATCCAATGTCTGATGAACGTCTGGGTTATCCAACGCAAAAGCCGCTGGCTCTCTACGAACGGATTATCAAAGCCTCCTCCAATCCTAACCACATCGTCTTAGACCCCTTTTGTGGATGCGGCACAACCATAGAAGCAGCAAAAAAGCACAACAGATACGCTATAGGCATAGACATACTACCCTTCGCCTTAGAACTCGTCAATAACTACCGACTCAAACCCAATGGATTCCCTACAATGCCCATCTTAGGTTTGCCTATTGATACCACAACAGCATATCAACTTGCAGATACAGAACCCTTTAAATTTCAAGATTGGGCGGTATCCCTAATAGATGGGTTTGCGGCGAACCCGAAGAAGACAGCCGACGACGGCATCGACGGCTTCGGCATGATGCGCGATAAACCCGACAATATGGATCAGCGAGCGATATTAGTGCAGGTCACCGGGGCAAAGGGACAGCAAAAGTCGAAGTATGAACGTCTGCAGACAACGATTCGCAACCATAACGCTGCGATGGGCATCCTTATCACCCGCGATGCCCAGACGGCTCAGAAGCGTTGGCAACATCAGCTGCCTGCGATCCAAATGGGGATCACTACTTACGATCCAATCCAGTGTTTTTCTATAGAGGAATACTATAGTTGTGGGAAGCGTTGGGACGTCCTGCTAAGGTTGCCGCCGTTGACGAATCCTTGGACAGGCAAGCCGATGGAAGCGTCTCTGTTTGATGCGGTTTAGACCGCGTAATTTCTCGAAAGAACTGCTAATAGATACTGTTGATGCTCCTGTGCTTCTTTGACAGATTCCCCTATTTCGTTTTCTAAAAGGAGTTGACCTATATTTGCGGTTAAGATATAATTAAAAATTAAGTCCTTGACATACTTAACAGTTTAAGGTATAATTGAAAATGAAAATTGTGAAAAAAGAGAATCCGAAGGTAACATTGATAGGCTCCGTTAATCCTATCAGTGTTAATCAGTGAGGCGCATGAAAGATTTGTCCATCAACATCATATCCGAAACGGCGGCGGTATTTAGTCACACTAATCCTGCGCAGCGGTCTCTGTCTTCCGTAGGTTCTGCTGCTACCCTACTTTTTAGCGATTCACCCCCCCCCCTACATCACATACAATAAGTAATTCATTCCGTTTATCCGAAAACACGTCCACGATCCACCGAGTTACCCACTTTGCGCCTGTTTGCCTGCTTCCCCAGCAGCAAATTGCGCCGTTGCTGAGGTTTCTCAGCATAAAGTTGGTTTTAATAAGAGAAGACAGATGTGTCATCTCTAATTTCATTTTTATTTTCTCTATGTTTAACTTATCAATAACAAATGGAAAGAGAATTTTCTATGCGATTCAATCATCGAATTTTGGGGTTTGCAATGTTTTTCGTGCTGGCAGTGTTTTCTGTACCCACATCTGCACAAACAGGCTTTTATAGATCGCCAGCTGGGAAAACGGCGGTCGGTATGGGATACCAACGTTATAGGCCTCCGGAACGCACCGAAGCCCCGTTTCGTTTTAGTGCGCAAACAATTTTAGGTAGTCTCGATTATACCTTCAGTCCTGACTTGAAGATGTCGCTGCTGCCCGGTATCTCCTTTTTTGAGACCGACACCCAAAATCCCTATCAGATAGCACCCAGTCCTTCTCTAGATCTCCGATTCTTAAACGTCAACGACATGAATATGACGGGGCTGAAATTTTTCCTCTCAGGCGGTTTTAGGACGCAGTACACAAACATTGGTAGAACTGGAAACTTACCGCTGCACTCTATAAATATGGCACTTCGAGGCGGTATGGGCTTCTTACACCTGCTTGATACAGGCTATGAATGGAACCTCAAACCGTTCTTTGGGCTATTCTATACACAGGCGTGGAATAACGTCTCTACGACCAAGAAAGTACATGTGAACAGCGCGCAGAATTTTTTCACCGGCGAAGCAGGATTAGAAATAGAGTTGTCACCCACGATGAGCGCACTCGGGAGCATTGAGTTCTCGTTCGAGAACTCGGAATTGCTGTATCGCTTCGGATTGAATTTTCACCAAGCCTCCACTCGTAATGGAGCAGTCCAAGCGGAAGTGCAAACTGGCGGGATTGTGCAGGAGGATCGAGAACATGTCGGCGAAGCGAGCGCCATCGACTACGATCCCCATATTGAGGTTGCTGGGCCCCAGTACAAATTCAAAGTTGATCCGGTGTATCCAGAGGACGCAAAAAATGCAGAGAAGACCGGTGAGGTCGTTTTAGAAGCCACTATCAATGAAGAGGGTATCCCGATAGACATCGTAGAACGTACAACCCTCGGATTTGGATTGGAGGCAGCAGCGGCCGAGGCGTTGAAGAAAACCACTTTCTATCCCGCTATATGGAATGGAACGCCAATCGCTACTCGGGTTACTATTACTTACACATTCAATATAAAAAAGAATCAATGACCTCGGTGTGTTTGCGATAGCGTTTTGGCGAAAATCTTAACGAAAAACGTGTCTTTTGATGCGTAAGATACGATACAAGGAAAATTTAACAGGTGAGCGTATGTTATATAAGTTTCTAGCTGTATGCTTATTGATGGGTTGCATAGTTGGATGCTCTACGGACAACACGGAGGATGATTCGTTATTCCCCGTACCACCTATCATTGAGGAAGAAGCCACTCCACCCGTAGTTGACGACGAGAGGGCAAACCCTCCTATGCCACAACCAGTCGTAGAGAATCCCGTTATAGAGGAACCGGTTGTGGAAAAGCCGGAGCCGGAGCCAGAGCCGGAGCCTATTGAAGAAGAAAAGAGAGAACCAGAAGATAATCAAGCCCCGCTCCTTGTCGGGACCACCATAAGCCATGGAGATGTAGACGTTGACCTAGACACAGACCGTTTTACCTTTACTTTTGACGAAAACATCGATGATGCAAAGGTAAAGCTAAGGAACGATACCAGAAATTTCGATATGAATTGGGAAAAATTCATAGTTGGCAAAGAGATAACGCTACTGAGATTTCTGGAAGGGCTCCCCCTACAAGCCAGTGAGGTCTATACAATAGAAATTTCATGGGCAGACAAAGCCGGCAACTGGGATCCGGGGGGGATTATCACATTTGTGACTGGGGTGAAGGAATGACACGGGTTTCGGACGTTCTGCCATACGGAGATCCGTCTGATAAACCGAGGGTCGCGAATATCGGATCAAACAACCGGTCGCAGTTCGTGTCCACCCTTCGGGTGCGCCAACTTAGCGGAACCCCTCTCCGCAAGTGGGTCTAACCACTTCAGCAGAGAAGGGGCTAAGTTTCCTAAACACTAAACTTTTTTCAAATTTACGTTAACTCAACTTTCCACCAAAGGAGAAACATTATGAAAACAGCGAAAGAGAGCTATCCACTCTTTTACATACTAACGGTTTTAGCATTTGTGTCTATAAGCTGGACGACGGCACACGCGCAACAAGACATTGCTCAAAAAGCGTTCCTCGTCCTCGAACAGAACTGTCTCAATTGCCACGGCAAACACGGATCCTTTACCGAAAACCTCGTCATTGACGAAGCCGGTCCCGCCACTCTCATCGAAAGCGGTGCCGTCGTGCCGGGAATACCGCTCATCTCTAAACTCTATACGCGGTTGACTACGAAAAATCTTGCAAAACGGATGCCCCTCGGACAACCCAAACTCGACGATGCCTCCATCCGCACGATTGGCAATTGGATCTTAGCGGGCGCACCTACCTGGGTGGTCGAGCATTATGTAACCTTCATCAACCCGAACAAGATGCTTACGGCGATGCAACAACATCTTCAGACGCTCGATCTGTTCGACCGACCTTACGCCCGCTATTTCACGATGACACACCTCTACAATGCAGGGGAGACGGTCGAAGCACTCAACGCCTACAAAGTTGCCCTTGCAAAATTGGTCAATAGCCTCTCGTGGGGGTTTGATATACACAACCCGCAACCCGTTGATGCTGCTGAAACGGTGTTCTATATCGACGTGCGTAACTACGAATGGGAGATACGAGACGCATGGTCTAAAATTGAGAGGGACTATCCATACGGCATGGAATTCGAAGATAAACCTCAATTACGCGAGAAACTCGCGAAACTCCGCGAGGTGACGGGCACCGAGGTGCCTTATGTCTACGCCGACTGGTTTCTGGCAACCGCTGTGCTTCCCCCGCTTTATCACGACATCCTCGACCTACCGGGGACAGACCGGGAATTAGAACGCAAGCTGGACGTAGATGTTCAGCGTAACCTCCAGACTGCGCCGGGCGTGCGTGTCTGGCGTGCGGGTATGAATGACTCGGGCGTCTCCAATCATAACCGCGTTGTGGAGCGCCACACGTCCCGATACGGTGCGTATTGGAAGAGCTACGACTTCGCGGGTAGCACGGGAGCACAGAACGTTTTCACGCATCCGTTGTCTTTCCAACAAGACGGTGGGGAAGTGGTGTTCAATCTGCCGAACGGTCTGCAGGCGTACTATATCTCGGATGCGACAGGCAATCGACTGAATGCTGCCCCGACGGAGATCGTATCCAACCCAGCAGCGGATGATCCGGTTGTTCGCAACGGTTTATCCTGCTTCGGCTGCCACACGGAAGGGATGAAGCGGTTTGAAGATGAAGTACGTTCAGTTGTTAACCAGACGAGGCAACCGGCGTTTGATAAGGCTCAGGCATTGCGTCTTTATGTACCTCAGGCTGCGATGGATCGTCTCTTAGATGAAGACACGGCGCGCTACAAGGCTGCCTTGGAAAAGACAGGTGGCGTTTTGGGCGGCATTGAACCGGTGCATCGCTTCTACGAGGCGTACCGGGGGGACGTAGATAGGGCATATGCAGCCGCATCGGTCGGTTTGGAGATGAATGTGTTCCTCTCCAAGATCCGTGAGGACTCTAGGTTACAGAGCCTTGGTTCAGCGCCTTTCCTAGATGGCAAGAACGTAAAACGCGATGTGTGGACCGAACTGTTTCCGGAGTTTTCAGGCGAGAAGCCTGTGGACTGCCATGAAACAGATACGTGCGAGCCGGACGATACTCGGTTCGACTTCTACATGCCAGACCCGAACCTCCGAGCAGCGATTGTGGAAACCCTCCGTCCAGCTCCAAACGAGTTAATTACTGTGGAAACTATGAAACGTTTGACGCGTTTGGTCGCCGATCGTAAAGGCATCCGCGACCTAACAGGATTGGAGAAGGCGATAAACCTGGAGCGGATAGAGCTCCGTCACAACGCTATCTCCGACTTGACCCCGCTGGCTAAATTGTCCAGATTGAACAACATTAAATTGCGGGACAATGCCATCACCGATGTATCGCCTCTTTCGGACCTGCTCAATGTAGATTGGATGGGGCTTGAGGAGAATGCCATCTCCGATGTGTCACCGCTAAGCGGACTCGTCAAATTGAACGGGATAGGTATTTCAGGCAACCCCGTCACGGACGTGTCATCTCTTGCTAGTTTAACCAGCTTAGAGCGGATAGATGCATGGCGCACACGTATCTCGGATTTTTCCGCGTTAGCCAAATTACCCAACCTGAATTGGATAGAAATGGGAAACGAAGCCTCTATCTCCGCCGTTCCCTCCCTAAGGGGTTTAAAAGCACTGGAGCGACTCATACTTAACAACTGCAGTATCAAGGATCTGTCTGCGTTGGCGGAACTCCCTCGACTTGAATGGTTGGAACTCATTAATAACGCAATCACAGATATTTCGGCGTTGCGCTCTCTAACCAGTTTGCAAACGTTGAATCTGGACGCTAATGCCATATCAGATGTCTCACCGCTCGCAGGTCTAACAAACTTAGAGGTGTTGTACCTTGAGAACAACGTCATATCAGATGTTTCGCCCCTCGTGGGATTAAAAAAGTTGCAACGGCTTAAGTTGCGAAACAACCCGAATGTCAGGGGTCTGTCTGCGTTGGCGACACTGACGCGGCTTGACTGGTTAGAACTCATCAACAACGACATACAAGATATTTCTGCGTTGCGTTCTCTAACCAGTTTGCGGACATTGAAGCTGGATGCGAACGATATATCAGATGTCTCACCGCTTGCAGGGTTAACCGGTTTAAAGGTGTTGTACCTTGAGAACAACGATATATCAGATGTTTCGTCCCTTGCAGGCTTAATAAACTTGGAGAGGCTTGATTTGCGGAACAACGATATAGAGGACTGTTCGCCTTTAGAGGCACTCCCTATCAGAACTAATATCCGGATAGCAGGCAATCCTTGCTTTGGGGATTTTGGGGGACCTATGGCAGGACCATGGCTCTGGATGATCGTCCCCACAGGCAATAGTGGGGGCGCAGCGGCGGCACTTTCCGGCAAGGATTACCTTGCGTTAGCCAGCGGCGGACAAGTAACGGAACTCAAAATCGCCAATAACGGCGCAACGGAAGGGAGCCCGGTCGGAGGTAAGGTCTGGAAAGTAGGCGAATTATCCCCAGACGACGGTGACCTCAATCGAATGGCGAACGACACCGGCTTGGGATCCGGCAATATAGACGATCACGTCGCCTACGGCTCGCTCACCTTGGAATCACCGAGCGAACAAAAGACAACAATGTTTGTTGGCAGCGACGATGCTGTGAAAGTCTGGCTCAACGGAACACTCGTCCACACCAATCCTGTGGACCGAGGATCCAATGGTTACCAAGATCAGTTCTCCGTTACCTTGAGAGAGGGCTACAACATTTTATTAGTTGCCGTCTACGAGAGATCTGGAGGGTGGAGTGGATTTTTCGGGTTCGCCCGTGGCACCGACTATGAGGTGATTCCCCCCGGCACCCCGAGGGTCGCCGGTAATGGCCCCATTCGCCCTGTCTTGCCTGAAAAGACAGTGCTTCTGCATAACTACCCGAACCCGTTCAATCCGGAGACGTGGATACCGTATCAACTTTCCGAAGCTGCGGATGTGACGGTGCGTATCTACGCAACCAACGGGGCGTTGGTGCGCACTTTGGATGTCGGGCATCAACCCGCAGGTCGCTACAACACCCGGACTCGTGCTGTGCATTGGGATGGCAAAAATGAGGTGGGCGAGTCTGTTGCGAGCGGGGTCTATTTCTATACGTTCACCGCACGCAACTTCACGGCTACACGGAAGATGCTCATCCGGAAATAGAGAGAGGCTGTATACTGGCGCGGGGTTGCTCTAAGAGGTGGTCAGAGCGCTATGAGGTCGGAAGGTGCTAACGCTCTGATTTCAACCACTTCCGCACCCGCGCCAGTTTATCTGCAGGAATGTTCGAAACGTTGGCTTCTGTCGGAAAGGTGCCATTCGTGACCTCCTCTTCATACCTACGAATCGCTTCAGAGGTCAGATGCTTGTAATTTTGGTAGCGTTTGGCGTGTTTGAAAGGGGCCCCCATTCCTAATATATCGTTAATGACCAGCACCTGTCCGTTGCAGAAACGTCCTGCGCCGATACCGATGGTGGGAATGTTGAGGGTATCGGTTATGATTTGGCTGACCTCTTCGGTGATTTTTTCGAGGACGATGAGCTTGGCGCCTGCCTCTGCAAGGGTTGAGGCGGTTTCGATGAGGTGTTTGGCTTTGGCAAACGTTTTGCCGTGTGTTGTGGCTTTGGTGCCGTGAATTTGCGGGTTATGTCCGATATGGGCACAGACCTCTATGCCGTGTTCGGTGAGGGCGTTAACAATAGGGAGTTTCTCTATACCGCCTTCCAATTTTACCGCGTCCGCGCCGTCGGCTAAGAAGGAATTCGCATTTTCAAGGGCCTGCTTTGCGTCCGTGTCGGCGGCGTAAGGCATATCGACGAGGAGATACGCATTTGTCACGCCCCGTCGCACGGCTTTGAGATGGTGGCGCATGTCCGCCATCGTCACCTCTACCTCGCTCTTATAGCCGAGAATATTTGTGCCAACGCTGTCGCCAACAAAGACGATATCGATGCCGGCTGCCTCTTGCAAGCAAGCAGTCGGATAATCGTAGCAGGTTAACACAGTGATGGGTTGCCGCTCGCGCTTTTTAGTCTGCAGGTAGGTGATGTCTTTCTTCACTTTTCCCTCTCACGTTCGCGCAAAATGGAGACCAAAACAGGGTTAATCCAAGATTCCTGCTACGGTTTCGCCAATGGTGTCGAGGTTATCTGCTACGACGATTCCTGCATTTTTGAGAGCTCGAATTTTTTCCACAGCTGTCCCTTGCCCGCCGGAAATGATTGCCCCGGCGTGTCCCATTCGTTTCCCCGGTGGAGCGGTTTGCCCAGCGATAAAACCGACGACCGGTTTTGTCATTTCGTTTTTCACAAATTCTGCTGCTTTTTCCTCTGCCGTTCCCCCGATTTCACCGATTAAAACGACAGCCTGCGTGTCATCGTCCGCTTCAAAGAGTTTGAGGATGTCAACGAAATTTGTGCCAATCACCGGATCACCGCCGATGCCAACACAGGTGGACTGACCGATACCGAGGCGTTTCAGTTGATAAGCGGCTTCGTACGTTAACGTTCCGCTTCGGGAAACGATACCCACGGGCCCGGGGCTGTAGGCAAACTCGGGCATCACCCCGATTTTGCATTCACCGGGGGTGATGATACCCGGACAGTTTGGTCCGATCAACCGAGTCGGTTTTCCTTGAAGGAACGCCTTTGCTTTGACCATGTCCAGAACAGGGATATGTTCGGATATACAGACAATCAGATCGACGCCTGCCTCGGCAGCTTCCATGACGGAATCCGCAGCGTTGAAACGTGCTGGAACAAAAATCATTGATGTGTCCGCGCCGGTTGCTGCGATGCCTTCTGCTACCGTGTCATATACAGGTATGCCGTTCACATCGGTTCCGCCTCTACCCGGAACTGAACCTGCCACAATTTGGGTGCCGTAAGCTTTGCACAGCTCCGTGTGAAAGCGTCCAGAGCGCCCTGTGATGCCTTGAACGATCACTTTTGTGTCTTTATTAACCAGTATGCTCATATTTTCGTAAATATATTAATTCTATAGGTATACCTCAATCGGACGATTGAAGCTATAGGCGTTTACAAGTTCCTCTTCACTTTAATAGGCATGGGCAAAAACCGCGATATTTTCCGCAGGTTGACTACAAACAATACAGGCTCTATTTCCGTCGGGTTGCTCTATTGGAAGACACCGGATTGTCGCTTGTGTTTCCTCTCTTGCTTGATCTTCACATGCGGCATCACCACACCAGTATGCACGGGCAAACCCGTCTGCGATAACCTCTTTGAAAGTATCGTAAGTATCGGGTTCGAAGGTGTTCGCCTCTCGGAAATCTGTTGCCCGTTTAAGCATATCTGCTTGAATCGTATCTAGCATCTGCGTCACTGTTTTAAGAGCATTGGCGATCGGCACAAACGTTTTTCCTTCTTTACCGGGTATATCGCGGCGCGCGAGGACGATTTGCTGGTTTTTCAAGTCGCGGGGTCCTATCTCTATACGCAGTGGGACCCCTTTAAGCTCCCATTCGTTGAATCGCCACCCTGGTGAATAGTCGTGCCTGTCATCAACGTGGTAACGGATATCGCCCAGGGTCTTACAGATACCGTCAAGGGCTTGCATGACAGACTGTTTATCGTCGTTTCTGTTTTTTGGAATGATTGGGACGATGACGAGTTGTATTGGGGCAAGTCTGGGTGGAAGGACTAGCCCCTGGTCATCTCCGTGTGTCATGATGATTGCGCCAATCATTCGGGTACTCACGCCCCAGCTGGTTGTCCAACAGTACTGTTGTTTCTGATTTGCGTCGAGGTATTGAATATCGAAGGCTTTGGCGAAATTTTGTCCGAGATCGTGTGATGTTCCGGCTTGGAGTGCGCGTTTGTCGCCCATCATCGCCTCGATCGTATAGGAGGTCAGGGCCCCCGGGAACTTTTCGCTTTCGCTTTTTTGCCCGGGTATCACAGGTATAGCGGCTTCGTTGAGTGCAAAATCTGTGTAGAGATCCAGGATACGGAGCGTTTCTTCTTTCGCTTCTTCGTGGGTTGCGTGTGCAGTATGCCCTTCCTGCCAGAAAAATTCCATCGTTCTTAGAAAGAGCCGGGTACGCAGCTCCCACCGGACGACGTTCGCCCACTGGTTGATAAGCACAGGTAAGTCGCGGTAAGATTGGATCCATTGACTATACATGTGCCCGATGATAGTCTCGGAGGTTGGCCGGATCACAAGCGGTTCTTCCAACTGTTTTCCGCCGCCATGTGTGACAACGGCAAGCTCCGGTTTAAAACCTTCGACGTGTTCTGCCTCTTTCTCAATGAAACTCATCGGAATAAAGAGCGGGAAGGCGGCATTTTGGTGCCCTGTCTCTTTAAAACGGCGGTCTAATTGCTCTTTGACATTCTCCCAGAGTGCGTACCCGTAAGGACGGACTACCATACAACCCCGTACAGGCGCATAATCTGCCATTTCAGCTTGACGGATAACCTGTGTATACCACTTTGCGTAGTCTTCACTACGTGGAACTATTTTATCAAACATAATATAATTCTTGCGTTTTTAGATTGTGCGTATTTTCGCGACAACTTTTGTGAGATCAGGGATTGCTTCACTTTGTTTGGCGGTGATTTCCGATTGATGCCAACAACGTCCAGGGTTAACACTTCAGGAATCCGTTAACGCAGCAATACCCGGTAGAGCTTTACCTTCTAAAAATTCTAATGAGGCGCCGCCGCCCGTTGAAATATGCGTCATCCGATCTGCGGCACCGGCGTGTTGTACTGCTGCAACACAGTCACCGCCGCCAATGATACTGACCGCCTCGGATTCTGCGAGCTGTTGTGCCACCGCTATCGTACCTTGCGCGAACTTTTCGAATTCATAGACTCCTAGCGGACCGTTCCACACCACTGTCTTCGCCGCTGCGATTTGTTCACCGAAGGCGGCTACTGTTTCAGGCCCAATATCTAATCCCTGCCATCCATCCGGAATATTCTGTTCGCCAACGATCTGAGATTCCGTTCCGGAATCAAACGATTTCCCCACAACATGGTCTATCGGTAGACAGATGGACTCCGAAAACCCTTGCTTTTCAACGAGCGAGGTTGCAACGACGAGTTTCTCGGTTTCGACAATTGAATTGCCGATGCGTACCCCCATTGCTGACAGAAATGTATATGCCATACCGCCGCCGATAAGGAGTTTATCAACTCGTCCAAGGAGATTCTCAATCAATGTAATTTTATCCGATATTTTGGCACCGCCGAGGATAGCGACGTAAGGACGTTTTGGGTTTTCGAGGGTGGTACTGAGATAATAGATTTCACGGGCCATTAAGATACCCGCCGCGCACGGGTTGAGATAGTGTGTCACACCTTCCGTTGAGGCGTGGGCGCGATGCGCTGTTCCGAAAGCATCGTTGACATAGACATCCGCAAGTGAGGCAAGTTCCTGGGAAAACTTTGGATCATTTTGGGTCTCTTCGGTGTAAAAACGGACGTTCTCAAGAAGCAGTACCTCTCCATTTTGCATCGAGTCCACAGTATTTTGGACAGATTCACCGATACAATCCTTGACGTGGGAGACGCGCCGGCCAAGTTTCTGGCTGAGTGCGATAGCAATCGGTTTGGTCGAGAGCGTCTCTCGATCGGTAGATGAACGAACATCAGGTCTACCCAAATGTGTCACCAAAATAGTTTTGGCGTCCGCGTTGATAAGTGCTAAAAGCGTTGGCAGAGCAGCAGTGATCCGCGTTTCGTCTGTGATTTTTCCATCTTTCATTGGAACGTTAAAGTCCACACGGACGAGAACACGTTTTCCGGTAACGTCTATATTCTTTAGTTCAAGTTTTGACACCTATTTATTCTCCCAAAATCTGGCTGCTGCAAGTTTTAGCTAATAGGACCTTATGCGGAGGTTGCGGCTCCTACTGCGAGTTGTGCGGCTTCGGTTAGTCCTTCCGCTTGTTGGACATTCAGATCGGATTCGGAGATAATCTGTTTTCCAAGGTCTACGTTTGTGCCTTCCAACCGAACTACAAGTGGGACTGTGAGCTCTACCTGTTTGGCTGCTTCAACAATACCGTTCGCGATTGTGTCACATTTCATGATACCCCCGAAGATATTAACGAGAACAGCTTTCACGTTTTTGTCTGCCAAGATGAGCCGAAAAGCATGCGTGACAGCTTCTACGGAGGCCCCCCCGCCGACATCAAGGAAGTTTGCCGGTTCGCCGCCGTTTTGTTTGATGATGTCCATTGTCGCCATAGCGAGTCCCGCGCCGTTTACCATACAGCCGATGTCGCCTTCAAGGCGGATGTAACTCAAACCTGATTCGCTTGCTTCCAATTCGCTAGGGTCTTCTTCGTATGGGTCGCGCATTTTGGCAATATCAGGGTGCCGCCAGAGCGAGTTATCGTCGAGGTTAACTTTGGAATCGAGGGCGACAATATCTAATTCGCCACCCGTTTTCACAATTGCCAACGGGTTAATCTCTATGAGTGAACAATCACACGCCGTGAAAGCAGCATAAAGTGAACGGATCAGTTTAACGGCTTTCGGCATGACCGGACGGTAGCCTGAATCGGTGATGAGCTTATATGCGAACTCGCGTGCCTGAAATTCCGCTAATCCAAAGGCAGGATGCACCTGTGCCCTAATAATCTTTTCCGGGGTTTCTGCTGCAACTTCCTCAATATTAACGCCGCCCTCTTCGCTACCGATTAAAGTGATCTGTGAGGTTTCTCTATCAAGAAGTATAGCGAGATAAAACTCTTTCTCTATCTCAGCCGCTTCGGCAACCAGCACTTTTCGGACGAGTTTTCCCTCGGAGCCTGTCTGTGGTGTTACAAGCTGCATGCCAAGAATTGCTTCGGTACGCTGTTTTACTTCAGCAGGCGAGCTCGCGAGTTTCACGCCGCCCCCCTTGCCGCGGCCGCCTGCGTGGATTTGTGCTTTGATAACGTAGGCCGGACAATTGAGTTCTTGGGCGATAATCTCCGCTTCCGCCGGCGTTTCAGCGACCTTCCCCGGTAGCGTGTTAACGCCATAAGATTCTAAAATTTGTCTTGCTTGGTATTCGTGGATGTTCATTTCTTCTATAATCTGCGATAAGGTTCCTTGGGCATTTACAATTAGAGTCTATCTGTTTAGCATGTTCAGAAAAGCATTAGGAATTATACCATACTTGCGCGAGAATTGCAAGTTTTTCAAATCTGTAAAGGTTGCTTTTACGGTAGGTCAGCAACACAAGGGCAACGTTGTTTTCAATACAGATTTATCATCCTTAAGATGCGCAAGTAGAGCTTGGACACTTTTCTGAAAGATAGGGTGCACAAGGGTCGGTGCAATTTCTGCAAGCGGGGCCAACACAAAACGCCGGAGATGCATCTCCGGGTGTGGCACGACAAGCTTCTCTGTCTGGATACACACATCTGCATAGATTAATAAGTCTAAGTCGATTTCTCTGGGTCCCCAGTGTATGCGATGCTGTCTGCCGACAGCGGTTTCGATGGCTTTCAAGGTCTGCAGTAAATGGAAGGGTGAAATGGAGGTTTGGATGGAAGCAACCCCGTTCAGGAATTCTGCCTGCTCTTCATATCCGACAGGTGCTGTTTCGTAAATGGTGGAAATCTGTTCTAAAGTGATTCCGTCAGTCTTCGATAAGAGATGGATAGCGTTCTGGAGGTGCTTTAGTCGGTCGTCAATGTTGCTTCCGAAGCCGATATAGGCTACACACATTTCGATCTATTTCGCACTCTCAACCCACTTAAACACAGGGAAGTCTGCTACAGCTAGCCTGAAAATCTGCGGATGGCGATAGCGGTATTGTGCCCGCCGAAACCGAAAGCGTTGGAAAGGGCAATCTCGATTTTTGCGTCCCGACTTTCATTGGGAACGTAATCTAAATCGCAGGCTTCGTCTGGCATGTCGTAATTGATAGTGGGTGGCAGAAAGCCCTTTTCCATTGATCCTAAGCAGGCGATGAGTTCCACGGCTCCAGCAGCCCCTAGCAGGTGCCCGATCATGGATTTGGTCGAACTGACAGGGATTTTATATGCGTATTCGCCGAAGAGCGTTTTAATAGCGTTGGTTTCGGCCGCGTCCCCAATTGGAGTAGAAGTGCCGTGGGCATTGATATAATCGACGGCATCTAGTGACACGCCTGCGTCTTGAAGGGCAAATTCCATCGCTTTGGCTGCCCCCTCGCCGTTCTCAGGCGGGCTCACCATGTCGTGTGCATCTGAAGTCATTCCGTAACCGATTATTTCTGCATAGATAGGTGCGCCCCGTTTTTTAGCATGCGATAGTGATTCGAGGATGAGAACCCCGGCTCCGTCCCCCATCACAAAACCGTCCCTATCTTTAGTGAACGGACGCGAGGCTCGCTCGGGCTCATGATTCCGTGCCGACATGGCACGCATTGAGCAGAAACCTGCAAAAGCGAGCGGCGTAATCGCTGATTCGGTGCCCCCGGTAAACATCACATCTGCCTCACCGCGTTGAATGATACGGAAAGAGTCACCAATGGAGTGGTTCGCGCTTGCACAAGCAGTAACGGATGTGGAATTGGGGCCTTTGAGGTTAAAGTGAATTGAGATCCGTCCTGCCGCCATGTTAATAATCATGTACGGCACAAGAAACGGGCTCACACGTTTAACCCCTTTTTCAGCGAGGATCTTTGCGTTGTCTTCGAGTACCCCGATGCCCCCGATCCCGGAGCCGATTTGAACGCCTGCGCGGTAAGGGTCAACGCTGTCGAGTTCCAAACCTGCGTCTTGATGAGCCATGATCGCAGCGGCAAGAGCATATTGGATAAAAAGTGGTACCCGAGACGCAGTTCGACGATCCATGTACACTTCCGCTTGGAAGTTTTTTACCTCTCCAGCGATTTGGCTACGATGCTCGGAGGCATCGAAGTAGGTCAAAGGTCCGATTCCGTTTTTCCCAATAGCAAGCGCATCCCAATATTCTTCTTTCGTATTGCCAATTGCATTGACAACACCGATTCCTGTAATAGCTACACGCTCCACGAGACCGATCCTTTTTTGTTTAGGTTGCAGGTGTGCTTAGGACATGACCCAGCGCACCCTTAGAAAGTCTTATAGTTTTCCGTATATCCATTCCATCAAGATATTTACTATAGATGTTCGTCTAGATAACTCAAAGCGTCTTGAACAGTCTGAATTTTCTCGGCATCACTGTCCGGAATTTCGATATCAAATTCCTCTTCAAGAGCCATAACCAGTTCAACAGTATCTAGTGAATCAGCTCCCAGATCTTCCATAAAAGAGGCATCTGGTGTTACATTATTTTCGTCAACGCTGAGCTGCTTTGCGATAATTTCAATAAGACGTTCTTGGTTCGTTGCCATAAGTGTTTTTCGGATCTCCTATAAAATGTTTGCCCGCAAAATTGGTCTTCGGGCTAAAAGTATGTTATTAATTAATACGAGTGTGGGCGTTCTGAATTTTGCCCACTATACGTTTTGTTTGTAAGTGCCCTCGGAGAGGCCCAAGTGCACTCGAATTACATCGCCATACCGCCGTCAACCTGGAGTATATGTCCCGTGATATAGCGTGCAGCGTCCGATGCCAAAAAACAGACAGCGTCTGCTACGTCTTCTGGATGCCCAAACCCTCGTAACGGAATCATTTCAAGCAGCCGTTTCTGATTCTGTTCCGGTATTTGTGCTGTCATGTCCGTTGTAATAAAGCCAGGGGCGATACCGTTCACAGTAATGCCGCGGGTACCGATCTCTTTAGCGGTAGCCTTCGTCAAACCGATAATGCCTGCCTTCGCAGCAGCGTAACTTGCTTGCCCGGCGTTGCCCATTAATCCAACTACTGATGAGATGTTAATAATACGTCCACTTTTTTGACTGACCATCGGGCGAAGGACCGCGCGCGTGCAGTACATTGTGCCGGTCAGATTCGTCTGTAGTACAGCGTCCCAGTCCTCATCTTTGAGACGCATGAGCAGCATGTCGCGGGTAATCCCGGCGTTGTTAACAAGAATATCAATTCTCGAAAATTGATCAAGGGTTTTTTCTATTAAGTTTTGAACAGCTGTCTTCTTGGAAATATCGGCAGCCATTGCATGAACAGTATAGCCTGCGTCTTGGAGTGTATCAGCGACTTGTCCAACGGCATCTGCAGAACGTGAGCAAATAACCACGTTGGCCCCAATTTCACAGAGTCTCTGTGCAATTGCAGCCCCAATGCCGCGGGAAGCACCCGTGACAATCGCGGTTTTGCCGCTCAGCAAGTCTTCTCTAAAAACGCTCTGTTTTATTGTTAGATCCACTGTTTTTATTCACCGCATTCATATGTATCTCTCACGAGAGATAGCGTTTTAAGGTCTTCAACATTCATTGCCCGGCTTTCAGGAAGCGTGCGCTTCAGCAAACCTGACAAAACCTTCCCTGGTCCTACTTCGACAAAATCTGTGATGCCCATATTTGTGATTGTGTGCAACGTTTTTTTCCACTGAACAGGTTGTGTTATCTGTTGAAATAGGACGTGCCTAACATCATTTGCATCTTTCGCGAACCTGCCCGTTACGTTCATCGCTATGTTAACTTGAGGCGGATACAGCGGTACTGAAGCGAGCACGGATTCGAACCTTTGTTGCGCGGGTGCCATCAGTACAGAATGAAACGCCCCGCTCACGGGGAGCAGTTGACACCGCCTCGCCCCGATTTCGGTTTTGGCAAGAGAAACGACGTGGTTAACCGCCTTGACCTCTCCAGAGATAACCAGTTGCCCGGGGCAGTTGTAATTAGCGATATCTACAATTCCATCCGTCGTCTCACAGAGCTTTTGGAGCCGTTCGGTTTCCATTCCGAGGATAGCCGCCATTGCTCCTTGCTGTGTTTCACCTGCTTCTGCCATCAAACTCGCTCGGGCGTGCACCAAACGCAACGCATCTGAGAACTTAAGCACTCCCGCAGCCACGAGTGCGGAATACTCTCCTAAGCTATGTCCAGCGACGGCGCGCGGAAAAATGCCATGTTCTCCAAGCACCCGCAACGCCGCGATGCTGCATGTCAAAATAGCAGGTTGTGTATGTTCAGTCCGCTTTAAATCTGTCTCCGGCCCTTCAAAACACAGCTTCCGCAATTCACATCCAAGGGTAACATCGGCTTCCTCAAAAACAGCCTCGGCAACAGAATAGTTTTGTGCTAATTCTGCTCCCATACCCACGTGTTGTGAACCTTGCCCCGGAAAAGTGAATGCTACCTGTCTCATTTTCTTCTCAAATTCGATCCCACACCATTTGATTCCATAGTGGTTCGATTAATAGTTTTCCGGCCTTCTTTCTCACAACCTGTGACCTTCAAATCGCATAAGAAACTGAGGCTAATTAGAAAGGTCTCTCTGCTAATGCTGACTGTTTGTGACCTGCGGCTATAATCGTAGAAGGGTGCTTCCCCATGTTAAACCAGCACCAAAAGTCACAAACAGAAGCAGATCGCCTGGTTTCGCTCTACCTTCACGGATCGCCTCATCTAATGCAATAATCACCGTTGCGGCTGAAGTGTTCCCGTATTTATCGACATTGATATAGACTTTTTCTTGCGGGAGTCCCAGCCTATCGCCCACGGCTTTAATGATGCGTAAGTTTGCTTGATGCGGAATTAACAGGTCGATATCTTCAATGCTAACGTTTGCCTCACGGAGCACTCGTTGTGCGGCTTCCGGCATGAGCCGAACGCCCAATTTGAAGACTTCGCGTCCATTCATCTGAATTTTGTCTAGTTTTTGCTCGATCGCTTCTGGGGTGACCGGCATCCGGGTGCCACCTGCGGGGATACCGAGGAGTTCAATGTCTGCATAATCGCCATCAGACCCAATATAAGAGGCAAGGATACCCTTGGGTTCATCGGTAGCTTGAACGACAGCAGCACCGGCGCCATCTCCAAAGAGGACACATGTTGTTCTGTCTTCCCAATCAACGATTTTGTTAAAGACCTCGCCGCCGACAACAAGGATAGTGTCGTATCGCCCTGATCTAATCATTCCATCTGCCACATCTAGCCCGTAAAGGAATCCTGCGCATGCAGCAGAAATATCCATTGCAGAGGCGTTTTTTGCCCCGATGCCTCTCTGAACGTAACACGCTGTTGACGGGAAGAACGTATCCGGCGTAACAGTGGCAACCAGAATCATCTGAATATCAAGCGGATTAATATTGGCATTCTTAATAGCCCAGCGAGCAGCAGGCACGCAAATATCTGAAGTAGCAACGTTGTCTTCAGCAATGCGCCGCTCTCTAATGCCGGTGCGCTGGCGAATCCACTCATCGCTAGTATTAACCATTTTTTCAAGATCGAGGTTAGTGACCACTCGATCAGGAAGGTAAGAGCCTGTCCCCGTAATTGTTGCCCGTCGAAGTTGCGTCATTGTTTATCTCTTTTGGTAGTTGCCCATTTTCAGTTAATAAAGTGTTTCTGTAACAATATACCACTTCCTAAGCGGACAACTTTAAAAACTCTTGATTCGCCTATGCCTCATCGGCAGATTTGAGTACAGGCCTTCCATTGTAGTATCCGCATTCCATACAGACATGGTGGGATATCATAGTCTCTCCACAGTATGAACAGACGCTTATTGCTTTATCGTAGAGGGCGTTATGGCTTCTCCGCATTCTTTTTTTCGATCTTGACGTTCTGCGTTTTGGATGTGCCATGGATTATTGTCTCCTTAGTTGTAAAAATTGTGATTCAAAGTCGCTTCCACAAACCGAATTTATTAGGGTTCCAGCTATTTTCTAGCGTCTTTGAGCGGGTCAGCTTTGGAGAATAGGTCCGTGAGCTGCGCGCTAAGCGGATTAGAAGTTGACACTGGTTCCTCATTTTCTGTATTACAAGCACAGATTCCATCATTGAGGTTTGCCCCGCACCCTGGACATAATCCTTCACAGGTGTCAGCACAGAGCGGCCACATCGGCATTTCAACAATAAGATCCTGCCGAACATCCTCTGAAATATCTAAGGTCTCCCCATCGTAATATCGTTCATCCGCTTCATCAGATTCCAAAGACTTGGTTCTAAAAGAGAAAAATAAGTTAAGGGTAGTTGCTACGTCAATATTGAAAACTTTAACACAACGTCTGCACTCCACTGAAAGGGTTGAGGTGATATCGGCTGTCGCGAAAATATTGTTGTCGCCTTGACGGCATAAAAGGACTGTGCAGGAGAGGGGGCTAACAAAATCTGCCTCCTCATAAATCAGACCGAGCGTCTCGGGGGCCACAAGCGCCTCATATCTCTTGAAGTCCTCATGTCGAAGGTCTTTCACCTCGAACACCAACGTACTTTTCATATCTTCCTTCATATTTAATTCTCACCTCAAGTATCTGTTGCGAGCAATTAAAAGAACCCGGTGCTGCTCAAAATAAACAGCAGAGCGTATTACGATACCTAATAGTAGAGGGTATTGTGCAAATAACATTTCTAAGTAGATAGAATAGCGTGAAATTGTCGGGGTTCTCCTCGAGTTCACCTTAATAAAGATATAAATAAGAGTTTTCAGATGGATCTTGTGATAGAATTTTGCCCTGTTAACAGTCAACTTGTTCTTCAATCCTAATAAGTTGTGTTTCTCCTTTCACACTCTCGAGCGTATGAATTTGTGCAAGTGCTGCTCTTATATTTTTTTCCCGCGCTGTGTGGGTTAGCATAACAAGGGAAACTATATCCATGCCGTGTGGATCCTTCTGGATGACAGAGGCGACGCTAATCTGCCAGTTTCCCAAAATGGTACCGATTTTCGCGAGAACACCGGGACGATCAGCAACAACGAAGCGGAGATAATAGCGGGTCTCTATATCGTCAATAGAACAAACGTCGACTTCTGCTTGGGCCCCGGCGAGCCATGCTTGTGAAATCGGTGAACTCATTCCTCGTTGTATAGATTTCGCAGCGTCTATGATGTCCGCAACAACCGCACTAGCGGTCGGCATTTCGCCGGCGCCTTGTCCATAAAAGAGGGTCGGCCCGACTGCATCCCCTATGACACAAACTGCGTTGAATGCACCGCCGACGTTCGCGAGCAAGCTCCGCTCCGGCACAAGTGTGGGATGCACGCGCGCCTCCACACAGCTTCCATCACTCAGCTTCACGATAGCAAGCAGTTTGATGACATACCCTAATTCACGAGCATATTGAATCTCTTTCTGTGTGATGTTTGTGATGCCTTCAACGTGGAGTTGTGACAGGGAAATACTACTTCTATAGGCGAGAGCAATCAGGAGGATGAGTTTCTGAGCAGCATCGATGCCTTCAACATCAAGCGTCGGATCGGCTTCAGCGTAGCCCATGGCTTGAGCTGCTTGAAGCACGTCCGAAAAATCGACTGCACGTTTGTGCATTTCAGTTAAAATATAATTGCAGGTACCGTTTACAATACCGTAGAGAGATCGGATCTGGTTACCCGCGAAACTTTCCTGCAACGTTTTAATAATGGGGATCCCGCCCGCTGTGCTTGCTTCAAAATTCAAACTTACCTGATGTTCCGAGGCAAGTTGGAACAATTCACCGCCATGTTCTGCTAAAAGGGCTTTATTAGCTGTAACAACATGCTTACCATTTTGAATAGCACGCTTGATGTGGCCATGTGCTTCTGTAACACCACCGATAAGTTCAACAACGATGTCAATATCTGGATCATCAACAACTTCCGAGGGGTTGTCTGTCAGACAACCGGCCGGAAGTTCAACGCCTTGACGAGTAGCCGGAAGCGTTCGTTTTACTATTTTTTTTAGACGTAATTCTGTACCACTGTTTTTGGCAATAAGGGCATGCTGGTTGATCAGAATCTTGGAGACCCCGGTTCCGACGGTCCCCCACCCTAAAATGCCCACATTAATAGACTTACCCACGGCTACGACTCCCTATTTTCTCTGTACATCCACTGCTCGGCTGGCAGGTGGGCCTGGGACTCACACAATTTGCAAGCCGAGAGTACATATCAAAAATCGGGGCGACTGGATTCGAACCAGCGACCTCTTGAACCCCATTCAAGCGCGCTTCCGGGCTGCGCCACGCCCCGTTAACTGGATTAGATCCTATTTATTTTTTATCCATTCATTTCTAATTGTATCATAACTCGCCGGGAATGTCAAATAAAAATATGCCGGTTTTTAGCAATGTTCGGCTTATTCAGCACTATCCAACTGTTTTTCTGTCTTGAATCAGAAGTGTATTGTCTCAGTTATCGGACGAGTGCTTCCTACCTCGCGTTCGTGTTTCGGACACCCCGTGAGTGTCATGTAAGAAGCCTCGTCCGCGGCATTGGCGAAAAATGATTCGCTTAGGCGAAACCCATCTCTTGCAGATTTTGCAGACTGATGCCTAAGCTCTCAAACGGGTCACGTTCATAACAGGTGTCTTGTTCGATGATGTACCATTCAACGCCTGCATAGTTACACGCACTTAAGATAGCGGACCAGTTGAGATTGCCTTCACCGACTTCTGCAAAACGTTGTGTGGAACCTTGCATCGCCATATCTTTCAGATGAATGATGTCAGCACGTCCCTTCAGGTTTCGAATCCATGCTGCTGGGTCGCCGCCGCCGTGTTGAATCCAATAGGTGTCTAATTCGCTCTTAAAATAGTTTGGATCGCTCTCGGCATACAAAATTTCTAGACCTGTGCGCCCGTTAAAACGTTCCAATTCAAAACTATGGTTGTGATAGGAAAAGGTTAGACCGCCTTCAGCAAGGCGCTCTGCGACTTCGGAGGCTTCTTTTGCGAATTTGATATATCCTTCAGCTGTCCGATATTCCCCCGGAATTCCGCCGATTGCGGCGTGCTTGCATCCCCACAATTGATGTTCATCAATGACAGATTGCGGCTCGTCGCGCATCCGAACGTAGTTGGTATGTGTGGCGATGATGCGAATGCCTTCGCCATCAACTATACTTTTTAATGTAGCGGGCGGGATTGGGCCGAGCGCAGAACATTGCACCGCTTCATATCCAAGTTGTCGGACTTTTTTCATCGTTTCTGCAATATCAGCCTCGGTCTTCGTAAATTCTCTAACTGTGTAGAGCTGTGCTGCGATTTGCTGCGCAGAAAACATTTTTTCTGTTGCCATATTCACTCCTTCTGTGTCACACGGATAATTTACGGATTGATAGTGTATCAGAAAAACGCGGAACAGTCAAGCCAATATATCAAATTTGAAATAACGTGCGTTTGATAAAACGTCTAGGTTTTAAGGCTGCTAGGTCCCGCGTGTCCCTGCTGAAGCTCAAAGTCGTTCAGCGAGGGTTTATGCTCTGAGAGCTGATACGCTAGCCCGCCGGGTAGATATTAACCTAGAAATGCTGCAGTCCAATAGACACAGACGTGCCGGAGACAAAGCGGCTTGAAGGTACAGTATCCGTTGTAATGAAAGGCGATAAGGCACGTCAACCCCTCGCGCGGATGTAGTCTCCGCGGCCGCGCGGCTCTGCCGGCGGAGCTTTCTCTAATAAGCAAGAAAAAAGGTGTCTATTTTGCAGAAAAGTGATACAATACATATGAGAAAATTCCTTTTCAGAAAGTACAAGAGTATTATTATACCAAACGGATTCTCTTTAGATAAAGAAAACATGGAGCTACTTATCAAGCTCACATTATAATAGCGTGAGTCTCCGAGATCTATCCGCACCCTTAACGTTTATATCTGCAATTTTGGAGGATTTGGATTATGTCGACACCTCGTCTCTCAGTCTCAACGTGGAGTTTGCATCGGCAACTCGGGAAACCCGGATTCACCGGTCCCAAGCATGACATGCAGATTCCGATCGAAACCCACAATAACGGTCCTATCTCACTTTTGGAATTACCGGCGCGGGTAGCAGAATTCGGCATTCGTACCTTGGAAGTTTGTCATTTCCATCTGCCTTCTGTTGAGGGGTCTTATCTCTGCGAATTCCGCGGAGCGCTTGCGGACGCAGAGGTAGAACTTTTTTCTCTGCTTATTGACGATGGCGATATTACGCATCCGTCTGAGGCGGCACGCGATATTGCGTGGATTGAGAAATGGATTGATATTGCCGGCCAACTCGGCGCGAGGTGTGCACGGGTTATCGGTGGGAAAGCTGAACCGTCTGAAGAGTCGCTTGCGCAGAGTCGTGATGTTCTCGCCCAATTCACAGAACGTGCGGACACCGCGGGTATTCGTGTGATGAGCGAAAACTGGTTTTCCATCTTTTCCACGCCTGAAAATGTCAATACCATTTTAGCTGGATTAGACGGTAAAGTAGGACTCTGTCTAGACTTCGGCAATTGGCGAGGTGCCACGAAATATGAAGACCTTGCTGCGATTGCATCATGGGCAGAGTCGTGTCATACCAAAGCACATTTCGCAGCACCGCGCCAAATGGACAAGGAAGATTACGTGCGATGTCTTGAGCTCACCCAAGAAGCGGGTTTTGCCGGACCGCATACGCTTATCTATGATGGACCTGGCGATGACGAGTGGGAGGGTTTATCATTGGAACGCGAGGTTGTGAACCGATATCTCAATTAGAGCTGGCTTCGGCACTCGGGCATACAGGCGTTATAATTTTATAGATACCGCTCGGTAGTTGTGCTATGCCGAAAATGTTCGACGGAATTGGGCACCTGATAATTGGAAACTCAAAGCTGCAATTCAGATGTGGCATTCTTAATGTTACGGATAAAAATATGTTCTCACTTTCACATACACAAAATAGTTTAAGCATCGCTTGGAACAAGCAACAGGTCTTGGGTTACCATTTCCCTGAAAACGGTAACCGTCCGTTCTGCCACCCGTTGAATCTACCCGGTGCACCACCGCTCACAATGAACGAACCCGGCGATCATGTGCATCACCAAGGCTTATGGGTTGCGTGGAAAAAGGTTAACGGGGTCAATTTCTGGGAACAACCGGGCCCCGGGGATGATCCAGCAGGTTTCGGCAAGATCGTCCATCAGCGGATCGTTGTGCAAAATGCAGATGCTGACAGTGCCGGTTTAACGACAGCAAACACTTGGACAGATTGGCAAGGCACAACGCATTTGACAGAACAGCGCGAGATAACTGTTCATCCGCCCACAAATGATGCAATGCAAATCGCTGTCTCTTTAACACTTCAGCCGCATGAACGTGAAGTTGTCCTAGATTTACGGCGCGGGGAGCCGGGGGCAGAAGGTAGATTCTACAGCGGATTGGCAATCCGATTTGATAATATCATCACACCGGGCAAGCTTTTAAATGCCGATGGACGCACTGAACCGATGGATATCTTCGGTAAACGGAGTCGTTGGTGCAGCTTCACTTCACAGCATCCAAGAGACGACGAAACCTACGGTGTTGCAATCGTTGACCATCCTGATAACCCTCGCTACCCGACAACGTGGTGGGTGCGTAATCGCGAGAACTACTGCTTGATCCATCCTTCGTTTGTTTACTACGAGCCGTTCCGTCTTGCTTCCGATGAAATCTTGAAACTGCAGTATAGTGTTGTTCTCTACCGCGGTGGGCCCGACGTAACATTACTTGAGCGGACGATCTAATTGTTCGGGTAGACACTTTAGCGCCTTTAGATTATATTTCCCACTCAATGTTTTGGCCGTTAAATAGGATTTCTTTGACCTCTTCTGATGCCTCTTCGTAGATGTATCTGAGGTCGTAAAATGCCTTTGGGATGTATTTTTCAAAGATATCATAATAGACAACTTCGTTTAACATCTCATACCCGTTCTGCCAGTGTGTGCCATCGCCGTTTTCATACCACGGTTCATCTGTAAAAGCCTCTAAGCTCTCATCAGGACTGATGAAGCGGAGACCTCTTAAGCGGATGGGCGTTTCTAACCTGCTTTCGTATTTCTGTGTTTGTGGATTGTAGTCTAATGTATCTACTTCAGGGAAGTCTAAGGTGATTGGGTTTATGAGTTGGATGATCTCTTCGTAGAGGGCTATTTCTGTCAACGGATTGCTCCTTACGCCGACTTTTAAGGCGACTCCGAATGGTTCTTCGTCTAGTTCTAATATGCAGAATCTGTCAAAGCATTCTTCTATCATGATGCGAACCTGTTCTTGCACTTTCCAATACCTGGGTGTGAGTAGATGGTACGGTACTTCTCCTCTTGTCTGTTTCCATGCACGACTCTCATATTCTGTTTTAACTACTGAGCGTTCTGTGTACCCGTAGAGTTCTGTTATGGTTCGGTCGTACCGTCTATACCCTGCTGCTCTGAATATGTCGTTCAATTCAGAGCAGGAACTAAACTGTGTGCTCGGTGTGATGCTCTCAAGTTTCATGAGCTTCTCCTATGTGATTTCGTTTTTGAGTCTGTCTACCGCAAGGTTGAATAAAGTGTTTCCTTTGTCTAAAGAGAGCCACCTTGGTATAAAAAATAAGGTTATTATACCTTTCCGCGAAGGCATTCTCTCATGTGTATTGTATCACTCTTCTGCAAAATAGACGACTTTTTTCTCACATGTTAGAGAAAGCCCCGTAGATCCGATCGCGGTGCTGGCGATCCTCGGCGTTTTCTATAACAACAAGTATCACACTTCCAGGCACTTTTATCTCTGGCACGTCTGTGTCTACTGAACTGCAGTGTTTCTAGAGCTTATGGAGCCCCCTTGGCGTGTGTGCACACCCGAATAGGTGATGCTACGAACCTGCATTAAACGTCCGCCTCTATCTGCTCTGCGGAGCCCATCGTCTGCCAGATATACGTCCACTGTGTCACAAGGTAGTTATAGCGTGCAGCATCCTCCGTGTGCCCCAGCGCCTCATAGTAGCTGTACAACACCAGAGCCAAACGTCTCGCACTGTGATAGTCACGCATCAAGCGTGCAACCCTTGCACACCCCTGAATGCCACCGCTGAACTCTGTGAACGAGAGATGCCAGATCATCCGCAGACACCCCTCCCACGCTGACATCTCTGGATGCTCCTCGCGATCCGCGTATTCTTCCGGTTTCAATAAACGGACTTTGCCACGGTCTACAATGAGCAGTCTGTCGTGCATCGCTGGCACATAAACGCCTCTTGCTTTTGAAAGTCCATCGGCATCCCCGAAGCTGCCCGGCAGGTATCCGTGTTGCTGCAGCCAAGTGAGGCAGAACTGCGTCTCTGCGTCGAGTTCCCCGATTATCTTTTCGCGATAAGCGGTGATTGCGTTGTTGATATGTTGGAGTGCCTCTCGTATGGAGACGACTTCGCCGCTGATGCGCGTGACGCTGCGATAGCGGGAATAGATCTCCATGCCTGGGCCGATGGCGGCTTGTGCGAGGTCGACGGGTCTGATGTTTGCGATGCGGGTGAGTCGGTCGAGAGCAGCGGGCATCTCGTTTTCGAGTGCGCGTATGAAGGTGTTTCTGTCGCTGCGGGGTGCGTCTTCGGGGCGCGGTCTGCACACCAGCAGCATAGAAGATGCCAAGGCGTTAATCTCTGTCTTAAAACCGCTGGTTTTTTCCGTTCGCAGTGGCCAGGTGGCGACGATCTGAAAGCCGGTGTTGATAGTTGCCTCGAGCATCGTCTCCCATCCGGTAGAGGTTTTCCCGCCCCGTCCTTTTTCCTGCTGTTTATAGGCATAGAAGATAGACGTTGGGTATTTATCCGAACAGTAGCGGCGCATCTGCCGAAACGACTTGCTCAGCAAATCTTCAAAATGCTGTTTAGGGTCTTCGAATCGTGAGCTGGCGACGATCTCTTCCGTCTTTGGTGTTGTCATGCCAGCGAACAGATCTGGGTAGGTGTTGCGCAGGAGGGGTCTGAGCCAGACGTAAAAGAAATCAGAGAGGGTGGCGTAGTCGATGTTATCGTAGTAGGGCGGATCGGTGATAATAACAGGTGCATCTTGGGCGTGCGGCGTGGTGCACACATTCGCCTGATGTGCCTGGCCAAGGTTTACAGATGCGGGCAGGTTTTCTACTCCCTTTGCAACCCACTCTACTTGCCCTATCCAATTCTGTGCTGATGTAGAGAACGGATTGGCTTCAGCAAAGCTCCAATTCATCGGAATCGCATGCCGTGAAAAAACTTTTGAGATCTGCTCCGCTCCATTGTACCACCATGCAAAACTGCAATGACTCTCCGCAGTTCTGCCGATGGCGAGGGAGAGATAGGTGGAAACAGCATCGGCATACGCTGGGGGCGCGCCATCCTCAGTGAGCCGGGCATGCACTTCGACTAATAGGTCAGAGAAGGTGTTGAGTGCAGTCAACTGCCGTTTTGTGAAAAGTTGATGCCAATGTGTGATGCCGTATCCACGCCCACTGACCAAAGTCGGGCTATTCGGCATTGCTAGACGCGGTCTTCGTTCGGGCTCAGCAGACTGGGCAATTTGGACGTGTGTTTCAGCGGGTGCCAAGAATATTTTTTTGCTGTCTCCCTCAGCGACTATCGTTGTCATCGTCTCTCCCATTCTGCCTGTTTTTGCCTGCTCCCGGACGTAAGGCAGCTTCGCAGCGGTGCCGCAACCGCAACAATACGCCCCCGTTCGCATCACCGTGGGCGCCGGCAACCCGTCAGGATTGGTCTGCACCTGCCACGATATGGTGTTCGTCTCTCTGTCAACCACCGGCTTAATGTAGCGCTCATGTCCCCTCTTTTTCGACAACTGGAATGTCTTTATCAACGGTATCTGTAGACCGCACGCTGGGTTAATACACAGCACCGTGCGTGCCCAGAGCCACGCAACCACAGTGGCTGAAGTACCGTCCGGCAACTCTGCCTTCGGATAGAGATGCCCAATCCGTTTGTATGCCTGCTCACGCATCCACGCACCATAGTAGCGGATGTCCGCTGCTAAGCCCGCAGTGCCTCTCCAAGGCGCGCGAGCCTTGCTTTTGCCACGGTCTGTGAACATGTGCATCGGGTCCGCCTCCGGGTTGACCGGTTGCTGATTGTGGAACTTCGGTGGCAGCTCAATCATCGCCTTGTTCAGGAGCACGGGGAGTGGGTTCAGGTCGGAGCCCCGGGCCCGCAGTCCCAAGCGCTGTGCCTCGAGCGGAACCGAGCCGCCGCCACAGAAGGGATCGTAGACAGCGGGGGCGTGCTCGCGCAGATACCGCAAAACAGCGTCTGGATCGGCATTGTGTCGCTCGCGAAACTCGGCAAGGTCTTCTCCGTTATTGCGGGCGACGGAGAGGGCGATCTCATAGCGTGCCTCTGCCAGCAGGTTTGCGTCGTTGCTGTTCTGCCAGACGATAAGTCGCTTTATGATGCCGTAGAGCCGGTTGCGTTCGGCGCTCTGTTCGTATTCAGTTCGGAACTCGTCTTCGCATTCGGCGGGGTCGTCGACAAAGCTGGCGAAGACAACGGCGCGGCATGCGGCAAGCGGTCGGCGCGCCCAGTAGCGATGTAACGTTGCCGGATGACCGGGGCTAGAGGAAGTATTTTTCGCTGACTCCATATTGATGTCTCGGAGCGGTATATTCGTTTCAATCAGTTTTTTGCGGTACGGCATATGAACCTGCCATGGATTGTGCGGTGGCAGCCTTTAATTGACGGATTGTCTGCGTTGGGTGTAACGGGGGAGCCTGCAGTAGTGAAATGCTACTGCAACAAAAAAAGCCCGTGCTGAGGGGCTCCGTCCAAAACGGAGTGGGCACGGGCGCGAAGGCGGTAAGCCGGAGTAACGTTTCCGAGCCTACCTGATTGTATAAAGAACTTAACTTACATAAAGCGGGGGGGGTAATCTGGTATAGGCACGCAAAGAGACTCATCTTTACGCACACTTAGGCACATGGAAGTGGATGTTTCAGGAGCACCTATTTGGATCGATGGGATGTTCGCGTGTCTTTTCATTCGCAATGTACCGGATGCTATCGGTGAACGGTTTCTGTAAAAGTAATATAACGTGAAGTTGAAAAAAGATTTTGCGTTAATCATACCTTAAGTCGTTAAGATATGTCAAATATTTTCTCACCCAAGATCGGGTATTCCCTTTTGACCATCGTCTCCTTAGATTTTTATATCAGCGTATTAGGACACGCGGCATCTAGATGCTTTATACTAGCCGTGATACAGGCCTTTATAGAGATTTTACCAACAAATGGTATAACTGCGGGATGGTTACTGAGAAATCGCCGGGGATATGATAACCTTCCCCGCCGTCTTTCACGGTGCGGATGAGGATCGTTTTTTTTGGGCGATGGTAGTAGTGCGCCTCGGCAGGCGATCCTTCATCTTGGAAATCGGGGAAGTCGATGAGATCGAAGTTTGCGGTTGTGAAATGTCGGATCTCTTCACCGTGTTGCGCTGCGATGTTTCGGGCCATGGAGAGGCTTTTGAGGTAGACTTCAGGCCCCATTACGGCAGAACCTAAATTGAGAAAAACCCCGTTTTCCAATTGCGACACGCTTTGGGCAAAACGGAGGAAATCCTCACCTGTTGTCCATCCCATTGCGGCGTAATCGGCTGCCGGGTGTTGGTCTATGATGTCGAAACCGATGCCTTTGTGGACAGTGAACGGTATGCCGAGGCGGTAAGCGGCTGCAAAGATACTCACATCGCGATGCGGGAAAGGGGTGCCCTTCTCAGCTTCTTGTATGAACCTGCCGATCGCTTCTCCAAATCCAATTTTATCGTGATGGCCTCGGACAATCGCCTCGTTCAAATAGCGTCCTGTTTCTTCCCAATTGCCGAACTTACCGTCCGAGATGTAATCCTCTACATCTTCAAGGGTTGCACCGATATGTGCAAGCTCAAAATCGTGGATAGCACATGCGCCGTTAGTAGCGAGATGCGTAAGAACGCCCCGCTCCATTAAGTCGATGATGTATCGGGAGTTGCCGCGACGCATGACGTGCGCGCCCATCATCCAAATGACTTGTTTCCGTTGGCGATGTGCTTTAGCGATTCTATCCGCAACGATGCAGAGCTGCGGATTATCGTAAGGTGAGGTCTCTGCGTCTAGTGCATAGATATCCGCCACCGTCATTTTGTGTCGGCGTTTAGAGAGCGGCAGAACTCTAAGTTGATTCCGATTCAGCTTGTTCATCATTTTTCGGGCTGGAGACTCCTATTTCCGGGTCGGATGGTGTTTATGACTTGATATTCAGCGATAATATAGATGCTATGTGCTTGATGCTTACTCAACGAACTTAGCGGAAACAATTTTTGAGATGCCGGCCTGCTCCATCGTTACGCCGTACATTACGTCAGCGATCTCCATCGTGCGCCGGTTATGGGTGATAATCACAAATTGGGTATTCTCGGTATAGGTTCCGATGAGATTGGCAAAGCGAAGCACGTTCGCTTCATCAAGTGCGGCATCCACTTCGTCAAGCACACAGAAAGGGCTTGGCTTGATTTTGAAGACAGCAAACAGCAACCCAATTGCTACAAGCGATCGTTCTCCACCGGAAAGTTGCGTGATGTTCTGTGGACGTTTCCCCGGGGGACGGGCGATAATGTCAATACCTGAATCAAGAACATTGGATGGATCCGTCAGTAACAATTCTGTTTCGCCACCGCCGAAGAGTTGGGTAAAGACCTCTTGGAAGTTTGCCTGTACTTGATCAAATGTTTTAAGAAATACGTCTCTTGAGGTTTGGTTAATTTTCTGAATGGCCTGATAGGTGGCTTGAATCGACTGTTGGACATCCTCACGTTGTGCAATAAGAAAGTCGTGGCGTTTCTTGTGTTCTTCGTAAGCCTCAATTGCCTTGAGGTTCACAGCCCCCATTGCTGCTAGATTCGCCTTCAACTTCTCAATATTGTCAAGGAGATCAATTTCGTCTATTGTCTGTTGGTCATTCGTCAGCAGAGGCAGTGCATCAATCGAAATCTGGTATTTATCGTGAATGCGAGTCGAAACCGATTTTATACGCATCTCCAGCTGCGTTATTGTGACTTCAAGTTTATGCCGTGCGCGGTTCTGCTGCTCAAACCGTCTGCGTGTTGCGCGCATTTCCTTCTGGAGGCTGGTTATCTCTTGGAGCAGGTTCTCACGTTCTTGGGTTAGGTCGTCAACACGCGATTCAGCCTCGGCGCGATCGCCTTCTAAACAGAGGAACTCACGTTGGGCTTCGGCTACTTGTTCACCGAGGTCGATTCGCGTCTGTTCATCCGAGTCAATGACCTTTTGCTGTTCGGCGATTTCCTTTGTTGTGCGCTGTTGGGTTTCTCCAAGCGTTCGAAGTTCGGATGCCAAGCCCTCTAGCCGCTGACGTTGTCCTGCTAAGAAGACTTGCATTT
This sequence comes from Candidatus Poribacteria bacterium, assembly GCA_964291315.2. Classification (GTDB taxonomy): domain Bacteria; phylum Poribacteria; class WGA-4E; order WGA-4E; family WGA-3G; genus WGA-3G. Next base: position 2,400,314 of record OZ219753.1, on the reverse strand, counting down.
CCTGACAGGCATTAGCGACTTCGGAGCGTTTTCGGTCTTCGCTTTCAATCTGTTCAGACATACGCTCAATCCACCGTTGGGACCTGCTCACATTTTGCGTCAATGCCGCGATGTCGGTCTCAAGATTGGTTTGTTCTTCGCGTGAGCCGGCTACCGCTTGTTTCAGCTCTCTGTTTTCAACCTCGACGGTTGCAAGCTGTTGCTTAAGTCGTGTGACGTGGAGGTTCGCCTGCTCCATATCTTTGGTTAGCGAGGCTTTTTCAACGCGCTTATCTTGCCAATATGTGGTGAGTGTCTGCTTGGTCTTTTGTAAATTCGCTATCGTTGCTGCATAGGCTTTACGTTTCTGATCTTTCTGATTGTTGCTCTGGGTCAATTGTCCGATCTTGTCTTCAAGGTCATCAAGTTCACGGGCGCGGCTGAGTAGACCACTTTTCTGTTGATTTGTCTGGCCCCCGGTAATAGCGCCCGAGGTATTAATAAGCTCGCCCTCTAAGGTTACAAGCCTTGCGTTTGGATGGAATCGACGAGTGAGTGCGATTGCGGCATCCAAATCTTCAACAACAAGCGTGTTTCCGAGCAGATGCTGCACGGCGATCTCATATTTGCGGTCGTAATTCACTAATTCTTGGGCGATGCCAATAACCCCTGTCTGCTTTAGCAACACATCATCATTAAATCTGCGTTTACGTAAAATATCAAGCGGGAGAAATGTCACTCGACCGGCCCGATGCTTTCTAAGGAAAGCGATGCCGTTCTCGGCATCCTCCGCGGTTTCGGTAACGACATTCTGGATAGTGCTCCCGAGCGCCACCTCTATGGCACCCTCATACTCGCCATCCATAGAAAGCAGTTCAGCAACAACACCACACACGCCTCGGAATTGGGCCGGATAATGGCTTTTCGCTTGCATTATCGCCCGAACCCCGAGGTAATATCCTTCATAGGCTGCTTGTAACTCTTGTAGAGATCTCAATCGAGAGGTACTCCTACCGAGTGTATTCTGTAGCCCGCTGATTTCCGCCTCAATTTTACGAAGTGCGTCCTGATTTTTCCCGAGTTCAACCTCTACCTGACTCCTTTCGGCTTCAAACTGAATGAGATCTGCCTTTAATTGTGTTTCAGCCCGCTGTACCGCCGCATGGGTCTCAGTAGCGGTGTTAAGTTCGGCTGCCAACGTCTCTCTGTTTTCTTTGAGACGATTGAGATTGCCCTCGCGACTCGTCAACTCATGCTCGATCGCCAAGCGTTTTCGCTCGCGTTCTGTCAATTCGGTTGTGGTTTGGGTTAAAACGGTCTGAGCATCCCGAACAGATTTCTTGGAAACATCGATACGTTCGGTGAGCTGTGTTAGAAGCTGTTGCCGCGCTGTCAAGCGACTCTCTTCTATCTTGAAGGACGCTTCAAGCTTCTGATGTTCTTGTGTGCGCTGTTTTTGTTGGGCGAGAGTACTCGTGTGTTGCGCCTTTAAAGCTTCAAGCGCTTGAATGGCGCGTTGACGTTGCTGCTGTATGTTGAGTTGTCTTTCCTTATGTAGGACTATCTGACGTTCAACCTGCTCAATCTTCGTTTCGATCTCGCGAAGCGCTGTCTGTCCTGTCCGTATGGTTGCATCTAATTCGGACTGTCGATGTGTGGCATTCTCGATACGTTCTTCGGCGGCTTTGAGTTGTTCAGAAGCATCCGTGGAGGCATTTAAAATTTCATCCAGCTCGCTTTGCAGCTGCAAGTAATCAGTGCGGAGTTTGTCATATTCTCTATGAGCAAGTTCTAATTCAAACCGTTTTAGCTGATCTTGTTGGGCGTTATAGTGCCGCGCCTGTTCCGCTTGTTCTTTAAGTGATTCAGTTTCTCGTTGCAACTCCTGAATTACATCGTTGATGCGGACGAGGTTCTGATCGGTCTGCTCAAGTTTCCGGAGAGCAGTTTTTTTTCGATGTTTATATTTTGTAATACCGGCGACCTCATCAAATAGAAATCTGCGATCTTCGGGACGCACATTGAGAATCATATCAATTTTGCTCTGCTCCATGACGGAGTAGGCGTCGACTCCGATGCCGGTATCCATAAAGAGTTCAGTGATATCGCGGAGGCGACACAGATTTTGATTGATGAGGTAGCGACTTTCCCCGTCGCGTGTGAGGCGCCGAGAAACCTCAATCTCTGGCGATCCGAAGGCGAGTTTAGCAGGCGCAGTCTGGGCCGAGGTGTCCAGGTTTCTCGAACCATTTGAGAAGCGGAGCGTTACCTCTGTCCCCTGCGCCGGTACGAAATTAGCCCCGCCGTTAAAAAGTAAGTCGCGCATAGAAGCACACCGAAGGGAACGAGCGCTCTGTTCCCCAAGTACCCAGCGAATTGCATCGGACACGTTGCTTTTCCCGCAACCGTTAGGGCCGACAATAGCAGTAATGCCGGGTTCGAGTATTAATTCAACTTCTTCTGCGAAACTCTTGAAACCACGAATTTTGATGCTATTTAAGTGCAAAGGTGTAACCTCCACTATCAGTTTAACTATGTCAGTGCCTACAGTTAACACGTTCAAGCGTAGCAGTTGTGCGCCATAGTAGGCTTTACGTCGCCACTATAGAAGCACTCTAAACTCTAATCGTGTGACATTTGAAGAGAAGTCATAAACATGTGGTCTTCGCTGAACAGATCGGTAAGGTAGTTTTCAAAGCTCTTTCAGAGGTATCCAATTTGTTGCCCAATAAAGACGGATCTAGCAACTGACTTACTCGCCGCAGCGTGGGCATATTTATATAAATAATTAAAACGTAATAAAGATGAAAAAGGGTTCATGATTTTTCGGTGAGCTCCGCATGCCGATTCCAATGTCGGTCAACGGATGTCACAACGATGCTGTGTTTGAAGTGCGCGCCAGGGTGAGTACATCGACCTCTGCAGGATTGACTTTCCACAATTCGTTAACCGCCTCATGAACAGTGGCACCCGTTGTGAAAACATCGTCGACGATGAGAAGGCGCTTGTTGGGTATCTTTTTTTTCGGGTCCGAGACGCTAAAAACCCCGGCGATATTGCGTTGGCGGTCTTCCCACCCTAGGCTGCTCTGTGCAACCGTATGCTGATGTCGCACTAGGGTGTCTGTGCAAAGCGGGACACGTTTCGCTTGTGAAATGCCTTTTGCAAGGATTTCAGCCTGATTGAAACCGCGTTCCCGTAACCGTTTTTTATGAATCGGGACAGGCAGAATAAAGTCGTAGTCTGCGAAACAACAATCAGTTGGGAGATGCGTGTTTATCAGTCGAACGAGATGCGGCGCTAATACCTTTTTCTGCTCAAATTTGAAGAGATGTATTGCGCGTCGAACCGTGTCCTGATAAAATGCAATAGATCTTAATTTTCCGTAGCGGGGCGGCGAGATAGCGCATTCATCACAGAGCCCTTTAATATGTGGATTTGGCGTGCCGCATATATCGCACCAAGGGGGTTCGAGGAATTGAATATCATCGCGCCAGCAGTCAGCACAGATATAAGCTGAAGGGATGCCTTCAAGAAATTTTTGACAACAGACGCGGCATTGTGTAGGATAGAGGAAAACTACCGCGGTTCCAAATATGTTCTGCAGTACATGAGACACTTGTGACTTGATCGACCTTGATTCCACAAGATTCCACCACATGAGAATAAAAAGTTATTATATAATAAGTTTATCACAAATATGTTTTAATGTCAAGTAAAAGGAGATAAAATGGAAAGGCCTATAGTCTTTTACAATCGGGACGAACAGATAAATGGGATGCTGCATTCACCAGCGGGTTGTGAGGGTTCGTGTCCAGCGGTCGCTTTTTTCCACGGCTTCACTGGCACGAAGGTTGAGCCGCACAGGATATTCGTTAAGACAGCACGGGAGCTTGCCGCTACCGGTTTTTATGTGCTTCGGTTTGATTTTCGCGGATCAGGGGACAGTGAAGGCGATTTTTCAGAGATGACTATCGGTGGCGAGGTTTCGGATGCTATCAAGGCAATAGATGTGCTTACTGCTATGCCGGGCGTAGACGCTGGGCGCATTGGGATTTTAGGATTGAGCATGGGCGGATGCGTCGCAGCGTTTGTTTCCGGGCAAGATGCCCGCGTGAAGTCAACAGTAATGTGGGCACCACTCTCGGACGATCCGCCAGATCGGAAAAATGAAATTTTGGAGCGGGCCAAAAACGCTCCCACGCCGGAGGAGATAGCGCTTTTAAACCCAAACATCGTCGGCAAAGCATTCTACGAGGAACTTCCTAAACTATCGCCCTCTGCTACCATTCAGGCGTTCACGGGTGCGCTTCTTGTGATCCACGGCAGCGGGGACGATGTGGTGCCGGTATCCCACGGGAAACGGTATTATGAATTGATGCACGAACGCAATGCCCCCACACAACTCGAAATCATCGATGAAGCAGATCACACCTTCAATGCTGTTGCATGGGAGCAAGCCGTCATTGCCAAATCGGTCGAGTGGTTTCAACGGACGTTGGTATAATCGCGCGAATTTACTTACGAATAAAAATGTGGTAGAACGGTGTTCGTTGGGTATAATGGTGTAGACAGAAAACGGTGCTTATCTGACAATTCATTCTCCGGACGCGAGACTGATGCGAATTGCCTCCAAAGCAACAGCAGCATCGTCTAAATTCGGGGGTTGCTGGTCAGCCGCCTGAATCTCGGAGAACCACAACTCTTGAAGCGTTGGCTGTGGGGCATCCGATATCGAGATCGGTGTGACACCGGACGGTGTTGTGCAGCGCCATTCCCCGCCTGCGTCGCTGATTGTGCCCTCGGTGAGGACGTATCGCTCATGCTGTTCGGCACTGTTAATAGCGACACCGCCGGCCCAGGTCCACTGTCCAATACCCCCACGTTTGAACTCGACGGTGAGCGTGTTAACACATCGATCGTACTGTCCATTCTCTCTCAAGCCTTCGTAGGCAGCCCTCTTTTTAACAGAGGCCGCACCGCCAAATAAATCGACAATTGGATAGATATGGTAGATAAAGAAGTGTGCGGGTGTTCCAGACACTTGTAGGTTGAAGAGAATTTCGGGACGGGCCCCGCGCCCGGGCGTGAGGCGCACAAAAGAGGTGAGTAGCAGATTGCCGAGTTCGCCTATTTTCTGCTTAAGCGCCTTGTGGGTATTGGAGACTGCTTCTGGATGGGAGACCCGCAGAACAAGCCCGCGTTCTCTAGCAAGCCTCAATGCTAATTCTCCTTGACTGACATCACTGGCGAGCGGATATTCTATGAAGACGTGTTTATCGGCTTGCAATGCCGCGACGGCCATCTCGCCGTGGCTGTCGTTATGTGTGCAGATAACGATCGCATCTATGTTGTCACGTTCAACGAGAGGTAACCATTCCGGCATAAAGGCTGTTTTGTGTTCTGTAGCAAGTTGAGCTCCCGTCTGTCTATTTCTGGAAGCGATTGCGATGACTTCGGCTGTTTCCATCGCAGCAAATCGGGTGAGGTGGTGCCGCGCCATACCGCCTGAACCGATAATACCGACTTTAATTTGCGTCATATTTTTTTCAAGTTTCCATAAGTAAGGTGCGCTTGAAAAACGCGCCTATAGGTAAAATTATTCACTAATTTTGAGTAATGTCTACGCCCATCCGTGGCTTTCGCCCCCGATGCGAGCGTCCCTAATTTTTTCGTAATAACCGCTTTTCCTGTAAGCTGCCAAGGGTTGTGGGTCGCGCCCGATTTCCAAGCGCACCTGCTCTAGTAGGGGGGCGACATCTGTCTCATAAGCGCGTTGGAGGATTGACTCTGCCTCAACTAAGTCAGCGGTATCTTGTGCAACTGCAAGCGCTTTCCGGTCAACGAGTAACGCTTTGGCGTACGCCTTTTGCAAATTGCAGACTGATTGGATACTTGCTTCGACCTTCGGTTTCAGGTTGTGGCTCTGGTCAATCATATAGGCAATGTCAGTCTCCGTCTCAGGGTCGAGTTCTGCGGCAACAAGTTCGGTATAAATCAGGAACAGCTCCTGCGGGTTAATGGATCCCACGGTAAGATCGTCGTCGGCATATTTCCGGCAATTGAAGTGAAATCCACCTAGTTTGCCCTCGTCGATCAGATAAGCGACAATGAATTCAATATTCGTTCCTTGTGGATGGTGTCCCAGGTCGACGAGTACTTGTGCTTTCTTACCGAGTTTTGTGGCCATGAGGTAGGCAGTTCCCCAGTCGGCAAGATCAGTGTGGTAGAATGCGGGTTCGAAAAATTTATATTCGATGAGCATCCGATGGGTGTCTGAAAGTGCATCGTAGACTTGGGTTAAAGCGTTCTCCATCCAGCGTTTGCGCTGCCTGAAGTTTGATTGGCCTGGGAAGTTCGTGCCGTCTGCGAACCACAGACTCAGCAAATCAGAGCCTGTTTTCTGCATGATGTCAACACACTCAAGCATGTGGTCGATTGCGAGTCCCCGAATAGCTGCGTCCGGGTTGCAGACGCTTCCGAGTTTATATACTTGATCTTGGAAGACGTTTGGATTAATCGCCCCGATAGCGATCCCGACTTCGGCGGCGTACTGCTTCAGTGCGCCCCAGTCGTCTGTTTTATCCCATGGAATATGGAGGGCAACGGTCGGAGCGATGCCGGTGAAGCGGTGGACGGTAGCAGCATCCTCTAAACGTTCAGCGGCGTTCCGGGCTGCACCGGGTTGTTCAAACACACCGAACCGGGTGCCGGAATTACCGTAGCCCCATGAGGGAGTCTCAATCTGCTGCTGCTTGAGCTGGGCTTTGACTGCCTCAATCTGAATTCCTTGCTTTTCGAGTTTCTCGGCCAAGAGATCATAAGCGAGATTGCTCATTCTGTTTTCCTTTCTTGAGTAGTTTTCAGTTTCTGAAATATCTCTACGAGTTTCTGCTGCGTTGCATTCGGATCTTCTATGATAATACGTGCACCGCTTATAACGTCCATAAATCCTAATTCGCGCGGATATCGAGGAACGATATGTACGTGCAAGTGCGATATGCTGGCCCCGGAGGCATCGCCCATATTATAACCGACATTGTAACCGCGCGGCTGATAGGCACATGTCAAGACCTCAAGACAGAGGCATTGGAGTGTGTGAAGTTCTTGTACCTCCTCCTGACGCAATTCCCGGACATCAACAATATGCCGATTCGGGAAAATTAAAACGTGCCCTGGACTGTAAGGGTAGAGATTGAGTGAAATTGTAAAGCGGTCAGTTCGATGTACCTCAAGCCGTTGGACTTTTTCACTTTTTTCGACAATTGCACACAGAATACAAGATACGTCCGGGCGGTTTTTCCCCTTGGCATAAGGCATTTTGTTCGGAACGAAGAGGTTATGTCGCATCAAAAGATTTCCTATATTTTCTACAGCACACCGTTCATATAAAGATAATTTTGGGATTCCCTTGAAAAAAGGTTAAATTTTTGATACATATATGATATACTATTTTAATCAAAGCTTGCAAGTAGATATTTTAGCGCAAGTGCAGCCATCTTCGAAGGGGTCCCCGTACCATCTGTCTACTGATTTAGAACACGGTATATATTGAAGTAGTCTTGCTAACGCGTAAGGAATAAATGAATGCCGATTGAGCACCCGCTTCTGGATATCACAGAAATTGATACAGATATTGAAAACTACCTAAAGCATGTGGGCAAAGTCATATTTCAGTTTCCGGAGCACGACTCAAGATGTCAATCCTTCCGGACGATGGTGAATAGCCAACATTGGTTTGTCAAACACGGTAACACGCCGCAAACCATCATGTGGCTCAAGCAAGCTGTCCGTTTCCACTCTGCTGTCCAACACGAGGCGCTACCTCAATTGCATAATGTCTTTACGAACCCCGGTGGATTCACACTCGTCTACAACTGGGTAGCCGGCGAGGGGTTGCGTCCTGAAAGAAAACTGAGGGATGGGGAAGTCCATCCGCGTGATAGGTTTTGTGCATTGCCAGCGGCTGAGATCATCACTGCAATTAACGTCATCTACGACGTTCATCTCCTCATTGAAGAAAGAGGTTTCATTGCTGAAGATTTCTACGACGGCTGTATTCTTTATGATTTCGAGAAAAAACAGATACATCTGTACGATTTTGACCACTACCATCCGGCACCTTTTGTGAATGACCGAGGCCGCTTGTACGGCTCAAGTCGTTTTATGGCACCAGAGGAGTTTCAGAAAGGTGAACGGATTGACGAAAGAACAAACGTTTTCACATTAGGACGGACAGCATTTGTGCTGCTTGCTAACAACAGCGATTCGCGAGAGGCTTGGAAAGGAAATGAGACTATGTGGCAAGTGGCTAGAAAGGCGACAAACACAGATAAAACGTTGCGTTATCAATCTGTCAAAGAATTGGTTTCAGCGTGGCATGCCGCGATTGCTACTGGCAAAATTTCAACCGATTGACCCGCTGGGGAAGAAGTAGGAAAATATTTATGCAGAAAATTACGGACAACGAAATTCAATTTTTTAACGAAAACGGCTATCTTATCTTGAAACGTGTCATCCAACCTGATGAGCTTGCCGTTATACAGCAAGAAAGTCAGCGTCTAATTGATGAGATTTTGGCGGGTGGGCCGGCAAATAAGTGGTGCAACCGTGGCCCGGAAGGGGTTCCTTACTATTTGACCTATTTGCATGCCCATCCGAACAAATTTTCGCTAAGGCTGTTAGCACATCCCTTCATCGGGGACCTGCTCTATCGGATAGTGGGTCCGGATTTTATACCGTGCTATGAATCTTTGGTCTTCAAACTACCGAGGAAGGGTTCCTCTGTGCGATGGCATAGAGATGGCAAGGCGATCCGTGAGAATCATCCGATTTTCAATATCGATATTTACATAGATCCATCCACTGTTGATAATGGGTGTGTTTGGGTAATTCCTAAAAGTCATCTTTGGGATATTGAAGAGGCTCAAGAGGTCATTGATAAGGGTGAAGTCAATTTTGAACGTGAGGACGCAGTGCCGGCGGCGGTTGAACCGGGTGACATTCTGCTTCATCATACCAAGGTGCTACACGGTAGTAAAATTAACACAAGCGATACACTTCGCCGGGTTATCTATTTCGATCAACGCACCCCGCGATGGAATGAAACATATAAGTGGTGGCAGCCGGAGTTCCTGACGCAGCGCTGTAAACTCTATCAACGCGCCCTTCATGAACGGCGCACGAATCCGTACCCTTCGGACACAGAGCAGTTTGCTTACAAAGTGCCACCAGCTATGCCCACGTGGGATCCAAAAGACAATTTCGATTTGTGCATTCAGCACCACGCGTATACGTATCAAGAGGCATAAAAAATAGTCTGTAGGTTCTGTAGGGGCGGTTTGAAATGGTGTTCACGTTCAATATGATAACACACGCCACATCGGTAAGATAGGAGACTATGCAACAATGAATGTTTTACTTGTAGGCGGGGCAGGGCACGTTGGAACGATGACTCTTCCTTATATGAAACATCTTCACAATTTTCGAGTACTGGATCTCTCGCCACCTAAAGACGACTCGGTAGAATACATCCAAGGATCTGTTACCGATCCAAGTATCGTTCAGAGAGCATTGGAGGGGATGGATACGTTCGTCTATATGGTGATGCTGCGTCCGACAAGCGATCGATCCTCCGTGGCAGATTTCAACGCTATTCTTGCAAATTATGAAGTGAACGCAAAGGGGTTGCATATCGTGCTACACGCCGCGAAAGAGCTGGGCATCCGGCAGGCAGTCTATACAAGTACTTTCACTGTGCATGAACGCACACGCAACAATTTCCCGTATGAAGATGTTGTCCCGCGTGATAACCCGGGTGTCTATGGACTCACTAAGGGGTTTGGGGAACAAGTCTGTGAATACTTTGCACGTGAACACGGTATGTCCTTGATTGCGCTGCGGATTACAGGGCCCTCTACACGCCGACAGTGGCTTGAGCGTTATGATCAGCCGAAAGACCCCTCAGTACACATCTGGTGGACAGATGAAGAAGATTTGGCGCGTGCGTATCTCGCTGCTATTTCGGTTGAACATAAAGGTTTTAACGCCTTTTTCATTGCTGGCGACCATGAACAAAAAGAAATTAATCTCTCGAAGGCAAAACGTCTGCTCGGTTGGGAACCGTTGAGTCACACGTTGGTGCGTTAAAAGGTTCACTTGTGTTTTCGACTGCCCTGTTAATTTGACAAAGACAACATTGTATGATACAATATAATACAATCAAGCGGAAATTTATTACGTCATTATTGAGGCAACAGTGGTTGGCCACTTAGTGGCATTGCGGAAATCCAGAGAAAAGAGAAGCCGGACACACGGATAGATCGGGTCTTGCGAAGCAGGTTATCGCCTGATAGAAGAATTTGCTACCGAATGCAAATCTGTTCAAGCACTCCACGATTATTCAATCATCGTCAGAGGCGTAAAAATTTAAAACGCTCGGCTGGCAATACAAGCAGCCGCCCCGAACCGAGATCGAATAAAAAGACCAAACTGTTCACACCGGAAACTTCACAACTCATATAGTTCCGGTTTTGACTAGTCGGTGTTGCAAGGTTTTGTGTCCTATAAAATTAGAGAAAAATATTACAGCATGACCAAACGCCTTTGTTATAAAGATCTTCAGACTCATTGCTAATTCTGTTTTTTAAGGTGTAAGATTAAGATAAGGAAATTGTCTATGAACCACCCAGAACTCACGTTGACGGAACGTCGCGCTTTCCAAACCCAGCGCCGAGATACCTGGTGGTTGCAACCGCTAGCCGTATTTATCGGCTTGGGTGCATTTATTGTGTATGCAACTATCAGGGTTTTTGAAGGGAATTACTTTTTTTATGGACCCTACCTATCGCCTTTCTACTCACCGCTGCTTTTTGGTACAGAAGAGGTGGTGGGCAGCGTTGAGCACAGTTGGTTCGGTATGATGCCGGCCTGGATACCCGGTTTTATTACCCCTGCTGTTCTCATCTTATGGGCCCCGCTCGGATTTCGTTTTACATGCTACTACTATCGTGGTGCGTATTATAAAGCGTTTTGGGCGGATCCCCCCTCTTGCACGGTGTCAGAACCGCGTAAAGGTTACCGAGGTGAGCACGCTTTTCCGCTAATTGTACAGAACATCCACCGATATTTTCTTTATGTTGCGATCATCGTTCTGGGTATCCTTGCTTACGATGTGTGGAAAGCGCTCTGGTTTGACGATGGAAATGGTGGAAAAACCTTCGGCATTGGGGTTGGCACTATCGTTTTGGCAGGTAATGTTGTCCTTTTAGGCGGTTACACCCTGGGCTGTCACTCTTTACGTCACTTGGTTGGCGGGGTTGTCGATCTGCTCTCCAAAGCCCCGATCCGCCGGCAAGTGTATGATTGTGTCAGCTGTTTAAACCGCCGCCACATGCTTTGGGCGTGGCTGAGTCTTTGTTGGGTCGGTTTTTCCGACGTATATGTCCGTTTTATAGCACCTGCCTTAGGTCAGGATTGGATCACATTTTAACGATAGAGAGGAATTTTTAGCGTGACATCCTACGAAACTCACGAGTATGACATTCTAATAATCGGGGCGGGAGGAGCTGGACTTCGCGCTGCTATAGAAGCTGCCACGGGAGATCTCAGGGTCGGACTCGTATGTAAATCTTTACTCGGTAAGGCGCACACCGTCATGGCGGAGGGCGGTGTTGCTGCGGCTCTAGCGAATGTCGATGAAAGAGACAGCTGGCGGGTCCACTTTGCTGACACTATGCGTGGTGGCCAGTATCTCTCTAATGCCCGAATGGCGGAGCTCCATGCCCAAGAATCACCGGATCGGGTGCGGGAGCTCGAAGCATGGGGTGCACTTTTCGACCGGACACAAGAGGGCAGTATCCTCCAAAGGAACTTCGGTGGACATCAATACCCGCGCCTTGCACACGTCGGTGATCGGACTGGACTGGAAATGATTCGCGCCTTACAAGATTACGGTATCCACCAGGGCATTGAAGTGCACATGGAGAATACCATCGTTTCGCTTCTGAAAACCGGGGGTAAGATCTCGGGTGCCTTTGGCTATGAGCGTGAAAAGGGGCGATTCAAGGTCTTTGCTGCGAAAGCCGTTGTTTTAGCAACCGGCGGTGTTGGAAAAGCGTATAAAATCACAAGCAATAGTTGGGAATATACAGGCGATGGACACTCCCTGGCATATCATGCTGGTGCAGAACTCATAGACATGGAGTTCGTCCAATTCCACCCTACCGGTATGGTGTGGCCCCCCAGTGTCCGAGGTATTTTGGTAACAGAAGGGGTCCGCGGTGAAGGCGGTATTCTCACGAACAACCAAGGCAGCCGATTCATGTTCGACGACATTCCGGACCTCTATGTGAGCCAAACGGCAGATAATCCAGAGGAAGGGTGGCGGTATACGCAAGGCGACCGGGAGGCGCGGCGTCCGCCGGAGCTTCTGACACGCGACCATGTTGCCCGGTGTATCGTCCGAGAAGTGCAGGAGGGCCGTGGCAGTCCACACGGCGGCGTATTCTTGGATATAGCATGGATTAAAGAAAAAATCCCGAACGCTGCTGAACATATCCGTAGAAAACTGCCGAGTATGTACCATCAATTCAAAGAACTCGCTGATATCGACATTACACAACAGCCTATGGAGGTGGGTCCAACGACGCACTATATCATGGGCGGTATTCGTGTCGATGCCGACTCACAGATGACAGCGGTTCCCGGGCTCTTTGCTGCCGGCGAGTGTGCGGCAGGTCTACACGGCGCGAACAGACTTGGAGGCAATTCACTCTCTGATCTCCTGGTTTTCGGTAAGCGCGCAGGGGAATATGCAGCACAATTTGCGATGGAGAATGAGGCAAGTCCACTCAATGAATCAGAGATTGATGAAATCGCCGCCCACACACTAAGACCGTTTGAGAACCCTGCTGATAATAGTCACGGGGCAGACATGGGACCCTATGACATCCAGGCACAACTCCAAGAAAAAATGCAGGATCTTGTAGGCATCGCTCGAAGTCAAGAAAGTCTCACACAAGCCCTGCAAGAGATTCAGAGCTTACGGGAACAGGCAGTGAACGTTCACACTATTGGCAACCGTGAGTACAATGCAGGATGGCATACAGCACTAGATCTTGACTGTCTCCTGACGGTCTCTGAAGCAATTGTACTCGCGGCATTAGAGCGCAGGGCAAGCATCGGTGCGCATTCACGGGATGATTATCCTGAGAAAGAAGAGCCGGGCGCGGGGAAATACAACACCCTTATCAAGAAAGCAGACGATGGTACAATGCAGGTCGGACGGCATCCGGTTGATAAACTCCGGGCGGATCAGCAGGAAATCATAGACGAAATAGGTTAACAGATCCGGGGGCATCTAAAACAGGCTGTCTACTGATAAAAAACATGGGCATCACTTAAACGGAAAAGGGAACACAAAATGGCGAGAGCGACTTTTAGAATCTGGCGAGGCAATTCGGACGGTGCTCAATTTGTCGATTACGATACTGAGGTCTCCGAAGGTATGGTGGTCTTAGACGCTGTGCACCGTATCCAAGCCGAGCAAGCGAATGACCTGGCAGTGCGCTGGAATTGCAAGGCGGGAAAATGTGGGTCATGCTCGGCTGAGATCAACGGGCAGCCGAAATTGATGTGTATGGCTCGTCTCAATGATTTACCACTTGACGAACCTGTTACAGTCGAGCCGATGCGGGCATTCCCGCTCATCAAAGACCTGGTTACTGACGTATCATGGAACTTTGAAGTTAAAAAGAAAATGAAGCCGTTTACGCCGCGGCCCCCGGATGCCGAAGATGGCACATGGCGGATGGAGCAGGGCGACATCGACCATGTCCAAGAGTTTCGGAAGTGTATTGAGTGTTTCCTTTGCCAAGATGTCTGCCACGTTCTCCGGGAACATGACCTTCATGACGAATTTATCGGACCGCGGTTTTTCGTCTACGCGGCTTCCTTAGAGATGCACCCGATTGATACTGAAAATCGGTTGGAAGAATTGAAGGATTCAGACGGTATCGGGTACTGTAATATCACGAAATGCTGTACAAAGGTATGTCCGGAGCATATCACGATTACCGATAACGCTATCATCCCGCTTAAAGAGCGCGTCGTCGACGAGTTCTACGATCCGATAAAGAAGCTTTTCCGTGTGTTTAGTCGTCAAGAGAATTAATGTGTGTGCCTCTAAATTGGGTTACTGTAAAGTATTTGAGATGCTGATGTTCGTCGGTGGTTCAAGTTAAGTCAGCAAGAAAATAAGGAGAAAGATCGTGAAATTCTTGGTATATCTTGCCAATTTCCGAAAACGTGCTGTTAAAAGTATGAAGTATTGCGCCCTAATTGTCGTTACTTTGGTAGCAGTTGCGCACATCGGATGTGTCGCTGGCGGTGGCCTGCGCTCAGCGGAAGAACTTGCGGTAAAGAAAGATTACCGGGGTGCGCTTGAGGCTTATCAAAATATTGTAGATACTAAACCCGGTACGCCAATAGCTCTGAAAGCACAGCTCGCCATGGCGGCGTTGTTGATTGAGCATCTCAACCAATCGGCAGCAGGTATCAAAAGCTATGAGGCTGTCATTGCTGCTGCCCCGAAAAGTGACGAAGCAGCTGAGGCATACTATGAACTCGGCATGCACTACTATCGCGAAAAAGATTATAAGAGTGCCCAAACCCAATTTGATATGATTGTTAACAGCTTCCCGCATCTGGAATTAAGCCACAATGCCCAGCTGATGTTAGCAAAAAGCTTCGAGGATGCACAGAATTTTGAGCAAGCGATAGAGATTTATGATAATTTCGCGAATCGCAACCCGCGCAGTGAACGTGCCGCGTTAGCCATCGTTCGTAAAGGGCAAATCCAGAAAGAACATCTTAAAGACGAGGAACAAGCGAAGCGTACCTACCAATCGCTCGTTAAGAGATATGGAAAGATAGAAGGTACCGAAGAAGAAATCGCGAAAGCCAAGCAGGAACTAACTGCACTCAATGCCAGCATACCCGAACCAGATGATCCGCTGTCAACCCAACACGGTAGAGCTTTGGCACAGCTGGAGGCGACACGTCAACGAGACCGGCCGCGCGGCGGCGTGGAGAGAAGCCGGGCGATGGGGAGCGATCCTGAAATTGCGGACTCGGGTTTCGGTATCAGCGCGTCAGAAGTTATGCGGAACTTCGGGGGTCAAGGCGGAATCTCAGGGGACGAGCAAGGCAGCTACTATGACGCTGAGCTTACAATCGCGAGTTTCTTCTACGGCGATGAAAACTACCGTGATGCCGGGGCGTTATACTTCGATGCAATCGCACGCGCCGAAGCTGCAAAAGCAAAAATCGACCCGTACGCTTACCTCCGCCTCTCAATTTGCTATCGAAAAGTCGGGATGCATCAACGGGCAAAAGAGGTACTCAAACAAGCGACCCGCCGAGATGGCACCGTCATTCAAGCGGTTATTGATACGGGACGCAACCACTACACTTCTGAATCCTATGAGCAGGCATTGGAAACATATAATTCTGTTGTTGGGCTGGTGCGCAGCAGGGATTCCGAGATTTACTGGCTCATTGCATTAGTGCACAAGAAGCTGGAGCAGCCTGAAAAGGAACGTGAAGCTCTTGAACGGTCAGTGGCGGCGAACCCGCAGAATATGGATGCGCTGCAAAGTCTTGCAGAAGTACTTCACTATCGATTGAAGGACCGGAAGGCTGCCGCAATATTTCAGGACCTGGTCGATCAGAAGGGCGACTCCTATATCGGTTCAAAAACGCTCGGGGATCTCACTTATAAGTACGGCAACTACGTCCAATCCCGCGCGAAATATAGAGCTGCGGCTCGCACAGCAAAACGACTACTTGGCAAATCAGAGAACGACACCGAGAAGCGAAAACTCCGTAATCAGATAGTCTATGCAACTATTCTCGCTGCACGCGCAACCCATCATCTAAATAAAGCAGAAGAAGCAGAAAAAATGATTGTGGCATTGGAAACAGAATACCCTGGACATGATCTGATACCTTACGGTAGAGGTGAATTGGCTCTTCTCGCTGGCGATACAGAAACTGCGGTTGCTGAATTTAAAACATCAATTGAGAAAAACCCCATATCTGACATCGCGCTGATAGCCCTCGGCGATTACTATGTTTCACAAGGATATGATGACGATGCAATTGCCCTTTGGCAAAGTTATCTGACAAACAACCAGAATAACCAGAACGTCCGGCATCGGCTTGAAACATTGAAAAACCGAGGCGATGAATAAGTTAAATGCTCAGTTTTTCAACCGTGCGGATACATAAATCGTTGAGAAAAACGTTTTTTGAAAAAAACTTGACGTTTTTAAGTTAATTAGGTATAATTAACAATTAAGGTTCTTAACTTCCTAACGGGAAGCACGCTTTAAGAATTCTATTCATAGGCTTTACCTCACAAAACAGCGCAAGCTGCTGAGAAAAGCGTGCTTTGAGGAAAAATAAGGTCACGGTTGTTATACATGAGATAAAACACCGGCTTCGATCTGTTTTCCGAGTATGAAAAACCCAAAAGAGGCATCTTTAACTTTAGGTAGAAACCGCCGATTCGCATGCGTCGCGCAGCAGCCATACAGACGGCATTTCCGCGGGCAACACTGCACCTACTCCATCAATACCTACGATACCTTGCATATTCTGAATGTGCCGCGTTGCGTACGTCAATGATAATTTCTCGTGTGTTAACCTAAGAAATGTTAGCTTACCTGCTTTATAGGAACCCCCGGTTTTCGTGCATTAACCCCTAGACGACCTTACTAATTACTAACGATAGTGAGCTTAGGGAACCCGGTAAATGCGGTTTTCAATCGTATGCCGAAAGCGATAGAAATCAATTTCAGTCAATTATTCTATAGGATTACCCTAATTCCATTTTTAACCTCTTCTTTCGTATTCCACATCAGCTATAGTTCTGAAATTGCAATCAGATTTTGCAAATACTATGGGTATAGCTGGGAATAAAAGAGACAGCGGGAGGTCAGATAAACACCACGGTGCACTGACTATTTTGGAACTGGGGACAATGAGGAGTATAAGAAATTATGGAGAGCTTGGACCTTGGCAAGCTCCAAGAAATGGAGTTCTCGGAACTCAAAGACTTTGCGCTGACACTCGGGATAGGCGAACACACCGGGTTTCGGAAAGAGGAATTGATTAACGAAATCATAGAGGCAAAATCTGAGGGCGATACCCAATTTTATGGTGGGGGCGTTCTAGAAATATTAGACGACAGAGATCAACACTACGGTTTCCTCCGCTCACCGCGTTCCAATTATCTGCAAAGCAGTGAAGACATCTACGTATCTTCATCGCAAATTCGAAGGTTTGATTTGCAGACGGGGCATGTCGTTGAAGGTGTGATCCGTCCACCCAAAAAGACGGAAAACAAAGCGGAACGCTACTTCGCCATGTTACAGATCGAGAAGGTCAACGGGGAAAAACCGGAAGCCGCGAAACGGAAAATCCTCTTCGATAATCTCACGCCTATCTATCCACACCAACAACTGAAGCTAGAGCACAACGCCTCGGAATTCGCGACGCGTATGGTGGATTTGATGGCACCTATCGGCAAAGGACAACGTGGCCTAATCGTTGCCCCGCCATACAGCGGCAAAACTACACTTTTGAAGAATATTGCTGCTGGCATTGAAGCCAATCATCCTGAGGTCTCGCTGATCTTTCTCCTGATTGACGAACGCCCAGAAGAGGTCACAGATGTGGCGCGCTCTGTCAAAGGAGAAGTCATTAGTTCAACGTTCGATGAGTACCCAGAACGACACATCCAGGTTGCTGAAATGGCAGTTGAGAAAGCGAAACGGTGGGCTGAGTACGGAAAAGATGTTATCATCCTCTTAGACAGTCTGACGCGGCTTGCACGGGCCTACAATTTGACAGCGCCCCCGAGCGGTAAAACGTTAACGGGCGGATTAGATGCGATGGGACTTGTGAAACCACGCCAATTCTGCGGTGCAGCCCGTAAATTTGAAGAGGGCGGCAGCCTTACAATTATAGCATCAGTTCTCGTAGGTACTGAGAGCCGTGGAGACGAGGCGATCTACGAAGAATTCAAAGGAACGGCTAACATGGAGATACATCTTGAACGTTCCTTGCTGGATCGCCGAATTTTTCCATCCATTAACCTTGAAAAATCCAAAACACGACGCGAAGAACTCCTGTTAGCTCCTGGAGTGCTTAATAAGGTTTGGGTGCTGCGGAGGTTCACAAGCCAGATGGATAGCGCGGAGGCGTTGGAAATGCTCGTTGAACAACTCGGTAAAAATACTACGAACGAAAAGTTTCTCGAACGGATGGTCGATAACGCTGACTACAGCGGGGCATCTGCCAGAAACAGTGTGCGTATGAAACGGTAAGTGTGCTCCCACATGTCCCGCGGGCATCTTGAAAAGCATACACACAAGAATATTGAAAACGTTCTAACGGAATAACGGACCCGTAATTCCGATAGCCAAAAATTAAAGAAAGGAAACTAAGGAAACCATGAAACTCGAAATTCACCCCGAAATGGTAGAATGCGTTATCACATGCGTCTGTGGCGCGACCCATGAAACACTCGCGATTCAACCGACGATGCGAGTTGATATTTGTGGGAAGTGTCATCCGTTCTACACCGGGCAGCAGGCACGTTTTATTGACACTGCCGGGCGCGTTGAAAGTTTCCGTCGACGCTATGGACTTAGCGAAGACAAAACGTAGAAACATTGCCTAACAAGAACCGAACAACAGGCACAAGGTGGTCTCTACGAAATAAAGATAACGTCTTTTATTTTCAACAGCGAATAGCAGACTGCGGCCTATAAACGGTGTTAAAAAATGTTTGAAAAACTCAGAGATATCGAAACTAAATATGTCGAAGTTGAAAGGGCGCTCGGCGATCCGGTGCAAATTTCAAATCAACAACGACTCATAGAATTATCGAAAACACACGCTGAACTTTCGCCTATTGTATCTGCGTATCAGGAGTACCGACATTTAGAATCGGCACTCAAAGAGACGCTGCTTATGATAGAATCGGAAACGGATGCAGAAGTAGTTGCCTTAGCAGAAGAAGAATTGGAAACGCTCACGGTGCAAAAGGAAGAGTTAACGGCGGCGCTGAAGCTGCTGCTAATTCCGAAAGACCCGAACGATGAAAAAAACGTTCTCATCGAGATTCGAGCGGGGACCGGCGGCGAAGAGGCGAGTCTTTTCGCCGCGGAGCTATTCCGGATGTACACCCGATACGCGGAGCGGCGACATTGGAAACTCGAAATTCTTAACGCAAATGCGACTGGGCTAAAAGGATTCAAAGAGATCATCTTCTCAATCGAGGGGGCAGGCGCATACAGTCAACTGAAATATGAGGGCGGCATTCATCGGGTGCAGCGGATTCCAGCCACGGAAACCAGCGGGCGCATTCACACTTCAGCCGCAACGGTAGCCGTGCTGCCCGAAGCAGAAAAACTTGACCTAGCCATCGATGAAGCAACTGAATTGCGGATTGACACGTATCGCTCCTCGGGGCCAGGCGGGCAGAGCGTTAACACAACCGATTCAGCGATCCGCATTACACACATTCCAACAGGGCTGGTTGTAACGTGTCAAGATGAAAAATCTCAGCACAAGAATCGATCCAAGGCGATGAAGATTCTCCGGGCCCGCCTCCACGATCAAAAACAGGCTGAACTTAACAGTGAAAGAGCCGAAACACGTCGATCAATGGTCGGAAGTGGAGACAGGAGCGAGAAGATCCGCACCTACAATTTCCCGCAATCCCGCATCACAGACCACCGAATCCAATTCAGTTCCTATCAATTAGACTCGGTCCTAGATGGGGACTTACAGGTATTTATCGATCAGTTGACAACTGCCGATCACACAGAGAAACTGGACGAGACTTGATACACGCCCACTAAGGAAATATTAAATCATGTCTAAGAAGATATGGCGTGTCTTGGATTTGCTCGACTGGACCTCTGAATATTTCAAACAGCACGGGATTCCAAACCCGAGGTTGGACGCTGAAGTGCTGCTCGGTCATCTGTTAAGCAAAACGCGGCTGCAACTCTATCTCCATTTTGAAATGCCGGTCCTCCAAGAACATCTCAACTCATTTCGAGAACTGATTAAAAAACGGATTGAGCACACCCCTGTTAGTTATCTGACACACCGAAAAGAATTTCTGTCCCTAGACTTCTACGTTGATGAACGGGTCCTCATTCCTAGGCCGGAAACTGAACAGCTCGTCGAAACGGTGCTAGCAACAAAAGCGAGTACACCGCAGCGATTGCTTGAACTTGGCACCGGGAGTGGCGCTGTCGCTACCGGGCTTGCAGTACAACGACCAGAGTGGACTGTCGTTGCCACCGATATATCTGAACCCGCCCTCACAGTTGCAAGGCAGAATGCCGAGACACATGCATGTACTGAACAGATTACGTTCATGGCCGGGGACCTGTTTGAACCGATACGGATGCTAGACAGTCCTGAGGAGCGACAATTTGATTGGATCGTCTGTAACCCACCGTATATTAAGAACGTGGAACGAGTCAACCTGAGCCCAGATGTCCGGGACTATGAACCCGAGGTTGCTCTTTTTGCAGGCGACGATGGTCTAGCTGTGATTCGCCGATTAATTGTGGAAGCACCGGAACATCTGGCACCCAACGGAAAACTACTCTTTGAGATCGGTGATACACAGGCCGAGTCTGTTCGCGCCCTCATGGATGCCGAAACCGCCTATGCCGTGTATGAATTCCGCAAAGACTATGCTAAGAAAGATCGCTTCGTCCTCGCCAAGGTGCCGCCCGACCATACCGCTGTTTAGCCGAGTATTCAGAAGAAAAACGGGGGGGGGAACGTGAAGAATGAAACAAGCAACCGACTATGATCACTTACAAACCCATATTCGTCAGCTGAAAACACCGCCAATAGAGACATGGGAAAATCAGTACAGTGACCGAGATTATACAATCGAGATTACCAACTTAGAATTTACTGCGGTATGTCCGAAAACGGGACTGCCGGATTTTGCGACCCTCTGCATCACCTATGTGCCACACCGGGACTGTGTCGAACTGAAATCGTTGAAGGAGTATTTTCTCTTCTACCGGGATATCGGCATTTTTCACGAACATGTAGTCAACAAGGTGCTTGAGGATTTTGTAGAGGCGTGTCGCCCCCGAAGGGCAGGTGTGGTTGGTACTTTTAACATTCGTGGCGGTATCAAAACAGTTGTGCGATCAACTTACGAGAAACCGCCACGAGAATAGGCGCGCTCTGCGAACGCGCCTACACGCGCTTGAATGAGAGAGATCAACGCTATTCGATAGGTACGGAACGTCCTATCCGAGCAGATTCATAGATTGCGTCGAAGATTTTTGCTACGTTTAGTACTTCTTCCGCTGGTACCGGAGAGGGTAATCCTTCCCGAACGGCTTTGTGGAATGATTCAAATTCGCCTGGCAAACCGGTGAGGAGTTTCGGTTTATAATTTACCATCTCATCTTTCTTGTCTCTGTAAATCTGCAGGGGTTCATAAGTGGCTCCGGCTAAGTCTCCCATGAAGAAAGTGCCGCCGATGTTCTCAATGTGGGATGCCCATGCGGTCTCTAGGGTAACCGTCAACCCGCCTTCAAAACGGATTGTCCCCATCGCAAAATCTTCTACCTCAAATTCTTCAGGGTTCCACTTGCCCCAGGGGTTGATAACGTTCTCTTTGTGTCCAAACCGCTGAGTTGTCATCCCGAACGCTTCGACCGGTTTCGGGCAACCGATCATCCAAAGCAAGACATCAAGAATGTGCACCCCGATATCAATCAGTGGCCCGCCGCCGGCGATGGCTTTGCTGAGAAACGATGGTGAGGCGGGTACCCCGCGGCGGCGCATAGCCACTGCTCGGGCATAGTAGATGTCGCCAAAAAACCCGTCATCATAGTGTTTTCTCAAGGTACGTGATGCATCGCGAAATCGAGATTGTAGCCCGATCTGTAGCACTTTCCCACTGGCTTTTTGTGCATCTACCATCGCTTGCCCGTCTCTTGCATTCGCGGCAATCGGTTTTTCACAGATAACGTGTTTGCCAGCATTTAAAGCAGCAATAGTTGGTGCCGCGTGGAAGTTATTCGGTGTACAGACGCTTACTGCATCGAGTTCATCCATTTCAGTCAATTCTTCGTAATTGCTGAAAACGTAGGGGATGTCGTGTTTCTTAGCGAACGCCTTTGCGCGCGCTTCGTCAATATCGCAAGCCGCGATAATGGAAACATCTTCGACTTTCTGATGGCCGGGGAGGTGTTTGCCGCCGGCAATACCGCCACACCCAATAATACCTACTTTAACTTTTTTCATTTAATCTTCTCCTTTATCTCTCAACATGTCGTAGGTTGATGGATCTAGGAGAATATGCTATCATAAAAAGGAAAGGAAGTCTATTAAATAATAGTAGCGTGTTATGAATAAACCTCAATCTCGAATTTCCAGCATCACTGACACTGTGCGGGCTTCATTAGGTAAGAAGAAGATAGAGCAGCAAGAGGTTGCCGACGTGTGCGTTATCGGTTCCGGGGCTGGCGGTGCAGTTGTCGCAAAGGAACTTGCGGAAGCAGGACTCTCGGTAATCATTTTAGAAGCCGGCGAAGATAACGAGCCGAGCACCTTTGGTGCGTATGAGCCAGAGATGCTCCACCGTCTCTTCTGGGACGACGGGCTGCGATCTACACGGGACGGCGGGATCGTTATCTCCCAAGGGCGAGGTGTCGGCGGTTCAACCGTGCACAATCTCTGCTATGCGGTTCGACTCCCACAAGCGGTGCTCCATAGATGGCGGGTTCCAGAGTTATGGCATCACTTCGCCCCGGTGGAGCAAATCCTCGGGGTTACACAGATGGAAGAGACAGATGTGAACGGATTAAATAACGTCATCCGTCGTGGATGTGAAGCGATGCGATGGCGTGGTAGACTGCAGAGACACAACCGCGGTGCCTGCACTGTGTGCGGTGCAAGATGTCTGTTTGGGTGCCCCGCTTCCACATCGATTCAGACGCATCCTACAAGAAGAATAGGCAAGCAGAGCATGGCGGTTACATACATGCCCTTGGCGCTTGCGGAGGGTGCACGACTCTATAGCAACTGCATAGCAGAACAGATCCATGTGAAGTCGAGAAGGGCTGTAGGGGTCTCGGCACAACTGCCCTCGGGCAAATTGCACGTTCAAAGCAAGGTGGTCGTATTAGCCGCCGGCGCGATTAATTCGCCGCAACTCTGGTTAAAAAGTCGGCTCCCGAATGCGAATCGACGAGTAGGCCGGAACCTCCATTTGCATCCTGCTGTTTTTGTCGGCGGTATTTTCGATGAGACCGTCGATGGACATATCGGTATTCCACAAAGCTACTATATCGATCAGTTTCTTGACTTAAGACGCTACCCGGATAGTGGTTACCTGCTCATGCCGGCTTTCGGTTCAGAGATGATAGTTGCGGCGAGCTTGCCGGGGTTTGGGAACGTCCATAGAGAATTGATGGAACGGTATCGACAGATCGCTGCGCTGCTTGTTCTTTTACACGACAGAACAACCGGGCGCGTATCAATAGATCATAAGGGCGCCCCCAGTATTTCATACCGGTTGCGACGCTCGGACAAAAAGGTGCTTGTAGAAGGGGCGATCAATGCCGCGCGGCTTCTTTTTGCTGCAGGTGCAACAGAAATTCTGATGCCCTACACACAACATCTTCCTATCAAAACAGAGAAGGAGCTTGAGATTATCCGCCAACGCGGCATCGTGCCGAATGACATCACGTTGGCTTCAAGTCACCCGCAAGGCACGCTTCAGATGGGTGAAAATCGACACGATGCCGTCGTCAAACTCTCCGGGGAGTCGCATGCAGTGAGTGGTCTGTTTGTCGCCGACGCGAGTCTCTTTCCAACCTCCGTTGGGGTGCCTCCGATGTTGACTATAGCCGCATTCGCCAGACACGTGGCGGGTCAGATAATTGAAAGCGGTATTGTGTAATAGAAAGAGGCGAGTCTCCATCGAAGAAATGATTAAATCAATTCCACGTCTTCCGCTCGGAAATTTTCCAACCCCTGTGCAGCGGCTTTCGAACCTTGGACGCGCGCTGGGTCTCAAATCGCTCTGGATTAAGCGAGACGATTTGAGTGGCCCGCTAGGCGGCGGCAACAAAGTACGAAAACTGGAGTATCTGTTCGCTGCAGCACGGGCAGACTCGAAGGGAGATGAAAGGGAAACACTCTTTACAATCGGTCCAACAGGCTCTAACCACGTCCGGGCAACAGTTGTCTACGGTAAAGTGTCCGGTTTTCGAGTAGAATGTCTGCTTTTTAAGCAGCCGCGTACCGAATATTCTGAAGCAAACTATCGTACAATTTGTGAGCAGGCAGATCGGATCCACGTGGCTCAGCACATCAGTGCTCTGTTTGCACTTTACGGGTATGAACGGCTGAAGACGGTTCTTCGGCTCGGCGCAAAACGCTATTTCATCGCGGCCGGCGGTTCCTCGCCGCTCGGCTCTATCGGCTATGTAAAAGCGGTTTCAGAGTTGAAATCGCAAATTGAAGAGGGGCTCTTACCTGAGCCACGGTTTATCTTCATACCCGTGGGAACCTGTGGTACGGTCGCCGGCCTGATAGTCGGTACGAGAATCGCGGGGCTGCAAACGCACATCGTGGGGGTACGAGTTGCGGATTGGGCGGTCACAAATTCGTGGGCAATCTCCCGCATGGTAAAACGGACCTTGCGCCTTATCCATGCAGCGGACACCGATGCTATCAGGTACCAGCGCATGGAGCTCTGGCATGAGGATTTTGGCAAAGGATACGCCCTACCAACAGAAGCCAGCAGACACGCTGTCAAGATGATGCATGAGCACGAAGGCATCACGCTTGAAAATACGTACACCGGCAAAACGTTAGCGGCACTCGTTCATTACATAAAAGCGCACGGGTGGGAAGGCGAACACATTCTATTTTGGCACACGTATGGTGGAAAATAGAGCGTTAAGGAGAAAAAAATTTAAGAGGAAAAATATATGGATACGGAGAATTCCAAACCCGGTTTCGTTCAAGACGGCATGTCTATAATTGACTGTGACCTGCATAACCGTCTTCCGTCGCTTCGGATGCTCTACCCCTATTTACCGGATTATTGGTGTGACTATTGTGAGGAGTCGGGGTTTCCTGGGCCAGATGCGAACGACTATCCGGACGGTGTGGCGACTTCAAAGCGCCCGGAGATTAGGCAGCCGTTAGAAGGTCGCCCGGCATCGGACCTTGCACTGTTGCGGAAGCACGCCCTCGATTTCTGGGCGGTTGAAACCGGTATACTCACTTGTGGGTTTCGTGCCCAGAGCGTGCACAACGAAGACCTCGCGGCAGCGCTCGCTTCCGCAGTCAATGATTGGCAGATTGAACACTGGCTCGACCCGGAGCCGCGCCTACGGGGTTCACTGATTGTTCCAAGTCAGAACCCCGCACTCGCTGCCCGGGAGGTTGAGCGTCTAGGCGCACATCCGGGGTTTGTGCAGATACTGCTGCCTGCTCGATCACAAGTGCCTTACGGCAATAGACGTTATCATCCTCTCTATGCCGCGGCTGCTCGTCATAATCTGGTCATCGGTATCCACTACGGTGGTGCCCCGGGACTGCCGCCGACCTCTGTCGGATGGCCCTCAACCTATTTAGAGGAGTACGTTGGCATGTCACAAGTATTTCAGGCGCAGGTGCTGAGCCTTGTGTCGGAGGGTGTTTTTGATACATTTCCATACTTGCGCGTCGCGCTTATAGAAACGGGTGTCACTTGGATGCCCTCGTTGATGTGGCGGTTCGATAAAGAGTGGCGAGGTTTGCGTGGACTGACGCCTTGGTTAAAGCGGCCGCCATCAGCGTATATCCGAGAACACATCCGCATGACTCTTCAACCGATTGATGCACCGCCAACAGCCGCGGAACTGCTTCAGATTTTGGGGCAGCTTGACTCAGAAGATATGTTGATGTTTTCAAGCGACTACCCGCATTGGCATTTCGACTCGCCCGAGGCCGCTCTCCCCACACAATTGTCGCGATCGCTGACACGCAAAATCTTGTCTGAAAACGCGCGGGAATGCTATAGTTTAACGTGAACTTCATAAACTGCCCACCGTTTTGGTTCTCTAACCGGTTTATTTAATCCGAAGCATAGGAGCATCGTGTGCAGAAGATAGCAGGAGTGATAATCGCGCCGCTAACAAAATATTCTGTTATTTTTTGTTGACTTTTTGCGTTATAGTATTGTATCATATTATAACGTTCTTTGACCGTTTAAGACGCAACGAGAACGCACATGAAAATCAGAAAATTTCAACAGAAAACGACACTAATATCGGGGGCTGAGGCGGTTCCTGAGCATAAAGTCGGATCCATGGAGACGGAATAGATCTGTGGCCTCTGTTCCATCTCTATAATATTGTCTATCTTTAACGCGAGTTTGATAATTATTGAGTTCATCTTTGGATAAAGAGAGCACTCACATGGCCTAACAGGTTGTGTAAGAGGCGCCGAAGAGGCATAGGCGCACAGGCCATGCTACAAAAGAGCTCCGCTAAATCTTTTTTGAAACTCACGTTATCTTTAACTTAACAACAGAGGAGAATGAGACTAATGTCAATGTTATGTAATAAAATGAGACTGTTTGTAGGGTTGGGGCTGGTGTGCCTCTTCGCAACCTCCCAGGTTTCCGCTCTTACGCTTGATGACGAATGGGAAGCGGAGAAAGGGTTTTACATTTTCACAGCCGGACGAACTTTCACACCCGGCATAGGACTTCCTGCTAACACAGAACCCAAAATAGAAGACCACGGCATCGTGGACACGGTAAAAGGGACACAGCGGAACCAGGGCGGCTTTAATGAGTGGGAGGAGCTTCAGAACCTATTCCGCGGAGGCGGCGGGTTATTTCTTACCCTGAAAATTGCGACCAGTAGTGACCGGGCTTTCAACGTGGGCAAAGAGTTCACGCTTAGCGATGAAAACGCAGAGTTGACAGTAGCAGCCGATAAACTTACTGACGAGACAAAAGCCAAGTTTATGGAGCTCAAGCACGCAATAGTTATCAGCGAGATAATGTGGGCGCAGAATGCCGCTGCGAGAACTGAGGGTGATGATCACCCCGAGCCGGATGAAGCAGCCCAATGGGTTGAAACTTACGTCAATAAGCCTTTGAAAGATGGTGATCTCGTCCAGCTATGGCCATATAGTGATTCTACCCAGATGCCTGCTCCGGGGGAGAGGTGGGGACGACAAGTCTCTAGGTCGACCCTGTATTATGTCGTTTTGGATAGTATGTCAACGATCGATCGTTGGGGGCGGAATTGGTTCCCGGATGCGCCGGGTCAAGACGGTGATACCGATGGCAACGCAAATGTCGGTCTGCCTCCGAAGCCTTTGGTCTCTATGTATCGGGATATCAAACTCGACAGCACAGGGAAGGCGTATGCGCTCAAAGATGGTAAATTGGATGGCCTCGGTGACGGCAGCAAACTGGACTCCTGGAAGGAGTCGCTCAGCAAAGCAAACATGACCGAGCACTTCATCGGTTCCCCGGGCAGCGTTCACGTGCCTTTTGGCGGTCCAAGTGTAGTGAGGTTTGATAAGGCGCCTGCCGATATCGCGGCTACTGGCATCATCATCAATGAGGTGTACAACGACCCGTCAAACACAAACTTGGATTGGGTAGAGTTGTTCTATAATACCGATGACGCGGCGGCTGCCCCTATAAGCATAGAGAACTATAAGTTGAGCTTGGTGATGGGGAAGATGAAGTCTGATGGTAGCGGGTATAACGAGTCTGGGGATGCCAACTTCACGGAGACGAGCCTTGCGGTGCTGCCGAAATACAAGATGCGGCCTGGGGAGTATCTGGTGGTCTATAACCGGGAGCCTGGGAAGAGCGTTAAGCTCGCTGGGGGTGTGAACGTTAGCAACCTGTTGGACAGAACGGACGTCAACATGGGGGCGACGCACAAGTATGCGGTTGCGAAGGATCTGAGTCTGCCTGCTACGGGCAAGTTCCTGATCCTGTTGCGCACGCGGAATCATGCGGATGATGTTGGCAAGCCGACGAACATCAAAGACTACGCTGGCAACGGTTTCTTCAAGCGCATGGAAGATAAGAAGTTCAACACGTACCTCTGGCCGTTCGTGGGCTGGTCGAAGCCGGGAGATGTGGATGATAACGACTTCGGTGGTATGAACACCTTCTCTTCTCGGAGTGCGTCGTTCGGTCGCGGTGTGCACTTAAACGCGAAGGGGATGTATTGGGCGAAGTCTCGTGCGAATCGTGTCCACAAAGACGACTGGCAGTCGTTTGGTTTCATGGGTGCTGGCTACGATCGCGGCAAAGATAAAGTGATTGACAAGGTGAGTTCCCCTGGCACGCCGGGGTATCCGAACATGGCAGTGGGCATGATCGCTAACGATAGAGATACCTCGTCGACGGATGACGACTACGCGTTTGCGGGTGCGGTGACGATCAGCGAGATCATGTATGATGCGGGACCGCGGTGGGACTTGGTGCAGTGGATAGAGCTCTACAATAGTTCTATGATGGAGACGGTAAACCTTGCGGGTTGGGAGTTTGAGATCCGCAACTCGGACACAAACGTAGATGCGTATGTAGATGCGTCGTTCACATTTGATGCGGAGACGTATATCCCGCCGAATCAGACGTTGCTGCTGGTGTCGAAGAGCGGTGTGAACGATGTGCCGGAGAACTACGTATACAATTTGCAGCAGAAGCATCGTAGCGATCTCGGGTTGACGACGAACGGTCGCCGGCTGCTAAGTGCGGAGGGCTTCCATCTGGAGCTTCGTGCGAAGGTCAGCGAAGACGGTCAGTCGCAGCTGCGGGTCATAGACACAGCTGGCAACGTTGAGATAGCGGATGGTCTGCGCAAGCGTGCGTGGGAGCTGCCGAAGCGTGGGGATGTGCGGATGTCTATTGTGCGCAAGTATGGCGGTATCTTCGCCCTAGGGGGGAGTTCTGGTCCGCATGATGCGGATCCTGGTTTGATGAAAGCCTCTTGGCGGAAGCTTGTGGATGCCTCATTGACGTACTACGGACATCGTGACGATATCGGCACGCCCGGCTATCGGCTCGGTGGCCCGCTGCCCGTGTCGCTCTCGAGTTTCCGTCCTGTTCGCGACGCCTCGACAGGCCACGTTGAGATTACGTGGGTAACGCAGTCCGAACTCAACAATGCGGGGTTCAACATCCTACGCAGTGAGAGCAAGACGGGTGAGTTTTCGGTTATCAACGCCGAGGGTCTGATTGCGGGACACGGCACGACGTCTGAGAAGCATGTATATAAATACAGAGATACCACTGCGAAACCTAACGTGGTGTATTATTACCAGATAGAAGATGTCTCTATGGACGGGGTGCGCACAACCTTACGGACGACGCATCTGCGTGGGGATGTCTCTGCGAGGGGTAAGCTCACGACGCGTTGGGGAGAGCTGAAATCGTCTGCTAGATAGCAGACCGCATCGGTTCTAGAGAGACAAAGACATATCTGAATCTGACGTATCAAACGTTGGGGGTGGAACGTATGTTTCACCCCCAACGTTTTTTACCCCAGCCGCTGCCTATTTTGTTTTCTTCACGCAGCGTCAGAAAGGCAAGATACGTTAACCTCCATCTATCTGAAATTTTAGGGGCAGATAATAACACGAATATCCCCACTTTGCTCTTCATGAAAAAACTTGATATAGCCCGCTTTTGCTGATATACTTTATTCTATAAGTTCATTACGATAGTAGAGGCAGGAGGCAGACCTATGTGTAGCAAAATAAAAGCCGCTCCAACGCTCGTCTATCCCGAATCGGACGATAAACCTATGGCAGAGACCGAGAAACACAGAGACCTCATGATGGATTGCATTCAAATGCTCAAGCACCACTTCGAAAATATCAACGATGCATACGTCTCTGGCAATCTGATGCTGTATTATGAGGAGGGCAACCCGAGGAAATCGGTATCGCCGGATGTGTTTGTTGTGTTCGGTGTGAGTAAAAAGCAGCGGCGGACGTATCGGGTCTGGGAAGAGGGACATTCGCCCGATTTTGTGTTAGAGTTGGCGAGTCGCAGCACGTATCGGCAGGACTTGACTGCTAAGCGTGAGCTGTATGCGTCGGTGCTTGGGGTGCGCGAGTATTACATTTACGATCTTTATGGTGAGGTGTCGCCTTCTTTTCTCGGGTATCGTCTTGTTGATGGTGTGTATGAGGAGATAGGTTTTGTGGGGGATCGTCTGCCGTCGCTTGTGCTGGGTTTAGAGTTAGGTGAGCGTGATGGGGTTCTCGGTTTGTATGATCCTGTTCGTTCAGCGTGGCTGGAGCCTTTGGAGAGACGGGTTAGACACGCCGATGCCAGGGCAGCCGCAGAGGCAAAGGCACGACAAGAGGCTGATGCCCGCGCACAAGCAGAGGCAAAGGCACGACAAGAGGCTGATGCCCGCGCACAAGCAGAGGCAAAGGCACGACAAGAGGCTGATGCCCGCGCACAAGCAGAGGCAAAGGCACGACAAGAGGCTCAAGATCAAGCAGAAGAAGCACGACAACAAGCAGCCGCTGCAGACGCAGAGCTCGCAGACGCATTGGCTGAACTCAAACGCCTGAAAACTGACACGTAATCATATACCCAACGCAACCTTGATAATTATTGAGATCAGCCACTTGATATATCCAGCTTTTGCTGATATACTTTATTCTATAAGTTTATTACGATAGTAGAGGCAGGAGGCAGACCTATGTGTAGCAAAATAAAAGCCGCTCCAACGCTCGTCTATCCCGAATCGGACGATAAACCTATGGCAGAAACCGACAAACACAGAAAACTTATGATCGACTGCATTCAGATGCTGGAGCACCACTTCCAAGATGTCAACGACGCATATGTCTCTGGCAATCTGATGCTGTATTATGAGGAGGGCAACCCGAGGAAATCGGTATCGCCGGATGTGTTTGTTGTCTTCGGTGTCAGCAAAAAGGATCGGCGCACCTATCGGGTCTGGGAAGAGGGGCAGGTGCCTGATTTTATCTTAGAGTTAGCGAGTCGCAGCACCTATCGGCAGGACTTGACTGCTAAGCGTGAGTTGTATGCGTCGGTGCTTGGGGTGCGCGAGTATTACATTTACGATCCTTATGGTGAGGTGTCGCCTTCTTTTCTCGGGTATCGCCTTGTTGATGGTGTGTATGAGGAGATAGGTTTTGTGGGGGATCGTCTGCCGTCGCTTGTGCTGGGTTTAGAGTTAGGTGAGCGTGATGGGGCTCTCGGGTTGTATGATCCTATTCGTTCAGCGTGGCTGGAGCCTTTGGAGAGACGGGTTAGACACGCCGATGCACGCGCAGCCGCAGAGGCAAAGGCACGACAAGAGGCTGATGCCCGCGCACAAGCAGAGGCAAAGGCACGACAAGAGGCTGATGCCCGCGCACAAGCAGAGGCAAAGGCACGACAAGAGGCTCAAGATCAAGCAGAAGAAGCACGACAACAAGCAGCCGCTGCAGACGCAGAGCTCGCAGACGCATTGGCTGAACTCAAACGCCTAAAAACTGACACGTAATCATATACCCAACGCAACCTTGATAATTATTGAGATCAGCCACTTGATATATCCAGCTTTTGCTGATATACTTTATTCTATAAGTTCATTACGATAGTAGAGGCAGGAGGCAGACCTATGTGTAGCAAAATAAAAGCCGCTCCAACGCTCGTCTATCCCGAATCGGACGATAAACCTATGGCAGAAACCGACAAACACAGAAAACTTATGATCGACTGCATTCAGATGCTGGAGCACCACTTCCAAGATGTCAACGATGCATACGTCTCTGGCAATCTGATGCTGTATTATGAGGAGGGCAACCCGAGGAAATCGGTATCGCCGGATGTGTTTGTTGTGTTCGGTGTGAGTAAAAAGCAGCGGCGCACCTATCGGGTCTGGGAAGAGGGACATGCGCCCGATTTTATCTTAGAGTTAGCGAGTCGCAGCACGTATAGGCAGGACTTGACTGCTAAGCGTGAGCTGTATGCGTCGGTGCTTGGGGTGCGCGAGTATTACATTTACGATCCTTATGGTGAGGTGTCGCCTTCTTTTCTCGGGTATCGTCTTGTTGATGGTGTGTATGAGGAGATAGGTTTTGTGGGGGATCGTCTGCCGTCGGTTGTGCTGGGTTTAGAGTTAGGCGAGCGTGATGGGGTTCTCGGTTTGTATGATCCTGTTCGTTCAGCGTGGCTGGAGCCTTTGGAGAGACGGGTTAGACACGCCGATGCCAGGGCAGCCGCAGAGGCAAAGGCACGACAAGAGGCTGATGCCCGCGCACAAGCAGAGGCAAAGGCACGACAACGCGCAGAAACACGGGCAGCAGATGCCGATGCCAGGGCAGCCGCTGCAGCCGCAGAACTCGCAGCGGCATTGGCAGAAATAAAACGCCTGAAAACTGAAAAATAATGAGATGGGTAATGCGATCTTGATAATTATTTGGAGCCTCTAAAGTGGCACCGGAATTCGACAAGTTATGCTAAAAGTCCGTGGCACGGGAAACCAACAGCGTGTGCCTCCTGTGGGCGCTACATTTAAAGTGGAGGAAAGAAATGTCGAAAACGGAGATATTTGAACAGCAGAAACCACGTGTCATTGACTGTGACGTTCACAATACGCTCGCCTCCGAGACGGTGTTGTATCCATATCTCTCCGAACGTTGGCGGAAGCATCACGGCATGGTAGGCACAACGGACCGGGTCGGGGCATATGTGCCGCGCGCGCATCCGTTTGGTGCAAGATACGACGCTTGGACACCGTCTGGACAGCGCCCCGGATCCGACCTCGGTTTTCTGCGCGAGCAGCTCTTGGATCTATTTGATATAGAATACGGTATTCTTAACTGTCTCACCCCTGTCTGTGAAATGCCTAACCTTGCGTTTGCAGCGGCGTGGGCAAGCGCTGTGAACGACTGGCAAATTGCAGAGTGGCTTGAAAAAGAACCGAGACTCCGCGCCTCAATTATCGTTGCCTGTGACGATGCAGCATTCACCACTGCCGAGATTCATCGGCTTGCAGCGCATACCGGATTTGTGCAAATATTGCTGCTGGCTCGAACCATGGAACCGTTGGGGCGACGGAGGTACTGGCAGATGTATGAGGCAGCGGTGCAGCATAATCTGCCGATCGGCATTCACTTCACGGGTGTCGGGGTGGGACCGATCACCGCTGTCGGTAAACCCTCACACTATATCGAAGACCATGCTGGCATGACACAAGCGTTTCAGACACAGGTAACCAGTCTCGTTTGCGAGGGGGTTTTTGAACAATTTCCAACGTTGAAGGTTGTTCTGATTGAAGGTGGGTTTGCTTGGCTGCCGCCGCTCATGTGGCGGCTTGATCGGGCGTGGAAAAAACTGCGTGGTGAGGTTCCTGAGCTGAAACGGTTGCCCTCCGAGTACGTCCGCGATCATTTCTGGATTACCACGCAACCGATGGAAGAACCCCCTAAGCCGGGCTACTTCGATCAACTTCTTGTACAGCTCGACTTAGATGATAAATTGATGTTCGCAACCGACTATCCGCATTGGGACTTTGATTCGCCGGAGCGGGCGCTCCCTCGAAGTCTTGAGCCGTCTTTAAAACGGAAAATTATGGCAGAAAACGCGCGAGCGCTTTATGAGTTCTAGCCTCACTGTTTTATGGGTTGAATGGTCTAAGAGAAGAGTAGTTAACGCGTAACTCTTTCTATATAACGAGGGATCCCAATGGCATCTCAATCCTCAAAAATCGAGTGGACCGAGTCCACGTGGAATCCAGTGCGCGGCTGTACGCGCGTATCAGAGGGCTGTCGATTTTGCTATGCCGAGCGGATAGCGTCACGGTTTTCAGGCAAGGGCATGGCCTACGAGGGCTTAGCAGAAAATACGCCGGCAGGACCGCGGTGGACGAAAGAGGTGCGCCCGGTGCCGGAGCTGCTTAACGCACCGCTGAAGTGGAAGAAGCCGCGCCGAATCTTTGTTAACTCCATGAGCGATCTGTTTCACGAGAAAATTGAATTCGCCTACATTCAAGAGGTCTTTTCTGTGATGGAAAGGGCGCATTGGCATCAATTCCAAGTTCTCACAAAACGGGCACAATGGCTGTTGGAATGCAGCCCAAATTTACCGTGGCCACCGAACATTTGGATGGGCGTTAGTGTTGAATACCATCGCGAAACCCATCGAATCGAATCTCTCCGTCGGAGCGATGCGCAGATTAAATTCCTCTCACTTGAGCCTCTACTTGGTGCTCTCCCAAATCTGGAGTTAGATGGCATAGATTGGGTGATTGTGGGAGGTGAGTCCGGGCCCGGGGCGCGCGAAATGAAGAAAAAATGGGTGATAGACATCCGGAACCAGTGTGCAAACGCCGAAGTGGCGTTTTTCTTTAAGCAGTGGGGCGGCAAACGCAAATCGAAAACCGGACGGGAGCTAGACGGGCGCACTTATGACGACATGCCGGTCTGAATTGTCTCTAAACCCGGCGCTCCGGTGCCGGTAGTCTTAGACTCTTGGTAAATCGTCAGAAAGCAGCGCCTCAGAAACAGATTTTTTTGTTGCTTCGCGTTGTGGACGTTCGACATGAAAGCGGTAAAACCAATCCTTGAAATCTTCGTCGGGGAAATTTCCTTCGTAATCTCTCTTGAACCGATCGTGAAACTCTTCCATATAGACACGCAAATAAGTACTGGCGCGCTCAAGTGCTTTCCAATCAAAGAGATTTGAGGGCACTTCGACCACTCCGCCTTCGAGTATATTCCGGCGCATCTCTAAGTAGTAAGCGTAACGGGCCCCCATCAGAAAATCGACCAGTCTGTCAATACTCTTTGCTGGAATTTCAGCGAATCTTCCATTTAAAAATTTACGGCAAACTCCCATCTCTCTTTCCAAATCTCGATTGAGCATAAACCCTATGAGTATATCAAAAATTTTATCTACCATTTTCATCTATTTTTATAGCTCCTTTACCAGAAGTAAGTTGGATAAAGTCCTATCTGAGGTCCGATTCGCAGCAAATTTGCATTTTTGTCGGCTTATCATAACCTTAATATAACATTAATGGACAAACACGGCAAGCATAAAAGTAAAGAATGATAAACCCCTCTAGACGTGAACATTTTGTATTTTCCCGCGAACGATACAGGGTCTTCTGGGCTGCTTCGTCTGATCGAATACGGTTTGCTGAATTTAGATTGCCTTTCAACCCAAATTCTGTTATATTTATACTATGCTTACAATTTATCTTGCAATCGCCGTGTTGACGGTTCCGCTTGGTGCAGGCATCGCTTTTGTATCGCAAGCCCATCAGAAACACTTTGGCAACTTCTTCGGATTGATTGCTGGAGCAGTGCTTGGAGTGGTTTTGGTTATGATGATACATCTTTACATCGAGGTAGGATATGTTTCAATCGGCGTGATGTGGGGTGGATTCCTCCTAATTTCGGCAGCAGAACGTTTGGCATCGCACCGGCAGGCTGAAGCTGAGGTGAGCCCGGATAGGAGGTGGGGCATCAACTTAACAGTACTCGGTTTATCGCTCCACTCGCTGGCAGACGGTCTCAATCTGGTTATCGCCGCAAGAGAGAAGACGCTTGGCGGTGCGCTTGCGTTTGGTATACTCATCCATCGTTTGCCAGTTGGGACGTTTATCACTGCAGTGCTTCTCCGGAACCTCGCTTTTGGCAGCGCCCTGGGGCGATTGATACCGCTGATAGTTGGGCCGGTGATCGGTGTGCTACTCGGGGAACAGCTGCTCCGCGGATATTTTGCGGAGCTGATACACTACCTCACAGCATTTGCGGTAGGGACTCTTCTGCATGTCGTAATGGAGGGGTTCCGGGGACGTTATCCTACCGGGAACGTTCATGTGAGTCGTACTGCAAAGCTCCTGTTTGTCATCGGTTTCGCTCTGACGTTCTGCGCGATCTACTTTTTACAAGCATCCGAGGGTAAACATGTTCATTAAAACGCGCTAACGAGGATAAAACAGCTGATGTCTCTAAGGAAAACAGTACACAAACGAGGCGTTTCCGTTCTGATTGTTGCGGTTTGTGTTGTGATGCTTGCTGCCCCGTCAAAGAGTAACGAAATCCCGATCGTGGTATCCGAAGAACCGAGGGCGACGCTGCAAATCGGGGTAAATGCATCACCGCAAGAAGCATTCGCAGCCGAAGAGATACAGACTTTCATTCAACAATTCACCGGGGCCCAACTCGACATCCGTACCAATCGGGAACAGACAGAGACATCGACTGTAATTGTATTAGGCACTCCAGAGTCGAATCCGACAATCGCGGGACTCCAGTCAGAAACAGGATTTTCATTGGGAGACGAACTCGGGAATGAGGGGTATCGTATCAAAACGATAGCGATCGGTGCCGAAATTATTATCGCTGTCGCTGCGCATACGGGCAGAGGGGTTATCTATGGGGCATACGGCTTTATTGAAAACTGTATCACGGCTTTAAGCGGTTTAACGCCTGTGCATCCAGAGGTAGCAGTTGCTAAGAAGGAGGCGTTGTTCGTCCCGTTTATGGACGACATATCAAGCCCGTTTTATCCCGTGCGCGCTGTGTTAGAGATAGAAGACCCGGATTGGCTCGCGCGCCACCGTGTCAACATGAGCGGAGGCGAAGGGGTCTGGACCGGCACCGGTATTGAAGACGGACTCGGAACAGCGTTCAAGTATATTGACACCCCCGCATTTGAAGGGCTGCAAGACGAACCAATAGCACAGCGACGAGAACGGATTGCAGAGCTACAAAATAGGTTTAATGCGCTCAAACGGCGTGGGATTGATGCCTATCTCTTTATGTATGTGACAGGGGAACCGACAGAGGCGTTAATTCAACAACGTCCTCAGCTCTTAGGCCCCTCGGTGGCTTACGGTGCGTCTCGCAACGAGACCTTCTACCGTCCGTTCTGCTGGTCGAAACTTGAGTTTCATACACTTGTAACGGAGCTCATTCAGGCGATTGTGCGTACCTACCCCGCGCTTGGCGGTTTCCATCTGCGTTCTTGGGGACATGAGACGCGTGCATGCAACTGTCCTGATTGTGGCGATAGGACGGAAGCGGGACAGAAAAAGCTCTGGGAGGTGTATTTCACAATTATCAACGCTGCGAGGCAGGTGCGCCCGGACTTCAAATTCTACATCTCCGGTTACGATAGCAGCTGGCTTAAGGACGCAGCCGGGGCTTATGCGCGCCGGCTGCCAAAAGGTACAATTTTTTCGCGGAAGTGGGGGGCGGACGGGGAACCAGTTGCCGATGCAGGCATCCCTATCCCCCAGATTAGAGCACTCGGTGAAATGGGGCACCGCTTCATAATTCTCTCCCATGAAGTGGAAGAAGTGATGCCGCTCTGGATGTTGGAAAGCGATCTTTTCGTGCAAGGTGTGCGGCAACTTGCCAGTAATCCGGATGTTGTTGGTTTAAGTGGGTTTACTGTTCAAGGTGCCACACAAGGTCTCGGGTACCTTGACCGCCTTGTTAGCGCCCGCCTGAATTGGCACATTGAGCTCGACCATTTTCAGCTGTTGAAAAATGAGTTAATAGCCCGTTATGGCAGCGAAGCGGCACCGCATATTCTGAACGCCCTACGGGTCAATGGATGGAACATGGCCAGTTATTTCTCGGATTACGCCGGATCTTTGACCATCGGTGGTACCTACGGCAGCGGCTCAGCAGGACTCGCAACTCGATTTTGGAACCTGATCGGACCGCGTGTCGTTGCGGATACCTTAGCCGTTCCCGAATTGGAGATTGCAAAAGTCGCAGCGAATCGGTTCACCGCGCTTCTGGCGCCGCAACAACAAGCCGCAAACGAGATACGGGCCGCAAGCGAAATTGCAGAACCTTTTGACTCAGAAGCAGCCGAGGATCTGCACGATGCTGTCCACTTAATGACGTTGTGGACGGTCTTTTTTGAAAGTCGCGCTAAATTGGTAGATGCAATAATCCTCGGCTACAAGCCCGGCACAGAAGAAGCCATCCGCGCAAAACTTACGAGCGCTACAGAGTTTTCCAAGTCTATACAACCCCATATAAAAGCGATAGAGGAGTTTGTCCCGCTCTTTGGATACTCACATCGGACGATCGAAGCCGAGCTGCTAAGCACCTTAAACGCAGAAGTTGCCTGGTTGACGAGTTTCGACTATCAGACGCTTCGAAAATACGATGTGAACTTCTCACCGGAGGAGGTTCCCTTCAGAATCTGGGACGTTCACAACTATCCTAACCCCTTAAAGCGCGGAACAACGTTTACGTATCAGTTATCGCTGGATGCAGATGAGGTCTCTATCCTTATCTACGCTACATCAGGCCGAGTAGTAAATGCTCTGAACGAAGTGTCCGGAAACGAAGGCTACAACGAGGTCCTTTGGGACGCTCGAGATGCTGATGGGGTCCTACTCGCCAACGGGGTCTATTTTTACAAGATACGGGCCGCCGCTGGAGAGCAGATAACGCAAACCCTCGGACGCTTAGCGGTCTTAAGGTAGTCACTATAAGATTAAACGCACATAAATCGCTTACCAACAGCGTTATTACTAACGATCACGGAACTACGCTGATAATATCTCCGCGATACTTTTGGATTTAGGTGCGCATTGATAAAGGAGGTTAACGATGCTTCGTGTCTATTTTTTATGTCTGACGCTTTTGTTTTCAATAACGGGTTGTCAATCACAAATTTTGCAGGAACACCTTTTAAAACCGCCATTGCCTCTCACCAATTTCGCGACGATCCGGAACGGGGCAACTGCGGAAGCTTCACAATCTGTTCCAAACCACCGCCCGGAAGAGATAATTGATGGCGACACTACCTCTGAGACCTGGGATGAAGGGAGCGGTTGGGGTAGCAGCTTAGAACACTTACGCACGTCGGATCTAAATAAACGCCCTTATATCTCCGTGACACTTGCTAAACCGGTTGACATTCGCAAAATTGTGATGTGGACGATTGACTCGGAGAAATACCCAGCGCGGCAATTCGGGTTGAAAGACTATCGGATTGAGTACTGGCATGGCACGGGATGGGGGCTCATTCCATCGGGGGATACGAAGGATAAGCAGTACACGGCACGAAACAACACCAAAGGTAAGCGGGTGCATTCAATCCGTGAACGCTTAATTGCTAGAAAAATACGCCTGGTTCCGGTCTCCTCAAACGACACGGTGCGCAATTACCAACACATGGCAGGCAGCCGCCCGGTGTATGAAGTAGAGGGCGTTGCACGGGTGATGGAACTAGAGATCTGGGGGTATGCGGCACCCGAAGTGCACACCCTGAAGCAGATAGCACAAGGGATACCTGCAGCGGCGACACCGCGTCCCGTCCAGACAGAAACCCAAGAGCTTGAACAGCAAACTCAACCCACGGTTAAGGAGATAATCCGGCGCGTCTTAAATCAATATGAACTCGGGTATGACACGGCGGATCTAGCACAGGTGATGGCATGTTTTTCAGAGATGTATTTATCCAACGGACGCACATATGAAGATGTGAAAACAAAGGCGGCCCGGTTTTTCGAGGCCCATCATCAGATTGATATAACGTTGACAGATATTAACATTCACCCAAATATTGCCGATGATACCGCAATTGTAACCGGCCGGTATACGTTACAATACAGCCCTAAAGCGAACGGAAAAATCGAACAAACCTCAGGCAGATTGACGTTGGTTTTCGCAAATGAAGCCGAAACGTGGCGCATCATCCGTGCAGAATAAGGCGGAGAGGGGGCTGTCATACCCAACGCGTGGACACGGTGGACATAAAAATAAGCGAAGGTTTGACTGTGTAGAGCAGACCTCTTGCTGTTTCAAGATTACGGTGCGGTGGGTGCGCTGACAATCAGCAGCGGTGAATGTATAGAGATGTATAGAATAGCTGCCGCTTTAGGCACTTCTCTCGCTTTTCTTGACTGATCGCTCTATTTCAAAAAGTGCGTCTCGTATTTCAGTAATCACTTCTATTTCAGTTTCAATAGTCAATCTTCGCTTTAATATTTGTTTAGCCGTTTTACAGCCGATTCTGCCCAATGCCCATGCGGCATGGCTTCGGATGAGAGGTTCGTCATCCCGCAATGCGCTTTTGAGTGCGGGCAGCGCACGCCGATCCCGCCAATTACCGATTGCAACAAGGACGTTGCGTAAAAAACCACGGCGTTTCGCGCGTTTGATCGGGCTCCCTTTAAACCGCCTGCTAAATTCCTGCTGGGTCATGCCAATCAGCGACAGCAATTTAGGTCCGAGGTTCCCGTCGCGCGGGTGGAATGCTGGTTCGGCTGTTGGGACGGCTCTCCTATTCCAGGGACAAACCTCTTGACAAATGTCGCAGCCAAAAATTAAGTTCCCGATTTTAGGACGCAGCTGCTTCGGGATACTCTCCTTGAGCTCAATTGTGAGATAAGAGATGCAGAGGCGGGAATCCAAGAGATTTGGTTCGATGATCGCCCCCGTTGGACATTCTTCAATACAGCGTGTGCAAGTGCCGCAACTTCCACGCGGGGCGGACACCTCGGATTCCAAAGCGAAATTCACAAGAATCTCGGAGAGAAAATACCACGAGCCGGAACGCCAATGAATTAAATTGGTGTTCTTACCGATCCAACCGATACCTGATTTTTGGGCATATTCCCTTTCGATAATCGGAGCGGTATCGACACAGATTCGGGTTTTCAATTCACCTTCAGCTGTCTGTTTAATAAATTCGGTAAGCTCCGAAAGCCGTTGGCGGATAAGTTCATGATAGTCATCGCCCCATGCATATCGGGAAATCTGGCCGCGCCCTGGATC
Organism: Candidatus Poribacteria bacterium; assembly: GCA_964291315.2. Taxonomy (GTDB): domain Bacteria; phylum Poribacteria; class WGA-4E; order WGA-4E; family WGA-3G; genus WGA-3G. The sequence goes on along the minus strand of OZ219753.1, from coordinate 2,359,445 downwards.
TGTTGCAAGTGGCTTTGGGGGGTCGAGTGTATAATAGTTCATCGCGAGGCTAATAACAGATTTTGCCTCTGCGAGAAGTTCGCGCACATCTGCTTTGAGGGGCAGATGCTTCTCAAGATAGTGCATCTGCCCGGCATATCCTTTTTCCAACCATTGTCGGTATCGTGCGATCGTTTCGCTGTGCGTTGCAGGTATGATGCCAACGCGTTCGAACCCCAATTTGTGTGCTTGTGCCCGAATTTGATCGGTTAATGTTAGCATTACTGAGTACCGCGTGGGTAAGATCCGAGAACCTTAACTTCGCGGCACAATGCTTCGAGTCGATTAAGAGCCCCGCCGACGCGGTCGTCGGCGATATGGCCCTCCATTTCAACAAAGAAGATGTACTCCCAAGGTTTGGTTCGGGATGGCAAAGATTCCAGATAACTGAGATTCAACCCTGTTTCCTCTAATATACCGAGGGCCTGGTGTAGTGCCCCAACCTTGTCAGGAATGGCACAGAAGAGCGAAGTTCGATCGTACCCGCTTGAGTCGGGTTGGTGTTTTCCGATGATAAAAAAACGGGTTGTGTTATCAGATTCATCCATAATGGAATTTGCGATGATCGGAATCTGATAAATTTCGCTTGCAAGCTCACTTGCAATTGCAGCAGCGGCTGGTTCTGCTGCAGCCCGTTCTGCTGCCTCAGACGTGCTGACGACCTCGACCTGCTCAGCGTTAGTGAGATACCGCTGCAGCCAGGTCTTACACTGCGCGAAAGGTTGCGGGTGTGAGTAGATACGTCGGATTTCCGTGATCGGCGACTTTGATAAGAGGTGCTGTCTTATCGGCTGGAACGCCTCTGCACAAATCGATAAAGGTGTACGTTGAAAACATTCGAGAACATCACGAACAGTGCCATGCAGAGAATTCTGGATAGCCACCACACCATAGTCGGTTCTGCCAGACTCAACTTCAGTAAAGATGTCTGTCTGTGGACGGACCGGAATAAGCTCTGTCGAGGCACCGAAATGACATAGGGCTGCTAAGTGTCCAAAACTACCCACGGGCCCGAGAAAAGCAACCCGTTCGGGTTCCTGCAAAGAACGAGAGGCAGATAAAATTTCTCTCCAGATCGCCTCCAACGCACCTTCCGGGAATAGGTTTTGATTTTTCACCTTCAAGCGTTCAATGACCTGCTTGTGTCGATGTGGAACGTAAACGCTAGCAACACCTGTTTCTGCTTTTACTGCACCGACCTGTTTGGAAATTTCTGCTCGGTTCTGTAGAAGATGTAAAATCTGGTCGTCAATCTCGTTAATTTGATCACGGTACTTTGTCAGTTCCAAAGAAATAGGTCTCCGTGTTATTAGTTATCAGCAATCAGAAGAATCGGTTTGTGGTAAAAAATGAGACACAACGGCTCCCCACACTTTTAATAAAGAGCAGGTAGCAGGAGAAAATGATCGCTATCTCCACAACGATCTACTGACTGCTGATGGCTGCGAACTCTTTCCCTAACGATCCAATTTCTTCATAGCGGCTATCATTTCATCGTCTGACGGATTGTTCCGTACCATTTCGACGAACGCCTCAGCACTTATCTTGTGTTCCTCCAGGAACAACTTATCCTGTGGTCACGGGTAGATATAGTCACCGATAATGCCTTGCAGTTTGGCATTGGCTTTATCGGTAATTCTAGCTAACCATGGGATATTTCCAATAATTATGTCTCGGTGCCGTGGTTTCCAATCAAGAGCCATTTGTTTCACCTCCTTTAGCGGCATATTAGGTGTGAGTCATCGGTTAAGAGCTGGTTTGTATAAGCCAAACGTTTTAATCGCTTGTCAATAGTTGTCTTATTGTGTAGTTCTTTCAAGTTGACGCAAAGTCTCCTCTAAAAGTTGAAGTGACTGCCCATATCCTGTCCAATCGCCAGTGCGTTGTGCCTCTTGGGCTTGATTGAAATGGCGGCTTGCTTGTTGAATGAGACTTCTCAGTGGCGTTTGATTTGTACCGGGGTCAGTTGCGGTTTCAACCGTTGTTGTCGCGGTAGTCGTTGTTTGCTCGGATGTTCCGCGTCCGAACATCTTGACGAGAGCTTCATCAAGACTTTCGCCCCAGACGACCTCATTACCATATCCGATGACGACTCGCCGCAATTCGGGGATAGCGGTTTTTTCGTCTTCGGACTGAATATAGATAGGTTCAACGTAAAGTAGGGAGTTATTCATCGGAAGGATCAATAAGTTGCCCCGTAAGACACGAGATCCCTGTGTATTCCAGAGACTAATCTGTTGCGAAATTTCGGGTTCTTGACTAATAAAGTTCTCAACTTGCATGGGGCCGGCTACCTGTTTACCTTTCGGGAAACGATAGACTAGGAGTTGTCCGTATTGCGGTAGATCGCACCGAGCGGCAAGCCATGCGGTAAGATTGGGCTTATTGAGCGGTGTGAAAGGCAACATCAACATGAATTCCGCTTTTTCTTCCCCGGGCAGCCTAATGACAACATAGTAAGGCTTAACGAGTTGACTATTAACCCCGGAGTTTCGAGGGACTTGTTGTGGCGCGAACGGGTTTCTCTGTTGTGGAGTCGCAACCTGCCGTGTCTGTGCATCCGTATTGTCATAAAGTTCCCTGCCGATCTCCCACTTATCCTCGCCTGCATAAAACGTTATCGGATCCTTCATGTGATAATCCTGATAGATGCGGGCTTGGATGAAGAACATAGAGGTCGGGTACCGGATATGTGTTTTGAGTTCGTCCGGCATCTCTGCAAAGGGTTTGAAAAGGCCCGGGAAGATCTTACGGTAACACTCTACAATAGGGTCCCGCTCTCGCTCCATAACGTAAAAATCGACCTTTCCGTCGTAAGCATCAACGACTACTTTAACGGAATTTCGGATGTAGTTGCCCCAAGGTTCACTATTTCGCCGCGTATTTGCGATCCGTCGTCTTCTTTCGTCGACGAATTCTTCCATAGAAACGGAGTACGGGTAGCGATGCGTAATGGTATAGGCATCAATTATCCAGACAAGTCGCCCGTTATGAATAACGATGTAAGGATCGTCATCATATCGCAAGAACGGAACGATTTTCTGTACGCGTTTTTTAATATTTCGATCGTAGAGGATTTTGCTTGTGGACGAAATTTCACCCGGCAAGACGAAGTTAATTTCATTGTCAAATTTGAGCATGTACACCAGTTTCCGCCAGAAGGAGTTTAACTGAACCCCGCCTTGCCCGCTATAGGCGTATTCGGCATACTGCTGTCCCTCTTGTGGGTAATCGAACTCAAGCCCCGGGGTGCGATTAGGGTGCACGATAATGTAACGGTTTGTCCGTTCACCGTAGTAGATACGAGGCCCCGGTGTTTCGCTAAACCGGTGCTGCCACTGTTCGCTATAGTCAATAGGCGGTAACCCTTGAATGTACATGTTCGGCTTCCCGTTATCTATTTCATTGACAGGACTCACGACTGCACCGTATCCGTGCGTATATGTATATGTCTGCTTATACCAATCATTCCTGATCTCAACTGGGAGTTCGTTGATATTGAGTTCGCGTCCAGAAAGCATCACCTGTCGAATTTCGCCATCAACGACATAGCGATCGATGTCAACGTCGTTAAAGTCGTACTGCGATCTTAATTCTTGGAGTTGACGGAAAGTTCTGCGCAAAGGCCGCCAATCCCAGAGGCGGATGCTATTAAAGACCGGAGCGTTCTCTGGACTCCTTATGTCCTCATAGCTGAGCTGTTCGGTCAGCGGGTACTCTTCTTCGGTCACGGTGTTGTCAGCCAAACCGTACGCTTGGAGTGTCGCTTTAATATTATAGTCTATATAATCTGCCTCTAATACCTGTTTTCTGGGTTCAACTTGCCACCTTTGTATAGCGACCGGATAGGCTTGTCCGAGGAAACCAGCGATGAGAAAAACGATGAAGGCACCGAATGCGAAGGTGTTACGCTTGAGGAAGATACTCACAATAAAAACTAGTGCGCAGATAATCGTAATACAGAGCATAATCCACAATATAGGGAGCCGTGCTTGTATAGCGGCGTATCCGCCACCGCCGCGTACGAGGTTGTTTGAGGTGTACAACAAGTCGTACATAGCGAATTCGTAGTTCCATGCCCGGCAGAGGAGCGTTATCCCGACGAGCGTGAACAGATGTGCCTTCACATTGAAAGGCGGGCAGAATCGAAATTGACTGGTATCACCGGTGATTAATCCGTGGAAAAAGTAGATGACGGTTGAGAAAATGGTAACCAACAAGAAAAGGCCGAAAAGGGTCCCACAGATATATCGCCACATCGGCATTTTGAAGACGTAGTAGGAAACATCCTTTTTGAAAATTGGATCGCGTGCAGGCGAGGTGAGAAACGCCTTTTGTCCGGATTCTATTTGAACAGGCGTACTCAATCGAATAGCATTCTCCATCACCGCCTCAACATGTGCCTCTTGACTTGCTCCATCAATGTGGACGTTTACAAGATCGCCCGCTCTTATATTTTTTCCTCGGAGCTCCGATTGTGCCACTGGCACTTCATTGGAGTTAAGACTCCCGTCTACGACAATAGATGTAGCAGCGGGGAAAGTGAGTTCATCTGCATTGGTAAAACGTAGGTAGATCTCCCATCGGTCACTGGCTGCGTATCCCATCAAGGTGCTAAAGAGCACAGCAAGAAGGGCGAGTCCGCCATAAATTAGATTTCGCGTAGCGCCCGGATTGTCTATTGCACCGCCTGTGAAGTCTGCACCTCCCATAAATGCGGGGCTGAGATGCGCTGGCGTGAATCGGTAGATGATGGCAAGATTGGTTAGGAGAATCGCTAAATAACAGCCCCCAACAACTGCACCGACCCCGATTTTCGTCGTGAGAATTTTAGTGTAAATGCTCCAATAGTCCACTACCTGAAACCACAGGAAGTCAGGGTACAGGTTAACCCAAATAGCAACTAGCGCTCCGATAAGTGCAAGGACAATAACAGTGGGAATAAAGCGTTTGGTTCGTGAATCCATATTTCTCCTTCTTAAGAATTGTCAGTTGTCAGTGGTTGGCTGTTAGTTAAGTGTGTATGTGTAGCTGTTTTGCTGTTCAAAACTGAGCTTTGAAAGACTCCATAATAGGTTGATTATCCATGCACTCACCTGTCAAAACTGCTTTTTTATTGAAAATTGATAACCGTTAAAAAGCTTGTCCGAGTCCGAGGTGGTACTTGACCCCGGGTTCGAATCCTGCGAGATCAGTGAGTCGCGCCGCTGCGAAGTCGACTGAAAACACTCCAAGTTGGAGCCGAAGTCCGAGTCCAACTGCTGCCTTAGCATCGTCAAGCCGGAGTCGATTTTTTTCTCGAACAAAGATCCTGAACGGATTTTCTGGGCCGTATTGCCAATCCGACCATGCGCCGCCTATATCTGCAAAGAGGATTCCACGGATCCCTCCGAGCGTCCAGGGGACAGGCCAGCCGAAGTGAAGTACATCTATGAACGGAATACGGAGTTCCAAATTGAGAAGTCCGATGCGTGTGCCGACCAGAGCTTCGTAATCATAACCACGGATTGTATCAATCCCGCCGAGGTAGAAGTAGGATTGGTCAGGGCCGAAGTTGCCACCTAGCAACAATCGCGCTGCAATCGTAGAACGCCTTCCCAGGCCGAAGTAGCGGCGTCCATCAAAAATAAGGTTTGTTAGCGCGAGATCACTGCCGAGGGCGGGGAGTGACTGCTCAAGTTGGAGTCGGTAGCGCGAACCGGTATAAGGCTCCCACTCACGCCACATTGTGGTATCTCCAACAAAAGCGAGAGAACCAACGGTGAGCAAGCCTCTATCGTCTGCGTAGGGTCCCAAAGGCTCCCTCGTTTGAAAATTAAAGGAAAACGGCTTTGAGTACATCGAGAATTCAAAATCAAGGCGATGGTACCTGTCGAACGGGTAATTGAGATACGCCCCGAGCCCTGTAATCCGCTGTAAAATACCACGTCTGTTCTGAATGCCGCCCAAAATATGGTATTCATGATAGTTATAAATCATGGCACCAATATCGGTTCGATGTGTCAAGAATCCATATTGCGCGATGAAATCTGGGGCAAGATAGCTGGATTGATTCATCACACTAACTCCGATGCGATGGTTGCCGAGCATATCACTACCGATGATTTGTACCGTGCTTCTCAGGATACCGTCGGCACCAAAACTGAAATTAGGAAAGATTGCATCTAGGGCGAAAGAGGAACGGGTGTTGTACTTTCGCTTAGCAATCCTATAATTCTCTGTGCCTTCTGCTGTCAAAATTGCAGACGGTTCTGGTCCGTCTGAAACTTCAATTTCCTCTTTAATGGTTTTGCCAATATCCATCAGGCAGATATCGTATTTTCCATTCTGGTATGCGCTAAACAGCAGATGCTCTCTATCTGGAGCCAAACTTGGATTAAAACAACCCGTCATGATGTTGGTAAGCCGCGTAAGTTTGAGCTCTAAAGATGGCTTTAAAGGCTCCACATGCCCTTCTGCAGATGCGACCTGTTCTGTTTTGGAGTCACCACTACTAGCCTGTTGTGCAACGGGCTTCTCTTTTCTGGAATTGGCGTTTTCCTCGGTGCCGGTTTTCTCCACAATTTCAAGCTCGTAAACATCGTAAATGCCTTTAGCATCAGAACAAAAAAGTATCGATTCGCCGCCTGGTGCCCACGTGGGGCTAACAGCATTATAGGTGTTATCTGTCAGGACAAGTTCCGTTCCGCGATTGAGGTCCATAAGGACGAGCCTATTTTTCCCGCCCCGTTCAGAGGTATAGAGGATTTTACCTGTTGTTGGATGCCACGACGGATGGGTATCGTTGAAAAGGTCGAATGTTAAACGTTTTATTTCACCAGTCAACAACTCAATGGTATAGAGGTCTGTCTGTCCGCTTTTTAGAGCGGAAAAGATGATACGTTCCCCGCTACCATCATAGTCTGGAGAGGTAGCGTTATCAAAATTGAGTTCAAAGTACTGCGTCAGTTCCTCTGTCAAAATATTAACTTCAAGAAGGTAGTTTGCATCGTGATACTTAGCGATGAATGCTATCCTATCCCCATCGGGGGCCCAAGCGAGGCTCCTGCCAAATCCCCCGAAATCTGTGCGAATTTCCTCGTATTTTTCCCGGAAAAATCGTTTTGTGATGCGCTTGATGCGTTCTCCGGTTTTCGCGGACATAAGGACAATTTCCAAAAACCCTTCATTCCCGGTGACGTAGGCGATAATATCGCCGCTAGGAGCCCAGACCGGTTTGATATTATGTGAATATTTCGATTTCTCAGTAAGGTTCTTCGCTACGAGGTCAGGCAATTCTCTGTGCTCAATGAGGGGCCAGTAACGTTTGCGGACTGTCTGCCTCCATGCCTTATCAAATTCTTCAAGCTTCACCCCGAGTACTTCTATAAAAACCTGGTTAATATCTTTCGTCCTGCTCTGTCGTAATCCTTGCAAAATCTCAGCGATTTTTTCGCGTCCATAGGTCTCCGTGAGATAGGCGACCGCTAATTGTCCCAGCTTATACCCAACGAAGGGCGATCTCAATCGATTGAAATTGTGGAGCTGCGGCAGCGGTACGATATTGTTATTCATACTTGCATCACGAATCACCATTTCACCGATAGCATCGTTATCTTCAGCAAAATAATCTGCCATCCCCTCTATAAACCAGATAGGTGCAGAATAGAGAAACTCGCCGCTATAGATGCGGGCATGTGGTTTTTGATAGATGATGTCGTACTGAAAAATATGGATTAGTTCGTGGAAGATCACTTCCCGAAATGCTTCGAGAGACCCGGTGAAAGGTATAACAATACGGTGTTTAAAGATCTCAGCGAACCCCCCGATGCCTTCGTGGAGTTCTTGGAGGATTATGTTGGTTTCTTGGAAGTCTTTATGGGATTTGTAAAGGATAAGCGGCGTTCTGTCTTGCAGCTCATGTTCAAAATCAGAGCTGTGTTGTTCGTAAGCCTGCTCAGCAATAGCAGCCATAATAGGCACCAGTTTGGCTGCACTGGGATAATAGTGGATATCAAAGTGCTCTGTCCTATGGATGTGCCACTCGAAACGTTGGCCTGTGATTTTATTCTTCCCAAATCCCTGTGCCCATGAGGCGCAAGAAATAACAAATAGCAAATAACAAGCTACAAATAGCAAATAGCGGGCTGCTAATTGCCGATTCTGAATTTGTTCTTTTTTTTCACCACTCATCTGTTTTTCCTATTATTTTACCAAATATCTATCTTCGCGCTCGTAGTGTGGGGAAATTTGCCGTGTAAACTCTGATGCCGCACGCTTGCCAAGTTCGCGGATGGCATTTGCATGCGGGCCAACCTGCGAAAAAATAAAAGAACCAATAGTATGTGCCTCCGCAGTGCTTCGTCGGTAGGATTCATCCCAAATGATCTGCTCGGTTTCGACATCAATAATCAGGACGCGCAGGGAAAGTAGATACGTTTTCTGCATATAGTCCTGATAATCCATGACGTAACGTTGCCGTTGTATGGAGTACCGCTCCCCATAATAGCGTCTTGGACGACTGTCTGAATAAAACCGAAAGCTCCCGATGATAACACCTTTCACCTCAAAATACTCACCGAGTTGGCTAAGATGCTTGGTATTGGTCAGCCACTCTGCCTCTATAGTTTCACCGGTAAGAAGTCTCTCGGTTTCCTGCGTGCTGACGACTTTGAAACTTTTTTGGCGTGCTAAACCTCTGCGGAGTATCGCAGCGATATCCTCACCTATCTCTGGAGGCACTTCCTCGTTGCGATCCGTCTTTTCATTGATAAACGGCAAAACCGCAAAGTTGGAATACCGGCCGATGTCAATTTCAGATTGAACTTTCACCGGAATAGAGACCCGCGTGACAGTACTACCACAGCCGCAAAGGGTTAAAATCACAAAGAGGGTCGCCATTTTATTCATTATTTGCATATCTCTGTCTTCACTTGAAAGCGAGTTTCGAATATTGAGTTCTGCTCCTTTTTCTTAGGTGGAGCCCCCTCTTCTGCCAATTGCGCGGTATCAGCATCAGCCCCGCTCCGTCGGACATGTATCCGGCACCTCCGATAATTGAGTCGATAGTATTTGTTATCGGGTTCTAGTTCCGTCGCATGCTCGTAAGCAGCGACAGCCTCATCTATGTTCCCGAGGGCTTCGTAAGCAACACCGAGGTTATTATAGGCTTTAGAATTCACTGGATCAACATTAATAACCTGTTTCAATCGGAACACGGCCTCGTTCCAGAGTTCTGCTTCTGCAGCTCTTATCGCGAATGCGTTGTAAGCCTCAGCCTGGTCACTGTCCCGCGATCCAGCACATCCAGACAGAATCAGGGAGGCAAGGATAGCGATAGAAGCGAGTTGATGGCCCCTTAGCACGTTTATCACCTCAAGATCTATATATAATATTGGTTGCCAAGTTACACCCTATATATTACATTGTGTCTGCCTTTTATGTCAAGAGAAAAATTGGGTTTATTGGGAATTTCGTTCTGAACCGGAATTTAGAGTCTCTAACGGTTTCCCGGATTGCCGAACGCCAAGATGGGCGCGGCAACCTTGCCCGGAGGTTAGGGCCATTTTGGAGACCTCGTGAATTCCGTATCAAAATTTTACACGCCCAGGCTTGCAACCAGTCTGATAATCTGGTAGACTTTAAATCTTACAAACGTAAAAACATTGATACGTAAAAAGGAGCTTATTGAATGTCCAATACAACTCCAGTCCGCACAGTGATTGTCGGTTGTGGTATGATAGCTGCAGGCGGCTACCAACCACGATGCCAAGCATATCCACACTGCATTGAACTGGCTGGTTACTACGATCAAGATGAAACGCGGGCCTCAGCATTAGCGGATAGAGACGGAGGGCGCGTTTATAAATCGTTCGATGAAGTTCTAAACGATCCAAACGTGGAAACGATCGTGAATTTGACAATTCACACTTCACACTACCCCATTTCGTTAGCGGCCTTGAAAGCCGGAAAACACGTCTACTCTGAGAAACCGATCTCTATCCGAACCGACGAAGCAAACGAGCTTGTCGAAACGGCAGATGCACTAGATTTGAAATTGGCATGTGCGCCATCAGCGATCCTCGGCTACGTTCAACAGAACGTCTGGCAACGGGTCCGGGACGGTGAGATCGGCGATATCCTCTCTGTAATTGGCAACTTCGGTGGTCCCTTGGAACACTGGCACCCGAATGCTGATGCGTTTCTGATGCACGCGGGGCCCTTTCGCGATGTCGCCCCATATCCGCTCACAGCGATGACAACTATGATCGCCCCCGTTAGAACGGTACACGGCTTTGCACGACTTGCTGTTCCAAAACGGACGTTACACCAGGGACCGCGGAAAGGGACTGAATTTGAGGTCAATGAGAAGGATCACGGATTTGCTGTGCTTGAATTTGAAAACGGCGCACACGGACTCATTTATCACAGTTTCACTGTTGCCTCCGGGATGCCGCCTTATGAGATTCACGGTACAACAGGCGGTTTCTCTCTACAAGCACACGACGACGGACGCGGCATCAAAAAATTCACGCCACAGCACCAGTGGCAAGACGAACCTTCGCCACCAAAATCCTTTGTAGGGTTAGATTGGGGCAAGGGAGTCGCTGACTTCGCAGACGCAATTAGATCCGATCGAAACCCGCGCTGTAACGGTGCCCAAGCACGGCACACGCTAGAAGTGTGTGAACGGATAATTGAATCGTCTGATGCAGGTCGCCCTATTGATGTTGTGAGTCGCTTCCCAGCACCGCCACCCGTCGAGAAGGTAGCACCGTGGGAGACGGACTAGGAGTAGCGGCTACTTGCCGAGCGTAAGCAGGTTAACGAAGAGACGGTACGCTCCTGTGACACCTGCCGGGAGCTGTCTATAAAAAGCGTAAGCAGCGTAGATATAGGTACCTTCTCCATATTTGGTATAGAGGAGACCGCCGCGCTGCGGCTCCTGTTTGTGGTCGTTGCACGTCAGGAGCGCCTGATAGTTGAAATCCCACTGAGTTAAGAACTTTGAACCGCGCTCCTCAACCCATCCATCGAAATCAGCTTCTGTAATCAGGTTAGGATGCTGGAAAATCAGATGTGATGGGATCAGAATGCCCACGGGTGCATCTTCTTCGGAGACTTCCTCGGGTCGGTGCCCCATCGTATACGGATAGGGGCCGAACGGGGCATCGTCAAATTCCGGGGTCTGGTATTGGACGATAAGGTTACCTCCGTTATGGACGTAGTCGAGAAGTCGTCCGTTATACGCAATGAGATCCCGCCGCACGGCATACGCCCGAATGCCCACCAAGATCGTGTTGTAGCGACTCAAATCACCGGTGCGAAGTTCTTCCCGACCGAGCATCTCAACGTCGATACCAATCTGCTGCAGTGCCTCAGGCACTCTATCACCGACCCCCATGATGTAACCAACTTCCAGCTCCGTTGGAAGTTCGATCGAAATACTGTGTAGCGTCATCGTCGCCGGACGATAGAGATGTCGAGGCTCAAGATCAGGAAAATCGATAACTTGATAACCTGTGGTGTATTCTTCACCGTCAGAGATAGCGACTGCTTGAATTATATAATTTTTGCCGGGTTCTACACCCTTAGTGCCCACTTGAAAAGTAAACGTCTTGCTGGCTCCCTCATGGGTAAAAGCGAAAGGTGTGCTTTCAGGAGACATACGCCATTCCTCTGGTACGATGAGTGAAAGCGTGCCTGCTGCTTCACCTGCCACGTTGTTCAACACCTCCACCGTGGCAGTGAATTCGGTTGTTTTCCGATCTACTGCTTCGGATTCAGCTATCGGAATAATGCCGATACGGGGGGTCATAGATAGGCTGAGGGCGGGCGCCACCGATAGCAAACGCCGTCTTTCGCCCCAAGGGCGGTTGATCGAAACCGTTTGTGCGGGGCGCGTAAGTGTGAAGTCCACACCCTCCACACGATAGGTTATAACCCCTTGAACCTCGGGCGGTGCAAAGGGCATGTACCTAAACTCTGGATGTTGTAGTGTATAGACAGCATCGTGATATTCAGACGTGCGAGTCCAATACGGTTGGGTGTACGACGCATCTTGTGGCACTTCCACTTCAAACGTGACAGCGATCGCTTGATTTGTTTGCATGGGTATCCCCTTTTTCTCCGCCGCGTCTGTTGCGGTTTGACGCACGATCCATCCCTCTGGGGCGCGGAGAAATGCATCAACAAGTTCAGCAACAACGGGTGCAGGATTCACTATCCGCATTCCGATTGAAAATTTTTGTCCCGGAACCGCAACTGCGAAGGTTTCAGGTGAACGGAAGAATCCTTCTTGCGCGCCTTGGGGGTAGACGAGTACCTCCAGGGAACATCCGAGGGCGGCGTCGGCAGCATCCATCAATTCCTGCTCTTTATTCTGTAACAGAAAAAGCAGATGCGCACGCGTAGCGTCATCAAGCTCTCGGCTCTGGACCCCTTCAATTAAGCTGCGAACAGCTTTTAAACCACTTGCAAGGTGAGGCACAACCGTCCAAGGTTGCCGTGCATCATAATCATTCAGCGCAGCATCTACGCTTGCCTGAAGTTGCGTAAATGTTGCATTCAAATCAGGCGCGTTGGCGAGTGTTGCCATTCCCATAATTGTGGTGTCAAGGCCATCAAAAAGACTCTGTTCGGTCTCCGATCGCTTGGGAAGTGTTGTATCCAGCAAACGCAGTTGAGTGAGTGAGGAACCTTTGGACGCGCGCGTCTGTCCGACCCCTTGCGAACGTTGGTAACTGAGGCCTTGACGGGCAACCTGAGCGTAAGAGAGTCCTAATAGAGCGTTATATTCGCCCGTGTTAATCTCTAACAGTGGGGTATCATCAGGTTCAGCGTTACCGTGTTGCCACCTGGAACGCGTGATATAAAGTTTCTTAGGTTGCCACGGCTGCAGTCCTGCTGTCAGGTGTTCTGGAAATTGATTTGGATCGCCGGCGACGCGGAACGCCTCTGAGGTCACAAGCCCAGAGGCTTGATGGTGTCCATGTCCATCTTGACGATTTCCTTGAAATCGAGAAATGATGACATCGGGCCGGTAGCGTCGGATGAGACGTACCATATCCTCCAGCAGCATCTGGTAATCCCATTTTTCCAACGTTTCGTCGAGCCGTTTGGAATACCCGAAGTCGACAGCCCTGCTAAAGAAGATATCTATACCGTAGTATCGGGCAGCAGCGAGATGTTCTTCGGTGCGGACGATACCGAGTGCATCGAATAATTCGGGGCCTATGAGGTTTGCGCCGCCTTCCCCACGTGTCGTTGAGTATAGTCCGGTTCTGACCCCTCGGCCGCGACTGAGCCACGTTAGCAAAGCACCGTTCTCATCGTCAGGGTGTGCAACAGTGTGTAGCACAGTAGCGGTTGTCTGTAGACGTTGCAAGGCTCGCCAAACCTGGGAAGCATTCGTCGCTCCCGCCAGCTCTCCTATCTCTGCTAGTGTTGTGCGGCCTCCTATTGTCATGAGCAATGCGAAAGCTAGAATTGATATTACAGTTTTTCTGTGCATTAAATCCTCCAAGGGTAAGTCAACGTTCAGGTACAAAAACCTCGCCCATACTAGAAGACACCGGTTATTGAGGAAGCGCGTCTCGGAGCATTTTTACGCTCTGTGGGACCCCGAGGTGTGCATCCGCTTTGCCCTCAAATTCGATGGACACGTATCCGTGAAACCCCACCTCTTTTAGAATAGAGCCAATTTTAGCATAATCGAGATCCAATGTATACCATTCGCCACCGCCGTAGTAGGTTTTGGCATGCACCAGCACCGCCTCACCTGCAATCTGTGTCAGTTTTTTGTAAGGATCCGAGAGGAAATTGCCACAATCCATTGTCACTTTTAGCCAATCCGAGTCGATAGCAGAGACGATACGATTGACTCCTTCCGGGGTGCAAGTCAATCCCCAGTGGTTTTCGAGCCCCAGGACCACGCCATATTTTTCAGCGTCCGGCAGACACTTTTCAATCGCAGCTATCACCCAATCAAACGCTTCATTTTCTGTGTGCCCGGGGAGCGTTGGTTCTTGCCCCTCGGTTTTCATTAACTCATCGAAGGACGGGATAGTCCCCCATCTCCCTGAGTTGAGACGGATTGACGGAATGCCGAGTTCGTGTGCCAATCGAATGCAGTGGACGGTGTGGTTGATATTTTTTTGTCGCGTGGCTTCGTCTGGCGACACAAAGCCTTGATGGATCGAGAGAGCGTAGAGATCGAGTCCATGGACAAAGGCGTGCCGTTTCAGTTTTTGCAGATACGGATTCGCTTCAGATGCCATCTGTTGATGCAAGATTTCGACACCGTCGAGTTCAAGGCGTGCGGCTTCTTCAATGACATGCTCAATCGGCACGCGTTCTGGTTTGAAATGCCAATAGGAATAAGTAGATACACCGAGTTTCAATTTATCACCTCAAGTGGAGTGTTTAGTGCAGGTATGATAACACAACTCGGCACATAAAATCCAGATGTTCTCTGAATCGCGGTTTACACAGAGCACCCGGATTTCTTAGGGGCTTGGTTACGATGAATTTGAACCAGAATTTGGGGTTTTAAAAGCTATCGGTGGGTTACGCCGCACGGCGGGGGCTACCGCTTCAAGAAGGTAGGAAGGGACTCAGACAAGAGCAATGCTGAATGTGTGAGGAAGCAGAGGGACACCGCCAAACGGATTACAAGTGTCTTTCTATCCACTTTTTTATTTTTCTTTTGAGGTATTGTCTTTTGTACCAACAGATCTTTGCGATACTTTCTCGGCTTCAAGTTTCCGCTGGGCTTGTCGTGCCTCAAACTCTTTTCTAAACGCTTTGATCTTCTTGCAACAAGCGCATTTCTTTTTCTGCGCTCTAAGGCGGGCAGGTTCAGATTTAACGTCCAAAGCGTTTTCCTTTTTTGCATCCGAAGCAAAATAAAAGAGGCTCACACACGCAATGAGTATCAAGAGCAAGAAAAAAAATCTCGTACGATTTTGAAAGTATCTTTTCATAAGTGCCTCCTATTCAGATTTCGTCTCCGTTTTTTCTTGTATTTCAAACGAAATTTCAAAAAGCGCCGGATCATGACCCTCAGATTCTAAGTCTTCACCCAATTCAGTCCAAAAAAGGATATTTTCTTCCATCTCAGCAAGAAACTCCTTGCTGGCTCCGGTATCCTTCGCTATCTGTAATTCCCAATTGAGCAGCTGCAAGTTTTGGGGGATATTTATCTTGCCTAATATATCCGTTTCTGCGCTGATTCGTCCCACTTTTTCTGCCAAAGGGTGTCCGTAGTCCATCCAATTACGATATTCAATATATGCGTTTATAGCGGCTTCTGGGTACTTATCCTTCAGCAGAAAGTATCGCTTGCGTGCTTTTCTCGACCTCTCCCATCGGGTCTCCCAATCCGCGGTTTCATAAAGTTTTTGTCGCGTCAAAACCTCTTCATCAGACACATTTTGCTCGATAAGTGCAGTTTCTTCGGTTTCACGATCACAACCGATGTGGCAGCACACACTGCTGAGAATTGCTATTATTAGGAAAAAGTCAACCCTTCTCATATAACGCCCCCAAAGTCAAGCCGCCAATCCATCTGAATTGGCGGCTCAAAGCATTCTTCTCTATTTTGCGATTTTAGGTCGCCTTAGGTTGTAAACGGTGCCTCTATTCAAAACCGCTGACTTTCGCGGCCTCAGGCGCGCTAGTCGGCAGTTCCTTTTTGGCTAATGTATTTTCAGGCACATAACCGGAATAGTCAGAAATCTTGCCGTGCGTCAAGGCATACACCACAACGTTTGTCATGAAACGATAGACACCGGCTGAATAGTGGACGCTACGGGTTGGGAGACTGACTGATTCCATTGCGCACATGTAATCACGACGCACGATGATAACGGAGAGTTTCTCACCGACGGAGATACCTTCGAGATAGTTCCGTTTGGGTGGACGTGTGCCCCACCAGAAGATATCGTATCCGACAGGGGGTCCCCCCATTTCATAGAAGTTATCGTAAATTTCGTGATCGTTAGCGATCCGCTCAATCTGGTATTCGGGCATGACGTAGCGCATTTGTGCCAAGAAGAGGCGGATCATCGCTTGTGCAGGTGCGTTTACACCGCAGTCATCAAAGACGAGGAATCCACCTTTTTCGACGAGGTAGCGGCGCATACCGGCGGCTTCAGTCTCGGTGAGACGACTATCCATCTTGCCGCCACCGTACTGTCGTCCCAGCAAATTACGAGAACGAACAAGAGACGGATCGTGGCCTGTCATAAAGACGAACGGCGTTTTGAAGAGGTTGGCATCTGTGAACTTCAGCGCCCCGCCTTCAACGTTCATGTCGGTTTTGATTTTGGTACGCTCGTTGAGCCATTTCGTCAGCGCGTTGAGAGAAGAGGCATCAGCCCACCAGTCAGAAAGACTGTGACGGATCCGTGTGAAACGGAATACGCCGCGGATGTCCCGGCCTTTACCGATAACGCGTCCCCCAGGTTCGCCTCTCGGCAGCGGGGGTACTTCGACATCACCGAGTGTGATGTTCTCAACTACATCGCCGAGCGCGTCGCGTGCTGCGCCGACGTTCTCAACCATAGCGAGTCCGGGTGGACGTTCAAAAGCGACTTTGACCTGTACTGCCCCGCCTGCAACACCGCGACCGATGTTGGCCGGGCCAGCAGAGGGAGCAGTTGCGACAGGAGCCGAAAATGCCAATGCACCGGGGGCATCCGAAACCGGAAGATCGGTGTGGGTTACAACTGTCGGTACAGGAGCATTAGGGGTCACAACTCTCGGAACGTTAGGGTTGATTGGCGCTTCTACATTAACGCTCTGGTTGGAAAATTCAAGAACCGTCTGTGGTTGGAAATTCGACTTAGCCACAAACGCAGTTGTTACACGCGGTTGCACTTGAACCTGTTCAACAACAACGGTATTCTGTGTGGGGACAGTCGGCTTAATAACCGGTTTGACGACGGGTTTCCGTACCTTAGGCTTCGGTGGCTCCTTCGGTTGGAGCACCTCGGCTCCAACGAGGTCCTTGAACTGTTCAGTCTGCGTGACGAGATAAACGCCAGCAATGACCGCAATAACCACGTGGAGCACTAGAGAAGTCATAAAGGCACCGGAAGTTCGTTTTGCACTCATTTGTTATTACCTCCAAAGGATATTTGTATATCGTAACAGAAAACATAAAACTGTTGATGCAAGGGTAGTTGCAATTTCCGTGCCAACGCAAAAGCTGTTGAATTTGCAGTGAATCCCTGCATCATACAGATTAAGCTGCACAAAAACGGGCAGTCTCTTTATCTAGGCTGCACAAAAACGGGCAATCTTTCGGAAAATCCGCGGGTCGGCGTTGAGCTTACGGGGCTTTATCTTTGTCTGATGTGAAGAAGTTACCTTCATCACTTAGCCGCGCTTTACCTTTATGAAATCCAAATATCCCAAGGTTGTTCTCCGTGATGCTATCCAGCTCATGAATCTGCCAGCCATCCTTAGGATCTTTCAACAAATAGAGATGCGTCTCACCCGGGTACGCACCTTTATAACAGTTGTACCCTATCGCGCTCGCTTCAATTTTGCTGCCTTTATAGCGGATCCAAAAGTTTGTCAACTTATCGTTTTGCCCCCATTTGTTGCCTTTTGTGCCGATACCGATCCATAAACCTTCGATATTTGTTTTAACATTGTTCCAACCTGATGCCAAAGGCACGGGTTCATTTCCAGCAAAAATTGTTCCAAAAACGATTTTACTAGTTTCGAAGGTCTCCTGAACAGCTTTGATATCGAAGTCGTTGAAGGCTTTATAGAAGGCACTGTAGACCTCTTGAATTGCCTCTTTCTCCGCGGCAAAGTCAATAGGTTCTTTTGCAGCGACGGCGGGGCCTTCGTCAGTACTTGGAGTTGCGGGGTTCGGCGTCTCGGCAGAGCCGTCATCTTCACTGTCGCCCCCGCAACCTATAACGCCGATGCTTATGATGCCCACCGCGAACACGGCAAGCACAAGCCACATTAATCTCGATTGCATTTTCTAAATCCCTCCTCTAAGTTCATTATATCGCTTGCAAGCCAATGCCGCAAGCTACTTGTGTCCTACAATAGCATTTAATGCTATTTAAAATAGTATAACTATTTTTTAAAAATATGTCAAGGTGATTCGTCAGCACTCTTTTCGCCCTAATAAATGTGAGCCTATACATCAATTTATTCGGGTTTGCGCGGTGCACCTCCAAAATCCTATTCTCTGTCAAGATTCTCCGATGTTAGATAGCGTGCATCTTCAAGCACTTGGATAACATCCCTAACTCGGATTTTTGACATGCATCCCTCTTTTCCGAATTGGCACGTAACGCCAGCACAAGGCGGACAGTCGTCCTTCTGCTGAATCGTCCGGCACTGTGCGCCGATCGGAGCAAAGCGCCTCGGATCACCCGGTCCGTAGAGCCCGATCGTCGGTGTGCCTACCGCTGCCGCGAGATGCATCGGGCCGCTATCGTTCCCGATAAACATATGAGATGCACGCAAGATTGATGCCAATTGCGTCAAGGTCGTTTCGCCCGCGATATTCGTTGATTCTCCGCGCATAAGACTTTGAATCTCATTTATTATTGGAATTTCGTCCTTCACACCGACAAACAGCGCCTGTACATGCCTTCGGGTAACCAGCCAGTCTGCTAATTCTGCGTACCGTTCAGGATCCCAACGTTTTAGTGGTACGGGAGATCCCGGATGTATGGCAACCAACGGATATTGTCTGTCAATCTCGTGTGATCTCAAGAAAGCAGATGCCCACTTTTCATCTTCGGGTTTCACTGAGAAAATAGCAGTTTGGATTGAGGTTGGAATGCCCACATGCCTCAGAACGTCAAGATTGCGCGTTGTCTCATGCATCCCACTGAATCGAGAGCCTCCTAACCTATTTTCAATTTGTAAAGCTGCGCGGCTGAGGCGATGCGGTGCGAGTCGTAAGAGTGCGAAACAGAGGATACGCCAATCCGATCGAAGCTCTACCACCAGATCATATCTCTGGCGGCGTAATTGTCTATACAATTCGAACGTCGCTCTTAGCGACGTGGCTTGTCCTGTCCGGCAGAAGGGGGGTGAATTGTATTCCAACGTCTTATCGACATCAGGATGTCTATCTAAAACCACGCGGCTCCATCTTCCGGCAAGTGCATGTAATTCGGCGTTCGGATACGCCTGACGCAGGTTGGAGAACACCGGTGTGGCTAATATGACATCTCCGAGATGGTCGAGCTTCACAACGAGAATACGTTTGGGGATGAAGTCATGCGGCAAGCGTTTCCGATAGAGAAGCCACTGCACAGCAGTGGAGGCGATTAAAGTGAGGATTTCGGTTGCATTCTGAAACATCTTTTTTAGTTTAATCAGGTCACACGGATTTGTCAAGAAGGATAAAAAAACAGTAGCACGATTTCGTGGTTGGATATGGAAATAGTGATGGGTCTGCGGCTTGACTATTTCGTCAAAATCTGCTATCATATTCTTCGATGAGATGAGTCGGAAGAGAGCGTAGTTCTATGCGCTATCTCTCCTTCCTTTAGGCCAACAGTGAGTGGAGTATTTCCAATGTCGCGAAATCACTATTGACTTGAAAGTTCCCCCTATGTTTAGAAAGGATTTCAAATGACTATCAGTATAGTACGAAACGCTTTATTACTCACCATCGGGTTGCTGCTTTGTATACTCGGATGTGCAGACGAGGGTGTAGATGTTTTAAGTCTCAACACTACTTTGTTACCTACCGAAGCTGAAAAACCTGCCGACATGATTCCGTTACCTACCGAAGTTGAACAGTCTGCTGACATGCTCAAGCTCTCCTTTGAAAATAAGGTTCTCCCTATCTTGACAGCAAAATGCGCCTTCGCTGGCTGTCATGGGGCCGCCGCCCACGACGGTATCGATTATAGAACGTACGAATCCTTCCTCGCTGGAGGAGAAAACGGCCCCACATTCATTCCAGGGCATGCTGAAGAGAGTGAAATCGTTGAAGTAATCGTTGAAGGCAGAATGCCTCCCGGGGGCCCCCGACTCCCTGATGCCGAAATCCAAGTTTTTATTGATTGGATTAATCAGCAGGAGCGTCCAGCAGATTTCGTCCGCCAGGCCGACAATGCCGACGATCATGATGACCATGATCATGCCGACCATGATCATGCCGACCATGACGATCATGACGATCATGACGATGATGACGATCATGACGACGATCATGACGACGATGACGATCATGACGATGACGACGATCATGACGATGATGACGACGATTAGTGTCTCTAATATCCTTAGTTACTTCAGGATTCTGTAGAGAGACGAGTTTCATAACAGGCTCTCTGCTTAAATCTGCCTTCTACCGCTGGTAGCCCCATTTCAGCTGATGCAATTTATCAAGCACTTCTCAGAAATTAACGCAGCAGACCTTCCACGCGTGGGTGGGAAAGGGTTAAATCTCGGCAAACTGACATGTGCCGGGTTTCAGGTGCCCCAAGGTTTTTGTGTGACCACAGATGCTTACCGCTCCTCCGTTCAAGGCGTGCCTAAACAAGACACAAGGAGCATTAGAGAACTCACACTGGCTCCGGAGCTTGTTGCGGAAATCCACAGCGCACACCAAATGTTGCAGACCGCCACGGTGGCAGTGCGCTCCAGCGCAACAGCTGAGGATTTGGTAGAAGCCAGCTTTGCAGGACAACAAGACTCCTTCCTACATGTGGTTCCTGATGATCTGTTAAACATCATCAAAGCGTGTTGGGCATCGCTCTGGTCGGACCGGGCTGTCGCCTATAGAAAAACACAAGATATTGCTGAGGGATCGTTGGCAATGGCTGTTGTAATTCAAGAGATGTGCAACGCAGATGTCTCCGGTGTGCTCTTTACTGTGAGCCCCTTTCGTTCAGAAGTCTCTATTGTTGAATCGAATTGGGGGTTGGGTGAATCAGTTGTGTCTGGTGCAATAAGTCCCGACAGCTTCCATGTGTCACGAGAAACCGGCGCTGTTCTGGCAAGAACTATCGCCACAAAACAAGAGATGGTAACCCGTCATGGTGTGAGCGAAGTGGCAGCTATCCGACAAGACGCTCCGAGTCTCACGGATGTGCAACTGCGGCAGCTTACGGAGCTCGGCCTACGCGTCGAAAATCACTATGGCCAACCTATGGATATTGAATGGGCCCTAGCGGATGGACAATTTTTGCTGTTGCAGGCGCGCCCGATTACTACTATGTCTTCTACAATCTCTTCTAAGCGGTTGCCTCCGGTTGAGCGTGTAGACCCAGAATCCGTTGAGAAACTCCGTCAGGGGGAGGTTCAACGTTTAGCGGAACATGCTGACAGCCATGGCACCGTCTGGTCCCATCATAATCTCGCTGAGGTGCTGTCTGCTCCGCTACCCATGACCTGGTCCATTGTTAGAAAATTTATGTCGGGCACCGGGGGCTTAGGCAAGGCATACCGAGATCTCGGGTTTTATCCAAGCAGGCGTGTAGATGGTAACGGGATTCTGGACCTCGTCTGTGGGCGTATCTACGTTAATTTGGGCCGCGAGGCAGAACTTCACTTCGAGGGGTTCCCATTTGCTCACGATTTTAACACGTTAAAAGAGTATCCACAGCAGGCGATGTACGCGCAAGCCGCGCCTGATATTAGACGGATCAGCGCGGCATTTTGGCTGAAACTACCGCTCCACATCGTCCGTATGAGTAGAGCAGAGATGCGGCTGAGACAGTGCCGATCGGATTTTGATGCAGTGTTAACGGCAGAAGTATTCCCAACGTTTCAGTCAGAGGTAGAAGCCGAACGCGATATTTCATATTCAGGTTTATCGGATACGGAATTAATAAAGAAATTTGACACATGGCTCACGAAAACGTTGGACACATTCGCACCAAAAGCACTCACCGCCACGCTCCTTGCCGGGTTCTCGCTGCAGCGGCTAGAGGCAGCGCTCCAGAAATGTGCAGGTGAAACTGCGGCAAAATCTATTGTGAGTAGACTTATCGGCGGTCTGTCCGGCAATCTCACTGTTGAAACCAATGCAAAACTGCAACAGGTCGCAGCGGGAAACTTAGCACTTGGCGACTTCCTCAAAGATTACGGGCATCGTGGTATTGGTGAGTTTGAACTGGCACAACCGCGGTGGCGTGAAGACACCACTTATCTGGAACAGCTTGTTAAATCTTTCCGGCAAGAAAATGGGAAAATGTCAGGCTCCGGCGATAAGGACACAAAGCAACAGACACAACAACGGGAGGCCGCGGAGGTAGAACTTGCCGAATTGGTGAAGGATAAGCGCAGTCTACGAAAACAGATTGAAAGCGAACTCGACTTCACAAGACGTTATATGCCCTTCAGAGAGACAGCAAAATTCTATTTGATGCTCGGCTATGAACAGATTCGGCGCGCTTTGCTAGAACTGGATTGTCGTTATAAACTTGAGGGTGGGATTTTTTATTTGCTGCCAGACGAATTACAACAACTGATTGCCGGTAAGGATCTCAGCGACGTTATTACCAAACGTAAGGTAGAACGTGAACTTCTGCTGCAGATAGAGGTGCCAGATGTCATTTTCAGCGATGCCCTAGAGCAGATCGGTGCACCGACAGCTGCCGATGTAGCGGAAAGATATAGGGGCGTAGGCGTTTCGGCAGGCAGCGCCTCCGGCAAAGCACGGGTGCTTCTAAACCCATTAGATGCCTGCCCATCTGACCGAGATTATATCCTCGTCTGCCCATCTACAGATCCCGCG
This sequence comes from Candidatus Poribacteria bacterium, assembly GCA_964291315.2. GTDB lineage: Bacteria > Poribacteria > WGA-4E > WGA-4E > WGA-3G > WGA-3G. The sequence continues at coordinate 2,336,689 of OZ219753.1, read as the reverse complement.
TGGACACCGCTCTTTTTGCACGCAGCCGGTTTGGTGATGGAGCGCGGCGGAATCCTGTCGCACGGGGCGGTTGTCGCAAGAGAATACGGTGTCCCCGCTGTTGCCAACATCCCTAATGCAACCCGGCATATCGTTGACGGACAGATGCTGCACATTAATGGAAATACCGGAACAGTGTCTACGGTTACTGAAACCTTGTAGCCGAGAAAGCCGATAATATGTTACTGGATACCTATTCATATGTACACCTGCAAAAACGCAGGAAAACTCAGAAAGCGTTTCTGCTTTCGTTAATTTTGCATAGCCTCGCGTTAGCAATTATAGGTTTGGGGTATATCCAATGGTACCGCCCGCGGCTCCCTTCAGAACCCCTCGTTTTTGAAGCGACGGTAGTGACCGATCTCCAACGTTTCCACATAAACAGCAGGCACAAGCGCGCAATGCCGACACGCCGCTCAACACCTGTGAGGGCCACGCCTACTTTTAACCAAAGTGCTGCCAAATTGCAGCACACGCCGCCTGCGTCCAGCGTGTCGATTCCAGTATTGGAGACAGCGGCGCAGCTACCGATCACAGAAGGCACACTTTCCCATCAACAAAAAACAGAAACCCCAACTTGGAAAACGATTGAGACCGTCCAGACGCGGGCCCCCACAATCGCTCCTAAATCTAAAACAGCGCCAGGGGAAAATAGAAGCCAAACAGTAGGAGATAAGAACACGCCAACACAACCGATCGACAGAGATGGACAAATGAGGGAAGCATTGGAAGGCATTGCCGAAAGCGTCGCCGACGGGGAAAATGAGACCGCAGTTGACATCGTTTTTCTGCTTGACATTAGTGGGAGTATGATAGATAATATTCGTGCAGTCGGCAGACAACTTAATCGGATGGTGGAGGTTTTTGAAGAAAAAGATGTTGATTTCACGCTTGGTATCGTTACTTTCAGGTATCTGGATAGGGACACAATCATCCATCCGCAAACACGAGACAATGAACGATATAAACGGTTGCTCACTTCACATGTTATCGCAGCTGCAGGCGATGAACGCGCACATAATGCTATCATAAAAACGATGCGGCGGGTCAACTTCCGAGAAGGCGTGAACCGACGCTTTGTGCTCGTTACCGATGAAGCCAGCAAAGGCTCTTATAAGCTGCCAGAAGTGTTGATAAAGTGTGTTCAAAACAACATCACTATTGATGTCATCGGTATTAATCACACTACGCATAAGGCACTAACCACGAAAACCGGGGGACTCTGGTTTCCCATCCCAATACAGGAATAACAAAATATGAAATGGTCATTAAATACTTATCAGACCTGCCAAGAGTGGGAATTGGATCGCATACTTGACACCGCCGAGGCTACCGGCTATCACGGGGTCGAGCTGTTAATGGACTATCAACAGAAACACGGCTTTGAATGGGACACGCCCAGAGAAAAGTGGGACGATTTAAAAGCAAAAGTGGACGCAAGCGGCGTGGCGATCTCTTCCCTGACGAGCTGCCAAAATTTCCACTCCGAAAACGCCGCTGACCGCGTGGAAACCCTCCGGCGTGTTACACGCGTGATTGAGATGGCAGAATTTATGGAATGCAACCACGTCCGAGTGCTAGGCGACCGGTATACTGAAGAAAATCGCGATGCCGTTATCGGTTACGTTACAGAAGGACTGAAGGCCTTGGGCACATACGCTGTGAAAAAGGACATTACCGTCTCTATTGAGATGCACGGCTCCTTCACCGATCCAGACTCAGCGATGGCTGTCATCGAAGGCGTGAACCTGCGGAACGTTGGGTTTGTGTTCAATTCACAGTTCATCGGTTGCGACGGCGGAAGTATTGAACCGCTCTTTTCACGTGTGGCTTCGCATATTACTGCAGTGCATACACATCGAGTGGAAGAACCCGAAACGTTCGACCTCTATCGTCAGATGTTCCAATGGCTAGACCGAATCGGCTTCACGGGTTACATATCCAACGAATGCGCTTATACGGGTCCCGATCCTGAGAAGGTGCTTGCACTCTACGTTGCACTTTTCAAAGCATTCGTGCGTTGACATACTCCCGCACGCCTTAGAACGTGCGGTATGCTAACTTCTTCTAAGCAGACACTGACGCGCCTGCGGTGAATAAGTGGAATGTGCAGGAATGCCTTTTTCACCGCGCCATCCCCGCCTCACGATACGTCTGCTCAATCAACGCGATCTCCGCATCTGTTAACTCATACAACCGATACACCCACCGGTCTATCTCCTGCTCAATCTCACGCCCGACCTCGCTCTCTAGGTCTGCCAGTATCTGTTCAACGAGACATGATACTTCTGCTTTCTGTGCATCAGTCCGATCTGCTATAGGAACCTGCTTCATATATTGTAAAAAAAACTGCAGACCGCCGCCTGCCCACGGATCATTGAGAGGTAAAACTTTGTATCTTGCATACCAATCAAAAAGTCTACTATTTAGAATAGCAAGGAGAGGAAGATCCGGAGTAGGTATGAAGAATATCGTGTCTAAACCGTATGCCCCTTTAGTATCATAGCCTGCGTCAAGCGATGTTGCGATTCTTCTATAGACAATCTTCGGTTTTCGAACTTGTCATAATAAGCGGTATTCGCTTGTATTTCATACCACTGATAGGGTCCTGCTGCCCTATTTTCAAGTGCCTCTCTATATTGGCTCAGATGTTTCTTGACAGCTGGGTATCGGTCAATCTCAACCCCCTGCCGTGTGAAGATGAGATATTGCCCTGTGCTATCCGTCCGCCACTTTCTAAGGTCTCGCCCTCTGAGCAAAGGCTTTATGAGCTCATCGCTCTTCGGATCCTCGGAGATCAGCCGCTGCCGCACAGCCGCATCGATGATAAATGCCTTGTTATATCCTGTTACGACCCCGCGCCAAAGTCCATCCACATATTCTCCGAGGGGTGTGCCAGTTGTTTCGAGTTTCCGCAGGAGCTGCAGTGTCTCGGGCGATGCCAACGTCCAGCCCTCCGCTGATAAATCACGCGGATGCAGCCGAAACGCCCGCTCCCGAAACGCCGCAGACAGCCGCAGCACATCGGAGGCATCCCGAAACGTCGCCACCGAAACAGGCGCTCCGTCTGATGTGGCATTTTCAAGGATCAGGATACAGGTATCCACACTCGCTTTGAAGACAGCGACACTCCCAAAGTCAAGCAGCCGCTGAATGCGTTGGGTATCGCTGAAAAAGGTACGCAGTTTTCTGCCATACGCTGCCCGCAAAAACTTGTTTGAGGAGATATACGCCAAGATGCCGTGCCTCCGCAGCAGCTCCGTGCCGCGCTTGTAAAAATAGACGTAGAGGTCTGCGGTGCCGACATACACCTCTGGGAATAGCCGCTTGTAAGTCGGCTTCATCGCTTTGATAAGTTCTTGTCGCACATAAGGCGGGTTGCCAATCACAATGTCAAAACCGCCCGCTTGGAAGACCTCCGGAAACTCGACCTGCCAGACAAACGCCTCCTCCGGGGCATCTTGCCAGCCTTGAAGATCCGCTCGGAGTGCGGCGATCTCCGCTCGGAGTGCCTCTTTCTTTGCGTCCCCGTGTGCGATGAAATAGTCCGCTTGTTTCTCCTGTATCGCTTGGATCAACGGCCTTTCAAGCGTCAGCTGTTCGGGGGTTGCACCGGTCAAACTGTCTCCGGTTGCAACCTTATAGTCCAAGTTCGGCAGCGGTTCCGGTACGGCACCTTCATAGTCTACTGTGAGGCTCAGCCACAGGCGCAACATCGCAATGTTGACAGCGAAGTCGTCTCTGTCCACGCCGTAAAGGTTCTTCCGGATAATCTCCAGCTTGCGTTCATACACCGTGCCAGAATCGGTCTGATCGCTTTGGAACAGAGCATCGCGCAGGCGGAGCAGTTCGCCCATCATCCCGAGTAGATACGCACCGCTCCCACACGCAGGATCACACACCCGTAAGTTCTGCAGCACCGCTAACACGCCCTCTGAATCGCGAATGCCCGTGGCATCGCCACCGTCTACGAACTGTGTCAGGCACGCCGCGCTCTCCGTTGTCTGCTTCTGCAAGCAGAGCTTCAGGCTCTCCCTGCACATGAAAGAGACAACCGCACGCGGCGTGTAGTAGCTCCCACTGGCGTGCCGCCCCGTGACCAGTTCCTCAAACACCTTACCCAGCATCTCCGGGTCTACTGCAACCTCTATGTCTAGCGGCGTCGATTCGGTGATCGTGAAGTTATAACGTTCAAAGAGGTTGAGGATGTCAGCGAAGGTGTCGTTCGGCAGATCCACTGCGTGTTGTTCATCATACGGCTGCATCTCGAAGAGGCCACCGTTGAGGAACGGCACATCGCCACGCCGGGTGCGAGCGGCGGCATCTTCGGATCCGGACTCACCGGCGGGATTGCTGAGACCGTGGAAGAAGACGTAATAGAGCCGGTCGTTGAGCAAGCTCTCTGTCCGAGGCGGCTTATGCTTATCAGAGATTACCCCCCCCGCTTCTTATAGATTCCGCACTCCCAGAGAGAGTCTCGATGCCCATTGCAGCCTCATACAACGCACGCAAGTAGTCCCGGCGACCCGCATACCGCAACCAACCCTTTCTCTCAAGAAAACGCAGAAACATCAAACGATTCAACAGACGCTGCGTATACAACCGACGCTCATCCGCCTCGCTCTTTGGGATCCCTGACAGTGCCACCTCCACTAATTCGAAGACGCTCTTATACTCACGGAAAAACTGATCTGTCACAGCCGCCACATCAAACGCACGCTGCCATTTAGCAACCCATGCTTGCGACGACGAAAAACCGCCACGCGGAAACACCAGAGCCGGCAGGTTGTATTCACACAGCGTCCGAAGGTGCGTATCCCCACGATCCCACGAGAATATAGACAGCACCGCATCCTGCCAAGACGCACCCGCACCTGCGAAGTGGGCAAACGCAAACCGCTGGAAATCAGCAGTCGTGCAGATGAATAGCAGATGATCCAGCTCCCACGCAGGCAACCGTGCATCTCGGGTGCGCCTTTCAACCAGACCCCGCAGAACCCGCCGCAACTCCGTGCGATACACCCGCTCGCTACTGAATTCAACAAAGAAGATGCCCCACGGCTGCGAGCCGACCTCGGGAGAAAATCCCAACGCCTCGCGCGCGAACGGCGGCAGCTGATCACACGCAACAAGGCGTGCCTCAGCCGTTTCATCAAGCTCCAGCTCTGATGACGACCACGGGAAAGCTATCTCGCCGAGCGTCACGTCTTCGGGGATCGGCCAGTCGAGAGTGTCACGAAAAAACGCTAAGAGCGTCTCAAAGTCAGTTATAGTATCAACATCTTCAACGGTTATGTTTGGCATTGGTATTCCTCAAGGGTTAGCTCACAGGACTTTTCTGGCTGGCCAGAGATCTCCATCCATGCGATAAGTTTAGGATTTGTTTCCATCGGTGCTTGTATGTTTTTCAGATAGGAACGGGTGTAGCGTTCGATGTGTTTGCGTGCGTCTTTGAGGCTGCTGGGTTCTCTTTCAGTCCGGCGTTCCGTATTTTGATCGCAGCGGATTTCCGGCCAAATCTCCTCGAGGTTATCAAAGACTTCTCCTGTTTTGTCGGCATAGAAGTACCATTTGACTTCACAGTTTGGCATTTCGTAGCAGCAGAAGATTCCTGTAGTCTCGATGCGTTCGATTGGAATAGAGGTGCCGTTCCGGTTGAGGAAAGGCGGGGGATGCTCTGTTATAGCCTTGCCAGAAAAGAGGCGCAGAGGAAGGGTTGGCAGCTGTTTCCACAACTCAGGATACGTTTCGGAGATACGTTGCCGCTCAAGATTCATCAATTCCTCTATGCTCTCTGTGCCGTCGTAACGTTCGTTGAAGAGACGGAGGGTTTCATCGTCGTCATCCGGTGAAACGAACTTTCCTTCGATGCCGAGGGTCCGGCTAATCCGGAGGATTTTACCGTCAACCCGCCTTCGGAGCTTAAGGAGAACGTCAAGTTCCTGAGGCGGTAAGAAATTCCAGACATGGACAGTAGGGTCGGTTCGGTTAAGGCGGGCTTCAATTGCCGGGTCAAGTCGGCGGTCTAATCGACCGATCCGTTGCATAAGGCGGACAGGGTTCCAATGCAAGTCGTAATTGATAATGATAGCTGCGTCTTGTAGGTTAAGTCCTTCTGCCAGAACGTCTGTTGTGATGAGCGTATGGACGGGATCAACGGCTTCCGGGGATGCCCCGTTATAGCAAGGCGAAAAACGTTGAATAATTTCCTCGCGATCTACTTTCCGGCGGCTATCAATTTGTTCAACGTGCTTAAACCGGGCGCGCTGCAGCTGGGTATATAGATAGCGAGCGGTATCACAGAATTCTGTGAAAACGAGGGATTTTTCATTCGGGTGCCGTTTGAGAAGCTTCAAGAGCTGCTGGAGTTTGTCATCTTGTTCTGTAGCGGGCTCATTTGCGAGCTGGTCGGCATAAAAGAGCCTATACATTCGACTGAGGAGTCCTGTCAAAAAATTCATATCGTCAACGACATCGTCAAACAAACTGTCCACATTGTGGTGTGCAGGTATGAAATCGTCCTCTGTTTCAAGTGAAGCGAGGTCATCGTCTTCTTCAGAAGGGTTCGATACCACAGCACGCTTCAAGTTTTCCGGGGACAGCTGCGATGAGATTCCGTCGCTTTGAAGTCTTGCCCGGATATGTTTCTGAACGACGCTCCACCATCTCTGATTGGTACCTTCCCACATCTCAAAACGTTTGGGGGCGTATTTTTGGAGCCAGACCGCCATGTTCAGAAGCAAATTTTCAACAGTCGCCTCAAATGCTCGCCATGAGCTTTCTAAACGTTTGAGTACAAGTGTTCGGATGAGACCGATAATTTGTTTTTCCCGGTTTTCAATGTGTCTTTCCGGGTTCTTGTGATACCTAACTGTATTGTAAATTGCTAAATTTAAAAATGGGTAATCTTTGCTAAAAGCTTCTTGTAGCTCCTCATAGAGCGTCCGATAGACCCGGCGGAGCGAGTAGTTCACTGTTGGTTCGATGACGCGTTTTGGAAACAGGATCTGCGTCCCGGATTCGATATCAGCGTCTTTGATATACGCGCGACTTCGCTGGATGAGTACCTGTTTCAATAATGGGTCTTGACGTAAAACGTCGTCTTCTTCGACCTGTTCGGCAATTTCGGTGTCTTCATTCTCAAGTTGTCGTTCAATATCGAGAAAATGTTTACGGAAATCATATACGCCGAGCTCGGAAAAATGATTTTTATTATCCTGTGCGAAATAGTTAATCAGATGGTATATATCGTCGAGACTGTTATTAATTGGAGTGGCGGTGAGGAGATAGAGTTTTTTGTTCTTAGCGAGTTCCATCAAGAGTTGGCCGCGGTTAGAACGTGGATTTCGAAAGTGATGTGCTTCGTCTATAATAATAACATCTTTGTAGTGGCGGAAGTATTCGAGGTCCTCATCGTTAATCCCACCTTGCCGTCCGAGATCGGTATGCAGCTTAATATCGTAGTGTTCGCGGAGCAGGCGGCCGTATCTGGCTTGGAGTTGACGACTGATCTGACTGTGCCAAACGCTTTCTGCAATCGATTTCGGCGTGATAAGCAGCACCCGCTTGTTTTCGCGGAGGTAGCGTTCAAGCAGCATCAAGCCGATGTAAGTTTTGCCGCTTCCGACACCGTCACAGATAAGGGCACCGTTCCATGTGTCTGCTATCTGAAGAGCGCTGTGGTAACCGTCTTTTTGGTATTGCGAAAGCGTACGGTAGATCATCGATTCGTTTTCTTCCCATGCATCTGCAGGTTTCTCGCGCCCTCTGAAGTAGGCATGGAGTGCTTTGGCGTAGACGGTAAAGGGCGGGTACGCCCTCAGGTGTCGTTCGACCGTGCGGAGCAGCTCCTCTTTCACTTCAGATGCCTCCTGCCAACGGGCATCGAACCACGCGTTGAGTTTCTGAATATGTGTCGGATCCGTAATGAAAGAATTTAACTCAACATTTTGGGTGAGTCCTGGTGTGGTGAAGTTGGAACTGCCGACGGTCGCGAAGTCAACCAGACTTGAGTTTTGGGCGTGCATCAAATTGAGTTTCGCGTGAAATTTGGCTTTGTCATAAACACGGACAACAATTCGTCCGTTGCGAATAGCGTCCCGGATAGCAGCTAGTCCGTGAAGAGTGTCGTCTTGCTTTTTTACAGATTCGATGTTGTCATCGGTGACTTCTTGAAGAGTTTTGATGAGTGCTTCTTTAGTGCGCCGTGTGGTCTCGTCCCCCATCAGGAGGCGGATTCTCTCTAAATGCCGCCATTTCTCGCCGAGCGATAGAAACACGCCTATTTCAAATGTTCCAGTCGCTATATCCAAGCTAACGCTTTTTACAAGCAGGTTTTCAAGAGCTTTCAGAAGGGTGTTGCCTTCTACATTGTCAATGAGTGTCGGAATTTTCATACGCGTTCGTTTTTTCCTTGCGTAGCATTTATCGGATTATATCACAAGAGATATAAATTTTCAAATTTTTGTTAGAAACTACAAACATATCGTTTCTCCGTGTAGGTGACATTTTCCAATGCAACCCAGAGTGGTTGGTCCTCGGGAGTCCCTTTTGGAGAAAAAAAATTCTGTTAATACCTCCATTGAAGTACAAAATGAAAACCGCTTTACAGGCCCCTAAATTTCATGTATAATTATACCTAAAAAGTGGGGTATATTTTTCTATGGAACTTTATGAAGCCGTCAGTCCTCTAGACTTTAGGTATTATGGCGGCGATCCTAATTTTATGAAGCGGTTGTTGCCTTATGTCTCTGAAGCAGGTTACGTTACATATCAGGCGAAGGTGGAGGCAGCATTAGTACGCACCTTAGCAAACTACAATGTCTGTACATCAGCGATCGCTGACGAGGTGGAAGCGGCAGTGGATCTAGTGACAGCGGAAGAGGTCTACGAAGAACAGTCCCGAATTCGACATAACATCCGTTCACTCGTCAATGTGATTCGGCGGAAGATTAGTGCTGAAGCGCGCCCCTACGTCCATCTATTCGCGACCTCCGCAGATATATTGGATACAGCCACGGCTTTGCGGTTTAAGGCACTCACAGAAAAGGTTATTATTCCGGATCTGGTTGCTCTGGAACAGCAACTGATTGGACTGGCGCGTGAACATGCCGAAACGGTGCAAATCGGGAGAACCCACGGGCAACACGCGGAACCGACAACATTCGGTTATTCATTAGCACTTTATGTGAGTCGCCTCGGTACCCGGGTTGAAAAGATTCATGAGGCGAGTCAAAACCTGCGTGGACAATTCTCTGGTGCAGTCGGCGCGTTTAACGGACTCACACTGATCCATGAGCATCCAGAACGGATTGAATCGGATTTCCTAGCATTGCTCGGTTTGAAACCTTCCGATACACACACGTCGACGCAATGCGTAGAACCTGAGTTTATCTCTGACTTGGCATATCATATTACGGCAGCTTATACTGTGCTTGCGAACTTTGCTGATGATATGCGACACCTCTACCGAACTGAAATTGCTGAGGTCGGCAGGAAATATAATCCGCAATTGGTCGGTTCATCGACGATGCCCCACAAAGTGAATCCAGAGACCTACGAAAATATCAAAAGCTTGTGGAAAGCGTTTGTACCCCGTATGCAGACGGTTTTCATGGACAGCATTTTGGAACACCAACGCGATCTGACGAATTCGGCATCAAGCCGTTTCTTGACAGAGTTGTTCACTGCGTTCGATTACGCTATCTACCGACTTCGGCGGGCATTGGAGGAGATGGATGTTAAAGCGGATAACATGCGGCGCAACCTCGCGCTGAGCGCGGAGGATACGATCGCCGAGCCTATCTATCTGTTAATGGCGTATTACGGATTCCCCGATGCGTATGACCATACTCGGAAGTTAATCGGGGCTGTGCATCAGACAGGGAAAAGCCTGACAACACTGTTGTGGGAAGATGAGACGTTTCGTCCGTTCCTTGACAAACTCACTGCCCCCCAACGTGAAGCACTCCGAGATCCGACGAATTACCTCGGGGCATCGGTGCGGCGTACCTACGCGACATGTGACGAATGGGAAAAACGGATTTCTGAAGTAGGGGTCGATTGTTAGGTGCAGGTTGTCGGCTCAGAAACAATGTTTGATATTACCTATTTAGGACGGCGGTGTTTTCGTTTTATTAGAAACTGTCCACGTATCTTCACAATAGTGGGCTTTCTGCTAATTTTTTGTATGGGTATTTGGGTGGGACAGACAAGTCAGTTCAGCAAAATAACCGATTACTTTCGATCTATTGTAGATTTTGAACGAAGTGATATAACAAAAACGGTCGCACAAGGCGTTATCCATCGGCAGATATTACGCAACGGTTTGCTAACGAACATTCTTTCGGTCTCACCTGATGCCGTTGATATTCGTCCTTACCGGGCGTTGAGTGCGGGAATTGGCACAGAGTCACTAGTGTCGCTTGCACGGCGACACAAGGCACTAGCTGCAATAAATGGCGGTTTCTTTGAGATGGTTGGAACGTTTCGAGGCGAGTCTGTTGGTGCGCTGAAGATCGGCGGTGAATGGGTGAGCGAACCCGAGCAGGGGAGGGCGGCCATTGGATTTCGGACTGTTGATGGAAAGATTGAGTCGTTCATTGACAGAATAGCCCTGCGACAGGAGCTCCTTTCGCAGAGCGGAGAAATACTGTCAATTGACGGGATAAATCGGGGGCGTGGTAGAAACGAATTGATAATTTACCGCCCGCACTTTCATACCGTAACGCTAACAATGCCTGATGGTATAGAGGTCGTTGTGAGAAAGGGCGAGGTAACCAATATTCGTAATGGAGTGGGAAGTTCGCGCATTCCTGCTGACGGTTATGTTTTATCCGCAAGTGGTGAGAAGAGCAGGGATCTACTGACGCGTGTCTCGGAAGGGGATATGGTGCAGATTCGTGAAAAAATCATTCCCGAACGCGTTGGAGATAGCAATCTGTGGGCCAGTTTTACGCATATCCTTGGTGGAGGTCCGTTGCTACTACAGGATCAGGCTGTCTTGCCCACGCAAGCGTACGAGCTTGAAGGGTTTGATCGGACATTCCACAGTTTTTGGCATCCACGCACGGGAATTGGTAAAAAAGCAGATGGCACCCTACTTTTTGTGACAATAACGGCATCAAAGGCGCGGGTGCGACGCGGTGTTAAGCTTCCCCACCTAGCAGAGCTCTTTCTGGAGTGGGGGGCCACGGACGTCCTTAATCTAGACGGCGGCAATTCATCAATGTTAGTCATTCGAGACGAAGTCGTAAGTGTTAAGAGGAAAGATTCTGAAGACGTGAGGCCGGATAATAAAGTACCATTGGAAGCAGGTGCAGCGGAGAAAAACACGCGAACTGCCCGCGGTAATCGTCGAATTCGCCCGATACCGAGACAGGAGGGCCGAGCGATTTCGGATGCTATCTTGATTTTTTCCCGGTTTTAGTTTATAATAAAGCAGGTATACCGTTAAATGTAACAGATTCGAGCCCATGGGCATTGGAATAGGAGGAGAAAAAATTATGTTGAATAAGAGTCGTCTCCCCAAATCTATCGAAAAATCGAAGGCAAACAACCAAAAGCGGGAGCTTGTATCTAGCATGGCATCAGAGCCAAAACCCCTGTCGCGCCGTTCCTTTTTGAAAGGTTCAATCGGGTTTGCCGCCTCTGCCCTCGCGGCGGGTGGCTTAATTCTACCTACAGAAGCCCAATGGGGGTTCCGAGAATACATTCCGTACGATGCTGCACGAGACGTTCATTACGGGACGCGCTACGGCGTAATTGAACATCACTACCCGGAGATGAATCCAACGGGCGAGAAATTTACGTTTGTACGTCTCAAGTATCCCGGGGGGGATTGGTACACGAATATTGTTAACTACTACCGGTGGCAATCGGATTTGAAGTTCACGGAGGTCCTTGCCGAAAATACCACTATTGATGTCGAGGTGCGCGAGCATCCACAATACGTGGATATTGACGATGAAGGGTTATTCGCCTATCCGTTTTTATATATGACAGGACACAGAGGGATCCGCCTCTCTACAGAACAGGTCCGAAAATTTAGGGATTACTTTGAGCGTGGCGGTTTTCTCCATGTAGAAGACTGCGATGCCCGCCTTTACAATTACCGAGGCGGCTTGCGCCCGTACATCTACGAGATGGTCCAGCAGATTTATCCAGAGAAGAAGTTTGAACGCTTGGAAATGAGCCACCCGATTTATCACACGCTTTATCAGCATGATGAATACCTCGGTGGCGATAAACGGATTCCAGATATATCTGACTACGACGAAGCGATTATGGATGACGATCGCGTGATTATCTACTTCTGTCCAAGCGATCTGAATTGCGCGTGGGAAGGCAGACCTTGTGAACCCGGAGGTGAAGATCAAAGGCTCTGGGCATTCGAACAAGGAATGAATGTTGTCGCCTACGCCTTGACGCGATAGACTCACTGTTCTAAGCTCAAGCCTAATAGTTTTGTAAGGCACGTCCCCGAATATTTTTCCGAGATGCGTCGAGGCGGGTAGAACGGCCGGCGCAGAGAACAACGCCATTTCATGATACAATTAGGCTTCTGTGGTTCGCCTACCTACACCTTCAGATACTACGCGGATTGCTATGTTAGAGAAGTTTGCTTGGTCATTTACTATGAAGAAATAGAATATTGTAAAGACGGTGTCCAAGACATCTGCGATGCATGTAGTCGGAACCGATGAATATGATGAACATTGGGCGGATCATATCTGGGGGTGTGACGGACATAATAAGCCCCATAGCTGGTATTCATGCCAGTATGATAGTTGGCCGTACGAACCCTCCTCGTCGTAAAAGATGAGGAAACCGCCTTATCAGCAGGATTCCCTTGGCAATAGTGTATATGTTGCCAAGGGTCCCGTTAAAAAAGTGGAGATTTTGACGCATGTTATCTTTTCTGGAAAAATACTACTTCTACGGAATATTAGGGCTAATAGGCGTTCTATCTATTATCGCCTTTGAACCCACATTAACAGCTTGGTTATTCAGGCAGACGGCACCGCCTATAAAGGTCTACAAGACTGTCCCTCTTGAAAAGAGAGAGAACAGTAATCAAATACAAGTAACCCAGCGTTCGGGTGCTGAAACACAGAATTCGTTAGAGCAAAAACACTCGTCTCGAATTGATGGAGCGCCTACGGTTACTGAGTTCCATCAAAACGGCAACTTCGATAATAATCAAGCTTCCGATGAAACAACAACCATAGAGACGGTTGTTGTCCCGCCGCCAAAGCGAAGAGGAACTTCGCCCGAAGCCTTAGCAGCAGATAAAAAAAGAAGAGCATCACAAAGACTTCGCGAAATTGAAGCTGAGATGAGAGCCCTAGTTCCCCACGCGGATGGAAATCCGGGGGTCGCGATCAGACTTCTTGATCTCGAGGAAGAGCTGCTAAGAATAAATCAAGAACGGGGGACGCTTCACATGCAAGGCGGTAACCCTTTTATCTCAATCAAAATCCAACGACTAATACTTTCGGCCCTGAAAAGCGACAAGATTCCAGTTGCTATTGGGAATCAAGTCGCCGATTATATGGAAGAAGCAGGAAATTTTGAACATGCGGCACGCCTTCGCGCCGTAACACAACGGGCCATAGAAAGTGGTGACGAATTCTATAAACCTGAACACATGGAGGGCAACTAAATGAAAGAAACTCGCATACGCTATGGTGTAACTGCCCTTGCGATTATTGGAATACTAGTTGCTTTTATCGGTTACACGACCGATACACCCGTTGAAACGGAAGTTAAGCAATCCCCGGCGAAGACAGGGGCATCCGTAAAGTCGCCTACATCTACACGATCTGCTATGCCATCGAAGAAAACGATCACATCTACCAAAGTGGAGCCCTCTTGTGGATGTTGTGCAGAGCGAAAAGCACTGACACGCAGGACTATCGATTTCCGTCAAGCCGTTCCGAGCTCAGTTGTCAGTAACCCGCTTGTAGGGACCGTAAGGGTATCACCTGCCACAAGACTTGCTAACCACTAACTGCTATTCCAAGCAGCTTTTCCCGTAGACGTTCATACGCGAGACTTGCCCCGGCGATGTTGCCTGAAGCGGGACCTATCTGAAGTTGCGCGATAGTGCCAGATCCGAATAGATTTTCGACCGGATAGAGTTGTAAATCGGCATCAAGACGGGGCAGCCCACACACGAGTGGAATCTTGTGCTGTTCGATTAACGTCTTCAAAAACCCGTAGCGGTGCAAATCAAATTGATAGCCGGTTGCCAAGATAACACACGACACATTCAGAATGTTCAGGCGATTTGTGCTAACCTTCAATCGCTGTGGTTGATTTCCTTCTCCGACCGAGGCGATATTCTGGATGCAAGTCTCTGGATACATCTCGATGTTTGAGGCACGCCTTAAGGCTTTCATAATATCAGGCGTAATGCTCCCTTTCCCTCTGCTTTGTTGAATTATGTCGTAACGCCGCTGAAAATTGGTCTCGCTTGCGAATTCAGCCAGCGCCTTGGGTCCTAGCCACACCGGCGGAAAATCAAATTGTTCCGTCTTGAGCCGGTTCCGGGCAATCAGGGCGACCCTGTGTCCTCGTTCACCTAGACTTTTGGCGAGCGTTCCGGCCGTCAACCCGCCTCCGACAATAACAAAAAATTCTTCATTGTCTCGTTTATCCTGACAAGCTACATTAAATTCGGAAGCGTGCAAAATTCTGTCTGGATACTGGTACTGCCACTCGGTAAACTCCGGGGGTATGTAAGGGCAATCGTCAACGCCAACAGCGAGGATGACACACCGACTCCGAAAGCCATCATTTTCTTTTGAGATGAGACGGAATGGAAATTGACCTGCGCCTTTGTCCCAACGTAATTTTGTCACATCAAATTGATAATAGACCCGATGTTGATCAAGCTCCGCAAGTGTATCGCTACAGAAGTCCCAAAAAAGTTGGGTAGAGGGTTGGAAATAGGGTGATGCTAATTCAGAAGTGCGGTTGTGGCGTTCGGCGTATTCAACAATGCCGAGTGCGTCAGCAGAGATATGATGGACGGCCGGAGAGCGGAGAAACATCATGCCTTGGCGTTCCGTTTTACGTCGCCATTGCGTGAGGGGTGGAGGGAACCGATCAACAATAGCAAGATGTTTCGCTGCTACCGGGGCTTCGCGAAGCAACCGAAAGGCGATGGTTATACCATGGATGCCGCCCCCGATGATAGTGATGGGTATGTTGCGATGGGCTAAAGAGCTTTTGTTGAGCACAGAACGTTATTTGTTATCTGCTATTCCTCAACCGATTCTGGGATGTACGCATTCTTGAGCGCAAAAGTTTGTGCGGAGAACCCATCGGTGGCTCGGTAACGATTATACCGATATTGGACGACACCTACTGAGGGCGCAACCCAATAAATCGCAGGCGGACTAATCAAGAAAATTGACGGGTCTTGGCTATCCGCGTAAAGTACTTCTTCTTGAACAACATAAGTCGAGTAGCTGCCTGCAGGAACGGTGACCGGAGCGTCTTTCTCGACAACATAACGTGTGACAGTGACCGGTGTCCCCACAGTTTTATCAAAAACAGTCCACTGTTTTCCTACTTCTAGCGGAAAATCCCATAGTTGACGCGGTGGGAAATGCTTCGCGTGATAGACCGGGTTCTCGATAGGTAGATAGATGTCAAAAGCAGATTCTATCAATGCCTGTGAGGTCTTAAAAAAATATGTTGATAAAACAGGAAATGAGAACGCGTCGTAAAACTCGGTATCCAATCGAAAGTAATAGGCGTTTGCTGCCAAGTGATCCACAGTGTCAAGGATCAACTCTTCTGGGGTTTCAGTGGTAATTGCACTGATGCTTAGCTGCCGGTGCGTTGTGCCGCTAATATCGCGTGTGCCTTCAATTCGAATTGTGAATTCCTGCTCGGTTTCAACGTTGATGTACGTCCAGGCTGAGCCTGTAGCCGTCGGAAAATCGATGGCGCGGAGACCGCTTGTCTCAGGAGGCAGAAGAGTGGTTTCACCGTATGGATCAACTAGTCCTTCATCTCCGCATGCAGCGAGGAAGGCTAGAAAGAAAATAGTGGAATAACAGTATAACGTTTTTAGCATAACTAACTTTCAATTTTAGAAGTTATCAGGCTTCAATTCTCGCCGCCTCTCATATCTGTCAGTTAACACTGTTCCCTTCCATCACATGTTTGACAAATAACCAACGATTGGTGTCTGACATCTATTTTACCACACAAAATTTTCCAATGCTTTGGAAGCCGTTTCCATCGGTTGCTCGGAAGAAGTAGAGTCCTGCACAGACCATTTCGCCGCGGGCATTGGTGCAATCCCACTGCGTAGCATCGTTTAGGACTTTAATTAGATTCCCTAAGGTGTCATAGATTTCAACGGTTAAGCCCTTCGGATAGAAAGTGAGGTGTTGCCCCTGCCCGGCGTGAAGCGGGTTCGGTGCAACTGTGACAGTTTGGTTTGCGCGACTTGCCATATAATTGAAGGTTTGTCCTTGCCAAATTTGTGTGCCGGCTACTCCACCCGCTGTCTCTCCGTGGATTTTATAGAAATAAGTACCTATCGGGGGAAATCCGGTTGTACGAAATGTTCCGATCCATTTTGTTTCGGTTTCTCGCTTTAAAAGCACGGCATACCGGTTCCTATCGGGAGTCTCTACTTTTAGGTGTGGTATATCTTGTAGGGGGTGCGTACTTCGGACTTGAACCTGCCATTCGCCCGTGCCGTACGGTTGCGTACGAATAAAAAAGGCAGGGGCTGCGCTTGTTGCATCTACAACAGGCGTAACGCTGTCTTGCATGATACTCGGTGTGCCCATAAGTCCGTTAGTGCCAACAGGTACAACTGCATAATAAGCATGTAGGTTGTTTGTATCAAACGAATCGCTGGTGACATCAATACTTTCAAAGAGGGTCGTGTCTTGGAACTGTGTTTGGGCCACATCTACGCGGCCAACAACGGTTATATCGTCTTCCGGGATGCCGTTGTTGTTATGGTCAGCGGCTCCAAGGACTTCGTTTGAATTTTGAAAGCGGAGTGGAACATCCGTTTCACGTAGGAGTAGGGAGCGTCTTCTTACGATTGCGACTTCTCGAATGCCAGTGGGGTCGTCAACATTCCACATTACAATGGGGCCGCTCAAATCCTCGGATACCTGTACGTTCGACAGCTTGCCCGCTGGAGGTGCGCCTGCTATATAAGTAACAGATCCTCCGAAACTGCCGCCCGGAACTATCACCCGTTCGATGTCAGGATGCATATTTATTAGAATCAGAGTGATCTCTTGGATGTCGCCGCCAAAGTCTTTAAATGTCATTTGTGCTTCTTGAGAACGGTGGTAGGTGAACGCCTCTCTAATTTCAGTAGTACCGTTCCGTTTTTTGACAATAAATTTGGCCGCCCATCCGCGTAAGCCTGTCCCGTTGTGTCGTTGTAATTCGCTTCGAATGTCCTCTTGATCTTCGAGAGACAAGCGTCGGAGGTCCACAGGTCCGAGATCTGCACCATCAATTTTGATCGCGAATTCTGGGAAAACGCCTGTTGGACGAAAGACAAGGTAACGTGCCGAAAAATGTTCAGGCATTGACTCGGAGTCGAAATCGATGCGGACAGGATAGGTGGTGTGAACGTCGTTTGGATGAATGGCGACAGGCGGAAATCGGTGCGCGTTTTTGTAACCCTCTATTTCTGTGGTCGTATTGGCGCGCGTATAGGTGAAATAATTCCAAACGGTAAAGGTCTTGAACGCTTCGCAGAGCGTTGTGCCGTTATTGATAAAGACATCATAAAAATTTCCCATCTCGCGGTAACTGCCGTCGGTGGTATTTCTGTAAAGTTGTCGAACAACATCGTAACCAAACCGTTCAGTCATATACAGTGTCCAAATAACGGAGCCGTATTCGTGGTCGCCGATGCGGCTGTCGAGCGAGATATCGGGGATTAGAAACCAGCGGCGGAGCTGATGGGTGTAGTAGTTGTAGGCGTTCGTCTCGTTGGGTTCATCTGGATCGGGGATCGTATCGCCGTCTTCAATCTCGCCGCCGTCGTAGGTTATCGCCTCTATCCACGTTGCAGATGCTTCCATAAACCACGTCGGCATATAGGCGTTGTACCCGAACTGCACACCGTGAAGGAATTCATGAGTACAGGTTGTATCCAGATAACGGAGTCCCTCCATTTTTCCCACATAATCGTAGATACGGGAATTAATCATGAAATAGGGGGCGATTGTCAACGCGGTCGATAAGACGCGCCCCTCAAACCAATCGGCTGTTGTAATACCGAGAGCAGGGAAGGTAAAGATATAGACATCGTATTTATGGTTACCCCCGTTTTGTGCTGCCCAAAAGTCTATGTAGGGAATCTTGAAGTCCATCAAATCAATTTGGACGTGATACGCACGTTCCATTGCATCGGCACAGCGATCGACATAATCCGGGACACCGTTGCGCGGATGGAAATCCTCAAGCGGAGGCGCATGCGGACCCGTGCGCGTGTAGTGGAGTCTGAAGTGCGGCGTATTGAAATGTTCTGACAGTTCAATCTCACCGAAGAAACTCCCCGGGAGCCCGGGGCGTAGAAAAAGTGGTTTGAGCTCCTCCCGGTATATTGAAGGTAAATTGCGCCAATTCTTAGCAATCGTGACGAAACTATCGGTGGCACATTCTGTGATTTCATCTGCAGTGTATCTCGGCTTGAGATTTCTGAATTTCTGTGCAGTCTGAATCGCACTTTGGAGTTCAGGATCCGGGGGCAGAGCTTGTACAGCAAAAACGGACGTTATAAAAAACGTGATCAAAGAAGATAGTAACAATTTCATTTTAGCGGCAGCTCTGAGTCTATTGTATCTGATTTTGCTTTGAGGTAGCAAAATGGGTCGGTTTTCCATCGAGACTGGTGTGGTTAACTTCTTTCCAATATGCCGTGACACCTTGTTCACCTTTCTTGGTTGCCCAAGTATTCAGTTGTTCTCTTTCACCTGTGTAGTCGTAAAGCGGAACAGCCATTCCGCAAGAGGTTTGCACAAGGTCGATATTAATGTCGAAGATCTGTCGTGCACCTGGCAGTGGCGGAAACAGTGGGCGGAGGTGCTGCCATTCCACATCGTCTTTATGAATAGCCTTTGCAGTGCCGTAGAGTCGGAGGATCAAAGGTGCTTCAGCAAAAGCTGTCAACATAATTGTCATCCGAGGGTTCTCTTGAACGTGTGCAGCAGTTTCGTTTCCACTCCCTGTTACGTTCAGCCAAGCGACCCGGTTTTCATTAAGAACGCGCAGCGAATCCATGCCCTTAGGAGACAAATTAATCCGACTGTCGGACGTTGCAGTTGCGACAAAGAAGATTTTTTGAGATTTGATAAATTCTTGTAGTTTTTGAGGGATATTAGAGTACAACTTTGCCATGGCGGTTGGACTCCTCCGTTTTGGAAGGCAGCTAGATAGGATTCGGCCGCCTCTACGAAAATTGAGAGCTTTGAAAACCCTCGTAATAGTAAATTTTCCTGAAGGTCAGCATCAAAGACGGTTCGGCAATTCTTCATAACCTTTTTGTTATCTAAAGCACAATGATAGATAACAACATCATCAACAGCGACTTTTGCATCGGTACCGCTCTTATCCGAAGACCAGTGCCCTCCCCATCCGTCTTCAATAAATGGTCGGTGTGTTATCTGCGCATAGGCCAATGCAGATTACTACATGTAATCTGAAACGGAAGCAACACCGGTAATTAACACTAAAAATGGATACATCCTTAACCTTCTATTGTTCGTCTGTTCGTCTCTACTCCGTGGGGAGACTGGAGGTATTGACGTTCATCACTCATCCACACTACGCCTCACAACACCGTAGTATATTATTATATACATTTTTGAGGTTATATGCAAGTGAAATAGCATAAAGGTAGCAATCAGCGGTCAATGCGGGACGAGATTTGGTGCAATCCTATACGGAAGCTAAATCGCAATGATCTGATTGAGATTGACTTTATTTTACTGATTGTGTAGAATAGGTGTATCTTTCCGATTTCACTATCTCCGACTTCACACAAAGAGGTAATGCCATGAATAGGAAATACGAGATTCAGAACGTTGAGACAATACCGAGTCCATCACTGGTTGTCTATCTTGCACAGGTTCGGCAGAATATTGAACAAGCGATTGCTACTGTTAATGGGAATGTTTCAAAGCTTAGACCACATGCGAAAACACATAAAACTGCAGAGATTATTGCTATGGAACGTGACGCTGGTATCTATAAGCACAAATGCTCGACTTTGCGCGAAGCAGAGATGTTAGCACAAAATGGTATAAAGGATATTTTGATTGCGTATCAGATGGTGGGCCCCAATATCAAGCGGTTTGTTTCACTGCAATTGGCATATCCGGATGCTGGTTTTAAGGTCGTCGTAGATCACTCGGAAGCAGTAACGGCACTCTCGGCAGCGGTAGCGAGATCAGGTTTGACTGTCAAGGTCATGCTGGATTTGGATGTCGGTATGCACCGCACAGGAATCCCGGTCGGGGACGCAGCAGTTAATCTCTACACACAGCTTAGCCTGTCGGCCGGATTGCAGCCGTGGGGTTTACACGTCTACGATGGACATATCCACGATGAAGATATTGCTGAGCGGCAAGCCTCCTGCAACAAGAGTCTCGCGCAGGTAGAAGAGATGCAGGACAGACTTTCTACCAAAGGGTTTGAGATTCCATCGATTGTCATCGGCGGCACACCGACATTCCCAATTTATGCAAAAACCCCGGGGGTAGAAGCATCGCCAGGAACCTTCGTCTTCTATGATTACGGTTACACAACACACTTCCCTGACCTCGCTTTTACGCCAGCAGCACTGCTTCTGAGCCGAGTCATCAGTATTCCTACCCGGAATCGGATTACCCTCGATTTAGGACATAAAGCCATTGCTGCAGATCCTGACGGGGTCCGTGGGGTCATTTTGAATGTTGACCTTGCTGAAGTAGACAAACAACATGAAGAGCATTGGGCAATTAACGTTCCTGACAGTGCACCAATGTGCATTGGACAAGAGATTTACGTCTGTCCGACGCATATCTGCCCATGTGTTGCACTCCATCCGTTTTATTACGTCATAGATGCTGAGGGATATTGTCGGGGCACTTGGGAGGTTACAGCACGTGATCGAAGTGCTGCGTGAACCTATAAAGTCCGACGCTTACGGCCAGGGAAAGAAGGGGGCTGGTACATTTAAACCCCAGCTGATGAGCGTCCACACAACCGCCATGCTAAATTCACCGAAGATCATGCCTAGGAAAAAAGGACGAAGACGCTGATATTGCCGGATGCCACTGTAACGCAGGATCGGGGTTTTAATCCCCCATGCAATTAGAACCGGAAACCAAAATACAATAAGCGTCCACGAAGGCGATAACGCATACCCTAGCGGGTGCAGGGGCCACCACCAGTATAACATCCGCAAAATGACCAGTCCAGTCGTCACGAATGCACCGATCCCGAAAAAGAGGGCGCTTGTTGGGCGTAAGTTTTCCGTTAATCCTTCCATCGCGCCGACGTTGTCTCGAAATGCCCAAAGCGGGTTGCCTTGATAGGTGTAGCTATACATGTGATTTGCCCCATGCGTATAAGGCAGCCATAAATGGATGGCAGCAGCACATAAAAAAGCAAGCGCGCACCCTAAGACAAATATCCCCAAGAGTGACCGGTAGGACATGCCGACCCGGTCTCTAATTTTTAAACCATCTAAGAAACCTGTTAGAATTAATCCACGTTGGTCTCGAGTAAAGATAGCATCAAGAAACGAGAGTATGGTGAGGCTCTGTGCCCCGAGGGTTGCTTTAGTGGCGATGAGTTGATAGAGATCAATGGGCCGAAACGATGTCTCTGTCATCAGCAATCCCCCCTCAGCGGTGCTGCGTGCCATTACCACGCCAATAATGCCAATATAAACAAGTATCTCGAAGGCAGCAAATCCTAAATTCAGTCCTGCTGCGTAACACCATGCTATTGCAAGCGTCAAACTAACAATGAGTCCACAGACTGCTATTCGATAAGGCATAAGTTCTGCAGTGTCATCTGCTTTATCTGCCGTAAACGCTCGGCGGAACACGCGTCTAAAGTGTGGAAATCCCATATAGATAAACGAAATAACCAACACGACATAAGCCCCAGCGGCTTGATAACCCAAATAGAGTCTCGTTGGGTAGAGCGGCATCCCACTCACCCGCAAACCAAACAGTGCTGCGACAACGTCTTGGAATCGTGTGAATAAGAAAAAGAACCATAAACTAAAAAGTAGTTGTGTCGGCAGTAAGTAGAAAAATCCTACCGCTGCGAAAGAGAGGAAAATGGGCGTATAGGCGATGGCATTAAAAGGTTGATCCGTGAAGTGTTGATTGAGTAGATATTGAAGTGAGATACCCGGAATTTGTGGATAGATCTCATGAAGGCCGTTTAAGCTAAAGATGAGAGCAGGCAGTGCAAACCCTAACCACATGAGGCGATTTTTAAAAAAGCCGCGCCCTTCATGTACAAACTCAAGTGGAAGCGCGACCAATGGAAAAGTCAGTTTTTCGTTTTCGATCCATTGTCTTCGTAGAATCGCTGCGAGACAAAGGAAAGCTGTGAACACAAAAAAGACAAGCACGCCCCAGACACACAGCGGTTCCAACCATGCACGCCACGGAATTACGTCCCCGGTCTGTATACCTTCATAGAAACTGACAGCAATTCCCGCTTGTCCTTTCTGTTCGGGTGAAAATGGAATCAGCCACGGCTTGATATGTGAAAAAAAGAGCGTATCCCAACTGTTGGTTTCGTTAGTGAAATAGTTAATTGCGATGAGGGCAGGAATCAGTTTTTCCATCACCCCGCGGGACGAAATCATTGAAGCAACAAGCATCATGCAGTAAATGCTCATGAGTTCCCGCGGGGACAGTCTGAATCGGTTGTTCAGTTTTTCGAGCAGCCGGTTCCCTAATACCAAAAAAAAGAACAGGCCGATGACAGCAGGCGGCAGCTGTAAAAACCCGATTTGGATGTAGGTAATTACTAATTCAGCATAGGAAACGAGGCAACATATAGCAATAATGAAGCAGATACCGAGGACGATGGAACGTCCTGAGATACGATTTTCATGTGTTGGCTGCAATATTGACCTTCCTATATTAAGAGTTGAGTAGAGTTTAACAGAAGGTCAAATCATTGTCAAATGCAGTGTGTTAAAGATGTCGAATTATTGAGAGCTTCTGGCGGATGCCTCCTACAGCAAACCTATGTGCACCAAATTCCGTTTTTCTTTTTCACTAAAGTTGGAATCCTGCCCCGGTATCTAACCGTTCTTCATACTGCTGGAGATGCGGATATTCATAAAAAACTTTTTTGTAACTTATTTCAAATAGAAACGTTTTATTTTTAAAATTAGGAAATAATATTAGCTATTTATGGACTGAAGTAATGCTTAATGAATCCCTTCAATCTTTCATTGAAGTTAATCCGCTTGTTGGTTTGCCCGGTAAGACTCTGCGGCTGTACAATGCACTAGAAGTTTTCAAGAAGAAATATCGTTCTTCTAAGGAACCGGGGTGGTTTTCTATACCAGAACGCGATCCGTTTCTGAAGAAAATTGGGTTTTCTAATATAGAGATTCAGACTGGCATCGAAGAATTGAAACGAGTGGATTTGTTGCAAATTCGCGAAAAAGAAAACACATGTTGGTATTGCCTGAAATAGGATGCAAGCGCGCGAATCGACTTTGAAGACTTTACCTCTAGTGTTAGCGTCTGCATCGCCGCAGCGTGCAGCGTTGTTATCACAAATTGGGTTGGCCTTTGAGACCCGCCCGAGCGATGTCCCTGAGCCTCCGCTCTGCATCTATCCAGAGCAAAAAGGAGATGTGATAACGCAAGAGCTTGCCTTGTTCAAGGCGCAGACTGTCGCACAACATTGTGCAGAAGGTGTCATTATTGGCGCGGACACCTTGGTTTCCTTAGATGGGCAGCTCCTCGGTAAGCCTGCTGATGATGCAGATGCTATGAAAATGCTCACGCAGCTCAGCGGTGCTTCTCATGAGGTGGTAACAGGTGTTGTGCTGATTGATGCTTTAACGGAACGGAGGGTTGCTTGGTCGGAAACAACACAAGTTTATTTTCGGAAACTATATCCTGCCGAAATTGCTAACTATATCGCTACTGGCGAAGCAGCAGATAAGGCAGGTGCCTATGGCATTCAAGGGCGAGGTGCTGCTTTCGTTAAACGCATTGAGGGTTGCTATTTCAATGTCGTGGGGCTGCCTTTAGCGAGCCTTGTTGAACACTTGTCCAATTTTCAAGCCCATGTCAGCATGTAAGAGCTACATCCCCACCGCGGGGTACACCGAAATTGTGAAGCCAGGCGAACTGGGTATCACTAAACTCCATTTCGGAATTCTCACCTTAACTTCACAGGCTACTTTCTTTGATCATTCTAACGATACCGAAGTTGCACTGATCGCATTGAGTGGACACTGCACCTTGTTAGTCGGACATAATGGAAACAAAGCGTACGGTGTTTTGGGGGAACGGCCAAGTGTTTTTGAAGGTGAGGCATGCGTGGCGTATATCCCGCATCACACAACTTATGAGATGCTCACAGCGGAAGCCGGTGTTGAGGTCGCAATGTGCAAAGTGGAATCACATACCGGATCTGCTGCTGTGATTCTGGGGGCAGGAGAGGCAGCAGCCGATTCCGAAATACACCCCAGAATTTGGGAAAATGCCTGGTCTAGTGAGCTGAATATCAATGCGACGGACATGTGCGCGATGCCCGCGCAAGGAGAGGCGATCTGCCTCTATAGGGGCCTTCATACCATGGAGCCTGCTGTTTGCGACATCACGTGCACAGTAGATGAGAAAAAAACGGCACGCGTGCGGTTGTCCAACAACGATGTTCTAATGCTTGCAGAACAAGATCACATCGTGTCCGTAAAGTCTAAGGGGGTTGGCTACCAGTTATGGATACAACCCCACTCATCAAGCGCTCCCAGTCCGTTATATCAGTGAAACTGGATCGATTTTATTCACCTTCGATGAGTTCACCGCCCTTTTTGAGAAAGGCGACAGCACTTCGTGAGATTTGAACTTTTACTTCTTGGTTGTTCACTTCTCCGACAGTGATGAGAATAGTATTCTTATCGTTACTAATACCGAGAATTTTGCCGTGCAATCCGCCGTTGGTTACAATTTCGTCGCCCTTAGATAGATTCTCCAGCATATTCTGATGTTTTTTTCGTTTGGCTTGTTCCGGCCGCCATAATAGGAAATACATGATCGCCCCCATAGCGATAAACGGAACAAGCAGACCTATTATTTGGTCCATAGCGTGTCTCCTTCTATTTTGCCACAGCTTGAAGTCAAATCTTGCCGTTGAGATCAAAGAATCAGCATGGCATCTCCATAACTGTAGAAACGATAATTGTGTTGGAGTGCCTCTTGATACGCTTTCCGAATTAAATCTTTCCCAGCGAAGGCACTCACAAGCATGAGTAAGGTTGATTTGGGTAGATGGAAGTTAGTAACCAAAGCATCTACGACATTAAACCGGTGACCGGGATAGATAAAAAGTTCACTGTAACCGCTGTAGGGATGAACGGTACCGGTTGCAGCTGCACTTTCTAGAGCTCGTACCACGGTCGTCCCGATAGCGACAATTTTCACGCCTGCCTCCCGGGCGGAACGGATACAGCGCGCTTCAGTTTCAGTCAGGTGGATGTATTCAGCAGACATTTTGTGGTTCTGAATATCTTCGACTTTCACAGGTTGGAATGTTCCAGGGCCAACGTGTAGTGTTAACGTAGCGGTTTCTATCCGTTTATTTTCCAATTTCGCTAACAATTCTTGTGTAAAGTGTAGCCCTGCTGTTGGTGCAGCAATTGCACCTTCAGTAGCAGCGTAAACTGTTTGGTAGCGTACTTTGTCTTCAGCGTTCGGTGGACGGCGGATATAAGGGGGGAGCGGTATCTTACCGACATCCGCAAGGACAGCTGAAAACGTTCCACTGTAGTTGAAACGAACAGTGCAATTGCTGTCCTCTGGTTTTGTGAGGACTTCTGCTGTTAATGCACCGTTTCCGAATACAATCTGTGTACCTATCCGGAGACTCCTCCGCGGTTTTGCCACTATCTCCCAAGTGTCAGTTTCTGTTTCACGGATAAGCAGGAGTTCTATCTTTCCTCCGGTGCCACGTTTATTTCCAATTAACCGTGCTGGTATAACCTTTGTGTCGTTTAGCACCAAACGCGCAGCGTCCGGCAAGTATTCGCCAATCTGTGAAAAACGCGTATGGTGAAATGCGTGGGTGCTGCGATCAACCACCAAGAGCCGTGAGGCATCACGTTGTTCAAGCGGGCTTTGCGCGATCCGGCCAGAAGGCAGGTGATAATCAAAGTCTGTGAGTTTCATAACAGTCGGATACGACAAAATACGATTGACAACTACTGAAATAGTGATGCTTGGGAGTTAACAGGATAGTTGAAGTATTCATAAGCGGCATCGGTGGCGATACGCCCGCCCGGTGTGAGCATCAAAAAACCCTCTTTGATATAATACGGTTCGTAAACCTCTGAGACTGTGCGTTCATCTTCACTCAGTGCCACGGCGAGGGCTTTAAGACCAGCGCGTCCACTGAATTTCTCAATGAGTGTTTGAAAATAGGCATAGTCTTGTGCATCTAATCCGCGTTCATCAATGCCAAAGAATTCCAATGCCTCTTTTGCAATCTCATGTGAGAGTGCACCGTTACCTTTGACCTGGGCATAATCCCTGACGTTAGCGAGCAGTTTGTTGGCAATTCGCATTGTGCCACGCGAACGGCGAGCTAATGTATACTCTGCGTTTTCGTCAATGTTAATGTCCAATTTCCCACTATTGATGCGAATGGCCTGTTGGATCTCTTCTGCTTCATAGTAATCGAGGTGTATGCGAATGCCAAAACGATCTCGGAAAGGTCCCGCAAGCAAGCCTTCACGTGTCGTGGCACCAACGAGTGTAAAAGGTTTAAGAGAGAGTTGTACGACATCCGATGCCGGTCCCTGTCCAATCGCTAAATCGAGGCGGTAATCTTCCATTGCGGGGTAGAGAGATTCTTGCACGTACCCTTTCATTCGATGAATTTCATCAATAAACAAGACATCACTCTTATCGAGATTTGTCAAGGTCGAAGCAAGATCGAGGCGTTCTATAATAGTACCGATCGTTTGTTTAAAGCCGCTCTGCATCTCGTTAGCGATAATCTTTGCAAGCGTGGTCTTTCCGAGCCCCGGCGGACTGACGAGAAGAACGTGCTCTAACGCGTCGCCTCGTTTCTTAGCGGCTTCAATGTGGATACTCAGCTGTTCCTTGGCTCGTTCTTGCCCGATAAATTCATTTAACGTTTCCGGGCGGAGGCTGTATCCAAAGTCGTCGTCTTCGATGGCTAAGTCTTGCATCCGAGTTTCGTGATTGTTCATTTTGTGTCTTACCGGAAATTTAATAATGTTTCGTTTCGCGATATCTTTTGATTTTGGGCAGCGTTTGCCTTAATTCACATACTTACATGCGCTTAGTTTTGGACGTAGCGAAGGGCATGTTGCACTATATCTTCCCGTTTTGCAGAGCCTCCCAGAATTTTTTGTGCTTTTTCAACGGCTTTTTCCGCTTGGAGTTCTGTGGCACCAAGGTTGATAAGTATTTCGATTACCCCTACATTTAGAGACACAGTGTTTTCGAGGGCAGCTGCACCTTCCAATTCCATTTTCGCGATATTCTTTTTTAGCTTGGAGATCATCACTTGTGCAAGTTCTCTACCTAAACGTGGAACTCGCGTTAGCACAGCAATATCTTCACAGTGGATAGCGCGTTGGAATTGTGCAGGTGATAATTTTGAAACGATGTTTTGCGCGAGTGTTGGGCCTACACCTGTGACAGTCAGCGCCAACTCAAAAGTTTTGAGCGCGTCCCTTGAAATGAATCCGTAAAGCGTAATCTTATTATCACGGGTTTGGTGATAATATGTATAGAAGGTAACGGTATCCCCTATAGGTGGCAGGTCCGTTAAGGATCTCGGTGGAACATCGACAGCATATCCGATGCCGTTTACATCTACAGTAACCTGTTTTGCATCTTTGTGAACGAGAACCCCTTTAATGTAAGAAATCATCCTCACGGCCCTTACTGTCGATATTTACCACTGAGTTGAACTGTTTGTGAAAACAAGTACGGCATTGCACCAACACCTCTACTCCATGATCAAGACGAGATAGCACCATCAATATACCTACTTGCGGTAATATTGCCCCTGTTTTGTCGCTACGCTGCTGCTTCTAGCAGACTATCGGGAATATCGAAGTTGGCATAGACTTTTTGGACATCATCGAGATCATCGAGGGTGTCCATGAGCCGTAGCATCCGTTCAGCTTCTTTTCCTTCAAGTTTCACCGTGTTTTGCGGAATCATGCTAGTCTCAGCGCGTTGAATATTCGCAGATGTTCCCTGAACTGCGGTTAAGACGCTATCGAACATCTCAAATGGTGTAAGAATTTCAATGCCGACTTCTGAAGGCGTGACATCTTCTGCCCCGGCTTCAGCCGCAATCATGAAAAGTTCTTCTTCGTCAATACTATCCGGTGCTACGACAATCAGGCCACGTTTGTCAAAACCCCAAGCGACGCACCCACGTTCCCCAATTCTGCCTTCGTGCTTGGTGAGGGCGTGTCGAATCGCCGCGACTGCGCGGTTGCGATTGTCGGTGAGCACCTCTATCATCAGGGCGACACCCCCGGGTCCATAACCCTCATAGGTAATTTCTTCGTAGGTAGTTCCTTCGAGCTCACCCGTGCCACGAAGAATCGCCTTCTCAATATTATCGTTTGGAACGTTACCTGATCGTGCAGCTGCAATTGCTGTGCGGAGCCGTGGATTCATATCCACATCGCCGCCACCGATACGCGCCGATGCTGTAATTTCCTTAATTAACTTGGAAAAAAGTTTACCGCGCCGGGAGTCGTTCGCTGCTTTTTTGTGTTTGATTGTAGACCATTTAGAATGTCCTGACATGGTTTATATCCTTTCTAATAATTATGATTAAATTAGTATAGCATACTGCTGAAAAAGATACAACTTAAATCGTTAAAGGCGCATCCGCCACAATTGATTGGACAAAAGTCGGAATGTGTGCTAAACTTATTACAGTCAACCGTAAACTAATTAAAGGAGTTTGAGCAGGTTGCTTATGTTACCTTTTGTTCTGAAGAATGCGGACAGACCGGTGGAACGCCTACAGCGCATTAGTGCTGAAAATCAGGAGCTTGATGTTGAGGTTCAACTCGAATTGTACTCGCGGGAGTTTGCACCTATCGATATGGCATATCCACCACGCCGCCAAAGGTTGAGCCAGCTAATCTTGCAAGAAGCCACCGAAAGCGCTTATACAACCTTTGTTACGTTCCTTCAAGATAGCGCAGAACCGCAAAGCTTTCTGCCGTTTGAGCAGCTTGCACAACATCCGTGTCGCCGATATGCCTTGATTCTCTCACCTTCCCGTTCTCACGAACTTTCTGAAATCTCTCAGATGCAACATGAGTCCAGCCATTCCACCCTAAACTACCGCGGTTACGAAATAGTGATCAAACCCCGTAGACACGTTCTAGACACTGCCGCTTATTTGGTTGCCCCGGACAAATATACACTTTTTATACGGCAGGTCCGAGAAGATAATACAATTCGGGTTTACCGGAGTGATTTCATCAATCTCACTCGGAATGCCCCGTCACCCTTTAAATTGGATACCCGCGATATAATGGAAAATGTGCAACTCGAACTCGCAAGGGAGAGTGAGCAAACTTTGCCCCTAGAACAGCTGCTCATGTTTCCAGCGCCAAGCGAGGAGGCAGGTGTACCTGGGCTGGCGAACTGCCCACAATGTGATGGTCGAGTACGTCGTCTCGGTAGAGACGGTTATTTCTGCTTGGAATGTGATTGGGATAATTTACCCCCGTTGAAACAAGTGTGATAACTGGCTGTCGGGATTACCGCTCACAGGCTCCGCTTTTAGCCGTTAATAGAATAAGTGAGCTTGAAAAAAGTTTAGGGTTTACGGCTACTTTGTCCCTCGTTAGTCTGATGAAGTTCAGAGCCATTCTGCAAGAGTGTATTCTCCGAAGATCGATGCCTTGTTTCCCCGGACTGTGTAAACCAAGTGGATGCCTTGCTGCCAGAAACATTCCTGAAGGTCTTTAGATATAGTCACTACCTGTGTAGGGGCATCCCTAAAATCTCGATGCCGAGACTCACTCCGGGGGAAAGCAAGTTCTCACAGAGAACGGGCATCATATCGGGAAAGATCGATCGAAAAAACCTCCAATATCTGATAACATGTCCGCACATGAGGTAGTCTCCTAAGAAGTCGATATAGATCTTAGAATCCTATATCATGCCCTAAAAATCAAACCCTATTTTGTAGACAGATCGCATTTTCAGGAGACCACTCCCGCTCAATCAACACCTAGTTTGGCGGAAACATTATTCTGAGAAATGTCAGTTAATTACAAAGATGCAACATCGCCACCGGAAAAAAATACCAATCCTCATATTAGCTTTCTTTATTTTTCTCAGCAGTAGCACGGTTGGTCAGGAATCACCTCCTACAGAGCAACCGCTTCTTTTGACATTCAAGGTTCAGAGCTGGAAAACTGAAGATGTGATCGAGATAAAATATCCTACATCGGTCTCCACACAGAAGATCCGAGATGCCTTCCAAAAACTAGCACACGCACACAGCTGGGACTGCCCCGAACACTGCTTTGAAATTGTCTATCAAGAAGGCGATAAAGTCGGCCGACAATGTGGAAACATTTCAGAAAAGGAACGGCTTAACACTACGCTTACACTCAACTTTGAAGCCATTCGCACACAATTCTCTGATTTTAAGACCGTTATTATTAACATCGAAGCACACAACGGGCTCCGCTATCAAGGAAATTTCTACACCCCTGATACAGATCTAAACGCCGATGGGCTGCCAGAGCAGAACTGGCAAGACCAGTTTCAGTTCCAAAAAACGGGGATAGGTATGTACAATTACCAAATTCGCTATACGTTTCACACTACACACACACCCGAATTCCAAAGTCTTCCAGTGCTTAGAGCCTCTATCTCATTTTCCAATACGTGGTTCTTAAAGGCAGTGCCACTGTTGATTCTTCAGGTATTTCTACCGAACGCCACCTTGTATCTATTTCTTAGACAGGGCGTATCTCTCAATAAAAAAGGTAAAATTCGGTTGTCTTTTGTCAAAACCACCATAATCAATAAACAATTCCTTATTATACCATGGTTGCTAACTGCTATAGGTTGCGCCGATGTGATGGCTATGCTAACACACAGTAGGATCTTGGGCTTCATACTTGGTGTCTGCCCAGGCTCGATTCTATCCTTCATAATTTTTGTGTTTTTATTACACAAGCACGAGAAAAATATGCGTCAGACCACTTGGACGTTTCGTGAGAACTTCCTCACAAATCTGCGGATGATTCTCCTGGGCACCCCGGCTCTCTTGCTCCCAATCTGTTTTTTAGCCACCCGGACAGTCTTTCCACATCTATCGTCTCAGTTCTTTCTGTGGCTGCTGCTTGCAGAATATGCGATATTAACAGTCCTCTTTGCGTGTGTGATGCCTTTTGTCATGAGTTGGATTTGGAAGGGGAAACCTTTAGAAGATAGCAGCCTCAGCAACCGTCTGCACCAACTTGCGGAAGAAGCAGAGATAGATTACCGAAATATCGCGATACTACAAACCAGGAGCCACAAGTTGGCGAATGCCTGGGTTGCGGGTATCGTCCCGCAGTGGCGTTCGGTATTTGTGACGGACTATCTGCTGGATCATCTGCGTTCAGATGAGATAGCGGCGATTTTCGCGCATGAGTTAGGGCATGTGAAACATCGGCATCTGCTCAAGCAAGTTGCCTATATTGTCCTCGGTTTTGGTGGGCACTTGTTATTGGCGCGTCTGAATATATTTTTCTTGGATTTTTTCCCGGGTATCCCGCAGTGGCTGTATTGGCTCCTGTTGATGGGCGTTCATTCAGGTGTGATGGTTTTCTTTGTGCAGTTTAGTCTGATGCGTTTTTGGCATCGGATGGAGTTTGAGGCAGATGCGTATGCGGTAGATCTCACGGGAGAGCCGGCTGTCTTTCTGCAAGCCTTACGGAAATTGATTCAACTCAATGATGCTCCTGAAGACTTGGATACCTTCAACGAGATGTTGTCTACACACCCCAACTTTAAAGCGCGCACTGCCGCAATTGAACAGATGTCCGATGGTAGAGGATTTGCGCATTCAGAGTGGTGATCATTTTTAGTATCGTTTTTCCGAGAAGTTTAATGTCAGCTCTCTCACCGGATCTTCCTGAAAATGAAGTACATCGCACTAGGATAAGGAGAATAAGTGGGTATGGTTGCGAACATCATCACATTTTCTCGCCTTCTTTTGACCTTCATTGTCATTGCTGCATTCGGTTGGGCACGTCTTGTTGACATTGCTCTGATTTTCACAATTGTAGGGATATTCACCCTTGATGCCCTCGACGGCTACATCGCCCGCAAGCGAAACGAGACCACGACATTCGGTGAAGTGCTCGACACTTTCGTAGATCGAATCATCGAAAACACCTTCTGGATCTATTTCACAGTAGTCGGACCCCTGAGCCTCTGGATGCCGATAGCAGTCATGGCGCGAGGCTTTCTCACTGACAGTTTACAGCGCTTTTGCGGATACCCACAAAAAGGATGGACATACGCCTTGACCCGCTCACGCGTCAGCCGTGCAATGAGTGGCATCACCAAAATGCTCGCTTTTACCAGTCTTGCCAGTGTGAGCGTTTTTAACCACGATGCTCTTGAAGCCGTCAGTCTTATCCTTGCAACGCTTGCAGTCGGTTTCTGTCTGCTTCGCGGGTTTCCTTTCCTATTCATCGCATCATCGAGACTACAACTCAACAAGTGACACCTGCTGTGTGGGAAAATATAATCACCTATTATACCAAACGGGTTCTCTTTGAACTAAAGAAAAAGCGAAATTATTTATCAAACTCACATTAGAACAGCATCCAGTTAATCTTTCTAATCGCCACTAGCTAACCACTTCCCCCGAGTTTGGCTAAATACAAAACAATGGACGTGTTGCCAAGGGCTAACACGGCACCGACAACGGTTTGCAGGAGTGTATGGCGTTCTCGATAGACTCGTGCCCAAGCAATCAGTGGGATCAGCAGAAATAGCCACCCCAATTGTAGGTTAACAAGCATCACCAGCACGGTAATACAGCCGGTGGCGACGCTGCTGTGAAAACTGATTTTCCACGTCAGGGTAATGGCCAGAAAAATAACGCAGTTGATGATATAAGCGATACCTGCCCAAACAATTTCACGAGCCGCGCCGAGTTCCTGCAATAGAAAGGTTCCTACAATCATACTAACGAGCGTGCAGCATAAAGGTAGGAACCGTTCTTCTCTATTTTTTAGATGTAAATCGCTGACTTTGGCAAGTCGCGCCATTACTGCAATTGATAGTACCGGGAACACGGTGACAAACAACACAACAATCCCTATCCATCGGTAAAGGTCTTGAGGTGCGGCATGTTTTTGAACTACGCCGATGGTTGTTGCGATTGGGACTAAAAAAGGGCTAAAAACGACAGAGACACCCCAGGCGAATCGGGCAGTTATTGTTGATAAAGTCTTACGGGGCATCAGATTCGTTCGATGTTTCCAAGTTTTTAAAGAAATCTGCTAAATCTGTCCCGTGTGTACTAGGGTTAACTTCTTTATCAATTGCCAGAATCTTCCCTTCTTTATCAATGATAACGGTTAATCTTGCAATCCTTCCTTCAAGGGCATTTGTTGCCCCGTATAGGAGCGAAAGATTGCGACCTATATCTACCAAAAGCGGGAAGTTCAACTGGTTTTCTTCGGCAAATTTCTGATGGGAATCTGCGTCATTCGTCGTGATTCCAAAAACCTGAGCGTCGTATTTGGCAAAACTACTCGACTCATCACGGAGCGAGCAAACTTCCGCTGTTCAGCCACGTCCAAAGTCGCGCGGATAGAACGCGAGCACTATCTTCTTCTTTCCACGAAATTGGCTCAGTTGGTACGTTTTGCCCTCACCGTCAACTGCAATAAAATCGGGGGCGTTTTGTCCGACTTCTATCTGTGGTAGCACCTCTTTTAGCTGGGCAACGACATCTTCCCCGTGTGTTTTGGTGTTAACTTCTCTGTCAATAGAACGAATGTATCCCGCTTTATCTATGATAAAGGTTGCCCGCTTTGACGCTTTGAAGTTTTCGATGATCCCGCTGTACTGCCTGCTCACCTTAAAATCGGTATCTGCCAGTAGGGAGAACCCGAATTTTTGCTCTGCACAGAACCGTTTGTGTGATTCTACAGAGTCAACGCTCACACCGAAGAGAACACTATCGGTTGCTTCTATCTCGCTCAAACTGTCCCGGAGCGAGTTGAGTTCCGTTGTTCATCCACCTGTGAAGTCTTTTGGATAAAAGGCAAGAACTACGTTTTTCTGACTTAAGTAGTCACTGAGATTTCGTTCGAGTCCTTGTTCATCTTTCAGTGCAAAATCGGGGGCGATCATCCCCACTTTTAGCCTATCTGGAGTTGTCACTGCTTCCTCCTCTGAAGCTGCTGGGAGTATGAGGACTGTCATGAAAATAGCAGCCCAGATACTTGTATTCAACCGCGTTAGAAACATTATATTGTACCTCCACGAGTATTTTGTCTTAGTTTCAAAGTCTTGTTCGTTCAATTTACGAGGACACCTTTTTCTTCGAGCCATACCTTCAGAGGTACATCTGCGTTTCTTGGTGAAAAATGCCCGTTTGCATTTGTCCCCCCGCCAAGCAGCTGCTGGCGAATTGGATCATTTCGCTCGAACATCTCCTTTGGAATTGTCATATTATCTTTGCTCCGTAGCCATCGATAGCCGTATCCGTAAAAGAGCCCCTTGCGAGTGATGTTTGAATCGTTTTCGCTGCGTGTGTGCCACAAACGCCGATCGAAGAAAACCGCATCCCCGGGCTTACAGCAGACAGGTATCGCGCCCTTCGGTAGTGATCCGTCTGTTGGACGATCCTCTAGTTTATCCCACAAATGGCTCCCTGGGATGATATAAAAGTTACCGCGGCCGGGCTCCGAGCAGTCAGATAACCAATAGACCACCTTGATAGAGAGCCGCGGTCGGGGTGAGCTTTCAATTTCGATATTAACGCGTCCGCTATCTTGGTGCCAGCCCAGCGGGGCAGGTTTATGGCGAACCCTCTCAGGGCGCGGAGGTGTAATGATAAAGTGACTGTGATAAGAGTAGATATTCCAGCCCAAGATACCCCAAACTTTCGGGAAAGTTTTGTACCAGTCCACAATATTCACGAAAACCTGATCCTTGCCGAGGAAATTCGGATAGAAGAAATTGTTATGCTCGCTCAGCTGATTTTGGGTGTATGGATCGTAACCAGCGTCAAGATGGGCCTGGTAGATATTATCCACTCGTACTTCAAGACGTTCAACGAGAACTGATGGCAGGGCATTTTCAACGATAAAGTATCCATCCTCATCCATAGCGCCGCGCTGTTCCTCAGTGAGCTGGTGTTCTAAATGTTTATCGTCAAGCATAGATTGAAGCTATCCCTTCAAAACTCTATATCTATGTAAATAGCGATTTGCATGCAATCAAGGAGTATTCGCTGTGTAGTAAAAACAGTATACCGCTTCGGGAAAGGAATGTCAAGAAAAATCCGTAACTATTCCTAATTGGATGGGTTTGCGGACATTTCCAATTTCTGATGTTTCACCCAAATGTACAGCCAGAATTAGTTGGGCAGAGGTCCTTCTATTTGGTCAACAAAATGCATTGAATGAATAACATCACGGAGATCTGTGAGTGGGACTTTTCGGTCGCGGACGCAATCGACGAAGTGGCGATGCATCGTTAACACCCCTTCGTAGCTGGGTGTATCGCGTTGATCCACATTGTCAACTTTCCACCCTTGTATAACACTTCTGTTGTTATCCTCGTAAATTTCGATTTCTTCGGGTATTTTCATGTAGCAACCGATACCAACACCGTGCAATTCAGAACGTAGGACGCGTCCACCGGATGCGCGGCTCCCAAAGAGTACCCCCGTGACGTTGTTATCGAAACGGACGAAGGCGGTGTAGAAGTTGCGCTGTGCTGCCCCGAACGTGTCGCGATGCGCGGTGACTTCCACCGGTTCACCACCGGCCATGTACCGGAGCAAATCGACGACGTGGCAGACATCGTTCCAAAGCGTTGTTGTAAAATCTCGATTCTGCCCGAGCATCTGTTTGTTAAAAGTGGTGACGGCTAATGTAACAGGTCCCTTTTCTGCAACACGTCGCATCGCTTCACGCGTGACAGCGGCATATCTCCGTTGAAATCCGACCATGCAATAAACATCATTTGCAATTGCTGCCTCTAATAACTGTTGCGTTTCATCACTGTTGGCCCCGGGTGGTTTTTCAATGAATAAATGCTTGCCAGCGTTGAGACAATCCAAGGCGGTTTTCAAAATCCATTTTTCATTCATCACGCAATAGACAATGTCTAAATCTGTTGTATCCAACATTTTCCGGTGGTCTGTGAAAGTGTGGGGAAATTCATATTTATGCGCGACTTGTGCAAGTTTTTCTTCATCTAGTTCGCACGCTGCAAGCATTTCAACGTCATGTTCAAGCCGGTTGACGTTTGGATAATGTGCGCCTTGACTGCGTCCACCTGCTCCGATAAAGCCTGCTTTAAGCATTCGGATATTCTCCTTCGTCCTGATATTCGCAAATTGCGTCTGTTCATGAAGTATTTATACCGTATCACAAACTTAAATTGATCGCAAGAAAATTTTTCTGTTAAACATAAGGTGCACGTCAACGGTTTCCATCACATTCGATATAAATAGTGTAAAAAGAGCTACACTATACAAGAACTGTGCACTCACGCATGCTCCCAAGCCAATGTGTACCTCTTCCTCAAAAAGTCACCCGCGTCAATACAAAACAAACACCAGATCCTCCCGTGTACAGCAAAACATCTTCAACCGTTGATTGTGAGGCCATCCTCCATAGAAACCCAAGACTTTCCTTATCCTGTCTCGACAGCTACACCGTTGTTGCTGACTTCAGTGCCTGAAATCAAACTACGAGTATGAGGCAGTGATCACTACTGAACCCAATTCTGTACCGGTACCTGGAAGCCCCAGGTATTCAACTCAGACCATTACTCTAACACAAGAAACCTCACCGTCTGTGTCAGAAGTAGAGATAGGTAATGTGACAGCGGCTGGTTAGATCATAACACAGCTACCTCTTTAGACTCGTAACCTTTATTTTCAACACGAATATCCAGGGCATCTCCTTGGACATGTGGAAATATGTAAACACCGTCTGTTTCAGTGGTTGTGTACTCTCCGAGCCTAAGGATTAAGAAGATGGTTACGGTTGCGCTTGGAGCAGGTCTTCCCACGTCCCAGAGCAGCCCTGTATACACCCGCCTTATAAAATGTGGATCCTTCTCATTGAGCGGCATTACAGTCTCTAGTAGTTCAGAGCACCTGACATCTACCGAATATCGTCAACTGAGCAGCTCTAAATTCTAGTAAGCCTGTTGTCGAAGGTCTCACATTATGCGATATCATTCTGCCTCTTCCATTTCCGTAGCCGCGTGCGCGCATTAGCATATGGCGAAGACGTGTTGAATTGGATCATTCGCCCCATGGTGTATTCTTTATACCAAGGTGCGCTATACAGCTGCTTGTTGGTTTTGCTGGAGACAAAATCAACAATGTTCTGCTTTGTGATTGTAAGCTCCTTCAACAACTGATCAAAAGGCACAACGCTGA
Source organism: Candidatus Poribacteria bacterium (assembly GCA_964291315.2). Classification (GTDB taxonomy): domain Bacteria; phylum Poribacteria; class WGA-4E; order WGA-4E; family WGA-3G; genus WGA-3G. The sequence goes on along the minus strand of OZ219753.1, from coordinate 2,298,730 downwards.
AGTCGGCATAAAACTTTTGCGCAAGCGCGCCAAGCTGGTTCCATTTGAAGCCTGTTTCAGGGAAATTAATCGATTCTCCTTTCGCGTCTTTTTCAATCCATTTCAGCACAAGTCTATTCCAACCCAGAAGATAACTTACCAGATTGTGGACATTCATCACTGTTCCCTTAGCATGTCCCTCAAGAGTCACTTCGTTAGTTTTTTGTATAGGCACTGACCCAAGATCCTTAGCAAGAAGTTCAAAGTTAGTCTCGATAGCGTCGAGAAGCTCTTTACGTGTTTTTGGTACGGGCATAGTTCAAATTCTGTCCTTTTACTCATTGTATAGGAAGGTATTCCCCATTATTTGCTATCTCTTGATATTGTAGGTACAACCTCACTGGGCGCGCCTCCCTCACAGTATAAACTATTTTTCATTTTTTTAATTTTTAAAAGCTTTACTCGAAAGATCTTGTGTCGTCAAGCAAAATTTCAACGGTATTGAAACAGAAACTTGAATAAATAGCAATTTTTATGCAAGCTATTTTTATACCGTGAGACTGACTAGATCTATTTTATGAGGTAAAAGGGTTGATTCTCTGCATATTTTGTGGTATTCTCTTAACGTCATACTAATTTTCAGGCAATCAACTGTTTTTCTGTTCACAGAACAGCTTGACATTAAGCTGATTGGTAAGGAGATACTCAATGCCAGTTTTTGATGCAGAAGCCTTAGAATTTTGGGAAGAGCACGGCTATGTTGTTGTCCGAGAAGCTGTACCGCTTGAGAATTGCCGTGCTGCGGAACAAGCCGTATGGGATTTTCTAGAGATGGATCGAGACGATCCGGAGTGTTGGTATCCAGATCCGCCGCGTCGGAGCATCATGGTGGAAATGTATCAACATCAAGCGCTATGGGATAACCGGCAGTACCCGCGTGTGCATCAGGCGTTCTCAGAGATTTGGGGAACCGAGAAGCTTTGGGTTAGTTTTGATCGCGCGAGCATGAATCCCCCTGAGCGTCCAGATTGGAAGTTCACCGGGCCTTATCTGCATTGGGATATGTCGTTGGACGATATGCCGGTGCGTTTGAAGGTACAAGGTGTTTTATATCTAGCAGATACACCGGGTAATCAGGGGGCGTTTACTTGTATTCCGGGGTTCCATCGGAAATTGGAGCGGTGGTTGAAGAGTCTACCTGACAATGCCAACCCACGAGAGGTTGTCCGAGAATATCAAACCGAGGCGGTTCCAATTGCGGGGAAAGCGGGTGATCTTGTTATCTGGCACAGTGCCTTACCGCACGGAAGCAGCCCAAACTCTGCTGAACGTCCACGGATGGCACAATACATCACCATGTCGCCTGCACCAGCAAACGGAGGTCCTCAGTCACGTGAGCGCCGAGTTGCCGGATGGCGTGAACGGTTAACAGGCCTTGGGAAAGAGGAGAAAGAAAAGGAGCATTATCAAGGTAGAACTGCCGAGTTGACCCCCTTGGGCAAAAAACTTCTCGGACTTGAATCATGGGATACTTGAACACAATAAGGGCGATTTTCGGAGTATTTGCACAAAGACAACCTACATCCATAATAGCGCCGAGCCTACAAGAGATAAGGGCGGTGTCTATGTCCCTCGATAGTGTACATCAGGGATATGCAGGAGGTCAGTATCATGACAGATTTATTGGCAGCACGGTCACAAATGGCGATGTCCCTGGCCTTTCACATTATTTTTGCCGTTGTAGGTATAGCAATGCCGCTCTTGATGGTTATTGCTGAAGGATTGTGGCTCAAAACCCGCGAGGCGGTCTACCTAACCTTGGCGAAGCAGTGGGCAAAAGGCACTGCTGTGATGTTTGCTGTTGGAGCAGTCTCTGGCACCGTTTTATCCTTTGAGTTAGGACTATTGTGGCCCGGTTTTATGGCCTACGCCGGTCCCATCATCGGTATGCCGTTCTCATTGGAAGGGTTTGCGTTCTTTCTTGAAGCAATTTTCTTGGGACTCTACCTTTACGGTTGGGACCGTATCCCAAAATATGCTCACTGGTTCGCCGGTATGATGGTCCTACTCGGAGGCACTCTTTCCGGCATCTTCGTTGTTACCGCAAATGCATGGATGAATACCCCCACTGGCTTTTCTATTGTCAATGGCGAAGTAACAGATATTGATCCTGTTGCAGCAATGCTCAATCCATCCGCGTTCAGTCATACGCTCCATATGACAATCGCCGCGTTTCTTTCTGTTGGGTTTGCCGTGGCTGGCATCCATGCCTATTTTCTCAGGCGTGATCCGGATAACCTTTTCCATCGCCGGGCGTTTGCTATTGCTTTGAGCGTTGGCGGTTTCTTTGCGTTCCTCCAGCCGATTTCAGGCGACATTAGTGCCAAGCGGCTTGCGAAGTATCAACCGGTTAAGCTTGCGGCAATGGAAGCACAATGGGAAACGGAACGCGGGGCCCCACTGCGCATCGGCGGTATTCCTGACGAAAATGCTGAGGAAACCCGTTATGCGATTGAGATTCCCGGGGCACTCAGCTTTCTTGCTTATTCCGACTTCAACGCTGAGGTTATGGGGCTCAAGGCGGTCCCCCCTGAAGATCGTCCTCCTGTGGCAATCGTACATTTTGCGTTTCAGATTATGGTCGCGTGTGGAATAGTCTTAATTATCGCTGCGATTCTCGGCGGCTGGCTTTCATGGAAATGTAAAGGGTTACCGAACCAACGTTGGTATCTTCGATTCGTCACGTTCTGCACCCCGCTTGGTTTTATCGCGATTGAAGCAGGCTGGACGGTCACCGAGGTTGGGCGGCAACCCTGGATCATCTATAACCTTATGCGTACCGCAGAAGCGGTGACCCCGATGCCGCATCTCGTTGTCCCCTTTATTAGTTTTACGGTGCTGTACATATTTCTCTCTATTATTGTTTTCATTCTGTTGCGCCGCCTTATTTTTACGCCAGTTTAAAAACGAAACTGAACTTCGGTGAATTCTAAGCACCTCTCCAGCCGTATGGAAAGGCGTTTTTTCAAGAAAGTGTACCCCAGCGGAGTGTAATGTTTATACCCGCGTGACAACCTCCGTTGTGAGAGTTTGCTGTTCTAACATCTGAGGTTCGGATTCATAGCGAGGCTCGATGGAGCAGTGTTGTGTTTACACTTGAATTTTGCATCGCAGGCGTGATGCTTATCTCCCTAATTATCTATATGTTGACAGGTGGAGCGGATTTTGGTGGCGGTATTTGGGATTTGTTTGCGACAGGTCGCCGGGCCAAAGCCCAGCGCGCCTTGATCACAGAAGCCATTGCACCGATCTGGGAAGCGAATCATGTCTGGTTGATCGTGATTGTTGTATTGCTTTTTGTGGCGTTTCCCATGGCATTCGCTGCGATTAGCACGGCTTTGCATATTCCACTGACATTGATGCTTATCGGCATTGTGCTGCGCGGCTCAGCGTTTGTCTTTAGGACCTACGATGTCCAATCTGACACGACGCACCGACGCTGGAGCCAAGTATTCGCTGTTGCAAGTGCTATCACCCCGATCATGCTAGGGGTTACATTAGGTGCTGTTGCATCCGGGGCGATTCGAGTTGATGTAGCGAGTGGACAGGTAAAGACAGACTTTATCTCAGCTTGGTTTGTGCCATTTCCGTTTGCAATCGGTTTTTTCACCTTGACACTCTGCGCCTTGCTTGCAGCGGTGTATCTGACACTAGAGACAAAGGACCCCAACTTACAAGAAGACTTTCGGCATCGTGCACTCATTTCTGCAGTAAGCGTCGGGGCAATGGCAGGGCTGAGTTTCATTTTATCTGCTGAAGGTGCACCAACAATTCGGCGTGGACTCGGCAGTGCACCTTGGTCGATTCCGTTTCATATCTTGACGGGTGCGATTGCACTATGGGCAATCTGGGCGATTTGGAAACGCCAATTTCGGCATGCTTGTATCCTTGTTCCAATACAAGTCGTTCTCATTGTTTTCGGTTGGGGATTGGCGCAGTATCCGTTCCTTGTCACACCGGACCTAACTTTTGCAAACACGGCTGCGTCTGATACTGTGTTGCGTTTGATGCTGATTATATTAGGTGTAGGTGGTGTTTTATTACTACCTGCATTCTGGTATCTCTATACTGTGTTTAAAGGCGCAACCCGGAGGACGAAGGAAGCACCAGAGCAGCACAGCACTTATGAAGACAACTCGACGTGAATCCGTACTTCCTCTTGATATATCCCCATTTTTCTGTTACACTTAATGAAGTGGTTTAGGCAGTTCACTTGTGGTTTAACACACTGCTTAAAAAACGCTCTATGACCGCTTCAATGCGGAAGGCAGACTCAAATTAATCTCTTTGGAACAACAGTTGAAAGATAAGATCTTTCTTGCAGTTTCTGTACTGCTGTGCCTCTTCATCTTAGTCGAGGTCAACTATCCACAGCTTTCACCACAATCCGAGTTAGCTCTTTTCGCGATGCTCGGATTGATAGTGGTGTTTTTGAATTATCCTATCCATCGACGCTTTGTTGACTGTCGTGTTTTGCAACTACTTGATGTCGTGCTGATAGGATGTGTGATTCTCTGCTTCGGGTACGTGCTGACGCAGACAGAACCGATTTTTCAACGTCTCTGGTTAGCTGATAAACCACTCGGTGAACGGGCGGGTGCGGAGCTGCAGCTGGACTATATCTTTGGGGCAGTCGGACTTCTCTTAATCTTAGAAGCGACGCGCCGTTCTATCGGTATAACACTCCCGTTGCTCTCCTTGGGCTTCCTTCTCTATGCCGGTTTTGGGCACTTGATGCCGGATTGGTTGTTTCCACATCGTGGGTATTCGGTTCAACGGATCATCAGTCAGACTTTTTTGCACAGTCAAGGCACGTTTGGTATCGCACTCCGGGTTATGTTTACCTATGTTTTCTTGTTTGTATTGTTTGGTACGTTGCTGGAACGAACCGGGACGACAAGTTATGTACTGAATTTAGCAAAGCGTGTGTTTGGTTCGAGCACAGGGGCACCTGCAAAAGTCGCTGTGCTCAGCAGCGGTCTGATGGGATCACTTTCCGGTTCTGCAGTCGCGAACACAGCAACAACTGGGACCTTTACGATTCCACTCATGAAACGCTCCGGATTTCAACCAGCAATGGCGGGAGGGATTGAAGCCGCTGCAAGTTCTGGTGGGGCATTGGTTCCTCCTATTATGGGGGCGGCGGCGTATATGATGCTGGAGATTGTGGAACCCGCTGTCACCTATCTGGAAATCATAAAGGCCGCATTGCTGCCAGCAATCCTCTATTACACCGGAATGTTGTGCATGGTACACTTTGCTGCGAGAAGGCGTAGATATACTGCAGGAAAAACTTGCAATCCTGAACCAATCGAGGCACATGACGATGGACAAGAAGCAGGACGCGGAAAAATGGTAACCGTACAAGGCGGAATCTTTCTGGCAGCTTTTGTTACACTCATTGGGTCTTTACTGATGGGGACCACAGCGTTTCGCGCGGTAAGTTGGAGTCTGTTAGTAGTTGTTGCTGTAAGTCTGCTAGATTTCTTGAGAGCAAAAGTAGGTAAGCAAGATTCTAGGACAGAAACTCGTATCGGGAGCTCGGATTTACTGAAAGGAATCAACTTCTTAGTATGGCCTTGTAAGCGCGCAGCGCAGAGCGGCGTTTCACTGATTGCAGCCGCGGCATGTGTAGGTATTATTTTAGGAGTGGTGACCTTGACCGGCATCGGAGGCAAGTTGCCGTCCACACTCTTACCGCTTGCAGCTACGAATCTGATGTTGGCACTGTTCTTTCTGATGATTTCAACGGTTATCCTCGGAATGGGTCTGCCTTCATCAGTCTGTTATCTACTAATGGCTATCTTGGTAGGTCCAGTGCTTCTGGATTTAGGGGTTATCCCGCTTGCAGCACACTTTTTTATTTTTTATTTCGGCATGATGTCCATGGTGACACCTCCTGTTGCATTAGCAGCTTATGCTGCCTCTGCTATTGCAGGTTCTAGGGTAATGGCGACAGCGTTCACGGCGTTCAGGTTCGCGTTTGTCGGTTTTGCTTTACCTTACGCCTTTGTGCTCCGCCCGGCGTTGCTCTGGTTGCAACCGGACGGTGGAACCCCAGCAGTGTGGACAGTCTTAATGAATTTTTCTCTAACCTTGCTTGGAACGGTTATCTTTGCAGCTGCTATCGCTGGTTATTTCGCTAGCCGGTTGTCACTATTGACTCGCACGGTGCTGTTTATCGCTGCATTTATCTTCTTTTTTGCACCTATTGATGTACAGTTCGCTTGGATTCATGGAATAGCTGTAGTTGCAAGTACTACTGCTTTCTACTATAATTGGCAGAAACAGGAAACACTTCATGAAACCGCAAACTAAAGGGCAGTTATACTCTCTGATTGCGTTATTATTCTTATTTCATAACGATTTCTGGTTCTGGAAAACAACGCAATTCATTTTCGGCCCGTCGATCAGTTTGCTTTATCATATCGGATTCTGCCACATGGTAACATTACCATAGTGGATTCCGTCCAGCCGTGCCTCAATTAAAGAACTACTTTTATAGGGAAGACCCGAGCACATCGCCGTAACACGTTCTCCCCGCGGAGCGTCTGCTGATACTCCGCTTTTTTCACCGGGCATCGGCTTAAAAGATGCCAGTTGGAAAACCCATGAGGTGTTTGGCTCATTCAGCGACGGTAGGGATCGGAAAAGTGAGAGACGTTTTGCGGTAGGATTTGTGTATGAATGTTGAGTATCTCATAAGTATAAAGACTAACGTACATGCGGTAATATGTAAAATTATTTATATAATTTACTATAGTCGTTCATTTTTTTCTTCACAAAACTGCAGCGTCAAAAACAATTGGAAAATTTGTTGAATGATTAAATGATTACAAGTAAGGTAATGGCTAAGTAACAAAAAAGGATGATAAACAGATGATGACACGCAAAACAAACATTTTATTTCTGTTACTACTAATACCCATTTTTGCATGCGGCCAAGCAGAAGAAGCACTTGAGATTGAACCTAAACCCGAGGAATCAGTAGCACTTGAATACGGTACAGCTTCTGGGTCCATCACTGATGCTGGAACAGGAAATCCCATTCCTGGGGTAACTGTAAGGCTGCTTGGACAATCGATTCAAACTGGCTTGGATGGGGTTTACACTTTTCAAAATGTGCTTTATGGAGATACCTATAACCTGATTGTGGAAGATCCGGATTACAAACCTCATAGCCAAAATTTTACTATTAAACAGCAACGTGTGACGGTGAATATTGCGTTAACACCGCTGAGGGATCCAATGTTAGAGATGCAGGAATTTTTTGACCGTTTTTCCGGTCTTCTTGAGTCCCTAGACGCAAAAAACATGGAAGCGATTAAGGCACACTTCTCGGAAACATACGTCGCTGCAAGTGATGATGCGACCCTTTTCGGGGTGGCATCAGGTATTATTCCTGAAAATTATGCGGATGTCGATCCGGCGATGAAAAAACTCTTTGAGGAATACACCTTTCTTCAATTCGTTTTCAAGGATGTACAAATGGACGTAACACATGCTAGAAAAGCGGCAGTAACCGTTCGCCTTGATGTAGATGCTAGAAGAGGTGCGGAAGAAGACTTGAGAGAAATCAGATCCGGTTGTAAATGTGAGTTCCGCCGCGAAGGACCAGATTGGAAGATTGTGTATTGGCAGCTGCTAGACATAGACATCCGTTTGTAATTCCAGAGGCGGAAATTCCAAACTCGTGGGTAGCGATAAAAACACCTAACACTGAGACAAAAAATTAGTAAGGGCTGCGTATTCCGCGATGTCTAATGTTTCAGCGCGCCGCTCAGGAGCTATCCCCGTTGCCTCAAATGCTGCCGCCAATGCCGCTGCTGACACGAATCTGCCGCTGACCAATGCATTCTTTAGCATCTTTCGCCGCGCCCTGAAGGCTGTTCGAATTATTTTAAAAAATAGATTTTCATTTTCGATGCTAACCTTTGAACTTTCACGCATCGTTAGTTTTAGAAGAGCGGAATCTACCTTCGGTGATGGATAGAAGTTCTCTGGCGACAGAGCAGCTATTAGCCTCGTTTCAGCGTGATAGGCAACACCAATTGTCAGGGCCCCATAGTCTTTGCCACCCGGGGCCGCGATAATCCTTTCGGCTACTTCCTTCTGCATCATTAGGACACAGCTATGAATCTGTTGCCGATGCGAAAGAAGTTTCCATAAGATCGGTGTTGTGATATGGTAGGGCAGATTTGCGATGACTTTGTAGGCGTGTGATGTATTTTTGGATTCAAGGAGTGAGTTAAGCTCCAGTTTGAGGATGTCTGCATTGAGGAGTTGAACGTGTGGGTCTATGGAGAATTGCGATGCTAAGGCATTGTATAATAGCTCATCTATTTCAATAGCAATTATACGTTTGACATATCGCGCCAAAGTATCAGTGAGATACCCTAACCCCGCTCCGATCTCTATGACGGTATCGTTGTTTCTGAGTTCCGCAGCTTCGAGAATAATATTGAGAACTTCTGGGTTAACAAGGAAATTTTGCCCTAATTGCTTTTTGGGGCGTGCATGATTGAAGAGAAAAAAATCACGGACCTGCTGTGGATTCATCTTGTAGGAGGGCTTGTAAACCCGCTTTCCGACTGTTGCGGATAGCAACGACCTTTGTCAGGATCGCGTCCGCTATATCGCGTTTCGGAGCGCGTGGTAATTGTTCATAGGTACTGTGTCTATCCAACAGGGTAACGATATTGGTATCAGATTGAAATCCAGCGCCTACTTCAAGTATGTCGTTCGCGACAATAAGGTCACAGTTCTTATGTATTAATTTCTTTTTTGCGTTCTCAAGAAGCTCTTCCGTTTCTGCAGCAAAACAGACGAGAGTTTGGTGCGTTTTCTGTTCGCCAAGCGTTTCGGCTATGTCTGGGTTCCTTTCGAGGGAGAGTATCAGTGGATCGGTGGACTTTTTGATTTTGTGGGGGGCGAAATCGCGGGGTCGGTAGTCGGTAGGTGCCCCCGCCATAATGACGATGTCCACTTCGGGGAACACTTGCAAAACAGCGTGATGCATATCAAGCGTTGTTTCGACATGTCGGATCTCAATGCCGATGGGCGGGGCAACAGTAGCATTGCCGCTAACTAGACATACCTCCGCACCACGGGACGCAGCTGCCTCAGCGATGGCGTACCCCATCTTGCCGCTGGAAGGGTTAGTGATAAATCGGACAGGGTCGATGTATTCGCGCGTTGCCCCTGCTGTGACAAGGACGCGTGTCCCTTTCATATCTTCTGCTTTTTTCGTTGTTGTGTCTATTCTTGGCATAGAGAGTATATCACCGATGCGTTGGACGATTGTTTCTACTGTATTCAAGCGTCCTATGCCTTCATAGCCGCATGCCAGATCCCCGCTTGCGGGTTCAACGAAGTGAAATCCGTGTGTTTTCAACCTGTCTATGTTCTCCTGAACGAAAGGGTTATGATACATGTGTCCATTCATTGCGGGGGCGATCAGGATTGGACAGTGAACAGAAACGGCCACGGTGGACAATGCGTCATCGGCGATGCCGTTTGCGAGTTTGCCGATAAGGTTTGCTGTTGCAGGAACGATGGCCAGCAGCTCCGCGCGGTCGGCGAGATCGATGTGCGGCGGTTTCCAGTCTGTACCCGCGTCAAATAGGTTCAGAAGAACTGGGTTTCGTGAGATAACCTGAAATTGCAAGGGCTGCACGAGACGCGCTGCGTTCTGCGTCATCACGACATGAAGGGCGGCATCGCTCTTGATGAGTTGGCTTGCTATCTCAAGTGATTTATGGATGGCGATGCCGCCTGTGACACCTAAAATGATGGTCCTATCTTTGAATTCCATACTTACATCTATGCATCAACATTGAACCGAGGGATGATTGTTTTCATCAATTTGTCATCAACCCGGGAACGTTCGGCGGTAATGATGGCCTGAATCTGTTTAACCGCTTGCTGGGTACTGTTTTCGGGATTGCTCACACAATAATCGTAGTGCTGAATTTGGAGGATTTCGGATTTCGCGATGTCCAAACGTTGTTTTAGTTCTTTCTCGGATTCTGTTTGCCTGTAGCGGAGACGTTTCTCCAATATAGTAAAGGAAGGCGGTAGCAGAAAAATAAGGAAACTTCTTGATGGAAAAAGGTCTCGTGCTCGGATTTGCAGGGATCCTTCGACCTCTATCTCTAAGAGAGTGTCTTTTTCTGCTTTGCGCGCTGCGGTTATTTCAGAGTTAAGGGTGCCGTAGAGATTGCCACCGTATTCTGCCCACTCTAAAAATTTGTCTTGTCGGATATAATTTTCAAATTCCGTCCTGGGCAAAAAATGGTAATGAAGCCCATTTACTTCCCCAGGACGAGGCTCTCGGGTTGTTGCAGAGACAGATAGCTGTAGCGTTTGATCTGCTTTGCAGAGAGCATTGATAACAGTACTTTTCCCTGATCCGGACGGTCCGGAAATGACGATAACGAGGTTTGATTTATAAAGATGTGTGTTCGCCATTTTTTAACGGTTGTTTTTGACAGGTGCGAACGTCGGCCACGCGGGTTTCTAATAAACAGGTGCGATAGGGTTTAGGTTTTCCCGATGAAATTCCCGTTATTGTCACAACCCTCTCTATGTTCAATCTTGAGAAGGTTAGTCTGCAGCTTCCGCTAGTTCTACAAGGACAGGCGATTCGATGCGGATAGCGTCTTTGATACAGACTTCTTCACACAACTTGCAGCCGACACAATCCTTGGGTTTCACCAATTCACAGATGCCGAAGAAGCTCTCGGCATGTTCTCCTGTTTCGGGGTCCTTAAGTTCGAGACACTCCCATGGGCAGATATGGACACAGAAGTCACATCCTGAGCAGAGCTCTTCGTAGATAACGGCAATGGGGCGATGTGTCGGTCTACGTATGAACTTACACACTTCACCGAATTGATCACGAATGGCCTCAACGGGGCAGACCATCCCGCAGGCGCTGCAGTCAATGCAAATGTCTGGATCGATGATGTGCAGCATGTTTCTGTCGCCGGTAATCGCATCAACCGGGCAGTTGGTTAAACATGCCATACACCCGATGCACTCGTCAGTGATATAGTACGCCATAATTTCTTCCTATTTTTCCGTTACAGGCAAAACCTTTCTGATATGCTTAATATATTATATTTTACCATAACCTTTTTAGATTGTCAAGGGCGTTTTCGTGTGGCTATCGGTTGTTAGATAAGAGCTATTTGGAGTCGTACCGCATTCCATAATTATTCGGTTGACATGCCAGGGGACCTCAACTATAATAATAGCGATGTACTTCATGAGAGGTCGCTTTCAAGTGAACCTATTCTGATGGATGTATTTTTTAACTGGAGCATACCCTGTTCGGTTGTGCTACACGCTATTTAATGAAATTGGTAACGTGAATTTTTAGAAATGGTATTCCGTACAAAAGAATGAGGGATTCTAATGAACTTAGGATTAAAAGAGAGCGTTGTCGTCATCACAGGTGCAAGCCGCGGGATTGGACGTGCTATCGCGCACGGGTTTGCCGATGAGGGGGCACGCCTGAGCATCTGTGGCAGAACCGAAGCCACACTGCAAAGTGTAACAGAGGAGCTCACGGCAAAAGGTGCTCGCGTTTTTGCTAAACTCACAGATGTCACAGATACGTCTCAAGTTGAGGCGTTTATCCACGAAACGGTGGAAACTTACGGCAGGATCGATGTCGTTGTGAACAATGTCGGTGGGAGTCGTTGGACCCCGCTGGAAGATATTTCAGATACTGAATGGCATGAGATCCTCGATCTGAATTTGGTTTCAGCGACACGTGTTAATCGGCTGGTAATCCCCGAGATGAAAAAGCAGGGCGGTGGTTCGATTCTGATGATTACCTCCATTTACGGCAGAGAAGGCGGCGGACATATCACGTATAACGCAGCAAAAGCGGCTGAGATTAGCATGACAAAGTCGTTGGCAAAAGAGCTCGCACCGGACAATATCCGCGTCAATAGTGTTGCCCCGGGTTCTATACTCTTTCCAGGAGGCGGTTGGGCGCGCCGGATAGCAGCGGATCCAGAAAAGATGGAGGCTTTCGTGAAAAGCGATATGCCGCTCGGTAGATTTGGGAAACCGGAAGAAGTTGCGAATGTCGTCGTTTTTCTTTCATCGGAGCGGGCGAGTCTTGTAACGGGCGCCTGTGTGAACGTTGATGGGTGCCAGTCGCGTTCAAATATTTAACCTAACGCGAACTTGATAAATGGTTCAATCTTTAAACAGAGAGCTCCCTTGCAGAATCGAACAGGTGATGCCACAAAAGGGGGCCTGCCAAACCTCTGGGTTGGGTGTCACCCCTCATCTCGTACTGTTGTTAAAATAAATTTGACAAACAATAGAAAATGTATTATACTTTTAAAGAAGTTTAAGTTTGAAAGAAGATTAAGGTCCGAAAAGCGTCGGTAGCTCCATTGGATAACAGAAAGTGAAAGAGTTAGACTTTCTTATACTCAAGATTTCTCTTTATTTAGAGGCGAGAGGTACTGTCAAATGAAAGTCGTGAAAATTTGTCTGTTTCTCCCTATCAGTGTTGTTCTCTTCATTAGCGTGCTTCGGTTTTTCCATAGACGAACAGCATCAGAGAAGACAATGCAAACGCATGAAACGGGGCCGAGTCGTCCTGAAGCTCCACACCAGGGGGATCCTCACATCCATGCCGAGGATACCTCACACCCCCACCCTCATGAGAGACCGAGTGACTTTATGATTGAGACTATCAAGGAAATTACCAAGGAGATCGACGATCCCAAGTTCCAACGGTGGTTGATGTATGTAGAATCCGAAGAAGGTCGTGCATTTTTCGATAACATGCCGTCCTCCGATGAGTGGTTTGAAAAAAGCAAAAGTTTCGGTTTTTTTCAAGAAACCCCAGAGGTGCTAGCGGTAAGGGATCGCCTATATCGCAAACACTTCCCGAGGGGAACAGTTGATGAGAATGAACCTATTATCCGATCCATGATGAGAGACGCGATCCTTAAACATCAACACCATAAGGAAGAGGAATACTCTCTGCGTCGTAACTCTTCTGTTTTGATAGAGCTTTTATCAGACGAGAAGTATCTCTCGTGGGTAGAAAAAAAGTTTGGTTCTCTGCCTCCTTCCTCTCAAGATTGGACTAGTTTGACCTTTGAAGAGATACGTATAGCCGAGCGGGAAAAGTATTTGGCCGCCGAGGAGAAAGGCCCCGCTGCCCGCATCAACGATTCCATAGGATCGGAGCGCCCCCAATCGGAAATGAAATTACTACCAGGGGACCGGCAAACACCTGTGGTCACTCGTTCGCTTCCAGACACCCCTTCACCGGTTGAAAAGACAATCAGCGATGATGTCCCTACGCAGCAGGGAGGCGTTGATACGCTAACGTCTCCAGTTCCCGAGTCTCCCGAGTTACGAATCCACAAAAGCCTTGAAAAGGCTCTCCGGGCTCAGTTTTCACCCGATCGTTTCAACCGTGCTATGAAGACATTGAATCAATACGGACCTCAAGAGGGACTCCGCAAGCTTAAAGAGGCTGATCCCGAGCTCGCCACATACATTGAAGACCGCATCCAACGCCAGAAGGAGAAGGAATAATGAAAGACAAACACATCTTTTACGCTGTATGTCTCATAGACTTCAGCTGAATGCTTGGATGCACAAAGAGAAGCAGGAAATGCTTGTTACCAATATTACAATGAGTGTTATTAGTTCCAACTTTAAATCAACAGTTGTGCCCCATGGGCACAACTGCCCTCTATTCAAAGGAAGCTAAAATGAAGATGAGACCTGTCTATAGCATTAGCATCATCACTATCGTCATCGGACTCTGCGTTATTAGCTGGTTTGCCTTCCGGCCAAGAGACTCTGCCCCGGTGAAGACACAAACTGAACCACGCACAGTCGAAACATCACAGGCGACAAAAATAACGGAAGAATCAGACGATGAACCGCCACAAGCAGAAAGGAAAAAACGGAAGGAAACGCTCACTTTAGAAGAAAGGGCAGAAATAGCGAAAGAAGAACGTCTCGAAATAATGCGTGTTGGATGGGGCTGGAAAGATGGTGAACCCCGGATGGAAGAACTGAAACGCATTCTGGACTCGCCCGAACACTTGGAATACGTCAGAAAGCAAGATGAAAAACCCGGGTTCAACGTCGTCCTCTGGTGGGAACTCTTGGAGGAACTAGGAATACCGCATACCGGTAGACGAGTACAGGAAACATTCTTTCGTGAATACTTCCCAACCGGCGAATACGCGGATTATGAGCCCATGATGCGCCACTACATTGCCGAACTCTTTCTTGAAGACCCCTCTAGAGATGTCACAGAGGTTCTGAGAATATTCAACGCAGACCGGGCAAATGGCATCTGGAGCCGTGGATATTTCAATGGGTTTGAAGGCGAATACGAGTGGGGACAGGAAATTCAAAAAAACGCAGCTAGTATTGTCGCAGAATTTACGTCTCTAGACACCGATACCTTACCTCCCGCAACGCCTGCTAACTTGGCGGCTGAACCAAAACCCACCGACGTTGCCACGGAAAACAGCGGTACCGAAGCGGTGCAACGTGAAGACACCGAGGATTTAACGGGTCCGAAGCAGATAGCACGCCCTATAGAAGAACTTGAGACAAAGCCCATAAAGGACATTCTAGCAGATATACCTGACTTGCCCACCAATGCTGATTTTGAAACGGCTCTCCGTGAAAGCTTCTCAGCCGAACGTCTTAATGCTGGCATGCGGACTTTAACACAACACGGACTTCAAGAGGGACTCCGCAAGCTTAAAGAGGCTGATCCCGAGCTCGCCACATACATTGAAGACCGCATCCAACGCCAGAAGGAGAAGGAATAATGAAAGACAAACACATCTTTTACGCTGTATGTCTCATAGCCCTCATCGGACTAGGAGTAATCTGCATCGGATACGCGAACTACTCCCCCGATATAAGCAGAACAGCACCAAAACAGGGCAGATCCCCACCACAGAGAAACCACAGGTTATCGTAGATATTTCTGAGAACCACAGAGAAACCACACAAATAACTGCTACGGTAGAAAAAAAGAAGGAGTGTCCCTGTTGCAAAGAACGCATGGAAAAAGTCCGCGAACGCCTTGCACAACTCCGTGAAAAAAGAAGACAGTCAAAACTTCCCAAGGAGAATAAGTAATGAAAGTTTTAAAGACAGTTTGCCTATTCCTTTTGATAAGTCTCGGTATATCTGTGAATGCTGCAGAATACACAGATAGCATCCCCGAACCGACAGCCCTTGAGAAAAAAACGAGCGATATTCTTAGAAAACTATTCCCCGGTGAGATATTAGATAAGGACCTGAAAACCGTTCACAAACTCGCTGCAAGTCCCGAATATCACGCCTTCCTTGCCGAAGCCTATCCGAACGCAAAAGCGATTCAAGGGTTTGAGGAGATCGTTAACTTTGAGGACCCTGTTAACAAGATACTCCCTCCCAAAGACCATTATCTACCTTTCTATACTGAGCACTTTCGGGTTGAAACAGGAGCAGAAGTCGAGGACACCGAACATTTTCTTGTTCACCGTGAAGTGACTGATGGGTGGGTTGACAGAGCTATAAAACGAGGGGCTGATAAACCGATACGTGAACACGATATACGTTTGCAGTTGCCAAGCAAAGCGAAATTTATGAGGAGCCCACTATTCCGGAAAATGCTGGAGACCCGATTCGGCATCAATGCGGAGGTCGAGATGTCTGGTTGGTTAATGACACAAATCATCCGCGATTACAATATGCCGATTCTCAACATGGTAGAAGTGCAGCTGACAGCAGATGCGGAAAGGATAAGAGGTCTCTTTGAAAAGCATGGAAACGTTGACGATGGTCTGTTATGGGTAGCTATCCAATATCCGCTCCTTTTTCATAGGATCCGCTCTGCTTTCTCCACTGATACGACTTTCCTGAACTACGTTTATTATAACTCAGTTGATGCGGAGGGGGAGGCACGTAAAAAACATGAAAAACGACTTCGAGATTTTCAAAAGTGGCAGCAACGGCAAAAGGAGCAATCTGACCGTTAATCCATGGAGATAAAAACGCTCGGAGAAGTGCTTGCTAAAATTCGGAGAGAGTCAGCGCATGTGTGTTAGGGCATGCGTTTTCATCAGAGATAGTTTGCAAAAGTTTTTGGAAGAGACTGAAAACGGATGGACACACTCCCTCGTGCGGTTCTCAAAATAGCAAGCCTCAGTTTTGAACGCTTGCTGTCAGGTTTTGCACGCTCTAATGCACACGACTCTGATCTCGTCCCGCCTCACAGTCCCCTTTCATTTTATATTTTTCTGTTATATTTTTTTACGCTCGTTAATATTTCAAAAGTGAAAAAAGTTGCGTGACTTCTCACGCAACTTTGCGTATACTTCTCTTGCGATCTATCCCCGCTAAAATGCTCTGACATCTCGCAGCAGCACCTAAACGCGCACTTAAATCGTAAAAAAGACTTTTTAAAGCTAAAGGTGCCTGGGGACGATACACTGTTTTCTGTCAAATGACGGCAGTAGATAGGTTAAATATACTGTATCTCGTCCATCGGAAAAGATACTCCTGCTGCCTATCTGAAGATTTCCCTTGTTTAATAAGACATCCACATGTTAAAATAGTGTGAATGTAAGAAATAAGGAGAGTCGATATGGATGCAAAATTGTGGGTTCCGGAGTACGATGCCCCAGAATTGTGGTACAGCTCACTAGCCGATGTTAAAACCTCGCGACGCTGTTTTATCAAAAATAGTATTACAGGTTTTCTCGGGCTCGTCGCGATGCAGCACTTCAGTTCCAGCGGTTCGGCGCAGCTTGAGGACGTTCTACCGCGTGCCAAGCACTGCATTGTGTTGTTCATGAATGGTGGTGCGAGCCAGATAGACACGTTCGACCCCAAGCCCGGTAGTAAAAATGGTGGTCCCTTCGCAGCAATTCCGACAAGCGTTGAAGGCATCCAAGTGTCCGAACATCTCCCACAGATTGCTGAACAAGTGCACCATCTTTCTATCATTCGTTCTATGGTTTCACGAGAGGGAAATCATGAACGCGCCCGCTACCTACTGCATACTGGATACGCACCGGGTGGTGCAGTTAGGCATCCAACCCTCGGTTCGCTTACCTCTTACTACCTTGACGATAGTCTGTCCGACCTTCCAAATTGTGTCAATATTAACGCACCTACATATTCTGGCGGCTTTCTTGGTGCTGCACATGATCCGTTTGTCATCAACGATCCGATGCGTTCTATGGAAGACTTCTCGTATCCTGCGCAAATGGATACACACCGTTTTCGTGCACGGCTGAAGATGCTCAGAGCGATTGAGGAAGATTTTATCGCTAAACGAATAGGGCGCAGCACGGAAGCACATGAAGCGGTTTACAAAAAAGCTGATCAGCTGATCAACTCTCCTAAGATAGATGCGTTTCAACTTAATGATGAGCCGCTCGCTGTCCGCGAAGCCTACGGTATGAATAAATTTGGTCAGGGCTGTCTGATGGCGCGACGGCTTGTGGAGGCCGGTGTCAAATTTGTGGAAGTTTCATTAGACGGTTGGGATACACACCAGAATAACTTTGAGCGGACCAAAGAACTCCTGAACGTCGTCGACCCGGCGTTCTCAACGCTCTTGAAAGATTTATCTGAACGCGATGTGCTTGACGAGACGATTGTGTTATGGCTCGGTGAATTTGGGCGCACCCCGAGAATTAATGACAACGATGGGAGAGATCATCATACCACCGGGTGGTCCGCTGTTGTTGCAGGCGGAGGCACCCGAGGTGGACAGGTAATCGGGAGCACGAATAAAAATGGTACCCAGGTGGTCAGTGGTGCTGTCGGCGTGCCTGATCTTTTTGCGTCGCTCTGTTTCGCGCTAGCGATCAATGCTGATGAGGAGAATTATTCTCGTTCGGGCCGACCGATTCGAGTGGTTGACGATGGTTCGGTTATAGAAGAATTGTTCAAATAGTTATCGGCGGCCTGCTTATTGAAGATGAGTTGTCCACAAAAAATCTTGTGTCATCCGACATGATAGTAACGGCTGCATTTCACGAGTGGGAGCGACGACCGACGGCTGACGATTCTTAAAACATGAGAGTTATTGCTGGTGCATTCAGAGGCAGGCGCTTGTTCGTTCCAAAAGGGAATCGCCTCGTCCGGCCAACTACCGATCGCGTGAAGGAGTCGATATTTAGTATCCTACGGGAGCAGGTTTTTGATGCGAATTTTCTCGACCTTTGTGCCGGTACAGGGAGTATGGGTATAGAAGCATTAAGTCGAGGGGCGAAACACGTTACATTTTTGGACAGAGATCCACGGTGTATAGCTATTATAGAACGGAACCTCAACGTTTGTGGCCTCACTACTGAATCAGATCCAAGGTATTATCTATTCTGTCGTGATGTTTTAAAGGGGGTTGCGTCTCTTCATAAACAGAAAGCGGTCTTCGAAGTTATCTATTTCGATCCGCCCTATGGTGTCGGTTTAAGAGGCAAGTCGCAACGGCATCATATTGAACTGTATGCTGCTGGGTTGGCGCTGCTGGCAGAAACTGTGTTGCTCGGAAGCGCGGGTACGCTGCTTGTTGAACATGCAAGGCAGACTGATACACCTCATACTGTCGGAAGTTTGCACAAGTACCGCCAAACGCGTTACGGGGATACGGTTGTATCATTTTATTGTTGGGAGCATGAGAGTCGGATCAGAGATCTTGAGTTAGATTAACATTACTTCACTACACTTTACTAACCCTCGAAGGTTGAAAGTCAGTAAAACAGAACATGAAAATCTTGAATCTGCAATCTGGGATGCCCTTTCAAATGGGTAAAGGTAAAAATTGGCGTGTTGTACATCCAGATATGGGTTCAACGCAGATTACACTAAACCATGGATTGCATGCCCCTGGTCAAGAATTCACACAGCATTACCACGATGCCTCAGAAGACGCAATTGTCGTGTTAGAAGGGGGCGGGGCTGTCCGACAAGGCGGTGTCTATACGCCAATTGCCGCAGGTGACCTGATTTTTGTACCTGTGCGGGAAGTGCATGGGACCGTTAATACCACCTCGAACAAGGCGCGTTTAATTAGTTTTCAATCTCCCCCGGATATGGCACTCTATCGGGGCGAGCGAGATACCCCTGATGAGGTACCGGTGCCGGAAATTGGGCATCGGAGTAACGTCCAAGTCATTAATATGGCGCGAGGGGGCCCTGTTTTTGGCAAGCCTGTTGAGTGGCGAAGCGTCGTTTCTCCACACAAAGGCTCTGTACATCTCTCCTTAGACTATATCCACCTCAATAAAGATGAGCGTTTTACCCATGAACCGATAGTGAGTGAAGCGATCTATGTGCTAACGGATGGAGATGCCGTAGTGACCTTTGATGCTGAGACGCACACTTTGGAACGACATGATGTTCTGTTCGTGACTCCGGGAGACACTTTTTCAGTTTTCCACACAGGCAATGAACCGACTACGTTGATATATTGTTGGGCGGTTGTTTCTGCCCGGAGTTAGGGGTTTTCAGTTTGTGGTTGCCAGCGCGGGCAGGCTTATGGTATTTGACAACCGCCGAAACTGCTGCGTGTTTAACCCCTGATCCACAGCTAACAACCGGCGAAAAGGAATTGATGGATGAAACCAGACGATGTAGCTGTTGCGCGACGAGGGAACCTTGTCGTGATAAACCACAATAAGTTTGAAGTTAAATTTAACCTTTCAAAAGGCACATGGGATTACATTGATGAGAGCGGCAGCACAATTATCCGCAACGGATGTGCACAAATAACCCTTGATGACGGAGGTACTATCAGAACTGAAGACGCAGGTAACTGTGAATTTACCACCGCGTTTCCGCTGACAGATGCTTTCGGGACCTATCACCAAGTCTGTTTCTCACACGAAGCAATAGAACGAGGTGTTCGGATAAACACTTACCTCAATTGTTATGCGGCACAGCCGGCCATCTTGTTGAAAGTTGGTATTGAAAACCTCAAGCCAGAGCGACCGCTGCAGTTGAACAGTTTAACGGTACTCGGGGTTTCAGCGGACCGCGGTGCTGTCTTAGTTGATAGTTCCCCTTCAGATTGTCATCTTTTCATCAACATGCCACCGCTCTCTGCTAGTGTAAGTAGAAGACTCTATGACGGCTTTCTATTAAGCGAAACAGATACTAGGCATCCCTGTCACGATGGTATGCTGTACGACACTCGGAACGCCAAGACGCTCGTTTTTGGATTTTTGACAACAGAGAAATGGTGGCCCCGCATCCAGATCGGTTATCAAAGCAACTCCGAATCCAATTCGCAATCGCATAAAAAGACCTCGACATCAGGCGTTAACCTATGGACACTTTATCATCTGTGTAAACAACAGTGCAATTTTGGGGAAGAGATTACCTCAGAGACCGTGTATCTTAACTTTGCAGGAGATGCTGCAGCCTGTTATGAACACTACACACAGATGTTAGCACTGAAAAGCGGTTGTGGTGAAACTCACCCCCGGTATCCCTCTAGGCCACCGATTACTGCTTGGAATTTTCCCGCAGAGCAACTACCACTCGACACCGATGCTGTATTAACACAAACCGGCAAGCTCTTAGAAGACCCGTTCTTTCAGCCGGGCTTTCCCGGAGGGGTGAATTACATTCAATTAAACCTCGGGGCGGGATCGCGATTAGGACATTATACGCTAGATGCGGAGGACTCAGAAACACAAACCGACGACATGCAAGCGGCTCTCAACCAGATTCAAGCTAAAGGCTTCAAAGTAGGAATCCGGATGAGTCCGTTTTGTGCAGCACTTGATTCCAAACTTGTGCAGGAACATCCGGACTATTGTATACAGCAGAAAGTAGAAACCCGAAAAGGAAGAAAAAAGACACGCCGACCGCCAAGACGCAACGAACACAAACCTGCGACAACACATCTGCCTGAAGGTGGTACCGAAGTCGCACTGTTAGATGTCTCACATCCAGAAGTGCAACGCCATATTCGAGAACAGATTAAACATATAGTTAATACGTACGGATGTTCATTCATCAATGTAGATTTTACTGCTTATACTACAAGTCTCACTAATGGTGCAGAGAACTTGCAATGGCAGGACAAATCCCTTACATCTGTCCAGCTCTACCGTCTTGCAGGTGAATTGTTAAGAGATTCTGTTATGGAGGCTCGCTCAGGAAGCACATCGACTGATAGAGAGATTTTGATCGCCGGATACAATGCAGTTAAGGGACCTTCCCTTGGGAACATCTCGTTAAACGCTCCATTGCTCAACCCGCCCCTTTCGAGCATGGGTACTTCAAGTCGTATTAATGACCCGTGGCACCATCCGCGGGGGACAAAGCACCGCTTGGGCAGATACTCTGCACATATCCGAGAACATAATTTTCTCTGGGAACCCGTCTTTGGTGAACTTGCTGTTGGTGAGCCCAGGCCTGTTAATGAAGCGATTGTGGAGATCACAGCGGCAGCGTTAAGTGGCGGGGCAATCTTCTGCACCGACCGATTAACTGGGCTTACGGCATCCCGCGCGACGTATCTAGCCCGCATTTTCCCGGTTCTCGGAGACGTTGCCATACCAATAGATCTTTATGATGAACCGTTTCCAAGAATTTGGAGTCTACCTATTTCGACACCTACCGAAGCCTGGCACCTTGCGGCAATCTTCAATTGGAACGATTACGAAGATGACGTTTACTTTAAATTGGATCCCCTTGGACTTGCTGAATCTAAAGAGTATCTCGTTCACGATTTCTGGATGCGACAATATCTTGGAACGGTTTCACATAGTGTGAACTTACTTAATATTCCACCCCGTTCTGTCAAGCTGCTCTGCTTTCGTGAGGAGCAAGACATCCCACAACTGCTTGCAACTGATATACACTATACCCAAGGGGCAGTCGAAATTTTATCCGCGGGTTGGGATAACCACAGCCAAAGTTACTTACTCGTTTGCAAACCCCTTAGACAAGCAGATGCTACCTGCTTTATTCATGTACCGGACGAATATTTACCTATAGGCGTGTCGACTTACGGCAGCGATTATCATTATAATTGGAGTGCACCCATATATCGGTTGACGTTTACAAAGGCTCAACCCGACAAGCTGGTGCATGCAAGCATTCAATTCGCTAAAACTTCTGGTTCTTCATGGTAGGAGATGTTTATAGGCAGGATAAGTATGGATGTGCTTAAACACACTTCTGTAAGACTGCGTTCTACAATAAATGGGAGATAAAATGTGAGTACTATTCAGGCGCAGCTGCAAACCCTCAAGACACAAGCGAGCGTTTGTACAGCATGTGATTTGGCGAAAACCCGTGAGAATGTTGTCTTTGGCAGCGGGACGAGCACCACAAAATTAGCGATTGTTGCAGAGGGACCGTCTGCTGCTGATAATCAAACAACGCTTCCATTTTCTGGCCCTGCTGGAGGTTTGCTTGATGAGGTGCTCGCTGCAAACGAATTAGCGCGAAGCCAAATTTGGCTGACGAATATCATCAAGTGTCGGGCGACAAGTTTTAAAGGTGGAGTTTTAAAAAACCGTCCGCCGAAAGCCTCGGAGATTAAAGCGTGCGCTAAATGGCTTAACGGAGAACTAACTTTGATACAGCCCTCGGTAATTTTGTGTATGGGCGCACCCGCTGCGAAGATGCTCATTCATCGAAGTTTCCGTATTACCGAGGAGCGCGGGGTCTGGTTTACAGATACGCTATATGCTCCTTTTGCCATGGCAACTTTTAACCCTGCTTATGTACTGAGACAAGAAGGCGAGGATTTTGAGGTTACCCGACAAACCGTTATTGAAGATATCGCCTCGGCGAAGCGGAAGTTGCGCGAGGCCGAGAAATTACCGAAATTAACACTATTTTAATGGGTATTAGTTACCAGACAAGAATCTTCTTGTAATAATTCAATCCTGTTTGGACTCTCTAAGAAGGCGAGAATAGAGTTACAAGAGACCTCTTAAAACTGACAAACGACAATACCCCAAAAAACAGAGAAAATGCGATTAAAAAAACAAATTGCTATAGATGCTGTACTGAAGGCGATGCGCCTCTGTGAACAAGTGCAAGCTGAAATGGTGTCAACTGATGCAATTCAAAAGAGAGATCGAAGTCCCGTAACTGTCGCTGACTTCGGCTCACAAGCCTTGATATGCAAAGCGATTGGTGACGCTTTTCCTGATGAAGCTATTGTCGCTGAAGAAAGTGCGCAAGCACTTAAGGACAACACAACACTTTTAGAACGCATTACGGATTATATGGGTTGTTTTGCAAAAGAGGCGGTCTCACTGGACACTGTTTGTGAATGGATTGATAGGGGAACCGGGGATGTTGGACAATGCTTCTGGACACTGGATCCGATTGATGGTACGAAAGGCTTTCTCCGCCACGATCAGTACGCAATCGCTCTGGCTTATATTATTGATGGCATTGTGCAACTCGGTGTTTTAGGATGTCCAAATTTACCGCATCGTTTGAAAGATAGTGGAACAGAACAACGCGGATGCCTTTTTGTTGCGGAGCGCGGTGAAGGCACGCGGCTCTATACAACAACAGGAGTTTTTTTACGGCAAGTTCGCGTATCGGAGGAAGTGCGCCGCTTCGCTGAGAGTTTTGAGTCCACGCATGGCGACAGCGATGCACACAGTGAGGTTGCAGAAGCACTTGGAATTACGGAGGCCCCGGTTCGGATGGACAGTCAAGCGAAGTATGGCATTGTTGCCCGTGGGGAAGCCTCACTCTATATCCGTCTGCCGAATCCCGATTTCCCAGATTATCGCGAATGTATCTGGGATCACGCTGCTGGACTGATTGTCGTTCAGGAAGCAGGCGGGACGGTCACAGATACTAATGGCGCGCCTCTTAATTTTCTGAGCGGAAAACGGATGGACAAGAATCGAGGCATTGTCGCAACGAACGGGAAACTTCACGAACACGTTTTAAAATATGTCAGTTGCCAGTTGTCAGTTACCGGTTGATGCTCATAGCAGTAAGTTAATGTGTCAATTCCACGGACTCTTAACTGAAAACTGTTAGTTATAAACTATAAGGATCAAATATAGAATATGAAAGCTGGACAAATTGTTGCACACCGCCAGATTGAAATTGTTAACATAGAACAACCGGACCTCGCCGATTATCCTGACGGCACAGTAATGATAAAAACTACTCATAGTGCAATTTGTGGCACTGATATGCCGGCGTTTGTCCTTGAGCATCCCGTCGAAAGTTATCCACTTCAGCCGGGTTTATCAATTCACGAGGCAATTGGCACTGTTACAGGCAGTAAATCGGATAGGTTCAAACCAGGGGACAAAGTCCTCGCCTTACCACGCTATATTGGCGGGCTTTCAGAATACTTTCTCTCGGATGAAAGTGTCACGGTACCACTGGTGGATTTTCAGCGCCAAGACTGCATCTTGATGTCGCAACCCCTTGGCACCGTTGTCTGGGCATGTCGAAAGCTGCCTAACCTTCTCAACCTTGATGCGGTTGTTGTCGGACAGGGCCCGATGGGACTTCTCTTTACGCATATGTTGAGCAATCTTGGCGCACGGACGGTGATAACAACTGACATTGTTGACTTTCGGCTTTCAGTTGCCCGGAAGATGCGTGCCACACATACGGTTAACGTTAGTAAACAAGATCCCGTCGCTGCTGTTGAGGAAATTACAGAAGGTAGAATGGCCGACCTAGTTATAGAAGTTGTCGGACACCAAACAGAGACTATCAACCAGTGTCTCCCGCTGCTGAAACATAGCGGAACGCTCCTCGCCTTCGGGGTGCCGGACGATGAGATTTACAACTTTCATTTTTCAGATTTCTTCCGAAAAAATATTAACTTTATCGGATCAGTTGGACCCGAAGTCTCCAACGACTTTCCGTTGGCGATGGATATGATCGCTCAAGGCCGCATTGATGTTTCACCGATCATTACACATCATTTGCCTTTCACGGAGGCACAACTTGGGTTTGAAATGGCACTGAATAGGAAGAATGAAGCGATTAAAATTGTGTTTGACTATAACGGAAATTTCCCGGGAAAAGAACGAAATAACAATGAATAGCCGAGAATATCTGACAATAATCGAAATGAAGTTTTTCAATTTAATAATGATTTCGCGAAATCGGAAACCCACAATTCACTGCTGGCCTCAGTTATCCTCACAAGTAGGGCATCATATTATTAGCTAAAACGAAACCTTCTTATTAGCAAACCAGCACAGTAGATATCTATCTCCATATTAAAAGTGATAAGCTTGAAAAGATAGATCAGATAGTACACAGTATTCTGAGGGTCCGAGAGAAACATATAGAAGAAGCACACGGAATTGAACGGTTTCTGATTTCTCCGGATGAAGTTAAAGAAATTTACGAGTTCATTATGAGCCAGCGGAAATGTAATTAGCATGTTGCCGTTAGGGTGCTAATCTGTGGACGTTTATAAGCGAATGAAGTCGTGATCAAGAGATCTATTCTACAGCGGAGCTTGTCCAATGGAAAAACTAAAATCTCGGAAATTAAATCCTTCTATAAGGGGGGATAAGGATGTCTACCTTGCCCACCCTACGGTATAGATGAAATAGATATCATAGCGGCAATTCGACAGCACATCTTTCACGGTTCGATTGGTAGATAGCAAGAATGATTTCAACTGCTTTACGTCCCTCACGTCCGTCAACAAGATGTGAGGCATCATGTTCAAGTCCATTAATGAGGTTTTCCATTTGCCGCCGGTGGTTTGCGTGGTTAATAGCGCGTGGGTCTGAAGCCCCGCCCCCGGTATCCGTTCTTTGAGCGAATTTCTCCCGGATCTCCACATCTTCAGGCAGTTCAGGAGAGAATTCCCATATGACGATGTCCTCTTCGGCTAAGACGACTGTGCCATGTGTGCCACAGATTTCAGTTTTCTTGAGCATGCCTGGGTAAGCGGCGGTCGTTCCTTCGATGACACCGAGGGCCCCGTTTTCAAAGCGAAGGGCAGCAACAGCGGTATCTTCGACCTCTATGCGGTCGTGTGCTAGTGTATCGGTAAAGGCTTGGACAGATTTGATGGGCCCCATGAAATATTGGAGTAGGTCGATAGCGTGAATGGATTGGTTCATGAGTGCACCACCACCATCAAGATGCCACGTACCACGCCACCCCCCGCTGTCGTAATATTCTTGGGAACGATACCATTTGATGTAGGCATCGCCTAAGGTGAGTTTACCAAATCGCCCGCTCTCAATAGCCGATTTAACAAGCTGCGTGCTTTCAGTAAAACGGGAGTTAAAGATGGCACACAAACGAACACCTGCTGCGTCACACGCCTCGATAATCTCATCACACCGTTCTAAGGTAATCTCCAGCGGTTTTTCGACGATGACGTGTTTACCGGCGGTGGCGGCTGCAAGAGCCGGATTCAAATGTGCCCCGCTCGGTGTACAGACGCAGATAATGTCTAGATCGTCCCGTTTAAGCATCTCTGTATAATCAGTGTAGCTATCAACGTTATACCGGTCGGTGAGCCGTTTGGCGTTCTCGGTACTTCTAGAGCTCACTGCGACAAGTTGTCCATGTTCTAATTCAGAAATTGCAGCGGAGTGGAAGTCTGCAATCATTCCACATCCAATAATACCGAATCCGTAAGTTTTCATTTTATATGTATTCCTTTTGTGAAAGTGAGAAATTTGTGGATGAGAGTTAAAAATATGACTTCTAACAAAAATCAGACTACAGAAAATTCACCTACAGAGGAAGAGGGACAAATATCCGGCAATAAAGTTTTTAGAGTTGCCTGTATGACGTTCTGCCTTGCGGTGACGGTGCTATTTCTTTGGGTCTGGCATCACCAAACCCAGTTTAACGACCACTATCGGGAGGCAGCTTTTCTGATGCGCAACGGTGAAGCGGAAGTGGCAATCGAATCGTATCAAAAGGCAATCAAAAATAAAAGACGTACGATTTTCTTTGCGGAGGAACCTTCTGTTTACAACAACCTTGGGCAGGCGTACCTGTACGTTGAAGCGTACGCTGAAGCAATCGCCAACTTTAAAAAAGTGATTGAAATGGCCCCCGCTATAGTCGAGGGTTACGTTAACCTTACCACTGCGTATCTTCGGCAAAATTTACCTACTGATGCCCGTGTCTCGTGTCTACGTGCCCTTCAGGCTTTCCCGGAAACTGCCCTACTCCACTACAACCTTGCGTGTGCCTATGCCTTAGAGGGGGAATCAGAAAAGGCGTTAAACTCGCTCACACAAGCGGTAAGGCTCAATCCAGAACTCAAGGGTTTTGCGGCGGAAGAAAACGCCCTTAAAGCAGTTGTGCCTGAGCTGCCATGAATTTTGTGTCTTTTCACGCCTTCGCGAATCAAGTTTCCAATAGGAAGATCAGGAAAACGTTTCAAATAGATGTGCCTTACATTTTCAGTCTACCCCACGTTGTGGTGAGTTTTTGCTTCGGAGATACGGCAAAGTAGACTCCGTTTTGCATGTCTTGGTTGATCTCATCAAGAGTAAGTGCGCGGTTATAGATGGCCACCTCATCAACTAAACCGACCATTCCCGGGAGATCTGTTTGTGCTTTGCCGATGCGAAAAACTGCATCGATGCTGCTAATTTTACCTTTTGGTGGTGCGAATTCGACATCTAATTTGCCATCAATGTATTGGCGGATCATCTCCCCGTCGAAGGTCGAAGAGACATGGTGCCATTTCTCCAAATCGGGCTTAATAGTCTGTTTGTTCCGGGATCCTTGCCATCCTCCGATGTTGATCCATGTCTCAATTTGCGGAGCCCCCGTGAACTGTGCACTCCACTGAAGACAATAACCACCGACATTCGCGGAGCTCCTACGTCCCATTAGGTTAGAGTCATCTTGAGATTCTTCTGGGAAAAACCAAGCCTGAATTGTCAGTTCATCCGTGATGTCGAGTTCGGGAAGCGCATCGACCTCTACAAACTGCTCAGAATCTTCAAGATGAACAGCACCACCGATTTTACCATCTTTCGACCAGACTGCACCCTCAAGGGTGCCTTCGATATTATTTCCGCTTATATCTTTCACTTTGCCACCGTTGTCTTCATCAAAAGTGAAGTACAGCACCAATGCTTTGTCATCGTTTATTGCCGCTGCCTTCACACTAAAGCTCAGGAAGATGAGGGAAAGAACTGCGATTGCAGGTTTCATAGTGAGTGAACTCCTTTTTTAAGAGGTGTCAGTTATAGGTTATCAATCTTCAGTTAAAGAGGGGCATCAGAACAATGTGTCTCTTTCCAGCGTACACGAAGAGCGTAAGCAAAGCCCAAATTTTGCCACATGTGGGCAAAATTTGGGTAGATCTTTACGAGATGCCTCTTAACCGACAACCGACAGCTAATTAGAAACTGGAAATCTGAATTTCTTTTGCGGTGATAAACTCAAGGAGAGCCGGTACACCTTCTTGTGTTTTCTGGATCCCGCGTTGGATAGCTGGAATAATCTGATCTGGTGTTTCAACCCGCTCGCCGTAGCCACCGAACGCTTTCGCCATATCTGCGTAGTGCCCAGAGATGTCTGTAGAACGGTATTTCTCGGTGGAGACAGGCATAATCGGGATCTCAATTGCCATGGAGAAATTATTGAAAAGCACTGACAAAATTGGGATTCTTTCTCGCACAGCAGTTTCGAAGTCCATACCGGTGAAACCGATAGCGGCATCGCCCCAGACGTTGATACAGAGGTGATCTGGTTTGGCGAGTTTCGCTCCCATCGCGAGTCCAAGACCGTAACCGAGCTGTGTCGTCTTACCCCAACCGATATAGGTGAGCGGTGCAACAGACTGCCAGAACGGCGACATTTGATCGCGTGGACTTCCGGCATCGTGCGTAATAATCGTGTTTTTGACATCGACGGTGTGCAGCAGATCCCAAATGACGCGGTAGGGAGTCATCGGTACTGCGTCAGAGGTAAGTTTAGGTTTCCACTGTTCTAGCCATTCAGTCTTAACAGCACTGATTTCTTGAGTGACGGCAGCTCTGTGATCCTTAGATGCGCCGTTAGAGCGATCGAGAACAGCTTCTACTAATCCATCCAAGATTAGACCGGCATCGCCAATGAGGGCAGTTTCGACAGGGACATCCTTGTTCATATCTGCTGGATCTAATGTGGCGTGGATGACTCGTTTGCCTTCGGGAATCCTAATACCAAAACCAGTTCGAGTGAAGCTGCATCCGACACCGAAAATCAGGTCCGTTTTCTGGAGAAAGTGATGTACCGGTTTCGGGACAGCACGCCCCCCGGAACCAAGAGCTAACGGGTGATCTTCAGGAAATGCGCTTTTGCCGCCCAAGCTTGTTGTCACAGGTGCGCTGAGCAGCTCCGCTAGTTCTTTTAATGCGTCCCATGCTTGCGCGTAATGCACCCCTTGTCCCGCGTAGATAATAGGACATTCGGCATCAAGCAGTGTCTCTGCGGCGGCTTCAATTGAACCACTATCAGGTCCGTAGCGTACTGTCGGAACAGGGGTCGGTTTAAAGGAGTCAGAAATCTCCTCATTAAACAGATCTGACGGAAATTCAACAAGTGCAGGGCGCGGTCTGCCGTTCCGGACTTGAGTAAAAGCACGCCGCATAGCTTCTGGAACAGCTTCAGGCACCGTCACCTGTTCACACGACTTTGTTACGTGCCGATAGTTCAGAGCAGAATTGAAGTTCGGTTGGATCTGGGTTATGTTTCGGGAATAGCCGCCCGGCAGAACCACAATGGGTGCGGAATCACCGTAGGCTTGGGCGACTCCGCCGAATGCGTTTTCCGAGCCGGGTCCGCTTTGCATACAGAACACACCAATCTTTTCCCCGGAAGTCATTCGGCTCATCGCGTCCGCCATGTGAAGTCCAATCCGTTCTTGTCTGACGATAATGGGCCGTATGTCCAACTTCGCCGCCGCCTCGATTATCGGGTTGACCGGATAGGCAAAAAGGTACTCTACCCCCTCGGCTTTAAGGACTTTTGCAACTGCATCAACAACTTTCATATTTTTCTCCAATTCATTTTTTGTGGATTAAGTCTGGTTGTTGCCTCCGTTGTCGGCAATGATCTAAAAGTAATAAAACCGCCGTTAGATTAGAAATGGCCTCTTCCCTATTTTGTGCCTGCATAGACGTAGGGTGCAGCAGTTCATATTTAATTCACTACAAATTGGGATTCGTCGGGATCCCGGCCTCCATCACAAGAGGAAAGTGTTCACCCGCCAATTTATCACCATCATTGACTGTTACAAAAGGCTTCATGACATGGTTGCCGCTGGCATCATATTGTGTCTCACCTGTCATATAATGCACCGCGATTGCGCGGCGCGGATTTCCACTGGTGTTGTCGTGCGAACCGTGCCATGTTAGAGAATGATGGTAATGAACATGACCTTTTGGCACAGGACAAAGTTCTATCTTCAATTCTTTATCTTCAAAGTAATCGGGCATTGAATGAATATCCTTGATCGAATGCAGAAACGGGATCTGATTGCCCCAATGGTAGGAGCCGGGAATCATACGCATACACCCGTTACTTTCATCAACATCATCCAGCGCGACCCAAGCCGTTACCTGACTTGTTTTGGGGGTCAGTATTGGCCAATAAGGTGAATCCTGATGCCACATATTTACGCCTCCAACTTTCGCAGGTTTGTACTGAATCTGGTCGTGCCAGACCCGCAATTCTGTTGCTGACATAAGTTGTCCGATCTCTTCGACAATGACTGGGTTGTGAATAAGGCGATGATAGGCAGCACTCGCCTCCCAAATATTGACGATCTGCCAAACCGGGCTATCTGCTTTACCTCCGAGGTTCGCAATACGTACAGGCTGCGGAACGTCAGGTTTTTCGTAGCTATCAATGACGCGTGCCAATTCTGCCCGCAATTCCTCAATCTGTTCGTTGCTTAGGACACGGCTTCCAAGAAGAAACCCTTTTTCACGAAAAGTGTCAACCTGTGTTGGATTGATCATATTTCCCTCCAATTGATTATCTATCGGTTGTCAGGACGTTTAATAGGCTCACTTTCAGCTGTCTATAGCAGAAAGTGCGGTTTAATATACCAAACCTTTCTTAACCGATTACTGATGCTTTCATTAATGCAGACTCTCATTTTCCGTTGTTTTTTAAGTATTCGTTATCCTATTTCCGATTTGCGAAACTTCCCACTATATTAACACGCCCACAAATTTGTGTCAACTGTTTGATTGGTCTTGATATTTCTCTATTGTTAAATTCGCGGGCTTGTGATACAATATGAAAAATAAAAATCACCTTTTGATGCATCTCGTGGGTATCCAAAACTTGCTGTCAAAAGGCAGGAGCGATATATGAAGATTGATAAAATTGAGTCATTTTTCGTAGGGAACGGCTACGTGATTCGGATTTATACCGATACAGGTATCAGTGGTGTCGGACAGACCGCCTGTTGGGGCTATCCAGAGGCTGTTGATAGCATCGTGAATACGTTTAAGAAACACCTGATCGGAAAGAATCCGTTGCGGGTTGAGCACCACTGGCAGTACCTCTATCGCATGGGGCCGTTCCGTGGAACTGCACTAAGCGGTGCTATCAGCGCAGTGGACATCGCCTTGTGGGACATCAAGGGTAAGCATTTCGGTGTACCTATCTGGGAGCTGTTAGGCGGGAACTGTCGTGATAAAATCCGGTTGCATCTTCTCGGCGGCGGGAGTACACCGGAGAAAATGTATGAAGCAGCAAAAGCTGCTGTCCAAGAAGGCTTCACAGCACTCAAATTTGACCCTTTGGTGGGTGGCTTCCAAGATATGGCAGTCGATCGACTCGTCAAAACAGCACGCGATATCGTTGCCGCGGCGCGTGACGGGGGCGGACCGGATCTTGATCTGATTGTTGAGGTGCATCGGAAACTGACACCTATGAATAGTATCGTCTTAGAATCGGCGTTAGCCCCCTTTAATCTCTATTTTATCGAAGACCCGATTCAGATAGACACCATAACAACACAAGCGGAATTAGCAAAACGGATGACAACCCCTCTCGCCGTCGGCGAACGCAACGTA
Organism: Candidatus Poribacteria bacterium; assembly: GCA_964291315.2. GTDB lineage: Bacteria > Poribacteria > WGA-4E > WGA-4E > WGA-3G > WGA-3G. Next base: position 2,266,646 of record OZ219753.1, on the reverse strand, counting down.
AGCATATGGGAATTCCGTGAGCTCCTCGAGGCAGGCGGCCCACAATACGTGCGCCCCGATCTCGGGTTGGCAGGTGGTATAACACACTGTAAGAAAATTGCAGCGCTTGCCGAGGCATATCACAGCGCTGTTGTCACACATAACTTCCTGGGACCGCTTATTACTGCTGCATCGCTTCACTTGGATACAAGTATTCCAAACTTTATTACACAAGAGTATACGAAAAGTGATGAATCTGAGGCATGCGCTGTGTATAAAGTCGCATACCGACGGGAAGGCGGTCATATTCCAATTCCTGAAGCCCCGGGGCTGGGTATTGAGCTGGACGATAGTTTAATCGAGAAAACCCGTTATCAGCCTATGAATACCGGCATAACACCTTTGCGTGAGGACGGTTCTGTCGCTTACGCGGTATAGCTGCCTTCAGCAGTTGCCGGTCACCAGGCCATATAATATGAACAAACATTTGCGATCGCCACAACGGATTCCTGGTGCTAGACGATTAACAGCTGATAGCTATTCATGAAGTGGAGGACCTCGAAAATGAACGCTGACGAAAAGTATCTATTTGATCTGAACGGTTACCTCATTGTCAAAAATGTGCTCACCCCTGATGAGGTAGCACGTGCGAACGAAGCTATTGATAAACACAGTGATCAGGCACATATCCGTCCACGTGATCAAGCACTAGATGGCGGGTCTCCAGAGTTAAGAGGTGAACACGGTAGAGAAGAACTCGGTGGTATGCTCAACTGGCAAGAGCCATGGTGTAACCCATTCCGGCATATGCTTGCACATCCGACACTCGTTTCGTATCTCAATGAGATGCTCGGAAAAGGGTTCCGTATGGATCATCAGATGTTTCTGCTTTCAATGAACAAAGGAGCAGAGGGCCATACCTTCCACGGATCCTCCGGCCCCGGTTTTGATCCGAACCAGTACTACATCTTTCGTGAGGGGCGTATGCATAACGGTTTGACTGTTGTCACGTTTCAGCTAACCGATGTACCGCCCGGAGCAGGCGGGTTGATTGTCATTCCAGGAAGCCATAAAAGTAACTATCGGTGTCCGAAAAAGATGCGACTTTACCAAGAACACCAAGAGCATATCCGCCAAGTCGTCTGCAATGCTGGCGATGTGGTCATTTTCACCGAGGCGGTGACACACGGAACACTACCGTGGACAGCTGAACATCCCCGACGCTCTATCTTAACCCGTTATACCGCAGGTAATATGGCCTATGTGCCCGCCTATCCGGTACCCGAATGGGCGAATGAACGCCAGCGCGCCGTGATGGAGCCGCCCTATCACTCTCGATTAAATCGCCCTACCTTGGATATATAAGGAAAAGACGAAAGGAATATGTAACATGTCTACCTCAACGAGTGCAATCCTCGGTTTAATTTTTTTAGGACTTGCGAACGCCTCCGTCTTTTTGATGTTTAAGTTATGGGGGTACCCATTTGATAAGGAGACACGGACCAGTGAAGCACCGCCTTCATTGATGCTACTCCATCGGTTCATCGGTTATGCATACGCCATCCTCTATCTCTTTATGATGTGGCACATGGTGCCGCGCTTGTGGAATTACCAAGTTGAACTGCCGCCGCGCACTGTCGCACATCTGATGCTCGGTATTACGATTGGGGTGTTGATTCTCGTCAAAATTGCTATCCTTCGATTTTTTCGACATTTTGAGGAGTCAATGCCCTACATCGGTACATGTCTCCTAATTTGTACCTATCTATTGATTGGGTTGTCCGTGCCCTTCACCTTTCGGGAAGTGGCATTGCGAACACAGACAGGCGCCTTCAGCGATGAAGGGATCACGCGAACCCGAAAGTTGCTTCAAAACGCTGGACTACCAGCAGAAGCACCGCTTGATCAACTCGCGTCAAAGCGAAAATTGCGCGAAGGCCAGCATGTCCTGCAAAGCAAATGTGTCATCTGTCACGATCTGCGCACTATTCTCGCGAAGCCGCGTACACCCACAGACTGGGTTCGCCTCGTCAATCGTATGGTGATAAAACCTATGATTGGGGAACCTATTCATACAGAAGAATCGTGGGCTGTTTCGGCATACCTCATTGCAATTACACCGGATATCCAGGTTTCGGTACGGGAACAACGACAGGAACAGATGCGCGCCGATGAGGCGAAAGCAGCTGCCCAAACCGCAACTGTTGCTGTAAAATCGGACGCAGCAGCGGAAACACCACCAATTGCTTACGATGAGGCTGAAGCGAAAGCACTCTTTGAGGATAAATGCTCACAGTGTCATCCACTGACAGACGTTGAAGACTATCCGCCTCGCTCTGAAGAAGAAACAACCGAGATGATGACACGAATGATAGATAACGGGCTTTATCTTGAAGAGGAAGAAATTGAAATAATCACACGCTATGTCAACGAAAACTATCTTGATGAGTGAGTAGGACGGTGGATTTGATACACAACTGATGCCTTTTCTGAGGGTGATTCTAGCAGGCACTCATGGTGGAGGTGCCTCCGAAATTCGCCTGAAAAAATGAGATGATACCATGGATACGTGGCATCGCGTATTTGATAGGCGTTAAATTGGGCGAGGTTGTGCCGTTATAAACGTTTACTAATGATAAATCTGCGCTGTTGGGTAACCGCGCAGGCGGAATAAAGAGGGAATTATAACCGAATTTTCTTGAATTCCTCAATCTGCGCTATGATTGCGCGTTCCGTCGGGAGACGTTCAGCACTTGAGGCACCATAGAACCCTACAATACCATCGCTGTTTTCCAAGATATACGCTGCGTCTTCCGGTTCTGCAATGGGGCCTCCGTGACAGATAACGAGGATATCAGGATTAACCCCTTTCGCTGCATCGTGGATGGCTTGCACGCGTTTGGCGGCATCCTCAAGTGTGAAAGCGGTTTTCGCGCCGATAGAACCTTTCGTAGTGAGCCCCATGTGTGCAACGAGGATATCCGCACCCGCATCTGCCATCTGCTCCGCTTCTGTTTCGTTGAAGGCGTAAGGTGTCGTGAGCATACCGAGTTGATGGGCTGTCCGAATCATCTCTACCTCAGCGCCATATCCCATATCTGTCTCCTCAAGCAGTTGCCGGAACGTTCCATCAATCAGACCCACCGTCGGGAAGTTCTGAACCCCAGAGAACCCGATTGCATCTATCTCTTTTAAGAAGACATCCATCAATCGAAATGGGTCAGTACCGCAAACGCCTGCAAGGACGGGGGTGTCGGGAACGACGGGTAGCACTTCGCTCGCCATCTCTACAACAATCCGGTTTGCGTCACCATAGGGCATCATCCCGGCAAGGGACCCTCTACCTGCCATTCTAAATCTCCCGGAATTGTAGATAATAATCAGGTCGATCCCGCCAGCTGCCTCACATTTCGCAGAGATGCCCGTGCCGGCACCTGCTCCGATGATAGGTTTGCCTGCGCCAATATTATTACGTAGTTGCTCTAAAATTTCTTCGCGTTTGAATTTCATCTTTTATATCCTTTTGAACAAAGAATCTCGGTTTGTCAATGTTGATAGATATACTTATTATACCAATAACGTAGGCTTTCTGCCAGTTCATTTTTTTATCAAACCTTTTGAATTTGGCATTATGTATATAATATGTTATATTACAAACAAAATTTTAATGGCTGCGTGGGGGCCAGGTGCGAAACCTGTTTTTCAGCATACACGTTCGGAAGAAACGAACCCGGTGAGTCTAGTACAAGTGGGACTCTATTTCTATGCCCTCAAAGCAGGAGAATTCACTGCAACTCGGAAAATGTTAATAAGGAGATAAATCCACCTATGAATATTGTTAAGTCGAGATGGATATTGTGTTGTTTAGTAGGAATTTTGCTTCCTTGTACCGCCTGCACTCCGGCAGCCGCTTACATAGAAGGGCCCTGGCTCTGGATGATTGCAAAGGGAGCAAACATTAATACCGACTATCTCGCTATAACCAGCCAAGGCGCGGTAACGGAACGCTATGTTGCTGAACATGGCATAAATGAACATGAAACTTTGGGACAATTGCAGTGGACCCGCGGGCGTATCCGCCCCACAGTCGACTGCTTGTTCTGGATTTGGGGTTGTTATTCTAACAACGTCAATCAAGTCGTAAATGAAATTGGGTTGAGCACCGACCAGAATTTGGATTACCATACCGCATATGCCTTGATTAACATTATCTCACCTCACCCCCAAAGAAATGTACGAATGGGAGTCGGGAGTGACGACGCCGTCAAAGTCTGGCTCAATGGCGAAGTCATACATATAAACGATGTTAACAGAGGCACAACAGGAATTCAGGACCAGTTCCGTGTAGATCTAAACACCGGTAATAACCTCCTCTTGGTCAAAGTCAGTGATAATGAGCGAAATTGGGGAATGTTCTTTGAAATTTATCTGGATACCGCAAATTTCACGCTGACTCTCCCTACGAACGATGGATATCGCCCGACGGTTTATCAAAGAGTTACCCTCGCAACACAAATGTTTGATAAGTACGGATCAACCTTTCAGCAACTCGAAATTCAAGGTGCACTGCCGAATATTCTAAGCTGGCTGGAGATACCTGAAAACCGAGCTCGCTTGACCCCCGAGCTCATTGAAATCATAGTTGAATATCCAGAGCTTCTTGAGACATTCGGTGTAGAGTCCCAATTTGTAGATTATATTAAAGAGATACCTCAGATAGGACATTTCTTCACTGACCCAGATTTCCAAACTTTGATTCGGGACGAAGCCACTCTCTCGGAATTCACAATGCTCATTCAGGGAGATACCTCGACACAAACACGAAAACCAGAAGATGTTAACGGTGACAGTGTTGTGAACATCCAAGACCTTACATTCGTTTCGACACATTTCGGTAAAACAGGACGCAGTCTTGCAGATGTTAACGGTGACGGCGTTGTGGATATCACGGATTTGATGTTGATTGTGGCGGCAATGGATGATGCTGCAAGTGCACCCTCAGCATGGCAACGGGATCTAAGGGACACTCCAACAAGAGACGAACTGCAAACATGGCTGCGTCAAACGCGGCAGGTGAACCTCACCGATCCTGATTTTCAGCGCGGGCTTTCCGTATTGGAACAATTCCTTGCTTTCTTGACCCCCAAAGAAACAGCACTGTTACCCAATTACCCAAATCCTTTCAACCCAGAGACATGGATCCCCTATAAACTTGCTGATCCTGCGGAGGCTACAGTAACTATCCACGCAGCAGACGGGTGCTTAATTCGTATCTTAGCTTTGGGGCATCAATCTGCTGGCGATTATCAGAGCAAGGATCGTGCAGCGTATTGGGATGGTAAAAATGAACTGGGTGAACCTGTTGCAAGCGGTCTCTATTTTTATACCCTCACAGCCGGAGAATTCACTGCGACCCGGAAGATGTTGATTCAGAAGTAGGTTTTCTATTGTATTGAAAATTAATGCTGACCTAAAACGGGCGGGCGCGGGTCCGCCTTTATATTTTAATATCGTGCATGTTGCGATTCCGTAGGTGCGCGATATGCAACGTTAAGGTGTGGGGTCTCTAAACGAACGTGGCCTTGACTGCGTGAAGTCAGGCAACTCTCCAGGGCACCGCTCACCAATAACGTCCGCTCGGCTGGATAGGGTGCAACACCCGTTTCAAAAAGTTCCTCAATTTTGGCAATAAGGCATGCAGAATAGGTAACATTCGGGGTCGGTGTTAAAAAAAACTGCGTGGACACTGGCCCGGGGGCATCTTTCAGTTGTGCAGCGAAACAGTAATCTCGGACTGCACCGTTAAGCATGAGGAGCGTCGCCTTCAAACCGTCATTATATTCAATAAAATAGGCGGATGGGTTTTCGACGAGTCGCTGAATCTCACCTGTACCGAGTAGGTCTTGCGTTCTACCGTCTTCAAGTGTCAAGCCACACGGTGTGTCGGTTCGGGAAAGTGCAGCTTCCAAAAGCGTGTGTGGCCAATCTCCATTTTTACCGGCTTCCCAGACAGCGGACCCTTCGATGAGTTGCACAGCAGCGATTCCAGTCTCGCAGCCTTTTCGGCGTTCTACCATGCACTGCATCGCCTCTAAGGCATGGTAATCCATCGGATCCGAGCTGCCTACGCCTACCATGAGTGCTGCCTCTATCTCACATTCTAGTGGCAGTTCGACATCGGGCAATCGCCATGTGACGGGTAACGATGATCCTGCCAAAACCCCAAAACCGAGGTGATGTCCGTCGTCCAACATAGCCTTTGCTTTCTCAAAACTATAGGAAAGGTGTTTGTCGTTATAGATGGGCACGGCGCGTCCGTCTTCCTCGAAGACTTTAACACATTCCTTGAAAAATTCGTATCGTGGATAGAGAATTTGATTTTTTTCGTTGCGTGGATACTCGCCATGTTCTCCGATGAGAAGTACCGCATCTACAGCGAGTTTATCGCCGCCACATCGGAGTGCTTCGGCGATGGTTGGATAGACAGAGAAGCCGAATTCTCTCGCGCGGTCAAGACTCTGATCACCTTCCGGTTTCTGATCAACAAATAGAGAAACCACTTTCATATTTGGGCGATGCCATCTGCCTTCGACCGGATAACCGACGAGGAATCGGTCAGCGAAGTGTTGCGCATGTGACAGATAACGGTAGATAGTCGCGATAACAGCGATGCGCTTCATACACTTAGGTCCTCCAAAAGGTTGATGCCTCAGGGGATTGATAGGTGATGTCTAAATGCGGTGTCTCTTGCTTCTTGCCTTCAGTAAAGAGACTCTCAACACCTGTTGCAACGAGTCCAGTAGTCAACAACGTGCGTTCGACTGGATAGGTTGCTTCACCAGTCAGAAACATTTTTTCGATGTTGTTAACCAGCGGAGAGAAAAAGTTTGCCAGTGTCGTCCGTGTCGGTGGCATCGGCAGATACATCTGTGTTGAAAGAATTTTGTTGTTTGACTCGATGTAAGCAGAGAAGTTGAAATCTTGCACCAATCCGTTCATCAGAATCATTGTAGATTTCAACCCATCGTTGTGCTCATACTGATAAGCTATCGGGTCTTTTACGATCTCCTTCAACGCGTCGATATTTGGAAACAAGTTGTTGAACCCGGGGCGCGATGGTGTGAGGGTATGGCTGCGGCAAAGGGCAGTTTCAAAGAGTTCACGCGACCAGAGCTCCGTATGGTGTGCTTCCCAGAACGCCTCGCCGCGATACGCCTGCAGCCATTTGACACCACTTTCGCCTCCTTCGCGCCGTTCGACCATACACTGTAAAGTTTCCAGGGCATGGAAATCGTAGCTATCCACACCGCCGTAACCGACGCAGACTGCCTCGGAGACTGTTACACCCAATGGCATGTCGATAGAGGGAATGCGCCACGTAACGGGGAGTGACGATCCTGCCATAAATGCAAAGTCCATGTTTTGGGAGATGTCGTACATCTCACGCGCCCACTTCCAATTCCAAGAGAGGTGTTTATCATTGAACACAGGCACGCCGCGCCCACTTTTTTCGAAAACCTCAGCCATCTGCTTGAAATGTTCGTAACGCGGATAGAGGCGTTGTCCTTTTTCGTTAGTCGGATATTCACCGTGTTCGCCGATGAGCAGCACACCGTCAACAGCCAATTTCTCGCTTCCGAGGGTGAGTGCTTCGGCAATTGTGGGATATCCCTTTACTGATGGAAAACGTTCCAACCGACCACGACTGAGGTCGTCGTCTTTAACTTGTTCGACGTGGACAGAGACGAGGTCCATAGGCGGATAGTGATGTCGGCCGTTCCAGCCGTAGCCTTCCAGGAATCTGTCGACAATGTGTTGCGCATGCGAGTATTTGTGATAGATCGTCACAATCGCTGCGATTTTAGGTCGCTTTTCCATCTTTTACCCTATCAAATCTGGTTGTTTCTCCATTACATTCCACAACGTTTCGCGGTTAAGTTGGAACGAGTTAACGCTCCTATGGTGACGGTATTGTGGAATCAATACTTAGCGGTTTCTCAATAAGCACAACGGGGGCTTGGCAACAGTCGCAATTCCCCGGGGCAACGGCACGAATGAAGCATGTGTCGCAATAGTAGTAGAGTTCATGTACAACGTCATTCTTGATGGAGGCGAATCGGATTACCTCCAATAGTTGCGTATTTGGAAAGACGCGTCCGTTAATAATTAGATCTTTTTCATGGAGTCGCTCGTCAATAAAGAGAGCCTCGGCCAATGATGTACGCAGGACGGTATAATATTTACCTTTTTTGGTTTTAACACCATAAAGATGAGGATGCGTTTTAAAGAGTTCTGCATTATAGAGTCTATGCATCTCTTCGGCTAAGCAAACAATATTGCCGTGTAGTTCAACCACCTCTGGTTTTGGGTTTTCAGTTGATGGCGTGGCTCCGCTCATCAGAAAAATAAGAACAACAAAAAATGGAGATAGTCGTTCGAAATTACGCATCATTATTACCTCTTTTTTTGGGGTAAGCTCTATTTAAAACTATGCCTCTGCAAACTGTGGTCTACCGAGGGCATCCGTTCTGCCTTGGCGTTTGTAGAGAGGCAAATGTCCATTTGCATCAGCCAAAATCCGCTCTTTTGCAAGCGCGATCCGATCAGCACCGCGGTCAGCGATGTCATGCTGACATGTTACATCTGCCTCAAGGTCAAACAGTCGGATATCTTGCTGGAAGTCAACGCTGGAGAAGTACCAACTCCTCGCGTCTTTATACCAGACGGAGTTCACATAGCGACAGGTGAGATATTCGCGAGACATGAAACCGCTTTTATCCTCCACAAGTGGTAGGAGACTCTGTCCCTGTATCTCACCTGCAGGTTCAACCTGAGTTGCCGCTATCACAGTTGCCGGGACATCGAGCGTATAGACGAATTCATCACACGTCGTACCAGCATTAACACCTGACGGATGGCTGACCATCATAGGAATATCCATCGTCCCTGGATACATGAAATTAGCGGGTTTGCCAGTCGCCTTGTCTGGGTTCTCCGCGAAGTTTGTACCGTGGTCCGCAAGGAAGATGATGAGTGTGTTCTCACGCAGCCCTAGGCGATCGATGGTATCCACTAGTTTCCCAAACCATGTATCCACAAGGGTTACCAGACCGGCATAGTTGGCTTTAACGCTCGGCAGGCGCTCTTCAAGCTCCTTATCGTTGAGTGAACCGTAAGGCAGGTTGAGGCAGATCGGTTCCCGGTCTTCGCGCTTGCCATAGAGGTCGTAGTAGTGAATAGGGGCCTCCCACGTCTCATGCGGGGTAAAACTGTCTACATACAGATAAAAAGGAGTATTTTGATAGTTGTGTTCAACGAATTCGATAGCCGATCGGAACAACCTCGCTGCATGCCAAGTTTCCTCTGGACGTTCGGGTTGGACGTTCACAATATGGGAACGGATACGACTCGGATTTCCGCGGTAGCGAGAGAGTAACGCAGGATCAGCATGCGCCGCACCCCGGTACCTATCCTCCGCTTGCCCTCGAATGAATTCCCACTGGCGGAAACCTCTCGTAAAGTTCATGCCCGGTACAAAGTAATGAGGTACATCCGCGAAGAAACCAGTATGATACCCGTTTTGGACAAGCGATTCAGCAATCGCAGGCTCGTCAGCAGACATCGGCTGCCAACCGGGGGTATACACGTTGTCCCACGGCACAGGAGTATAGCTGCTGAACGGATAGGCACGCCTACCGGTGTGTAGGGTGCGACGCGTCGGGATTGTCGGTAAACACTCCGGATGCGCATTTGTAAATTTCACACTCTGTTCGGCAAACCGCGCCAAATTCGGGGTATGAATCCAATCGTTACCATACGGACTGAGATACGCTGTACGAAGTGTATCCGAGACAACCACTACTATATTCAAACTCATCTATGGTCCCTCCACACAAGACGAGGCTATTGCAAAACGCTTAACGCCCGGGGCAATGAGATGCCTCGCCAAAAAATAAAAATTAAAAAGACTATCGGACCGTGAACTGCGATACCGAGACTGCCGTCTCGCTTAAACAGAATAGTCGAAAACGAGAACATCCTCAACCAAAGGACGAATGTGATCAGCCGCCACTTGATGGTGAAAAGGATGCGGTAGATAGGCATCGCGGGACGCTTCATCTTTAAAACGGACAATAAAACCGTAACTATACCCTTGACTTTTCCCCTCAGGACTATTGTTCACACCAGCAGTTATCGATTCGATCCCGGGGATCTCATCCGCCATTCCTAAAAGGGCATCCGACAGGGCCTCCAGGTGCGCTTCAAGCACCCCAGATTTTAACTTGAGTAGGACGATGTGTTCAACCATTGTGGTTTCCTTCTCTACATCGGAAATTTGTTTTTCAAAATTTAAAAATTTGTTATATAATCATAAGTATGACACAAATGGTGTTTTTTTTCAAGTTTTCCATGAGGTTTTTAATAAGGAGTATCAAAGATGAAACCGAACGTATCTGTATATATAGCTGCCCTACTCATCGCGACTTCATTGACACTGTCTGCGGACCAGGTGGTGGTAACGGAGATAGAGGACAATAAGGGCGGTACCTATGAAGCCGTCGAGTTGGAAGAAGGCGGTAAATTTTTCCACGATCGGGACTATACGATTACGCATATCCCGAAAGAGTTTCTAGGATTAACACAAGTTTCTACGTCAGCGGACTGCCCGGGTGGACAAGACTATAAGTTGACGTTTAACATTGACCGACCGGCTCATGTCTATACTGCCTGGGATAGCCGGCATAAACGTCCAGAAGAGCGCAGACAAGATCCGAAGGGGTGGTTTACAAAAGCTTACACCGATACAGGCGAAATACTGATGCTTGATGCACCGCATGATCCGACCGAGTATTTCATCTATAAATCTAATGAACCCTATGACGGAAAAGTGGAACTACTCGGTATTGACGAGGTTATCGGAGACCCTGTCATTATGTGGACTATCTTCGTTGAGGAAGGTGTACTTCCGGTGGATCCGACTGCGAATTTAACGACAACTTGGGGCAAAATCAAGTTGGATTAATAGCTTTCTCATACCACAGACCCTTCATCAAACCGCCGTTTGTGTTGTGATTTAAAGTCGTCAGTTGGTATTTTGTAACAGCTCTGTTTCTCACATCCGTTACACGCTCTATTTTTATTTGACTGATGGCTATTGGATGGAATAAGTAGTGGGGTTTACGACGTTTATTCAAATTTGGGGGGAGTGCTACAGGGCGGCCAGAAACCTGCTAATAGATAATACATGCCCCTCCGGCACAGACGCTACCCGACTTTTGCGTTACGTCACCCGCTACGCTATCCGTCTCGCTGGCTTCAAACTCGGCAACGATGGACATCACTTTCTCTGTCGGTTCTGATATGCCCAGGTGGAGCGTGTCGTTCTGGGTGAAGGACACAGTGCACCCTGAAAACATCATCACAACGCCAAAGAAAATCAAAATGGAAAATAGACGGCCCCATCTGCATTTCATTGTTAAACCTCAATTCTCTGAAGATCCGCTTGATCCAGAGTATTTGTTCCTAAACCTAGCGCACTAGCGTTGCTGATATGGTTGGAGAACTTAGACACGGAATCTAAGTCCATCTCCTCGCGCTTCTGGTTAACGGTCTGAAGCACTAGCACATCAAGGATAACCGGATCGGCGCTCACAAAGAGACTGCCATATTGCCATGTGCTTTCGGCATGATATGTCGGCCCTTTGTCGAATGAGGCGAGCAAGCCGTCGACAATATTCAGAACCAATTTCTGTTTCAACACCTTATGTTCCAAAATCTCACCGATCGCCGGATTACAATAGAGCGGTTTTCCATGGAACCTGCGCGTATTATCGACACTACCGAATGCTAAATTCTTTAAACATCCGCTCACTCCTGCCATTGCATGGTGTTTCAGGACGGGAACATTAATCAGCACATCTACCATCTGTGTGACGATCCGAGAATACCGGGAGAAGGTACTTCCATTTTCTCGCCGGGTGATGCTATCCTTTTCACTTTCGTAAAACACCTCGTTGTCATACCCGATACCTTCTGTGTCGGAAGCAACAGTTCGGACCTCACTAGCGTCTTGCTTAATCGGGTAACCAGCGTTCAAGAGGTGTTTTTCAAACCGATCCCAAATAATAACCTGTTTGTTGAGGACACCAGCACCATATAACCCTTCAACGATTTTGTCAACAATGATAGGATGCGTCCTGAGGTCAGGCCCGCCGAGTGGATTGATTTTTATGCCCACAATATCGTCAGGGAGAACAATATCTCGCCACGCCTCTTTAGCAGAGGAGCGGCCAGTGAGTTTCATCATCGCCTGATCGAGCAGTTCACTAACCGCGCCTTCATTGAGCTGGTCGTCCTCCCAAACCTCTTTACCGACAGCCTCAACAACCGGTGTCAGCGGGACTGTTTGTGTGTTTTCAGGTTGTAATTGTCCACTACGCGTCTGAGCAAGTGCGGGAAACGTGGTGAGACTACCACCGATGCCTCCAACCCCACGGAAACCAGTCGATTTAAAAACTGTCGTCGGCTAAGTTTATCTCGGTCGTGTTCCGCCTCTTGGCTATCAGCAATGATGCTTGCTGTGACTGAATCGTGAGATTTCATTGAAGCTTACCTAATTCTGTGAGAATTTGTGCCGTCGGCGTCCGCATCGCCACACCCTCAAGGGATTTCCAAGCGATTGTTCCGTCTTTCTTCAGAACATAAGACGCGGGACGCGCGATCCGCTTATTGGCTGGATCAACAACATTGTAATCGGCAATAGTTGTCACATCCGGATCTGCCAACACAACAAATGTAAGTCCTTGGTTTTGGACGTTCTGTTGCGTCGCGGGTTCACCATCAGAACTAATCGCGATAAGATCTGCACCGGCGGCTTTGATTGCTAAATAGTTCTTTTGCAACTCAACGAGTTGTCCTCTACAAAAGGGTCACCAGACACCGCGAAAGAAGACGATAACCACGTTTTCTTTCCCGATGTAATTAGCAAGTTTATGCCCTTCGCCGTTACCATCGGACAGTTCAAAATCAGGGGCCCGGCTGCCAATGTTCAAGCCTTGACCTGGGGCCAATGCCTCCACTGCCGGCAGCGGGATCAGTTTCAGATCGATCGCCAACGTCTCGGCTTCAGGTATCGGTTGCACCGCCACCTCGGTACGCTCATAATCCTCATGTTCGATTTTCAAGGTGAAGCCTTGCCCTACCGGGAGGTTTTCAAAGGCGAACACGCCTGCTTCTGTTGTTAATGCCTCGTAGACTTTGCCCATTTTATCGATAAGCTGGAGATGAACTTCCGAAATTGGGGCACTGCTCGTCACATCGGTTAGTCTTCCCCGTAGATGTGAGAGTGGAGATTCTAACGCTGCAAGCGTCACTTTATCCACGGAAACACTTTGTCCGGCAACGACTGTGACACGGATATCTCTGGTTTCATAGCCCTTGGCTGATATCCGGAGGGTGTAACTTCCGGCTTCGACACCCTCAAGTTCATAAGTTGCTTGTGTCTCGAGCTGCGTTAAGAGTTGTCCGTTTCTGAGTAAGCGGACCTGAATCAGGATACCTTCAATGGGTTGTATCTCTCCTTGCAACATGCCTGTCTGGGTTTCGATCCCGACAACGTCTCCTTTTTCCTCAATAGGGCTTTCTGTTCCGCAATTGAGTCCTGCAAATAGCAGAAGTGCTAAGGCTAGCCCTGCCTGTATCCGTTTCATGATTTCCCCGCTATTGGCGTTTGATTCTGCTCCACGTCGTCGTCAATTTACGTATAGGGTCAACTGCGGCAGCGGTTTCAACGCCATTGTTCATAATTGCGTCCATATCTTCTTCTTCTAAAGCCACGTTAAAGAGAGCAACATCATCAATGATGCCAGCCGTAAACCGGTCGTAGTGCCGTCCGATATGAAACACCCCTTCACTGGTACCGTACCCTTCTTTTTCATTAAAATCTACTTCGGCTTCCATTTTGCCGTCTATCCATATGGAAACCTTACTTGTGTCGGCATCCGCGCGACCGGCGATGAAGTGCCATTTGTCGTCGCCGATAACGGTTGTGCCGTCTGCTCGGAAACTAGTTGCTGCACTGTCGCGTAGATAGAGCGTTACTTTGTTATCCGACCCGTTGTCCCAAAGTAGGTACCACGGAAGTGCTTGCGATGTATCTTCATAGTTCTTTCCGACGAGCGATCCACCGACCTTCGTACCTTTGAAATGAAGGGTAATTGTGAATGACACGCCTGCTTTAAACCCAACGCTCTGTGAGTGCGGCACCTCAACCCAATTGCCAACCCCGTCAAATTCCAAGGCTTTGCCAAATTTCCCATCTACCCACTTTGCGCCGTGGATGTCGCCATCATTTTCTTGTTCTGATGAGTCCGTGGCGACTCCGCCTTTCCCTTCGTCAAAGAGCCACATTCCCATGATATTCTTGGAATCAATGTCTGCAAGGGCGGGCAGCACTATCAGCAAAAAGACTGCCATGAGACTCGCGTACATTACTCCTACACTTTTAAACAAATCTGTCATTGTTCCTCCTTAAGAATTGCTATCGTTAAACGATATAGGTAAGTAAATTCTATGCTGTCCATTTTTTCTCCCGCAAGTGTGAGCTTTTTCATGAAATAGGACAATTCTCACGCCAAAATCCCCAGAGATGGGTAATTGCAAGCAGTAGACAGCCGTTGACGTTTTCTATTGAATACATGCTAACCTCTATAGTATACCATCTACAATAGTATTACGTCAAATCAAAAAAGAGCAGTTTATTCCAAGTCGCAAATGTATCAAATATGCTATCCTATTTGTAGGAGCCGTTGGCACGGTTGTGCTCCGGCTATTGAGTCCTAAGGAGGCGACACACGAAAAACCCGAATTACCTGTTTTCCCCTACTCAACGCTACCGGTGTTTCTTGTTTATGTTAATCTTGCTGTTAAATGAACAGGCCAGCGCGGCGTTCGAGAACATTCAGCTCATGGCGGCCCCCGCAGGAATGGGCGGGGCCTACTCGGCAGCAACGCAGGATACCAGCGCGCTGATAGGCAACCCGGCGGGTTTGGCGCGCTTACCTAACTCCGAAATCGGTGTCAGCTATCTCGACCTATACGGGCTAATCGGTTATAGTTTTGTAGGCGCTGCACATCCAATTCGAGCGAGCCAAACCGTTGGCGCAGCAATCCTCAACTCAAGCGATACACATGGACTCTCACACGAACGGATTGTACTGCTGTCGGCTGCAACTTGCATCTGGGAAAAACTGAACGTCGGTATGAATGCCAAATATTTTAGCACCTCGGTGAATCTCGAACAAACGCCTTTAGGACACGGAAACGGATGGGGCGTAGATGCGGGTATTCAGCTCCGTTTCATTAACCAACGCATTAGTCTTGGAGCTGTATTCCCGAACCTGTTCTCAAATTTGTCGTACCACCGACTTGAATCCGCAACCTATAACGAGGCACTCTCGCGCGAATGGCGTATTGGCACTGCCGTAAGAGTCAACATGCCTACTGGAAAATCGGACACGTTGCTAGCAGCTGTCGACATAGCTAGCGGTATACCGCTTATTGGAGCTGAATATCAATACAAGACGAGGCACGCCAAATTTGCAATTCGATTAGGCTGGCGATTTAGGCACGGACTTACCGCCGGCTTCGGCTACCAACGCGGTAATATCGGCTTAGACTACGCCCTTGTCAATGACGGATACGGTTCACAGAACACCTTATTTTCAGTCCGATTCTCTGACTGAGTTTTTAATAATTGACCGCTTCACGCGCCAGAACCAGTGACCAGTGTTTCCATCCTGCCCTGCCGATCCATAGCAGAGCTGTTTCACCTCAAAAATTTCGTGCTCTATTTTGACATTTGTTCTATTAACATTCTTAGATAGCAGCCCTGCTTAAGTTTTCAACAGGTTCGTCAACAAAAGATACCTACCCACGATTTTTCAAACTCGCGTGAGCCTAACAAAAATGTTGACAGTTTGCAGGGATTGATGCTAAACTGCCTGTATTTGACAAGTGAAAGGAACCTATAGATATGCCCGAATCACAACGAGCCGCCGCCGCTCTCAAGATGCTCCGTGAAAAACTCCGAGACATGTTTCACTTCGCACATAACGACCTCGACTTCGGCATCTTCCGTATCCTGAAAATCAAGCGTGATGAGATTAATCGATTCATTGACGAAAAACTGCCGCTGATAGTAGACGAAGCCCTCACAGAAGCTGCAGAGGCACTGTACGACGCTCAGCTGGTTGCCGTCAAAGAATATGTTAGAAACCAAGGCGGTGCGAAGGAGCAAGCGTATCTCAGCGATGTCCCCGGTAACCTTCAACTGCTCATAGACTTTCTCGAATATAAGCAGCAAGACGAACTGATCGCTCCGCTCCGCACGGAGCCTGTGGATCTTATATCCAAGCTCGCTTTCAGCGTCTACAATCATGTCCACACCTTCTTTGAAGGGTACTACCGTGAGGGGGACTTCGGCTATAATGCGAGAAGCACCACACTCTATAAAATAGATTATCCCGACCGGGCAGAGTATCGTGGTACGGATACACTCTTCCATTGGAAGAGCCAAGGCAGCTACTACGTGAAGACAGCCTCGGGTTTCAATAGTGTTGCCTTTGAGGTGGAAGGTCAGCGGATAGAGTATAGGTTAGAGGGTGCGCCAAGTGTGAGCGTCGCACAGAATAGCAATCCTGATGCTTTCAAGCATTATCGTTTTGATAGAGTTGAGCCTGCACATTCTGACGCTGCTGAGCCGACGTGGCGCGTTATTTTTCACTTAGCAGAGGCTTCGACGCCGAAGGCGGATCTCTATCGTGCGTTGAATGCGAGTATCTTCTCTGACACTGATGATGTGAGCGTCTACCTCTATGAGCGTCCTAAGAGAGGCGAGGAACAGGGGAGATCGGTCTTTAGGGACTTGTCGGATACGTATGACAAGGTGCAAAAGGGTAGGTTGCAAGGGATCGCTGCGATGCGTATGAGTTTATCGGATTACGCTGGAAAGTTGGCGGATCGTCTGGAGTTCAGGACGCTTGGGAGCAATAAGCGGCTGCGGCAGGCAGTGCTGCAGGATCACCCACAGGTGCTTAGATTTCATGCGTTTGACAAGAATCTGAACGCCTTTTTTGTTGGTCTGGATTCGGACTACTTTATCCACAAAGATTTGGAGGGTTTCCTGAAAACCGAGCAGTGTCGTTATATCCAGAGCACGATTCTCGGTGATCTGGACACGCTTTTGAATCCCAGTCCTGAAAACCCGGCGTTTGCGATAGCGACGGCGTTTCGTGATGTCACGGATGCAGTGATTGCGTTGTTGGTTGCTGTTGAGACGTTTCAGAAGCAGCTGTTTCTGATGAAGAAGAAGGTAGTTTCTAGCGACTACCTGATCTCTGTGGGCAAGATTTGGGAGGTGACTGCGGGGGATCCTGGTTTCCGTGAGGAGCTGATGGGTCGTGTTTTGGAGAACGCTGTACAACTTTCTGTGTGGCGTGAGACGTTCGGTATTGACTTGACGGCGGAGTTTCCGTTGCTTGAGGGTTTATATCCGACGCTCCCGTTAGATACCCGTTATTTTGATGAGGCGTTTGTTGATGAACTCCTTGCACATTTTGACGATGTAGAGGCGCACCTTGATGGACTTCTAATCAACAGTGAAAACTTTCAAGCGTTAAATCTTATCCTGGAAAAATATAGAAAAAAGTTAAATTGTATATATATTGATCCGCCCTACAACACCCAAGGTTCTTCAATTCTATATAAAAACGACTACAAACACTCTTCTTGGTTATCGCTAATGTATGACAGGCTTTTGCTATCAAAACAGTTTTTACAAAATGAAGGGACTATTTGCGTTGCTATTGATGATGTGGAGGTTTCACCGTTACGCTTCCTTTTAGTGGATATTTTTGAGAAGGAGTTAGGGATTGCTGCAGTGCGTTCAAATCCGCAGGGGCGAGCGAGAAGAGGATATTTTTCACCTGCACATGAATATGCCCTATTTTATGGAAATTCAGGGGCATCCCCTGGTTGGTTGCCGAAGACGGAAAAGCAGAAAAATAGTTACCCACACCAAGATACACAAGGACGATTCACATGGGACAATCTAATACGGCGCCCCCCAGGCGACAATAGAATAGATGTTCCCACTATGTTCTATCCAATTTACGTGAAACAAGATAATACTATCCGAATTCCAGATATGAATTGGGATGAAGCGGGACGAACTTACAATGTTTTAGAACAACCTCATGAGGATGAAGTAGCTGTTTGGCCTATTAAAGCAGGCGTAGAAAAAAGGTGGCGACATGGCAAAGAAAAGGTAGCAAGAGAGAGAAACCAATATAGGGTTCGACGCGTGGACAACATTCGGGTAGAATATAAATCACGTATGCAGGAAAACGCTGTCCCAAAAACATGGTGGAGTGCCGGAACTTATGCTGCTGCCCGCTATGGAACAAAAGCACTAGAGGAAATCTTGGGCAATGGCAATTTCAACTTTCCGAAATCAGTTTATCTTGTATCTGACTGTCTATTGGCCTGTGGTATGGGGGCTGATCAGACAGTCTTCGATTATTTTGCCGGCAGTGGAACAACCGGGCACGCTGTGCTTAACCTCAACAAGACTGACAAAGGCAATCGCAAATTTATCCTCGTTGAAATGGGCGACTACTTCGAAACCACTCTCAAGGAACGAATCCACCGGGTCATGTTCTCACAGCATTGGAAGAACGGGCGACCCGACCCCCGTAAAGAGATAGACGGCACTATCGGCATTGTCAAGTATCAGCACTTGGAACAATATGAGGATGTTCTTAACAATTTAGCAAATTACCCCCCCGACTTTACACAAGTTAAGCGTCTAAACACGGATGACAAGCCTCCGCCTGTCAAATATCTCTATCGCCCCGAGGAAAACGCGATCCGATTGAGTATGGATATGCGCTCTCCCTTTTCTAACCGCATCAGATACGGTAAAGAGAACAGAGAGGGTTTCGTAGATGTGCTGGAGACATACTGCTACCTAAAGGGGCTCCCTATTCAGCGGCGGCTGCGTTTTGACTTAGGCGATCGCATCTATCGGGTTGTGAAGAGTGGTAAGCAGTTGGTTATATTCCGCAACGTGACCGAGGCGGACGATACGTCTCAGTTATTGGCAATTCTGGCGGATGCTCGTTTAAAAGATGCGACCGAGTTAGACATAAACTATGACACAGATCAGCATACGCTACTTGCGGGTTCGCAGCTGCGACAGGTCCGTCTTATCACAACATCCGACTTTGACCCGGGTGGAGTGTTGGATCCTGTTGAAGCGTAGGCTGTGAAAGCAGAGTGACACGCATACATATCCTTCTGACACATATTTAGAGAAATAATGCCACTTTATCAAGATTACGAGACAAAAATCCTAATTGAAAACAGAATTGACGTTCAAGATGACGGGACAAAGCGGAATATTGAATTGTATGATCCGGATCGGTTATTACAACTGCCCGTTGAGCCGCTAGAGCGGATTCGGAGCTTCCTGGACGATTACCATTACCTGACGAGGCAGACCTTTAAGCTGCGTTACTATCAGGTATTGGCACTGCTTTTCACAGAGTGCTTTTTTGCTGATCGGCAATCGGAGGGATACAGTGAAAATAGCGACGCAGAAGCACAACGCATGCTGGCGTATTGGATGGCGACCGGCAGCGGGAAAACGCTCGTCATGCACCTTAATATCCTCCAATATTTTCATCATTTCTGCCGAAAAGGCAACGCACGCCTTCAAATCTTCCTAACCACCCCGTTGGCAAACCTGATTAAACAGCATGAACGCGAATTGAAACCCTACGTCGATAAACTCAATGAAACTTATAATAACCGGATCGAACTCACCATTGACACGACCCAAGGGCTGCTACAGAAGGAAGATGACTACTTCCATTTGCCAGATGAGGCGGAGATTCGGCGGCTCATTTTAGTGGACGAAGCACACATCGGTTTGACCAGTCAGCAGTCTGGTAAATTCAGAGAACTCCGGAACCGCCTCAATGTGCGAAATTCCTTCCTATTTGAATATTCCGCCACCTTTCATAATGTCGCCAAGACGTTGAAAGACGAATATGACAATGCAATCATCTATCGATACGATTACGCCCGATTTTATAACGATGGCTATGGCAAAGACCACTTCTTCAAGCCTATCGCAGCAGATATAGTAGCTGATGAACCCGAGACAGAAATTAAGGATAACCTAGACGAGTGTCTCCGAGTCATGGCGGAAAAATTAGAGGCCTTCTATAGAGTGCAAGACGATGAAGGGACGGACGATGACCTGACGGTACATCGGCCCTTAATGGCGTTTATGGGGCACACCGTCGAAAATCCGAAGGAAGAGGGCAGAAATGATGAAGTTTCCGACATCCAGAAAGTCCTCGATTATCTCGCAGCATTGAGCGAGCGGGAACGCCAGAAATTCAGATCCATCTTCAATGACGACATTATCGGGCCCTTAGTCATCGCTCGAAACCCAGACAGTAATAGCGAGCTGCTCCTCTCTTACGGAGATGGCGAAAAATGGGGAATGATTAACGTCGGCGATGCTATCAGCTTTTACAATAGCATTGAAAACAGCCGCATCCAAACGCGCCTTGAGGCAATTAAAGACCCAAACCTCCAATTTGAGAATCTTGATAACGAGACTAGCCCCATAAATGTGTTGATCGGAAGTCGTAAGTTCGCTGAAGGCTGGAACTCCTACCGGCTTTCTGTCATCGATTTGATTAACTTAGGGAGCTCCCCAGGAAACCTGATTATTCAGATCTTCGGTCGCGGGGTTCGCTTGCGAGGCAAAGGCGGAAATGGAAAACGGCGGTATATCGAGCATCAATCCGACTATCGTTTTCCGTATCAAAACAAAGAATCTGACATCCGGCGCTTGGAAACATTGACTGTCTATAGTTTGCGACAAAGCTACCTGAAACGGTTCCTGGATGAAGTTCACGCCGGAGGAGTCGCCCTTCAACACGTCTTTAAGATTCAGGTCAATCCAACGGTTTTTAAAATAGATAGCAGCACAGCGGTTAACTTTGAGGAATATCGCCACAAATTGCCCATTTTTAAGCAGGGCAAGACGGCAGGCAGCGGGATAAAACGCGTAACCTTCAAGGGACGGAGCATACATTATACCTATCTTGAGGAAGGCACCGAAAAATCAGGCACCCTCAATAATTGGAGACCCCTGACGCTAGATTACCGAACAGATAGAACAAAGAACGCACCAGATGTCTATGAGGATCTACGGCAGAACAATGAAAAGTACGCTTGTTATTTGAATAGAGCAAAACTGGCCACCGTTATTCGGCGGGAAGCGCAGAAAAACCAGCTCCAACTCTATAGCAGAGCAAATTATGAACCGACCCTCGTTAATTTCTTATTGCTCGTCACAGAAATTCGCTATAAAAAGCAGGGACAAGATCCGATCGCTTGGACAGATCGACTCAACTATCGGATTGTAATTGATGTCGCCCGTAATTTGCGGAACCGCATAAACGCCCATATCAATCGCACGAACTATGTTTATGAACCCTTAAAACGGAGCGATTTTATCTATGCATATACGGTGACAAAAGAATTTCCAACGCAAGATGAATTGGACACCTTTTTGCAGCAGGTTGAGAACGCTGAAACGGATGCACTCCAAGAAAACCCATACCTTCAACTCCAAAACAGACTGCGCCTCCACTTGCCTCGAGGCCATCGGCATATTTACGAACCCCTTATGCTCCCTCAGGAAGAGGTAGAACACAAGCATCGCGAAGTTAAAGTAGCCCCCGATCGGTTAAACGCAGGTGAAAAGAAGTTTGTTGAAAACTTGACAGAATATATCAAGATCCGTTACCTACGGAGCGAAAGATACGAATTCTATCTGATGCGCAACATGCAGAAGATCGGTATCTATTTAGAAAGTGACGCAGGGAGCTATTATCCTGATTTTGTGTTATGGGCGCTTGATACGCAAAAGAATATAACACATCTTATTTTTATTGATCCAAAGGGGGAACGCGACATCATCGGGGGATCAAAGGGCAACTATACGCTGCATCCGAAAGTTAAACTCGCTCAAAAATCTGAGGATAAGACGCTCATCGCTCTCGAAAAGCAGTTAGCAGCTGAAACAGGGCGAACCTTCTGCCTCAATGCATTTCTATTGTTACGAGATAGCTCCCAGTTAGGACATCGAGAATCGGTTGCGTTTGTTAGAGAAAATCTCTTGCCCTACAACATACTTCGACTCGATTGGCATCAAAAGAAGGAAGACGGTTCTACCGGTAAACTTTTCGAAGATCAGAAATCGTATTTGGACCTGATGTTTGAAAAAGTGGGGATCCAGCCGGATGAGGATGAGTAAGAACTACACCAACAACAAATACGGATCTTGAATATATCCAGCGATCGTGTGTAGGAACTGCGCAGCAGGCGCACCGTCCACAACACGGTGGTCAAACGTCAAGCTCAACGTCAGCATGTTACGAATAACAATCTCATCTTCATGAACAACCGGTTTTTTTAGAATCCGTCCCACTCCAAGAATAGCACTCTCGGGTGGATTGATAATAGGGGTAAACGCATCGATCCCAAAATTCCCGAGGTTTGTAATCGTAAAAGTACCGCCTTGAAGTTCTCCGGGTGTTAGCTGATTGCGACGTGCCCGATCAGCGTAACCGCTCACCTGTGCTGAGATTTCTGATAACCTTGCAGTATCTGCGTTTCGAACGACCGGTACCACTAGACCCTCTTCTATAGCGACTGCTACCCCGATATTAATTTCTGAGAGCAGGTGAATCCTGTCATCTGTAAGCGTTGCGTTGAGGCGTGGATGTTCCCGCAGCGCATTTGCGACGACTTTCACGAGCAGATCCGTATAGGTGAGATTCACCTCTCTCGTCTGCAGTTTGTCGTTGAGCATCCCGCGCAGCTCCACAAAGTTTGTTGCGTCAATCTCTGTGTGGAGCGTGACGCTGGCGTTCGTTTGGACACTCAGGGTCATTCGTTCCGCGATGATCTCGCGGACACCGCTCATAGAAATAATTTCTGTTGCCTGCTGAGGGGCAGCTGTCTCTACAACAGGCGCGGAGAGAGATGAAGCTGTGCTGTCTGCTTGCAACACATCGTCGCGGACAATTCTGCCATCGGGACCAGAGCCGACAATTGATCTCAGATCGAGCCCGTGTTCTTTCGCTAAACGCCGAGCAAGCGGCGATGCCTTAAGGCGTGAGGCATCGTCAGCAGATATTTGGCCTCTCAAGTCGATATACCGTTGTACGTCGCTTTCAAGAATACGTCCGCCGGGGCCAGAGGCTTTGACCGCTGTCATGTCGATAGCGAGTTTTTCAGCGAGCTGACGGGCGGCCGGAGAGGCTTTTATCTCATGAGTTGTTGATGCACTTACTTTGGGTTGTTCAGATTGTACAGACGCTGGTTGTTCCGCAGCCGCACCCACTTCAACGCGTGCCACTTCTTCCCCCGGGGCCCCGATGATTGCTAAGATGGCATTCACTGGAACATTGGCACCCTCTTCGGCAAGAAGCTGGACGATAACGCCGTCAGCAGGCGACTCCTGTTCGTGGACTACCTTATCGGTTTCAATCTCAAGTAACGGTTGTCCCTGATTGACGGTATCGCCTTCTTTGACGAGCCATTTACCGATTTTTCCCTTCGTCATCGTCTGATCCATCTGAATCATTCGCAATTCAATTGCCATTTTTCCCTTTCCTTGTGATTAGCTAAAACCGTTTTTGCATGAACGGTCTTCTCCCTATATCCAATCAGGCGTGGTACTTCGGCTCGCATGTCCCGTGGTTGATAGAGAATTCGCGCCTATTTTACCAACGAAACCGTCATGAATGCGCCTCAATCAATTCAATAAGCAGTTCAACATTTGCGTCTTTTTCCAAGATAAGCGCGAATTTCTGGTATTCGTCTCCTTTGAAAATCGCTTGAATAAAAGGGCTAAATCCGATCAAAATTTGACTGCCTAGAAAGTTAATCGGTTTGCCGGTCTCTAAGAAGAGGATTGCAACGGGCGCCAAACCGCGTCGTACAATCCATGTTGCTACCTTTTCAAGCAGGGCACGCTGCTCCGATTCGGGAATATCCTCAAGGAGAAGCGGTACTTCCTTATTTGGGTTGAGCATAACTTTTAAACGGTTAAGTATAGTCAGTATCGAGACTGTCGATATCGACCAGACGTTCGGACAGCCCCTGTCAAAGGTGATGAGGTGATGAAACGGCTGTTAACGCTTCATAATCTAAGTGAACAGTGGGGCAGTAGCGCACAGGCGCAGCTAAGGTCTGTTCGAGACACAACCGACCTGAACGCAAGCGCCTACGTACGCCTTAAAGTTGCAAATCGCTAAGGTAATCGGCAATCTGTTTCGGTTGCCCGTCAAGCGTTGTTTCCATCGCTGCGATGACTAGAACGAAACTTTTGATGTTATCTTCGATTCGTGTATCAGAGGGTTCGTCCCCATCAAGCCAATTCAGGAACTCATCAAACAGATACTGATGTGCTTGATAACGGATTGCGGGTGCCTCGTAGACTTCTGTTTCTCCGCCGATGCGGTGGACCTTCATCTGGTTTCCGCCCGATATTTCGACGGCTCCTTCTTCGAACTCGGCGCGGTAGTGTTCATGATTCCAGCAGTTGACGATGCCTGCCGATGAGCTATTGCCTTCATAAGAGGTATGTATACCGTTATTCATCCGCATTATATAGAGACCGCTAGAGTAGTGTTTGAAGCTGGACCATTCTGGGTTCCACCCGAATCCTATCAGGGTTTCACAATCTCCGCCCGAGAGGAAGCGAAGCATGTCTAGGTGGTGGACTGAGCCTTCAAACAAGAGCCCAAAATCCATATCGTGTCGCCATGCTTTCCCCCACGAAAGATAGCGGCGGTAATCGCAGGCATATCTGCCGACAATATGCTGAAGTCGTCCTAATCTCCCTTCGTCACGGATGCGAATCAGCTCCTGTTTGTTATCGGCGTAGCGATAGTTCTGGATGATAGTGCACGGCAATCCGGTTTTCTGCGCGGTACGCACCATTGCTTTCGCTGCTTCCAACGTGTCGGCGATCGGCTTTTCGCAAATAACCGGCATCCCGTTTTCCATAGCGGCAATCGCCGCGGGACTGTGGAATTGCGGTGGAACAGCGATACCACAGAAGTCTGCTTTCACGGTTGCACAAGCTTCATTGAAGTCTGTGAAAAGCTGCGAGGTGCTGAGGCCCAACGTTTCGCCTTGTATGGTAAGAACATCTCTATTCACGTCTGCTAAGCCCACGATTTCAATGCGATGCTTGAAGCTCGTAGTGAAATTGTTAATCCAACCGCCTGCCATACCGCTGCCGCCAATCATCAAACATGTTCGTTTTGCCACTGTTTCTCCTTTTACTATTTATTAGAAACTTTCAGTAAAGAGATTTTCTGATAAACCGGGGGCCTCTTGCTAACTGCAGGCTGCAGACTGCTGGAGGCTATTTTTCATCAGTTTGCCACGTAGGACGTAATCGTTTTTACCACGTCGGACGCGTTCAAGTTCGACTTCCGTGACCTCACGCCGCACTTTTGCGGGCACTCCCATAGCAATCGATGCAGGAGGGATCTCCTGTCCTTCGCGTACGAGCGTGCCAGCTGCGATAATGGCACGTTCCCCAATGATCGACCCTGTTAAGAGTACCGCTCCCATACCTATGAGTGCCTCTTTCCCGATGGTGCAGCTGTGGAGAATCGCACCGTGCCCGATGGTAACATCATCACCGATGAGACACGGAATTTCTTTGTCCATGTGTATCAGCGAACCGTCCTGAATGTTGGTACGACATCCGATACGGATCGGTTCTAAATCGCCGCGGAGTACGCTATTAAACCAGATGCTCGATTCTTCCGCGACTGTTACATCACCAACAATCATTGCTCCCGGGGCCACAAAAACAGATGGATGTACACTAGGCATCATCCCTTCATACGCTATCAACATATTCTCTTCTTTCTTCTGCTCATGTATGTAAAAACAGACGTGTTAGTTAATCTCATTAGGTGTATGGACATTACTGCTGTGCAACCAACAATTTGCCGGTATTATGTATTCCCCGCCTATAGGACATCATGAAGACACCGGCAAGAAAGAATATCAAGGCAATAAACACTATAAGGTTCTGAGTATACCACGCTATTATCGGGGGCGTGAGAAGTATTATATCAGCTATGAGTATCACAGTGAAAGTTAAAACTCGCAAGAAAGGTTTCGGTTGCTGTGTCAGTTCTGCCATCCACGAGAGTGTGCCAGTCATTGTATTCACTGCACATACTGCGGGAAGCGTTATAATAGGGATGAGTAGCATCGGTATCCAATTCTCTCGTGGAATTCGAAGCAGATAAATAACAGTGAGCGACCAGAATTCCGCATAGACCACAGTGCAGCACAACGCAGTCAAAAATTTGCTTGTGAATACGAGTTTTGGTGTGACCGGAGCGGATTTCAACATCCACCATGTTCTTGCTTCCTCCCGCAGACCGTTGCAACTGATACCGAAACTAATAAGAATGCTATAAAGTACGATTTGCATGGTAAAAATCTCAGCAGCATTCGTCCCCGCGCCATCTGTGCGCATGAATAAAACACCGATATGAACTGCCAGATAGAGCGTGAGCATTATAATAGCGATGAGTCGTCCACTATGTTTGATGAAGACCAAGAAATCTTTTAGCATCAGGGCGCGTATTTTACCGCGTCCGGATACCAGTACGTAGCTTTTTAAGCGCGAGACCGTGGCATTAGTACCGCTTCGTGTTAGTTTCCGTTTTGCTTTCAGTTGGCGGATATTTTCCCAACCCTGTTGATAAATCCATTGCGCAGTCAGAGCGGCCAACCCGACAGAGGCGAAGCTTATTCCACACCCGCCAAGTACCCACCGTAATTGGACACCGACTGTAGATCCAGTTGTCCAACTCAACAAGAGATGCCCCATCCATTCGTGCGGATACCAAGTAGCAGCCGCGTCTGTTGTTCTAGTAGATAGCCAATTGATCAAAAATTGCTTTACCGATACCGCCTCGGTTCCAATAAACAGCATCAACGATATCAGGAACCCCATTGTCACGCCTACCGCTGTGCCAAGTACCTTGAGGATTCTGAGAAAACTGCTCGAAGAAAAGAAACGCGCGATCACCATCACGCTGATCGTAACGTAACTAGCGATTATTATCAGAAGACAGAGACTTATCGGAAAAAATGCTATGTAAAAGTGCCATGGGAGACTGAATATTACGCCGAACGCGACCCATGGGGGCCCTAAAAAACAGAGAATGCTGAATAGACGGGTGAGTGTGAGGTAAATGAACTTGTATCCGAAAATAGCGACGGGTTGAATCGGGGCAGCGTGTAATAACACAATTTCAGGTGATTCGTAGAGCGTTTTTAACGAGCTTTCCATCAATTCCTTTGCGACGATAATAATTCCAAAGATCATGAATCCGTTAACCACGGTTAATATGAGGGTAGGTTTTGCCTCGGTTAGCCGCAAATGGGTGAAAAGCGAACTGCCGAATACCGATAGTGCGGCGATAAGCGCCAGGTAACCGATGCCCTTCAAGCCACTTTTCCGCCGTTCTATTCCAGCGTGCTTAAGACCGTTCATCCATCCTTGCCAGTCTGTTTTTAGGAGGATTTTGATGTTTTTTAACATTTAAATTCTGCCCTCTCACTTAGAATTATTCCTTAGAAAAACCGGCTGTAAGATCGAGAAAAATGTCCTCTAATGTCTCGGTATAATGCTGATTTATAGGGGTGGGCTGTGCGTGTAGTTCCCGCTTCTTTTGCTGTAATTCAGCGAGCGTTCCAACAGCAACGAGTTGACCTCTGCTAATAATACCGACTCGGTCACACATTCGTTCCGCGATTTCGAGGATATGTGTTGTCATAAAAACCGTGCTGCCCTGCTCACAACGTTTCCGTAAGATTTCTCTGACAGTGCGTGCGCTCCTCGGATCCAGTCCGCTGGTGGGCTCGTCAAGAAAAAGGATCTGTGGATGACGTACGAGGAGCGAGATGAGGAGAATTTTCTTCTGCATGCCGTAGGAATAAGCCTTAATCTGATCGTCAGCAGCATTGGCGAGCTCCAGTTGTTCAAGCAGTACACCTAACTCATATTCGGCTTTTTTGGAGGGCACTTCATATAAATCAGCAATCATACGGACAAACTGTCTACCCGTTAAGGCTTCATAGAGTTGTGGAGTGTCCGGCATCAGCCCGAGAATTGATTTTGCTTTTAAACTCTGTTTCTGAATATCGTAACTGCCCAGCGTCGCTGTGCCTGATGTGGGACGCAGTAAGCCCGTCAGCATGTTGATTGTTGTCGTTTTCCCGGCACCGTTAGGGCCTAGAAACCCGAATATTTCCCCCCCACTTACTTGTAAGGTCAGCTCATCTACAGCACACAGTTTGCCGAAATATTTTGTCAGGTTCAAAGTCTCAATCATTTTCTTTTTTGCCCAAGATGTCTGCTTTAAGTTTTGCAAGTTTCTGGTCCAGCTTGAGAACATCTCCTGGGGTTTTCTGTTGATCAGAGGCAGTTCCGCAGTTCAGTTTTTCCCAAGCTTCGGCTTCGGCTTCGATCTTTTTTATCTTTTGATCAGCTTTTTCAAAAACCTTGGACAGATGAGGCTCTATTTCTGCAAGCAATTTATGGAGCTCAAGGCGTGTTTCTACCTGTTTTTGAGTGTGCTGTAGCGTTTCAGCCTGCTGCACTGTCTCTTGGAACTGTTGATAAAAATCGTCTAGAGCCGTTTTGAGGGCAGTGATGACTTCATGTTGTGTCTGGATTTGCTGTTCATAGTCGTTTGCGCGTTGTGACATCTGTCGTTTGTGTTGTCTTGCTTCTCGCGCGGCTGCGAGGTCTCCATCTTTTAAAGCAGCATCTGCCTTCTTAGCCCATACCTCCGCGGCATTGACTGTTTCCTGATAGGCTCGCTTGAGTTTTTGTTTCTCAGCGATTGCTCCGGCCACAAGCTCTTTTGCCACGGCAATCCGCCTTTTCATCTCAACAACGGTTTTATCAAGTACCGATCCGCCCGCATCAGCCTCCGCTACGAATTGATCGATGCTATCTCGAATCTGTTCCGAAATCTCTTTAAATCGTTTCACTGTGTAACCTCCAATGTCTATTTAACGAAACCTTCGGTGAAAAATAAGTGCGTCGTTTTATCCACCTATTAGAAGCACTTACGTCTATTAGACATATATGCTTCAAGGAAAATAGTCAAAAAGTTGTTCTTTGTTCAGCCATATAGGTGGGGAAACTAACATCCTTCATAATAAAATTCAATAATTAGTGCTGACGAATTTAATACTATCATATCCGACCTATTTACAGTGCATCGTTTCAGTAAATTGGCGTAGTACGTCGATGGCATCTGCTGGCTTACCACTCCGCGGCGTTAGCCAGATTTGAGGAGCACTTGGGGTAACCGATAACCATGCGGTATCCGTCCCTTGACTTCCTGTGTGCTGCGATTTCACCTCTCCAGACTTCCATTTTTCTAATATTGTCTCTTTGGCTAGTACCCAACAATGAACATCGTACGGACTAATTCCTAACAAGATAACAACATCGTACGCTTGATTTCGCAATTGCTGAAACTTATATATACCGCTTTTCCATAGGGTTGAGAATTTGATTTCAACCCTTAGTCCACCAATGATACGATCCGCTTCTGAATCCGGTGAGGACCTAACATCAAAATTTTGTGCTGCACACCAAGATGCTATAAGTTGTTCACCTACTTTCCCGATTGTCCTAGAGGGTAAAGATTCAATCCAAGCAAAGGGACTTCCTATCCAATCCAAATCGTAGTCGCTATAATTATTGCGTAAGTCTTCAGCAATAGAGATTATCTCTCTTACATCTGGACTAAGCGGAAGATGTCTCATTTCCTGCCTCCATCAATCTATTGTAATCCGTATTGACCAGCTCAATGCCATAGAGTGCCAATCTGTCCATAATAATTTTAATCGCAGGTGGGTTGCGATCAATTAAGATTGAAGAACGGTTGTGCAATGCCGCGGACTCACCGAAAGTCCCACTGCCGGCAAAAAAATCCAAGAGCGTGTCATCTAGCGATGAGTGTACTTTAACGATGCGATTCAGAACACCGAGCGGTTTCTGTGTCGGATAACCGGTCTTCTCTTTTCCGCCGGTGCTGACGATGGTGTGCCACCAAACATCTGTCGGTGTTTTACCGCGCGCCGCTTTCTCTTTACTCACAAGCCCCGGTGCCATGTAAGGGATCCTGTCCATCTGATCGAAATTGAAAGTATAGTGTTTCGGGTCTTTAGCGTACCATAGGATATTATCGTGCTTGGCCGGCCAGCGAGATTTAGGTCTGCCGCCATAATCATAAGCCCAGATAATCTCATTCATAAATGATTCTCGCCCGAAAATTTCATCGAGCATCACTTTACAATAATGGACTTCTCGGTAATCAATATGGAGGAAGAAGCTGCCGTGTGGGTGCAGCGCCCGATATGCTTCTTCAAAACGAGGACGCAAGAACTGCAAGTACGCGTCTGAACTTTCAAACTTATCCGTATAGGATGTGGTTTTACCTTTGCGGGTTTGGTAAGTTCTACCTTGGAAGCCGACTCGATCGCCGTGGGTGTCGGGTTTGACATGAATTTCTGTTCGTTTCTGGAATTTACCGGTGTTGAACGGCGGATCGATATAGATTAAATTGATACTGTCATCAGGAATATACCTCTGGAGAATTGCAAGGTTGTCGCCATAATAGAGGTGATGTTTTGACATACTAAGACTCCATTCCGGTTAATGATGGTGGCGTGGTTATGCTTGTGCTGGAAGCAGAAGGTTAATTTATCTCGGTTTTCCGGGCATGCTGCTATCTTCGTATAAAATTATAGCAGCCCCACCTTAATTTATCAAGTTTCTGTTCTAATGCTGTATACATGAGATTTTTCTTGACTATACATGACTTTTCGTGTAAAATTCTTAAAAGTGACATTTTCAAGTTTGCAATTGCTTTATAAGGTTAGCAGAAGGGTTTGAAAACCGATATTCCATTTTGTGAGACAGGTGAAATTATGTCACATGATTTACTTTCTAATCGCTAGCACCAAGGTTGAGGCACAGAATGTTGATTCAGAATCTGGAATTAGAGTGCCAAGCGTGTATCGAGTGTTTTGATAGGTAGTGGTCTAGTCTATCCGCTTTATCCGAACATGACATATGTAGAGTATAGTGATATAAATATACCTGATGGAACTGTCCGTAAGATAATTAGGAGTGCAAACGGGACGCTTGGCACAACGCATCTCGTTAAAAACGGTTTCTCTGTCTTGCGTGATGACGTTAAGGCAATAAATAAAACGGATGCGGGAATAAATCCGTATGAGTTTTTAGATTTAAAATAAAAAACGTAAAAGGTAACGACAATGGCGGTTTTACTTGGTTTGGACATCGGAGATACGCGCATCGGGGTCGCAATCAGTGATTCGCTTGAGGTCGCGGCGCACCCGCTGTGCACGTTGACTCGGAAAAATCGCCAGGTGGATCTAATTGTTATCGCAGACCTCGTCTCTATCCACAAGGTGGAACGTATTATCATCGGTTTGCCTATTTCACTCGACGGTTCTCTCGGCGCACAGGCAGAGAAGGTTCAGAAGTTTGCAAAACGCTTGGAACATGCAATCGACGTTCCAATCGAATTTCAGGATGAACGTTTCACGACAGCTGAAGCAGAAGAAATTCTACGGGAGCTTAACAAAAACACGAAGGATCAGAAGGGGATCCTAGATGAGGTCGCAGCAGTACTGATTTTGAGAGATTATTTGAATCGCTGTCAGGAGATCACTTCTCCAGCATCGACAGAGAACATCTAATTTTCATTTAGGTATTGCATTATCGGCGTGTCGCTCCCGCGAAAGAAATATTGACGATGGGAAAAATCAGAAAGATGAGAATAGCTTTATTGACGTTGTGTAGCTTCGCTATTCTCTGCCTTATTGTTTCGTTGATTGTAGTGTTTTTGATGACCGCCCCCTCTTCTTCAGAAGTTGTTGTCAATTTCAATATACCGGTTGGGAGCAATTCGCGGACGATTGCAAAACAGTTGGCTGCAGAAAAATTAATTCGAAGTGAATATATTTTTCGTTTGGCTGTTCGACACAGGAGAATAGGTAGACGTTTGCAAGCGGGGACTTATGCATTACGGCGAAATATGGCTTTGTCAGATATCCTTGATGCGCTTGAAAACGGGCAGGTTATGCTCATAAGTTGGACAGTGCCAGAAGGCTTAACGCGCGCTGCCATCGCGGACCTCTGGGAAATCGATGGTTTCGGAACCGCAGCAACGTTTCAGAAAGCCTTTGAAACTCAGGATTTGTTGAAACGGTATGGACTTGAGGACAAAACAGTGGAAGGCTATCTGTTTCCGAATACTTACACATTCGCGAAAGGCACAACCGCAGAAAAAGTCGTTGAGATGATGCTTAATGAATTCACAAAGCGATGGACTGGAACCTTTGACAAGGAGGCGAGTGATTTAGGACACACACGCCATGAGATCGTAACGCTTGCCTCCATTATTGAAAAGGAAGCACAATCCAAATCAGAGCGCCCTCGAATCGCAAGTGTTTTTCACAATCGCCTCAAACACGGGTGGCGACTCCAGGCCGACCCTACAGTAATTTACGCCCTGGGGAATCCGGAACGCCTCTTGACAAAAGCCGACCTGCGTGTAGATTCGCCTTATAACACATATAGGTATAAAGGTTTGCCCCCTGGACCCATCGCAAGTCCGGGCATTGATTCTATTAAAGCAGCACTACGCCCCGAAAAAACCGACTACTTCTATTTCGTGGCAATAGGCAAAGGAAAACATCATTTTTCCAAAACGCTTTCAGAACATAATAGGATGGTGAGAAAAGTACGACGCACTTCTCGCTCCCAGTAGACGTGAAGAAATCTGGTTGCTAATTATTGGACATGAACCGCATTTTTGCTATAAGCATTGTAAAACGCCCTGTTAAAGAGCAGAACGCTCTGTGGTAGCAAAATCTTGATCCAATCGTTAGACAACATTCATAACTGGCAGCGATCGCGATTAAGCAAGAGCACCCTCAATCAGATCGCCTATGCACCACTAACCTGCGGCGTATAGTAGAACGGCATTAGATTTAATAAGGAAAAACGACAGAAAGTGACAAGCTAGAATGACAAAGGCAGATTCACAGAAGACAATTCAGAGCGAGGTGACAATTACGGGAAAAGGGTTAATGTTAGGCGAAGCTGTAGCCTTAACCTTAAAACCAGCACCACCAGACTTCGGTATTGTTTTTCGACGTGTAGATATGGCAGGGGCACCAGAAGTGAAGGTATGCCCTGATAATTGGGCAGACCTTCTACCCAGATGTACCAGTTTGCGTAGTGGGGAAGCGACGGTTAGTAGTGTTGAGCATATCCTTTCCGCGCTAGGCGGGTTAAATGTTGATAATGTCGTACTGGAATTAGATGCAACGGAGCCACCTGCGCTTGATGGCGGGGCAAAACGGTATGTCGAGGACATTCAGAAGGTAGGACTTGTTACACAAGATGCCCAACGCCGCTTTATTGAGGTCGATGAACCCTTTTCGATCTCTGCTGCGGATAGACAACTCGTTTTGCTTCCAGCCGACGCACTGATGGTAACTTTTGTTTATGCACATCCACAGATAGACCCTCAAGTCTTGACGCTTGAAATAACCCCGGAATCTTATGCCCGTGAGATTGCGCCGGCCCGAACGTTCTGTTTTGAGAACGAAATTGAAGCACTTCAGGCACTCGGTATCGGTAAAGGAGCAAGTTATGATAACGTCTTGGTTATCAATGAGATCGGCGTACCGAGCACCCCCCTCCGATTTAAGGATGAGTTTGTCCGACACAAAATCTTGGACTTGGTTGGAGATCTTTATCTTGCAGGGTGCTTACCAAAGGCACACGTTATCGCGATGCGGACTGGACATACCTTCCATGCTGAATTTGTACACGCCCTTGGTGAAGCCGGGTGTCTTCAGCAGCTACCCATTCAAGAACCTATTGAAGTGATGGATATTTATGAAGTACTGCCACACCGCCACCCGATGTGTATGGTTGATAGAATTATTAAATATGAAAGTAAAAAACGCGCCGTCGGTATCAAGAACGTGACCTACAACGAACCAATTTTTGAGGGACATTTCCCAACCCAACCGGTGATGCCGGGCGTACTACAAATTGAAGCACTTGCACAGCTCGCAGCGTGGCTCGTGCTGCAAGATATCGGTAAGAAAGGCGAACTTGGCTATTTTCGATCTATCAGCAAGGCTACCTTCCGGCGCGCTGTTGTTCCAGGGGATCAACTCCGGTTGGAAATAGAAGTGGTGCAGCTAAGGAGCAGGATTGCACGCATTCAAGGACGCGTTTATGTCGGTGACCAACTTGCAACGGAGGCGGAACTCTCAATTGTATTAGCATCTGTCTGAGTTAGGATTGTCAATTGTCAGCTAGCAAGGTTTTTCTATGACAAGCGACACAGAACGCCTCGTGACCGCTAGCGGAAACGGCCTGTCACACACGTTCTCTTAACTGATAATCGATGCTGGTAACAGAAAACTCTTAAGCGGAGGGAAAATTTGTGATAGAAACTAACATTCACCCTACGGCTATTATCTCTCCAAAAGCGACATTGGGAGAAGGCGTTAAGATTGGTCCCTATAGTCTTATCGGTGAAGATGTTCATATCGGGCGCGGCACTGAAATTGGGCCACATGTTCAGATTGAGAAATGGACAACTATCGGTGAGGAATGCAAAATTTATTTCGGGGCTACCATCGGTAACGAATCTAAGGACTTGAAATATGGCGGTTGGCGGAGTTATGTGAAAATCGGTAACCGCAATACGCTCCGCGAATACGTCTCTATTTCCAGATCAACGTTTGAAGAAGGGGCGACCGTCCTTGGAGACAATAACCTGTTAATGAATTGGGTTAACCTCGCGCATGACACCGTCGTCGGAAGCAGGATAATCATGGCGAACTTTGTCTCGCTTGCAGGGCATGTTGTGATTGAAGATGATGTTCGACTCGGGGCACATGCAGCCTTACATCAATATGTCCGTGTTGGCAAAATGTCGATGGCCGGCGGTTTCTCGAAGATCGTCCAAGATATTCCGCCGTTCACACTTTCTGCCGGGCAACCAGCACGGGTCCGGAGTCTCAATCGGATCGGCATACAGACATCAAGTATCAACCCTTTATCACAACTTACGCCTGAAGCATTGGCATCCTTAAAAAAAGCGTTCCGACTCTTGTTCCGATCCGGGTTGCCTCTCCGACACGCTGTCGCCAGAGCCAAAAAGGAACTCGAAACGACCGCGGAGGTTGAATATCTACTCCAATTTATTGAGTGTTCCAAACGGGGCATCGGATTCAGCCAACCGAATCGTACTTTGAGCGGCTAATTTTTGTAAAATTATCATCTCAAGCAAGGGCTTTAAGGAATCTGAGATAGTGCTGGTCCAAGGAACACCACACAGAGACACAGCATTAAAGAAAACGGGGACCCAAGCGGTGGAAAAACTCGGTATTATTGCAGGCGCGGGCGAGTTGCCGGTGCTGTTAGCACGTGCCGTTGTCGATCATAAACGAACCCCCGTTATCATCCAAATTACGAAGTCTGACCCGCAACGTTTCGCTGGACTCACAGATGAACTCCATACTTGCGGTGTCGGTCAGATTCAAAAGATTGCCCGAACCCTGCTCGATACGAATGTAAAAGAGGTCGTGATTATCGGAAAAGTCGAAAGAGATATTTTACTTCGTCCGTTCCGGATTGACGCAACCATCATCAGGGTTTTAGTACAGAACAGACGTAAAAACCCCGCTGCAATTGTTGATGCAGCACTCACCTATCTTGAATCTACTGGACTGATTATCCTCACCCAAGATCACTACCTCCGCCACCTTCTTCCAAGCCCCGGCGTTTTAACAGCGCGAAAACCTACAACAAATCAATGGGCAGACATTGAACTCGGTATTCGTACTGCCCGACAGATAGCAAACATGGATATTGGACAAACAGTTGCTGTTAAAAACCAGATTGTCCTTGCAGTTGAGGCGATCGAAGGGACAGATCTAACCATTCGGAGGGTCGGAAGCTTAGGAATGAAAGGAATAGTGATCGCAAAAGCAGCCGCGGAGCATCACGATTTCCGTGTTGATGTGCCGACTGTGGGAATGCAGACGCTAAAGGGGCTAAAGCAAATCAAAGCAGCTGCGCTTGCAGTAGAAGCACGGCGAACTTTTGTTATGAACCTCGATGCACTTATCAAGGAAGCAGATCGATCTAAAATCGCGATCGTCGCTGTAGAGTAGATATCAGCATTCGGCAGCAAGTCGTCAAAAACCGTAGCACAAATTTTGTGATAATCCGCTAGGTTTTTGACGACTTCAGTTAATTTTCAAAAAATGCTTACCAGACTGCTGATGCGTGGTAGCACTTATGCTGCGTCGTCTATAGCACTTGTTATCTGTTCTGTTGTTGGAAACTGCCCCGTCTTTAATTTTGAATAGAGCAGTGTTTGATTTAACGAAACCTCGAAAGCCCCACCACTACCCGGAATTAAATCAACTGTTGTAATCCCATCACCATATTTCTGTTTCAAGGCATCTGCCAGACTGGCTGCCCGGGGTTGGTAGTTTCAAGCGGCGCAGTATTCAATTCTCACTTTCATTCGTATTTGCCTCCTCATCCGTTTTTTGACATTATTCTTCATTTATAACCGGAAGACCCGCCTCAAGCGCCCAGAGATAGACACCACTTGCGACGGGTCCTCAGCTTCGTACGATCCGCCCAATACCCCCACCGCACAAGACTTGCTACGATAAATACCCGATGCCTGATGTCCGAGCATCACAATGCCCACACTAGACAGCCATCTTTGGGTTCTGTGACAAATCGCAAGTCCATCTTCACTTACGGTGGATATGAAGGGGATCTCAAGGAACGGTTGTGCCTTACTTTGGTACAGACCTCACACAACGGAAACCGAGGTCTTGCCCCGTGCTTATCGGCATAATGTACTCTCGATTGGACACCCGCACAGTTTCGGCTGTAGAATAGAGATAGGAACCACCGCGCAACACGCGAAGCGTCGTCGGATCAACCGCTGTATAGGTATCTACTAACGACTGGATACTGTCAGCGCCCGACAACGGGTTCTGGGCAGGAGAACTTGTATAGAACTCCATATCATACGCATCCAGACACCACTCCCAGACATTACCAGCCATATCATAGAGGCCATAACCATTCGCTGGATACGTACCGCTCTCTGTCGAGGCAGGGGAACCATAGTTCGCACGACTGGAATCTATTGTGTCGCCCCAAGGATATTTTTTACCGGAGAGTCCACCGCGTCCAGCGTATTCCCACTCCGCCTCAGTCGGGAGCCGTTTGCCTACCCATTTCGCATACGCCATCGCACCATACCAACTCACCCGAACAACGGGACAATTCGCACACCCGTCCTTTGCACTATATACACCGTCTACCAACACTAGCTGTGAGTGAGCACACGGAAATAAGTACGAGGAATCATCGTTATCCAGCACACACCACTTATTGCCGGCATCATCAGCATGTTTGCCCATAGCATTGAGAAACTCGACATATTCTGCGTTTGTCACCGGATCAACATCCATATAAAATGCATCTAAAGTGACAGTGTGAACAGGACTTTCATCCGCATCGCCCGTCGTGCTGCCCATCTGAAAGCTACCTGCAGGGATCAGCACCATGCCCTCAGTACTCGTGAGCTGCTGAGCAGTCCTCTGGGTTTGCTCCGGGCTTTGCTGAGTAGACTCCTCGAGTTGCAGAGGTGACAGTGGTGTTTCACTGTTATCGTTACCCTCGTTATTCCTAGAAGATACCGACACCCAGTCAGAAGTGACGATCAGTTGACAACCACTTGCACACAGCATAAACCCGTCTGAGTGGACTAACCGGCCCTGCGAACGATCCGAGTACAGCAATTGATCCGCCGCTACGGAAGCATCAAATGCCGCAGAGACAACCCGAAACGACCGACCCGGATGAACCCAGAAGGGGAATGTCGACGTGCTGCTCTCCGGTTTTATCGCACCATCTGCGTTTGAAATGCGGAAATAAATCCCGTTATCCGCCCATGAATGAAACACTCGTGCCTTACCAGGACGGATACGATAGCGGCCTCGGGTCCGAAAACCCTCCGGAATTCCTAGATCTGTGTTTGCCTCCTTCCACGTGGAACGGACCACATACACATCCGATTCTGTCCCATTTTTTATTATGTTCTCTGTCCATTCCGGAACAGTGTCAGCATCATTTCCACTATCACCACCTGTGAGCTCGTCAGTCGTAAAAGTAGCCGGGGACCCATTCAGAGGTACCCAATCAGAAGTGACGGTCACTTGACAACCACCCGCACACTGTACAAAACCATCCGAGTGCACTAACTGATCACTCGAACGATCCGAATACAGCAGCTGATCCACTCCTACCGAACCATCAAACGCAGCCGAAACAACACGAAACGACCGACCCGGATGAACCCAAAACGGAGACGTCGACGTGCTGCCCTCCGGTTTTATCGCACCATCTGCGTTTGAAATACGGAAATAGATGCTGTTACTTGACCACGAATAAAAAATACGCGTCTTACCAGGATTGATACGGTAGGGACCTCGCGTCCAGAAACCAGCCGGGATGTCTTTGGTGCTATCCGCCGCCTTCCATGTAGCCCTGATCACATACACATCTTCCGGCGTATTGTTCGTTACAAGATTCATCTTCCATTCTGCCGCTGCGAACGGGACGCTCGCAAACATGAATACGGCAAGCAGGGAGAGAACCAATACTGTCCTACGCATTTTGTGCCTCCTTATTCTTAACTACTTCATTATCAACATTTTACGGGTTGCGTGGAAAGAACCTGCTTCAAGTGTGTAGAAATAGACACCACTCGCAACAGACTCACCCGTATCGTTACGCCCATCCCAATACACCGCACGAGACTTGCTGCGGTAGGCACCGGGTGCCTGATGCCCTAAGGAGAGCGTCCGCACTAAGCTGCCATCAGCCGCGTAAATGGACACTTTGACTTCAGCGGCATCTGCGAGGTCGTATGGGATCCAAGTCTCTGGGTTGAACGGGTTCGGATAGTTTGTGAGCAGTGCAGACTGCTTTGGGATTGCCTGCTGCTTCTCGGATAGCAAGAGCAGGCGATCTGCGAGCTCTTGTTGTCTTGGACGCACGAGAGCGGGTTCTAGTTCACCGGGTTCTGTGGGTTTCGCCTCGGGCTCTGTGATAAAGTGTAAGCCCACTGTCCCGTGAGGTTTCGCCAATCTACCCGGCTCCGTGGGTTTCGCCTCGGGCTCTGTGATAAATTGCCGGTCTGTTTCTACTTGCAACGTAGCCGAGGGGCTATTAAAGCTGGTTTGCGCCTTACTCCAAGCGTGCGGTGTGAAGCTGCAGGCGAGAATCGCAAGCACTGCGATCATAAGTGTCGGGATTGTCACATACGTTTTCATCGGAAAATACTCCTTTGTTGCGTCTTCCGCTCTACTTTCACCTGGAAGTAGAGGAGGAAATTTACTAAAATGGATTTCCCATCATAATCGGTTGTCCATTATTATTTGTCATCTTTAAGCAGGTTATTTACATTTTACCTGCTTTTCCAGCTAACACATAGTTAATGATACCACAAACCCACTTAATGTGTCAGGTTTTTCAGATTAACACGTAATTATATGGTATCACAAACCCATTTAATGTGTCAAGTTTTTTTTCATAGTTGATTGTTCATTATTACTGGTAAATAAGTTTCGCCTACTTTTCATCCGAATGTGAGATACCCGTTATCTTTGTAAAATTTAACTTGTTGGTTGGAGACGGTTGTTTCCAATTGCCAATCCATGTGATGTGCCCTCTGTTTTGATTTGATCCCTCAAAAATAGAAAAAGGGCGTAATAGCCGTGCAGGAGGTTCTACTAGCTATCACGCCCTTTTTTGTATCTTCACTGCCTTTCAGCGATTTATCTCAAGATAAAACGCATTCGGCAACGAAGCTTTACGGAGACGCAGGTTTCACACACCGAAAACCGAGATCGCCACCCGTACTCATCGGATAACTATAGCCCCGATTCGATATACGTAGATCAAATGCTGAATACAAATATGAACCACTCCGCAAGACGCGAGGCGTATAGTCATGCATCGTGTCACCGTCAGCACCGGGCGACGGATTATGGACAAGAGAATGCCTGTTCCTATAGATGTAAGCTTCATACGCATCCAGACACCACTCAAATACATTGCCTGCCATGTCATAGAGACCGTAGTCGTTCGCAGCATAGCTGCCGACTGCCGTAGTTCCACCGGTGTTCCTACCGTGGTTGGCCCTGGTTGTATCTATTGTGTTGCCCCAGGGGTATAGCTTACCGGCTAACCCACCGCGTGCAGCATATTCCCACTGTGCCTCGGTCGGCAGTTTCTTGCCTGCCCACGCAGCATAAGCCATCGCACCATACCAACTCACCCGAACAACAGGATGATTCGCATAGCCTGCTTTCGCACTATACGCTCCGTCTACTAACACAATGCGCGTGTCAGAATCTGTGAGATCCAACCAGGTCTTGCCAGCATCTGAATGTTTGCCTTTCGCATTGAGGAACGCCGCGTATTCTGCGTTCGTCACCTCATGCGTATCCATATAAAACGCATCCAACGATACCGGGTGATCGGGAAATTCATCTAGCTGGCCACTCCTGCTCCCGTCAATCAAGACGGGCCCCATCTGAAATTTACCCGCTGGGATCAGCACCATGCCTGCAGGAACGTCGGAGGTTTTTGGAGGCGGCGGCGTTTTGGCCAGCATTGGGGTTTTCGGAGGCGTTGGTGTACCAGTATTAGCAGGTGCCGGAGACACAGACTTCACACAACGAAAACCATTGGTGGAATCCACTCTCCCAGCAGCAATACCTTTGCGACCGCCGACCCATATATTTGCTCTGGGTACGTAAACCTCACCCCAAGGGATGTAGGGAGTTGAGCCGCGTAAGATGCGATGCCCTACATTAAATGGGTAACTATTTCTAAGACTTTCATAGTTAGCTACTAACCATTGGAAACTGTTTAGATTTGGAGCCGATATCGAATGTTTGTTAGCCGATGCCGAATGTTTGGGGGGAACTGCATAGAAAGTGCCATCGAAATATGCAGTGTGTGCATCGAGACACCACTCGTGGACATTCCTAGCCATATCATAGACACCGTAACCGTTCGCAGCATAACTCCCTACCGCTGTCGTGATAACTTGAAACGTGTCGCCCGACGGAGAATACGAACGCTTCGACTTGCCACCGCGTGAAGCATACTCCCACTCCGATTCCGTCGGCAGCCGTTTGCCTGCCCACGCAGCATAAACCATCGCACCATGCCAACTCACATGAGTGACCGGGTGATTCTCATAACCCGCCTTCACACGATAGCTTCCATTTACCAGTTCAATGC
The DNA here is from genome assembly GCA_964291315.2 of Candidatus Poribacteria bacterium. GTDB lineage: Bacteria > Poribacteria > WGA-4E > WGA-4E > WGA-3G > WGA-3G. The sequence goes on along the minus strand of OZ219753.1, from coordinate 2,225,038 downwards.
GAACACCAGAATCCTCCTCCATATCTATCCACCGCTGACCCGTATCGCTGTATTCGTCCCTATGGAGCCCCGGAACAGCGTGTCTGCCCTTCGCGTTCAGAAATGCAGCATACTCCGCGTTCGTCACTTCGTACTTATCCATATAAAACGCATCTAACGATACCGTCTTCTCATATGTGCCTGTTATCTCAAGGCTGCCAGCAGGGATTAAAACCATGCCCGCAGGTGCCACAGGAATTACCGGAGACGTGGGCGGCGTTGGAGGCGTTGGCGTTTCGGGCGGCACTGGAGTACCATCTTCAACGTCATTCCCGTTACCACCGTTCCCATCATCTACTGGCACTACCGGTACCCAATCAGCAGTCACTACCACGTCAGAACCGCTCTCATATACCATAAAACCATCCGACTGCACTAACTTCGCCGTCGAACGATCCGAGTAGCTCAGACCCGATCTCTCTACTGTCGCAGCTACTTGATCCGAGACCAGCCGAAACGAACGACTCGGATGCAACCAGAACCCAAACGTCTCCGAACTCGCCTCCGGTTTTAACGCACCTTGTGTGTTTGCGATGCGGTAGTATATCTCGTTATCCGCCCATGAATGAAACACGCGCCCCTTCCCTGGACGAATGCGATACGTGCCGCGCGTCCGAAACCCCTCCGGATAACCTTTCTTCGAGTTCTCCAGCTTCCACGTCGCGTAGACTACATATAGATCGGCTTCCGTGGCATTTGTTATCACACTCGCTACCCACGCAGGCGGAGCAACATCTTCACCAGGCCGACCCCCATCGTCTCCGAGTTCGTCATTCGGCGGAGCAGTCGGCTGCCCATCTAGCGACACCCACTCCGGAGTGACAACCACTGCGGAGCCACCCGTATAGCTGACAAATCCCTCTAATTGAACCAACTGATTGTTCGGACGATCCGAGTAAAGCAGCTGATCTGTCGTCACAGAGGTATCGAGCGTCTGTGAGACGACGCGGAAGGAGCGCTTCGGATGAGACCAGAACGCAGAAGCCGTCGTGCCGCTATTCGCTTTTATCGCACCATCTGCGTTTGAAATACGGAAATAGATACTGTTAGTGTCCCAGGAATAGAACACTCTGGACTTCCCAGGATCAAGCCGGTAGGAGCCGCGCGTCCAGAACCCTGCGGGGATGCCTTTGTTGCTATTCGCTGCCTGCCACGTGCTCTTGATCACATAGATCTCTTCGAGTGTGTTATTGGTTACCAGGTTCTCTTGCCATTCTGCTGCCGCGAACGGAACGCTCACAAATATAAGCACGGCGAGTGTGGACAAAGCCAATACTGTTCTTCGCATGTTGTTTCTCCTTTTATCTGTGAAGATACACAGATATATGTTTCTTTCTTATGCTTATGTTAAATATAGACAAAATGAGAGGCGGTGGAGCGACGGTATATTTTGTGATAAAGCGGATATAATACTTACTGTGCGTGGAGCGGGGGGGGTAATCGCTAACAACCACAACAACAGAGCTTAGACAATATAACGAGCACTGAATGTCCAAGAGCAGGCTAAGCCTCTCTGACTTCCTAATTCTGGCGAAAGTGTCCAAAGATTTCATATGTCGCATAGATTACAAATTCACTTCCCGACTATTTCGTCCTATATTTTCTAAGATATATTAATAGTATATCTTAAAACGCACCTCATGTCAAGTTTTTTAGTAAAAAAAATTGGGGACACCTTTTTGACTATCATCCCCTAAAATGTCAGATAGAGAATAGACGATCTCGCTCGGATGCAGACCTCACAAACGACCGCACCTCTCCGCTAGGGGGCGCTTTCTCCGATATGCAAGAAAAAATTCGTCTATTTTGCTGAAGAGTGATACAATATACATTAATGAAGATGTAGTAACCTTAATGAAGATGTAGTAACCTTGCTATAACGTGAGTTTGAAAAAAGAGTTCGGGATGTCCAATAACCCGTTCGATGCCCCTGCAAGGCGCTTGTAGCATAGAATGTGATCTTTGCCGCTTCGGCGCTTCTCACACAACCTGTTCTGCTGTGCAAGTGCTTCTTTATCCAAAGATGAACCAAATAATTATCAAAATCGCGTCAATTATACGCTATTTGAACTTTAAACGCAACACTCTTTTTCAACGATAGCGAAGGTCGGCCCCGGCATTGTGGGGAATCCAGTTCCTAAAACGGCAATCGTTATTCTAACCGTCCCCGTGCTGGAAGGGAGCCGAAAAGGCTTGCGTTGTAGACATATTCCACTTATAATCTTTTTTAACAAATCTAAGTAGTGCGCCGGAGATAAAAAATATGGATATTCGACTCAATGATAAAGTCACTGTGATTACTGGCGGAGCAACTGGCATTGGTGCTGCAACGGCAATTGCATATGCCAAAGCAGGCGCGAAAGTTGTCCTCGGTGATATTAATGAGGCAGACGCTGAAGAAACAGTCAGCGCAATTCGTCAAGAAGGAGGTATCGCCAAATTCCTATGCACCGATGTCACTCGCGAAACTGCAGTAGAGGACCTGATGAAAACCGCTGACGCAGAGTTTGGCGGGATTCATGTTTTGGTAACCGCAGCGGGGGTCCTGCGTGGACCGGGCATCCGCATTGACGAGTTTGAGACAGCAACTTTTGATTCGGTTATCGACGTAAACCTTAAAGGCACCTTTTTCGCTCTTAAGCATGCTGTGCCGATAATGAACAGATGTGGTGGCGGTGTTATCCTATGTATTGCGTCAAGCGCCGGGGTTCGCGGAGGGAGTTCTTCAGTTGCTTACGGCTCTAGCAAAGGTGGAGTCAATGGGCTTGTGATGGTCATAGAAAATCAGATATCCCCAATGGGTATCCGTATTCATACCATCTGTCCGGGTGGACTCGCGACTCCGTTGAAATTAGGACAGATCGCAGAATCAGCAAGGCGCGAAGGACGAGACCCAGCTGCTGCTGTCGCCACTGCTCGCAAATTGCTCGGAGATCCTGCAGGTGTTGCACGTGTACTTACATTCCTAGCATCTGATGCGGCTTCATATACACGCGGGCAAATTTTCACAAGATAAATACAGTCTCTTCAGAGGTACGACGCACAACGCGCATCGCTTTTTATACGTTGGATCTATGGAGAAAACAGGTGATCGAAGTTAAGCCACAGACTCTTTGAATAGCGGTAGAAAATAATCGGAAATAGGGCGGAAAAGATGCCCCAGACGCTTAGATTTAAGAAGTAAGGAATATTAGTGAACTTTTCAGTGAGGAAGTAACACGTAAACGCGATGACGACAGTTGTGCCATAGTTAAGGTACATTGCACCGATAAAATAACCTGGCTCCCGTTCAAACTTCAAGTCGCACTGCGCGCAGCGGGAAAACATTTTGAAAAACGTTTGAAACAGGGCACCTTTGCCACACTGTGGACATTTCAACCGAAAGCTGCACCGCAGCGTTCGAGCAAGGTTTTTACTGAGCTTCATGGAGCGATTTAGTAGGTGTTGTTGTCCCAAAAAACTTTGAAAGTACGAATCAGTATTTTGAAATCGTTCCAGAAAGAGAAAGTTTCGATGTATTCGAGGTCAACAGGGATGCCCTCTCGGATTGTGCCTTGCCGGCGTGGGCTGAGTTGCCAGAGCCCTGTCATTCCTGGTCGAACGAGGTGGCGCTGATTTTCCCAATCCTCATAGTCTTCTGCAAGAAAGGGCATCTCTGGGCGTGGGCCAACGAGGCTCATTTCACCCTTGAGGACGTTGAAAAGCTGCGGGAGTTCATCTAAGCTCGTCTTACGGAGCCATTTGCCAAACGGTGCAATACGTTTATCGTCTGTTGAACCGGGCTTTTCTGAGTAAGACGGAGTGTCCATATGCAAACTCCGAAACTTGTAGATGACAAACAGCTCGTTGTTTATCCCGACGCGCTTGTGAGAGAAGAAAATGGGCCCTCGTGAGGTGCATTTAATCAATATAGCAATCAGCATCATCAAAGGAGAAAAAAGAATGATGAGGAAAAATGCCGCGATAGTATCAAACAAATACTTGCCATGCGTCGCATAGAAGGAAGAGAGTCGTTCCACTGGAGTTCCTGTTTTTCGTATTTTTGGCGAAGCCTGCAAGCCAAAACTTGCTGTTGAGCCTTTATCCCGATGCATCTGCTCCTCGTCCGCGTCGTTTCCTATCCGGCCTATGTTTCTTGATAGGAATGGCATGGTCAATTCCCTTAATTAGAATATAATATTCGATGTAGTTTGGGCTTCCCTAACGAAACTTCTAAAACTTCGCAATCAGGATTTTTTGTACTAACTAAATTCGGATGCCTCGATTTCGAGCAAATCTTAGTTCTGCTGAAGTTGTTCAAACACATCAAGGTATTGTTGGGCGATGTTTTCCCAATTGAAGCGTTTGCGTATCTGTTCCGGGGCGCGATGTCGAAAATCTTCAACCTTCCCTGGGTTTTGTTCTAACGCTAGAATTTTCTCTTTCAATGCGTCAACATCTTTGTCAAAGAGTACGCCGTAATGTCCGCCTTCAAGCACTTCATCGTTGAAAGGTGTATTCAGGGCTAGAATACAGTTGGAGAAGCCCAACGCTTTGAGAATAGAAGGGTTGATGCCTCCAAACTGGTGACCGTGAATATAGGCGAAACAGTGATGGTGAAGTTCTTTAATATGTCCGGAATTATCGATGTGCCCGAGAAACTTGACGTTTTCGCTGGCGATACTTTTCAATTTATCTAAGAATTCGTTTTCGAGTTTATTGCCTTTGTAGTCAGCACCTCCGGCTATAGCAAGTTGCTTTTGGGTTTTGGAGGCAACAAATGCCTCTAAAATTAAGTCGGCATTGTTGTCTGGGACCAGCCGGCTGGCGACAAGATAGTAATTTCGAGGCTTAAGCCCGTAGGTCTCCAAAATTTCTGGATGTTCTGAGGGCTCAATGTTCGCACCGTAAGCAATATAAGTTGTTTCCGCGCCGAGTTCTTCGAGATAGAGCCGCTTCATTTCAGATGCGTCAGTAATCACAACTGGAAACGCAGCTGTCGCCATTTTTGCGGCCCATTTGAAATAGAGGGCACCGAGTCCTTTCCATTTTGGCCGTAACCATTCCATTCCATCCACATTGATAGCGGCAGTTTTGCCCGTGATACGGAAGAGCCATCCGAAGGGCCCGTTACCTGCGTTCCACGTTAAAATGACATCGGACGCTGCAAAGGAGGCGTGCAGGCTTGCAAGAAAACTGTGGCTCAGGGTACTGAACATCTTATGCTCTATACTGGGAAGGTAAATAAGTTTGATGCCTTTCCATTCCGGTAGCCTCTCTTTGAAGAGTGCCTTACGGCAATAGACAATAACTTCATGTCCGGCCTCTACCCAGCGCGGGGCGAGCTCACCCATGATGGTCTCTAGACCACTATAGGTGGCAGGCAGCCCCCGTATACCCAATACCCGAATTCTCATTCTTATTGTTACCTCATTAATAGCTGTTAGTTAAGAGGCACTTTTTAAGAAATATGTGTTCGGTATAAGAATAACACAATGCTATGTGGGACATCGATTTGAAGTGGATAGAGAACCCACTTTCCTTTGTTGAACTTACATTAAAGATCTATCCGAACTTGGTGCACACTAAAAAACCGCGAACTGTTACTACAGAGTCCCTTTTTTGCTGAGATTCCGATAACCGAAACCCCTTATATATTATACCTATTTTAAGCCTAAAAGTCCAATTTCTTTTTACGGACACCCTATATGCAACACTTCAGGCCCTTTGATGATCCAGCGTCTATAAAACTTCATTTTTTCCGCAGCTTGCAAATCTAAACTCGCGATTCAAATCTACCATGGAATGCGGGTGAGGAATTTAGCCTCGACTTCATTTCCGTTTTCGTATACGTCCCAGCGATTTCCTAGGTTCTGCCGCCAGACACGCACCCATTCTGCATAGAGCGAATACTTCCCAATGACAACCCAATTCACCCCAACTGACAGACGATGCTCACCTGCTGTAACCCCGGACAACGGGGTCCATATATCATCGTTTGGAGCATCTGCAGGGTGTTCCTTATCAATGTTGCCCGAACCATGCCGCTCTAATTCATAACCGAAAACCGTTTCTAGTCTATTCGTCCAACGGCGGCGTAGTTCTAACCATAGGTTGTCAGCATCGGAACCGATCTGATGTCCAATCGGTGTGGTAAAATGTTTATAGACATTGACTGGATTTACATGCGTATACGCGTATTGGTTGATAAAAGCGTACTCAGCATGGAAATCGGTATCTTTGATACCAAACGGATCCGTTAGATATATGCCGCCAAGGATACCGAATTTTGTGTCCCAGTGTTTGAAATTCGCAGCCGGATTCCCATCGTCAACCATCAGTTCGCCGTAGATTTCAAAATCGTCTGTAGGCCGGAGCCTCATATCAACGCTCATGAGAACGTTGTCGCCGCTCCCATCAACACGACCATCCGCCCGTGAAATCGGCTGCTCGTTGATGAGGTAGATATTGACCGGGTTGAGATAGCCTGGCTCGAAGCGGTTGCCGTAGACGACAACTTCGGAGATGCCAAAGCCGAACCTGTCCCAGAAATACCCTTCAACCCTGTGTCCCGAAATATACTTGTCGTTGATGTCTGTCGCCATGTCTTCTAATATACCGGTAAATGCACTAAAGGTGACAGATTTATACTCGGCTTGCAACTTGATCATGTCCATAGCTAGCGGATTTCTAGAAATCAACAGGCTATCGTAGTAGCCGGGGCCCCATTGAAGCGTGTCTTGTCCCAGCTGCAGCTCAAACCAAGGCAAGTTAAATTTCAGGTAAGCGTTGATCGCTGTTCTATTTTTAAGGCTGCCCTCCAATTGCCTAATTTTTGTTTCATCAGGAAAAAAATCGTCAAAAATTTCACCGTATACGAATCTATGTGCTATATCGGTGGTAAAAGCAAACGTTTCCCCTACCTGTCCGTAGAGATGTGGGTAGAAGGTCGTAACGAGCATGTTCCCTTCAACAGGTTGTTCATCTGAGAGGTTATCTATGAGGTGCGTGATAACCTGCTGTGAACCCCTTAGATCGAAGGAAAAACGGTAGTCCTCTCCTGTCAGTGTCATCAGGTGCAACCGGCTGTTCTGCCGAATTTGTGTCGACCCTTGGCTCTCGGTTTTTGAAAAATTGTAAGATTCTCGATAAAACGCTAGCAGCGCGCGCATTCGCTCCCGATCTATGGGGCTCAATACAATTTCGCCAGATTCCTGTTTCTGATGCACCTTCAGTAGATAGGATACAACCTGCTTACGAGTGAAAGGTAACGACCCGCGCGATATGCCGGGCAACACCCGTTTGTTAAGTAAACGATGGATAAAGCGATAAGTTTCACGATTAAAGTCAGAGACTTCTGACTTCAGGGGCACATTGATCAGCGAAGCCGCTTCTGCTGTAGAAAGTGCCGTGGCAAACATTACAAAGCAAATGACTAATAAACTGCGTAAAATCATCATGTTTATGAATCTAGTCTCCTATTCTACCTACATTCGGATAACAGATAAAAAGTATTTATATGAGCTGTCTCTACCAAATCCGTAAGAACAACAAAGTTTCTCATTTAAATGCGATACTCCAATTCCGCCATAGTTTCATAGAAAATTGGGGCGATTTCTGGATGAATATCAAAAGGTTTCCTTGCTGGTACAGGATGCAATGTCTGTCGGGCATATTCTCGAAATGTGGGATCCTCTGGTAACTCACAGAAGTCGCATAAAGCTGATAGCGTTTCGTCTGGTTCGGCCGTTAAGTCCTCAAAGCGAACGAGATGCGTACACTCCGGAAAGGTTTCCAAGAGACGGCCCCCTTCCCGCATGGTAACTATCCACTCTATGGCTGCCCGGTCAAGGTGCCGTTCAAAATGCTTAATCTCATCGGCGATTTCGGAGAAAATTGGATCCGTTTTAACCAGTTGTTCGACTAGGAGTAGCCACTTCCGGTCCTCGACACCCCACCAGTCGTGTTTCTCGCCGTTGACATGGACACCAAGTCGCTTTGACCAAGTTGCGATGGAATGGCAGGTATCCCACCCGTTTCTCACAAGGAAGATGAAGCGGGCATCCGAAAATAAAGCACGTACGAAGTCTACTCTGAAAATAAGTTCTGGGTATTTATCAACGAGACGTTCTGAACGGGTTATTGTCAGATAGGCCCCGAACATCTGCGCCGCGCGCCGGCGCATTTCGTCTGTTGCCTCTTCAGCGGTAAGGTGATATTTTGCAGGACTTCGGCTATAGTTTCCGATGATGTCTTCATGCGGATGAATGAGGTGCCACATCGCCTTCGGTTCATTGAGGTAACCAACCTCTCTGTGCATAGAGAGAACGATACCGAGTATTGTTGTTCCACTGCGTCCAGTACCCAAAATAAAAACAGGTTTTTTAACGGGTCTGTATCTACTACTGTTTGCTGCAACCTTTTTCAGAATAGAGAAGACAAGCGGGTTTATCCAACGCCCCTTTGTTGTTACAGGGCGGCCTTCAAAGAAAGCGTAGCTCATAAGCCGTGTGAGAACTTTCGTTGGTCGTGTCTGGATGTAGAGCGGATTTATTTGTGCAATCATATATCTGTCGAGTGTACAGAACGCTTATGGAAATCACAAACGTCTCTTTAGGGTTTGTGCAATATTTTTCATCCTGTCAAGGTTAAAGAGAAATGCACCACCTAATTTCATAGGAAAGCTCAGTAAGTGGAACATCAAAGCTATAATGTTAGGTTGGACTGAGACTGAACTATAGTTATGTCTCTTCATGAGTGCTGCAGTTATCGTCTGATTGAGATAAATTTCAGCGGAGCCGAGTTCCCCGCTTTGCCAACTGTGTGCTCGCTGCGGGTTTATACCGAGCTCTTGTGGTCTGTCCTCTGTAACGGAAGATCCAACCTGTGGGACGTGGAGCATCCTATCGGTGTAGGAGATATGCACGAAATTACAAACGTGTTTGACTGTAGTTTCTGGACGCGCAAGGAGTTCCTCGAAATAGATAGACGTGACCCGTTCATGCTTCGCAAATTGATCTGCAGCGTTGACCGCAGTGCGCCAGATGTAACTGATAGTGACGGGGTGATAGTTAATCCAATCCCGGAGTGTTTCTTTCATAGGCATATCGCTTCCACCGAGGAATCGACGTTTCCACTTCCGTTTTTGGGATAATAGGACATCGCGCGGATCCCGAATCATGTTAATAATTCGTGCTTCCGGATACAATTCTAGGATATCCGTAAGATAAAACACATTACGGGGTGTCTGATCACACGGGAGGGTTTTACCCTTTTCCGTTGTTTCATGCTGGAGAAACGCTGAGAAGAGCTGTGCTGGTGTTTCAGGATATGCAGCTAAACCGTCCAGAAACGCCTCCGCCTCTTTTAGAAAACTGCGAGGGTTTCCATGCGTACGGTAACCTTCGCGCTGCACACAGTAGAGTGATGCAGCGAGCTTTGACACATTTGCTCTAGGTATCTCAGATGAAAACGGAGGGGCACATAATTGTCCAAAGAAATGGAGTTCACCAAAGGTATAAACGTCCCGGTGCTTCCCTAAAATCCGTCCCATCATTGTTGTGCCACTACGGCTGTTACCGACAACAAATATCATTTTAGTAATTCTCAGCTAATTGCTGTTCCTCAATTTTTTATTTTTAAAATGCCGAAGCTGTTCTTAGGAATAACAAAGTCCGTCGCTTTGCCCGACCATTCTTCAATACGGACTTCGATGTCTCCGGACCCTGCCATTTCAGCGTTACCGCCATTTGTTGCTTGGAGTTTTTCATTGGCGACGTAACGATAGGTGGCATCACCTGTGTAATGTTCACCATCAATCACGATTTGTAGGGTATGTTGTTCACTTGTGCGATTGCTGATGAAGGTAGTAAGGTTTTCGATGCCGTTCGACTCGTTTTTCTTACCGACGGCTTGTGCCTGAATGCCGGGCAGTAGTTTCGTGGCGTACGTGATAGCCCCTTCGAGGCTCGGCGGGTTTTGGATTGACACTGTGAGCTGCGTGTCTGCCTGCGCGAATGCTTCACCAATGAGCTGAAAAGCAGGATAGACAGCACGCCGGATGTTGTTACCGAAATCCGATTTCGGTTCACCTCCGTATTTCCAGAAGGTTCCGCGGGTTGGAGGCGTTATTGGAGAAAATGCTGGAAATCCTTTACCGGGCCCCGCAATCACATGGAAATTTGCTTGTGTGATATTAGGTATCGTTAGCATTTTGAGAAAAAAATCACCAACGTACATTGCGTGGAGTTGTGTATTCGCAACTCGGTTCGCCGGATTAGCGATATTCCATTCCGTTATCCACATCTCTTTATCAGGAAATAACTTCTGATAGTAGTCAAGTGCCTCCGCGACCCCGAAGTGGATCCATCCCATGAGATAGCATCGCATCTCGTCTATCTCTTTTTTTTGGGCCGCTTTGTAAGCATAAGCGTGGACAGTGTAAGCGTCGAAAAAACTGCTATCTGCTGCAAGCCCTTCATCCCATGCCCGTTGCTGTCTTTTTGTCAGCCACCCTTCTTTGTGGAAGCCGAGCGGAGTGGCACAGACAGATACTTTTATGTCGGGATTAACGGCTTTCATCGCTGCACCATGTTTTTTGGCTTCTGCGATGTAGTTTTTAACCGTCTGATATTTGTTGAGGTAGTGGGGCAAGTAGTACTCATTCCCGAGTTCCCAATGTGTAATTTGATACCCCTTGCGTTTAGCATAGGCAACCCACGCTGCGCTCTCTTCTGGACTCCCGGTCCATAGATTCACAACAACAACGGGCGTTATGTCTAGCGTATCACACAACTGCATGAAGTCGTCGAAAGCAATTCTGCCGTTCCTTCGTTTCTGAAGTTTAACGTAATTATTTCTGTTCCGTTTATTAAGTTTTAGATTAAGTGTTGAGTTCATTTCACTCTCAAAAAAACCGCTCGCTTTCCAATGGTAGAAGTTTCCGACAGTGCCACCGGGAAATCGTAAGGTCCTCGGATCGAGTGCTTTGGTTAAATCGACAAACTCGGCATCAAGGTAACCATAATCGCCGCTCATCATGTTTGTATTAAACCCGTGAAGCGCGTGCCGAAGCGGTTGCGCGTTACGAGTGTCAATTTCCAAACGGATCGCTTCCGGGGAGGGTGCTTCCTCTCGACAACCGATGTTTGAAAACATGATAATCACAACGGCTATTATCGATAGCCTTTTATAAAGGCTATACAGTTCTAGTGTCCAGCAAGAGCTACCGACTGTTGATTGTTGATTGCCGACGACGCTAAAACCGACAGTCATTAAAATAGTTCTCATAACGTTATCCTCAGCGGTCTGTAGGTTGGGAGTGATCTATCGCTGGCGAACATGAGACCGGCGCAAAGCCAGAAATAGAATCCATATCCTCGAAATTCAAGGGTCCGATTAAAGAAAAGTAGGAATACAGTAACAGTAACGAGGCAAAGCATGATGATCGCAATCTGCTGAGTCACTCGCGGCACAGTGACTGATGTACCAACGGATTTTTTATAAAGGTTCAGGGCAGATCGAAAAAGCCGGTAAAATATTAAAGCGAAAAAACCTAAACCCAATAAGCCGTAGAAGCAGAGAATCGCGACCCAGTAGACATCCTTGAAGCCGTTCTTACTCAGTATTTTCAGAAGGAAAGAACGTTGGCTGGAGTTCAGGCTTTCGATAGTCGTATTCTGGTCGGCACCGTAGCCTAAGATCGGTTTATTCACAAGGACTGTGGGAACATTTCCGATTAAAGCACCGAGCCGCTGTTTCTGCGCCACCCGGACGTAAGAACCGGAAAATACGCCTGTGACGTTACCGATGAGCCCAACCTTTACTTTACGAGGGTTTATGTACTCAAGGTTGAATGGGTTCGCTATTGCCAGAAGGATTCCAAAGATTAGAACGGTTGCGAATGCTAACTGAAGTGTCTTTCTCCAACCGTGGTGGAAGTAGTACCATGCACCACCCGCAAGGAGTGCTGAAAAAGTAGCAGCACGCGAATATGAACGGGCGATGAAGAAAAATAGGATTGCTGCGCCCAGCAGATTCAGATATTCCAATCGTCTAATCCGTGATAGATAGACGACAAGGACGAGGATCATGAAAACACCGTAGATCACCGTATCGCCTAAAGTACCGTAGACGCTTCCAATTTCCCTGCCGAGTTCAAGCAATCTATATTCCTTTGTAAATCCGCCTATGCTGAGTACGGATTCGCGCGGCAAGAAAAAATCAAATGCCGCGGGACCACCTGCCCACTGAATAATACCTGCCGCGATTTGGAAGATGCCGACACCGAGAATTATGCGCAAAAAAGTCGTAATTCGCCTTTCCGACAGGTTAGAATTCGCGACTAGATAAAAAAGAATGATATATCGCGCAAATGGACGGATATTGTAAAGACTCCCTATCAAAGGCGACCTGTTGACTAACATAGAGAGCAGCACAACACTGTAAAAACCAATAATGGGTAAGTCTATTGTTGTTTTGACAAAAGGAATACCTCTGTAGAGTTTATGGATAACGAGTTTCCCGAAAGCTACATAGATGAGTATCTCGCCGAAGAATCTTAAATAGGAGTAGACAGCATCACTCACCGGTAGAAACTTCAGTACAAACTCTTCAAAGGCAACATATCCTGTCAAAAAGTAAACCATATTTTATGCGGGGTCAGTTTTCAGTTAAGCGTTGTAGTATTTACCGACATTAGCAACCGCCACAATGATCACTGTGCTGATAACCGACAGCTAATCGCTCCACCACGCGGAAAGATTTCTGTCTAGTAATTCAGCTAACTGTTCGTTAAACGGTTTGAAGTATGCCACCTGCCGTTCACGCGTCTGTGGATCGATCGGCGGTGGTGTCCAATTCGTATTCTTCTGAGGTTTCTCATTCCAGTCGAGGACGGCTTTTCTGAGTTTATAAGCAGTGGTGTCCGGTACAAGTTTTCTGATCGCTCTTCTCAGCGGATTGTGGGACGCAAGAAATTGCGTAAAGAGAAAATTAAACCGTTCGGAACGCGGCGGTGTCGCTTGGTTATGACGTTCGTCTATTGAAGGTTGAAAGTCGGCACGTATACCGATGTGGTTAAAGAGGTTTTGGCAGATACTATTGGCGTTTTCCTTCAAATCGTCGGTTAATAAGCAGTGGAAGCGGTCTCGACCAAATTGATCTATCAGATTTTTGACGTGTGGGTAGTAGGTGCTATTGTACTGATAAGCGCACTGGCGCCATTTAAACCTGTCTTCGTTCAAGCGCGCTGCCTCAGCGGCGAGTGCCTCTTCGTAAGTTTTAATGTTTTCCCAGCCTCTCCTCCGAGCCCACCAATAGGCGGAATAAGCACGGGCGACAGGTTCCCGTAAGAGGACAACGAGATGTATATCAGGATTGTGGGCATGGATCCGCTGCATAACTTCCGCTGAATGCATCACCATCACATTTTTAGCGATGAGTCGTTTCTCTTTAATTTGATCGTGAGAACATTCTGTGGCGAAGTACTTTGCGAAAGCCCATTCATATCCTCGTGTATACTCGCTGTCTTGAAGAAAAAAGGTCATCTCTGACTGCGCATGTGTGTGGATATCTGGATGTTGCGCCAAGTAACGCAGTAGCGAGGATGTCGCAGACTTTTGTACGCCAACAATCATGAGTTGAATTTTTTTTATCATAACTTTCCAATAAGTCCTGATAGAGGTTGACAGCTGACCCTTGGTATAAAATTAGAAACGGATCCAGTTTAGGTTTCAAACCGCCTCTTAAGAATCAGAGAACTGTAAGAACAGCTGGTGCAGCTGCTCAGGCACAGTCGTTTAAAGACCAGGGTAAGGGCTTTCCAATTAATTCGCTGAGGGAATAAACATCAGATTTGTAATAGTCGGTTAAACGGCGTTGTGTCTCTTCTGATACCTGAATTTTCTTAGCAGGTTGCGTGTTTAGACGGAGATAGAGCGGTTCAATTGTCTTTCTGATTGTCCGCAGCGGTCTATGCACAATAGGTTTGTTGTGTGTCCACTGTCGCAGCCGGAATCGAAAATCTCTATATTTCCGATGTAGCTCGGCGTTTTTCATGTTTTCGGAACGGTTTGTTACCTTAAAGACATAGTCATTATAAAAATCGGTATCTATCCCAGCGAACTTGCACACATCTGTGATAACCTTCAACGGTTGCGCTGCCAATTCCTCATAAAACAGAATGTGAATCCGCTCCGGACCGAATAGATTAAAATAAGGTTTTAAATAGACAGTATAGCAGCCTTGCTGGAGTGTTTGCAAGTACTGTTCTTGGTGCTGCCCAGGAGCAAACAGCAGATCGACGTAAGCCTCGAAGCTTAGGGTTTGTGGCAGTTTGCCAATTTGCTTTCCAAAGCGATACCACGACATTAATCTCGATATAGGTTCACGAAGACTGAAAACTAACCTTACATATGGGAGTGAGGCTGCTATTCTTTCACGCGCCTTGTCGCAATATAGGTAATCTGGTGTTGATTCAACCCTTAGCTGCTTTTCATCACGGCTGGAAAATAATTGATCGTATTCTTCCATGTTCGCGCTTCGCTCATCCTCTCTGTAGCGATATTTTGAAGGGAGCGGATAGTCGATGCTGAGGAAAAAACGAGTCTCCTTGTAAGTGGCAGCGCAAATAGCAGGATGGTCGGCAAGATAGGTAAATAGAGACGTTGTTGCCGCCTTCGTGGTGCCGCCAACAATCAGATAGTGATAATCCGCAACATTTTTTATCTTCATTTTCGTTTTCATTGCTTCCAAAACCAAGAAACCTGTCTCTTTCGGAGCAGATATGTCAGATTCACGACAGCGAGAAATGCTGTGATTGATACAGCAAGGGCTACCCCTGAGAGCTGCCATATGTTGATCAACCCATACGCTACTACGAAATTGAGCAGAGCCATCGCTACCATATTTGCGAAAACGGATCGATACGCCTTTTGCGCGTAGAGTCCTGCGTTCAACACAGGTATCAGGCATGAAAATATTAAGCCCGTGTTCAGCCAAAAGAGGATTTGGCCTACAGCTGTACCTCTCCCGTACAAAATCCAGCTGATCTTTTCGTGAAATATCAATAAGATTACTGTTACCGGCACTCCGATGATGATTGCAGTACGTACATTTCGGTTGAGCGTGCGCCCTAATTTCTGCCTATCATTTGCAGCCTCGTCTGTCGCCATATCGGGTAAGCCTGTTGTTGCAATACTGATACCGATGAATGTTTGTAACGCTGAGAATATCTGGAAAGCGCTTTTATAGAGCGTAATAACCCCCTCTCCCAGCTGTGAGACGAAGTATATCTCGACCAATAGACGATTGATGATTTGTCTAATCGCAAAACCGAGTGTTGGTAAGGTGACTGTACTCTTTAAAGCGCGCAGCGTGTCTATAGAGAAACCCGTCAGCGCGTACCGATGTCCCGTTCGGGCCGTTCCGATGCACAACCACACGAAGTACGCAGCAAAGCCGCCTGTGTACGCCATCGCAATCCAGTTTTCAAGGTTTTCGGTGCGCCATAGGAGTACAAATATGCCTGCTGCACTGCCAGCAGGCAGCGCGTTGCGGAGAGCGACCGTTTTAAAATGTTGTCGACTGTTCAGAAATGCCCCCAAGACCGTGCTACCACACCCGAAAATAAGGAGCGGTGCACAGAGGCGCAATAGAACCGTCACACTTTGGACATCAATAGTCGACTTAGACAAAGCTACACGGGCTATCCAGGGCGCAGAAAATTCGATTAGGACGAAGATCCCGAAACCGATACCGAGCGCGGAGAACAGAAGGCTATTTGTGAAATGTTGATATTCTGCGCGAGTCATCTCCTTTTCACGCGTGATGAACAACGGAACGAGACTAAATTTCACCCCTTCTCGGAGAATCGTATCAACAACCAGGACAACCGTCAGAGCTGTCGTGAGCGCGTCTGCAGTGTTACTGAAACCGAACCTTTTCGGAATCAGTATCACACGAACAAGGAGGCTCAGTCCCATACCCACCAACGTAATCAGCATTACCCAAAACGTCTTGTACTGTAGAAGTTTTTTGACCATTGTTTAATGATCGGTTCCGATCTGCAATATCTATTGTACTCACAGCTAGTTGTTAGCAATTTGCTGGCCGTTTAACGGCAACAGTCCTTCAAAATCTACTTCCACCCCTCGGGCAGGTTTTTACGGATCTCGATGTCAGCGAATAGACTCGAGGCCCGGGGGCCGACAGATTTTGCCCACGCCGCCATTCTACTCAAACCTTCTGTTAGTGAAACTTCAGAGGTTGTCCCGAAAACGTTGTGGAATTTTTCGTGTGAACAATAGGCGTGTTTCACCTCTTCTCTCTCTGGAAGATATTTTACCTGTACTTCCTTTTCCATCGCAGTCATCACAAAATCCGCGAGCTCGTTTACCGTGACAGGTTTGTCTGAACCAACGTTGAAAATCTCGCCCGAGGCTTCTGTTATATCAACACACCGGGCGATGTGAGGCGCGACATCGGCGATGTGAGTGAACGCACGCGTCTGTTCCCCATCGCCAAAAATGAGCAGTGGTTCGCCCCGCATGATTTTGTTCATGAAAATGCCAATAACATTTCGGTACTTGTCGCTTATGTTCTGAAGTTCACCGTAGACATTATGCGGGCGAAATACAGTATATTCGAGACCGAAAAGGCGTTTGGAAACTGCCAGCTCTTGTTCAACTGCATACTTGGCAATGCCGTACGGATCTTCAGGCATCGGCGTGAGCCCCTCATGCATCGGGAGCTGGTTCGCTCCGTAAACGGCGATAGAGGAAGTGAACACAAACCGTTTAACACCGTAGTTCACCGCCGCATTGATGAGATTTACGCTTCCGATGAGATTGTTCTGATAGTTAAATCGCTTGATAAAGTGGCTCAACCCTTCCGCTGCATAGGCGGCAAGGTGATAGATATAGTCGAATTGATGTTCCTCACAGAGTTGATTTATCAGCGAAATGTCGAGAATACTTCCCTCAACGAAGGATACATTCGTGTTGACGTTTTCACAAAAACCACCGCTCAGATCGTCAAGGACGACGACATCTGTATCTTCTTGGCGAAGAAGTTCGTTGACGACGTGTGCGCCCATAAAGCCTGCGCCGCCTGTAACCAATGCTTTCTTTTTCATAATATGGCTGTCAGTTTTCCTACAGAAATTGTTGGTAGACATTCATAATTCTTTGATAGTGAATGTCAGCGTTAAACTCCGTTTCCATTTTGTAGCGTCCGGCGCGTCCCATTTCTGCTGCACCACCTTTATGCTCGAACATCCAGAGGAGACGTTCTTGGAGTGTCTCTTTTACGCCGGACGGAACGAGGTAGCCATCAACGCCATCTACGATGAGTTCCGGGATCCCACCAATATCAGCACCGATGACTGGCTTGCCGTGGGCATAAGATTCTAACACTGACATAGGACAGTTTTCATACCACTCTGAGGGTAGGACTGTGCAGATACTGTTGGCGATCAACTCGCGGAGTTCATCGCCCTGTTTGAAGCCGAGAAGGCGGATATGGTTGCATCCGTTTTGCTCAACGAGCCGTCGCACTTCCGGGAGGGCTTCACCGTCGCCAACGATATAGATCGGAACGTCCGTCAGCGGAACAGCCGCCTCTATTAGCGTTAGAACCCCTTTGCTCCGATGCACCCGGCCGAAATAGAGGACATAATCGCCCCTTGAGAAGTTAGGGGTGATATCTGAGACATCAACGAAATTGTGAACCGTCGAAATTTTATCTGCAGGGATACCGTGTGAGATCGCCTTTTTCCGAAGGAAATGAGAGACCGAAATGAAGTGGTCAAATTTCTTAACCGCACCCAGCATTTTAGATACGTAGGATTCAGCGACGCTCAACGCCGTCCGAGCAAGGGAACCCCGGTTGCAACGTCTCGGAAGCGCGCGCCAAAAATGTTTGCCTTCACACGCTTCACAGATAGCATCGTTTGAAAGATGGCTGTAAACAGGACACGTTAACTTGTACTCATGTAATGTCTGGATGAGCGGGATACCCGCTCTCTTGAGGACTTCCAAGATTGAGGCAGTGAGTTTGCCGTAATAAATGTGGAAATGGGCAAGGGCTATCTCTGTGTCGTTCAACAACCGTCGTACCGATTTAACGGCATCGTGTGAATATAAGAATCGCAGAAGATCCCCCGCACCCGGATGTTCGAAATCCGCACCGCGCGGAAAATAACGCTCCCACTCAGATGACTCATTGTTCGGATTCGCCGCTGTGAACGGCACTACCCGGTGTCCATGTTTTTGCAACAAGTCAGCAAGGGTGAAAAAGTACCGGTCTGAACCACCACGAACGTGATAATTTTGTGAAATGTTCAAAATAGCCCCTTTCATCGGGAGTGCCTCCTTTTAGGTATCAATTCTCGGTTAATCAACGGCATAAAGGCATTACGGGCTGTCAGCTCCACTGCTTGTTAAAATTAAGTTATGCGATTTTACACTTCAACTGCGACGTGACAAAACACTGTTTTATAAGCCGGTCAGGAGTGTCAGATACGGAAAACCCGCGTCCACAATTCGCTCATCTGTGAAAGGTTCATAATAAACAGTTCCGACCTGTTTGGTTGTCAGCTCTGGATCTGCGGCATCTATGACAGTGTCTGCTATTTCCGTAGCGTCTGCGTGCCCCCACCAATTGTTGACTACGATTAGGTTGAACTTTACGTTTAGCCGAAGAGCGAAAATATTGCCATTCAAGTTGTTGTTCTGAATCATAGACTGAACATTTTCACAAAAGATGCCGGTCTCATTTTTGGTGATGTTATTTTTCTGGATTTGCGGTCGCGTTTGGCGCCCGATTGTACTAATACCCGTATTATTGTCAAGGATATCGTTGTGTTGGATACTCGCGTCGCTACCGTCTAAAGCGATGGCGGTTTTATTTAACCGTAGGGTGCATTCCAACACACTCGGTGAAGTCGTTTTGATATCCAATGCGGTCGTGGCGTATTCTACGACTGCGCCTCTGATAAAACTCTCTAAATCGTGTGTATGGTCAAAGAGGATGCCCTCCCAATCTCCGGAAGTTGGTTTGACGTTGTCCGATGTGAGATGGACAAGTTGGGTTACTTGTTCCTGTGCTAACGGGGTTCCTACTTTCAGAATGCCTCTCACTGTAAGCAGAGCGTTTCGTCCAAATTTGACAGTTGTGCCGGGTGGAATGTTGAGCGTTACCTCTTGTGGAATCTCCAACGTGCCCTTGACGATGTATGTTTTTTCAGGTGTCCAAGTCTCGTTTTCAGTTAGATGATAATTTTCAAGGGTAATCTCCGCAGCTTCTGTGGGTGCTACGGGATTCGTGGTGTCGGGGGTAGTGCAGCTTGTGCCTATCGCTAATACGTTGATGCAGAGAATGAGCAGGTAATATTTTAAGTGCTGAATATCCATGTGTGTATGTAGATCCGATCATTTCATAGCTATAGAAAAGAACGTTATTTTGTTAGGTTTGTTGCAAATTGTGTGAATTTTCATTAATTATTTCGGAGTATGCTGATATGTTGTCCGAGGGCTTCAGAATCAAACGAGGCTTCATGCTTCGAAGTTTGGCGTTTTGTTAATATTCACGTTGTTCTTTAATAGAGCGGCGCAGGAAATATACAGTAGAAATTCCCAAACCGATGAGGATAAAGAACATAACGATCGCGGTGACGAGTCTGCCGTTTGATTGTGTGCCTTCGGATTCGACTTCAGATGAAGAGGCTTCAGGCATCGTAGTTTCTATTGAGGAAGGTTGCGACGGAGACGTGGGTTCTGGAGTTGTCACGCGGCCCGGCCTCGGTGTGCTTCCTATTTTCGAGGGAGCTAACGGGAAAATGTTAGTCACAGTTGTCTGAAAGGATGGTGGCAGGTCGCCTACTGTCCAGCCGGTGCCAGTTGTTTCACAGTAATAGTACTTCGTACCATCATAGGTAACAGAGGCACCCGCGAAATTACCACTCACTCCGAGGGCGATGTGCCCTGGCATGAAAATGAGTACCGTCTTCTCACCTAAACCTCGTAGGATCGCCGCAACCAAGATAGTGGTGTCTTCACAATCTCCACCACCCTCAATCAAAGTTTCAACCGCATAGCGCCGAAACTCATCGTAACCTGTGGTCACGTTATCGTGGGTATAAGGCAGGGATTGGACGAAGCTGAGAACAAAGTCGATATGATCGCGCTTCGACCACGCGCGATGCCGTTTGAACATGTTTCGAAATTCACGAGTGAGATTTCCGATGGTCTTTCTCCCCTCTTCTACCAAGCGCGGAATGTCGTAACGTTCTTTTCCATCGTAGCTATTATACTTTTCTATATCTATTGTCATTAGTGCGGTATAAGATTTTCCCTTGAAATTCCAGACATATCGTTTCCCGAGGGTGCGTCGCGTGTTCGGAGGGCGCTGCTGGACAATCCCCTCTACGATCCGAACGCCGCTAAGAGCATCGCTTGCGGTGCTGTTGGCAGTGATAACGAAATTGACCAAGAACAAGGCAACAAGCAATCTAATACGATACATAATCAACTCTCCATCCATTAGTCTGTTTGCTCGGGCGGATAAAACAGCAAAATTTCTATCCGACGATTCTGGGCTTTCAACGTCCTAGTGCGGTTATCCCTTTCAAGTTTTTCGGGCGTATAGGTTCTATCCTGATCTGAGCGGCGAACAGGTTTATATTCACCAAAAGAGGTTGCTGACATCAGATGCCGCGCGGGATCTATGCGGACTTGTTCCTGTAGAAATGTGTATACCTCAATTGCCCGTAATGCTGCCAGATGTAAGTTAGAGGGCACAAAGGCAGGCGGATCAGGATCCGCATGACCTTGAATCTGTATCTCACGGATGTCGTTCAGATTTCTTTTTATTTGAAGACCAACGGTGAGAAGTGTCTCTTTTCCATCTTCGTTAAGATAGTGTTCATCGGGCTCAAACAGAATGCGGTCGCTAAAGCTATAACGTTGAAGTGTAGGTTCATTTTGAATGAGAATTTCGGTGTAACCGCCATCTTCGAGGTAAATTCGAATCACAAAGGAACCGTCGCCTACTTCTTCAGGATCAACATTGTACTGTTCAGCGATTGCATGGATCATTCCGATTTGCCTCTGTTCAACTTCTGTCAGATCGACCGTCCCTTCGGAGGAAGGATCGACCGGTTTAACAGAAAAAGCCACGATAACAGCAAAAACAACGATAATCAATATCAGCACAAGCGTCAGCATTAGGTCCGAAAAGGAGGGCCAAAAATTAAAATCTAATGTATTTTCTTCCATGGATATCCTTCTATTTTAACGTAAGTTGAAAAAAAATTAGAGGAGTACCTTTATAGTATAACCTCTCAGTCTGTGCCATGCCCTTGTAGCATAGGCTGTCAGCCTGTGCGTCTTCAGTTCTTGTAGCATAGTCTGTTGGATTTCTTGTGCCTCTTCGTCGCTTCTCACACAACCTGTCAGGCTCTCCAAGGATCCGCTTTATCCAAAGATGAGCCAAATAATTATCAAACTCGCGTTATTTTAAGGACTTATGAAATTGCTTTTAATCGATTTACTTACGTTGTTTCTTCGATTCGGGTTTAGCACGGGGTTGTGTTGAAGTCGATCTTCCGCGAAATAGAATTCGTATTCTTTCTAGGAAGGGAATCTTTTGTTGCGTTAGGTTAGAAGAATCCCTGTCCGGTGAATTTATTTGTTTCGCCAATCCATTAACAGCGTTTGCTAAAACTTGTGAATGTCCAGAAATCTCGTTGATAGCGGCATTGAGTTTTCCAATATTAGCTGTCAACGGGGTAACATCGGCTTTTTCCACCTTTTCCACGAATTGCTGTGAAGCCGTGCCTAACTTTTCGATATCCCCTTTAATCGCCCCGATCGATTGACTGAGTTCTCCTGAATCAGATGTAAAGGCGTTGATTGCAACATGGAGGGTTTTAATGTCTGTGGTTAGTCCGCCCACATGACCGTTTAGTGTATTAACTGCACCTTTCTGATTTTTACTGCTTTCGTCTAATTGTTTCAACAAGCCTACAACACTTTCATTGAGATGTTTGACTCCCGTAAGCTGCTCCCCATAACTTTCATTTTGTTCTTTTATTTCTTCGCTCTGCTTTTGGAACTGTGATTGTAGATCTCTAACTATTCCCTCCATTATCCGAGCAAAACTTTCGATAATCCTTTCAATATGATCGGCAGCTTTTTCAATAGGTAATTGGAAAAAATTTAATTGGTTGGTAAGTGCTTCCAACCTTTGGTCGAGAGTGCCTTGAACCTCTTTGAGATCCGTAGTTAATTGCACGGTCAGCGTTTCTAACTCCTTTTTCAAGGTTGGTTCCATAATTGCAAGATCTGCCTTCAACTGCACTTGTATTTCTGCAAGCCATTCGCGATTGGCCGCATTTATGCCTTCAAGGAACTCACGATTGGTAGCTTCTATATGGGTGTTTGCTTCGATAGTGTTATTAAGAAACTCTTGAAGGGTCTTCTCCATTTGTTGACAGGAATCAACGTACAGTTCCTTGTAATTTTTCAAGACATCTAAGTTTGTAGTAAGATTTTGATTCTGTTCCTCCAATTTTTGTGTTTGCTGGTCTAATTTTTGGTTCGCTGAGTCTTGAAATTGTTGGTGGAGGTTCCGAATCTCATCTTGAAAACCGGCGAGATGGGCAACACTAGCTGCAAATTCTCTTAAAAATTTGTCAAGGTTCTCCGTAAAACCTGTATTCAGCACATCCGCTGCAGTACTAATGTCCAATGCCGCCTTGTTAATTTGCGTCACCGAATTGGAGAGCGGTTGTGTAATAGATGCAGCTTGCGTGAGATTTGCATTGAATTCATCTATGTTGCCATGGACTTTTTTGACAGATTCACTGAACTGTGCTGCGGTCTCAAACCCCTTTTGCATCTGAGACTCGCTCTGCTGCAGGGTTTGGATAAGTTTTTGGGAAGTTGTTGGGTAGAGCTGCGGAACCCAAACGGTCAACGTCAACCGCTCCAGAGTAGTCTTAACAGGATGGCAAGCGATTTGAAGGTAAAATCCGTAAAGAAGCACGCCGACGATCGTAAAAATAATCCCCCAAATGCTTGGGGCAAAAGCCCCTTTGATGTCATCCATGAGATCGCCTAACGCCTGGGTCATTCTTTGGCTGTTTTCTGTCGCGGCCGTGTCTGCGGTACTCTCTCTTAAAGCCGGAGATAGTTCTGTTAAACTATCCGTAAGTCCAAAGAGCGTGCCGAGCAATCCGATCACGATGAAAACCGCCAATACAGAACGAAACAGACTGTTCCACCTAAACAGATCGGAAGTGGTGTGATTAATTAATTCACTGACTTCAAGACGACTCTCCTCCCAGCCAGCTAAGAAAATCGCTTTGAGATGTCTTGTTATAGGAGAACTTTTGTTGAGAGATTGTTCATTTAAAAATTCGTGGAACACCGTATCAGCATCGGTTTCCACGTCGTTATCTTCGCGTCCAACATTCCGTTTTCGTCGAGCATCGACGAGTCGCTGGATATTCTGCTTTTTTTCGATGTGTTTGCTTGTTTGGAGCAACCGGATCCCATAACCTACTAATCCTACAAACCAAAACACAAAGAAATATTGCAAGAAGGTTACAATTCCTGAAGCAAAAGCGTTTGTGGGAGAGAAATATTCGAAAGGCATAAGCGTTTTATTGATTTAAGGCATCACACACAATGCGCCCGGTTTTGGATGGATGCTACAGCTAATGTGATACAGATTTTTAAAACAGGTGTTATTTGTGCTATGTGCTCCTGCGTTTTCGTAGGCAGATATCTTTTTTCGATCAATTGTCGTGTACCGTTAATTCTAATTCTCCCATTTCTTGAAGTGTCCATTTCTCGTTTACAGGATCCAGTGTAAACATGGCGGGGCGAATAACTTTCATATGATACTTGCGTTTTGAATCAAAATTAGGGCACTTAAAAACCTGACGGAAAGCACCAGAATTATAGAGATCATTTTGCAGAACGCAACCCAAAAATGGTACAACCGCATATGAATTTTCTGAATCAATGTTGTAGGCAACCAAGCTGCCATTTGGCTTAGTTTGGAAAAGTGCTTCTTTATCTGGATTGTTGAAAAGTTCTACATCATTACTAACGCTAATTGAAACTTGGTGCTTATGATTTTGCCGTAATGTGGCATCATCACTTGCATTGTATAACTCAACGAGTTGCTGAAGCTCTGGTGTTAATAAGTTGGCTTGCCCATTGTGGTCGATTTGGCGGCATTCTTCCTCTTCTTCGTGCGGAATTTCACTATCCTTAGATTTCGAGGTTTGGGGTGTCCTGGGAGGTTCAATACTTTCATCAACTTGACTAAAGTTTTTCTGTATTACGTGAAGCAGAGATCTCAAGTCAGATATCGTCTGTTCTTTTATTGACTCGATTTCTACAAGGCTTTCAAATTCGCTAAAGTCCAGTTTATACCCATTCTTGTACGTGTAGTTCAGCGAATCCTTGTAAGTAACAGAGATTTCAAGAGGTTGTTTCAGTTCTTCAGGGAAGTCGCCTACTAAACGGATTAGGAATAGCTCGATCTTCTGTCCAGCGCCAAAACAGCTGATTCCCCTCCGAAGAAAATCGTTTTCCTTAAAAATCTTTACATTGCCGATATTAGAAGACCTGATAAACGGGGCGGAAGCTAAGGGTCCAAACTGGACATTATAGGCTGTCCTAGTCCCTATGTTCTCTATACAAAGCATCAGGCATTGAACACATGCAGCATGCGGCCGTAGGAAAACTACAATTTCAGGCTTCTCTCCACTGTTAGGGTTGCCGACTTTTTTAGCTTCGTTAGCAGTTTCTTGCCGATTCCTTAAAAAATAAAAAGCCGAACAACCAATGATCGCAACTACTAAAATAGCGAGAATTGGTGCGATCGCTGTGGTTAAGTTTAGCAGATCTTTAAGTTGTTCCATGAGTCCCCTTAAAACATATATGCTATGTTATGCCCCTGTTCGAAAATACAAGCTGGTTTATCCATCCATGTTTATCCATCGTCTTGTTTTTGCTCTCAGTAATTCTTTTAACGCGAGAATAAATAACGGTTCAATAGAGATTTTTCCTGGGTCCCTATTACTAAAAGCTTGGAAAACTTTTTCCAGCTCTGCAAACATAGCATCGCTAACAGTAGCGGAGTCGCCTTCTTTGCCACTTACAGTTTCCTTCAGGGATACTTTCTTAATCCCTTCACCTAAATTTTGGTTGAAACTGTCTATAAAGTGTTGAATTTTGTCGAACCTCTTAGGAATCGATAAGCGGTTATGTAGTCGTTCGGCAGTAAGAACTTCAGTCCATGGATACTCTATTCCATTCTCTGTAAAAGTTTCACCAGCTAAAACGTCAAATTGAGTATCTGGATCAAAATCGAGTTCTGTTTCGTCAATGTCAATGACTAATCCATAAGCAGCCTCCTTTTTTGGGGAGTGACTAATCTCTATATCGCGATTATTATCATCTGGGGCAAATCCTGATGCTTTGCAGATGACCTTTTTAAGGTACTTTCTACAATCTTGCGCTGTAGAGTTGTCAGGATCGAAACTGCCATCTGCCATCCAATGTAGAATGTTTGATCCGTTACCGCCGATGTATATACTGGGGATTTCAGACTTAAGATCAGATTCAGGTTTGACTTTAGAAAGGTAAGTGAGAAGTAGCCCGACATAGTATAAAAGACCGGAAACCCCAAGTGAAATGAGTTGAAGAAACGGTTGGATAATGGATGGGTTCTCTACGTTAGGGAGTTCGCTCAACCAATCTTGACCTTCCGTTTCAATTAAAGCGTCCGCTTGAGCATAAAACTTGTCGTCCTTGATTTCTTTTAACAATTTGATCCCGTTCTCGTTCACACCAAGTTCTTTCAGAAATTCGGGATTTTCTTTGAGCAGATTTAAAAAAATATGCCGTCCTGCAAATTTGATAGACGTTTGCCAGTACAGTTTATTGTTTTGCCAAATTGAGATATCTGAGGTTTCTCCTCCAATATCGATGCAGACTGCCCCGCTGGTAAAATCGCCAATAGCTGTTGGATTTTGTAAGGTGCTTGCAAAGAATTTTGCGGTGACCACACTTTCTGATTGGGCCGGGGTCACAACCTTTTGATTCACGCCAGTCGCGCTCCCACAAGCTGCTCCGACGCTTTTCCAAATCAGTTCAAATTGTCCTTTATCCTGTCTTGTAAAGGCAAGCGGATGAGAAAAATTCCAATCTATCTTTTGGGCCCCATCGTTAACAGCCTCAGCGGCGGTTTGAAGACAGAGTTGTTTGAGAAAAACCTGAATGTGCCTCCGGTTTATTGTACTAGACCATTTGAGATCGCTAACAATGCGTTTATCAGAAGAAATATCATTATGATTATCAGGAAAGTAGATATGTCCATCAAGGAGGGGTTCATCGGGTTTTACAGTTTGGAGTGTTTGAAAGAGGCTGAAGAACGGTGTCGATTTGCTTTCATGAGAGAGAAAATCCTTATAGAATGCGATTTTTGAGGAAGTAAGAGGGTCGGTAATACGTAAAATGTGTTTCTTATCAAAAGTTACGCTCTGAGGCTCATTATCAGCGTTGCTATACCTATAGACTGTAGTGCTGCTGCTGCCGAAATCTACCCCTACGGTCCATATTGTTTCTTTATTAGTATTAGCCTTATTAGTATTAGCATTTAAGGCTTCTGGTGCTGAAATGAGCAAAATTCCCGCCTTAGCCCCTTTATATTCACATAGCATCGCTTCAGGAAAATGTTCCGTTTTTGTAGTCTCTTTCTTAACATTTCCGCTATTATCTTGAAACGTTAGCGGATCAGGCAGCGTATCCGACTCTTTTGCTGCCGGGAGGGGTTTGGCGTAAAATGCGTCTTGATCGGCTGTTGTGAAATAGGTATAGTAAGCCTTCCAACCTTGAGTTCTGAAGTTCGGCCAAACCGCCAAAACTGGTGCGGTCGCAATGGTCCTAACGTTTGCTTTGTCATATTCTTTAGAAATAACAAAATCTGAATTCCCCTTCCCATCGATACCGTTCAAAGTGAGACGCAACTCCACAACAATACGGTCATTCAGCTGGTTAAAAGTAATTCTATCATTTAAATCTTCTACATCAAGATAGGTTAGCAATTTCGTAGTGAGCGGTAGAATTGGTGTGACCGGGCTTCCGTTAAAATTAATATTCCTACTGCCTTTAGAGGCTAAAGTACTGCCCTTATGGAAGGCTTTTTTTTGCTTGATGACAAAAAGTTTGTCTATGAAAAAATCTTGTGGAGTTTGCAGCTCAACATCTTCTGGAAGTACCAGTTCGGGCGTCCCACTGGAATTTTGACTTGTTGCAAGTGTCTTCCCTTTCCAAACAATTACATTTTGCGGTTCGACTCTCCAAGCTTTATGAATGTCCTTATCGAAAACGAGGAGATTTTCCTTTGACTTTTTGTTTTTGGAATGAACAAGTTTTATACTCGATTTAGACCCCTTGGGGGCTACCACCGGTTGATTCATATACTTAAAAAGGTCTTGAGTCAAACCGAGTTTAGTAATAGAAAAGTCGAACACCTTTAAAGGTACATTTAACTGATTTATAAAATTGAGTAGAAGTTTGTTAAGGCTAACTGTTATGTCAAGAATAGGAAGCTTTGCAGTGCCTTCCTGAAGAGTTGTTAGCCAATACTTAACTGCTTCTTTCTCGGAAACGTTCAATTTCCGAACTGGATCGACGAGGAATCTTCGATTGTCAAACCAGGGAACGTCCGAGATCCGACCGAAACAGTTAACTGAGGTACACACCAAAGTAGTTGGTGAGGCAATACCAATAGGCTCTCCATCAAACAGGATGATATTAAGGACTTCCCATGTCGCCGGATCTGGTAAGCTCAGATCAGATAACGTGTCTGTTGGTCGCAATTTCGCTAGGGCCCGAAGAAAATCCGCAGCTGCTTCTGGATTCTTGGCAACATCAATCTCAACTTGCTCTGTAGTTATGGGGAACTCGCTCCACTCTTTCAGTGCCAACATCGCTAAAAGTCCACGCCATTCGCCTAAAACTTGCGTATGCACTGGATGTTTGTCATCATACAGCGCCATTTGGAACAGTAGAGGGCGTGCCCACATACTCGGAATGCTATCAACCTCAGTTGGGGTCACTCCCTGTTTTGCAACGTTAAGCCCATCGCTAATGAGTTTAAGTTCAGAAGCGTTTCTTGGAACCCATTTTCCAGCGTTACCAAAAGCGGTAACCTTGTTACCTGGTATCAAACTAGGAAGAAGTGGTTTTGGCATTATATAACCTCCTAACCAATTAATTAGTTATGTTTATCAGGACAATTGTGGTATAAGGCATGTAGAAACTTTCCAACGCCTTGTGAATATCCGTTTTTTCTCCGACTATTACACATACGTTCCCAAAGTTTGTTCAACCAGTCAGATTCTGAAAAATCTTTGGATTTTTTGAGAACAAGACTACCATTTTGTTTCTTGGAGTACGCTCCATACCTATTTTTAATGAGATTAATTTTTTCTCCGACACCACAATTTCCTTGTATGTTGGCGATCCATAGCAAAAAATCTTTACAGTATTCACCGACGGTGCTGAGTAATGTATCGTCGATGCCGACCTTACGTCGTTCAAAGAAATCGACATACCATGGAGCACAGTATGCCGCTTTTATGTTTTTGTTAATATCTAGAATTGTGGGATGATAGACGCTAAGATACGCAAAAGCAAGATGTTCCAGTTGCAAGATTTTTGAACGAACTGTATCACCGTTGTTACCATCTGGCAGATCGCTCCAGTCAAGAGCGTTAACTTTTTTGCGGGCTGTCATGAAATATTGAGTTCCGCCCTTGCCATCTGATTGATCTGGTTTCTTACCAAAAAAATCGATTGCTGCTAAGGCTGCATAGAGTTCAATGAAATGTGGAGCATTCTCCTGCTGCCCACCGCCGAGAGCGTTTCCCACATTCGTTCGAGATTCATTGCCAAATAGGTAGACCGCATCATAAGAACCTGTTTTATTCGATAGATGGTAATGCTTCAAAGCGGTTTGTGTATTCATCAAAAACTCGGCAGATCTTGCTTTGAGTTTCCCATCATCTGCATCCTCAAACTTAAAGTACGGAAGAATCAATGCCCCTCCGAGCGTTACACCTGGTAAATTATTTTTAAGGATCTGCGCGATCGTAGGGAATCCAGAAGCGCCTGTGCCGCCGAAAATAGAACCTGCTAAGAACACTTTAGATTCTGGATCATTAGAAATTACTTTACTAAACCAACTCCACGTTTTGTCTCCTTTCAAATCTACTGTCTTTGCCATGACCGCTGAGCCAATGGAGGGGTGACCACGAAAACCGTCTTCCAAGGGCATATCTTGTTCTGATTTGCTATATAACACGTCGAATAACTTAGCTGCGGATGAACCTTTAAAAATTGGACTGTGAAAGAAATCCTCTAAGCTTGGATTAGCACTTTTAAAAGGTGTCCAAAGGACAGGATTAGCAGGAATAACTTTTGTCTTCAAAAAGTTTGTGTTTCCGAGTTGAAGTTGATCTTTGCATTTCACATAATTAACCAGTGTTTTCTCAACCCGCGCACGGCTTCCATTTGAAGTATCAGGATCAACAAAAAGTGTGTAAAGCTCTTTGTCATCTGGCATCATTCCTGCTGCTGCCAGATGAATCAGGGATTCAAGGCATTTTGCCCCTGTCCCGCCAATACCGATCGCATAATATGCCATTTATTTACCTCCTATAAAAAACGTTTACCAACGACGAATCTGTTTTGCACCCCATGGTATGTACTTAAAGGACGCTGGTGAAAATAGTAGGGTGGCAAGATAGTAAGGTATCAAACCATTTAAGATGAAAAACAGATATGCTATCCACATTTTTTCAGCTCTGTCAACAAGGATACAACTTACAATACCGGCGACAATTGGGAAAAGAAACAACAAACCCCAAACGACGCGTTTTTCAGACCCTTTCCCTTCGTTACGAATTTTAAAAGTCCATTGTGCCAATCCATACCATAAAAGACTTGCCGCTCCCGCAATCGCAACACAGACCCTCGCCCAAGATTCAAAACTCGCTATCCACATCCACTGCTGTTGTTGCTGTTCCGTTGTGCCCGTGTCAGGTAATTGCGGTGGATAAGCCTCGAAAATAAGCACTTCACCTAATATAACAAGAAGGAAAAATAAACCGATAATAACTAAGATACCACAGATAAGACCAACATGTTTCATTTCAATAGTGACTCCGTTACCTTTTTTTGACGTAGAAGTGAAATGTGGCGATTTTAGGGTGATGTGTTCGAACTGTTACTTGTGAAAGAGCCTGAACGAAATTAACTAAATTAAGTGTTTTTGAACCGTCACGTCCCGATCCCATATCCCAAGCCGAACACCACTCCGGTTCCCGATATGCCTCAATTTTGGGGTGTAGCGTCACTTCATAAAGGTAGATAGCGCTTTCCAGTTTGCTGGATTCCAGAGTAAAATCAACCATGAGTTTCTCTTTAGTTAGCTCTGATTCCACTTTCAGACACTTCGCAGCACCTGAATTCTCTTTAGTTTGTCCAGTCGAATTGTCTTTCGCTTTAATAGCAGGCTCAAGCCTCTGGGGATCAAAGGACATGGCATGTGGCAACGGGGTGTATGTCAATTCAGCAGGGATTGTAGCGCGATAAGCATTTTTCACGATTTCATACTGTTTCAAGCTCGGATCTGCAATAGGATGGAAAGTATTTTCATTTAAATTACCCTTCTTTGATATTTCAGCGTTGGCAAACGACAGTAAGGGACTAACCAGATACCGAGAAAAGAGTATCGTTTTTGCTTCCGGGTTCTTTGATTTTAATTTCGTAAAAAAGTGGGCAATATCGGCGTGCCTGCCTAACACAAGAAGGTAGAAGGGACGAAACGTATCCGGGTCATTCGGATTACTGCGATGAGGGAGTGGTTTCTGACCTATACCGATGTTGTAGACTGTGCCGTCAAATTGGCTGCGCAGACCGAATAATCCCACTTCAAGCCCCTTTTGAATATATTTTTCTTTGAGTAGTCGAACCAGCAGTGCTATATCGCCTTGATCTTGAAAAAGGTCTGTCAGAATAATAACCAATGAGTTTTCTTTTTCACGCTCATCAACGTTTTCCGTGGATGTGGCCACCTCTGTTAACGCTTCAGGAGTTTTACTTGCCGCTATCTCTGCTGATTCTTCAGAATCACTACTGATGCCTGCCTGATCGTTGGTCAGCCGAGTTTCATGGGCAATAATTTTTTCAATAAACGTTTTTCTGTAGATATGTTTATTTTCGTAAAATTCTGCAGATACTGCTTGCAAGTAGGTGGACCTATCAATACTTTCAACCTTTTCACCAAACCAAAAAAATTCTGATCGTCCGCCTTTCCAACTGCTTAAGACAACACTGTCTAAATCTTGACAGATTCGGGTGTAATCCGTTGGAGCCGGGACCACAAAACCTTGCATTGAGAGTGTCGCGTCGAAATAGATGCGCGCAACAAGCTTGTCGGATATATCGCCAGGCGTTAAATCAGATGTGTCAGGTTCAAACTCTGGAACACCTAGCTCTTTTCCGGTATCGCAGCTTGTGAGAAAAATAGAGCAGCATAGATAGATGGATAATAGTAAGAGATTATTTTCCCACTTTATTTCTTTTGTTTCCATACTTTAAAAGTACCGAACCAACGTATAACGCCCCGGTGCTTTGTTGATTCGATGTTACCGAGCTATTTCAACGTTTCGATTACTTGGAGAAATATACCGTACACCTGACTCCAAAATCACCAACGTAGACTCGATAAAATACTCCTCTTATACTGATATGCCTGTTCGGTAAGTTGTAGCATATGCTGTTGGTTTCCTGTGCGTCTTCAGTTCCTATATCATATGCTGTTAGTTTCCTGTGCCACTTTGGTGTTTCTCAGACAACCTATTAAACTGTGCAAGGGCTCTCTTTATCCAAAGATGAACCAAATAATTATCAAACTCACGTTAATTATAGTTAATTATAATTGAAAAGAGAAATGTGTCAACTTAAAAAATGACATCTGTTCATCTTCACCCGCTTTTATTCATAAGGTATGAGCAGTTTTATGACGTGCGCAGGTCATA
Source organism: Candidatus Poribacteria bacterium (assembly GCA_964291315.2). Taxonomy (GTDB): domain Bacteria; phylum Poribacteria; class WGA-4E; order WGA-4E; family WGA-3G; genus WGA-3G. The sequence goes on along the minus strand of OZ219753.1, from coordinate 2,192,892 downwards.
GCGTTTATTGTGAAGGGGGAACTTCTGTCCCTTCTATTAGGTCAGGTTTGTCCTCCTCTTTATTAGTGGTGGTGCTAGTAGAGGTTGTGCGAGTAGGATTAGGGTTTCTGATGCTCCCGTTGGCAAGTCTCTGCCGTACCTCGTGAGCTTCCTTGACCTCCCTGCCTTTGCACTCACCTACTTTTAGTTTCCACATCACTTTCCACATAGATAGGTCGTCGTCCCAGCGTTTACCCTGGTAAGACCAGTACCGGTACTTGGCAGGGATATATGCTCCAGCACCGTCGTATATTGAGAATGCAGGTTTGATATTACTAGAACTCCCTATGCGTTCTATGTTACCATCTATCAGTTTGACAGGTACTCTGCCCTGTTCGCTTCCTCTGTATATGTAGGGGGTTATATCGAAGTTCTTTAGCCCTATAGGGCATTCGGATTCAGGCTGCCCTATGGCTTCCATACCGTCCTTGATTTCCTTATAGCAGACGGTGTCCTCTATGAGGTCATGTGCTTTGTCCGCAGCCGTCTGCCTGTCCTGTGTTTTCATTGCTTCAATCAGTAGGTTGTTACACCCGTTGTTGTCGAAGCATCCAGTGCTTATGAGAGTGGTGCTTATGGCCACCAATACTAATGCGGTTTTCATGATATTTCTCCTTAAAATGAGCAGTTTTACGTCTTACTCAGGACGTTTGAGAGTTAGCGGGAGATATCTATGTTGAACACATCTATATAATCCAGAGCTACATGGTATTCGCTATAATGATAGTTCCCGCCGTTATTGTGTTGGGTGCGATTTTCACAGTCGCACTCCTCGTTCTTTGTCTTATCTGCTCTAATCATTATGCAAATCTCTTCAGAGGATAGGCGAAGTAATTGAAATTAATAGAGAGGCGCGTCTTGTATTGCTGTGCTCGTCTTCATGCTTCATGGATTCAGTAATGTTGCCCCAAGTTCTGAATGAGCCGCGCAGAGAAAGACCAAGCCAGTCGTTGAGTCTACGCGCTCCCCAAAGCGTCGCAGCGAGATCGGGTTGCAAACGCCCCTATAGCACCTCCACAGAGAAAGAGAAGGCAAGCGAGCCACACTTTTTTGTTTATTTTCATAAATCTTTTTCCTCACGTTTGGTTTTGCAGAAACGTTTAATTTAACGAGGTCTTGATAATATTCGCACCTGCTTCGAATACTTCGAATAATAAAGAGCGCCTGCACACCCGAACAGGAAGCCCTGCTACAAAAGAGCCTACTCACTCTTTTTCAAGCTCACGTTAATCTCGGTTGCTTCGGTTTCTAAAAATTATACACCATCTTTTTTCGGGTTTCAAATCAGATTGAACAGATCGCCTAGCAGCCTGTGGTAATATGTGTTAATCCATGACCGAACCACCTGCGACAGTAATAGATATCCCCGTTAAGTAAGCAGCCTCGTCTGAGGCGAGGAAAGCAGCCATCTTGGCAACGTCCGTTCCCTTAGCGAGTCGCCCGAATGGAACGGTCGTCTCATAGCGGTGTCTGTATTCCGTGAGCTGCTCATCTGGGGAAAGCGTATCGGGCATGAGAGCAGATGCAAGATGGGCGGTACGCTCTGTCTCCACAAGTCCTGGACAAATAGCATTGACGTTAACCTGATAAGGGGCGAGTTCGTGGGCAAGGCACTGCGTGAAACCGAGCACCGCAAATTTCGAGGCACTGTATGCAGCGAAACGGACCGATCCCCGTTTCCCGGTAACAGAAGAGAGATTAATAATTTTACCACCTGTTCCTTGTGCGATCAGATACCGTGCCACTGCCTGAGAGCAGAGGAAAACGCCTTTTACATTAACCCGCTGCACGCGGTCCCAATCCTCTTCCGCCAGATCCACGACAGGCACACGATCCTTGCCAGCGATTGTCCCGGCGTTATTGACGAGGATATCAATTTTCCCGAAATGTGCCACAGTTTGGTCTACCATCCGGCCGACCTGTTCCGAATCTGAAACGTCTGCAACGATACTCATAGCGCTTTGTCCCATTGCTTCGATCTCACGCACGACATCCGGCAGCCCCTGCCAATCGGCCTGATTATCAATATACGGATGCTCTGTGATGTCGTTGACAGCAACATCAGCGCCCTCTCTTGCTAAGCGGGTCGCGATGGCGCGGCCGATGCCGTTTTTGCCGCCTGCACCTGTTACTAAGGCGACTTTTCCATTTAAGTTGTACATAGAGAATGTAGCTCCTTCAGCTGGAATCAGACAGTGTGCTGCTTAAGGCGACCAGAGCACGTAAGTAGGCATGTCGAACAGAGTGCCGATCAGTGCCCATCCTCCTACAAATACATAGTCGCCCATGACGAGGCCTAAAAAGAACGGTATTGCGCGTTGGTGTGCGCGTAACCCGAAGATTTTAACGATGATGAACTTTACCATCCAGCCGAGATAGACAGAGAACCAGAAGTCTGCAAGTCCGCCCCACGTCGCGGCCGTCATCACGTATCCGATAGGGTGGAAGGGCCACCAGATAAATTTATGACGTAGAAAGTAGAGGAGCCACGTCATGGATGCCCCGATCCCCATAGATTGAGTGCCATTCCAATTTGGGCCGCTCGGGTTGTTAATCCACCGTTCTAAACGTCTCCCAAAGACCTCATCGCCGATACCGATGATGTATCCATGCACTGCCAATGCCCCGGTTTCATAGAGTAAGTAGAGGAACGCCCAAAACGATGCAAGGGTGCCGATGATGATTGCGAACATCATCACCCAGACGAGTTTTCGGCTGTCTATGCCTGCTCGTTCGGCGATCTTGAATCCTTCTAATTGATTCGGCATCGGATGTGAAACGTTGAGGCGGTTGAGCCAATAGTAGAAAGAGATAATCGTGAGGTTGCCGGTTCCGACGAATCGCGCCCCGAAGGTAACAACCATCAGTCTTGCTGGATCAAGGGCGAGGATTTCGTGTGAAGGGGGCCCGAATTCGGCCCGGACGCGTGTAACGCCGAGCGCCATCACAGTGAAAATCGCAATAAAGCCGAGCACGCCGCCTAAAGACATACCCGCCTTCACCGAAAAGAGCGTCAGGGCAACCGCCCCCAAAATTAACCCGATGACGGCGACACGGTACGGCATCGGTTCGTTTGAATCGTCAAACGCTTTTTGCGCCATAAAGCAATTCTTGATAACATCCCGGAGATGTCTCCGAGTACCCCACAACGCCAGGGCACCGACAGCAAGCCACGCCCCGCCGGCGCGTTCCGCAAAGTAGAGCTCACCTTCACCGATTATCCCCATACGAACAATCCGTTCCGCTTTGCCAAACAGATAGAAGAACCACGCCGACATCGAGATATCTAAGGGTACGAAGAACGTAAGCCCTATGATAAAAGGATAGATGGACAGCGGCAACCACCCGACTGCGTTCCACGGTTTCTCAGTGAATAGATGTTGGATAGAGTAAGAGCCGAGGCGAATAGCGGGGATTTGTGGGAACAGATGACTCAACCCCGCGATAATTTCGATACCTGCGGCGACTGAAAAACCGGTCCACATTGCGCCGTTTCTGTAAAAATTTTTCCGGCCTTGTGCCATTTGCAACGGTAATTGGATGATCGGATACGCCAACTTTTCACGTTCTGTCCACTGTACACGAATGATGCTATTCAGGCATATCAGTGTGAACCAGAGCATTGCAACGAACCCTGTCCAGACCAGAATCGGCACCATCCACCCCCGTAGATGCTTAGGGAGGTAGAAGCTCAAACCTCCCTTGAAGTAGGCATCCAATGCGTAGTCTTCAGGCACAAACCAAGTCGGAATGTAACGCCAGAAGAGCGATGCCCATTCATTCTCAATGGTGGCGAACCGAAACGGATGTGCCAAGGTGCCGATCAAAAAAGTCATCATAGAGTGGCCGCCGATGGTGGATACCATAACCACCATAATATAGATAACAAGGAGTTCTTGGGAAGTCAGTGCCGTGCGCGGTGAGAGTTTTTTCCAAGCGAGATTAAAGCCGATGAGGATAAAGAGAGTGAAAACCGCGTTGAAGAAGAGCGAGACGAAGTTGAGCAGGAACTGCGGCTGAATCATCTCAGCAGCGTAGGCGAGCCAGTAGGCGTTCCCGATAATGAGGAATGTCCCAATAAAGAGAGAACGAAAGGTAATTCCGGAGGTAAAAGATCCGTTAGGTTTTGGCATGCATGAATAGCGGGCGGAGGTTGGCAGCCAGCAGTTGGATTAAGAAAAAGAAATATATGATAAAATCACATATCTCTTTAATTTCGGATAACCCGGGGCTGACTGCTGATAACGTTTTACCGTTTTAAAGCACTCCACGTGAGAGTGAGCTTGCCTGAGGGTTCGACAGCTAATATTTCTTCGTCAAAGATGAGGTCGCCGTAGGCGAGCCCATCCCATGCTCCTCCTGGCGTCCATCCGATCTGATGTTCGCGTTGGCCGCCCTCACAATCGTTTGCGTGAAAGCTGAGCCCGATGGTCAGTCCATCTTTTGCTTTGAACTTTTCCCCTTTTCCGGGGTTTGCGAATTCGGGATTACCGCGCGGTTTGGTAGGGTCAATAGCGACTTCGTAGATATAGTCGTTTCCGTTTTTAATCAGCACCCATTCGGTGTTTTCCTCGGAAGCCGCTGCAGATAAGTCCTTACCGTTGGCTCCGAGCGTCCACTGAACGAGGCTCTCCCGGACCATACCGTTGTCAAAATCAAACATAAATTCAACGCTATCATCTTCCCACCATCTGGCCTCCGGTGGGTTAACGTCTTGGAGCTCGTCGTCCGTGATTTCAACAGCGAAATAGATACGGGTCGGCTCTTTGGCCGTCCATGCCACCCGGCCTTGTCCACTGAAATCTTTGGCCTTCGGCATGCCTTGCCCAACATCTTTTAGTTCATCGAAGGCAACAATTTCGGCACGTTTCCACTCACTGAGATCCCCATCTATTTTAAGGTTCGTAATTTGCTTGGCAACGTACTGCTTATCCCGTTTCGCAACAGTGGGGAGCTGCGTTAGAGAAAATATCAGTCCTATTACTGTTATCACCTGGATTCTGGTCTTGGTAGACCTAAGAAACGTCATAAACTTGTTCATTGAAGAGTACCTCTCTTTTTTAGATTTGAATCAGTTGTTGTGTAGCGTTCTCTTCATGACGTTACAGACGCTACACAACAACTAAAGATTGTCACAGACAGTTGACTGTCATATTTTTTGGGAAGGGCGAAAGTGTTTGAGAACCGAGTAGTTTGTGCTTGTGCGGATGATCCTGTTTATACAGGCTTGTAATAACGTAGCTCTGCACACTTGGCCCAAGTTTATGTTAGCCCTATAGGGTTGTGTAGGTGCGCTGATCTCGCGCACCTACGAGAAGCAGAGCACTCTATCGATGTGCCTTGATGGTGCCCCAGGTCACTGCAAGCTTTCCGTTCGGATCGACTGCAAGACCCATGTCGGACATGAAATTCTGGTTGACTTCGGCTTCGTCAAGAGCTCGGTTATAGACACTAAATTCGTCAATGATACCTGTGAATACTCCGAATTCGCCATCGGATCTGCCGTCTACACCGATAAAGAGATGATTTTCCCATTCATCTTCAGGGAATTGGGCGAGGTTGAGTATTCCTTCAGTTGTGGCTTTGCCGTCAACGAAGAATTGGACTTTACTATCTTCTGGTGTTCCCGTGACGGCAATGTAATGCCATTTGTTGTCGTCAATATTGTTTCCTGCGTCTTCGACGTTGCCTACCCAACCTGTGTCAAGATTAAGGACACTATTGCGGATCCATAAGGTTTTGGGGCCCTTATCATCAGTGCCAGGGCCTCCTGTCTTCGCGAAGATGACACCGGGCCCGGAAAAGTCGGTTTTTATCCATGCTGCCCAGGTGAAATCGGCGTTGAAATCGAAGTCCTCAGGGGTGTCGATTTCGATGAAATTTGCTTCGTTGCCGTCAAACTCCAAGGCATCCCCGATTTTACCGGCGGCTTTTTTTAGGTTTCCGTTGATAGTGCCATTATAGTTGCCGGTTCCATCTTTAACGTTGTTTCCGGCAACGTTGTTTGCGTCGAAGCTCCAATAGCTGACTAGTCCATCTTCTACGATTTGGGCGGGAAGATGGGTTGTGCTTAGAATAATGAGCGTGATCAAAATTACCAAAATAGCCTTTTGTAACACAGTGTTTCTCCTTTGATGTGTTGGATGTGAAAAACGTGCAAGTGAATGCCTACGACTGCGATAAGTACCTTTTAACTCTTCAAAATTTTCTTGAGGATAAGGAATGCCCCGCCAACAACGATGACGAATAGGGCAGCCGAAAATATGAAGGCGAAAATTACTTGCAGAATTTGAAAGAGGATCAGGACTCCCACAACAAATATGAAAATCCCGAAAATAGCGAGAAGAATTGTTGCCATAAGTTATACGTTAGTGGTTACGTGGAGACAGCTCCGCGGGTTGCACTCTCCTGCAGATGGGATAAAAATTATCCCCGGTTGCTTTTGTTAGTATTGCCCCAATCTTTGTATGGATGGGGTGTTTTAGTAGTGCGTCTTGAGTGCGCCCCAGACTGTTGAAAGTTTGCCTGTCGCCTGAACAGCGAGGATCTCGTCCGGTGTACATTCGTCAGCGGTTTCACAAATCGCCCAATTGTCAAAGGAGACAACAGTCAGCGCCGGGGCACCATTGCTTGAACCTCCGTTGAGTCCAACCTGGCCACTCTCTGGCCTGACATTCCCGAAGTCGAGTTTACTGTCGAGAAGCCAATCTTTGGGTTCGTTTTTGCCATCTTCCCAGATTTTACCGGTAAAGCCCTTATCGGATATTTCGGCTTTCATCCAGTACCATTTGCCGAGTTCCACCTCACCGAATGGCGGTTCGGTATCATTCTGCTTCCAAGCAAGATGGTCGTTGAGGAATTCCATGTTATTGAGGAAGTGATGAACCAAAAATGCGTAACCAGAGGCATCCCCCGGATCTAGACGGAATCCGAGTCCACACCGTGCAAGGTCACCATCGCCCCAGTCATCGATACGAATCATGACTAGTCCGGTATGTGGTTCTGGGAAACCGCCATCTAAGACGAGATAGGTATGATCGCCTGGGGATTCGTCGGTTTGAGTAATAACGCCCCCTTCTTCTATCCATTTCCCTTCGTTGTTCTTGAATTCATATTTTCCATCAATTTTTCCATCTTCAAAATCGTCGAAGTATAAAACCTCAGCGAAGCTGCTGGTGCTGCAGATGAGAACAGCGACAGCGACTATTATGAATATGGAAGGTTTGTGTAGAAATTGATTAATAAAGATACGCATTTAAGCAACCTCCTTGAGGTTTAGCTGTTTGTTAATGCTCTGCACGGCATGACACGCTATTTGCCGTCGATGTTTCTTTTCAGGATACCCTGAATACCCTAAGAGTAACTGTTTTGAGAAACAACTATTGTGCAGCCTTGAGTAATCCCCAGGTTGTCGCTGTTTTCCGTGCGGCATCAACGGCTAATGCTCCTTCGATGCCTGCGCCGAGTTTCGATACATCGGCATCAGTGAGCACCGTATCAAAGACAACAATTTCGTCAATGATGCCGTTCCACTGGCAGCGTTTACCACAGCCGGGATCTGCGCCGATGTAGACCTCCTCGGGCGAGGCCCAGGGCGGTCCTTTTGCATCTTCGGAGTTCTGCAGTTTGCCGTTAACATAGACATGAAGTTTGTTTCCGTCCCATGTGCCGACGAGATGTACCCACTCTTTGGCGGCGAGTTCGTCACCGAGGACTTCAAGCTTTCCGTCACCATTTGCTGCGCGAATGTGAAACGCAGCCTGCGTGTTGTTTTCTCCGTTTTCATGTGCACCTGTTCCGAGTAAGAACTGTGACCACGTTGAACAGCCGAGTCCCTTCCAGATAATACATTTACCAGTAGGGTCTTCTGCTGCATAGACCCAGGAATGGATTGAGAACCCTTCGGAATCTTTGAAATCTAAGGCAGCCAGTGTCTTTTCATCACCCTTTGTGCCGAGCTTGACCCAGGTGTCCTCACCGTTGAATTCTAAACCGCCTCCAAATTTACCTTTTGCCCATTTCAGGTCGCCCACAAATTCACCGTCGGTTCCATTACCAGATAGATCTTTTACAACTTTACCTTTCCCTTCTTCAAATGTCCACATCCCCGCAATGTGCTTCTCATCAAAAGCTGCATCGCTTGCGGTAGACGCTGCAAAACTGATGGCAATGACGACGATTGCAGTGAGTGGACAATTCAGATAGCATTTTCCCAAAAGCATCGTGTTTCTCCTTTGGAAAAGCAGCACATCGACTGCTCCTTATTTTTTCAAACTGCCCCATGTGACAGCCAATTTCCGTTTCGGATCCACAGCAAGCGTTGGCTCCAAACCGTTGTTCATGACGGCTTGGATGTCGTCTTCGCTAAGAACCGTGTTAAAGATAATGAATTCGTCTAACAGGCCTTGCCACTGTCTGGTTTGGTCCCAGTCGCCAATCCGACCTGGGTCGAGGATACCGGGGTTGCCGCCCCAATCGTTTTCGATATCGAGCTCACCGTTAATATAAAAACGAATCTTCTTCTCTTTTGCACTATAGGCAGTTGCGATATGGACCCACTTGTCCATCTGATCCCCTGCTAACATGTAATCCGCAAAGGTATCGTTGCCGCCTGGGTTACTGTGAATAGAGAACTCTACTTTATTGTTCGGGTGCATTTGATAGTGGATGTCTCCTGCTTTCCACCCATCGTTGTTGAAAAAGACACGCCATTGTGCTTCGCGTCCCGTGGATTTGACCCAGTGTGTGAAGGTAATTTCCTCAAATTCACCAATCCGCTTTGGAATAGCGATCCACTCGTCTTTACCGTTCAATTCAATTGCTTCACCGATCTTGCCAGTAACGAATTTGCCGCCTTCTACTTCGCCATCAAATCCGTTTTGTGAGAAATCAGCGGCATCGCCATCAAACAGCCATGCTGCGGCAACCATATCTGTGGTGATCTCACCTGAGGCGGTTAGGTTAAAACCCAGCATGAGCAGTACGCTGAGGGTAACAATGATAACGCTTGCGTTTAGCAAAATAACCTCCTATGTGTCGGTATAGAAAGCGACAGACTGTATTTTTGACGCTTCCTGTACAACACGTCTCTATTTTTTGATCGTTTAAAGTACTATAATAGGAAATGTGAAAAAAAACAATCTTTTTTGAAACAACGAGGTGTACGGGTTGATTAAACGAATCCGTTTCTGTGTGAACGGGCCCTCCATATTAAATTGAAAACGCCCTTTTTCATACTTAGTTTTACTTACTTCATCATTAACACTAGACGCGACACACGGAAAAATCCTGCTTTAAGCGTCAGAACCACTGCGGCACAACCTAACAGACTACACCACACATTACGTAGCCGATTAACCTATACGGGATGTCGAACACATGGATACATCGGCCATATGACATCTATCTATTATTACACACATGTTAATTTTATGTCAACCTCTTTCAACGCTAACGGGTAGAATACCGTAAGCAACATAGAACAAGAGTAAAACTGTCAAGGCTTTACTTCTCAAACAAGTCGCTCCCAGCGATGGCAAGAATTATTGAACCTATTTTGGGCTGATTTTATATCGCCAAGGAAACTTTTGACTGGTACGCTGCTGAAAACAGAATAGAGTGGTGATCCTAATGGAAGAGCTGCGGGGCTTGGAAATCATATCTCCCAAAAGAAAAAACTCTGGAGCGTGAAACATGAGTTCCACCCTCCAGAGTTAGGTAGGTTTCATTGATCTTTCTCTCCTTTTTCCAGATCATACCTTATCTCAAACCTATCAGGATCCGCTTGCGATGAGAGCTTTTTTATCAGTTCATAGCTCTTCAGATTTTCAGGATGCGGGTTGAAAACTATTATCGCCTCCCATAAAAGACCAACCTCATCCAATGATAATAACAGCAATAGTAAAGCGGCGCATGAAAAAGCTCCTCTCTATTAGTTAGTTAATTGATTTGAATGATAAATATCTGGATAATGCTTGCCTAACCACGCTCTAAACGCCTGAACCACCCGATGATACCGAACTTTCGCAGTACCCTGTTTGATAGCCAACGCCTCTCCAATCTCTTGGAAAGTCTTGCCCTTGTGATGTCTTAAACGGAATACCCTTAATTCATCCGGTCGAAGCGTCTGCTCAAAACGGAGACAAATGTCTCTCAGTTCGTTGTCAAGCGTCTGATATTCCGGCTGCTCCGTCACCGGTGCATGAAAAGACTCTATGTCAAACGTTTGTTCAAGTTCGTCTTCTGGTGAGTGATCTAGTGAGACATATTCGATGCGCTTCTGCTGCACGTTGATCCGGTTTCTTATAACCCGTCTTGCGATCTTATAGATCCACGGCTGAAAACTCGCCGGAGATCGCAGGTTTTTAAGCGTCTTCAGGGTCTCACAGAACGTTTCTTGAACGAGATCCTCTATATCCTCTCGGCGATTTCCCTTGACTTTCTTTCTGAAGAACCTGCAGAGAGGGGACCAGTATCGCTGATAGAGGGCATTTCCAGCTTCTTCATCGCCTTTCTGATAACATTGCACAAGCTCGGCATCACTGTATTTTTCATAATTTCCTTTCATGTCGATACCCCACATTATCAAATTAGGTGTAAAAAACGGAGAATATGAAATAAAAAACACGACAGGGTTTAGCTTAATGGAAGACCTGCGGGGTTTAGAAAACATATCTCCCAAAAGAAAAACTCTGGAGCGTGAAACATGGATGCCACCCTCCAGAGTTAGGTAGGTTTCATTGATCTCTCTCTCCTTTTTTCAGATCATACCTTATCTCAAACCTATCAGGATCCGCTTGCGATGAGAGCTTTTTTATCAGTTCATAGCTCTTCAGATTTTCAGGATGCGGGTTGAAAACTATTATCGCCTCCCATAAAGCACTCACCTCATCCATTGTCATTGGTTCTCTATTGAGTTCCTTCCTTCTGAGCTCAATATACCTATGCACTAGCGGAATATCTCCATGCTCTTCAATTAACTTTGCCTTGAGCCCCTCCAGCGGTTTGGAACGATCGCTTTTCAAATCGTCCTTCGCTTGCGGGGCGGTCTCTGAAGCAACCGCAGATCGCTGCATTTTCAATGTGTCAGAGGCAGCCCTGCGCGTGTGTTTGTCCTCTGTGTGCTCGTGCGGATGTGGATGATCTGTTTGATGAACATGGGTATCAGTAGCTGCTTTGTCAACGATGCCTTGGGGATCCTGCACGGCAGCCCGAACTGTTTCTTCTCTTGAGACGGGATCCATCTTTTCCTGAGTGTGAGCGTTCTGCTGGATTGTGCTTGAAACAGGCGGGGCCAAGGTTTTGATAAATGTGCGAGTGTCATGTTCCATATAGAGAACCGCTATCATCGAAAGGGCACAGATGATAATAACAGCAATAGTAAAGCGACGCATGAGAAATCCTCCTTTTTACGAAGTCTAGGACGGAAACAGGCATTCCACTGCTTCCGTCTCTAGAGTTAACATTTCTACCCGTTTAGACGTTGTTAGAGCCACTACTTGCCATCTGTCGGTGGCTTCCATCACACAAGGTGTTCAACTGTCTCGTGCCTGAATACCAAATCCGTTCCGTGAGTGTTGCAGTGTGTGGATGCGGATGTGTATTCGGCACGGTAGGACCTCTGTGATAAGACTTGTAATGTGTTGTCGTCGTATCCGCAACATAATAACTGTAACCGTAAAGGTTGAAAAAAATGATTTTTTTAACCTATGCTTTCACGATATGGCATCCTAACAAGGTTAATATGGGTCTTAGAATGCCATCTCATGCACTAAAAGTCAACCTCTTTTTTCTAAACAGATTGCATTTTCATGACACTACACACTTATTTGAAGATCTGCCATCAGAGGTAGGCCCTATAGATTTCCTCAAGTGCATCACACATCAACAAGACTAAATCTTCTACTACAAATGGTAGGTTGACGATTGCGCATATCCAGCGTTAAAAAGGGCGTGATAGTCGTCGGTTATAAAACCTACCCGCCATCACGCCCCTTTTCTATTCTCAGCCCATCTCAGACGTTAATCTAATAAGCAGACGCGACAGAACTATAGGCCTCAGAACCCGAGCTCGGGTTGCTGTCTTGATTTACCCGGCCAGTCGCAATGCACCTATCGAGCTCTGACCGAATGTCGTCTTCATCCATGTCAAGCAGACTATTGCCATCAGATCGTTTATCAAATTTCTCAGCTTTGAGGTCGTCTTTCAAATGCCATGACCATGTTTTACTCTTATAGCGGGTAGAACCAGGTACTGCCGAGGAAAGAGAATAGTGTCCTTCCCTGCCCCAACCAAAAGAGGCCCTGACTTCGGATTTCGCTTCATATGTTATACGATAACGTTTTAGGAGGTCGATCCACCACTCTTCTCCAGGATAATCCACATCCACGTCGATATAGGCCTTGGCGCGCACGGATCCATCTGAATCCTCGGATGTCCGTTTTCCCCACTTTGCTTTTACGTTCTCTCTATTGTTCAAGATATTATTATACGCCCACAGGCAGGTTCCGCTAAACAACGCTATCAGCAGAACAACCAGGGTATTACGAAAAGACTTCTTCACGGTTTTTCTCCTTATTGTAGATTCAGAAATGTATACGGGTCGATACCGTCCTCTTCATAAGAGAGGACTTTTATGTCCGATGGAATGTCTGACTTGCTAAAATCGTCGCCCCTCGCCTCTTCAATCGCCCTGATCCGATCGAAAGGCTCATCATCACCAGACAGACTTTCAATATAGAGAACACCATCTTCTCGATACGCCCATGTAATATAGACAGCGCCGGGATACGTTGGATATACCAGCCCATTTCCCATCGTGCCTCCTATAGTAGTTATTCCTTGATGAGCTAACTTCACGAAGACGCGCGCCATCAACTCATGATCTGGAGAAGAGCAGGGCCATATCTCATCTGCTGGCCAACCCTCCGGCAACTCCGGATAAGGACCAAAACCGAACGGAGAAACGCCCACCTCTTCGGCAGACTCTGCCAACGGCACAGGGTCATCAGCAGAGACTGACTCCACAAGGTCCATAAGGTGTGCAACGGTTGCCGCAGCAGGCGACATCGCACCCGCCTCCCGTGGGGGCATCTCTGCTGGCTCAGAAACCACCGGGCTGCTATCTACGGAGGCCACTTCGGGATCTGGGGCTGTAGGTTCTTCAAGCCGCTGCACCTGCTGCCTTGTCAACTCTACTGCTTCTTCACTGCTCTTGTGAACTCGCCAGCTATAAATCAAGCTGCAACTGACGATAACAACAAAGAAAACTATACTCGTGAGAAACAGACGATTTGAAAGTATATCGCGGAACATCTTAGTTTACCTCCTTGGTCTCCCGCCGGCGCACCTAAACTTTATTATTAGGGTTAACGGATCGGTGCACCTTGGAAGACATACTCGGGACTTACATTACACAACTATTTCGGCATACCCTATCAAGAAGCCGAAAATAGACGATAACGCTTTGTCCAATCCGTCACCCGCTCTCTATTAAGTTATAAGTGTAAAGAATGGAGAAAAAGTTACAAAAAAATGAAGCTGTTGTTATATGAGATAAAAAACACCACACACAGTTTTAGTTTGTAAGTTGCACCAGAAACTGCTATTATACACATCAGCCGCAAGATATAAAACCTGCTTGCTGAAAGAGGATACATAAAATAATAGACACTGATGAATTCTAGACTAAAATATGTAATCGGTTTTTTAATCTTTTTTGGAATATGCGTTATTTTCAGGGGACGTGCAGAGCAGACCGCCTCGTTCTCAGATGCCGGTGCGGAAACCTTGGTGTGGTACAGCGTAATCCCGCCGCTACTCGCTGTGACGTTAGCAATCCTGACAACCCGACTGTTTCTGAGCCTCTGTATAGCTGTCGGGGTCGGGGTCGTACTCTCGTGGTATCAACAACACTTCACACCGACCGGTTTTTTGATCGAAGTCGTCTGGTTTGTTCGCGCGGTGAGCATTGGCAATGATAGCGTGGACCTCTTCAATTTTTGGGTTGTCTTGTTCGTCTGTCTTATCATAACAACGATCTCCGTAGTGGTTGCCTCGGGCGGTATCAGTGGTGTTGTTATCTGGCTCTCCCAGTTTGCAAAAGGGCCACGGTCGGCGCAATTTATCACAGGTTTGATGGGAATCCTCATTTTTATTGGAGATTACTCCAACGCGATGCTTGTCGGACCAACGATGCGTCCGCTCACTGACCATTATCGGGTCAGTCGCGAGAAATTGGCATTTCTTGTGGATTCCACAAGCGCCCCGATTGCCGGACTGGCGTTTGTAAGCACTTGGATCGGCTACGAAGTAGGACTCTTTAACGATGTGGCTGAGACGATCGGACTCGACCGCGACGGATATTCAATGTTCTTCGACGCACTCGGCTTTCGGTTTTATTGCATTCTAACCGTTATCTTTGTTATTGTCAATGCTATTAGTGGCAGAGACTACGGCGCGATGCATAAGGCGGAGGCGCGTGCGCGGGAGACAGGAGCGGTTGCCTCCGCAGATGCCGAAGCATTGGGACACGCTGCTTCTTTTACCAGCTTACCAAACGCTGTTATCCAACCTTTATCAGCAGTTTTGCCTCTTTTGGCGCTTTCCGGATTGCTTCTGGGCGGTTTCTGGATAGACGGTAAAGGCACGGGGTCTGTTCTCTCACTCACTGCTTGGCGAGACGCACTTTCAGCGGCAGACAACGTCAAGATTCTCGCTTCGGCCGCCGCGAGTGCATGTGTTCTGGCGATTGTCTGTGCGCGCTTCCTCTCGAAACTGCGGTTCTCAGAGATCACCCCAGTTATCTGGAGCGGTGTGAAAAGTAGCCTCACCCCATTGAGCGTTCTGTTATTGGCATGGGGTTTAAAAGCGAGCTGCGATAGATTGATGACGGGTCAATTTCTGGCTACGATGCTCGGCGAGGTCGTATCGCCGCTTTGGTTTCCGCTTTTCGTCTTTGTGTGCGCCTCTGTGACCTCTTTCGCAACCGGCACAAGTTGGGGAACGATGGCAATCCTGATCCCGACCGCTATTCCAGTGGCGTTCTCGCTTGACAACGGGAGCTACGGACTAACCACAATCATCTGTCTCGCTACGGTATTAGATGGAGCAATCTTCGGGGACCACTGCTCACCCCTCTCAGATACAACGATTCTCAGCTCTATTGCCAGTAGTTGTGACCCGTTGCATCATGTGAGAACGCAGCTGCCTTATAGTCTTACTGTTGCAACTATCGCTCTATTTTCTGGTTACCTCCCCGCTGCTCTCGGTGTCTCTTCAAAGATAGGAGTTGCTAGTGGAACAGGTGTAATTGTGTTGCTATTTTTGGCGGTCGCAGGTTTTCGCAGGATTCAGGAATCGCGGCGCCCTTAGAAGCTCGAGCTGGAAAAGGTTAATTGCTAGCTCAGGTTTCAACCGCCCCGCAGAAACACGGTTTAAGGTATTATCCACACTTTTTTATTTTTTTTCTACTTTTATTCAACTTTTCCCTAAGATTTCCGTTAAATAAAATATCCTAAGTGTTTAATATAGGCTACTAAACCATGCCTTTAATCTTTGGGGGTTTTAATTTATGCGAGGGATAATGCCGAAACCATCTAATGTAAGAAAGGAATCTTTACGGAAAAGACCTTTTAATGGAAATCCTACTTTCGAACAACAAGATGGAAACGAGCTAACCACAATGGAAAAAGTACCTGAAGAGCTAGAACAACAGGTACAAGCACTGCTAACAAATGACGAAAAAATTAAAGTTGCCGTTTCAACGGATCTCAAGTTCGATGGAAAATATGGGAAAGACTGGTTGATTGCTACTGATAGGCGGCTTGTCGCCTTTAATCAAAACGGCGCGCCACAACATGGGATCCAGGAAATCCCGCTTGCATCAGTTTCTACTGTTGAAATCGTTGAGATGTATGGAAACAACATCTTAAAGGTCCGCACCTCCGATAAAGCGGTTGAATTGGCACGCTACTCGCGCCGCTTCACACCGAAGTTTGAACTGGTGATGCCAGAGTTAGAGACGCTCATCCAAGGCGCGAATCCAGATGCAGAACAAGAGAAGCAGCACCGGCCGCAGGGACTAGGGAAAAATAAGGGAAAATGCGAAAAATGTGGACAACCGCTACCCCGTTGGTCTGGGGTTTGTGTCAATTGTGTCGAAAAAGGCAAACTCATCTTCCGACTCATCAAATATTCATCACCGTTCTGGCACGTCGCGGTTCCTGCACTAATATTGATGATGGTGATTCGACTTGTCTCGCTGTTACCGATTGTTCTTAGCGAGGAAATGATTGATAATATTCTTGTCCCGGCTGGTGCAGCGGTTAGCGGGGCCGTGGTGACCGAAACCGGAGAACCGCTCCCGCCTCCAACCTGGGGTAAACTTAGCTGGATAGTTGACGGTGTCTCGGGGTGGCTAACGCTCCCCGTTGCTGGAAGTTGGGGGCATCTCCTCACTATTGTTTTTCTTATGGCAAGTTTCCGTCTTTTCACCCTAGGGACTTCCGCTGTTCGCGGGTACATGATGGCCTGGGTGGGACAAAACATCACGCGCCGGCTCCGGAATGAAACTTATGAGCACCTCAACTCGCTCTCCTTAGATTTTTACAATCAGCGCGACACCGGTAATCTCATGTCGAGAATCACAAGCGATGTCGCGAGGCTCCGGGATTTCATCGCCAATGGACTGCAAGACCTCATCGGTGATTCGTTTACACTCATTTACATCTGTGCCATTATGTTCCTTACCAATTGGAAACTGGCCGCATGGACGCTAATTCCAGTACCTTGTCTTATCTTTTTCACCATCTTCTTCGGTCAAAAGATGAGCAAGGTGTTTTCTGTCTTATGGAAACGATACGCTGATATCAGCACTATATTGGCAAGCACTATTCCAGGGGTCCGGGTCGTTAAAGCCTTCGCACGCGAACGGTACGAGGTGAGTAGGTTTAATGAAAAGACACATCAGGTGTTTGCCGGAGAAATGAATGCAGCGAAGTTGTGGACACTCTACCGCCCCATCATGGAATTTATTATTTACTCTGGTACAATTCTGATATGGTTGGTAGGAGGAGGGCAAATTTTCGGAGGCACATTAACTCTCGGGCAACTCGCTGTGTTCCAAGGACTCATGGGACAGTTCTTCATACCAGTTAATACGCTCTGTCGGATGAACGAACGATTCATACGAGCAGCAACTTCTGCCGATCGTGTCTTTGAAGTCATAGACACCCCACCAAGTGTTGCGGATAGAAAAGACGCTATTAGTCTTGAAAACATCAAAGGTGATGTTGAGTTCAAGAACGTCTACTTTTCTTATGATACAGAGAAAAACGCTGTCAACGGTGTCAGTTTTCGTGCAAAAGCGGGTGAGATGATCGGGCTTGTTGGGCATAGTGGAGCAGGTAAAAGCACTGTGATTAACCTAATTACCCGTTTCTACGACCCTAGTGAAGGTTCAATAGAGATTGATGGACGCGATAGCCGTGATATTAAGCTGAAAATGTTAAGACAGCAGATAGGTGTGGTCCTTCAAGAACCTTTCTTGTTCCAGGGCACAGTGGCTGAAAATATTGGGTACTCAAAACCGGGGGCCACTCGGCATGAAATTATTGCCGCAGCGAAAGCCGCGAATGCTCATGAATTTATCGTCAAGTTCCCTGATGGCTACGATACGATGGTCGGGGAACGAGGCGCGCGCGTCTCTGGCGGTGAACGCCAGCGGATTTCTATCGCGCGCGCTATCTTGAAAGACCCGAGAATTCTCATCTTGGATGAAGCAACATCATCTGTCGATACAGAGACCGAGTCGAATATCCAAGAAGCATTGGAACGGCTTGTCCGGGGGCGTACCGTCTTTGCGATTGCACATCGACTTTCCACGCTCAAGTATGCCGACCGCCTGGTTGTACTAAAAGATGGGAAAGTTGATGAAATCGGCACACACGAAGAACTGCTTGCCAAAGATGGAACCTATGCAGTCTTGTGTCATAAGCAGACAGAATTGTCAAAGATTCGTGCCTTATAGGTAAATATACCGTTCTGGTGTGCGCCTTGAAAGCTTGCACCAGAACCGTCTTTCTTGATACAGAAGGAGGAGAAACTACGTAATGCAGAAAGCTACAAAGATCACCGATGAAGTGCAATTCCTTGATGCTGCCAATGTTAAGATTGCCAGGAATTCATTCGCAGAACTCACTGTTGAACTACCGAATGGCGCTAGCCACACAAATGTTGAAGCCGTCCGATCCTTCCCGCTTACCGATTCTAGCAAATATATCGCTCTTTTAGATAGCGAAGGTGCGGAAATTGGTATCATCCAAGACATCAAACAATTATCGAGAGAGTCCGGGGAAACCCTCTTGTCCGAGCTGCGAAAACGATATTTTATGCCGAAGATTACCAAAATTCATGAACTCGATGGAGAATTCGGCGTCACACGGTGGGTAGTAGAGACAAACCGCGGGCCCGTTACCTTTGGTATGCGCACCCGATACGATGTCGTCTCCCTTGAAAATGGACAAGTATTTATTAAAGATGCTGACGGTAATCGCTACGAGATTGAGAACTACCACCGTTTAGATCCGGACAGCATCGCCCTGCTTGAAACCCAATTGTAGTCACTATTTTCCAGCGCCATCTTTTTCAACCTAATTTGCAGGTTTCTTATCTTATTTGTTAAAATATACTATTGGTAAAGGTAAGAAATGGAAATGATCAATTTAGTTAGACACATCTACGGAGGTCAGTAAGATTGGAAAACGTAAGAATTGAACGAATTGAATGGGCGCGGTTGACAGGCAAACGTCCCCGCAAAGCTGGTTGCAATTCGAGACTCGGTGAGCATGGATTGCAGGTACGCCCGCCTATCGCCCGGATAACAACAACGGGGGGCGCGATCGGTTTCGGGTTCTCCGCAATTTCGCCTGAAAAAGCGAAGGCGATCGTCGGGTTTCAACTTAGTGAAGCATTTGACATCGAGAACGGTGTCACGGAAGAATTCAGAATATTGGAGTATCCGATCTGGGACCTTGTAGGCGCATTGGCGCAAAAACCGGTCTATACGATGCTTTCTGGACAGAACGGGGCGTTTCGCGCACCCTGCTACGACACTTCACTTTATATTGATGACCTGCATCTTGAAGACAACATTGAAGCTGCTGCACTTATCGCTTCTGAGGCACTCGAAGGGAAAGCTCGCGGACATAGCGCCTATAAAATCAAAGTAGGACGCGGCGCGATGCACATGCCACTTGACAAAGGCACACAGCGCGACATTGATGTTATCCATGCCGTGCGAGAGGCAGTTGGTGGCGATGCTACGATTTTGATAGATGCAAATAACGGCTATAATCTCAACCTCACCAAGCAGGTGCTCAGCGGCACCGCGGCTTCGAACGTTTATTGGATGGAGGAGGCATTCCATGAAGATGCCCGGGTTTACAGTCTCCTGAAGGAGTGGCTGAACGCTGAAGGTTTGGAAACCCGCATTGCTGACGGCGAGGGCGGCGCGTCACCCCATCTTGTGGATTGGGCAAAGGAGGGGCTTATTGACATTGTACAATATGATATTTTCTACCCCGGCTTCTCGCGTTGGCTTGAGTTGGGCCCTGAGTTAGATGCATCTAACGTTGGCACAGCCCCCCACCACTATGGTGGACATTATGGAAATTACGTATCATGCCACCTTGCAGCAAAGGTCGAGCGGTTCGAGTTCGTCGAATGGGATCACGCGACGACACCCGGCTTAGACGACTCCGGGTATTCTATCTCTGATGGCTATGTCAGCGTGCCACAGAGCCCCGGCTTCGGGCTGAATCTGGAGGAAACACCCTACCAGAAAGCACAAAAAGAAAATGGGTTTGAGGTCTGCATGTAGCGGCCCTTTCGATCGTAGATGTGTTGGATTTCCGAGTCAAAAGGAGTACTTAAATTATGACGTACCTAACGGCAGAAAATAAAGCGTTCTTTAAAGAAAACGGTTATCTGATTGTACGCCGGGCAGTAGAACCGGAAAAGGTTGATGCCGCACTCGATAGGATTTGGGAAGTTCTCGAGGAAGATAGGAACACCCCAGAGTCTTGGATTCGTAAAGGTTACCGCACGGTGCCTGTCGGCGGCGAAGACGCTATTCGCAGCACAATATACGGAAACCGTGTCTTTGCCATGGGCGAGGAGCTGGTTGGCAAAAACACATTGAACACAGGAGGCGGAGCGGGACCGCATATCAATTTCCCGGATCCAGACAGAGAATGGCGCGAACCCATAGGACATCTTGATGGCTACCACACCCCTACCAACGGTGTTCCGAAAGGCGTTGTCGGTTCCTTCACACTCGGCGCGACCGTCTATCTCGACACAGTTGAAAAACTAGGAGGCGGATTTACCGTCTGGCCTGGCAGCCATCTGATCTGGGCAGAGTATTTCAGACACCACGACTTGGACAGTCTCCCCGGCGGTGTCGCCCCCTTTGATTTAGGACCCAGCTATGAATTCAGAGGCGAAGCCGGCGATGTCTGTTTCTGGCACCACCAGATGAGTCATACCGCAGGTCCGAACTGCGGGAGCAACGTTAGAATCGCGCTTATCGGTAGATACTGCCGAACAGATTTGGACCAGATTAAATTTGAAACACCTAACAATATGTGGAAATATTGGGATGGAATCTCATAAGCTTCGCTTCTTACATCACTACTATCAAGCTGTGTGCACTGACGTGCTTTGTACGGCCCCCACGAACGTATCCGTAACTACCTCGATTTTCGACTGGTCAAATAATTTGAGATATGTTATAATTTTTTGAGTCTGTTTAACAGATGAACGGTATTATAAGTGTTAGTCCATTAATCTTTTATCTAAAGAAGCGGATTAGGAAACTGCGGAATGGATCTCTATATAAGCTCTTCGAAAATCTCCGAAATCATAGGTGTAGAAGAGGGCATCATCACCCGGACATTGGAACGGAGAGACGTAGAGATTGAGACTTATGTCCGCGTTGTCTCTGCTCCTGCTAAGGAAAAGGGGGGCGCACCGAAGCCACAAATTCAATTGCGAGTCGATGGACTCGCAATGCTGATAAAAAAACTCGCTTATAATATTCCTACGGATGATATTATTGAAAACCTCAGCTGCCAAATTTTTCATATCACGTATCTGCAAGAAACGTGCGACAAATTGGAAGCGGAGAATCGAGCACTTATTGCAGAGAATACGCAACTTTGGGAAACTGTTGAATTTTTCCAAAGCGAAAAAGGGGATTTGTCCGCACAAATCAACGAACTAACGAATCAATTGAGTGAGAGACAACCTAAAACATGGGTAAGCCGTCTGCTGAAACGGAAAGGGTGAGAAGCCTCAACAAATAGGACTAAAATTAGAACTTTCACAGGTTATTAAAACCGCTATGCGAAAACGGAAACGGAACCAGCTGCTTGCGCCCGGATTCTTTGTCCTCGGCACTATATTTCTCTATGCAACGGGTAGTGCACCCGCTCCGTCTTTGCTTGTTAAAAACGCTGTTTTGCTTAAAGGCCTCGCGTTCGTGCTGCTGAGCATTGCTGCAATTTTGGTTGGGGCATTTTTCGAGGACAAACAGCGAATTGCACGGATATCCGGTATCGGCTTAGCAATCGGATTCGTTTTTCTCTATCTACCTGTTCCCTCAATTCTGAGCGGTTCGGCATTTCACCTCTTGTTTGCTTCAGCCATCGCGTTTGGGATGACAACCGCAACGAAGCGAATTGCAACGATCGGTTCAGCACTCCTTGTGTGTACCGGTATCGTTTTCCTTTATCAACCCTTCTTCCCATCGCTCGCCGGAACCGCCTTGTATCTACTTCTACCGGGAATAATTGTTTTTTCGATCGTTTTTTCGCAGAAGGCTCTATGTGAACGGATATCCATCGGCTTAATTGCGTTCGGTTTAATTTCACTCTGCCAACCCTTTCTAATGCTGCTCTATCAAACCGGGTTCCACCTGCTACTTGCAGGCTTGACAGGTTTTATCGTTGCAGCACATCGCTAATTTTTTTATGTATTAAATTTTAAACATAGGCACCATCTTACTAGGTTCTGTGGCGAGTACTCTATCTCCTAGTGGTTTTCGTCAGGTTCGGCAAAAATTGACAAACAGAAATTCCAATCTTTCGCCCAATAACAAGAAAAAAAGAATAGTGATAGTTGGCTCCGGTATCATAGGTGCAACGTTAGGGTACCACCTATCCCGACGCAGCAATGTTGCAGTAACGCTTCTGGAACGCGACACCCCCGGGGCAGGAGCATCAGGACATTCTTTTGCCTGGGTAAATGCGTTTGGAAAAGATCCGCGTGAATATCACACGCTCAACCGCCGAGCGTTGGATATGTGGTATCGCCTAGCCCATCAATTTGATGCCGACATCGGTATACATTGCGGAGGTGAAATGCGGTGGGAGAACAATCCGCAGCGCGCCGCACAGCTTCGTCAACGTATTCAGCAGATACAGACCTGGGGCTATCCGTGCCGACTCATCACTCGTAACGAGATGTTGGCACTTGAACCGCATCTACACCCCGGGGACGTGCTAGCCGCCTCTATCTCCGAAGCGGATATCCATATTGAGGTGAACAAGTTCATTGAGGTTTGTCTCCAGCGAGCCTGTGAGTTAGGAGCCGTTGTACGCCCTCATACTGAAGTCACGGGCTTCGTCATTCGCAACGGGAACATCACTGCTGTCAAGACCCACACTACCGTATTGCCATGTGATTCTGTTATTTTAGCAAGTGGAGCTCAAACGACGGAGCTCGCCTCCTTAGTAGAAACGTATATCCCACAGCAACGAAGTCCGGGTATTGTTATTAAGACAACAGCTTGTACTAAGGTTCTACAGAACGTAGCAATTATCCACGCTCCGCCGACAGGTGAAGGGCTTCAACATCTCCATTTGCGGCAATTAGCTGACGGGTCTCTTAGAATCGGGCAGGGGACCCAAGAAGGCATAAATCGTGATGATTCGCAGCGGCACGCCGACCTGCTCCTCACGCGCGCCAAAACCTATCTACCGGCGATAAAAGATTCGAAAGCAATTCCAACTCCCGTCGGTTATCGTCCGATGCCGATCGACGGGTTTCCGGTAATCGGATTTACAAAAACCGTTCCGAACCTATATATCGCCCTGATGCACAGCGGCGTAACGTTAGCACCTTTAGTGGGTGAAATGGCAACCTTGGAAATTATGGATCGTGTGCAAGTCGAGTGGTTCGCACCCTATCGCCCTGAACGATTCGGGTAGACCTCTGAACCGGGATTCTTGTGATGTTAAGATGCGCTATGATCACGGCCCATTTGGTAATCTCACGGATCACAGTTCAGACGTTCATAGCACTCTACGTACGCTTTCACAAGATCCCCCTTTCGAAAACCCGGGACAGCCGTAGCACACTCCTGTGCCAAACGTTCATAGTCGAGCTCCATTAAACGGCTTAAAATAGTGGAATTTTTTGCTTTGAAAAGCATCCACTGCTTATTTCGTTCACACTGCTTTTCATCTGTCTCTCTACGAGAATAATCTTGCCACCCCTGACATGGCACGGCAAAGTCGAAAGTATTTTGGAAAACCTTCAAGGCACCTCGTGTGTTATTGTACTGCCACATCTGAAAGTCTTGATGGTAGATCGGCAAACGTTCATACGCTCGCATGTTGCGGTGTGTGCTCGCTAAACGGGTCCATATCTGAAATTCTGTATTTACCGAATAAGGTTTGCCTGTATCAAGGTGAAACGCCTCTCTTGGAAGTGATAGCTTGCTGATAAAACGCATGCTCATGTTAAGCTGTTTGTGAACGGTAAATTTGCGAAAATTGACAGGGAGAATAAACGCGACAAGATCTGCTAAATCAGAGGCATGGTTAAAGAAGGCTATCGCTAATTTTCCGCGTTTGCCAAATGGCGGGTTGCCAATAACAACAGTCTCTTTGCGGAGAAACGGCAGCGTGGTGACGTTAAAAAAGTCTTGAATTTTTACGCCCCCGCATTTCGGAACGAGATCTATGCCTAACCGTCTCTGTGGCGGTAAAAGTTTGTAAAACGCTCCCGTGCCAGCAGCGGGCTCTATAAAAAAAAGGGCGTTGTAGTTTCGGTTCAGGGTTGAAAGCGTGTCGGTGAGATGCTCCCAACACGCTGCAGCGACTTCTGGTTTCGTATAAAATTGGTCCAGTGAATTTTGCAAATTTCTCATCTTTTCAGCTATCCGAAGTACGCGAAACCTCTATCATTTTGCGACCTTCTTATGATAACAGTTACGCCCCAAAATTCAAGTTAAAACCAACATGGCATCTGTTCTATGTACTTGATCAATTTTCAGTTGTGCGATATATTTAATAGTGAATTTAATCGTTAGAATTTTAGACGGAGCAATATGACAATTGAAACCAAACCGCCTGTCCGCTGGGGAATTCTCAGCACAGCGAATATCGCCACAAAGGTTGCTCGCGCCATTCATCTCGCCGAAAACGCCGATTTAGTTGCGGTCGCGAGTCGAACGAAAAAACGCGCTGCAGCTTGGGCAAAAAACCACAATGTTCCCACGTCTTACGGCACCTACGAAGCGCTTCTCACAGACGAATCGCTAGATGCTGTCTATATCCCTTTGCCCCCTTCGCTCCATGCCGAGTGGACAATCAGAGCAGCAGAATACGGCAAGCATGTCCTCTGCGAAAAACCGATCGCTGCAAATGCTAACGAGGCCGTGGCGATGGCTGATGCCTGCCGCCGAAACGACGTGCAACTGATGGACGGGGTCATGTGGGTTCATCATGAAAGAACAACGCAGATGAAACGGAAACTAACGTCGGGTACTCTTGGCAGACTCCGTCGGGTGACCGCTGCGTTCACTTTCAATTGGGACACAATTCCTGCCGGCAATATCCGGGTAATGAGGGAATTCGCAGGCGGTAGCCTCGGCGACTTAGGTTACTACTGCGTCCGCGCAATTCTCTGGGCATTTGAGGATATACCGACACAGGTTTTCGCAACGGCACGCTACAAGGCGGACGTGGATTTTAACGTTGCAGGTCTCCTTTGGTTCAGTGATGAACGCATCGCTACCTTGGATTGCGGATTTGATACGGGACTTCGGAAATGGTTCGAGGTGGCTGGCACGCGCGCCTCGGTTGTCTGTGACGACTTCACCGTCCCCCTCTCTGAAGACACCGCCCGATTCTGGGTTCATGGACCCGACGGCAATGAACGAAACACTGTTGACAGGTGTATTCAGGAAGTCGCGATGATTGAAAAGTTTTCTCAGATCGTGCAGTCTGGTAATCTTGAATCTCAGTGGCCGGATGTGGCAGTGAACACAATCCGTATCTGTGATGCCCTTCTTGAATCGCATCGGCGAAGAGAAATTGTCAGACTATAAGGAGACCCTCCATGAAAATTACAAAAATAGAAACATTTATTGTGGACGCAGGATGGAGGCCCTGGACCTTCGTTAAAGTGGAAACAGCCGAAGGGATCACCGGCTACGGCGAATGCAGCGACGGGCGAAATCCTAACGGCGTGGTCGGAACTATCAAGGACTTCACACCCCTACTCATCGGACGCGACCCGCGCCCTTATGAAATGCGGTTTTGGGATATGATTCGCGGCTCTCGGCAGAGCCCTGGCGGAATCGTTGCAAAAGCCATCGCGGGAATCGAGTGCGCACTGATAGATATTAAAGCGAAAGCTTTAGGGATCTCCGTTGTCGAATTGTTCGGGGGACCAACACGTGATGATGTACGGGTCTACTGGTCGCACTGCGGGAGCTCGCGCGCCCGTAACTATGAACTCATCGGGGTTCCACCTCTCAGAACGATGGAAGACATCGCGGAGCTAGGTCGCGAGGTAGTAGAAAGAGGCTTCACCGCTCTCAAAACCAACATCATTTTTCCCGGAGACCCGGCATCTGTCCATTTCAGCGGTTTCGGCGGCGGCCCCGGGACAACGGATGGTAACGTAACACCTCAAACTCTACGACACATCGAAACTCTAATCGGCACCTTTAGAGAGGCGGTCGGCCCCGACATCGGTATCAATCTGGATCTAAATTTCAATTTTAAGCCAGAGGCGTGCATGCGGATCGCTAAAGCGCTTGAACAGTTCGACATGTTATGGCTGGAAATTGATATGTACGACCCCGAGGCTATCCGTCAAATCAAAGATTCCACAAGCACGAAAGTATGCACCGGTGAAAACCTTTATTACATGCGCGAGTATCTCCCGTATTTCGAACGCCGGGCCGCTGATATTTTCATGATAGATGTGCCGTGGAACGGGTTCGCCCCTTCAAAGAAGATCGGAGACCTAGCAAATGTGTTTCAACTCAACGTCGCACCGCACAATTACTACAGCCATCTCGCTACTCACATGAGTGCAAGCCTCTGTGCAGTCCTACCTAACGTCCGTATTATGGAAATTGATATAGACGATGTGCCCTGGAAAGACGAGCTAACCACGCACACGCCAGACATTGTGGACGGCTGCATGAAAATCGCAACGCGTCCCGGATGGGGCACCGAACTCAACGAGGCGGTTGCCAAAGCACATCCCTGGACTGATCGAAGGGCAGATTGGTAAGGAAAACCGGGGGATGAGGCGCTTATAGACTTGCAAGTTATTGGTATAACACACCTTAACTTCAAACGTTCCACCGGCTAAAGGTTCAACGATATACATGCCTCACACAACGAAACCCGACGATGTCGTGTGTGACCGCTGGCCTATAGCTGTAGCGGGTGGTGACCCACACGTCCAGTGCTGTATCGAGCCAGGAGCCGCCACGCAAGACGCGGTAAGACTTGACTTTTGTGCAGTTGTCTAATAACCACTTAATGCTAGATGCACCCGATAGCGGGTTCCGGTCAGGAGAGCTTGCATAGAAATTCTCATTATACTCATCTAAGCACCATTCCCAAACATTCCCTATCATATCATACAGACCATACCCATTCGTTGTATATTTACCTACTGCCGTTGTCCCCCCTACTTTATTGCCGTAGTTCGCGTGTGTACTGTCAATAGTGTTTCCCCACGGATACTTCAGACCAGGCTTGCCGCCGCGTGCAGCATACTCCCACTCCGCCTCGGTCGGCAGCCGCTTGCCCGCCCACGCAGCATACGCCATCGCACCATACCAGCTCACCTCAACAACAGGATGATTCTCATGCCCCGATTTCGCACGATACGCGCCGTCTACTAACGCAATGTGCACATCGCCATCCGCAATATCCAACCACGTATGGCCAGCATCGGTATGTTTGCCTTCTGCATTCAGAAACGCCGCATAGTCTGCATTCGTCACCTCATGCGTATCCATATAAAACGCATCTATAGATACAGAATGAACAAGACTTTCATTGCCGCCACCACTGTTGCTACCCATCTGAAATGTACCCGCTGGGATCAATACCATGCCCGCAGGGGCCAATTCTGCAGAGATATCTCTGTCTGTCTCCGTCTCTTCCGCTTGAAGTATGCCTATACAAAAAACGATGCCCGATAAAGTAACAACTAGCGATTTCCATTTAAACATATTTCACCTCATTTCATCTATTAATTGTTAAGTCCACCCCACTTGCATAACAGCGGTAGTGTTAAATAGTAAAGGTTCAACGATATACACGCCTCACACAACGAAACCCAAAGTCGATGCGATCCATAACCATTCGCTGGATATTTATCCGCTGTCGTTCCCCCTAGATCACTATTATAGCACACTTCGCATCTATGATGTCGGCGAAAATCAGCGTTTCCTCCCTACAGTGAACAAGTAATTTGTAGCTTCAGTGCCTTTCAGCGATTTATCTCAAGATAAAAGGCGTTCGGCAATAAAGTTTCAAGGAGAAACTGACCTTGCACAACGGAACCCGTAGAGGTATCGAGCGTCTGTGAGACGACGCGAAAGGAGCGATTCGGATGAGCCCAGACAGAACGCAAAAGCGGCGGTGCCGCTGTTCGCTTTTATCGCATGCTCTGCGTTTGAAATACGGAAATAGATGCTGTTGGTGTCCCAGGAATGGAAAATCCTGGACTTCCCGGGAGGGATGCGGTAAGAGCCGCGGGTCCGGAACCCTGTGGGGATGTTTTTGTTATCATCTGCTGCATGCCAGGTGCTCTTGATCACATAGATTTCTTCGAGCGTGTTATTGGTTACCATGCTCTCTTGCCATTCTGCTGCCGCGAACGGAACACTCACAAATATGAGTGCGACGAGCGTTGTCAGAGCCAATATTGTTTTTCGCATGTTGTCTCTCCTTTTATCTGTGAAGATACACAGATGTATATTTATTGCTTTTTATTTTTGAAGTTAATGAATGGAGAGGGTGATGCTTATTAAAAAATAAGCCGACAACAGGACTTAGCCGATACTTAGGGAACCGCGGCAGGTAATATTCGCTAAATCCTCTCGACATTTCAACGGAAGTATCAGTATCTAAAACTTTCATGGATTACTTCCTTCTCTCTATTTTATACGTTGTTAACAGTATAGCATAAAATATCCAATGCGTCAAGCACGTTATTTTTTAAACGGAAACAGCAGAAGTGTGGTATACTTACGGAAAGCCTCGAAGCATAGAAATAGGAAAGGTCAAAATTGATTGAGCGACAAGCCCGGAATAGTCTCACGTGGCGTGCAGTGCTGATCGGTTTGGTATGTGCCACAACTGAATGTCTTCTCGCCCCTTATAACGATTACGTCATCCGCAACATTTTCCTTGCAGGCGGACATTTCCCTGTCGGGCCTTTCTTTGTCTTGACGTTTTTTGTGTTAGGCATCAATGTTATCCTGAAACGGGTCCATCCTGCCTCGGCGTTCTCAACCGGAGAACTGGTCACAATCTGGTGTATCATGCTTGCCCCTGCAGGGATTCCATCTTCAGGGATGATGCGTTACGCGCTAAGCCCGATGGTGGCTTATCAGTATCTTGCCACCCCGGAAAACGATTGGGAATCGTTATTCCACCACTATATTCCGCACTGGCGAGTGGTTCAAGACGAAACAGCAGCCCGCTCCTTTTTTGAGGGCCTATTCGCAGGCGAATCTGTGCCGTGGGCGGCATGGCTAACGCCGATCTTGACGTGGAGTGCCTACGTGCTGGTCGTCTATTTTGTGATGATCTGTCTCTCTGTGCTTCTCCGCAAACAGTGGGTAGAATACGAGCGTTGTGCTTTTCCCCTCGTTAAGTTGCCGGTGGAGATGGCAGCGCAGGGGCGTGGTAGTCTCGGTCCGCTTTTTAAGAACAGTGCGCTCTGGTTCGGGTTTGCGTTTCCGGTGCTTCTGCATACAATGAACGGTCTGCACACATTCTTCCCCGCCGCACCACATATTCCACGCGATTTCTGGCTTAACCAATATATCACAGAACGCCCATGGAGCGCTCTACGCCCATTTCAGATCGTCGTTTTTTGGTCCATGGTAGGGTTTAGTTACCTCCTGACACTAGAAGTATCGTTTAGTATTTGGTTTTTCTTTCTCTTCTACAAATTACAATCTCTTTTGGGGGTAATGCTCGGTTTCCAACTCACGTCGGGGCCAGGTGTTCAGTGGACAGGTAAGTCATTTAGCGCATCGCAAGAGGCCGGGGCATGTCTGGCATTTGGCGCTATTGCGCTCTGGAAGATGCGACATCACATAAAAAACATGCTTCAGTTCCGAGCCTCTGATGAACCCCTTCCGCATAGCGTGACGATTTTCGGGTTACTTGGCGGTATCTGTGTACTCGCGTTTTTTAATCATCTGATGGGAATGTCGCTGTTGTTCGCGTTCGGTTTTGTGCTATTCCTGCTTGCAATGTATATCCTATTGACGTGGCAGGTCATTAACGGTGGGATTCCGTTCATCAACCCGACCTTCTCGCCGCAAAGCTTCTTCCTGACAACCCTCGGTACCTCAAAGATCCATCCCTCTACGGTGACCTCCATGATGATGCATCCGGTGTGTCTGACGTTGGATCTCCGTGAATTTATGATGCCTAATATCATGAACGGCTTGAAAGCGGCGGACGATGCCCGCATTAAGCGACGGCAACTTCTGGTTGCAATGGCGGCTGCGATGGTCATCGGACTTGCTGTTTCCTACTACTCTGCAATAAAAATCAGTTATGCACACGGCGCTCCGTATACTGGCGGCAGTTGGTTCATGCGGCAGCTTGAAGGTCTTCTTACAAGTCCAAAGACCAGCACGGATTGGACAAATACCGGGTTTATGCTCTTTGGAAGCGCTTTCACAGTCTGGTTAATGTGGATGCGTCAAACCTTTGTGTGGTGGCCCCTGCACCCGCTCGGTTACACGATGTTGAGCTCCTGGGCAACGTTCAAACTCTGGTTCTCAATATTTCTAGGCTGGGGGCTGAAGTTCAGCATCGTGAAATATGGCGGGTTGAAGGCGTATCGGGCCGCGCGGCCAATTTTCCTCGGTCTCGTTCTCGGGGAGATGACATGTGCAGGACTCTGGGCAATCATCGGGATGATCACTGGGGTCAGCACAGGCTACCGTATTCTACCAGATTAGATAAGACTACATACCTTGTGGAATGTCTGTTTTTCCGCTGTAGGAGGTACCTCCGAATGCCGCCCTCTTTTTCACCGCGCCATCCCCGCCTCACGATACGTCTGCTCAATCAACGCGATCTCCGCATCCGTTAGCTCATACACCCGATACACCCGCTCATCTATCTCCCGCTCGATGTCGCGCACACCGTCGCCCTCTGGGTCTGCCAATATCTGCTCGACAAGCCGCGACAGCTCCGCTTTCTGCGCATCAGTCCGATCTACTATAGGAACCTGCTCCATATATTGGCGAAAAAAGAAAAGTCCTCCACCTTCCCAAGTGTCACCCAAACTCCCGAAACTGTGCCTTGCATACCAATCAAAAAGTCTGCTATTTAATATAGCGAGCAAAGAGAGATCGTTGGTTGGAATAGAGTAAGTTGTCTTTAAACCAAATGCACCACTCGTATCATAACCCGCGTAAAGCTCCTTTGAAATCTCTGGGTACAAAATCTTCGGTTTTTCAAACTCTGCATAGTATGCGACAACGTCTTGGATCTCATACCACTTATAACTGCCCATTTTCCTCCCATATTTTTCGGCTCTACTTTTTTTCGGCTCCAAGTTTCTTCTATATTGGCTCAGATGTTTCTTGACAGCCGTGTATCGGTCAATCTCAACCCCTTGCCGTGTGAAAATCAGATATTGCCCTGTGCTATCCGTCCGCCACTTTCTAAGGTCTCGCCCTCTGAGCAAAGGCTTTATGAGCTCATTGCTCTTCGGATCCTCGGAGATCAGCCGCTGCCGCACAGCCGCATCGATGATAAATGCCTTGTTATATCCTGTCTTCACTCCCATATAAAAACCTTCCTTGACATATTCGCCGAGGGGTGTGCCGGTGGTTTCGAGTTTCCGCAGGAGCTGCAGTGTCTCGGGCGATGCCAACGTCCAGCCCTCCGCTGATAAATCACGCGGCTGCAGCCGAAACGCCCGCTCCCGAAACGCCACAGACAGCCGCAGCACATCGGACGCCTCCCGAAACGTCGCCACCGAAACAGGCGCTCCGTCTGATGTAGCATTTTCAAGGATCAGGATACAGGTATCCACACTCGCCTTGAAGACAGAGACGCTCCCAAAGTCAAGCAGCCGCTGAATGCGTTGGGCATCGCAGAAAAATGCGCGCAGTTTTCTGCCATACGCTGCCCGCAAAAACTTGTTTGAGGAGATATACGCCAAGATGCCGTGCCTCCGCAGCAGCTCCGTGCCGCGCTTGTAAAAATAGACGTAGAGGTCTGCGGTGCCGACATACACCTCTGGGAATAGCCGTTTGTAAGTCGGCTTCATCGCTTTGATAAGTTCTTGTCGCACATAAGGTGGGTTGCCGATCACGACATCAAAACCGCCCGCTTGGAAGACCTCCGGAAACTCAACCTGCCAGACAAACTCATCAGCACTCGCTTGCCAGCCTTGAAGATCCGCTCGGAGTGCGGCGATCTCCGCTCGGAGTGCCTCTTTCTTTGCGTCCCCGTGTGTGATGAAATAGTCCGCTTGTTTCTCCTGTATCGCTTGGATCAACGGCCTTTCAAACGTCATCTGTTCCGGGGCTGCCCCGGTCAAGCTGTCTCCCGTTGCAACCTTATAGTCCAAGTTCGGCAGCGGCTGTGGCACGTCACCTTCGTAATCCACTGTGAGACTGAGCCAGAGGCGCAGCATCGCGATGTTGACTGCGAAGCCGTCTCTGTCTACACCGTAAAGGTTCTTCCGGATAATCTCCAGCTTGCGTTCATACACCGTACGAGTATCGGTCTGATCGCTTTGGAACAGAGCATCGCGTAGGCGAAGCAGTTCGCCCATCATCCCGAGTAGATACGCACCGCTCCCACACGCAGGATCACACACCCGTAAGTTCTGCAGCACCGCTAACACGCCCTCTGAATCGCGGATCCCCGCGGCATCGCCACCGTCTACGAACTGTGTCAGGCATGCCGCGGTCTCTGCTGTCTGCGTCTGGAGGCAGAGCTTCAGGCTCTCCCGACACATGAAAGAGACAACCGCACGCGGCGTGTAGTAGCTCCCACTGGCGTGCCGGCCCGTGACCAGTTCCTCAAACACCTTACCGAGCATCTCGGGATCCACTGCAACCTCTATGTCTAGCGGCGTGGATTCGGTGATCGTGAAGTTATAACGTTCAAAGAGGTTGAGGATGTCAGCAAAGGTGTCGTTTGGAATATCCACGGCGTGTCGTTCATCATACGGCTGCATCTCGAAGAGGCCGCCGTTGAGGAACGGCACATCGCCGCGCCGACTGCGAGCCAAGGCGGCTTCGGCATCGGACACGTCAGCGGGGGTTCCGAGACCGCGGAAGAAGACGTAATAGAGCCGGTCGTTGAGCAAGCTCTCTGTCCGAGGCTCCTTGTGCTTATCAGAGATTACCCCCCCCGCTTCTTATAGATTCCGCACTCCCAGAGGGCGATCCTATCCCCACCGCCGCCTCATACAACGCACGAAAGTAGTCCCGACGACCCGCATACCGCAACCAACCTTTTCTCTCAAGAAAACGCAGAAACATCAAACGATTCAACAGACGCTGCGTATACAGACGACGAGCCTCCACTTCGCTCGCTGGAATCCCTGACAGCGAGGCCTCCACTGACGCGAAGACGCTCTTATACTCACGGAAAAACTGATCCGTCACAACCGCCACATCAAACGCACGCTGCCATTTAGCAATCCATGCTTGCGGAGAGGAAAAACCGCCACGCGGAAAAATAAGGGCCGGCAGGTTGTATTCACACAGCGTCCGAAGGTGCGTATCCCCACGATCCCACGAGAATATAGACAGCACCGCATCCTGCCAAGACGCACCCGCACCTGCAAAGTGGGCAAACGCAAACCGATGAAAATCAGCAGTCGTGCAGATGAACAGCAGATGATCCAGCTCCCACGCAGGCAGCCGTGCGTCTCGGGCGCGCCTTTCAACCAGACCTCGCAGAACCCGCCGCAACCCCGTGCGATACACCCGCTCACTGCTGAATTCAACAAAGAAGATGCCCCACGGCTGCGAGCCGACCTCGGGAGAAAATCCCAACGCCTCGCGCGCGAACGGCGGCAGCTGCAGACAGTCAGCGACTCGTGCCTCAGCCGTTTCATCAAGATCCAGCTCTGCTGACGACCACGGGAAAGCTATCTCGCCGAGCGTCACGTCTTCGGGGATCGGCCAGTCGAGAGTGTCACGAAAGAACGCTAAGAGCGTCTCAAAGTCAGTTATAGTATCAACAGTTTCAACGGGTATGTTTGGCATTAACACCTCTCAATTATTAAGCTGAGGAGACAGAAGTTTTAGAAGGCAGGCTGCGCGATCTCGGGTATACCCAATAAATCGGAGGCCAGCAATCAGTCTCACGCCTATCTCTACAATTCGTGGATTGTTACCTCAAGGGTCACGATATCCACAACAGCAACTGTTGCCTTTTCTGTCGTCCAGCCTCCCGTCTCCCCTGGATTGAGTAAGAGAGATCTATCTTTCTGGATATCTATCTGGTGGGTATGACCGTAGACGACGATATCGTAATCACCACTTTTGGCGATCGGTATGGCGAGCTCAGGATAATGCATCACGGCAATCTTTTTGTCACCGAGGGAGATGTCCGCAAGGTTAGGGTGCACCTCGCCGCCGATGGTCTCAAACCGTTTTGCGACAATTACCCGTTCGCCATCGTTATTTCCAAAAACACCCACAACGCGGCAGTTCAAACCCGCTAATGGGTCAATGGCAAACGGTGCTATAAAATCTCCGGCATGGACGACGAGATCCACGCCCTGCTCGTTGAAAAGTGTAACGGTGCGCCTAACGTTTAGAATATTGTCGTGACTATCGGACATAACGCCCAGCTTCATTTCAAACTCCTTGCTTAGAATAACATTGCCAGGCCTGTGACCTGTAAGACATCACATTCCTACAAGCCACGGCCCGACGTTGCTGCGAGATACCGTTGCTCGCCTGGCCCCCAGCTCAAGAAGTTGGGGAACCGTGATCCCTTTTGATATTGATAAGTACTAATCGTCGTCGCGTTCGCTAAGCAACTCGCCTCGCGCGAGCCGTTCCGCGTTCTCGGTAGACCACAAAATGTTCTTCATCAGCTTCTGCGCCGTGATATAACGTGTCGCTGCCAACAAATGCATCCGTTGTTCTTCAACATCGTCTGACAGGTCGTAATGCCGGAAGGCGACTTCGAGGACCTGAAACATGTGGAGCTCGGCATCTTCACGCAGCAGGATGTGCGCAAGCGTTCGTTTCAAGGCGCGGATGTCATGCCGCTCTTCGAGGTACTGATTCACAAGAATTTCCGCCTCATAGACCTTCTGGAAGTCGGCGAACTCTTGCAAGCGGTCTAACATTTTGTCAGGAGAATCGTAGTTTTCATCAGGTATCCGTTGTCCGGGTCTCGGAATACGAGCAGCTGGCATGTTCAACCAGCGCAAATATGCCAAGAAAACAACCCCGTGGAAAATCCCACGCAACAGGTTAGCGCTCGGGGCATAGTGGAAAGCATGATAAAGTGCATGGGCGTAAGAATAAATGTTGGCGACATCGTGCCAGTCTCCCTCGTTTTTGAGGTGGAACCGGGCAGTTCGAATCGCTGAGGCGTAAGTCATCGCGCGACAGATATCGATCGGGTCGACACCGGCGCGAATCTTCCGTTCAACTACAGCAACAGTCGGTTCAAACTCATCACCAAGCAGGGTCTGTGTGAACGCTGGAATATCGAGCTCTGCTTCGTTGGCTTGATTGTCTTGCCACATACTATCAAGTCTCTCAAAGAGTGGTTCTAAGACGGGTACAGCGTCAGCCCATCGAGAGGTCTCTTCATGTCGTGTTCTACTGACTAGATCGACCACTATCGGGCGCAAAATCTCGTGTGAGCCTTTCCAATTGACGTAATCCAACGCCTCAAACATTTTGTTCCCAAAATCGAGGGCGTGTCCATCACCAGTGAAGTAGTAGTCCGTTGCAGCTGTAAAGACAAAGTCTGCCAGGACAGATTTATCGTAGCCTCGGTCGTTAAGCGTTAGCAAGATGCGTTCTGCTGCGCCGGCATGACGTTTATCTATAAAATAACGGAACCATCGCTTCAGGGTTTCTAGATCGTGTGCCTCGCTGAGCCGCGGAAAGGGGGCACGATACGGACGCGCGCTTCCCGTGGTCCTACGACTAATCTGGCTTAACCCGTGTACGAGAAAGAGGTTATGATCCTCTGGATCAACATCTTCCCAAAGGTTGGCTGCAAGCGTGAGGATAGCAACGCCAGAAGACCACCCCTCGCTGCTTTTATGGGCTCCGTAGTGGAGTCCTTGTTGAATAATCTCGTCCGGCTTTGCACCCGCATCACGAAGCGCAGTAACGGCCTTGGCGATAAAGAAGGTGCTCCGGTCTTTGAGCCCACGTTCAAGCGCGCGCTTGCCGCGGTCAATAACCCTCCGTTTTGCTGCTTCGCGTTCACCCTTTGCTAATCCAACGTACAAATAGCCATCGTCTCGCAATTCCACAGGGAACGCTTTCAGATCATCGCCAGACGCTAGAAAACATGCACCCGACTTGAGGTCAAATTCCCAGTGATGCCAATGGCAAATAAGCACCCCATCGCGGATACTCCCTTTGGACATAGGATACCCCATGTGTGGACAACGGTTATCAACAGCGTAAAATTTGTCATTGGACTTGAAAACAGCCAGGTGTGTACCGTTAACGTGAAACGGTTTGCCTTCGAGTTCCTCGAAATCCTTAGCGGGGCAAAGTCGATGATAAACAAGCTCGGTATCATCTATTTCTATCGGGGGTAGTTCTTCAACATAAACAGAACCGACACCCGTTTCCTCAAGCGGAGAAGTTGGTGTATGCACAATGAGTCTCCTAATTGACGTTTTTTTCGCACCCTATCTTTGGTCTAACATACTTTGGCTGACTACTTCTATGATGCTTCAGCAGAAATAAAAAGTAGCACTTAAATGTCCGCGACTGCTTGCCTTAACAAAAATTTAGATGATACAAATAGTATACTCCACTTTGCAAAAAATGTAAAGGGAAAACGGTAATTACGGGCACCATTTCTTTAGCAGCGAGAATGTAATACAAGGAACGGATTTCGTCTATGTTCTGCTTACATTCGGGCACCTAGATGGAAATTACTCAAAAACTAAATGACGGTACGAATTTGACAATTAAGTGCATTTGTGATATTATGACGGTACAAATTTGACAATTAAGTGCATTTGTGATATTATGTACACTAGTTTTGAAATATTACAATTCGCCAACCTTATGAACGTACAGATTGCCGCTGCAAGTGGTGTCCGTTTCCGAAGCCCTTGAGGCGAGATCTTTCTACGCAACCGATCTAATGTTGACAATAGCGTAAGTAAAACCGAGTATAAAAAGAAACATACATCTGTGTATCTTCACAGATAAAAGGAGAGACAACATGCGAAAAACAATATTGGCTCTGACAACGCTCGTCGCACTCATATTTGTGAGCGTTCCGTTCGCAGCGGCAGAATGGCAAGAGAACATGGTAACCAATAACACGCTTGAAGAGATCTATGTGATCAAGAGCACCTGGCAGGCAGCAGATGATAACAAAGGTATCCCTGCAGGGTTCTGGACGCGCGGCTCTTACCGGCTTGCTCCCGGGAAGTCCAGGATTTTCCATTCCTGGGACACCAACAGCATCTATTTCCGTATTTCAAACGCAGAGCATGCGATAAAAGCGAACAGCGGCACGACGGATTTTGCGTTCTGGTCTCATCCGGGTCGCTCCTTCCGCGTTGTCTCACAGACGTTCGATGCCTCTGTGACGACGGATCAGCTGCTCTACTCTGATCGTTCGCCGGATCAGTTGGTTCAATTGGAGGGATTTGTCAGCTATACGGGTGGCTCCGAAGTGGTTGTCACTCGGGAGTGGGTGTCGCTAGATGGGCAGCCGACTGCTCCGCCGAATGACGAACTCGGAGACGATGGTGGTCGGCCTGGTGAAGATGTTGCGCCGCCTGCGTGGGTAGCGAGCGTGATAACAAATGCCACGGAAGCCGATCTATATGTAGTCTACGCGACGTGGAAGTTGGAGAACCTGAAAAAGGGGTATCCGGAGGGGTTTCGGACGCGCGGCACGTATCGCATTCGTTCAGGGAAGGGGCGCGTATTTCATGCCTGGGCGGATAACGAGATCTATTTTCGGATTGCCAATGCTGCGGGAGCGTTAAAACCGGAGGCGAGTTCGGAGACGTTTGGGTTCTGGTTGCATCCGCGTCGTTCGTTTCGGCTGGTCTCGGATCAGGTCGCTGCGACAGTAGAGCAGTCGGGTCTGAGTTACTCGGATCGTTCGGTGTCGAAGTTAGAGCGTTCGGATGGTTTTATGGTGTATGAGAGCGGTTCTGACGTGACGGTGACTGCTGATTGGGTGCCGGTCTCTCCTATAGATGACAGGAATGATGATAACGGGAATGACGATGTCACTCCAGTACCGCCTGAAACGCCAGTGCCTCCGGTAAACCCGTCAGCTCCTGCGGGCATGGTGTTGATCCCCGCTGGCACCTTCCAAATGGGCAGCACTACCGGCGATGCGGACGAAAGCCCTGTTCACGCTGTGTCCTTAGATGCCTTTTATATGGATACACACGAAGTGACAAACGCAGAATACGCAGCATTTCTCAACGCAATGGGCAAACATGAAAATATCTGGTGGCGCTGGGTGAGTATCGGTACAGCTTCTACAAATATTATCTTAGTAGACGGTGTGTATCGCCCACGGGCAGGCTATGAGAATCATCCTGTCATTTATGTAAGATGGCGGGGTGCGATGGCATATGCTAGGTGGGCAGGAAAGCGACTGCCAACCGAAGCAGAGTGGGAGTATGCTGCACGCGGCGGCTTAGCAGGCAAGCGATATCCGTGGGGAGACACCATAGATAAAACCAAGGCGAACTATAATAACCGCGGCCTCGGCCGTTCGACGCCAGTCGGTAGTTATCCGCCGAACGGGTACGGTCTCTATGATATGATCGGGAATGCAGCGGAGTGGTGTCTCGATACGTATGATGCTGACTACTACGCAAAATCTCCGACCCACAATCCGGTGTCGTTGTCGATTGCAACCAGCATCCAAGACTTGTTAGATAACTATAAGGCGGATCTAGGTACTTACTCGTCCTTGAATAAGTATGAACAGCCCCAAGAGCGCGTCATTCGCGGCGGCGACTGGTACAATTCAGAAACATACTTGTCGGTCACGAGTCGCTATAGATATACGACTTGGGGTGGTTCCAATGTCTTCGGTTTTCGGTGTGTGAAGCCAGTAAACCCGTGAATCTATAGATCAAGCGGAGCACAATTCTACGTCAACGGAGACATTGAGCGGGTCTGATCACAGAAACCTAGGGTCTGATATTACTATCTGATTCAATCTGGACATCCCTTTAAATTAATGAAATCAGCCAACCGAGGCGATGTCCAGATTGTCTTTCCAATGCTTCTGTAACATCCGTTTCAGGAGTTGATGGTTGTCGGCATCTAATCCTGGATCGGTTTTGATTAATAATTCTGCCTCTTTTTTCGCGGCTTCCAGAAGAGAGGTGTCTTGGATAATATTTGCAATCTTAAAATTCGGTATACCTGATTGGCGGGTACCAAAGAACTCGCCAGGCCCCCGAATATTTAGGTCCGCTTTTGAAATGTGAAAACCGTTGTTCGTGCGA
This sequence comes from Candidatus Poribacteria bacterium, assembly GCA_964291315.2. Classification (GTDB taxonomy): domain Bacteria; phylum Poribacteria; class WGA-4E; order WGA-4E; family WGA-3G; genus WGA-3G. The sequence goes on along the minus strand of OZ219753.1, from coordinate 2,153,597 downwards.
ATCATCGCCTGAATCCGTTGATAGGAGTCGTCCCCTCTCGGCGAAGCAACAAGATAACATGCCGATTGATATTTGCCACGTCCCACGCGTCCACGCAACTGATGCAGCTGTGAGAGCCCAAACCGTTCTGCATTCTCAATCACCATCAACGTTGCGTTCGGAACATCAATACCGACCTCTATCACCGTCGTTGAAACAAGAATATCTATCTGTTTTTCCTTAAATCTTTCCATCACCTGATATTTCTCAACGGATTTCATTTGCCCATGCAGTAAACCGATACGAAGGTTCGGAAACACGTCATTCTGAAGGTGCGATGCCATTTCTGTTGCAGCTTTGAGATCTTCTAATTTTTCAGACTCTTCAACGAGTGGATAAACGATGTATGCCTGATGCCCCCGTTGAACCTCTTTCCGAAGTGTAGCGTATAACTTCCTACGAGCGTTTTCCTTTATCCAATAGGTTTTAATCTGCTGTCTACCCGGAGGCAGCTCATCAATGACCGATACGTTCAGGTCTCCGTAGAGTGTCAGAGCGAGGGTCCGCGGAATCGGTGTCGCAGTCATAACAAGGACATCCGGCGACGGCGCAGCGTTACCCGGATGCTTTTGTGCTTCGTCCACAGGTTGTGCTTTGTTCCGAAGCGTTGCGCGTTGCATCACACCGAATCGATGCTGCTCGTCGATAATAACCAGTCCAAGTTTGTGGAAATTGACACCGTCTTGAATCAAAGCTTGTGTACCGACGATGAGGTCTGCAGTGTCATTAGCGATCGTCTCTAGCGCAGCTTCACGTTCTGACTTGCGAAGATCGCTTTTCAGAAGCACAACGTTTATTTTCGCAGCACCTTCTGGGGCATCTTTTCTGCGCAGATGCTTGAACATATCGCAAAGATTATAATAGTGCTGCTCGGCGAGAATTTCAGTCGGCACCATCAGTGCCCCTTGATAACCGTTTTCAATGGCGCTGAGCAGAGCCATCGCTGCGACAACGGTCTTCCCCGAACCAACATCTCCTTGGAGAAGGCGATTCATCACCTTTTTTTGCTGCATATCTTTCTGAATTTCTCTTAAAACCCGTTTTTGGGCGCCCGTCAATTCGTAAGGTAGCGAAGCCGTGAAGTCGTGCAGCAGCGTAGAGGAAACATCTCCTGTCCCCGTTCCAATTCGAAACGGAATGCCCGCCTCTAAAGCTTTGTGCTCTTTTTTCATCTCCATCCCGACGCTTAGGAGAAAAAATTCCTCAAAGGCGAGGCGTTTTTGCGCAGCTTCTTGATGCACTTTCGAGGTCGGGAAATGAATCTCATTAATGGCAAGCTGTCTGTCTATTAAACCTTGACGTTTCCGAAGATCAAGTGGGAGGATCTCAGGAATCTGTTGTCCATATTCATCGAGCGCTGTCCGTATCCAACCCCGAACCATTTTCGCAGTGAGTTTCGCAGTAAGTGGATATTTCGGGACAATCCGCTTTGTGTGAATCAGGTTATCTTCTTCAAATAATTCAAACTCGTAGTCGGTCGCTTGGATTTCGTTGTAACGGCGCGAGAACTTACCGCTGACAACTACCTCGGCATCAATAGGAAGCAGCGCCTTCATAACGCCAATCCGCCGGCCAAAATTAACCAGCACGGCTACACCGGTCCCATCGTAAATTGAGATCTTACCAACGCGCTTGCCCTTCGCTGTCGGCGACGAAGTGTGATTAACAACCTTACCTTGAATCGTCTCCGGTTCATCATTTTCCGTTCGACCCACCCTATAAATCTCTACTGTATTGGATCGATCGATATAATCCCGCGGATAGTACGCCAACAATTCACCAACAGTCCGGATATTGAGCTCTGCTAAGAGCAGTGCTGCACGACGGGGGCCAATCCCTTTGAGATACTGGATCGATTCGGATAAAAAATCAAGCGAGGCGAGATCCGTTAAAACAGGAATATCTGAGATAGGTACAGCTGCTGACGGGTTTCCGCTAGAAGCCTGCTCTGTTTGCACCGGAAGCAGCTCCGCACTTTGGAGAAGCGGAAGCGGCTCTGTAACCGACCTCTGCGACGTAGGTTCCGCTGCTGTTTCCTGTTTGGGAAGCTTTACTCTTTCCTGAAAAAGAGGCTGTATCTCCTGTCTGTTCTTTTTCTGATCCTGATGTGTCCGCTGCGTTGTTGGCCGGTGAACGGACGGCGCGCGGGGCACTTCAACAGCCTCCTTATTTCTCAATCCCTGCTGCTTGTGTGCCAGTACTGTATCAATACGTTTGGCTGCTTCTGACAGCTTGCGTTGTCGTTCATCCGGGGAAGCGTCTGCATAACTTTTAAAGAGAGACGCTAAGGCGTTTAACACCTCTTTTTCGGTTGTTTCTAAGGCAACAGTGCCTCCATTTTTTACCCATAGCTGCACATAATTTCCTAACCCGTTGACAACAACATTGTCTTGACACCCTTTTCGAAGTTCTTGGTCGAAGGGGCGGCGGATAGTGTTAAGAATCGTTATGAAATTATGCATGTTTTCTGTCGGAATATCAGACGTTGTCTTTTCCGTTGATAAAGTCGCTAAATATACGGAATATTACTAAATTTTGTTGATATATTAGACGCACATTCATCGAAAACGTTGAATGTGATTGGTAAAATACTGTTGACAACAGACTGCAAAGCGCCTCAGCATGCCTACTTCGCTCATGAGGATCTTGATCAGAATCGACAGTCCCTTCGATCCCTTCGAACCGAATCTATCCTCACCGCCGCCCTTGGTAGTCGAGATTTTCGAACCGCACCCGCTATTACCTCGTTACCCGGTATAGTGTTGCAATTTCTCAAACAGATCTCGGAAAATCGCATCCCGGTTGACACTCGAAGCAACGCGCATGAGATGTCGGTTGTTATCGAAACTCCATGTCACCGCTTCTGTCAAAATCGGGCTGTGGACGATTTCTGTTGGAACCCACAACGGATTGACGAGGTATGCCGTGGCAGATAGATCCCATATCACCTTGGACCAACCGTAATGATCGCTAGAATAGTCTTTGAAAATCTCCGTAAGATAATCTCCGATTTTGCTTCTGCCCTGCACGTAACGCTCTACCTCCGCGACGGTTGTATGCAGATGCGACACAACGCCCCGTGCAGGCAGCCAAACGAACGGCGCACCGCAATCCAAAACGACTTGTGCACTGTAAAGATCCTGTGTAAGGTTGAATTCACGAGTGTGGGGCCAGTACAACGGATTCCCACCAAGCCAGATAACGACGATTCGTTCGATAATTTCGGGCTCTATTAAAATAGCAGAAGCGACGTTTGTTATTGCTCCTATAGCAACCACATAGAGCAGGTCTTCACTGCTTGACAGAGCCCGTTCAATTAAGTCAGTAGCGGCATCGCTCGGCACGGGGTCCGCTTTATCGGAGAGGAACGTTCTGGAACCGCGGTAGACCAATTCAGCAGCAGGAACGTCCAGCAGAGCCAGAAGCCGAAGAATTTCGTCGTAACTTTTCTCCATACCATCTTCAGCGTTATTGGAGCGATTGTTGTGGAACGGGGCAGCATACAGCGCCTCAACGTTGAGGCGTTCCGGAGAGAGCAGCGCGTGGACAACTGCAAACTGATCGTCGATTTCATTATAGGTGTCAGTGTCAAGAACCATCCTCACTTTCCCGGTTGGAGGTTGGAGCATCTCTAGACGTTTCGCCTCTGACAGCATCGGAAAATTCATAAGCAATTTTACCCTAGTGTAGTGAGAGTTTACTTCAGTATATCACACCTATGGAAAAAGTGGAAATTCATTTCTCCTCTGGTAAGCCCCGGCGGCTGTCAGTGATCTCCTTATTTAAAGGTGAATCCAATGATTATCAGGATCGCGCTAAAATTAGGAACTATTGGCTACCAGCAAAAACTTTAGCGGTTTTCATAATTTTGCCGCTCTGCTCATGAAGTAAAGTCATGCTTTTTGACACCTGTCCGTTGCCAAAGTATTTACATGTTTTTCGACAGATAACCGTTTGACAGAAAAATATTTTTGTAGTATAATATACCAAAAGCTATGAAATGTGTTTGCTGCTACCGGTATACAACGAGTCCAGAATAGCTGTGAGAGAAGTCCAGGCTTGAAATTGAGTGTTGTAGAAGGGGCTACCGATCCAGCCCCGATATGGCAATGAGGTTAACCATATTAAACCGCTCCGAGGAATGTGGACTCTTGTAAATTTTGGGCTCCACAGTTATATGAGAAAGATTTTAGGGGTTATCCATCACTGCTTAAAGATGTTCTGACCTACTGAAATAACTTCTTGACTGATAACCCACTGAGTGCTATACGCGCATTCGGCGTTGATTCTAACTGATAACTATAAAAACATGAATTCACTCCGGCTTTCTATTTACGGGTTTTTGATAGGAATTGCCAATATCATTCCCGGTATGAGTGGCGGAACACTTGCGCTAGTCTTAGGCATCTATGAACGTCTCATCCGATCATTACGGAGCATCGGGATTTCAACAGTAAAGAATTTGATCGGAGTAGTCAGCTTAAAAAAAAGAGCCTTCATAGCTGCAAAAATAGAACTTCACCGGATCGACTTCAGTTTTCTCACGCTCTTAGGCACAGGTGCCGTAGCGGCTGTCTTGCTCACATCGAAATTAATTGTCTATTTGCTGAACAACCACCATGATGCTACTTACGGCTTCTTCAGTGGGCTGATTCTCACTTCTATCCTTGTGCCCGCGCGAATGCTAAAACGATGCGGTATAAGAGAATTATTTGTACTGCTGATTGCTGTTGGGCTCGTCCTAAGCCTCTCTATCAGTATGAACGAGAGGCAATTAGAGCAAATTACGCATCAATCACGGAATGACATCGCGGTAGATGACAGTGGCGGAGGCCCCGCTTTTCCAACACATTGGGATCTCGGAATTTTCTTTGGGAGCGGCGCACTGGCTATTTCGGCGATGATACTGCCCGGTGTCAGCGGTTCGTTTCTGATGCTTGCCCTAGGTGTCTATTTTCGGCTCCTAACAGCAATAAACACTGTGGTAGAAGGTGTTCCAAAATTGATCAGCGGTGTTTTAGAACCCTCGATGCTAGCGAGTCTACTAATAGTCACGGTTACAGCGCTCGGCTGCTTGTTCGGGCTTCTCGCTTTCACGCGGTTGCTCAACTATCTATTAGAGCGCTATCGCAATTTGACAATTGCCTTCCTTATTGGATTAATGCTTGGTTCGCTTTATGGGTTATGGCCCTTTCGCAAGTTTGCAATGATAGATGGGGAACGTATAGATGCTGCCTATATTTTACCGCAATTTAATATGAACCTGCTGCTCACTACGGGGGCCTTTTGCATCGGCTGTGGTGTAATTTTTCTCTTTACTCGTTTGGAGAATTAGATGTGATGGTTGTCGATGCTCAGCCGTTGGCAGTCAGCAAAATAGCTGCCGGCAATCAGTCTTCAACCGTAAAAGCTTGTGATGGATAAAACGTCAGCAGCGCCCATGTTTTACTGACAACTGAAAACTAACAGCGGATAGCCGTTAAATGAGAAAAATAAAAAGCATCGGTTTTTTCGTTAATACGACTAAGACAAACGCAGCAGCAGTCGTTAAAAGCGTGTCCCTCTGGCTCAAAGAGCACGGTATTGTTCCGCTCTTGTTCAAGGAACAAGCATCCGCATTGGGGAAAATCCCCGCAACATCTATTTCCAAAGCGGAGGTCGTGCAAGAAGCGGATGTGATGCTTGTTCTAGGGGGCGATGGTACGCTGCTCAGTGCAGCACACATGCCACAGATTGAGAATGTACCTATTCTAGCGATTAATATTGGAACCCTCGGATTTTTGACAGATGCCTCGCTCGACGAACTTTATCCGACTTTGGAAGGACTTTTGACCGGGGCCTATCGCATAGAACATCGGATGATGTTAGAGGTTGTCGTGAACAGCCAAGACTTCCCGAAACCATTTCGAGCTTTTGCACTCAACGACGTTGTCATTCGGCACTACACACAACTTATTGAATTAGATGTGTATGTTGATAATGAGCTATTTATCCCGTATAATGTCGACGGGCTGATCATCGCAACCCCAAGCGGTTCAACCGGTTATTCGCTCGCTTGTGCAGGTACTATTGTCGCACCGCAGTTGGAGGCAATTCTGTTAACACCTATCGCACCGCACAGTTTGACAGTTCGTCCCTTCATTGCAAATGGCGGCGCGGAGATAACCGTCAAAATGCGCGCTGCATATCAGGCCGTAGATGTTTTCGTAGATGGACACCGTGAAACGCACAGTCTCACTGCAGGATCAGTCATAAAAGTGGAGAGAGCGGAGCGAACAATTCAACTGATCCGGTCACAACACCATAGTTACTACAGAGCTCTACGGGAAAAACTGATGTTAGGTGAAAGTACTAGGCACCGATAAAAAAATAATTATTAGTGTTGTGCTGTCGCTTTTCAGCAAAAATCCGCTCTGCTCTGATCATCGATAGCACATGACCAATAATGACTAAAATGATAGAGACACTTTCTATCCGCAACATTGCACTCATAGACGAACTCAACTTGGAACTGGCATCTGGATTGAATATTTTCACTGGCGAGACAGGGGCCGGAAAATCTGTTATCCTCAGATCCATCGGGTTGGTGTTAGGGGAAAGGGTCTCCTCCGATGTTGTCCGTGAAGGGACCGATTTTGCGAAAGTAGAGGTAGCCGTTGGACCCTGTCATCAGCACCCAGTGTGGCACACGGACTTCGCTTTTAGCGATGTCTTAGATCCATCAGATGCAGTAATTCTTTCTAGACGAATTGGGGCGAACGGTAGGAGCCGCTGCCGAATCAATGGACATTTGGTGAACCTGAGCCAACTCCAAGCCCTTGGAACTTTGCTTGTTGATATTCACGGTCAACATGAACACCAGTCCCTCTTCAGAACGCAAACCCACCTCAAACTCTTAGACGATTTTGGGGGCTGCAGTGAGGCAAGACAACATATTGGTAAGGTGCATGCTTCCCTCCAAGCTTTACGAAAAGAGGCGGAGGACCTAGCAGAAACCTTAACCGCCTCGCATCGCGAAAAAGACCTCCTTGAATTTGAAATTAAGGAACTTACCGCAGCGAACCTCCAAGAGGGTGAAGATGAACAATTAACCGCTGAGGCCCGTATACTGAGCAACGCTGAAGAATTGGCAAAATCTGCCGGTTACGTATATGCCCTATTGGAAAGCGGCACATCTGCTGGCAGCTCAGTACTGGAAAACCTCACAAAAGCCTCAAAAACGCTTACGAAATTATCCGAATTAGATGATAATCTCTCCGAAGTGCATGACCGATTGGAAACTGCACGCTATGAATTGGAAGATATTGCTTCACATATCCGGCGATATACGGACAGGGTCGAATTCAATCCCCTGCGCTTAGATGAAGTTACCGATCGGTTAGCACTTATCGCAAAACTGAAGCGGCGTTACGGCAATTCTATCTCCGGAATATTAGCCTATCACGCCGAAGCCGCGCGAAAATTGGAGGCATTAGAACTCGGTTCGGAAAAGCAAGAATTACTCCAAACAGAGATCCACAAAACAATTCAGGACGCACAACATCTGTGTTGTGCTCTTTCTGCAAAGCGTCAGCATGTTGCCAAGCAGCTTTCAAAACAGATTGAGAAGGAGTTGCGTACCCTCGGGATGGATAAGGCCGAATTTAAAGCCGCCGTCGAGCATATGCCCGAGGACACCGGCCCGTTTCAAATAGATGGCAAGCGTTACGGCTTCCGTTCTCACGGGATGGATGCTGTCGAGTTCTTGATCGCACCGAATGTCGGCTCCGAAGCACGCCCAATTAACAAGATCGCATCGGGCGGCGAAATCTCGCGCATTATGCTCGCTTTGAAGACGGTACTGGTGCAAGCAGATGAAATTCCGACTCTTCTTTTCGACGAAATCGATAGTGGAATCGGTGGCAAAGTAGCCAATGTCGTCGGTAAGAAGTTGAAAGAACTTTCTGAATTCGCACAAGTGATCTGTATCACCCATCTTCCGCAGATTGCCCGTTTTGCAGATAGACATTTCCGGGTAGAGAAGAAGGTCGTGGGCGGCGCGCAGACCCTGATTACAGCGAAACCGCTGACACCGGAAGAACAAATTAACGAAATCGCCCGAATGCACGGCAGCGAAGAAACTGAAATTGGACTTGCACATGCACGGGAATTATTGGCTGAAAAATAGGGCATCCTTCCCTCATGAGCTTTGGAACCTAGACGTAACACCATATCGTTGTTACAGAAATCTTGCTGCAATATTCTTTTCGGATCCCTATGCTGAGTTAAAGGATAAAAAAAATGGATGAAAGGTTCACACAATCCAGCGGAACACATGTCTATACAGGCTGCGAACTGCTAGTCAAAGGCGCTCTGGAAAGCGGGATCAGTCTTCTCACCGGTTACCCTGGTTCTCCCCTTGCTGAAGTATTTGACGTTATCGAGCGTAACGCTGAATTGTTGAAAATCAATGGGATTGTTGCCCAAATAGCCAACAACGAGGCGTTAAGTATCGCTCGATTGAACGGGTCACAGATGGCCGACCTGCGCGCGATTGCCTTTATGAAAAGTGTTGGTTTGCATGTTGCCTCCGATGCACTTGCAATCAGCAATCTCGCCGGAACAACCGGGGGAGCTGTTGTTGTTGTCGGCGATGATACATGGTCGCATAGTACACAAGTGCCAGCGGACTCCCGGTTTTTGGCTCGCCACGTCTATGTTCCGCTCCTTGAACCCAGTACATTTCAGGAACTCAAGGACTGGATCGACTGTGCTTTCCAAATTTCCGCCGCTGCGAACCTCTACGTTTGCTATCTAACAACTGAAAATCAGGCAAGCGGCGGCGGTAACGTCGAGCTACGTCCTAACATTTATCCTGACGTTAGCAATTTAAAGCAAATTAACCTTAATACCCAAAACGTTGATCCGGATAAGCGCGTCGTCTTACCGCCACATACATCCGGCATTGAGCTCGAAACGTTACGCAAACGGTTACCTGCTGCACTTGAAACAGCACGCGCTCTTAACCTCAACAGAATCCAGTTTCTTCAGAATAATTCAACCCGAAAAAAACACCTGATCGGATTTGTCAGTACAGGCTTAGCATACAGTTGTCTCCTCCACGCCCTCGAAGAGTTGAACTTACACGGAAATATTCCAATCCTCAAACTCGGTATGACACATCCGATTGACCTTGACATTGTCCGAGAATTTGCAGGGCAGGTCGATGAAATTTACGTTATTGAGGAGAAACGGCCTCTCTTGGAAAACGAAATCAAGGCACTTCTCATGCAAATGTATCAGAGCGGTGCCATCAAGCAGTATGTGAACGTCTGGGGAAAACAGTTTCCCAACGGCCTACCAGGGGTGCCAGTAGCTTCTGGCTTAGATGCCTCTATTCTCATTCAAAAACTTATTCCACTCCTCAAAAACCGTCTCAGCAAGACAACGACATCTATTGATACTGAACACTTCGCCCGTGAAGAGGAAATCCAAAAACAGGCCTCCGAACGGCAGATTGGTATCCCGCAACGCACGCCTACCTTCTGTCCGGGCTGCCCACACCGTGATTCTTCAAGTGTCTTCCTTGAGATTACCGAGCAATTTATGGATCCCGACTATATGAAGAAGCATCACAATTCCGGGCTCGTGGATCTCGTCTTTCATGGAGATATCGGATGTTATTCTATGCTCAAATATGAGCCGTTCCCAAGGCTGATGCACAACCTCTCTGCTATGGCATTGGGGGGCGGCGCAGGCGCAGGCATCGACCCCTTTATTCAAAACAAGCAAGTTGTCTTCATGGGCGACTCGACCTTCTTCCACGGCGGCATGGCGGCGATCTCCGACTCAATCAAAAACAACCAAGACATTGCCTATATCATCTTAGACAACCAGACGACTGCGATGACAGGGCATCAACCCACCCCGGCTGATGAACGCGACATCCTCGGTAATCCTACCTTCGCGCAAGACATTGAACAGGTCGCGCAAGGGCTCGCTGGTGACTCCGAAATAGACATCGTGCGCACTAACCCCGAAGATCGGGTGAACTACAAAAAATACCTTGAAAAAACCATTCTTAAACCCGGAGTGAAGATTATCATTGCTGATAAAGAGTGCGCTATTACCTATTATCGCAGAATCCGCAGAGAGCAACGAAAAACAATAGCGCACAAGGGATTCCTCAAATACGAAAAACATATCAATATTACCCCCGAAGTCTGCGAATTTTGCAGGGAATGTACCACTGCTACAGGATGCCCCGGTCTAAAAATCATTGATACCGATTACGGTGAGAAAATTGCTATCGACCGCTCGAATTGTGTTGCCGATGGCGCGTGTGCCCGGATTAAATACGCCTGCCCGGCATTTGAAGAGGTTATCGTCACACGTAAACGCCCACCTCAAAGTCAGAACGTAGAATCAGGTTATCCGGACCTCCTCAGTGATACGCCTTTACCGCCGCCGCCCCCACGGACCTTTGAACGGAGCTGGAATATCTACGCAGCCGGTGTCGGAGGCATGGGTATCGGTATGATCTCCAAAGTTCTGGTTGTTGCGGGGTACCTCCAAGGCTACGATGTGACATTCTGTGACAGGAAAGGCTTAGCAATTCGAAACGGCGGTGTCTATACCCATATCGCTTATACACAACCTGGTTTTCACGCCTCAACTATGATCCCGTATGGCAAGGCGGATCTTTTGTTAGGCCTTGACATCTTGGAAGCGGTCCGCGGCATCGGTGCAAATTCCCTTTTTCGTATTGCATCTCCAACGCGCACTGCTGCCGTCGTAAATACAGCAAAAACCGAAACCATATCCACCCTCATCGGCAAAGATGATTTCGAACCGGAGGCCCTTGAAGAGACACTCCAAGCGCATACCAACCTCGATGCTTATTTTGGCATAGACCTGTTCGCAATCTCCGAACAGTTGTTCGGAAACAAGTTATATGCGAACATGATGCTCCTCGGCACCGCTTTCCAGCGCCAACTGATACCTCTTGAGTTAGAACCGTTACAACTAGCGCTCAAACAGATGATCCCACATGCCGATTTGGATACCAATATGAGCGCCTTCACCGTGGGACGGCGCTTAGCACTCGAAACCTCTGAATCTTCTGTAAACACATCAACAGTAAAGACGCTACTAACTTATACTGAACTTCTTAAATCAAAACAACAGATTTTGGCACGGAAATGGCGCGGAGGACGTTTGGCGCAGGAATACGGGAGGCTCGTCGAAAATATAGTAAAAAAACTAAACGTCGACTCCGGCGAGGTCAACCGAATGCTAGCTCTCTATATTTACGATCTCATTCAATTTGAAGATATAAACTACGCACGTAGATATGTTGAAAAGATTCACCAGGTTTACACACACGATTCTGACAATTACGGCTATAGAGCAACAAAAGCTGCCATTAGATATCTTCATAAAGTGATGTTGATTAAGGATGAAGTCTACGTCGCGCACCTATTAACGAGGAAAGAAAAGTTAGAACGAGACAAAGCACTGTATAAGGTCGATACAGCAAACGGAGATAGGATCCGGTATCTTCATTTGAACCGGCCGCATTTCACTGTGATGGGGTTTGATCTTGAACGCGATATTGATACACGAAATTGGCAACTGAACCTCATGAAATGCATGAAGTTTCTCAGACGATGGCTACCGCAGTGGCACGCAAAAGAAAAAGCGTTCCGGGAATGGTATATTACCCGTGTGATTGATACTTTTACTCCTATTAATGCCGAGACATACGAGAAGCATCTCCAAGCGTTGGAATGTGTTGAGGAAGTCCGCGGTTATCGGGAAATTCGCTACCCGAAAATGGAAAACGCACAACAGATCGTTGAAGGCTTACTAGCACAAGAATAGTTTTCGGAGAACCAGGCTACAATGAAGACACAACCCAACCTGACAGGACATACTCACATTGTTGGTATTATCGGTGACCCAATTCAACACACCCGGTCACCACAAATGCACAATGCAGCTTTTTCAAAAGCAGGTCTTGATTATGTATATGTCCCGTTTCATGTGCGTTCTGATGATTTAGGGGACGCAATTGCAGGATTTAAGGCGGTAAACATCGTCGGTATTAACGTAACGCTCCCACATAAGCAGGCTGTCATACCGTATCTCACCTCTATCTCAAGAGAAGCCGAGCTTATTGGCGCTGTGAACACCCTCACTTTTGTTGACGATGAAATACAAGGTGATAATACAGACGCTCCAGGAGTCTTGAGATCTTTGGAAGAAAACGACGGCATGTTTGTGCCAGTTGATGAAGATGTCGTCATCTTAGGTGCAGGTGGATCCGCGAGAGCAGTGACCGTCGCCTTAGCACTTGCAGGTGTCGCATCTATAACGATTGCCAATCGCACAAAGAAGCGGGCTGTCTCATTAGCAGAAGAAATGCATCAAAAAACAGGGGTCCCGATGCACGGGATAGGGCTCACGGATACACAGCTGCCTGCTGCCCTCTACCGCAGTACACTTCTTATTAATACTGCAACAGCTAGTATGGACCCAAAGCAACGGCTGTTAATTTCTCCCGAGTGGCTTCAACCGAACACCGCCGTTTATGACATTGTCTATACTCCGCCGGTAACACCTCTAATGGCAGTAGCCGCCGAACGCGGATGTCAAACCCTTGGCGGCATCGGTATGTTGGTCCATCAGGGGGCCATCGCTTTTGAAAAATGGACCGGAGTGACACCCTGCACTATGACAATGCACAAGGCACTCTCTCTGTAAGGGATGTAGAGCAACCTTACAATCTTAGACGGTTCGTGAAAAAATATGAAAGGGGTCTATAATAACATAATGCAAGAGCAAGCACACGATTTTAAACCTATTCGATTCGTTATACTCGGCATGCCTTATACTATTAAACCAACGGATGACCTGACTGCAGACAATATCAACGAGCTTGTTGAGTACGTTAGAACTGTAGTTGAATCCTATCTCAGGAAGGGTTTTGACGAGCAGAAAGTACCACTACTCGTCGCCTTCCATATTGCTGATGAAAAACGCCGCCTTCAGGAAAAATATGAATTGCCATTGCACCGAATGATCGAAAAATTGCAATTCGCTATTGAAGAAGAAATACCACCGGCCCTCTCTGATCTACAAAAAGAGAATCAACGTTGAGTCGGTATGTCGCGTTTAAACGGAAATATGTTAGACAAAAACTTAAAGTTAAGTTATAATAACCCCTTAACCTGTCAAGATGATAGGGGAAAAATCACTTGCTGTTCCAATATTAATAATGCAGTAAGTAAAACTTAAGGACAAGCAGATATCTGTGTATCTTCACAGATAAAAGGAGGCTCAAAATGAAAAGAACCGGAGTGGTTCTTTCTATGCTTGCCGCGTTTATGTTTGCGAGCGCCCCGTTCGCGACGGCAGAATGGCAAGAGAACCTGGTAACCAATAACACGCTCGAAGAGATCTATGTGATCAAGAGCACCTGGCAGGCAGCGGATGATAACAAAGGTATACCCGTAGGGTTCCGGACCCGCGGCTCATACCGCATCCCGCCCGGGATGTCCAGGATTTTCCATTCCTGGGACACCAACAGCATGTATTTCCGTATTTCAAACGCTGCGGGTGCGATAAAAGCGAACAGCGGCACCACCGCTTTTGCGTTCTGGGCTCATCCGAAGCGCTCCTTCCGCGTTGTCTCACAGACGCTCGATGCCTCTGTGACAACGGATCAGCTGCTTTACTCTGATCGTTCGCCGGGTCAGTTGGTTCAATTAGAGGGGTTTGTCAGCTATACGGGCGGCTCGGCAGTGGTTGTCACTCCGGCGTGGGTGTTGCTAGATGGGCAGCCGACTGCTCCGCCAAATGACGAGCTCGGAGACGATGGTGGTCCGCCCGTTGAAGATGTTGCTCCGCCTGCGTGGGTAGAGAACATCGTAAGAAATGAGCGGGAAGAAGATATATACGTGGTCTTTGCGACTTGGAAGGTTGAGAATCCGAGGAAGGGGTGGCCTGAAGGGTTTCGGACGCGTGGCAGCTATCGTATCCCTCCGGGTAAAGGTAGGGTGTTTCATTCGTGGGCGGACAACGAGTCTTTTTTCCACATATCAAACGCGGATGGTGCGTTAAAACCGGAGAGCAGCAGTGGCACGTTCGAGTTCTGGGTTCATCCGAAGCGGAAGTTTCGTATTGTGTCGGGTCAGTTCGAGAATGGTGTAACGCAGGAGGAGTTGCTGTATTCGGATCGTGCCAAGGAGGAGTTAGAGCACTCGGATGGTTTTATGGTATACGAGACCGGGGATAGTGGTGCTGAAGTGGTCGTTACTTCTGACTGGGTGTCGGTGTCTACTCTCCCACCTCCTCCGCCTCCTCCCGCTCCCGCCGTTCCTGAAGGTATGGTCTTGATCCCCGCTGGCACATTTCAGATGGGCGCGCTCGGTGGGGGGTTTGTGAGCCCTATTCATTCTGTCACTTTAGATGCGTTTTATATGGATACGCATGAAGTGACGAACACAGAATACGCTGCGTTCCTCAATGCAAAGAGGAAACATACCGATGCAGGGAAGACCTGGATCCACCTCAGCGGCAACAATAATAAGGTGAAGATTAGGTTATCAGACGGTAGATATACGCCGGTAGCGGGTTATGGAAATCACCCTGTTGCTCATGTGAGCTGGTATGGTGCGATGGCGTATGCGGAGTGGGCAGGCAAGCGGCTGCCGACGGGGGCGGAGTGGGAGTATGCTGCACGCGGCGGCTTAGTCGGTCAAGCATTCCCCTGGGGCAACGACGGCAACGACGGCAATGGTACCGAGGACCATGCCAACATGCGCTACGGGTTTAAGTTTGACTCCATGCCAATCGGCAGTTATGCAGCCAACGGCTACGGGTTGTATGATATGGCAGGAAATCATTACGAATGGTGTTTAGACACCTACACCGCCTATTCAAGTGGTGCGAAGACGAATCCTCTGAGGGATGCAAACAGTAGTATCCAAGCGCTATTGGCTGACTATAAAGCGGCTACAGGTACCCGTGAGCTTCGTGGCGGGCACTGGGATTCCGATCATCTAAGCATTATGGTTCATGCCCGCAGTGGCAATTGGGCAGGAGGTTCTAACTTCGTCAGCGGTTTCCGTTGTGTTATACCTATCGCCCCTGCTAACAGTAATGAGAATAATGATGGAAACCTCCAGTCCCAGGTGCCTGTTCAGACACCTGTCAAGGTACCTGTCAAGAAAACCCCGACACCTGTCGAGACACCTGTCGAGACACCTGCAGGCATGGCGCTGATCCCCGCTGGCACATTTCAGATGGGCGCGCTCGGTGGGGGGTTTGTGAGCCCTATTCATTCTGTCACTTTAGATGCGTTTTATATGGATACGCATGAAGTGACGAACACAGAATACGCTGCGTTCCTCAATGCAAAGAGGAAACATACCGATGCAGGGAAGACCTGGATCCACCTCAGCGGCAACAATAATAAGGTGAAGATTAGGTTATCAGACGGTAGATATACGCCGGTAGCGGGTTATGGAAATCACCCTGTTGCTCATGTGAGCTGGTATGGTGCGATGGCGTATGCGGAGTGGGCAGGCAAGCGGCTGCCGACGGGGGCGGAGTGGGAGTATGCTGCACGCGGCGGCTTAGTCGGTCAAGCATTCCCCTGGGGCAACGACGGCAACGACGGCAATGGTACCGAGGACCATGCCAACATGCGCTACGGGTTTAAGTTTGACTCCATGCCAATCGGCAGTTATGCAGCCAACGGCTACGGGTTGTATGATATGGCAGGAAATCATTACGAATGGTGTTTAGACACCTACACCGCCTATTCAAGTGGTGCGAAGACGAATCCTCTGAGGGATGCAAACAGTAGTATCCAAGCGCTATTGGCTAACTATAAAGCGGCTACAGGTACCCGTGAGCTTCGTGGCGGGCACTGGGATTCCGATCATCTAAGCATTATGGTTCATGCCCGCAGTGGCAATTGGGCAGGAGGTTCTAACTTCGTCAGCGGTTTCCGTTGTGTTATACCTATCGCCCCTGCTAACAGTAATGAGAATAATGATGGAAACCTCCAGTCCCAGGTGCCTGTTCAGACACCTGTCAAGGTACCTGTCGAGACATCCCCGACACCTGTCGAAACACCTGTCGTGACACCCACGCTACCGCCGGGCATGGCGCTGATCCCCGCTGGCACGTTTAAGATGGGCAGCACCATCGGCGATGCGGATGAACGCCCTGTTCACACTGTCACTTTAGGTGCGTTTTATATGGATACGCATGAAGTGACGAACACACAGTTCGCGGCATTCCTTACTGCAAAGGGCAAACACGTCGACGCAGGGAAGACCTGGCTCGATATGACGGATCCCGCCATAGGCATTGAGCTGGTAGCAGGGCAGGAAACCCCAACCTATCAAGCCAAGTCCGGTCATGGGAACCGGCCTGTCATTAGAGTCACTTGGCATGGTGCGAGAGCGTATGCGAAGTGGGCAGGCAAAGAGCTCCCCACGGAAGCACAATGGGAGTATGCTGCGCGCGGTGGGTTAGTTGGGAAACTATACCCCGGCGGCGACACCATAGACGCTACGAAGGCAAACTATGGTCAGAACGTAGGGAGCACGACGGACGTTGGCAGTTATGCGGCGAATGGTTATGGTCTCTATGACATGGCTGGGAATGTCTGGGAGTGGTGTCTGGATACGTATGACGATGTGTTCTATCAGAGTTCTCCTACCACGAACCCGATGTCAGGCGATCCAGACACAATGATGGATGATCTCCGTGTCCTGCGCGGCGGCTCCTATCTCTATTCAGCCCAGACGACTCGTGTCGCAAATCGCGACCGTGGCGCACCGGTGAGTACGGGCGGAGACCTCGGTTTCCGTTGTGTCAAACCTGTATCTCCGTAACGTTTTATGCCCTAATGCCTTTTATCGTCAGATAAATTGATGAAAGGCATTGACGCTACAAAAACGGGCGTGATAGCCAGTAAGCTTTTGCTTACAGCTATCACGCCCTTCTTATTTTTTTAGCGGAGCAATAGTACTATGAGAGTCAAGAGCATCAGTAGCAGAGCGATCAGGATTTTGACTTCAATGAGATAGGTTCTATAACGTTGGGTATCGGGTTTGCGTGCGATCCACCGATTGATGAATTTAATCCGTCGGTCGATGGATGGATGTGTATTGAAAATCTCGAAAAACCGCTGAACTGATTTGGGTATGGCATTCAAAAGGGCGAGTTTCATCAAAGCCGTTTTGAAGGCTTCTGGTTTTTCTGTCAGTGTGACTGCATATAGGTCGGCTTGGTGCTCACAACGTCTCGACAGATACCGGAATATGAACACGAAATAGAGGGTGAGAAAAGCCAACGAGAGTAACGTTGACAAAATTTGTGACTCTCCAAAGTGGGCGACTAATGGCTCCTCAACAAAAAAATAAAAGAGCGGATAGCTCAAGAGATAGAAGATCGAGAAAAGCATATAAGTTTGGATGTGTTTGTAGCGGATATGTCCAAGCTCATGTGCAACAACAGTTTCAATTTCTTCCTCTGTGAAGTATTCTAAAAGTGCGTCTGTTAAGAAGATACGGCGATTCCACGGGAGTGTCCCGGCGACAGCTGCATTGGCTATTAACAGGGGGCCCGTTTGCCATACCACAATATCTTGATGTTTCGTACCGATCTGTTTTGTTAGTTCTTGTAATTTCTGCTTGAGTGCTGAACCTGCTGCTAATGGTTGTGTTTTCCACAGAAACCGCATCAGGAATGGTGTGAGAATATATGCGGAGGCAATCACGGGGAGAATCAGTCCGATTAAAATGTATGGATTTTCACTAATGAATACCTTGGCTGAGTAGGGCAACCAATAAAAGATATCTAATGTTATGAGATAAAGGAGCATCGGTAGGAGCGGGAACAGTAAAAATTTGAATTGCAGAGCGAAGATATCTCGGTAGTATCCTTGTTGGAGCCGATTCATCTGATAAAACGCAAGTCGAATACACATTAACCCAATTAGCAGCGGCAGCAGCGCGAGCATCTGCCGCACATTCTCCATCGGAAAAAATGAGAAATATTTGTCAATCAGTGCAGGTAAATTCAAGTAGTATAGATTACACAAATATCCCGCTAAGCTCAGGCATTCAAAAGCGATCATAGAACGGCGCAGGCGGTGGAGTTTCGGTAAATTTTCTTCTTTGTGAGGCGGAAAATTGTTGGCAATATACCCCGTTACAAAATACGCAAGCAGAATAGGACAGCATGTTAACACCAGTGTCCAGAGTAGCACCTGCATGTCGCTGATTGCTACGCTTGTTTCAGGCGACTCAAAGGAAAATAGGAAAAGGATCCCAGTGATTAAGATGATACTTATCTGTCCCATCCTGTTAGCCTCCTGTCTTGTTTTTGTTTACGAGATAGATGCTGCCCATTGCTAGCGAGGTAATTACTGAACACGCCTTTCGTGTCGAGATTCGTGGATAATTTGGCAACATAAGAGAGCAGATAGCCTTCGCATCTACATAACAGAAAGAATTTTACTCTACTTAGACATTAAAAATCAAGTACGTTTTTAGACTTAGCTGCTGCCTTTGGGGCGGCGATTGAAAAAACTTTTGACTTTTTTTAACAAAAGATGGTATAATTTGTATTACTAAAGTGCCTATGAGAGAGAATTGCTTCCGGGTTTCTCATATTGCAAGTTCGTGATGCAGTTTCAGGCATTGAAAATTGTTGTCTGCATAGGAAAAAGAGTTATCCTGTCCGTGTACACACACTCAAGCGGAATTCGAGAAGAATTCCAAGGGAAATAGGGTATACTTTAAAATTAGTTTTTTAGGCTTAACTTGAAAGCCAGCTTCTTAAATATCGGCTGGCAAACAACGCTCTAAATTGTTGTAAAGATTAGGAGGAATCCATGATAGGTAAAACCATTTTCGCGGTGACCGCTCTTCTCGGAGTTGCACTTATTGTCAGTAGTTGCGGGAAATTGAACCAAGAAGAGTTTGAAATGTGGAAGAATGAGCACGTCTCACAGATGGAGCAAGCTGATGCTGACATCACAAACAAAATTACGATGTTAGAGGGAAAAGTTGATCAGCAGGCGAAAGATGTAGCGGAGGCGATTTCTACGGCAAAAGATGAGGCGATCGCTGCATCCCAGCAAGGTGATGCTGACACTATTGCTGCCGCAAAGCAGAGTGCGATGGAACAAGATGCCCAGCTCCGGGCTGACCTAACGAATGCCATTGATATGCAAAGTCAAAAATCAATGGAATTCGCAAAAAACGAAGACGCAAAATTGCAACAGCGAATTGATGACCAAGGCAAAGCTAACGCGTCCCAGAACGATGCTATTAAGAAACTCGAATCCGAAGTGATGGCTTTGAAAGAAGGACTCACCATGGTGGAGGCCGAGGTTTCCGCGAAACCTACCATCGTAGCTACTATCCATTTTCGGAGCGGGCAAACCCGTGTATCTACCAAAGGTCAAGAAATGCTTGACGGTATTGTTGAGCAGCTCAAGGCGGACTCGGATGCAAAGATCATGGTCATCGGGCATGCCGACGGCACCCCTGTCTTACGCGGCAGCTATAGAAGTAATTGGGACTTGTCGCAAGGACGCGCCAACGCAGCTGCAAAATACCTCGAATCTAAAGGGATTGACTCCAGCAGAATTGAGGCGATTGGTAAAGCACACACCGATCCTATCGCACCTCAGAACACTTCCGCAGGGAGAGCTATGAATCGCAGAGTTGAGGTAATTATGATTCCGGCGCATGCACATAACCAACCAATGTAAACTAGGGTTCCGAGGACTATCATTACCTTAGATTTAATGATGTTAACTAACTTTTCCCTATCAACGCAGGGCGGGCTGTGTGCCCGCCTATTGTTTCTTTTTATCGCTCTATACCATATATTGTTTTATTAAAGGTTTCGATCGTTTATGCGCCGGCTGTCTGTCTATCTTTTGATTTTTCTCCTAATAAACTGTCCAACGTTTGCAGATACCGTAGACGTTCCCGTGTCAAGACCGGCACCTATCCGACAGTTCTTAACCCAATACCTTCAAACGTCATCGTTTCAACTCTCCTTATTTTCCTACAAACCCAAATTGGGCAGCCTCCTTGATGTCCTCCGGAGCGTCGGGGTTGAGCAAATTCCAAGCAAGCCGCTGCCTATGTTTTCGGTTGTATTTAAACATGCACTACAGTTAGATTCACGTTTTGAATTGGGTTATTGGAAAATGCAACTTGACATTCCGCCGCCTACCTCGCTAGACTTTTCAGCTACCTTTATTCCAGTCTCATATCAACTTATCTATCGTCCGATACTTTTGTCTGAGTTTGTTCCGATCTATTTGGGAGGCGGAATCGGTTTTCTGGGGACGAGTTTGAGCGGGAGCGCACTAGATCTGATTGAAGAGCAAGGTATCAGTTTCGATAATAGCTCTCCCGGGCCAACCGGGTACGTTTTCGTCGGCGCAGAGATATTTCAGTCGGGGGGCTTTTCACTCAACCTTGAACTGAAGCGGATCCTCAAAACAATAGAGTCCACCGGCACTATACCGCTAGATCTAATTTTAGATGGCACTGCAATTGGATTAACGGCTGAAATGCAATTTTAGTAAGCGGTAAAATCGGTGTGAAGAGACATCTGCTAACGACTCCTCTTAGCTGAGAACCGATAATCATTCCACGGATATCCTTGAAGTATGTCAAACGCGTTATCCCTATTGTTATCTTTCTCGTGTTCGGCAGTATTATCGGCGCTTACGCAGAGACACGCCTTCCATTTCTGAGCCTGCTGGTTGCAACCGCTGTCTTTGTCTTCGTCGGCATGGAGATAGCCGTCTACCTTCTACTGATCGCCCTGCCGTTTTCATTTCGTTATATTGTCCCCGGGAGCTTTGAGATCCAAACACCTACAGAACCTATATTAGGAATGCTTGCTGCGGTTTACGGTGTACAAAAAATAATTAACCTGGCACTTCGGAAACCTAAGTCCGAAGACAAATTTCCCTTTTTTGCCCCCGTCTACTGTTATATCTTCCTTACATTCCTTTCCGTAATCAATACACCAGATATTTTTGTCACCCTCAAAGGAGCACTCCGCGCTACAGTTTACATGTTATTTAGCGTGATAGTGCATGCTGTTATCCGTAACAGGGCTGCTCTGAAACGGGTTTTTATTGCTAGCTTTCCGTCTGCAGTGGTCGCAGTTATCTGGACAGTGATTGTTCTCATCTACCGTATTGATGCTTGGCAATGGACAAGTGCATACCGCAGCACACCATTTACAAATTACTCGGTTTACGGTTCCTTCACAGCTCTCTTTTTTCTTATCTGTCTCAGTCGTCTCTTGTTTGACGATGGAGCCTACGATAGAGAACTATGGACAGCGTGGTTTGTCTGTTTTTTCATCGGACTCCTTATGTGTTTTTCACGTGGGGTATGGCTTTCTGTCGTCGTTGCAGTTGGCTTCATGCTGGTTCAACTCGGCAGAGGCGTTACGCATAGAAAAATTCTGTTTATAGGTGCTGCATGTTTTATCTTATTCGTGTGTCTGAACCTACCCGGGGTCCACAACATTATTGTTGAAAGAATTACGTCTGCTGTTGATATTTCCTATGCGTCAAATCGCGCGCGGCTCTTGCGATGGGCTCAAGCACTAACAATGTTTCTCGAAAACCCGGTTTTGGGTAAAGGCTACGGGGCGTTTGCGATGCTTTACGAAGAAGATGTAGCACTTGTCGGGAGCTATACGGCACAGTACCAACTCGGGGCACATAGCGAGTACCTGCAAGTTATCGCAGAATTGGGGATTGTCGGGTTAGGGGTATGGATATGGCTCAATGTTGCTTTCTTACGCTACGGATTCCGAGCACTTCGAACAATAAGTGACAGCTTTTATCGAGCTACCGTTATTGGATTAATGGCAGCTGAATTGTCATTGATGGTACATTTTATTGTGAATAACCTCTTGAACGGTGACGCTATTGGTGTCCCCTTCTGGGGTATTTATGGACTCTTACCCGCTGTTGTGCAAATAGCCAACCGTGAGAAACCTCTTAATGTTGACTAGCAAGCGCATTCTAAATTTTCGACATCAGAAACTGAAAACGAGGTATAATACCGGTAGAAATGAATTGTAGCGAAATAGGAGTCCGTACTTCAATTCTGTATGCTGTTTTCGACTAACGGAGCAAGAAATTCCTATGAATATTATCCACATTATTTCAGATACATTTCGACGCGACAACCTTGCAATTTATGGAGGCAAAGGATACACACCATCACTGAATGCTTTTGCCGAAAAATGTGTCGTGTTTGATAAGGCGTATGTCTGTAGTTTTCCGACTGTACCGATCCGGGGTGAACTCGTAACAGGGCAAGTCGGTATTTGTCGACGCGGGTGGGAACCTCTCAAAAGAGATGTCCCTGTGATTGCTGATGTCTTAACCAATGCCGGAGTCGTTAGTATGATGATTGCAGATACACCGCATCATATCAACAACGGCTTCTTTTACAATCGCGGGTTTACCGGGTGGAAATGGATTCGCGGGCAAGAAGGCGACTGTTTGGAGACACAACCCTACGATTATGAATCGAAAAGGGCGCTGCAGTATCGCACGTATACCCGAACACATCCGAACAGATTACCTCCCGGACTCGGGAATCACATCAAAAACACCTCTTTTCGACAGACGGAAGCCGATACCTTTGTGGCCCAAACTATGCAGACCGCTTGTGATTGGCTGGAACGAAACTATCAGCATCAAAACTTTTACCTCATGGTGGATACCTTCGATCCGCACGAGCCATGGGATGCCCCCGAATGGTATCTAGAGCGTTTCGATTCAAGCGATTACGATGGACCAGAACCGATCTATCCACCTTACGGCCCCAATTCGATGAATGCGCGTGAGACGGAGCGCCTCAACGCGCTCTATCGCGCCGAAGCCTCGCTCGTTGATAATTGGATCGGGCAGCTTTTGCGAAAAGTTGACTACATGGGGTTGATGGAAAATACGATGATAATCTTCATGGCGGATCACGGTTTCCTATTGGGTGAACACGGACTCCTCGCTAAGAATCTTACCATGTATGAGGAGATCATCCATATCCCCCTGCTCGTGTATCATCCAGATGCAACGCCCCGTCATACAGATGCCCTCACTAGCATTGCCGATATTGCTGCTACTGTCGTCGATGTATTCGGGGCAGAACGTGGGGAGCAGCTAGAAGGAGAAAGTATCCTCCAGATCATCATGGGAGACACTGACACCGGACGGGAGTATGCAATTACACACGGGGCTTGGGTAGGTGGATGGAGCCCTGATGGCGGAAGCCCACACGGCAGCGTCACTGACGGCACTTGGTCCTTGCTTTTAGAGAACCAAGGAGCTCCGAAGCAGTTGTTCCATTTACCCTCCGATCCAGAACAAGTGCAGAATCGGTTTGAAGCGGATACAGAAGAGGCGCGTCGACTCTATCAAGCATTTTTGGACTTCATAGCACAACACGGTGCCCCTGAAGCAATGGTAAAAGAATTTCAGAATAGATGGCCCGTTTAACCGCTGTCTGTGAAATAAATCGAAAATTTCAGTCTTAGGTGGGCGGCAGTAGCCGTTGCATTGTAGGGCGCGAGGAGAAACCCTTTACGCCCTCTCATAGGTTTGACATTTGGTTGTACATCCTTGGACTCCTTCAATAGAAATGAAAAAATGAGAGCAAGAAAGAAAAGAAAGTAACCACAAATCCACAGTTTGTGTTATCAGAAAGTCTGGACGTAATAGGAGTAGTCGGATTTTTTGATCTCTAGCTCTGTTGACTGTAGGCAGAAAGTCTCGCGCGGGGTTCTACCCCTTCTTCTTGTAAGATAACTCTGACGTTTGGGGCCCGAGACAATCCATTCGCTTCCAATTCTGTAATACTTCTTGTTGATGTTTCCTCGTTATGTTATGATATGGACATAACTTTTTATAGAGGACAGCGTAAGACAAAGACAAATTTATCTTGCAAACTCATGAGAATGGAGATATTGCTTTATGAAACTCACGCCAGAGCAGTGTGAAACCTTTTGGACACAAGGCGTTCTCGTAGTCAAAAATGCATTGACTGATGAAGACCTACAACCGGTGATTGATGAAATTTCGGATTGGATTGCAGAACGTGCCCTTGCCCTAAAACAGGAAAATGCCATCGAAAACCTCTACGAAAACGAATCTTTCGACCGCCGGTTTGGAAAATTATTGGTGCAATCCGGGGAGATGGCACGGGGTCTGGATATCATGCACTACCGCGGTAAAGCGATCTTTGAGTTCTTGAAAAATGACAACCTTTTAGATGTTATCGAAGGGATCGTTGGACCTGAGATTACTTGTAACCCGATTCAGCATCTTCGGGCGAAGCCGCCAGTCGTAGATGGAAAAGCAAGCTGGGCGGGCGGAGTGCCTTGGCATCAGGATGCGGGGGTCATGATGCAGGAAGCCGAAGGCTCAAACATCGTCACATGTTGGCTTCCGCTAGGCGATAGCACAGTAGAAATGGGTTGCCTTCAGGCGCTGCCCGGAATTACAGAGGAAGGCTATCTCCGCCATCAGAAAGAGGGGGGAACGATGATTGTTCCAGAATTGATGCCGGATATTGAACCACTCATACTCGAGTGTTACCACGGCGACATCATCTTGTTAAGTCGTTTCACACCGCACCGGTCACAACCGAACATATCCGACCGATGCCGGTGGTCATTAGACTTACGTTATCAACCCACCGGACAACACACCGGAAGAACAGCGCATCCCGACTTTATTGTGCGAAGTCGAAAGAATCCCGAATCTGTTCTCTCCAATCACCAAGAGTGGTGTGATCTGTGGACAGACGCTTTTGAAACCCCACGCGGCTACGCGGGACATCGCTCCGAATAAGTGTTTTTATACATTACCAGCAACCTTGATGCGGTTTCTTGCCCGGGCAAATGCCGCATCTACTTGCGGACGATTCATATCTGGGGCATTTGCCGCAAGTGCGGCTTGCGCACGGTCCCGGGCTTTTTCAGCACGTTTCACATCGATCTCCGATGCCCATTCTGCTGTCTCTACCAATGCAGTAACGCCTACGCGGAGTACTTCAAAGACCCCACCACTTATTGCCATTAACTGTGGTGACTCAGATTCACGGATCCGGATCTCGCCGATGTCCAGCGCGGTTAGAAAAGGGAGATGTCCCGCCAGAATCTCAAAGTTACCTTCTATCCCTGGTGCACGAATGCTCGTCACATCGCCTTCATAAACCAATTGCTCTGGTGTCCGTATCTCAACATGAAAACTTTTATTTAGCATATTTTAATTCTGTGTCTCTGAGCATCGTCGCACTTCGTCTCACGATGCCGTTTGATAAACCCCAACTTGGCTGCAGAGACGTATGCTTCTATTCCAGATCCACTACCTTTTATAACCCAAAGGCAGTTAGACTTAACTGAAAATCCCCGCGAAACTTAGTGGAGAAGTGCCACAATTGAATAGTAGTTTAGAAAACTAATCGGCTGCTTCTGCTAGTTCCGCGCTTTTTGCTTGTTCAAGTGCCTCATCGATAGTGCCGATGTAGCGTAAAGATTGTTCAGGCAATTCGTCGCAATCACCGTTTAAGATGGCTTGGCAGCCTTGAACAGTATCCTCAATTTTGACATATTTGCCCGGTATCCCTGTGAAACGTTGCGCAACGAACATCGGTTGGGTCAGGAACATCTCTATTTTTCGGGCTCTACTAACCACCAACTTTTGCTCATCCGACAACTCATCTACACCGAGGATAGCGATAATGTCCTGAAGGCTCTGATATTCTTGCAATACCTGTTTGACGTTAAAGGCTGTCTGATAGTGTTCATCACCGATAATATCTGCCGATAAGATACGAGAACTTGACGTTAGCGGATCAACGGCAGGATATCTTCCTTTTTGAACAATGCTCCGTTCCAAACGGGTCACAGCGTCAAGGTGTGCAAATACAGAGACGACCGCCGGATCTGTATAGTCGTCGGCTGGAACATAAACTGCCTGGAATGAGGTAATAGAACCGTGTTGTGTCGAGGTGATGCGTTCTTGCAATTCCCCCATTTCCGTTGCAAGCGTTGGCTGGTATCCGACAGCAGATGGCATCCGTCCAAGAAGTGCTGACACTTCCCCCCCAGCGAGTGTGAAACGGAAAACGTTATCAATAAAAATAAGAACGTCCTGTCCTTGTTGGTCGCGAAAATGTTCAGCCATAGACAAGCCAGCAAGCCCGACACGGAGTCGTGCACCAGGCGGCTCGTTCATCTGCCCGAAGACCATCGCTGTTTTGTCGATCACGCCGTAGTCTTCAAGCTCAATCCAAAACTGGTTTCCTTCACGTGTCCGTTCACCTACACCACAGAAGACAGAATAACCTCCGTGCTGCGTTGCGATGTTATAGATGAGCTCAGCGACCAGCACCGTCTTACCTACGCCAGCGCCACCGAGGAATCCGACCTTTCCACCACGAACGACCGGTTGAATTAAATCGATAACTTTAATACCGGTTTCTAACATTTCGGTAACGGTACTGAGTTCTGCTTGTGGGGGCGGTTGTCTGTGAATCGAGTATCGCTCAGATTCATTTGTTGGGCCCTTCTCATCAATCGGTTGGCCCGTCACATCGAAAACGCGACCGAGTACAGCATCACCTACAGGGACGGTAATCGGCCCGCCCTTGTCAATTGCAGGACTTCCCCGGACTAAACCGTCTGTTATATCCATCGCCACAGCGCGTACGCGGTGCTCACCTAAGTGCTGCTGCACCTCAAGTATCAATTCGCTGCCATCGTAACGTTGAACACTAACAGCGTTTAGGATATCCGGCAATGTGCCCCCCGAAAAATCTAGGTCAACTCGTGCACCGACAACTTCTAATATTTTTCCTTCGTTCATGTGAGATTCCTTTTAGGTTGAATAACGCGAATCGGTTTATTGCATATCAATCAAATATAACGTGCTCTCTCATTGGTCTGAGCGTGCCATGCAGCAAATATTTGACGTATCTGTTAATCGGTATACACCTTCGTTAAAAGACTTGGACACATTTCCTGAAAACGGAGTAGTGCAGTTTCTTTATTGATGAGCGCGTATTGCCGATTGCGAGTCGGCATCAGAAGATTCACACGCTCGATTTTCCGATTCAACTTATCAAGATTTTTGCTGTACTGTTCAATACCATGAGCCCTTTCATCTTCAAAACTCCGACCGATGTTTCGCTGTCGATCCGGGTGTCGCTGTATGAGTACAGCCAATCGTTCTCCACGGGCTTTCAAGTTCGTGAGGCGTTTTTCAAGCAGCACCTTCTCCCGCCGAATCTCTTTTTCCAATTCGACCCACCGAGGCGCGAACCCATTCTCTTTCAAGAGTCGATTCGTCATCCGTGCTTGTGGAGTCAAGAAAGGATTCGTATCCAATTTGAGAGGCTTGCCTTTACCAGACAAATTACTGAATTCCCCGCGTTCCATTGCCTCTTCAATTTGTTCATTAACGTTGATTGACATTTTCTACGACCTCCCGGTTTTTGTTTCGCAAGGCAAGTACCCTTTACTAACCCTCCAGTGCGGCTGCGCCACTTACAATTTCGGAGATTTCTGTTGTAATCTGTGTCTGACGTGCCCTATTGCGTTGAAGAATTAACTCGTCGATCAGTTCTTTCGCTTTTTGCGTAGCGTTCTCCATTGCTGCCATTCGCGCTGCTTGTTCCGCCGCATTTGAATCCAGAAGTACCTTCCATATTTGCATGTTCAGATGCCTGCTGAGTAACATTTCAAAGAGCTCCAATTGGCCTGGTTCGTAAATATAATCTAAGAAACGTGTATCTCCTTCAGGAAACTCAGGTACTAACGGGAGCAGCTGCTCAACGAGTACTGTCTGAAGAATGGCAGATTTGAAATTGTTGTAGATAACCTCGACTTTATCGATTGTTTTTTCAACATAGAGATGTTCGAACTCGTGAACAACGTCAACAGCTGTCTGGAATTCCAGCTGGCGGAAGATGTTTGTGTACGCATCGGTGATGTCGTAGTTGCGTCGTGCAAAATGTTCGTGGGTGCGTCTACCGATACAAATAAGCTGCACTTCTGCCCCGCCCTCTTGATAGTGTCGCACACGTTGTGTCGTTGCCCGGATGACGTTGCTGTTGAAACTGCCGCACAATCCGCGGTCGCTAGAGACGGAAACGATACAAACACAGTCTATTTTTCTCTCTTCGAGCAGCGGGTGCGCCAAAGCGCCGTTCTCGGTATTTACCTGCGAAATCAGATGACCTAAAATAGCGTTGAGCTTCTCCGCATAAGGACGTGTTGCATTGATATTTTCTTGGGCACGGCGGAGTCGCGCAGCAGCAACAACACGCATTGCATCAGTAACCTGTTGAATGTTTTGAACACTAGCGATGCGTCGTCGAATTTCTCGTAAGGTTGCCATTTCTCTGTACTAACTCCAATACAAAATTACGCTGTCCGTTATGAAGTCGTCCAATTCGTTTTAAACGTTTTCACTGCAGTGTGTAAAGTTTCAAGCAATTCATCATTTAACTGCCCCGTTTCCGCAATTTCTGTGAGTAGGTCCGCATGGTTCCTATCGAGATGTTGCAGAAATTCCGATTCAAATCGCGCCACTTCCGTTTCTGGAACATCATCCAGGTAGCCATTAGTTCCACAGAAGATAGCAGCGATCTCGCGTTCCACAGGCATCGGTTGGTATTGCGGTTGCTTCAGCAATTCAACAAGGCGCGTACCACGTAAAAGTAAAGATTGGGTTGAGGCATCCAAATCCGATCCGAATTGGGCGAAGGCTGCAACCTCTCGGAAACTCGCCAAATCGAGCTTAAGCGTCCCGGCCACTTCATCTGACTTCATAGCTTTAACTTGGGCATCTCCACCGACACGCGAAACCGATGTGCCGACATCAATAGCAGGTCTCACACCTTGGTTAAATAGGTCGGTTGTTAGGTATATCTGCCCATCAGTAATAGAAATGACATTTGTAGGAATATAGGTGGTCAAATCCCCTTCAAAAATTTCGATGATTGGCAGCGCTGTGAGTGAACCGCCGTCCAATTCATCGCTGAGTTTTGCAGCACGTTCTAACAGACGGGAATGTAAGTAAAATACATCGCCCGGATAAGCTTCCCTGCCGGGAGGTCTACGTGAAAGCAGCGACATCTGGCGGTATGCCCAAGCGTGTTTCGTTAGATCATCGTATATAATCAGGGCGTGTTTACCGTTGTCTCTGAAATATTCACCCATCGCGGTCCCGCTGTACGGTGCCATGTATTGCAGCGGCGACGGTGCGCTTGCCGGAGCAGAAACGATAGTCGTATATTCCATCGCGTTATGCTCGCGAAGCGTACTCGCAACCTGGGCCAAGGTTGAACCTTTTTGCCCAATAGCGACATAGATGCAATAGACATCCGTGTTCTTCTGGTTCAGAATGGTGTCAATCGCAATAGCAGTCTTACCTGTTCGCCGGTCGCCGATGATGAGTTCACGTTGACCGCGCCCGATCGGTGTCAGACTATCAATAGCTTTTAAGCCCGTATAGAGGGGCTCGCTTACTGGTTGCCGCTGAACAATGCCCAATCCCTTTCGCTCAACCGCAAATCGAGCGTTTGTTTCAATGGGGCCTAAGCCATCAATCGGTTCTCCTAGAGCGTTGACTGTTCGTCCGAGGAGTGCTTCGCCGACAGGGACATCCGGGAGTCTTCCTGTTCTTTTGGCGGTATCCCCTTCGTGGATAAGCTGATCTTCGCCAAACAGCACGCAACCGACATTGTCCTCTTCGAGGTTAAATGCGATGCCGTAGATGTCATTCGGGAATTCAATCATCTCGCTCGCCATAGCGTTGGCTAGTCCATGTACCCGCGCGATGCCATCACCTACTTCTAGCACGGTGCCTGAATCATAGACATCTACGTCTTGTTTGAACTGTTTCAGTTGTTCTTTAAGGATATTTGATATTTCGTCCGGTCGGACTTCTCTTGCCATGTTTTCAGTCCTCTGTGGAGTTGCGTTTGTCTTTGGGTCGGCTTTACGTTCCAAAAATCGGTGAGACCGCTTCCGGCCCCGATTGAGTTAGCCTTCCGCAAGTTGGTGCTTCAAGCGCTGCAATTGTGTTGCAAGACTAGCGTCAAAAACAGTGTCATCTAATTGGACAACAAATCCGCCCTGAATCTTTGGGTCAGTTGTAGCTTCCAAGCGGATCTGTTTTCCTGAGTATGCACCTAGATGCTGTATGAGCTGTGCTTCTTGTGCTGATGTAAGCGGGACAGCTGTTGTCACTTTTGCGACGCGTCTACCAGCAGCTTCATCAACTATTGATGAAAAGACATCTATTATTGCTGTGAGATAGCGTTCACGTTGCTTCGATGCAAGGAGTTTGAGGAAATTAACGGTTAGCGGATGCAACGCACGGACAAAAATCTGCTGGAACGTTTCACTTTTAAACTCTGGAGACAAAATAGGGCTCGTGATTAATCGAGCGAACTCCTGAGACTGATCAATTAATTCTCGCAGCTTGTCTATATCTCGGACAATCTCTACTAAGGCATTTTGTTCCAACGCTGCACCGTATAGGGCACGAGCATAAGGTTTTGCAACCCGAATGTCTCTCATAGCTGGTCTTCCCCTTTGCACAATAGTTATTGGCTGCCGGTCGATAGCAAGCAGGAACAGACATCAGTGACGTAAAAAGCAGGGAACCGCCACCGCAGCAACTACTGAATGCCGGGACCCGGCTACAGACGACTGGCTGGCAGCTTACTAATGGATGTGTCGATAATATGCTGATGCCTCTCGGCATTGAGCTCTGTGCTTATAATCGTGCTAGCGGCATCAATCGCGAGTTCGGCAACAACACCTCGCAGTTCCGAGATAGCTTCCTCTTTTTCACGTTGAATCTCTGATTTGGCTCTGGCAACTTCAGTCTCTGCTTCTTGCCGGGCTTGCGTGAGGATTTGCTGCCGTTCAGTATTCCCTTGCTCAACCGCAGACTCGATTTTGGCTTGTGCTTCCATCTCGATGTCAGCTAGGCGTCGGCGCGTCTCTGCAGTGAGACGATCCAACTCCTCGCGATCCGTCCGCAACTGATCTAATTGCGTGACGATTTCCGTTCTGCGTTCCTCTAAAAGCCCACCGACCCTGCCGAAAACATACTTCCGAAGGATTGCAAGTACAACCAAAAAAGCGATGACTTGAATAATAATCGTCTGCGGATCGATCCCGAGTAGAGCCAATAATCCTGAATCGTCAGCAGGTGCTTCAGCAGCAAATGCGTTGTCGACGCAGATGACCATTAAAAACGCGTAGCCCACATATAGGGCACAATTTACAATACGACGTTTGGCATTTTGCATAAGTTTGCTGTACTCTGTTTTTGAAATGGTTATGAGTTGTCAGCTGCCAGTAAAGTCCGGAGGCGGTTATGTGTTATATGTATTCTACAAACTACTCTATAACCGAAGACCGATAACTGAACGCCTGCGCAGCAGGCATGCTGACAACTATAACTTAGTTCAGAAGTTATTTAATTTCCGTTTCTCACATCTGTTACGACTCGTTTCGCGTCTGCATCAATCATCTCTCTGAGCATTTCACCTTCCGGAAGCTTTGCCTGTAACATAAGGAACATTAGGAGAGCGTAAATAACAAGCGATTCAATGAGCGCTAAACCAATAATCATCGCGGTTTGGATCTGCGGCGCAGATTCGGGTTGACGTGCGATACCCTCAAGAGCTGTACTGGTCGCATTGCTTTGTGCTCTTGAGGCAAAGATAACAGCGATCGGCAATCCTAAAGTTACGCCGAACGCAAACACTGCTAGGTAAATCATAAAATGTCCTCCTTGGACAGATAAGGGGCAGTTTGTACCTGCCCCACGAAATTAGTGAAGCGCTTCATGCGCTTCTTCTCCGTGTTCTATGAACAGCACGATGTAGATAGATGTTAAGAGGGTGAAAACAAACGCCTGCAAAAAGCCGCTGAACAAGCCAAAAAACAGCATTGGCACTTGAACAGGAATGATCGGTACGACACCGGCAATCAAAACAATCAAACCTAGTTTTGTTAACTCAACAATTACCGATTCTTCACCGAAAATGTTGCCAAAAAGGCGAAGTGCAAGTGAACCGGCTCGCGATAACTGCGCGATGACTTCGATCGGGAACATCAAAACCCCCAACCACGCGGGGGTACCCATTAGATGTTTAAGATAACCGCCTATCCCATTCTCTTTAATAGCAATAATTTGAACGCCTAACACAGCCGTTATACCGAGGGCGAGCGTCGTATTCAAATCTGCCGTTGGGGCTTGAAAGCCTGGAGTCAATCCGAGATAGTTTAGTGAAAGAATAAAGATAAAGAGGGAGCCAACGAAAGGAACATACTTTTTGCCGTGATCGCCTAAAATATTCCCGAAAAAGTCCATTATGCCCCCGACAAACACTTCTAAAAGTGTTTGCCCGTTTCCTTCGGGCAAGCGTTTCAACTTTCGAGTTACAAAAATGAAAAACAACGCTAAGATGAGAACTACAAAGTATGTATTTGGAATCAGGTCCGGTTGATGCCATCGCCCGGGCTCCGGGACGATCCCATCAGGTAAGATCTTTGAAATCGGATAGAGCCAAGTACGGTGACCGTTTTCGGCTGCGAAACTCCCCGTTACTGTTGCTAGATTGAGGCCGGCAACCGAGCAGATAAACGATAGTTTTTTCATATTATGTTATCAATTTTCGCAAATGCAGCAGCGGTATTTTGGACACTTTTCAGTTTAAAGTCGGTTTGAAACTCAACCTCACGGCTGATCAGAATCTTTACTGGTCCAAACAGACACTAACAGGCCCATCGCTTTAATAATAATAGCACCTTGGGTTAAAGCAATCCCCGCAGTAAATGCGTAAATATTCATCCACTCCATTTTAAACAAGAGGTAGAGTAGTCCTCCGAGGACTATGTATTTGCTAAGGGCAATAGAGCCTAATAGATACTTTGTACTCTTTGTTTTTCCGGGCTGGACAAGTCGCCGAACAACAAATTCGATCGACCAGAATAGGCTAAGGCTGATAGCACTACCGATTAAGAAGCTCGGGAGCGCCGGGCGTCTGAATACCAGCAACCCTGCAGCAATACCTACGGTCAAGCAAATTGTCAAAACATAAACCTGACGGATAAATCGGTCACCAATTTCCAAAACGGGCCCCATCTATGAGACTCCTTTGTCAAGATAACGGCAAATCACATTCGCTGAAATTTCCCAATCTCCGGTATTATCTCTTTTCAGGGTCCTGTGTTTGTTCTGAGGTAGAGCGATGTCCTTTTTTCTGACTTTCATGCCGCCGATTCCAACGCGCAACCGAACGAAACATTTCCATGAATCCCGAAGCGACCCCAAGGGCAAACCCGATATAGGATCCTATTGCTGCATTGCCGAACTTTCCTCCGATCCATTTACCTCCGAAATAGCCGATACAAATAGCAAGCACAAGCATTATTCCGATGGAAGCGAGGTCAAACATCCCCACATTTTCATGTTTGAATTGGTCTCTCCGACTTTTAAACATGATAGACACCCTCATAAATGAAAATTGTCTGGGAACAGATTTCTCTCATTAATCAACGCTATATATTATAACACGCGCATGTGTAGAATGCAAAAAAAACGATACTCCTTGAGTTAGGAGCTTACCACATTAATTATGTCGAGCTCGGTTGAAAAGAATTAGGCATGTCCTGAGAAACAAACAGATATACATATAAATAGGACTAACAATGCCTGTCGATTTGAATTAATTATAAGTAGGCATTTGGACATGCGGTTATCTTTAGCGGGAGTTCGAAAACAGATTGAGAGCGAATCTTTTGTAGCATAGACTGTTAGTCCGCGCATCTTCTTCGTTTTATAGCACACGCCGTTAGTCGTGCATCCGTATGCCTCTAACAGCCCTGCTTTTCTTGTTGCTCTCCGTTCCGAGATCTGCTATCATATGCGTATGTCAGAACTCAAACTCAAAACCACCCACAAATCGATCCGCGACTATTATGCCACGCTACAGGCATACAACCAGCACAACATCACACATGAAGGCGCAGTGAGCTCTCCCTTCGAGACACTCCTGCACGTCTGCGCGAAGCAGATGAAAGCGACGCTCATCCCGCAGTATCAGATGCACGCACCCAACGGAAACCGCATCGTCATTGACGGCGCAATCTTGGACGAATACAGCCTGCCACTCGCCTATTGGGAGGCAAAAGATATTGATGACGATCTCCCTAAGGCCGTTGAGGAGAAACGCGCGGCGGGGTATCCGCTCGACAACATCCTGTTCCAGAACCCACAGCGCGCGATTTTGTATCAGAACGGAGCAGAGGTGCTCGATGTAGACATTACTGCGCCGGTCTCTCTGATCGCTGCTCTTGAAGGTCTGTTCGCTTATCTGCCGCCGGCATTGGAAAATTGGCAATCGGCTGTCAACGACTTCAAAGAACATGTGCCGGCTCTTGCAGGCAAGTTGAAAGAGCTCATTAACCAGCGACACGCGGTGGATACGGCATTCCAAACGGCGTTCGCTAACTTCTATGAGACCTGCCGCACGACGATCAACCCCGAGCTCTCACGCGATGCCGTGGAGGAGATGCTGATCCAACATATCCTCACCGAACGCATTTTTCGAACAGTTTTCAGCCGGTCGGACTTCACGAGCCGAAACATTATCGCTGTTGAGATAGAGAACGTGAGTAGTGCGCTGATGCGGCATGCGGTGAGTCGAGATGTGTTTCTGGAACCTCTAGATCGTTTCTACAGCGCTATTGAGCAGGCGGCGGCACTCTGCAAAGACTTCTCACAGAAGCAGAGCTTCCTCAATACGTTCTATGAGAAGTTTTTTCAAGGGTTCTCGGAGGATGTAGCGGACACACACGGCATCGTCTACACGCCGCAGCCGATCGTAGATTTCATGGTCAACAGCGTACAGCATCTATTAGAGACAGAGTTTGGCCGTTCGCTGTCGGATAGCGGTGTGCATATCATCGACCCGTTTGTCGGCACGGGCAACTTTATCGTGCGGTTGATGCACGACATTCAAGGCACGGCACTCGAGACAAAATACCGCGAGGAGCTGCACTGCAACGAGGTGATGCTGTTGCCCTACTACATTGCGAGCCTGAACATCGAGCAGGAGTATTTTCGTCGGACAGGTGCGTATCTGCCGTTTGAGGGTATCGTGCTAGCGGATACGTTCGAGCTGCTTGAGCAGGAGCAGGGACAGCTCTTCACGCGTGAAAACACAGAGCGCGTGAAGCGGCAGAAGTCAGCGGACATGTTCGTGGTGATCGGCAACCCGCCCTATAACATGGGGCAGGCGAATGAGAACGACAACAATAAGAACCGGAAGTATCCGCTCATGGCCGCACGGGTTGCGGAGACGTATGTGAAAGACTCCACAGCCACGTTGCGGAATAAGCTCTATGATCCATATGTGAAGGCGATCCGCTGGGCATCGGACAGGATTGGTGTAGAGGGCGTTGTGGCTCTGATAACGAATAACAGTTTTCTCGACGGCATAGCGTTTGATGGGGTGCGAAAGCACCTTGCGGAAGACTTCCATGCGATTTACATACTCGACTTAGGCGGAAATGCCCGGAAGGGATTAAAGGTCTCAAGTGCCAACGTGTTCGGCATTCGGGTAGGCGTGAGTATCAATCTATTCGTGAAAAATAGAGAACGTTCATCAGAGAAACCGTGCATCTATTACTATCGCACAGATGAGATGTGGAATAGAGAGCAGAAGTTTGTGTTTCTGAATAAATGCCGGCATGCGGGTGGGGTTGCGTGGCAGCCTATTGAACCCGATGCACGCCACGCATGGCTCACCGAGGGACTCCATCCCGAATTTGAAACCTTCATCCCCATAGGCAGCAAAGCAGTAAAAAGCAAGAAGAACGGGGATGGACCTGCAATTTTTAGTCTGTATTCCTACGGTGTTGTTACCAGCAGGGATAGTTTGGTGTATGCTTCTGATCTGACATTGCTACAAGAGCGCGTCCGCACTTTTATTGAAATATACAACACCGCAGTTGACCGGAAGCGTAGGCATGATCCGACCGCCCCGATTGAACATTTCATTTATACAACCGATCCGCGCATCAAGTGGAGTCATCGGGTCAAGGCATCGTTGAAAAACTTAGCGTCAAACACCTATGAAGAGGGGCACTTTCGGAAGGCATTGTATCGCCCATTTTGTCAACAATATTTCTACTTTGATCACTTTTGGAACGAAAGACGTTATCAGCAGCATCGGATATTCCCGACATCCGAGACTGAATCAGAAAATCGGGTCATTTGTGTTAGTGGCATCGGAAGTAACAAACCTTTTCAATTATTAGCTGCAGATATGATTCCTTCCTGTGATGTTCTCGAAAAAACCCAATGTTTTCCGTTCTACATCTACGACGAAGACGGCACAAACCGCCGCGAAAATATCACCGATTGGGCACTATCTGAATCCCGCTCTCACTACAAGGACGATGCCATCAGCAAGTGGGACATCTTCCACTACACCTATGGACTCCTGCATCACTCTGACTATCGAGAGAGATACGAGGCGAACCTCAAGCGCGATCTGCCGCATATGCCGTTCGCGACAGACTTCTGGGCGTTCGCTACCGCAGGGGCACAGCTTGCGGAGCTGCACATCAACTACGAAACCGCACAGAAGTTCCCGTTGAAATACAGAGAAACGCCTGACACCCCCGTAGATTGGTGCGTCGAGAAGATGAAGTTGTCCAAAGACAAAACACATTTGAAATATAACCACTTCTTGACGTTGGAGGGCATTCCTGCCGAGGCGTTTGCGTATCGGTTAGGCACTCGTTCGGCGTTGGAGTGGGTGATAGATCAGTATCGTGTGAAGACGCACAGTCGGAGTGGGTTGGTCAACGATCCGAATTGTGCGGATGCGCCGCGGTATATTGTGGATTTAGTGGCGCGCGTTATCACTGTCAGTCTAAAAACAGTAGAAATTGTTAAGAGCTTGCCGGCATTATCTTTAGACTCTGGGTCACCCGGACCTTACACGTAATCCGGAAACAACCAACGTGAGATGGATTATGGAAAACATGAGAGAATAGAGCATGCGTTTTTATGGCAAGCTTCCCGGCTTATTGCTATGCCCGGGTTTTTCACCACAGCGAATGAACGCTGCCCTGCAAACCCTGAAAGGCTACGGATCAACGGAGGGCATCCGATGCCTCAACAAAGCAACAGACCCCGAGATAGCAACACACCTTCAACAAGGCATCGAAAAACGAGAGGAGAACGACTAAGATAAAAGACACCCGAACGCCTAGCAAACGCTTGCCGTTCGGGTGTTTCTGTACGTTGGTGTTCGTTTTTTGGTTTCCACCGTACTCTTCTCATTATAATGCCGAGAGAGTTTCGCTAGTAGGTGCATGTTGATACCGCCACGCGACCGCGCCGCTTCATCATTTTTTGCCTGCGGGTGCCGCTTCGGTAGAGGTGTCAGAGGGCTCGCCTTCGGACCATTTTCTAAAAACCGCCATCTCTGTAAATCCGTCAAGGATTCTTCCAAACAAGAGGGGTTCTTGGATGGCAAGCCATAAGAGCCCCTTATTAACGCCGTGCCTTTGATAAAACGTTTTCACGAGAGCGGCATCGGCTTCTTGATTCGCGTCAACCAGGCCGCGCAAGGAAAACAGTGTTCCCACGAAGCTCTGAAAGAAATGCTGAAAGCTGGAAGATCTCTCTGCCTCAAACATTTCTATGCCATTTTTTTTCAGCCAGGATTGGACTTCAGGCTGTAAAAAAACATACGGGTCGTGAAACTCCTCACCCTGAAGTTCACGAGCCCCCGATTTCCAGAACGAATTGGCTAACAGATGAACCGCCAGGTGATCCGCCTCGGGGATGTCCTCTACCTTCTTGAAGTCAAGAAAGACGGCAAAGAAGGGGAAGTATCGTTGTCTTGTAGCACCGCCCCTCTCTATGAATGCCGCCAGCGTCTTGAAACGGGGGACCTCTGGATATGCTTCTCCGAGGTAGGTGAGATACGCCTCACTTGTAGAGACTGCTCGGAGCGTTGTGAACTTCGGATCGAGCATCTCTCCGGGAAAAGAGGCGTTTAGCAGAGCAAACGTCTCTGTCTGAAGCTGCGTCGGCTCCGAAATCTCGAAGGTTGGGGTTGCGAACGCTTTCACATTCGGGAAAACATTTTTGAACTCTTCCTGCTGTCCGTCAACATTCGGCAAGGAAAATAAAAACACAGCAAGAGCGAGAATACTATAGGTAAAGTGTGTTGTAGTCTTCATGACCTAATTCTCCTGTCGTTGTCGGAGGAAGCCTTCAATCTGTGAGGCGACTTCCGGATCTGTTTCTCGGAGTCTACGGAGGCCTTCTTTAGGCCCGTAGCGATCTAAGACCGCCAAGGCACGCTGCACGTCTTCGGTTGAAAACGTTTTTGCGTTCAAGCGTTGTTTCAACAGTGTTTCGAGACGGTCTTCAGCAAACAGAGCGTCGAGGCTGTCGTCGGTCAGAAGGTTGTTGATATCTATCGCGTCGGGAGCGTCGGGTTCGCTGTTCGGCGTTGCGGATGCTGTCTCGACGGGCATCTTCTCGTCCGCCTGTTGCGTCGGAACCTCTGATGCCCCGTGTGTGTCAGCGGCTGAGGGAACATCAACGTTTCGGTCTGGCGAGGGGAGCTGCCTTAAGATAGCGTCTTCCAAGAAAGCGTCTTCGGCGGAAGACGCTTCTCGAAGATTCGCACTGAGATTTTCCAAGATATTTGCTGCCCACGCCTCGAAGTCCCTATCTTTTCTGTCAAAATAGGCATTCATCCATGCGCGATTCCGCGGATCTGAAAGAAATTGCGGAGCCTTGTTGAAAATTGCCATCATATCATTGGCATCCACATCTCTGAAAATGTCAGCGAAGGTTTGGCGCATCTCTAACTCGAAGTCTTCCGGTTCACCCGTTGGAAACACCTCTCGGAATTCTTTCTGGAAACGATCCGGGTCTTGAATAATGCCATGTTTTGCCCAGAATTCATCCCATTCTCTAGTGGTTGCTGGTTCGGTTGTGATGAACGCTGTGTATTCAGGAGATTCGAGGATCTCAAGAACACGTTTCACTTCAGGTATCGCAAAGAACGTTTGAAGTTGTTCATCGGTGAGAAAGGACTTAAAAACAGTAACAACCGGATGAACATCGGGATACTTTTTCTGCGCCTCTTCAAAGGACCCTGTCCCACTGAAAAGAGGAGAGAGGTCTCCGAGCATTGTTTCCGACCCCCTGTCCGCAGGAACTGTAACAGCAGCCTCTTCAATGACCATAGGCACAGAGGCGGATTCCGGCGGTCTATCAGAGACATTGACAGACGGCCGGGGAGTCCACAACGGGAAACTTAGCGCAATACTGACCAAGATGACAGCTAAACAAGCGAGAAGGAACCATCTATTTTTCATCTGTTCTCTCCTTTATTTTCACTGTGGATGCCTTTCCGAAGGTAACTCATTTTTGCCTTCGCTGGCTATCCGATTGTTCTGTCGTGTGCGTTTTCCATCTCTGGGGTGCGTCTCGTAGAAGAGCCCCCAGCGCTTTCATATCTGACGAACTTCGCGCTCGTCCCTATTGTTTATATATTATATACCTTTCAGCCCGAAAAGTTTAGCTTTTTTTTCATCAGATCCGAAAAGTGTGTGCGTTTGGATGAAGAAAGTCTACCTTACTCTTCGCCCTATCACTTATATAGGAAGTTTTGCTGCCTTATACCAATTTATACAAAGAAATACGGAATTATTTATCACGCTTGCATTATTCTGGATTTGATAAGTGTTCACTGCTGACGTGGCGGTAACACATATAGCCAGTGCCCGTCATTTTCATAAGCTTCCTCAACACCTAAATTTGACCACCAAGAACGTATACTTGTTCGTGCCTGCCCTCGATCAAAGTTGATTCCCATCCGAATCGGTTCGGCTGTGTCTGGGTAGTCTAGCATTTCCCACGGAATTTCCATTTCCACAATCCAGCCAGATGCATTGATGTTAGCGACGAGATTCCACTGCTCCAACCATTCTGTCTCGTTTGCTTTACTCTTGGGGGATCGGACGAATCTTGTGCCAAGCGGGTTTGCCATGAAGAAGGTGCGATTATCAAATTGGTGTGTGTGGAAAGGATCAATACTGAAGGAAACCCAATCTTCCGTCATTCTAAACCTTACCCCGTCTTGGTTCTGTCGTGCAACTATTTTATTGGCCTCGCTGTCATAGAGTTGCCATGCAACGTAGATAGCTTGGTCTGTATAAATTAGTTTCACCGTCGTATCGTCTTCAACCGGATTTCCATCACGCGCTTGCGTGAAGTTATTCGTTTCAGGAGCAATTTTCCAACATGCATCGTCCAGGGCTCCATCAATAATTGGAGCTTTTTCAACCTTTACAGCGAATAGCTCTCTCTGAACTGTATCTGAACCGTGTATCGACTGCGGCTTCAGCGCAGTGTCGACATCGATGCCCCTCACGCCAAAATTGCTCATATTTCCCAGTAAATCCTCGATCCGGTCTGGCGCGATTTTTCCGACCATATTGACAAAGGTCACTTCTCCGGATGTCTCACTTACGATCACAAAAATTCCATGCACCATACCTTCATCAAATAGCAAGCTGATTTGTACAACTTCACTATCTTCCTTAATTTTCACCAGTACCTCCCAATTATCTTCCTTGAGCCTCTGCTGAAGGTAGTCAACCAATCCGTGTTTAGTGCTGATGAGCTTATCATAGGTGCGGACATAAATTCCATCTAGCATCTGAATTAACCCTGCAACTTCCGGGGCATTGCCCACCGTTGCTGTAACTAGGTTGATCAGTTTTGCTGTTAAGTTAACCTCAACTTTTGCTTCAGGTGCCCCTGGAAGATCAAAGAGGATCAATCCCTTTCTCTCAGTTTCGTCAGGTTCTTCTTGTTGTGCAACTGCTGATTCCGTCGGTATTAGCGATGAAACTAAAAACGACAGTAGGAATAACAAGACACAGTGCTTTTGAAGTTTCATCAGTTTTACTCCTTATTTTGAATTCGAAGAGTCAGTTGTCTCAGTTTCTGATTCTAGGGCTTCGTCACATGTTTCAGACTCTGCTTTTGGCGTTTCGTCATGCTTTTCTGGATCGATCTCCGCGGCACCCCACGGGGAATTTGGAATGCTTACCCAATCGCGAATCGTCTTGGACATTTCAACTTCCGAACTCGATGCTATAACGCGTCCAAATAGCACCCCAAGTTTTTGGAAATCAATCTCCCCGTAGATATTTGCGAAATTCCAGCTCTCGTCGTCGATAATCATAGCGAAGATACCGTGGAGCACCCCTGTTTCTTCCGCATAGAGTAGGCTGAGATTAAATTTGTTCGTGACTTTTATGATCTGCTGCCATTTTCCATCTGCAAGCAGACCTTGATAGTAGCCTATTATCTCGTTGAGATCCTCTGCCTCTTTACTATAGGCCCGGACAGCTGCGCCCTTTAGCATATTAGCATACTCGGTATATGATGCCAGGCCCACCGGTTGGTCTCCATCAGAGTTTCGAATGCTTGCAATACCAAAATTGATAAATAGGTTGAAGAATGTCTGATTAAAGTTGATTACAACTTTAGGGACTGGTACGTTCGGCGGATCCATCGCTATTTTACCAGGGACAGTTTCCGTTTCGGCTATCCCATTAGTCACAAGGCATCCTATCATGAAGAGGCAGCAGACTGTGAATAAAAGTGTTATACGTGTCAAAAGTGCTGTAAAGGTGGAGCTGTTCATGGCGTTCTTCCTTTCTGTTGTGAGCTTTGATCGTGCTCCGCATCCGAAGCATTTTTCAATAACTAGTTAAGGCTGTCCAAACTACTGTGAATCGCAGATGAAATATCTCGTTTCTGTTTCAGGACCCGGCTTGAGGTTTCTTCAATTTGAGCAAACGGCGACGGGAAGCCTCATCAATCTGGACATTCGGGAGTTTTTCTCTAACGACAATGCCGGTCCTTTCTACTGCGTAATTTAACTTACTAATCGCATAATCAAGGTCCATGGAAGCTTGCACGATCTCTTGATGCTGCTGATATTGATGGATACTAAACGCGGCAATTCCAAACAGACATACCAATGCACCTGATCGAACAAGCGATAAAATCGGATTATTCGACGGTGTAGATAACCGAAATAACCGATGCCACCATTTTTCACGCTTGCCTGGGTGCGCTCGGACATAAGCTTCAACCGCATCGAAGACCGCCTGCGGTGGCTCAGGTCTTGGGAGTTCTTGTAATGTTTTGCCAATTGTTTTCGCAAAGTGAACTTCATCTCGGCACGTTGGGCAAAATGCAATATGTGCTTCTATTTTCGCATGTGTGTTGGCATCTAATTCATCCGCAAGATATGCTTCTAAAGTGTTATGAACCTGCAAACAAGATGCATCTTGAGGGTGAGAAAATTTATTCATTCGTTACTTCTCCAGTAGGGTCGCAATAATTCACGCAACTTCTTGCGGGCCCGGAATACAGTTGATTTCACAGTACCTTCGGGTTGTTCTAATACCTCCGCGATCTCCTTGAAACTCATGCCTTCCAATTCCCGCATAATTATCACCGATCGCATCTCTGGGGGCAGTTTACCGATCGCGCAATGTACTGATACTTTGAGCTCTTGCTTGATAGCAATTTCATCAGGAGATGGGTTTGATCGGTGTGTATGCTTGTGTAGTAGCGTCTCCAGTTCCGCTTCATCACCTTCTGTTAAAGGTTCCTGAAATTTCCGCCGCCTTAGCAGATTGAAACAGAGATTCTGCGCGCATTTGAGCAGCCATGGACGCGCAGTGTTCAGACGTAGCTTGTCGCGATTTTCCCACGCTTTTATGAACGTTTCCTGTGTTATATCTTCTGCATCTTCTCGGTTTCTGAGCAGATAAAGGGCGTGCTGATAAATTTGAGTCTTGTGTTCGTGAACCATCTCAAGGAATTTGTCTTCGTTCATATTGCAACACCGCCCGTTTTGAGGTTACCATAACTACAAACGAGTTGAAAAAAAGTTGCACTTTTCAAAAAATATCTCATAAATACAGGTGTAGTTTACAATGTAACCTGTGCCTATCCCAGGCGTTTGTATATATTTACAAAGGGGGTTGGGCAGTGGCTGTTTAGCTTCTGTCCACCTTTTGCTAAATCGCGAATAATCTCCGACAGCGTGGACGACGGGAATAGCGTCGTTTTTGTGTGAATCTGTTGGGGCCTGTAGGCATAGAAATCCGTTCACGAGGATTCCTTTTCTACTTTCGTGAATTCGGCTCTTTCTAATCATCCACAATTATTTTGGGCGGTGTTCATCTGGCAGTAATTTAACTGCAATTGCT
Organism: Candidatus Poribacteria bacterium; assembly: GCA_964291315.2. Classification (GTDB taxonomy): domain Bacteria; phylum Poribacteria; class WGA-4E; order WGA-4E; family WGA-3G; genus WGA-3G. The sequence continues at coordinate 2,110,124 of OZ219753.1, read as the reverse complement.
TTCACAATCCTAATAGCTCCTTGCAGAAAATTTTGATGCCGAATCCCATTCTTTAGTCTACTTAATTCTTTTAGGTTTGTCAATAATCTCAAAATTTTTTGTTTTTACGACACTCCACATATTTGAAAAAATTCGTTGACATATTCCTAAATTTCGTATAATCTTTACATAATTGGGTGAAGATAGCTCAAAAGCGATCCACCTTTTTTGTATTTTACACGTTAGCAAGGAGAACGGGAATGCCAAAACGCATTAATAAAGCGATAGAGCTGCTCGAAAATGATCTGCCAGTTTTCTACACTGGCAGTCACACAGGCGCGGATCTGGACTATGATGCCGGACGCGCAATGGCAGAAACGTGGGCAGACTATATTAACATTGGTATGGAGCACGGAAGTTTCGATCTCACTGGATTGGATAACTTCATGCGGGGACTGGTTGATGGCGGTCCAACAAACAGCGGACATACAACCCCAGCTGTGATTGTTGAGCTACCGGTTGATGGTATCAGTGCCGATGTAATTCGAGCCAACGGTTGGCAGATGCGGCAGCTGCTTGCACGCGGCGTGCATGGGCTTCTACTCTGCCATGCGGAATCTCCGGAAGCGGTCAAGGCATTTGTTGAAGCCTGCCGGTACCCTTTCCAGACTGTTGGGGTCGGTACACAACTTGAAGTCGGGCGGCGCGGCTCCGCAGGCCAGGCCTCCGCTGCACCTATCTGGGGGATCTCTGCTAATGAATATCTTGAGGTCGCTGATCCGTGGCCACTTAATCCTAAGGGTGAACTCCTGCTCGGACTCAAATTTGAAAACAGGCGAGCGTTAGTAAATGTTGAGGTTACCGCGCAGGTCCCAGGCATCGCTTTCGCAGAATGGGGCCCCGGGGATATGAGTATGTCCTTTGGTTACATGAACCCGCCGACCCCGCGTCCACAAGAATTGGAAGATGCCCGAAATCGCGTCTTTGCTGCATGCCAAGCTGCTGGCATTAAGTTTTTGGAGAGTACGTCACCTGATACAATTAAAGAGAGTATTGACGCTGGTGTCCAAATTACCGGGGGCGGTGAAGAAGCTGCTCGCATTGGACGAGCGTATGCCGGGAGGACAATGCCCGTCTAATGGCTATCAACTCTCAAGGCAATTCGATCTGGGCAATCAGTAAAAGAAGAAGCTTGTCCATCAGAAAGTCTCTTTAAGAATTTCTGATAACTAAAAAGGAAAATCAATATGGCAGGAACAAAACAGGAAATGTTGGCAGAACTTCGTGAATATGATACTCCGTCTATTACGAATGTAGTCGCTACGTATCCAACAAGTCCGCTCTGCCTCGGACTTTACAATCCGTGGACAGAAAATTGGTATACGGATACAACTATCCGCTGCATGTATCCTGAACTCGGTGCTGTCGCAGGCTATGCAGTGACATGCGTTTACGGCGTGCCTGACCCTAACTATCCCGGGTTCTCTTTTATGGATGTTATTGATGCGTTAGGCACCTCTAAGAAGCCCACGATTCTGGCGTTTCAGCAGAAGTTTCCTCCTGAATTCAAGAACAAGGTCGGCTTAGCTGGGGGCAATATGACAGCAGCGATGAAAGCAGTCGGCTGCCTCGGTGCCATATCAAATGGACCATCCCGCGACATTGACGAAATCCGACCAATGGAATTTCAATACCTGCTAAGCGGTATTACCCCAGGACACGGCGCAATGGAGATTCAGGCTGTCAACGTCCCGGTCTCAATAGCAGGTATGGATGTAGCCCCGGGGGAAATTATCCATATGGATGAGAATGGTGCCTGTAAGTTTCCGGGGGACAAACTCGAAGCAGTGCTGACAAACGTCAAAGCTTTGTTGAAAGAAGAGGGTGATCGAATTGCGAAGTTGCTCTCGGGGCCAAAGACAGCTGAGCAAATACGCGCAATTTTCAGCGGACATTCTTATGCGGAAAGGGAAGAAGAGTAGACATGTTTTTTACTTGTAATGCCGGTTTCCATCTCGGTATCGGCACAAAATTAAAGCGTAATTCGGATTCAATTTAGCATCTGAAGCGAGATATTCGAAAATACCCATGTCATCTGTTGCGGCACACACCTATCTAACATCCAGAAAGTAACTTACTTTTCAGAGCAGGGTAACTACTATAGGCGAACATTTGGACGGATCTGTAATTGAACTGCTAAGGTGCAGATGCCTTGATGTTGCCCTTAACGAATCCCCAAACATTGGCAAACCTTAAAAACATCAAGAGAATAATTTGCGAAAAGACATAAAAATTCTATATAATATGTGGAGCAAATATGTTTCGCTAAGAGCTCCTTTTTCCAATTTCTGTCTTAAATTGCTAGGAGAAATTTACTATTAACTCCTCTATTGTGTCCCTTGTTTATTAGGTTTGCAAACAATTTACTGTGGGCTGCCGTTCGTAAATTTCCAATATATCGATGTGAACAGTGCTTCTCAAATTCTGCAAAAACTAAATTATGAGTTGTAATAGGATAAGAAATGCATAACGTCTTTGAAACCCTGAATGAACGCGGTTTTATCAAACAGACTACCAATGCGGAACAGGTCGCACACCTCCTATCTGAAGAACAAGTTACTTACTATGTCGGCTTTGATGCAACAGCAACGAGCCTGCACGTCGGAAGTCTTGTCCCAATAATGGCGATGGCGCACCTGCAGCGCGCGGGCCATAGACCGATCGCGATCATTGGTGGCGGTACAACTATGATTGGTGATCCGACTGACAAAACCGAGATGCGCCCGATGTTATCACAGGAGCAAATTGCAACCAACGGTAGAGGAATTCTTGTGCAGCTCCAACGTTATTTAAATCTTAACAATGGAATAGTCGGTGTTAGCGATTCGAAAATCGCCTCAAAACCGGGTGGATTTCTCAACAATGCCGATTGGTTGCTCGCTGTCAATTACGTCGAATTTCTACGTGACATTGGCAAGCACTTCCGAGTGAATGAGATGATTCGGGCAGAAGGATATCGGCAACGTCTTGAACGTGAGCTTGGACTATCATTCCTTGAATTCAACTATCAATTGCTCCAAGCGTACGATTATCTGCATCTCTTCCAAAAATATGGATGCTGCCTCCAACTCGGCGGGGACGATCAGTGGGGCAATATTCTTGCCGGTGTCGAACTCATCCGCAGGATTGAAGGCGAACGCGTGCATGCTGTCACCTTTCCATTGCTCACTACCGCCAGCGGGGCGAAAATGGGGAAAACCGCAGGCGGTGCAGTTTGGCTCGATGCTCAACGCACGTCCCCTTATGAATTTTATCAGTATTGGATTAACACTGATGACCGAGATGTCGCTCGATTTTTGGCCTATTTCACTTTTCTTCCGATGGACGAAGTCCGGCGGCTTGGAAATTTAAAGGATGCTGCGATTCGGGAGGCGAAGGAAGTCCTTGCTTATGAAACCACGAAACTTGCACATGGAAAGGGGGAAGCAGGCAAGGCGCGCGCGGCGGCGCGTGCAGCATTTGGCGGCGGTAACCTTGACGATATCGCAATGCCTACCACCATTATTGTATCTGAGCGGCTTGAGAGAGGTATTCCGATCATAGAACTGTTCCATGAGGTTGGACTGGCGGGTTCCCGCAGTGAAGCACGACGCCTTGTTCAGCAGGGCGGTGCCTACATCAACGAGAAACAGCGTCATGCTATAGACACGGTGGTTGATACGAATCTGATTGAGGAGAGCACATTACTGCTTCGAGCAGGCAAAAAACGGTATCATAGAATTATCGTTGAAGGTTAATTCTAAACTAATAGGAATCCTTTATAATTGTACGTGTGTCTATACACACATTATCATACTAAATCGGTTTGTTAATATTTTTTCAAACACATCAACAGCTAAGAAGAGGTCGATATGACAGTTGACGGAGAGATAACTTTTCCGAAGAATTCCAACGAGGGGGATCGAATGGGCCTTACATTCACGCCCTATTTTACAAATCCAGATGTTCATCCTTATGACTTATTGGAGTGGGAACGACGTGATGCCATAATTTACAATGAGAAGGGCGATGTCATCTTTAAACAGGAGCAGGTTGAGGTGCCAGCGAACTGGACCCAACTTGCCACAGATATTGCTGCATCAAAATATTTCCGAAAAGCTGGGGTTCCCGATACAGGGGCAGAGGATAGCGTCCGTCAATTAGTTACCCGGGTCGCACGGACGCTCCGCCGCGCAGGTGAAGAGTTCGGTGGCTATTTCGCCACCGCTGAGGACGCGCAGACATTTGAGATGGAATTGACACACATCCTAGCTACACAACGCGCTGCTTTCAACTCACCCGTTTGGTTTAACTGTGGTTTATGGCATGAATATAATATTGAGGGCGGCGGCGGAAGCTACTATTGGGACCGGAATAAAAAAAGCGTCCAAGTCACTACGAACGCGTACGAGCACCCGCAAAACTCCGCCTGTTTTATCCAAAGCGTTGATGATTCCTTGGACTCTATGTTAGACCTCCAGAAATCCGAAGTCAGACTCTTTAAATACGGCAGTGGAACCGGCTCTAATTTTAGTCAAGTTCGTGCTAAGGGTGAACTCCTCTCCGGAGGCGGGGAAAGCTCCGGAGTCCTCTCTTTCCTTGAAGGTTTTGATCGGTGGGCCGGCAGCATTAAGTCAGGGGGTACCACGAGACGCGCAGCAAAAATGGTTATCCTCGACATGGACCATCCGGAAATTGTTGACTATATTGACTGGAAACTCAGAGAAGAAAATAAAGCAAAAGCACTTATCGCTGCCGGGTATCCAGCCGACTTCAACGGTGAAGCATATAGCACTGTAAGCGGACAGAATAGCAATAACTCTGTGAGGATTCCGGATGATTTTATGAGGGCTTATCTCCAAGGTGATTCATGGAAAACTACCTATCGCACAACCGGGGAAGTCGCTGAGGAGTATGATGCTAGAACCCTCATGGAAAAGATTACCTATGCTGCATGGGCATGTGCCGACCCAGGCGTTCAGTTTGACAGCACTATTCAGAAATGGCATACTTGTAAAAATACAGATAGGATTAATGCAAGTAATCCTTGTAGCGAGTACCTTTTCTTAGACGATTCTGCTTGCAACCTCGCCAGCATTAACCTTGCTAAATTCTTGACAGATGATAATACCTTTGATATTGAAGGTTTTCGCGCGACAGTTCGCGTGTTTATCACCGCGATGGAAATTATAGTGAATCTTTCTTCGTATCCAACAGCAAAGATAGCACAACGTTCTCATGAATACCGTCCACTCGGACTTGGCTACGCTAACCTTGGTGCCCTCTTGATGCGCTTAGGGGTTCCTTACGATAGTGCACAAGCTGTTGCTTATGCCGGCTCTATTACCGCTATCCTGACCGGACATGGCTATCGCACAAGCGCAGAAATCGCTAAAAGTATCGGAACTTTTAACGGTTACGCTAATAATAGAGATCCGATGTTAGACGTTATACAACTCCACCGCGATGCTGCTTACGCCCTTGATGAAGCTGTTTGTCCACCGGAACTTTTGGACGCAGCGAAATCAGATTGGGATATCTGTCTCCAAACCGGTGAGCAGTGGGGCTACCGGAATTCCCAAGTCAGCGTTATTGCACCAACAGGCACTATCTCTTTCCTCATGGATTGTGACACAACCGGAATTGAACCAGAATTTGCCCTCGTTAAATTCAAGAAACTCGCTGGCGGCGGATACATGAAGATTGTTAACCAGAGCGTCCGCGATGCCTTGCATAACCTTGGTTACACTCTCCAGCAGACCGAGTCGATTATTACATATCTGGTCGGCACCGGTACCTTTGACGGAACGCCCCATATCAATTCAGAAACGCTGAAACGGAAAGGTTTCACACAAGCCGACATCGCTCGCGTTGCTGAAACTTTACCGAGTGCATTTGACTTAAATCTCGCTTTCGCTCCCGGTTTCCTTGGTGAAGACTGCCTCAAACGATTAGGTATAACCGAGGAAGAGGCAGCAGCTCCGAATTTTAACCTTCTCTCTACGATCGGATTTGATGAAGATGAGATCACAACCGCTGAAGAAGTCATCTGCGGCACAGGTACGGTTGAAGGGGCACCACATCTCTCCGCCACACACTACCCTGTTTTCGATTGCGCTGTTCAATGTGGGAAATATGGAACTCGTTATATAAATCACATGGGCCCCTTGAAGATGATGGCGGCCGTTCAACCTTTTATCTCCGGTGCTATTTCTAAGACGGTCAATGTCCCTCATGATGCAACTGTAGAAGACATCAAGACCTTATATGTGGAAGCATGGCGAACCGGTGTTAAATGCCTTGCCGTGTATCGTGACGGCAGCAAAGGCAGTCAACCGCTCTCTACCCGAAGCCAACAAGATACCGAAGATGAGAGAACTCGTGTTGCCCTCAAGGATCCTGTAGAACTTCCACCTGAGCACCCTACTCGGCGACGTTTACCAGACGAGCGACGCGCTATCGCTCACAAATTCAGCATCGGTGGTCATGAAGGTTACCTACACGTCGGACTTTATGAGGACGGGAGCCCTGGGGAAGTCTTCCTCCGCATGAACAAGGAAGGGTCTGTTATTTCTGGGTTGATGGATTCCGTTGCTATCCTCACTTCTGTTGCCTTACAATACGGTGTCCCGTTGGAGTCACTCGTCAATAAGTTCAGTCATGTTCGATTTGAACCCTCTGGTTTCACATCAAACGCCAATATTCCAATGGCCAAGTCTATTATGGACTATGTGTTTCGATGGCTCGGCGAAAAGTTTCTCTCTGCAGAACCACAAGAAAGTCAGGATGCTCTAGATTTTGATGAACAGCTGGTCCCGCCTGAGGAGCTTCATCCTTTTGGACATGGGAGCAACGGTGAAGCCGAGACTTGGATTGAGCGCGAGAAACAAATTGTTCTGCAATACGCAGATGCCCCACCATGCCTCGAATGCGGTGCCCTTATGGTAAGAAGCGGGGTTTGCTATCGTTGTGCTAATTGCGGCGCAACAAGCGGCTGTTCCTAAGGGCGCAGCCTAAAAAGATCAAGACGGAATATGGTAGAGAAAGGAAAACACAGATGAAGACACAGACTGTTATGTGTTACATGAAACCGCTTTTGTTTGCAATTTTCGGATTATTCATCTCTAACCCGTTTGTGTATGCGGAAAATGTGGAAGATTGGATGCCAGATGAAGTATTGCGAGAAGCTGTTCGAGAGACCCTTGCATTACCAGCCCCTGTTCCGCTAACAAAACAGAATATTATCTGGTTGACTAGTCTTGATGCAACGGATAAAGGCATTACTAACATATCGGGCTTGGAATTCGCGCTAAACCTGACAAATTTCGATTTAGGTGGTAATCACATCCAAGATATAAGTCCACTTCAACACCTATCGAAATTATCGCACATCAGTCTGTTTGGGAATCAGATCAGTGATCTATCTTCTTTAATTGAGCTGCGCGCACTCGTCGGTTTAAATCTGGGACTCAATCAGATCAGGGACGTAAGCTTACTAGCAGCTCTCGTAAACTTAGAGCATTTAGATCTTTGCTGCAACCAAATAGCGGATATTTCCCCACTAGCAGGATTGAAAAACCTCAAGTTTCTCGTACTCGCACACAATTCGATATCGGATCTTTCTCCAGTGACGGGGCTGACGATTTTAGAGCATTTAAATTTACAAGCCTGTCAGATTACAGATGTATCTCCACTCAAGACGTTGACGCATCTTCGCGAATTAATTCTTCGCGATAATCCGATCGGTGATTTCAGTCCACTCTCTGGATTGAATCTCACACGATTTGAATACGATGCCACGTGTGAGGTTGACCCTTTAACACCCTCCGTTGAAAAAATTCAGAATAGGGCTTTTCCTTCCGTTGCTTTGTGGCCCCATAGAGGTTCTCTCGAAAAAGTCAGTCGATACGATTATATCTGGGCACCCGAATTTCCCTTGAAAGCAAGAGGAAACGGTCTCTCCATTTTTATCTCTGGTAATTTGGAGACATCAGAGATATTACACCGACAGCTCCGAGAACGGAATCCAGACCTCCTCTTTTTTTATCCTGCAAGAATGTCCTACGGAGACGGAACCGAATTTCCCATCGATTCTGATGTCTATTTAAGAGATGAGAACGGTGAACAGGTATTTGGCTATGGAGGAGGTGGCGAATGGAAGGAATATCTATTTGATATTACAAACCCTTCCGCTCAGGAAAAACTTGTCGAGAAGTATGTCAAAATTGCAGGTTGTGGACTTTACGACGGGCTAGCCTTTGATGAACATATCGGTTGGGCGTGGCGCCATTTGGATCCCGCAACAGATTCGGAGATTATCGCAGCCAAAATTAGAATTTTGCAGCAGATACGAGAACATACGAGAGACAACTTTTTAATCGTTATCAATGGATCCTCTATCGAAAATGTGGGTGCTCTTGTTGAGTATGTGAACGGAAGTGCAAACGAAATGCCGGAACCCACTTCTATAGGATATAGTTATAAAACACTTCAAGACACCGAAGCAGCTCTCCTACATTTTGAAAAAAAGATGCGGACTCCACAGCTCAATTGGTCAGAAGTCAAGTTAATTCCTAGTCAAGCGCCAGATAGTCCTGATAATATCAGATGGATGCGCCTCTTTACAGCCCGAAGCCTCACCTTTTCGGATGGATATACCAGTGTGCAACATAAGCCGTCGCATCTTGCAAATAAAGTTGAGATCTGGTATGATTTTTGGGATGCCGATCTGGGTCGTCCTATCGGTGGGAATGAGACGAAAGGCGTGTTGTATAAAACCCCGAGGGGTGTTAAAATAGATGGATTATTTATCCGTGAATTCACTAACGGTTGGGCTGTCTACAACCGCAGCGGCAAAGAGAGAAGTATCTACTTGCCAGAGAAGGCAACAGGCTGGCATAGCAAAGTAAACGCTCACTGGCACACGATCCCTGATTTAGACGGAGAAATGTATCTTAAGGAAGTCCGTGAGCAGCAGCGTTTCTTACAGCCTGAAGACATTAACCGCGACGGTGTCGTCAACATATTAGATTTAGTGATTGTTTCAAATGCGTTGGGAGGCACATCGCCCGATCTGAATAGGGATGGCGTTGTGAATGTGCTAGACCTCGTCCGGGTCGCAAATGCGTTTTAGTGTTTTGTGGAATCTCTTTGGCTGTTCCTTCTCTTTTTGCCTTTAAGGTGCCAGCTATGTTATAATAGAAGGGCTTGAGTTGAGTAGATGGTCACGTCTCGAAGGTAGTTTTACAATCGGGATGAGGAAAGTCCGGACTCCGCAGGGCAGGATGCTGGGTAATCCCCAGGAGCGGCGACGCTATGGAAAGTGCAACAGAAAGTAGACTACAACACCCACTTTTGTCTAACAAATCGGGCGTTGTACAGGTGAAACGGTGCGGTAAAAGCGCACCAGTCCATAAGGTGACTTATGGAGCTCGGTAAACCCCATCTGGAGCAAGGTAGATAGCGGAACATAAGGTGTGCCCGCCTTTCCCGAGGTGACCGCTTGAGGTGGATGGTAACATCCATCCCAGATGAATGATCATCATATACAGAATCCGGCTTATTCTCAACTCAAGCCTTTGTTCATATTTGTCCGTTCTTTTTCCATTTGAACATGAGGCACTAAGATGAAAAACCGCCACCCCCAGGGGTTTCTATCCGAATGATATCCCCTTCGGACGTAGAAATTGACACTTTCCCCGCCAACTGCTGCTCTGCGCCATCAGAAATGAGGACGTTCCTTCCCGGTTGCCCCGGGTCTCCGTTTCCTAAACCGTACGGACCTCGTGTTCGCCGATCTGAAAGGATAGTGACCTCTGCGTCTGTCAGTAGACGCAATGATCGAACGATACCTGCCCCACCGCAAAAATCACCCTCGCCCCCTGTTCCGCGGCGGATTGCATACTCCATCACTTGCATCGGATAGTTCGTCTCAATTGCCTCTATCGGGGTATTCATCGTATTCGTCATATGTGTATGGATAGCATCGATGCCATCCGAATTTGGGCGCGCACCCATTCCGCCCGCAATAGTTTCATAATAGGTAAATTCCTTCCCGCGGAGAGCGTCATAACCTCCTATTGTAAGGTTGTTCATCGTGCCGGAACTCGCCGCAGGAATCTGATCCGGACAAGCTTGCGCCAAGGCACCGAGAAGTACATCAACAATACGTTGTGACGTTTCCACGTTTCCACCCGCAACTGCAGCCGGAAACTTAGCATTCACAATGCTCCCTTCCGGCGCAATGACCTGAATAGGCTCTAAACATCCGGCATTAGCAGGCACATCCTCACCGGCAATACATCGGAAAACGTAAAAGACTGCTGAGAGGGTAATAGCGTAGATAGCATTGACAGAACCTCGTGCTTGCGGGGCCGTTCCAGTGAAATCAACGACTGCTGTGTCACCTTTAATTTCGATTACAACGCGGATTTCGATCGGTTCATCAACAATACCGTCGTTGTCAAGCGCATCAGCATATACGTAGCGTCCATCCGGAATCGTCCATAAACGTGCACGCACCATTCGACTAGCGTACGCACACAGTTCTTCCATAGAAGCCGCAATTTCTGATGGCCCGTATTTAGCGACTATCTCTTGTAAACGGCGTTCACCGACGCGATTGGCAGCAAGTTGCGCTTCTATATCACCCCGACGCTCTTCAGGAATGCGCACGTTGGCGAGAATTAATTCCCACAAATCACGATTGAGTTCGCCGCCTCGGATGAGCTTAACAGGCGGGATCCGGATACCCTCCTGAATTACACTCGTCGCAATAGGCATTGAACCTGGACGCATGCCGCCAACGTCCGCGTGATGCGCACGATTCGCGACATAGAATACCGGATGCCTCCTTGCCGACTCTGCTTGCTCAGATGAAAAAACAGGCGCGACAAGCGTAATGTCCGGCAGATGTGTACCACCACGATACGGATCATTGAGAGCAATCATATCTCCGGGTACCATCTCCGTGTGCGCAATCGCAGCAAGTACCGAGAGCGGCATCGAGCCAAGATGCACCGGAATATGGGCGGCTTGTGCAACCATTTTTCCAATGCAGTCGAACACAGCACACGAAAAATCAAGGCGCTCTTTGATGTTCGGTGAAAATGCTGTCCGCTGGAGCGTTACACCCATCTCCTCTGCAACCGAGGTTAATACGTTTTTATAAAGTTCTAATCTAATAGGATCCATGTTTGTTACTTATCGTTATCGTGTGAGTTGGTAAATAAGACTAATTTCTACAGAAGTTAGCTGCAATTTTAACATCTTTTCCTATAATATACAAGCGAGAAGCAGTAATTTAGGACTATTTAGTTTTAAGAAAAAAAATACTTATGTGAAGAACTCCCGTTGATGGCTTCCCAAATTTGTTTGAGGCAGGCGATTTTTCCCGAACAAGCATGTAAACCGTATCTATGACATGAAACTTTAAGATTCAATTACAAGATGGTTGAGGAACACCGGCCAATTATCCAATGTATGTCGACTTTTCATAAAAGCACGCAGGGCACCCACTATTGTGACGGATTAATAGATATTTCGACATGCGATGCAATCCACGCTATGGATACACTCCTTTTACGCGGAGAGTCCCATTTTGCAGATGCTATTCAGGAAAATCAGCCTTTCCTGATGCATTCAAAACAATGGAACTTGTATCGGCGATCTATCAAAATTGCATAGACGGCTAGACCGGCAATAAAGTATCAGAATGGATTGGCATGTTTCTTGCTATACAGACTATTTAAGTAGGTTAAGAGTGTAGTCGTATTGGGACAGATTATGAATACACAGCACATACCCGTTCTATGTGACAGAGTGCTTGAATTTCTCAAACCGCAACCCACAGGTGTTTATGTAGATGGTACTGTCGGATTGGGCGGACACAGTTCTGCTATCCTAAACGCCTCTGCACCAACTGGACGCGTCATCGGAATTGATTTGGATTCTGAAGCCCTCGCTATTGCCAAGAAGAGACTAAGTTCTTTCGAGGAGCGGTGCAATCTCATTAACGGCAATTTCGCAGAGATGCATATTTTGCTTCAGAAATACTCCATTTACGCTGTAGATGGTGTTCTGCTTGATTTGGGGGTATCATCGTTGCAATTGGATACACCGCACCGTGGGTTTAGTTTTAAGCACCCCGGGCCTCTAGACATGCGTATGAGAAACGAGCATAGGTCAGCTCATGATCAGACCGTGCACCCTACAGCTATGCAGATCGTCAACAATAGCTCCATGGACACCTTGGTTGGTATCTTCAAACGGTATGCGGAGGAACGTTTCTCTAAACGGATTGCCGCTCGGATTGTTAAAGCAAGACAACTGAAGGCAATAACAACGACAACACACCTTGCAGAAATTATCAAAAGTGTTGTCCCTCAGAAGAGGTCCAAAATCCATCCAGCCACCCGTGTGTTCCAGGCACTACGGATCCATGTTAATAGCGAGTTAGAGAATCTTGAGGCTGGTTTAGATGCTGCTATCGGCATCTTGAACCCCGGTGGATGTTTCTGCGTTATTACCTTTCATTCGCTTGAGGATAGGATAGTCAAACGACGGTTCCAGCGGTGTGCAAAGGAGTGTCTCTGTCCACCCAAAACCCCAATTTGTATTTGTGGACACAAACCGTCTTTACAAATTCTAACGAAGCGTCCTATTGTTTCAGATGCATCTGCAATACAACATAACCCGCGAGCGAGGAGTGCTAAATTGCGTGCTGCACGCAAATTATAATCCAATATTGTCGACAGTAGAGGTACCCGTTGTCATAATTGAAAAAAATGTACCTTAAATACAAAATTCAACGTTGAAATGTTAATAGATGGTACTCGTCTATCCATTGTATGTAGATGAATAGCAAAAATTATACATCGAGCAAGAAAGAGGGTGCCGTGTTCTCCTCTATAGCCTCGCTTAAGAAGCAAAGTAAATGCACATATCAGATCAACATTCAGTACGCCTTACCAAACCAGAGGAGCCCAGATCGAAAAAAAGATTTCCCGTGGTTCATATGCTGTTGGCACTGTCCTTCTGTACCCTCGCTGGAAGCATTTGGTTTTCATCCTACGCCAAGAAAGTCGCTTTACAACACCAGCCTATCTATGAAAGGCAGAAACATCGAATTCAAGATGAGATTTATCAACTTGAATTGGAAAAATCAACATTAACCTCTGTTCAGAGAATCAGGAAAATCGCTGCTGAGATCGGCCTGGTTGAACCTACTGAAACCTCACGGATCATTTGGAATAAGTAATTTCAGATTTCCCAAGTAGAATGCTTTAAAGTATTTTGATTTAATAATATGAGAAACCGGAAGAGTAGATCGCATTTATCCATACGTCGCCTTGTTTTTGCACTTATTCTGATGCAAGTCGGGTTTCTCTTGTTAGTGAGTAAACTATTCAAAATTCAGATATCTGGTAGTGTTTCGCAGTATGAAGCCGGTTCACAAGATTGGCTTTCTCCACACACAGCAGAAATAAAGCGCGGCAAGATTCTCGATAGACACGGAAACGTTCTGGCTATGAGTCGCCATAGTTTGTCTGTCTATGCGGATCCTAAATATATGAAGATCGATCCGATTAACGCTGCTCAAAGACTCGCACCCATTCTAGGAGCCTCCGAGTCGGACCTCCTCCGCCAACTCCGGCGCAAGGATAAAAGGTTTGTTTGGTTGAAGAAAGACCTCGATTATCGAATGCTCGATGAGATTCGCACAATTGAGAAAGATATTCTCGGTATAAAGCATGAGGTTGAACAGAAGCGTGTCTACCCCAAGGGGGCACTCGCTTCACAGGTGATCGGTCATATCAACGATCAGAGTATGGGCGAAGGAATTGAGTACCAGTACAATAATTATCTACTAAACGCACAAGCACGACAAGCCGCTCATCGCGCAGCATTAGTACGCAACGAACCGATAAACTTACTTACCAATGGTGACTCCACTAGCGATTATGGATATAGTATCGTTTTGACACTTGACGAGTACATTCAATATGTCGCCGAGAAGGAATTAGCAGCAGCTTGCCAGCGGTGGAACGCGCCACGCGGAACGGTCATCGTTTTGGCATCAAAAACAGCAGAAATATTGGCACTTGCAAACTACCCATCTTACGATTTAAATGCCTATGGCCAGGCGAGTGAAGGGGCAAAACGTAATATTGGCGTGTGGTTCGCGTATGAACCCGGATCGATTTTTAAAATTGTTCCAGCTTCCGCTGTCTTGAATGAGGGCATCATGACATCTGAGTCGACCGTGTTTTGTGAAAACGGGCGGTATCGACTCGCCAACGGCAGAGTCATACGAGATGTCTCAGGGAAAGGATCACTAACCTTAGAGCAGGTGCTCCACAAATCTAGCAACATCGGGATGATTAAAATTGTCAAACAATTAGGACATAAAGACTTCAGATCCTATATTGAGCGCTACGGCTTTGGAAGAACAACGGGTGTCGATCTTCCATATGAACACAGAGGAAACCTTCATGCAGTCAAGCATTGGGATATACATTCTCTCGGCTCCGTACCTTTCGGACAAGGAATTATGGTAACCCCCCTTCAGATGCTAACTGCATTGAATGTCATCGCGAATGATGGCAGACTTCTACGCCCATATATTGCGAGAGAAATTCAGGACAATAGCGGGAAACTAATTAAAAAAATATATCCTATTGAAGTTCGACAAGTGCTACGTCCAGAAGTCGCTAGACAGATGACAAACATACTTGTCGGAGTCGTTGAAGACGGGAGTGGTAAGCGCGCGCGTGTTGAAGGCTACAGAGTCGCTGGAAAGACCGGAACTGCCCAAAAAGCCGAACTCAACGGCAAAGGCTACCTCGGCAAAGAAATTATGTCTTTCATGGGATTTCTGCCTGCGGAGAATCCGGTGGTTTCAATAATTGTCATGCTCGATGAACCCAGAGGTGCACGCTTCAGTGGGCAGATCGCGGCGCCGCTTTTCCAAACGGTTGCTACCCAAACAATCCAATATTTAAAACAAACTGAATTTTTCAGCCCCGATGTTCAGAAAACTCCGGGATACACACCAATTGCAGATGGAACTTCGAATCAACCCGTTACTGCGGAAGGAGGCGGATTGTGAACCTTCGCGAGCTTCTTCACGGATTGAACATCACAGCCGCTATCGGAGCACTTGATATCGATGTTACCGGTATCGTCAGTGACAACAGAAAAGTTAAACCTGGTAATATTTTTATCTGCTACCAAGGTATCAATGTTGACAGTCATCTCTTCATAGTAAATGCAATTCGAAGCGGGGCATCAGTTGTTATCGGTGAAACCCCTATTGCTGACTTAACGAAACCAACAAAGCAATTTACCTACATTCAAGTTCCTAGTGGACGGCGCGCCCTGGCCTTGCTTTCTAGCACTTGGCATGGAAACCCTGCAAAACATCTTAAACTCATCGGTATTACCGGCACAAACGGTAAGACATCAACGGCACACCTCATATATGCTATACTCAAAGCAAGCGGTCGGAAGGTAGCCCTCATCGGAACCGTCGGCCATCGATATACGAACGCCGATGCAGTAGAGAAGGAACTCCCGACATCTCTCACAACTCCTGATGCTTTCGCGCTTCATGCCCTCTTCAAGCAATTCACCCAAGAAGGGGTCGAATACGTTGTGATGGAAACCTCCTCACAAGGATTGGCACTGCAGAGACTAGCAGGACTTACTTTTGATACTGCAGTCTTTACCAATTTTACACAGGACCATCTAGATTACCATCAGACAATGGAGGCCTACCTTAAGGCAAAATTAATGCTTTTCGAGCAGCTCGGAAAACAAGGCATCGCTGTTTTGAATAGTGATTTGTCCGTAACAGATCGCGTCGCTCAAGTCTGTGAAAACTCGAAGACTTTGACGTATGGACAGTGCAACAATGCCGATTTACACTCCGAAGACGTTGAAATATCTCGTAGTCAACTAGCGTTTACAGCTGTCTTTTCAACAGGGAAGCGCATCCGCGCCGAACTTCGTCTGCTCGGAGAATATAATCTTTACAACGCACTCGCTGCTATAGCTGTGGGTATCCGATACAATTGTTCGGCCTCCGCAATTCAGGAGGGGCTTGCCTCTACTGTCGTCCCGGGAAGATTTGAACTTATAGACGGTGGACAGAATTTTGCTGTTATTGTTGATTATGCACATACTCCTGATGGATTGGAAAATATTCTAACTGCCGCGAAACGTATCACAGAACGTAAGCTGATTTCTGTCTTTGGATGCGGCGGAGATCGTGATAGCCGGAAACGCCCCAAAATGGGGGCTATTTCAGCCCGAGTCGCAGATTATAGCATCATTACTTCCGACAACCCGCGTACTGAGAACCCTGATGCCATCATCGCGCAAATCGTGTCAAATTTACCACATGATGTCGAATATGTGTGTATTTCCGAGAGACGTGAGGCCATTCAACATGCTATCACTACAGCAAAATCAGGAGATGTCGTCGTAATTGCTGGCAAAGGGCATGAAGATTATCAGGAAATTGGCGGCAAACGGTTTCCTTTTGACGATAGAGTTGTAGCTGCAGATATCTTAAACAATTATGCCTGCGCAGGGAGCTCCTTCTGATCTAAGATCGGTTAAAACCCCCTTTGGCGATGTGGAAAATTGGGAATCATTTCGTAACTCAACCGAAAACTAGCCCCGGGTGCAAAACGTAAATTATGAGCCATTAACGAACAATTGGTCTGAATTTTACACAGCCGAACGCGGGCCAGATTTAATCATAAAAAACATGCAAAACACGGAGATTAACGGACTCAATATTTCATATCAAGTCGCTGGTGAAGGTGATGTAGTCCTCCTCCTACACGGTTGGGGCGGAGAAGCCGCAAGCTTCCAACCCGTTTTTCAATGGCTTGTACAATCTCACAGAGTCTACGCACTTGATTTACCCGGGTTCGGCAAGAGTCAAATGCCCCCAACCGGATGGAGTACGTCCGACTATGCACGGTTTGTTGCAGCTTTCTTGGAGAAATTTTGCATTCCAAAAGCACACCTCATCGGGCACTCCTTCGGCGGTAGAATTTCAATTATACTCTCAGCCGAGTATCCAGAAAAAGTGGATAAGCTCATCCTTATTGACAGCGCCGGTATTAAGCCACCCCGAAGCGCGAAATACTATTTTCGAGTAAGCATAGCAAAAATCGGCAAATTGCTTCGCAGATTCGGAAAATATGGAAATTACCTTGCAAACACTGTGTTGCAGCACACCGGTTCTAAGGACTATCAAGAGGCTGGAAACATGCGCGCTACACTCGTGAAAATTGTCAATCAAGACCTACGTCCACTTTTGCCGCGGATAGCTGCATCCACGCTATTGGTCTGGGGGGAAAACGATCAGGATACACCTGTGTCATTCGGACAGATTATGGAGAAAGAGATACCTGACGCCGGGCTGGTCGTCCTAAAGGAGGCAGGGCACTTTTCGTATCTTGACCAATTGCCCAAATTCTGCCGGATTGTGGCGAGCTTCCTGAAAATCTCGAATCTATAAATAGGCCCCCTAGGAATATAAAGCGGATAGAAGGAAAATAAAAATGACTTTGGAAATAGTAAGCACAACACTTTTCCATCTTGCAACATTAACTTGTGTAGCGAGAGCAGTCATCAGAACTGCCCGTGGACTTCATATACTCCAACTTGACGGCTATAAGACAAGTCGCTACCTCAAGTGGGTGTGCCAGCATCTGAGAAATTGCTTTGAGATTAAGGAGATTCTCATCATAGCAGGCTTGTTAATTCTCACTATGTTTTATCCGCAGTATCAGACCACTTGGCATTCTCCGGTCTTGTCTATCGTTTGGGGTGGGTTCCAAATTTATATGCTCACATGTAGAAAAGAAGTTGAAGCGAAAAGGCCCCTCGTTTATACAGCACGGGCGAAGCGGGTGTTCGGACTTTCAATCACTCTTCTTGCCGGTTTGGCTGTCGTAATTACACTCATAGCAGCGGGCAGTCCTTGGCGTATCGCGCTCTTCCTTTTTAGCGAAGTCAGTGTACTCAATTTAACGATCGCCAACCTTCTTATCTATCCTTTGGAACGGATAATAAATGAAACATATCTTCTTTCCGCTAGAAGGCGGATTAAAACGTTTAGTCCGAAAGTGATTGGGATTACCGGAAGTTATGGCAAGACAAGTACAAAGTATATTTTGCATCGAATTTTGTCCCAAAAATTTAACACCTTGATGACACCGGACAGTTACAACACGCCAATGGGTATCTGTAAAGTCATCCGTGGAGAACTTGCTGCTGAGCATGAGATATTTATTGTCGAAATGGGAGCCTACAAACGTGGCGATATCCAAGAATTGTGCAACTTAGTCTCACCCCAAATAGGTATTCTTACGGCTGTTGGGCCTCAACACTTAGAACGCTTTAAAAGCATAGAAAATATAGCCAAGACCAAATATGAACTCATTGAGTCGCTCCCATCCGGCGGGCTCGCGATTTTTAATTGTGACAACGAAATCTGTAGTGAGCTTGCAAATAGAGCGGAAAGAAGCAGTAAGCGAGTGTTGCGCTACGCGACACAAGGAGCTGTCCTAACTTCGGCATCTGAACCTGCCCCACTAATCGCGACGAACATTCGACACACCGATGCGGGCCTCGCTTTCACAGTACACGCATCCATTGCTACGCAGGATGTTACCAAAGTGGATATCCACACACAACTTTTGGGCAGACATAATGTATCTAATATTCTTGCCGCCATGGTAGTTGCGATAGAGTGTGGGATGACACTTGAAGAAATCCGAACAGCAGTTGCGAATGTCGAACCTGTACCTCATCGCTTACAATTGACAATGGGCACCGGTGACGTAACCATCATTGACGATAGTTTCAACTCTAACCCTGTTGGCGCGAAAGCTGCACTTGAAGTTCTCACTGAGATTGGAGCCGGGAAAAAAGTATTGGTGACACCCGGTATGGTAGAACTAGGAAAAAAGGAATACGAGGAAAATAGAAGACTTGGAGAGCACGCTGCTGATGTCTGTGATCTCATCATTCTAGTCGGACCCACGAGAACTATACCGATTTTGGATGGTTTGAAAGCCTCTGCATATCCGAGCGAGCAGATTATTGTTGCACTCAATTTAGAAGAAGTTAAACAACACTTGGCAACGCGTGTACAACCGGGAGATGTCGTCTTGTTTGAAAACGATCTCCCCGACAACTATAATGAAGAAAGAGTCGCTTCCTAATATTGGCGTTTTCAACCATCCGGAAATCACTGTGAAGCGAATCCCTTATGGGCGAGTACGCCACAAAACTTAATGGAGCGATGACGAGCTTTAATCCCTAAAAAAAAATGTCGAAACACAATGTAGCTCTCATATTTGGTGGATGTACACCTGAGCATGAAGTCTCAATCGTAACTGCACATCAGGTTTACCTCGCTCTAGAAGGAAATTACCATGTCGTCCCAATTTACGTCACAAAGAACGGGGAATGGTTAACCGGCGATGCCCTGCGCGACTTGTCCGCCTTTACTGACGGAACACTGCCGCATCCTTCCGATTTTGACAAAATTAGCGTCCAATTTTATCCTGAGCCACAATTCGTTATCACTAGTAAACACTGGATGGGCCGGGATATTCAGAAAAGAACCGCGCTCCCTGTAGATGTTGTCTTTCCAGCGATACACGGCATGCATGGGGAAGACGGCACACTCCAAGGGTTACTAGAACTCATGAATCTACCTTACATTGGTGCCGGAGTCGTCGGATCTGCTGTCGGTATGGATAAAATTATGATGAAGGCGATCCTGAGTCAGAACAGCATGCCTGTCCTACCTTATGTGTATTGGAAACAACACGATTGGAATACACGGCGTGACGACATTCTCAAAGAAGTAAACGCTGTACTATCCTACCCCCTCTTTGTCAAACCAGCAATGAGTGGCTCAAGTATCGGAGTCAGTTATGTTAAAAATCAGACAGAACTCTGTACCGCTGCCGAAGTTGCAGGACAGTACTCACGTAGAATCTTGGTCGAAAAAGCCGTGCAGAAACCACTCGAAATCAATTGTGCTGTTATGGGAATAGATACCCCCATTCCCTCTGTTTGTGAGCAACCCGTGACCCAGACTAATTTTCTGAGTTTTGATGATAAGTACATTCATCAAGAAGACGAGAATTCTGGAATGGCAGGTGCTGATCGCAAAATTCCTGCACCCATTTCGGATGAATTAGCGTTACATATACAAACACTCGCTGTCCGCGCCTTTCAGACTTTAGATTGTGCCGGGGTCGCGCGTATTGATTTCCTCGTAGATGCAGAACATAACGTTTACGTGAATGAAATTAATACAATCCCAGGCTCTTACAGTTCCTACTTGTGGCACCATCAAGACATAGGATTTCCGGAACTTGTATCGACACTTATTGATTTAGCTTTTAAGGCACATGCCCACAAAAATGCATTAACCTACACCTATACAACGAATCTTCTAAGCCAAGCAGGCGCGAGTCTCGCTAAATTGAAAAGGGGTGACAAACTTGGAGGCACAGTGTAAGACGGGTGTAAGATATGCTGTGTATAGCGGTTTCTTGGAAGCAGCTTCAAGATGTTTGTAATCCGAATCCAGTCGAATGCCGGAGGCGAGCTTAAACAGGGCGCGAATCAACTAAATTTATTTGCACGGAAGCTATACAAGATATGTTTTATCATCTCTTTTTCGAGAATCTGATTGAAATTTTTTCACCTTTCAATATCTTTCGTTATATTAGTTTCCGCGCAATTTATGCAACAGCAACTGCACTTCTGATTTCCCTCGCTTTAGGCCCTTTTATGATACAAAGGTTGAAGCAGCTGTGCATCGGAGAGCATATTCAGGAGGAGGTGGCAGAGGCCCAGCAGAATACCGAAAATCAGAACAAAGCAGGTATACCGACAATGGGCGGCGTTCTCATTATCGTGTCCGTCCTAATATCAGTACTCTTCTGGTCACGTTTAGATCAGCCCTATATCTATCTGATGGTATTGACAACGCTCTGGTTTGGCGGACTTGGTTTCCTAGATGATTATAACAAGCTCGTAAAACAACAGTCGTTGGGACTTCGCGGATGGCATAAAATTGGACTCCAAACCTTTGGGGCGCTGGCAATCGCGATATATCTTTACCACTGGGGAACCGCTCACGGCGGAGATCTCGTAACACGTTCTTCTCTGAGTCTACCGTTTTTCAAAGAGATACAGCCCGATTTAGGGGTGCTGTTCATCCCTTTCGCAACATTGGTGATAGTCGGGACATCGAACGCTGTTAATCTGACAGATGGCATGGATGGGTTAGCAATTGGATGCACACTCTTCGTCGCAGGGACGCTCGGCATTGTAGGATATATGACAAGCCACAGCGAAATTGCAACGTATCTGGATATCTTCCATCTACCCGTCAGCGGGGAAGTTACAGCAGTTTTCTGTGCAGCCTTGGTAGGCGCAGGCTTAGGATTTTTGTGGTATAATGGGCATCCGGCCCAAGTCTTTATGGGAGATACCGGGTCCTTAGCACTCGGAGCAACACTCGGAACAGTCGCGGTGCTTATAAAGCAAGAATTTCTGCTCCTAATAGTAGGTGCTATCTTTGTCACCGAAGCGCTATCGGTTATTATTCAGGTCTGGTCGTTCCGCACATTTGGCAAACGGGTGTTCAAAATGTCCCCAATCCATTACCACTTCTTGTTATCAGGGTGGAAAGAGTCTAAGGTCGTTATCCGTTTTTGGATTATGGGTTTTATCTTGTTCTTGATAGCTTTAAGTACCTTGAAACTCAGGTAAAACAACGGTTTTATACTGAGTTCGCCTTACTATATGTTACGATTTCGTCGAAAGAAATAGACTCGCTGGGTCATGGAGCCAAAAATGCAATTGCAACAGAAACGTGTTACAGTCTTTGGCTTAAATCGAAGCGGTGTCGCCGCTGCGAAACTATTACACACACAAGGTGCAATTGTCACCCTTACAGATAAGCGCACAGCTGAAGCCTTATCTGTCGAAATTGCTGAACTTAATGACTTCTCTGTACCCATCGAAATCCGAAAGTATCTTGGAGGACATCCAAGGGAATGTATCGCTGACGCTGATTTCGTAGTTGTCTCTCCAGGGGTGCCACTCGACATTCCGATTCTGTGTGAAGCCTCAGGGCAGCGGATCCCTATTTTCTCGGAATTGGAAATTTCTGCAAGAATGTGTCTAGCACCTATCGTCGCTATCACTGGAACGAAAGGTAAATCCACGACAACGCTGCTCACAGCGGCGATATTGAAAGAGAACGGAAGGTTCCCGAACGTCTGTGTCGCAGGAAATATCGGTGTCCCCTTAGCAGCAGAAGTTCAGAATCTTACACACCGAGACATCGTCATCGTTGAGGCGAGCAGCTTTCAGTTAGAAAGCACTGTCACTTTCCATCCAGTCGTGAGTGTTGTGCTTAATTTTTCACGCGACCATTTGGATAGACACCGGACAATGTCCGCTTATCGAGAGGCAAAGCAAAAAATTTCTGTCAATCAGACCGCAGACGATTGGACGATCCTCAATGCTTCGGATGCTTCCGCCAAGGATTTTGCTGCATCCACAGCCGCGAAGGTTCTCTATTTTACAGACAAAGGCGTAGGGGAAGGTATCGCGTTTTCAGGCACTTTTAAAAATGGTTCAAAGCTTTTCGCCCAGTGCAATGAGCAGCGCGAACAAATTTGTGATGTGGCGGAGATTCCACTGCCGGGGGCACACAACGTACTGAACACCCTTGCTGCAGCTGCTGTAGGGCAAATCTTAGGGGTGACAGGGACCCAAATTCAAGCCGCACTCCGAAATTTTGATAAGGCGCATCCCGCCTTAGCACACGCTTTTGAGCCAGTCGGAACCGTAAACGGCATTTTATTCATGAACGATTCCAAAGCGACAAACGTAGCCGCGGTTAAAGCAGCACTTGAATCCATACAGAAGCAGGTTGTGCTGATAATGGGCGGTTATGACAAAGGAAACGACTATACACCGCTATCGGAGATCGTTCGCAAGCGTGTTAAAGCAGCTGTGCTGCTTGGGGCATACACACAACAAATCGAGAAAACTCTTGCCAGTGCAACAGATATTATGAAGGCCGAAACAATGGAGGAAGCCGTGCAAATCGCCTACAAACATGCCTCAGACGGCGACACCGTTCTTTTATCACCTGCCAATGCAAGCTTTGATATGTACACTGATTATAAAGCGCGAGGGACGGCCTTTAAAGAGGCGGTTCAAGCACTTTAACGCTCTAAATTAGAGGTTAAAAAACGAGATAATGGCATTCAACCGTAATAAGCAGAGATCCACATCTAATAAGTCCACGCGTAATTATTGGAACAACACAAGCTCCTATAATATTGTGGAAAAAAAACAGAGATGGGTAGCGGAAAATACTACAAACCCGATACCCGGCCGAATGGATCGAGGTATAATTGCACTCACCCTCTGTCTTATTGCTGTTGGTATCTTGATGGTTTACAGCTCAAGCCATCTCCTTTCTTCAAGACACTATGATGGTTACAGTTACCAATATTTGCAGAGGCATATTATCGCTTGCCTGATTGGTTTAACGGGGATGTTTGTAACTTCCTATTTACCTTATAGAATTTATGCAAAACATGCCAATCTTTTTTTAATACTCTCCTTTGTAGGGCTGCTATTGGTTTTCGTGCCAGGCTTGGGGGCAAGCGTGCAAGGTGCAGACGGAGGGAGATTTAACCGTTGGATACGTCTCGGGCCCTTAGGTGTCAATTGCCAACCCGTTGAATTTGCCAAAGTAGCCTTGGTCATCCATGTAGCACATTTCATAAGCCGGGACCCGGAGCGCGTCAAAAGTTTCTTTAATGGCATCCTGCCTAATATGTTGATTGTTGGGGCTGCCTTCGGATTAGTTGCAAGCCAACCTGATTTCGGTTCTGCTTTTTTGTTGGCCATAACTGTCTGTGCTGTTCTATTTATCGGCGGGATCCGTATTTTACATACACTTGCACTTGCAGGTGTAGGCGGCGGGATTCTCAGCGTCCTTATAATTCGGGATCCCTATAGGCTCAAGCGATTCTTGGACTATTTCGCTATGTTGAAGTCCCCAGATGCCGCAAATTATCAGCTAACCCGATCGCTTGATGCACTTGAAGGAGGCGGAGTCCTCGGGGCAGGAATTGACAGCAGCCTCCAAAAAATATCGCGCCTTCCATACCCACACACAGATTTTATTTTCGCTGTGTTAGGGGAAGAATTCGGATTCATTGGGGCAGTAACTGTAACGCTTCTCTTCATGTTATTTATATGGCGTGGGATGCATATCGCGCGACGCGCAAATGATCTCTTTGCGTCTCTACTTACTGCTGGCATTACAATTTTGATCGGTTTACAAGCGTTCATCAACATCGGTGTTGTGACAGGTCTACTACCGACAAAAGGTATTACGCTGCCTTTTATCAGTTATGGGGGTTCATCAATCGTTACCAGCTTGATAAGTGTCGGTATACTGCTGAATATCTCGCGGACCACCAATTCAGCTAAAGACTAGTGTACTCTTATAGTTCCACGCAACGTTCCTCTACCATACAATTGGGTAAATTCTCATACAGTTAATGATGATGGATACTAAACTTGGCAATACAAATTTATCAGATGCTGATATTCTCTATAGAATGACTCCTAGCAAGGCGACAACACACAAGAAGGTGGTTATAGCTGGCGGGGGGACAGGCGGCCATATCTATCCTGCTATCGGTATTGCTCAAGCATTGCAACGTTTGGATGCTACTGTGGATATTGTGTTCATTGGTGGCAGAGATCGATTGGAGTCAAAATTGATTCCACAGCACGGATTTCGGTTTATGTCTATCTCCGTTGCCGGTTTTCCGCGACATCTAACTTGGCAATGGGTCCCAGTGCTTTGGAAAGCCTCTCGTGGACTCATACAGTCCTTACGCTATATGAGGGAATTGATGCCTGATATTGTTATTGGAACAGGCGGGTATGTCTCAGGTCCCGTGCTTTTAGCAGGGCTCCTGTGTAAGATTCCAATAGCGGTCCAAGAACAGAACGCTTCGGCCGGTTTAACAAACACTGTCTTGGCACGATGGGCAAAAACGGCTTACCTAGCTATGGAACCGCTTCATGATAATCATTCCTTCAGACACACCGAGACGGTGGAGGTAACAGGGAACCCAATCCGTCCTGCAATCTCTACATTCCCGAAGTCTGAGGCAACTTATCAGAAATTCGGGTTGTGTCCAGATCGGAAAACAATCTTTGTGATGGGCGGGAGCCAGGGTGCACAAGCTATTAACGACGCAATTGTGAATGCACTTCCGCATTTGCTCAAATTTTATGATCAATTCCAAATCGTGCATCAGACAGGGACAGCTGAGGCACAAACTGTTCAGACGGCCTACCGCGAAGTGCTTGGACCACATCACGGATTTCGACATTGCGTTCAACCTTTCTTTGATACTGTTGAAGAAATTTATAGTATAGCAGATGTTATGGTGTGCAGGGCAGGCGGAATGACGGTCTCCGAGGTTACTGCTTGTGGTATCCCCACAATCTTCATACCTTTGCCTTCGCAGACAGGAAATGACCAAGTATCAAACGCTCATGCTGTCGCGAAAAAGGGCGGAGGCGTGGTGCTTGAGCAGGGCATGTTTACCATCGAGTCCCTTGTCCAAAACCTTGTAGACATCACACTTGATGAAAATATACGCGAACAGATGGCAGTTGCAAGTCAGGCACTCGGTAAACCACACGCCAGCGATCACATTGCCAAATCTATTCTTTCATCTGTTTGACTGTTTTTGATTTACTTTAAGATTAATTTTTTGCCACGCGATAGGTTAAAAAATAAAGGAAACTGTAAGCATCAAACTCGGTAAACAGTTTCTATACGGATTGTCGGCTGGGAAAACCGTTTCTAGTTGTCTCGGGTAAGGGAAAAACAATATGTTTGGAAAGACGCGACATATTCACATCATTGGTATCGGTGGCGCTGGATTAAGCGGTATTGCTGAAATCTTGCTCGCCTTCGGGTTTAAGGTGACAGGTTCAGATATCAAGAAATCTGATACAACAGCGCACCTGCAAGGTATTGGGGCAACTGTCTTCTATGGACATGCCGCAGCCCAGATCCAAGGTGCAGATGTCGTCGTTGTTTCGCCAGCTATTCCTGCTGAAAATTCAGAACTCCGCGCCGCACAAGCACAAAAAATCCTTGTTGTTAGAGGAGCCGAGATGCTTAATGAAATTGCCAGGATGCATTATAGCGTTGCTGTCAGTGGGACACACGGGAAAACAACTACGACTGCAATGACCGCCACAGTTCTTAAGAGCCTTGACCCGACAGTCGTGGTCGGCGGCAAGCTCATGAACGGTAGCCATGCCCAAAGTGGTGAAGGCGATGTCATGGTAATCGAAGCCGACGAAGCATACGGTTCCATTGAGATGTTCGATCCAACTGTGGCAGTTGTTACATCCGTTGATGCGGATCACCTCGATTATTATAACAGCGTTACCGAAATTGGAGAAACTTTTCTCAAATTCATCAATAAGGTGCCTTTTTACGGCACCGCAGTCCTTTGTTTGGATGCAGAGAATATTCAGAAGTTCCTCCCACGGATTGAGAAGCACTATGTTACCTACGGACTTGAAACCGCGGCAGATTTGATCGCCGAGGGAATTGTTGTCGAAGGACCTACTTCCCGCTATCGAGTTCTTAAAAACGGGAAGCTCCACGGCGAAATCCATTTGAAAATGCCCGGCCGTCATAATATTTTGAATTCCTTAGCAGCCACAGCAGTCGGATTCGAATTCAATATCCCTTTTGACAAAATTCGAGAAAGTCTTGAGTCCTTTTCCGGCGTACACCGCCGCTTTGAAATACTAGGCGAAGCGAATGATATTGTCGTTGTTGACGATTACGCACATAATCCGGCGAAATTAAAAGCAGCCCTTAGCGGGGCACGTGACGGTTATAAACGGCGTATCGTTGCTGTTTTCCAACCTCATCGCTACCAGCGCGTTAGAGATTTGGCAGATGAATTTTCACGATCTTTCTATCAGGCAGATGTGCTCATTGTTACTTCAATCTATAGCGCTGGCGAAGTTCCTATTGAAAATGTCACAGCAGACAAATTAGCACAAGCAATACAAGCACACGGCCATCAACACGTCCTCTATGTTCCAAACACAGATGAAATTGTCGACGTTCTCATGGAGATAACCCATCCAAATGATATTGTTATCACCCTCGGGGCGGGCGACATTAGCAAGGTAGGACAAGAATTCTTAACAAGACTTCGAGCGGAAAATTAAGCGTTTCCTCTGTTTTGTATCTTCTTTTTTAACAGTTCCGCTTTTTATTTTCAATTCGCTATGATTGTGCACCGGAAAAATGAAAACTGTTCAGAGGTACATTCCATTAACATCGAGGCGAGAACGGACCGCTACAACCAACAGCACACGAGGCGGCTTTTCCCGACGCAAAAAACGTAAAGCATATATGCGGGAAACTTCAATGCCTGCAAGGCGACTTGGGAAGCATCCGAACGCTAAGATATATAGGGGCCGAAGGGTAATTCTCGTTTTCGCTATTGGACTTACCTTAGCTTTTGCAGCGAAAATCGTGCTCAGCTTTTTTGACGCTGAACATATTTCTTTTCAATTATCTGGCAATCTTCATTATACAGAAGTACAAATCTATGATATATTAGCTGAACAGCTAGACAATATCGTTACAGATTCTGAAAAACAGACAGAAACTTATCTCAAAGAGAACCTGAGTTACATTAAAGAAGTGAGCGTTTCCAAGCGTGTAATGAAACGTTTACTCACTATTGAAATTACTGAACGTGAACCTTTTGTCTTGCTTAAGTTCTATAACGGTTTCAAAAATCCACCTGTTCCCGGCACAGTTGCTGATCAAGAATGTTCATTATTCTTGCTCGATGTTGAGGCCCATGTTTTGGAGGCGATAGATGTTGGAGAAACCGGGCTACCCGTAGATCAGCGGTTCCGAAAAATGGCTGTGATTTTTGCAGCAGGTGATAGACCTCCAAAAGTTGGTGCTAGCGTTCAAATCTCTGAAGTTCCCTTAGCCGTGGAAATCTTGAAAATTGCTTCTCTTCAGCAACCTAGATTCGCAACGCAAATAGAAACCATTGATGCTAGCCGTTCGAAGCAAGTTAAAATACAGATCCAAGCACTGCCGCTGCCAGTCTGGATTGCCGGAGACGCAATTGAGACTGGGCTTCATCATGTTACACTACTTCTAAAACAGCACAAGGTGCACATGTCTGAACTTCTCAAGGTGTCTCCAAATGTTACACAGCCCTATCTCGACGCAAGATTTGAAGATTCAATCTATTTGGGCGGTTATGCTGAAGCGAAGTAGATCCATTTCATGAATGCTGAATCGTGCAGCGTACAAAGCTTTATCTTTTACTTATCATAGTACTTTATGAGATGACCTATTTAATTAAGCATCTCTCTCGGACTATAGGAGTGCTGAACTTCTTCAGAACATGGAAAAGGAGGTGAAATTTATATGCCTAAACAGAACGTTATAGCAGGACTTGATATCGGCTCAAGCAAAATCTCAGTAATCGTTGGAAATACACTACATGGGAGTGCCGAAAAAATAGGAATTGTCGGCGTTGGCCACGCTCCTTCTAAAGGCCTGCGCGGCGGGGTTGTTGTTGACATCAATCAGACAGCCGAAGCGATCCGCAAAGCTATCTCTAGTGCAGAATTGATGGCAGGTGTCAAAATAGACTCTGTATGCGTCGGAATCTCTGGCGAGCACATCATCGGTCAAACCTCCCATGGAGTCGTCTCTGTGGCCAACACTGAAATCTCACATGAGGATGTCGACCGAGCGATGGTCGCAGCGAAAGCGATCTCGGTTCCATCCGACCGTGAAAATCTACATGTCATTCAACAAAGTTTCGCTGTTGACAAACAGAAACGGATCAGAGAACCTGTCGGTATGTCCGGGGCACGCCTTGAGGCCTATGCTTATATCATCACAGGTGGAACAACGGCTATTCAGAACTTGCTCAATAGTATCGAAAAGGCGGGGGTACCGATCGTCGAAACACTCGTCGCAGCGCCTCTTGCTGCATCTCAAGCTGTCCTTTCAAGAGATGAACGTGAGGTCGGGATTGCACTCGTTGACATCGGTGACGGAACAACTGAAATCATCTTCTATAAAGAAGATGCTATTCAACATACAGCTATAATTCCTGTGGGAGGGCAGCATATCACTAATGACATCGCGCAATACTTAAAAGTCACCCTCCCAGAAGCAGAAGAACTGAAAAATAATCGCGGATGCGCATGGACAGAATTGGTCACCATGGACGATGACCAACCAATTCCAGTAGCTACAGGGGCCAAACCGCGTTTCATCGATCGCTATGAACTCGCCCAAATTATCGAATACCGTATGGCCGAAATCCTTGAAACCATCGGATACGAATTGGGAGATACACCCTTACCCGGCGGACTTGTTTTTACGGGCGGAACAGCTCTGATTGATGGACTTCAAGAACTCGCTGAAGCTATGCTTCAACTCCGCGTACAAATCGGATACCCCAAGGGGATACAAGGGTTAACCGACCGCGTGAACCATCCGATGTATGCAGCTGGCATAGGACTTGCCCTTTACGGGGAGAGCTTAAGACAGCAAGCACACGAAAACCACTTGCACCAACGCGGTAATACGCTCACAACTCTCCTGCAACAAGTCAAGAGGTGGCTAGGATATTAAACCCCTTGTTTCATGAACTGATTTTCATCTACACTCAATTTGTAGAATTATTTGGTTCAACTCCAACTCCAAACCCCGACATCTTGCTGAAAGAGCTATCTTTCTGTTCGAAACTTCGCAATTAAAATAGATGGTCCGGACTGAACTTATTGGATACTTGACTTAAATCGTCTAATAGCGTATAATTTAACATAGAAAAGCGAATCCAATGAATGTTATTACGAAACCTTAGTCTAGAAATTGAGGTTCCAACGATAGGAGGAATTAGGTTACTGGGGCTTTTATAGTGTAGTGACTGAAATCCAACATGATAGAATTTGAACAAGAAGAATTTGAAAATTTACGTGCCAAAATCAAGGTCATTGGTGTCGGTGGAGCCGGAGGAAACGCCGTTAAACGGATGATTGAGGCAGGCCTTACCGGCATAGAATTCTATGCCGTTAATACGGACCAACAAGCGCTCCTAACCTGCCGCGGGGCTACCCAAATCCAGATCGGTATTAACACAACCGAGGGCCTAGGCTCCGGGGCAAACCCGGATATCGGTAAAAGAGCCGCCGAGGAAGACAGAGAGCATTTGCAAACTATCGTTGAAAACGCCAACATGGTCTTCATCACCGCCGGTATGGGCGGGGGTACCGGAACCGGCGCAGCACCTCTCATCGCTTCACTTGCACGCGAGCGAGGCGCACTAACGATCGGCGTTGTAACCAGACCTTTTAACTTCGAAGGACAACGCCGTTCCAAGCAAGCCGAAGCTGGAATTGAAGAATTACGGGTAGCAGCCGACTCCGTAATTGTCGTACCAAACCAACGTCTTATTGATACAATGGACAAAAAATTGCCAATCCGAGACGCCTTTCGCATCGGCGACCAGATTCTCCTTCATGGCGTTCAGAGTATCTCTGATATCATTACCGAAGCCGGCGAAATTAATGTCGACTTCGCTGACGTTGAATCCATCATGCGAGACGCAGGCGGAGCACTGATGGGCATGGGCCGAGCTACAGGCGATAATCGCGCAAAAATTGCCGCAGAACAAGCTATTAGTTCCCCGCTTCTTGAGCGCACAAACATCGCCGGCGCCATCGGGATGATCGTCAACATTACCGCCTCCGCCGATTTCATGATGGAAGAACTTAATGAAGCGATGCAGGTCATTAACGATACCGCGACCGATGCACAAATCATCTTCGGACTTGTTTACAAAGATGAATTGGAACTCGGGGACGAAGTCTTGATAACTGTTATCGCAACAGGTTTCGATGCTGATGAAGACGGGGTTTTCGATGGACCAAATAGAGAATATAACGCACGTTATGACCGCGTCGACGGTTACCAAAGACAATCCGGCCCCGAAGGTGCCAAGCAACATCCCAGTAGGACCAGACAGGGCACTAGTAGACGGCTACCAAGTAGACCGGTTGGCCCAGTTCGGAGGCGCGACCTCGAAGCCCCTATCGAACAAGAGGAACAACCCCCTCAAACAAGGCAAACCAGGTCGGAACGCGGAAAAGAAAACACACAGCGGCGCAGTAGTACAGATTGGGAAATCCCGGCATTCCTCCGAGTTCAAAAAAGAGGACAAAATAACAGATAGCCGCTGCCTCTGTATTCTTCTCCTATCAATGGCGCTTTTCTTGTAGCCTCGACCTCAATATCGAGGCTACTCGATAGCCAAACTTGCACTATTTTTACTTATTGACGCACCTTTCACGCCAAACTGCTATGTACGAGGATGACAGTGAACTTACGACAGCACTATCAAAACCTCCGCGACAACGAACACGGAGACTGTAATAACTTCGGAAAACCGAACAAATTTGCGCTCGTCTATCCTAGCACTTATGAACTTGGAATGTCTAGCCTCGGTGTTCAGGTTATCTATGCTACGCTTAACAATCGATCGGATACCGCTTGTGAGCGAGTCTTTCTGCCTGAACCACATTATCTTCACCAACTTGTTACCCAAAAAACTCCTCTATTTTCCTTCGAAACGCAAACGCCGCTGAGTCGCTTTGATATCATCGGGTTCTCGGTCTCTTTCGAGTCGGATTATGTAAATATTCCGCGTACATTAGAGCTAGCAAACGTTCCACCACTTGCCGAAGACCGCACAGAATGGGATCCCCTCGTCATTGCCGGGGGCATCAATATCTCTTACAACCCTGAGCCTATTGCTGATTTTATTGATGTCTTTGTTGTCGGAGAAGCCGAACTTGTCGTTCATCAACTCATGGCGCGTTTTTATCAATGGAAGCAACGTGGAAACGCCAAAAGCGAATTACTTGAAACACTCTCAACTGTTCCAGGTCTCTATGTGCCCAGTTTCTATGATGTGACGTATCAAAGTGACGGTACTATTGACGCAGTCCGTCCAAAACCCGGGGTATCCCCCCAGATCCGCGCTGGGGCTATTCCGACACTCGACGACGTTGAAACCTGCACACATATTCATACGCCGAATACAGAATTTTCAAACGCTCATCTTATTGAAATCGTGCGCGGATGCGGCAGACAATGCCGTTTCTGTGTCGCCGATTACGCGCGCCGATGGCCACGACACCGATCTGTGGAAAATACCCTCGACCTCGCGGAACGGGCACGAGGCATTACTGACAGAATAGGACTCGTCGGTGCCTCTATCTCTGACCACCCGCGAATCGACGACATCGCTTCAGGGCTCGTAGCACGCGGGTTCCGTATCTCTTGTGCTTCTCTCCGCGCTGAAACTGTCCGCATGCCTTTACTTGATGCACTTGCCGACAGCGAACAAGGGACAATCACAATCGCCCCAGAAGTCGCAACCGAAGAACTTCAAAAGGTGGTCAATAAAGCCATTCCACGCGAGCGCCTTTACTATGTCTTTGAGGAAGCGTTAAAACGGGATATTCTCAACCTCCGTCTATACTTTCTTATCGGCGTTCCCAACGAAACCCCGGCGGATGTCGAGGCAATTGTTGATATGGCAAAGGAGATGCGAACCATATTGCTGCCGCACGCAAAACGGACAGGTAGGATGGCACGTATTAGCTTTACCATTTCTCCCATGGTGCCGAAGCCGCATACGCCTTTCCAGTGGGTCGCGATGGAACCACCCAAAACCATTGCCCGAAAACTTGAATTTTTGAAACGCGAAATTAACCGCCTCGGTAGCATAAAAGTCGGATCCGCGAGCGCAAGACTCGCACACCAAGAAGCCGTTTTTGCCCGCGGTGATCGACGACTAGGAAAGGTTATATTGGAACTAGCACGCGGGACATCATGGAATCAAGCCTTTCGTAAATACGAATTGTTACCTCATTTTTACGCCACACGTGAACGTCCGCTACATGAGGTCAACCCATGGGATCACCTCGACCTCAACGTCAAACCTCAGTTTTTACAACTTGAATTCCACAAGCAGGAAAAAGGGTTTATGACCAGCGCTTGTGACACAACCGTCTGTAAAAAGTGCGGCGCTTGCTAATTTCACATGCTATCCTCGATTAAACTCAGTAAATTTGGTTGGCTACAGCTAAAGAGAAAAAATAAGCTCGCTATCGCGGCCTATAGAGAGGCACTCATGGCCAGTAATTCCAACCGATAACTATAGCTGGTGAAATTTGATGAAGATGAAAAAAGTATGGAATACCGATACGTCCCATACTTTTTTTTTATAAGCCCTAACCCGCTTTTGCAAAGGTTGAACACAAAGCTTGGATAGCTGCGAATTGCCTACCGCTATCACGCCCTTGTTTGTATCTTCAGTGTTTTTCATCGATTTATCTCCGGATAAAAAGCACAAGCCATAAAGCCTCAAGGAGAAACTGACCTTGCACAACGAAACCCAGTGAGGAAGTGTACGCGCGCCGGAGGCGAACCGTCGCTGAAGCTGCGGTTGGCGACCCGCACGCCTTGTGCCCTATTGAGCCAGGAGCCGCCACGCAAGACGCGGGGATTGTCAGTCGTTGTGCAGTTATCTAATAACCACTGAAGACTAGGCGCACCCGACAACGGATTCCGGGTAGGAGAACTGGCATAGAACTCTATGTCATACACATCTAAGCACCATTCATAGACATTCCCCGCCATATCATAGAGACCATACCCGTTCGCAGCATAACTAACTGCTAACTGCTGTCATACTACCGAAGCCTGCTTAGTATAATACTCAAAATAGTTCTAACGTGAGTTTGAAAAAAGATTTAGGGACCCTCTCTTGTAGTATAGATTGTTAGTCTGGGCATCCGCAACGAAATTTGAAATCCGTTGTCTCACTTTTTCGTGTAGGTTGAGGGTTTCCAAGGTTAGGTATCAAAAATTCAGATTTGTAGGTTTAAGCAAACGGTGCCTCCATCTGGTAAAGTGTACTGTTGTAGCCGACCAGAAAGACATCACCGGTTCGTAGTGTCGGTGCACGTAGCTGACCGCTTCGTCCCAACACCGCTCTTAGAATTGATTCTTGAGAGGCTTCAGTTGGTACGAAGGTTTCAACGCGTCTCCCTTTAGCAACAACGATGCGTTCCGCACTACCCATTAATTCCCATACAGCTTCTGCCTCCAATTTCTCTTTTCGGGCATCTATACGGCTTTTGGCTTGTAAATTGTGTGTGTCAAGTAAATCTTGCACCTTTTTGCAGGAGTTTCAACCATTCCGAAAATAGATCCAGTCTATCATTATAATTCCTCCGTATGAATAAATCCACACGTTCCACAGCTCTAGGCGGCTGTGTCCATAAATTCCAACATCTGAAGATTATCGAGAAACAGGCAGCAGATGAGTGTTCTATCGCCTATTTCAATTGTAAAAACCTTGACGTTAATTTGTTGTAGATCCATTCTGTTAAAAAACTTCCTATAAATCTAATCCCCAACGGGGCTTTTCTTGTAGAAGCAGGCTTCGCCCGCAAATTTTGGTTCTACTGCTTTAGAATTACCAGCACACTTCCTGCCTGTACATACGCCTGCTGGATTCGCTATCTGTCTCTATTATACTACAAGTTGATGTGAAAGTTAAGTCATATTTTCCCTGACCAGCTGATAAGAGTTGATCACAATAGGATTCGGCTATTTACAGAACTGCAAAAATACTATAACGGGGGTTTTGAGTGTGAAAAAGATTTAGTGTTTAGAGCTGCTTGGTAAATCTTGTCCCTGCTGGAGTTCAACGAGGAGACATGCCCCCGAACGGATAAGCCATCAATGCTGAGAAGATATTGCCTCTACATTTTTCAGATTATAAAAGCCGTGAAATATCTATCAAACTCACGTTATAATATACCTACATCTTTGCGTTTTGTTGAAAAACGCTCAATTTCATTGTCAACTTACCGTATCAATTTCCATAAAGAGGTCCTAGAATGTCAAGAAAAAAACGCACTGCTAAACCAGCTAAACTAAAAGAGGTCCGAGACTACCGACACGGTACTGCTACCCGAAAGAATAACCCACCTGCAGGCATCGCCGCACAAGGGAAGATCCAAGAGCCCCCGAAACGGCAATACGCATACAATCCACACCTGCCACCCCGCCTCCGATCCGACCCAGACGCAGACGCAGACAAACTCCCCGAACTTCTCCATATCGCACAGCAACGCGCCCTCTCCGCAGATGAGGCAACGACCCTCGCCGAGGCACTCCGACACCATGCCCCCTGGCTTGAATGGACAGGCAAACAGGAGAACGCAACCTTCAGCGTCGACCCCGTGGCACTCCACATCCACGAACGCATCAGCAGCAAGGCAATCTTGAAAACCGCAAAACGCCAAAACGTCCAACGTGAACTCTTCGCCGATCCGCAGCAGGATTACAGCACAGCGGTTGACTTTTACCAGCACGATGTGGATTGGGCGAATCGCCTCATTCTTGGGGATAGTCTCACAGTGATGAGTTCCCTTGCACAACGTGAAAATCTCGGTGGCAAGGTGCAGATGATCTACATAGACCCGCCGTATGGCATCAAGTTTGCGTCTAACTTTCAACCGAACGTCTTTCAGCGGGATGTGAAAGAGAGGTCCCAGGACTTGACGCGTGAGCGTGAGCAGATCAAGGCGTATCGGGATACGTGGCGTTTGGGTATCCACTCATATCTTGCGTATCTGCGGGATCGGTTGATTGTTGCGAAGGAGTTGTTGACCGATAGCGGCAGTATTTTTGTGCAGATAGGAGATGAGAATGTGCATCGGGTGCGGTGTATTATGGATGAAGTATTTGGGAGCGAAAAATTAGTTGCTCAAATTTGCTTCAAAACGACATCTGGAAGGCAGGCAAAAAAGATAGATCGCTTGGGTAACTATATCCTATGGTTTGCAAAAGACATTGAAAATGTAAAATATCATAATCTTTTTGTTCGAAAAGATAACACTAATAAATCTGGAATACAGAAGGGAGATTTACAGTCACAGGGCGAAAGTAAAACTGGGGCTTACACAGTAGAATTCAACGGTAAAAAATATCAGCCTCGTCCCGGAAGGCACTGGGCAACTACTGACGAAGGTATGGATCGTTTAATTCGAGCTGATAGAATATTCGCTACAGATAATAACATTATGTATAAGCGTTTGGCCAGCGATTACCCAGTTGCTCGGGTTCCGGATGTATGGACGGATTTATCTGGTGGTGCTGCTGATAAGATGTACGTAGTGCAAACGAACAATAAAATCGTTGCACGCTGCCTTCTCATGACCACAGACCCAGGCGATCTTGTCCTCGATCCAACTTGTGGAAGTGGTACCACTGCCTATGTTGCTGAGCAGTGGGGCAGACGCTGGATTGCGATTGATACCAGCCGCGTGGCTGTCGCCTTAGCCCGACAACGCTTATTGACAGGAGCCTTTGATTACTACAAACTCAAAGATGAATCGAAGGGCATCATTGGGGGTTTTGTCAATAAACAGGCTCCGCATATCACCCTCAAAAGTATCGCCCAAAATACGGCCCTGGATCCGATATTTGCCAAGCATGAGCCGATATTGAAAGAGAAGTTGGATGCTTTGAACAACAACTTATCACAGATTACCCCCCCCGCTTCGCATAAAACTTCTCGCAAAACTCACCGATAAACAGAAAAAACACGGCAAAACTGCCATCACAGACGCAGATAAAAGACGCTGGCAGCTACCAGATACACACTGGAACGACTGGCAAGTACCCTTCGATACAGACCCCGACTGGCCAAAAACACTACAACACGCTCTCGTAGACTACCGCAAAGCGTGGCAAGCAAAGATGCACGACATCAACGCATGCATCGCCGCAGCATCTGAAACCGAAGAACTTGTCGATCAGCCACACATCGACAGAAAACGAGTGCGCGTCACCGGTCCCTTCACCGTAGAGGCAGTGCAACCCGCAGAAGAGTCGCTCGACCTTGATTCACCTATCGCAGCACAACCCGAAGAAGTCAAAACCACTTTTGATGCCGAGACCGACACGCACCAAGCAGTCAATGCCGAGGCATACCTCGAACAGATGATACATCACCTCCGACACGACGGCGTCCGATTCACTAATAACAACACATTGACATTCGACACCCTCGACCCCCTCGAAGCCGATATCCTCCACGCAGAAGGCACTTGGAAACACTGCGATACCGAATCCTCCGTCGCCGTCGCATTTGGACCACAGCACGGCCCCATCACCGCAATGCAAGTCGAGGCGTGTCTACCCATCGCCTCCCGCCGTGGCTATGATGAACTCGTCTTCGCGGGGTTCAGTTTTGACGGCGCGGCACAAGCGGTTATCCAAGACGATCCGAACCCCAGGGTCCGTATCCATATGGCACACATCAACCCGGATGTCGCAATGGGTGGACTCCTCAAGCAGACACCCTCAACGCAGCTCTTTACCGTCTTCGGAATGCCCCGCACAACGCTTGAGGAAACCGATGAAGGTGAGTATATTGTCAAGATGGAGGGTGTCGACATCTACAACCCGGCAGACAACACCGTGCGTTCTGCGGGTGTAGATAAGGTGGCGGCGTGGTTTGTGGATACCGACTACGATGGACGCACGTTCTGCATCACACAAGCCTTCTTCCCGGACAAGACGGCGTGGCAGAAGATTGCCCGTGCCTTGAAAGGCGTTATTGATGAAGAGCAGTTTGAGCGGTTCAGTGGTACAACGTCGTTTCCGTTCCGTTCTGGACCGCATAAACAGGTCGCAGTCAAAGTCATCGACCCGCGCGGAAATGAGGTCATGAGCTTGCATAGTTTCGGAGACCGGAGGTATTAAAAAAGGGAGGTTTTGGTTTAAACGGTGGTTTTGTGCCCGGTTTTTAGAAGCTCAAAGACAGAGCTCTTGACGCGCATTTTTTTTAGGCTTTTCTAGGATTTATGTTATTGTGTTGCACGAAACAGAGACTTGGGCGCAGCGGGTTCTACGTACAACGTCTTCTCGCGCGTATAATGGACGTAACCAGCGACGTTCCCCTTGCGCTTAACAACATACCGCGCCCATGTATAATCAACCGGGACATTGCTGGCATGATGTGCTTTGCTGTAATAGGCGGCGAGCTGGGCGGCTTGTAATAACGTCGGCATCGGAATATCTTGTCGGTTCTCTGGGTTACGAATGATAACATGGGAACCGTGAATCTGCTTCGCATGGAGCCACATATCACGCGGTTTAGCGATCTGACGTAAGAGCAAATCGTTGGAGTGACTGTTCCGTCCAACGTATATCTGGAATCCGTTGGTGGAAGTATATCTTCGGAAAGGAGCTGCCTCTGTTTTTGGTTTCTGTTTTCCGTGCTGCTGTGCTTTGACATATCCGTTTTTAACGAACTCAGCACGGAGGTTTTGGAGTGCCTCTAAGGTATCAGCTGCTTCCAATTTGGACGCATATAGCTGGAGCATTTCCTGCTCCGCCTCAAGGTCGGAAATCAGTTGCATGATGCGCGATCGTCCCCGCTTTGCCTTTGTGTACTTCTTGAAGTAGGCTTGAGCATTTTCGGAAGGGGTCTGCTCAGGATTGAGCGGGATTGACAGCATATCTAGGTTAGAACTGTAATAGTTTTGCAGCTCGACCTCTTTTTGTCCGCGCTGGATTGCAGGTAGGTTGGCAAGAAGCAACTCGCCCTGAACGCGGTAATCTTCGGCTTTTTCTGCCCGTTCCAAGTCACCGCGCAGTCCCTCTGCTTTTCGCTGGAGTAGATTTTCTTGTTTCTTCAATGCTTGTATAAGTTTATGCTGTTCCGAAGCAGTCTGCTCTTTTAGCGTGATCGCCGCGTAGTATGCACAGAGTGCCTCGTTCATAGTATCAAACGTTCGACAGGAGGCTTGCGGAAACTGGCGCAAAGGTAGCGGGGACGCTGCAACCGGCCCCCCGTCATCCATAAGCAATTGCGGAGAGGCATGCTTCGGGTTGAAATAGGCGATAACCTGTTGATAGGCATCCCACAGTTCGATATGTGCAGCGCGCGCGACTACCTCTTTTGCGAGGGTTGGACTGAAACCGTCAATCTGATTAAAAAGTTTCCGCCAACTCACCTGTTCCTGCCCGCCGACTAGTTCTCTAAATCCTGATTTGTTTAAAGCCAACGGGTCCAATTTTTTCTGGTGTGGCGGTAAGGTATAATTCTCACCTGGCAAAATTTCACGATGCCGACTCATCGTTTCATCAATACGCTTCAGACTTTCCAAAATCCGGTTGTCATCTGTGTCAATGAGGATGATGTTGCTATATTTTCCCATGAATTCTGCTATAAGGGCCTTTGGACAGCGGTGAATAGGATCGTCAGAGACTGGTTGGACTGTTATCTTAAGTATCCGATCCCAACCGAGCTGTTCAATTGCAGTGATCTTGCCACCTCTGAGATGCGTTGTGAGAAAACCCGCGAGGTAAGACTGCTTCTGACCCCTTGGTGGCTTCTCAATGAGATGCGCCCGCGCATGCAATGAATGCCCCGATAAGGTGAGCCAATACGTTTCCGCAGCACGCCCCACCCTGAATGAAAAAGTGTTCGCATTTGTTTGTTCAATATGGCGAATTGTCCCATTCAACAAGGTGTCACGCAGCTCATGGACAACAAGACGGAGGGCTAAACTATCGTAGGACATAGCAGATTTCCCTGAACAGAAAATAAAAATTAGAACGAAGGTTGGCTATTGATTGTGTTAGTTACACAAGAACAGTTCACCCTATAGACTCCTACTTCTTGAATGCCGTTCAATGATAAGGTTTTAGGTTTGGCATCGCCTTGCGGAGTTGTTCCTGAATTCTAGGTGGAACACGTGGATTAAAGGGACCGCCGGCTCCCGCTTCAATGTCGTCAAACCTGCTTAGGATCATCGCTTCAACGACAGCCGAATAATTGTAAACGCGTTCATTCATGAAACGGATCTCTTCAAGCGGCTCGATATCGGTTTCAATGCGTGCCGAGGTTTCATAATCACCACGGCGTTGTGCGTTGTTAATCTCGTCCGAGGCGCGCGCGAAGGCGACCGCGATACCAGAGGTATGTCCTTTTGTTCCGAGCTGCGCCGGACGCGTACATCTGTCTCCGATACCCCACATCACAAGTCCGCTATCGCCGACTCCATCTACAAGCGGCTTCACATCTGTTTCTCCGGTGCCAATTTTCACACCAATAAAATGCGGGGAATCGTTGAGGAGGCGGATGACTGTAGATAGTTCGCGTTTTTGACGGAGGTAATAGAGGAAACGTGCACCGCAAGCCGTGCCATAAGTTTCACCGAATTTCATGTATTCTTCGTAAATACCCTCTGGGTGAGAAATACCCGTTAAAGGCATGAGCAGATACACGTCCGGTGGCCTTTGGAGTTTGCTCTGTGCTTCTATGAGTTGGGCTGCTTGACAGATAGGATTTGGAACAACACCAGCCATGAGAATACCATCGTTTCCTATTTGCTGTCCAGTTTTGTCAATAAGGCGAATTTGGTCGGCATCGCTGATATGATGAATTAAACTCGTTCCAGCAATAGCGATGACGCGCTTTCGTCCTTGATCGAGATAATTGTTATGCATCAAGTAGTCGATGTTTTTCGAATGCCCGATATAATCAATTGTGTTTCCCCTGAAGGGGATAATAGGTATCGTTGTAACCGAATTGAGAGCATCTAATAGTTGTGGTATCTCTAATGACATAGGTTCTCCTGCTAAAACCTTTTTCGTAGAACAAGCGTCCCGGCGAGTGCGCCTGTTGACATATCAGTTTTTATATCTACCTCAAATCCCCTTGTTTCTGCTTGCGTGAGTGAATTTTGCAAGCCGGTGTTGAAACGTTTGGTCGTGATCCGTGCCTCCACGGCACTCACAATGTGGTTCAAGATGGCTACGCCTAATACTGTCCGCGCAAGTTGAAAGGTATCGTTTGCTTTCTGCCGTAAGTCAAAAGCCTCTAGGCGGTGTGGAGAATCGAATTCAATGTCTACATCGGCTTCATCTTTAAAGGATTTTGCGTCGTTCCAGTACCATTTGCCGGTTCGTTTCCGAGTTTCTTCTGAATCATAAACGTGATTCCAATTTTCATATTGTGTGGCATGCTCAAAATCTTCAATCGGGTCCCAATCCTCAAAGGAGCCCGGGCCTTCAAAAATTACATTCTGTCTGACAACGTCGCGATAGTCTTCTCGAGTGTTGGTGGCGCTATTTCGGAGAATAAAATAGGTCGCGATCAGACCTACTTCGGTAGCGGTGTAAAGATATCCGCGCTTAGCGCCCGTATAGAGTTGCCCCATGCCGGGAACAACGAGCGAATAAAAAAACGCCTCATTCGGAGATTTCCGGGATTGAAGACTTTCGCTCGTTTCCAGAGCTTCAACGGCTTCCGCTCTGTCGGTAAATGAACGGTTGCCGAGAGCGGAATCCAGATAGAAAGTCGTGAATAATGGGACGGAGGAAACTTCGGATGCTAAGCAAAAGCTGGACGATAAACAGAATATTGGTACAATTATCAAAATTTGGGTGTTAATAAATCTCACTTTGTGTTCTTTCCCCTTAAAAAATAAGCATCCCGGTAGCTTCAATGAGCCGTTCGCGACTCGGACCGAAGCGCGGTCCGTACGTTAAGTCAAAGTTGAATAGATAATATTGGACCCCAATGCCGTAGGTAATGTGATCTGTCAATTCCGGCAAGTTAACGCCAGGTTCAGATTTGTACCCGACCCGTAGCGC
This sequence comes from Candidatus Poribacteria bacterium, assembly GCA_964291315.2. Classification (GTDB taxonomy): domain Bacteria; phylum Poribacteria; class WGA-4E; order WGA-4E; family WGA-3G; genus WGA-3G. The sequence goes on along the minus strand of OZ219753.1, from coordinate 2,068,165 downwards.
GAGCAAGTTAGCAAGCCAGTACTCTAATCCGAGATTCTTTTGAAGGTGCCGCAATTCAAATGCCCGGATCCCGACACCGCGATCGGAAAGCAGCTGTTCCCGTGTGAGTTTTTCTTTCCTTTCAGCGTTGAGGCGTTCTAAGTCCACGGCTAATTCAGCTTCGTTTTCCGACAGCTTATCAATATATGCTGTGATACCACTGACGAGACGGAGGTGGTTATATCTATCTTGATAGAGACTCATTGAAGTGCCGAGTCTTAAGAGCCGAGGTAACGGATCCGCTTGGTTTTCATCAATAAAAGAGATACCCGGACCGACGTTCTGGATTGCTACACCGATTCTTGTGGGTATAAGGTCAAAAGGGAGATGGTATTGCATGCCGAGATCAACTGCATAAGAGATTCCGCTTTCACGGCCAAGTACCATCCGAATCATTTTGCCGTTGATGCCAGCGGACAAAGATTCCGTGATCCGGTCCGCGTACGAGAACGTCAAAGCGAAGTTGGTGCCGAGGCTTTCCTCGCGAAGCACGTCTGGCGAATCCGTTGTTACAGCGATCGTTCCTTGCCCTTGCATTTGGAGGGTCGCGCCAACAGTGCCAATACCTCCCAGCGGCATCGCACCAGAAATGAAAGTGTAGTAGAGTCCCTCACCGGCTTCCCCGAAAGGTCCACTGTAATCCGCATAAAACATTGAAGCCTGCGTAGCTGGTTTCCCTGAACGGAGTTTGCTCTCAGGCATTTCTGCCAATCCACTTGGGTTCCAGAGCGACGTAGTCACGTCCCCAGACATAGCGGAAAAGGCGTCTCCAAGTGCTCTTGCCCTTGCTCCCCCGCCGAGGTTTAAGATTTGTGCCCCTGTCCGTCCAGGCCCCGCTAATGCGCGAACCGGTAGAAAGATGGCAATCGATAAAAGTAGGATGAAAATTTTGCGTATAAAACAGCCCACTGAATTGTAGCTCCTCTTTATTTAATTTTATTTTACTTTCATGCATTTGACACTTAAATATGGTAACGCAATTAGTTGTAGAAACGCAAATTCATTTGATTGGGTTTACATTGGCATTTATAGAGCCCTTTTCTGAGTTAGGTACTGCGATCAACTCTATTGAAATGTGAGATGAACACAATTTTTTCACGATTCTATTTTTACTTTAATCTTTTCGTCGTCAACCATCACCGGATATGTCCTGATACGAAGGCGTGGGTCGGTTTGACATTCTCCCGTTTTCGTATTGTAGGCGTAGCCGTGAACAGGACACACAGCGATACCGTTCCGAATTCTGCCTCTACCGAGAGAGCCCAAGGCATGCGGACAGGTGTTGTCCACAGCGCAGAATGAACCATTTTCGTTGAAAATAGCAATCCGTTTTCCGTTGACAGTAAACGCTTTTCCGCGGCCTTCACGGATAGCTGATGTTTTTGTGACCGTTGTGTAATCTGACACTGTTTTTTACTCCTTAACATGTGCTAAAGTGCTTCTCTGCCCAAATTCATGATGCTCTAAAAACGGAATAATAATCGGCATCAGTGAGAGCAGCGTTCCTGCGATCAGCGTGCCATAATTGCCGATAAATGCCAACGAGCTCGCTAAACCGATCGGGAGCGTATAATTTGCTTCATCTTGTTGATTGTTGAATTGTGATGTGCAATGACTCCGGCTCGATAGGAGTGCTGTGCAATCGACGTACTGGCTATAACCCGAATTCAGATAGTTCCACCTTGTGGGCGCGTTGAATGTCATCCTGATACTTAAATACACATCCAAGCGTTTCCGCAACAACTGCGGCGTCTAGTTGCGCCTTACCGAGTGTGATGAGAGCCAATGCCCAGTCTAGCGTCTCCGCCACTCCTGGTTTTTTGTAGTAATCGCCTTGCCTCCACAGCTGCATTATCTGGCACAGCTGCTCCGCGAGGTGTTCATCAATGTCTGGCAGCTTCGTTTGAACAATCGCTAGCTCTTTTTCAATTGTTGGATAGTCGATCCACTGATAAAGGCATCGGCGTTTGAGGGCTTCGTGTACCTCGCGCGTCCGGTTTGAGGTTAGCACAACTTGTGGGATGTGTTTCGCACGGATCGTACCAATTTCGGGAATGGTGATCTGGAAGTCTGACAAAACTTCGAGCAGGAACGCTTCAAATTCGCTGTCGCTCCGGTCTATTTCATCAATGAGTAGGACCGGTGGGACCTCATCGTCGCTCTGAATGGCTTCTAGCAACGGACGTTTCAGTAGGAACGCCTCACTGAACAGATCCGTTCCGATGTCTTCTTTATCTCGTCTCTGTGCTTCGTCAATGCGGAGCTGCAAGATTTGCCGTGTATAGTTCCATTCGTAGAGCGCACTGTTTACATCTAAGCCTTCGTAACACTGCAAACGGATGAGTTTGGCGTTTGTTGAACCCGCCAGGACTTTAGCGACCTCTGTTTTACCAACCCCCGGTTCGCCTTCCAGAAAGATAGGTTTTTGGAGGTGGTGTGCGAGATAGAGGGTTGTCGCCAAACCCTTATCTACGATATACGCCTGTTTCTCACACGCGGTTTGGACATCTTCAATGGATTTAAACATAAATGAGCGTACTGTAATCGCAGCGGCTACCGCGAACGGGCGCGGGTTGCCTGTTTTAATTTTCTTGGAGTGCGCGTTCGTAGTCTTCTCGGTGATCAATATCCTGCAACACCCTATCTGTGGCTACATTAACATAGTGAATGTCGTCACCGTACTTATTGAAGAGCGTTCGCACCCCACCACTTTCTGCACTTAAGGCAAGCACTTCACGGGCATAGCGTTGATCGAAAACGGAGGGGTGTCCGCGTTTGCAGTTGTAACTTGGGAGTACAATGCCTTTGTCGGTTTGTTCATAGGCATCGACAACCTGATTAATCAACGCAGAAGTAATGAAAGGCTGGTCCACCAGCATCAAGGCGAACGCGTCGCTTCCGTGCAAGGCTAGGATACCTCTCTGTGCCGATGTCAACATTCCGTCGCGGTAGTCGGGATTAAAAACGGTTTTGACAGGGCGCGTCGCTAGCTGATCTTGAATCTGTTTTGCACAATGCCCGACCACGACGATGACTTCATCGAGTTTAGCCTCGAGCATGTTGTCCACAACGGTCTCGACGATTGTGCTTTCGCCAAATGGAAGTAACTGCTTCAGTTTTCCCATTCGAGAGGAGAGACCTGCTGCAAGGAGAATTCCAGATATGAACGGAGGCGATTTCTGCGTCATGTTTAATACCGGATGCTGAACGTTTCGTATTCCCCAGTGAAGGCCCGTTCGTCAATGTCGATTGAATCAACTTTTGCATAACGCGGCCCCTTTCTTAATAAAGCGATTAACGCGTCTAGCTGTGTCTTATCGCCTTCGGCGACAACTTCAACCTTACCGTTTGTTAGGTTCTTAGCATACCCACTCACCCCGAGTTGCGTTGCGTTGATTTGCGTGAAATTACGGAATCCTACGCCTTGCACTTTGCCGCTGATTAGTATGTACAGTTGCATTTTCTGATTAACCTCTATTGTGAGGGTAACCGGTGTACCAGGATTTGGCAGCAGTGCATCGTTCTTTTTATAGATGTTTTCCTCTGACGATTCACGAAGCGGATTCTGGAAAAGCGCACTGGCATCGAACACCCTCAAGGCAACTATGTCATTACTCATAAAGGCCTGTGGCATCATTGCTTCTTCATTTTCGCTGTCGAGGTCGGGCACGATACGTGAACCGGAATAGATCCAAGCGACGGGTTGCAGCGGTTTTTGGGTCTTGACGTTGAAAATAAGTTCTTCGGCGCGAACCTTTTCCGTTTTATCCGCATTTTTCCATTCGACAGAGATGATAAATGCGGTACCTGTTGGTGGAGTTGGCACGTCTTTTTCTTCGTCGTAGCCGGGGGGTGTCCCAACTTCAATACCAATTTTGCTAAGTGCAGCGTGAATTTCCTGCGCTGTTGCATCAACAACAACAATACTCTCATATTCCTTGCCGTTACGGCCACAAATAAGATATTCAACTGCCCCTTTTAAATGTGAGTCGTATTCACCAAGTGCCTTAGAAATTTCACCTGTTAAGACGAGTTGTTTTTCCTTCTGCATAACCCGAAGATGCCCGTCTCCCCATCCACTACTCGCCAGCGTAACAAGGCACGCAGTTAAACAGATTTTGATTCCATCTTGCCAAATGTAGGATTTCACCCTCCGCATGAGAACTCTCCTTTTTCTAGTTTTCCGTGTTTAATAGTTTTCGGTTCTTGGTTAAGAGAGGTTTTTAACAGTCAACTTCGACTTGAAGTGCCTCAGTGGGCCATAAATTGTTACGAGATTTCCGTTGACTCTTTCAATTGAGATCTGAAAACCGATAATCGACACCTATTAAAAAGTATACCGCAATCCGTTAAATATTTCCACATCATGTTTCCGGATATTGGTAGGCGGTTCACTGTCGTACCGGAAATTGACCCGCAACGGAAACGCCAATTTTGTCGTCAAACGGAATGTGATGCTTCCCTGAAAAAGAATCCTGTAATCTTGGAAACGCCGAACGTGGAATTGATAATAACCAGTTGCGCTGGTTGTAACGTGTTCATTTAATTGCCAGGTCCAGTTGATGTAGTTTGTTGAGCGGACGATATGGGTTGTGTTCTGCCCGTGCGTTTTGTCGTTAATGCGTTCATGTTCCCACATGCCGCCGACCCCGAGGTAGACCTTAAGTCTGGAATCAGGTGGATATAAAGCGAACCTTGCACCTCCGCCTGCTAAATTCCGATCGTTCAATAAAATGGATTCGTTGAATTGTTTCTGAATAAAAGCCTCGACAAAGAGGAGCTGCGTCAAACGTCGTATGATTCGAGCGTGTGTCATCCCTTTATTGATAAAAAACGCCCCGCTTCTTCTGCCTTGTTGAAGGTTGCCGAAGACAAAACCGTGATAGGTCTTTGAGAGATAGTCCGAGCGGAATCGGGTCCGGGCAGTCAATAGGTCTGTGTTCCCGGCGCGGTAAGTTAAATCCGTGCTAATGCTATTATACCAGCCCGGTTTCAATTGCATCTGCCGGATCGTTTCACCAGTAAAAATATTAACTTGGGCTTCGAGGGGAGAACCGAATGCAAGACAGAAAACAAAACAGATGCTAATAATCCGTTTTTTTGGGGCCAGACTCGGCGGTTCAGAGAAAAAAGATTTGAATAAAATCATGGGCTAATGCTAAAATTGCTAGTGAATTCTCAAACAAGAAACATGCGTTCACAGAAACGAACAAAAGTAAGAAAGTAGACAATGCAACGAATCCTCATAGACACTGACCCAGGGGTAGACGATGCTTATGCAATTCTCCTCGCCATGCGTTCACCTGAGTTACGTGTAGAAGCGCTAACAACCGTCTGTGGCAATGTCCCTGTCAAACAAGCGACACGAAATCTATTTACGATACTTGGAGTGCTTGACTTAGATGAATACCCCCTTATTGCCCAAGGTGCCGCAGTTCCGCTCGTAAAGCCGCTTATCAATGCATCACACGTCCATGGTGATGACGGATTAGGCAATATCAGTTGTTTGCAAAGTGCTGATGGTCGTCCGTTATACACGCCTGCCAACGTTTCTCTCTCATCATTATCTGGTGCGGATCTCATTCTTGAGTTTGCGGCGCGTTATCCAGATGAACTCATCGTCGTAGCACTTGGTCCGCTAACGAATCTTGCAAAAGCGATTCGTAAAGATGCTGCCAAGATGCGAAGGGTCCGGCAGTTTATTGTGATGGGTGGCGTTTTTGAGGGATACGGCAATGTCACAACAACAGCGGAATTCAACATTTTTGTCGATCCGCACGCAGCACAAGAAGTTTTCGAATTCGGTGTGCCTATTCATATCTTTCCACTTGACGTGACGCACCAAGCCATTTTGGCAGGTGAACGGTTACGCGCTGAAATTGAGGGTCGAGAAGACAAGGTTTCACACTTCCTCTGGGACGCTACGCGAGCTTGCATGGAATTCTATCGCCACCGCGCCGGATTCTGGGGATTCCATATCCATGACGCTCTGCCAATTGCAAGCTTGATGTATCCAAACTATTTTCAGAGCGTTGATGCGTATGTACAGGTCGAGGTTGTAGGCGAGTTAACGAACGGTATGACAATCGCCGATCTGCGACCTGAACGCCAGCGTAACGATTTGAACGCGCGAGTCTGCGTTAAAGTAACTGCTGAGGCGTTTTTAGATAGTTTCTTTGAGCGGCTAGTGGGATAGATAGATAGATCCCTCGCGAGGTTCTGTTTCGCTTGATACTAGACAGAACCGCCTGGTATCAACTCATCCGGACCCTAAAACGGGTTTATCCCACCGAGCGGGTGATTCGGAATATAGCGAAGGTCGTTATACGGATCGCGCTGGAGCATTAGCGGCACCTCCAATTTCGGGAGTTTCAAATCCGTAAATTTGGTTCGTTGGACATCTGTGAGTTCTAAGGCGATCTCTTCAATCAATTTATGAATCTCGTTCATAAAGATTTTGCGTTGTCTCAGAAACTTGCGGGCTTCGTCTCGGAATTCGGTGAGTGCCTGTCGTGTCCGCATGTCTGTGAATCCGCTTTCATATCGATCGTAATACCGATCTTTTAGACCTGCTTGAAACACCTGATAATCTGCTTCTAACTGTTTTTTCTCAAAGTTATAATCCTCAACGATATCGTGGATCAATTTCAGCTTCGGGTGGATGGTCTGCTGTTGTGGCGTTGTGAGTTTTAGTAAGCTCGTGCTTTTGGAGACATCAAGTAGTTTAGTGCCTCCACATGCTTGTGCCAAACCCAAGAGGAGTAGGATGAGGAACATCCGGACGTTTCTCATGATCAATTCTCCATTTATAGGATAGACGCTTACGAAGTGCTCTGCTCCGGCCAGGCTTTGACCATTTCCTCCCATTGCTGGGCCCCATCATCGTCTAAGTGGCAAAAGTGTCCATATTTCAGTTTAAGATATGCGATATAAGGTTCAATAGACAACGGGCTTCCTGTTGCGCGTTCAATGATTTCCGGTGCAGTGTACTTTGACCCGTGCTGGTAAAGATTTTCTTTTAACCAATTGTGGAGTGTGCTGAACTCCCCTTTGTGCTTAATTTCAGCAGGAATTTCGGGCTGCGCTTTAAGAGCGGATGTGTAAAATTGTGCTGCCAATATGTTGCCCAATGTATATCCCTGAAATGAGCCGCCAATCAGTCCGAAGTACCAGTGGACATCTTGCAAAACACCGTCCGTGTCATTTGGAGGTGCGATACCGAAATCTGCTTCAAACCGTTCACACCACATCTTGGGGAGGTCTCGAATCTCGAGTTTGCCTTCTAACATTTCCAATTCGAGGTCGAAACGCAGCATAACATGGAGGTTGTATGTTACTTCGTCGGCGCTGGTGCGGATGAGGGAACGTTCTACCTTATTAATTGCGCGGTTGAATGTATCTCGTGACACGGAACCGAGCTGCTCGGGGAAAACACTTTGAAGTTTCGGATAGTAGTAATACCAAAAACCTCTGCTTCTGCCGACAATATTTTCCCAGAGCCTCGATTGGCTTTCGTGGACACCGGAGGAAGTACCGCCGGCGAGAGGAGTGCCTTCCAGGTCCATACGGATCCCCTGTTCATAAAGGGCGTGTCCTGTCTCATGAAATGTGCTGAAGAGTGCATCCCCGAGGAAATTCTCTTTTGTACGGGTTGTAATTCGGACATCGCCGAGCGAGAACTTTGTCATGAATGGATGGTGCGTTTTGTCCTGACGCCCCCGGTTCATATCATAACCGAACTTCTTGGCGATCTCTAGGCCGAATGCAAGCTGTTTTCCCTCCGGAAAGTATTGATGTAAACACGAATCATCAGCGGCCTCTTGTGATGTGATAGCGGTAACAATAGGAACGAGTTCCTTGCGTAGTTGTGCGAAAATACGGCTCATTTCTGTCGCTTTCATTCCGTAGTCGCTCGATTCAATGAGCGGATCTGCGATGTGGTCATATCCCGGAAAGAAGTTTGCTACTTGTCTGCTATAATCGAGTGTTTTTTCCAGATACGGACGGACTCGCTCAAAATCATTCGCCGGACGCGCCTCGGTCCATACTTGATAGGATTCGGAGGTGTGCCGGGTTACTTCGGCTGTAAATTCAGCTGGTATTTTGGTGGCGCGTTCGTAGTCTCTACGCGCGGTACGAATCAAGCTTGCTTCATCAGAGTCATGGCAGAGCCTTTCTTCATAAGGTACGAGTGTATCGAGCAATTTTCCGATGTCCGGGTCAGTGAATTTTTCGTGTGCCAAACGTCTGAGCGTTGCCATTTGGCGACCTCTCGCAGCTGCTCCCCCGGGGGGCATGTATGTGGATTGGTCCCAATAAAGCAATCCAGCGGCAGATGATATATCGTTCACCTCAAGCAACCGGGCCTTCAGTTCCTGAAATTTTGCTTCCACAATGTTTGTCCTCTTTTCTTTTTCTATCTCATATGAACTATAATGGAATATTTGTATGTCGCAGTGTTATGTTGGCGGGCGAATTAATTCAATTCTAACGTACATTAAGTTTTAAAATCAAACTATCTACGGTTTAATTTCCGGTGCATTCGTTTTTCGTAAATCTCCTTAGGGTCCCTCGGATATGCTGCTTTGAGTTCCCGCCAGCGTGTAGTGAGCTTGTGCGTTGCTTCGACTGGTATCGTAAGGTGGTTACACCTTCACCAAAAGGCGTTCTCTCATGTGTGTATTATATCACTCTTCTGCAAAATAGGCGACTTTTTTCTTGTATATCAGAGAAACTGAAAAAGACTTGACATGAGGTGCGTTTTAAGATATACTTAATAAATAATATATTGTAGAAGATGCAGCATGAAATAGTCCGAAAGTGAATTTGTAATCTATGCGGCATATGAAAGCTTTAGACACAGGCTCCAGAATTAGCACGTCAGATCGGCTTAGCCCCCTCTTGGGTATTCAGTGCCTATTATATCGTCTAATCCGTGCATTTAGTTGGCTTTTTAGCGATTACCCCCCCCCTTACTTTACGCACAGTAAGTATTTATCCCCTTTATCACAAAACATACCCGCGCGCCGTGTCTCTACCCACTTTGCGCCTGCTTGCCAGCTGACCCAACAGCACAAGATCGCACACCGGCCACAGAGCGTCCGGCAGCCGAAGATAGGCAGGGGCAAAGCCGATCCTATAGCAAAAGAAGCAGTAGTTCTATTCTTTTCATATGTTTTATGCTGGCGTTCCGTTTTCACGCCCTTTAGGGACTCTTGGTGCCGCCATTCAAAATACGCAAGGACAAGGCGGACTGAAATCTGGAGGTTGCCTCTTAGAGGAGGCGACATTGCAGCCTCCGTTGCCTCTTGCTATGGAGAGCTGGAGGGTTCCTCAGCGCGGGCGGGTGATAAAGTTGATTTCGTAAGCAGAGAGAATGGATCTGTCATCCGTGATTCCATTCTTATTTGATTTATGTTTAATATATGAATAACAGAGGAGAATGAGACTAATGTCAATGTTATGTAATAAAATGAGACTGTTTGTAGGGTTGGGACTGGTGTGTCTCTTCGCAACCTCCCAGGTTTCCGCTCTTACGGTTGATGAAGAATGGGAAACAAAGAAAGGGTTTTATATTAACACAGCCGGACGAAAGTTCGAGAGCGGAATCACTCCTACGAACGAAGAACCTACAATAGCAGACCACGGCATCGTGGACACGGTAAAAGGGACACAGCTGAACGAAAGAGGGTTTAAGGAGTGGATGGAACTTCAGGACCTATTCCGCGGAGGCGGCGGACTTATGCTTACCCTGAAAATTGCGAATAATGACGACCGAACGCTGCTACCGGGCAAAGAGTTCACGTTTAGCGATGAAACCGCAGGGTTGACAGTAGCAGCCGATAAACTTACTGACGAGACAAAAGCCAAGTTTATGGAGCTCAAGCACGCAATAGTTTTCAGTGAGATAATGTGGGGGCGGAATGCCGCTGCGAGAACTGAGGGTGATAATCACCCCGAGCCGGATACAGCAGCCCAATGGGTTGAACTTTACGTCAACAAGCCTTTGAAAGATGGTGATTATGTCGAGATATACACATATAGTGATTCTACCCAGATGCCTGCTCCGGGGGAGAGGTTGGCACGACAAGTCTCTAGATCGACCTTGTATTATGTCGTTTTGGATCGTGTAGCAACGATCGATCGTTGGGGTCGGAATTGGTTCCCGGATGCGCCGGGTCAAGACGGTGATACCGATGGCAACGCAAATGTCGGTCTGCCTCCGAAGCCTTTGGTCTCTATGTATCGGGATATCAAACTTGACAGCACAGGGAAGGCGTATGCGCTCAAAGATGGTAAATTGGATGGCCTCGGTGACGGCACCAAATTGGACTCCTGGAAGGAGTCGCTCAGCAAAGCAAACATGACCGAGCACTTCATCGGTTCCCCGGGCAGCGTTCACGTGCCTTTTGGCGGTCCAAGTGTAGTGAGGTTTGATAAGGCGCCTGCCGATATCACGGCTACTGGCATCATCATCAATGAGGTGTACAACGACCCGTCAAACACAAACTTGGATTGGGTAGAGTTGTTCTATAATAGCGATGATGCGGCGGCTGCCCCTATAAACATAGAGAATTATAAGCTCAGCTTGGTGATGGGGAAGATGAAGACTGACGGTAGCGGGTATCACGAGTCTGGGGATGCCAACTTCACGGAGACGAGTCTTGCGGTGCTGCCGAAATACAAGATGCGGCCTGGGGAGTATCTGGTGGTCTATAACCGGGAGCCTGGGAAGAGCGTTAAGCTCGCTGGCGGTGTGAACGTTAGCAACCTGTTGGATAGAACGGATGTCAACATGGGTGCGACGCATAAGTATGCGGTTGCGAAGGATCTGAGTCTGCCTGCTACGGGCAAGTTCCTGATCCTGTTGCGCACGCGGAATCATACGGATGACGTTGGCAAGCCGACGAACATCAAAGACTATGCGGGGAACGGTTTCTTCACACGGATGGAAGATAAGAAGTTCAACACGTACCTCTGGCCGTTCGTGGGCTGGTCGAAGCCGGGAGATGTGGATGATAACGACTTCGGAGGTATGAACACCTTCTCTTCTCGGAGCATGTCGTTCGGTCGCGGTGTGCACTTGAACACGAAGGGGATGTATTGGGCGAAGTCTCGTTCGAATCGTGTCCACAAAGACGACTGGCAGTCGTTTGGTTTCATGGGTGCTGGCTACGATCGCGGGAAGGATAAAGTGATTGACAAGGTGAGTTCCCCTGGCACGCCGGGATATCCGAACATGGTAGTGGGCGTGATCGCTAACGATAGAGATACCTCGTCGACGGATGACGACTATGCGTTTGCGGGTGCGGTGACGATCAGCGAGATCATGTATGATGCGGGCCCGCGGTGGGACTTGGTGCAGTGGATAGAGCTCTACAACAGTTCTATGACGGAGACGGTAAACCTTGCGGGTTGGGAGTTTGAGATCCGCAACTCGGACACAAACGTAGATGCGTATGTGGATGCGTCATTCACATTTGATGCGGAGACGTATATCCCGCCGAATCAGACGTTGCTGTTGGTGTCGAAGAGCGGTGTGAACGATGTGCCGGAGAACTACGTATACAATTTGCAGCAGAAGCATCGTAGCGATCTCGGGTTGACGACGAACGGTCGCCGGCTGCTAAGTGCGGAGGGTTTCCATCTGGAGCTTCGTGCGAAGGTCAGCGAAGACGGTCGGTCGTTGCTGCGGGTCATAGACACAGCTGGTAACGTTGAGATAGCGGATGGTCTGCGCAAGCGTGCGTGGGAGCTGCCGAAGCGTGGGGATGTGCGGATGTCTATTGTGCGCAAGTATGGCGGTATCTTCGCCCTAGGTGGGAGTTCTGGTCCGCATGATGCGGATCCTGGTTTGATGAAAGCTTCTTGGCGGAAGCTTGTGGATGCCTCATTGACGTACTACGGACATCGTGACGATATCGGCACGCCCGGCTATCGGCTCGGTGGCCCGCTGCCTGTGTCGCTCTCGAGTTTCCGTCCTGTGCGCGATGCCTCGACAGGCCATGTTGAGATTACGTGGGTAACGCAGTCTGAACTTAACAATGCGGGGTTCAACATCCTACGCAGTGAGAGCAAGACGGGTGAGTTTTCGGTTATCAACGCTGAGGGTCTGATTGCGGGGCACGGCACGACGTCCGAGAAGCATGTGTATCGCTACACAGATACGACTGCGAAGCCGAGTGTGGTGTATTATTACCAGATAGAAGATGTTTCTATGGATGGGGTGCGCACGACGTTACGGACGACGCATCTGCGTGGGGATGTCTCTGCGAATGGTAAACTCACAACGCGTTGGGGAGAGCTGAAATCGTCTGATAAATAACAGACAAGAAGGTTAGACAGAGATAGACAACTCTGAATCCGACTAACCAAAGTTGGGGGTGGAATGCCTGTTTCACCCCCAACGTTCTTAACCGCATTCTCTTCCTGGTCTCTTTTCCCCTCCGTAAGCACAGAATACCGCACCTCCTGTCTGATTCTGCCGACACTTGATCGCTGCCGCCTCAAAACGAAGTGCCCCGGAATCCGTCCTTGCCCACTTCGTCTTTCTAATCAAAGAGAAGTTAACTATAAAGCTCGGATTAGAGAAAAAAAATAGGTTGACATTTCATGGCGATCAGGTTAAAATAAATGACACTATTCACTTAAATCGTTTGGTTGATACGGAGCGACCGACATTCCCTTATCCAAAGAAAAAAGAGAGGAGAAAACATGAAACGTCCCTTTGAACACCTGCTGTGGCAGACTCATCTTATTTTTATCTGCATTGCTGCGACTGTGTTTCTGACGGGGTGCGGTGAGAAAGAGGATAGAGACATTCTTGCAGCGCGGGCCGCCATTGTTCGCGAGGATTATACCGCTGCAGAAGCAGCCGTTCAGAGAACCGAATCGGGAAACCGGGAGGTTCAGCACTTACGCGCTTTCTTGCAAAACCGGGCACGTACTGATGTCAACAGTTGGCATCAAGTCATCACAGCTTCAAATGCGTATCTTGAGACATTGGACACCGATATCCGCGCTATTTCATTGCAGGAAGATCCGGATTCTGACGAGCTTGACCAGCAAGAGAGGCTTGTGCGCTCCCGGCATTCTATCTCGGCACTGTTTGCCTTGTGCCTTGCTGGGGCGGTTGAAAAGCGTGCAGAGCTGCTACCTGAGCTGATCGTGCGTGCAGATACGGGGGTTGTCATAGCGCTCTTAGCTGCGGAGAAATGTTATCAACCGAAGGCGCGTGCAGCGGTTAGACAGCTGATGACAAAGCTTGGAGATGGCGAACGCGTTGCTGAATTACTTCAACAGGCGATACGGCATTCAGATCCAGCCATACAAAAAGAGGCAATCCGTTATCTCGGTGCTATGCGTAAGTCTGAGTTCATTCCTTTGTTTGAGGAGGCTCTTGCCGAAAGTGATAGTGCGCCAGAGGTTGCATATAGGGCAATTGTTGCGCTTGAACAATTGCGCAGGGTACTTTCCGATGGTAGCGCCATTGTGACGGGCCTGCGGCTTGGCTTGAAGCATAACAGTGCGCAGGTCAGGATGCACGCTGCAAAACTTATCGGGGCTATTCAAGCGGACATCGCTATCCCTGATCTTATCAGACTACTGTCTGATCCGAACACCTATGTTAAAAGTACAGCTGTAGATGCCCTCAACCGCATAGGCGAACCTGCTGTTGCGCCGCTTCTTGAGATACTTCACACAAAAGCACGGAATCTCATTCCGGACGAAGATACCGGTTTCACAACAGAATATCGATACATCGCGAGCGCTTATATTGACGATTTGTGGACGAAAAAATACCGGCTGAGCACACAATCCGCTGCAATCAAGACGCTTGGACTCCTCAAAGCGGAGGCTGGTATCCGACCTCTCATAGAAACGTTAGCGGATGAGGAGTTAAAGGGAGAGGCGTTAGGGGCGCTTGTGGAGATGCGGGGTGCCGCCGTTCCCGCGCTGATTGACGCTCTTAAAACTGCCTCGGACGGAATCCGGGTGCAGGTTGCAAATACACTTGGGCAAATCGGTGATCGGCGTGCAATAGTTGCTCTTGTGGATGCATTAAACACAGACCCGCACAAAGAGGTGAAGGCGTTTGCAGCAACCGGACTCGGCAACATGCGGGCGCGCGGCGAAAACATGAGTGTTGTCACGGCGCTCATCAACGCGCTCTCATATGACGATACGACCGCTACGAATGCAGCAGTGGCTCTCGGGCAAATTAGTATTGCCACAGAAGATGCTGTTGAGAAGTTGATCATCATCGCTATGGATAAACAGATGCGTGAAACCTTGCGTATGGCGGCTCTTACGGCGCTCTGGCGGCTCAAGCCGGAAAAAGCGGTGCAGCCTATGACTCTCCTCATGTTCAGCGACGAAACCAGTCCTATTCTTCGGGCCAATGCTGTCAAGGTTTTGAGTCGTATAAAGGCCTCCGAAACTATCCCTGTCTTGATGTGGACTCTCTCTACACGTTTTGATGAAATATCAGACTTCCAGCGGCACATGAAACGCGAGTACAAGACGCTTGATGCGCTTCAAACAGAGGTGGATTCTTTCCAGATTCAGTGGACTGCGGACTATCCGCGGGCAAGCTACCGCACTTGGGGGGAGCTTAAACCGATTCCAAGTCTTGTGCGGAGTGAAGTTGCGCGTGCCCTCGGCATCATCAAAGGAGCGGTTGTCATAGAACCGTTAGTGCGGGCGCTTGAGGACGACGGGCGGGCGACGGTACGCCAGAGTGCAGCGTGGGCGCTCGGTGAGGTCAAAGGGGAAGCGACAATCGATCCGCTTGTTACCGCGCTGGAGAAGGACAAACAGGGTGTTGTACGGCAAGAAGCGGCGATCGCGTTGGGGAAAATCAAAGGGCAAAAAGTTGTCAACCCGCTCTTGGATGCCCTGAAAAATGATGAGTATGAAACCACACGTCTTGAAGCCGCAAAGGCGCTTCGAGAAATCCAAGCGGGTGACAAAGGGCTCGTGGATATTCTCAAGAAGGGTTTAGGCAATTTTGAGGATGGACACGAGGTTCAAGCCGTGCAGAACGAAGTCATCGGTGCATTAATTAAAGATGGAAACGAAGCAACCTCTCAATTCATAGTGGAAGCGCTTAGATCCGTCGATGACGAGTGGACACAATGGAGATGCGTACATATCCTCGGTTCAATACCTAAGAAATCTGCTGTGGACACGATGCTGGCGGAATTGAAGCACCCGAGCTACGTTATTCGCAAACGGGCGACAAACTCGTTGGGCGGTTTCAAAGAACGCCGCGCCGTTGATCCATTAATAGCGGTTCTTGAAAATGTCGATGAAATGAAATCTATACGTGCTGGTGCTGCTGCTTCGCTGGGTGCGCTTAGAGATGAGCGCGCTGCGACAGCACTGCTGACTGCCCTCACCGATCCAAACCTCGAAGTCCGATTAGCATCCGTGGCAGCGTTAGGGCACCTCAAGAATGCAAAATCGGTCGTGAAGCTCAGTGAAATCCTTGAAAACCGCTTAGAACCAGATGCGATTCGTGCTGCTGCTGCAATCGCCCTCGGTAATATTGGGGATAAAACGGCCGAAACCGTCCTGATTCGCGCGTTGGACGTTCGCGTAGGAGATATAGCGAAAAACGCTATTGTCGCTCTGGGCAGGCTCGAAAGCGAAACGGCTGTTCCCAGGCTCATCGCTATCTTTGAAGACAAACGGGTAAGGTTGGATGCCAGCACGGATGCGTTAGCGAAAGCCTCGGCTCGGACCAAAGCTGCGACAGCGCTTGGGCAAATCGGTGGGTCACGTGCGGTTGAAGCGATCGGTAGACGGCTCATTGACGATACCGAATACATTGTCGCACTTGAGGACGCGGCGAATCGGCAAGCCGTGGGTGCAGACGACCTAAAACGCAATTGGAGCTGGGAGGTTTTCGTCAACGCTGCTAAAAAGCTCGACTTACCGACGTTTGTTGCCCCTAAAATGGCTGCTCGTACCACGGATGAGTGGGAAAATCATCATGTCAGAAACGCAGCGATGATCGCTTTAGGGAGAAGCAGCGCGAACGGTGCTGACCTAGATATCTCACTATTCAAGCGACGTTTGACAGATTCGAATGTCGATATCCGAAAGGCCGCGGGGCTGGCTGTCGGGCAAGCCGGAATTCGGGAGCTTCTGCCAGAACTCCTTCAGATAATGAAGGGGGAAACTGAAACCGTAAAGGATGTCCGCCGCGCTGCAACACAAGGGCTCGGTGAGCTTGCAGACGCAACAACCACCGATGCGCTCATTGCAGTGATGAACAACGATGAAAACCACATCGAAATCCGACGCGATGCGTCAAGGGCGTTGGGCAAAATTGGGACGGATAAGGCTGTGGATGCTTTGGTGGCGAAACTCAGGGTGCTGCACGAAGCTCAAATCACAAGAGGTTTCCGGCTTGATGTGATTAGAGCCCTCATGGACGCTAAAGATGCTAAGGCAGTTCCACTCTTGGAGCTAGTTCTTGAAGATCAAGATGCAGATATCCACTTCCATGCGGCAATCGCACTTTTTGAAATCACGGGCAAAGGCTACGGCTACGATCGTACATAAGATAAAAAGGAGATTTTCATGGCTTTTTTTGAACTACGGCAGTACAGAACGCAACCCGGTCAACGCGAGAATTGGGTAAAATACATGGAAGAGGTTGTCCTTCCGTTCCAAATTTCTAAAGGGATGGTTGTGATTGGCAGTTTCGTCGGTGAAGAAGAGGGCGACCTTTACGTCTGGATCCGTCGTTTTGAGAGTGAGGCTCAGCGTGAGCGTCTCTATGCAGCTGTCTATGAAGATGAGCGCTGGTTGAATGAAATTTCGCCGCGTGTTGGTGAGTTGATAGATAGATCAAAGATCGTGGTCACGCGGCTCGAACCGACCTCGCGCTCGGCACATCAATAAGAGGACTCTAGTATCCCAAACGGAGGTGATTTGGTGAACTCTGAAGAAAAATATTTATTTGATCTTTGGGGGTATATCAACGTCGAAGGTGTCTTAGAAGCAGACGTGCTGGCTGAACTGAATGCTCTCATTGACGCGCAAAATTATCCGGATCCTGTTGCTGCTGATGTTCATTCACAGCGGTTTGGTGGCTTCTTGAGTTGGGAGGACGATGCGTTCCGAAAGCTTCTTAATCATCCGCGTATCATGCCGTTTTTAGGAGAGATCGTCGGTTCGAAATTCCGTCTCGATCATGTCTACGGTATTCTGATGATAAACGGAAACCCGGGGGGAACGCTTCACGGTGGTGGTACGCCTTACGATCCGGCTCAGTACTATGTTTTTCGAAACGATCGGATGTATAACGGTTTAACGGTTGTATCATGGGCGTTGACAGATATGCTTCCGGGGCATGGTGGTTTCTGCTGTATTCCGGGCAGCCACAAGAGTAACTATCGTTGTCCGTCGCGGTTTCGACCGGTGAAAGATAACAACACTTGCATGGTTCCGGTGCATCAGAAGGCGGGGGATGCGGTTATTTTCACGGAGGCGTTGACGCATGGCACGCTCCCGTGGACAGCTGCTCATCAACGTCGTTCGCTTTTGTTCAAGTACTCGCCTGGGCATTCTTCTTGGGGGCAAGGCAGGTACGATGACGAGCTTCGCAATCTGATGTCAGCCGAGGATCAGAAGTTGATGTTGGAGCCGCCTTACGTCTCGAACCGGAAACTGGTGGTTTAGATGCATCTCTAAGTGTCCATCCGGTTTGAAAAAATAATAGAATTTTGCAATGTCCACTTTACTGAAAAAAATATTTCCATAGAGGTAGCGAAGGCGATACATGATCGAAACTAAGCGGTGTCCTGAAAAATTAATTTACCAATCTGCAACACTGCCATCGGTATCGTGATAATACTCGCCGCCGAGTTCTTCAGGATAGGTATTGAGCGTTTTTTCCGCGGCTTTCGTATCAATTTCAAAGCCGAGTCCGGGTTTTGTCGGTAACGCAATGTGGCCGTTTGTGACGTGCCATTCCTTAGTGAAGAGGCCGTCGCCTAGTCCAGCATCAATCTGTTCTTGGATCAGGAAATTCGGTACAACTGCATCAACGTGAAGTGAGGCAGAAAAGGCAACGGGTCCAATAGCGCAGTGGGGTGCGATGTGCATGTAGTAAACCTCCGCCATGTTTGCAATTTTTTTCATTTCAGTGATTCCACCGGCGTGGGAGGTATCGGGTTGTAGGTAAGCGACGGCTTGTTTCTCGAACACTTCGCGAAATCCCCAACGCGTCAGCAGTCGTTCGCCGGTGGCTATCGGGAACGGCACTTGGTCAGAAACCAGTTTGAGGGCATCCACATTCTCTTGTGGGATTGGTTCTTCAACGAACATTGGACGCATCCCCTTAAGTTCATGGCAGATTTCGATGGCGAGTGCGGGGGTCATCTTACCGTGAAAATCGAACGCAAGTTCTACGTCGGGGCCCACCCACTCACGCATGAGATAGGCGCGTGCTACAAACTCATCGATAACCGCTGGGGATTCGTGTCCACGCCATTTACCGCTGGGGCCGGTCTTAAACGCAGTGTATCCTCCTTTTCGTTTTAAAAATTCAAGGCGTTCTTTCGCAGCAGCTTTTCCTTCGTCTGTTAAACTGCTGATGCCCCAATGTGCATAAACGCGGATGCGGTCACGCACAGCGCCGCCTAATAGTTGATAGGTTGGTACATCGTAGTATTTACCGGCGATGTCCCATAATGCTTGATCTATACCGGATAACGCGGACATCAGAATATTACCACCTCGAAAGAAGGCAGAACGATAGACGTGCTGCCAATGGTGCTCGATGCGCAACGGATCTTTGCCGATAAAATAGCTAGCGAGTTCTTCAACAGCTGCCCAAGTACTTTTGGGTTTACCTTCAAGCGTGGTTTCACCCCATCCAACGATACCGGTATCCGTTGTGATTTTCACAAGGCGGGTCCGGCGGCGGGGGTAGAATTGTTCAATTGTAGTAATTTTCATTGATTTTTCCTTTAGATAGCCATGAACTATCAGCGGCAAGCCAGAGGTTCACGGAGGCGAAAGTGGTATCCAACATCTACAAGCGCCTCCTGACGGCCGATAGCTGAGTTGTAGGAGAAAAAAATATGTCCACACGACCTAATATCGTCTTCATGATTGCCGATGACCACCGGTGGGATGCGATCGAAGGTATGGGCGATCCAACCGTCAAAACGCCAACCCTCGATTCACTCATGGCGCGCGGCACCACTTTCCGGCAGACACACATCATGGGCTCTCTTGTTGGGGCGGTGTGTGTGCCGAGTCGCGCTGCTGTTCTCACCGGCGCGAATCTGTTTCGAAGCGGTGGAAATCAAATTAACCCGGAGCTCGCTGTGTGGCCCCAGGTCATGCGCGAGACAGGTTACCACACATTTTTCACCGGCAAATGGCACAACGATCGACAGACGTTTACTAACAGTTTCGATGAGGGTGCCAAGATTTTTTTTGGCGGAATGGGCGATCAATATAAGATTCCGGTTTTCGATTTCGATCCAACGGGAAAATACCCGATCGATGCCAAGTACATTGGGGAGAAGTTTTCTACGGAACTTTTTACAGATTCCGCCGTGCAATTTATAGAAAACTACGATGCCCCGGCTCCCTTCTTCCTTTACCTCTCCTTTACTTCGCCACATGATCCACGGACAGCCCCTGGGAAATACGCGACGATGTATTCGCCAGAGGATATACCGGTTCCTGAAAACTTTCACCCAGAGCACCCGTTTGATAACGGTGAGATGCGTATTCGAGACGAAGTGCTAGCGCCTTTCCCGCGCGCTCCTGAAGTCGTGCAGCAACACATTGCTGACTATTACGGGATGATTACACACATGGACGCTGAAATGGGGCGTGTGCTACAAGCATTAGGATCCGCTGGACATCTCCAAAACACGATAGTGGTCTACACTGCCGACCACGGGCTTGCAGTCGGGCAACACGGTCTGTTGGGCAAACAGAATCTCTATGACCACAGTATTCGCGTTCCGTCAATATTCGCTGGACCCGGAGTCCCCGAAGGTACAACAGTGGATGCTTTAACCTATCTGTATGATCTATTCCCGACCCTTTGTGACCTGACGGATGTTGCATGTCCGGACACAACTGAGGGTTGCAGTTTAGTACCGCTCATGAAAGGGGACGTAGAGCAGGTGAGAACCACAGTTTTCGCGGCGTATAAAGACATTCAGCGCACGGTCAAGGACAAACGTTGGAAATTGATTCGTTATTATGTTTCTGAAGAGACCGGAGCTGGCACAGAGTGCCTCCAGCTCTTTGATCTAGAGCAAGATCCGTGGGAGACGACCAACCTCGCCGATCTGCCTGAACATGCTGACTGCATCCGATCCCTCGCTGCAGATATGAAGGTGTGGCAAATAGAGACAGACGATTTTCTGAAGGACAAACCAGTGCTGCCGTTGTCAAATGGACATTAGGCATTAGGTAGCAAAGTGGAAAGATGGAAGGTTGGAAACAGACTTCTTCCGTCTTTCCGATCTTCAGCGGGGTTCGAACATTAGCCCTTCAATCCACTATTCCCGATAGCAACTAATCGCGCTGCCTGTTCTGCTGTGTTTGCTATCAACCGTGTTGCTGCTTTAACAGCATCTTCAAGCGACATCGGTTCTTGGGGGATGCCCAACATTGCATCAATACCGGCCTCGTAGACTGCCTCAGCTCCTTCAGCGATGCTGCCAGCGATAGCTATGACGGGGATCCCGTGTGCCTTTGCAATCTTGGCAACGCCAATTGGTGTCTTACCGAACGCGGTTTGAAAGTCTAATTGTCCCTCGCCGGTAAAGATGAGGGAGGCCCCTTGTACCCGTTTTTTGAGGTTAACGGCATCAATCATAATATCAACGCCGAGCTTTAATTCTGCGTTAAGAAACGCCATAAGCCCGGCTCCTAATCCGCCAGCTGCTCCTGCGCCGGGGATGGCATTGAAGGATTTTCCGAGCGTCTGGGTTAAAACTGCGTTGAGATGTGCGAGACATCTATCTAAGGTTTCAATCATCTCAGGGGTAGCCCCTTTTTGTGGTCCATAGACGTGTGAGGCACCGTTTGTGCCCGTCAGTGGATTGTTGACATCGCAGGCGACAACTGTTTCGGTTTCGGCAATCGCAGGGTGTAGCTTTGTTATATCTATGGACCGCAATTGCTGGAGGTTTCCGCCGCCGCGCGGAATCTGTTTTCCATCTGCTCTGAGTGATCGCACCCCGAGGGCCTCCGCCATCCCGACCCCGCCGTCGTTCGTGGCACTGCCGCCGATACCGATAATTAAACGTCTGCACCCTACTTCCAGCGCAGCGCGGATAAGCTGCCCGGTCCCATAAGTCGTAGTGAGAAGCGGGTTTCGATTGTCTGGGGGAACAAGCGTGAGTCCTGATGCAGATGCCATCTCAATAACAGCTGTCTCCTCATCTGCAAGAATGCCAAATGTTGCTTCGACTTGGTTTCCGAGAGGGCCGACCACGTGCTGCGTTCGCAGGTGGCCGCCAGTGGCATCAACGAGCGATTGCACAGTTCCCTCGCCCCCGTCTGCCATTGGGATTTTGTCGATAACGGCATCGGGAAACACGCGCCGGATCCCCTGCTCAATCGCATGTGCGGCTTCAAGAGCACTGACGCTCCCTTTAAATGAATCAGGAGCAACAACAATTTTCATAATCAGAAATTTATCACAAACCCCGGCAGATGTCAAACTCAAATTGGTCGAATGCCTTCATCGAGGTTCGCTGATGCGTTGTTCAGTGTCGATCAAAACCTATTAAACTAACTTACGTTGATTATATCGTTATAAGGTCTACTTTAGTGACGCATGAGCGCAATCTCAATTTTTTGCGTTTTTTTTTGGAAATAAGTTGACACAGAATTAAAATTAGGGTATAATGTCACATGGTTAAGTAGTTTTAGAATTAAAATAAGATTTTTGAAAGAGATGTCTAATCAACATCACAGTCGTATCAAAGGAGTTTAGCATGAAATATTGGATGCCTTTTCTCAAAGTCGTCGGAGCATCGAGTGCTGCAATCGCCTTATGCTTCGTTTTCTATACGACAAGTAATGCAAAAACGAGTCTTGAGAGCCCCTCGGCTACGCTGCAAGTAGAAACAGACCGGCAATTTATCACAGAGCCCGAGGCGAAACCCACGGAGCCGGGTAGATTGGCGAAACCTCACGGGACAGTGGGCTTACACTTTATCACAGAGCCCGAGGCGAAACCCACAGAATCCGGTGAACTGGAACCCGCTCTCGTGCATGCAAGACAGCAAGAGCTCGCAGATCGCCTGCTCTTGCTATCCGAGAAGCAGCAGGCAATCCCAAAGCAGTCTGCACTGCTCACAAACTATCCGAACCCGTTCAACCCAGAGACTTGGATCCCATACGACCTTGCAGATGCCGCTGAAGTCAAAGTGTCCATTTACGCGGCTGATGGCAGCTTAGTGCGGACGCTCTCCTTAGGGCATCAGGCACCCGGTGCCTACCGCAGCAAGTCTCGTGCGGTGTATTGGGATGGGCGTAACGATACGGGTGAATCTGTTGCGAGCGGTGTCTATTTCTATACACTTGAAGCAGGTTCTTTCAACGCAACCCGTAAAATGTTGATAATGAAGTAGTTAAGAATAAGGAGGCACAAAATGCGTAGGACAGTATTGGTTCTCTCCCTGCTTGCCGTATTCATGTTTGCGAGCGTCCCGTTCGCAGCGGCAGAATGGAAGATGAATCTTGTAACGAACAATACGCCGGAAGATGTGTATGTGATCAGGGCTACATGGAAGGCGGCGGATAGCACCAAAGACATCCCGGCTGGTTTCTGGACGCGAGGTCCCTACCGTATCAATCCTGGTAAGACGCGTATTTTTTATTCGTGGTCAAGTAACAGCATCTATTTCCGTATTTCAAACGCAGATGGTGCGATAAAACCGGAGGGCAGCACGTCGACGTCTCCGTTTTGGGTTCATCCGGGTCGGTCGTTTCGTGTTGTTTCGGCTGCGTTTGATGGTTCGGTAGGAGTGGATCAGCTGCTGTATTCGGATCGTTCGAGTGATCAGTTAGTGCACTCGGATGGTTTTGTGCAGTGTCCGAGTGGTTGTCAAGTGACCGTCACTCCTGATTGGGTACCTCTGAATGGTGAGTCGAGATCTCCTGCGAATAATCAGGGCGGCGATAGTGCTGGTGAAAGTGATGGAGAGACGGCTGCTGTTCCGGAATGGACAGAGAACCTTGTAATAAACGCGACGGATAACGATCTGTATGTGGTCCGTTCCACGTGGAAGGAGTCAAACACAGATCTAGGAATTCCGGAGGGTTTTCGGACCCGAGGCCGCTATCGTATCCGTCCTGGTAAGGCACGAGTGTTTCATTCGTGGGCGAGTAACGGGATTTATTTTCAGATTTCAAACGCAGATGGTGCGATAAAACCGAAGAGCAGCACAAGAACGTTTCCGTTTTGGGTTCATCCGGGTCGGTCGTTTCGTCTCGTCTCGGAGGCAGTCGAGTCATCCGTAGCGGCGGCTCAATTGCTGTACTCGGATCGTCCGCAGGGTCGGTTAGTCCAGGCGGATGGGTTTATGTTGTGTACGAGCGGTTGTGAAGTGACCGTCACTTCTAGCTGGGTGTCGGTATCTTCTGGAGATAATAGTGGGCAAGGTAACGGTGAAGGTTCAGAACTCCAGAGGTCTACTCAGCAAAGCTCGGAGCAACTCCAAGGGGTATCTCAGCAAAATCCGACTACTTCGTCGAACATGGTGCTGATCCCTGCGGGTACCTTCCAGATGGGCAGCACCACGGGTGCTGGGGATGAAAGTCCTGTTCACGCTGTCACTTTAGATGCGTTTTATATGGATGTGAATGAAGTGACGAACGCGGAATACGTCGCGTTTCTCAATGCCATGGGCAAACATGCAGAGGCTGGCCATATGTGGTGTGAGCTCGGAAACGACATTTCTTCTTACTCGTGTGGCGGTTCACAGATTGAACTGGTAGACGGAACGTATCATGCGAAATTGGGGTATGCGAATCATCCCGTTGTTCGGGTGAGTTGGTATGGTGCGATGGCATATGCGAAGTGGGTAGGCAAGCGTCTCCCGACCGAGGCGGAGTGGGAATATGCTGCGCGCGGTGGTTTAGCGGGCAAGCTCTACCCTTGGGGCGACACGATAGATTCCAGCTATGCGAACTACGGTTCGGTTGTCGGTATCACAACCCCTATCGGAGCGTATGCGGCGAATGGTTATGGTCTGTATGATATGGCAGGTAATGTCTGGGAGTGGTGTCTGGATGCGTATGATATGGAGTTCTATGCGAGTTCTCCGGCTGAGAACCCGCTGTCAGGTGAGGAGACGCTCCAGTCGTTAGTAGATACCTACACAACGGCTGATACTGATTCGCGGCGTGTTTTGCGCGGTGGCTCCTTTATCTATGCTGCTGACACCGTGACAGTGTCGAATCGTGACCAGATTCCGGCGATGAGCACGGGCAATGACCTCGGCTTCCGTTGTGTCAAGCCTGTATCTCCGTGAGGTTTTCTGGCTTAACGTCTGATATGATCTAAATATACGAAAGGGGCGCGATGGCGGGTAGGTTTTATAACTGTTCGCTATCACGTCCCTTTTGTGTTTTTGAGGCAGCCAAGCTTTGTGTTCACACTAGGCCGGTTGGGAAACGTCACACAAAAACGCAAACATCTACAGCATATTGTGTATCGAGACGTTAAAAACAAGGGGCGTATCACATGAATTGGCAATTGGAAACAACTGTTTCCGACGAACAGGTGGAATTTTACAAAGATAATGGGTATCTCACATTCGGGCGTATTTTTACAAAATCGGAATTGGATACACTCCGAGATTATGTAGACGATATGATCGAGAATTTGCCGGCGGGGAGGCGCCCGGAACAGATGGATGTGCCACACTTTGAACACCCGTTTCTGTTTAAGTACCTGACTCATCCTCGTGTGCTAAGGGTCATCGAGCGGTTTATCGGGGCAGATATTGTCCTCTGGTCGAGCCATTTTATCAGCAAGCGTGAGCACGACGGTATGGCGGTGCCGTGGCACCAAGACGGGGTGTATTGGGGCAATTCTCTTGAGCCGATGCACGTTATCACGATGTGGTTGGCAGTGGATGAATCGACGCTTGAAAACGGATGTATGCGTGTTATCCCTGGCAGTCACATGTTGCGTGACCGCCGCTATGAAGAGGTAGACCGATCCGAGAATCTTTTTAACAGCGAGGTTGTGGAAGAGGACTTAGACACATCGAAAGCGGTTAATCTGGAATTGGAAGTGGGTGAGTGTCATTTTCACGATGCATGGACAATCCATAATTCTAGTCCGAATGTCTCACAGAAACGCCGGTGCGGTTACACGATGCGCTATATGCCGGCGGACGTTCGTTACCCTGGTGCAGCGTGGCGGCGCAAACACGCTATCTACCTGCTGCAAGGTAAAGACAGGACGGGCGGTTTCAACACCTATACCGCTATTCCTGAATTCTAACGGTTCAAGAGAAAAGTCTTAATTAGATACGGAAACGGAAAGGAAAAGTCATGCGTCTCTATTTTGATGTGCATTGCCACATCGGTATGACGGTATCGCGATCCCCGGTTGTTGGACAGAGCATTGGAAAATGTTTGGCACGGATGGCATCAGCTGGTGTCATTGGTGCTATTCCGTGTCCGACTGCTGGAAGCCCACAAGCCCGGGGTGTATTGGACACATGTGCTCAACACGCCACGATCGCGAGTGCCTGTCAATTGTATCCTGAACGTTTTCCAATTGGGCTTGGGATCGCGGAAGTTCGACACGAACGAGCTGGCGTTGACGAATTAGAAAGGGCGATGCAGGTAGACGGCTTAGTGGGTTTTATGTGCCATCCGGGATTGTCTGGACATTC
This sequence comes from Candidatus Poribacteria bacterium, assembly GCA_964291315.2. Taxonomy (GTDB): domain Bacteria; phylum Poribacteria; class WGA-4E; order WGA-4E; family WGA-3G; genus WGA-3G. The sequence goes on along the minus strand of OZ219753.1, from coordinate 2,042,213 downwards.
GCTCGGCGCGGAGCTGCACGATTTTCTTGAGGTTGTGGCGATGCACAATGGGCTGTGCCTGCTCCATCAGGCAGGGTCCACCCGGAATATTGCTGCTTACGCGCGCCGATTCCCGTCGGTAACGTTTGTTATTGGGCACGTTTCTATGAACAAAGCTGGACACCTTGATGCGATCGCGCAGTGCGGGGCGTGTGAGAATATCTGGTTTGACGTAGCACAGAAGCCGGAAAGCGCGGATTCGAGTTGGGATTTGGCTCATCTCGTCAACGCCCTCGGCAGCGAGAGAGTCCTGTTCGGCAGTGATCTACCGTACTACGATTTCCGGTTGGTACAGGCACAGATCGAATCCGGAAAACTTGACGAGGAAACGGAGGAGCGAGTCGCTTATCGGAACGCAGTCAGGTTGGTACAGCAATTTCGCGAAGATTGGACACCGATGCTAACTGCTATAGAGCCCCCTCAGGTATATTCAGACGCTGAAATATGGGATGCGAATGGGGCGAGATTACGTTAACCGAGGCGAAGGAGTTTTCAGGAAGTGGAAGAGAAGGGATTATACGGATTTACCTTGTTTTGCGTGTGTTCTGCTCAGCGCCCGTTGTGCAGAAATGTTACCAATCCCGAGGGAGCTCCAAAGTAATGGGAAGGCGGCATCATATTGAGCGATGTTGAGAGAGGCATATATATTTTTTATTTTTTGCGAACGCATATGGGGCTCCATTCACTGTGAGTGATTAAGGTAAGCCTGTTTAATTCTTCACGCCCATGGTTCAAGGATAACTTTTCCACAATTATTGGTACACTGCAGCGTCCATGCCTTCTGAATCTGGCTCATAGGGAATATGTGCGTGATGAATGTATCCAGTTGCTCCTTGATATGTGTAATCATTTGCATCATAGCGAGTGTGTCTGTGAGATTGTAATGCCGCGTGCCGTGTAATGTCAAGCCTTTGTTGATAATATTGCCGCCCTGAATTGCCACTTCACGAATGCCACCAATCAAAGCGATGTGTCCTTTCGGGCGTGTTACGTCGATTAATAGTTGGACTGCTCCGGAAGTGCCTGAGCATTCTACCCCCTTGTCGATACCTCTACCCTGGGTCAGCTCCAGAATCTGGTTGGCAGTGTCCTCATCTTGCGGGTTGATGACATGCTCTGCGCCGAGTTTTTTCGCGAGGTCCGCGCGATATCGGTTGCTTTCAACAGCTATGACTTGCGCTCCTCTATACAAGGCATTAATCACGCCTCCAAGTCCGACGGGGCCCATTCCAGTAATTAGGACAGTATCAAGCGGGTTAACGTTCATCAATCGCATTGCATTAGAAGTTGATCCAAGCCCACAACACGCCATTCCCGCATGATGATAGGAGAGTTCTTCTGGGATTGGCACGAGCTGCCAGTCTTTTTTAAGGATGTACTGTGCATAAGTCGCTGTCACTCGTGTCTGTTTGGGAATATTTGGGTTTTTGTGGTCGTTTTGACAGTGGGCATATTCGCCAGCTAAGCAGAGTTGACACTTTCCACAAGGGTAATGTGGCATCACGACAACGCGGTCACCTACCCTGACGGTGCCCGTTTGTGCGATTTCTACGACTTCGCCGGCGGCTTCGTGGCCGAAGCTGTCGTTCTTACCTTCATCTTTGAAGGTTTTGTATTCCGTACACATAGGGGCTGAGTGAATTTTGATGACAACGAATTCGTCCTGAGCAACGGGATCTGGTTTGTCAATTAAGCCCGCGCTTTCGGGAGCGAATTTTGCTACGACTTTCATCCGTATCTCCATTTATTGAGAGGTATAAGGCATTATACCGCCTTTGGGCGTTTGCATCAAGCTATATGCAAGCCTGAGTTCACTCTTTGCGTATAATTAGAGACATAACTTTGGATCAGAAAGGGGCATAATGTGCAGAGAACTAAAAAAATATATTTTTTTAGTTATTAGTTAACTATAATGTAGATTCCAAAAAAATGCTTGACCTTGCCCGGTTCTTATGCTAATATGCTAAGTTAGTTTTGCCTGTTGAAAACAGGTCCTTACGAAGAACGGTGTTTAGAGCATTTCACTCGAATCCTACATGGGAGCCTTATATAAGGATGATGCTACTTATGATGGTGCTAAGAAAAACCGCTATATTGGCAGAGAGGTAGCGGTTGATTAGGTTACACCGCAAGCCCGTCTAACGACATAGGCAAATATTAATGCCCGGTAACTGTACAGCTTATGACAGTGTTGCATGTTGTTAAAATTTCGTTCCTCTCCACGATTTTCCTAAGCTCATGATGCCCTTCAAATCTATCCTCACGTTCCTCATTTTGTGTCAAGGTTCTTTCACGGTTAAGGTGTCAGGAGATTGTACAGATGCTCCGCTCGGTAATAGAATAGACATAGTGCGCTAAATTATAGGAGAACGAGATGCCTGACACTTTAACTCGAGGGGTCACGCTAAAATCGGTTGTATTAGCACTCATCCTTATCCCGATTAACTGCTATTGGATTATGTACACGGAAATGGTGTGGTGGGGGCTTTTTCCGACGACGATGTCTCTGTTTTTTAATGTTGTTTTCTTTGTGTTTATGATCACCCTCCTAAATCTACTTGTGGGCCGGATAAATCGGCAGTGGGCATTGACACATGGCGAGCTGCTTGTTATCTATGTGATGCTCAGTATGGCGAGTGCTATTGCTTCCCACGACCATACCCAAGTGTTGATCCCGATGATCGGACATGTATTCTGGTACGATACGGCTGAAAATGAGTGGCGTGAACTTCTCCACCAATATATGCCAACATGGGGTACGGTGCAAGATAAGGGTATATTAGAGGGATTTTATGAAGGACAAACAACACTTTATCGGGCGGAGGTGTTACAAGCGTGGCTTGGTCCGACTCTATGGTGGACGAGTTTCATTGTGGTGCTTGTGTTTGTGATGTTGTGCATCAACGTTGTTCTACGGAAGCAGTGGACTGAACGTGAAAAACTTGCTTATCCTATTATCCAGCTGCCGTTAGAAATGACGCGCAATAGTGGTGCTAACTTTCTTCGGGGCAGAACGTTCTGGACTGCCTTTATCCTCGTATCACTTCTGAATCTTGTTAATGGGTTCAGTTACCTTTTTCCGACGATCCCCATTATCGGTGTTCGGTTCAGAAATATCAGTCACTTTTTTACCGAAAAGCCGTGGAGTGCTATTGGATGGACACCGTTTTCGATCTATCCGTTTGTAATTGGACTAGGTTTTTTTATGCCGCTGGACTTGTCGTTTTCCTGCTGGTTCTTTTACCTGTTTCGTAAGATGCAACGGGTTGTTGGGGTTGTCCTGGGTGTTCGGGGTCTACCTGGTTTTCCTTACGACCGGCAGCAGTCGCTGGGTGCCTATATCGGGCTTGCGATTTTTGCGATATGGGCAAGCCGCAAGTATCTTTCGGAAGTTTTTAGACAGGCGTTCACGGGTCACTCCAACCTCGACGAATCGGTTGAACCGATGCGCTATCGAACTGCAATCGCAGGTATTGTGTTGGGATGTGTCTATCTTATAGCGTTTTCTATGAAAATAGGTATCGGTATTTTACTAGGTATTGCTTTTTTTGTGATGTATTTCGCTTTGTCAATTGGAATCACGAGGATGAGAGTAGAGTCGGGAGCCCCGGCACACGATCTCCATTTTATGGGCCCGGATTATGCCTTACCGGCGATTCTTGGCTCGCGAGGCCTGGGAGGGCCGAATCTTACGGCGCTCTCCTTTCTCTTTTTCTTCAATCGTGCACACCGTAGTCATCCAATGCCACACCAGTTAGAGGGTTTCCAACTTGCTTCGCGGGCCCGGTTCAATCCAAGACCGCTGGTTTGGGTAATGCTCTTAGCTGTTCTTGTGGGTTCGGTTGGTTCTTTTTGGGCATATTTGCACGATGTCTACCATTTTGGAGCGGCAGGAGGTTTTGCCCGACACCCTTTTGAGAGGCTCCAAAAACAGCTCAATTTCCCGCTGGGTCCCAATATTCCTGAGGTGACCTCCATGGGGATCGGTATGGGATTCACATTTCTGCTGATGTTTTTACGGATGCGTTTCTTTTGGTGGCCCTTTCATGCTGTCGGTTATGCTGTCTCGGGTGCATCGGATTGGTGCATGAATTGGCTCTGGATCTCGCTTGTGATTAGCACTACGGCAAAGTGGTTGATTATTAAACAAGGCGGGTTGCAATTGCATCGGAAGGCGGTGCCTTTCTTCCTTGGTTTAATCCTCGGTGAGTTTGTCGCGGGCAGTTTATGGAGTTTTTATGGAATGGCGACAGAGACACGGATATTCCCATTTAAGGATTGGTAACTGACCTACATCGGAAGTATTCCGGAATATCAGGCGATGCTTTAATACTCGTTATCATAATTTCTTTGCGTGGGAAGATGCGAGCTGTATAAGCCCGCATCTTTTTAGGAGCTAGGAGAGTTCTGGTAAGCTACCGGTGCTATCGCCGAGTTGTGCCAAATTGACATCCATTCGATCAAGCATTGATAACCAGAGGTTGTTAAGAGGGGTCTCTTTTGGATAGCGGATATGCCGACCACTCTTGATTGTGCCACAACCGTTTCCTGCTAGGAGAATAGGGAGGTCGTGGTGGCTATGCCTATTGCCGTCCGCGTTTCCACTGCCGTATGCAATCATTGCGTGATCTAGCAGTGAGCCGTCGCCTTCTGCAGTGGCATCAAGTTTTTCCAAGAAGTATGCGAGCTGTTGGGAGTGGAAAACATCAATTCGTTTAATTTTTTCTATCTTATCCTTATTGCCGCTGTGATGTGACAAGTAGTGGTGTCCATCAGGGACATCGACAAACGGATAAGGTCTGTTGCTTCCTTCATTTGCGAGGACGAAGGTTACCACGCGGGTGACATCTGTTTGAAAGGCAAGCAGTATCAAGTCCATCATGAGGCGTAGGTGCTCTTGATAATCTGCTGGAATCTCCTCTGGAGCGTTATAGTCTGGGCTTTTGATTGTTGGAAACTTTTCAGCCGCCGCAATTCTCAATTCAATGTCACGGATAGAGGAGAAGTACTCATCGAGTTTTCGGACATCGTTTCCGCTGACTTGACGGAGTAGTTCTGTTGAGTCCTGTTTCACAAAATCGAGGATGCTTTTTCGTTGTTGATCGCGTTTTTCTCGTTGTGTGTCAGGCAAAGCGGAGAAGAGTCGTTCAAAAGCGAGTTTTGGATTTACCTCTTTGGGAATGGGTTGCGTGGCAGAACGCCATGACAGTGTTGATGAATAGACACAGCTGTAGCCAGAATCGCAGTTTCCAGCTCTTCTTCCGGGGTCAATTCCAAGTTCGAGGGAGGGCATCCGTGTTCGGTTTCCGATATGCGATGCCGCGACTTGGTCGACAGAAACGCCGGCCTGAATGTTAGCCCCGTCGGTTTTACGCGGTTGTGCCCCTGTAAGGAAGGCCGCCATTGCGCGAGCGTGATCTCCACCACCGTCTCCATTAGCACGAGCTTTATCAGCAGTCAGTCCACTGAGTACTAGCATCTTGTCCTTGACATTTTCCAAGGGTTTCAGGATGTCCGTAATCTCATAGTTGGCTCCGATCTGCTTAGGTGTCCAACTCTCCATAATCTTTCCGTTCGGCACGTAAAAGAATGCCATCCGGTTTGGAGGTGTGTGGTGTGATATTCCGCTTGTGGGGCTGTTCGCCCACGAAGTTATGGGGCCCCCCATAACTTCCAACCACGGCAGAGCAATGCTGACTCCTAGACCGCGTAAAAATGTTCGACGTGAAAGTTGTTTTGAATTGTTCATGACGACTCCTTCTTGAAGCAGAGTGTTTATATGCTTAGGGGATCCTTAAGTTAAAAATAGGGTACTCCTTCGGCTTCTACATAAACTGAGTAGAGAGATTGACTACCTGCCATAAAGAGTCTGTTTCGCTTGGCTCCGCCGCAACAGACGTTTGCGCAGATTTCTGGGAGGTGAATCTTACCGATAAGTGTTCCGTCTGGTGCGAACGTGTGAACCCCGTCATAGCCTGCCCCGACCCAACCTGCACCTGCCCATAGGTTTCCGTCAATATCACACCGGAGACCGTCAGCAATACCGGGTGCCATATCGGCAAACACCTTTTTATTTTTTAATCGTTCACCGTTCACTACATCATAGATGTTGATGTTTTTGGGTGCCCCGGTATCAGCGATGTAAAGTTTATCATAGTTCGGTGAGAAGCAGATACCGTTCGGTCTTTCGAGTTCTTCTGTGACAACAGTTACTTCCCCGGTGTCCGGATTAAGACGGTAAACGGAAGTTGGTAATTCAAATTCCGCCTTATGCCCTTCATAGTTGAAGAGAATGCCGTATCCGGGATCTGTAAACCAGATGTGTCCGTCCGGGTGGACGACGACGTTGTTAGGGGCGTTGAAGCGTTTTCCGTTAAAGTTGTCTATAAGGGCGGTAACTGTTCCATCGTATTCGGTTCGTGTGACACGCAGTGTACCGTGTTCACAACTAATTAGCCTGCCCTGCCGGTCGCGTGTGTGCCCATTAGAGTAGTTAGAGGGCTTGCGATAGACACTTACTTCGCCGGTGGCTTCCTGCCATTTCAGCATACGGTTGTTCGGGATATCGCTCCAGAGAAGAAAGCCTCCATCGCCGAACCAGACAGGCCCCTCCGCCCAGCGTGATCCGGTCCATAACCGTTCGACAACAGCGTTGCCAATTTTGTATTTCGCGAAGCGTTGATGGATGATTTCAACAGCTGGATCAGGATAACGGATAACTGTTTGTTCCGCTACTGACGTGTCTGCCCCAGCCGCGAGTGATCCTATCGTTTTCAACCACGGTAATGTGGCACTAACGCCCAAACTATGCAACAGGGATCGACGCGTAATTTTTTTTAGTGTGCCCATGAGCGTCTCTAATCGTTGACGTTCGATTTACGATAGATGGATACTTTTGTCAGGTTAATTTAGTTTAGGTTTCGTGTATTATAATTTGACGTGCGTTCTTTGAATAAGGGTTAATCAACTCAAACGAGCAATTTACTCACTATTATGTCCAGAGATTTATACCAAATGGATGCTGAATCTACATGAGATTAGATGGGGCGTAACGTTCCCCATACATAAGCATAATCTGTTCATGAATAAATTTATATTTGTTAGGAGAACAGTAACGAAGTTTATCGGGATCTACAATGTAATGTGCGATACTTTCCGCCATATCCTCGTTTGGGTTTACTTCATAAGCGTAATCTGATACAAACTCTGATCGCTTTTTAGTGGTTGACCAACCTGATTCACTATTTGAATCTTGATGCCAGCCTCCAAGTTTCGTCCAATCTGTTTTAATTTGCTGATTAAAAACGTAAGCCCATAAAAAATGGGATTTTTCGTGTGCAATTACGCGACGGGTGTCATTAAAATTGTGGCGACCAAAGATAGATTCCGCAAATTCTATACGATTACCGCCTATTATCGCCTGACTTATTCCCCTATTATGATTGTCTATTCTACGCACTATATACTTTAATTGTGCTGTTTTATGAAATGCTTGTGGAAATTCTTCAAGCACTGATATAATTAGCATCAGATCTTCATTTTCAAAGTCTGAATAACGCTTTTCTGTTGGAGCTGCCAACCCGTTGCTTAATAAACCGTAAGAGGGGACCTCTATACCATACCGTTTTTTCAAAATGAATTCTATCATAGGTTTGTTTGTACCATTATCTGTTATGAACTCAAAGACTGCATAATAAAGGTGCTTGCTTGGTGATGATACTTTTTGAGCCCCCTCAACTGGAAGGATATTTCTACTAATCGTAACGAATTTTAACTTATCTTTAAATTCTATCTTGATACCACTATCTAAGTCACTGTTGCTGATGTGCCATTGAGAAAAATGTAGTTGCGTCCATGGAGATATGGATTTGAAGACTCGTAGGAGTGTCTCTGCATGTTTTGCGGTCCATGTATAATCTAAGTAGACGGCGTATTTTTCCTCCAACTGTAAGATAGGGTTTTCGTTTACCGTTTGATAACCGGATGCATAGCAACTGGATTGGAGAATTATGATAATCAGGAGAATTATACTTTTCATAATTCGTATCATAGCTAGTCCTCTGTGGTGCGTTGCAACCGGAACGGATCACTTTTAGCGATTTCTGTGATGAGGATCGAACTCCTATAGTTTCTGGCTTCGAGTTGTGCGACGATGTGTTCAACAGTCGGTCGATCGTAATATTCCAATCCTCTGCCTAGAGCATAGGTTAACATTTTCTCGGTTAAACAGCGTAGGAATTGCAGTTTTCTGTTTTTAATGACTTCTTTGAGGTCTGCTATGCCTTCCAATACTGTTCCGTCTGGCAATTCTGCTGTTGTATCAATATCTAGTTCGTCATTTTTCCATCGAAAAGCCCCGATTGCATTGTAGTTTTCGAGTGCGAACCCGATGGGGTCCATTTTTGCGTGGCAGTTGGCGCAAGCCGGGTCTGCTCGGTGCTGCTCAAGGCGCTCTCGCAGGGTGCTCCCGTGAACTTCCTCCCCTTCTTCCAGTTCCGGTACCTCTGGTGGTGGCGGTGGTGGCGGTTTACCGAGTATCTGTTCTAGAACCCAACGGCCTCTTTTGACAGGGGAGGTGCGTGTTGGGTTAGAGGTCACCGTCAAGACGCTGGCATGACTAAGTACCCCGCCGCGCGAGGTGCTCTGCAATTTAACCCGTCGGAAAGATCTGCCTTTGATTGCTTCACCTCCGGGAACGGTTTTCTTTTGTCCTCTCCAGTTTCCTTGTGTATCCGCGATACCGTAGTGGTTTGCTAAGGTTTGGTTGAGGAAGGTGTAGTCGGCATCAATTAGGTCAAGGAGGCTCCGATCTTCACGGAAGATGGACTGAACAAAAATTTCAGTTTCTTGTAGCATAGCGGTGCGCAAGCTACCTGTGAATGTGGGAAATCGTTCTAGATCAGGAGTAGCGGTTGACAATCGTTGAATTTGAAGCCATTGCTTTCCGAAATTGCGTCCTAGTTCGGATGCTCTTGGGTCTGTCAACATGCGTTTAATTTGGGGTTCTAAGTTGATCGTCAGCAGCTTTTTCTCGGCGAGTTCAAGGAGTTCGTCATCTGGCATGCTGCTCCACAAGAAGTAAGAGAGTCGTGAGGCGAGTTGAAATTCATCAATTGGGTACGGCTCGGAAGTTTTCGGACGATTGTTGAGTTCCCATCGAAATAGAAATTTGGGTGAACAGAGTATGACTTTAATTGCCTCTTGGATGCTTGCCTCCCATCTGGTGCCATCGGCTTGGGCTGATGCGACAAACCGCACGAGTTGTTCTATCTCGTTTTCAGTCGGCACCCGGCGATACCCTCGGCGAAGCAGACGGGTTAGCACTTCCCGGGTTTGTTCTGGTTGGGAGATACCGGGTGTACATGCCAGAATTTCAAAATGAGAATCGGGTCTGGTTTCTAATGGACCTTCTGCCCAGAGGGTGCGAATTTGGAGTTTGGCATGCGGTTCTCCTTCTGTTGGTTTCAGCATTGCGATGCCGACTTTTTCAATATTAGGAATGCTTGTAATAAGTACTTCGATTGTCTGTCTTTTTTCTTTATTGCGGGCGGTAATCTCAAAAGTTTTCAAAACCTTAATGTTATTATCTGCCGTGGGATCTACTCCTACTAAGCGTGTTAGTTTTTTTGCGGGGGTTGTGTTCTTTAATTTGTCGCCCTGAATAAATAAGGCGACATTCACGGTTGTCTCGGTGTCTGTTTCGGCATAAAGCGTTGCGCGGTAGACGATTTGTGCGTCGGGAGCTATCTTAAAATATTTTGCGTCGGTTGTAAAGGGTCCAGATTTCCACGTTTCTATAGCGGTTGGGTCGAGCAGGCGGTAACGTTGATCAGGGACATTGTCGTGCCGTGGATCTAGCCGATTCCCACTTTGGTACCGTTTAGATGGACGGGGTGGGTCCAGTAAAATGACGCGTGTCGCGATTGCCTCTGCGGCTTCAAGGTAACGTTCCATTAGGAGTGGTGACATAGTGAGCACATCACCGATATTATCAAACCCGTGTCCGACATCATCTGCGGGGAAATTTTCGGTCGGGTTGAAATCGGCACCGAGTAGGTCTCGGACTGTATTTTTATATTCAACTCGATTAAGTCTGCGGACTGTAACTCGCCCGGGATCTGGTTTCGCTGTGCGGTCGCTGTGTTCAAAGATTGATTCAATATGTTCAACAAACGATTCTGATGTCCCTATTGAGGGCTGTTCACTATCTGATGGTGGCATCTGGCCTGTTGCTACCATGTCTAGAACCCGTTCCCAGACATCACGGTTTTTAATCAAAGAGTAATTATCTGTGAATGCATCTAAGGAGAGGGCGGCAGCAGGTTGGTCCCCGGCGTGGCAACTGAAACAGTACTGTTTTAAAAATAGTGTGCCTTTTTGGGAAAAGTCGGTAATCTCCTTTTCATCGGGGGTGGCGGTAAATGTAACGAGCGCCAGCATTAAAATCAGACAGAAACATCGTAAGGTGTAATTGAATGAGATCATTGAGCGGCTCCGTGTGCTAAAACGTTAGGTAGTGGTTTCCATAGACAACAGATTTCCCTCGGTGTTTATTGGTATTTCATTAGTGTTTCTTATAATACCACAGTGTTTTGTGCAAGGTCAAGTAAAAAGTTGGGTGGTTTCAGCGCCGTTCAATTGTCGATGATAGGTTTTTGACTGGTTTTGAGCAAGGCAGAAAAAACGCTTGACTTATGTTGGAAACTTGTGTATAATTGTAATTTCTTATTTTTCCCGATGGTGGTTGTCTAATTTGCTGAGTACGACACTCTCGGGTCGGTTTTCAAGTACGCTACTGTGGAGGGTAATTATGCATCTAATTACACTGAAACCCTGGTCGGAAACAGATATTCTTGAGGCGGTTGCAAACAGCCTAAAAATAAAGAAACACCCTGAAAAATACAGACATGCTATCAGTGGAAAGAGTCTTTGCCTGCTTTTCCAAAAGACCTCCACGCGAACACGATGTGCTGCGGAGATCGGCATGGCGCAACTCGGTGGCCATGCCCACTATCTTGATTGGCGGACGACCAACTTTATTTTAGCGGATCTTGGTGATGAGATGCGTGTTATCTCGGCTTATTTTGATATTATCTTAACCCGTTTTGTAAAACACTGCGAACTTGTTGAGGCGGCAGCTGCTGCAACCGTCCCCGTAATTAACGGTTGTTGTGATAGGTACCACCCGACCCAAGCCCTCGGGGATCTGATAACAATACAAGAACACCTTGGCAGACTGGAAGGGGTCAAATTGTGTTTTATCGGTGTGCATAACAATGTTTGCAATTCGTTGATTGCTGCTGGCATGAAGGTAGGCATTGAAGTTACGGTCGTTGCGCCGGAGGTGAATCCGGCGGCTGTTGATAAAGCGTTGTTGGAAGAAGCTTCACGGAAAGGACTTTATAAACAGGTTGACACCGATGCTCCGGGTATTGATGGTGTGTTGGAAAAAGTTCTTGCTGAAAGTGATATTGTTTACACAGATACGTGGGTCGATATGGAATTTTTTATAGAACCGGCTTTTGCCAAGGAACGGAAACGTCGACTGGAAAAGATGATGCCGTATCAATTAAATGCTGAATTACTGCAGGGGCATGAATGTCGGATTATGCACTGTCTCCCTGCTCATCATGGGTATGAAATTTCGGGGGATCTCCTCGATGATGAGCGTTCAATCATCTTTGATCAATCAGAGAACCGTCTCTATAGTATGAAGGCGGTCTGCCTCAAATTGCTTGAAGCATCGTAATCTGCAGCCGAAGTTTGATGAATATTCAGGATGACACGCTAAAAAGACTTGAATGTAGCAAGTGTGGTGAAATCTATCTACACACTGAGCCACAGAATGTCTGTAACGTTTGTGGGAAACCCCTGTTTGCTCGTTACGCGCTTGAACAGCTGGCGGCGACATGGACGCGTGATGCTCTTCTATCCCGCCCGGTTTCGTTTTGGCGTTACGGGGAGCTTCTGCCTATATCAATGCCTGAAGACAGGGTGACACTTGGAGAAACGATGACTCCGCTCATCTACGCAAAAAAGTTAGGGGCGGCGTTTGGCCTCACAGAAGTTTGGGTGAAGGATGAATCGAGATTGCCCACCGGTAGTTTTAAAGCTCGCGGTTTAGCGATGGCGGTATCCAAAGCGAAATCGCTCGGACTCAGAGCGTTGGCAATCCCTTCAGCAGGTAACGCGGCAACCGCTCTTGCGGCTTACGCTGCTGCCGCGGGAATGACTGCCCATATCTTCATGCCCCAAGATACTCCTGCATTCAATAAGTGGACGTGTCAACTTGCAGGTGCCAAAGTGACACTGATTGATGGCTTAATTACTGATGCGGGTCGAATTGTGGCAGAACGTAAGAACCAAGAAGGGTGGTTTGACGTATCGACTCTTAAGGAACCTTACCGGGTAGAAGGGAAGAAAACAATGGGGTTTGAGCTCGCTGAGCAGTTCAATTGGGAGTTGCCGGATGTGATTATCTATCCTACCGGGGGTGGCACCGGAATTATAGGGATGTGGAAGGGTTTTTCAGAATTAGAGGCCATTGGTTGGATCAACGAGAAGAGGCCTCGTATTATCTCAGTGCAGTCAACAGGCTGTGCCCCGATTGTTAGAGCGTGGGAGGAAGGTGCCGCCGAAGCAGCTCCTTGGCGCGATGCTCAAACCGTTGCGAACGGTTTACGCGTGCCACAGGCGATTGGAGATTTCCTGATTTTGGAGGCCGTTCGTAAGAGCAATGGTGCCGCGATTGCCGTCACGGACGAAGCTATCCGTGAGGCAATGCAACTGCTTCCAACAACTGAAGGACTCTTAACATGCCCTGAAGGGGCAGCAACGGTTGCGGCACTCGAACAACTCACCTCAAAGGGGATGATTGCTCCTTCCGAGCGTGTTGTGCTATTTAACACAGGTGGATATCAGGCCTAGCAAGCATTGAGAACTAATATCTCATTCTTAATTTTCCTCGATAAGGTAGTCATAAGTCGGTTTTCCGTTTGCCCCACTTTTGGGTGTACCTCTGTTGAGGTGATAGCCTACCTTATACTTGTGTACTGACACGATCGGATAGGGTCCATCAAATCCAGCAATTACGCCGTGTACCTCAACAGGTTTGTCATTATTCGCTGCGTCGATCCGCAGTTGATCGAATTCAGGATTCTTACTGAAAACAAACTTCTGTTTTTTATCCCCGACAGTCATAGCGTGATGGATATTGGAGGTGTCTGGTCGCCAGCGTCTCCACGATGGGACGTTTCGGAGGTAACTCCGGGCGAAGCCGGGATGTGCAAAGAGGTCTCCGCGGATGGTCGCTTCACTTTTTAGAACGCGGGAAGATCCAAGTCCATGTCTGCCTCGGAAACGTGAGTCGTTAAGCTGGCGCATGATGTCATAGACATCAAACGTATGCGTTTCGCTGTATTTAGAGGGACCTTGTCTGGGTTTGATCTTCACAAGAGTGGTGAATAGTCTTTTTCTTCCATTTTTATCAACCGGTATTTCAAAGACAATGTCCTCTGCATCAGCCCATGGTTTTAATAATCGTCGAATCTGATAGGCATCTCTGTTGCTGACGACATCCGAAATTTCTACTTGTAAGACAGCTACTTCAGCTATGCTGACCATACTGATTCCAACAAATAGGAGTACTACCACAAGAGTTAGACAGTAGAAATGTAAGCGTTTCATCTCGATTCCCTCACTTAATTTTTATAAGTTTTACATTAAGTTACGTTAGTAGACACTTTTCAACGGAAAAAGTTTCAAAAAAGTTTACAGGCTCCTAATATTTTGGCGTTTGTCGATGGAAACTCGCTAACTTAATTCGAGGGTGTAGTACAAAACAGGTAAAACGGTGAGTGTCAGGAGCGTGGCAGTTATTATTTCGCCTATTGTCAAGATGCTGTTGAATGTGAGTCTTGTATGCAATGTTCTCCTCCGCGAAAGATAGACGATTTTATGAATACAGAAGCTCCGCCGGTTAAGCCTATTATGGAAACCGGGGTTTCCGAAGATATATGAGCGTGGAATCTACAACTGGTGGGATGTCCAATAATTTATAAGTGCTTTTTGCTTAGATTGGTATAAACGGTTTTCTCAATTACTTCAAGAAAAACGTCAGAAAGGTGAGATGTTCAACTGCGTTAGCGCTTCAAACACAATAGCTGCATCGGATCTCTCCACAAAATTCTTGCGAATTGAGGAAAACTATGTTAGGATATAAAAGTGGAAGAGCAGCACATAAGCACGCTTTTACGAATCACAGATCGCGCACTTAGAGAGCGCACATAAAGCAAGGAGTTATGAACCATGAAAAAGACGTTTTGGGTAATAATTTTATTAGGCGTAGCAGTTGCTACCAGTTACGGACAATATAACGGTGAATGTTGGGTTGTCAGTGGTGGTGATACGATTTATAAATTGTATTCTGATGGACAAGCAGATCCGACCGTCATTCCGAACCTAACACAAGCGAGTGCTGCAGAGGTGAATCCTGCCGATGGGGTGGTCTGGATTGCGGTTTCGGCGGCGAATACTGTCTATCGCTATGATCCGAACAGTGGCACGGTTGGTGAAGTCCCGGATATCACACGTCCGAATCAGATAGCTATTAACCCGGTAGATGGCTCGGCATGGATTGCGGGGTTTGATGCCGTTAAGAAGATATCTGGGGATGGGACACAAGTTATTGCCACAGTGCCTGCACATGAACCGGCTGTGGCGGTTAATCCTAAGGACGGCTCGGCCTGGATAACCAACGCGCGAGGCCCGATCGCACGTTATGATGCTGCTGGAAACAAGATAGCGGATGCTCCGTCGATGGGAGAACCTAAAGGGGTGAGCGTTGATTACGAGGGGAATGCCTGGATCGCCGATAGTCAGCATAGTGTCCTCATGCGGGTCTCGCCGAGCGGTCAGAAACTCGTCGAAATTACGGATATTCCGAATCCTACCTCTCCGCGTATTAATCCTATAGATGGCAGTCTTTGGGTCGTTTCTCAACAATCTCAGTTAATCAATTTGGGATCAGATGGAACGAGGAAGAATGAGTTTTTAGCGGGAATGGCAATCGTGGCAATAGCACTTTCACCGGCGGATGATGATATTTGGATCGCGGACTTACTCGGTGAGACCTTCCAAGGCGAGATTAGTAAATGGAGCTCAGCGGGGCAAGCTTTGTTCAAGAACCCTATCCGACAGCCTTCTTCCGTTTCCGTCGGCTATTGGGCAGGAAACTAACTCAGGATTCATTAGTTGCTACATCCGCCTCGTTGAAAGATGGATATGAATCTGTTTAGAGGGCTCGCGAATATGATTATAACAACTCTGATAGACATATTATGATTATGAGGTACATATTATGATTAGACTCCAGCTTTTGGCAGAGCGTGTAGGTTTTCCAAGCCTACACTTCGGATTAATAATCGGAGTTATTGTTGGGTTGTTTGCTACAGCTGGGTTTGCGCAGCTCCCCGATTTTTATGTCGATGCGGATAGTATTACCTTTTCCAATTCCAACCCGGTTGAAGGTGAAGAGATCACTATCTCGGTTGAGATAAAGAATATCGGTAATGGGACTCCGACAATGAATGAGGATCTGGTCGTTGACCTTTATGAGGGGGATCCAGTGACGCACCCGCTCCAAATTCTCTGTAAAGATGTGATTTTGGAATTAAAACCGGGCAAAATCGGACAGGTAGAGACCCAGTGGCAGCCTCCACCGGGTAGGACGGAGATTTATGCGGTTGTTAACCCGACTGGTGCTAAACATATTGAGGAAACAGATGCAACAAATAACATTGCACATGCAACGCTTGTCGCAGAAAAACGGACATTTCCTCCTGTTACGCCGGAGCAGATTCAAGGGGCGATCACGAAGGCGATCACTTGGATAAAGGCACAACAAGGAAAGCATAGTCGCACCTGTTTACAATGTGGCTCTGAAATTCAGATTATCCTAAACTGCATCACTTGCGGTGCGAGTCTAAAAGGGTTAGCTGAAAATTTTATTCCAGGAACCTCTTGGAATTTCGGAGAGGATCAGACGCAAGAGACCTCCTTAGCATTGCAGTCTCTATTCGCGACTGGACACACCGCGTTAGACATGTCAGTCCAGAAAGGCTTAGAATTTCTACTTGGGCGGAATTGGAACGAATTTGATGTTTACCAATTTGCGGTAGTTGTTCCAGTATTAGTTGCTACTCAAGATAGTACTTATAAGGATCGTGTCCAATTTGCCGTTAATCAGTTAGTTAAAAAGCAACTTCCTATTAAGGGTAGTGAGTTTGCTGATGAACGGGACAACGGCGGTTGGGGATACGGTTATTCGGCTGATGGTGCGCACATGAACATGGTTATCTATGCTCTGTATGCTGCAAAGCAGTGGGGACTTGATATTCCGCCAGATACGTGGGCACGCGCGGAACAGTGGATTCGTAGGAATCAAACGGAAACAGGAGGGTGGCTGTATAACTTAGTTGACGCAGGTTCTCCGTGGGCAATCGGTGTCTATGGAAGTATGACTGCGACGGGGCTGTGGGCTCTCCGTGCATGTGGTGTCCCCATCGATGACCCTCAGATTCGGAAAGGCATCGGATGGGTGAAAAAGCATTGGACTTTAACGCGGAATCCGGGTTCTAATTCTTGGCTTTACTACTATCTACTTTCGTTGCAGCGTTTCTGTGATATCCCTCCTACTTTAGACACACTTGCTGGTTACAGTTGGTATAATAAGTTTGCCCAAATGATGGTGGCGCAACAAGAATCTGATGGAAGGTGGCGTGGCTCTGAGAGCGATTTTTTATCCACCTGTTTTGCCGTGATGACTCTAAGTCATGCATTGGTGGGTCCAACAAAGCCAAACATTGGTATTATGCCACGGAGTCTCCGGTTTTCCCCGCCTTCTCCGCGCGTCGGCGAACCCGTTCGCCTGAGTGCAACGCTTCGGAACAATGGGGCGCCCTTCGACGGAAATTTAAATATAGAGTTCTATGTTCAGGAGGAGAGAGTTGCTACTACTGAAGTGCTTTGGACTCCAAGGCTGGGAGAGACTGTTGTCTCAGCTGATTGGGTGCCTATAACAGAGGGCGAAATAGAACTTAGAGCCCGCATAGATATTATGGATACGGATGAAACGGATAATATTGCTTCGGAAAAACTTACTGTCTACTCACAATCTATTGCAGCCACAGATACAGAGTTAGTAGACCCTCATGAACTTAGTGAAAACATTTATCAGCTCGGGAATGTGGTTTTTGATGCGAGTAAGCGTGAAGTAACAGTTCCAGGTGAAATTAACATTATAGGATCAGATATTAATGTTGAGTTTTTTGCGTGCGGCAAGCTTGGGAAAACGCATGAGAGTATTTTAATCATTGATGCAGAACCGCTCCATATATTCGCAGCCCTTGCTGCGTTGGATTATGAAGCGGGTATGAATCTTGAGGCTGTAGGCGATCCTCGTCTTCCTATGGGTTCGCCTGTTGAAATCTGGGTGGAATGGAATCGTGGTGCCGAAGTCGTTTCACGTCCGGCAAGAGAATTGATATGGAATAGTTTTACAGAACAACCGATGCAAGAGACTCCTTGGATTTTCAATGGTGGCCGGCTGCGCAACAACCAATTCACAGCGCAAATCTACCATAACATTGTTGCAGTTTACCGTGATCCTGATTCTCTTTTTAATCATTCGTTATCGACTGGCAGCGATGACCGAACCTACCGTGTCAACACCGACGTGATCCCGCCTAAGGGGACGAAGATAAAGTTGATCATCCGTCCTGTTGTGGCTTAGGGGAAAAACAGTGCCGATTTTTGAATACCGTTGCCATGATTGCACAGTTGATTTTGAATTACTTCAACGTGTGAATGATGCTGATCCACCTACTACGAAGTGCCCGCGTTGCGGTACACTGAACGCTACAAGGCGCTTCTCAACCTTTGCTACCGAGGGGACGCGCAAGCAGGCTGATGGTGATAACGCAGCCTGAGCAGTCGCAATGGGGAGCAGTTTGCTCAGATGAGACAACAAGAGACTAGAACACCGCCTAATATCCTGCGTGAAATCCGGTCAAAGAAAGTTTTTCCGGTATATCTGCTCTGTGGTGAGGAAAGTTTTCTGGTTGAAGGCACCCTCAAACAGATGCTTGAGCACCTCCTTACGCCTGAGACACGGGACTTCAATCTCTCTTTCTTGGAAGGGGCAGATGTCACAGTCCAAGAAATTCTCAGTCAGGTGGATACCTATCCTGTCATGTCGAAGTGGCGGGTTGTGGTGGTTCGTGATGCTGGTCTATTTAAAACTCAGCAACGTTCAAAACCTATAACAGTTTTCCGAAACGCCTTTAAGATTGAGTCCACAGATGCACCAAAATGTATCTCTACATTGGCAAAACTTTTGGAGGTCACACCGCATCAGATTGCTGAACGACATTTTGACTTTACAAATGCCGTTAATGCTTTTGTTAATGAGTTGGGAACGAAGTTGACCGATGAAGAACGCGGATTCTTGGAGCGTCTACCACAAATCACCCAGCAACTTGATCTTTCCTCCATAGCAGTAGATGCTGTCGATGATGTTGAATTGCTCCTTGAATGGCTTCAAGGCGACTTACCCAAGAACAGTGTCCTAATATTTGCTGTGAGGGGCGAGGTGAATGAACGGAACAGACTTGTTAAAGCGATTGAGAGTGTTGGACGCTATAGGTCTTTCGCACTAGCGGGATCTGCGAACTCATTGAATCGCGACCCACTCTACACAAAAGTTTCAGAGAAGCTTTCTGAATTCAATAAACAGATAACGCCACGTGCTTTTTCACAACTTCGTAACCGTACTGGGGGTGATATGCATGCTACTGCTGAGGCCCTCAACAAGATTATAGATTTTGTTGGTGATAAGCGTCAGGTAGATGAACAAGATGTCCGAAACGTTGTGACTCAGAATGTGCATGACAGTATTTTTGATTTAACGGATGCGATCGGAAAACGTTCAGCCAGGCAGGCACTGAAAAGTCTCCACGATGTGTTGTCGAGTGGTCAAGAGCCGATACCGGTTAATGCTACGATAGCTCGCCAGTTCCGACTTGCCCTCCAAGCCAAGTTAATCGCTGGGAAGAGAGGACTTCGCCCGTTACGCAGTCGCATGCCACTCCAAGAGTTTAAAAAAAACATATTCGAACCGATTTCTGAAGAAATACGGAGTCTGCTACCTAAGTCTGCTACCCATAACATCTTGAAGCAGAATCCTTATGTCGCCTACAAAATTTTTCAGACCCTCCACGCTTTCACAAGCGAGGAACTCGCTGCTGCACTTGAGAAAACCTTAGAAGTGGACACTAAATTGAAAACAAGTCAAACGGATGCGATATGTACGCTAGAACAATTAGTATATGAGCTGTGTAATAACCCCTAAGAAGAGATTTTAGGTCTTTCTTGCAGATTTAGAAACCCACAAAGTTTTCGTTTTGCTTTATAAATGCTATATGGTAAAGGAAAATAAGGGGTTTTTAGATGAAAGGCATAAGACAGACCTTTAGATAATACCGAGCCTCGAAAGGTATTAGATGCTTTTTTTTTGTGGGTATATTTTCTGTTCGGAATGATGTCTTTAATCAGGCCTATTCGTGGTATCCAAGTGGATCTGGAATTTACTATATCCTTACTTTTTACTATCCTTTTATCATTTTACTGACTCTAACAGGTAAGATTAATACTTTATTCAAAAGTTGGAGGAATTTAAAAAAATGGCGCAAATTGTCCTGATTATTGCTATCGTATTTGGAAGCATTATGTTGACAACTCTCGGATGCGTCTGGATGGGGACCTCCTACGCTGCGAAGAAAAAAGGCTTGAGAACCGGAGCTTCGCAACGTGAAGTAGAGGCACTGCAGGAAAAAGTGAACGCGATTCAACAAGAAATGACTTCTCTCAAAAATGAAGTGAAGCGACTTATTAAAATTGCCAAAGGATAAGGAAATAAAGGAGATAGATAGAGATGGCGTTGTTACTACTAATTGTTCTAGGCGTGTTGTTTTTCCTTATCGTCAAGTTTACGGTTGCGATAGCCACTATTGTTGCAATAGTTATGGGGACGACAACAATTACGGCACTCGTGTGTGTGTGGTTGGGAACATCATATTTTCTGAAGCGATCAGGGTATGACCCGGGCAAAGCTCAAGAAACTTACCATCGGGTAAATTCGGATTTAAAGCAGATTTCTGAAGAACTACAAGAGGTTCGTTTTGAATTAGAGGAGGTGGAGCCGTATTTACGAGACCTAGAATTTTTAAGGTACACCCGCCAGAATCCCAAAGCAGAAACGTAGCTCGCATACATAGCAAGGAATCATAAATAAGGTCTGAAACTGATGTTAAGAGCTAGGAAACAATTTTGTCAGAAGCGTCTTAAAAGGTCAGCCATCGGTGAAATAATACCCCTTTACCTTCAGGTTCAACTACGCGTAGCAAGACTTGTCCATTGGTGAAAAAATCCACTGCCATGAAACCTGTGTGTTCATGCGCGAACATAGTATTTTCTCCAGATGTCACTTCCGTCACTTTTTGACTTGAAGCAGCTCCACTAATAAGCAGATAGTCCACGTGTTTATTTTTTAGGACTTGTAGCGAATGATCGTGTCCGGAGGCATAAATTAAAAGGGGTGGGTTTGGATGAGTCGCGTTTCGAATGGCAAATGCGCTATTCAGCTGTGTCACCATATACTTGTTATGTGTGCCGCTCATATCCTGATCGGATTTGTACAAGTGTTTCCGCCAATAAGGGTATGCGGATCCGAGTATAGGCATGGGAATCCAGAGCCACTTGTTTATCTCTCTAGCGGGGAAAAGATGGGACTTCCAATCAAAGAAGCCTCCATGTGGTCCGTAAGTTTCCAACGGATGATGCCCTACAACAACCACCGGCAATGCTGTGTCCAATAGGGCGCTAAGTTCTTTGATAACCGATTCTGGTGATTTCTGAGGTTTTTCATGCAGATGGAGCCACCAATGTGTGTCCAAAACGATAAGTCGGACTGCAGGGTTGACCTTTGGCAGTTCAAGCACGGCTGGCCCAGGCAAACCGCCGGGGGGAAGAAACGTTGGTTTCTGGGTTAGCGCATCGTTGATAAACTTTTCTTGTGCAAGAAGGGCACTATATCCTTTCGCTTTTCCGTTTGACCAATCGTGGTTTCCGGGAATAAAGAGCCCGTGGGCCCCGGCGGTTTTGACAACGGTGAGTTGTGGCATGAGTCGCTCTGTTGCTTGATGTTTCTTGCGTTCTGTCATACCCTCGGGATACATGTTATCTCCTAAAAAGACGATGGTTGTTTTCGTAGCATCTTTTTCTGCCCATTTGCGGAGCGTTTTCAGAACAGGTTCATCCGGTGTTGGTTTACCACCATCACCGAGTAGTAAAAGACGATAATGAAGTACTCCGTTTGCTTTGCTATCACGTCTCTCTATTTCAGGCACATCGGTGTGGTAGTAAGGTTGGGTGTGACTACACCCCGCGCTTGTCAATTGCACTGCTTGAACAATGCAAAGGATCAAAAAGAGATAGCGAATGAAATTGGAATGTTGATACAACTGTCTCATTTTCATCTCCTGGTTTGAGGCTGTGAACCGTTTATATGCGTGTCACTTGTTGAATGTGTTCAACAAGTTTCTCACGCTTGACAACATGTTGTTCTCTACTTGTGAGGTTCCGGATTGCAACCGTGCCAGCTTCTACTTCATCAGATCCGAGGATAACAGCGTACGGTATGCCTTTATTATCGGCATATTTCATCTGCGTGCTGATGCGTGTCGGGCGGCAATAGAGCTCTGTTCGGATGCCGTTGCTGCGCAGAAGTGCTGCAAGTCTTAGAGATTCTTGCGCAAGTTGCGGGTCGAAGACAGTCACTAATACCTGTGTGACTGTTTTTCCGAGGGCAGCGGGGAACATATCGAATTCCTCCATTACGTCAATAATGCGCTCTATGCCGAAACTGGTTCCTGTTGCTGGATAACTTTGTTTACTAAAGCTTCCAATGAGTTCATCGTATCTCCCGCCGCCGGTGATACTTCCAATTTTCGGTTCTTCAATAACCGTCTCATAGATAGGGCCGGTGTAGTATTCCAAACCGCGTACCATTGAGGCGTTTATCCTATAAAATTCGTCCGGGACCCCAAGTATTGTGAGGTAAGTATTAAGTTCTTCCAGTTCTGCGATTCCCTCGCTTGCCTGTTCGGAGTCACCGAGTTGTGCGGAGAATGCACTCAGGACAGTCTCTGCGTCGCCTTCAATCTGGAGGAGTGTAAGTAGTTTTTCAATCATGGGTTCTGAAATTTGGTTTTCCGCTAATTCCGCTCTAACTCCTGATAGTCCAATTTTGTCCAATTTATCAATAGAACGGTAAAGTCCGCCGAGTTGTTTTGAAGGCACGCCGGCAAATTGCCCAATCCCGGTAATGAGCCTCCGATCGTTGATATTAATCAAAAATTGCTCAAATCCGAGTCGTGTTAGCACCTGATAGATGAGATTAACGTTTTCAGCGTCAGCGAGCATACTTTCGGTACCAACCGTATCTGCGTCACATTGGAAGAATTGACGATAACGTCCCTTTTGTGGACGTTCTGCTCGCCAGACGGGATCAATCTGGTAACGTTTAAAGGGTTTGGGCAATTGTGGATGCATAGCAACAACGCGACAGAGCGGGACTGAGAGATCATAACGCAGGGAAATGTCTTCCTTTCCACCGATGTGTCGGGCTTGATAGATGAGTTTTTCTGCGTCTGGGCCATACTTACCGGTGAGTACTTCGGATAATTCAAGTGCGGGGGTTTGTAAAGGTTCAAACCCAAATTCTTCAAACACGCCGCGAATGACATCTATGACGTATTGTCTCCGAATCATTTGCTCCGGTAAAATGTCCCGCATTCCTCGGGGGACACGCGGTTTAATGAGAGGTGCTGTCATAATTTGTTCCTTTAAATGTGTCCGGGGAGCGCTTGACTCCTGCGTCTACGTAATCCTCTTTGGAGTGTTTGCTTAAGCTCTTCAATTTTTTTGTTCTTCCATGAATTTCTGAGTGCCTTTGGATTCGCGATGAGTGTAGACTCGGATTCGCGTAGGAGCTCGATTTCCTTGAGTGTGTTTGCCTTGATAGTACGCCGTGATGCCGTTGAATTGTCAATGATAGCGTCAGCTTCTTCTGGTGGTTTTCCTTCGGTTGCCCCGAAGGACAGCATGAGCGTGATAGGTGACTGATAAGACCCCGTGGTATTCAGGCGTTTCCAAGGTGTCAGAATCGCCGGGGCGATTTTATTTTCTGTCTTTTCGAGGATATACTTCTCTGCGATGTTCAAATATTCGGTGGAGATGCGGATGTTCCTATCAGCGAGATGTATCAAATCCTCGAATGTATTAATATTGTCTTGTTCTTCTCGGACAGCAAGGATGATGTCAATGTGTCCATAGGCTAAAGGCAGAATTTCCTCAACATCAGCGTCAGTTTCTTCAACCCAATCTTGACCGGTAATTCCAATATCGTAACAATCATCCATGCCGACGTAGACAGGTATCTCTTGTGGGCGTGAAATCTTGATTTGAAAATTGCTATCGTCGCGGAAGGTTGCACGGTAGGATCGGTCGGTTGCAGTATATCCGTTGAGTTCATAGCCTGCACGCTGAAACATTTCAAGGGTCTCTGCCTGCAGACTGCCCTTGGGCAAAAGTAGTTTCAGTATTGGTTGCGATTCTGTTTGCATTGTAGATTTTTCTCTTTCTATTTTCCTTTATAGAAGCTCAGGAACAGTGACTACTTGTGTCTTGCCTGTTTTGATTTGAATTCGGCGGATCGAATTATCAGAGTCTAGACGAATGAGGTAATCGTAGCTTGCTTGATTCGCGTAGTTTTCTTGTGCTTGAAGGTCGCGCCCCATCAGATCCACTTCCACGTTCTTGCCCTTTCTCCGTAGCATTTCTGCAAGTCGCTGTGCCTCAGCAACACGTTCTGATGTTTCTGCTGCGATGAAATAGTCTTTTCCTTTGTTAAGGGTTATTTTCCCTATGTCAGCAAATGCGTCTACAAGTGCATCGAATTGGAATGCGAATCCTGCCCCGGGTGTCGATGGTCCCCCGAAGGATTCAACAAGACCATCGTACCGTCCACCACCACAGAGGGGGCGATGTTTTCCGGGTAATTCAATCTGAAATACCATCCCGGTATAAAAATCAAACCCGCGCGTAATACCTAAGTTGATTTCAAAATCTGTAATATCGTAGTTTTCTAGGGAATCGCAAAGTGCGACGAGTTCTTGGTGGGCGGACTGCAGTGTTTCACTGAAAGATGCTTTCCACGCCGCCATAACCGTGTCTTTGTCTCCCGAGATTTTCGAGACATTTATACAGGCTGTGGCAGCTGCTTCAGAGATATTGAAATAACGACACCACCGTGCTTTATAGGTTTCTTCTGCGATCAGAGGCAATTTTGCAGCGAGCGAGGGAGCGCTACCTTCCGTTAATTCCTGAACTGCGGCGGCTTCTATCTTGTATTTCCCTTTGTAGTTAGTTCCCTGTGATCGTCTCAACATATTAAGCGCGTCGCGGAGTGTTTCCAGATTCCACAGCTGTGCTTCGGCCCGGAGACGCGCAAGATAGTCGATGTCCCATATAATTTCGCCGTGATCCTTGGTATCAATCTTGCCTTGTTTGAAAATTTCTCGAAAGATTCTAGTATTGCCTATTTTTAACTTTGTGTGTGGAATATTGAGTTTTTCAAGGATACGGATGGGGATCGCTATGATCTCTGCATCGGCAGGTGCAGAAGCCGGTCCAATGAGCTCGATACCGGCCTGTCGAAATTCTCTCTTTACTTCAGCGCCGTCTGCAGTTGGTTCTTGTCGGACACATTGACCGATGTAGTAGAGTTTGTAAGGGAAAGGAAGGTGTCCAAGTTTCTGGTTAGCGATGAGTCGACAGACGGGTGCGGTCATTTCTGGTCTTAAAGCGTAATCTACACGATCTGAACCGACGAAGGTGAACATCTTGTGCCGAATTTCTTCACCGGATTGCGCAGATAAAAGCGCGAAGGACTCAAAGATCGGTGTCTGAACTTGTGCGTATCCGTAATTTTCAAAGGTTTCACGAACGATCTTTTCGACGAAATTCCGCTGGTTCATCTGTTCAGGCAAAAAATCGCTCGTTCCATCAGGTTTGTTAAATTTTTCCATTTTTTGTTCATGTATCTAAGCGGTACATACTCCAGGTGTTGTTCGCAAAAAACTCCAGTTTTGATTTCTAAGGTGAAGGTTTCTCTCCGTTTTTGACGGTGGCAAAAACGGGAAACTTTACGGACGAAAAAATTAAAAAAAAACAGTAAACCGAATGCCCTATATTTAGCGCGCACTAGTAGTGCAGCACTGAGAAGAGCGGATCGCTTACTGGAGACTAACAAGTTGAACTTGCTTTGTATCAATAATGTATAGCATGTTCCCTCATCCGCTCTACTCAGAAATGCGAATGGTGGCGATGCCTATTAAAAGTATTAATGTCTAACATTTTTGATTTTCACTTGCAAGTTGAAACTTGCTGTTAAAAAGTCTTAATGATTTTAATTTACTTTGATGGTATTATACTCAATTGATAGGCGAATGTCAAATTTTTCACTGATTTTCGGAGACTGAATGAAGGTTAAACCGATTTTCATCATTTCTATACTCGGTATACTATTCTCAGTGATTCTGTGTGGTATCTACTTTCAGTTCTCCTACTTTGAACCAGATACTGTCTCATATCTATTTCAAGCGAAGTTGTTTGCGGAAGGCAAGCTCTCATTTTCCGCGCCGTTAGAACACGGTTTTTCTTCTTCACCGCATATTAATGTTTTAAACGACAAATGGTATTCAAAATATCCGTTCGGAAATGCCTTGATGCTGATGTTTGGGGTGTTTATCGGCGCGCCGTGGCTGATTCCCGCGCTTGCGACAGGCGGTGCGCTGCTGTTCCTCTATCTGTTTGTAAAAGAGATATATGGCAATACTCATAGCGGACTTGCACTCGTAACAGCGGGGCTCGCGCTGATTTCACCTGCAACACTTGGTATGGGCTCAACGTGGTTCAGTGAGCCCGTGAGTCGTTTCTATCTTTCCGTTTACCTATTCGCGCTTCTTAAGGCGTTGAATTGCAGCAGTAATGCTTCCCGCCTGGTTCGGATAAGCTATCCACTGCTCTCAGGATTTGCGTTGGGGTATGTGTTTAATACGCGTCCGCTTTCTGCGGTTGTCTTTGGGGTTGTCGGAGGCGGATTAACGATCTATCATCTTTTTACTCAATGGCAGGATCGACGAGCGTTTTTCGCCACAGTGAAACGTTCAGGCTTCTTTTTCATCCCGTTTTTCATAATGCTGGGGATGTGTATGGCATGGAACGGACATTTCACAGGAGACCCGTTCACTTTCACACACACGGTTGCGCAGCCCTACGACAAAATCGGATTCGGTGCTCGGATGGAGGGCTATGAACCTGATATCGAACAGGCGTTCATTTTTACACCTGCATGGGCAATCGAGAGAACGTGGAGACACATTCTCCCGTGTATTAGTTTCAACGCTCTCGGTTGGGGAATCTATCACCATGATCTGTTTAAAGATATTGAATTGTCAGTAACATGGTTAGTTGCTTTCGTACCGTTGGTTTTGCCTTGGTGCCTCATGTTGATCCCCCTCTTCCACCGTTCGCGTAACAGGTACGATGTAGTATGCTTTGCTTTGATTCTCGGGAATCTGCTGCTCTATGCTTTCTTTTATTTTGAAGGTTCAACCTGGGGATTTACACCTGTAAACGCTCGTTACTATACTGAATCGATATTCCTTGCCTTCATCCCGTTGGTAGCACGCGGCATGTTTATCCTCTATGAGCGGTTCAAATTACATGACGGGCCGGGGCTTGCAACTGGTGTTGGAATCTGCTTTTTGTTACTCAGTGTTAACCTTGTATGGAGTTACATCCGTATCGGGAAGGTATACCAGAATTGGAGCCCTGTTTACCAAAGGTTACCGCCTATGGTGGAAGCTCGCGATATTCACAATGCCGTGATTTTTATATCTCAGCATCGCGGTGCTCCAATTGGAGACTATCCATTTCAGAGTCTTGAGGAAGCAGATATTGTCTATTTCAAACTCGGCCCTGCGCCAGGCTGGAAGCTGACAAACAGCGATTGGGAAAAGGTCTACGCCCAATATTTTGTTGGTAGAAACGCATTCCTTTATGTCCCGCGTGAGAATAGTTTGACTCCTTTGTCCAGTGAAAACAGATAATTTTAACATCAAAAAACAGATACATCATACACATAGAGACGGACAGAAAGTGTTAATTTGTGTCAAGTGTCGTAAAGCAGAAAGCTGTGCGCGACCTAAAATTATACACCCACATAAAACATTAACCCGGACTGTGAAAGGCCCTCTTGAATTTTGGCAACCATCTGGAAAAAAATGAAACCGCTACCACGTCTTGACACGATGGCGAGAAACTGAAGGCACCCGAACCACTATAAGATAATGTATAGACACCGTAAGCTTCAGGACTTATGGCGACAACACCAACAGCCTTACCGATGTCAAATCTTCCTCGCGCTTTTGATGCCTTCCGATCAAAATAGCCGGTAAGACTTGTCCCCGATCCGATGGCGATGATACCGACAGCGTTGCCACCAAACGCAAAGATGCCCATGGAAAAAGCACCAATAGCAAAGACACCAACAGAAAAAGCACCGATAGCAAAGATACCGACAGAAACAGCACCGATAGCAAAGATACCGACAGAAACAGCACCAAACGTGAGAAAACCAAATTCTCTTCCCCCAATTGGAATGTCAGCCATTCCGCCAGCATATTCAAACGGTGCTATGAACCGGTAGAGGAACGAAGGTAATTCTGTTTCGGTTGTTAGTAGCCCGATTGCCGCTACGGCATAGATGCCGAACAAGGAAATATAGAGGATAGAACAAATGCACCACCATTTCCAAAAATAAGAGTCGAATACTTCTTGAAAAGTTTTTAGATTAAACGTATTTGACATTTCTGACACCGCCTATTGCAGAACAAGGTCGTATTGAAACGCCTCTTCTAAAGCAATGGATATTTGTATCCCTAAAATTGGAGATTATAACCTAACTAATGCTGTTTGATGTCATCCCTCCAGTTGATTTTTCAGAAAAATGTTACGAAAGGACTTAGCGTTTGCTAAATTTTAGCAGTTGTAGTCATTTCCAAGAATCACCATCTATTACGTCTTCCAAACAATCAAAATTGTTGTGAAAATCTTCAAACGCCTCAAAATTATATTTCCTACCCTTATTTAACACTTTCCCTGCTTTGTTTATCGTCAGTGTAGTTTTTTGGTTGTCGGTTATTTGATAGGTATCTAGGTCCAAATCATCAAAACGCTCGACATCCGAAGTTTTAAAAATGTAGTAGTTGATGTCATGTGTATCTTGGTCCCAGATTTGTATCCACACGTAAAACACTCTCGAGTCTGCTAAATGATAACGGATTTTAGGATGGAAACTAAATTTTTTGGAATGTTCTTTTCCCAAATTTGCCTGTTTTGGAGGAACTCCCTCTGAAGTTTTAACCTGAATAAATCTAACGAGCATTTTCAAGCTGTCTTGTTCACATGTCTCACAAAGCTGCGTTACCGCTTTACGTTTGTGGCCTTTATAACATTCTTCGCGCGTTAAGGCGTTTTTGAATGACTTGCAGCATTCACAGTAACTTTTCAGAATGACAAAATCGAACTTCTCGTCTATATAGGCCCTATAGACTTGCCAGCCACGCTTATGCAGTTCCATTGCCAAACGCATTTCTCCATAAAGTCCAGTTACGAGTTTGTCGCTGTCAGATCCATGCACGTTCCACCTCTTTCGGTTTTATGCCGAGAGTTCTAGAAAATCGCGTCAATACGGCATCTCTAAACATCGTTCGATTTAGTTCTATTCCGATGCTGTTTCGTCCTTGATGGAATGATTCTATCGTTGTCGTAAATGAACCTGCAAAGGGATCAAGAACGGATTCATTCATCCCAGTGAATACTTGTACTGCGTATTCAGGAATTTCCCTAGGGAAGGGGGCAGTATGTCCCAGGGTGTTCTCTCCCTTACTGTTTATTTTTATCACTGGTGCAAGTTTGACAATGTCGCGGCGCCATCTATGTAGTAAGTCCTCACTCACAAGATTTGTGGCTTGTTGCAACCCTGTCATTAACTGGGTCCGGGCTGAAAAGCGTTTACCACGATTGCCTGCCGATCGCTCGAAGCACTCTAAATTCTTGCACTCCCAAGATTTGACGCCCACTTTAGAATACGCATTTCCATTGACTTTCAAACAACCGCATATAGGACACGGATAAGGCATTTCATCCAATCGATGTTTATAGAAAACAAAAATATGTTCATAACAATTAATTGGATATTGGTATAACGGGTAAGGCTTGTTTCCATTTTTATGCCTTTGGGTCTGAACTTCTCCCTTGTCCCAGATGAAGTCGTCCACAAATTGAAAACCGTGTTCTTCAAATATTGTCGTGAAATATGCCCCTAAAGGTATTCGTCGCTTCCCCCAAGACGATTTAGTATTTCTATTGTCGTTGTCGAATATATCACCTACATTAAAAACGAAGGGGCGATGATTATCCAAAACTCGATAGCATTCCTTGATAATACAAGACATTTCATCCAAGTAGTCATCCAAAGTTTCCCATTGGGAATAATCCCTTGCGTTGTAATATGGAGGAGAAGTGACCATCAACTGAACACTTTCACTGTCCATACGCTGCAAAAAATCAAGGCAGTTACCCCACAACGCTTTCGGTATGTGAGGTTCGGAAAAAATGGATTGATTTAGCTCCGGATGAGCTCCGGTGTATTGCTTTTGATATTCCCTCTTTACGAAACCGTAGTAGGCTTCGACAAACTGTTCTATAGTGAGATCCCGGTCCCCCCGAATATAGCGAAAGCAGTCCGTTCTAAATTCATTCAGGAGTCGTTCGTTGAAGATGTTCTTCAGATACTTATCACTTACCTCAAATATTTTATGTAGGTACGGATGTAGCACATCTGTAGAGGACGACGCTTCATCATTTGCAGGCAGAACATCAGTCTCACATGATATATTATCATTCGGGGGCGGCCATAAATAATATTGTTCCGGATGCTTCATTTTCATTTGCTTTCAGGTCAATTGTTCCTGTTTTAGGAAAGTGCTTCTACCGCGGGCAGAGTTACTTTTTGTTCAGGCAGCATTGCTTGTATTTACGCCCACTGCCGCATGAGCAGGGCGAATTGCGCCCAATTTTTCGTGAGGTTGTTGAGCGGACCAGTCCTCTTTTTTCTTCCTGACGTTGCCGCATGATCGGCATAATACTATTTGCCGGTTGTTCCATTTGCAGTGCAGAAGCCATCATCTTCATAGGTGCGTCAATGTGGTTGAAAAATTGTTTATAACCGGCACAGAGATAGTTTAATCCGTCTTCACCGGTGGGGGTTTTGATAAAACGGTTCTTAGGGCAGCCTCCATTACAGGCGAACTTGACCTCACAGCGCCGGCAGTATTCTGGAAGCGTGTCCCGTTTATCTGTGCCGAATTTGCGCTGGAGTGGTGAATCTACCATCTCCGCGATGGTGTTGTCCGATATGTTACCAATGTGATAGTCAGATGTAACGAAGTGGTCACAGGAGTAGAGATCCCCGTTATGCTCAATTGCAAGGGCATCACCACACGTTTCATTGAAAACGCAAAGACTGGGGTTGTAACCCAACCAGGCTTCTAAGGCGACGTCGAAAATCTGGATAAAAATTTTTCCGATGTCACTCACGACCCATTCATCGAAAATTGTGCATAGGAATTTGCCATATTGCTGTGCTGTAACAGAGC
The DNA here is from genome assembly GCA_964291315.2 of Candidatus Poribacteria bacterium. Classification (GTDB taxonomy): domain Bacteria; phylum Poribacteria; class WGA-4E; order WGA-4E; family WGA-3G; genus WGA-3G. The sequence continues at coordinate 2,011,272 of OZ219753.1, read as the reverse complement.
GCGGGGACACATTTTTTCCACCGAAGTGTTCGACAGCAGGGATAAACTGAATGAACTCTACGCCTAGACCTTTGAAGTAGTTGTAGATCTCTTTCGGGTATTCGGCGTTGTGTTTATTGACGACACACAGCACATTGTAATTTACTTTGTGCTTCTGCAAGATGCGCAATCCGCGAATTACCTGTTCGGAGGATGGTCTGCCGCGTTTGTCGTAGCGATATTTGTCGTGTATTTCTGGAGGCCCGTCGATACTGACCCCGATCAAGAATTTGTTTCGCTTGAAAAATTCCGCCCATTCGTCGTCGAGGAGTGTCGCGTTGGTCTGAAAAGAGTTCTGAATGTGCATGCCGGGGCGTTTATATTTCTGCTGATACCGAACCGCTTTTCGGAAGAAATCCACACCCATGAGCGTAGGTTCGCCGCCCTGCCATGCGAACGTAACTTCGTTGATCTGCTGTGCTTCAATGTATTGTTTGACGTAGTTTTCCAAAATTGCGTCGGTCATGCGGAAAGAGCGCGTTTCGGGGTAGAGTTCTTCTTTTTCAAGATAGAAGCAGTATTCGCAATCTAGGTTGCATATCGGACCGATCGGCTTTGTCATCACATGAAAAGCGCGTGGTGTGTTGGGTTGAACCATCTAATTGTCCTTTCACAGTGCGAAACGGGTAGAAATTATCCGATTTGATAGTATAGTATCGACCTTGTGTTAAGTATAGCGCACTTCGGGCAAATCGGCAAGAAAAAACTGGATTGTGCCTATCTTTTGGTTTGCAGCTTGGTGATCTCGTCAAGTTGCTGTCGCGCGTGGACAACAATAACATTTTCGGGATAGTCTGTGATGAGCATTGTGTAGGTTGCGGCGGCATTAGTTAGATCGCGTTGCTGTCGATAAATTTCAGCAATGTTTACGAGTGCTTTTGGGGCAAGCGGACTTTCGAGGTCAATGACGTGCTGGTAGGCATTGACTGCTTCGGTATTTTTTGTCGTTTCACGGTAGATATTACCTATGAGAAGCCATATATCATCAATAATAGTGGCTTGCGGATAGAGTTCTAGTATCCGATCGCACTGCTCTAGTGCTGCTTCTGTTTTCCCGCTGAGATAGAGTTGCAGGGAAGTGGCATAATCTGTGAGGGGGATTTTGAGATAGTCCTGATGGTTCTGAATAAGGACTATTTTTTCAAGTGCATCGTTTGTGAGTTGGTCAGATTTTGATATTTGAACGACCCGATTATATTCCTTGAGGGCCTGATCGAAGTCTGCGGAGAAGAAGTAAGAATCACCCACTAGTTTTCGAGCTGTTGCTTGGTAACGATTGGCTTTGTTGGCAATGGGTTCCAGTGTTTTTCGGGCAAGCATGTAGCGTTTCAGTAGGATATGACACTCACCTAAACCCAACTGTGCTTCTATCAATTGTTGAGTGCCTAAGCGTTGCGTTATCAATGGTTGAAACGTCATTTGTGCGGCTTTGGGCTCTCGCGTGCCGTGTAATTGCAGTTGCCCGAGTAGCAGCCTGTTTTGGGTAGAAGCCTCACGATTTTTGACAAGTTCCTTCAGAAGTGCGATCGCATTACCCCACTGTTCTGTTTTTTTGTAGAATAGTGCGAGTTTCACATGGGCATTTCTGACGCGTGTTCTATTTTCGGAGCCGTTTATGAGTGCCTTGTAGAAATTTTCGGCTTGTGAGCTGGCATTACGCTCTAATACCTGGGCGTACTTCTCCAAGGCGATGTCAGTGTAGGTCGGATGACTTTGGTGGAGTTGCCCAAACATTTCGAGTGCTTCTGATGTTTTGCCCGCATGGAAAAGGAGTTCTCCTAACGTCATGGTAACGTTTGGATTTTGTGGTTTCTGTAAATGCTGTTTTTGTAGTTGTAGGATAAGTTTATCTTGCAGTGCTTTATGGTGTGTGCCTTCATAAATATCGAGCATTGCTTCCCAGATTGGTTCACGTTGGTTCTCTGCTAGTCCAACGTGTTGCAAGCCGTTAACATAAACATCCGCAGCGTGTTCATTTTGCCCTTGAATTTTGTATGCTGCTGCCAACTGGGTATAAAGGTAGACATTTTGAGGAGTCAAGCGGATAGCTTGTTGATAGGCTGCAATTGCTTCTCTATACATTTTATGAGAGAGATAGATTGCCCCGAGTTGTTGATGGCGGTCTGATTGGTTTGTCTCATTTGCCACTATTTTTTTCCATTCGGTCATGGCTTGCGTAGTTTCGCCGATCTTCGCGTAGAGATCACCTAATTTTCTGTGAAGTTTGGTATTACCTGGATCTTCTCCAATCGCCTGACGATAGAGTTCAATTGCCCTTGGAGACTCGCCTTGCTGTTGGTAAAGTTCTGCTAGCTGTTCTAATAGCGTGAGATCTCTTGGTGAACTTTGTAATCGCTTTTGAATGAGTTTTTCGCCTTCTGCATAACGTGCATCGGCGATATAAAGTCGAATTAGGTTATTCACCGCGCTTGTGCGATACGGAGAACCGGAAAAATTGTCGAGGAAGTACTTATAACTTTCTATTGCTTCTTCGGTTTTGCCTTCTGTGTCTTGGTATTGTGCTACAAGATAGGCGGCTGTAGCAGCAGCGGTCGTATTAGGGTACTGTTTTAAAATCTGCCGGCATTCTAAAATCGCTTGCCTGAACTGATAACGTTGCCAGTAGAGATTGCCTAAACAATGAACCGCCTGTGTGGCATAAGATCCATCCGGATTCTCGGCAACAATTTCTCTAAAGATACGCTTTGCAGCGGGATCCTCGCCAACTTCAGCGTAACTTTTCGCAAGCATTAATCGGATAGAACTCTTCTGGTTCTGCCGAAGCGGTTTATAAGTATTGTTTGCTTTTGGAATACCGTTCTCAAGCAATTCTTCGTATGCCTTAATCGCTTCCGCGTATTGTCTTTCATGAAAATAGTCGTGTGCGGTTTCAATAGGATCCAATGTACGAATTGCCATGGGATTGTTTGGTATGAGCTCGACCTGTGCGGAGGTATACCGAGAGGCTACGATTAGAATAGGAAACGATAACGTTAAGAGAAAAAGATAACTGAACAATCTTTGCATCATGAGATCCATGTATTGTGTTCTGGAGCCTGTGTCGTATAGACAGGCGTTTTTTTGGCGAATGTTTAATGTGTAACGAGACTTACAAGCAGTGCCATACCGTAAATCATGCAATTTTCGTCAATATCAAATTGTGGATGATGGCACATATTCACGATGCCTTTTCTGTGATTTCCTGCACCTACCATGACGAAACATGCCGGAATTTTCTGTGAATAGTAGCCGAAATCTTCTCCCCCTAATATCGGGGACATTGGGAATATGAGATTGTGTTCACCAACCAGTTCTCTTGCTACCGATAAGGCGGTGTTGACACAAGGTTCGTGGTTGTATGTTACAGGATATCCCTCTTGATATGTGTAAGCGTAAGTTGCCTCGTGAGCATTTACCAAGCCGGTGAGGAGCTGTTCTAATTGTCCACGTAAGCTTTTCTGTACTGATGCTTGAAGCGTGCGTACCGTTCCACCTATGAGCATTTCAGTTGGAATGGCATTAAGAGCAGCGCCTGCAAGCCCATTTTTCAGGTTGGCATCTCCACCGTGCAATTGCGTAACGCTAATAACAGCCGAGTCTAGCGGATTGACATTTCTAGCGACAATCGCTTGTGCCGCCGTCACAAACTGGGCACCAATAACGATCGGGTCAATAGTAAGATGTGGGAATGCAGCGTGTCCACCTCTGCCGGTGATTGTAATTTGGAAGGTGTCCGATTGCGCGAGCATTGGACCGACACATGTTGCATATTCGCCAACAGCATAAAGCGGGAAGACATGTATCCCATAAATTTCGTCTACATTCTCCAGTGCCCCGTCGGCTATCATCGCGGAGGCGCCGCCGGGTAAGGCTTCTTCACTTGGTTGGAAGATAAATCTAACGTGCGTTTTGAGGTCCTCTCGGAGGTGTGAAAGGATTCGAGCTGCACCGATGAGCATTGCAGTGTGTGCGTCGTGTCCACATAGGTGTGCTTTGCCGTCAATCTTCGATTTATAAGGAGCATCCGTTAGTTCTTGAATAGGAAGCGCGTCCATGTCCGCCCGGAGTGCAATACGTTTTGAGGCACCTGCTATTTCCAAGTCCCCGATGATCCCTGTTTTACCAATACCGGTTCTAGTAGGAATGTCAAGCGCACGCAACGCGTCCGCAGCAATACTGGCGGTGCGATGCACATCAAAACCCAGTTCAGGATATTGGTGAATATCCCGTCGGATAGCAACGATGTCGTCAAAATTACGCCGACACTGTTCAAAGATCACGTCTTTCATTTTCAATTCCGCACTCCAACTGAACATACCTTCAGATGTCTATTATATCATTTTTTTTGAGATTGCAGACTTTTTTCTTCAGTTACAAGAGTATCTGAAACATAAAGTCTATTTCTTAGTCAAAAGCGGTCGATATTATTACGGTTCATATTGTCTTTGAGATACTAATTAAAAAATTAGAAAGTCAATGTACGCCGCAAGATGCTTTGATGCCCGTGCTCGTTTTCGAGTCGATAAATGATGGTGTAAACGCCTGGCAGCGTATGAAACAGTTCAGTATTAATTTTCGGTGTTAATACTATTTGAGTTGAGCCGTCATCTTGAATAATTTTCTCTTCGTTAAAGGGGCCGTACACCCTTTCGCCCAGGGGATTCAGCACTTTCCATGTCAAGGTGAGTCGTTTCGGGCGTGGCGGATTAGTAATAAAAACGGTTATCTTGTCATCAATCCGTCCTGTTTGAAGGTTAAGCGTTCCTAATTTAGAAAACAACTTAACGGTTAGCGTTAACGGCGGGATATATTCAAGGTAGCCCCGGCCGGGGATAGCGCGCCAGGTTCCCCCGGTTGCTAATGCGATCTGTCGAATCGGCAGATAATCAAGCCCGATAACATCGACTCGGGTTTGCCTATTTTGTAGTGTTTCAATAACGTGATCCAAACTATAGACAGATTTCCCATCGTAGTCGGCGTCGTGGAAGGCAGCGTCACTCGCCAACACAATGAATCGTTGCGCGCCTTTTCGGAATTTCATTTCTTTCACGGCAGTCATAATTGCATCTAGCCCAGCTTCGGCGATGTCGCCGCCGCCGTCAACCTTGATGTCAAAAAGCCAGTTTTTGAACGTTCCGAGGTTGTCAGTTTGTCCAAATTTCCTTGTCTTATCCGTGAATGTTACTAGTCCAAAATTAGCGTCATGTCCTTCACGTTCGAACGCTTCAAATAGGAAATCCACATAGGCGCGGATACCTCGGATATTGTCTAGCATGCTTTCGGTTTCATCGATAACGAAAACGACATCAACTTTGGCTGTTGTGCTTGCGTCAACCAATGTCCGAGAAAGGTCCTTCATCATTTCGACAAAAACGCCTCCAACATTCACAGTACTAGTAGTGCTGCTGCCGCCCCAAGAGTTTCCGATTCCTGTGGCTTGGAGAGCGTCCCCGCGCTGGCTGCCGTAGTGAATCTTTGGGGCATTGACCGTGGGGGAGCTATCACTTAGGACATCGTTCGCGTCTAAAGCAATAGGTTTCGTTTCGCCCTGTGGAGCCATATAGTCTGGTTCTGGGGGCGATGGTCGAGCTATCGCTTGATTAGGGATATTCACTGCTATGGTGTTTTCAGTCCGTCTCCGGACGCCCGGATTAGACTGAAACAGAGCAGTCCCGGTAGATTCTCGCGGGCGATTTAGTCCTTTCCGTTTGTGTGTTTCAATTTTTGGAACCTCCGCTGTCTCTCGTTTCCCTATTTGCCAAGTTGTGTTTAAAGCGGGTTTGGGTTTGGGCAGCGGCGGCTCGGTTTCTTCTACCACAATAGGGACGGCTGGTTCAATAACAAGCGGCTTGGGAGGCGGTAAGGGTTGCTTGATGTGTGTGATCAAAGCTTCTATTTTGGGGTAAAAGGGTGGAAGTCGGCCTGGCTTAGCGGTTGTCTGCCATATGACCAATAACAGTGCTAGGTGTATAAGGACGGAGAATATGAAATATGGAGACATCGTTTTTGGTCTCAACATTTATTTACAAGTCCTCTTTTTCAGAAGAATTACAGATGGAATTCAACCACGTCTCCATCGTAAAGCACATCGTTGCGACTGACGGATTGTCCGTTGTGCCATTTGGGGCCCCATATTCGTGCGAACTTAAATTCAGCAAAGTCTTTGTGTAAACTCCGTGCTGCCTCAAGCACAGTTGCTCCGGTTGAGAGCACGATCGGTTCATCATGGTCTGTCGGTTTTCCTGGTGCCTTAGGGTAGACGCGCAAGATGTCCAATTCCGTATAGATTTCTTGCAATAGAGCATCCTTGCCATCGTCGGTCTCGGCAGAAACTGGGCAAAACCGAAATACGTCTCCATAAAATTCTTTGAGAATATCTAACCTTTCCGTCGCTCCTGCAGCGTCAAGTTGATTTGCAACAATAAGGGTTTGGTTCTCATGTGTCTCACGGTCTGCGTTATCAAGAAGTGCTACGATTACATCAAGGTCGTCCAATAGATTATCACTAGCGAGACTTATAACGGGTAGAGGTAGATCTGCGTTGCGGGTGAGTGTCAGTACTGTCGGCAAAACGAAGTCCGACGTAATTGAGGGCGTATCAATGATCTGGAATTGTATATTTTCATAGGGCAGCATTCCGACTGTTGGTGCTGTTGTTGTATAAGGTGTTGGTGAAACCTCTGGCTTGGCGTTTGTCCAATTCGCAAGTAACTGTGATTTGCCAGCATTTGGAGGCCCAAGAAGGACTACCTGTCCGGCCCCTTGCTTTGGAATATGATCACTATAGCTTCTCTTGCCTGCACTTTTGCCACTTGTGGTTGCTGTGCCCCGTTTGATTTTAGCGATACGGTGCCGGATGTCGGAAACCACTTTTTCTGAACCTTTGTGTTTAGGAATGATGCGTAGCATTTCCTCTAACAAATCGAGGCGTTCTTCATCTGTTTTAGCGGCTTCATGTTGGTGTTTGAGCTTATAGTAGGTTGGCGGTAAATTCGCTGGCATTTTCGTCTATCTCCGTATTTTGTGGGGAGGATTTCCAAACCCCGCCCTATTTCACAATATTTAAACGAAAACTGCATAGAACTAAATACCGGAAAGACAACGTTATCTCTGTTTACAATCGCAGTAAATTCTAGTAAAATAAAAGAAACTGTTAAATAGGGTACAAGATTTTTATTTTTATGTCAAGCCAATTAAGAGGTTGCTGGCGAATTCAAATAAGTAGGTGCGCCCTTTTTCTTATTTCGTTATGTATCCTCATTTCTACTACAAAAGCAGCGGATGATACTTTTTTGCTCAGAGGTGATGAACTACTCACGTTAGTGCAATCTGAAGCTCTTGAAGCGCGGGTAACAGCGTTGCAAGAAAATTTTGCGTCAGTCCGTAATTTACAGGCCCTTCGAACGCGCAGCACACACCATCGCGAAGCGACAGAGAATGTGGTACGGTATATTACGAACGAGTTTTTGCGTTCCCCACGTATGGAGGTTAGGGAACAGACTTTTGGTGGTATTAAAAATATAGTAGCTGTTCTACCGCCACGCCAGACTTCATCTAGTAACCGCGTCTTTGTTATCTGTGCGCATTACGATACACAAGCGGGAAGGGAACCGAATTGGAACCCTTTAGCTTCTGCGGCACCGGGAGCGAATAACAACGGCACAGGTGTCGCTGCGATGCTGGAGATTGCAAATATCTTAAGTCAATATGAATACGAACATGAGTTAAGATTTGTGGCGTTGGGTGGTGAGGAGCTCGGCTTTCTCGGCAGTCGTTACTATGTTCAAGAGATATCTGCTATAGGGCGAAGGAGTGGGGCAGATATCAAGCGTCAACGTGAAAATATTGTGGGCGTTTTTAACTTAGACATGCTCGGTTTCAATTGGAAAAGCGATTTGGTTGAAATTGTTACCAATAATGATTCTGCGTGGATGGGCCGCGCGCTGATAATCGCGAATGCATGGTATGACCTTGCTTTGAAAGTCCGTCGGACCCAGGATGAATTCGTTGATTTTTCCTCCCATAAACCGTTTTGGGATAACGGTTACAATGCGGTTACGTTAACTGAGAGTTCCACTCCGTGGCGGGCTTCGCAAAATTACGAGGCTAACCCGTTTTATCACACGTCTGCCGATACTGCTGATAAGGTAAATTTCAGTCTGGTGAGAAAGGTAACGCAGCTTGTGCTTGTTACGGTGGATACTCTTCTCACGGATATGTTTCATCCGGCGCGGCAGCCACCACAGATAACGTTACAGCTTCCGCTAACAACTCAGGAAAGTGAGTTGGAGATTACCGGAACGTTTTATTCCGTTTTTCCAATTGACATCGTTATTCATCCGAGTCGAGCAGAAGCATCACTCAACCGAGAAACGCGGACCTACACTGCAACGGTCCCTCTTCAGCCTGGAGTGAACACACTTCAGGCAATAGCACGCTATCCATTGGGTGCAGTTTCGGTTGCAGAATCCGTTATGTTAAGCCAAGCATTTGCGTGGAAAGCAGTGATGGTATTCCCCAATCCTGCGCGTTCAGACCGTTTAACCGAATTCCGTGTCGAAGCAAACGTAGATATAACCGACCTAAAGGTGTTAATTTATGATTCAGAGGGTAATCTGATAAAGCGGATTGAGGGTGTCTCCGATCGGTTAAATCCGGGTGTTTGGCGAACGTGGTGGAATCAGCAGACTTCTTACGGTTTAGCCGTGTCTCCGGGAATTTATGTGTGCCACATCACAGTAATAGCGGGAGGAGAAACGCACACCTATCTGGAAAAGTTGGCTATTTGGCGATAGCGAAAAATGTTTGACAAGTTCTGAGAAATGTGCTAAAATAGACTATACAGAGATAAAGATAATCTATGAAGCACTAGTCTGAGTATCAAATTGAGCCAGTTAACGCCAAATAGAGTGCAATAATCGTAGGCGAGGTTTCGACCGCGCAATGTCAATGTAGTATAGGGGCATGCAAATTAATATTGTGCCATGCATTACCTGCTCCTAAAAGGGGGAACCGATGAAAAGAAATATCCGTCCTAGTTTTTATTTGATAGTTTTTTTGATTGGCATGAGTCTCATCATTTCTGCTTGTAGTCGTGCGACCACCCAGCTAACAGATATTGAGGTATTGGCTTCAATCGAAAGTGCGTTTGTTGGAATTGCGAAACGGAGCAAACCTGCGATTGTTGGTGTAAGCGCTGAACGTTGGGTCGATGGAAAGCGGTTTCAACAGGAAGGTTCCGGATTCATCTTTCAGAGAGATGGTTATGTTCTCACAAACGATCACGTCGTGAAGGATGCAACAGCAATTAGAATCCGGTTGTTGGGTGGCAGTACATCTGAGGCAAAGTTAGTTGGAACGGATCCGAACACCGATATTGCTGTTTTAAAAATTGAGGCGAAGAGAGAATATCCGGTTCTCCGATTAGCAGATTCAGAGCGGGTGCAGGTTGGGCAGTTCGCAATTGCTATTGGCAATCCGTTTCAACTGAATCACACAGTGACGACCGGCATTGTAAGCGGGAAAGAACGTGTAATTCTTCCAGAATATGGTATGATTCGGTATCAAGATTTTATTCAGACAGATGCTTGGATTAATACTGGAAACAGTGGAGGCCCGTTGCTCAATATTAGCGGTGAAGTTATTGGAATCAATGCGCTAATACGGCGATCTGATGACACGCCTGCCACAGGGGCGGTCAGAGCCGGTGCCGGTTTTGCAATTCCCAGTAATCTGGTTAGAAAGATTGGGGCACAACTGATTGCGAATGGAAGAGTCATTCGTGGTTTCCTTGGTATTCGTATGCAAGAAGTAGCACACGGAATTCGGATTCGGAGTGTTTTAAAAAATATGCCTGCGCACCTTGGTGGTCTCAAGAGAGACGACATCATCGTTGGATATAATGGTAGAAAAACAGACAGCGTCAACCAATTCAAAATGTGGATTGCCGAATCACAAGTGGGTAAGAATTCAAAAATTACGGTGCTCCGAGGTGGTCAAGAACGGGTATTTACTGTAACAATAGCTGAAATGCCTGCTCTACAAGCGGGCAGACCGATTGAAACTGACTCAGTGACGTGGAGGCGCCTTGGCCTAACAGTGAGGAAATTGGAGAAGGGTGATTTTGAAAGATATACGTATTTAACTGGCGAGGATCGAGGCGTTATCGTCGACAGGGTCAGAGAAAATAGTCCTATTCCACGGGGTGCGCTTATCATTGCGGCGAATGGACATAATGTTAGGAGTGCTCGGGATTTTGAAGCATTGCTACAGATGCAACAGGGTCTTGAGGAATTCACCCTTGAGTTTAAAAGTAGCCACGGGACACAGAAGATAGCAGTGAAACTAAAGGATCAAACGGAGTGATGCCTTGGACACGGTTTGATTTTCGATTGCTCTCACCAGAAGCTGATTCGCGCGCAATCGATGCCCTGCGAAAGATAAGATATGACATCATCAACTCCTCTTACCCTCAGAGAGATTTTTAGTCCAGGCGGACTCATCTCGGAACACCTTGATGGGTATGAGTTTCGCTATGAGCAGTTGCAAATGGCACATGAGGTGGCTCGGGCGTTCATAGATTCCGAACACCTGATCGTTGAAGCTGGAACGGGTGTGGGTAAGAGCTTTGCATATCTCATACCGGCGATTTCTTTTGCGCTTAAAGCGGATCAGAGAGTCGTTATTTCGACGAATACTATCAGCTTGCAAGAACAGCTCGTCAGAAAAGATATTCCATTTCTGCGACGTATACTTCCACGCGATTTCAGTATGGTACTTGCCAAGGGACGCCGTAATTATTTATCGCGGAGACGTCTGAAGAATCTGCTTAATTATGAACAAGGTTTGTTTGATACGTTAGAAGAAGTTGAAGAAGTTGCTGAAATTGAGGAGTGGGTCAATTGGACAGTAGATGGCAGCACAGCGGATCTGCCGTGGCAGCCAAACTCCCAGGTTTGGGATAAGGTGGCATCCGACAGAGATAATTGTCTTGGGCGGCAGTGTGAAACTTATAATACCTGTTTCTACTTCAACGTTCGACGGGAGATGCAGGCTGCCGACCTTCTAATTGTAAATCACCATCTTCTCTTTAGTGATCTGGCTATTCGCAAAGAGAACGGAAATGCGGCAGGGCTCTTACCCGATTATGATCACCTTATTATCGATGAAGCACACCATTTGGAAGCGATAGCAACTACCCATGCGACTATTAACTTCAGTAGTACGCGCGTCAATTGGCTTCTCAATTCGCTTTTCAATGTAGCGAAACTCTTCGATTCGCAACAATTGAAAAGTGAGGTTGAAGAAGCTCGCGCGCAGTCTAATATTCTTTTTCGGATGATTACGGATGTTGTGCAAGGTTCTGATAGGGAAGGGGGTGGTTTTACCCTCACACAGCGTATTCATCAAAGCAATTTTGTTGAAAATGTGCTGGACGCGCCGCTTGCGGATATTCAACAGACGTTGAAACGTCTGCATGACGATGCTTCAACGGAGGACGATGAGCAAGAAATTGCTGCACATAGCAGCTATTGTGCACGTCTGAGCGACGAGTTAGATATGATAATCCGCCAGGATGTCCCAGACTACGTCTATTGGGTTGAAATATCTGCACGGGGACGAACTGCGCGGGTTCTATTAAATGCGACCCCGGTGAACGTAAATCAGGTGCTGGAGGATCATCTTTTCGAATTAAAAGACAGTGTTGTGATGACGAGTGCTACGCTCTCCACAAATTGCAACTTTGCTTACTTTAAAAAACGGATAGGAATAAACATATGTCGTGAATTGCTTGTGCACTCACCTTTCGATTTCAAGAGGCAGGTACAGATTCACATCCCGCGGCACATGCCGGATCCAAATAGTCGTGAATTTGTCCCTGCAGCGATTCGAAAAATCAGACACTACTTGAAATTGACTCACGGTAAGGCGTTTGTCTTGTTCACGAGTTACAAAATGATGGATGAGGTGTACGATGCTATTTCTCCTTATCTTGAGACACTCGGTATAGATACTTTCAAACAAGGAGGGGAGCTTTCACGGACAGATATGCTTCAAGCGTTTCGTGAGAATACTGATTCGGTTCTGTTTGGGACCTCTAGTTTTTGGGAGGGAGTTGATGTCCGGGGTGAAGCACTCAGCAACGTTATTATCACAAGACTTCCGTTCGAGGTACCGACACATCCGGTAATGGAGGCGCGTGTGAAACAGGTTAAGGAGAGAGGCGGTAACGAATTTTTTGAATTTAATTTGCCGGAGGCGATACTCCGCTTAAAACAAGGGTTTGGTCGGCTCATCCGAACACAAACGGACAAGGGTATTGTCGTTATTCTTGATCCGCGAATTAGAACGCGAAATTATGGAAAGCAGTTTTTGGATTCGCTCCCAGACTGTGAGATTGTGGAAGACTAAAGGCTGTCTGCGGCATAGTGTGCCGTAGACAGCCTAAGATGTGGATATGACATGTAGCACGATTTATCTCAGGGATTTAATACCGCTTCGGGGATGGTTGTGCGACTCGGATCCCTCTATCATGCGTAAAAGGAAATTCAAATTCTACTGTTTGATAGCGCTGTGCGCCTCCTGGGGGCGGTGCCTTCTCAATCGGTAGGATAACTTTCAATTCAAGAGCGGCCGGCTTTGTTTGGGTGAATGGTACGAAGCCTTCAGCGCTTTCACCGGGTTGGATACCTGTTCGGCGTGCGCCCACCTGTTTTTCCACGATAGGCATTCGTTTCTCCATTAAGATTCGTCGCGCGGTTTCGAGCCCATTTTTCACATAGAGTCCTGTGGCGCGTGCCATGTACGTGAAACGTTCCTCTAAGTCATCATAGCTCATTCCGTTATAGAGATTTTCACCTTGGTCGATGACGCGGCATTTTTTGACATCAAAAACGATGTGGTGCTCCCTATTGTTAGTAATTTTGACATAAAACACATCGGTTTTGTCGCCTTGGTGGAGTGCTTCAGTTTCGTAAAAGGGCGAGAAAGCATTTCCGCGATTGTACTTCCGGTCGAGATCTGCTCGCCTCCAATATGCGATAGAAACAGTAATGCCGTCCACTGTTTTTGTCAAGATCGGTTGTCTGGCCTGCACGTCAAACAGTTTTGGTTGATCAGACATCATAACGACGTCAACAATCTTCCTATCTTCACCGGTTCCTGCTTCGATTTGGGCTTGGGTTTCTGTCCATTCGTTAAGGAAACTATCCCATTGGTCACTAGCGTGTGCGTATTCGTCAAATGCCAAAACGTAGGTTACCGCCTCCAGGTTGGTATTACGTGCTTTCCCAACCCAGAACCCGACTGTTTCCAGGCCATACTTGTCTAGTACCGGCTTAGCGACAGCCTGTGAGGGAACAGCAGGGACGACCACCTCTTCATTCGGGTTTGCGTTTTGTTCGGCTATGGCATCCGCTATGTTATGGAGGGGGCGGATCGGTGCCAAGTTGCTAAGTGCTGTTCCGCATCCAGCAACGCTAAACGCTAGCGCGAATAGCAAGAGGAGATTGAGTGTTGTGAATTTATTCATCCATTTCATTGATAATATTGCCTCCTTGGTTGCCATTTTATAAATGACAGGTTTATATTTCGTTTTCTACCGTGTAGTCTTTCCAATTATGATCATGCGAATCCCCTACGGCAATTGCAGGCACGTCAAAGTAAGATACAAAGGATATGCCTAAAGCAGGTTCTATTTTTTAAAATAGCATAACTGCAATTTTTAGTCAAGAAATATATGTGAAGAATTTGTGACGTTCATTTCAGAACACTTAACTTTCCAATTTCTTGAACCATGCGCCCCACTTGTTTGGCCGAAATACGGTATATATAGATGCCTGAAGCAAGAGGTGTACCGGTGTGGGTTGTGGCGCGCCATTCAAACTTCCCTTGTGCGGCTACATTTGCTTGCGTCTCGCTGTAAACGAGGTTGCCTGTGGGGATAAAAATTTCAAGGTTGACGTTATCTGCTACTTGGGAAGCAGACAAACGATAGTCAAAAGTTACTACATCCTCGCCTGAACGGATTGGATTTGGATAGACCCGTATATCTTTAATGGTGAGAGCTTCAGCTTGGAGTTGTTCTACACGGAGTCGGTAAGAATCAACACTACTGAAACTTCCATCTGATTCTACAACGAGATAGAATGTTCCTGTAGTATCAGGTTGATAGAGCAATCTCAATCCAGCGATGTTGGTAGCGTTTTCCGCTATGGCATTTGTCTTGCCTGTTGTGGTATGGAGGGATAATCGATAATTTTTGTTCGGAGGGATGTCAGCGAGCGTCACCAAAATAGTAATGCCCCTGATGGCTTCGAGTTTGTATACGTCGCGTGTATCCGTCGAACTAAACAGGAAAGATTCGTAGGTTGCCCCGTATGTGATCGGGAACGCGGTTGAAAGCATATCGTTTGGCTCGTACGTATCACCGAAAAAGACCCAAATTGGAATTGTCAATCCTTCTGCCCCGATGTTAGTGATAGAGATACCTGTAATGGAGCCGTCGTTAGCATTGCTATTTGGAAGCGTCCCCGGTGTGAAGGCTGTCTGTTCATCATCTGCAGAATAAGCGGCCCCTTCGGTAATCGCGTGCAAGTCTATAAAGGCATCATCCCCTTGTTGATTAATACCGAGATGGTCTGGGTCTGTTGGATCTTCGAGCCATATTTGTTGAGAAGCATCGATACTCCCGAGCGGGTAAGGGTTTGTTTCGTCGATGTGCCAGATAAGTATACCTGATTCAGGTAGGTGGGTATCAAAGGTTGCTCCTGAGGTTTTGTTCCGATTTTCTATGAGAAAGAATTCTGTGGCTTCGCCTCGAAGAGGCGGTGATGATGAACGAATATCAATTTTGAAAAGTTTATTGGTTCCAGGGGCAATTTCAAAGCTTGGCACGTCAATTTTCTGGTTCTGTGTTATCTCGACAGGTTGAATCCAGCCGAGGCGTCCATTTTGGGGTCTGGCATCGAAATCCCATTTGAGGTATCCTATAATGTGACTTGGTCTAATCCCCAAACCTCCTGGGCCTTGATAGGGGCCGAATTGGCTCATCAACCCCCATTTGTGGTCTCGAGCGTCTGTGAAACTAAGTCCGTAAACGTCGGGTGCCCCGAAGTCGTGGAAAAATTCGTGAAAGTAGATTCCCAAATGTGGATGCTCAAGATCAGGTTCCTCTGCAACGACTGCGGCAGTATCCACGCGGACTCCGTCGTAAAAGCCGTTGACTCCCTTTGTTAGAATCGACCAGATATCGTCAGTAACGCCAGAGACGGCCTGATTATTGCCAGCATGAATTAGGAAAACATGGTCGACAACCCCGTCGTTATCTCGATCATATTGCGAGAAATCGACGATCGAATCCACTGCTTCACATGTTTCTCTGACTAACTCACGGTACCGCTCTTGGATTCTGAGTCCTTCCCCGTAATATGCGATCGGTTTTTTTGCGCGAACCCACCTATTGTGAGCTGGAACAACGCCTTCCATTGGACCCGGCTGTATATCCATTTGTCCGTAAGAATTTTCGAGATAGTAGGTTTTCATAGATACGCCTTTTGTAGCGAAGAGGTATCTATCGAATGCTGCTCCTTCTCTACGTCCGGGCATATCAGGAAAATCCACTTTTAGTGCAAGGACATATTCTATGCCGTCAGGTTGTAAAACTGCTTGCTCGTTGGCAAGGCAGCATCCGTCAAGTGCCTCAAAAAACTCTGCTCTACTTTGAGGTGTTTTAGGGATCAACTCTCCACTTGCTGAATCTTCCTCGAAATAGAGATAGGGGTTTGGAGGTGCCGCTATACTTGACGAGGAGAATAGAACAATGAAGGTAGCGTAGGCAATCAGAGTTTGGAAGATCCTCATTGATGCGAATTGGAAGAAGATGCAGAAGGGTGACCTTGGAGGCTTAATCAAACTCGCCTCCGCACTTCCGGCATAAGATATAGAATTGGATATCATCCGATTGGGCATGTTGTATCATAAGGTCCACCGCTTGTTGCGGCAGATCTGCTTCACATTTAGGGCATTTGTAGAGGGAGCCTTCGGTCTGTGGAAACTGGGTGATGTTGCCCCAGACATCGTGAAGGGCGTATTTAAATTCCCACGGTAATTCGGTACCGGCAATCGTCGCGATTTCGGCCGCGTGCCGGATGAGTTTCTGACATTCCTGAAGGGGAACCGACTCATAGAATTGCTGTGAATGCCTAACACCGATTGATTTTCCATCGGTCTCGACCTCGGGGTTGAAGTTACGGGAGCGGGTGAGCAAAATTTGGTCTAGGCGTGAACCTTCTTCTCTGCCCTTTGACCAGAGCTGATGATAGCCTGTGTGTTTAACTTTGAAAAATGCTGGGCGTGTTCTCAATTTGTGATTGTTATTGACTACACTTTCGAGTCCGGTGTGCCAGAGCCAACGTCCCCACTTCGTCGTATCGTCTGGTTCTGGACAAATTCTTATTGCTCCTGTACCGCCGCCTCGGTCCCAAGGATAGGCGATTGTGTCGTCTATACCAATCCAATAAGAGTCGTCTCCTTTTCCGAAGAGGACACGAAGCCAGACGTACCAATTGCCTGTTTTTGGGATGTAAATTTCATGGATTGCCCGTGCACCATGCATACTGTTGATGGCGCGCCCTTCAGAAGCGTCTTCATGCTCCACAATTCTTACCCCCTTATCTAAGTGAATGGCGTCGTCTGCTTCAATAACAAGTGTATCTTTCGGCAGACGGACTAGTTCTTCGGGTTCATCTGCGTCTGCGGGGTCCATCGGTTCTATGAGATTATAGCGCTTTGCGATCTTTTGTGAAACGCGTTCAAATTGTTTTTCAGAAAGATTGGCGTCAAAAAAACAGTCTCGTATCCCCTTTTTCCACAAATCAAGGAGAACAAACATCGCCTTCAAATTTCCATCTGGGCGTTTGCGGGTGCCGACCACAATCACCATGCCGGTGTCTTTAGAACGGCTTACAAGACAGCGGTGTATTGGGAAGTCGGGAGGTCGGTGGGTCTCGCCTGATACTATAAGAGGCGAGTAATAGCGACATTTTTCGTCGCATCCGGGAATCTTTGCTCTTTTGGCTCTACAACACTCCGGACAAATCAGAATACCGTTAAGTGCGGGACAGATGCGCTTTCCGTTATCAGATCTGCAGGTGCGACATCGCTGGCGTCTGAGTCGCCTTTTTGAAGTCTGCGGTTTCTGGTAGTGCATATTTTCTTTCCGTGAGAAATACCAAACTGGAAATCACGCCACGGAGCGTTTATTCGGAGCTGTGAATGAAAATCAACTTGGGCGATTAACAAGATCTGCCAGATACTCAGCAATTTTATCAGTAATTTGCTGGGCATCAACATCAGCGAAATTAAAGAGTTCTTTAAGCATTGGAGAGATGGCGCCGGTATCAAGTAAGGCGTTTGCGAGTTTCCCCATATTGCTTCGGTTAATGCCGCGCGAGCCGTCATTGTTTCCCATATCCAAGATTTTGATGCTATCAATTTTTTCTACAGGTCGCATCAATTGTTCGGCAATATCAGGGAACTCATTGATGAGTTCCATAATGGCTTCTTGCACGAGGACACGCTGTTCAGCAACATTTCGGGCTTCGTATTCCGCCATTTCACCTTGTGCTTTTGCTCGCGCTTCGGCGAGCACAGCATCAGCGAGGCGTTCAATTGGTTGTGCTTGCGCCTCGGCGCCGATAATAGCGACTTCACGCTGCCACTCCGCCTCTTTTACTTGTTCTGTGGCGGTCACGTTCACTTCTGCTCCCATACGTTCAGATTCAGCTACCAGCTGCTCTTTCTCGGCGAAAGCGGTCATTTGTTGTTTATTGGCAACATCAATTTTTCGATCCTCATCGACTAAGGCAACTTGTAATTCCTGATTGATCCGTGATTGTTCGACTGTCAAAGTTTTAGCGATTTCTGCGAGTTCGACCTGTCGCATTTGGTCGATCTGTGCGGTTTCGACGACGAGATTTTTTTCAATCTCGCGTTGTTGCACTTGTTGTTCTTGACCAAAGCGCGTTGTCTGCACTATCAGGTCTCGTTCGATATCTCGTAAAGAGACTCCTTCTTCTTGGGAAATACGGGCTTTTTCAACTTCCAATTCCTTCTCTATATCTCGGACAGCTACGAGTTGTTCTTGGGCAATCCGTGATTGTTCGACTGTCAAAGTTTTAGCGATTTCTGCAAGTTCGACCTGTCGCATTTGGTCGATCTGTGCGGTTTCGACGACGAGATTTTTTTCAATCTCGCGTTGTTGCACTTGTTGTTCTTGACCAAAGCGCGTTGTCTGCACTATCAAGTCTCGTTCGATATCTCGTAAAGAGACTCCTTCTTCTTGGGAAATACGGGCTTTTTCAACTTCCAATTCCTTCTCTATGTCGCGGACAGCAATTGTTTGTTCTTGTTGTATCTTCTGGATCTGGACAGTAAGATGCTGCTGGATTTCGGCGAGTTGTACAACTCTGGACTGTTCAATCTGTTGTGTTTCTACGATAAGGTTCTTCTCAATCTCTCGTTCAGCGACAATTTGCTCTTGTTGGACGCGGGCGACTTGGATGTCGCGATTCATTTCAATTTCACGTTCTTCGACGATCTGTTCTTGGGTAATACGGGCTCGTTCGACTTCTTGCTTCATTTCGTATTCGCGCTCTTGTACCCCTTGTTCCATTTCAAATTGGAACTTGAGAGTTTCGGCTTCTCGTTCAGCGGCGTAAATAGCGATATTTTTCTGCTGGTCAGATTCGGCCCAGGCCTGTTGTTGTTCTGCCTCGAGTTTCTGAATACGTGCGTCGACCTCGATTTGGACGATAGCGACCTCTTTTTCCAAGACTATACGTTCTTTTTCTCGTTCTTGATCGGCTGTAATTTCAGTGATTTCCCGAATACCGACTGCATCGAAACGGTTTTCAGCGTCTAGTGTCTCAACAGGTGTTTGGTCTACGCGGATAACGGAGACAGTTTCAAGGGTCAGTCCGTTTTGGATCTCTAAGTCTTCACCACAAGCGCTTTGAACTTTGTCAGCGAATTCTTGGCGTTTTTGGAGGAGCTCTTGGATTTCGCTTTCTGCGGCGACACTCCGCAAAGCTCCTTCGAGCTTAGGTTCGATCAGCTCACGCACGGTTTCTGGTGTCATGGATTTATCACCTAGTGCTTGCGCTGCCCGCAAGATATCGGTCTGATTGGGTTCAACTTTAAGATAAAATACAACTTCTACGTCGCCGCGGTTGAAGTCATAGGTAATTAAGGCTTCTGGTCCCTCACGGATGACTTCAATGCGTATGGTGTTGAGAGAGATTTCCTTAATCTCATGGATAATAGTGTTAACCCAGAGTCCTCCGGTGATACTGATTTTTTCTTTAGAGCCTCCTGTTCGCACGAGTGCGACATCGGCTTTAGGTATCCGGTAGCGGACCACCATAGCAATGAACGCTGCGAGGATAGCAATCAACACGAGCATCACAGAGCCTAATATCCGCATCACGCCGCTCTGTCCAAAATTATCAAGGTTTTGGACAGCAAACCATCCAACAGTAATAGCGACAGCGATTAAAAAGACGATCACAGCAATGAAACGCATTCAATTCTCCTAATAATGGGGTGGAACGAGGGCACTGGTACGCCTTATGCGAGGGTGCCTACAAAAAAATCACCGGAAGATTGTATCGCTGCTGAGGTGCGTCCGGTATCGCCCCTTGAGCGGTTGACGAGGAGAAGTCTGCCATGCGAGGTTCGCTAAATAACACAGCGCATTCTCAATGAGTGGTTTGGCTATCGTTGTGCGATAGGCGTCGCGAGTATCTACAGCAAAAGTGACATAATGGCCTTCGCCCCATTGTAATTGGAGGCTTGCTGCATCGCCGTTATCTTCTCTGACTGCTAATTTTCGATAGCTTTTGTCTTCTGTTATCCAATGATCGTCGGTTACAAGTGTATCTACATTAACTTTATGGGGCCAGGTAAACAGTCCGGTTTTTTGCCCATCCCCGGTAACTTGAACGTTGCTATCGTTGGAGTTAACAACACGCAACGGGTGCCGGTTGACTGGCAGCCAGTCCCCGCGCCATTGGGGTTCGGTAGTATGGACGCCATCGGGTGGTATGATATTGTTATCCATTGCTGAGGCCCAGACGATTCCGCCTTTACGTACAAAGTCACGGATTGCCTGATCCGCGTCTTCGATGAAATATGCCCCGTCATGTCCTGGTGCGTTCCAAGTAAACCAGAGAATATCATAATCTGAAAGCGTGATGCTTGAAAGTTTGATAGCATTGTTAGGGTCGCCATAATTGTCGGGGTTGTCGTTGACATGAACGGTCGTGAATTGGAATTCTAGTCCTTCAATTGTGGTAAGCGATTCTAATACGGCGGGCTCTCCTGTCCGTTTATCCCCAACGACAACTAGGACTCGGAATACTCCTAACGGAACAATTTTTATAGACGAAATGATATCCGAAAATGATTGCTGATGCGGGAGATCTCTAAGCTTGGGAAGTGCTAATTGGAATTCCCGCGAGCTTAAATTTAGGTTCAGGCGTCGCCCTTCAAAATTGACGTGTTCATAAAAGATAACATGACATCCGCTGAAGGGGAAACTGGGTCCCCGCTGGATACGGATGGACGAAACCGTATCGTTCATACCGATGTCAAACATCGAACTGACGTCGCGCATGATAACGCTGCGTTGCCCACTATAGTCGACATCACGAAACACTTCGATAATAACCGGCACAGCCCCGTACTCTGGCGGGGTTGGATGTGCGGATGGACTAAAGCTGATAGACGTAATAGCGTCTCCAAAATTGTAAGGGATATCATGAATATTCGGATAGAACCCTGGGGGGAGTACAAGTCTGCGGCCTCTATAGTCTTCATGCTCGTGAAAGATCGCTTTATAGTTCGGAGACGCGTTAAATCCAGGGCCTTTATAAATCTTAACTGAGGAGATAATGTCTTGTGCACCAATCTCTCCAGTATTTGGCACCGATTTAATGAGCGTTACTTTGCGTCCTTGAAAATTCACATGTTCAAAGACTTCAACGACGAGCCTCGGCATGTTAGTCATAACCGATCCTTGCTTATCGTATCCCCTATACGAGTTCGGACATACGGTTTTCGGTTTCAGGCGTGCTATCAGAAAGCACTGACCTCTCCTAGGTGTGAAAACGTTGATTTGCCAGCAAAACATTATTGTATTGCTGGCCGATCAAATTGTGAGTTAAATTAAAATACAATTATCACAGGCAGTTTGTCAAGGGAAAATAGTTTTTGGAAACCTATGCCTCTTGCGTATCATAAGGTTATCTAGTTTTCCAATTCGGCCATCCAGAAAAGAGATCTTCATAACCGGAAGTCCTGTTAAAGAAAATCAATGGTGCTGCAATTGTCCCGTTTTTGTTGCTTAATGGTGCGGAACATGATATATTACAAGCATAATTTTGCAGAGAGTGCCTTGATGCATTTAACCGAGGTTAGAAGTCTTACAACGGAGAAACGGGATTGGCGAATGTCCTATAAACGTGTGCTCTTAATCATTTTTATTATTGGTATCGGGGTCGGTCTCGTTTATTTTCTTATCCAAATGGAGGACTCCGTAACGAAAGGTGTAGCGGTTTCGCGTCCGGTTGCGCTTCCGTATAGTTGGGTAGGTAATATTACAAGGTCGCAAATTGCTGAACCCTCTGGTATTACCTATCACTCGGCGCGCCGGACTCTATTTATCGCTGATGACTCAGGGAGTGTTCATGAAGTTGGGTTAGATGGTATGCTTGTTCAATCAAAAGAGCTGAGCGAGCGCGACATTGAAGGGATTACTGTGGATCCGGATACGGGTATGCTTTATGCCGCGGTGGAAGGCGACGAGATAATCTTAGAGCTAGATGTAGGAACATTAACGATTCAGAGAGAGTTCAAAATTAACAGGACTTTTGAGGGCGAACATATCTTAAAAAAAGGTGGTATGGGTATCGAAGCGATCGCCTTTGTGCGTGATACTTTGCATCCTGAAGGTGGGACTTTTTGGGTTGGTAACCAATCTTTTAGTCTCAAACCAGAGGATGAACCTTCAGTTGTATGTGAGGTGGTGGTTCCGCTCCGTTCTGGAAAGTCGCGCGAGGCAGAAGGCATGATTATCAACGTCTATCGAATGAACTTCATTGATATTTCAGGGTTGGCTTATGATGCGCAGGGCGACTGTCTCGTGTTAGTCAGTGATACGAGCAATTTGCTAGTTGAACTTAAACGGGATGGCACGATTTTAGCGCAATACCTCCTACCGGGCGATGAGCAAGAGGGCGTTGTGTTAGATGGTTTGGGGTATATGTATATTGCACAGGAAAATGGCGAGATTATCAAATTAGCGGATCGAAGACTACGTTAGAACCCCGCTGGTACTTTTACTATGTGCTTGTGTTTTTATTTTTTCTACGGTTATCTTCAAAACGAAGGACAGCAATGTCCTTCATCATGCCCAGGGCCAATGTAAGAGATGAATATTGTTCTGCTGTGTACCCTTGGTCGGTTCGCCATAGGATTTGTACATTTCCCTCGTCATAGAGGACACCGTAGGCTAGTCTCTCGGCGTTAACATTTTCTAAATGGAAGTATCTGCGGCGTTTTGCATCCATAGTGGTTCCCTTTGCGAAGAAACAGGGCGCGATGTATGTGCCTCGCTTGTTGGAGACAGAATAGATGGCTAGTCTAGTGTGACAAAGTCAACATCTACAGGATATGGAATGATACCTGCGCTATTGCCGCGGTGGAGCAACTCTCGGACTCCAGCGCGCCCCTTCTCACCATAATCGAGCGTGTAATCATTTACGTACATCCCGACGAATTTGTCTGCGAGTGCTGTCTCCATATCTCGAGCATAGGTCATCGCGTATTCCAATCCATGTGCTCGATGCTCTAATGAATACTGAATGCTGTGTTTGAGCAGTGTTGTTATCTGGCGAATTTTTTCCGTGCCGAGGTCGCGGCGTATCACGTTGGCCCCGAGGGGTAAAGGAAGTCCAGTTTCCTCATACCACCACTCTCCTAAATCGATAATTTTATGGAGTCCCTCGCGGGCATAAGTCAGCTGCCCTTCATGAATAATAAGACCTGCTTCGACTTCATTCTGTTGTACGGCATCTAATATTTTATCGAAGGGGCGGGTCTCTGCCTCAAAATTGGATTCAAAGAGGCTTAAAGTAAGGTAGGCAGTTGTCATTTTGCCTGGGATAGCGATGCGTTTCCCTTTAAGGGTGTCCATTGGTGTTTTAGCAACGACAATTGGCCCATAGCGATCTCCGATGCTTGCTCCACATGGCATAAGTGTATAGTCTTTAGCGACGTAAGCGTAAGCGTGAACAGAAATTGCTGTAACTTCTAGCTCGGCAGCAAGTGCTCGTTGATTCAAAGTCTCAATATCTTCGATAACATGGACGATTTCATAAGGTTCTGTTGAGATTAGGCCTTTTGCAAGGGCGTAAAACATAAATGCATCGTCAGAATCGGGGCTGTGCCCGATTCTAATTTTTTCTATCTGTGCCATAGTTTTCCTTTTTGGGACTTAATCATAGGTTTCTTCGTTCGGACAGTGGATCAATATTGCGATTAGCGAATGCGGTCTCCACTTCCTCCGTAGGGCAGTCTGCTAGGATAGGGCTCATAAATTGCTAATGCGATAATCCTATGTTTAATAGTCTTCAATGTGTTCATAGAAATCAGTTTCTGGCAGGTACTCCTCTTCATTGAGTTCATCTTCTTCATACAGCATGTATTCTTGCAGCGTGAGGAGTCCCTCTATCTCGCTCTGATTCTCAATGTGGAGTTTACAAATCCAACCGTCGCCTTCCGGGAATCGGTTGAGAAGGTCAATATCATCTTCGAGAGCGGTGTTGACCTCATATACCTCGCCGCTTATTGGGGCATGGATATAGAAATTCCTGCCGTCAGAAGTTTCGATACATCCCATAATTTCATTTTGTTCGAATTCACGTAGATCCGGCAATTCGATAAAAACGGCGTTGCTATAGAGTTCTTGACCACGTTCGGTAATTCCGATGCTGCACTCTTGTGAATCGAGAATCTCAGCCCACTCATGTGTTGTTGTATACTTTATTTGTATATTGCTCATTACGAATTCCTCCGACGTACCTAGTCTTACATCTGAGCAAATAGGTACCTATTGTGTTATGACTCCAATCCTGTGAAGTCGTGACTGGAAATTTTCAAGAGCGCTTTGCCGGATCTGAACCTCAATAATTGGATCCGGGTTGTATTTGATGTTTACTACTTTTCCGCCTGATCGTTTGCACAGCGTAATAACGGTACCAATTGTTGAGTAATTAACTTCCAAGCATAAATTTTGATAAAAGACCTCGGTTTTGATGGTGGCATTTTCGAGGCATTCTCTTGCGCATCGTCCATAAGCTCGGATTAATCCGCCTACACCGAGGTTAATGCAGCCATAATACCGGGCGACAACGCAGACGGTATTACACAAATCAAAAGCAAGAATAGCGGCCAGTATAGGGGGGCCCGCCGAGTATGTCGGTTCTCCTGCATCCGTGGCGTATTCTTGTCGGGCGTTTTGCTTACTGATACTGTAAGCGTAACAGTAGTGTGAGGCTCGTGGGTTACGTTTCTGGACTTCAGTGAGGAAGGACTTCACTGCTACCTTCGTTTTTGCAGTGGTTGCCTCAGCAAAAAACCTCGATTTTTTCTCAACATGATGTGCGTAAGCAATTCCTGTCACTGTTCTGTATTCGTCAGACATTCGCATCCCCGCGCTTCTAAAAGGCTTGTCCGATTGAAAGGGTGTAAATGGCATCGCCTTGGACGGTATGAAGTCGTTCTGCCCCGACTACCGTAGGTTCGAATTGTGGCGTATATGCGGCATTTAGTGTGATACTACCGAATCGGATCCCCAAACCGTAGCATATTCCTTCTGCTTCCCAGAGTCGTTCTTGTGTTTGAAACGAAGCGCCTTGGAGTAGAAGTACAGAGGCGTAGCGTTTTTCAGTGTGCATGAGATATCCGATTCTACCACCGATCCGGTTTTTATACCATATTTCAGCGCCTGCGCTTGCTTGAACGCCATTACGGAAGGGCGGGCGGGCATCTAAGCCGAGACGCAGCGATACATCTGACATCTCGCGGTGATAGGCGACACCTGCAACAATTGTCCGTTCTATTCTATCGGGAATATCAACGTTAGAAAAAGAGAGTCCATTGCTTAAATTCCGCACTGCGATGCCGATCTGAATTCCGCTGCTAAATCGCTGAATAATACCGACGTTATAAGCGTAACCGTGTCCAAGGTGTTCTTTAGCGTCAACATCTGTTACTTTTGAACGGAGCCATTTCGCGTCACCTCCGATAGCTGTGTTCTGAAGGATGTTTAGAGCGTAGCCGAAGCCAACAGCGAGATTGTTTTGCGGGAAACTGTTGATTGCTTTTCCGAGATAGTTGACGCGCCGGAAGCCGCCCTCTTGCCCGAAAGCGATTGCTAACCCAATCGTGCCGAATTTACCGATTGGTGCCACCCAATTGAGCATTTCAATGCCAGAGGCGCGCTGTTCAAACTGGCTGTAGTCTTCATAATTAGAGTCAAGGTTCGGTTTAGAGATGTATGCAATTGTTCGCGGAAAACGGATTGTATGAAGAACAAATCTGTTTCCTTGTGATGCGTTGATACCTGCAGGATTGCTGCCGAGGGCATCTGCTGAGCGGGCTGCCGCCGCGAAACTGCCGCCCATTCCGTGATATTCAGCGCCAACGAGGTGTTTGAGGAATCCATCGGCTGTTGCTCTTGTGTCCACCGACGCAATACTGTTACTGCAAACCGAAAAATAGAGCAGAAAAGCGATCAAACTGTGAATGTATTTCACATTTTACCTCACATCAGACCTTAACATTGTGAAAATGTGGAGGTTGGGCCAGGGCTGTATACCAATTTAATCAGAACAAAGGGTTACCTGTGCTACAGCGTAAGCATTTGTATGGGACATAGAGACAAATATCGAGCTGATATGATGTTGTTTGGCGTACCGTTGGACTTCACCATGTAAGATGAGTTCCGGTTTGCCGAGGGCATTTGCTTGGACTTCTACGTCGTGCCAACGCATGCCGGTTATCAAACCGGTGCCGAGTGCTTTAAGTGCTGCTTCTTTGGCAGCGAATCGTGCGGCGAGGCGCCAATATCGGGTTGTTGTGTTACCACAATAGGCCAATTCCTGCTTCGTGTAGACTCTTTGTTCAAAACGTTTCCCCCACCGTTGGGAGGCTTCTCGGATTCGTTGGACCTCAACAATATCAATACCGATTCCCTGAATTTTTTGGTGGTGCATCGTTTTATCTATAGAGAGCATCTGTCATTTGTGCAGCTCGAACGTTTGCTTTGACGTCGTGGACGCGCACGATGTCTGCTCCGTGTGCAATTGCCCAGCATACTGTTGCAATTGTGCCGTCGAGGCGTTCGGTCACCGGAGATCCTAAAACGTTTCCAATAAAAGACTTCCGTGAAGTTCCGATGAGCAGTGGTTTGTTCAATGCTCTAAATTCGGAGAGGCGCTTGAGAATTTCAAGGTTGTGTTCCGTGGTTTTGCCAAAACCGATACCGGGATCAATCATAATGCGTTCGGGATCGATTCCTTGTGCTTCAGCGTTTCGTATCTTTTCTTCAAGCCATGCAAAAATCTCGCTAGCGACATCGTTGTATTCTGGGGCCTGCTGCATTGTGCGCGGTGTTCCCTTCATGTGCATGAGAACAACCCCTGCTTCCATTTTAGCGATGATTGTTGGCATGTCTGGATCGCCAGATAGTGCGGTGATGTCATTAACAATATGGGCTCCAACTTCAAGAGCGCGCTGTGCCACTTTTGCTTTCCGGGTATCAACAGAGAGTGGAACATCAAGAGCGTCAGCGAGCGCACGAATCACGGGGATTACTCGTGCCAATTCTTCGTCGACCGATATGGATGGTGCCCCGGGGCGCGAAGATTCGCCGCCTATATCGATGAGGGTAGCGCCTTGGGTGACCATGGTTTCAGCATGTGCGATTGCTTTTTGGACATCAAGGTAATTCCCGCCATCAGAAAAGGAGTCGGGTGTGACGTTCAAGATGCCCATCACGTGTGTATTTGTACCTAAAGTAAGTGTTTTCCCGCGACAAATCATATGACCGGTTTCGCTGGCAGTTGGGGTCGGGGTCCGAGGATTTCGTCAATTTCTTCAGTAACAAGTGTTTCGCGTTCTAGTAGTGCGTCCGCTAGCAGCTTCAATCCGTCTAGGTTGGTTTCCAAGATTTCCCATGCTTTTTTGTAGCACTCCATGACGATATCGTGAACGGCATTGTCAATTTCAATAGCGGTTTTTTCGCTGTAATCCTGATGGACGGCTAATTCTTTGCCGAGGAAGACTTGTTCGTCGCGTCTTCCGAAGGTTAGGGGTCCCATGTGGCTCATCCCCCATTGGGTGACCATCCGTCGTGCGAGGCTTGTGGCCTGCTCAAAATCGTTTTGTGCCCCTGTTGTTTGTTCGCCGAAGATAATTTCTTCGGCGACGCGTCCTCCGAGGGCGAAAATGATGTGAGCTAGGAGTCGCTTTTTGCTCATATTATGCCGTTCTTCGAGTGGAAGTTTTGCTGTGACGCCGAGTGCTCTGCCGCGCGGGACGATTGTACACTTGTAGTTAGGGTCGCTTTCTGGTACAAAATGTAACATAAGGGCGTGTCCTGCTTCGTGATAGGCGGTAACGCGTCGTTCTTCGGCGCTAATTACGAGGCTTCGGCGTTCGGGTCCCATAAGTACGCGGTCTTTGGCTTCATCGAAGCAGATCATATCAATATGTTCTTTATTGCACCTTGCGGCGAGGAGTGCGGCTTCGTTTGCCATATTTTCAAGATCGGCCCCGGAGAATCCTGGTGTTGCCTTTGCTAGGATTTCCAGGTTGACATTTTCTGCGAGTTTGTAAGGTTCTTTTGTGTGTACTTTAAGAATGGCCTCTCTGCCGCGGACGTCGGGGAGATCAACGACGATTTGCCGGTCGAACCTGCCGGGTCGCAGGAGGGCGGGGTCTAACACGTCTGGTCGGTTTGTTGCGGCTATAAGAATCACGCCTTCGGATGCGTCGAATCCTTGCATTTCAACGAGGAGTTGATTTAAAGTTTGTTCACGTTCATCGTGTCCGCCGCCTATTCCGGCGCCGCGGTGTCTGCCGACAGCGTCTAGTTCATCTATAAAAATAATACAGGGTGCGTTTTTCTTTCCTGTTTCAAAGAGGTCCCGGACTCTGGAGGCACCTACGCCGACGAACATTTCGACGAAGTCAGAGCCGCTGATGCTATAGAATGGAACGTCCGCTTCTCCTGCGACGGCTTGTGCTAGCATCGTTTTCCCTGTGCCTGGGGGTCCCATTAATAGCACTCCTTTTGGGATTCTACCGCCGAGGCGTTCAAATTTTTTGGGTGCTTTAAGAAACTCGATGACTTCCTCGAGAGCGTCTTTTGCCTCATCAACGCCGGCAACATCTTCAAAGGTTATTTTTTTATGATTTTCGGAATGGAGTCTTGCGCGGCTTTTGCCGAAGGAGAGTGCGCGGTTTCCGCTTCCTTGCATTTGGCGTGACAGGAAGATCATCAACCCTAAGAAGATGAGAAGTGGTATGATGGTAGTCCCGAAGATAATCAATCCCTGTGGGAACTTGGATGGGGGTTTGACATCATAGGCAATCCCGTATTCATCAAGTTTTGCTTGAAGGGCGTAGTCATCGATTGCGTCACGACTCGATCTAAATTCGCCTTCCCAATTTGAAGGGAAATGGGTTTCTTGTTCCTGAGGTGGCACGTCTCTGAGGATATCGCCTCGAATTTGCGTTAGACTGTCTGTATGAAAACGTCCCTTAATCCATTCTTGATCTAAAACCAGGTACCCATCAAATAGGTCTGGTCCTCGTTTTATGTACTGGTGAAAATCAGAGGTTGCCAGTTGATAGACAGGGTCTCTGCGGTTGAATAGCTGATAGATGCCGAAAACGACGATTCCGGCAATAACGAGCCACCAAATCACCATGCTTCTTGTATTTTTATTCACAACCAATTGCCTCTCTATTATAATCTGGTCTCGGACGAAAACGCGATTTCAAAAACTATTATAAAGTATAACAGATTTTGCCCGAGATTTCAACCGAATTTGTAAAAATGCATGAATTCAAGCATTTTGTATTTGCCGAGTGTAATTTTAATTGCGTTTTAATTGCATAAAGCGTCTTGTTTAAGATATACTTTTAATGTAATGCCGCGGTTATAACAAAACTGTTAATGATCCCTAGAATAGATATTTCCAACACATGTTGACAATAGACAGTGGTAAGAATTACAACATAAAAACTATTGAATCCTCTGGCGAGAGAGGTTGAAGAAAATGAGAGATGCGGACTTCGTCTTAGCAAGTCCTGTCTCGCGAATTATCCTAAAAAGGAGGAATTCATGAAACTTAATAGACATATATTAGCGCTAATCGGTTTTCTGCTGCTGACAGCGCCTTATGTATTAGGGCATGTCACGGATGCGAATCTTCAAAATTTTCAATATAACGCGGATCTTGTTTCGGTTGCGCCTATCGTAGATGGGTATCTCGATGATCCGGTCTGGGAGCAAGTGACACCTGGAAAATTAGACAAAGATCTGGTGACGGGAGAGTATTTGCCTGAATCCTCTGATTTCATTGGTTCCTTTGCAGCGGTTTGGAGGAACGGTTTCCTTTATATTGCTATCAAAGTAATGGATGACCGATTTGAGACGCGTAAAATAAAACTGCTTCGTGAAGATCACATTATTCTTCACATAGATCCACACCACTCTGGGCGAAAGGATGCTCTCTACCGTTTTGAAATTCCGATTCAAAAGGAGATGGACGCGCTAAAGTATCCGTTGACTCGAGTGGCATGGGGCAATGATGGAACAACTTGTGAGTTGAGTTTCCGGCTTGACAGTATTTCAAGAAAAGGGAATAGTATCGGCTTTGATATTGCGTACTACGATGTTGATGGTGGGAACTTGCAAAATAAGATCGGTTGGGGTCCAGAGGGTTATACAGAGGAAAACGATTTTCTTCCCGATTTGATTTTTACAGCAAGGCTTGAACCGAACAAACAACAAAAATTGGTGCAGTGGGGACACATCAAGCGCCTGTACTAGTTCGTTATTGTGGGCTTGTGGCTGTAGGGTGTTGCGGAAATTTGCCCTACAGTCTTATCGAATAGTAGCCAATAGCATTGGAGAAGTCGTGTATTATATCGGTAAGACTCTGGAACTGATGGGGATAGTGTGCTTAGGGGCAGCTCTCTATTTGGGATGTGTCAATCCGTTTGATTATAGTGAAGCCAAAGCAATGGGCGTTGAAATGGGGTTCCTGACGCTCGGCGTTCTCATCTTTTTTGTCGGAAGACTCATTGAGAAACGTTCTTAAAACATTAACAATCTTAAATGTTATGTCGGACATATCTGAAAATACCCGAAATGTTAACAAATCCGTTCCCATAGACGAAATTCTGTGCGGTGACAACCTTGAACTCATCCAGAAGCTACCTGGTTGTAGTATTCAATTGGTAATTACTTCTCCGCCGTATTTTCAACAGCGCGATTATGGTGGCGGTATCGGCAACGAAAGTGATGTTGAGGCATATATTGATACATTGCTCCGTCTCTTCCACGAGTGTGTGCGGGTTGTGAAAAAAGACGGTAGTATTGTTTTCAATATAGGGGACAAATATGAAGATAGTAACCTACTGCTTGCCCCGTACCGGTTTGCGATTGCTGCGACGGAGACAGGTCTGGTTAAACTGGTAAACGAGGTCACATGGGTTAAACGGAATCCGACTCCGCGCCAATTTCGTCGCCGTCTTGTTAGTAGCACAGAACCGTTTTTTCACTTTGTCAAATCAGGCGGTTATTTCTATGATCCGAACGCTTTCTTAGCAAAAGAGCGGGCCCCAAAGCAATCACGTAAAAAAGCGCGTACTAAGGTCGGGCAGCGCTATTTTGAACTCATCGCAGAATCTGATTTGTCTGAAGCAGAAAAAACGCTTGCGCGGCGTGAGCTCACGGAAGTCATCCAAGAAGTAATGCAAGGGCAGACACATAGTTTTCGGATGAAAATTCGGGGTATTCATTCAGAGCCCTTCGGTGGACAGTTAGGCGGACGCACCCTGCAATTAAGAAACAAAGGATTTACAATTATTCGGATGCACGGTAATAGACTCAAGCGAGATGTAATTGAAACATCAGTGGCCACCGTTAAAGGGAATAAACATCCGGCAATCTATCCGGTTGAAGTTGTGGAAGAGTTCCTACACCTCCTCACGCCTTCTGGTGCATTAGTGCTAGATCCATTCATGGGTTCCGGGTCAACCGCAGTTGCTTGTAAGAGGTTGGGTAGGCATTATATCGGTTATGATATTAATGCTGAATATTGTAAAGAGGCCCGGCGGCGTCTCACGGAATCCCCGAGTGCGCCGTTGCATCTATTTGAGGATAAACGATGAACGCGGTTCGCTCAATTTTGGAAGATAGCTACCGGCTTGCCGAGTCGAAAAACAGTATCGATCCTGGGATCACCGAAAAAGCGGTTATTCTGATTTGAGTTTGGTGAGGAGGTCTTCATGGCTTCGGTTGCCTTTTATGCGATTGCAGTTGCTGCAAAGGAGCTGGAGGTTAGAGATATGGTCGGTGCCTCCCACGGATTTAGCGATGATGTGGTCAACTTCAAGATGTCGCATTTTGAAATGTTCTTTACATCCTCTGCAGTATCCTTCTTGTTTGCCATATAGCTCTGTTTTGTTTCTAGGGTGGTTGTATCGGGGAATATTACCTAAATCTGTGCGTTTGAGAATATCTGCCCGATGGATGATCTTCTGGAATAAGCCTTGCTCGTTCTTTATGCGTCTGACGACTAGCTCTGCGGCTTTCGGGCTGATGTCAATGCCTACCCAGTTGCGCTGCAGCCTATCTGCTGCTACACAGGTTGTCGCACAGCCACAGAAGGGGTCGAAGACAACATCCCCTTCATTTGAAGATGCTTTGATGATGCGTTCTAAGAGTGCAAGGGGTTTCTGTGTCGGATAGCCTGTTCTCTCAGGTGATGTTGATCCTACATAACTTATTTCCCAGACATCACGCATATTTACATAGTTGAAAACACCTTGTTTATCCTTAAAGAATTCGGATGTGCCTCCACCGTAGTTGACAATACCTGGTTGT
Source organism: Candidatus Poribacteria bacterium (assembly GCA_964291315.2). Lineage (GTDB taxonomy): Bacteria > Poribacteria > WGA-4E > WGA-4E > WGA-3G > WGA-3G. Next base: position 1,978,988 of record OZ219753.1, on the reverse strand, counting down.
CTTGATTTACTCTTTGTATATGATTTTTCTTTTTGCGGGTTGAATGTAAATCTTTTAGATTTATTGTAGGATAGGATTATATCGTGTTTTTCTGAGAACTTTTTTTTGCTCGCGCCACCTGTTTTATATGACCACACAATCTCATTGCGAAAGTTCTTCCTACCAAAGATAGCGTCCATTGTAAGCTTGAGGTAATGCGACATTGTGGGATCACAGTGTAGATAGATAGAGCCTGTCTTGCTGAGGACGCGTTCCATTTCTAGTAACCGGACTGCCATGTAGATGAGGTATGCCTTATCGCTGTCTACCATTGCAGCGTGGATAACACGGTTGAGAGCGGGATGCTTTGTCTCAATGAGGTCGAGCCAAGTGATGTCTACATCGTTGAGCGTCCAGGTATCCTTGAACTCTGCCCCTGCGGCTTGTGAGCCGATGGGGGCAGCGTAGTTGGCATTGCTGTTGAAAGGCGGGTCAAGATAGATAAGGTCAACGGATTCACTGTTCATGCCGCGCATGATCTGTAGGTTATCGCCGGTGAAGATGGTTTTCGGTTTGACGTTCATGGTGTTCTCTACTTTTTCTTAGCCCTTTCGCTTTTGAGTTTGATGAGAAGGTCTTCGTGGCTTCGGTTGCCTTTTATGCGATTGCAGTTGCTGCAAAGGAGTTGGAGGTTAGAGATGTGATCGGTGCCTCCCACGGATTTAGCGATGATGTGGTCAACTTCAAGATGTCGCATCTGGAAGTGCTCTCTACATCCCCCGCAGTATCCTTCTTGTTTACCGTATAGCTCTGTCTTGTTTTGGGGGCTGTTGTATCGTGGGATCTTACCTAAATCTGTGCGTTTGGGAATATCTGTTCGTTGAATAATCTTCTGGAACAGGCCTTGCTCGTTCTTTATGCGTCTGACGACTAGCTCTGCGGCTTTCGGGCTGATGTCAATGCCTACCCAGTTGCGCTGCAGCCTATCTGCTGCGACGCAGGTTGTCGCACAGCCACAGAAGGGGTCGAAGACAACATCCCCTTCATTTGAAGATGCTTTGATGATCCGATCAAGTAATTTTAGTGGTTTTTGAGTCGGGTAACCTGTTCGTTCCTTAGATGATGTGGCTAACATTCTTATTTCCCACCAGTCTTTGAGATTTACCAATGTATGTGGTCCCAGAGTATTTACATGTTCATCTTCATACAGAGTCACGTTCTTATTTCCTGTATTGTATCCAATACCTTGATAACTTTTTTCTTTGATCGGGTTGAACTTGTAAGCATTATTTTTACTATAAAACAAAATAATTTCATGTTTTTTAGCGAAGTATTTTGATGTTGCACCGCCTGACTTATAGCACCACACAATCTCATTACGGAAGTTCTTTCTTCCGAAAATAGCGTCCATCACTAGTTTCAGATAATGCGACATTGTAGGGTCGCAGTGTAGATAGATAGAGCCTGTTTTGCGGAGGACGCGTTCCATTTCCAGTAACCGGACTGCCATGTAGATGAGGTATGCCTTATCGCTGTCTACCATTGCAGCGTGGATAACACGGTTGAGAGCGGGATGCTTTGTCTCAATGAGGTCGAGCCAAGTGATGTCTACATCGTTGAGCGTCCAAGTGTCCTTGAACTCTGCCCCTGCGGCTTGTGAGCCGATGGGGGCAGCGTAGTTGGCATTGCTGTTGAAAGGCGGGTCAAGATAGATAAGGTCAACGGATTCACTATTTATGCCGCGCATGATCTGTAGGTTATCGCCGGTGAAGATGGTTTTCGGTTTGACGTTCATAGTGTTCTCTACTTTCTCTTAGCCCTTTCGCTTTTGAGTTTGATGAGAAGGTCTTCGTGGCTTCGGTTGCCTTTTATGCGATTGCAGTTGCTGCAAAGGAGTTGGAGGTTAGAGATGTGATCGGTGCCTCCCACGGATTTAGCGATGATGTGGTCAACTTCAAGATGTCGCATTTTGAAGTGTTCTTCGCATGCGCTGCAGTATCCTTCTTGTTTGCCATATAGCTCTGTTTTGTTTTGAGGGCTATTGTATCGCGGTATGTTACCTAAATCTGTGCGTTTAGGAATATCTGTTCGTTGAATAATCTTTTGGAACAGGCCTTGCTCGTTCTTTATGCGCCTGACGACTAGCTCTGCGGCTTTCGGGCTGATGTCAATACCTATCCAGTTGCGCTGCAGCCTATCTGCTGCTACACAGGTTGTCGCACAGCCACAGAAGGGGTCGAAGACAACATCAGCTTCATTTGAAGATGCTTTGATGATGCGTTCTAACAACTTGAGCGGTTTCTGGGTCGGGTATCCTGTCTTTTCAGGCGATTGTGCTATCGGTATTTCCCACCAGTCCCGAACTTTTGCACCTTTCGGATTTAGTTTTCTCATCTTACCCTTCATATTTGCCCATCTGTCACCGTTCTCGTCTATAATATTGTATCTCTTTTTTTGTGATTCAGTTATACCTGAACGGACAATGTTGAAGGTGTATTCACTATCTCTGTTTTTCGTATAAAATAGTATAGCATCATGTTTTGGGGGAAACCATTTGGTTGCTGTTTCGTTTTCTTTATAGCACCAGACACACTCATTACGGAAGTTCTTTCTTCCGAAAATAGCGTCCATCACCAGTTTCAGATAATGCGACATTGTAGGGTCACAGTGTAGATAGATAGAGCCTGTTTTGCGGAGGACGCGTTCCATTTCCAGTAACCGGACTGCCATGTAGATGAGGTATGCCTTATCGCTGTCTACCATTGCAGCGTGGATAACACGGTTGAGAGCGGGATGCTTTGTCTCAATGAGGTCGAGCCAAGTGATGTCTACATCTTTGAGCGTCCAGGTGTCCTTGAACTCCGCCCCTGCGGCTTGTGAGCCGATGGGGGCAGCGTAGTTGGCATTGCTGTTGAAAGGCGGGTCAAGATAGATAAGGTCAACGGATTCACTATTTATGCCGCGCATGATCTGTAGGTTATCGCCGGTGAAGATGGTTTTCGGTTTGACGTTCATGGTGTTCTCCTTTTTATGTACGGGGGATTTGGGTTCAGTTTGGCTAATCAGTCAGCTGCGTGACCGCAATCCCTTGTTCCCCGGCAACAGAATAGAGCATCCACGTTTTTCCATTCTCACAATAGATGGCTGGATCCCGGAGTTCATGCACCGGTTCTCGATCTAACCCTCCTGTTGAGGGCTTAATCGGCAGGTTGCTTCCTTCGAAATCGTATTTTGGGGCGATAACCTCTATCGGCTTAGACGGGTGCCAGTCTTTCCAATCAGTTGTCAACTGCACGGTGCTTTTCTTGATCCGTTCAGGGCTGTCTCCGTAGAGCGAGTAATAGACAGTTAAAATATTGCCTTTTAAAAGATTCGCTGTATGGCGTGGGAAACCGGTATTATCTTCTGGAGATTTGCGCGGAAAGAGGGGGGTATCTCGCTGTATAAAAGGTGCTGTCCATTCAGGTGTTTCTGCGCGACCTATCCACCCGTGATAGGTTGCGTACGGGTGTCCTTTCCACCAAAAGACCCGGAAGTAAGAGCTGTTTCGCCTATCCATTGTGTTTGAGGCGGTGTAATTCACGCCGTCGGTAGAGATTGCCCAACTGGTTACTTGTCCGCTCCGTGGGTTTCCGTGAAAGTACATGAAAAAGCGTTGATTCTGTGCGTCTATGTGTACGTCTGGCGAGGCGATGTGGTCACATCCGCGGAAAACAGTAGCGTCTCTGTGTAGTGCCCCGGGGCGATAGACGGTGTAAGGGCCTTCGATTGCGTCGGCGTAAGCCAGCCGGATATAAGCACCCCGGTGGTGTGCGAAATAGAGATAGTATCGCCCCAGCGGGTTTTCTACCCATTCGGGCACCCGGACCAAGGAGGGTCCGTTGATATTTGAGAAGCCGTGTTCCTTATCAAGTTCAGGCATTTCGGAGTGAATTAACAGTGTGCGTTCCATATTTCTCCTTTCAGCTATTTGTGGAAGTATAACAAAAGACATTAACGTAAGTCAAGACTCATTGATTTCCCAAAGCCCTACTTCATAAAGCGGAAACCGATTGAACACACTAAAAAAATCTTGTTTTCTCCTGCACCTTCGTATAGAATAACATAGACTTACATTGAACAGCAATTAACTTCAGAACTGTTTTTTTGATACCTAAAGGAGCAAGCGATGATCCCAGGAGTCGCATTACAAAAACGAGAACAGATGATTGAAGAGGGGTTCTGCGTTGTTGACGGTATTTTGACAGAAGCGTTTTTACAAGAGCTACGGGACGAGTCAGAACGGCTCATCGCTGGACATGTGGCGCCGGAGGACGTTATCTATCAAGGGCAGCATGTCAACGTTCGCGGTGAAGACAATCGGTATATTCAAAGGTTGCTGGAATGGCGTCCGTCTCGTGATGCTCTTGAACAGCTCGGTTTCGGAGATTTTGTGTCCTCTGGCGGGATCATTATTCTCACGAAGGAGCCTGGGGGCCCTCCTCTCTATTGGCATCAAGATTGGATGCGCTGGAATGATCCGCTCAGTTGTGCGCCGTGGCCTCAGACGATTTTTCTTAATTATTATCTCACTGATACATCGCCGGAAAATGGTTGTTTAAAAGTTATTCCGGGGACGCATCGCAAGCGCATCGATTTGCACGACATATTAGTACCTGCACATGAACAGGGTGCGCGGTTCATTGATGCTGACCATCCAGTTATGTTCAGTGATCATCCGGATCAGGTAGATGTTTTGGCGAAAGCGGGTTCGTTGGTAATGGCGGATGCTCGGATTTTACACGCTGCTCATCAAAATCGGACGGATGTTCGGCGCACCTTAATCTTGGCATGGCATAGTCGGCCTAACACTGTCCCGGACTATTGGGATCAGGGGATACCGGAAGCTGTTGCGACTAGGGACGAGGCTGCGAATTACCCGATGTCTCGTATACCGACTGACTTTTTACGAAGAGATCAGAAGTAGCATGGAGGGAAAATGATTCCGATTGATCTTAATAATAGAGTTGCAGTAATTACAGGCGGCTCGGGGGCGTTAGGGCGCGTGATGGCGAGGACCTTGGCGAGAGCGGGAGCGAATATCGCAATCTGCTACTATCGAGATGAAGAGACCGCACTCCACCTGCAAAATGAAATTTCTGGTGGAGGTAGGCGCGCAATTCCTGTACAAGCAGATGTCACCAGTCAGCGCTCGATAAATGGGATGCGTGATGTGGTCTTGGATCAATTAGGTAGAGTCGACATCATTGTTAATAACGCTGTTATCCAGTATACCTGGACCTCCGTTTTGGAGCAATCTCCAGCGGACTACGAAAGTCAGTTCCAATCATGTGTCTTGCACAATGTCTACATGTCTCAAGCGTTTGTACCTGCAATGATTGAAGCGGGTTGGGGGCGCGTGATCGGCATTAATACGGAATGCTCGATGCAGAATTTCAAGGGGCAGGGCGCGTATACATCAGGTAAGCGAGGCATGGACGGTGTTCTGAGGGTGCTTGCTAAAGAGGTAGGTGCACATGGTATCACTGTTAATCAGGTTGCCCCTGGCTGGACACTCAGTGAAAAAAGTGAGGCCGGCGTGTCCGACGAACATTATTGGAGCGAGGTTCCTATGCAACGGCGGGGTACTGCCCAAGAAATCGCTAATGTTGTGCTTTTCCTCGCCTCAGACCTGGCTAGTTACATCACGGGTGCTTATATCCCGGTTTGCGGTGGAAATGTGATGCCTACGATTTAAGCGTTTTTCCGATATACTATTTCCTGAGGTAGATGTGCGGATATGGAAGTTACGATTAGAAAGGCGGTCCCGGACGATGCGAAGCCGGTGGCAGCTGTACTGAACTCGGTTATTCTTGAAGCCAGATATACTGCACTAACGAACACCTTCACAGATGAGGAAGAGTATGCCTTTATTAAAGGGTTGTGTCGACGGAGTGCGATGTTTGTTGCTGAGGTAGATAATGAGATTGTCGGTATCCAAGTTATCGAACCGGACGGTTTGGGGTGTTATACCGATTCAATGCGGCATGTTGCAACAATGGGGACATGGATAGCTGCAAATTTTCGTGGGTATAAGATTGGGCGGGCACTGGCTGAAGCCTCTTTTAGGTTCGCAAAAGCGAGGGGCTTCGAGAAGATTGCTATTCAGGTTTTGGCAGAGAATACGCGGGCGCTCCGATTTTATGGTAATCTCGGTTTTGAGAAAATTGGTGTGGCCCAAAAACATGTAAGATTTGCGGATAGGTACTGTGATGTGTTCTATTTGGAAAAATTTCTAACGGATGGTTCTTAAACGTGGTGTGGCTCTTGTGAGGTGCTGATCTGTATTAAGACTGGTTCGGAAAAACCGATGTTGTGGATGACAAGGGATCCCCTCTTGTCGCTCGGTTGGATGGAAAAGTTAAACGTACTTATGGAGATTAGGCGGAAGTAGTGGGCGGTGCACAGCACCGCCCTTTTTATTTTCTCGGGTTAAGCGTTGCTTCCGGCAATTACTTCTTGGATTCCTGGCCACTCTCGCCATATATCGGTGTAAGCGTCATAGCCGTTTTGTTCACAGTCGATGTGGCGCAGGCGGAAAATCACAGCGTAGCGGATATCTGCTGCTGCATTTGGTGCCGCTGAGTGGACGATCTGGTGATGCGTCAGGACGACATCTCCGGCTTTACCGGTGATTTGCTTCGGTCCCTCGGGCAGCTTGGTTCTCGGCATCCCGTTTTCTAATATCTCATGTCCTTCCTTTTTGAAGTATTCGGCGAAAAATCTGTGCGATCTTGGCCAGACGGTGAAGTTCCCGCTATACGGTTCTGGGACGTCTGCGAGATACACGACGGCGAGTGCGGTAAACCCGCGTCGGTAGATTCCTTTTGCCATGCCGTTTGTGCCGCTTCCGAGTCCGTCGAGATGTCCGCCTGGTTCTTTTGGGTCTGTTTGTAATGGAGCGGGGAATCGGAGTGCTATCTGAGCGGATTTGGGGGATTGGACGTTTCCTGCCCCCATCAACGATTCAGCGATTTGGTGGACCGGTGTTCTGTTGAAGAGACCGACGATCTCGGGTGCCTCACGAATTTCATTGCAGTAGGATTGTGCGCGGAACCGTTCTAAGTCGCCTTGGTGCATTCCTACTGCCCCGATGGAATGATTGATTGACTGTCGTGCTGCATCTACCATCAAGCGTGGCACGACCCCTGGTATAGAGATATAGCCGTTTTCATAAAAGTGTATCTTCTGCTTGCGCGTCAGCATATTTTTATTCCCTCCGTGATTTTGGGTAGGTGAGTTTTATACGGGAATCTGTCCCCCAAAATGTTATGTTTTAGACATCGACGGACGTGAAAAGTTTAACTGAATGTGGCTTAGTGAGTTAGGGCGTAGATGACTGCGTTGATTCCCATTTTGAGTGCCATATCGGAGTATTCCCGCGGGTAGGCGGGTTCAGCGGCGTGTTCCCACGCGTCTCCTAGGTCTGTATTGAAGTTAATCATCATCATGAGGCGCCCGTTGTCGTCATAGACTCCACGACAGTATGCGGGATGGCCGTCGAATCGCTCATAGGTGCGTCCGTTGAAGAGCGAACGGAGGCCTGGTACCTGAATGAGTTTGTTAACTTTGAAAAAGCATTGAAAGATGGGATGAGATATGGGGATATCTATGGGTTCGCGTTTTGGGAAAATTTTCTTAAATTCAGTGTAAAACCGTTTCCACTCGCGCTCGCCGTGAAAATCGTCGATAAGGATAAACCCGCCGCGTAGCAGATATTCTCGGAGGTTCGCTGCCTCATGTTGATTGAGTCTAAGACTTCCGACCTCTAGCATATAGGCGAACGGATAGGCGAACAGCTCGGCTGCACCCACGTCGATAATCTTCTCGCGCGGTGCAGCGTCGATATTTGTCTGTTTGCGCAGTTGCCAGATGAAATTCCGGTCGGAGGCGGGCCAGTCCACTTTCCAGCTGCTCCGCCGTGTCAGTTTTCCGCCGTATTTCAATCGGACGAAGGTAAATTGATCGCTGCTCCCTTCTGAATTCAACAACAGCGCCTGTGTGAATACCAGAACGGAGATTACTAATAACTGAAGGGTACGCATATTTCTAAAGGGTTTCGGTTTCTCCTGCAATTGGTTATTAAAATCGCAAGCGTTTTGAGGTGAATCGGTCTGCTTTCGTATGTCCACGTTTATAGGTTATTATACCATCAGATGCAAGAAAAAAGTTGTCTATTTTGCGGAAAAGTGATATAATACACATGAGATAACCTCTTTTGAGAAAATATAACAGCGTTATTATACCAAAGTTGTTCTCTTTAGAGAAAGAAAAAAGTGTGCCATCTATCACACTCACATTAATACAAGGAGACCCAAACGGAGAAAATTGTATGAATACCAGATCTCAAGCTAAACGGTGTCCGAACATCTACCTACGAGCGTGGCTACCGGTGCTATTGCTCATCTGCTCTACAGCCTTAACGCCTGCTCTTGCCCAAACCACACCAGAGATTGCTGACAAGGTCCTCGCTTCCACTGTCTCCTTGGAGATGCAGGACGCGACCGGTGCCACTGTCAGCTACGGCAGCGGGTTCTGTGTGCGCTGGAACCTGATCGCGACCAACTACCACGTCATCGAAGGCACGAGGCGCGGCACCGCAACGCGGGTCGGAAAATATACGGAATACACCATCGAAGGGGTCGTGGCAACGGACGAGGCGAACGACCTTGCACTGTTAAAGATCACAGCGTCCGGTATGAGACCGCTCGCGCTCGGTTACAGCGAGAACGTGAGAATAGGGGATGCGGTTTATGTGTGTGGCAACCCGAAGGGTTTAGAAGGCACGTTCTCGGATGGGCTTATCAGCAGCAGACGCGGGGGTGCTGCCAAAACGCGTTTTCAGATGACCGCCCCTATCTCCCCGGGGAGTAGCGGCGGCCCGGTTGTGAATGCGCGCGGTGAGGTGATCGGGGTTTCATTCATGACCCTAGAAGGTGGCCAGAATCTCAACTTTGCGATTCCCTCCAAGTACCTCAGGCGGCTCCTTGCGAAGACAGGCCCAGTGAAACCTTTGTCGAGTGCCAGTTCCGGGATATCCGCGGAGACCTACTTGATAAGAGGCAATCAACAGGTCGAGCTAGGAGACTATGCCGCGGCAATTGCCCTTTACAACTTGTCTATAATCATAGAGCCCGAGAACGAATACGCATATATCAGACGTGGAATGGCAAAGTACAATATTGGCCGATATTCTGCCGCCATTGCTGATTACGATACCGCTATACACATGAAACCCGATTACGCATTCATATACGTCCAACGTGGATTCGTGAAGCATCTCCTCGGTCAGCACTTTTCTGCGATTGCTGACTACGATGCGGCTATACGCATAGAACCTGATGACGCATACGCATACCTCTGGCGTGGAGATGCGAAGGCTGCCCTGGGTCGGCATTTTTCTGCGATTGCTGACTACGATGCGGCTATACGCATAGAACCTGATGACGCATACGCATACGTCAGCCGTGGAATAGCGAAGGCTAAACTTGGTCAGCACTTTTCTGCGATTGCTGACTACGATGCGGCTATACGCATAAAACCCGATTACGCAATAGCATACTACAACCGCGCAGTAAGCAAGGTGAGACTAAATAGAGAGGCAGAGGCGAAACAGGACCTCTACACGGCGCGAAGGCTGGCTGAGAAAGCTGGCGATGCGGATGTGAAAGCCACCGTTGACAAGGCTCTTAACATCCTTAGATAAAAATGGAAAGTTGATGCGGTATCCTCAGGAGCTACGTGCGCCTTCCGAATGACTTCTGGCTTCTGTTATTGTGTCTATGTTTCGGGGCGATCTACAATAGCGTGGGTTTGGTGATTGTTTGGTTCGGCTTTGGGTAAGAGGAAACTTGCATATCTTGAGAGTTTATGCTGCAAGCGCTATCGCATATGCACAGACTAACAGTCTATGCTACAAGTGCTATGGCACAGACTGACAGGTTATGCTGCAAGCGCTATCGCACAGTCTAGGCGAGCTGCTCGTAAGGGGAGTCCGAACCGAGCGCGTGGCGCGATCAGAATTTGCTTTTTTTCTTATTGAAATGTGTGTTATAATTCAAGGTCACAACCATGAGATGATGGGGAGGCTCAGCATGGAGCAGAATATATCAGACGAACAGTGGGAACATTTTTGGGAAAATGGATATGTCCGTATCGGGCAGGTTGCGACCGAGGATGAACTTGCCCAGCTTCAGCAGCGGATGGACGACATCATGCTCGGCAAGGCGCCGCTCGATTATGAGCAGATCATGATGCAGCTCGACCGAGAGCCTGGGAAAAATTCACCGGGGCCGCAGTCCAAAGGACACAAGGGGCCGACGTTGCTGTATCGGAAAATTCAGAACCTGGAACTGGATCCGATTTTTTTAGGGTATTTGCAGAAACCGATTTTTCAAGAGGTCTGTGCAGAGATCTACGGCCCCGTGACGCCTGTCGCTTGTTTCCGAGCGATGTTTATGAATAAACCGGCACATGAAGGAACACAGCTGACATGGCATCAAGATAGATGGCGGGATCTCGATCGCGACCCCCGGATTACCGTCTACACCGCTCTGGATCCCGCAACGATTGAGAACGGTTGTGTACGCATCATTCCGAGATCACACAAAAGGCTTATTAATCCTTCAAACGGTTCGGGTTTCCTGACACAGGAACAGATTGACGACATCGTTGCGAAGGCGACACCGGAGCCGATGGAGTTGCAGGCTGGGGAAGTGGTTTTGCTCCACAATTGGATGCTCCATAGTTCTGGGACGAACGATACAGACATACCACGGCGGGCGTTCAGCGTCTGCTATATGCATGGTGAAACGAAGTCGCACCATGGACACACTTTTACGAGGGTGTTCGGTGATGGTGCGATCAGCGTTGCCGATCTATCAAATGTTAGGTATGAAAGCCCCGTTGTTTAGGATTCGGGGCACACACAGTAAGAGACAAGAAGGAGGAACATATGGCGAAGATTCAACTTGCCATGATTGGATGCGGTGGAAACTCCTCGGGGCACGCCCGAAGAATGAATGCAAACCCTGATGTGCAAATTGTCGGCACCTGCGATGTGAATACAGACATCGCCAACGGCTATATTGATCGGAACTTATCCGATCTGAGCCCGCGTCCTGGTGCTTATGACGACATCGGTAGGTTGCTTAAAGAGACTTCTCCGGACGCGGTGGTTATTTCTACGCCGCACACCCTGCATTTTGAGCAGGGCATGCAGGCGCTTGAAGCGGGTTGCCATGTTTTAATGGAGAAACCGATGGTCACCTCTTCTAAAGATGCGTACGTTCTTGCAGAGAAAGTGGAAGAGACGGGGTTGACTCTCACGATTGGTTATAACACGCCCTGCACGCCGAATTTCTATTATACGCGCGAGGTTATCCGTAGCCGAGCGTTTGGCAAGCTGGAGCTGGTGATCGGCTACATTACGCAAGGTTGGAAAGGTGGCACGACAGGGACGTGGCGGCAGAACCCGAAGCTTTCTGGCGGCGGCCAGGCTTATGACAGTGGGGCACACCTGCTGAATAGCCTCTGCTGGGCAGTCGAGTCGAAAGTTGCTGAAGTCTATGCTTACACAGATAAGCAGGGACGTGAAGTGGACATCAACTCCTCGATTAATGTCAAGTTTGAAAATGGTGTTCTCGCTGCGATGGCGGTGAGCGGCAATTGTCCAAGCCCGGGCGGGACGCACATGGCGTTGGTCTTTGAGAATGGCAGGATTGAAGTTGACGGTTGGAGCGGTGGCTGGATTCGGGTCTGGAAAGGCGGTGAGGCGTTAGATCCGCCGCCGATTACGGACGATATGTCGGCTGGATCGCCGGATGATAATTTCATTGACGCGATCTTAGGCAGAGCCGAGTCTCGTACGAGTCCGCTAAATGGGATTATCCAATCTGAATTGATGGATCTGATCTACGAATCTGCAGAAACGGGGATCCCGGCGCGTCCTGAGCGCTAGGGTTTAAGCGCGGTTTTCTAGCCGCGCTTCTATACGTCTGAAAATAGGCTGTAAGGTTTGCTGCAAGTTTTTTCCGCTTTGTCCACTGCCTCTGCCACATCTAGCGAACGATCTCTGTTCCGATACCGCCCTCGGTGAAAATCTCGAGCAGCAGAGAGTGCGGAATCCTTCCGTCAATGATGTGTGTTTTATAGACACCGCCCTTAAGTGCTGTTGTGCAAGCCTCTATCTTAGGGATCATACCGCCTGCGATGAAACCTTCCTTGATGAATTGATCTATCTCTTGCAGACGGATCGTCGGAATCAAGGAGGTGGTATCCGATAGATCCCGGAGGATGCCGCGGGTATCTGTCAGTACGATCAATTTCTCGGCTTGGAAGGCTGCTCCGACCTCGCCTGCCATCGTATCGGCGTTAATATTATAGGTTTGTCCATCGGCTCCCCCGCCGATGGGTGTGAGGACAGGTATATAATCCGCCTTGTCGAGTGCGATGATTGCTTCGGTGTTGACTCCAATAATTTTCCCCACGTATCCTAAGTCGACGTGTACCAGTTGTCCATTTTCATTGGTGATTTGCGTCTGCTGTTTCTCGGCTAAAATGAGGTTGGCATCTTTTCCGGAGAGTCCGATGGATTTTCCGCCGTGCTGATTGATGCGTGACACAATTTCTTTATTAATGGATCCGAGTACCATCTCAGCGATTTCGACGGTTTCGGCGTCGGTTACCCGTAATCCTTGCACAAATTCAGGTGCTTTCCCGAGTTTATCCATCCATGCTGTGATTCGGGGTCCACCGCCGTGGACGATAATTGGCCGGATGCCGACGTATTTCATTAAAACGATGTCCTGCATGACGGAGTGGATCAGTTCCTCGTCCTCCATAGCGGCACCGCCATATTTGATAACGATCCGCCGATCGTAGAACCGGCGGATATAAGGCAAGGCTTCGATAAGCACCTCGGCAGTTCTGTTCATGTTTTTCGTTTTGTCCTCTATGTTTTCCGAATAGTGTGTAATGTAATATATGATACGTGAAGCGTCTCTGTTTGTCAAATTAAAAGTGATTATTAGCGATCAGTTTCAGCTGTCAGGTCGTTTCGTTGTGCTCTATTTTTAGGGATCAGGAGGCGTTGTGGGTATTATAAACGTTCTAAGAGACACCAATCAATTGTTGATGGTTTTCGATGACTGATCGTCATAAAAGGGATATTAACATAATGCCAATATCTGCCAAGGTTCTACATTTTCACGGGGCAGGCGTGCCTTTTAAGGCGAGTGAGGTATCTGTCGCTGCCACCGCGAACGATGTTGTTGTCCGGGTTTCGCTTGCAACTATCTGTGGTTCCGATCTTCACACTTTTCTGGGTCGCCGCGGTGCCGATACACCGTGTGTGCTCGGACATGAGGTGGTTGGGACGGTTGCGGCCCCGACGAATCTCAGTTCTGCAACCGGGGGCAAGCTAAAGGAAGGGGATCGGGTTACGTGGAGTCTCACAACTGCTTGTGGTGCGTGCTATTACTGTGTTGATCGGAACCTACCACAGAAGTGTGAGACGATGTTCAAATATGGCCATGGGCGTAGTGAGGGGGCTTCTGCCTTATCGGGCGGTTTTGCTACGCATATCCTATTGCGCCCGGGGACAGCCGTCTATCGTATCCCGGATGCAGTGACGGACAGAGAGGCTGTTCCTGTCAACTGTGCGCTTGCAACTGTGGTAAACGGTTTGACGGCTATCGGTGTCCAATCAGGCGAGACAGCAGTGATTCATGGAGCTGGTATGCTCGGTATCTATGCGGCATGCTATCTCCGTGAAAATGGATACACGCGTGTGGCAGTTGTAGATACCAACGACGAACGTTTACAGATTGCTAAGCAGTTCGGCGCGACACACACCTTCAATCCAGACGAGACCTCCGTTGCCGAGATAGATGCGGTTTTGAAAGAGCTTACGGCCGGCCGGGGCGCGGATCTCGGCGTAGAAGTCAGCGGTGCGACAATTGGGATCCCGAGCCTGATAACATGGTTAGGGATCGGTGGGCGCTGTTTGACACTTGGCTATGTCTATCCGAACGCCCATATCTCTGTTGATGCCCACCAGATTGTCACAAAATGCATAACGTTTCGAGGCGTTCATAACTATCATCATACCGCCCTTGGGAAGGCGCTCGGTTTTGTGGAAGAGGTCCGTACACGCTACCCGTTCGGGGAGCTGATCGGAAAGACGTATCCGTTAGGAGAGATCAACACTGCTTTTATGGATGCGATGAATCAGAAGTCACCGCGTATTGCTATAGCCCCGTCGTTATAGACGGCTTTTTGTGATATGTCTGATGTGTCTACTGCTTTAAGCCGTCGATCCAACAACGAGCTCCATCGGTGCGGAGGGTAATCGATGCGGCTTCGTCCGTTCGCCAGAGTTGGCAGTTGCGTTCCTGATACCGGGCTACTACCTCAGGGTGCGGGAGCTGATATCGATTTCCTTTGCCGAGCGAAATGATAGCGTGGCGGGGCTGGACAGCGTCTAAGAAGGCGGCGCTGCTCGATGTTCGACTTCCGTGGTGTGGGACCTTGAGAATTTCTGATCGCAGATTCTGTCCGGAGGCGATGAGTCGGGCTTCCGCGCTTTTGCCGATGTCTCCTGTAAAGAGAACGTCCACCTCACCGTAGGAGAGTTTGATGACGAGGGAATCGTCATTTTTGTCTTTATCCGATAGGTTGGTAGATTCTGCGTCTATAGGATGGAGCAAATTTAATGTAGCTGTCGGCGTTAGCGGAATCTCTCCGGCATAAGGGAACGCATAAGGGATGTTGCGGGCTTTGGCGATTGCGCGGAGGTTCTGATGCGTTTGAGAATCGATCGGCATATCGGATATGCCGAGGAGCCGTGAGACTTCAAAGTGCTCTAAAATATATTCGAGTCCGCCGCCGTGGTCGATGTCGGGGTGTGTGAGTACGACCATGTCGAGTTTTCGGATGCCGTGGTAATCGAGATATGGTTCAATAATTCGTTTGCCCACGTCATAGTTGACTGTTTTCTGTTTGCGCTCGTCGTAATAGATGCGCCGGATGCCGCCGTCTATTAGCATTGTCCGGTTGTCAGGGAACCGGACGACAGTGGCATCGCCTTGCCCGACGTCGAGCGTTATGACTTCAAGCAGCCTGCCCCTCTCGTGAAGAGCAGCATCCCAAACCCAAATTGCTAGAACGGAGAGTCCAATGAGGCTTGCGATTCGGCGGTGCTGACGGATCTGTCGCCAATGTGCTAACCCTAAACAGACCGCGATGTAGAGGACAAAGTCTCCAAATGTCGGGGGTGCTATTTTCACGACCCCGGATGCTTGTGCAAAGCTCCCGATGAGTGCCAAGAAAATAGAGATAACAACGTGGTTGAAGGGGGCGAGGAGCTTCGCGAGCGGAATCCATCCTAGACCGATACACACTGATCCGATCCCGATAGCAACAATGATCGATACGAGGCCAACTGCAAAGGGGCCGACGACGATACCCAATGGGTACGTGCGGAAAAAGAAATAGGCGATCACGGGTGCCGTTCCAATTTGCGCTGCGAACGTCACGAGATAAGAGAGTATTAGCCATTTAAGGGTTGTGTTTCGCAACTTTGTGAGAAGGGCGAGAACCACTTTGGACGTTTGCTCTGTCTCTTGCCATGGGTGCTGCAACATTTTCTCCATTTTCGGGGCGAAGTACACAATAGAGAGGACTGCTGTGAAGGACGAGTGAAGCCCGACATCAAATAGGTGCAGCGGGTTGAAAAGAAGGAGTGCCAACGCAGAAAACGCTAACAGATTGTAAAGAGCAGCGTTATATGAGAGTATTAGCCGTTTAACGGTTGCGTTTCGCAATTTTGCGAGAAGGGCGAGAACCCCTTCGGATGCTAGTTCTGTCTCTTTCCAGAAGTGCTGGAACGGTTTTTCCATTTTCGGGACGAAGTACACAATGGAGAGGACTGCTGTGAAGGACAATTGAAAGCCGACATCAAATAGGTGCAGCGGGTTGAAAAGAAGGAGTGCCAACGCAGAAAACGCTAACAGATTGTAAAGATCGGTGTCCCGGTCTATAATTTTCGCGAAGAAGAACAGAACTGTGAGCAACGCGGCGCGAAAAACTGAGGGGCGGAAACCGATGAGACAGGCGTAAATCAAGACTGCCACAATTGTGAGTAGGTAGAGAATTTTGGGTGGTAATCGGAATCTTGAGAGACCGAAGTAACAGAACAGGGCGACGAGTCCGACGTGTAGCCCGGAGACAGCGAGCACATGAACTGTTCCACTATTGCGGAAGGCTTCCAAGGTTTCTGAGGGTATGTCGCTCCGTTTGCCGAGTAAAATGCCTTTAAGTAGTTCGACGTGCAGTTGAGAGCGTTGATAGATGCGATCTATAACGTGTTCCGTTTGGATTCTGAGCGTCTCTATCCAACGCAAGGGCGGGAGTCCGCCTTGTTCGCCTATCCGTAGAAGTCCTATGACGTTGAGGATGCCGGTGACTTTCTGTCTTGCGAGGTAATCTTTGTAATCGAACCCGCCTGGGTTCCGTTTGCCGTGTGGTTCTCGGAGAACGCCGGTGAGGGTTATCTGTTTACCGTAGCGGAGCGGCACTAATTCTTGGAACCTGATCAAAACCTTCGCCTTCACCTGCTGCGACGGATCCGATAAGAGCTGAAGTTTGCCAACTGCATAACATTCTGCCCACTCTGTGCCGCGTTCGGGTTGGTAAGTGGTGGTCCCTGAAAAACTGATGGGTTCATCGTAAAAGTGGTTGGGGATTGGCGAGACAGCGGCCGTTTCGAAACGTAGCATACCGCCTGCGAAAACAGCGAGATGAAGCAGTACATAAGAGAGACAACGTCTCCGGTTTCTCGTCGCAATGCTACCGATAAAACTGAAGAGGATGGAGAGCCAGAGCCAGAGGAACGGAATAGCCGACCATCTACCGGCAACAATTCCAAGCAGGTATGGAATCAGAAAATAGAGTGCGGGCCGCTGCGGTATAAACTTCATCTTCTGCTTATTATACCAATATTCTGCAAAGTATTCACTGGTTTTTTGAGGGTTTAGGCGGGGTGTCCGTATCTCGTCTTTACTATCTGTGCGCCTTTTCTATTTGATGCAATATAATTTCTATGATACAATCTGTTTGAAGCTATATTATGGAAAATGTGAATGTCAAAAAAGTGTATTCTCTCAGAAATGCCGATAGATCTCGGCGATGCCTTAAGACTGCGATTTGCCACACGGGATGATGCGGATGTGCTCGCTGAGTTCAATGTCCGGCAGCATGAAGCTGCGGATACCGGTCCGAACGTCCGGGACCTGATGTCTGGAGATCATCCCACCTGCAAAGCGAGCGATTTCACCGTTGTTGAAGATATCCGAACGGGTCAAATTGTGTCCTCCGTTTGCCTCATCTCACAGACGTGGACCTATAGCGGCATTCCGTTCGAGGTGGGGCAGCCTGAATTTGTTGCTACTGAACCGGGGTACCGCAGGCGCGGCTTGGTTCGAAAGCAGTTTGAGGTAATTCATGCTTTGAGCGAGGCGCGCGGACAACTGATGCAAGGCATCACTGGGATACCGTGGTATTATCGAATGTTCGGATATGAGATGACCCTGGATATGGAAGCGGAATTGCTCATCGATGGGATGCACATTCCGGCTTTGAGAAGCGGTGAGACAGAGACGTGTCGACTCAGGCCGCGGATGGATGCGGACAACGTTTTCATTCAAGACCTCTATGCACATGCAATTAAGTCTCAAGTGTTTGCATGTCCGCGGAGCCCCGGGCTCTGGGAATATGAATTCAACGGCCGGTCTGCCGACAGTGGTGCGCGGATGGAATGGCTGCTCATTGAGGATATGGAAGGGACACGGCTCGGTTATGTGCAGCATCTACAGTGGTGCTACGATGGTTATGGCGAGGGCAAGGACAGCGGCACTCATTTTGTTGTTATGCGACTCGAACTGAAACCGGGCGTTGGCTATTTAAACCTGGTGGCGTCGTTATTGCGGGCACTGTGGAAGAAGGCGAGGGCGACACCGGTGGTCTTCGAAAGTAAGGCTTCGGAGGCGACAGGGATCCAGTTCATGCTCGGACGCGAGCATACAATTTATAGTGTCCTCCCTAAAGCTATTGTCCGGAGAGCGTTACCGTATTCTTGGTATATCCGGGTGCCCGATCTGATAACATTTTTACGGCACATCCGACCTGCCCTCGAAAAACACCTGATTGGAACTGTTGCAGAGGGCTACACAGGCGAACTCAAGGTCAGTTTCTATCGAAGCGGTATCCATTTCATATTTGAACGGGGGTGCGTGAGCAGACTCACCCGCTGGACCCCTGAAGACATTGAAGACGGGGACGCGGCGTTCCCTGATCTCAGCTTCCTGCATCTCCTCTGTGGACGGTGCCGGACGGAGGAGTTGGTCTCTCATTTCGTCGATTGCTGGACGAAAGGCACGGCGCCCGCGGTGCTGTTAGACTGTTTATTCCCTCCATTTAAGAGTGAGATTTGGCATCTGTGAAGTGGCGATTACAAACCCATTCTCTGTGATACCGAACTGAATGAAAAGCCGGATTAGAGCCTGTTCTACATAACCGCGAAGGTTTCCGAAGTTCCGATTGATTTGTGATGTAACGATGCATACGCAATCACACGCTATTCTCAACATAGCGCTTCTCTCAAGGCAAGGCAAACCGCGCCGCCACTCTTACGCCTTCGCGGGTGCGGTGTTGCCAGATGTGCCGCTATTCATCTTCTTTGTAGTAGAAACATTTATCTTTAATACACCGCAACGAGAGCTGTGGGGCACTCGCTATTTTATGAGGGCGTGGCACAATTTCTTTGATACCTTCAACGCTGTCCCGTTGATCCTGATTCTATTGGGAATCGGGTATTATCTACTGCAGTCTGAGGGGTTGACGGTTCTTGCGTGGAGTATGTTGATCCACTGCGCTTTTGACTTCTTGACGCACCACGATGATGGGCATCGTCACTTTTTCCCGATTTCTGATTTTATGTTTGAAAGTCCGATTTCGTATTGGGATAGAGGGCACTATGCGGGGATTGTTGGAGCAACAGAACGGGTGGGGATGCTTGCTGCGTCTATCTATCTGTTTCCGCGGCTGCAAAAGCGGTTTGCGCGCTGGTGTGTGGTGATCCTTAATCTTTTGTTTCTTGGTTCCTACCTGTTTTTCCACTTCTGGTAGGTTTTGGGAAAAGGCATTCAAAGGCGTTTTGTAGCGCTGCGCGCAGGTTTTGTTCGTCTGCGAATATTTCTTGGATTTCCTGAGATTGGTTACCGTGCGCCAATGCGTTGCGAATCTGATTGAGGATCTTACCTGCTTGGCGTTTTTCGTCCGCTAGTTTGCTTAGTTCGCTTAGCACACTTTGTTGCATTCGAACACTTATGACTTCAGGATCAAGTCCGTTCTTTTTACACGCCAGCGTGACAAGCGTTTCCCAAGCGAAAAGTGCGGCGCGGACATAGTCACGACGCCCGAGATATTGACGTGCCAGCTCTGCCTGCTGCTCGGAAAGACTATCCCAGTCAGCCCATCTGAGACGGTCTGCCAATTTCTGTTGAAAGAGTCTTGATGCTCCGGTGAGATCGGTTTTGAGCGCGGGTTTGAATTTACGGATCTCAGCGGCTGCGGCAGGCAGATTGAACGTCCGTTCGTGGAAGGCAGCGTTTTCAAGATGCTTCGTTTCCTGTGGTGCTACCCCATCTTTTGTGAGGAGCGATCCGAATATTCTATAATCTCCAGTGGCGTCGAATCGATTGAGTGCGTCCAGCCATTGGCGGACCCTGTTGAGACCATCCAACTTAAGCACCGGGGTGATGTTATTTTGAGTCATGTCAAGCGCGCCGTACCACAAATTGTTCACATTAAGTCCGCGAACGCGCGCCAGCATGAAAGCGGATAGGAAACCGATCATTCCAAAATGCCGAAACCCGTGTGTCAAATCGAAATCGATATTTCCTTCGAGGACGTTGTCTGCAATAACGTCTAGTATCTTGTACTGTTCATCCTCATTTTTTCCAAATGGGATCAGGCGTGCAATAATTTCGTAATTGACAGCGCTGCACATCAGGTCTGTGACTGCGTCCAGGTGCCGCTGTTCAACTTCTCCTCGTGTTTCAGCGTCCATGAGTTCGAGGCGGGCATCTTCTTTTCCACCTGCATCTGCAAGGTGCTCCACTAGGATTCCCCATTGACTGCTCCGGGTGCCCAAAATGATGGTGCGATTTGGACCTATATATTCTGCCAATGCAAAGCCAAAAAAAGCTGTCGTTTCCTGGGAGTTATCTGGAAATTGGTAGGTTGTTTCTCTATATCCGGTTTCTGTATTCTCTCGTCCTCTGCCGAGGAAGGTTACAAATGTTTTCTTCATCCAGGTACTGCTCCTTTGGCCAAAGATAGTTTTGTGTTTTAATCTTCAAGTGGTGAGATTTTGACCCACCCGGGAGGCTCGATCGGATTTCGTCCACGATACAGGATGCGTCGCGTTTTCGGGAATTCTCTAGGATCATACCGGCCTCGTTGAGAACGGCTTGCGCCTAATTTAAAGCGTTCTCGCAAATCCATCCATGGTAGGGTTTCAGGGGATTCTTCGTTGTCTGGCTCTGTCGGTGCGTTGTGTGCAAATAGAGATGTGACGGTGTTGGTATGGTAGCCTGTGCCCCAGCCGATTTGCAACAGGAACGCCTCCCCTGGAATCATATCATTTAAACTACGCAGCTTATCATAAAAGTTCGCAATTTCTGGGAGCTTATAGTATTCAAAAAATTCCAACTCGTCGTTTATCAGTTGGGCCGTTGCGGAACGACAAACCTTTGCAATATTTTTCAGCATTTTTTCTTGTGCATCGCTATAATGGAGTGGTTTTCTCTCGCGCTCACGGAAAAGAAGGTCGTCAATCTTAAGTGAGAACGTCAGTTGCTGTCCGGGGGAGATGTGTTGGATAAAATTCTTGTACTCCCGGCCGCGCTCTATTTTCTGCACGAGTTGATCATTGCGATCGAGCGTAAGGGTCCATGCGGTGCCGATTTCGAGGGAGTCGCTGTTGAGCGGGGCGGTATCGCTGACGTGCAAGGCACGTAGGAGATCGTGGTTCGGGTCTTTACCGAAAGCCAGTTCCTCTATTCGTTGGGCGGGTTTTTCATTTCTGGGATTGCCCCGTGGTCCTCGAACAATTAAGGTCTTTAAGTGGTTCTGACTTTTGTAGTACACATTATCGTCTACATGGAGAATCTCGTCTAGCAGTGCAGTTCGGATTGCGCCTTTGAGGGTGCTACCCGGAATATAGGGTCGGTAACCGAGCGTTTTGATCGCCTCCCGGATTTCTACCTGCTCTGGACTTTGTGGACAAGCAAGACTGTAGGCAGAGAGTTCTGCTAAATCGGTGTTATGTTGTTTAAGGTAGCGTTCCCATCGGAAGTCGCGCTGCGCCATTTGGGATGTTAAGGCGTTGAGATCAGTGCTGGGATCAGCTAATACTTTGTCTAGGTCTATATGATACCATCTGCCGTTGGCATAGCAACCGTCTATGTGACTCAATACTTCGCCGGAGCCGACATGGACGGGCGTAATTACGTGGAGTTCATACTTCTGTTTCATCGGACGTTCCTCTGATACCGATCTGCCACGCGTAACCATAACGGTAGACAGGATGCTCCCAGTTATCGGGGCACGTGTTGACCAATCGGCCTACCTGTGCGTCGCTGGTGTGCAAGACAGAGCCTTCGGTGAACATGTTAACCTGTTTTCGGCGTGTGGCGGTTCCGGTGTTACTTATCCATCCGGTTAGTGGGTTGAGCGTGTAAGCGATATTGCCAGTGAGAAGTTGTGCTAGCTGTTGTGGAGACTTCGGAGATACGGGTGAGAGCGTAACGAAATGGTCTGCTGTCTCCACTTTGGGCATTTCAAGGGTCGTTTTCGTAAAATGGAATGCGCCGTATCCGGCGTTGCGTTCGCCGCCGATGCCTGTATCTGCGAGTATGCGAAGCAGGGTCTCAAATTTCTGTTGTGTGTCGTCAGTATCGAATTGTGCGGCGAACCAGAGTCCACATTCGGTGTTGAATTGGACGGTTTGGACACGCCATATCTCAGATCCGGAATTTCGACTGCCCAAGGTAACACGCGGCCGGATGTGAGTGGTCCAGATATTAAGCTCGTCTTTTCTATTTTTGTTGCTAGGACATAACGTCTCTGCCAACTTTTCTTTCTCTTCGGTAGTGATCCATGCCCTTTCGCTATTCGCTGGACAGATTTCCTCGCCGCTAAGGTTAATAGCGATGGAGCAGTTGTCTTTGGTGAATGTTGGCGTGTGGCCGGAAATGATAGCGTGAAAGAGGTTGCCGGAAACGAATTGGAGGTTCTTAATTTTTTTCTGCGCTTTCGCTTTTATTTTCTGAGTTGTATCTTCACTTTGCCGGAGTGTCAACGGCTTTGGAAAGAGATAGACATCGCCGGCGAAAGGGAACGCTGATGTCAGCGTGAGCGGTAAAGCGTCATTGTGTTGCGTGTAACCGTTGAGAAAGCTGGTGAGACTTTCCTGGTCGTAAAAAGTCGACCACATCTGGCAGATCGCTGAGAAGAGGGTGTCGGCCGGAATATAGGTTTCGGTTTTCTCCAAACCGAGCTTACCTTCCTGCGCAGGCCCAGAGCTACGCCCGAGATGCAGTTGATTTTTGAAGTTTAAACGGTAGATGATATCAGTCGCCATGGGCGTTCCTATTCAGCAGAGATGGTCTTGAGGATTTGATCTGTGTAGTCGGATTGACGGAGCGTTTGAACATCTGCGGTGTCAGCGAGGGTTATCGGTTTTACGTGGATATTTTCGTAACATTCACGAGATTTGAAGGTCATGCTTAGGTTTTCAAAGGCGATCTGCCCGTAGCCACGGGAGCCGGAGCCGCCGAGGTAGTCATCCTCTAAGAGTTCCATGCCCATGAGAACGGTATCAAGGTACTGAAGTTCGGCTTGAAGTTGATTTTTCCAATCGGTCTCATTTTGTGTATAGAGGCTGTGGACTATTTGAAAGGGGCCGAAGGTTGTGCCGGCTGGAACGCGCTCTTGTTGGCGAGGTGTGGCAGCGGAGGTAATTCGGTCAATAGCGACCTCGGTTTTGATCTCGGTGAAATCCGTATCGGTATCTGCTTTGTCCAAGGACTCCAGAGCGTTTGAGCTTAAGAAGGTATCTCGGACGATGAGGCGTGTCGGCATCGTCTTTCCACGCAACTGCCGTATGGGAGCGACCCCGAAGACTTGACAAACCGGGCATGCGTTGTAATCCGCTGGCGTTTGGCATTCATGTACTCGAACGTCTCTGCCGACTGGTTTTTCGAGAGGGTTGTTGAAATGTCGGTCAAGTAAGCCGCGCATCTTTCCTCGTAAAGACGAGCCGGGGATGTAGGGTTGACGGTTGAATGCACTACGTATGATCGGGTTATCTATGCCGCCGATGTCCAGCTCTCCGGAATTTCCACCGATATGTAAACCGGTGAGTGCGTTAATTGTGCCTTTCAGAAAAATTTTACCTTGCAGTTGAATACTTGGCATCTAAGTCTCCTTAGTCCTGTCCGCCGTGGACTTTGTGATAGGCGAGTGTGGCCTCAAAGAAATCGACGAAGTTTTTAAACCGCTGTGGATCATCGCCAACTTTATCAATTGCTTGTGTTAGCGCCTCCTTTAGAGGTGTCACTCCGCGATTTCGCGCCGCTGCATAAGCCAGTTTCGGCTTAAGCATGATAAGGTCGTTCCGGCGAAATTCGTCGCTCATCTGAATTTTCTTAACAGCTCCATAAACTTTTCTGATCTGATTTGTTTTGAGGCTGCGAGCTAGTTTTTCGCCCAATGCTTCAGCTGCCTCTACAAGGGCTTCTCCCCCTTCCTCAACTACGTTAGGCGGTAATGTGTAGGATTGTCGAGATCCTCCAGTTGTATGGTTTTTCGAATAATTAACCATGTTGATCCTCCTCGTTTCTGATGTGTAAAGTGGTCCATCTCGTAATAATCTGTATAAATTCCCTCAATTGTGTGGCGGTTTCAAAGTTAAGCGCTTGTTGCAATTCTTGGAGGAATGCGTCTTGCGCTCTGTATCGTTGTTGTAGGCGGCTGAAATAGTAGAGGGACCGCCATGCCCAGCTTTTTTCATCCGCGTAAATTTGGTTGAGTCGTGTCAGGAAGGCGCTCGGCAGTGCGTTTCTCTCGGCGCGCATTGCTCCCAGAAATCTGTTGTGCCAGTTGCGAACTGTTTCAAAGTCTTTCCAAGTGATCGGCTTCTGCAAGAAAGTGATGGCGTTCTTTTTAGGGAGGCCCTTTGCAGCTTCTTCGGCTTTGCCGCTCTGGGCAGCAAATTGATAGAGCGGGAATTTCTTGTGTTCAACCGCGATCCCTCCAGAAAGCGTGACGTGGTCGCCGGTAACAAATTCGCGAAATTCAGATCGGATGCGTTCGGCAATTTTGGGCAATGCGCTCCAGCCGCCGACGAGGAATAGGTCATCTCCGCCAGCGTAGATGAGTTCGAGGATCTCTTGTTCTTGGTCAGCGTTGTATTCTCGACAGAGCTGTGGAACGTATCCCTCAAAGAAGAGGCGCAAAGCCGCACTCAAGGTTGCCAAGCGCGACGGAGTTGCTTTCCCTAGTTTTTGAGAGAAGACAGCGCCGAGGTTATCAACGTCCATACGCAGTGCGCCGAGCCATTGCACGCCTTCGGAAGCATTTGCGAGGTAGTCATAATCGGCAACGCGCTCTTGATTACTGCTGCGCTGCTGGTAGGCAATTGCTTGTGGAAACCAACGGAAATCGTAACTCACGGGTACCGCATCCCATTGGAATTTGTCAAGCACGTCGTCTGTAAGAAAATCTGTATCTTTGAGGCGGTAGACGATGGCGCGTTGGGCTTGCGATGGTGGTGCTGGTTTTTCGTGTGTGCCTGTGCAGAGATGGATATCCAATCCAAATGCCTGTATGGCTGCGCGCCAATCATGCTTCTCTGGGATAGGTGATTTTGGCACTTGGAAAGCGATGAGGTGTGTGGCTTCTCGTAGGTCGCGTCCGAGTTCATCGAACCCCCACTGTATTTCCTTATCTCCGTGGGGTTCAAAGAGGTACTCAAACATATCTTGGGGTTGCAGTTCTGACCATTTTTCTTGTTTCCGTTGCTGAACTTTTTCTGAAACGTCCCGCCATTTTTTTGAGAAATTGTTGGTTCCAAAATCTGCGGTTATGGAGACCCCTGCCAAGATACAGGAGAGTTCTCCGCTATGGAGTGCCCACAGTTTTTCGGAGATCGTGCGTCGTATCGTAGTGAGTTTGTGTTTAGCCTCACTATCGGGGGCGAGGATATAAAAATGTCCGCCGCTCGCCAGCAATAGGTTTGTAATTGGTAAGTCGAACTCTCTTAAGACCCAATGTGCGATTGCCTCGGTTAGCAGTTGAAGGTAGAAGGATCGCCCTCGTAATTGACGGGCGGCCCCGTCGGATGGGATCTGATAGAGAAAGTTCTGGATTCCGGAGATGTCGCCTTTGATGAGTGCGCATATTTTATGCTCTTTTCCGGCGTTTTTATGAAGGCATGCATCAGTGTCAGCGTGTGAGAGTTCGCGCCCGATGCAGGCGGCGATTGCGGCGGTGGTGCGGAGGTGATCATAGAGGGAAATTTCTGGGACGGTTTTCTGTTTGTTCTTTTCCCACGGCGTTGCGGCGGGCATGCGTGAGGTATATTTCTCTAGGAGTGCAACGATTGTCTGATAAGCGGCGGGTGTATAGCTGGTCTCTTTTGTGGCTTTACTGAACGCTGCGACAAAGTCGTTCCATAGGGCTTTGTATGCTGCCTGATTCACGGGTGGAGATTCAGTGGGAATAATTGTTTGGCGTGTGAGATCGAGTGCTCTGAGTGGGTAGCGATACTCCTGATCCGCGCATTCGAGGCGCGAAAGGATAGACGTGAGTGGGGATTCTACAAAATCCTCGCCTTCCCTTTCTTCGTCTTCGCGTTCGGTGGCGGAGAGACGATCAGCTAAAATCAGCTGTTTCTCTATGAGATGTTGAAGTTGACTGGGTAGACATCCGGGATAGCGTTCCGGGTGGTGGTGCCGGATAGCGTCTTTAAAGGCATCGCCGCACGTTGAGAAAAAATCGGCAAAATCTTCAGTGACGAATTCGTAGCTGTGCTGTTGGTGTGGTTTATAGCGATCTATGGCACGCATCCGGAATTTACCTATGTCGTGAAGGAGCGCTGCGAGGTGTAAGTGTTCTGTTGCTTTCAACGGATTCTGTCCTTGCGATATCAATTGTGTGGCGGTCTGTTGCAGTTATTAATTGTAATTTTTACGGTTTAATCGGCTGAATGTTTGCGTGTTTGAGATAGCTGCTGGCGTTATTAAATATAATAGCATTTATGGGTTAGCGCTGTCAAGTGAAAAGTTGGTATTTCCAGACCGCTAAGGAATAGAAGTAGGCGATGCGTTTTGATCCTACACGGGTTCCGATTTGATGTGCATTATTTGCTATAAAATAGCGTGATTAAGTAGAAAGTTTTGCTGAAACGGCGGTTGCTCCAATTTGATTGACTAAGTGAACCTTGTTTTGATTCCATAGTGGTTCGATTAAAAATGGGATACGGCCCGGAACTACTGTGCAGGGTTTTAAGTTTTGATTCCATATTGGTTCGATTAAAAGATTATGGAGGTTGTGTTAGACTCGTTCGTTGCATGTTTTGATTCCATACTGGTTCGATTAAAAGGAGGTACAGACGGGAGACCACCGAACACATACTTGTTTTGATTCCATACTGGTTCGATTAAAAGCAAGCGAAGAACCGCGGTATCACACTCAATGAGTATCGTTTTGATTCCATACTGGTTCGATTAAAAGTTGGCATTAGTAGGATTGCTACTTGGCTGTGAAGATCAGGTTTTGATTCCATACTGGTTCGATTAAAAGTGGATCTGATCGAGCATTTATTAATTACTGGCTTGCGTTTAGATTCCATACTGGTTCGATTAAAAGGAATTTTCCTTCACAGAAGCAATTGATCTTCGTATCAAGTTTTGATTCCATACTGGTTCGATTAAAAGTGGATGCTTACGTCGAAGCACATGAGTTAGACGAGTTTTGATTCCATACTGGTTCGATTAAAAGCAAGCGAAGAACCGCGGTATCACACTCAATGAGTATCGTTTTGATTCCATACTGGTTCGATTAAAAGCGATTTCTGGTGGAAAGATGCGAAAGGTTATCGCGGTTTTGATTCCATACTGGTTCGATTAAAAGAAGGCGAGGTCTTGGTGTAAACAAACGGCGTGCCGAGTTTCGATTCCATACTGGTTCGATTAAAAGGTAAAGATAAACTGTGTTGTTATCCACCGTTGCCGAGTTTCGATTCCATACTGGTTCGATTAAAAGCCAGCAAAACTGATCTACCTTCGACCCGATACTGAAGTTTCGATTCCATACTGGTTCGATTAAAAGTTAAGGAAGGGGTGCTGTATTCCGCAGTAGCGGTGGTTTCGATTCCATACTGGTTCGATTAAAAGTGTCGTTGCCAACGTTGCTCCGTAGGCATAACATCGTTTCGATTCCATACTGGTTCGATTAAAAGCGGGTCCAACCCTAATTGTGAAATCGCTTCTTGCCAGGTTTCGATTCCATACTGGTTCGATTAAAAGGGTTAGATTATTTGCCAGTTAATATATCGTTGTTCAGTTTCGATTCCATACTGGTTCGATTAAAAGGCAAGGCGTGACGAGTTATAGAGCCGATACCACTAGTTTCGATTCCATACTGGTTCGATTAAAAGCTATCTCGGATAGATTGCCTGCGCTGGCTAGAGAAACGTTTCGATTCCATACTGGTTCGATTAAAAGTGCATCGTCAGCGATGGTGATGGTGGGTTCGAGGAGGTTTCGATTCCATACTGGTTCGATTAAAAGCGGGGATAGTCTCCCCGTAGAATTGGAAGTTGGATTGTTTCGATTCCATACTGGTTCGATTAAAAGCTTGAAAACGCCTAAACCTGCCAAGTTGAACCTCGTTTCGATTCCATACTGGTTCGATTAAAAGCCCCGCCCCGCCCGAAACGGCGGGGCCTCATTCAAAAGTTTCGATTCCATACTGGTTCGATTAAAAGTTTGAGATGCCGTTGGGTTATTCACGTGATTCTAAGGTTTCGATTCCATACTGGTTCGATTAAAAGACTACTCTCACAACAGACACCGTTCCAGTAAAGCCCGTTTCGATTCCATACTGGTTCGATTAAAAGAACGGCGGGGCACCATTCAAAAAGGATTTAGAAAGAGTTTCGATTCCATACTGGTTCGATTAAAAGTTTCCGCTTGTCATCGTGACTTCGACACGATGACCACAGTTTCGATTCCATACTGGTTCGATTAAAAGTCGTTGTCACGCATGCTCTCTACTGCTAGCAAAGTGTCGCGAGTTTCGATTCCATACTGGTTCGATTAAAAGGAACGCTATCTCGATCGACCTGATCCCCGCACACAGGTTTCGATTCCATACTGGTTCGATTAAAAGTCGGATATGCGTGGTATTTTTAGGATAGCGGATACAGGTTTCGATTCCATACTGGTTCGATTAAAAGACCTTCTAACAATGCATAATAAGCATCCGGTGTGTTTCGATTCCATACTGGTTCGATTAAAAGTTTAAATCCAAAAGCTTTACGAAGCCTGTCAACTGCGTTTCGATTCCATACTGGTTCGATTAAAAGTATTTCGCACACAATACCGCCTAAAACGCTTGCTAATAGTTTCGATTCCATACTGGTTCGATTAAAAGGCTTTATGGAAGCCATTAATATATTATACTAGATCCTTATCAACCGTGTCAAGTCTATTTTTTAGATTTCACGCTGGCCTCTATTAAAAGTGGCTGGCCGGGTGGGTTTTGATGGGTTCGATCAATGCTTGTTTTGTTCCATATTGGTTCGATAAAGAGGTTATGAAAGCTACGTATATATGCCGCTCGATCCGTAAGCACCGTGTCAACCGCCGGTCGTGCAAAATTGCTGGCAGGTTGACTGCTCTTTATGGTGCCAAGGTCGGTTCTGCTTTTCCGTTAAACACCATGGAGGATTTGTTCTCGCGAGGCAGGCAATTAAGAGCGGTCGACAGCAGGTTTAGCGGTTAGATTCTGGCTAAAAACGCGTTTAAAGTAAGTTGGTGGCAGGGTTCTTATCTACACCCATCACCTCTTTATTCATCCAGCGTGCATCGCGGAGTTGATAGATAATAATAGAATCTTTTTCGAGATCGGTGAGTGCGGCTAACCCAGATTTGACGCGCGCGAGCTGGGCTTTGGTTAAGTGTCCTTCAAAAACAGAATTTTGGATCCAGTTGAGATGTTGTCGCAGATACTTACAGACTTTTGCGACGCGATCGGTTTGAATATCATAGACGAGAATGATATACATTATCGGTAGCTCCTTATGGTGATGCTATGGATGCACAGACTAACAGTCTATGCTACAAGGCTAATAGATACACAGATTGACAGTCTATGCTACAAGGCTAATAGACGCACAGACTAACAAGGTATGGTAGAAGCATCGGATTGTTTCTACCACCACGGTCGAAGGGCTTGGTAGGTCTCTATATCCATGAGGTGCTTGATGAGTTTATAGCACTCGAGCCGGATAAGGCGTTGATAGGAGACGTGGCGTTTCAATTTTCGGTGTGAGATGGTCTGCTTGAGCTGTTCATCAAATGTTGCGATAAACACTTTGCGTCCGGTTTGATTGAGGTAGCATGCTCCGACTTCGGTTTGAAAGTGTTTTGATTCGTTGAGCTGTTTTCGGTTGAAGAGTCGGAAGATGATACGGTCGACAATCAGGGGTTTAAAGATTTCTGCGAGGTCGAGGCTGAGGGAGAATCGTCTGTCGCCGGGTTCGTGTAGGAAGCTGATGGTTGGGTTGAGCTGGGTTCTATAGATTTCGGTTAGACAGGCGGCGTACATCAGGGAGTTGCCGAAGGAGATTGCGGCGTTAATAGGGTTATCGGGTGGGCGCCGTGTGCGGGTTTGCAAGGGTGTTTGTAAGGTAAGGATGGTATTGAAAGCGGTATAGTAGAGGTCTCGGATGCTGCCTTCATATCCCATCAATTCGTTGGTATTTTTCGCGGTGCGGGCTTCTGTGAGTATTTTTTTTATTGTTTGGATTTGTGGGTTGCAATCTTTACCGCGATTGGTATGATAGCGCAAGACTCGCAGCATGTTGAATCCCGCGGAGGCGACAAACTCGTGAGCGAGTGACATGCGTTTGGTCCTCTTTTCATAATGCTGCACCTGTTTAACGAGAAGCGAACCGGAATTGAGATATTCTCTCGGATAATAACTGCCGGAATAGTAGCCGTAGTAGTTGAAGACGTGAAAGGCGACGTGCTTCTGTGCAAGAAAATTAAGGAGCTTTGTGTTGAGGTCGAGTTCCCCGTAGAAGTAGAGTGCGTCGACATCCTCTATGGGAATGGGGATACGAGGAGCCTGCTCTGGTTGTAGATAAAGTGTGTTATCTTTCCGTCGCAAGCTGCCGGGTTGAGTGATGTAGTAGTTGCGTGACATAATTTGTTTCCTTGATGCATAGCTATAAGAATAAGTGCTAAGAGTTGTGCGCCAGCGTTTATATTGCGGGCAGCACACCGCGCGTGTTTATTCGCTTTAGCTCCAACAGAGCTCTTGATAACTACATGACTTGCATATTTTCATGTAGTCGGCATGGGGTGGTGTTGGCAGCGTGGCGATGTGGTTCACTTTTTCAATGGCGGTTTCGAGTTCCTGTTCTCTTTCTGGCGTGAGTTCGACTTCTGTGGTGCGGCGTTGGCGTGGATAGTTGATGACCCCTTTCCGGTTGGGTACGCCCTTCTGTTTTAGCAGATACAGATAATAACAGAGCTGCATGATATGTGCGGTTTCCATCGCTGGGCCGGACTTGATATCGTGAAGGACGCCGTGTTTATCGACAAAGTCTATTTGGATGAGGTCGTCGATACGCCATTCTCTGCGTTTTTCACGGGTGTAGCTCTGTTCGTGAAGGTGCTGTCCGAGGTTCACAGCTTCGGAGGTATGCTCCATTTCAAGATGGTGTTGATAGAGCCAGAGTTTGCGTGTGCAGACGTAGAGATAGTTAATGGCTGTGCCGGTGATGTTGGTATATTCTGGGTTTTGCATTGTGTGCCTCTTTTAGGGTAGAAAAACACCTCAGAATAATGAGTTTGTCCCATATAAAACCCACTATAGTTTGGTGCAAAGTGTAAGATTCCCTATAAAATATTTGTGCTGTGTTTTTCTAAAATTAGACCGAGTGTTTCATCATAGTCAAGTTTTGTGAACCATTGCTTTTTAAGTTCATAGAGTTGCCCGTCTTGACGCAGCTGTTTAAATTGATAGGCGTGAATTTGTGCCACATAAGCCATGGCCTCATAATACTCTTTCGCTGTGATATGAGCTAAGTAATTGTTCTCAAAAATAGAGGGGACAACACTGATGCTTTTGAAAAGTTCCCCAAATTCGTCCCGTCCGGATTTGTCCTCGATAAAGGGAAAAATGTTTTTCAGGTGGTGATCGAACGCTTGTTCTGCTTTGTCATATTTCTCCTGTTCCTTTTCATTGTAACCTTTGCAGTAGACAGCATCAATTAGGTTCTGAATTTTGGATTCGTGCAGGGTGTCTACAGTTCTCAATGCGTTTAGGGTGCGTTGAATTCTTTGTGTGGAATAGATGAAGTGATCGTTTTCGCCTCCGTTTTTGCAGATGTAGACATCACAGATTCCTTTTTGGCGTTTTCTGTTGATTCGACCGAAACGTTGGATGAGGGCATCGATGGGTGCGGGTTCGGAAAAGAGGCAGTCGAAATCAATATCCAGCGATACCTCCACTGCTTGTGTTCCTACCAGTAAATTGGTGTTATCGAGTTCTTTTTCAATCCGCTCGCGGTCTTTTAGAATAAATCGGCTGTGAAGTATTTTTGCGTTGTCGCTTACGTCCCGCAATTCTTTAAACATGGTTTGAGCTTGGCGGACAGTATTGCAAACGACCAATACCGTATTTCCTTGTGTGAGGCGTTCTCGAATCAAGGGAGTTGTAGTTTGGATGTTTCCATCTATTAATTGCACCCGGTGGCGTGTAAATTTATCGCGTTCTTCGGCTGCCATTTCAATTTGTGTAGGTTCGCCAAGTACTTCGCTAATTTTCTGTTTGAGGAAGTGTGGCATTGTAGCGGTCATGATGCAGAATTTTGCGCCGTAGTCATTCTTGAGTCTCTTCATCATTGTTAAGATGAGGGCGGTTGTGTGCGGGTCGTAAGCGTGGATTTCATCAAAGATAAAGAGCCCTTTAGACATTTCTGCCATTTGCATTTCGAAGCCGCGGATCCCGAAGAAGGCTTTCAGGAGCTGAAAGGGGGTTAGGACCTTGTAAGGGCGACAGATTTTTTTGGTCAGGTTCTGCTGCGTTCGGACTTCGGCTGCGACTTCTCGGTAGTTACAACTTTTGTCAGCGAGCTGCTGATAAACGAAGTAGGAGGCTTTGCCGTGCAGCATACCGATTTTTTCGTCAGATACAATTTCTTTTATGCGCTTATACATGGCATTGATGCTTGCGGTGTAGGGTAAAACATAGAAAACACGGTTGCCGAGTGTTTCAGACTGGTTTTTATGTGACCAGAGGAGTGCGGCTTCGGTTTTGCCGGATCCTGTTGGTGCGGAGAGCATGAGTTGTGTGGTTGTTTGGCTGGCGGTTTTTTGAAAGTCCTCCCAGTCCTGAAAGTGTTGTCCTCTTTCTGTCATTCTATTTTCGAGGTGTTGTATAAGGTTTGCTTCCATGTTGTCGAGTGCGGTATGGATTTCGTTTTTTCCGGCTGAAGCGAGATGGTCACAGGCGATCATGCATCCGCGGAGGAGCATGCCGTATGTGCTGTGTAAAGAAGTCCTTTCACCGGTTCTTTCAGTCTTTCTTTTATCCTTACGATAAGGCAGTAGAAAATGTTGGTAACCGTTAACAAGTTGGTCAGTTGAAGCGACTGGGGTCCATAAACATTCTTCCATGGGGCACCAAATAGTCACTTGTTTCTGAATTATCATTAACTGTTCCCAATGTTCTTCTAATTCTTCGATTTTCTCTTGCCAGATTTGAAATCCTTCAATATTCTCAGGATAATGGCGGTAGGTATGTCTGAGGGTATCAACGTCTTTATGATGCGTTAAAATGACAAGTCCGATTGCCTCTTTTTCTGATTTGTGGAGTTGAAGCCCCGCAACAAACCCAGCGGAGAGAATCTCGTGGCGGTAGTTCCATTGCTTACGATGGGTAAGTTGCTTTTGAAATCCCGTCGCTGCTTTTCCGAAATCGTGTAGTGCAACGGCATAAAAGAGGTGATTAAAGAAATCAGGGTTTTTTGCAATTTCAGCTAAGAACGGCATTCGTTCTTTGAGGCTGTTGTATATGTCAAGGCAATTCTCTGTGTGTTCGTGAAGAGTTTCCACTTTGGGAAGACTCTTTGCCAATAGCATGGACATGCAAGTTCCTCCAATTGATTAGTAGTCAAAGAGCGGCATCTGTTCTCCGTTCAGGTCGGGAACTGAATGGTTTTTGTCAACAGGTCTCCTCGTTGGAAGAGTTGGGATCACAAACTCCCCTGGAATGCGTTGGTGCAGATAGACTCCCCAATTCATGTCAGGGTCATGTAATACATTACCGGTGTACGGAATCGGTTCCGTTATGAGGTAGTAAGGGCGGGTGCCGCAGGGTCTACGAGGTATCTCTGATGTGAAGTGCGTAGGGAGTGCCAGCATTTGTCCATAAAGTTGCGGATCAGGAAAGGGTACTATTGTGTCTCGATAAGTTGTTTCCGTTCTGCTTTCCAACTCAATTTTCTCTATGGATTTCACAGTTGCCAGATCAGAGGATCGTCCTAATAGTATGGGATAGTATGGTCTTTCAAATGCTTCTTGTAACCACATTTCTGGGCTATAGAGATAAAGTTGGGGATCGACAAGAAATTCACGTTTTTTTATGTTAGGTTTCATAGACATTGAGTAGAACGTTCTTGAAGACCCGGAGCCAGATTGCTGCTGGTTTATCCTAGATTTTGGGCTCAAAGTTTGGTCAAACTCGTAGACAGTTTCTAGGTCAACCCCTTTCCCGTTGCTTTGGAAGACAAACCCGATTTTGGCATCATGTGGTGTAATCCAGTCCCCTTTTGCAGCGGTAAGCAATCCATAGAGTGTCGAGAGTGGCGGTAAAGGGAGCGTCGGTTGGAATCCGCTAATAAATAGCGGATTCCGAAAAGACGCGACCCAACCGGTGAGATGAACCCGAATTACTTTCATGGCGAATCTCCGATGTGGTTCTCTAGCGTTTGTGAAAGTTGGGCGATGACATTGTTGGGCGTATCGTAAACCACATCGCAGGGGAGAGCTGTGTCATTTGCGAATTCAGTCAGATCGGTATGGCGTTCATCCATAAATCCGGTGCGTCTGCCGATGTAAATTGCATCACAGAAGCGGTCGGCATAATCGTTAACGACCTCGCGGAGTGCCTCAAGACTGAGTTGTCCTGCTCCGTCTCGTTCGACAACCAGGTTCATGAAGGGGTGGTTGCCGCCGTTAAGCACCGATAGAATGATCAATTTCGGTGTAACGTCAGTGAGGTGTGAAGTCAGGTTAGCCCCTCCCGTAAGGATAGGAAGTGCTTCGAGGGTTTGTCTACAACGCCGAACGCGAGTTTCTTTGGGGAGAACCCACGGGGAATTTTCATTCTCTCTTGTTCCATGCGCGGCTTCAATAGTTGGAATATAGCTGTGGAGAATATTTTTATAGCCTGTTCTGTTTATAGCTGAGAACACACCAACTGCGTCGAGATTTAAGGAAAAGATGCCTTGTAAAACACAAGAGTAAAATTGGTGTTTATAAGGTACAGGATCACCGTCTTGGCGGGCCATGACTCCAAAATCATTCGTTGGAATTTGTGGAGAAATGGAGATAAGGGGGGAACATTTAAGGGGCGATAAACGAGTTACTGTCACATCAGTGTCCTCTCTTTTTTCCGCCCGCATATACCCAAACACATCGTCGTCATCATATGTTACGGGATCAGCCTTAGTATAGGCAACTTTGTCTGCGCGCTCAATCGGTGAATTATTCCAATTGTCAAACTCATGCACAAGTGTGGTCCGCCACCAGTTCCGCCATGCTTGCCCGGAAACATAGGGATAGATACCTAGCCTACGTCCTTTCTTAAGGGTTTTGACAACAACTTGATTATCATACCGGCTATTCCTTGGTTCTTCATCATTGTTCAACGCGGAATAAGGCGCATCAATTAGGGTTAATCCAATAAGGTGCTTAGACATGGTTAATCTTCCTCCTGTTCAGTTAACCAGTTGTGAAGTTTTTCATAAATCCGAAAGAGTAATAGGTCGCGAGTCTCACGCCAAAACGTGACGTTATCGCTCACAGCATGCATGAACTGTTCTTTTTGTTCATCATCTAGTTCACCATCATCCAATTCGTCGCTCCAAGTTACAATATCATCGTCTGAAATGAAAATATGTTCGACACAATCATCGAATGAAAATAAGGGTTCAGCTTCTTTTTGCCGAATTCTATCTTCAACGATGCGTAATAAAGCTTTGCGGCAGTCGGCGTACGTTTCGGCGTCTGCAAGATTCCCAAGTCTCGTTTTGCCGCGTTTTTCAGATTTACGGATACTTTCTGCAATTAAATCGCCGACCTGCTTGATTTTCTCAATCCGTGCTGGCTTCATTTTTCTTACCTCCATTAAGTAAAGAGAGAGCAATTTCCAATTTCCGCGTGATTTTTGTTCTCGTCGATTGAGAAAAAAACCACGAATAGATCTGTCTTCTAATAAATACTCATATACAAGGTTTCTTGTTTTCTGGTAGTGTTTTTCAGGTCTCCCTTTTCCATAACCGATTTTGACAATTCTGTGCCAGTCCTCTTTATAGGGATTCTGTTCAGCCTGACACAGAAATTTAAAGACTGAAGATGGGATATAAAAAATATCGATACCAGGGTACTGATTGTTATTTGTAAAGGAATAGACCTCCATGGATACATCTTTATCGATTTCGTCATCGAGCTGCCTTTCCTCAAGTTCGATAATCATCTCTCGTACCATGTAAAACAGACCGTTGCGAGAATTTTCATAATTAGGCTTAAAACAGCTGCTCAATTTTTGTTGAGTGTATTGTTGTCGAAAACCTTTGAGACAACATATTGTCCAAACCTGCATAAGTTCCCAAGACTGGGAGTGAAGCATTAGGAATCTGCCACCACTACTACCAGTCGCAACTAAGGAAAGAGGTAAGAACTGGATCGCAAAGCTGCAAGCGGCGCAATAACCGGCTCCCTCTGAAAAGATCGGGAAAAAGTTACTATTCTTCCCGCCTGTTAAAGGAGCTCCTGTTCTGTCAAGTAAAGGTGTTTCACCTACATCACGTCTACCACATCCCATACAATCCCCAACTTTTCCGAGCTCTATAGTTTGGTCAATGTATCCAAGTAGTCTTCTCTTGAACTGTGGCACACGCTCGCTCTTTCTACCGTTTGTCAATGGATGGTTTATTGTGAAAATTGAAGTCCACTTTTCCCAGTTTGTCGCCATAGGAAGGAATTCGTCGACAATTTTCCCAAGATCCTTTTCAGTAATCTGTTCCGGTTGGACACTGCGTCCCAACCATTCACAGATACCAGATACCCCGGCATCAACAAATGGATTTCCCATTAGTTTTTCATAGATTGGCATGAAGCCTAACCTCCTTTCAAAAATGTAACATATGTATTATACAACCTTTACCCATTTAATACAAATTAAAATTTGTTTAGACTTCTACCATGCCGAAGCCGGCGCTGTTCTTGTCGCCGAAGCCGCACTCGTAGCCGGTTTGAATCAATGCCCTACTGCCAGAAATAGTCAGTGGACATAAGATCCCCCGGATTTTGACACCTTTGTAGTCTACGAGACGTGTGACGCGCCCGTGTCTTCTAGCGATGTAATTCTTGTCGAATTCGAGGGTGAAGGTCGCATCGGTTGGGTGACGGCCGTGGATGACCTCATGCTTGCGAATTAGGTTTTGACGGACGAGATCGGAGAATGCGGGGTCGTCCGGGAGGCAGTAGTGCATGACTCGTTTTCCGGCTCGCTCACGCACGGTGGTCATTACCATCGGGGAGAGGCACCGAAAACGCATCTGTGGTTGGAAGCGCGGTGTACGAGGCACATTAACATTTTTGATTGGCAGCCGGTGTTCTCCTAGGTTCAAGGTGCCCCCCGTTAGCAGCGTATTGGCGAAGTGGTGTAGGAAGGTCTCTACCGGAGAGGAGACGTACCAGGTTAAGGTTGAGCCGAAGTGGATTCGGTCGCCGATGAGGCTTCTGTGTTCCGCCATGAGCTGCGAAAAGGTGAAGAGTTTGAACTGTTTGCGCTCGTTGACGTAACCCTTCTTGTGTAGGAAATTGGCGTATTTTGGGTCGGATTCGGCAAGGTAATGGTAGATAACGCCGGTGAGGGTGTGGTTGTAGTTGATCGGGAGCGTGAGTCCGCCTTTAACATCAGCGAGGATTTTGATTCGCATCAGGTTATCTCCAAGTTAGCAGGCGAGGGAGGTAGACCTCGCCTGCGGCAAGTGTGAATTACGGGTTGTTGATAGCTGATCGGTATAGCTCAGATTCCCATGCGGAGGGCGACTGCGGCGAGCAAGACGAGTAGGGAGACGCCGCCCATCAGACTGGATACTATTGCCATTCGCGCCCGGAGGGGTTTAAGTTCGGGCGGTAGCTCCTCTGCGTCTGGGTCCAAGTTCTCAATTGCAGCGGACAGTTGCGGTGCGAAGAGCATGCCGTGTAGTGCTGTAAGGATAACCAGCAGGAAGAAGAGTCCGAGCTTGATAAGCAGTGTCCGCATAAACGCGCCTGAGAGTGCATCGGGAGAGGTGAGGTCTACAGCAGAGAAGATGTTAACAATACCGGTAAAAAACAGGATACCGACACAGCCCCACACGATGGGTTCAAAACGTTTGCCTATCTGTGTTAGCAGTTGGATGCGTTGGACAGGCGGTAGGTTCTGCCTGAAGTGTGGCACAATTACTGTGGCTAAGATGAGGTTGCCGCCGATCCAGGTAACGGCAGCGATGACGTGCAACCAGAGAACAAAAAGTGAGAGTATTTCCATTTTTCATGACTCCTTTCGGGTGTTGTCAAAGTGTTAAGAGTTGCTATAGTGCAGATTTGATTCTAACTGCTGATTTTAGTATCTGCTCACTTGCTATGAGCGTTTTGGCGGTTTTCAATATGGTCGATGATGGCTTGAGCGCGAGTGATGAGGGTATCCCGTTCGTAGTTACTGAGCGGTACAGGGGCAAATCGATAGTAGTCACACTTCTTTAAGAGATCGACCAATTCCTCTAGGACATCGTTGGCAACGTGTGCGTGTGTGCCTATCTGTTGAAGGGTCTCTATATTGGGTTGTGAGAGTGGCAGTGTGCTTTCTAAGTAGCGATAGAGCGTTTGTGTGAGCGTATGTGTGAACGCAGCTGCTTCGCGTGTGGTGGTGTTGGTAGAAGCGAGAGCGGCGATTGTCTGTTGTGCTTGTGCTGCTGGTGTGTCGGTTTCCATCTCTGTCGTTTTATCGGGGTCGGATGGAGTCTTTCCAATCAGGTGGCTTGCAACCCGTCTTGAAAATATTTTCAAGTTCGAACGATATCGGAGGAATCCGACAAGCAGTGCGATTAAGAGGGCGCTCGCGATTAAGATGACGATCCAGACTTTCCAAGCTCTCCCGTCGTTTTCGATGGTATTCGGATCCACACGCGTCGGATCGGTATAGACAGAGAGGGGGATCTCGGCAGTCTGCGTGGTTGCATACGTTGCGCGGTTCGGATCGAAGTAGCTATAGAGAATTGGCGGGATCCGCAGTGTTCCAATTCGTTTTGGTGTTAGCGTATAGACGTAGTTTCGGCTTGTAGGCGTGAGATCAGATGTATCGGCGGTTTGGGAATTGGGTCCGCTTACATTGATTCCGGGGAGTGTTGGCAATTCAGGGGGTGTGACTGTCTGCATGTTGCCGCGTCCGGCAATATGCACTGTGAGCGTGAGTGCGTGTCCGATTTCTATTCGTCCGCGTTCCAGTTGGGCTGAGATTTGGTATTCGCCGATGGCGCCGTTGAAGTTTGCGGGTCTGCCTGTTTCCGGTATGGGTTGCACGTTCAGCGTCAAGGGTTCGGTTTTCAAGATTTTGTGTGCTTGCGGTAGCGGCAATAGCAGTTCGGCGGGTTGAAGGTTTATCAGTCCGGTTTTCTGTGGATATAAGGTGTGTGTTTGTTCGTTGACCCAAAATGTTTTCCCGCGAACGTTGCGTGTATATAAGGGTGGTTTTTGCGATTTCCCGAGGGAGCAGTTGTGAAACGTTGGCAGTCGCGGGGTTAGTGTGTCGCGAGTGGGGAGTACGGTGGTGTAGAGGTAGCGGAAGGTATAGTTAAAGGGGGCGTTGAGGTACGGTTTTTCGGTATCGACTTGGACTTCGATGCGGTGAACGCCGCCGGTTGAGGCTTCGTGGTAGGTGTCAGCGCCGGTGACACGGATTGAACCTGGGTTGGCGAAATAGAGATTGTCTTGATAGGCGAAACGGATGTCGGAGAGGGCGAAGTCGCCGACGGCTTGTGGGATAAGTTCATAGATCCATGCCATGGAGACGGCGATTTTGTCTGCTTCGAGTTGTGGTATGGTTTGGGAGTGGATTGGGACTGCGAGGAACGCGGGTAAAAAGTTGAATTTGGGCGTTTTGATGTGTTGGATATGGGTATTCCCGGAGATTGTGAGTTCCAAGCGCGCCTTTTCTCCGAATTGGATGTGGCGCGGTTTGATGACGGCTGCGATATTGACAGTGGGTTGCGCTGCTACTGTGTTTTGCATCTGTTGGGCAGCTGCCAAAAAGGGGAGTGTTAGGAAGAGAAGGAGTGCCCAGGTTGGTTTAGGCGTTTTTTTGGGTGATTTCCTGGTGCATTTCAGCGTGGTACGGCGCAAACTGCTGATGTGTGCTACAAAAGCGCGGGGTAGCTTACCAATCTTTTTCACGCCGAGGCCCACTTTTGCTCTGTTTGTGTAGTAATTTTTGCCGTAGTCTATTTTCATTCTGACTCAAACGTTCCAAGTGGCGCAGGGCTTCTGCCTCGCTGCCTTTTCGGGGTTCGGTTTGGTGTGCAGCCTTTTCGTTCGGTTGCTGTTGTGGTGCTTCAGCCTGCTGTCTGAGGAGTTGCTGTGCCAATGCGAGGTTGTATTGGGCATCGGTGTCTTGTGGATTCAATCGGAGAGTGTGTTTGTAAGATTCGATGGAATCTCTGAGGTCGCCCATTTTAAATTGGGCGTTTCCCAGATTGTAATAGATATCCGCGAGATGTGGGAGGTCTTCGGTCTGCGTGCTGTGTCTTGAGAGTGCTTCCTGAAATGCGCGGGTTGCCTCTTGAAATCTATGTTTTTTATAGAGTGCGGTGCCGAGGTTGTAAGGTGGAATGGGGTTGTCGGTGTTTTCAAGGGTTGCTTGCTGAAAAGCGGTATGTGCTTCGTCGTAACGTGCGTGCGAATATGCTTCGTTGCCGGTTTTCACGAAGCGTGTCCATCCGCTGCCCCATCCGATCAAGGCGGTGGATAAGAGGATCGAGGCGTAAATTATGAGCCACTTGTTCTGCATGCGGTGTCACCTGTTGTTTTTGCGCGTGTGCTTGTTGGTTGTGTGGATTGGCTGGAAGATATTTTAACGTATTGATTTGCATTTGTCAAGCGTTGTGCGCGATTTGGACATGAGAACAAAAAAGGCGCGCTGTGTGAGCGCGCCTGCGAAAAATAGGAGAAGATATCTACTTGCGTTTGATATCTGCCCAGGTAGTGGTTAGTTTTCCGGTGGCTTCGACGGCAGCCAGTGGGAGGATTTCGTCGAAGAAGCTGGCTTGATCGGTTGCATCGTGTGGATAGATGGTAACCGCATCGGTTGTTGCGGCATCAAAGTGCAAGTTCAAGTATGCAGACCCGCCTGATTCGCCGAGTCGGTAGACGAGAACGTTGGCACCTTTTTGCAATTCAACTTCGACATCGTGAAGGATTGTTTGTGCTGCGCCTGTCCATCGGGAGTTGTTGTACCATTTTTCGCCGTTGATCCAGATTTGTGCGTGGTCATCATGTGCGGGCGACATGATAGCAGTCATATCGCTGGGTGAATCGATGACGATAATCCCGTATCCATCGAAGTTATCCGCGGGTCCCTCACGGTTCATGTTATTTCCGTCGGTGGGGTCGATTTCAAAAACGGACCAGTTTCTTGGGCCGCCGTGGTCGTCGCCCCATTCCACGACCATGTCTTGCGTCATGAGGAGTCCATTGAGGGTTGAGAGCGATGCTTGGTTGAGTGTGCCGCCGGTGCCTTCGTCGATCAGGTCCATTGGTGCTGAAGTTGCGAAGCCGCCGTTTTCCTCATAGTTGCCGTCGGGTCCGTACCACTTGGTGATCCAGGTGTCTACGGCGCTGCGGTCTTCTCTCTGTGTGTCGGCGTTAGGTTCGGGGTCTTCTAGGAGCATGTCTTCAGCTAGCGGTCCGCCCTGGATGAGGTTGGCCTGTGAGAATGCGAGGTGTGATAAGGTCATACTTAACGCGAAGACCGTCACGATTGTGAGTGCTAAGGTATCAAATCTTTTCATTCTGGTACTACGTCCTTTTTTTAGATTGATTAAAGGTTAGACATAATTAGGTTGCGTTGGTTGCTCCCTAATTTTCTTTCGGTTATAAGACGCTCAAACAGCGCCTTATAACTTGTTATTATAACGTCCTATGTGTCAGCTTGTCAAGCGAATTATGGTGAGCTGAAAAATAGGGCGCTTTTCGGTTTTATTTCCGTTTAACGTCTGCCCAAACGGTTGTGAGCTTACCTTTCGGTTCGACATCAAGTACTCCTTGGATTTCTTGAAAGAAGCTGTCTTGGTCGTCGGATTTGTCTGGATAGATTTTAACGGATTTGTGGGTGTCTTCATCAAAATGGAGGTTGATATAAGCGGATCCGCCTGATTCGCCGACTCGGTAGAGGAGGATGTTAGCTCCTTTTTTCAAGTCAATTTCGACGTTGTGAAGCACTGTTTGTGCTGCGCCTGTCCATTTGGAGTTATTGTACCACTTTTCGCCGTTGATCCAAATTTGGGCGTGATCGTCGTGTGCGGGGGACATGATGGCTTTTTGGGCGGCAGGCGAGTTAAGGACGATAATCCCATAAGTGTCAATGTTATCTACGGGACCGCCCCGGTTCATGTTGTTTCCGTCTGCGGGGTCGAGCTCAAAGACGGTCCATTTTCGAGTTCCGCCGTTCGCTCCCTTCCATTTCATATCAACGGTTTGGGTGAGCTGTAATCCTGCACTTGTGGAAAGTTTGACTTGCGTCAATTTACCGCCAGTGCCTTCGTCGATCAGGTCTTTGGGTGCGGAGGCGGGAAACCCTCCATTGTTTTCGTAATTGCCGTCGGGGCCGTACCACTTGGTAATCCACGTATCAACGTCATTGTGACTCTCTCTCTGGCCGTCAGCGTTGGGTTGTGGGTCTTCCATGAGTTCGTCTTTTTTCAAGGGGCCTCCGACGATATCGTTTGCTTGTGCGAATACGGGTTGTAAGGTTGCGATAGGGAGTAGTAGGATCGTGGCGATTCCTATTGTCCATAGATAAAAGCTTTTCATTAAAATTTGTCTCCTTTGCGTTTTGTAATACAGTTTGGTGAACCTAAGCAAAATTTGGATTCACCGAGGGGTTTAAACCAGAAAACATCTGGTATTTTTCAAAGGTTAGTGGAAAATTTCCACATTACACGCATATCTTATATTTTTAATAAAAATTTGTCAAATAAAATAAATTTACGGAATTGCTAGAAGGTTGCCTTAGGGTGAGGAATATGCATCTAATGCGGC
Source organism: Candidatus Poribacteria bacterium (assembly GCA_964291315.2). Taxonomy (GTDB): domain Bacteria; phylum Poribacteria; class WGA-4E; order WGA-4E; family WGA-3G; genus WGA-3G. The sequence continues at coordinate 1,936,023 of OZ219753.1, read as the reverse complement.
TTGCCACTTTGTCAGCTGTGTGACTCGCTGATTGGAATCGGTTGGGATTTCGAGGGGTCTCCCGCGGGTATCAATAACTACTCCGACAACGCCGCCGATCACTTCTGTCTCGATTTGGGTGCCGTTCCCGGCGCCGAGGTCAGATCGTCGTGCGGGTTGGAGTTTTACTGCTGCTTTTTGACCTGATTCGAGCGGATAGAGCTGGATTTCGCCGTAAGGTACGTCCTGAACGATAGGGGGTTTCCCTGGGAGGTTGAGTTCGACAGAGAGACACTGTTCTCCTGGCTTGCCGGTGCCGATGGGGGAGATGCAAGTGCCGAGATGGACGAGGCAGTCTCGTTCGAAGACTTGGGTAGCGGCTTCGGGATTGACTTGTGCGAGTGCGCCGAGTTGGGGCATCATGAAGATACTGTCGACGGCAAGGCGGGTTATACCTTCGGGTTGGAAAGCGTCTATCATCATGATCATGGCTTGTTGACGGCGGGGTGCGTGTGATAAGACGCCGCCGCTTCCGACGATCATGTCTAGGTCGATCATATCGACGAGGGTTTGGCCGCTTTCGGTTTGAGCGAAGGCTTCGGAGATGGTGCGTTGTTGTTGGACGCCGCGCAATTCGACTGCGAGTTGCTTGTGCTGTTGAAAAGCGAGGCGGAGTGCTTCTCGTGCGATTGCTTGTTCGAGGATGAGCTCTTGCAAGGTTTGTGGGATTGTGGTTGGTCTGATCATTTTATTTTTGATTCTGTTTCGGAGGTCGCCGACTTCAATATCGAAGGGTACCCAGCGGAGAACGTTTTGGATGCCGGCTTCGGCGAGGACGTTTGAGACGCTGTAGCTCATGCCGAGGTTGGCGCTGACGGTTCGGTTAAAGATGGGTTGATCTGCTTGGTTTTTAAAAACAGAGAAGACGTCGGTTGTTGCGCCGCCGATATCGACGCCGACGACGGCGATATTTTGTTGTGCGGCGACGGTCTGTATAATTTCGCCGACGGCTCCGGGTGTGGGTATAATTGGTGCGTCTGTCCATTGGATTAATTTTTTGTAGCCGGGGGCGTGTGCCATGACGTGTTCCAAGAATTGGTCTTGGATTTTATGGCGAGTCGGCATGAGGTTTTCGCGTTCTAAGACGGGTCTTAGGTTTTCCACAATCTCTAGGGTCATCAGGTTGTGTAGTCGTTCTTGGACGGCTTGGCGTGCGTCTTTGTTTCCTGCGTAGATGAGTGGGAGTTCATAAGCGTTGCCCAATCGGGGTCTTGGGCGTGCGGCTGCGATAATTTCTGCGAGTTCGACGACGTGTGAGGTTGTTCCGCCGTCAACGCCGCCGGAGAGGAGTAGCATGTCGGGGCGTAGGTGTCGGATGCGTTCTATTTTTTGGTGTGGGAGTCGCTTGTCGTTGGAGGCGATAACGTCCATGACAATTGCGCCTGCGCCGAGTGCGGCGCGTTCGGCGCTTTCTGCTGTGAGGTTTCGTACGACGCCTGCTACCATCATTTGGAGTCCGCCGCCGGCGCTGCTGGTTGATATGTAAATATCGACGCCTTCGTCTCCGTGTTGGGGTTTGAGGATGCCGCCCTTATGGAGGAGTTTTCGTCCGGCGAGTTCCTCGACTTCAGTGATGGCGTTGATAACGCCGGCTGTTACGTCTTCGACGGGGGTTTCGACAGTGGTGGGTGCTTCGCCGCGGACGATGAGTTGATATTGGTTTCCTCGTTTTTCAATGAGGATGGCCTTTGTTGTTGTGCTGCCGCAATCGGTTGCCAGAATGGAGCGGATTTCTGCCGCTGGTTTGTTCATACACTTTATCTCCTATGGGTGGGTTGGGTTTTCAGAATTTTATTCGGTATTTGGCACTGTATTCCCGGCTTGAGAAGCTGCCTTGAATGCTTGTAATAGTGTAGGTTCGGAGCATGGTGGTTATGAGTGCTGCTGGTGATATAGGGATTAGTAGCCCAATTGGCGTAGGTACTCGCGGTTGATTCTCATGCGTTCGATGTCCGAGCGTTCTTCGACTTGTCCGGGGCATGCTGTAATCCATCGGTCGTATTTGAGTTTTTGAAGTGTAGACATGATGCCAGGGAAATCCATGGCAGTGCCTGTGCCGATGTCGACCCAGCTGACTTCGTAAGGTGTGTGGTTTTTGCCGCCGGTGACGTTACAATAGTCTTGAAGGTGGACGTAGACGAGGGCATCGCTATAACGGTGAATGGACTCGATGGGGTCATATCCCCAGAGGGCGGAGTGTGATACGTCTATGCAGAGTTTACATTTTCGGAGGAGGCTCATGTATTTTGCCCAGTGTGCGATGGAATCGACGGTGGTGTTGGTATGTATATGATAACAGACGTGTAGTCCGTATTGTTCGGCGTATTCTGCCCATGTTTCGGAGACATCGGCGAGTGCGGCGAGGTCTGTGTTATTCACTGGGCGGTTTTTAGGTTTTGCTGCGCCCATGAACATGAAGCAGTCTGCTTCGACTTCTGCGGCGAAGTCGATACGTCGCTTATTGAGTTCCATTTGTTCTCTGTTTTTATCGATAGGGAGCCCGCGTGCGGTCACGGCAGCGATGGGTAGCTCGACATTGTTGCATATTTGTCGGATACGTTGCGGTGTTCCGACCCAATCTAAGGATTGACGCATCTCCCAGCCGTCCCAACCTGCGTCTTTGAGTTGGGTCAATAGTTCCTCAAAATCTGGGGTTTGCCAGCGTAACGTGCTATATCCAAATTTGAAATTCATTGTGTTCCTCCATGTTTGGTTTTTGGGGATCGGCTGCCGGTTCGACAGCCTATTTAAACGCGAGCGTGATAATTATTGGGTTCATCTTTAGATGAAGGGTCTCTTGCCCAAGAGAATGAAACTAAAGAGGCACAGACGGACAGTCTATGCTACGCGAGCAGCTTATGCTACAAGAAAACCCGATTCACATTTTTTCAAACTCACGTTATTTTAAAGTATTATAGCACAACCTGAAAAAAATAGTTGCTATATAACCGCTGCGTTTGCTAAACTATATTTGAAAATTTAGGGATTTTTCCAACTATCTACATTTTTAAGGAGAAAATATGGATAAAGTGAAACTCGGTTTTATTGGAACCGGCGGTATGGCAAGTGCGCACATGCGTAATCTTAAGGATAATTTTGAGGATGTTGAGTTTTCTGCGATGTGCGATATTTCCGAGGAGCGTGCGAAACAGCGTGCTGCGGAATTTGGTGGGAATGCTTACAGTGACTATCGTGTGATGTATGAGAGCGAGGATCTGGATGCGGTTTACATTTGCACGCCGCCTTTTGCGCATGGTGAACAGGAGCGGATTGCTTGTGAACAAGGCGTTGCGATGTTCATTGAGAAGCCGATTCACAGTGAATTAGAACCCGCGCTTATTATCAACGAAGACATTGAGCGGAGCGGTGTGATCACGAGTGTTGGGTATCATTGGCGTTATGGTGGCAATGCTCAGCATGCGAAGGCGCTGCTTGAAGATCAGCCGCAGGTTCTGGGTGCGCTCGGTTATTGGATGGGCGGGATGCCTGGTACGCCGTGGTGGCGTGTTCGTGCGCAGTCGGGTGGTCAGCATGTTGAGCAGACGACGCATATTTTTGATCTTGCGCGTTTCCTTGTTGGCAGTGATGGTGAAACTGTGCACGGTGTCGCTGCGAGCGGTAGCATGACGCATGTGGAGAACTACGATGTGGACGATATCAGCATGGTGAACATTGCGTTTAAAAATGGGGCTGTGGCGAACATCGCTTCTTGTTGCGCGATGGAAGGTTTCGGTCGTGTTCACCTTGAGGTGTTCACGCGTGGATTGGTTGTCACTGTGGGTGGCTCGAACAATGTGAATCGCGGGGGCGAGACGGAGTCGCTTTCTAACGAGGGCGGTCAGGATCGGGATCGTGTTTTCATTGATGCTGTGAAGAGTGGGGATGGTTCACAGATTCTATCTCCGTATAGCGATGCGTTAGAGACGCTGCGCATTATGCTTGCAGCGAGCACGTCTTTCCGGACGGGTAAGGCGGTAGACCTGTAGAGATAACACGTAGGCATGAGGCGTTGCGCTTGCAGCGGGCCGGAGCATGCCTTCTAATTTTTTTAATTTGATTTAAGCGTAAGAGAGAAAGAGGGGATTATGCCAATTAATCAGTCTATCTGTTTTGGTGGTTTCAGTCGTGGCAGGGATCCTGTTGCGGTTATCAAGCGAGCTGCTGAGATCGGTTATAAATCGGTTGAGATGCTTCCTGCAGAGTATTGGCCTGTGGTGAAGGATCATGGGATGCGTGTTGCGATTATAGTGGGTCACGCTTCGCTTCCGTCGGGCTTAAACGATCCGAGTAACCATGCTCGGATTGAAGATGAGCTTCTTCGAAATATTGATATTGCAGCGGAGAACGATATTCCGGGGCTCATCTGTTTTTCTGGTAACCGGGAGGGCAGGTCGGAAGAAGAGGGTCGTGATAACACGATAGAGGGCTTGTCCCGCGTTACGAAAGCTGCTGAAGAGAAGGGTATCAACCTGTGTATTGAGCTGCTCAATAGTAAGGTTAACCATCCGGATTATCAGTGCGATAAGACAGCATGGGGCGTTGAGGTTTGTAAAGGGGTTGGTTCGCCGCGGGCGCAGCTGCTTTACGACATCTACCACATGCAGATCATGGAGGGCGACCTCATTCGGAACATCACGGACTATAGTGAATACATTGGGCATTATCATACAGCGGGTAATCCGGGTCGTCACGATCTCGATGACGAGCAAGAGATTTACTATCCGGCTGTGATGCGTGCGATCGTCGATACGGGGTATGAGCTTTACGTTGGGCATGAGTTTGGCCCGAAGGGCGATGCGTTTGAGGCGATGCAGCATGCGTTTGATGTGTGTAATGTTTAAAGATGCCTAAGTGGGCGGATAGGGGCGGGTTTCTCTGTTCTATGCTTTTGCCTGCCCCTATCTTATGGTTAGCAGGTAAATTGTCCAACCTAACAGGTTATGCTACAAAAGAGCTGCCTTGCCCGTATTTCATGTTAGCAGATAAAGGTTGGGTGTGCGCCTACCGGAACTGTGCGATGACTCCTGAAGAGAAAGCAAGAGATAAGATAGACAGTATGCTGGCAGCTACGGGATGGCTGATAGAAGATTATGCTGGGTGTGCCCCGGCTGCTGCGGGTGGGGTTGCGGTGCGCGAGTATCCGTTGAAATCCGGTTATCGAGCGGATTACCTGCTTTTTATCAATAGGACTGCTGTGGGCGTTATAGAAGCGAAAGCGGAGGGGACAACGCTCAGTGGGGGCATTCAGCAGGCGGCTCGGTATCGTGCCAGTTTACCGGATGGCTTAAAACGTTTTGCTAATGTGCCGTTTTCGTATGCGTCAACGGGCGTTGAGACCTACTTCTGTGATGTTCGGGATCCAGATGCGAATTCGCGCCGGGTATTCACGTTCCATACCCCGGATACGTTGTCTCGTCGGGCGGTTGAGCCGAGGACTCTTCGGGAGAGACTTAAGGCGGATTTACCGCCGTTAGAGAAAGGATCGCTGAGAGCGTGCCAATTTGAGGCGATAACGCAGCTTGAAGTCTCTTTAAAAGAGTCGCGGCCTCGGGCGTTAATCCAGATGGCGACGGGTAGCGGGAAAACACACGCTGCTGTGACTGCCGCCTATCGGCTGATCCAATTCGCCGGGGTCAAACGGGTGTTGTTTCTTGTAGACCGGCGGAACTTGGGTAGACAAACGCTCAACGAGTTCGAGAATTATACAACGTCTGACGATGGCAGAAGATTTACGGAACTTTACAACGTTCAACACCTCTCCAGCAACGTTATTGATGAGGCCACTGCGGTCTGTATCACGACTATCCAACGTCTCTACGCCATGTTAAAAGGGGAAACCACGTACGAAACAGACGCTGAGGAGGCCTCTGCGTTTGAACATGAAGACGAGCAGACGCTGGAGGTTGCGTATAATCCGTCAATTCCGATGGATACCTTCGATGTTATCATCGTGGATGAGTGTCACCGTTCTATTTACGGGAAGTGGCAGCATGTGCTCACATACTTCGACGCGTTTATCATTGGACTCACTGCAACCCCGTATAGACAGACTGTCGGATTTTTTGATCACAACCTTGTTTATGAATACCGGCATGAGGAGGCGGTTGCAGACGATGTAAATGTTGGTTACTACGTTTATCAGATTCAGACCGAGATTACACGAAGCGGCGGCGTGGTTGGAGCCGGGCATTATGTGGCAAGGCGAGAGAAGGAGAGCCGTCGCCTCCATTGGGATGAATTGGATGCTGATGTTGAATATACGGGGCACCAGTTGGATCGGGATGTGGTTGCCGTAGACCAAATTCGGAAGGTGATTCAGACGTTCAAGGATAAACTTTTTAGTGACCTTTTCCCGAGCAGAGGTATTGTTCCGAAGACGCTTATTTTTGCGAAAGACGATACGCATGCCGAGGATATTGTGGGTATTGTTCGGGAGGTGTTCGCGAAGGGGGATGCGTTCTGCCAAAAGATTACGTATCAGAGCGATAGGCCGGAGGATTTGATCAGAAGTTTTCGGACACAATTAAATCCGCGGATCGTGGTGAGTGTGGATATGATTTCTACGGGTACGGATATAAAACCGCTTGAATGTTTGGTTTTTATGCGTGTTGTGCGTTCTAGCGGCTATTTTGAGCAGATGATTGGGCGCGGGGTGCGCGTCATTAGTCGTGACGATTTGCGGGCTGTCACGGGTGATGCGGTTGGCAAGACGCATTTTATCGTTGTTGATGCTGTCGGTGTCATTGAGTCTGTCAAAACGGATTCGCAACCGCTTTCGGATGCACCGCCTCCAGCTGATGCAAGCGACGTACCGAGGAGAGATCCGGACCAGTTAATTGACGATATTAGCGAGGATCGGGTGATTGGCGCCGGTTTTGACGATCAAAGTTTCACGCAGGTGGCTGCGGTGCTGCACGCCTTTAAAGCGTTTATTAATGAAAATGTAGCGGAATTATCAGCGTTGCAAATTCTGTGTAGGGTGCCAGGGGCGAGCGGGCGGCTAAGCGAGGGCAACTTGAAAACGTTAGAGGAGGCTTTGCAAGGGCATTCAAACAGTTTGAGTCGCGAGGCGGTATGGTTGGCCTACAAAAGACGGTATCCAGAAAACGTTCGCGGAGATACGGAGCAGCGTATGGATCTTATTTCTCTCGTGCGGTATGCCGTAGGAGAGAACGGTTTTCTGGAGCCTTTCAGGCAGACGGTGAATCGTCGTTTTGTTGAATGGTTGCATGGGAAAAACATCACAGATGAACAAAGAGAGTGGCTGGGGATGATACGGGATCATATTGCCACTTCGCTTGATATTCGGAGGTCCGACTTTGAGGATCCGCCTTTTGTAGAGTTGGGGAACGGTGCGAAAATCTATGAGCTTTTTGGGGAGGGTTTAGATGCTCTCTTAAAGGATCTAACCGAGAGCTTGGTTTCTTGATTTCTCTCTGTGTGGCAGAAAAGTAGGTATAGAGGAGATTATCACAATCGCAAATGAAATTGCAAATAGTGGAAAAGAGGGAAAAGACATCAAGAAATATGTTGATACAGATACGGTTGAACGGGAGCGGAACACGATGAACAAACGGATTTCGCCGGATCATTGGGAAACCGTCCAACTCAAAGAGATAGTTAATTTAAGGCGTGAGAACATGCAACCTGAGGAGAGGAGCGGGCGCTTAAACTTTGTAGGCCTTAAGCATATTGATTCAGGGGTGAGCTATCTGGAACGTTGGGGCGATGCCTCGGAGGTAAGAAGTGTGAAAGCTCGTTTTTATCCTAATGATGTTTTGTATGGTAGATTGAGGCCGTATCTAGATAAAGTGGTTATTGCTGAGATAGAAGGTGTTTGCTCCACCGATATTCTAGTTTTGACTGCTAATTCAAAAGTGATCCCGAGATTTCTGGTCTATTTTCTCCACAGTCGGTCTTTCAGGCGTTACGCTGTGTCGACATCGTCAGGTATAACGCTTCCAAGGACTTCATGGAACGCTTTAGGAAAATTCACTTTTTCGCTTCCACCGCTGGCGGAGCAGCGTCGCATTGTATCCAAGCTAGAGGTGCTCTTTACACACTTAGACGCAGCGGTTGCCTGCCTCAAAAACGTGCAAGTGCAGCTGCAGCAGTATAGGCGGTCGATCCTCAAAGCTGCGTTCGAAGGAGCGTTGACGAAGGAATGGCGGGAAGCACACACAGGGGCTTGGCAAAGCATGAAGTTGAGTGAATGCATCACGCTTGAAAGTGGCTCACGCCCACGAGGCGGAGTCCGTGGAATTCTTGAAGGAATACCCAGCCTTGGCGGCGAACACTTAAATGCAGATGGCCGTTTTAACTTTGAAAAAATAAGATATATTCCTGCAGCGTTTTTTAAATCACTGAACAGAGGACGTATTTACCCAAACGACATTATCGTTGTGAAAGATGGAGCAACAACTGGGAAAACCAGTTTTGTTGATAGCGATTTCCCATATGAAGAGGCTGCGGTTAATGAGCATCTGTTTATTGTGCGGGTAGACTCAGAGATTGCCTTCCCAAAATTCGTGTTTTATTATCTTTTTAGTAGCAACGGGCAGCAAGAGATCCTTTCAGATTTTCGAGGAGCTACTGTTGGTGGTATCTCTCGTAATTTTCCGTTGAAAGTTGAGATTCCACTTCCGTCACTGGCAGAGCAAGAGCACATCCTCTCTGAAGTTGAGCGATGCCTTTCAGCTGCTGATGAGGTTGAAGCGACCATCACGGCAGAGCTGACGCGTGCTGAACGTTTGCGGCGGTCTATTTTGCAGCACGCGTTCTCCGGTGAACTCGTTGCGCAGGATTCGACAGATGAGCCGGCAGAGCGGATTCTGGCGCGAATGGAGACAGAACATTAACATGGCATTGAATTGAATGTCTGTGTTAAAATGAAGTTGTATGATTGGGAAGTCGTTCACTGAATGATGACAGTTACTACTGATGAGGGAAAATAGAATGGATCAGATGCGTAGGGTCAAACGGGAAGAGGCACTGGGACAGACAGTAGAGACCGATCCGCTCCTTGCACTTGCGGGGACGCTTAACTGGAGTGATATGGCTACGTCAGATGTCGCATTTCCGCCGGAGATACGGGTGGTTAAGGGGTCGGAAGATGACCCGGATCCGTTGCTTGCGTTGGCAGGGACGTTGCAAGCTGATGTTACGGATATCGGTGAACGGCACGATGACTATATTGCAGCCGCTGTGCTGGCTGAGTACCAAAATCAAAATGGTTTGACAGATTGTGATTCGTCTGAATCATGAAAATTATTATACACACTGCCCCCGGCAACTGAGGGAGAATTATCACAAAAAATGGCAAATGAATCGGCTACGATTGTTCAAAAGCTTTGGAATTTCTGTAACGTGCTTCGAGATGATGGGGTGAGTTATGGAGATTACGTTGAACAGTTGACGTATCTCCTATTTTTGAAACTTGCTGATGAACAGACCAAACCGCCTTTCAATAAGCGTTCAACAATTCCAGCAGGTTTGGATTGGGAGAGCCTGCTCAAGGAGAGCGGTGCTGCGTTAGAGACGCAGTATGTTAAAATTCTAAGCGAATTGAGCAATGCGGCGGGGTTACTGGGTGTCATCTTCAGGAAATCGCAGAATCGCATTCAGACTCCTGCGAGTCTGCAGCGGCTTATTGGTCTTATCAATGCGGAGAATTGGAGCGGGCTGACTGCGGACATTAAAGGCACGATTTATGAGGGGCTTCTACAGAAAAATGCTGAAGATACGAAGAGCGGGGCGGGTCAATATTTTACGCCGCGCCCGCTCATCAAAGCGATGGTGGCTGTGATGCGTCCGGTGCCGATGCAGACTATCTGTGATCCTGCGTGTGGCACGGGTGGTTTTTTTCTTGCGGCGCGCGACTATATCTCCGAGAATTATGGCAGTAGGATGACGCGTGAGCAGAAAGAATTTCTTAGATTTAACACCTTCGCTGGCACAGACATCGTGGATAATGTTGTTCGCCTGTGTGTGATGAATTTATATTTGCACGGTGTTGGTGGCAGCGAGAGTCCCATAACGACTGCGGATAGCCTGAGTCGCGACACAGGGGCTCGCTATGACATTGTGCTGACCAATCCGCCGTTTGGGAATAGGAGCAGCATTTCGATCAGTGCTGAGGGGCGTAAGCGGCGGGTTACATCGTCGACTTATGAACGTGATGATTTTTGGGCGACGACGTCAAATAAGCAGTTCAACTTCCTGCAGCATATCAAGACTCTCCTGAAAACAGATGGGCGCGCCGCTGTGGTGCTGCCGGATAATGTGCTGTTTGAGCGGGGTGCGGGAGAGACGATTCGGCATCAGCTGCTCAATCAATTTGATGTGCATACGCTTTTACGTCTGCCGACCGGCATTTTCTATGCGCAAGGTGTCAAAGCCAACGTTCTCTTTTTCGATAAGAGGCCGGCGCGCGAAGAACCGTGGACAGAGAAGCTTTGGATCTACGATTTACGCACAAATAAACGTTTTACGCTCAAGACGAATCCGCTGCAAGAGACGGATTTGCAAGATTTTATCTCTGTCTATAGACCGGAGGACCGCGGCGCGCGTATGGAGACAGAGCGATTTCGTGCGTTTGGTTATCAGGAGCTTATTGAGCGGGAGCATGTCAACCTTGATATTTTCTGGTTAAATGAGGATGCGGCTGAAGATGCGGTAGACCTTCCGGCTCCGGAGGTCTTAATAGCAGAGATTACTGAGAATTTAGAGGCAACGTTGGCTCAATTTCAGAATATCCAGACAGAATTAGAGAACAATACTTGAATGAAAACAGACTTTCTTGAGAACCTGCTCGGTTGCAAATTAGAAGACACACTTGAGGCGATCGAGGCAGATATAGAGACACTTGAAACTTTCCTTTCCTCACTTCCGACAGATGCGTTTAAGAATCAGCTTACGCCTCAGTGGGTGGTGCTGGCGGCGGGTAAGGGCACCCGTATCGATCCCACTGGACGTTTGAGTAAGACGTTGGACATCACATTTGGGGAGCAGAATATGCTTCAACGTTCTCGCCGGTATCTGCCGGGGACTCGCCCGGATATTATAGTTATCAATCCAGAGATGGCAGCTAGAATTGAGGGTCGCGAATCTGCAGAGCGGTTGTTAGGTTCGAACGCGGTTTTCTGTGTCCAAGAAAAGATGGACGGGACGGGTGGGGCGTTACGGGCAGCGCTTCCGCTCCTCCGTGAATCGGACGCTGAATGGATTGGTGTCTCGTTCGGGGATGAACCGTTTTTAGAGAGAGAGATTTTCGCACAAACCCTCCTCGCCCACTTTATCTCCAGAGCAGATGTCACTTTATGCGGGAAAGTCCCTGAAACTGTTGTGGACAAAGGCGCTCTGTTCTTTGACATGGATGGAAACCTCACCGGGACTAAAGAGTGGTACGATATGACGGTGGGAGAAAAACAGGACATGTGGACTCTGTGGTGCGACGATGAAGCGTATACCAATACCGGCATTACGCTCATTCGCAAAGATGTCTTGTTAGAGAGAATAGATCGGTTACAACCGCATGCGAATCGGAATAACGAACGTCATCATGTGGATCTCATTCGGCACTGCTATGAGGATGGGTTGAAAACGCACGCTTTTATCTATCGTGACGAAGTGTTGTCGGGCGTGAACCGCTGGTCGAACGTTTTAGCGGGGGAGCAAGCTGTCTTTGAACGAACGCGGGAGTTTCTGGCTCGGAAGGGGATGCGCGTTCATCCGGATGCACAGATAATGTTGGGGAGCGAGTCCGTTGAAATTGGGACAGCGTGCTATTTCATCGGTCGGGTGCATCTGGGTGAGAACGTGCGGATTGGCGACTATTGCAGACTTGAAGATGTGACGCTGCTTGGTGCGACTCGGGTAGGTACATCGGTTGGATTGAAGGACGTTTCTGCAAACGATACCCTCTTTGAGGCAAGCCGGTTGCCTGAGGTGCTCACGGACCCGGTGCGGGGTCTTGCGACTGCGAGTTGGATTAAAGATTCTAGATTTGATGCGGTAAACGTTGGGGGCAGCGTTCAGCTATCGTCGGTTGTGGCGCGCGGCACTGTAATTCCTGCGGGTATGACGTTGATGGACAAAACGCTGGGTGTACCGCGGGCGGAAGCCCCGCCCTCGGTACCGAAGCTGCTTTTTGATGAGGTTGTGTCACCTGGGTATATCCCGGGGATCTTCACGTTTGGTGAAAAGAGGGGACTCCCGGATTGGGAGAAGCTTCGTGAGCATGTGCTGTCGCACAGTGCTACAGAGCTGATTCCGCGAGCAGCCCGCGCACCGGAGCTCCAGGAGGTTATGTGTGAGGCGGTTCGAACGTTATTGGATATGCGCCGCTGCGACGGTGGGTATCTGATTGAATCTCTCACGTCTGAAGAGATTTGGGGAAGCGTTTTCGAGATGGTAACGCTTCATAGCGGCAATCCGAACCCTTACCACCACGATAAACGTAGGGCGAGGCAGACTGCCCTGGAACTGCTCCCGGAGTTTTGGGGCGACGACTGGGTGCAACGTCTCAAACTGGTTATCACTGGAAATATCGTTGATTACAACAGTGAACGGGTTATGAAGCGGTTAAAGGCGGATCCGGACTACTTTTCGGAGGTGCTGCGGGCGGCGGTGGATGCCCCTTTTGCTATAGACTGTTATGAAGTGTTCCGGGAGAGGGTTATCGACGGATCCGCGCAGTCGATTCTCTGGCTTGTCGATAACGATGGTGAAGTGATCTTTGATATTGCGTTCATTCAGGACCTCTTGGCATGTGGACATCGTATCACGGTTGTTGGAAAAGCGGAGAACGCTAGCAACGATGCAACGGTTGCGGATTTGCATGAAATAGCGGGTTACCCGCAATTTCGGGAGCTTCAGACGGCTATTCAGCATGGAGAGGTGCGGTTGCTATCGTCAGGGGCAAAGACAATTGGGACGAATCTGTATCATGGAACGGCTGAGTTTTTCAATGCCGTGGTAGAGGCGGATGTGGTTATTTCAAAGGGGCAGGGAAATTTTTTTACGACTCCGGGTTGGAAGAAGGATACCTTCTATCTACTTCTTTCCAAAGGTGTGACAGCGGAGCGGAGCACGGGGGTTGTCGCCGACCGTAGTCTACCGATTGATGGCTTGATTTTGGCGTATCTGCCGGGTGGCACGGCGCGTGTCGCGACGCTTCGGGAGCTCTGTAGCAGGATGGATGTTTAGCGATTCGTATCCGTATAGACTTTTGAAATCGTGAATTCTCGTTTGCCTGAATCGGAAAGTGGGATCTCATCCACAAACGTTATACTGACAGCAACATCCGGCCCCAGCACGTTTTGGATACTCTCGACGAGATAGCGGCGGGTTTCCTGTGTCCACGCTTCGTTAATAACCAGTTTCAAGAGGCATCGATGAAGGGTTTCTTGAATGAGCTGGAACTGATTCACTCCTGTGATGTGGTAGAACTGTTTGGTGAAATAACCGCCGTGTATCAGCGTGCCGGTTTTTGTTTGGAATGTTGCCGTGGAGCGCCCGAGTAGGTCGGCTAGAACAGGCGATTCGTTGCCACATGGACACCTTTCGTCAGAGAGAACGCCAATATCTCCAATTCGGTAGCGGATAAAAGGCATCACGTAGTTGTTGAGCTGTGTTATCAGCACATCACCTGGTGCGTTATATGGCGTGTGGCTGTCTGTTTCAACGTAGAGGTCCCGGCAGTTGAGGTGCATCCTGCCTGCAGTACATTCCATGGCGATTAATCCGACTTCTCTTCCGCCGTATCGGTTGAAGACCTTCGTTTCAAAAACAGTTTCCGCTAATTCGCGGTAATGCGAATGGAGCATCTCGGCTGAAGCGATAATCCCTTTCAATTTCCACTTCGGCTTCAAGTGGTTATCGGAGAGAAATTTAGCGAATTGATAGAGCGAAGAGGGATAGCTGAGGATTGTTTGTGGTCGGTATTGGTGCATATTGTCAAACGTTGTTTGCATTGCCTCGTCTGTGAGGTGAAAGCCGTTGAGCCAATATTGGTTTCGCCAGAATTTGCTCAGTTGATGTTTCCAGTGTCCGTCGTTTTTTAGGTCTGTGGGGGCTCCCCAGATGACTAGTTGCGGTTCACCGAAGTTCCAGCCTGCCCATTGGTCGAAGTAGTAGACACTTAAGTTTCGTTGATTCCAGTAGTATCTATCTTGATAGAAGGTAAGGGGTGTTCCTGTTGAGCCGCCGGTGGCGTTTTTAATTCGTTGATTCGCAGTGAAGGTTTCCGAACAGAGGCGGTCTAGATGCGCGCGGATGTGCTGTTTCTCGAGGGGTGGGATCTGGGCTATGTCTGGTGTTTCTGTTTTAAGCAGGTCTCGGTAATATGGGGTTGTCCGGTATGCGTGTCGAAGGAGTTTTTTGAGGCGTTCTGCCTGAAACGTCATGATTGTTTCGCGTGCCCCATTCAACAACGTTGCTGTTTGTGAAAGTTGGTGGTTGTACCTTACGCCTTGGCGGTAGGTATTGTAGGCGTGCCATGCTGTCTTTGAGAGCAATGTCTTGAGAGAGTCACGGATTGGCATGATTCACCTTAAGACTGCGGTCTAAGTGTGTCAATGTTGGGGGAATAGCCTTGAGGGAACTGATCGCTCACGGAACGTCCGTCTTGAAACAGTTGGTCAGCATCGGGGTTTTCAGGTTCGGCAGGTGGTGGGAAGTCTCGCCAAGTATTGCCGTTGAGCGGGCGTTCGTAACGTTCGTTGCGGAATTGTTCTATCAGGCGTTTTCGGTAATCTGTGAGAATTCTACTGTATCCTGGATTTCCGGCGAGGTTTCGTTCATCGAGTCTGCCTGGGGAACGTTTAAAGAGCCACTCTTGACGGTCTGCAGCGGAATAGATATATTTATATTGGCTTGTCAGGAACATATAGAGTCCGGTGGCTTCTTGTGCTAGTTGTCCGATGATAGCTTCGCGTTGTGCTTTTCCGTTGGCGATATCTGCGAGGTCTGTGCCGCTCTGCTCTGTTTGCGGGGGTAGTCCGGCTGCAGCGAGGCAGGTAGGCAGTACATCTACGAGACTGGTCGGTGTGTCGCACTGTGTGTGTGGTTGGAAACGTTCTGGATATCGGACGAGTAGCGGGATTCGGGCGGCTGCGTCAAGGAAGGCGCGTTTCCCGTAGCAGTTGTAGTCGCCGAGCAATTCGCCGTGGTCTGATGTGTAGACGATCAGCGTGTTATTTAAGATTTTCGTGGATTCGAGATATTCAAGAATTCGTCCGACCTGATAGTCAATAAAAGAGATGGCGGCGTAGTATGCTGCCCGCATAGTGCGCAGGAGATTCATATCTCGTCCTTGGTCCCGATACTTATATCGGTTTTGATGTCGGTTCCAGTAAGTATGCAGATGCTGATAGTCGGGTGGCAGGAATGGGAGCGGCATTTCGACGGTGCGGTAGAGTCGGTTCCACGGCACTGGTGATTCAAAGGGTGGATGCGGTTTGATAAAGCTGGACCAGCAGAAGAAGGGGCGGTTTGTATCGCGTCGCGAGAGGAATTGGATTGTTTTATCGCCTACCCACTGTGTCTGGTGTAGTCGGGCTGGGAGTTGCGAAGGTTGCGGGATATAGTAGTATTCGCTGCGTTCTCCGTGTGGTGCGACGACATGGTCATAGCCGTTTTCATGTAGGAATTGTGTAAAGTCATCTGGTCCGGATCCTTCTTCGGAATAGTCGCGTGTTTCGAATCCCCACAATTTGCGCCCTTGTGGCGTGAAATGCATTTTACCAATACCGTGGGTCTGATAGCCTGATTCGTTGAGCAATTCCATCAGCGAGGTTCGATCCTGAGGCATGGGTGAATTGGTTGTACATCCGGTTTGATGTGGCCATTGTCCGAGCAGGAAGCTGCAGCGCGATGCGACACACACGGGAGATGGACAGTAGGCAGAGGTAAAACTTGTTCCGTCGCGGACTAGACGGTCGAGGGCGGGTGTCTGGATAAGCGGGTTGCCCAGGGCACGGATTGTGTCAAAACGTTGCTGGTCGGTCATAAGAAAGAGGATATTCGGCTGTTGTGGCATGGCGGTTCTGTCCTTTCAGATGGCATAATTTATTCAGTTTTAGATCTGTTAGGCGTAACATACCAGATATTGAAAAAAAATACAATGGGTCTTTGCGCGCGCGATTGTCAAGCATCAGTAGTCTGTTTTTGTTGACATTCCGGCGTGGATATAGTATCATTTAGGCAATAGTCGAGGCTGGTTTCCTCTAGAAAGCGGGATAGTGATTAGAGAGAATAGATATCTAAACAGATGCAGAAATGGTACGAGAATAAAGGATTCCTAAACACCTTCATTGCTTTAACGTGTGTGAGCTTCATTGCCTACTTTTTCTTGGGTTGGGTATGGGGGCTGCCCCTGTTTTTGGGTGGTGGTACGGTGATCATGGTGCGAGGTGTTGTAAAGATTACGATGCGAATGCAAGCGCATAGGAGAAGAGATGAAAAGACGAAGGTTCATAAAACTGAGCGCGATTAGTGCTGCGGGGTTGGTTTTGCCGATTCAAGTTGAGGGAGAAACAGAGGCGATGCCGCTTCTGAAACCGGGTGCCCTTATAACACCGAATGGGGACTTCTATGTTCTACAAATCGGGGATCCTGCTGTGCTTGACGGTGTGACGTGGCGCATGGCAATCACGGGGTTGATTGAAAAACCGATGCGCCCGTTGGGGCTTGAGGAGCTCACAGCGATGGAGCCGGTTACGGCAATGCGGACGTTGAAGTGTATCGGGGACCCCATCGGGACGGAGCAGATGAGCAATGCGGTATGGAAGGGGGTTCGTCTCCGTGATCTGCTTGAGAAAGCTGGTCCAAAACCTGAAGCGGAAGTTGTTGTTTTCCGTTGCGCCGACGGCTATCATACGGCAATTCCCTTGGAAGAGGCGATGCAGGAAGAGACGTTGCTTGCTTATGAGATGAACGGTGTCACGCTTCCGACAGAGCATGGCTTCCCCATTCGGTTGTTAAACCCTGGTAACTACGGTACGAAAAACCCGAAGTGGATAATCAATATTCAATTGGCAGCGGAGCATGAAAGCTATTGGGAAAAACGGGGGTGGGATCCGATCGCACAAGTGAAGCTTGCCACGATGATTGGGACCCCGAGCGAGGGTGAAAAGATTCCCGGTGGTGCGGTGTATACCGTCAGTGGTGCAGCCTTCGATGCAGGGAACCACGGTGGTATCCGGAAAGTCGAGGTGAGCATTGACTACGGTCAAACGTGGGAGGAGGCGGAGATTTGGGCGAAGGATACGCCGCTCGCGTGGGTGCTCTGGAAATGGGATTGGCAGGTACCCGTAGAAGCTGGGCCTGTCGAAATCTATGCGCGGGCGACGGGTCAGAGCGGTGTCACGCAAGATGAGATTGGACTTGAGATAGCCCCGGTTGGTGCAGCAGGCTATCACATGATTGATGCAGCGATTGTAACGCCGTAAGGGTCAGGTGCGGGACGCTAAGATATGCACCTTAACCTAAACCTAAAGTTGAAGCAGCTGTTTACGGTCTATTTTCCGGTGCTGCTCATCGATTTCGCGTTTAGCAGTGTTTTAACGAACGCCGCCTTTTACACAAGTCGTTTAGGGCTTTCCTCAACCTTTTTGGGTATGTTGATGGCGGTCACGACCGGCTTCTTTGCTGCGTTTGCGATTCCGTTCGGTCGGTTGTCGGATAGCATAGAACGGTCTCATGTTCTTTATGCGGCGTGTCTGGTATTAGGGGTTGCGAGTATCGGGCTGCCGAGGTGTCGAAGCAGTGTACATCTCCTGATGGTTTTCCCGGCGCTTGGCATCAGTATGGCGCTGTTTTGGCCGGCGTATGAAGCGTGGCTTGCTGAGCGCGAAGGCGAGGGGCATCTGGTCGAACGGGTGATGCTCTTTAACCTGTTCTGGAGCAGCGGTGTTACCTTAGGTCCGGCGATATCAGGTTATCTGTATAGCGATACAAATCCGTTTATACCTTTCTATCTTGCGGGGATTTCGGTTCTTTTCACGTTGGTGGCGATATTTAGCGGCAATTTTGGTGCCTCTGGTATCGCTAAGACAGCTGTATCGGAATCTCCGGAAACGTTGTATCCGTCTTCATCTGTTCGGAGTGTTTATCTTAACTTGGCGCGGTGTGCGAATTTCGCCTCTTGGTTTGTGCTGGGTGTGTTAAGGCGGCTTGCTCCGAAGCTTACCAAAGAGGCGGGAATGCTTCCAACGACGTTTGGCAATTTGATGTTGATGCTCGGTGGTGTGCAGACGTTGGCGTTTGTGGTTTTGGGTACGGGCTACTCGACTCGGTGGCACTATCGCTTTGCCCCGTTCCTTGTGGTTCAATTGTTAGCGATCGTGAGCTTTCTCGGCATATGGCACGTTCAACATACACTTCTCTGGAGCTTCGCGTTTGGAAGTATCGGTGTTTCTGTCGCTTTCACCTACTTCAGCAGCCTCTACTACGGATTGGATCGGCATTCGGACAAAGGGAACAAGAGCGGGTGGCACGAAGCGATCTTGGGTGTCGGGATTCTGTTGGGCCCGCTCTTCGGTGGTATATTAGCGGATTCACGGTTCGGTGTGCAGAGTCCGTATCTGCTCTGTGCGGTGGGAGTTGCGTTTGCGATTCTGGTAGAGGTGTTTATCCTTCTGAGGGGTCACCAGTCTTCAGGAGGTTCGCTTTAATATAGTCTTCATCCGGCGTAACCCCGAGTCCGGGGCCGTCTGGTACTGTCACGACGTGATCACGGATTTCGATGCCGTGCACTGCCAAGGTCTCCAGAAAAGCGGGGGCGTTAAGTTCGGCGGGGAGAGCCAGATTGAGCGTTGAAAAGAGGTGGACACTGGCGATAAAGCCTATTCCGGCTTCGGTTAGCCCGCTGCCGAGGAGTTCTATGGCATTGGCTTCAGCGACATGGACGCTTTTGAGGCAGTCCGCTAAACCGCCAGATTTACAGAGTTTGAGAACGACAGCGTCTGCACATGCTAGATGAGCGATTTTCGCCAGGTCGAAGTGTGTGAAGCATCCTTCGTCGATAGCAATTGGAAGTGGTGCATCCGCTCGGACTCGCTTCATACCGAACCAATCCTGGCTTGCGACGGGTTGCTCCATACAGTAAATTTGGCGGATGTCGGCGACTCGCTTGAGTAATTCAAGTGCATTGGAGGGGGTATAGGATTGATTCGCGTCTATCCAGAGTTTAGCATTTGGCATGGCTTCATGCACAGCGCGTAGTCGTTCTTCATCTTGTGGCGGGTTTCCTGCAACTTTTACTTTGAAGCAGGAGCATGGTGACAATGCTTTCGCCTTTAAGCCCATGATTTCTGGTTTATCTATACTCAGGGCGTAGCAAAGCGGTAGTGTGTTGTGTCGTTTTCCGCCGAAGAGGGCGTGTAGTGGTACCTCGAGGATTCGTCCGCGGAGGTCTTGCAAAGCGATGTCTACTGCGGCTTTGGCGAACGGATGCCCGTTGCTGACGGCTGGCTTCAAAGCGTTATAGATGGCGTGGTGGATTTCGTTGAGATTGAGGGGATCACGTCCGAGCAGCAGTGGTGCGATGTGATAGCGGATAGTGGTTGTGATGGAGTGGATTGTTTCGTAGCTCCATGAAGGGAGAGCGCGTTGTTCGCCCCATCCGACGTAGCCGTCGTCTGTTGTGATTTTGACGAAGACGTGATCGCCTGCGGAGTCGGTATTCCCGACGAAACCGGTGCCGATATTAAAGACATCTTTCATTCCGACAGCAGTCGGATAAACGTTTATGTGTGCTATTCTATGCATCTGTGAATTCGGTATTCGTTAATGTTTTTTATTGTTGAATTTCTATGGTGTGGATCTGCTTGGAACGTTGACAACATTTTAGCATAATCCCTCCAAATTAGCCAAAATAATTCTGTTGACATGTTTGCGGTTATCCACTATAGTAACGGAAATACGAGTGTCTGTCCGTTGTCATGAAGGGGGCAGTGTGTGCTCTTTGTTATTTTTGTAATTCTCATACCTATCACCGTTTGGTTAATCTTGTATTTTGTGTCCACTCGGCAGGAATCGGGTTCAGGAGCGTCTGAGCCGGAAGCCCCGATAGAAGTTTGTGCGATGTGTCAGCATGACTTTCCGCTGACAGAATTGCTTGAAAAAGAGGTTGGTGGCTACGGTCGGGTCTACTGCTTTTGTGGGGCGTGTATAAAAGACCTCTATCACGAATACGAGAATAAAACGGACATCGTAACAGGAGAATGAGCTATGTACGATTTGGTCACATTTGGGGAAGCGATGATTCGTCTGACCTCGCCTGAATTTATGCGTCTTGAGAACGCAGCCACGTTGTCAATGACGGCGGGGGGTGCGGAGATGAATGTTGCAGTTAACGCTTCGCAACTTGGCTTGCGGACTGCTTGGGTATCGCGCCTTGTGGATAATTGGTCTGGTCGCTATATCCGTAACAAAGGGCGTGAGCTCGGTGTGGATATGTCAAACGTCGTTTGGGTGGATTTTGATGGGATCGGCTTGGAGCGGAACGGTTTTTATCATCTTGAGTTAGGTGCGGGGCCGCGAGCGAGTAGTGTCACTTATGATCGCGGCTATTCAGCGATCTGCAATGTGCAGGTTGGAGAGATTGATTGGGGGTCTATATTCAGTGAGGCGCGCTGGTTTCATCTTAGCGGCATTACGCCTGCGTTATCGGTGTCTGCGGCGGCTGTTTCAGCAGAGGCGCTACGGGCGGCGCGCGCGGCGGGGCTCAAAACCAGCTACGATTTGAACTTTCGTTCCAAACTCTGGCGTGCGGAAGAAGCGCAAGCGGTGAACCGGCCGATGATGGAATATGTTTCGGTTCTCATCGGTAACGAGGAAGACTTTGAGAAATCCCTCGGTTTTGCGGCGGAAGGGACAACCGAGTCGTATAGCAAGCTTGAACCTGACAGTTACAAAGAGATGGCGAAGCGAGTCAAGGAGGCTTTCCCGAATATTGAGATGATTGGGACAACTCTCCGCGATGCGAAGACCGGTTGGCTCAACGATTGGCGGACGCTCCTGTTTGATGGTGAAGAGTTCTATCTGTCTCGTATCTATGAAGATTTGGAACTTGTGGATCGGGTGGGTGGCGGTGATAGTTTCTCGTCGGGATTGATCTATAGTCTACTGAACGGAAGATCGACGCAGGAGGCGGTGGATTTCGCTGGGGGTTACTCGGCGCTGGCACACACCTTCCCGGGCGACTTCAATTGGGCGACAGCAGAAGAGGCAGAAAAAGCGTTGCAGGCTGGAAGTGTGCGTATCAGTCGCTAAGCGGGCAAAGCTTGGGAAAATTGTACAAGTTAAAGATGCTATTCAAGGGTTTGCTGCAATATATGTTCTCAATGCAGCGGGTCACGGCTTAGTTTTTCTCGAGTAAGAATAGGTATTCTCGGTTGGGTTCTTCATCTGTATTTGTCCATTCATATGTCCATTTCATATTTGCCATGGCGTTTTTTTTGTAGTCAAGTTCGAGGACGGCGCGGAGGTTTCCACTATGTTGCATGACTGCGTTGAGTTGTTCAGCAATAGCGCGTCTGCCGGAATTGTAGGATAGGAGTATCCAGCGTGCTTGCGTCCTTTGAATGAGGGTTGCAATGGCTTCAACAGCGATGAAACGTCCGTTATCATTTCGTCGGAATTCTTCGAAGATAGACGCGGCGCGGGGGTCTGATGTATCTTCTCTGCGTTTTGCTTTGCCGAAGAGAGCGGGTTTGTCGAAGCAGACGACGCTTTTCCAGAGGTGGTAGTATGCTGCGTATCTGACACGGGAGGCGGGCATTTTTTCGTTGTTTGAACCGTAAGGTGGGTCGAAGTAGGCGAGGTCCACGGTAACACGTGGTGCGAGTTTAAAAATGTCGGTTTGATAAACTTGGTGGTTTCTTTTTGAAGTGAAGATGTTTGGAACCTTAAGTACGAGTTTTCTATAGGCGCGGGGTGCCCAATTTTTAAGATAGGCGGCAAAGTGCCCGAGGGTGCTATCGACCCGGTCGAGTGCGAGGATTAAGCTTGTGAGTGCAACGGCTTTGTGAACCGGGTCGAGGTTAAGATTTTCGATTTCTTGTCGGATTGCATCAAGTTTTCGGGTGTTGTGGAGCTGCCACGGTTTTTTTAGGCCGTCGGCTTGGACAGCGTGACCGTCGTTGGCGTATCCTCCGTAGTGTTCTGTGAACCATCCATTAACAGGTGCCAAGGCGTTGAGGTGATCGATCAGGGGTTGATAGGTTTCGCTCGGTTTCGTGTTGAGGAGGTAGCAAGTTCCAAAGATTTTGGACCAGGGGGCGACATCGTTGCAGATGACAGTATACCCGAGTTTAGCGAGTGCTTGTGAGACGCGGGTTGTTCCTGAGAATCCGTCGAGCACTGTTTTGGCATCCACCTTTTTGAGGAGTTGGAGGATGTGGGGAATCAGCTTCAGCTTGGAACCGATGTATTTAATGCTTTGTGTGGTGGGTGTATGCGGAAACGGGGGGCGTGCAGTACTGTTACTCATTTTATCCTGTTGCACTTCGTCTTTTTCAGGATTGTGCGGGCGGTCTTCTAAAAGAGACGCGATGCACTCCTTATGAGCCTTGCAAGATTTATGAAAACCTAAGCGAACAGATTGTGCGCTGGTTCTCGGAATGTCTACACATTTTTGGTTTTGTTCTGGATGTTGTTACTACAGCGGGATTTCGAACCTATGTGTGCCGAATGGCATCAATGGGGGTCATTTTAGCGGCTTGGCTCGCCGGATAGTACCCGAAAAAAATGCCGACGGCTGCGCCTGCGCAGACAGAGAGTAGCACAGCTTCGGGTGTGATCACAGAGGGCCAGGATATATCTTGTAGGAGCCGGCCGACTATCCACACGAAACCTTTGCCGACGACTGCGCCGAGAGCGATCCCTAACAGGCTGCCGATCAGGCATAAGAGTACGGACTCTGTGAGGAACTGTAGTCGGATGTCGAGACTTTTTGCGCCTACTGCTTTTCGCAGCCCGATTTCTGGAATGCGTTCTGTCACTGAGACGAGCATAATATTAAGGATGCCGATTCCCGCTACAATGAGAGAGATGGATGCGATGACGACGAGCACCGTCTCTATGATAAAGATCATTTTTTTGGATTGTTCGATTCCTTTTTTCGCTGACCACGTTCGGAAGAAGGTTTCATCTCCGCCGTGGTTGCGCATGATAGTCATCTTTACCTCTTTGAGGGCTTGCTCGACTAAAAGCGGGCTCTTGGCGCGGACCATGATATGTCCGACGTGATCGTGTCCCCAAAACCGTTTCTGTGCGGTTGTGATGGGTATGAAGATCATGTTATCGTCACTTTTTCCGGGTTCTAGTCCATCCCCTCGGCTCTGCATGATCCCGATGACAGTAAAACGGTTGTGTTTTCCATGATTGTTGATTATAACTTCTTTGCCGATGGGGTCTTGTCCTTTAAATTGCTCTTTCCAGATTTTGGAGCCGATCACACAGACCTTGGTCCAAGTGTCCATGTCGGTGTCAGCAAGGAATCTGCCGTATTGTGTGTGCCAGTCGCGAACGGCTTGATATTCATTTGTTGTTGCCCGGAGATACGTCGGCTGGAATTTGCCGTCAACCCCCAGGGCGATGTAGTAGCTTCCTTCCACAGTAGCGACTTCAACAGATGGGCAGTCTGTTAGGACATCACGGAGGTCGTCCATTTCCAAGTAGTGTGGACTGTTGTTGCGTTGCCAGCGTCCGTTTTTATGGATATACCCCGGTCGATAAACGCCAAACATACTGGGTCCACCGATTTTGTCAATCTCCATCATGAGCAGTTTCTCGGCACCTGCACCAAAAGACATCATAGCAATCACCCCAGCTATCCCGATGGTAATGGCTAAAAGTGTGAGAATTGTGCGGAGTTTACTCGCGCGGAAGATGGAAAACGCTGAGATCAGATTTTCGAGGGTTTTCATGTTTTTCCTTTTTTATAGATGAAGCAGTAGGGTTAGGGAACCACGCCTATCAGTAACGTCAATCAAGAGGCAGCGTTTGGAAATAGCGACGATGTCCTCTGTCGGAGGGATCTCCGATTCTCGACTCCTAAAAGTTTTGATTGCATGAATTCTAAAGCGTGTGCTAAACTGATTAATAGATAAGAGATCGATCTAAGAAGAGAAAGCGGATCCACTATAGCACACCTCAATGTCATAATATCATAAAGTATATCATAGAAACTTCAAGGATTGCAAATTTTCTGGGCTTTATATCAGGAGTAGACACTTGTGCAGATGGATTCTTTTAATACAAGTAGCGTGCTGTTGTGGAATAAGAGACAGGCGCCCACGGCACACAGGGCAGAATTAATGCGGCTCAGGCAACTCGGTGAAAGTGTGTGGATTCAGTTGCCGTCTACTTTATTGAAAACCCGTTATCGCTTGAATGCGTTGGAACACACCTTCGGAGATACGGAGGAAACGACGGTAATCCAATCTGTACTTCGGCAGTGGTCTCAGACGCAGGAAGCAGACGTATATCGGCACTATCTCATTGCGCAACCACAAGCTGATGCCCCGTGCTATCATATCAGCGATTACATTCGGAGATGTCTAGCGGGGGATCTCGAAATTGCTGAGCGGCTTCGCGGGAGGACATTAATCACGCTCTACCAGACCGAGGAACCGATAGCAGACCTTTTAAGCGCCAGCGGCGTTTCAAGATTTGTGGAATCCATGCTGAAAGGATATTTAGCGACTTATGGAAAGCAAAATCTTGTGGGTTTTAGTTGCGAATTACCCAAGTTTTTGTCGTTAATGAGCGTTTTAGAAGCAGGAACGTCTTCAATCCCGTGGAGTCCGGTGTTGTTGGAAACAGCGGAAGAGACAGTCGCTGCCTATTTGCCTCTGGTGTTTTATGAGACATACAACTCAGCGGCTGTCAGGAATAAGGTTTGGTGTGAATTAACGGAGCGATTCGCGACTCATTTTCTGTGTGGCTTACATGATTTTTGTCATCAGGAGGGACTCCGGTTTGCCTTAAGCCTGCCGGCGAGTGCCCAGGCGCTGGAGTTTGAATTGGGATCGATGTTGGCGCAGGTGGATTGTCCTATTCTAAATGTGACTGAAATAGATACTGCAAAACGGTTTGTGGTTGCCAAATGGATCTGCAGCAACACACGGCACGTTGGAATTTCACGCAAGGATACACAGCAGACAGATCTGCAGACGCTGAAAAGAGACGCGAGTCTCGGTTTTAACCTCTGGATACACAGAAATGGAGGTAGATCGGGAAGATCTGATATGCGGCTATCAAAATTATCACAATTGTTAGCGTCGGGCTACCCGAGGAGACCGCTTTTGATGGTGGCACCGACACAAAGTCTTTGGACAAAGCCGGATAGAAAATCATGGGGGCAAGTAACGAAAGCGTGGGGGTGGCTCTGCCAAAGGATCTGGGAATTAGGTTACGATTTCAGGATTGTTTCTGAACGGGAACTGGCTTCAGCAGAGATTATAGGTGGTTCTTTGCGCAAGGGAAGACGTGGTCCTGGAAATGGTGTTCTCTGCCTAAACAATAAGCGCTTCGGTGCTAAAGAGGCCTACGGCATAGTTCTACTTCCGAGTTGTGTATCGCTTCAGGAGGAGACAGTGCAGTGCCTGAAAGCTTTCACAAGGGCGAAGGGGCGATTGATCGCAGATGAACCAACGCCGTATCTACTCAACGGCAAGATTGGACTTGAACCGTATCCGTTGGAACGGCTGATCTACGGACGCCGTGCGACTATTCTCCGGGGCCCCTCCGATGAAAAAGCGGTAAAACTTGAGAGATGTCTGCGAAAATGGGTGCAGCCGACCGTGTCAGTGTACATAAAACCGGAAAATCAAGAGACGGGTGCCGTTCAGGTTCACCATAGAGACACAGGAGCGTCCGAACTTTTCTACCTATTCAACAGAGACAATTTAACCCTTGATACGTTGATTGAATTACGGCGAGAGACTACGAGTATTGTGGAGTGGGATATATTTGAGGGCAGAAAGAAAGATGTTGATTTTTGGGAGGCTGACGGAAAGACGTATTTAAATAGTGTGTTTGTCCCTAAGCAGGGTCACCTTTTTGAGGTTTTGTCAAGTTTGAGATCGAAATCACGCGATATGAAAGGAGGCAACTATGACGGGTGGAGATCTTTTTGTTGAAGGTTTGAAGGCACAAGGTGTTAGCGTCATTTTCGGTTTGCCGGGTAACCATCTGGACACCGTCTATGAAGCATTATATAACAATCGAGCTAGCATTCGGCACTACGTTACGCGTCATGAGGGCGGTGCGTCGTTTATGGCAGACGGTTATGCGCGTGCGACTGGTGATGTCGGGGTCTGCATGACTGTCCCGGGGCCGGGTTCTAATAATGCCTCCATCGGCATTGGTGAGGCGAATACTGCGTCTTCGCCGGTTCTGTGGATTACAGGTCAGAATCCGTCTTATTTGGCCTCGCGTGATCCAAGGAAGAGTTTCCACGGTTTGGATCAGCAGGCTGCCTTTGCTCCGATGACGAAACACTTGGAGATTGTGCATCGTGTTGATCAGATTCCGGGTGCAATCCATCGGAGTTTCGGTGCCCTTCGCTCAGGTAGGCCGGGCCCGGTGTTGATTGAGCTGGCTAAAGATGCATTGGACACAGAGATCGATCCACCAATCCTATCTCGTAACGTCGGTATCCAGATGCCAGCGAGCTCAGAAGATATAGATGCGGCTTTGGCGCTCCTAAGTGTATCTGAGCGTCCGTTACTTATCTCTGGTGGTGGTATCAATCATACACGGGCAACTGCGGAGATGTTGGCGTTCGCGGAATTATTAGATGCGCCGATTGTGATGACAGGTTTTGGGAAGGGTTCTGTGCCTGAAGACTCACCGAATGTGATCGGTATCTTTCGTGATGGTGTTGCCCAAGCGGCGATGGAGGCCTCTGATCTTCTGGTTGCTGTTGGTACGCGGTTCAACTATCGTGATACGGGAAACTGGAGTCTCAAGATTCCGCAGCCGCTGCTACACATCGAGGCAGACACAGCGGAGATTCACAAGGAATATCCTGCTACTGTCGGCATTGGTGCGAATCCGAAACTGGTTTTGCGCCAGTTGAACGCGGCACTGCGCGATGAAAAACGAATAGGGGGCTGGGGTGAGGGTTTACGCGAATTACGCCGTCGATTCACCGCAATTGAGTCGCCTCGAATTCTCAAGGAGATGCGTGATGTGATGCCTCGCGATGCTATCTTATCGGTTGATGTTAATATCACTGGATATGGCGCGCTGCATCATTTTCCGTGTTATTATCCTGGGAGCTATATTTTTTCGGGTGTTTCTGTTGCGATGGGGATCGGATTGACCGGGGCTATTGGTGCCCAAGTTGCTTACCCGGAGCGCAAAGTCGTTGCACTTAGTGGTGATGGCGGTTTCTTGATGTCGTCTCCAGACCTCGCCACGGCTGTGCTATATGAACTGCCGGTTGTAACGCTTGTGATGAACGATAATCGGTATACCTCGATTGAACGTGGCCAACTTCGGCGTTTTGGTAAACGGATCGGAGTTGAGCTCGCTAACCCGGATTTTGTGCAATTTGCTGAGTCATTCGGGGCGATTGGGTTACGTGTTGAGGATCTGAACGATTTCAAGCCGACTTTTGAAAAGGCGCTCGCCTTAGATAAACCGGTACTTGTCGAAGTTGTGAAGTAGTTTCTGAGAGTTAGGTCCCTTAGAAGTTCAGGATTCTGGAATCTTCGGTAAGATAAAGAAGGATAGGGTTGAGAAACCGATCCAAACGTCAGGGTAGAGAATCCTTGCTAGAGATGATTGCAGCGTTAGATGTAGGAATAAAAATATGTATAAAATAAAGGAGTTGTAACATGCTCAAAAAGATCGGGGTTTTAACGGGCGGAGGTGATACGAGTGCGTTGAACGCTACACTTAAAGGTATTGCCTTAAAAGCGGAAGAACTCGGTTTTGAATTGGTTGGATTCATGGAGGGGTGGCGCGGCGTTCTGAAAGGTGGCCGCTACTTTACGTTGTCTCCGGATCTGATTGATGAAAACCGTGGCGGGACGCTGCTGAAGAGCTCTCGCACGAATCTAATTAAAGATAATAAGTTAGATGAAGCAGTGAGCAACCTGAAAAAATTGGGCATCAGTGGTCTTATTCCAATCGGGGGCGATGATACTTTAACAGTTGGGACGGCTCTGTCGGATCAATTTACGACCACCTTTGTAACCAAAACGATTGACAACGATGTGGGTATAAATCCGCCGGAGGGGGATGCGGTTGATTACTCTAAGATGGTCAACTATTTCTGTCCTGGTTTTCCATCATCGGCGCAGAGCGTTATCAATGCGGTTCGCGACTTACGGACGACTACCTACTCTCACGATCGAGTGATTGTTGTTGAGGCGATGGGACGTGATGCTGGTTGGTTGACGTTATCTGCAGCCTACGGTCAGGCGGACTTGATTGTTGTGCCGGAGATACCGTATCAGCCGGATAGGTTAGCGGAAGCTATTCGCGAGAAACACGCTGAGCGGGGCAACGTGATTGTTGTTGTATCGGAAGGTATTCGGAACGATGCGGGGGAATTGATGATTAGTTCGCAAGCGGAGCTCGATGCTTTTGGCCATACAAAACCGGGTGGATGTTCCGAGATTATCGTTGAGGCGATGAAAAAACGTCTGCCCGGAATTTCGAGTTCAGCGTTCCGTGCGTTGATTCTGGGTTATCTGCAACGGTGCGGTAGTCCGATTCCGCTAGATAGGGACGCTGCGATGAAAGCTGGTGCTCTTGCGGTGCAGGCGCTCTCAGATGGCATGTTCAACGGGGTTGCGACTATTACGCGGACGGATACTGGCATTGAGCCGACTTTGCTGCCGTTGGGACAGGTGTTGAAGCGTGATACGTCTGGACATGTCATTCGGAGAAGTTTAGATCTGCGGTTCTACGATGCTGGACGCTATCAGATTTCGCCGGCAGGTGCGGGTTACTTCCGTCCGTTGTTTGGGGACTTGCCGCGCCCGGATAGGAGCTTGGACGATCAACTGATTACGATCAATGAGATTGGGTAATAATCAGAGAATTTGGTATCCAAGTTTTCTCTATTCATACCTATGTAGGGGTTGGGTGCGGTTCTATTAGAAATAGGATCTGCCGAGCGAGTTGCCGACGCCGAAGGCGTTGTAGGGCATGCCTGCGGGCAAGGTGCGGATGCCCCAGGTTTCGGTGGTGGCATCGTACCCTGCGCCCATCGAGATCGCGGGTTCCTGAATCAGGCTAACTTGAAATGTGAAATCCTGACGGACGTTGTTGTAAGGTGAGTCTTCGCGTTTAAGGCCGATGCGGTTCCATGATATTCGTAAATTCCAATCGTGAAGATTCCGTGTCATCATAATGCGTTGTGAATAAAACTGTCTTTCAAGCGGGTAGTAGATGAGATTGACATCAAATTCAAGGTTCCGATTGACGCGATAACGTCCGTTAGCGGTAATAGAACGGGAGGCTTGCCTTGAGGTATGCCGTTTACTAAAAGAGCTTCCGAGGCTTACGTTCCAGGCCTGGCGCGTATAGCGTATATTGGAACGGAACCCGACCATTTTGAAGGTCTTTTGGTCCACGGGATGTGGGTTTGGATCATGTGTAAATCGGATAGTGACGTTCAGATTTCGACTGGGGAGTGGTATAAAAGTAAAGTCACTCTCGATGGGTTCGTACTTGCGTCTATATAATGGATCAAAGTCAGTAAAATCGGCGGTAAGGCGTGTATCAAAATATAAGACTCTGTGCGGCGACTGGCTCCGTCGGGTTTTAATTTCGATACTTGTGTTGAAGTTATAAGTTAGTCTCTTTCTTTCAAAGAAATAGGTGCTGGGTCCGAAGGGGTAGAGGTTATCATTCTCATCCACCGGGGGTTGATAATCAAATCGGAGCGATGATTGCATTTCGTGGCGCAGTTTCGTCAACCCGGGGAGATAGCTTATGTTGAAGATGCGAAAGAGGGTGTTGGTAAGGGTTCCGTTGATGCTATAAACGCCGCGGAGAATGTTTCTATTTTGGTCTTGATCTCGGTCGTGCCAAATGGCGTTTGTGTTGAAGTAGAGGCTGAGCTGGAGTTCACGGAGCGGGGCGATAAGGAGGGTTGACTGTTTGCGTACATCAAACCCGAGGTCCATTGTTTGCAGAAATACATCTCTTTCTTCGCCGGCTTTACCGTTAAAGACTTCTCTAAAGAAGTTTCCGAGCTCAATATCTAAATCGAGGCTGGTGCTTTCGAGGGTTGGTACTGTAAACATTGAGAGAAATGGGGTGTCAGTTTTGAGTTTTTCTGCGGCAGAAACCATAGTGTCGTTAAGGGTTTCAAAGAGCGGGAAGGCGCTTAGCCGCACTCGCGAGAAGTTTAAAGTAAGTTGTGGGAGTTTCTGCAATGAGACTGTGCCTTCGCCCGTGAAGTCGTGAATGTGTCGAGCTTCGATTCTGCCTGTGAAATCTCCGATGGTTTCCCGCGAAAACCTGAGATTGCCATTATCGTCAAGGTCGTTTGGACTGTAGGCGGAGAAGGCGGTGCCGTAGGTAAGTATGCCGAACGAGTTGAGCGTAGATTCGCCGGGGAGTTGTAGTTCTTCTTTATAATTTAGGGCTCGTAATTCTGTGCGTCCGTTGAAGCTAATGGGTCGTCTGCCGGCTTCTCGGCTATCCCATGGTGTAAAGAAGGATTGGGTATGGGCCCATCGCATAATCCAGCTTCTGCCGATTCGTGTGGCGTTCTGCCGTTCGTAAGAATAGCGGTCTGCGCCGTAAAGGTAGAGATCCCCGCGGTATGCTCGTTTTTTATCGACTTTGATAAGACGAAACGCTCTTTTTGTTTTAATTGGGCGGCGGCTGTGTTCCCCCGTATATAAAGTTTGTGCTTCGGATGCCACGGGGCTTGGGTCTTCCCATCTTCCACGAAAGTCGTGTTGTCTGTAGACCTGTTCTTCGGTTTCTGTCTCTTTCTTGTTTGCGTCGGCAGAAATGACATTTTCGTTTTCTGTCTCCGGTTCTGGATTATTTTCTAGCATAGTCGTTTTTGTGGGTTGTCTCTTTTCGTTGGCCTCACTTTCCGGTGCAGTTGCCTCTGTTTTTTTTGCATTTTCAGTTGCCTGCGCGGTGTCAGATACATGTCCTTGTTCCGGTTCATCGGGTGTCACATCGGCTTCTTCTGCATCTCCATCCTCGGATTTTTGTGTATCGGTATTTTTTTCATCGTCCTCTGGGACTGGATTCATAATGTTTTCGTAAAACGTCTGCCATTCTGCTTGAAATTCCTCGGCGAGGATTTCAAAAGTGGGTGTTTCCTCTTTCTTAATTAATTGGAAGATGTACAGTCCTTCAGGTGTGGAAACGGGGCGGCGTTCAGTAACATCGCCGGGGTTTTCCATACGTCTGATGGAGTACTGCCAAGAGGAATCCATCTCATTTAGGGGCAGTCCTTGTTTTTGATTGACCTCAGACAAGGTGGCTTGAACAAAATCAGAGAGGGTATTAGCGCGTTGCAGAAGTTCCTCAAAGGGTTGGCCTTCGTGAGCACGTTGTAGCAGGTCATCTGCTAGTTCACGGAGCATCGTTTTGGTTTCGTTGCTTGCGGTAATATTGATGTCAATGCGGCGAAGTCTAACCTCACGTTCGCCGTAAATGTCAACCACCTGATCGGCTTTGAGGATATGGAAAGCCGATTCTGTTTGTATAACGGGGCTAATTTCACCTTCTTGCAATGTGAATGCGGCTGTCTCTAGGGCAGCGTTAAGTTTGGGGTTGCCATCTTTATCGGTTTCTCCGGGCACGAGGAACCCGATGTCTCCGCCTTCGTAACGGGTTTCGGAGTGGTCGGAATTGCTTTGGGCGAGTTGTGGAAAGTTTGAGTTCTCCGCTAAGGTCTGTGTATGGATTTCTTCGGCGCGCTTTCTGGCGCTATCAATGTCGGCATCGGTGATTTTATATTCGAGGAAGAGCTGCTTCAGCCAATAGCGATCATATTTACCGTCAAGTCGGTCTTGTAATTCGTTTGCTTTCTCTTCTAATTTAGTGCGTTGGTTTGGTGTTGCATCGGGCGGGATAGGGATATGTATCTCTTTAAATTGGGTGTCTCGAAAGCGGTACTTTCCCTCGATCCCGAAACCTTGCCCGCGTCGTGCGCTTCTATCGTAAAGGAGTGCTGCATCATAGCGCCGTTTGCGGGCAAGCGGCTGGATAATACTGATGTAGGGGCCCTGGTAACTATCTGTGCCGACTTTGACGATAATCTTGGCAATTTTTCCTTTTCGTAGGTCCCGGCGAATAGCTGGAAAATAGAAGAGCGGAAATCCGCCAATGCGTAGCACAATGTTCTTAGCAATCAACTCTTGATTGACTCGGACGATCACTTCGGAAACGCTGAAGTAGTAGTGCGGGTGTTCGAGTGAACAGGTTGTGAGTGTTGCTCCGCGGACGTAAGATTTATCTTCTTCTATTTTAAAGATTTCGCTGCCGCCAAAGTACCAAGGGTCGCTGTAGGTAAATCCATTTCTGGCGATTCCTTTTTTTGTTTCGAGATTGAAGACGAGTTCATCGGAGTAGGTTTCTTCGTCACCGATTTTGAGGCGAACGTTGCCTGAGGCGCGCATCAAGTTATCGTCGAAGTCGGCCCAGATGTGGTCGGCTTGCAGAATGACGTCTCCATATTTGACGAGGGCGTTGCCGTGAATTTGAACAAAATTATCTAGCATTGATACATTGTCCCCGTCACCGATTACGGTTCCTTCTTCAGGAACATCTGTTTCTGGGTTCAGGCGTTCAGTGGGGGTATCTTCGTCTGGCTCGCTATCTGGAGCATTCGGTGTTTTTGCATCAGCAGGTACTTGTTCTTGTGGTGGTGTGTCTTGGGCGCCCAGCGGTTGTAAGGGCCAAAGGAGGTATAAAAAAATGGTAAAAATGCCGAATGCTATGACGGCGATTGAGGGCGGGTTAGCAAGCGTGAGAAGTCGGCGCGATGCCTTGTTTCCTGTCCCTGCGTGCCTTTTTTTTCGAGAGGGCTGTTGGTAATAGGTAGACAGATCGGACTGGCTTTTTTTCACGTATTTCTTACTCTTTCAATTTAATTTGGATATAAGCGTTCCCGATGAGGCTGTCGGTGTATGCGTCCCATTCTTCTTGAAAACGTTGCTGTCGGAGGATAGCAGTGATCTGTTGCTTTTCGGCTTCGCTGAGCTCGGGTGTATTTCGTTCATCAACCTTGAAGATGTGGAGTCCGGAGTCGGTTTCATGTGGACTGCTATGTGCCCCGGATGCGAGTGGTTCAACGATTTTACGGGTTTTTGGATTGAGTTCGGTAAGGGATCGGACTCCAAGGTCCCCTGCGTTTCCGCGCGTTTCTGCGTCGTCAGAGTAGGTTACAACGAGTGTATTAAAGTCTTCCTCGTTTTCCAATTTTTTGAAAACCTCGACACTCCGTTCGCGCGCTGCCTGTATCGCTTCCGTGCTAATTTCAAGCGGTACAATGAGGTAGCGGAAGCTAATCATCTGCTTATGCTTTGTTTCGACTTTAAAAAGGTAGAGTCCTTCATTACCTTCAATTGGTTCACTGATTTCGCCTGCCTCTAAATTCGTCAGCACGTTCTGAAATATCTGTGGAAACTTACTTAGTTCTTCCGTTGTGGCTTCGATGAGGATTCCGGCTTGGGAGGTTGAGTTTTGCTTTGCGGTATAACGTTTTGCTATTTCCTCGAAATTAGCGTTGTCTGCTGATATTTCATTGCGGGCTTTGCTGACTTTAGCGTTAGCGGCATTTCGGTCAGCGTCGGTTGGTTGAAATGCGATAAAGATGTGTCGCAGATGGATTTTGTCTGCTTTAACTGGTAATTGATCCCGATTTTCCTCAAAAAATTGTTGTATTTCACTTTCTCGGACCTGCAATCGGGGGACAATTCGTCCCATAACAAGTTTTTCGGCTTTAAGGTTCCGTTCTGCTTGTTCACGAAAAGCGATGATAGTCATTCCTTCTCTATTTAGCTGCTCCTTAAACGCTTCGTCAGTTTCAATCTGGTATCTCTTTTTAAATTCTTGTACGTATTGTTCTACTTCTGCGTCACTGACAGTGAGTTGCAGTGTTAATGCGGCTTCTAAAAGCAGCATTTGACGGATAAGGCGGTCGAGGAGTTCAGCGCGTTGTCGTTCGGCTTCGGTGCGTGCCTCGCGTTCGGTGAAACGGTAAACCTGCTGGAGCTCTATTGCGCGTTGGTTGACTAGGGTATCAATTTCTCGCTTGGTTACAATATCGTCATTGACATAAGCGATGATTTTATCGAAGGTACGAGCAGTAGCCGGGGTGAATCCGCTGACAATAAGTAAGAGACAGATAAAGGGATAGACAGGTATACGGTGAATCATGTCTACACTTCCTATTTGGGATAAATAGCGATTGGCAATTAGCAAAATGAGTATTGGTTAAAGAGATTTCTGATAAATAGCCTTCTCTTACGGCCTGGTGGTTTCCAATCTGTAGTAGCGAACTGCCAATCGCCATGAATTGCTATTCTTCAGGTTGGCCCTCAGTGGGGGTTTCCTCGGTTTCAGGTGGTTCCTCGGTTGCTTCCTCTTCAGCGGGGGCTTCTGGGATGCGCTCGATGTAGGTTTTAACTTCGGCGCGATTGCGGAGCTGGTGGATCCATTCTTCCATGAGTGCCTCTCGCTTCTCGCGTTCAACTTTCCGCACTACATTTCTACGGACGTCTTCATCCTCAAAAGGCTTCTGGTAAGCATCCCGAGCTTCATCTTTCCGGAACATCATATAGTATTTTTGTCCTTGGACATCAACTTCGATAACACCTTCATGTAGTGCTCCGATTTCTGCAGAGAAAGCAGCATCCAAAAAAGGTTCAGTGCCGGATGGAAAGGATTCCCTGCTAATGTAGTCGGTGTCCCCGGGACTGGCTGGGTTCGCGCCGGGCCCGACGAGTTCGCCCTTATCAGATAGTTCTTGTGCAAGTACTGCGATGTCTCCGCCTTCTTTAATTTGGGCATAAGTTTCGTCTGCCCGTTCTTTATTTGTAAGTGTGATGCACATGAGTCTGACTTGTGCTGGGCGGACGTGTTCTGCCTTATTCGCCTCGTAGTACTGGAGGTAGTCTTCTTCAGTTAAGACGAGTTTATCATCAACTTCTTGTGCGGTAATTTTCTTAACCATTAGCTCATGAAGATAATCTTGGACCTTTTTGAGAATTTCGGTGTCTTCGTTGAGTTTTTGGTCGCGAGCGAGGTTTAGAATCAGGCGGCTTTCTGCCATGAGGAGCATGTAAGTTTCGAGTCCCTCTTTGTCCTGATATTGGCGTTGTTTATATTCTGGGAGTTCGCTAATTTCCTGCATCATTTCTTCGAGAGTGATGCGCTGTTTGCCGTTCCATTCGAACTCTGCGATGACCGTGCCGTCTGCTCCGATTGCTTTGTCTCCACAGCTATAGAAGACGGGGTGTATAGCAATGACCGCGATTAAAAGTAGGGGGATAACCGGAAGTCGTTTTTGCCCGATACGTCGATCGCTATGGAGATTCCGGCCCTCCCTCTTGTTGATAGGAGAGATAATTTCTGTGAACATTTTTAATTCTAGCTCCTTTTATCCACTTAGTACTATGGCTAAGGGGTTGCTTCCACAAAATGGGAATGGCTACTCGTCTGACTCCTGGGTTTCCGCTTCCTGAGGTTGCGGTGGTTCTGGAATGTTTTCAGGATAGGTTTTCAACTTACCTTTTTCAGAGATTTCTGTGACCCATTGATTGATGCGTGCTCGTTTCTTTTCGCGTTCAACGGTGCGTTGGACATCATCTTTAACCTCGTCAAATTCCTTCTGACGTTGCGGTTGATACTCCTCTTTCCGGAATATGAGGTAGAAGACTGTATCGTTAACTTCGGTTTCAAAGATAGTGTCTGTCATTTCGCCGACTTCTTGAGCGAAAACAGCGTCAATGAATTCGG
This sequence comes from Candidatus Poribacteria bacterium, assembly GCA_964291315.2. Taxonomy (GTDB): domain Bacteria; phylum Poribacteria; class WGA-4E; order WGA-4E; family WGA-3G; genus WGA-3G. Next base: position 1,900,017 of record OZ219753.1, on the reverse strand, counting down.
ACCAGCGTGCAGAAGCGGTTTTCGTGAAAAAGTAAGTATTGCCGGGGTCCTCGGAGTCGGTGCTGCCGGGGCCGGGGGCAAGTTTCCCTGCTTCGGAGAGCTCTTTGGCCATCTCGATGATGTCTTTTCCTGCCTTAATAGCATCGAGCGTTTCGTAGGCAAGCGTCTCATCATCGAGTGAGATACAAGTTGCGCGGGCCTTTGCGTCCTCAACGTACTCGCTGAGGTTTGCTTGATAATGTGCCATGAGTTCTTCGTCAGTATAGACAACTTTGGCATCGACTTCAGTCTCGGTTAATTTTTCAACCATGAGTTGGTGTGTGTAATCTTCGAGTTTCTGAAGGTGCTCGGGAAGCACATCGAAATTGTCGTCGGTAGCGCGGTGGATTTTGAGGCGTTCATCTATTAATTCCTCAAGATACTCGGCTTTGTCCGCTCGGTTTTGATAGTTCCGCTGCCGGTAAGTGGGTAATTCTGCGATTGCGGCGTTTAGTTGTGCCAGTGAGATTTGATACATTTCACCGTTCCATGTGTATGTTGCCAAAATCAGGTGGCTTTCATCCACAGCGGCCATGGATTGTTCCTGGCCGTCAGACTGAACGTATCGCCATGTGAGTAGGCATGTCACAGCAACAATTACAAAAACAGTAATCGTTTTTTTCATGTGATAATTTTCCTTTCAGTTATCAGCTATTGTTTATCGGTTATCAGTTAAGGGGCTTGTGATCATCAAAAGCCTCTTTAACCGGTGGTCGAAGATCTTTGGTTACATATCCACAAACAATTTCAGGGTTTGCTGCAATTCAGTTAACATATTTGCCCCAGTCATTCCGTGCATCCGGATTTTGAGTTGTGCTGGCGGTTGCAGCTGAAGGTTCTTATTTTTGTGTACAGTTTCAATGAATTTCTTCAGATTAATTTTGGGGTTTTTCTCATCAAAGGTGACTTTTACCTGTTCGCGTCCAGCAACAATGGCGGTAATACCGAGGCAGTTGCTGATTTTCTTCAGGTCGGCGATTTCAAGCAACATTTCAACCGGTTCAGGGATAGAGCCGTAGCGGTCTTGCAGTTCTGCGCGGAGTTCTTGGAGGCCTTCATCGTTTTTCAATCTAGCGATTTTTTTGTAGATAGAGACTTTCTGCCGGCTATCTGGCACATAATTATCGGGCAGATAGGCTTCGATGGGCAAAGTGATTCGTGTTTCGAGAGTCTTCTCAATTTTTTCGCCCTTGAGTTCCATGACAGCTTCTTCGAGGAGCTTGCAATAAAGTTCATAACCGATGGTAACAATATGCCCGTGTTGTTCTGCTCCGAGGATATTTCCTGTGCCGCGAATTTCAAGGTCGCGGAGAGCTATTTTAAAGCCTGAGCCGAGGTCAGTGAATTCTTCGATGACTCGTAGTCTTCTTTCTGCTTCTTCGGTAATTGCGTGGTTCTGTGGGTAAAACAGATAGCCGTAAGCTTGTGCGGTTGCCCTGCCAACACGTCCTCGTAGCTGATAGAGTTGTGCCAAACCGAGGGCATCTGCTCGGTTAATCAGGATTGTGTTAACGTTGGGTATATCGAGCCCAGATTCAATAATCATAGTGCAGACGAGGATGTCGTGTTTGTGTCGGACAAACTCAAGCATAACGTTTTCTAGTTCACGTTCTGGCATTTGTCCGTGTGCGACAGCAACCCGTGCTTCAGGAACGAGTTGCTGTACGGTTAGGGCAATGCTTTGGATATCCTGCACGCGATTGTGAACAAAAAACACTTGTCCGCCGCGGCTTAATTCCGCGGTGACAGCTTCCCGGATGATCTCGGTGTCGTAGGGCATCACATAGGTTTGAATTGGTAAGCGGTCTGCGGGTGGGGTATTGATAACACTGAAATCCCGGATACCGACAAGCGACATGTGGAGCGTTCGTGGGATCGGTGTAGCTGTCAATGTAAGTACGTCAATGGTCTCTTTAAATTGTTTGATTTTTTCCTTGTGTTTAACGCCAAAACGGTGTTCTTCGTCAACGATTAGGAGGCCGAGGTTGTCAAACGTTACGGTTTTTGAGAGCAAGCTATGGGTTCCGATCACGACATCAACAGTGCCTTTTGCCAATCTTTCCTTAATCTGCTTTATTTCCTTCGGTGTTCGAAAACGGTTTAGCATTTCAACATGGACAGGAAAAGCCTGGAAACGTTTTTCAAAGGTATCGTAGTGTTGAAGTGCGAGAATGGTTGTTGGAACCAGAACGGCAACCTGTTTTTCTGACATAACGGCTTTGAAGGCAGCTCGGAGAGCGACTTCAGTTTTCCCATATCCGACGTCACCACAGACGAGTCTATCCATTGGTTGTTCACTTTCCATGTCTGCTTTAACGTCCTCGATGGCTTGGAGTTGATCGTCGGTTTCTTGATATGGAAAGAGGGCTTCGAACTCGGTTTGCCACGGGACTTCAGATGGGAAAGGATATCCTTTGCGTGCTTGTCGGAGTGCGTACAAGTTGAGGAGTTCATCGGCCATTTCTTGTATTGAGGCTTTGACTCGTTCTTTTCGGCGGTGCCATGCGGGGACACCGAGGCGGTCAAGGCGCGGTTTATATGTTTCCTCCTTGCTACCGATATACTTCTGAACCAGATCAACCTGATAGGTAGGGACATAGAGAATATCGTCTGCACTGTATTTGAGAACCAGGAAATCCTGTGATTTACCGTCAATATCCAATCGGCGGATACCGTCATAAACAGCGATACCGTGAGAGACGTGGACCACATAGTCTCCAGCCTTTAGGTCCATTAGGCTCAGTAAGGGTGTTCCATCTGCTGGTGGACGCCGCCGGATTGAACGGTGGTGTCGATTTCCGAAGAGCTCATCTTCGGAGATAACGACGAGGTTTAATGATTCGTGGAGAAAGCCTTGGCTAATTGCTCCTATACTGATGTTAATATCTAATAATCCGCGTTCGGCTAGGATTTCAGAGACCCGCTTAGACTGCTGCGGTGTTTCGCAGAAAAGATGGACTCTATTTTGTTCTTGTCTCCAGGTTTTGATTTGATTGATAACGGTTTGATAGTTTCCTGATGGCAGGGCGAGTGGTTTCATTTCAAAAGGCAGCGGTGCCAATTCATTGTGTGAGATCTCACGCGGAGGTGCTAAAGAGAAGGAGATAACAGGATAGTCTTCTATTTGTGCTGCGATCGTTTCAAATGGGATTAAGAGTTTGTCTGCTGGCGCGACAAAATGAGATTCCTCAAGTTTTTGTTGAACCACTTCTTGTGTTTTTTCGTGAAGTTGCATTGCATCCCGTTTCTGCCACTGTGGTTCGATCGTGCAAATGATTGTATCGTCGTGTAGGTAGTCTGTGAGGCTATCGACTTCCGGGGTGAGCATCGGTAAGAACGTGCCGAGTTCAGTGTTTAATCCTCCGGCAGCGAGACCATAACCGGACGATATGCTTTCCGTTAGATGTTTTGTGATCTCTCGGACGGTGTTTAGGAGTTTGGGGTTGGGGTGTTGCTGAATGACGGTGTCGGTTTGTGCCTGCCAATAATCTATTGATGGATCAACTGCAAAGATTTCTCGGATCGGTGTGAGTGTGACGGATTCGAGAGGTTCTGTTGAACGTTGCGACATAGGGTCAAAAGTGCGGATAGCATCAACTTCATCGCCGAAAAAGTCGATCCGTACAGGTGCGTCCGCGGTGAGTGGAAACACGTCCAAGATATCTGTTCTGCGTGCGAATTGTCCTTTGACTTCTACAAGTTCAACGTTCTGGTATCCGCCGCGCCTGAGGGCAAGGGCGATGGTGTCGGGATCGGTTTCATCCCCGAGTTTAAGGATGCGGCAGGCGGCGGCGAGGTGCTTGCGTGAGGGCAGCTTATAGAGTAGGGCTTGACTTGTTGTGACAATAACGGTCCGTTCTTGACGCAGCAAACGGTCGAGGCATCGCATTCTGTCGGTGGTGATGTTTTTGGAGGGTGCGACCCCTTCAACGAATTTGCGGTGCCATCCTGGAAAGAAATTAAGTTCAGGATAGGCGTTAGGTGTGGGGGTGCTCTCTAGCGTGGGATATGCGCGATATGTACAGATTTCTTCGAGTATTTGTTCGGCTTCACGCTGTGAGGGGAGCAAAATTAGGAAGGATCTTTCTGGAAAATCGTCAATCAATGTTGCTAGAAGGTAGGCAGTAGATGCGTTCACCAGTCCTCTGATCCATGGGAGTTTTTTACCCTCTTTGAGGCGTGATACAAGTATTTGATAATTATCTATATTGCGTAAAAGGTCTATCACGGTATATTGCTGCTGTTGGCGAATGACGTTTAGCTGCTGGGGGTCGGTAAAGAGGTGTTCGGCTTCATCAAACTGCTTTTACCGCTGGCTAATTGGCAATCGCTATTCCTTAATTTTCGAATTCGATATCTGCTAATGTGGCTTTGAACCTTCCGATTTTGCTTTTGGCTTCCATTTTGACAGGTAACCGCCGTTCATCATCTGTAAGCCAGAAAAGGTCGCCTTGTGAGGTGCGCAGAACGAGCGTTCTGATAGTTCCTAATGTCTTGGTCTTAATAACCTCTTTGCGTTCGACGGTGAGTGTAACTTTTTGGACGTTTCCTTTCACGACGACAGGAAAGAAATAGGTCTTACCGATCACAAGTTGTTTAGAACGTAGAAAGTAGATGGTTGATAGTTCATCTTGTGCCCCGATTGGTATGTTAAGTGTTTTCGCCTCGCGTTTTTGAATTGATTTCGGATTTTGCTGTGAAATTCTTTTGTATTGTGCTTCACCGTCTCGGAAGTCGATTGCGACGGTGGCGCGAAATTTGCGATCTTGTAGATGATTCCGAAATTGGATGGGGGCGAGAGTAGTAGGATTAAAATATGTTTCTTGCTGGCTTTGGAAGCTATAGAATCTGAAGAGTGCGCGTGTCTTCATTTCAGATCGGATATGATAGACAGACTCGCCGTTGAGCGTCAATGTTTCAGCGATCCAATCTGTTCTTTTTCCTGCGGGTAATTTTTTCCAACTAATATTATAGGTTAATTTTTCACCAAGGCGTAAGGGTTGCGGAGAGGTTCGGCTGCTCTCAACAAGAGAAGTGGCCTCTCCATTTGCGCCAAGGCATCCTATGAAAAAAAAGAGGAGGGTTAAATGTTTGAGGTAATCCATTTTTCTGTTCGCCGCCGGTTCACTAGGTAGCCAAATCTGATATCTCCTGAATTAAAATCTATGGGTAACAGTCAGAGATTGGCTGCCGTTCCCGGTTTGTTGCGTCTGTACAGAAAATCTTCGGTCATTATACGCCTCGGCTGTCTTTGGTGCATCGAGGATATTCCATATATGCAATCCGATACCGGCTGCAAGAAATATGCCACTGAAAAAGGTGTGATTCCGCATGCGTGCTTGTCCTTGCTCGTATGTTAAAAATTCGCCGGTGCGTGAGTCGAGGAACCCTGTCTCAAAGACGTTTTGTTTGTTGTAATGCAAAGCGCGTGCAATATTGTAGCCGGCGAGTGCGAAAGTGCCCAATTCAGTGCTGAGGAAAAGCGTCGCTTTTGCATAATTACCGGCGTAGGCTTGCCCTAGACCGGGCATAAAAGTTGATAGTCGAGTCGCTTTTTTAACATCGAGTTGGGGGTAGTAACGCTCTGAATGGTCACGGAACAGCGGGTAATCAGCTTCCTGCTCGGCTTTGGTTTCCGGCATGTCATACTGGATAAAAGGTGACATTCTCTGAGTGTCAGTGTTAGACTCCGTTTTGCGGGTATCCGCCTCAATTTGTGCGGTGGTGAAAAAGAGTAGAAACGGGAGGGTTAGATATAGAGGTGCCATCTGCGCTGTCCCGCGATTTTTTTTCATAAAATGTACTCCTTATCAAGGTCTGTTGAGGGGTGGAGCTAATTGGACGTTATCAGGGTCGGTCTGGTATGCCCAATCGAAAATGACTCCGTCATCAAAAAGCTCGCGCACCTGAAGTTTCGCAAAATTTCTGTCAGGTGTGTAGATAGCATAGATATGCCCTTCAATGAGTTCGACAAATAGCGTTGTATACCCATATTCTGGAACGACATCAACGGCTTCGAAGTCTTCATGATACCCTAAATCTTGCATGAGGGTTTCATTGTCTGAATAGAGGTAGGTAACGCCGATTGCGTCATCAAGTCCGAAATAGATGTCGGTTTCGGGCGCGTCCCATGGGATACTTCCTTTGTGTGGCTGCGAAAAGTCAAAACCACTCCTCTCTGGAAAAAGAATATAATCATCAAGGGCAATATTTCGTCCTTCTGGCCGTGGGGTATCCCACGCATTTTCTGGGCTCAAATCGCTCTCATTTCCATCACCATCATAAGCAGAAACAGCATAGTAATAAGTTTTCCCATTTTGCACATTTGTATCTGTGTAGGACTTGGTATATTCCGGGACTTCTATCAATAGATCGTTAAAATTGACACCGTCTTTACTACGCCAGACCTTATAGCCCCCTAAGTCACGCTCTCTATTAGGATACCATTTAACAAGGACTTCCTCGTCGCCTGTGATAGTTCGGACACCGCGGGGCGTAGCGGGTGGTTCATCATCGGTATCAACGTAACATCCACTGACAGTGGCAGATAGGATCGTGAGAAGTAGTATAGAGCGGATGCTGTTAATTTTGAACAACATGGGTTTATATCCTCCAGAGTTTGTATTAGATTTGAACTTTATATTTGATCTGAACACTGTAACGGATATATGGCTGAAAACGTTGACAGACTTCTCATTATCATTAAATAATATCACAAAACGGTTAGGAATGCAAGACAAAATATTCTCAGGTACGGAAGTTAAGTGGTTTATTGATCTGAATCAAGGTTGCCGCGATCCGGGTTGACATGTAGATGCTATTGTGATACAATACGCAAAAGGTTGGACAGCTATATTAACTGGAGACCCTATGAAAACACTTTTAATTATGAGACATGCAAAATCGAGTTGGAATCACCCAGGGCTTGCAGATTACGATCGTCCTCTTAATGCCCGCGGTAAACGAGATGCTCCTCGCCTCGGGGAGCACTTGCGTCAGGCGGGTCTGGTTCCCGACCGGATTCTTACCTCATCGGCAAGGCGTGCTCGAAAAACAGCAGTTAAAGTCGCAAAAGCGTCCGGTTACACTGGAAAAGTGAAGAAACTGGAAGTGCTTTACGATACTGTTTCAGGGGTTTACTTTGAAGTCCTACAATCGCTTTCTGAGAAATACCGGCGCGTCTTGGTGGTTGGACATAACCCGACAATGGAGCAGCTTGTGAATCATCTAACAGGCCATATTCAACGGATGCCAACAGCGGCACTTGTTCACATTGAGCTTCCTATCGAAAGTTGGGAAGCACTTGATTTGTACACAGAGGGGATCTTAGTCAACTTATGGACTCCCAAAACAATTTTCAGGATCTAGTTAGACCGTCTTACCACACTCGCAGCACGGTTGAAGGAGAAAGGTATCCAACAAAACCAATCGTAGGATTAATACTTTTTTGGCTTGCCGGTTTTTGTGCGTTGTATGGCGTTGCATCGGCAGAAATTGCGGTTTCGACTGCTGCAGATGGACAATTTCTACCGTGGGTTGTGGACGACGGGGAGGGCGGGGTTATTGTCATGTGGGAAGATTATCGTACGGGGAAAGATTGGGATGTCTACGCCCAACGCGTTGATAGTGGTGAAAAAACACGTTGGAAATTAGATGGATTGGCAATATGCACCGCTGATAGGAATCAACGTCGCTTGCGAATGATTCGATACAATAAACACGCCATTGTTGTGTGGAACGATAGGCGAGATAGAAGCAATTGGGACATTTACGCGCAAGCAGTGAATTTGAATGGTGACATCCTCTGGCAAACGGATGGTATCCCTATCTGTGTAGATACAGCCGATCAATCCACTCAAGCAATTATGAGTGATGGTCAAGGTGGTGCGATTTGCGTTTGGGAAGATGAACGTCGTAGCTCTGAATTTCAGGACTTATATATCCAGCGGGTTAGCGCAGCGGGTGAACTGATGTGGAAGGCGGATGGTATTCCTGTTTTTCCATCAGAATCGTTGCAGAGCGCCCCGATTCTGGTTAGAGATGAGGCGAACGGGTTTTACATCGTTTGGTGGGACGTTATCGGCTATGAGGCATGGCATTTAAAGGCATATCGGTTAAGTCTTGAGGCTGAGCCGTTGTGGGAGTCTCCGATTTTTGTCACCCCCAGGGAAGGCATGCAAGGTGAACCGCGTGTAGTTGCGGATGGGGAAGGCGGCATCATTGTCTTATGGCAGGTCTACGACAATTTCATCAATGATCAGCTCTATGCACAACGGATTGCGCCTGACGGAAGCAAGATGTGGCATGAAGAAGGTATCCCGGTATGTGTTGCCCATGGCATTCAGAAACATGCCTCGGTTGTCAGCGATGGTAGCGGTGGATTTATTGCTGTCTGGCGTGATGAGCGCGATGTGTATTCTGATCTATATGCCCAGCGTGTTCATGGTGATGGTACATTCGCCTGGGAAGCGGATGGTATCCCTATCTGCACAGCGGGGGGTCATCAAGACAAGCCGTTTATCGTACGAACCGGGAAAGATCGTTTTTTTATGGCGTGGGTAGACTACCGAGAAGACTTCGGTGAAGAGAGTAGAGATGCTATCTACGGACAGCAAATTGACTTATCGGGTACGTTGCTATGGGAAGACACCGGTGTTCCTATCTCTACTAGCGAAGGGATGCATCATCCACCGTTTGTGGTATCTATTGGAAATGGAGCGTGGGCTGTGGTATGGAGCAATATGCAAGAAGATAAGGGTGATATCTATCTGGAGCGGTTTTAGAAAGCTATCCTTTTGCTTAGTGCGGGAGAAGGGCGAGATATAGCGGGTGTGTTCGATAGGAACTACCGAAAAGCCTGCTTCACAATAAGCATATTCGGCGTTGCCGTGAGAACTCTATCAAAACAGTTTTGTGGTCATTGTTACAATCATTCATCGACGTGTCGCTTCATTTCAATGAGATGTGCGCCTTCTAATCCTGTGCGCACTCCTTCATCATAACTCGTCACGACTACCTGATGCTCTTCAGCGAGTTGATGGATAAAATCGACCATCAAAGCTTTTCGTTCGCCATCTAAATGAAGCGTTGGATCATCAAATACAAAGAAGCCGGGGTTGCCCAATACATTAGCGAGAGCGACTTTGAAGCAGAGGTAGAGGAACATCTTCTCGCTGCCACTCAGCAGCATTAAGCTTCGGTCTACGCCGTCTATAGTAAGTGCGGGAAGTAGGTATTGTCGTTGTAAGTCAACGCGAGTTGCTCCACTAACGCCGTGAGAATTAGAGAAGAGTTGCATTTTTTCAAGCCAGCGATGGAGTTCTTCTTCGGCAGGTCTGAGAATTTGTTTTTGGAGGGTTGCGATGGTCTTGTCAACTCCTGCACAGGCAAGTTCTAAACTAAGCAGCGTCTTTTCGCTGCGTGCTGCGTCCGTGTTTACGCGATGGAGAGAGGCGATCCTATCTAATCGAACAGCCTCCTCTTGCTTGAGTCTGTCGAGTCGCTTCCGTTCGTGATCGATTTGGGTTTTCAATTTAGATTTGTCATGGGTTGCAAGGGTTTTTGGGTTCTGTGGTTGGTTTTGTTGGATACCTTTCTCCTTCAACCGTGCTGCGAGTGTGGTAAGTTCGTTTTGAGCGATCTCAATTTCCTGTGTGCTTTGCTGAAATTGAGTGGCGCGTGCATGCAAGATCTCAAGGCGTTGTTCGAGGGCCTGCCTGCTCTTCAAATTTTGGGTTTCCGCCTCTAGGGATTTCTTATACCTTTCAAGTTCATCGCAGATTTTCGATTTTTCTTGTTCTTTTTCATCAATAATGTGTTGGACGATCCCTTTTTCAACGTGTTGGTAACAGGTTGGGCAGTGCTGATCTTCGCTTTCAATAAGGGATCGGAGGGTATTACAGACGTTTGTCAATGCGGTAATTTGGGATTCGAGCCGTCCGATTTGCTGTATAAGTTCCTCGCGTTTCATTTCCAACCCCGCGGCTTCCTGAATAGTGGTCTCAATTTTGGATATTACCTCGTGAAGATGGTTGATATCATTGACCCGATTTAAAGCTTCGCTCTGCTGGCGTTTGAGGGTCGCTAGATGGCTTTGCAGGCGCTTTCGGTTGTGTGTCCATTCTGCGATGAGTTCAGCGTCTCCAGTGTTAGTGCCGTAAGCTGCCTCCAAGTGGTTGAGTTTCTCTTCAATTCGTGTGATTTCGGTTTCGTGAACGTTCTGTGCTTTGAAACGTAAGCTGCTCTGATGTGCCCGTATTCTTCCTTGTTCACGTTTTGCGATGCGGCGTGCGTCGATGAACCGCTCCCGCACTTCTATTAACCTATCGATACCGAGAAGTGTGTGGAGTATGTCGCGTCGGCTAGTAGATTGACGGGCGAGAAATTCAAATATCTCGCCTTCTCGGAGAAAGGTCGTCAGGGCGAGCTGCTCGTGCATAATACCGAATCGCTCTCTGAGCATTGCTTCGGTTGCTTTGATCCGTTTTTCGTCGAAAAGGACATGCCACATGCCATTTTTTTCAGAGCGAAGTTGGGTACGTTTAGCGGTTGCCCGGTAAAGCTGGTAACGTTCTCCTGCAGCGACGAACTGAAGTCCGGCGGTGCCGCTATAAGCGTTAGCGTTTTTTATTGCTGAGGCATCTACTCGTGGCACGATTGGTTTTCCTGTCAATGCGAAGAAAATCGCGTTGACGAGCGTGCTTTTCCCGCTGAAATTGGGACCAAAGATGAGATTAACACCGTTATGAAGTTCAAAATCTTGTTGTTGGAAGCATCCGAAAGTTTTAAGGCGGATCCGTTCTAACTGCATATCAGGTGTCTCTCTTTTCGTGAATGAGGTCGTGAATCATCTGGGCTCGAACTTTCTCTCGCCCGTTTGTTAGCGTAAATTCGAACGTTTTCACAATTGCCTCAAGGTCGTCAGTATTGAGGGTTCTATACTTTTTTTCTTGCTGAATAAGTGACTGAATTTCTTTTCTGTAGATGTTTCGTGTCTCATTTTCAAGGGAAATATCCATATTAGTGCCTCTCTAGTGTGTCTAAAAATTGCGAACGGGGAACCGGTGCTGTATACATCCTATTTTTAGATTTTGGTTTTGATCTGTATCAACCGTTCTGCTGCTTCTTCGAGAATATTGTCCGCTATGCTAAACATAAATCGGAGTTTTGTTTTGCCGAGGTGTGAATGCCTATAGAAACTGGATCCTGGTACGCCGCCTACACCAATTTCCTTCACCAACCAGTGTGCAAAGGTTGTATCATTCGAAAAGCCAAAGGCAGCAATATCTGTCATGATATAATAAGCGCCTTCAGGTTGGTGGCATTGAAATCCTGCTTGCGTGAGACTCGCTAGGAGACGTTTGCGATTTTTGTCATATTTGGCGACCAGATCTTGGTGGTAACTTGTTGGCAAATTAAGTGCAACGGTTCCAGCGTGTTGGAGTGGATGCGGTGCTCCGACAGTGAGGAAGTCATGCATTTTACGGATACCGTTGGTTAAAACTTCTGGTGCGATGACGTATCCTAATCGCCATCCTGTCATCGAATAGGCTTTGCTCAAACCTGACACCGTGATTGTGCGATCTTGCATTTGCGGGAGAGCCCCGATGCTGGTATGCGGTTTTTCATCATAGATCATGTGTTCGTATATCTCGTCAGTTATAGCGAGGCAGTCGTATTCACAGCAGAGGTCGGCGATTTGCTGAAGTTCATCTATGGTGAATACCTTACCGAGTGGATTGTTAGGCGTGTTTATGACAATTGCCTTTGTGTTGGGAGAGAAAGCTGCTTGAAGTTCGGCATCATCATAGGTAAAACGGATAGTGCCATCAGCTGCGGTTGTTTCTTGCAATGCGACATAGACGGGTGTTGCCCCAGAGATAATTGTATCTGGCCCGTAGTTTTCATAAAAAGGTTCAAAGATGATAATTTCGTCGCTGGGGTTAATGATTGCGAGGAGTGCGGAGATCATACCTTCGGTTGAACCACAGGTGACGGTAACGTTTTTGTCTGGGTCGGTGGGGATGTTGTTAAATTCTGTCATCTTCTGTGCAATTGCCTCGCGAAATGCTGGTGCGCCCCATGTGATGCTATACTGGTTATAGCCTACTCGAATTGCTTCGATTGCTGCGGTTTTGACCTCGGGTGGCGGTTGATAGGCGGGTGTGCCTTGGGATAAATTGATTGCATTGTAGCGCAAGCAGAGCTGCGTCATCCCGCGGATAACAGATTCGGTAAATTGGGTAGATTTGTCTGAGAGTTTAAATTGAGCGGAAATTTCGGGCATCCTCTTAATAGCAACACAAGCTTGAGTCATTAGAAAGTCTTACTATTTTCGGTAGAAATTAGCGTTGGAAATGTTCTCTTGATAGTTGCGAAGTTCAGTAAGATTAAGACATCGCATCGTTTAGGCGGAGACGCTCGCCTAAGTGTGTGCGACGTTTAGATATCGGTTTTATAACTCAGAATAACCCCGTCGTCTAATGGGATATCAACGGAGTCTAGTGTGGGTGTATTGAAGACGAATTCGACGTACTCGGACATTTCGTCTCGCATAGTTACAGTATCATCAGCGATGATCAAACCACCTGAACGGACATTCGGCAAAATTAATTCAAGATAGTGTCGGTACTCATTTTTTTCTGCGTCAAGGAAGACAAGATCGAAGGGTGCGACGCATTTCGGTATTTCATCAAGGGCGTTTCCTGCACGGATTTCGACGATGTCATTAAGTCCGACTTCTCGAAGGTGTTTTTTTGCCTCTGCTGCTCGCGTTGGATCGAACTCAAGCGTGATCAGTCTGCCGCCGGTTTTCTTCAATGCGGCGGCAAGCCAGATAGCGGAGTAACCGTTGCTGGTTCCGACTTCAAGCACGTTTTGTGCGTTAATAGATTGGATGAGAATAGAGAGGAATTGTCCATTCTCCGGTGCGATATTGGTATATTGTTTTGCTGTTTTTTCTAGTCGTTTTAAGACGGGTTTGTATTTTTTCATAGTGTCTGATGTTGAGTGAGGCTTATTATAAAGGGTGAGGCGACAAAAATTGTCGCCTCATTTCTGTTAGCGAAGTCTCTTAATATGAGCCCAGGATGTGGTGAGTTTATCCTTGGGATTAACAGCCAAGAATTCCTCCGCCCCCAGTTCCATGCTCTGTTTCATTTCGTCGTCAGAGAGCGCACGGTTCCAGAGTCGGACCTCGTCAACGATGCCGGGCCAGGCTTCACCAGACCATGTGCCGATCTGGATACGGCTTGTAGCGCCTGCGGGTGCAACGGGATTGTTGGAATCTTGTTCGTGTGTGACCTCGCCGTCGACGTAAATTTTTACCTTCCCTTTGTTATCAGAGGTATGGGTATAGGAAAGGTAATACCATTTACCGGTATCAAGGGCTGTTTTGTTATCGTTGATGTCGAGGAATCCGCCGCCGGCAGCGTTCGTCCAGACCTTTAGCCCGTTTGAGGGATTCATGCCGTATCCGAAGCCAATATGTCTTCCGCCGCCGCCCATACGGGTGCCGAAGACAATTGCGTGTGCGCTGGGCAATCGGTTGAGATTGACCCATGCGGCTTGTGTGATTTCATCTTCAATGTGGAACGCTTTGTGGTCTCCGACTTCGACAAAATCGCTGGATGCGTCGAATTCAACAGCTTTTCCGAATTTACCGTCGACCCATTTGGCCCCGCCTTGAAATTCGCCTTCAAAGCCGTTTTCCGAGAAGTCTTCGGTCTTATTTCCGGCTCCCTCGTCAAGTGGCATGTAGAGAACGAGCCCTTCGAGTAAATCGGCTGTTGCAAAAGGACTACATACCAGGGTGAGAACCAAAAAAGTAAAGAGTTGTTTCATGGTTACCTCCATGTAGATAATTATATGTGCACATAGTAGCACAAATTGTAACAGGTGTCAAGTACGTTTGTTTAGCTGTTGGCAGTGATCTATCGGTTAATCCTTCAATGGGGTTTAGCGTTGGAAGAGTTGCCAGCTTCTGCCTGGGACATCGGTGCGGAATATTTCTACATTGCCTCGGTCGGCCATTGTGACATAACAGGTGCATCCATCTGGGCCGCCGAAGGCGATATTCGAACAGAGCTTACCAATCAACTCAACTTCCAATAACACTTCGCCTGTTGATGAGAGTTTCGCTACTGTACCTTTGCCGTGTCGAGTGACATAGAGGTTTCCTTGAATATCGCATCGCATTCCATCCATATTGAAATCGGGGAACTGAATTAGCAAGCGTTTATTGCTAATTTCACCGTTAGGCGACAGATCATAAGCCCAGATGTTGCGTTGTGCGGATTCATTGACGTATAGGGTTTTTTCGTCAGGGCTTACCTCTATTCCGTTTGTAGTCCCCATGTCTGTTTCCAAGAGCGTTACTGTTCCATCTGTATCCACTCGCCAGATTTGGCCTGTTGATTCTGCCCAATTCGGATCACTTGCATAGAGGGTATCATTTGCCCCGATAGCAAGATCATTCGGTTGATTCATTGTTGGTTTGTGTGCATGGACGTTTATTTCTCGCGTGTCCATGTCCACTTTTAAAACGTTATGATTGGTGTAATCAGCGATGAACATGAAACCTTTGCTGTTAAAACGGATGCCGTTGCCGATGCTACCGGTTGGTAGTTCGAGGAAAACGGTTGCGGTACCGTTCGGTGTGACTTTGCCGACAGTGTGTTGTTTGGCGTAATTGACTGCGTATAGATTCCCGTCTGCATCACAAGCGGGTCCCTCGATGCCAGAGGTAAAACTGTTAGCAGGTGTGAATTCTTGAGCGACAAAAATTTCTTTGTTCATTTTTACTCCTTAGGTTTTTTGTTGAAAAAAGGGATGCGGAGATGTTATTTCAGAACGCATCAATGAACAATTAAAACCCCAATTTGTGTCGAAATGGATATGGGGCATTGTAGCACAGATGGGTTAAAAATCGTGTAATTTTTAAAAAATTGACATCATTTCACATCGACGCGCGGGGTTGTTGACCAAATGAGAGATGGTATTCGGGTAGGTTCATTGAGCTATTTATCGAGAAAAACCTGTGCATCGGGCATGGATAGTATGCTATAATAGCTAATATGAAATGTGGAATTGAATGTATAAAGGTCCGTCGGATTACTTTGTGCTGCAATTCAGTCAATTTAGTAAAGACCTATAAACTGGAGGGAAACGGATTTGTCAGCCGTACTCCTTAATGGCACTCGTCTTGCGAAGCAGATCCGGAGTCAGATCCGGAGGAAGTTAAAGAGCTTGACATTCACGCCTGGGCTCGCTGTTGTCCAAGTAGGGGCGGACCCGGCGTCCACGCTCTATATCAAATACAAACAACGGGATTGTGAGCGGGTCCATTTTCATTCCGAAGTCCATTGTCTACCGGCAGATGTGAGTCAAAGCACACTCATCCAACACATTGAAAGCTTGAATGCGCGATCGGATATCCACGGGATCCTGGTGCAACTCCCGCTGCCAGACGGCATTGATAAGGAAATTGTGATTGATAGGATCAGTCCCGTTAAGGACGCAGACGGTCTGAATCCTGTCAATTTAGGGAATCTCCTCCTCAACCGTGAGGGTGTAACCCCTTGCACGCCGACTGGGATTATCCGTCTAATTGATCTGAGTGGTGAGAGAATTGAGGGCAAGTACGCAGTGTGTGTCGGCAGGAGTCCCCTCGTTGGAAAACCGGTGGGTTTAATGCTCCTGAACCGTAACGCCACTGTTACCTATTGTCACTCCCGAACGCCGGACCTCGCGGAACAGACGCGAAAGGCGGACTTACTGATTGTGGCTATCGGCAGTGCTGAGTTCATCACTGCGGATATGGTGAAACCGGGGGCTATAGTGATTGATGTCGGCACCAACCATATGAATGGGCGCGCTGTGGGGGATGTCAAATTTGAGGAAGTTAAAGAGGTCGCGGGGTTTATCACGCCTGTTCCAGGAGGAGTGGGCCCGATGACGCGAGCAATGTTATTAGCAAATACCTTGAAATTAGCGATTGGAGGTTAAAATATGGCGTTTCCAGGTTTTGAGTTGAAAGAGAGAGTGATGTTGGTGACCGGTTCCGGAAAAGGTATCGGTAGAGGCATAGCGATAGCGGCTGCACAGATGGGGGCAAAAGTCATTTTGAACAGCCGCACGCCTTCTGATCTTGAGGAGGTTGCCAGCGAGATTCGTAGCAACGGCGGTGAGGCAGAGGCTGTCGTATTTGATGTGAGTGATATGGCGCAGATTGCTAACGGTGCACGAGAAGCGCTTGATGTATGGGGCAGAGTGGATGTCCTTGTAAATAATGCTGGCACGAACCGCCCGAAACCCGCACTTGAACTGACTGAAGAAGATTGGGATGCAATCTACGATCTTAATCTGAAAGGGTTGTTCTTTCTGACACAGACGCTTGTCAAACCGATGATAGAGCGGGAAAGCGGCAAGATTATCAATATTTCCTCGACGATGGGATTGGTTGGTGGGCCCCTACGGACTGCGTACTCGGGTAGCAAAGGGGGTGTCGTGTTGCTGACGAAAGGGCTCGCTGTTGAATGGGCTCCACATAACGTCACAGTGAATGCTGTTGCGCCGGCGTTTACACGCACTCCGCTCGCGGATGTGCTTTTACAACGCAAAGAATTCTATGAAGAAGTTATCCGGCGCATTCCGATGGGCCGCGTCGGTGAAGTAGACGAGGTTGTTGGTGCGGTGTTGTTCTTGGCCTCAGATGCAGCGAATTGGGTGACCGGACAAACAATCGCAGTCGATGGCGGTTGGGTTGCATGGTAATTCCAGCAATTTCTTTAGGTTGTAAGTGAGATTTTTTGATCTTTTTTTTGAATGTAATCTTTTAATTTTGAATAGCGTTATCATAGTGTAGATGTTTTTTTAAGTTTGCAAGCAGACTTGTGTTGACCTGCATTAATTCATGTGGGTTTGACATAAGAATAAAACGGTGTCCACTTTGTGGCGTACACTGTTATTTTTGCGATAGGGTTACTTCTCCCAAATTCAAGACAGCGATTCACAAAGCATCTCGATACTTTGTGGAACCTGTCTAATTCTAATAGATAGCGTCGTTGGGTATATGATGGGCGGATCTTTTTACATGTTTCACGCGCCGTCATCTTCACAAAACAACCTATTATGAAAGTTGTGTAAATCGCAACGCTATAACAAATAACAAAACAGATAAATGCAACTCTATTCTGGAGGAACACCAATGAGATTCTTTTTTGTGTTGGCAGGTCTTGCTATTGTTACTTTCTGCCAATGGAGCTGCTCTCCTGACGAAGAACAGACAGAGATTGAAAATCCTGTTGCGGAAGAACTTATAACAGGGTTAAACGCTGCGCCTCTACTGGGTGGTGTGGTCTTAGAAAATATGTATGAAGATGAAGCCCGAAAACTGGTAGATAAAACACCCGTTCAAATAGTCACCGTGCTTGAGGGAACGAGCAGGGTCGTGCTTGAGGCCCGGTTCCGTGGGGTTAGAGATTTCGGCTTCGGCTTTCCACTTTACGAATGTGAGCTGATGGATGAATCGGTTGAAGCGATGGGCGGCATTGCCGGAGGCATGTCAGGTAGCCCTGTGGGTCCGCCTGGCCGTATTATGGGTGCGCTTGCTTATGGTAGCAATTTTTCGAAGGCCCCGACACGATTTTGGGTAACATCCATCGATGCGATGGAGGCGATGGTAAACCACCAGACGCTTGGGGATCTGCTTGTGGAAGGAACGATACCTGCTGCTCCGGGTCTCCGTGCGACTTACGCCCCGGTAAAAACGCCTGTGATGATTACGGGTGTACAGCCGCACAGAATTCAAGAGCTGTCGTCATATTTCGCTGATTCTCGTTATCATTTCGTTGAATTGTTCGCTGATATTAACGGTGTGGCAGCTGCTCCTCCACCGGGAACTTCATCGGATCTTGCCCCCGGGGATATGATTGGTGTCGCCTTAGTAACAGGGGATATTGTCAACGCAACAGGCTTTGGAACTGTGACTCAGGTATCTGGTGATACATTTTTAGCGTTTGGGCATTCACTTTTCGGCAATGGTAAATCCTCGTTACCGGTATATAGAGCGGTCGTTAATGGCATTGTTCCGAGCTATGCGGCGTCCAACAAATCTGTCTCAATTTATGGTAAACCCATTGGAAGGCTAACAAAAGATCTTCTCCCTGGGACTGTCGGTGAATTGGGTGCCCCGCCCTCCATGATTCCTGTCAAGGTCTCTTACCATCCGGCGAACAGTGAAGCACCGATAGAAAAACATCATCAGGTGGCTTACGGTCAGGAATTGTTCATTTCGACGGTTGCTGGAACTACGTTGGCTGCTCTTCGGATGGAGACCAGCAATAGTACGATAGAAGCAACGGTCACGCTGCAATTCCATGAAACCGATACGGTCTATACGGAATCGTTTCGGCAAACGACGACGGATGCCTCTTCTGACGTGTTGACGAGTGTATCTCAGATTGTCAATTCCTTCACTGATACACTTGCAAACAGTGCGGGCAAGGCCACATTGAAAGGGGTGTCAATTGTTATCACGGACAAACCACAGATTGCCCAAGCGGAAATCGCCGAGGTTATCGTCTCTGAGGAGATCTTACCGGGTGAGAGTACATCTGTTTCCATCGTCTTAGTCCCGCATTGGAGCGTTGCTGGGACTGATCGAACGATTCGGAGAGAGGTTATACTTGAGGTTCCAGAGGATTTCCCGATTGGTGAAGCCGCTATTAATGTTTCTGGAAACGAATTCAGCGGAGGATTGGGCGGATTTCTGTCTGATGCTGTTCAAGATTTTGAATTTGGTTTCGAGGACTTTGATGGAGAAGAGGAAAGGAAGGTTCCACAAACGTTGGATGACCTCATCAAACAGATGAAAGAAGGCCAGGTAGATCCGGGTCTAATCACGGTAACCCTATCGCCTGCAGGCTTTGGCGACTTCTCAGGATTCCCATTAGATCTGCCCCCCGGAGAGGGTGAGGAGGATGGCGAGATGCCGGCGGGTCCACCACCCGAATTAGGGGATCTGGAAGAGTTTGAACAACCTGAACCGGTTGAAGTAGAACTCACTCTTAACGGTTTTATTGTGACGGGTTCTAAAGCTACCACAGTCATGATAAAAGGTGAAGGGATGGGTGAGGCCCCGATGGAGCCCGCAGAACCCGTGGAAGAAGAGTAATTCCGGGTCCAGTTACAAGGGCAGGTCATTGGACCTGCCCTTTTTCAGTGTGTGTGGACAACAGACTATGCTGATGTGCAGACAACGGACTCCTGCCGCACATAACACCGCACAATATCAATAATTAAGGCAATATCGTTGCGTGCAGATTCGAGTGAGGTATAACATGTCTCATTTTGGGTAATGCATGCATGGAAGTGGCGCAGCTCGCGCACAAACGGGCTCTCCCATTCAACTGCGGGTGTTTTCGTATATGTTGTGCCGTCGGTATCTATGCCGTGTATTGTTACCTCTGACAAGATCCCCCGTGAAAAACCTGTTGGATAAGATACTATGACGCGCTTGTTGTCGCCGTAGATTTCCAGTGTCTCTCTAAAATCCCAGAGATCAGGCAGGTCCACCCATGTAGCGACGCAACGTGCTCCGTTCGGGTAAGCGAACACGATGCTCATTGCGCGCCCTTCCGACCAGACCTCTGCGCTAATTACCTCGCTTGGTGAGCCGAGCATCACTCGTAGACTATAGATGTCATGGATCAGGCTGCCTGAGAGTAAGAAGAAGGCTCTTTGGGCTTCTGGTGAGACGTTGCCTATTGCTTGTGAGCGTGCTCTATTTCGTGCCTTCGCTGTTGTCTTAAATGCTTCAGGGGGTATGTCGTTAAACCGTTCGACGTCAAATTGGCTCAGGTGCAGACTATTATTTGGATGGAGATGGTTAATCTGGACGAAGCGGTAACTTTCCATTCTGTCGACTTCGCGCTTGGCGATTTGGAAAGCGGGGTCGTGCACCTTCATATAACCGGCTTGTGCGACGGTCCCGGTTTTACGTTGTGCAGTTAACATTGCGTCTATTTCTTGAAGGGAAAAACAGACTGGTTTTTCGATAAAGACATGCTTCCGAGCTGCAAATGCAGCGAGTGCGACTTCTGTTTTTGGGTCACTGTGGCATAAGAGAACGGCATCCACATCTGTGTGCAGCAGCTCGGTGTAATCCTTAACGAAGCGTGGGACGTGGAATCGTTTTGCGGCGGCTTTTGCAGCCTTGTGGGAGATGTCACAAACGATCGGCACTTCAAATTCCCGATGGAGTGCGGTCAGATTCGGGAGATGATGTACCTGGGCGATTGCACCACACCCGATAACACCTATCCGTATACGACTCATGGGTTCTGCCTCCAGTTGATAACACTTCTATATGCCTTTATCGTATCATGGACAGGAAATAGGTGCAATGCGTAGTTTTAGGTAGGTGGTATTAATCAGGGATCGAAGGTCCGGATTTTAGGATTCTATCCTACAAGAGGGTTTATGTAGTGAGAATTTGACAATACATCTGAAAACCTGCATAATAGAGCAACAAAATCGGCATTAAAGTGGAGGTTATGGAATGGATACAGCACTTATTCCGTGGGAGATGGTGATTCTATGTGGTTTGTCTGTGTGCGTCGGTTGGGGGATACGTGGTAACTTTGGGCATGAATACGGGGCGGCTCTTCCGGGTGCGCTCGCAGCGATGGCAATCGTTTTGCTCTCTGGACGAGAGGATTGGTGGCGGCATGTCCACTACTTTGCGTTGTTCGGTGCGATAGGGTGGTCTTTTGGTGGCAGTATGTCGTACATGATGGTCGTGGGGTATAGTCACTCTCCGCACTCGCTGACTGTTTTTTACGGGTTCGCGAACCTATTTGCTATCGGTTTTTTGTGGGCAGCTCTCGGTGGTGCGGGCACTGCGCTGCCGGCGTTTTTGACGGATACGCAGTTATCCCTATTTTTTGTCCCGATTGCCGCTGTGTTCACGGGATGGTCTCTCCAAGCGGTGATTATCGATCGAGTTCTTGTACCAAAACAGATGCAGCGGCACGAGAGCCCGATCTATTGGTATGATACGGACTGGATAGCAGCATTGGTAGCGATAGTAGCTGCGCTTATTGTAGCGCTTGTCCGCGGGCGTTTAGATATGGCTACCTCGCTTGTTATCTATATGGGTGTCGGCTGGTTCGGCGGGTTTTTGCTATTGGTGAACGTTTTCAAGCTCCGCATGACTCCACCGCGCGGAGATAACTGGTCGGGCTGTGTGGGCATGGTCATCGGAGTTTTGGGGTACTGTTGGCGTTACGAGCTGGGCGGTGTGGCTTTTGCAACCTTGATGACCGGTTTCGCCGGGGGCGTTGCGTTTTCTTTGGGACAGCTATTGAAACTCATCTGTATCCGGACAGGGCTCCAAACGAATTGGCATAGTATTATGGAGCAGACACAAGGGTTGCTTTTCGGGCTCGGAATTGCGGTGACGTTTGGTCTTCTGATACATCGGACGCCTGCCTTAGAGACCGATCCGAATTTTCCACAGTGGGTAGAGATATTCGCTGTATTTTGCCTGCTTATTGTTTTAACGTATCTCAATTATAGAAAGAGCGCGGGAACGTGGGTGGATCGGGTTGAAGACTTACCCGCACGATTCTTCGGGCTGCCTGTCGTCGGTTGGTTTCGGCATTCAAGGGGATGGATCGGATGGTTTGAACTTTTCTATATCGGCATCGGCATCGTCTGTGTATGGCTTCTAACAGTACATTTCCGAGAACCGCTCGCTTTTATTCCAACCAATTGGCTGGGAAAAGGGCAACTTTTCTACTTTGTGTTTCTATGGTGGATGGTTATCTTTAACTTTGAACGAGCTTTGGTCGGTTTCAGTCCGCATCGCTTGGTAACAGAAGGGGTGATTGCGCTCAACGCGATTATGTGTACCGCGCTGATGGCAGTGGGTCCAAAGTTGGTACCAAAACAGGTAGGGCGTGCTTTTTCGTTCAATGATTGGATTTGGCGGGCATCTATCTGGGGGATAGTTGTGCTGGTAGGGACGACGGTTCTTTTCTGGCTTATCAAACGTGTGCTCTTCGGGCGTGCGCATGCCTCTGGTGCGGGGCGCCACATCCGTTTTGGACCGGATTCCAACGCCTTTAAGGCTAAACCGAAGGCGGGTGAACGGCACCCTTAGAATATTTAAATTTTGTTATAGAAACCGCAAAATTGGAAAACCGCCCCTGGTGATATTAGGGGTGCATGTGCGGTTGGCGGTATATTTGTCCGTCTTTGACAATGACTATAGGTTCCTATTTCTGTTTGCGAATTCTGACTTGACTGCGTGCGTCTATCAGTTAGCGTCGTCTGGGCCCGGGGCGGTTAATCAGTTATGTCAAGTAAATAATGGCAATTCACGGTCAATTCGGGAGTAGCCTACCTCTTAGAAAACATGGGCGTGTAAGCCGGTGGAGCCGGGGGTGCTGAAAGATCGGCTTGCATCCAGCACCTTCTTCGCTTTGCATAAGTAATTAGGTGCTACTTCATATATAAACCGCGGCTCCGTGGATTTTGGAAAATTTCGAACGAGGATATAGGTTTGTTAGAATGTGCTTTCTCGATTTGTGATCGGACACCATCGAGCTAGGAGTAGGTAATCAAACAGGGCGGCCTCGGCTTCTGGTGTATCAATCCGTTTGAGTGCAAGGACGGCGTTATCTCGGACATAACGGTTTTCGTCGGTCAGAGCGCGAGTTAGGATTGGCACAGCGTCGCTTGCCGCGGGTCCGATCTGTGCTAATGCTAATGCGGCTTCGAAGCGGGCTTGTCCGTCATCATCACTAGCTAGTATATCGCATAGGACAGGGACAGCAGGTGCTGCTGCTGGTCCGAGACTGCCAAAAGCTTCCGCGATATAGCGGCGAACTTCAACGACTTCATCTTTCATGCCCTCGATCAATGTTGGAACAGCAGGCTCGGCTGCGCTGCCTATTTGTGCTAAAGCATAAGTGGCCTCGACGCGAACGGCAGCCTCGGTGTGTTGTAAATGTTCACTCAATGCGGGGACAGCTGGCGCGCCAACTGCTGCTAATGCGTATGCGGCCATTCGTCGCACGATTTGGTCTTCAACCTTGAGTGTCTCAATCAGTGCGGGGACAGCTGGTGCGCCGATTGCCCCGAGTGCGTACGCGGCATTCAGGCGGACGGGTTCATAAACATCAGAGAGTGTGTGGATGAGGTGTGGAATCGATTCTGCAGCGGTTTCACCGCAGATACCCAATTCGTCAGCGGCGTGGGAGCGGACATCCGCGTTATTATCGTTCAGGGCTGTGATGTGTTTGGTCAGGTGTCCGTTAGCTGGATGTGCAGAACCGGCGTTGGGTTTTCCTGCCATCCAATTCCAGACGTGCCGCCATGTTCCTTGATGCGCGGGCGTTGCCGTATTCGTGCCTTCTAGCTTCCAGTGTGGATCCATTACGTTCCATTCGGGTGCTTGTGGTGCGTCCATCCGAATGAACTGAAATTTCATCATATAGCGGGTTTTGTCGGTCTGGTTCGCCATTGCGCGGTGCCAGAGATCAAAATGAATAATGATTATTGTCCCGGCTTCGCCGCTGATTCCCAGTTCTCCGTCGTTATCTTTAGTGATCCGCGTGTTGTAGTACTGTGTGCCCGGTAAGACTGCCGAGGGTCCGATTTCGAGGGGCGAGTCTTGCGGGTAGTAGAACGCCATTGCCCATCGTGGGCAGTGGTGTCTCACCTTCTGATATCCCCAATAGCTATCTTTATGGAATCCTTGTCCGCTGCTGTGTGGGTTGTTGCGATGTGGGTGTCGATGTGAGTGCATTGCGTAATTCTCGCCTAGAATACTAGCGAATGCGCCACGGACAGCGGGTTCCTCGAAAACAGCTTGTAATTCGGGGACGCGTGGCAAGATATTGTTGCCTAAATTTCCTTCTTTTTCCGTGTATTCTTGTGTTTTGCGATAGATGGTTTCATGGAAACTACGCGGCAGATCGGTTTTTACTATAAGATAGCCATTTACAATAAAATCCTGCATCTGTGCGTCGGTCAGTTTGCTGTGCTTGCTTAAATGTGGGTTTGTTTGCATGGTAAAATCTCCCTGTTTTCAACATCGGTTTTCGGTTGTTATGGGTTAAGGGTCGGTAGTCAGGAAATAAGAGCCTGAGACAAATTGCGTTTTATTTGCACAATTTGGAGGTTCTACCTACACAAGAACTCAATATTCCTCATTTATTTTACTTAAGACGAATTTATTTGTCATCTGTTTTAATTTAAATTTTCGGATGTATCGGAAGTGTGGAAGATGTCAGACAGGCTGCCAAAGGTAAGAGAGTCAAGAGGGGTTCAGGGGTGCGTATTGACTGCTCTGATTAAACGGAAGGTGTCAGTAGGTTAGCTATCAGAAGCGGGTATGGGGCTCACATCTCTTTTGCCGCTTACTGATTGCTGCCTGTTAATTTTAATTCCCTTCGAGCGGGAAAGGCTGTGGAAATTTTGTGTTTCATGCCTTGGCGGATATTTTTTATTTTTATTGTTTCGATTCCCTTCGAGTGGGAAAGGTTATGGAAAGACATCCAGAGAGCCGTTCATAATATTTGACTTTACTTGTTTCGATTCCCTTCGAGCGGGAAAGGTTATGGAAAGTCGATGACCCAGATATCACGCAACTCACACAATTTAGAACTTAAATGTAGTTTCGATTCCCTTCGAGCGGGAAAGGTTGTAGAAAGTAATTATACGCGAAACGTGAAGAAATGTCAAGTTTTTTACAAAGGAACCAAAGGATAACAAGGGAAATGTTATTGTGAAAATCTCTTTCTTGACTTTTTTTACGTATTTAGTATACTACGATAGCATATCATTGAGGGCTTTCATCTATTTCTGTTACCCTACAGTAGCGCTAGTCCTCATAGAAGAGTAAGCCGGCGTGTCGTAAGGTGTGCGCCAAGGATCCGAATCAATTATGCCTGAATTAGCTAACTCTCTACTCTTTTTAATAATTGCGGGGATAGGCGTTGTATTTCTTATAATTGGTATTATCAAGCACACATGGCGTTTCTTAATTTTGGTTGTCGTTATTGTTGCGGTTCTCTTCTGGCTCGGTATTGTGGAAGAGTCTGATATACAGAATTGGCTTGAGAATCTGCGCAAAATGGTAGGTCAATAGGGAGCGCGAGTTAAGAGTTGCCCTAAATATTGTCTGAATCCCGGGTGACACAGATTTCAATAATTCGTGAACACCTTCGTCCGAAAATCGTAGGTTTGAAACAGCACTCTATTTTCTTTCCATTAATTTGGCGTGGGTTTGATAGATACTTCTGTGTTCACTCTGCCTATACGGAATACCTTGGGTCTGCCAAACTATGCAGGCTCATCACCTCATTTCCGCGCGGGTCGATGACTTTGACTGCGACCTGTTTATGCGGTCCAAAACGGAACGGAAACGATGTTGTGCCACTGAACCGCTCAAACTGCTCTTCATCAATAACGCCTTTCAAGGCACGGGCGATCTTCTGCCATGCTGTCTTGTCCGGGAAGAAGGCTTGCGTGATGCAGAACGTGCGCCCATCGTAGTCGGTATCCACAAACCACGCCGCCACCTTATCCGCACCCGCAGAGCGCACGGTGTTGTCTGACGGGTCGTAGATGTCCACGCCTTCCATTTTGATAATATATTCCTCTTCGCCGGCTTCCTCAAGGGTTGTGCGGGGCATTCCGAAGACGGTAAAGAGCTGGGTTGAGGGTGTCTGCTTGAGGAGTCCGCCCATTGCGACATCCGGGTTGATGTGTGCCATATGGATACGGACCCTGGGGTTCGGATCGTCTTGGATAACTGCTTGTGCCGCGCCGTCAAAACTGAACCCTGCGAAGACGAGTTCATCATAACCGCGGCGGGAGGCGATGGGTAGACACGCCTCGACTTGCATTGCGGTGATGGGGCCGTGCTGTGGTCCAAATGCGACGGCGACGGAGGATTCAGTATCGCAGTGTTTCCAAGTGCCTTCTGCGTGGAGGATATCGGCTTCGATGGGGTCGAGGGTGTCGAATGTCAATGTGTTGTTATTAGGGAATCGGACGCCGTCGTGTCGGAGGTGATGTATCATCTGTTCGAGGTATGCCTCGGCATTGATCGGTTCGTGCGTGTCGGTCTCGGCATCAAAAGTAGTATCGACTTCTTCGGGTTGTGCTGCGATGGGTGAATCAAGGTGAAGAGACTCTTCTGCGGGTTGCACTGCCTCTACGGTGAAGGGTCCGGTGACACGCACTCGCTTTCTGTTGATGTGTGGCTGATCGACGAGTTCTTCGGTTTCGGCGGCTGCGGCGATGCATGCGTTGACATCGTTCATCTTTGCTTTCCACGCTTTGCGGTAGTCTACGAGAGCGTGTTGTAGTGGTTTTGGCCAGTCGGGGTCTGTATCGAAGGGTACTTGCCAGTCGTTCCAATGTGTATCTGGTAGCTGCCAGCGGCGTTTATCTGCGTCTGTGATGGCAGTTTTGCCGTGTTTTTTCTGCTTATCGGTGAGTTTTGCGAGGAGTTTTATGCGAAGCGGGGGGGGTAATCTGTGATAAGTTGTTGTTCAGAGCATCCAACTTCTCTTTCAATATCGGCTCATGCTTGGCAAATATCGGATCCAGGGCAGTGTTTTGCCCAATATCTTTGAGAGTGACTCGTGGAACGATTTTGTTTATAAAACCGCCTGTGATATTTTTAGGTCCATCCTTGAGTCTATAGTAATTAAAGCTTCCTGTTAAAAGGCGTTGACGTGCCAAAGTAACAGCAACTCGACTCGTATCAATCGTAATCCAACGTCTGCCCCACTGCTCGGCAACATAGGCGGTTGTGCCACTTCCACAAGTCGGATCAAGGACCAAATCGCCTGGGTCTGTGGTCATTAAGAGACAGCGTTGAATGACCTTGGATGAAGTCTGAGCCACATAGAATTTAGCGAGTTCTGGCCCAGTATCAAGCCAAACATTATTATATTCTTCGGCACCGAGATCTCCCAAGTAAAATTTGGACCTGATCCGATTCCCCTCTTTTATAATACGATTGCATTTTACCATAACGTCGAACGCAGCTGTTGTGTGTCGCCACTGTGTATTAGGCGGAGGCGTATATACCTCTCCTTCAAACACCCGTGGTTCTCTTTTCGCTGTTCCCATAGTGTGGAGTGGCAGGGATCTAAAGACTCTGGCATCATCAGGAATTTGTTCAGGATTTGTGCGTTCATCGCGCGTCAATGTTCTAACATTACCATCTTGTTCAACGTACCTATATAAATCAAGATTCAAACCATCAACATCTTTAGGCTTAAATATTCTTCGAAATTTACACGATTCCTTTTTTTTAGCATACCACATAATGTGGGCTTGAATTCTGCGCGGCCCTAACTTTCGTTCAAAACCGCTAGTCACTTTATACGTGATCTGAGAAACAAAATTCTCACTCCCGAACACCTCATCCATGACACAGCGGACGCGATGGACATTCTCATCCCCCATCTGCACAAAAATACTGCCGCTATCTGTCAACAATTCCTTCGCAACAATCAACCGATCCCGCAGATACGCAAGATATGAGTGGATACCCAAACGCCACGTATCCCGATACGCCTTGATCTGCTCACGCTCACGCGTCAAGTCCTGCGGACGCTCTCTTACGTCCCGCTGAAAAGTACTCGGTTGAAAGTTAGAGGCAAACTTGATACCATACGGCGGGTCTATGTAGATCATCTGCACCTTGCCACCGAGATTTTCACGTTGTGCAAGGGAACTCATCACTGTGAGACTATCCCCAAGAATGAGGCGATTCGCCCAATCTACATCGTGCTGGTAAAAGTCAACGGCTGTGCTATAATCCTGCTGCGGATCGGCGAAGAGTTCACGTTGGACGTTTTGGCGCTTTGCGGTTTTCAGGATCGCTTTGCTGCTGACGCGCTCATGGATGTGGAGTGCCACGGGGTCGACGCTGAAGGTTGTTGCGTTCTCCTGCTTGCCTGCCCATTCAAGCCAGGGAGCGTGGTGTCGGAGTGCCTCGGCGAGCGTCTTCGCCTCATCTGCGGAGAGTGGTCGCTGTTGTGCGGTGTGGAGGAGTTCGGGAAGTTTATCTGCGTCTGCGTCTGGGTCGGCTCGGAGGTTGGGTGGCAGGTGTGGGTTGTATGCGTATTGCCGTTTCGGGGGCTCTTGGAGCTTCCCTTGTGCGGCGATGCCTGCGGGCGGATTATTTTTTCGGGTAACGGTGTCGTGTCGGTAGTCTCGGACCTCTTTTGGCTTAGCGGTGCGTTTTTTTCTTGACATGCTGGGACCTCATTTATGGAAAATCAAGGGTTAGGTTGGTAATAAAATTGTGCGTTTTTTAGGTGATACAAAACGCAAAGATGTAGGTATATTATAACGTGAGTTTGATAGATATTTCACGGCTTTTATAATTTGAACGTGGGGGCCATATCTCCAAGGCTACGAGGGCCTCAGTCCCCTTAAACTCCAAGTTTTTTCAAACTTGCTTTATTAATTTTTTAGATTTACTAGCAATTACCGAATGACGTACTGCCCGTGTCCAAAAGCTGTGTGATGCCCGATGTGTAAATACTTCCCCAAATAGATAAAAGGCAGAAAGGGTTCTAATTCGCCTGAAAATCGGATTTTACCGGTAAACCCGCCCATGGGTATAGAACTCCCTGCGCGGTAGGAGTATCGGTCAGCTCGGATCCAACGGAAATTAGACTCGTGTATGACGGGACAGGCTTTCTCGATGAGCGCGCGAGCGTCTACATTCAAATCCTCGTCGCAGTGAAAGTAGCTCAAGAACCGGATGCGTCGGAGCAAATTGCGGATGAGATGTTCGAACGTCAGTTCTTTGGTCCATTTCCCGTTGACTTTGATACTCGCGGGCGTAAGGAATTCTAGGTGAATCTGATTAACAGAATTAGGTATCTGGTGTATCACGTCGTTGTGTCGGAGCACTAGCCCGTTGTCTGTGAGTAGCTCGGTTTCTGCTGTGTAAATTGTTCGGTGGCTTTGGTTATCTTTTGCGGGGAGTGCTTCGACTTTGTTAAGTTTGCATTGCCCGCGTTTACCGCGGATGCCGATCCGTCGTTTGCCTATCTCTCGGAAGGCGAAAACCAGCCAAGCCAACAGGTTAATTGCGTTACCGACGAGGGTCAGCGTGCAGGAGAAGATGTCGCCGGGGCTATAGTCTAATTTCGGTGTGAGCGGTGGTTCGAGTATAAACGGATGTGGTGCATAGGGTTGCCCCCGGAGGATAGGGCTGTCCTCTGGGACTGGCGTTTCAAAGCATTTGGAATATACACACCGTTCTGGAAACTGACAACGGTTCACACAGTGTTCTTTACCGCCGATGCATGTGATTTCGCGCAGGAGGTATCCGAATCGGCTGCGGAAGATATTGCCTTTGTATTGTGGCATTTTCAAGGGTTCTTGGACGGTATATGTGAAGCGGTAGCGTGCGAATCGAAAGTTTTGGCATATCATGGTAAGTTCGTATTTAGTTAGAGGGTCGGTTTTAATTGTGTTTGTGCGCCTTGTTGTGTATTAAACCATCTATACGTCGGATAATGAATAGGTGTTCTGGGATCATCGGTAGAATAAATCAACATAGCCCGTAGTTCTCTCATTGTTGTGTCTGTGCGGTTTTGAAAGCTTGCAGTGCGTTCGTATATCTCGTTGGTGAGGCTTGTTTTTTCCAAGATGTCGGTAGCCGTATTGCCTCGGTAACGGGCTGCTGCGTCCCGACACAATTGCATTTTGGTTATCCGAATGTGAACGGAGCCGGCCCCGTGTGGTTTGGCGCCGCCTATTTTATGGCGGAGGGGCCCGCAGAATTCCTCGCCTTCATTGTCTTCCTTTCGACCGAGTGCTTCTGGACTTAGCCGGACAGTAACTTGTTCTTCAAGGGCAAGGCTGTAGAGTAAGACATTCAGTTCTTCTTCGCGTAGATTTGTAAAGTCCACTGTGAAATGGAAAGATGTCCTGGGTGGGGCAGGTCTGACTATAGTGGTTTGAGTAACACCCGGATGTGGAGGAACGAGTTGTATCGCGCCAGGGTGATGGTGGTAAAACTTGTGCTTTCGGCCTTGTGGATAAAAAGCGGTGTGTGTGCGTTTTGGTGCCCCGACAACTACAGTCCACTCCTGCCATTGCCTCATGTCCATAGGCGTAATTGGCTCGGAGATTTCCGCATCGCTGAATCGGATCAATCCTGTAAAGATGTCACTGCGGTCCGAGTAGCCGAAAGTTCGGCTTGCAGTGTCCAGCTGACGATTAGTAGCGCCCGGCTGATGATTAGCAGGGGGCGTGGTTCCATTTCCTAGGACTTCGACCAAAGAGCGTATGGCCCCCTTAAGTGAGGTACCTGGAATATAGGGTTGCCCATTGTGAGCGTGGCGGACAAATTGGATGGGTACTCGTCGGTCCCCAATCAGTAAAGGCGTTAGTGCCTCAAGCTCACACCACAGTTGCCCCGAAAGAGCGCTAAAGGTATGATGATAGTGTGGCGTATCGTGTGTGCTGGGGCGATTACTGAGGGTGACCCAGCGGTATGGGTTCCAGAAGTTTTCTCCTATTGGCATGATGTTGTCTCCTCTGCGGGTTTAAGAGTACAGAGTCGGACGAAGTGCGGTTCGCCGGTGGCATCGTCCCATTGTTCGGTGAGGATTTTGACTCTATGCGGGTTGCCTGCAATAGGATACTGAAAACGGTGTGGGATCCGCAGTTCAATCCATTCATCGGGTGTCTCTTGTGTCTGTTGTCCCCATAAGTAAAAGCTTTTCTGATGTGAACGCAAATTATTCAAAGCTTGGGAATGATTTTCCAAGGTTGGCCCCGCCCAATCAACATTTCCGAGGAAGACTGTGCGCCAGCATGCTTCTCCGAGTGCGGGGATGGTGCGCCAGCGTAGCTCGCCCTCCATGGCAAAGAGTCGACCGGCGGTGGATTTCGCCAGACAGTCTTTAGCGGATTTTTCTACCGGCTCATGTCGTGCTCGGTACCAACGTATCTCCGTTTCAATACCGATTTCCCAATTCCAGCGGTCCAGTGTCCATCCATCAGCGGCTTCTAGCCAGATGTAACCTGTAGATACTTGGGCATCGAGTGGAAGGTTTTCAATAAGCTTCAGAAACACATTCTGTGTTAGATCTGCGGTTTTCAAAAAATCTGTCATGGGTTGATTTCCTTCTTATTGGCAGCCTCGGTGTGGGGTGCTTGCCCGCGAGGGCCCCCGTGCCACTGCAGAAATTTTTCAAAGGCGGGTAAGAGCGGTTGTAGCAGTGTACCCCAATTGTCACTGAGATCGTACTGATGCCGCAGACCGCGTATATGCGGGCTTTGTAGGGCGATATCGTCTTCAGGTGTCCAATTGTATAAGCTGTAAGCATTTTGCTCCTGGGGGGTGACAAGGTGGTATAGCCCAACAAGTTTATTAACATTTCGAACGTAGGAAAGACAATACGAAGGAACGGTGATTCGTACGCGGCCAAGTCCTCTACTGCGTCCGGAGCCGATGGTAATCATTTCATCTGCCATATCTAATAACAACAGGTTAAGCGCTGCAAGTTGCCAGGATTCAAAGTTAATCAAACGGAGGTTCGCGGCGAATTGTCCGCCTACAAGTACTTGCAGGTCGAACAGAGCTCCCGGTACAGTTCCGCCTGTAAAACGGTCTATTGTTACTCCGTTGCGTGATTCAATAGAAGGCTTATGCTCTAACAAAGGGTAGGCATCACTTATACTGAAACGTCCGCCAAATTTCAAGGAGCCGAACAGGCGGCATGTAGCACACGAATCGGCGTACGCAGTAGCAGAGGTCTTCTTGCTCCGAGGGCTGCGTGAGCGATATCCACAGCCGTGGGAGGTCTCTTCTGCAGCGGCGGGTATTGTCATATTTTTCTTAGGGTCATAGTAAGGGATGCAGACGCTGCCTGAATGCAGGGTGCGAGCGATACGTTCTAGATGGCTGCGCAGTACGCCTTTGAGTGAGCTCCCGGGAAAGTAGTAGACGCGATCGCCGTCTTTGAACGTTGATACAGGCACCATGTCCGTCCCGTCTATAGTAGCATAACCACTCTTAATCAGTATAGGGTCGACCGGTTCAATGATAATTTTTATATCCGCTTGACAGAACCATTTTCGTAACACAGTTAACCCTCCTCATTCTCTAGAACCCGACACGTCTTATCTATGTATTGAGTGAAATAAGATTCCCAATTTTCTAAGAGATTGAAACGTTCCTCGGTTGTTTTTTTCGTTAAGAATTTGATTCTTTGCTGTGCGTCTGTCATGTCGACATTGAATATTTTGATATCTTTGAGATGGAAGCGTCCGAGGCCTCGGCTTGTAAACCCGCCGATACTGCTGCCGGCGTGCCAATCAAACAGAGCAGCACCGAGTAGAGCCTGGTCGGAATCAGTTGGGTTTTCAATGTCAATACAGAGCTGGAATCGGCTGCTTGATGGAATAACTTCATAGTCGTATTTGAGACCATCGACGGCTGTTTGACTATCACGATCAATGACAATGCCGTCGCGTACCTGCACAAGGGATGCCCAATCCTGTAGTTCGCCATCACTTACCGCCAAGCGTCCGGCTTGTACTGGCGAACCGAAGAGTTTGCAAACATCGCAGGTGTTGTCGTCAATCCATTGCAGGCGGCTTTTTACCCCTTCCTGATAGGTTTTCTGATAATTACCACGCACACGGTGATAATAATTCACATCACTGGCACAGCGGACCCCGCTTGCGTCTTCATTTAACATGCAGGCTTGCAGATGGAGGGCATGTGATAACGTTTCGCAAGTGCTCCGTAATTTTCCCTTGAGTGAAGAACCGGGCAGAACCGGACTGCCATTAGGATCAAGGACTACTCCCAAATCGCTCATAGTTTCACCCTCTTTGCCGGAACCGATGCGCCAGGCGGTGTCGAACCCTAAGCAAGCAGTAAGGCGGATCTTCTGCTTTAATTGAAGCATATTATTATTACTCCTTTTATCGATTTTACCTGTCTTGCATGCAAACGTATTTACATTTCTCAGCTGTCTATAGCTTCGTTTTACCCATTGTGTTCTGTTTTTAGCTCTGCTGTTTCGATCATAGTTTTCCGATACAAACACTCTGTACAGAAACGTTCAAAAAACGCTGGAATATGTTCTTTTTCCCATTGCTTGAGCCATTCTTTTTGTTTTTTCCTGAGTTGATTGCGCTCACTTTGCTCTTTTTGCTGCATGCCTTTCCGTTTTGGAGGAATATCTTGTTCTCGTATGCCTTCTGGCAGATAATTAGTGCCTTCTCTACAAACAGACCAGTTAGCATCTGAAGGGTTGTAGGGTTTACAAAGTTCTGCCACCAGAGACCAAAAGTCGACCTCGGCTGCCTTGTTTAACTTTTCGGCGCGCTCGTTTTGATGTTGGGCAAATGGCAGGACCTTGTGGGGCTGTTGTCTGGCGATTTGGCGCAGCCCGTAAATCTGTGAATATGCCACAGGAAATATGCTAGCATTCCCTAGTATTTTATTTAATTGTTTAACAGCCTGTTCACAATAGATTGTATCGGACAGTAGGTCAACATAATTCATAGTACACCTCTATGCTCCATTTGTTCCAATGCTGTCTGATAGAGGTAGGAGCTGACGACAGCGCGCACCCAGCCGCGAGCGAGACGCAAGCGCAAAGCGATTTGATTATTGGGATCGCTGTCCAATTCCTTACTTTTGGCGCGCAGCTGCCTCAATTGCTTCAGAACCTGCTCTCCTAATGCTCTCCACTCTGTTTTGTCTGGAGCGTTCTTTCTTTCTTTTCCTATCTGGTTTTTTACAAAATCCTCAATGTCCGCAAAACGCGTAGCAGAGCAGACAATTTGTTGAAGGTTACGAACTTGTGAGCTAATGCGATTGTTTCGTGGGTCATAGCCGAATGTAGCAAAGAAAGATTCACCTAATTTGGAAAAAGTTTCGTGATGCTCGTCAATATAGCAATCGGTTTTTTGGATTAACTCGTTATTCAAAACAATCACGATTGGACCTCTTGTTGTTTGCGAAACTGGTAATGGAACTCATCGGAAATGACGACTGTGCCGAATCCCTCATTGCGTCGTAATCCAACCCCCGCTTTGCACAAATTGCTGAGATGTTGGATAAGTGCTTCCCGTTGTGCCGTAGTGCCCTGAAAAGAGTAGACGTAGATAGAGCCTCGTGCGACGTTCCATTCATCTTGACGGGGCAGGCCGTGGGCTGCGTTCCAGCCGCGGAGTCGTTCGTGTTTAGTTACCGCAGTTATCCACTGTATTGTGCCTCCCGATGAGAGTTTATAGGGAGGCCGGCTCTCTATAGGGAAAGCTTGATCTACAGAAGGCATAGGGGGTAGCCATGAAAGCATGGTAGCGGGATCCAGACTGTAGCGCAAAAATTTATCCACGAATATAGCCCCGTTGGGAAAGGAGAGCGAAAAATAGAAATGTTCAGTATTAATGTCCCGAACAGAGAGTGGGGGTGAATTCAGAAACGCCGCTAGTTCCTGACTCCAACGTTCCCAATTTTCCACACAAGTCTGTTGGTCCATCTCTTCAACAGCTTTGTGCAATTGTATACGTATATCTCCATAGCCGCGCGTGCGATGGTGTCCGACTGATATGCGGTATTTCTCGGTTTCCAAGAGTTTTTTCAGGGCGTTGAGGGCATCTTCGTCTACAGAACACCATCCGTATAGGTCTTTCTTTTTACCAGAAGCCAGCATAGCTTCAAGGGTGTAGAACATAGATTCGGCGGTGGTAGCAGTATGTCGATCGATGCCGACGTGGGTGGCGACGTGTTGTCGGTCTTCGTTCATTTCGTGCAAGCTATTATCGCTGTGTTTCTGCCAAAAGCCGTCGTGTGCTTTCAAATCTGCTCCGCACTGCTTGTATTGGCATTGCCGCCATGTGGATTCTGCGCTTTCTTCCACAAGGCCTCCGGTATAGTGTTGAGCGATACGGTACCACAATTGGTCTACAAGGGCGTGTTTTAGTCCTTCGCGCTTGCAGGCGGCGGTGGTTAGTGGGAAGTGCTTAGGTCCGGGATCCAGTGGGCCAAAGCGGCATGCAGCCTCATTTAGAAACAGATGGTTAAAGGTATGATCTGTTTGCCCGTGGTGTTGCAAATAGAGAGCGGCCAAGGCGCCCCGGACTGCTGTGCCGGTCACAGATCGGTCACTCCGCGAGCGATCAGATTGGCGGTCGCGTCTAAGTGCTAGGGGTGAAAGTAATTTTGCTGTTATGGGTATTGTTTTCATGCTGTTCGATCCTTATTTACAGTTATTAACGTGTTGCCTCTAACCACTCAGCCCATTCGTCTGCTAAATCCTCGAAACTTTGCAGACCGGCATCCAATGAAATATCTTGGCAGTTCCAACGCAAGGAGTCCTCTACGATTTCAAGGCTGCAACGTCCTAAGCCGGTGCTTTTGTCTCCGCCCAAGGTATCCATGGAAAGGAGTGATACTAGGAGGAGCGCATATTCATAAGGAACCCCTTCTTCATAAGGTGTCAGAACGCCGGCGGGATGACGGGCGCGGATAGTTCCTTGAAGCGAGGTTTTCTGATCCGAAAATTCGGTTGTGAACAGATTGTGTTCCATTACTGTTCCTGTAAGGCGGTCCAAGGCTGTACGCGGTTGTACGGAGGGAACTGTTTTCTCCTCGGGTAATAACATAGGCACTGCGTTCGTAACAAAGAGACATTCGCCTTGATAACGGGTGCCAAATAGTCGATCTACTACCAAGGTTGTTTCCTTCAACGGCTTAAAATGTCTTATTAGATTCTGATTGTCTTCTTTAATACCGGCGTGGGGGTTGACTGCTTCGAGCCCGAACGCGAGTGCTAATCTTTCGCACTGGTAACGTAGAACGCCCTTGATTTGAGAGCCGGGAACAAACGGGCCACCGTCAACACCTTCCAAGCGCCGGAGTAACCTATCTGCTGCTGCGGATTGATATCCGCTACCGACGTGCCAACGTCCCTGCCAAATAATATGGTAGTCTAGGTCTAAGCGTTGAGGATTCATAGATAAGTCTCCTTTCTACTAAGCAAATAGGCGGTATGCTTCTACGAGGTCTGCTACACACAGCAGGCGTTGCCCGTCTTTTTCGAACCACGGGAAGTTAAAGTTGTATTCTTGTGGGCACAAATGTCTTGTGGCTTCCCATAAGGCGCGTCGCTGCGATTGGCCTTTTCCATGCTGGCATCGAGCGAATATATCTTTAATGCGCCAGTCAGATTGAATCTTGCTCGGTAACAGAGCTGCCTCTTGAAGCTCATAGAGCTTGCTATGTGGAAATCTCGCCTCTTGCAGGCGCTCGACACCGGTCCGGAGCGTCTTCAATTCAGGACAAGACAAGGGGCGAAGCGTTCGCTGCGCAGTGGAATCAGTCGATACTTGATAGTCCGTCTCACGCACTTGTCCAAGGGTGTGGCTATTTGCTCCTGCTACGACATGAAAGTCAACGCGTGCCTTGTTTTGTGTTTCGGTTTGCGAAGTACGGCTATTTTGGCGTTTGGCATTTTTCAAGAGCTGCTCTGCCAGGTCTAGGGCGAGATAAAACGGATAGCTGCTTTTTGCAATGGCAACCCCGCAGGAAATTGTGAAGCCTCGGTCGCCGAGCTTCTCGTGGAAAAACTGCTGCGTTTCTGCATTTTGTAGGGCATCAATTTTATTTTTTGTCAAGGCTTCAAATTTTTCGGTGACTCTCAGGGAAAAATCGAGTGCCCGGTCGGCTGGCAGTGCCACTAGCAAGTCGTCGCCGCCAAGGAGTAGGATATCAGCAGCGAGGGGGTCAAAACCCTTCTGTTGTTTATAATCTTTTCGAATTTTATTAACTTCCCGCTCGGAAATTTCGCTAAGTGCAGTGAAACATGCGTCTTGAATACTGTTATCGACAATTTTGCTAAATTGGCGAAATGTCTCCGGGCATGTCATGGCTTGGACAATTTGTCCCATGGCGTTTCCATCGGCATAGACTATCCCGATGTAGTTGCGCCATGAGGATCGATCGCCGATATCCGTTAGGTTCTCACATCGTAGTTTATTCCAATGCTTGCTTTCTGGCCAATTTCCTTTGTGATTTAAATGGTGCATCCATCCACGCCAGAGCCCGTGATGCGGCGTTCCCTGTCGCTCATGCACTTTTTCATAGCTTGCCTGGGACAGTATCTGGTCATCATCTATGTGAACTGCGGGCAGGTGCGAAGAAGAGGTACATTCCGATATAATAGGCGCTAAGGCAGCGCTCCGATGGCATGTTGCAAACTCGCGTTGGCATCGAAGTTGAAAATGTGCGGTGCGCACAGTCTCCGGGTAGGCCCCCGCATCTTTAAGCGGGGCAATACCGTAGACAAGTCGCACTTCCCCGCCTGTTTGCGCGCGGATCTGGTACAGCATGCTTTCACAGGCAGCTTTAACCTTGGCAGCATTGTCTGCCTGGACCAAAAACTGTGCTGAACCCCCATTGGCATAAACCCGTTCTACGTTTGCTACGTCAGGGTGCTTCGTTAAACAGCTTTCCATTTCGTGCCGGTTTAAGCGATCTAGTCGCGCGCTGCCGCCCCGTACTTCACTCAAAGAATCGCTACCGAACACATATTTTTTTACTGAGGGGGTATCGATTATAATTACAAAAGATTCATCAGCCATGATCTAAAGACCTCCTTTTTGTGTGCCTTGAAATTATTGTGTGTGCAACCAGTCATTGAGATCTGCCACAACGACTGCTAATTGGCTTTCATCTTCTGCGGTTGTGATGACCCTAAATTTCACACACCACGTCCCGTTTGAGTATACTCCTTCGACAGCTCCACGTGATAACCGAAATCGGGTGGCTTCCGGCAGGTTCGGATACCAACGCGTTGAATGACAGTATCGGACGTAGTCTTTTGCGTCGGTGAGGGTTTGCAAAAAATGTAAGATGGGATTAAGGGCTTGGTTGTAGCCGTGTTCTCCGAGCCTCGGTTGCTCTTTCTCATGCTGATATGCAGCCCGCGGAAGATTGTTCGTCTTCAATTCCTGAAAATGAGAGTGGGAGGTTTCATGAAAAATCTGTCCAGTGGCTGAGAGTGACAGATGTGGCTCATCATCAATCACCACCCGCTCAACTAAAGGTTCAAAACGCACATCCCAGTCCTCACTGAAATTTTTTTCGGGTTCACAAGCGTCAGTCTGACTCAGGAGCATAAACATACCGCTGGCACGCTGCCACAGTGAAACATCGAGAGCTACAGGCATAGGTGGAAACGGGATAATCGCATTAAAACGTTCATGCTTGTAATAGACTGGGATGTCAAGAGATTGCCCCATAAGTACTGCAATTGCAATCTGAGCTTTATATCCGCCGGTTGCATTAATAGCACAGGGAATAGAGTTTTGTCTTGACTCACGTACCTGTTCGCCGAAGAGTTTGACAAGGTTGCGCAAACCCTGCGTGCGAAACAGCTTAGGGTCATCATCTTGCAAGCCTTCTACACAATGAACTTTCACCCGCCAATGATCTTGTGTGAAGTAGGTTTTCAAAATTTCGGCGATCGATTTTCCGGTGTCTGTATCAGAGTGGAACAGATGAAGATAGCCTATCTCAATATGGTTATGTTCGATGAGATCCGTCACAGAGTTAATCTCTGCACCACAAAGACGGTTGGTTGGATCTACTTCATGCAGTTGTAATGCTACTGCCTGCCAATCTTTTTGGGAATATGCCCGGGCGAGAGCAGCGCGGCGGGGATCGGTTTGCTCTTCCTTAAGAAGATTGGACAGGTTGGGATAAAACAGACTTGTTCCAATTGTACAGAGGAGTGTGTGGGGATTGGGCATTAAAAATCTCCGTATCTAATGTACCTTTGTGTATTTACATTCGGTATTATCTTTTTTTCTGAAAGAGCAAATTCCACAAGGCTAGATTTACGCATCTAAGATTTTCCGTTAGGCAATATCAATGACGATGTATTTTTGTTCGATGGTGACGGGGAAGGTATCGGCTACATAAGGGCCCTTTTGCGGTTGAGGGCTGGATGCCTCGATGTCCTCGCCACTCTCGACGTGGACGTTGTATTTTTTAACGCGTCGCTGTGCGGGGTTCCACCAGGATTGCCCGGTTTTGATGTCGAATTCCCAACTGTGCCATGGGCACCGGAGGATCTCGCCTTTGCGGGTATAGTTATAGGAGCCCGGTGCAGAGGATTCTAAAAAGCCGGTGACCATGCCGCGGCATAAGGGTCCGCCTTGATGCGGGCAGCTGTTACGGATGGCGAAATATTCGCCGTCAATGTTAAAAATCCCGATCGACCGTCCTCCGATTTCGACGATTTTGCGTTTGCCGGGTTCGATTTCATCTGCTGTTGCTACTACGTATTTAGTCATTTAGTTGTGAATAGAATGCGGCTGGTTGTCAGCCGTCATCGGTTAGCAGTCGGGATTCGGAAATTCTGTCTACATGGGTGATTAGCAGGGAAGAATATCTGTAAGGTTGGGACTTCGTTGTGGCTGTCTCAATCGATCGCTTTGATGCTAGTTTGGACAAAGCGTGGGGCATCCCTACTTTCCATGTACCGGCCCTTGGTTTGAGATAGGGCGATTTAGTTTTTGAGCTTTGTTGGGTTCTATGGCAGCAGTCGGAATTTGTATATCTGTCCTACGCTAGAACCGAACGTGCTTGACCTGACAACAATGGGGCGTACTGGATTTGAACCAGTGACTTCTACCGTGTGAAGGTAGCGCTCGTACCCCTGAGCTAACGCCCCATGTAGGGATATGGGCCCACTAGGACTCGAACCTAGGACCAGTCGGTTATGAGCCGACGGCTCTGACCACTGAGCTATGGGCCCGCTTTAATTTCGGTATAAAAAATTATACAATATTTCTAATTAAAAATCAAATTATTTAATAGTTATGGGTGCTCTGCCGTCAGGGTATATAGGATAGGTGCTGGGTCTACCTGCATAAGAGGCGTTTCTATAGGATCGAATGTATATTATGGAACAAAATCGCGTAGCTTGTGGCTGCGGCGCGGGTGTCGCAATTTACGGAGTGCCTTTGCCTCGATTTGTCGGATTCGTTCGCGCGTTACGTTGAATAGCTTGCCGACTTCCTCAAGCGTTCTAGGGTAACCGTCTTCAATGCCGAAACGGAGGGAAATAACTTGTCTTTCGCGGTCGTCTAGTTCGGAAAGTACATCTTGTATTTGTTCTTTAAGGATGTTCAATTCTGCTTCTTGAACGGGCGAGGGTACCCTAACATCCATAACCAAAGCACCGAGTGGATTATCATCTTCTTCACCAATTGGCATATCTAGGGAAGATGTTTCCGGGGCAACGGCTAAAGCTTCATTGACTTTGGTGGTCGAGATTTTCAAATCTTGTGCGATTTGTTCAGCAGTTGGTTCGCTGCCGAGTTCTTGGAGCAGTGAGCGTTGGACCCGTCGTATTTTGCTAATTCGTTCTTGCATATGGACTGGAATGCGGATTGTGCGTCCTTGATCAGCAATAGCGCGGGTAATGCCTTGTCGGATCCACCATGTTGCGTAGGTACTGAACTTATAGCCGCGCTGGTAGTCGAATTTGTCAACTGCTCGCATCAAGCCGATATTTCCTTCTTGGATTAGATCTAGGAATTCAAGTCCTGCTGAACGGTGTCGGTGCTTCTTTGCGATGCTGACTACAAGTCGGAGGTTTGCTTCAACGATGGCCATTTTTGCGGCCTGTGCATCAGATTCGCCTTTGTCAATCTGTTGTGTGAGGGATTTCAGATGCTCACGGGAGACTCCAATTTCATTCATGGACTGTCGGATATTGCGTTTGCATTGGACAATTTCCACGTAGGCGTTTTCTAGGGTGGCGGTTTCGCATTCTCGTTGGGTTCTGTTCTGGCCGTTGAACCATTCGTGGGGGATATTGTGGGTTTGCTGGAGGTGCTGGATCTGGTTTTCCCACTGACTAATCTGATATTCTGCCTGCTTGACGCTGTCGGAGATTTTGCTAATCTCTTCGCGGTCGATCTTTAGTTGTTCGAGGGTTCTGATCAATTTTTTGAGCGTTTTCGACTTTTCAGGGGCCTCGTTTCCGTTTTCAGTGGTGGCATCAAAACGTTCTATTTCGAGCTTTTCGAGTATCTCTAACACCTTTTTTACTTCTTCCCGGAGTTTGCGTTCTTTGTCCACAGTTGAGCTGCTCTTAACGGGCATATCGATAATATCGGAGGCTCGTTTTTTAGCGGTAACGACCTTATAGAGCATCTTCCGGATTTCTGTAATTGCGAGCGTGGTTCCGAAGGTAGCTTCAAGTGCGTCGCGATGTCCTGCTTCAATCTGTTTCGCGAGTTCGACCTCTTGGGCCCTATCAAGCAATTGAAATTTCCCCATCTCACGCATATAAACTTTCACTGAATCATCTGTGTGATTGCTACGGTGCGCGGGCGATTCTGTGCTTTCGTTGTATTCGAGATCAGTGTCGCGTTCGGGGTCTAGATAATCGGCGGTAGAATAGTCTTTAAAATCCATAATCAATGTGCTCCTTATTTCAAATGTTTGATGCAATGCTATACAGCGTCTAGCTCCTCAGAGGTGTTTGCAGCTAAGGTGCGCCTCCGGTTTGAAAGTTCTACGAGGTCTTTGAGAATTTCCCTCTCGTCTGTTCCTTGGGCGATCCCGTGGGAACGCACGCGCTGTTCGTAGTCTTGTAAGAGGAAATCTCGGAGTTTACGGAGACACCCGTCAACCCTTGCTTTTAAGTTCGGAGGGGGGTTTCTACGTAGCAGCGCGTTTGAGATAAGAGATTTCAGTTCGTCATCAGAACACTCACTGATAAGGAGCTGGATTTCAACGGTTTCGTTGTCTGTACACGCCTGCCAGAGCAATTGTGCGATTTTAGCGAAACGTGGCTCTGTGAAATTCTGATAAGGGAATTCGGATTTGACTTGCGGGATTAACGTTGGATTTTGGATTAATGCCTCAATAAGTTGAATTTCGATTTGGGCGCGCGTTGATAGTTTTGCGGGTGTGCGCTTGCCTTTTCTTGTGTATTGAGGGGTTTGCTTCTCTTTAAGCCCGGCGTCTCGCAATTCTTGCCAAATCAAATTTGCGTCCATACGTAGTTCAGTTGCGGCGTATTTGACGTATTCAGTGCGCTCCATTCGATTTGTGAGGTTTAGAAGTGTTTCGGTAATTTCTTTGGCAATCTGTGATTTCACATCGGCTCGGTGGATGTTCTGTTGTTGGATAGCGGTTTGAATCTGAAATTCGATAAGATTTACCGCTTTGTCGGTGAGTTCTGTGAACGCGTCGGGTCCGTGCTGTCGTGTAAAGGAATCTGGGTCTTCTCCTGCTGGCAGGAGTGCTATACGTACGCGCAATCCCTTTGCAAGCATCCGGTGCAACCCGCGATGTGCTGCTCGGACGCCGGAGGCGTCTCCGTCATAGACAATAACGACTTCGGGGGCGAACCGTTTTAAGAGACTTGCGTGGTTCTCACTCAGGGAGGTTCCGGAAGAGGCGACTACATAATCGATGCCTGATTGATAAAGCATCAAAGCGTCCATGTACCCTTCAACAAGAATTACCTGTTGGCGTTTATAGATGGACTGACGTGCTTTGTCAAGGTTGTAAAGTAGGTTGCTTTTATCATAGAGAGTAGTCGCTGGCGAGTTCAAATATTTGGGTTGCTGCGATTCGGAAAGGGCACGGCCGCCGAATGCGACAGGTACCCCGCGTTCATTGTAAATTGGGAAAAGGATCCGTTTCCAAAACCGGTCTTGTGGTCCGTGATCTTCATCCTTAATCAATCCGGTATCAATGAGCTGCTGGTTGGTAAATTCGTTTTGTATAGCGGTTTTCAGGAGGTCGCGCCGGCTGCTTTTTGCGTATCCCAATTGAAAGCGCTGAATTGTTTTGGGTTCGATGCCGCGCTGGTTGAGGTATTGCCTGGCTGCGTCTCCAATTCCCTCGGTGAGCAGTTGACGGTGGTAGTATTTGACTGCGAAGCGGTTGAGGTCTTCCAGGGATGAGAATCGTTTCTGCTTTGCAATTTCACGGGCATCTTGACTCCGGATTACGATATTCAAGCGCTCGGCTAGCCATTCTGCGGTTTCCGTGAAGGATTTGCCTTCATGTTTTTGAACAAAAGAGATAACATTACCGCCAGTTTGACAACCGAAACAGTAGAACATCTGTTTTTCTGCTGAGACGGTAAAGGAGGGTGTTTTCTCATCATGAAACGGACAGAGTCCTTTGTAGTTATGTCCAGAGGGCCGTAAGGCAACACCACACTCGGAAACGACTTCAACGATGTCCGTGCGGCTCCGAATTTCGTCAAGTACTTCGGGCGGTATGTAATTTTTCGAGTGAGCGGTGTTCACTATGGACCTGCCTTATAGGGTTTGGTTGTCAGTTACAAGCGTGGTTACTGATTCAGGGAAATCTTGTTTATTAGTCCTAGATACGTTGAGATTACTCTTCAAATGTAACGAGGGTTACCCCCTCGCCCCCTTGATTTTGGGGTGCGAATTGATACTTTGTCACGTGTGGGTTTTCACGCAATTCGGCGTGAACTGCGTTACGTAGCGCGCCTGTCCCCTTACCGTGTAGGATTCGTACCGTCGGGATACCTGCGAGGTAAGCGTCGTCGAGGTATTTATCGGTGATATCTAGTGCCTCCTTGACGAGCATTCCGCGAATGTTAAGCTCACTGCTGATTGAGTTTGCCTTGCTGTACTGAATATCAAGTATGGAGGTTGAGAGGCGCGAAATCTCTTGCTTGGGTCGAACGGAGTCGACATCGTAGTATCCTGCTTGCATTTGCATCGTTCCTATCAAGATCTGCAGTGGTGCTTTCCCGTTCGACTTTATCGCTGTGACTTCTCCAAATTTTCCAAGTTTTTTAACTCGGACTTTATCACCGACAGAGATTTTAAGTTTCGGTTGCTTGGTTTGTTGGGTCTTAGGTTGTTTCTGTTGCAGATATTTTTTAGTCTTTTCTATTTTTGAGAAAGCGTCTTGAATACTGGCTTTTGAGGCTTGTTCTTTGCGGATATTGGCGACGAGCTGTTCAATTGTTCGGCGTGCGTCAGCGACGATAGTTTGGGCTTCGTTTTCCGCCGCTTGCTTCAACTTATGCTGATTGGCTTTAAATGTTTCGAGGAGCTGTGTATGTTTTTGGTGTGCGACTTCGGTGTCTCGAAGTTGGCTTTGTAGGAGCTGATGTTCTGTCTCCAACTCGGTTTCTCGTTCCTGCAAAGATACAAGTAGATTTTCAACGTCAACAGTGTTATTGCCCAGGTGCGTTTCTGCTTGATAGAGAATTTCGGTTGGCATTCCGAGTCGTTCGGCAATTTTTATTGCGTTGCTGCTTCCTGGGATACCGACCTGTAACCGATATGTTGGGTGCAGGGTTGTCCAATCAAATTCCATCGAGGCGTTTTCCATGTTTTCTTGTGTATGTGCGTAGGCTTTAAGCGCGCCGTAGTGTGTTGTGACGATAGTATTAACTTTTCTTTTTGTGAGCCAATCGAGGAGTGCCATCCCGAGGGCAGTGCCTTCGCTGGGGTCTGTGCCGGCGCCGATCTCATCTAACAAGACGAGGGAATATTCGGTGGGATTGAGCTTTTTCAACATCTGCGTTATCTTTGTAATGTGTGAGGAGAAGGTGCTGAGATTCTGCTCTATTCCTTGGTCGTCGCCGATGTCAGCGAAAATTGTGTCAAAGATAGCGACTTCACTTCCGTGGTCGGCGGGGATATGTAGGCCCGATTGTGCCATGAGAGTCAACAGGCCGACAGTTTTGAGCACAACTGTTTTACCGCCGGTATTTGGTC
The DNA here is from genome assembly GCA_964291315.2 of Candidatus Poribacteria bacterium. Taxonomy (GTDB): domain Bacteria; phylum Poribacteria; class WGA-4E; order WGA-4E; family WGA-3G; genus WGA-3G. The sequence continues at coordinate 1,855,155 of OZ219753.1, read as the reverse complement.
CGGTGATAATCAGTGTGTTAAACGTCTTGCCAATATGAACGTTTGTAGGTACGACGCGTGTTGGGAGTTCCTTGCTGGTATGAGCATCAGCTGCGTTTGCATTCTGGAGATGAAATTCAAGTAGCGGGTGGCGTGCTTCGATTAATTTGATTGCACCGCGGGTATTGATTTTCGGTTCAACAGCGTTCAGCGCGAGACTGAAGCGTGCCTTTGCGTTTATAAAATCTAGTTCTCCTAAAATGTTGACAGACAGTTCTAATTCGTGTAGGTTGTCGCGCACGCGATTGGTGAGTTGAAGGAGGATCCGTTGAATTTCTCGGTGTTCCGCTTCAGCGAGTTCGTGCAGTTCATTGTTCATTTGAACAATTTCTAGCGGTTCAACAAAAAAGGTTGCGCCGCTTGTGGATTGTGCTTGCACGACTCCCTTGAAAGACGAGAGTGCTTCCTGTTTTATGGGAATAACGTATCGGTTATTTCGGGAAGTAATGACAGATTCTTGAATTGATTTTTGGTATTCAGGTGAACGGAGCGTGCCTTCAAGTTTTTGATGTACATTTTCACGGAGTCGCCATAATTTGCGGCGGATGGCACGCAGTTCGGGGCTTGCGCGATCTAGGATGATACCGTCAGGGTTAATGCAGTATCTTACAGTCTCAACTAATTCTGGGAAGACAGGCAAAATATCCGTGATAGAAAAAAGGTTGGGAAATTCTTCTCTGTCGCGCTTTTCAAATGTCTTGTGGATCTCCGTTGGAATCTGTGCAACTTTCTGGATCTTTAGGAGTTCTTCTGGGTCTAAGATCGCTCCTGTTTTAGCGGCATGTGTTAGTGATTTCGTGATATCGGCTAGTCCGCCCAAAGGGATCCCCCCGTGGAGCTGATAAAAAAATGTTGCCTCACTGCACAGTGTCTGTAGATAGCGGACCTTGTGAATGTCAGAGGACGGCGAGAGTGTTTCAACGCGCGCGGTCCCGAGTTGAGAAGCGGTGTATTTCTTTAAAATATCACGGATTTTATCGTATTCTAAAGCCTTTTCAACACTGGGTAACACCGGTTTATCCTCTTTGGGTAATTGAGATATTCGAACTGTCTGTAGCGCGATAGCCGGGCGATGTTGGGTCTGTCGTCTACATATTTAGTCTGGATGGCGTTACAAACGCCACCTGCTTCCGCTAGTGCTATTGCTGAGTTGTCTTCTGTTTAATGGCGCTCCACGTTGTGACCAGTTTTTGTTGCGGTTCGACGGGTAATATCCTTATATCTCGCAACCATGAAATGACGAAGATACTGCCATCCACCTCAACGATTTCTTCTGTTTCATCGGTAGCGAAGTCATAGAGGTAGACTGATCCCCAGCGGGAATAGGCGATGTAGTCTCCATCGGGGGACCAGTCGCCCCAATAGCCTGTGGCTTTATCGACGTCAAACAGCGGTTTAATCTCCTTGGTTTCAACGTCAATGGTGCAAAATGTATCGAATTCTCTGTTATATCGGAGGAAGAGGATGCGGTTTCCATCTGGTGCCCAGGCGGGATAAAAATCCTTATTGAGTTCAGTCAAGATTTCTATTTCTTTGGTTTCGACGTCTAAGAGGTAGAGATGTTCCAACCACCCTGGTCGGGAGATTGAGAAAGCGAGTTTTTTGCCGTTAGGGGACCAGGAGAGTCCCCAGAATCGATAGGGCCATCCTGCGTGCGCCACCGCGGTCATGGCTTCCATTTCGCCGGTTTCGACATCTAGCATCCAGATCTGATTTTCTTGTGGCAATTGGTTCATGGTATACCCGTTGAAAGCGAGTTTTTTGCCGTTCAGAGATACAGCCAAGAACCGGTATGTGCCGGAGATAGGGGTGATGCGTTTTTTATTTTTGGGGTTGTCGGGATTAATGGAATAGATGTCAGAGTGCCCCTTACCGCGCTGAATGAAATAGAGCGAATCCCCGTTGGGGCCCCAAGATGGGTACATGCCTTTGTGGTTCAAAGGTCTTGCGGTGAAATTTTTGGTGCCTCTGAGTGCGGTTGTGTAGAGGTTCCAGTCAAAACGTCCTAAGCTCTCGTCAAACCCGTTGACTGCATAAGCGAGTTGTCCGGAAGGGAGGGCTTCGCTTCGCAAGGTGGGAGAGATGAAAAAACTCAAACAGAACAGACTCAACAGTGTGAACTGAATGGTTCTAGAGCTATAAAAGGGTGAGGAGGTATATCTATGTATCATTGCCACTCCTTAATAGATAAAATAAGAGATAAAATTATTGGACAGATTCAAGTCGCTTGTGATGAAGAAGGGCATTTTCATAGAGTCTACGGCTTAGCCCGAGTTTCTCAAATTCAACAACGAGCCCGTAACTGTTGAGTGCGAAGCTTTCTCGTCCTTCCTCATCGTTAAGTCGTGCTTCTCGAACGTTGTTGGTAATTTCTATTGCCTCTTTTTCGAAGCTGCCGATCTGTTTTCGGAGTTCTGAGGCGAGGCCGCCTGAGATATCTTTGTTGACTTTATAGGTGCGGATCGCATCTGTATAAGCGACGTACGCTTCATAGTATTGTTTTTGGTTTTCGAGGGTCTGTGCCCTAGATATATCTAACGTTTCGCCAATCGCTGCGATGACGGTTTTTGCGTATTCTATCAATTCGCGGCTTTTTTGTGCAAGCCCTGCTTCAAGTGTATTTCGGAATTCGTCTACAATTTCTTTGTATGCGGCAGCGGCGGCATCTGGGTCTCCGGATTTTTCATAAGCGAGTGCTTGGTTAAATTTAGCGTTGGTGATCACGAATTTCCGGATTTCGGGCGAGAGTTGGGGTGTAGGTGGAAATGCTTTCGCCTGATAGGCCTCGATGGCTTTTTCATAGTTGCCTTCTTGCTCATAGGTGTTGCCTATTGCCTTTTGGGCATACAAGCTATAGATCTGATTTTCGGTTTGGTGTTGGTCTCTGATGTGTTGGAATTGGGAGCGTGCTTCCTGATAGTTTTGCTGGTAATAGAGCGTTTTGGCATATTGGTAGCGTGCCTTGTCGCTAAAAACTGTATTTGGATATTTTTCAAAGACTTCCTGAAGTTGTGCTTGTGCGGTTTTGAGCGATTCTTCGCTTTCGGTTAATTTTTCCGTGTCAAAGCGGCTCTCTTCTGCAGTCTTATAGGTTTCGGTAGCTTGACGGAGTGCGATGCTTGCTTCAGTGCGTCGGTTTTCCTGATGTTGATAATATGCGGCGTAACCGGCGCCTGCGATGAGGATGACTCCTAATATAATGCCAATGGTTTGGAGGTTTTCACGCAGGAACGCGTAGATCTCGCTCAGGCTTTCAATAAATTTATCTTCTCGGATGTCTTCTTTCGTTAGTCGTTTGTCTCGTGCCATGGTTTTCCTCAATTTTACACGATGTATCGAATGAATAAGCATTCAAGCGGGTGACGGGAATTGAACCCGCGACCCTCAGCTTGGGAAGCTGACGCTCTACCGCTGAGCTACACCCGCGTTTGCTAGATAATTATAGACTTTTCCTATTTAATCTAATTAGGATAACACGTCTGTAAGCGATTTTCAAGGTAAAAGTGTAGCAGTGAAATATTAAAGCAAAAAGCGGGTGTTAGCATAATGCAGAACAATTGCTTGCGAGTTGTGTCAGATACCCGCTTTTCGGTTTATAGGAGCTGGACCATCGTCAGCCATCCTGGCTTGCCTATTGCAGTTTGTCTAGCTCGTCCAAGATTTGTTCGGCGGTCAAGGTATTGTCTGGTGGTGCGGCTTCCACGTGTTTGAAGGCGACTTTTCCAGTTTTATCAATGATAAACACGCCGCGTGTAGTGATACCGACTTCTTCGAGTGCCATGCCGAATTCCTTAGAGACTTCAAGGTTCATATCGGCAAGCAGTGGAAAGTCGACACCGCCGAGTTCCTTGCTCCATGCCTTATGTGCGAAGGTTGAATCTCTATTAATAGCGATGACTTCGGCGCCTTTTGCCTGAATAGCCTCCAGTTTTCCGTTAAAATCGGGGACCTGCTCTGCACAGACTGGAGAAAAGGCGAGCGGGTAGAAGAGGACGACTAAATTTTTACCTGCATAGTCGCCCAATGAAACTTCTACATCCGCTTGATTGACTGCGCCTTTGAGTGTGAAAACTGGTGCTGTGTTTCCTACATTTGCCATTAAAATCCTCCTGTAGCGTATAAAAACGCGTTTAGATTACGAGAGTTATGTGTTTCTTCCGCATGAAAAAATAATTTGGCGGAAAGTGTAGAAATGTCGTTGACTGTGAGATATTTATCTGGTTTTTGATATTCGATTGAGATACGTCTATTTTCCTTTTAACGCTGCCCACGCTATTGTGAGTTTTCCGCGAGGTTCTACAGGTGTAAGGGATGTTGCGGAAACGCTCTTGACATGAACATCATCAAAACTGGCTTGGGTGTCCCATGTCCAGACTCCAATTTTACCGCGAGCATAGGTGCTATCGTTAAACACGGCTTGCTGTATGCCGTTGATGGCGACTGCAATTCGGTCACCCTCAACAGTTGCTTGAAGTGTGAACCATTCGTCGCGCGTCAGGGTAAGCCCGATAGGTTCAATGTCATGTTCAATTTCATCACGCGCCTCGAACCCATCTTTAAAGGCAGTGCTTCGGCGGTGTCGCCAGAGTTCAGACTTATTTTCTTTCGGACAGATCAGGTAAACATAGTATTCAAATTCATTTTGTGCGCGGAAGACGATTCCGGCCCAGTGTCCGGCTTCGATACGGACGTTTGCTTTGAGGGTATGGTCTGTCCATTCTGCCCCATGGGCTAACGCTTTTTGTGCCTTCCCATAGCGCATTGTCTGTTTATAGACTCCGTTTTCGATTCGCCATGTGCCATTTGCCGGTGTCCAATCTGCTGCGTCCTCATCAAATGTCCAAGTGTGCTGCTCGGCGGCAGCAACGGATGTGAGGAAAACAGTGATGTATATCAGAGGGCGGCTTATTCGGCTTTTGGTAATGTCGATCATGTCTTTTAGCGTATAAAGATGATAGTCTGCGTTTGAGAGTCAGGCTCTTTTGTAGACGGAACCCCCGACCCCACTAAATTAGGGTGCGGGTCGGGGATCTCGCCGTACAATTCGAGAATTATCTCGTCTTAAGTTTTGCCCATCGCGTAGCGAGTTTACCTTTAGGGTTAACGGAAAGCGTTCCGATCTCCATCTGCTTAACTTCATCTTGTGTCAACGCGACAGAATAGATACGGGATTCCTCAATGTGAGCGTTGAGGTCGCCGGGTCCGTCGAGTCCGTTAGTATGCCGCTTTCCCCAGACGATTTCTGCATCGCCCGTGGGCCATGTTTTGATTTCGCCTTTTTCATAACTACCGAGGCTCTCACCGTTGCGATAGCCTGTTATTTTGTAAGTTCCACCATTATCTTCATAAGTGAAGGCGAGATAGACCATTTCGCCTTCGTTCTTCTCATTGTGGGCTTTCGGAAAGTCTTCAGTGCGGTGGAACCAGCTGCTTCCAGACATCCATTGATTGGGTTGGCGTTCGGCGTAGACAATGGCGTTGAATTGGTCTTCGCTTGCTTTATCTAGCGTGAGAGCTGAGCCTTGAGTTGCGGCGAGGTTGTCCAACGCGACCCAGGTCATCAAAGTTTTCTCTTCGATATCGGGTCCGGTGTATTCAAGCGCGTGCGCCCATTTCCCTGTCTCAACAATCAGTTGGCCGTCTTTGAGTTCAGCCCCGTGAAGTTCGATATCTTTCCAGTTGCCGATTTCATCCGTTTCGCTGTCAAATAACCACCAGCCCAGCAGCTTGTCTGCTTGTGCGTCTTGCGCGACTGCTGGCAGGGACACACAGAGCGTCAGCACTATGGCGTATATACAATAGTTCATTTTCATTCAAGTGTCTCCTTCTTGCATTCATTGCATGCAAATTTCTAAAAACCAGAGGGAAAACTATTATACCATATATTAAATAGAAAAGTCAAATTTAGTTATTAATAGTCAGTGGAGATTGTCTGAATGCAGCGTGTTTTGTGTTTGCTTACTTTTTAACGTGAGTTTAAAGGTGGGGAAAATTATCTGGGAGCGGCAAGACCTTGCACACACATACTATGCTTCTTACTTGAGAGAAAAAGACCTTGTGTCAAATTGTATCTGTTAGAGATACTATAGCAGTAAAACGGTGTTGTGTCAAGATAAAAGATTTCTAGTTGTTAGTTCAGTAAAGGTTCTGAGAATAGCGATCAAGAGTCCCGCCACCAGAAAAATGCGTACGTGGTTCCAAAACGGGACGATTTTTTTTAAATACTTCATTATGCTCCTACAATACAAATGGAGAGCGTATTGCCATCCAAGGAGGATCTGCCACCTGTTTTTGAGCTGTGTCTGAGTCGGATTTTGATAGATAAAAATTCTCAACTCAGCTCGGGTATGGCAGAAGAGTACTATCTACGCCTGTTCGTCTAGGGATCCGTGGGGAAAACATGACCACATTGCTGAGTAGCGTTAGGTGGTGTTTTTTCTGGAGCTTCACTAGTTCCTCAAGTTTCATATCACTAATACCATCACTTAACTTGTCCTGATTATGGCGTTCAGTAAGCATGTTAAAATGAAAAAGTAGATTTCAAGAAAATCTGTTTATTTCTCAGTTCGGAGTGCGGCGATAGGTGTGAGCCGGGCTGCCCGGATAGCCGGATAGACACCGAAAACGGTACCCATAAAGATAGAGAAGACAACCGATGTTAGCATCCACGGCGGCGACATAACTACAGGCCACGTCCCCACAATCGGCAGAACATGGACGGCGAGGCGCGCCATGCCGTGTGCAGCCACCCACCCGACCGCGATGCCCAGCACCCCGCCACACAGACATAAAGAGAGGGACTCTGTCAAGAATTGGCAAAAGATGTCGAGCTCTTTCGCCCCAACAGATTTCCGGATACCTATCTCCTGGGTCCTTTCACCGACAGAGACAAGACAGATATTCATGATACCGATCCCGCTGACGAATAGCGAAAAACCGGCGATGCTCCCCAGAGAAATCTGTATCACCTTTTGAATGTGATCCAAGCGTCTGACAGTTCTTTGCGGTACCCAATACTCGATAAAGTCATCAGCACCCTGGTGTCTTTTCCGGAGGACATCCTTAACGGAATCTATGACAAGGTCAACCTCTGCCGATTTTTTGAAAAAGACGTGCATCCCCTCAACATACCGGGTGCCGGAGAGCCTTTGCTGGTGTGTTGTCAACGGGATACAAACGATGTCATCTAGAGACCAGTAGCTCTGGAGACTTCTCCCTTTGCGTGCCATGACGCCGATGACGCGGTAGCGCACGAAGGGCGTTCGCCAATTGTATTTCATTTTGATTTCTCGTCCTAACGGTGCTGTATTGCCGAAGAGGTCTCGTGCGGTTTCTGCTCCGAGGACGCACACCTGTTTTGCGTTCTCTATATCTTCTGGGGAGAAGAACCGCCCATCTTGCACGTTCCAATGCATTCCTGTGGCGTAGTCGGCTGTCACGCCTTCTACAGAAGCGCGGGCGTGGTCCGTGTGTTGACTCTTGACGGTGGCTTGGTATCTGCCAGTTTTAGGTAAAACGAAGATGACCTCGGGGCATTCTGCTTCAATGGCCTGTATGTCAGAAAGTGTGTATCGCTCGATGGTGCGTCTCATGAGGCGCCCGCGTTTCCAAATAGCGGTGCGGGTCCAAAAGTTGACTTGGTTGGCACCGCCGAGTTTCTCGATGTCTTTTTTGATGAAGAGTTTTGCGCCATCGCCTATCGCCATCATGCATAACACACTCGCTATGCCGATGGAAATACCGAGGACAGACAGTCCTGCCCGCAATCGATTTTCAGAGAGGTGTCGGACTCCGGTGTAGAGCGTGTCTCGAAGTTTCATACTATAGATAACGTGAGTTTAAAAAAATAGCGTTAAAAAAGCATTGGTAACTCCGTTAGGTGAGCGTTTTACTTCCTTATGCCAAAAGGTTTCGCTTTACTTTAAAGATGAGCCACATATTTATCGAGCTCACGTTATAGATAACGTTTCACATCCCACAAGCGGAGGGTGCCGTCATAGCTGCCACTCGCTAGAAGCGTGCCATCTGGCGAAAAAGAGAGGGCAGAAACATCGCGCGTGTGCCCGCGGAGCGTGGCCAGATTCCGTCCTGTTGTCAATTCCCATAAGCGCACAGGTGTTTTCATTCCACCTAAATCCTCGCCGCCCCCGGAAGCGAGGTACTGACTATCCGGAGAAAACGCGAATGAGGTCTGCCAAAAACCGTTATCGGTCCATTCGGATGTTTTCGGGAGTGTGAGTTTGATTTCAGAGCGGAGGAGATCCCAGACAAGAATTTCTTTTTCAGTATCGGCGGCAATTCGGGTGCTGCAAGGGGAAAAGGCGAGCTTTTCAATATGTGTCCCGGGAAAATCGAGAATTTCTTGTCCAGATTCAACATCCCAGAGGCGAGTATCGGGTCCAACAGCTGCCTGACTCGCGAGGAATTTTCCGTTAGGACTAAACGCTAAACGCAGAATCTCGGTTGGATGCTTTCTGGAAGTATAGAGACGTTCACCGTTTGTTACATCCCAGAGGCTCACCGTGCCTTTGTTATCTCCAGAGGCAAGACGTTTAGTTTCGGGAGCGAATGCAAATGCCCAGTACGGAGGCCGGTTCTCTAGTATGATTTCTGCAGAAAGTGTCTCGCTTCCAATTGCCCATACCTTGATAGTGTTTTTATCAACACATATTGTATGGAATTCTCCGTTGTAGAACGCGCACACCTGATGTTTCACACCGGGGCATCTGAAAACCCGTTGTGGATGTGAAGGTGTGCCAACATTCCAGATCAGAATGCCGTCGTAGCTATACGCGCAGGCTAGCGTGTTTCCATCAGCCGAAAACGCCAGCGATTCTACTGGTGTGAGATGCGTATGGGGGCATGTCTGGGGGGTATTTTGTTTTCCTATCCAAGTTTTTAGTTCAAGTCCGCTCTTGACGACTAGCTGGTTCCCATGGGAAAACGAGATCGTCGAAAAATCGACAGAAGTCGGGCAAGTCCAGAGTTTTCGGTCGTGCTCTATGTCGAACAGTGTGACAGTTTTGTTATCATCAGATACCTCAGCCCCATGCAGAACGCCCTGAGTAGAATAAGAGGGTATTATCCAATTTGCCCCGGGCCAGGGCTGCGTTCTAATCGGTTGCCAATCCTCCGTATCCCATATCTGCAGTTTCTTGTCTACATCGCCGCTGGCAACCAGGTAATTGCCGCAGGGCGAAAAACAGAAGGAGTGCCATCCTGAACCGGGAGGGTATTTCTCTAGGATCGTGAGACGTTCACAACAAGAAAGCTCCCACACCGAAATAAATTCGGCGGCTATAGAAGGGCTACCTGAATTATTTCTCACAGATGGACTTAAACAAGCGAGCAGTTGACTGTCCGGTGAAAAAGCGATAGGCCGGGTCAGGCCGCAGTACTGGAGTTCTATTTGAGAATCACCATTGATTTTTGCAAGCTATTCACCCGTTTCTGGATTCCATAGGTCGACGATATAGTCGCGTTTGCCAGAAAGCGCTAAAAGTTGACTATTCGGTGAGAAGGCTACACAGGAGATATCTTTTTGACGCATTATCGAATGTCCGTCCTCACATCGCGTCACCCGTGTAATGCAGTCACAGCTTGAAATATCCCACACTTTGACGCTCCCATCACGTCCGCCTGTGGCAATCCATCTGCCGTTAGAGGAAAAAGATAGCGCGGAAATCATTCCTTGCTCCGTGTCCCACAGGTCCAGGGGAGACATTGTGGATAATTCATACCACCATAAGCCGATAGAAGTTGCAACGGCAAGATATTTGCCGTCTGGAGAGGGTAATATAGTCCAAACATCCCCCTGTCCGAATAGGGCTATAGATGCCTCATGTTGTGTCCATTTCGCCAGATCCATGTTAGCATTTGATGACCTGAAAGGTTTTTGTTGAAGATTTTGTTTCATCTTGCTGGGGTCCCTTATTCAGGTATCATTCCTCCAATAATAATTTGTAACTCGCGTGAGTTTGATAAAAGGTTTAGAGGTCCAATGTGTGATATAATTTCGGTTAGCCCTGTCATTCCGTATCGATGGCAGGGTTCTCTACAGTGAAGGGTGCTAGAGACATCTTCAGTGCCCCTCAAATCTGTAGAGGCTGCCACATCCAAAAAACGATTTTATCAAAATAGACATAAATTGTCAATACAAGAAAACCCATCTGTGTGCAGAAAAATGTTCTCTTGATAGAAAAGATTATTCAAGTATTTATCAACGTTGCATTATTTTTAGAGCTCCCTGAATCCTCCTGATGGAAAAGAATATCTATTTGCAAATTATCGTTGTGCATGCTAATATTATTTAACCATCAAACGTTATGAAAGAACAAGATGAAGGAAGAATGAAACAACACAACGAAAGAATAAAAATGAAATGGTTGCTGCTTTTGCTGCTTACCGTCGGTATTGGGTTTGTCAGTGAGGTTTACTGTCAGGAGGATACGACTGCGAAACGGATGACCGCGACTTTGGCGGGGAAAATCATCTGGGAGGGACAAGACCTTGCACACACAAGCGTTTCTGTCTATCGGGACGAGGCTCTGCAACAGGTCTACATCAGCGGGATCCCGCAACTCGGTGATGGTCGGTTTACGCTCCGCGTGGAGCCGGGCCGCTACTATTTGGTGGCTTATGTGGATGTTGACAAGTCGGGTCGTTTTGATACGGGAGACGGTTTGGGTATGTTCGGAATTACCGACTGGACTGATGAGAAACAAAATAAACAGTTCATTGACGTAGAGGCAGGAGAAAAGGTTGGCGGTCTAGATATCCTGATAACAGGGCGAGTGACGCATATGGATGGTAGGCCGGAGGTTGTTCCAATATCTGAATACGAGCCGAGTCGTTTCCAGCAATTCCAGACAGAATTACGCAAGGCGACATCTGGGTGTAGCGGCACCCTCAGTTTTCTTCGTCAAGGTCCCGCGGATCCGAAGCCTCTTCGAGGGGCATCGAGAGCGTTAATTCTTGCGTATACAGATCTTTCTTGGAAGTATCGGGCGGGTATTGCGAGCGTAACGGAAGATAGAAGGTGGACGCTCAATCTTCCGCCGGGAAAATACTATCTCATGGCGATTGTTGATAACAATGGGACGAATAAACTCGATATTGGGGACGATTTCGGATTCTACGGTGTCACGGATATGCGAAGGCGTGGGAACTTTCCGCAGCCTATTTTGGTGCCGCCGAACCAGTTCACTGAAAATATAGAGGTTGCGATCACTGCCACCTATCAGACATCTAAAAAGACACAAACGGCAGCAACTAGCACGCTGACGGGTACCGTATCTCCTGTTCCCGAGGAGGTAAGTGCACGGGTTGAAGTGTACTCCGATCCTGCTTTAGTCATGCCGGTTGCGAGTGCGGAGACGGATGTGGGCGGCTCGTTCCGATTTTTGCTTCCGCCAGACGAATACTATGTTATTGCGAATGTGGATGCGGACAAAGACGACAGATACAGTGAGGGGGACAGTTTAGGTGGTTACGGCACGCTAGACATCACAACGCAGCCCCCAGCTGCATTAACGTTGACAGCGGGTAAAACCGAAGACATAGAGCTTGTGATGAGTGCTCGCTACGATGCCAACGGCCTTCTTCATGCCACGCCCCCGACTATAGAAACCCACATTGAACAAGGGGGTATTTCCGGCCGCGTGATATGGGATGGACGAGAGGTTCAGCAGGGGATTTTGACGTTTTCTTATAACTCCGATTTCAGTTCCCCGATTGTGATGCCGATTTCTGTTTCAAAAGAGGGGTTTTATCAGGTCAACGTGCTGCCGGGCAGCTATTACGTCATGGCGATTATGGACGCAAACAACGACCAAAAAACGGGCATCGCTGATGGGGTTGGGATATATGGTACGCGGTATCCTGTCCGTGGTGAACCTGTTGCAGTCACTGTATTTTCTGGGGAAACGACGAGCTACATAGACATTGAGATTCTTGCAGTCTATATTGATAAAGACGGGAATATGGCAGAAATTGAGGATGGCGGGCGTTGGGAAATCAGGAAACGCCACGGAAAACCTGATGACATTTTCCGTGTCACCCGGAGTGGGCGTTTAAACGAGGAGTGGCACTATTGGAGAAAAGGCCTCAGTTTCCATTGGCGAGCTAAAGGGTCAGGATGGGAATTAGCGAAAATGGAGCCGTTTACCCCTAAAAAGGGGGTTGATGTGGATCTGAAAAACAGAGATGGATCAGCGGGCAGCGCGGCTGAGAATGCTGAAGAGTTTAAGGGTTCTGTAACAGAAGCAGCAGACTCGTTATCGGCGGCGATCTATTTTGCTTACGATGATGTAATTTGGTGTCTTTTCCCGGATGGCAGTAGTATCCCTTTGGGCGTTGGCCACAATCCTTCGGTTGCGAAAGATGGGACGCTTGTTTATCAGGATAGGGATGGGAACGTTATGGTTCGAAACCGTGATATGCCGGACGGTGGCCTGCTTCTTGAGGGGCAGCGGGTGACAGATGATGCTGCAATCTCCCCGGATGCGAAGTATGTTGCCTATACGCGGCCGGAGTTCGGAGGCCGAAGGCGTGTAGTTATACAACACGTTTCGAGCGGATCTGAGTTGGTTGTGCCGTCAACGGCGATGCAAAGTTTCACGCCCGCTTGGAATAGCGACGGCACCCTGCTCGCTTATGTGACAGCCGGGAGCATCGAAAATTCGGTAGATGCGTTAATGTTGGAGGGTACGGCCCAGAAACGCAATATCTATGCTTTTGACCAAGTGGCACAGCGTGTGGAACCGATTGTGGTATCTTCGGAAACGGATGATACGGAACCGGCTTGGTCGCCTGCGCATCCGAATCAGTTGGCATTCACACGAAGGGTCGGTGATTTCCAACAGGTATGGGTCATCACGTATGCTGGGGATGGTGTCCCGACGGAGCGGCAGCTCACTCGGAAAGGCGGGTCGCGCCCGGTCTGGGTGCCGCCGGAGGGTCGGTGGGTTATCTATGAAAGTAATGGGCAGCTCTGGAAGATTGATACGACACATCCGGAGGCCGTAGAAACAGCGCTGATGCACAACGGGCAAGTTGTATTCGGACGTGAGCCGGCAGCTGTAGCGCGGTATCCACAGGCAGATATTTCGGGTAAAGATTAATGAATTTATTTCACACTTCGCTGATTCAAATTGTAGGCAGGGGGTTTAGCACTCTGTTGTGTCTGCTCATGCTGTTCCTTATAGGCGTAAATGCGGCTGCTGCCCAGTGGCTCTTGATACCTATGGATACGGGCGGGCAGACTAATCACCTGAAGGCTTACGGATTGACCTATTGGGCATTAGAAGTTCCGCGCGAGTACCGGTGTTATTGGTGGCTAAACTACCGTGGCGGTGCGTTCGTGGTCCCCGATTCGCCGGATGTCCGAAGGCGTGCAGTGCTCATGGGTGTCAGTTTTGAGGCGATGGATGCTGCTGCCTATGGTGCTATCAAAGAATCTGTTATTCAAGGCAGCAATATGGACGAGATTCTATTGGAAAAGGCGCCGAAGATTGCGGTGTATGCCCCTTCAGAGGCGTCGCCTTATCGAGATCCTTGGGATGATGCGGTCAAGATTGCGTTGGATTACGCGGAGATTCCGTACGACGAAATTTGGGATAAAGAGGTGCAAAGCGGCATCTTAGAAATAGACGATTACGACTGGCTCCATCTGCACCACGAGGACTTCACGGGGCAGCACGGTAAATTCCATGCTTCATTTTCAAAGCAGGTTTGGTATCAGCAACGGATGCTGATGTTTGAACAAGCTGCCGCTGAGGCGGGTTTTCGACGTGTTGCGCGGCATAAAGGTCAGACTGCGCAGATGATTTCGGATTATATCGCCAACGGCGGGTTCATTTTTGCAATGTGTTCAGCGCCGGAGACGTTGGACATTGCCTTGGCGACACACGGCGGCGTTATTGACATTATCGCCCCTGCGTTGGATGGGACCCCGGTCGAGGCTGATGCGGGGGCGCGCCTCGATTTTCAGCGCACCTTGGCGTTCGAGAATTTCAAGCTTTATACGAATCCGTACCGCTATGAATTCTCGGACATAGACAACCCGGAGCCTGATAGAGATGCGCAGAGCGGTGTTGAGGATTTCAAGCTTTTCGAGTTCTCCGCAAAACATGATCCCATCCCGACGATGCTGACGCAAAACCATGTCAGTATTGTGCCGGGGTACCTCGGGCAGACGACATCGTTCAATATGGACAAGATTCGTGGTTCAGTCACGATTTTGGGAGAGGTAGAGGGCATGAACTACGCGAAATACATCCACGGTAAATTAGGCAAAGGGACTTTTACGTTTCTCGGTGGTCATGATCCAGAGGACTATCGTCACTTCGTGGGTGAGGGTAAAATCCCGACGAACCTCGATTTGCACAAACATTCGCCCGGCTACCGGCTCATTCTGAATAACATTCTATTCCCAGCGGCTCGTAAAAAACCACAGAAAACGTAAGGCGGCTGTTAGCAGTCAGGGATCGGGTTCCAGATTGGTTTGTGGCAGGGCGTGGTATGCAGCTGTCACCGGCTGATAGTTTCCGACAATCGATAGCCGGCAGTGGTTTAGGGACAGAAAATATGAAAGCGGTTCTTGCAACGTGCAATCTGAATCAGTGGAGTCTCGATTTTGAAGGGAACACTGCGCGCATCGTTGAATCGATTGAGACTGCAAAAGCGCGCGGTGCGCGGTATCGGTTGGGGCCGGAGCTGGAAATTACCGGCTATTCTTGTGAAGACCATTTTTTGGAGTTGGACACACTGCGACACAGCTGGGAAGCACTGGCACATATCCTTAAAGGTCATCATACGGATGGCATCTTGTGTGACATCGGCATGCCGGTCATGCATAAAAATGTCAGGTATAATTGCCGAGTTTTTGTATTAGATGGTAAGTTGTTGTTAATTCGTCCGAAGACGGTGCTGGCGAGCGATGGTAACTACCGGGAGCCTCGCTGGTTTGCGGCATGGGAACACGGTTGGACGCTTGAATCGCACACACTTCCGCGTGAGATTCGTGAGTTGACGGGACAACAGAATGTGCCTATCGGTATTGCGTCGATTGCGGTGGGCGATACCGTGTTGGCCTCTGAGACGTGTGAGGAGCTCTTTGTGCCGATGAGTCTGCACATTCAGTTTGGGAATGCTGGGGTAGAGATTATCACGAACGGGTCGGGGTCTCACCATGAATTGCGGAAGTTGGATACACGTATCGCGCTTATCCAGAATGCTAGTGAGAAAAATGGTGGTGTCTACGTCTACGCCAACCAACAAGGGTGTGATGGAGGTAGGCTCTACTTTGACGGGTGTGCGTTGATCGCTCAAAACGGCAAAATTTTGGCGCAGGGTTCTCAGTTTTCACTCAAAGATGTAGAGGTCATCACGGCGACAGTGAATCTTGACGATGTTCGCTCTTATCGCGGTGTGAAAGCGAGTCGAGCTGTGCAAGCGAGCAAAACGGTGTCCCCTCCACAGATTGACGTTGATTTTGAATTGGATGCTGCGGTTTCGGAAGATAGACGGAGGATGAGTGCTGCTATTGTTCCACGTTATCACAAACCGGAAGAGGAAATAGCCCTGGGTCCGGCGTGTTGGCTTTGGGACTATCTGCGTAGATCGGGTGCAGCGGGGTATTTCATACCGCTCTCCGGTGGGGCGGACAGCGGTGCGGTTGCGACGCTTGTGGGTTCTATGTGTCAACTGGTTGCTAAAGCGATTGGCGAGAAGGAGGCACTGGTTCTCCGGGATGTTGAACGTTGGCTGGAAAAGGGTGAAACGTCAGATATTTTCACGGATCCGTCTGTGCTTGCCAATCGTCTGTTGTATACGTGTTATATTGGTACAGAGAATAGTTCCCGTGAAACGCAGAAACGGGCGAAATTGCTGGCTGATCAGATAGGTGCGTATCATCTCAATATTAACATGGATGGGCTTGTTCGGGCCTTGCAATCGCTCTTTACACGTTTCACTGGGAAGAGTCCGCGTTTCAAGGTGGATGGGGGGACGTATACGGAAAACCAAGCACTCCAGAATATACAGGCGCGTTTGCGGATGGTGATTAGTTATCTGTTTGCTCAGCTGATGCCGTGGACGCGAAGTCGTCAAGGCGCGCTTCTCGTTTTGGGCACGGGTAACGTTGATGAGGCGTTGCGTGGGTATCTAACAAAGTATGACTGCAGTAGCGGTGACATTAACCCGATTGGTGGGATTAGTAAACACGATCTGCGGTGTTTTCTGAATTGGGCGAAAAGCGAGCTTGGTTATCCGGCGCTGGCTGAAATTATTGATGCCCCGCCGACAGCGGAGCTCGAACCGGTAACTGAGACCTATACGCAAACGGACGAAGTGGACATGGGGATGACTTATGCGGAGTTGAGTCGTTTTGGGCAGCTCCGAAAAATGGAGCAGTGTGGTCCTGTGAGCATGTTCGAAAAGTTAGTAGGGGAGTGGGAGCACTTGCCGCCTCGTCAGGTCGCCGAAAAGGTGAAACGGTTTTTCAGGTACTATTCGATCAACCGACACAAGATGACGACGTTGACGCCGTCTTACCATGCAGAGTCGTATTCGCCGGACGACAACCGCTTCGATCTCCGGCAGTTCCTTTATAACACACGCTGGATTTGGCAGTTTCGGCACATCGATGCCCAGGTTAAAAAGCTGGAGGCATGCGATGGCCGTCAGTAGTTAGCGATTGTGATCCACTGCAACTGAAAACGGGTAGCTGGCAGTTAATATATGAAGTGTTTATGGCGGGTGAAAAAGTTTCTCCAATCAGGGGCGAGTGCCCGACAACAGAAAGCTAAAGATTGGCAGCGATGGGTCTATGTCTGCCTCGCGGTTTTGCTCATTGTGAATGTCTCTTATGGTATTCCGGATGTCCCGCTGAATTTCGATGGGTGGGTTACGGAAGCTCTTATGAAATTAGAGACGGATGGCATCACGGGTGGCTTCCATCGGCAGACGGCCCCGCTCTCACGGTCAGAAATAGCAGAGCTCATAGTAGAAGCGGAGTCACGGATTCGGGCGGGTGAGGTTGTTGTGTGGGCAATAGATAGTCGCCTGCTTGAAAAGCTGAAGCGGGAATTTGGACCCGAAATTGCGGGCTTACAAGAGTTGAGGGTGAACATATTTCCACAGTTGCGATTAAGACAGGGGCAAATGGCGCCCGCCCTTGAAGGTGCCTTCCACTATACAATCGGTAGCGTTGACGATCGGGCTGCGCCGCGGTTCGCGTTCTATTCCGAATTTGAGGGTCAGAATTTTGAGAAGCGCCCGCTTGATGGTAAAACTGCGGATCAACGTTTTGAGCCGTGGCATCGCGGTGGCGGGTATATCATAGATTTCAGAAGAAGTTATCTACAGGTAAACAGTAGGCACCTTGATCTGCTTGTCGGCAGAGACTGGCTTTTCTGGGGGTCGAGTCCATATAAGAGCGTTGGTATCTCGGATAACTCGCCGGCGTTTGATCAAATCCGGCTGACGGGTCGGTTGGGTAGCCGTCTTAAAGCGACCGCCTTCACGACACAACTGGATTCAACGTGGTATGATGACGGTAAGAGACGTTATTTAGCAAAACGTTATATGAGCGGTCACCGCTTGGACTACCAATTCACCGACCGGGTTGAAATTGGAGTGGCTGAGTGGGTGCTTTATGGTGGCGATGCACAGACAGTGGAGTGGAAATACGCGAATCCGGTCGCCTTTTATTACGTCCTACAATACAACGCCAAGGCGGATGATAATATGATGTTTGCGTTTGATGCCGCGGTCCGTCCGATCGACGGGGTGCGGCTTTACGCGGAGTGGGTCATTGACGACATCCAATATGTGCCTACTTCAAACGATCCACATGCAGTGGCGTGGCTCTTGGGCGTAACTTGGTATCCGAGTCAACTTGAGCGTCGGCTTGGCGTTTATAGTGAATATGCCAGGGTCAATCGTTGGGCCTATACGCATCTTGTGCCTGAGAATCAGTTCACGCACTTTGGTTATGCGATTGGGCATCCGATCGCGACGGATTCGGATATACTGCGATTTTCGGTCTCCTACCAGTTGAGTGTCTCCACACAGGCAGCGGTTCGAGGGGTCTTGATGCGTCAGGGAGAGGGGCGGATTGCGGATCGGTTTTCCGGTGAGGATTTCAGCTCGCTTCCGTTTCCTACGGGGATCGTGGCACGTACCACAGAAATTGGCGGTGTGCTTGCTTATCGTCCTTTAAATGGGTGGCGTGTCTCACTCTCTTATGCCTGGCAACAGACGCAAAATAGTGAACATCGTTTGGGAAAGAGAGATCAAGGACATAGATTTATGTTTGATGCCGGATATGCTTTTTGAAGGTTTGTAGTTTATAAAAAGATGCGTAAACGGACATTTTTTCTCATTATCACAGCGCTTGTTCTGATTTTTTTAATCGGTGGCGTTATCAACGGTTTCCATCCGGATGTGCGTCTGCTCGCGCTTACGCCGAGGATCTTCAAGTACAGAAAACTGATTCAGAAGTATGCCGACAAAGAGTCGTTGGATGCGCGCTTGGTGTGTGCTCTGATTGTGCAAGAATCAGGGTTTGATGAAAAAGCAGAGAGTTCAGTAGGGGCGCAGGGGTTAACGCAGCTGATGCCGGCGACAGCAAAGGAGCTCGGTGTGGAAGACCCGCTTGATGCGGAGCAGAGCATTGCGGGTGCTGCCCGCTATCTACACACGTTGTATCGCGCTTTTCCTGAAAGTCCGGAGGAGGATCGGCACCGCTTGGTGTTAGCGAGTTACAATGGTGGTATCGGTCGTGTTCGGGATGCGCAGGCGCTTGTCCGTCATCGGAATGGTGCAGATCCACGTTTGTGGAGTCCGGTGAGCGTTGCCCTCAGCCAATTGACAAAGCAGCATGTAGATATGCATAAGGGGGTGTGGAAAACGGGGGTGCCTACTCACGGTTACTTTGAGGGATCTAATGAGACACTGGATTTCGTGGAGCGGGTCATGCACTATTACGATAGGATCCACCGATATGGTGGCTTCTTATTTTTTTTCTGAGGTGTTAACCTCGTTGGAAAATTTCCTTGAGTTGTTCTGAGCGATAGGCGAAGATTTTCGCTATATCGGGCCGCACAAAAAATTGGTTAATGAGCTGATTGCCCCAGACAGCGTACTCTATTGAATCTCCGACTACAACGCCCTCGTTTGTGTTTTTAAAAGTATGTGTGTGTCGCCAGAGGCGATAGGGTCCGCGGCGTTGTTCGTCAACAAAACTGTGCGGCGGGTTCCATGTTGTAATCTCGCTCTGCCACCGGAGGGGGATACCGCGCAGTTTCAAACGATAATCGATAAGTGTTCCGGGGCGCATCTCAATCGGTGCGGGTGTTAGTACCTCAAATCGGAGCCACGGTGGTGTAATGACAGCCAGGTTATGTGCATCAGAAAAGAATGCGAAAACTTCCGTGAGCGGACATTCAAGCGTCTGCTGTGTTTTGAAAAGGAACGTTTTCATTTTTTTTCGTCTCCATTTATCGGTTTCGGTTGTTGCTACTGGCAGTTTATGCCTCGTCAGACGCTTGTTCGAGTTGGTCGAGACGTTTGTCTAGTTCTTGCTGTTGCGTGTCCAATCGCAGGACGTATAAGACGAATACCAACCAGATAACGAGATACGCTGAGGCGAGATATTTTAAGCGCGTGCTTTGCGCTTTTTCGAGTTTGGCGATCGATAGTTGCACTGCCTGTGTTAGAACTTCTTCATCCATAGGTATTTGGGACTCAGAGAGGGCTTCCGAGGCTGCTTTTGCGATTTCATCGGGTGTTAAGGTGACGGGTGTTTGTGCGACAAAAAAGAACAGTATGAAGACGGCTAAGAAGCTGACTAAAATCGCTATTTTCATCAGGCTGTCTCCTCGAGATGTTTTAGTTGTATGGCTTGATAGCGTGCTTGTGCTTTTTTCATGTGATACCTCACGATGAGTAGAAGGGTAAAGAGTAGGGTAAAGGCGATCAGGGCTACTAGCCAGGTATGCTGCATTGTTGCTTCGAGGTTCCACTTTGTTCCGCGGTCGGGATGTAGTCCGCCTTGCCAAATATCTACTGCGTAGTAGACAATGGGCACGTCAAGATAGGCGATAATTCCGAGTACAGCGGAATAGAGTCTGCGTTTATCTACTTCTAGTGCGGATCGCAGGATGAAATAGGCGATGTACATGAGCCAGAGCACGAGTGTGCTTGTAAGGCGTGCTTCCCAATTCCACCATGTATTCCAGGCGTATTTTGCCCAGATAGGTCCGGAGAGAAGGGCGATTGTGCAAAAGACGATGCCGAGTTCAGCGGCTGCGACGGCGATGAGGTCGTCGTTGGGTTTGCGTTGGATGATGTATTTGATGCTAAAGATGCAGTTAACGCCGAATGCCACGAAAACGGTTAGAGCGGCGGAGACGTGGTAGTAGAAGATTTTCTGGACTTCAAGCATTGTGCTTTCGATCCGTGCGTATCCGAAGATAAGGTAGATCGAGATGAAGATAAGGAGTGCGGTGGTGGCGGCGATAATTTTAGTGTTTAGTTTTCCCACAGTGTGCTTCCTGTTAAGATTTCGGGTCCGTTGGCGAGGATCGCGACGGTATGTTCAAAGAGAGCGGAGAGGCTTCCGTCTGCAGTTGTGACTGTCCAGCCGTCTGCGAGTATTTCGACATCAGGGAGCCCGATGTTGACCATTGTTTCGATAGCGAGTACCATTCCCGTTCTGAGTCGTAAGCCGCGTCCTGCGATGCCGAGGCAGGGGATTTCTGGTGCTTCATGGAGGCTTCGTCCGATGCCGTGTCCGGCGAAGTTCTGGATTACGGAGAACCCTTCGGATTCTGCGCCGTGCTGTAATGTGGCGGAGATGTCGCCGATCCGCTTCCCCGGTTTGGCTTCGGCGATTGCGGCGTAGAGGGAGTTGCGTGTTACTTTAAGCAAACGTTGGGCGGAGGGCGAGATGTTGCCGACAGCGAAGGTGTATGCGTTGTCTCCGTGGTAGCCGTTGAGGTTGACAGCTGTGTCTATTCCGATGATGTCTCCGTCCTTGAGTATGTGGCTTTTATCTGGTGTGCCGTGTATGACGACATCATTAATAGAGGTGCATATTGTTGCGGTATAGGGTTGGTGTTCGGGCAGCTGGTAGCCTAAGAAGGAAGAGGTGGCGTTGATTTCAGCGATGGTATCGCGTGAAATCCGTTCCAAGTCGGCGGTGGATACCCCTGGGGCGATTGCTGCGCCGATGCGTTTTAGGACGGTGGCTGCTGCTTGGCCGCTCTGTTTCATTTTCTCAATCTCGGTTCTGCTTTTAATTGTGAGTTTGTCCATCAAACGATTTGTCCGATCAAGGTATGTGCGGTTGTGCTGTTGACACGAACGTTGACTATTTCCCCGATTTTGCTATCGGTTTTCGGGAATACGGTGGTTTTGAACCCGTCTGTTTTCCCGTGGTATTTGTCTGTGTCCCGCCGGGACTCTCCTTCTACGAGCACGGTGACGGTGTCGCCGACGGTGTGGCTGTTAATTTCGGCAGAAATCTGTTCTTGGAGTTCAATAATTTGTTGGAGGCGTTTGGCTTTTACGGATTCTGGCACGTCATCTGGGAGGGCTTTGTGCGCGAGGGTGCCTTGCCGTTCGGAGTATTTGAACATGAACGCAGAATCGTATCGGATGTCTGCCATCAGGTTATAGGTTTGCATAAATTCGGTTTCGGTTTCGCCGCAGAAGCCGACGATAATATCGGTTGTGATAGCGATATCAGGGAGGCGTTCTCGGAGTTTGAAGACGAGTGTGCGGTATTCGTCGGCGGTGTAGGTTCGCCGCATTCGTTCAAGCACTTCTGTTGACCCGGATTGCAAGGGGAGGTGCAGGTGGTTACAGACGTTTGGTGAGCTCGCCATTGCTTCGATCATGCTATCGGTTGCGTCTGCTGGGTGTGGCGAGGTAAATCGTACCCGTTCTAGCCCGTTCACATCGCCGATGGCGTAGAGAAGGTCTCCGAAATCGGTGCCGTTGTTGTGGTAGGAGTTAACCGTTTGCCCGAGCAAGACGACCTCTTTAAAGCCTTGGTCTACGAGTTTTTCGACATCTTCTATGAGATGTTTTATTGGGAGGCTGCGTTCTCTGCCGCGGACGAAGGGAACGATGCAGAAGGTACACATTTTATCACATCCGCGTTGGATAGTGAGCCATGCCCGGATTCCGTTTTTTCGGATTGGTGCGATGTCGGCATAATCCTCGTTCTTGTCGAGTCGTAAGCCGATGAACGGGTCTCGGTCGGTGGTAGAGATGTGTGGTTTGACCTCATTCTCCAAACTCTCCAATGACTTGAGTGCGGTGGGGAGTTCGCGGTAAGCATCGGGCCCCATCACTAGATCGATGTAGGGTGCTGCGTCCAAAAGTTTGTCTCGGAGGTGTTGCGCCATACAGCCACAGACTCCGATAATAAGGTTGGGTTGACGGCGTTTGCGGTGGTTGAGGTGCGTCAATCGATTGATAACTTTTGTTTCGGCATTTTCTCGTATTGCGCATGTATTGACGAGGACGACATCTGCGTCCTCAATGCGTTGCACTGTCTGGTGTCCGCTTTGCGTCAGGATCCCTGCGATGAGTTCACTGTCGCTGACGTTCATCTGACATCCGTAGGTTTCGATGTAGACACGTCGTGTATATGAGGGTATTCCTGTTTCGGCTTTTTGCGTCGGCTTGGGTGCGTTTTTGTCTCTATTATAGATTGGGAAAAGCGTCTGATTTTCCATGTGAGTTGTTTGTTGTCGGGAGTCGTCAGTTTTCGGGTGCTGAAAAGGTTCAGCGGGTATAATCGTTGTGAGATTTCCAGACATCAAAGGTAAAGAGATCGCCGATGTAAGCGAGCAGGCGGTATCTCAGCGTGTGCGTTGCCTTGGCATCAACTGTGAAGGGTGTTGCTTCTGCGAACAGAAATCCGTAGGCTGTGTCGTCTGCGAAAAAAGAGGTTTCTGCGTTTGTGGGATGTGGCAGGAGAGCGATCCCGACAGCGTTTTGTTGAGTTGCGGTGATCCCTGAAAGTGCTCCCCAGGCAGATTTATGTCCGTTGACTTCCGTTTCGCCGATGCGTCCGTCGGCGTTGAAGGTTTTTCGGTATTCCATTTCAATAGTGCGCGCTCCGAGTCCGGTGTTGCGTGTAAATTCAAGCGAAGTGGTGGGTGCATGTAGTGTGGCTTCAATGTCTAGCACTTGCACTTCGGTTTGCTGCGGGTAGACTTTGGTTGTGAGCGTCACTATCAGTAGCGGTTGTTGGTTATTCCACGTTGTGCTGATCGCGAATTTTTCTGAATTCTCTGCAAGAGACAGTGTCCGTTCCCGGGTGAGTTCCTGTTGGTCAAGTTTCTTGCCGTTGACGTTTCCGATCGTAAAGCAGATACCAGGTGGATATTGTGTTCTGCTATCTGTGTGGTCGGTTACAATTTGGCCGTTCGGTACGTAGAGCGGATGCAAATACGGATGCGATTCAAGCCTGCCGTAACGGCAGGTGAGGATCGGTGCGTTGTCTTGTGTGATGGATAATTCGTTATCGGTCACTTCGCTGTGTAACATAAATATTATGTTCGTTCGTCAAGTTTCGCGCGTCTCCTTTTCTGTGTCATCTGTTGCATCGGATACCTCCGTAAAGAAGTCTTGTGGGTTTCTTTGTATCACATTGCAGATCGCTATCAGCTCACGTACGCGTAAATCCTCTAATCTGTTAAACCGTTGTCGTACCGCTTCTCGCGATACGCCTATCTCTTTTGCGTAACGTTCGTTCCGGCCGCGTACCACCGCTGCATCTTTGAAACTTTCAAAATCAAATGCGTAACTGCTTTTCATGTTTCCTCCTTTTTTTTACTTAGTACTGCTTAAATTATACCATGCATCGTTAGATAATGCAAATAGTTATTGGCAAGATTATTCGCGTTTGGCGAGATCGGTTGGATGTGGCGGGTTTTCTAGGGCTGCGTTATCGGATCGGATTAGCTTGTTTTTTGGCATCAAAATAGGGTATAATTGAGTAAATATTACAAAGAGAGGTTATTGTATGATACCCCTTATCGGAGTCACATTTAGAAGAGAGGCTGAGAACAGACGGCGTAACAATTATATCCGGGCTGTTGAGATGTATGGCGGTGTACCAGTGGCGGTGTATCCCGGTGTTCCAGATTCTGAATTGAGAGAGATTCATGGACTTTTACTAACAGGGGGTGGCGATGTTCACCCGAGGTTTTTCGGTCAGGAGTGGCATCCATCGCTGAAATTTGTTAGGGAAGAGCGGGATGAGATGGAGTTACCGCTATGCAAGAGGGCGCTGGAGGCGAATCTACCTGTTTTCGGGATTTGTCGCGGGATTCAGGTGATGAGTATTGCGATGGATGGAGACCTGTACCAAGATGTTCCGTCTCAGTTCAGTGCTCCTCTGCCGCATTCGGTGAAAAAGAGGGGCGTTGATGCGCGACATGAGATTGAGATTGAGCCCGGCAGCCTGCTGTGCGAAGTTATAGGTGGTCAGACGTCAGATACTGTCAATTCTGACCATCACCAAGCCGTGGACGATATTGGTGAAGGTTTTATTGTTACGGCGCGGTCGGGAGATGGGGTGATTGAGGCAATAGAGAATCCGTCGAAGCGTTTTGCCTTGGGGGTCCAATACCATCCGGAGCGGATGATTCAAACGGCTGAATTTCTTGAGCATAGGCGTAAGTTATTTGAGGCGTTTATTGGGGCTGCGTCTGATGCTCTTGCTTTTCGGGTTGCTGGTTAAAAATTGGCGACTAGGGAGAATCTGTGGGTTAATCCGAGAACGCCGAATGGGACGAGTGCGTAGTCGATTTGAAACTGCCGCAGCGTTAGTCCGAAGCCGCCTGCGAGTCCGGAGGCGGGTCCCAAATCGTTACCGCCGATTTTGTAGTTATAGCCGGTGCGGAGCTGCAAGTTGTTGCTGGGTGCATAGGCGACTCCGATGCCGGTGGCGAGATCGTTGTCAGAGGGTCGGATAATATCGGCGGTTAGGGTGAGCGTCTCGTTCCAGAGTGTGTAGGCACCGCCGAGTCTAAACGTAACGGGCAGTCCAAAGGCTTCCTCTATAAACGTCACTCTTGGGCCGAGGTGCTGAGCGTTGAAGCCTAAGGAGAGGGGTATTTGTGAGAGGGTGTATAGTGCTCCTGCGTCGAAGGCGATTCCTGTGCCGCTTTCGTCGGCGATCTGTTCTCGCAAGAATTTTGCGTTTATTCCAAAGGCGAGGTTTTGCCTGAGCGTGCGTGCGTATGAGAGTATCAAGGCTAAATCGTAGGGTCGGAAGAGGGTTGTTTCGTTTCCGTCTCGGTCGCGTCCTTGCAGTTCCCCGAAGGAGAGATAGCTGGTGCTGAATCCGATGGTGCCTATGTTTGGGAGTGGTAGTGCAAAGCCTATGAATTCGTGATTGATTCCTGCGAACCATTCGTTATGCATGAGGGCGAGTTGCGGTTTCTGGAGTCGCGTGAGTCCTGCGGGATTCCAATAGGATGCGTAGAGGTCATCTGTTGCGGCGACGTGCGATTCGCCCATGCTCATTGCTTCGGCACCGACGCCGATTTTGAGGAAGGTCATGGCGCGAGTGCCTGCGTTTTCGTGTATGTCTGTGCTATCGGCTGCTGCGGATAGCGGTATGAAAATGAAAATTGCGATGGAGATGTATGCCCAGGTTTTGTTCATAATGTGTTTTGCCTAGTTTTTCAAGAAGTTTTCTGTGCTTTCGCCGCGTCTGTTGGCGCGGTTTCCTACGTATCAGTGCGGTGTGAAGTGAAGTATAGAAATTTAGTATAGTTTATCATATTGTGGTGGCGAAGTCAAGGTGAGCAGCGGTTATCTTGCTCAGGCGTTGCTATAGCGGGAAAAAGAGGGGATCGCGCGTAAAGTTGCCTACGGTATCGGTGGCAGCTTCTCAACGATTGCCACCGTCTCTAAACTCACCGTAATTACCTTGCCAATTAACTCCACAATATAGCGCGGTGCCTCCGCACAATTCGGATCGCTGACCAGCCCACTCCACTTGTCCCTTTTGACGCGATATTGATCTATCACCCACTCCAACGCCGAACGAGTGCCTAACCGATACGCAAACACTTCGGGCGGGATGTCGGCAAGTGTCAAGAAGTCGTTATATGTCAACTGTGTTCTGTCTTTGGAGAGTTTCATCTTCTCCACGCGCCAGTTAAGCGGCACCTCGGGGTTCTGAATCAACTTGAGCTCTTCATATTCGGGTTGAGATTCGTAGTTAGCGTGGAGCTCTGCGAGTTGCGCGCCTGCGGTAGCAAACGCCCAGAAGTCTGTGGCGAAGGGGATGTGCGGCAGATCGCGCTTGAGGTTCGCCTCGTATTTCTTTTGGTAGTCTAGATGATGCAGGAGCCCATAGGTATAGTGGAAGATGTCCCACTTGCTGATGTTGTCGTCTTTGTAATGAGATCGAAATTCTGTCAATGCCCAATCGGTGATATTTTCGCGGCGATTTGCGCCGTCTTCGTCATAGGTGTAGAATGGAAAGCATTGGGTTGGTGATCCAAACCCGCCCGTTACTACAAATTCAGGAATACAAGCAGTCATCAAACAAGTAAAGGGTTTTTCTAGTGTCACGCTGACGCAAATGACCCAATTTTCTGATTCAGTCTCTGGGGTGGGGAAGATAGATGGAAAGCCTCCTACCCTATGGTTCATCATTCGGTCAAAGTAGAGGTTGGATTTCGTAAAGGGGCGATAAAGGCTGGAACGGATATTTGCCTCTGTAAATGCTGTGTTCTGACCGCTCTGTAGCTTCCGCTTTAACGTCGAACTCCACTTGATCTTCGTGGCATCGGAAATCAGAAAATTATCAACGGCCGCCTCCCTATTTGTTCGTTGTGTCCAACGCGCGACTTCTGCGTTGTAATTTTCAATCATCCTGCTTATATTTTCAGTGAGTGCGTCTCGGTTGAAATTGTAAGCCCACGCATCGCGAGCCGTTTGCACACCATTGCTGTAGGTTTTAAAAAAGACATCTTGTACCTCATTTTTTGCCGTCTTTGATGCCTTAGTCCCTATCGGAAGAAAGGTCTCAAACTCAGGTGCCAGCCCTTCGGTTAGCCACGCGTGCCGCGCATCGGGTTCAATGGACTGCCACGCAACACCGCCCACATGCTGACATTTATTCAGAAACGCAAACTTCTGATCTCTATCCCACAACTCATCCGTGCGATAATAAAAGATACGCGGCTGCTCTGATGACCTGTCTCTGTTTTTCACGAATAGATTGATACTCACCCCTATCCGAATGTTGAATACATTCGCTTTAGAGACCTTTAATCCGCGCTGCACATTTCCGCCTAAGTCGAGAACGTAGAGGGCATCGAAGTCTGCCGCAAGGTGCTTTCGCACCCCATCAAACGCGATGCCGTCCAAAAAGCTGTTATTCGTTACCAGTGCCACAACGCCCTCCTCTCCAATACGATCGGAGGCCCACCGGATCGCCTTCACATACGGATCGTAGAGCTTATTGGGGTTCCGTGCTGCAGAGCCTTTGACATACGTCTCCGCAACTCTCGCATCTACGATCGGGTGCTTCCTATTCTTGTTGTTGTCGCTCTCTCTCTTCTGACCCGCATTATACGGCGGATTGCCGATCACTACGAACATCGGCGTCCGCTTCTGCTGCTCAACCCGCTCCGTGTTCCCCGGCGCGAACAGCGCCATCTGCCGAGCCTCCGATACCTCAAACGTATCTACAAGGCAGATGCCCTCATAAGCCGAATACCGGCGCGTCACAGTGTAAAACTGCTGCTCAATATTCAGACTCGCAATGTAATACGGCAACAGCATCACCTCGTTACACTGGAGTTCAGGCGGATCGGCGGTGTATTTTCGCTCCAGAGAGATCGGATCCAGGACCTGCATCAACCGCACGATGAAGTTGCCCGTGCCGACAAACGGGTCTATGATATGCACACCGCTATCCGATAACGAACGATCAAACTCGGTCTCTAATAGATGTTGCACGCTGTTGACCATGAAATCCACGATCGGCTGCGGCGTGTAGACGATGCCGTGCGTGTCGGCAACCTTGACGGAGAACCCTTGAAAGAACTGCTCGTAGACGGTGTTGAGGAAGTGCTGCTTCTGTGAGAACGCTGTGAGGGTCGCAGCGGTGCTCTCTATCGCCGCGTAGAACGGGTCGTAAGGACGAAGAAACTCCGACCGGTTCAACGTCCGTTCCGTCAGCACATCTATGACGTTTTCTATTTCCCGGGCGATGATATTCCGGCGCGTGAAGTCAGGGTTATCAAACACCGTGCGGAAGATGCGTTCGGTGAGGAGATGTTGGATCAGCATCTCCTCCACAGCAGCAATGGAGAGACCCGGGTTGATGGAGGCACAGCACTGCACATGGAACTGGTGGAACGCCTCTTGAAACCGCACGTTGTCTCGACGCTCGGTCTCGATGAGCCTCACTAACTTCGCTCCGAGTGCGGGCACGGCTTCCTTGAAATCAGCGACAGCGGTGTGCCACGCGGCGATGTTTGCCTCCTGATACGCAAAGAAGGTTTGGAGCACCTGAACGAGGTTGCACGGATCAGTGATGTCGGCGTCGAGCTGCAGCTGCCCGTCCTGATAAAGCAGGGCGCGTGTGGGCGACTGCACGACGATGTTCTTGGAGGGGTAGCCTGCGTCAAACTTCTTGGCAGCCTCGAGGAGCAGGTCATCGTGTGTATCTTTTGCTTCCCAGTAGCCGTGCGGTAGTCCGTAGGTGTCCACGACTTCCCCGTCCGGGATTATGCGTTTTTTCTCGGGTGTGTAGTGTGTTTTTTCGCAGAGCAGTGTAAGTTTGGCTTGGTGGCAGTAGTGTTGGAGCAGGTGTTGGAAGGCTGCACGGACAGTGCCTTCATTTTGCTCACCGAGTTGTGCGTATTTTTCAAGTTCGGCGTAGTAAGTTTTGATAGGTTTATGCATAGGCTTGATGTTGAGATGGGGCATCTATTTCCTCCGTCGTTGAGGGTATAAAAACAGTATTTTATCGTACACGGAGTCGTGTGGAATTACAAGGGGAATTTTGTGTGTGCAAGAATTAGGGTGGGGTAGGGCATTTATGATAGTTGGGGGCAAGGTTTATTTTGCTTGCGGAAAAGTAGTGTTAATGCTTTGTTCGGGAGGTTAGTCTTCTAACAATTGCATGATTTCATCGAAACCGTAGTTCAGAAGGAATTCTGCGTAGTAAGAGTCGAAGAGGTCTTTGAGGTAAATGTCTAATTCCACATCGGAATCTGTGCCGTTTTCCTCTTTCACAATTCCGTATTTATGTGCTTTGGTGATTGCGTACAAAAACAGCGTGTGGGAATATACAGCGGCGATGTACCTTTTATTAGTTGTCTCTAATTGCTCCTGACTGGGGTTTCTGGTTTTGGCTCTGAGGTTTTTCAAAACCTTACTGTCCATGTTGATATAAACACGCTCTAACTTCTCACCTTCTGCTATAGGTTGCATCACGGTATTGTAATCCATCTGTTTAGTGGTGTTCTCCTCAAATTTTTCCCAAGATACACCTTCTCTATCTGGTTTTTCTTCTTTATAGGCGTATATTAACTCAGGCAATCCTAAGGTTGGGGTTTCCTTTTTTTCAGGTTTCGGTGAAGGCTGTGTGGGGGCTTTCTTCTCAGTGATCTTTACCCAAAATATTTCCTTAAATTCCCCGCCGGTTGGATCTTCCAAGCTAACTTTGATCTTTACTTCATCCCCAACGTTTACCGCCTCCTTTGGATTGAGGTGGAGCTTGATTGTTCCGTTCTGGGGGCTGCTTTTTCGCACATTGAATACATTTTCAATCTGATCCGCTTCTCCTGGGGCGTTTCCGTCTTCCGTATCATTTTCTTTGAAACCAAGAATGGCGATTTTCAATTCGCCAGGTTCTTCTGTACGATCAAAATAGTTGTTCTCAACGTCCGTGTCAAAGAGAATTGTTTTTTCGTCGCCAAGCGGTATTATAACGACCTCTTTATCTTTTTTGCCTTGTATCCGGCGTTTGAAAAGTGCGGGGAATCGCTTTGGATTAAAGCGTTCTTGCTCCATCTTATTTCGTTTGGTTGCCGTGTTGGTTTTCGCGCTTTGGTTCGTTTTAAGAGGTAGGTCGAAATTTAACGTTTGATCCAACAGCTTCAACAATTCTGGATTTCGTGAAAAATTCCGTGCGAAAGATTTTATTAAGTCTTTCGCCCCTTCACTTTCTACCGCGATTGAATCTTTACGTTGTTTCTGTATTTGCTGCAAGCGTCCATTTTTCGCTCCGAGTTTGTCTGCTAATAACTTTCGTAAGGCATTATTTTCCTCGCCGCTTTTTAAACGGTCTCGAGATGCCATGAATAACTCTTTACGGAAATCGTAGTTCATGTTTGTGCAATCGACATGAATGAGAAGATGCTCTTTAAGTAGATTCAATTTGAGAGATCGGGTTATGAATTCTGAGGTGTAGTGTCCATGAACCTGTCCGTTGATCGAAAATAGGATGGACATGTTGTTCTTAAAAAATTCTCTCCGAATTGTACCTTTACTCTCTTTAACAGATTGAGCATCTATTTTCGTTTTGAAGAGATAACAGGTCACCTTCATTTTTCCAAAAAGCGTGTCGTTGAAATCTTCGGAAAAAGCTTCTTCAATGTACCTGTTATCTTCCCGTTCTAATCTGCGTTTGAGTCCGTATACGTCTCTTTCAAGGTTTAGATCGTCGGGGTAACGTTCTTTTTTATCAACAGTAATCACCGGTAAAATGGGTTCAAACAGGTACTCGTTGATGCCTTGATTCAGGTCTCTGGAAATAACCGATCGGATTCCGGGTGGCAAATCGTAGGAGTACAGTTTAATAATTGTCCCGGTGGTAAATGTTCTATTATAGAGCCCCAGGCTTTGCTGTTCAGCGTGGAAAGATGGAATTACGCCACCGATTTTCAGGTATTCATACCATGTATTTCTCTTAACCGTTTGTTCTGTTTCGGTGAGCGGATGTTCTCTGATTAGGGTGAATCCAAATTTGCCTGTATTATCATATCGCTTAGAACCGATGAGTTGGTATCGTTTTTTGCCACAGAACACAATAGCGCCGCTCCCGCCCATGTTGTATTTGCCTTGGACAAAGTGGATCTCTGTCTTATTGCCGCCCAATAATGACAAGAACGTTTTCTCAAATTCTTCTGGGTGTTGCCCTTCACCGTCGTCATAAATAATCAAAGAAGGTTTCAGCCTTGGGCCGTCAGCGATAATTTGGATATTTTCTGCTTGTTGTTTTCGGGTTCGTGGGAGATCCCAATCTCTGTGATTTGCAAAAAATTTGACTTTGGCTTCTTCCATTGAGCTGGGAGCTTGCTTGGATTTGGGATCGATGCCTGCTTCCAGACATTTTTTCATTAAAACGGCATCAATAGCGTTTGTGATCTTTTCAATCAAAGCTGCAATCGGTGTTGATTGTTGATTTTCGATGACACCGAAGTTGTTTTCGTTGCCCCCGAGGGGATGCCAGTTTTTATCGGCTTCGAAAATGTCCGGATGTGCGTTGATGACTCGATCGACATCGTCTTCGGTTTTAGATCGATAAAGTTGGTCGAAAAGTTGCTTTGTGTTCATGTTGATTCAGAGTTTCGTGCCGAGCATCAAAAAAGGAGAGTTTTCTGTTTAATAATGATTTCGCGAAGTTGGAAACTCCCGAGGCACTAGCGGCCTCAGTTATCATCACAAAGAGGGCGTTATATCATTACCGAGCCGAAAACCCTCAATTATCCCATATTTTGGGTATTTTCGGTGCGGTTATAGAATCATCGCAGGGCTTCCGCGAGTCGTTGATGATCCGATTTTACCTCGGTAACAGCATCAGATTGCAGCAGTTCTGCGAGTTCATCGGAGAGGTTCCATCTCGGTTTTGAGGGTCCTGCATCTAGCATTTTCACAATGTGTGGAACGCCTGCGGCTGCGAGTCCGTTAGCAATCTTCATCATTTGGCTTGGCTCGAGAACGATCTTTAAATCCCCTTTGACGGCTGTTGCAATTAACATTATGGCTTGTGCCTGCCAGCCGTCGGTGTTAAAAATATCGCCACTAATAATGTTAACAGTTTTCTCTTTCGTTAAATCGATAGGTTTGAGATTCTTACGTGCTGCCAATGCTAGTGCTGCAAACCAGAAGTCTACCTTCCTGGGAAATGGACTCATATCCACTATATGTTTCTGTCCTGCTTGGCAGTAACGGTCGTAGTGGTGTCGCTGTGTAGCAAGTGAAACAACACTCATATTTAAAAAAGGGTTGTTGTATTGTTGTGCCATATCAATCTCCTAAGTTTCCGTTTGGATTTCTACCTCAACATCGGTTCGCCTCTTACACATTTTGCATTCGCCGAGATCCTGGCACTCACATCGGAACGCCTGAGGTTCGTTTATATGTGGATCGTTCACCAATATATTGGGGTAATGTGCGGAATTTGTAATGGTTGTCACACATTCTGCCTCGTTCTTTATAATATCCTCACAGTCTTTAATTTCAGAACGCGTTAGAAAGAGAATAAGCTGTGAACTTTCTTTGATGGCGGTTTTGAGAACAGAGCGTTTGACATACCCATCCATCATTCCAAGCGGTGTGTCAATCACATTTGGTGCCTCCACTTCGCTTACGTTAGTGAGAGCGAGAATAAATGCGGTGGTGAGTGCGCGCCGAGAGGCACCATTTAAATCTTTATCAGGGTTCAAAGGGCGCTTACTCGGGCCATAGACGAGGATATCAAAATCTTCACTAATCTCTGCTTTCTGAATGATTGCTCCTTGTTCGGCATCCGCGCCAATCATTTCGAGGAAGAGGGTGTTCATCAGCTGACTCACTTTTTGCAATTCTTCGTTTACGATGTGGTTGTAGGCGTTTTCGAGGATCTGCTGTATGTCGCGCGTCGCATCTAATCTTGCTAGTATCAGCGCCCCTTTTCTTTGCTGAGCTAGAAGGTTATTACGTGTTGCTGTCAAGGATCTGCTCCGTTCCTTTAGGCGTTCGAGTTCTCTTTCACGCTCTATACGGGTGTTGTTCAGACTTTCGCGTTGGATAGTGTGTTCCTGTTTGGTAGTGCGAAGTTTTTGAATATCGGTATTTCCTATGCCTTCCAGTTGAACTTCAAGTGCTGCGAGTTCCTTTTCTAATTCCTCGCGTTTCGTTTCAAGTTCATGATGAAGCGTTGACACCTTACTGTATTCATCGATCCAGGAGTCGTTATGGGCGTTCTTTATTGGTTTCAGTTCCAATGAACCGTAATCGAGATCGGTAAGGCATTTTTGGAGGTCATCTGCCTTCTCACTTTCCTTAATGAGGCGTTCAATATGCTCTCTACGTTGTTTCCCGCTTTCTGAGTGTTGGTCCAATGATTCGCCACAGATACATGTAACCCCTGCGAGTCGTTCTACAAGTACGGGAATAGTCGGACTCGGAAGTTTCCCTTGATCGCGCAGTTCATCCAATTTCTTGAAACTTTGTTCTAAAACCGGTGTGAGCAGCTCTCGGAATAAGAGCGGTTTTCTGAACAGCTGTGAGTGTTCGGTTTCCAATTCTTTTTCTTGGTTTTCGAGATCATCCAGTTCTGTTTCAGTTCTTTTCAGCCTACGATTAAGATCCTCTTGGTCTCCCTTAACCAGTGCGGCTTCAATGTCCCTATCGATATCTGCCAAACTGTGTCCTATTGCCTCGAATTGCTGTTTCGCATCGTCTACTTTATCTTCAAGGTGTTCGATATTTTTATTTATCTCCTCCAATTCTGTAACAATTTGGCTGAGATCTGTATCAGGTCCGATATTCCTCGAGTCTTTATTGAGCCCAGAAATTGTCCTTTTTAAATGTTTGAAGGTAGTATCAATCACATCAAGTCCTAACAGAGATTGAATGGCTCCTTGGATCCGCCCACGTTTATCTGTTTGAGAGTCTGCTTCAATGAAATTCAGAGCTCGGTCTCCGTCGGTGAAAAACACCTCGCGCAAATTCAGAGGTAACAACAGTCGAGCGATCTGTGCTTCTGGTGGATTAATGCGGTTAGCCCCGGTTTCTGCTAATTCAAACAATTCTACCTTCGAATTTTGTCTGTGTCCGTCTGTTGTCTCCTCCACCGATCGGATAAGACGATATCGAGAGGTTGTTTTCTCGAAATCAACTTGCACAGATATCGGGATTGCCCCTCCGTCGGAGCTCTTCCAATCGATTGGGAACATTCGGTATCCTCTACCTCTATTCGGTAACACGTCATCACCGTAGAGGGCCCACTGAAGCCCGTTTAAGATAGTCGTTTTTCCGCTTTCATTCGACGCTCGAATTACAGTTAGTTTTTTGTCGTCACTTGTCGAGAACTCCAACTCTAGATCTCGTAGCAGGCGAAAGTTTTGAAATTTTGCGCTGATTAACTTCATTTAGCAGCCTCCATTGTTGGGGTTATCTATATCGCGTTCTTTCATGAGAAAGTCACCCGTGCTATGGCACACTTCATTTACTTTTTTCTGGATGTTTGTTCTTCGGGTTTTATGGTCTCGCTCGGCCTCAAGAATTTCGACTATGGCATCAATAACTTTTCTCTTGTAGCCGTTAGATCTGTTTTCAACAGATTGACATGCGTCTTCAATCAGTTTTCCCATTTTTTCTGCGTTATATGACATAGTATCCTCCGCTATGTATAAAGGATTTTAACCAGTTGGTCGAGGTGGTTTAAGGGGCCATCAGGTCTGCCAAAGTTTTTTGCGAGGTAAGCAAATGCTCGTACTCGCTTGAGTTCGGATTCTACTAACCTACGGGCCCTGTCGTCTATGTTGTCCAAATCGGGCGGCAAGGCGATGAAGTCGTGGATTTCACTGTGCGTTTTACCGGTTTCGCGACATGTGCGGAGCAGCCTGCCGCGCCGCTGAACCCATTGTCGCTCTACTGTGGTGCTGGCGAGGATGAAAGCCCTCTCAATTTCTGGGATGTTCACGCCTTCATCAAGCACGCGTTTCGCGGTTAGGATCTTCAACGTTCCCTCTCGGAAGTCTTGGAGAATCTGTGCGGTTTTCTTACGGTTTCTTGCTTCTTTATGTGTCAGTTGATGGAAGAGTACGCTGTGTTCGTTCAGTAGGGCGTTGACATCTTCGAGCTGCTGCGGTCCTGTAGCAGAGGTATAAATCAGGGTGTATCGGAGCCTTTGGAGATCTTTGGGTCTCAAAACTTTTTCCAAGGCATCAATCTTATTTTCCGCGTTTTCTAAGAGTGCGCGTCGGTCTCGTAGGAGCTTCATAAGGTACTCATCTTCACTGTCTTCACCTTCTTGTCGCCAAGCGTTTTTCTTGATCTGTTCTGTGAGTGCGTACCATTTCTCCAT
This sequence comes from Candidatus Poribacteria bacterium, assembly GCA_964291315.2. Taxonomy (GTDB): domain Bacteria; phylum Poribacteria; class WGA-4E; order WGA-4E; family WGA-3G; genus WGA-3G. Next base: position 1,819,760 of record OZ219753.1, on the reverse strand, counting down.
TTCATCTTCTGTGAGTTTTACTGTATGGACGTAGTATTCGTATTCAACGAGACATCGCCCGATTGCTTCCTCAAGGGTGAATTGGAAAACGATAGGGCCGAAAAAGGCGAACAGCTGCTCGGTTCCTTCCTCATCGTACTGCCGAATTGGGGTAGCAGATAATCCTAATCTGTGGTCAAAGAAGTCAGGAGGATTCGCTATGAATCCCTCGCTGCCGAGGTTGTGGACTTCATCGGCGATAAGCAGCGTTTTAAAATCAAATTTTTCGAGTTCATCTTTAAACTCGCTACTGCAAAGTGTGCGGTGAGAAACGACGACAATTTCGATGCTGCTCCTGCCGAATCGGAGTCTCCGCTCTATTTTTTTAAGCTTGGCGGCTCGTTTTCTTGCCCCGCTTGCTTCAGATAGGTTAACCGCCTTGAGTCCGAAGGGTGAAATTTCATCACACCACTGTTGAATAAGGGGGATGTAAGGCGCGGACACAACGACTAGAAGTGGTTTCTCCACACTGTAGAGTCGGTGTGTGCAAATCATAGCGGTGACTGTTTTTCCTGAGCCGGTTGCCATTTCCAAAACGCCTTGATGGCCGGCTTCACACCATGCTTTAACGGCTCGTCCTTGATGTTCAAAAGGCCCCTCCTCAAATCGAAGGTGTCGGGGTATAGTGAATGTGGGGCGCGACGATCTGTCTCTGTCAAGGTCGCAAGCCTGCTCGCGAAGCGTATGAAATTCTTCTTCAGTTGGTGGGAGGACTGGATTATAAGTGCTCAATAGATTTTCCTTCAGTGCTTCCGGGATTGAAACGACAGTACAATTGGTATCTTGATTTCCCCAGAGTTCTCTAAATTGGTCACAAAGTTTCTCTGCGATGTATTGTTGATTCGTGTCCGCCCACGATTTAGAGATGGACATTTGCTCGATATTCTTCTGGACGCCGGCGTATGTCATGTTGCTGGATCCGTGTGCTGCTATTACGTCGTCCCCCCGGCGAAAGAGCCAGACTTTCGGATGGAAAAGGGCATCTTTCATCAAGACGATTTTGATTTCCAAGCGTCCGGAACGTAACATCCACGAGAGACATTTCAACGTATGTTGTGCGATGGCGTTTTCGGTAACAACAAAGTTTTCCAGAGTTGCGTTCGCGATATCTTCAGGCGAGGCTATTCCGTTGGCTATTGCGTCTCTGTCTTCGGTTCGGAGCAGCGGACTGATAATTAGGCGCAGCTTCCCCTCTGCGCTATTAATGAAGGTTGCTAGACCTGGTGCAAGCGACACCAGAATTTCGCTCGAAAAGAAGCCCATCATGCAATCAACAGAGCCTGCGGATTGAAAGCATGGAATTAGGACCTCCTCTATAGCGGGGTCCTTTGGCAGTATATAAAGGGGTCGAATATCGGGTATTGCCCGAAGTGTCATCCCATTGTTTGTTTCCTCCTAAATAGGGTAGCATTTTATTTGATGTCACTTATGACAGATGAGACAGGGTTCCTCGTCATCTTCATCGTCATAGACATCGGTGAGTATCTCTATCAGTCGCTGATTCGGTTTTGCGGCTCTCTTAGAGGCTTTCGCTTTTTCGGTGTTTGCTTTGATTTGTGCGATTCGTTCTGGTGCTGACAGTTCCTCTAGGCTTTCGCCTTGGCACCATGTGAATCGTTCGCCTGTTTCGGTGTTGAATTTCTCATACGATTTTGCGAGTTCGAAGAGGTCAGGGTGCTGCTCTAAGAGTCCGACCCATTCGGATTTGCGCTGGAAGAAGCAGAAGTAGCAGCCTGAGCGTGTGCGCCAGTCGTAATACGTGGGGAGTCCGACCCCGCTTTCCTCGAGGATTCGGTAGACGTCTTCTTTGGTGATGCCGTCCTCTTTGAAGGGGTATTTGGGTTCAATGTTATGGATTGCGGACACTTTGGGCGGTTTGTAGCCGATGCGGTCTTCATCGGCGCGGATGGCGATGTAGTGGTATGCCCTGTCTTCGCCGACGTATTCCTCAAAAGGTTTGATTTTGAGGTTAACGGTGCACCATCGCACTTGTGAGGACGGCAGGAGTCCGCCGTAAAGTTTCAACCAGTGATCGAAGTCTCTGTTCTGACTGGCATCAGGGTTCATGTTGAGGCGGACGATCGGTTTGCCGAGGAACGCCTCTAATCGGTCTAAGAATTCATATGTTTCGGGGAGCTCTTTGCCGGTATCAGAGAAGAAATATTCCATCTCTGGTACTCTGTCGCGCATGTAGACTGCGAGTGCGGAGCTATCTTTTCCGCCGGAGAGCCCCAGCAGATGACGGGTTTCTTGTTCCATAGTTTGACCTCTCTATTCGTCGAGTTGTCGTATCCATTTTTGTGAAATTCGTGCAAGGATTGCGATATGAAGTTCAGGGTTATCGTCTACATTGAATTTGTCAAAAACTTTTCGGATGTCGTGTTCCATTTCAGTTGTTTGTTCATCAGCAGTTGCGGTCAAGGTAACCACGCGTTCTTGCTCGGTTTGGTTTGGTGCGGTGATACCGACTCGAATGGGTTCGCCTGCGGTTGGATCGGTATGTGCTCGCTTTTCGTAGGCGATTGCTTCGAAATGCCGGAACTTCCTCGCGAGTTGAGAAAGGTTGATTTCAAATTGTGCCCTGTCGGTATCTATCCATGAGGCTGGCGGTTTTTTAGCGAGATAGGTGGCGATTGCCTCGATCCAGTTCGTGAAGTCGTGTCCGCTGCTACAGATTTGGATTAAGAAGCCTTTGAGATCGGTTTCAATCGTTATCGGTAATAGAGGTTCGGCTCGGGCGACGAGGGCGTTGCGGAGTTCTTCCGGTGTCGGTGTTAGGTTGAACGCCCTTACTAGGGTCTGCTCTACAAGGTTCAGTAGGCGTTCGTAGGCGCGCTGCAAGTCGGCGAGTGCGTTTTTCAGTGTGCTGAGAAAATCTGAAATGACCTTTGCGTCTGTTGGCATTTCCGTGCTAAAAGCGGGGAATCCGAACGTTTCGGGCAATTGTTTAAAGAGGAGTGCGTCGGGTTCACGGGCGTTCAGGACGATTCTGCGGAGATTTTTTGCATTATCACTCAATTCTTGTGTTGTCAGCGTGTATTTCGGTAGTTGTGCTATAGCGCGCATGAGCAGTTTGATGACTGTTAATAGCTGTGGGTTTTCGGATGTTGTTGCGTGGTTGAACGTTTCTGCGAATTGTGTGAACAGCTCGGAACGGATGCCTGTCATCCGAAACCGTTTCAGTTCGAATTGGTGTGGTATTTTCAGCAGTCTTTCAAAGACGGGCATTGACCAGTCGGCTATAAAGGATCCGTTTTCATAGAGTGCGATTTCTGTTTTGTAATGCTGCATTACGGTGCAGAGCAGAATTGGCAGTAGGCCTTCTCGAAGTCCGAACGGAGGTGCCATCAGATTTTCGTAGAGTTGGGTGATAGGTTGGCGATCGGTTTCGCACGTTTCGAGGAAGGACTCGATTGCGCGCCATGTGTGGGTGCTGCTGGTTTTATCGGTATCTGGTTTGGGTGGGTGAAACCCCCAGATGCCGGAAGTTTTACGGTGTATGCCTGTTTCGACTAAGAGGGATCGGTAGATACTCATTTCAGCAGGGTAGCCGGTGATGCCGAGGTTTTCTTGATCCGCCTTTTCGAGTATAGCTTGGATTAATTTCTTTCGAGCGGCTGTTACGGTGCCGGAGATTTTCCGTCGGTTAATGAGTTCATTTCGAATAAGCGGTGTTTTATGATAGGTTGCGTCACACATTTTTGACAAGTGTTCGTTTCTGGTGCGTTGAGATGTGATGTCTACTTCATGTGCTTTGTGGAACCATCTGCATGGTGCTTCGGTGTCGCCGCTGAAGATAATATTGAGTTGATTGTCAACGCCGCGTTCTGCTTCTACCCATCGGATAGCGAGTTCTCGTCTTGCGACGGCGTCGCCTTCGAGTTCGGGTGTATTTTCTGAGATCCAGCGTAGACAGGCGAGCTCGGTGACAGCCTCGCGGAGAAAGTGGGTGGAGCGTGGGATTGCAATTAGGGTCTGTTTGCATTGGGCGGTGTGTGCATCAGTTGCCTTTTCAACCAACGGCTCGAGTTCATCTTCGCCTCCGGGGAGCGCGTAAAGGACAAGCCCGTCTGCCCCGTCTAGGGGTTCGTTCAGTTTCGCGTCGAAATCTTCAATGTCGGTGTAACGGACGGTGAAATAGCGGAGTGTGCCTTTTTCGAAAAGATGTCGACGGGCGATGAGGGGTCGTGGAGGTGTGAGTTCTGAAAGATACGTTGTGAGCGTTTCGTTTGGGTCGAGGTTTCCCTCGGCTTCATGGCGTTTCGCCTCAATGTCGATATCGCTTCCTTCCCAGAGGGTATAAATGTCGTTATAGCGGCGGTAGACAACAATGGATCGTTTTTGTAATAGTGCCACTGCGTTCTGGAATTCCTGCTCGAAGCTTTCGGTGTGGTCATTGAGGGCGAAACGGAGTATAGGTTTTGAGGCTTTCAGATGTGTGCTCACCTCTCCGACGATATTGAGCAGTCCTATGGTTTTGATGAGTTTAACGAGCGTTGGCGAGGGGTCAGTCAATCGGCGAATTGCCATCTCAATTTCCACCCATTTTTCGCCGTCGCGTGAGGCGTAAAGTCGATGTACGATGCTGGTGTTGAGGTAATCGTATAGATCGGCGACTGACAGCATCGGCAAGACGTTTCCGTCGTAACGTTGATTTGAGAGGAATTCTTGTAATCCATAAGGTTCGTTTGAGCTGAGAAAAGCGAAGAGGGATCGTTCATTCTGTGCAAACCGCCGGAAGATTGAACCGAGGATAAGGGCTACAATTGGATGGAGAGGCCGGCAATTTTGTAGGAGCTGGTTAAATTCATTCTCGGAAAGTTGATTGGGCTTGAGGTTTATTTCAGCGGGGTCAATCGGTTTTTTATCTATTGCTATGGGTCTATTTTGGATAGCGGAGGCGATGAGTCGTAGTATCTGTTCTGCAGGTTCTACAAAGGCGATATCTTCGAATCTGCCTTGAACTTTTGCCCACTCCTCGCGCTGCGATTTTGCGATTCTGTTTGCGTATTGTTCAAAGGATTGATGCAGGAGGGTCAGTAGAAATAGCGGTGTCTGCTGGGTACGAGTGGCGCATTCAGCGAGGGTTTGGAGGACGAACACGTCCCCGTGTGCGGGCGAGTGTGCAGCGTATTCGAGGAATTTCCCGAGTTCATCGATGATTAAAAGGAGGCCTGTCCCGCCTTTTTTTCTGATAGCGTCTGTCGCGCTCTCAAATAGTTGGGTGATTTCGGAGGCGTTGGGCGGTGTGCCTTGTTCGGCTGTTTTTAAGAGGGCTCTAATTTTCCTGCGGAGTGTTGCGTGTGGTGCTGTTCGGTTGAAAGCGTTAAGTCCGTGCTCTAATCCGCGTAGAAGTGCAAGTGTGATGGGTGCGCGTTCGCCGGAGATGAGCACGGAGCAGAAACCTGATGACATGTTCTTGCCGTTATTGTGAGTGCTCATGAACCGTTGGTAGAGTGAAACGTCCGCTTGCTTCAGCAGTTCTTGGGCCTGTTGCGTTGTGGAGGCGTTGGAGTTCCCGAGCAGCTTTGCGGTGAAGAGCGCGAATGCGGATTTGCCGGAGCCGTAGGGGCCGGTGAGTGACCATGCTTTTGATGTGGAGTGGTTCTCTTGTGCTTCGATAAGGCGTGTGAGAATTTCTCGTGCCTTGACGGTAAGAATGTAACCCTCTAATGCGTTTTCGGTATAAAAATCGCGTTCCAGATGTATGGATCGTTGGAAACGTTCCGTGATGTGAAAAAGTTCCGACAGTCTGGGGTTAGCCATAGTACCTCTCTAAAAGTTTCATCGCGTTAAAATCTGCGTGTCGATACAGCTGCTTCAGGCCTGCTGTTTCATCGTATTGGAATGTGCCGTTTGTGAGTTCTTCTAGGTTCTCGAGATAGGTGGTCATTGTGTCCTCATCTAATCTGAAGACTCGTCCGGGGCTTGATGGCGCGTACATCAGGTCAGAGAACGAGAGTGATTCTCTCGGGGCGAAGTGGTTTTGCCAGAACGTATTTAGCGCCCAGGCCACGATCTCGATCGGCAGCGTCTCTTTATCGCCTCGCTGAAATTCATAAGCGTCGCTGTCTGGTAGTTCAGCGATCAAGTTGAGTTCGACGAGGGGGCAGGCGAAAGTGTCCTCAATGACGGTAGGAGCGTGGCGTGCCTGACAGTAGGTACGGATAAAGCAGTTGACATCTCGCTGAAGTGTATTTTCAGAGACGCGGGGCATAGACTGTTTTTGTTGTTGTGCCCATTTGTAGACATCTCTTGCGAAGGTCTGGGGTGTAAATTGGTTGCTTCTTAGGATGTTGAACGCCCAATACCATGCGGTTGCTTGCTGTGTATTCGTTGCGATCTGCCAGTGGATCAGCCATAAGGTTGCGGGGTCTTCGAGGTAGGGATCAAACCCGCTTTTATCAAAAATAGCTTTACCGAGTTGAGTAGGCACAAATTGTCCGCGTCGGTTACTGCTTGGCCTCTCGTTAAGGTTCATAGTGAGTTGTGCTTGCTGCCTTGTAACCTCTTTGACGAGTCCGGCTGCCCGGCACCAGTGGCGGATGGAGCCGATCATGTTCTTTCCGACCCCTAAGGTGACAGAGGCATCTTCGTAAAAAAAGATGGCTGGATCTGCTGCTACGGCATCCACGCCCTTCTTCAGCCATGTATATCGAAAGGGAAATGTCTGATGCCCTGTGAAAGAGGGTTTGATTATGTGTGGGTGAATTGTGGAGGTGTTAATCACGTTTCATGCCTCCCGACCCTAGGTAAGAAATTGAAACAGACAGCGGAAAGTATGAGAACGAAAGAGAGCGTCGCCTGCCGTTCGAGGAAACAGCGAGTAGGTGCAGGCGGCGCGGATGTGTTTTGGACGGTTTGCTTATCGTTAGTGGAGTGGGGGGGGTAATGTGTGATTGTTTGCGACAGCATACCGGCAGCAGCGGGTATTAGGAGGCTAGAAAGTTGCCGGGAGCGACAATTTTTGCTAAGTAACCTTGAGGTTTTAATTGGAGTGTAAGTGTATAAATTTTTCATGCGTCTTGTCGATTAAATTTGATCCTATTTGGATTGCCTATTTTCTGCCTTTTTTATCTTAAACTGCTAATTATGTCAAGCATTTTTTCAGGAGAAAAGCTCGGTGATTCCCTTTCGTTGAAAATTTTAGTCTAGCAGCACAGGATTAATAGTGAACGTCAACCTATTTCTCTATAAGGGGCTTTGAAAACTTCTCTGAGATGCCACTGTATGAAATCTTCGTTTGGGTAATATGCTTGCCTTTGCGGGAAACGGATCGGCTTGTCATGAAAGTCCATCAACCATTCTTTAAGACCATGGGATCCATTTGTGGATTCTGATACAAGTAAATTTAATTTTGGTGATAAAGTAAATGCACCAAGGTCAAATAGTTTTTGGTGTAGGTAACAGAGAGCTAAACCATTTTCTACTGAATTCGGGCCACCCGCTTGAGGCCATTTGATGTGGGCGGCTTCTATTGCGATGAGTTGGAGGCCTAAGTGCAGGTCAAATCCGCAGACGGCACATCTGTACTGGTAGGCTCTGAGGACATCTTCCCAGAAATCCGATGTTAGCGTTCTCGCGCCGACAGTTAGGATCGGGAGTTCAATTCCAACAGCGTGTAGAATATCTGTGTGGAGTGACGGTCGAAAGTGGCCGTTTAACACAATACGGACGATTTCACATGTGAGTTCAGAATCATTTTGGAGATGTGTACGGATATCGTTTTTGAAAGAGCCGAAGACGTTATAAGCTCTAAGGTCGGTTACACGAGGATCTCCACCACTGGTGAGCGTGATACTATCTGTTTCAGACACCTGCCATATTTCGTCGTTTTGCAATCGCCAAAATGGGAATTGTGGACTGTAACTGCGGCGTGTGGGTCCAAACTTTCGCAACAAGTTTCGGATATCTTCCTCCATCTCACGGTATAGAAGACTTTCTTCACCGCGCAGTAATTTTCCGATTGCATACAAAATAACTAACGGCTTGTGTGGGGCGCGTTGGTCCCCTCTTTTCCATACGTTGAGGTTTTGGAATTTCTGGATAATTTCTTCTTTTGTCATTTGCGTTCTCTCGTTTTGAGCAGCGGATTTAGGGCAACTATCGCGAACGTATAAATGTATAATGAAGTGTATCATATATTTAGTAAAAAATCAAGGGGTTTTTTTGACAATTGTTTAGTGCTGTTAAATATTCGGCTTTTTCTACTTTCTATGTGCCGAGTCGGAATTCGGAGATTCCGCTTAGAATGAGTAGAGAGGTTGCGGTTGAGGTAAGAGATATGCTATATTAACAGAGAAGTTTTTACTCCGGCGCAGACTAATGAGTGATGCTATAGATGCACACACAGACTCACAGTCTATGCTACAATGATAGTCTATGCCACGGAGCCACAGACTGACAGTCTATGCTACAAGGGAACCTAAGAGGTTCGGATACAAAAACCGATATGCACATTAAAACGTTTGATTATCCGCTAATTCGTATCCCCGCGGGTGAGTTCATCATGGGGACTATTCCGACTGGGCTTCGAAAGACCGATCCGGAAGAACCGCAACGCAGCGTTATGCTCGATGCGTATGCTGTTGGGGCGTATCAGGTCACGAATGCTCAGTATGCCGAATTTGTAGAGGCGACGGGACATTCGCCGCCGCTGTTCTGGTCAGAAGAACATCTTAACGCCCCGGATTGCCCGGTCGTCGGGGTAAGTTGGTTGGATGCAATGCACTTTTTGGAGTGGATAGGCAGGGACACGGGCGTGGACTATCGTTTGCCGTCAGAGGCGGAGTGGGAAAAAGCGGCGCGTGGCCCCGACGCTCGCGAATATCCTTGGGGAGACGCATGGGATGCGAGTCGGGCGAACACATCTGAATCTGGGAACAAGCGGTTGATGCCTGTCGGGAACTATCCATCAGGTATGAGCCCGTACGGATGCTACGATATGGCGGGCAATGCTTACGATTGGTGCAGCGACTGGTTTCATCAGGAGACCTACAAGTACTCGGCTGCGGAGAATCCGTTGGGGGCGAGTGAAGGGCGTCGCCGCGTGATTCGTGGGGGTTCCTGGATAGCCCGGGGCGAATTCGCTGCTCGCTGTGCGAACCGGGCCGCGTACGAGCCGATACAGGCTATTCATAGCGTCGGTTTTCGGATCGCTGTGGATGCCTGAGTGTGATTTGTGAGATGCCCGACGGGCCTGGTAATGACCGTAATTCGGAGGACGTATTTGGACAACGAACACACCGCTAATATGCGCAAAAACCCGTTAACTGGACACTTGCAAGCGTTCCAAAGAGCGCTGCTGGCGTGGTTCAGCGACTACCGGCGCGATATGCCGTGGCGGAACACCGATGATCCTTACCATATTTGGGTTTCCGAGGTGATGCTCCAACAGACGCAGGTCAAGACAGTTGTGGGCTACTATGAGCGGTTCATCGCCCGGTTTCCGGATGTGCAGCGCTTGGCGGCTGCCCCGCTGCAAGCTGTGTTGAAAGTGTGGGAAGGTTTGGGGTATTATGCCAGGGCGCGGAACCTCCACAAAGCTGCACAGGTGATCGTGAATGAGCTGAATGGTGAAGTTCCGAGAGAATATGCGACCTTTCGGAAGTTGCCGGGTGTGGGAGACTACAGTGCGGCGGCGGTGCAGAGCATCGCTTTTAATGAACCTTACGCCGCTGTAGATGGGAATATCAAGCGGGTGCTTGCCCGCCTGTTCCTAATGGATGCCCCGGTTAATGATGCGAAATCAGCGAAAGTGTATCAGGAGCGAGCGGATGAACTGCTGGTGCTAGATACGCCGGGGCTTTTCAATCAGGCGATGATGGAGCTGGGGGCAACAGTGTGTCGTCCGCAAGGGCCGACGTGTCTTGTTTGCCCAGTCAATGCGTTTTGTGAGGCGTTCCACACGGCGCGTCAGGACGAGTACCCGCGCAGACGAGAGACAAAACCGGTGCCGGAACATCAGATCGCTGTCGGTGTTATCTATAGGGGTGCTGAGGTTTTACTCACACAACGGCCGCTTGAGGGGCTGCTGGGTGGCCTTTGGGAGTTTCCGAGTGGCAGGATCGCTGCAGGTGAGACGGGTCAGACGGCTTGTGCTCGGCATATCCGCGAGGTTGTTAACCTTTCTGTGAGTGATATAAGATACCTCACCCGTGTGCGGCACGCGTACACACATTTTAAGATAGTTGTGGACGTGTTTGTGTGCGATTATCAATCGGGTGAGGTTGTGCTGAATGGGCCGCGGGATGCGAAGTGGGTGCCGGTTACGGCATTAGCAGATTATCCCCTTCCGCGTGCGACGCACAAGTTTCTGCATAAGTTAAGATGCTGACCGCCACCGGTATTAATTGTGAGATCCGAATCGTGCCTCGTATTTCTCCCATACTGTTTCGGTTAAGGGCGTGCTGGCTGCGCGGGCGTTGGCTTCAAGTTGTGCGACGTTGAGATTCCCGATGTTGTTTCCGTGGATCCGTCCTTCTCGGAGACAGAATTGGAGTGCGAGTTGGAGCAGGTTGATGTCTTCTTGGAGGCACCATTTCCAAATTTCTCTGGCTTGCGGGATGTCGCCGTCGTTGCGCCATCGTCCTTTAGCGATTTCAGCATCGATATCCACGCCTGTGAGAATCCCCCTCAGGATAGACCAGCCGTTCATGACCCCGATATCGGCTTCGGCGGCGGCGGGCAGGATAGTATCGGCGGCGGTTTGTCGGACGAGGTTGTAGTCGTTGAAACACAAAATAAGGTCAACGTCGCCGGTGGCGATTGCTTTGAGGTGGAAGTCGTGTGGACGCATTCCGTAGCCGAGGAAGTGCACGAGTCCCCGAGCTTTACATTTGAGCAGTCCGTCGAGCGTTCCGCCCTTTTCGAGGGTTGGGTCGATCTCGCCGGGATCGTGGATGAGTATTGCGTCGAGATAATCGGTGCCGAGCAGTTGGAGCTGGTCTTCGAGGTCTGCGATGGCGCGTTCGGCGGAGTAGTCGGGTCTTCCTTCTCCGTATCCGCCCCATTCCGCAGCGGAGTGGCAGCAGAGTCTTGCGGTAATGATGACGTCCGCGCGTGGAATCTGCTTTAGTGCTAGTCCGAGTTTCCGCATTGAATCGCCGTAACAGCGGGCGCAATCGAAGTGGTTGATGCCGATAGAGACGGCGTGCTTGACAAGTGCGACGGCGTCTTCATCTGAGACGAAGCCGAAGTTGTTTCCGAATCCTTGTGTGCCAAACGGGATAACTGGGATGCTTAATTCGGTTCGTCCCAATCGTCGTCTGGGCATTGTAGGTAGCGGTTGATGGGTTTCCATAAAATTTTCCTTGTTATTGGTCGGCAACCTCTATATTTTCTGAAATTGAACGAGGCAGGGGTTTTAACAGCTGCCCCGTATTGAAATGAGAGCTAATACTGGTCTGAGCCTTTGAGGGGCAGCGGTACTGCCCAGATATTCCGGTATCTAACGTCGTTGCCGTGGTCCTGCAGGCGTAGGGGTCCTGGGTGGGCGAGTTTTGAATCTATGCTTCCGCCTGTTGTGCCGGCGAGTTGGGCGTTGTTGATAATGACTAGGCCGTTCTGAATGACGGTGATACGTGGGGCTTCTGTCATCTCGCCTGCATCGTTGAAACGCGGTGCGCGGAAAATGACATCGTAGGTCTGCCATTCGAGGGGCGGTCTACAGGCGTTAACGAGGGGTGCGAATTGATTGTAAATGGCGCCGCAGTCGCCCTTCCCGGGCACTTGGATGCCGTAGGAGTCGAGAACCTGAACTTCATATCTGCCTTGGAGGAACACGCCGCTGTTGCCCTTCGCCTGTCCGGTTGCGTCTGGCATGTCGGGGCATCTGAATTCGATATGGAGGAAGTGGTCCGTGAAGGTCTGCTTGGATATTACGTCACCGGTGCGTGGGATGACGAGCATTGCTCCGTCTTCGGTTTTCCAGCGCGGTGCGCTGCCGTCTAAGCTTGTCCAATTGTTGAGGTTTGTGCCGTCAAAAAGGATGACTGCTGATTCTGGTGGTGTTTGTGGCATGAGTTTTCCTTTCACATGCTGTGCATGCGTACATGAGTGGTGAAAAACATATAATTTCTCACTATTTTAATGCATATCGGTTTTTTGTCAAGGGATAATGTGCAACTTAACAGGTGCTGGTGCAAACCTGAATTACATGTCCGCCTCTATTTGTTCTTCCCACCCACCCTGTTCCGTGCGGAAACGCGCGGTGTGTTGAGCTGGTGCAAACCTGAATTAAATGTCCGCCTCTATCTGCTCAGGAGAGCCCATCGCTCGATAGATATACGTCCATTCCGTCACGAGGTAGTTATACTGCGACGCAGCCTCCGTATTATCTCGCTCCTCATAGTGGCTGTATAAAATCAGAGCCAAACGTCTCGCACCATCATAATCACGCATCAAGCGCGCAACCCGCGCACACCCCTGAATACCACCGCTGAACTCACTGTGAGACAGATGCCAGGCCATCCGAAGACACCCCTCCCACGACGACATCTCTCGGTGCTCCTCGCGATCCGCGTATTCCTCGGATCTCAACAGACGCACGCTGCCCTGAGACGACAGCAGCAGCGTGTCGTGCATCGCCTCGATATGAACGCCCTTCGCTTTTGAAAGTGCCTCGGCATCCCCGAAACTGCCTGCCGAGTAGCCGTGTTGCCGCAGCCACGTCAGGCAGAACTGCGTCTCTGGATCGAGTTGTCCCATCACCTTCTCGTGATAAGCGGTAATGGCGTTGTTGATGTGTAGCAGTGCCTCTCGTATGGAGACGACTTCGCCGCTCATGCGCGTGACGCTGCGATAGCGGGAGTAGATCTCCATGCCGGGGCCGATGGCGGCTTGTGCCAAGTCGACGGGTCTGATGTTTGCGATGCGGGTGAGCCGGTCGAGAGCAACAGGCATCTCGTGTTCGAGGGCGCGTATGAAGGCGTTTCTGTCGCTGCGGGGTGCGTCTTCGGGGCGCGGTCTACACACCAACAAGATAGAGGAAGCCAAAGCGTTCGTCACTGTCTTTAAACCTCTGGTATTCTCTGTGCGCAGGGGCCAGGTAGCGACGATCTGAAAGCCGGCGTTGATAGTTGCCTCCAGCATCGTCTCCCATCCGGTAGAGGTTTTTCCGCCTTGTTCTTTTTCCTGCTGCTTATAGGCGTAGAAGATAGACGTTGGGTATTCGTCTGAACAATAGCGGCGCATCTGCCGAAACGATGCGCTCAGTAGATCCTCAAAATGCTGTTTGGGGTTTTCAAACCGTGGAATGGCGGTTATTTCCTCTGCCTTTGGTGTTGTCATGCCGGCGAACAGCTCTGGGTAGGTGTTGCGCAGGAAGGGTCTGAGCCAGACGTAGAAGAAGTCGGAGAGGTCTGCGTAGCTGATATTATCGTAGTAGGGGGGATCGGTGATGATAACAGGTGCATCTTGGGCGTGCGGTGTGGTGCACACATCTGCCTGATGTGTCTCTCCAGGGTTCACAGGGGCCGGCAGGTTTTCTACTACCTTTGCAACCCAATCTACTTGTGCCGTCCAATTCTGGGCTGATGTAGAGAACGGGTTGGCTTCAGGGAAACCCCACATCATCGGTATTGCATGCCGCGAAAAAAGTTTCGGTATCCGCCCCTGTGCGGTCCGCCATACAAAACTACAATGGATCTCCGCAGTTCTGCCGATGGCGAGGGAGAGATAGGTGGAAATAGCATCGGCATACTGGTTTTCTGCCCCGTCTTCTCTGATGCGTTTGTGAACCTCTGACAACAGCTCGAAGAAGGTATTGAGTGCAGTCAGCTGTCGTTTCGTGAAAAGCTGATGCCAGTTGGTGAAACCGTAAAGTTGCGGGCTGATACTTCTTGATCTTTCCGGCAGCGTGCCTCTTGGCCTCCAACTCGGTTCAGCAGATTGGGCAACCTGAATATGATCAGCAGTCGGAGACAGAAAAGCTTTTCTGCTGTCCCCCTCAGCGACTATCGCTGTCATTGTCTCTCCGATCTTGCCGGCTTTCCCCTGCTCCCGGAGGTGGGGCAACTTCGCAGCCGCACCGCAACCGCAACAATACGCACCCGTGCGCATCACCGTCGGGGCAGGCAACCCGTCAGCGTCGGTCTGCACCTGCCACGATATGGTATTCGTCTCTCTGTCAACCACCGGCTTAATGTAGCGCTCCTGTCCCTTTTTGTTTGACAACTGGAACGTTTTCATCAACGGTATCTGCAGACCGCAAGCAGGGTTAATACACAGCACCGTGCGCGCCCAGAGCCATGCAACCACAGTGGCTGAAGTACCGTCCGGCAACTCTGCCTTCGGATAGAGATGCCCAATCCGCTTGTATGCCTGCTCACGCATCCAGGCACCATAGTAGCGGATGTCCGCTGCCAAGCCCGCAGTGCCTCTCCAAGGCGCGCGAGCCTTGATTTTGCTACTGTCTGTGAACATGTGCATCGGATCCGCCTCCGGGTTGACCGGTTGCTGATCGTGGAACTTCGGTGGCAGTTCAATCATCGCCTTGTTAATCAACACGGGGAGCGGGTTCAGGTCGGAGCCTCGTGCGTTTAGTCCTAAGCGTTGTGCCTCGAGCGGAACCGAGCCGCCGCCACAGAAGGGATCATAGACAGCGGGGGCGTGCTGGCGCAGATACCGCAAAACCGCCTCTGGGTTCTCTTTGTGCCGCTCACGAAACTCGGTGAGGTCTTCTCCGTTGTTGCGGGCAACGGAGAGGGCGATCTCATAGCGTGCCTCTGCCAGAAGGTTCTCATTGTTGCTGTTCTGCCAGATGATAAGCCGTTTAATGATGTCGTAGAGTCGGTCGCGTTCGGCATTTTGTTCATCTTCGGTTGGAAATTCGTCCTCACATTCGGCGGGATCGTCGACGAAGCTGGCGAAGACAATGGCGCGGCAGGCAGCAAGCGGGCGGCGCGCCCAATAGCTATGTAACATTGAAGGGTGCCCAGGGCTATGAGAGATCATTTTAGCAGACTCTCTATTGATAGCTTGGAGCGGTATATTGACTTCAATCAGTTTTTTGCGGTGCGTCATACAACTTTATGTTCTGTAAGGATGCCCGGGGAACTAACGGGGCAGGCTCGGAAATAGTGCGTGAATTAGGTCTTAAAATGTTACACCACTGTAACGTTGGCGTTGGGAATGAATGTGTTGTAATCCTACGGCCCGCGTGCGTTCTGATGTGTTAAATTTGAGCGTTCGGAAAAACAAGATTTAGCGAAAAGTGTAACATTTGCCCACTTTAGCGGGGTCTGCTGCGAATGCACAACCTAACAGGTGATGCTACAACACTCCTCGCACGGACTGGCAAGCTATGCCACAAATATACGGCATGTAGTATACCACAAAACTTGTGATATGTCAAGGTTTTTTCTAGGAGCGTATCGGTAATAGTTAACTCACGGAAAAAACTTTTCAAAAAAGAGAGGGTTGTGTTATAATAGAGGTTGTATTCTTGTGCGTAAAAGGGAGAGTCGAAGCGTTTATGCTCAAACCGAAACCCAGCATAGAGACAATTCAGCCGTATCAGGGTGGGAAACCGATTGAAGAGGTTCAGCGTGAGTTAGGTGTCAGCGATGTTATTAAGCTGGCATCCAACGAAAACACGTTGGGGCCATCGCCGTTGGCGCTCCAAGCGATTGCTGAGAGCGCAAAGCAGGTGCATCTCTATCCGGATAGCAACGGTTACTATCTTAAAAACGATCTTGCGGAGCATCTAGGTATCTCTGCGGAGCATCTAGTTTTAGGAAACGGTTCAAACGACGTGCTGCAGTTGATCGCCGAGGCGTATGTATCGCTGGGGGATGAGGTTATCTATGCAGCGGGTGCCTTTGTGGTTTATAGTCTCGTAACGAAGCTGTGCGGTGCGAAGGCGGTGATTGTGCCGATGCGGGAGGACACACACGATCTCTCTGCTATGGCGGCAGCGATTACTAACAAGACGCGGGTTATCTTTGTGGCAAATCCGAACAACCCGACGGGTACAATAGTCACTGCGGATGAGACAGCAGCGTTTATGGCGCGGGTCCCCGAGGATGTACTTGTTGTTTTTGATGAAGCCTATTATGAATATGTACTTCGCTCGGACTATCCACAGACGTTGCGGTATGTGTTAGAGGGTCGGAATGTTATCATTACGCGGACGTTTTCCAAGATCTATGGACTGGCTGGGCTTCGCGTCGGTTACGGCATTGCTCCGCCATCGTTAATTGAGGCTCTGAATCGGGTTCGGCAGCCGTTTAATTGTAGTTTGGTCGGGCAGGCGGCAGCGCGTGCGGCGCTCAAGGATAGGGCTCACGTTGCGCAGAGTCGCGCGAGCAACAGCGAAGGGAGAACGTTTCTCTACGGCGCGTTTGACGATATGGGCCTGCGTTACACAAAAACCGAGGGCAATTTCATTCTGCTGCATTTATCGTTGTTAGGCACAGATGTCACAGATGCCTTGCTGCAACGAGGGGTTATCGTGCGCGCTATGGGCGGGTATGGGTATCCGAATGCGGTGCGTGTAACCATCGGCACGGCAGAAGAAAATAGAAGATTTGTCACTGCTCTGGCGAGGTATTTATGAGAGGTTGGTTGGCAGCCAGTCGTGTGCTTTTAGGAGCAGCAAACATTGCGGCTGCTGAGTCGAGAACATATGAAACAACTTATACAGTTCAACAATAGACGTCCTACACGGAAGATTAGGGTAGGGAACGTCGGCATTGGTGGTGGGAGTCCCATTTCTATTCAGACGATGACGACGACGTTGACTCACGATGTAGATGCGACTTTGGCGCAGATAGATCGTTGTGTGGAGGCGGGTGCGCAGATTGTGCGCGTTGCTGTGCCTGAAGAGGTAGATGCAAAGGCGCTGCCGTGCATTGTGCGGCGTTCCCCGGTTCCGATCGTTTCGGACATCCATTTCAATTATCGGTATGCTCTTGCTGCGGTAGATGCGGGCGTTGCAAAGGTTCGTATAAATCCGGGGAACATCGGTAGTGAAGTGCGGATCTCGGAGGTATTGTCGGCGGCAAAAGCGGCGGATATTCCTATTCGCATCGGTGTCAACGAAGGGTCTCTTGAAAGGGATTTATTAGAGAAGTATCCGTCTCCGACGGCGGAGGCGTTAGTAGAGAGCGCGCTGCGGCATGTTAGCATCTGCGAAGAACATGACTTCAGGGATCTGGCTATTTCTGTTAAGTCGAGCGATCCGCTTCGGATGATAGCGGCGAATCGGCAGCTGTCAGCGGAGGTGTCGTATCCTTTACATTTGGGTGTGACAGAGGCGGGAACGCCGCGTCGTGCGCATGTCAAATCTACCCTCGGCATCGGAACGCTGCTGCAGGAGGGCATTGGAGATACTGTCCGTATCTCAATTACTGGGGATCCCGTGGAAGAGGTTTTGACGGCGAAAGAGCTCTTGCGTGCGCTTGGCCTGGCAGAGGCGATGTTGGACGTTGTCTCTTGCCCGTTCTGTGGTCGGGGTGATCCTGCTGCGGACTATGAGAATATCGTTTCTGTGGCTGAGGAGCTTCTGGAGAAACATGGAATAAAAATCCCGGTTGCTGTCATGGGGTGTGAGGTCAACGGGCCGGGTGAAACCCGCAATGCTGAAGTGGGTATCCATCTCGGTGGCAAAGAGCTCGCTGTCCTAAAGGTTCGCGGGGAGCGGGTGCGTACCTTTCGCGGCAGAGATGAAGTGAATCCGGCGTTTTTAGCGAGCGCGTTATTAGAAGCGGCCCAGCAGTTGGAGGCAGCTCAGGCGAATACAGCCACTTAGGGGAAAAAATGGAACAGCAGCACAGTGCAAAGGTTATTCGATCAATCCCTGTTCAGATTGGAATGGTTGGGTTATTTTTTGTAGTATACCACTTCTTCATGATCTATGTGATGCGTGAGACGGCACTCAATTTGGGTGCGGTCAAATTTCAGACACACGTTGTGCCGCTTTATGCTGAGCCGAGTTTCAACTTGAGTTTGTGGATAGTGCCTGCGCTTCTAGTGTGTGGTGGTTTCTTGTATCTCTGCCACAGGTACCTGCTTTCAGGCACGTCCGCGCGCCAATTAATCTGGATAGCACTTGTCTGTTTTGTCACGATCCATATCAGCGTTGCGTTGATTGATGGGTACCGTGAGATTCAACAAGTTGGCAGTAGAAGCCGCTTCTTAGGAATTTTGGAGCCGTATACGCGGACATCATTGGAGTATTACGGGGATGTGCCGCGGATTGACGAGCTCGGAATTCGTGTGTTTTTACGGGATTATAGCAGCCCGGAGTTATTCGATACGCTTTCGTTACACACGCGGACGCATCCGCCGGGGGGCGTGATTTTCTTATGGTTCTTTAGCAAGATTCTTGGTTACAACCTTGTATCTGCCTCTTTAATTTCGATCTTCTTCACGGCGCTGACGGTGATCCCGATCTATCGTCTGGGTGAACGGCTCTACGGTGAGAAAGCGGCTCGCTATGCCCTGCTGCTGTTCTTAATCACGCCAAACTTTGTGATGTTCACGGGCACGTCGATGGATGGTCCCTTCAGCGTTTTCCCCATTCTGAGCCTCTATCTCTTTTATGAGTCGCGAGCGCGGGAGACTTGGTCGAAGCAGCCATGGCATGAATTTCGTCCCTATAGCCTATGTACGGGACTTTCCTTGGCGCTCGGTATGTTCATGACCTACTCAACGGTTGTGGTCGGCGTGTTTTTGTGTATTGTTCCCTTGTTGGAACGAAAGCGGTTTGTACAGTATCTGAAGGTTTTACTCTTTGCGGCTGCGGGGTTCATCGGCTTCTACGTGCTGCTTTTTGTCTTGACCGGATTTCGTCCGATTGAAGCGCTTGTGGCAGCCATCAAAAAAGATGAGATGGGGATGGGCACGGGCTACGAAAGTGTGTCACGGTATTTACATCTGAGTGTTGCCAACCTATTCGCTTTTCTCATCGGTGTGGGGCTTCCGATAACGACTGTCTGGCTCCGGCAGGTTGTAGCGACAATAGGCGAGTGGCGCCGCACCGCGATTGCATCTGGAGAGACAGGTATCCGTTGGATTCTCTGGCATGAGAAGTTAGATGTATTTGTCATCGGTTTCCTCATAACGTTACTCTTTTTCACGACCTCTACGTTATTTACGATGGAGGTTGAGCGCATTTGGATATTCATGGCCCCGTTTCTTGTTATTCCGGTCGCTAAATATCTCGTGGAGCGCCCGATATCTGATCTGTATTGGGTTGCTGGGCTGCTCACAGTACAAATGATCGTTGCGGAAGTGTGTCTCTATACGTATTGGTAATCGGCATCGGCTCTGCTATCAGTGGGCCTCAAAGCGTTGTAGGAGTTGCAGGTGTTGATAGAGATGGAGAGGGGCTGGGTGCTCCGCCGTTCCGCTGAATGCCGGTAGTCATTATGCGGGTACTTTATGTCATCGACTCTATGACAAAAGATGGTGCAGAGTCTCAATTCCTTAGGACCTTGGAGGGTTTATCAGCTTCGGAATATGAGGTGTTTGTGGTGCTCAGTCGTGCTGAGGGCGAGCGTATTTCCGATCTTGTTAACCTGCCGTGTGTCAAAGAGGTATCTACGCTGGCGGGTGCGAGCAGGCGGGTGCGCTTGTTAGAGAAAGCGTTTGCGCTGGGCGGTATTGTTAGGTCAATAAAACCGGACATTGTGCATAGTTGGTTATGGTATTCCAATTTCGTCTGTGGTCTGTCCCGCAGATTCGGTTTCTGGCGGGCAGTGCCGTTCGTCGCCTCCCAACGCGGCGATTACCAGGCTCGGTATGGCAGGTTTCGGCTCTGGTTCACAGAAAAGTTTATCTACCATACGGCAGATATTCTCCTAACAAATTCAACACGGATTCAGCGTCGCCTCTGTGAGCGGTATCCGGGCAAACAGATTTTTAGCATCCCGAATCTATTGGAATTCCCCGTTGAAGCGTGGCAAGATCGGTGCCGAGGGGATAGCAGTGACAGGTTAATTGTAAGTGTTGGACGTTTTGCCTCGGAGAAAGGGCATCGGTATCTGCTTGAGGCGTTGTGTCTGTTGGAGCGTCAGGAGATTGCGTGGCGGTGTGTGTTTCTCGGGGATGGATCATTAGAGGCAGAACTTCGTGCGCTTGCAGTGCAACGTGAAATCTCGGAGTGGGTGGATTTTCCCGGTTTCCGTGAAGATGTGTTCGCTGTACTTTTGACAGCGGACGTATTTGTGCTGCCGTCGTTACATGAAGGTTCTCCGAACGCCTTAATCGAAGCGATGGGGCTCGGTATGCCGTGTATAGCGTCGGCTGTTGGTGGCGTTGTAGATCTTATTGAAGATGGGGAAAACGGCATTCTGGTCCCGCCAGCGGATCCAGCGGCATTAGCGACAGCGTTGCATCGTGTGTTGAGTGCCCGTGATCTCTCGGTTTCGTTGGGTAGGAACGCTCGCGCAACCGTTCAGCGGGAGTTTGACAGTGCGGCATCTATGCGGACATTGGAAAGTATGTATCGGCGATTGTGTGTGCTGGATTGAAGCGTCTTTATCAGCTAGATGTGTGTTAAGAAGCCGACTGATAAGGTTCCGCGATAAAATGCGTTTCGCTGTTTTTGTGAGATATTATAATCCATGCGTCGTTTTCTTAAGAAGATGGTAGCTGCGTGTGTATGCTTGTCGGGCTTGCCGTTTCTGATTCGCGAGTGGATGTGTCGGGACCGGGTGGGCATTCTTCTATATCACGCCCCGAGGCGTGCTGTTTTCGCGAGGCACGTTGCCTACCTCTCGCGTCACTACACGGTTATTCCGTTAGAGGTGCTTGTTTCGGCTATCCGTCGGAATGATTTTTCAGAGCTTCCCCCGAAAAGTGTTGTAATTACGTTTGATGATGGGCACAGCAGCAATTTTGAACTTTTGGGGCTTTTCAAGGAGTACCAGGTGCGTCCGACGTTCTATGTGTGTACACAGATTATCGGTACACATCGGCACTTCTGGTTTAAAGGACATGTCGAGTCCAAGGTGGAGAAAGAGCGGTTAAAACGGTTGTCGGACGGGGAACGTTTAGCATGTCTCAAAAGCACTGTTGGCTTTGAGCCTGAGAAGGTATATCGCGAGCGACAAGCGCTGAATATGGCAGAGATCAGAGAAATGGTGTCACAGGTTGACTTTCAACCGCATACTCAATTCCATTCTATTCTGCCGCGTTGCACGGAAAATGTGTGTAAGCGTGAGATTCTTGAGAGCAAATCCGATTTGGAACGGTTTTTGGGGCGCGAGTGTTCACATTTTAGTTATCCGAACGGTGACTATACTGCGCGGGAGATTGAGATTGTAAAGGCGGGCGGATTCCGTTCTGCCCGGACAACCGAGATAGGGTGGAACACGTTAGACACCCCGCTGTATGAACTCAAGTGTATACCGATTAGCGATGATGCTGGGTTGTCGGTTTTCCAATCGGAACTTACGACGATACCGCAGCGGCTTGGGAGCTGGGTTTCCTCACTATTGTGGCTTAGATGAAAAACGGATTGACAAAATGGCATGTTGCTTACATTCGGAACGCGTATCGTGAGTTAGAACGTGGTGTGACGCGCCGGCAGCTTGAGGCGTTGGGGATTAACGCTGCGTGCAAGCGGGTGTTGGATGTCGGCTGCGGCTCGGGGAATCTGCTTGTTGCGCTTGCCTCGGATGCTCCGGAGCTCCTTATCGGTGTTGATGCGGACATGACTTTTTTGACGTTTGGGCGTTCTCAAATAGAGGGGCGCAGTGAGGCGTTTTTTGAAGTTCCCGCCTTAATGCGCGCGGTGCTTCCGGTTTTACCTTTCGCTGATGAAACCTTTGATGTTGTGACGTGTTTCCTCGTGATGCCGCATGTGCCTGATGACAGGATCGCGCTCACGGAGCTCGCTCGCGTTTTAAAGCCCGGGGGTACCCTGGCTATCTCTGGTCACGGTTTCGGGTTTCCACTTCGTTATCTCAAACGTTTCAGGCTGAAACCGCTGCAGATGTATATGGCGAGTCTTATTTATAAATGCACTGGGAAAAAATGGGTACAGAACACGTTGCAGAATCATCAGGAGATGTGTAAAATTTTAAACAGTATTGGTGTAGTGCCCTCGGTGCAGCGCTATCATAAGAGCGTTCTTGGGTGTGTTACTACTTATTGGATTAAAGCGATTAAGAGGGAGCCGACACCTAAAGCGATGCAGTAGTATGAAAAGAGCGAGAATTTACCTCGGTTTAGCGTGACCAATAGAAGTCGCAGCGCAATATAACCGACGGTAAATGAGGCGATCATCCCGCCGCCGACGATATGAAACGGTATTGCTGCGCCTTCCACATCTTGGACTTTCAGTGCAACTGCGCCGAGAATGGCGGGGATCGAGAGGAGGAAGGAGTATTCTGCTGCGGTTTTTGCTGGGATTCCTAAGAACAACGCTAACGAGATCGTTGTTCCTGAGCGAGAAATACCGGGGGTAATTGCGCAGCCTTGTGCGATTCCAATGAGTGGGGCGTGCCACGTTTTCAATTTCAATTGTTCGACAGAATTATCGGGACGGTCTGCGTTCTTTCTGCGGAGCCGGGGGAGTTGAAGGATGGCGCCGGTGAGGATTAGCATGATGCTAACAAGACTGGTTTTCTCGAAAAAGGATTCTAGTTGCGTCTTCAATACCACTGCGATAATACCAGTCGGAATGGAGCCGATCAGTATTAGCCAGATAAATTTCAGTTCGGGGGTGGTGTTCAGTGTTGTGCTTGGGTGCTGCCACAATTGTGGATCTGCTAGCTTCGAGATTCCGCTGACGGCCAAATGCCTGATTGCATCGCGATAGGCGACGAGCACAGCGGCCAATGTGCCTACATGAAGCATGACATCAAAAAAAACGAGCGGTTCCTTCTGTCCGAGGAAGTGCTGGGCTAGGACGAGATGTCCGGAGCTGCTAACAGGTAGGAATTCGGTTAAGCCCTGCAGAATACCGAGCAGGATTGCTTCGAGAAAACTCATAATATTATTGTAGCATTTAACCTGCTAATTCGCAAACGCAATTTAGCGGGTGTGTAAATATTTGTGATTATGCGTTCGGGTGCTATGCCGTTAATTGTCCATCGGTGTTTCTCATTGCTATAATTTTCCGACTGTTGTATACTAATACGTAGGACTTATAGAGTTTTAGGCATAGAGAGGGGCTCGCTATTCAGGCACAGACTCCCGGTCTATGCTACAAAAACGTTAATCTTGTTTCGTATTTGTGTTAACATTTCTGATAAAACATTTTAGGAGGAACGAAAATGGGTCGATATTTAATCTTTATTGGGCTTTCAGTCCTCTTCATGTTTAGTGTAAGTCTTTCTGACGCTGTTGAGGAAGAGGACATCCTCGTCTATTACTCTTTTGATAAGCTGAACGGCAATAAAGTCCCTGATGATTCCGGGAACGGTAACGACGCTGAATTGGTTGGAAAGGGTTCTCTTGTTGATGGGGCCTTTAAGAGCGGGATCCGTTTGAACGGTGGTATCGTACAAATGGAGCAGAACGACTTTATTGTTCCGATTGGTGAGAAAACGGAGGTTACAATGGAAGCGTGGTTTTTCCTGAACGAGCACGCTGCCTATGATGGGATTATCTCGATAGAAGCGGCTGCTGCGGGTTGTTGTGAGTTCCGGACGATGGTTAACCCCAATTTTAACCCGTTTTGGGATGCTGGACATCACGCTGACAAGAGCCTTGCGAATTATACGTTTGAATTGGACGAGTGGTATCACTACGTTTTGGTTGCTGATGGCGTGGATGGCAAGATCTATGTCAACGGTGAGTTTATCGGTGAACAGAAAGAAAATTTTGAGTGGCCCGAGTTCAAAGAGGCGGCTATCTACATTGGTGCGGGTGAAAACCCGAATGTCCACAAAGTAGAAGACGCTATTATTGATGAAGTCGTCATATACGCCAGGGCATTGACTGAGGCTGAGATAAAAGCGTCAATGGAATTGAGCGTTCCGGGCGTGCTGGCTGTTGCAGCTGCGGAGAAATTGGCGGTGACATGGGGTGCTCTGAAAGCAGATTTCTAAAACGATGGTAGGGGTTCCCTCTTCATCGCCCCTACTTTGTTCGGAGACGCTATGAAATTAGGATTTTTATCAAGGATTTTTGAAGGCGCGTTAAGCATAGAAAAGACATATAACCAGTGCGATGCGGCCCTTAGTCAACTGAAGGCATACAATGAGAAACGTCAACAGCCGGATTTTCGCATTTCGGATAAAGAGAAAGCGGCTTTGGATGAAGTCGTTAACACTGCTATTACAAATGCGACGCGTATCGTTGATAAGGAGGGTGAGCGTAATTGGCCCGGCTTGTTTCGGGAGATGCACAAGAATTTAGCAAGTCTCTACTTAGAACTCGATGAACCCGAGAAGGTGCGAGCGGCATGTGAACGTTTGCAAGATTACGGCGAAGTCGGTAGGCAGGATGCCGATGAGATGCTTGAATGCCTGAAAGAGAAAGAGGAGTAGTGGTTATCAGTTGTCGGTTTCTGGTGGTTGCGTATCATGGGAATTGTTGACAGTAAACTGATAACCGACAGCTGTGATGCAATTTCTGGCCCCTGCTGCGTTCTATCTGTTGGGCGTAATTCCGATCGTAGTGCTATTGCACTTTCTGAAGTTACGTCGCTATACCTACCTTGTTCCGAGCATCAGACATTGGCTATCCGTTGATGAGGATCGGAGCGCCAATGTCCCGTTCCAGCGTATTCGGAATCTACTCCTTCCGCTTCTCCAAGTGCTTTTTTTGATACTTCTGATTTGCGGTGTGGCGCGCCCTGCGCTGCGTAGGCCTGGCTTCATGCCCGGGAGGGCGATTCTTATCGTGGATAACTCTGCGAGCATGTTGTCAGAAGAGAACAGAGGGACTCGGCTTTCACTTGCAAAGGCGGCAGCGCTTGATCAGATTGAGCGAATTACGGCGAGCGGTGGGATTATGGTCCTGGTAACACAAGGTGCTGACACTTATATCCAGCAGGCTTTCACAACTGATGCCGCAAGACTCCGTGATGCCATAGCGAATATCATGCCGACGCATGCCCCCCGCAATCTCGCCCCTGTTTTTGATGTTGTCAGACGTTATTCTGATTCACCGCAAGACAAAGTCTTCTTTATTAGTGATAGTGTTGAAAACGTGCCGGATATTCCGATTTCGCTCCATAAAATTGCCGTGGGCTCGGATGCGGAGAACGTAGGTATTGTTCATCTCAGTCTTGACGTTGTCCAAGGTCGGTACGAAGTGTTGGTAGGTGTCCAAAATTTCACGGACACAGCTAGAGAATTCAACGTTCAGTTGGCAGTAGAGAATTCACCTCTCGACGATAGGCCGGTCACTATTCCGTCCGAAGGTACCACATCGGTGCTGTTTTCAGGCGATTCGAGCGGTTTAGCGGGGAAAGTTATGAGCGTCCATCTTGGGATAGAAGATGATTTTTGGCTTGATAACACAGCTTCGGTGATCTTATCGGATGTATCTGCTCTGAACATCTTACTCGTCAGTGAGAATCAGAGGTCTTTACTTCCTGCTCTTCTGAGTAGTTATGGGCACCATGTTGATTTAAGTATAGTTGCGCCGGTGGACTATCACGGAACGGGCGATGCGGATATAGCGATTTTTGACGGTAGCACGCTTGCGGGTCGTGAGGCGTTTGGGGGTGCTTTTGAGATTGCTCCTCGGACGTGTTTGGTTTTTATCAATCCCGGCGGCGTTCTGCCCTTTGTGGCTGGTGCGGCTGCCGCGAGTGGCCCTGCTCGTGTTATCAAAACAGATGCTGCGCATCCGCTGATGGCAGATGTTTCTCTACAAGGTTTACATGTGCGTGAATCTACGTACCGGGACCTGCCGTTGTGGGGGCATTCCGTCGTTGAAACGGAGCGGGGTGCGTTAATCTGGCTTGGCGAAGAAGCGGGTACGCTATTCCTTGTTTTCGAGTTTGACGCTTTCAATCCAGAAATCTCTGCTTTCGCGGTTTCCATACCGGCAGGGCCTCTGTTTGTCTATCGGTGCTTGGCGTGGCTTGAATCAGGGACTGCGAGGTTGCAACCGCTCACGTTTCAAGAGGGTCAGACTCGACACGCGTTTCGAACGGGAGAGCAGGTGAACGTTGCGTTCAAAAGTGAAGGGACTCGCGTTTATGTACAAAAGCCGGATGGGACGAGGGTTCCGTTGAACACTTCTCTATTTAGCGAGACGGATCAGGTAGGTGTCTACACGTTTTTTGCGGTTGATGGTAGACAGTTGGATCGGTTTACGGTGAATCTACTTGATGCTGCGGAATCGGCGCTTACACATTCTGTGCTCACAGATCAGGAAGATGCCTTGAGGGCATTTGCCACCGATTTGCAACCGGTGGCACAAGAGGTGTGGCGGCTACCGGTGCTACTCGCTTTGGTTGTTTTGTTTGTGGAGTGGTGGTTCTATCACCGGGAGCGGTTGTAGGGGAAAAGAAATTGATAGGTGCGGTTGGGAAACCGCACCTAAAAGCGGGACATCAATTGTTTATCGCGTCGAGAATATTTTTAACTAGCGTAGCTTTCTGCATCACACCTGAAAAACTTTTAACAGCCTTTCCATTCTGAAACACGATATACGTAGGCCGGTTCCTAACGTTATATTTTCCGACCGTTTTCCTACTCACATCCATGTTAAGTTTCGCGACAGCAAATGTATTCCGGTTTTCCATGGCAACTTTGGCGACAACTGGCGCCATCTGCTTACAAGCCGGTCACCAGTCCGTGTAAAACTCGACCACGGTGGGTATATCTGAGCCGAGCACGAGTGTATCGAAGTTTACATCGTTAACATCAAAAGGGATTCCGGATGTTTTGCTGGCAGTTTCAAAGGTAATATTGAAGTCGGTTTTGTTGCCTGCAGCGTCGCTTATTGTCCCGGTGATAACGTAGGTAGTTTCGTTATCAAGTGCTTCGCCTTTGGCGCGTTCAAGCGTGCCTTTTTTGTCTTGGACGGTGCCTGTCCAACCGACATCGTTGCCTGCTGCGGTTTGTAGTGTGATATTGCCGGTTACTGCTTCGCTGAATATAACTTCGATCTGCCCGGTGCCGTTAATTGTTTTGGGATCAACATCTTGGTCTCCGTCCGTGACGGTACCAACGGTGATAGTGGGCGCTTCCGTATCTGGTGTCCGGATAAGATAAGTAAGTGTTTGGGAGCCATCTGACCAATTGACCGTCAAGTTGAGGTTTCCTGTATCGAAGGGTCCTGTGATTGTTACTGTATTATCAGTAATTGTAGCGGTTCCTACGTTGACAGTAACCGCCTCTGGTGTGTTATCGAAGGTAAATGTAAGGGTGTCGTTGACCTCAACCGTTGCACCACTGATTGGGTCTGCCTTAATGAACGTCGCTGGCGCACGGACGTTGTAATCAAGCGTTTGGGTTCCGTCTGTCCAAGTGATTGTTAAAGTGAGGTTTCCTGTATCGAAGGGTCCTGTGATTGTTACTGTATTATCAGTAATTGTAGCGTTGCCTGCGCTGACAGTAACCGCCTCTGGTGTGTTATCGAAGGTAAGTGTAAGGGTGTCGTTGACCTCAAGTTGAGACTCGGCTGCTGGTACTGCGCTAACAAACGTCGCGGGCATGCGAACGGTTTTACCGGTATGTTCTGCAACGATGACCAAGTCGAGGATAGAGACGATTCCGTCGGCGTTCACATCTGGATTGGGTATCTGCTCTGCGTCAATAGCTTTGCCGAAATGTGAGGCGACGAGCGTCAAATCCAAGATGTTTATTATGCCGTCGGCATTAACATCCGCTGCCTTTAGCGTATCTGCGGGTTTATCTTCGGCATAACTTGCTGTCAGCCCCCCGAGCGTTAGCGTTAGTATTAGCAGCAAGCACATCTGCTTCTTCATCTATTTTCTCCTTTTATCAAATTGGTTAGTTTTGTCCGTTTTCATCGGTATTTTCGATGTCTAAGGCTTCGAGGATTTGTTGAGCCAGTTTGGGGCGGGACATTGCCCCGGCAAACCTTTTTATAACTTCGCCTTCTTTAAACACGATATAAGTGGGGGTTCCCGAAATTTGATATTCAGCTGTTTTTTCGGATTGGGTATCTACGTCCAGCTTGACGATCTTGAAGGTTTCTCGGTATTGCAGTGCCACTGCTGCAACGGTGGGTTTCATCAGTAGGCAGAATCCACAGGAGTCAGATTTAAATTCCACTACAGTTGGAAGTTCAGCATCTAAGACGATCTCATCAAAGTTTGCGTCTGTGACTTCAAAAGGGAACCCTGATTTTCTCCCGAAATGGCTTGCCGCGAGTGTTAAGTCAAGAATGTCGATAACGCCATCTCTATTGATGTCTGGGTTGGGTTGTTGAGTTTCAATGGCGGTCTGGTTAAATTGTGTAGCAATGAGTGTTAGGTCGAGGATGTTGACAATGCCGTCGGTATTGATGTCGGATGCGCTCAGTGCATCAAAGTCTGCATTTTGTGCGTGTCCGAGGTTCAGAAGTGTGAACATTAAGCTGGCTGTTAGTAAAACGATCAATTTTTTCATCTGTGTGTTCCGTATGTCAGTTTATGCGTGTGTGTGGTGCCATTCATGGACGGCTTTGGGGATTGTTTGGAGGTTCTCTATGGTTGTTTGTAGCGGGATTGCGCACTCGGGTGCAATCAGTGGTACGCCTGCTTCAAGGTTTTTCACAACTTCCGCTTGAACATCTTTTGGTTCTTTGGCAAACAGCGTTTCTGGATTGTTGATGTTTCCGATGAGGGCGGTTCGCTTTTTCACGATGTCCATGGATTCTTGTGGTTCGTTTTTGGAGTCGTAATGGAACGCTGCCATGCCCGTTTGCGCGATATATTCCATACGGTCGACGGTGCGTCCACAAATATGGAGGATCAAAGGGATAGGGATTCGTTCGACGAATTCGGTGTGAAGGTCTTGGAGGTAACGTTGGTAGTATTCTCCACTGACGAGATCGCCTGTAGCGTGGTCGGGAAGGGTGAGTGCATCTGCGCCTGCCTCGATTTGAGCGACACCGAATTGGACAGTGGCTTCCTTCATCCGCTCTAGTGCGAGTTTTGTTTTGCCGGGGTCGTCGAGAGAGAGCAAGAGGAAGGGTTCGACGCCGAAACAGTGATAACCGAGCGACCAGGGTCCCATCGTCTTTCCGATGATAGCGACGTCGTCCCCATACTCCTTTTTCAAGATTTTAATTGCTTCAAGGACGCATCGGGTATCTGGATGCGTTAAGAAATTGTCTGGAATAACGATATCGTCGGCATCTTCCCAGATCGGTTCACGCATTTTAACGGTGGGCCAGTTGTCTTTCTGTTCCCACTGTACTTTGCATCCGAGGGCGCTTGATTCTTGGATGATAGAGAAGACCGGCATGATGGAGTCGAATCCGAGTTCGGTGTATCCTGTTGCGGCGAGGCGTGCCATGAGCTGGGGTTCTCGATTCGCTTGTGGGAACGGGGCATCGACTAGATCCATCAGTTCAACAGTCGCTACGGATGTAGGGTTGCAAACGGGTGTGCGATCGGTAGGTTCATTACGAAGTGCAGCGAGCACGCGCTCACGGCCGTTCATTGGTTTGATAGCTTGGTTTTCCACTTTTTGCCCCTGTTCTGTGAATGAGCGAAGTATTTTTTTTTATTCGGTTATCCGGTATTTCCGGTGAATCGTGCTTGTGTTCTAAGAGCGCCGTATTTCTACAGATCAATGCTGCGATGGCGCATCCTAAAGCGTCTGCAGCGTGGCTGGGGGTAACAGGTTTTTTCATACCTAGGAGTTTTTGGGTCATTCTCATGACTTGTGTTTTGGAGGCATCGGGGATTCCTGTAACTGCAGATTTGACAGATTGCGGAGAGAACATCATGACTTCAACATTTTTTTGGACGGCAGCGAGTTGCAAAACACCTATTACCTCGGCGGTGGGTAGACAACTTTTTTGGTTCCGATTCCAATAGATAGATTCTATACTGATTTTCGAGGGGTTCCATTCGGTTATTAGCTCGGCTGCGTGCTGATAGATTTTCAGAAGTCGGTCTGGTCTTGGAGAATCTGCCTTTGTTCGAATGTTACCGTGGGCTAAGCAGACAAACCCGCTGCTGCTGCGGGCGACGACACCGTATCCGCAATTTGCTAGTCCCGAGTCGAGCCCGAGTACGATTTTCATTTGTCCAGCTTGTTCTTTCATCATTATACCCGTATTTCTATACTGTACGTTCGATGAGGTTGACATCGCTCGATCCGTTATCCGCCTGCGTCCACAAAAGAAGTGAAGATAGGCTTGCGGTGTAAAGAGCGGAAGATCAAGGACTTGATTTTGTATTCTTGCCTTGGCGAATTTTACACGTGTCGGCTGGGTGCAGCGAGTACGCCACGCGAGGCGTTCATCTCCTCTTCTCGCAGAGCAACCCTGACGTTCGGTGCCCGAGCGAGTAGAAGTCCAACGAGTGCGTCGTGTGTGTGTCCACAATCGAAAGCGACAGTACCTATACTATCGGCCCTGGTGTTGTCCATTTCGCCCAATTTGACTAGGCCGGCTGCTATTGCAGCGATGCGTCGTCTTGCGCCTTTACCTTCACCGTCTGCTCTGACGGCATAGACCCCGTTTCCATTGGAGCAGACCGTGATAGTGAGCTGTGATTTCTTGTCGATCGTCTGTAGGGGTCGGGGTTCAACGTTGGTTTCTAGTGCGATTTTACCAGCTTCTAAGAAGATGCGGCGACAGGCGGCTTGATGCGCGTCTCCACAGGGAAAATAGAGGAGGCCGGTAGGTGTTTCTAGCATTCCTCCGAGCGTTTGCATGGTTCGTTTGATGTCTGCTATTCTTCCGGCAGCCCCTGCGATATGACTGTAAGTATGGACCAAAAATAGAGAGGTCTGTTCGCTGGTAGAGTCGTTAACAGATTGCTGGCGGTAGAGCCCGATAGTAATGTCGTGGAAGTGCGTATCGAGCGGTATGAGTTCAATACGTTTGCCGATGTCGACGATGTGTGGCATAAGAGTCCCGATATAGGTTTAGCGGTGCACTAATCTACCGCCGTAATGTTTTTCATAGATGTACTTATACGCTTTTTCAGAGAGTCTTCGCAGGATGTAGGCCCGTCGATTTCTCCATGTTGTGAAGGAGTGCCATCGGTTTCTTCGGCTTGTTTTTGTTTTGTCCTCAATCATTCCGATAAAGACATAGGGTCTGGGTTTGCCGCGTGGGTCGCGAAGTACCAAGATCCCGCCATCGCCGACCAATCCATAGACAGTCCCTGTTTTATTGTAGACTGCGACTGATGCGGGGATGTAGGTATTTTTGAAGATGTAATCCCCATTTTTGAGTTTAAGGTAGTACTTCATCTTGTCGGAATGGGGGAGTCTTCCTTTCCAGAGCTGCAAGCAAAACATACTTAGGTCGCGTGCGGAGGTCATATTCCTGTATGTTCTTCCGCCGCGGGGGATATATTCGAGGACTCGGGTCTGTTTGAAATAGGGGTAGTTTGCTTGGAGTATCCGGTGGACCCGTGATGGTCCTCCAAGTAGTCGTATAAAATAGTTAGTTGATGGATTTGAGCTCCGCTGGATCATATTTCTCAGGTGTCCCTTATTTGCGGAGGTGTGTGCTTGCCGTCCGTATTTGACTTCATGGAAATATGCGAGCATAACAAAGTTCTTAATGAGGGATGCTGCCATCATTTGCCGGTTTTCGTTGATTGACACGAGCTTTTTACTTTTTGTAATATCGTAGACAAGGAAGCTTGTTCGGTCAGTTGTAGCTAAAATTTTACGGCCCCGCTGGCGCTTGACGTGTCGCTCGAAGTCGGCTTCTAGGGGCGAATCGATTGTTTTCTGAAGGCTCCTCGGGATGTTGCGGTAGGTGCTGGCGGACAACGTAGATATGGGAAGTAATAATCCAATGCTACAACAGACGAATAATCTAGATAATTTTCGTATGAGTACGAACATGCTATTGTCCTCTTCCTTTCTCATTTGCTATGCTCATCGGATGTGAGTGTAGGTTAAAATTGGTATCCTAATTAACAAGAGTTGTGTTATTTTTTGTCAGTTTCTCTGATTGGCAATTGGTAGCAGGCTGCTTCTTGATCGTTTCGTACGAGAAGATAGGAACCTGTGAGTGCTGGTGTGTTCCATGTTTTACCTTCTAAGGCGTTGAAACGAGCGAGTTCTTTATGGTTTTCGGGGTCTGGTTCTATTAGGACGATGTCGCCAGATTCAGTCGATACAAGTAGCAGATTTGAGATTAAAAGCGTTTGCCCGTGTCCGTACCGACCTCTTTTCCATTGACGTGTGCCGTCGGATGGGTTTATACAGGCGAAGATACCGTCGTCAAGTCCATAAATGTAACCTTCATGATAGATAATATTCGTAAACTTGGCTTTGAGATATATTGTTTCCCATATAGGTATAACGTTGAATTTATCTGTGTCGTTACGAGAGATTTGAAATAACTTGGCCCCGACACCGTAGCCTGTGGAAAAAAGGAGTTGATCATCTGGCAGCGGGACGGGCTGCGCGACATATTCTGTGTAGCTTTTCACCCAGGGCTGCTTCCACAAGAGTTTACCGGTGAGGGGTTCATGTGCAGTGATTAGACCTCTATTAAAGATAACGACTTGTTCGATGCCTGCTAAAGTTGTGAGCATCGGTGAGCTATACCCGCTCTGGATCCGGTGTCCTATCCAGGCGATTTCTCCTGTTTTTTTGTGGTAAGCCACTGCGCCGCCGGCGCTGACAATTACGAGGTCATCAAGGACGAGCGGCGAGATACTGATGCCAAAAGGTGGCGGTTTAGCGTTGTTTTCTTCAAAGATATTCTTTGTCCAGAGTTGTTCACCTGTTTCAAGGTCCAAGCAGTTGAAAATCCCTGTTGCACCGAGGGTGTAGACCCTGTTTCCAGCGATCGTCGGGGTTGCCCGCGGCCCGAGCCCGGCGGGGGCGGTGTAGTAGCGCGCCCTGTCTTGATGAGTCCAGAGGATTTCGCCGGTGTGTAGGTCATAGGCGACAACTTTCTCCCAGTCGTTCTCTTGTTCCTGCGTAATAGCTGTATTCCCGACAACTGCGAAGCCTGACCAGCCGGCGCCGACGGGTCTGCGCCACATTAACTTCGGTGGATGTGTCTCCCAGTCAGGATTCAGTTTGATGCTTGTCACTACCCCGTTCCGATTGGGTCCAAGGAATTGTGGGTAGTTGGTTGTTTCTGTTTGGGGGTCCGTTGTGCTATTGGAGTCGGCTTGGAAGACCGATCGTTTCTGTTGCCATCGCCATTCAAATAGTGGAACAAGGTCCCCACTGAAACCTTTGAATTGGAATAGACTTGTACCGATAAAAACTGTGAGAGCGACTGTGGCGCAAGTGATTAGTTTAATCCGCCAGCTCAATCGAGAAAAACCGAGCAACCACAAAAACCCCAAAAGGGTAGCAAGTATGATGATAGTGAATGTTAGGAAAACCTTGTCTTGGCGATGCCCTGCATCCAGCATCCATACGACTGCGATGCCCAAAACGGCAAGACAAGGAAGGGCGAAAAGGGGCCACCAACGAATAGGTCTGTGTTTCTGTTCCAAAAGAATATCTCTCTTTTTCTGAAATGCTGAGCGGTGTTTAAATTTTGACGTTCTACGCTTGTAAATTATAATAAATTTTTTACAAGGATTTGTCAACTAAAAAATTTATAGGTGTAAGGATGCTCTGTTAACTGAACGCGAATGTGCAACATGACAGTACTGAAATGGAAGCTTGCAGATAGAGAGTGGTTATGGTAAAATAGTATATAGAGATATTGGAAAAACAGTGAAGATAGCATGGGATAAATTATCAAATTAGGAGAAAACTTTCTTGGGGTTTGTTGATACCTTGAAAATGCACTGCCTTGCTCTCTTTGAGTGGGCAAAAGTGAATATTGTGGTACTCTTTGTTATCTCAGCTGCTAGTATTATTGGGACTATTCTCTTTTGTACCTTCGTCATTACTTACCTGCCGCCGGACTATTTCCAATCGAAGAGGCGGGCCAACCGTATTGGGCACCCGGTTTTGCGATTGGCGCTGAAGGTATTAAAAAATCTGTTTTCAGCAGTGCTTATTTTAGTAGGATTTGTTCAGTTATTTGCACCGGGTCAAGGGATTTTGACGCTGCTGGTAGGCGTTGTGATCAGTGATATTCCGGGCAAGCGGAAGTTGGAACTGCGGATTATTCGTTTACCAGTGATTCTGTCAGCTGCGAACGGGATTCGGGCACGTTTTAAACGGCCTCTTTTTGTGTTAGATGAGCCGGTAGAATAGATGCTTTTTATCTAATAGCGTGTTGGTGGGATGATATAGTGGTAGGTGCTTGTTGTCGTCAATGGTAGGAGCTACCGAGGCACCACTTGCTTGTGAATTTCTAACAACCGCTGAAGTTCTTCAATCGGTTTCTGAGCGTCGTCCACGCGTAGATCGATGTACCGGTCGTTGAAATGCCCGTAGCCGCTGTGTTCTTGTACGACGAGCAATGCGGCTGATTGTTGTCCGCGTGTATCGCCGCCTGCTTTTTGTGCTGCGATTAATTTATCTGCGAGCTCCGCTTCGGTTTCTTCAAATGTTCTCCCTATTGCTTTGACAACGTTTTCGGTTGCGAGGATGTTCCCTTGAGCTGTGTAGTGCTCACCTGAGACTGCTCCCGCCCATTGGTTACATTCGTGGCCAGTATAATTAGCGGCGTTTCCTTTTGCGTCGACAATACCGACCTGTCGCGTTGCTTGTCCGGTGTCGTCGCGGATGAGCCGTTCCAAAGCCTGCTCTGCAGAGAGTCCACTCTTGAGGTGTTTTAGACCGTTGGGGCCGTAGGTTGTATTTGCCCAGGATTGTGTTGCAATCGCGCCAAGGCCGGCTTCTGCCCATGGAACGACGGATCCGACAGCGAAGAATTTGGATTGCACGGCGATGCCGAGGGCACCGGTTTCTGCATCATATCCGACAATTGAGAACGTAGCGACGGGTGATTGTATAGGTTTTCGGTTGGATAGGCTCGGTTCTGAGGGATGAAAACGTCGGTTCAGTGGCATGAGAAACATTTTGTGTAGGTTTCGGTGTCAAAGATACCGGTTTAGTCTTCGTTGATCCGGATTTTCATAGCGCTGGCATGTCCTTCGAGTCCTTCAACTTTGGCTAATTTAACAACTGCTGGTGTAACTTCTTCTAAGGCCGCCTTGGTATATGAAACGAGGCTTGTTTTTTTCAGGAAATCGTCAACACTGAGCGGGGAGGCGTAGCGTGCGGCTGTGCCTGTCGGCAAGACATGGTTTGGTCCTGCGATGTAGTCGGCGACGGCTTCTGGCGAATATGGTCCTATAAGGATTGCCCCTGCATTATGGATGTTTCCGAGTCGCTCGAATGGATTTTCAATGTGTAGCTCGAGATGTTCGGGGGCAATTTCGTTGGCGAGCTGGAACGCCTCCGTTAAGTCTGAGGTGATAAACGCTGCCCCGTAGTTTTCAAAAGCTTGTGTTATTTCTTCGTAGCGGGGGAGTGCTTCGGCTTGGATCTCAATAGCTGCTTTGACTTGTTCTGCGAGGCCGGGCGAGGGAGTGATGAGGATGGCGGCGGAGTCGGCTTTGTGTTCTGCTTGAGAAATTAGGTCTGCTGCGGCGTAATCTGGGTCAGCCGTGTTGTCAGCAATGATGAGGATTTCGCTTGGTCCCGCTAATTTGTCTATATCGACGTGTCCATAGACCTCTTTTTTTGCAAATTGGACGTAGAGGTTCCCGGGTCCGACGATTTTATCAACAGGTGGTATGGTATCGGTTCCGTATGCCATTGCGGCGACGGCTTGTGCTCCGCCGCATTTATAAATTTCTCGGACCCCACATTCTGATGCGGTAACCAGCATATAGGGGTTAACAGCCGTGTTTTGCATTGGTGGGATGCAGGCGGCGATTTCTTCAACGCCGGCAACGGTGGCAGGGATGACGTTCATCAACACAGAGGAAACAAGGAGCTGGCTGATAGCCGGGACGCAAACGCCGATTCGTCTTATCGGACGAATTAGATGCCCGAGCATTACCCCGTTTGATTCGGTTGACATCCATGATGTTCGTAACTGTTTCTGGTGAAATTTTTCTATGTTTGTTCTGGCGTGCGTAATTGCGTCTATAAATTCGGATGGCACTTCTGCGTATGCTTTTCCAAATTCTTCTCTCGACACTTTCAGTTCTTTAGCTGAAATACGCGAGGCATCGAATTTATGGGTATATCGAACGACTGCCTTATCGCCTTCGTCTTGTACATCGCTCAATGTGCGTCGGACTGTTTTCAAGATACTTTTATCTGTTAAGTGACCGCGTGTCTTCAACTTCGAGAGGAAAGCATCGGCCTCTGTAGTGTGGGTTTCAACGATTCGCAACATGTATGAATAATTTTCCTTTTAATAGCATAGCGCTTCGGTGGTTTTGAGCAAATGCAGCGTCGAACGGGTTATGCTACAAAATCTATGACCTAAGCTAGGCGTTTAGGGGGTACAGAAGAGTTAGCTGATGGCTATTTTAATCGTTAACTCTGGTAATATTTGCGCCGATGTTGTTCAGTTTCTGCTCGATGGCTTCGTACCCGCGATCGATGTGATAAATACGTGAGATGACGGTTTCTCCGGTGGCTGCCATGCCGGCTGCGACGAGGACTGCGCCGGCGCGTAAGTCAGAAGCCATGACAGGGGCACCACTGAGTTTTGGGACACCGTTGATCACCGCCTTGCTGCCGTCAAGCAGTATGTTTGCGCCCATTCGGTTCAATTCTGCTGCGTGGATGAACCGGTCTGTGTGAACATTTTCAGAGATAAGGCTGGTTCCGGATGCGAGAGAGAGTAGCCCCATAATTTGTGCCTGCATATCTGTAGGGAAACCGGGGAAGGGTGTTGTAGTGACATCAATGCCTCGTATTTGGTGCGGTGTTCTGACACGCACTCCGTTGTGATCCCAGTCTAGTTCAACTCCTGCTTCAACGAGTTTTTCAGAGACCGCGGGCAGCTGGTTTTCACTAACGCCTTGAACGTAAACGTCGCCTCTCGTAATGGCACCGGCGACCATAAAAGTGCCTGCTTCGATATCGTCCGAGACGACCGAGTGTTCGGTGCCGTGCAGGTACTTAACGCCGTGAATTGTCAAGACGGATGTACCGATGCCTTGTATATCTGCTCCCATTGCGTTGAGAAAATGAGCGAGGTCAGAGATATGTGGTTCGCGTGCTGCGCCGCGGAGAACGGTCGTTCCTTCTGCCAAGGTGGCGGCCATCATGATGTTTGCTGTTGCGCCGACGCTTGGTCCATATTGTCCTGTGAGATACATTTCTGTGCCGGTGAGTCGTTTTGCTTGGGCATAAATGTAGCCCTGCTGCACCGTCACTTCTGCTCCTAAGTTCTCTAGCCCCAGGATGTGCAGATCGATGGGGCGTGTTCCGATGGCGCAGCCGCCTGGGAAGGATACTTTCGCCTTGCCTAATTTTGCGACGAGGGGTCCCAGGACATAAATTGATGCCCGCATTTTCCGTACGAGTTCGTAGGGTGCCTCATATTCCAAGTGATTTATGGGTTCGATGTAAAGGGTTGCGTTTTTTAGCTTAGTTGTTGCGCCGAGCCCTTCCAACACAGCGCGGAGGGTGTTGACATCTGTGAGGTTCGGTACATTGTGTAGCACGCTGACTCCGTCGCCGAGAATTGCAGCGGCGACTGCGATGGGGAGAACAGCGTTTTTACAACCGCTGACCGGGATGCTTCCTTCAAGTTGGGTTCCACCTTTGACAATTAATTTTTCCATTTACCTTGCTCCTTACGCTAATCTTCGTCGCGGAATGTTTGGTTTTAGCATCTCTCATCTATTGCATAAACGATGCCAATTCCGTATTTGTTACAAACTATAGTAAATACAAGGGTTGCGGTTCAGGGGTGTTGTGTCAAAAGAAACACATGCTATCTTTTGTGAGTCTGTTTATAGGGGTTTGTCCTACACTTTTCAGGAATTCACTTGTATTGCCTCATAATTTCTGTTAGTATGTCATTTTTCTAATGTTTATAGGCCTAAGGCACAATCCGCGGAGGTTTATGCTACACACGGATGCACAGATTCACAGTCTATGCTATACGCTGCAAGGCAGGACCGAGACGGGTAGCCGACAGCAGATAGGAAGGTAAAACAGATGGCAGATAAAACATATCGTATCGGGATTATTGGATGTGGTGGTATGGGACGTTCGCATGCAAATAATTGGGCGAGCACAGGTCGCGCGGAGGTTGTCACGGCTTCGGACATCAGCGCGGATTCTGCGTCGGCATTTGCGGAGGCGTTTTCGCTTCCAACCCACTATACCGATTTCAGAGAAATGTGTGACAGAGAGGATTTGGACATCGTCAGTATCACGACGTG
Organism: Candidatus Poribacteria bacterium; assembly: GCA_964291315.2. Lineage (GTDB taxonomy): Bacteria > Poribacteria > WGA-4E > WGA-4E > WGA-3G > WGA-3G. Next base: position 1,781,374 of record OZ219753.1, on the reverse strand, counting down.
GCAAAGTGTACGTGCTGAACCGACGATAGCGGCTGCTGAAAGTGGGGTGCTCGGTATCATTACCGAGAAACCGATGGCGGCCTGTGTCGGCGATGCCCAAGAGATGATGGATGTCTGCGACAGGAACGATGTGAAGTTGGTGGTTGGGCACCAACGGCGTTTTAGTCCGCAGAACTGTGAGGCACGTCGTCTCATTGAGGAGGGCGCGATCGGTCAACCGCAAGCGATGCTCCGCCGCGATGGACACGGCCTGCTGAACCGCGGCACACACGAAGTTGACGAGATGCGCTACATCCTTGGCGACCCAGACCCGTTATGGCTTATCGGACAGGTTGCACGCCGAACGGATCGATGGGAACGGCGGGTCCGGACTGAGGACTTATGTATGGCAGAAATCTGCTTTGAAGGCGGTATCCGGGGTGTCTACGAGAGTGATTTACCGGGGCCTGCTCTCCGAGGCGATGTCGTCTATGGAGACGATGGACAACTCCGGCGTGGAGATAACGGGACGATCGAACTGCTCAACAGCACGGTTCAAGGCTGGCAGACGATTGAACCGCGTCAGGACGAACCGAATCAATACAGCGAAATGCTGGCGTGGATTGAGGGAGACGTTGCGGAGCACCGGAATGCTGGCAGGCATGGGCTTTGCACAATAGAAATCCTGATGGCGATTTATGAATCGTTGCGGATCCAGAATGTAGTGACGTTCCCGTTAACCACGCGGCCGAACCCGCTCGATCTATTGGTTGAAGGTGGAAAGTTACCAGTATTTGAAGAGGGACGTTACGATATCCGGGCACCCTTCCCTGAACAGGCAAAATAGGTTTCGTGACTGTATGTTGGGCCGGATTTCGTTCCTGCCCGACATATAGAGGTGTGCTTGCGGTGTCCACCCCAAAATAGCGGAGCGACTACTTCAAATAGAGGATCCCTATTTCTTTGACTCCCGCAGTCAGGGTGTGGTAGACTATACTATATAACTCACCAACGCTAACAGAAAGGATCGCACGAGCATTCCAGCGCCTATGAGAGATCAACAAGAACAGTCAACTGCTAAGCGGCACGGTCAATATGATACCGTTTCCAAAGCGATTATCCATCAAAACCCACAAGACTGGATAGAGTTCGCCCTCGGCACGGCGGATGTGGAGGCAATCCGGGTTTTAGAGACCGAGCAGCCGACCGTCCAATCAAACAGAGCGGATAGTTTCATAGAGGTGCGTGTAGGTGGTGAGCCTGCGATTGTGCATCTTGAGATCCAGACGCGTGACAGCGGCACTGTGCCGATGCCGTATCGTATGGCGGGCTACATCGGCAGGGGCATCGAGCAGTTTCAACTGCCGATTTACTCACACGTGATCTACCTGCACCCGCGTGCGGGCCGGCGGGATCCCGGTGTGTATGTGCAATCGTTCCCTGGGTATGAGGTGCGGATTGGCTACAAGGTGATTCGTCTGTATGATATAGAGGGTTCTCATTTTCTGGATTCGGGTGTGAAGGGTTTAATTCCGTTTACGCCGTTGATGCGTCCCTCGGCGGATGCGTCGGGTGAGTCTTGGCTTCGGCGGTGTGTATCGGTTGCGGAGTCAGTGTATACGGAAAGTGCGTCAAAGGGAGATTATCTCACAGATTTAGCGATATTGAGTGGATTAATATTTGAGTATTCGTCGATTCGTGAGACGATAATGGAGGCGATCATGCAAGAGTCATCGGTTATTCAACATTTTCTTCAGCAAGGTATAGAACGTGGTCTTGAGCAAGGCAGAGAAGAGGGCAGAGAAGAGGGCAGAGAGCAAGGTATAGAACAAGGCATAGAACGCGGTATAGAGCGGGGTGCCCGAGAGAGCCTGATAGAAGGTATCCTTGAGATCTTGGAGCTGCGTTTCAACGATAGCGCCTTATCGCAGGTTGCGTCTGTTCTTGGGCGTATTCAGTCTCTGCCGCGTCTCAAGGCACTCCGCCGCGAGGCACTGCAGACAGCAAGCTTTGCATCATTCCAAGAGGCGTTGGAGAGGAGCCGCGACAGCAACGGAAACGCCTCGGTTTAATGCGGATGTAGCACAGACTGACCGTCTCTGCTACAGATGATTTTGGTAGCGGAGCGCCTATTTGCGTATCAGCAGCTTCCGCGCTGCGGTGAGCTTGCCTGTGGTAAGCGTACAGAAATAGGGGCCGCTTGGGACAGGTTCACCGAGTTCGTTTTTACCGTCCCAATACGCGGCACGACTTTTACTCTGGTAGAGACCTGCGGGTTGATGCCCGAGGTCTAACGTGCGGACTAATGCCCCGTTCAGTGTGTAGATATGCAAGGTTACCTCGGCAGTTTCAGAGAGCTGATAGGGGATCCAGGTCTCTGGATTGAACGGGTTGGGGTAGTTTGGTAGGAGCAGAGTCGCTATTCGGAGTGGGGCGGGTGTTGCCTGGGCCGGAGTGTCAAACGCGACCACAATCCCGTTCGCCTGCATAGCGGGGATATGCGTCTGCACAGATGCTTTGTTCAATGGATTGTCTTTAATATAGAGTCCGGTGCTGTCCACGTCTGTTCCTGAAAGATTCAAATCGACCAGAGGCGACATATCTAAGATCTTGTTGCTCCAAAGGCCCAGGCGATTGAGTTGTGTAAGGTTTGTGAGGGGCGATACATCCGTGATGGCGTTATTGTCAAGGAACAACTCCGTGAGTTGTGTAAGATTTGTGAGCGGGGATATATCCGTGATCTTGTTGCTCCAAAGGCGCAAGGCAGTGAGTTATGTAAGATTTGTGAGCGGGAATACATCCGTGATGCCATTGTCCCACAGCTCCAGGCGATTGAGTTGTGTAAGATTTATGAGCGGGGATATATCCGTGATTTTGTTGCCTGCCAGGCTCAGGATCTTGAGTTGTATAAGATTTGTGAGTGGGGATATATCCGTGATGTCATTATCCGACAAGGCAAGGTGGGTGAGTTGTGTAAGTTTTGCGAGTGAGGATATATCCGTGATGGCGTTGTCCGACAAATACAGGTGGGTGAGTTGTATAAGATTTGTGAGTGAGGATATATCCGTGATGGCGTTGTCCGACAAGTACAAGGCAGTGAGTTGTGTGAGATTTGTGAGCGGGAATACATCCGTGATGCCGTTTTCCGGCAGGTGCAAGGTCTCGAGTTGTATAAGATTTGTGAGCGGGAATACATCCGTAATAGCGTTACGATTAAGGAATAGATATTTGAGTTGTGTGAGATTTGTGAGGGGCGATACATCCGTGATGGCGTTAGCTTCAAGGGACAGTCCATTAAGTTGTGTGAGATTTGTGAGCGGGAATACATCCGTAATAGCGTTATGATTAAGGAATAGGTAGTTGAGTTGTGTAAGGTTTGTGAGCGGCGATATGTCCGTGATTTTGTTGCCTGCCAGGTTCAGGGTCTTGAGATTGTGGGCGTGTTCTAGTCCGCTGAGATCTCTTATCTCGCGACTGGAGGCTTCAAGACGTGTTAGATTTAGCAATGTGTGCGTTGTGATTGAATTGCCGATCTCTTGTCGGATTGCCGAAGCGAGTTTCGCGTCAGGTATAGGCACTTCTAGTTGCTGTGCCAGTGTTGGTGAAAGTGCTACGATGCAGAAGAGAATAAAACAGATAACCCTAATTAAGTGTCTTTTCATGAAATATCTCCTACCTTTTTATGTTTTCTGCTTGTCCTTTAAAAGTGGGGCAGGCGGTTGATTGAAGTGCGTTACGGCGCGCGGTTTGCTCGGACAAGCAGATTCTTTTCTTAGCAGTCTACCTCTTTCCCTTCACTTCCGTAGATGGCCATGCGTTCTTGCGTGGTAATTTCTCCAGAATTTATCGGTTTATAGTGGAATTGTAGGGCGCGCCGCGGTTGCTCTGATTGGTTGGCGGGACTTCCATGATGGGTGAGTCCGTGCCAGAAGAGACAGCCGCCCGGCTTAAGAGGCACCATCGTATCGCGTGCGACTGGCACGTCTGTATCGCATATCTGCCAGTCGCGTCGTTTGAAATGGATCATCGGTCCCTCAATATGTGACCCCGGTATGATGTGCAGGCATCCATTTTCGGGCGTGGCTGCGTCTAAGGCGATCCATACGCCGACGACCGTTGTATCTTTTGGAAAGTTGAAGTAGGCGCAGTCTTGATGCCATGGTTTTTCTGACCCGTGGCGGGGTGGTTTGACGAGTGCCATATCTTGAAAGAGCTGAGGCGTGTCGCCCATCATTTGTTCAAGAACGCCGAGGAGCCCCGAATGCGTTGCCATCGCGTTTAAACGCGGTTCGTGATCCACAAAGCGAAATATTTTTCTAATGGCGTTAAGGCGTTCTTCGCCCTGCATTTCGTCTTTGTGCTTGACGAGTGTCGGTTCAAATTGGATTGCCCGGAAGTTGGGGCACGCTCCATCCATGAGGTGCGTCATACCGGCCAACGCCTCTTCGACTTCGCTGCGGGTAAAGGCGTCGTTGATGACGAGGTAGCCGTGCTGATGAAAGTATTCTATCTCTGTCGCGGTAACAGCGGGGAACCCGCCGGAAATTCCGTGGGTGGTCGTGTCGAAGCGATAGAGCTCGGGCGGATATGGGATTTGCGGCGGGGCTATCGGTTTGTCATGTTTGTCACGTGTGTCTGCCGTTGGGGTGTTCATAATAAGTTCCTTCTCGTTAGGTGATGCCTTAAATTTCGCCCTTACTTTCGCGGGTTAGGAGATTCAGGAAATCGTGGACGCGATTGATGGCGGCTTGGGCGCGATCGCGCGTTGATGTGTCATGTTCCTCCTCAGCTAGCCACTGTTTCCGCTGCGGCAGCCATTCGTTCTGCAGATGGTCAAGTTGATTCAGGAAGTGCGGGTCTTCGGTTACACTGACGAAATACTCAATCACGCCCAACAACCCGTATGTACGGTTTATCTCCATGTCGTCTAATTCATCTACCATTTGCAAGAAGAGGTGTTGATTTCTGTCTTGTCGGGCTTGGGCGACTTCGCGAGCGGCTTCGGTTAAGAGTTTATCAACGAATTCCTGCTTGGAGTTAATCCAGCGTGGCAGGTTGCGCACGTAGTCTTCCAGGTCAAAATTTCCGCGTTGGCGTGCGAAATATGAATGTATGTGGACATTCCGGAAGAAGGCTGTGTAACCGACGTTAGGGTCCATGGTATCAGCATCATAGAGGATCTGGTTTTCGATTCGGTTATAGAGCATTTTAAAGTTTTCTGCGGTGAGATTCGTGGGTTTTAGATGTGCTAGGACGACCGCGGTTGCGGCCTGTACGAAATCGGGTTCGAAGTCGTACATTTCCAAAATCTTTTCAGTAATGACTGCTCCGGATTCGTGATGGACCTTACCGTGGAGCTGGTGTTTATCGTAAAGTTGCGTAACGATGTTCTGACCGGTGGGGGTGAGGGTTTCGTTTAGCCAGAATCCGTTAGGGTCTAGGATCCGTTGCCCGTTGTCGTCGGTTAAGATAGCGCCGTCGTAACGTTTGGTGATATCGTGTAGGGTGCCGGCGACTTCAAGCAGTTGGACATCGCCGCCTTCACGTTTACCGAGGGCCATGCCCATGGCGCGCACCCGCATTGAGTGGTTCCATGTGTAGTGTTGCCACTGGAAGCCGATCCGGTTGTGTTCCCAGAGCGCGAAGGTTTCATTAACTAACGTTTCCAATTCACTTAAGACTTGGGCATAATTCATGCGGGGCTCCTTATGTATTTGGAAGGGTTGCTGCGTTTTTGTATTCCACTCGAATAAGTGAGAGTCCGTGTGCGGGGACAGAAGTTCCGGCTGCGGCTCTGTCTTTGGCTGCTAGGATTTGGTGGAGGTGTGCGTCGGGGTTGCTGCGTTTGATACATTTTAAGAGAGTGCCGACAATTGCGCGCACCATTCCTCGGAGAAATGCATCGGCTTCGATGTCAAAATAGATGTATTCGCCTTCCTTCCGGCAGGCGACTTCGTAGATTTCACAGATGGGGTTTGTCCGATTGCTTCCGGTCTTTTGGAAAGAGGAAAAGTCGTGTTTGCCCCGCAGCGTTTGGGAGAGTTGATGTGCCCGCTGTGCGTCAATTTTTGTGGGCAAAAAGTAACATCTCTGGCGTGAGAGTGCGCTGGGGTATTCTCTGTTCAGGATAGTATACCGGTAGCGTCGGCGTGTTGCGCTGAATCGGGCGTGGAGTGCAGCGGGGGCTTCTGTCGCGCGACAGATGACGATATCCCGCGGTAAAGTGGCGTTAAGTGCTTTCTGAAATGCGGTCACGGGCATCTGTGAGTCTGTCCAGAAATTGGCGACTTGTCCCTCGGCGTGGACACCGGTGTCGGTTCTTCCTGCGCCGATGATGTGTATGGGTGTTTTGGTTAGTTTCGCCAAGGTGTCCTCAATTGTGGCTTGAATTGTGGGCAGGTTTGGTTGTGTCTGCCATCCGTGGTAGTTGGTGCCGTCGTATTCAATGACGAGTTTGATGTTTCGCATGTTGGCTGTTAGTTGTCGGCCACTTGTGGGATAGACTGTTAGGTTGTGCTGAGGTTTCGAAACCTATCTGGCACAAGAAACCGACAGTCTATGCTACGAGATTTATGATGATATGTCAAAACAATTTTATGCTGGTTATACTGCCTGCTAACAAGAAACTATGTGCCATAGGCACAGACTGAACCGTCTATGCTACAACAGAGGCAACGTAGGCACAGACTGAACCGTCTATGCTACGAGATTTATGATGATATGTCAAAACAATTTTATGTTGCCTTTGGTGCCTATATTAATTCCACAAAGACCTCGTTTGCGAGAAAGAGCCCGCGATCGGTGAGTCTCAAGTGCGTATCGGTCTGCTCTAACAGTCCGGAACGGATCCATTTGTTGAGTGTTTTTCCAAAGGCGACTTCGATCTTTTCTCCAAAACGGTGTTGATAGTTTTCAAGCGCTATGCCTTTTCGTTTCCGAAGTGCAAGCATGAGGGTTTCAGCCTTTTCAGCGTGTCTGTTCAGGCGTTCTGTTTCAAGAATTGGCTTGTTGCCTTGTCGGAGTGCCTCGATATAGGGGTTTATATCGTGGATATTGGTATAACGTACTCCGTTGACATATCCAGACGCGCCGGCGCCAAGTCCTATGGCAGGTTGATTATTCCAATAGACCAATGTGTGTTTGGCAAAGTGATTGTTTTTGGCGAAGCTGCATATCTCATAATGTGTGTATCCTTGTGCGGTCAGTGTCTCAATGGCGTAGTGGAACATATCGGCTTCGGTGTCCTCGGAGGGGAGAGGTAGTTCTCCTGCTTGCAACTGTTCATAAAACGGAGTTGCTTCCTCTATTACGAGGTTATAGGTTGAAATATGTTCTGGTTCGAGTGAGATGACCTCGTTTAGGGTATAGCGCCATGTTTGCATGGTCTGTTTGGGAAGCGCGAAGATGAGATCTATGTTGATATTTTTAAAGTTGTGTTTGCGGGCGAGGCGATAGCTCTGTAGGAATTCTGGGACTGTATGGGTTCTCCCTAACTGCTTCAGTGTTTCGTCTTGCATTGCTTGTAAACCGAGGCTGAGGCGATTCACGCCGTTGTGCTTCATGATCTTAAGTTTTTCAGCGTCGAGCGTTTCTGGGTTACATTCAACGGTGATTTCAGCGTCTGCGGATATAGTAAAGTGCCTGTGTATATCCGCAAGTAGTTGTGCGAGGGCGTTTACAGAGAGGATGGAAGGGGTCCCGCCGCCGATAAATAGGGTTTGTAGCGTGTCGGTTTCTGAGGCGTAGAGTTCCATCTCCGTTTGAAGTGCTTGTAGGTAGGTTTTGGCTTGTTTTTCATGGAAAGTATATGTATTGAAGATGCAGTAATGGCACTTTGTCGTGCAAAAAGGGATATGGATGTAGGCAGAAGCCGGGGTTTTATACTTCAAAATCTAGTCCGATTCGGATTGCTTCACCGCTGTCTGCGTAAGCGAAGGCTTCGTTAATATTGCTAAACGGGAAGGTATGGGAGATAATTTTTTGAAAGGGGTATTTGTGTTGGGTTCGGTTTAGAAAATCGAGTGCGCGCGGAATGACCCACGGTTCGTAGACGATCACGCCGCGGATTGCCTTGCTACATCGGACGATGTTTCCCGGGTCAATTTCAGTTGGGAATCCGAGGTTGATGTTCCCGATCCACAAGTAGCGTCCGCCGTATCGGAGCATTTTGATTCCTTCGGTGAGGACGCGTGGGGATCCGACAAATTCGGCGACGAGGTCTGCCCCGTTGCCGCCTGTCTGTTCAAGAACATATTGGACACGGGACTTCATGTCGGTTTCATCGACATTGAGTGTTTCGTCTGCGCCAAATTCGCGGGCGAGTGTGAGGCGTGCGTGTAGCCGGTCGAGGACGATGATTTTGCCTGCCCCCATTTCTCTAGCGACGGCAGTGGCGTAGAGTCCAAGTCCACCTGCGCCTTGGATAACCACAGTATCGCCGAGCGTGATACCGATCTGGTTGAGTCCGTAAATGACTTCGGACAAGGCGCAGTTGATTGGAGATACGAGGGTGTCTGGAAGTTGATCGGGTACCTTGAAAACCCAGTGTCCTGGTTGCATGTAGTAATATTCGCCGTAAGCCCCGTGAAAGTGCGGGGGTTGTTCGCTGGAAACGCCGAGCCAGTCTCGGTAGCGGTTCGGGCATCCCGGTTTTCCGTTGAGGCACATCCAGCAATGTTGGCACGGTTTGAAATAGGAGTAGGCGAGGCGGTCTCCTTCGTTTAGCGGTTGGCCTGTGCTGTCTGTTGAAATGTTGCGTCCCATTGCTTCGATTGTGCCGATCATTTCGTGTCCGAGAACTTGGGGGATACCGCTCTTGACTTTGGGGCCGTGTCCACGCCAGAAGTGCAGATCGGATCCGCAAATGTTTGCCATGCGGATTCGGACGAGGATATCGTCTGCAGTGACCGATGGGATCGGATATTCGCGAAATTCCATCGGGGCTTGTGCTTGTGTAAAGACGGCAACTTTTCCTGTTTTCATAGTATTTCCCCCTTTTTGCATAGGTTAGGACTTACGCAGTGTTGAGCGGATACACAACGCAACGGGTTGGGACACAATGGAGGACCATCCTGCGTAGGTCTTATAAGCGTTCGATTGCTATCTGGCGATTCTTAGTATTCATCAAAGTTAATGACTTTCCATTGGTGCCCGATCTGCTCGGTGTTAACAACGATGTTTCGGGTGTGGGTTGTAGTTCCAGCTCGGTTTTTGATGGTCAGTTTATAGTTGAATAGCACGTTTGTTGCCCCTTCTTCTTTCCCGACGAGCTCATATTCCATTTTTGGCATTGCGTCGATCTGGTCCCCTGGTCGGCGAACTTCTCGTACTCGTACGATTTCTTTTTCCAATTTTTCTTCGGCAAGTCCATGGCTGATCTGTAATGCTGCCTTCTGATCGGCGTGTTGGTAGTAGTTAAAGATAAAATCTTCACTGACTGCCCGCGGTGTATTTCTGTCAGGGCATGCTAGCAGCAGGAGTACGAATAGGAGGAGGTAGGGTTGTAGTTTCATTGTGCTTGTGTGTCTTTGGTGCGGATCATTGCGACGTTGAAGATGCGGCGTTCATATCCGTGTGCGGGGCTGTTTGCGACTTTTCCGAATGCCCATAGCGTTGAGGAGCTCCCGCCGTCGAGATTTATGGCGTGTTTGATTCCAATTTCGCTGAAAAACTTTCCCATGTGATAGAGGGGCATCCCCATGCTGTATCCGGGCTGTCTACCGTCGATAGCGATTAAAAAGAGTTTTTCGTCGTTAAATCCTAAGGCGCTGCGTGGATGCTGAGCTGCCCCGTTCCGGTGTCTGTGTGCGCTGCCGCCCCTCGACTGGCCAAATGCGATGAGTTCGGGTTCCACTTTCCCGTCTCGGACGAGTCGTAGGTTGCCGCCGAGTCCTTGCTGGACGTGCTGCCATTTTTGGGGCATCAGTGCAATTTCTAGTGTGCCTGCTGTGGATTTGGTGATCTTATTTTCCCAGTCGCGCGCTGAGCGTGGTTCAATCGCGATGACGACCCCGTCATTTGGGATAGGGCTATTGCCGTGCGGGTTCACAGCGGTTACGACGAATCTACTTTTGTATTTTCCTGTCAGTGGGAGGTGGATCTGTCTCAGTGTGAATTCATAGCAGCGGCGGGTTAAAGTTCTTTGTCCAAAGCGTGGAGTGAAGACAACTACGGGGCACAAGGCGTCACAAATTTGGTTAACCGCGTTAATGTGGAGTGTATGGGCGTTTGGCTTCTCTATACGGAGTTGCCCGTTTAACTTGACTCTGTCCATAAGGAATTCTCCGTTTGGCGTTACGCCGAAGCTGGTTTCCCCCCATGGAGAAGGTGGCGAATAGCCCCATCTATCGAGATAGGTTGGAATGCTGACAAGTTCCCCTTTTTGGATATGCAGGTTAAAGATCATGCCGCCTCGTCCGCGGTTGTCTCCTCGGATGCCGAAGCTGCCGTTGATGCCTGCTAGAGGCAGCATGCCTCTGTTCATAAGCCGGTTTGTAGCACTGGTGATAGTTTCCCGTCCTAATATTTGGTTATTGGCGAGTGCCACATCGAATTGAAGGTTTTCGGCCGTGCGGTCCATCTCTGCGACGTAGACAGCTGCCCCGCCTGTCCACCAGTAGCGGAGCAGTCGGAAACCGTTGTGCCATTGCTCACGCTGGAGTTCATCGCGTCGTTTGACAGTGTCAGGGAGTGTCTCTGCGGCTTCATGAGTAAGGGTCCCGATTCCGAAAAGTGGGCGATTTCGTGCGCGGAGAGCGCCGATTACGACAATAAATAGCAGAATGAAGGCGCACACTGTGATGAGCCGGATGAAATCAGATCTATCTTTCTTTACTATTTTCATGTTTTGTTTTTATTCGTCCTCAGCGCTTGTGGTAGTTAAGGTATTTTTAAGAATAAAAAAGCGAATAAAGTCGTTCGGTTTTCATCTATTTTTGAAGATTTAAGATGTAAGCGGCAGCCAGAAGTGCTTCTGTAGATGCCTTGTGATGATTACGTGTTTCATTTGATCTATGCTGCTTAAATCGTGCCGATACGTTAGCGACATGTGGCTTCTATTTGCTCGTCTTCAAACCGGTGCCGGTGAGAATCGAGACGGTCAGGTCCCCTTTTTGGATGATATTTGCCTGTTGAAATTGTTGATATGCTTTGACAACTACAGCCGATGTAGGTTCGACATAAATCCCCTTGGTTGCAAGTGTTTTCATGCCCAATTTGATATGTGCGTTCTCAACTGTCGTAAAGGCCCCGTTTGTGGAACGGAGTGCCTCCAAAATCAGCTCACCTCGGATGGGGAGTTCCGCGGTTATGCCTTCAGCAAGCGTGTTATCTGTCTGTTTCATTCTTGAGACAGCGGCTGCGTTTTGAAGGTAAGCGTTGTAGATGGGGCAGCAGACATCGGGTTGAACCCCGAGCAGTCGAGGTATGTTGTCGATGATCCGTTGTGTCTGTAATTCCCGAAATCCGATGAAGAGTCCCAGGTAGATACTTCCGAATCCGACGGGACAGATGACGTGTGTCGGTGTACGCCGCCCGAGTTGTTCAAAGATTTCGTACGCAAGCGTTTTTGTGCCTTCCAAGAAAAAGGGGTGCCAATTGTGAGAGGCGTAGCAGACAGAGGTTGCTGCGAGTTTTACGGCTTCTGTTGTTGCCCTGCGGTTTCCCTTCACGAGTTTTAGCTCGGCACCGTAAGCAGAAATTTGCTGCAATTTCCGTTTTGAAGTGGATTCTGGACAGTAGATGGTGCAACGGATCCCGGCTCTCGCGCTATACGCTGCAATCGCTGCTCCGGCGTTGCCGGAGGAATCTTCGACAACTGTCTTGACTCCGAGCGACTTGAGATGTGTGAGTAGGACAGCTGCCCCTCGGTCTTTGTAGGATCCTGTTGGACAGAGATAGTCCAGTTTCACGAGATGTTCGGGGCTATCAGCATCGAGTGGAATTAGAGGGGTCATACCTTCACCGAGGGTGACAATCGCAGTTTCAGCATCAATCGGTAGTGCTTCGCGGTATAGCCAAAGCGACGTTGCTCCTGGGTCCTGTGGATTCGGGCAGACATACGGATTTCTGACCAAATTGAGCGCGTTGCCGCAATCACAGCAGTAGCGCATCGGTGAAATTTGATATGTGTTGTTGCATTTAACGCATTGATACTGCATTGTTTAAGTTTAGTGTGACGTGTTTACACGGGTGCGTTGTCTACATCATCTGTTTTCTTGGGTTTCTTTTTTTTGCTGCGATATAGAGGTTATTCGTCCCAGGGCAATGGCACTCCTAACCGTTTACTGGCTGCGCGAGCGGATTCTTGCTCCATTTCACCGTAACGGATTCCTTCATGGCGATGTTTTTGCATGTATTCCGTTTCAATGGCCCCTGGCAGCAATGCACTATCTGTCCCTGGCATGGGTTCGTATGTTTCGCGGATGTCCCGCGCCATCCGATCGACTTCTGCGTGAAAAATGGTAATCGGCACGACAGATTCAATGTCTATTGCGAGGGCCATGCCGCCCATTCTTCCGCCTTTCCACTTTGCAGTGTCTTCCGGTGGTGGCTCAGTGAAACCGGTCAATGCGCCGCCTAGCAGACTTGCGACGGCGGTATAACCGATACTCTTGAAGAAGGCAGCTGGAATCAGTGAAAGCAAGGTGTCGAATTCGGGGCCGCGTTGATAATCGGCCATAATACAGGTTGCTGCGTCGAGGACAACCGGGGGTTCTTCACCAGATGGAATAGCGAAACAGATAGGCGGATTGCCGTAATAGCCGAGCTGCGGCTTTGGGTCTTGATTTCCGGCGTTCCCGTGATTCTGATAACCTTGTACGGAAAAACCGATACACCCGGCTTCGTTACACATACGGGCGTAGTGTCCTGCTGAGCCGTAGTGTCCAATATAACGGACTAATCCCATCCCGATGCCTACCTTTTTGGCTTTGACGATAGCGTGTTCCGTGGCGCGCACCATGGGCAGATAGCCGAGTGTGCCGTTCCCGTCGAGCACGACAGCAGTGGGTGTTTCATGAATGACGCGAATGTTCGGGTTGGGATTAAAAGTTCCATTTTCGAAACCTGTGCAGTATCCGTTGAGGGTTCGGGTGCCGTGGCTGCGGACCCCCCGCAGGTCAGAATTGACGAGGAGCCGGCTAATGAGTGCTGCGTGTGCATGTGTAATGCCGGCTTTCTCAAAGCAAGCGGTAGAGAAGTTAAGCAGGCGTTCTTCGGCCACGGGGATAAAGGCTTCGGGTGGTCTATTCATGTTTTTTCTCCGTAATATGAAGTCGTGTATTAAAAAAAGGTTGCTTTATTTTTTCTATTTGCTACAATGTTTTCCGAGTAATTGAAGCCGGGCTCGGATGAGTATCTGTGAGTAGTGCGTGTCCGTTTTCATAATTATTATGCTCTAATTTTCGGAAATAAACAAGTCATTTTTGTGTAATAGATATCTACTATGGAAAATTTGGTCACAGTGATTGGTCGGGGTCATTCTGGGACGCGTGCTATTTCTCACACGTTGTATGGCAGCGGGGTTTTCATGGGGAGTCAACTTAACGCCTCTGGTGATAAAATTCCGCCGCATGCCATGTATGATGCTTGCCGTGTCATGGCGCAATATGTTAAATGGCAAGGCGGTTTGTTGTGGGATTTTGGTCCACTTTTTACAATGGCTATCGATCCGGAATTTGAACGGCTCGTTAATACATACCTTGCGGACGTACTTCAGAATCGGGCTGCCCACAAAGGGTGGAAGCTCCCGGAAACTACTCTGGTCTATCCGTGGATAATTCGGATGTTTCCAGACATAAAGTTTATCCATTGGATTCGGGATCCGCGGGATTGTATTCGAGGCAGCCACAAAACGGATAACCTCCGGGATTTTGGGGTCTTATACCCTGAAACGGACGATATCTATGAAAGGCGGGCGATTTCGTGGATTTATCAGTATAAGCTCATGAAAGCAACGCCTCTGCCTGAAAATGTTATCCAGATCCGTTTTGAGGATTTTGTCTTGCACCAAGAGGCAGTTCTGAAAAAACTTGAAGAGTTCTTAGGTATTCCATTAGGGCGGATAGTTGTAAGAGCAGACGCGGTGGCCCGTTGGAAGAAAGATTTTTCAGAATTGGAGCCGGGTGCATCGTTACCACAGTACGAATTTGAGTTCCTGCAAAAAGCGATCGTTGAAAACGGTTATCCTTTAACAGCGACTTGACAGAGAAAGGAGATATTATGTCAACGCAAACTCCTTACCGTGTTGGTCTTGTCGGAGCAGGTGGCATCGCCAATGCTCACGGTGATGCTTGCCGGCAAGCCCCGAGTGCTGAATTGGCGGCGGTCTGTGACGTATCGGAAAATGCGTTAGCTAGTTTCGGGGAACGCTTCGGAGTGCCTCTTGAAAACCGGTATCTCTCTTTAGCAGAGATGTTAGATGCGGAGGATCTAGAGATCGTTATTATCTGTACGTGGGGTGCCTTTCACGCTGAGGTCGGTATCCAGATTTCTGAATCCCGCCACGTCAAAGCGATTTTGTGTGAGAAACCTTTCACGTCAACAGCAGCGGAGGCGGAAGCGTTTGTTGGTGCTGCCCAGGAGAACGGTGTTTTAGTCACAGAGGCGTTTAAATTTCGACATCATCCGATGCACCTTAAAGCGAAAGAATTAATTGATTCTGGTGCAATTGGGTCGTTTATGACGCTCCGTAGTACCTTCTGCACAGGTGGCGGTGGTGGTGGTGCTGAAACGCGCCGCCCTGAGGCGAATTGGCGGTTTAATAAGGCGAAAGGTGGCGGTAGTATCTACGATTTGGCCTGTTACAATATCCACCATGCACGGTTTATGTTTGGTGCTGAACCGATTCGAGTGTCGGGTGCGTCTCAAGCCGGGTTAGAAGTAGACGATGCTTCCTATCTATTGTTAGTATTTCCCGGGGAACGGACTGCCCAGATTTCTACCGGTTTTAATTGTGCTGGTGGACAATACGTTGAGATGTCAGGTACCGGCGGCATGTGTCGGCTTGATCGGGCTTGGAACAATGAGAATTCAGCGGTCAATCTTGAGCTTATCACACGAGCGGGTAGAGAAGTTATTGATTTTGAACCATGTTTCCAGTTCGGCTTGCAGTTAGAGCACATGTGTGAAGTTCTAACAACTGGAAACCCGCACCGGATTTCGCCGGAAAGCTGCGTGAATCAGATGCGTGTCATTGATGCTGCATTTGAGGCGATGGCAACTGGGCGAACAGTGGCGTTAGGATAAAAAAAGATTTAAATAATTATCGGTTGTCTGTGTATAGCAGTTGTTTCGTTTGACCTGCTACATGCGACTCTGAACCGATAACTGAAACTATTATGGTGGATGTTGTGGAGACAAAGGCGCTTACTTTTGACCTGTTTGGCACGATTTTGGATTTAGGGGGTAGTCTCACGCCGTTCATTGATGAATTGCTGAAGGCGCGTGCTGCGGATGTATCAGCGGATGAATTCTGGCGGCAGTGGCGGTATCGTCAACGGATTGAACAGTATCAAGATACGATTGTGATGCTCGGTCATAGCGGTTATCTGGAGACCGTTCGTCGCGCAGTACACTACGTCCTGAGAGCAAACGGGATTGATGCGACTTCTGAAACAGTAGAAGAATTTATGCATGGCTGGCGCTTCCTTTCGCCATTTCCAGAGGTGATGTCTGCGTTATCTGCGTTGAAATCTCGGTATCAGTTGGTGGTTTTGTCTAACGGGGATCCGTCCTTTTTAGAATATCTCGTTAGGGAGCGGGTCGTCTGGGATTTTGACGCCGTAATCTCGGTTACATCGGTCGGGGCGTTTAAACCGCATCCTGCAGTCTATCGTGAAGCTGCGAGGAGGTTAGGGCTTGAAGTCAGCGAATGTCTGATGGTTTCTGCAAATTCATTTGACATTTTGGGGGCGCGGGCCTGCGGATATAAGGGGGCGTTTGTGAATCGCTATAAGTTGCCGTATGAGGATACGCCTTATCAACCCGATGTAACAGTGAACGATTTTATGGGGTTGGCTGAGGCGTTGTTGTAAGTGCATGAGTTCGGCGCACGATATAATAGCTCTTTATCACGCTCAGGTTAATGATACCATTTTTGTAAAAGAGTCAAGAAAAACAGGTCCGTTTTGTCCAGATACCGCACTGTTGTGAATATTTTTCCATCTAGACTGAGGGCAATACTCTTGATAATATCTGTGCATTCAGTGAACAGATTCGGTTTTTCAGCTTCGAAAAATGGTGGGGTGAGAAAAAGGATTATGACCAGACATATACTTCATCGTCGTCAGGAGAATAACCGATAAACACAGCCAAGACAATCCGGGCTTGTGTGCCTTGAACAGGTGGCACTTCATGGATACACCGGGTATTGAAGAAGTAGAGGTCCCCCTGATTCAGGTTGACCTGATAGTTTTCTGTGCCGTTTTCAGCGGCGTACTGGTCAAAAGTTTCCTCGGCGATATAAGGCTGGATCTCATCGGACCAGAGGCATCGATGCAGAATGGCTTGTGTGCCTTTTCCGTTTTCATCAGCGTTTTGGACACATAAGACCCCTGCAAATTGATGCTCGAAGCGGTAAACTTCATAATTGGTGCGCTGTTCGCGGTATTTGACGTGGTCGATGTGGGGTTTATAACTGTGTGTTTCATAGTGGACGCGGAAGATCGCGGGTCCGTAGCAGGATCCGTCTGGTTCATGTGCTACTTTTACTTTTTTTCCTGGTGCAAGCGCAGCGAGTGCATCATAGATAAGATCAATAGGGTTATCAAATCCGTTGAATAGGAATTCAAAGAGGTGATGAGTTACTTTCGCGTGTGCTAAAAATTTCGCTTTATCTGCGCCGCGGTTTCCGAGGCTTGTGCCGATGTCGATACGGGTGCGCCTATCGGTGGAGTTGGTGTCGGTTTCGTCCCGCATTAGTCCCATGTTTGTGAACCGGGTAATGAGTCCGTGGCACTGTTTGGCTGAGTAAGCGTTCCTCAGAATGATAGCTGGCATTTCGGCTTGGGAGAGGGCATAAATCGGGTTGCTGTATTTATTGCAGACTGTTTGCAGGTCAGGCTCAGCAGGGAGCCACTGGTCTTGGGCGTTCATAGTAACCTCCGCTTTGGGCTCAAAGAGGGAGATAGTATCGTTTGTAGGATTTAGAAGCGTGGGTTAAAAAGATAATCATATTCATCTATTTTGGGGTTAACGAAGTCGAGGAACTCAGCATTATGGTCGAGCTCGCTGTTTTTAAAAGCGTTTTCGCAGCCAGTTTTATACTTTAATTTACGGTTGGACTTCAGCCAAGAGGCGCGGTAAATCATAGCTACCATATGTCGAGGTTTATGAGATAAGTTGGGAACTCCTCGGTGCCATAGTCGGATATCTCGGATGAGGATGCTCCCTTTTTTTGCGTTTCCACGGAGGGGCGGACAGATTTTCCGGCGGGTTTCCTCTTCTTCTTTCTCTATCCTTCGTCCACTAACTATTAGATGTGAACCGGGCCAGAGTTCCACGCTTCCATTTTCCTCTGTTGTATCTTGTGGAGAGATATTGACAACAACTTCTGCCGTCGGATGTGCTATCTCTTGGTTTGGCCAGAGGTGTGATCCGTCTCTGTGAAGTGGTTGTGTTATGCTACCGGGGCAATTTGTATTGCCATTGTAAAAGTTATTATAGAGCCCTGGACCGAGCAGTTCTTGTGTTACCTGCACGACATAGGGGTTCGCGACGATGTCTGTGAAAATATAGGGCGCACAGGGGGGTGGCCCCTGCTGGAGATGGCCTGCGAGTCTGCCTGCTCCGCCCCATTTTTCTGCTTCAATTAAGATTTGCGAATCGGCGTCCATCCGCTCCCGCAAGACATCCAAGTGTTCATGATTGACGACATTTTCCAAGATGATGTAACCATCGACAGATATTGCGTTTACGGCTTGTTCAACGTGTGCGTCTGTCAATTTTTCGGCAGCCAGTTCTTCAGGTTGCACGGTAATTTTCATAAGGGTCTCCTTTAGGCGAAAAATTCGGTATAGAGTGTTTGAACTGCAGTCTGCATATCTTCAGATTTTATGCCGAACATCATACTAACTTCGTTAGAGCCTTGGTTAATCATTTCGATATTAACGTGTGTGCTTGCTAATGCATGTGTGGCGCGTGAGGCGATTCCGACAGTGTGACGCATGCCTTCTCCAACGACCATGATAAGCGAGAGGCCGCGTTCTACGGAGACATCTTCAGGTGCGAGGGTTTGTCGGATTTGTTCGACGACCTTCTTCTCTTTCTGCGCTGTCAGATTTTCTTCGCGAATGATAACGGACATGTTGTCTATACCGGATGGCACATGTTCGAAAGAGATGCTTTCGGTTTCTAAGATTTGCAGTAGGCGTCGCCCGAATCCGATTTGGCGATTCATTAGATATTTACTGAGGTAGATGCAGCACACACTGTCCATTGCTGCGATACCGACAACTGGCCTATCTATTGCCTTGCGGTTCGGAATAATCAGTGTGCCTTCCGCTTTTGGGTTATTCGTGTTTCGGATATGAACGGGCACTTGTGCTCGGTAGACGGGTTCAAGTGCTTCGTCGTGAAAGACAGAAAACCCGGCATAAGAGAGTTCCCGCATTTCACGGTAGGTTAGCTGGGCGATGGGTGCGGGGTTTTTAACGATAGCTGGATTCGCTGCAAACACAGAGTCGACATCTGTAAAATTCTCATAGACCTCTGCGCGAACGGCGCTGGCGAGAATGGCGCCTGTGATGTCTGAACCGCCGCGTGAAAAAGTGACGATGTTCCCTTGTTTCGAATAGCCGAAGAATCCTGGAAAAACGGTGATCCCTGGGCGTTCCTTGAGATCGCGTAAACGGTTATAGGCTTCGGGTAAAACTTGGGCGTTGCCGGGTTGATCGGACAATATGAGTCCTGCATCTTTCGGGTTGACATAGTGTGCTTCTATGCCGCGGGCTTGCAATGCCTGCGCGATAAGTTGTGCGCAGTTGTCTTCCCCGCCCGCCTTCATCGTGTCCATATAGAGATTCGCATCGGTAGTACTTTTTTCTAGGCGTTCTGTCAGGTTATGGGCGATAGGTTTAATAACTTCAGGGGGGAGCCCTAACCCTGAGGCGATGTTGCGGTAGCGTTCGATTACTTCAGCGCATTCCGATGCCCCGATTTTCCCTGTCAGTCGTTCTGATGCAGCTGCGATGAGTAAGTCTGTTACTTTGATGTCTTGGCTGTGGCGTTTCCCAGGTGCGGAGACAACGATGAGGCGTCGTTTGGGATCAGCAGCGATGATGTCGCAAACTTGATGTACTTGTTGTGCCGATGCCAGGGAGCTCCCGCCAAATTTTGATACTTTTAACAATCCAGTCCCTCCAATTTTACTGTATTTTTGAATAATATTTTCGGGTTATTCCTCACAATTTTATGCTAATTTCGGATATTTGTCAAAATCTTTTCCTTATATGTCCAGAATGTCTCATCTCCGTAAACAGATTCAAGGTGACTTTCTCTGGAAAATCTGCTATACTTATACAAAATCTTATTTTTGTGGGGTTTAACTTTTGATGAAAAACGAATGGGTTCTTTACGAAGGAAACGAAGGTCCCGGGAAGGGAAAACATATTGTTCTTGTCAGCGGTGACGAAGAGTATCGCTCTGAAGAGGCGTTGCCGATGTTAGGCAAAGTGTTAGCCACACATCACGGGTTTACATGCACTGTGCTTTTCGCTGTTGATCCGGAAACAGGCGAGATTGATCCGGAGAACCAAACCAATATTCCTGGACTCCACCATTTGGAATCCGCGGATATGATGGTCCTATTCACGCGTTTCCGTGAGCTACCAGATGAACAGATGAAGTACATCGTTGACTATACCAACGCTGGGAAACCGGTGATGGGGCTTCGTACAGCGACACACGCTTTCAGTTATAGCCGGAATCTTGATAGCCCATATGCAAAATATAGTTTTAACAGTAAAACGTTTGACGGTGGATACGGCAGACAAGTACTCGGTGAAACATGGGTTAATCATCATGGGCATCACGGCAAGGAGAGTGCGCGCGGTGTTATTGACGAGGCGATGAAAGATCATTCGATTCTCAAAGGCGTTGCCGATGTTTGGGGGCCATCCGATGTCTACGGCATAACGGAATTGACAGGCGATGCTCAAGTTCTTATCCACGGACAGGTGTTGGTCGGTATGGAGCCGACAGACGCTCCAAAACCGGATACGGTCACGATGCCTATGGCGTGGATAAAGACCTACACGGGCGATGCGGGTAATACTTCACGCGTCTTCGGCACAACGATGGGGGCTTCGGTCGATCTAGAGAGCGAAGGGCTCCGTAGACTTCTCGTCAACGGGTGTTATTGGTGTATGGGACTAGAAGATGCTATTCCGGAAAAGAGTGTTGTCGATTATGTTGGTGATTATGCACCGACCTTCTTCGGTTTTGGCACTTTTGTAAAGGGTGTCTGTCCGGGAGATCATGCCTTGTAGGCATTAGGAGGTTGTTCGTGCCTTACTCATTTGCTCCGGCTTCTGAAAATAGGGCGCGAGACCTTGACCTGTCAGGGGCCCATGAAAAATGTGTCAGCGCTTTACAAAACAATCTGGCCCCCATCAAATATACATGTCATGTTATTGTACCGGTTCTATTTAAAACATTACATTTAATATGATATACGCCGCCCTGAAAGCATGCGGGAGGCTGCTGAAGGTGGATTCCCTGATTTTTGGTGCGGATGATGGCGTTCCGGGGGTTGGTTGAAAGCTACCAGGGTTGCTTGCAATCGCGAGTCTGATCCGCTTTCTTCTAAGATTGAAGTTGCGCCGAGATTATACATATAGTATCCTATATTTTTCTGATACAACCCATTAACGGCTACGTCATCCGCTGCGCAGAGTAACGGGGTTTCGTAGGGGCGGTTTTGAGAAAAGCAAATACAGGAGTTGCTGTGCTACATACCAAAAGGGTTCGAAACGCACAAGAGCGAATGAAACAACAAGGCATTGATGCCTATCTCATCTTAACGCATGACGATTATATTTACTTTTTTGGAGAGGATCGGTATCAGCCGCGAGCCATTATTCCGGCGGCAGGCTTGCCACTTATTATTACCTTTGCTGGAGAGGAGGCGGAGGTCCGGGATTCATTGGGTGTGGAAGATGTTCGGATTTTCGCCTCGGTTGGTCAACAAATTAAAGATGTGGTTCAGGTGATGCGCGGCATGATAGGTGAGAAGGACAAACTCACGGTTGGTGTGCAGATGTGGTTTTCTACGCCTGCGTTCTTATTGAACATGTTTCAAAGGGCAAATCCTATGGTTGATGTTGTAGATATCGCCCCGGTTATGGATGAGCTCCGCATGGTGAAAGATGCCTCCGAGATAGCATTGATGCAGCGGGCGGCAGAGATAGCCGGTATCGGTATGGAAGCAGCGGTTAAGACAATCAGGCCGGGTATTACGGAGAATGAGGTTGCGGCCGAGGTAGAATATGCGATGCGAAAAGCAGGCGGCCATGGTGTCGCGACGCCTGTTTTCGTGAATTCAGGGATTCGGTCGGGGTGGCTGCACGGAACGGCTTCTGACAAAGTGGTTGAAGAGGGGGATCTCGTTGTCCTCGATTTAGTGCCTCGTCATAAAGGGTATTGTGCGAACCTCTGCCGGACTTTCGTTGTTGGGGCCCCCTCGGCAAAACAGGAAGAGATGTTTGCGACTTACAAAAGAGCACAATCTGCAGGGAGAGATGCTTTAAAACCCGGGGCAAAAATGCGAGATATAGATACAGCCGCCAAGAAAGTTTTCACTGAAAACGGCTACGGGGAATTCTACGTTGCGGGGATCAGCCATAGTATTGGACTCGGTTTCGAGGAAACACCGGCACCGACCATCCACCCGGGGGATTCAGGCATTCAGATTCGTGAGGGAATGACAGTAACAGTTGGGCATCCGGTTCTTTCTGTGCCTGGAACGGGGGGTGTGCGATTAGAAGATACCTTCCATATTTCGGATGGAGCAGCGAAACCTCTGACGGTCTTTCCTTCTGGCTTAGAATTGCCGATCGGGTTATAATAGTTCACTGTATTAACTAACACTGACTAATAGAATAGAGGATTACAATGAATAGATCGTTCCATAGACCGTATAGACCTGCAGACCTAGATAGCTCGTTGATCAAAGCGTTTCCGTTTACGGAAATGGCTGAAAATCTTATGGAAGAAGCCTCGGTTGCCACATCAGGGCGAGCCTCGCTGACACTGGCTCGAGGGAATGACCTAACAATCGTCTTGCTTGCCCTAAAGAAGGGTTCTACATTAGCCGACCATAAAGCCCCAACCGCAGCTGCTGTTCTTACGCTTAGCGGCAGCATCGTATTTACAACAAGCGCTGATAAAATAACGTTGGAACAAGGCGACGGGGTTACCTTCACGGAAGACATCCTACACTCTGTCTATGCCAACGAGGATAGTGCGTTCCTCATTTTGATCGGTGGGAAACACTCTTAAGGGAATAGGGAGAGAAACAGGGAGGTATAAGTGGAAGTTCTGCCGGGCAAGCTCATCATTGGGTATACTCCCCTACAATGAGTTGATTCAACAATACTATGGATTGCTGGAGAAGGTGATCCGTATCCTAGCTATTTCAGCACCCCTTGTTCCTTCAAAGGTGAAATTAGCTCTGCCTGTGTGCCATTACCTTTTGTTGAATTGCACGTTGCACAAAGCAGTTGTAGTTTCTGCATATGGTCAGTTCCGCCTTTGCTTTGCGGCTTGATATGGTCTACCGTCAAGTTGCGAAAATGGAACGGATATTGGCACCCATTGCATTTGCCGTGCTGCCTACCAAATAATGCCGGTTTGTGTGTTTGGTATCTGGGTAAACGCTTCTGAACGGCTATCTCCTCAGCATTATCTGTCCGTTCTGGTGCGTCCTTGCGAACAATCACATCTGTCAACGGTTTGAATAAATTAGAGGATTCGTCTACCTCATCCGACAACCGCAACACGGTGATGTCTTCGGCATCTGGTGAGATATCTATGCCAACCCATTGTCGATGTAAACGTTCTGCTGCCACACACGCCGTAGCACACCCACAGAACGGGTCCAATACCATGTCTCCCTCGTTTGATGACGTTTTGATGATGCGTTCTAAGAGGGCGAGGGGCTTCTGTGTCGGATAGCCAGTATCTTCCTTACCCTTTACAGGCGGAATATCAAGGAGCAAGTCACTTGCTACAACTCCTAGCATCGCAGATAAATATTTCTTCCACTGTGGTCTGCCTATTTTACCTTTGGGCCAGTGCAGCAGGTCTGCATTATCAAGGGCTTCACATTTTGCGAGTGGGTCGAGATCTTCATAGTTATTAGGCAAAAGTACTTGGGCAGAAGCAGGAAATTTGTTGCGAGTGGGTGGTGCCCATGCCCGCCCGGGAGGAGGTTCGATGCCTTTCAACGGCATATAAGCTCTTCGGCTGCCTGCTTTTCCGCCCGATAAATCAGCAGTTCCGTATTTACCGTGTTTGTCCCGGCTTCGAAACGCCTTTCGTATATATTCATCGTCATATGGAGCATATTGTTGATTCCAAGTTGCCTTATTAGACTTGATATAGTAAAGAATTCTGTCGGTGTTCGTTGCGTAACGTTTTGCCAGCGATTTCGTCGATGTCCGCTTCCAAATCACCTCATTCCGAAAGTTATTACTTCCGAACAGCGAGTCCATCGCGGCTTTCAGATAATGACTGGCAGTCGGATCACAGTGTAGATAGATGCTACCTGTTGGCTTCAAAATGCGGTGCATTTCAAACAACCTAACTGCCATTGCGGTTAGGTATATCTTCATAGACGTGTCATAAACAGCTTCAGATGCCTGAATAATCTGATAAAGTTCCTCGTGTTCGGCAGCGATTTGCCCGTGCCATTCATCTTTAATGTCTGCATCGGTCCAGATGTCCTTGAATTCCGCGCCCTCTGCTGGTGAACCGATCGGTGCTCTCCACTGTTTTCCCGATTTAAACGGCGGATCGAGATAAATCAGGTCAACTGTATCTGAATCCATACCCCGCATAATCTCAAGATTATCAGCAATAAAAAGCGTTCGATTCTCAAAGTTCATTGTGGGCTCCGTTTACCGTGTTTTGCTATAAGCTAATATGACATACCGCAGTTCGTCAAGTCCGAAATGATGAGGTTGGTACTGCGGACTAACGTTCGGTTTTCGTACATGGAAGATTCGTTAAAAAACGCTGATTCCTTGAAATAGACAAGTTTTCTCTTTACATCTCATCTGTAGCCGCCTCACGGTACTTTCTCTAATGTGGCTTGTGCCAATAATACTGCGCCGTAAGCCGGTTCGCGGCTCGGAAGGCGCACGGAGGCCTCTGGTTGTACCCTTGCAAACCGGTGGCGGAGTTTGTCAGCGAACATGGGTTGATGGATGAGATTGCCTCCACTGAGAATAATCTCGAACGGTGCGTCAAATTTTAGCTGTTGGATCACACTCCTTGCAGCACAAACGAGTTCATCAGCAGCCTCGTTAATAATTCGTTTTGCGACGCTGTCCATTGTTTGTGCGGTGTCAAACACAGTTTCTGCCAAGTGGGCGATCGTATCTCGGTTCGCGGTGTGTGCCCAAGGGATCAAGTCACTTGGTTCGTTTAATGTGAGTCTATTAAGGATGCGGCTTGTTAATTCTGTCGGAGTGTCTCTGCCGTCAGCGGCGCGGGCGACAGCTCGGAGTGCTTTTATAGCAATATCATACCCACTGCCTTCATCTCCGAGGAGGTAGCCCCAACCGCTTGCGCGTGCTTCTGTGCCTTCGGGGTTGGTACCGTAAACGATAGCACCTGTTCCAGAGATGACAATTACGCCTTTCTGTTTCTCTGTTCCCCCAATGAGTGCGATATGTGCATCGTGTGTCAATATTCGGTTTTTGGTGATGCCGAGTTTATCGCAAATCGTGCCGATGATTTGTTGATCTGTAGTGCGCCCCAGGCCTGCCATTCCTAAACAGAAGCAAATAGGGCTTGTTCTTGAAACGTCTGCTTTTTCGCAAAGTTGTCCGATGAGGGTGTCCAAAACTTCTAGGGTCTGTGTTTCGCCAACTACGTGATAGTTTGCAGGTCCTGATTGTGCTTGTGTGATCTGATGCCCTGTTTTTGTTGCGAGGATTCCCGCAGTTTTGGTTCCGCCTGCATCAATTCCGATGATATACATTATTATGATCAGTGTGTCACCTCTAAAACACTTGACAGCTCACCCGGGTTTTTTTTATACTAACGCGAGTTTGATAATTATTGGGCTCATCTTTGGATAAAGAGGTCCCCTTGCAGAACTGAATAGGTTGTGCAAGAAGAGCTAAAGCGGCAGAGGCTGACACTCTATGTTATAAGTGCCTTGCAGGGAGATCGAACGGGTTATTGGACCTCCCGAACTCTTTCTTCAAACTCACGTTATAGCAGGTTTACTGCATCTTCATTAAGATATATTGTATCACTCTTCAGCAAAATAGACGAATTTTTTCTTGCATATCGCAGAAAGCGCTCCCCGGCAGAGAGATGCGGTCGTCTGTGAGGTCGTCTATTCTCTATCTGACATTTTAGTGGATGATAGTCAAAAAGGTGTCCCCGATTTTTTTTATAAAAAAACTTGACATTGAGGTGCGTTTTAAGATATATTTAATATATCGTAGAAAAGAGAGGGCGAAATAGTCCGAAAGTGAATTTGTAATCTATGAGACATGTGAAAGCTGTAGACACTTCCCCCAGAATCATGAAGTCAGAGAGGCTTAGCCATCTCTTGGATATTCAGGGCCCGTTATATTGTCTAAGCTCTGCTGTTGTTAGTACCCCCCCCCACTCCACACATAGTAAGTGTTTTATCCCCTTTATCACAAAATATCCGCTTGCTCCAGCACGCTACCCGCTTTGCGCCTGCTCGCCAGCTGATCCAACAGCACGAAATCGCGCACCGACTAAAGAGCTTCCCGCAGCGGAAGATAGGCAGGAGCCAACCTCATCCTATAGCAAAAGAAGCGGTAGTTCTATTCTTTTCATATGTTTTTGTTTTATTCTATTGTTCTGTTTTCACACAGTTTAGGAAGTTTTGGCACTGCCATCTAACACCCAACAAGGTGGCCTGAAATCAGCGGATTCCCCACAGAAGCTCCCTTCGCCCTTAACATCAAAAGATCTGAGGGGGTTCCTCAGCGTAAATTTGATATCTATCGTAAGGAGAGAGAATGGATCTGTCCTCCTGATCCCATATCTTATCTTGTCTATCTTTAACTTAACAATAACAGAGGAAAACGAACGTAATGTTATCAAATAAAATCAGGATTTTCATAGTCTTAGGGCTCACCTTTGTCTTTGCAACCACACACGCCTTTGGTATCACCGTTATAGCTGGCAATGACTATAAGCAGTGGACTCAACTCAAGAAAGACAAAGGCTTTTCGCTCATTATGAAGAACTTTACTTTAGGTGGCGGTTCCCGTCACGTTGCGGTTAACCTCCGTATGCTTTACGATGTACACGGGCGGGAGGTCGCTGATTTGGCAGACCTGAAGGATGTACTGATGCGCGGAGCCATCACAATTTCAATGCGTGTGCCGACAGCAGCCGAAATTACCGCCGATGGCGCTGCCAACCATAGCCTGAAAGCCGACGCGTCAGATGCGGATCTGAGGGCGATGAAGCACCGCATCGTCATCACCGAGGTGAATTGGGGGACGGATTTCCCTTACAGAACAGAGGCTCAATGGTTTGAAATCTATAACGCCGGCACTTTGAAATCTGGGGATTATATTAGATGGCGCACCTCTTACAATTTGGATCCCGCTGTTGTGCCTGCTCCGGGTGAGACGTTCATGTGGGACGATGATGGTAATGGTGAGCGCAAGTTTGTTGTTTTGGATCGTGTCGCTACGCTCAATCGTTGGGGTCAGCGGTGGGAGCTGAAAGGTGCCGATGGCGATACTGTCGATGGTGAACCCGATGCGGATCCCTCTACTCCTGCTATTGATCGACCTGCCGATAGAGATACAGGCGATCTTGCCAATGCCATGGTCTCCATGTATCGGAAGATCGAGCTGGATGAGACGGGGATGGCGTATAAAGTGGAAGGCGGAAAACTGAAGGGCCTCGGGGAAGGCAACGAAGCAAGCTCTTGGGAAGCCTCCAAATATCGGCATAAGTATATCCGAAAGGGTAATTACAAAGCGAGTCCGGGGGCTGTTCACTTGCTTAATCCCAGTGGACCGGGTGCAGTCCAGTTCAATGTGTCTCCCGCCTCTATCTCACCTACAGGTGTCATCATTAACGAGGTGCGAAACGATACGTCAAGTGCTAACTTAGACTGGATAGAGTTGTTCTATAATAGCGAGAATGCCTCGGATGCCGCTGTGAATATAAAAAACTATGAGCTGAGCCTCGTCATGGGCAAGATGAAGGCTGACGGCAGCGGGTATCACGAGTCGGGCGATGCCAACTTCACGGACACAAGTCTCGCGGTGCTGCCAGAATACCAGATGATGCCGGGCGAGTATCTAGTGATCTATAACCGGGAGCCGGGGCTGAGCGTTAACTTCGCCATGGGTAAAAACGTTCAAGACCTCTTGGAGAAAACCGACATCAACAAAGGTGCCTCACACAAATATGTGGTCTCTAAGAACCTGAACCTGCCTGCTGAAGGGAAGTTCCTGATCCTGCTGCGCACGCGGGATAGTGCGGATGACGTTGGCAAGCCGACACATGTCAAAGACTACGCGGGCAACGGTTTCTTCAAGCGCATGGAAAATAAGAAGTTCAATACAGATGTCTGGCCGTTTGTAGCGTGGTCTGCCCCGGGAGACGTTGATGAGTTCGGTGGTATGAACACCTTCGCTTCTACGAGTATGTCGTTCGGTCGGGAGGCTCAGTTGAACGCGAAGGGGATGTATTGGGCGAAGTCTCGTGCGAACCGCGTTCACAAAGACGATTGGATGACCTTCGGGTTCATGGGTGCCGGCTACGATCGGGGGCGCGATAAAACGGTTGACACGGTGGATTCCCCTGGTACGCCGGGGTATCCGAACATAGGGGTGAGTATGATCGCTGATGACAAAGACACCTCATCAACCGATGACGACTACGTCTTCGACGGAAAAGTGAGCATCAGCGAGATTATGTATGACGCAGGGTCCCGCGGCAACTTGGTGCAGTGGATAGAACTGTACAACAGCTCTATGACTGAGACGGTAAACCTTGAGGGGTGGGAGTTGGAGATCCGCAACGAGAGAACAGAGACGGGTTCGTATGTCAATGCGAAGTTCACGTTTGATGCCAGCACATATCTGCCGCCGAATCAGACGTTGCTGCTGGTGTCGAACAATGGTGCGAACGATGTCGCAGAGAACTACGTCTATAACTTGCAAGACAATCATCGGAGTGATCTCGGGTTGGCGACGCAGGGTCGTCTGCTGCTGAATGCGGCGGGCTTCCATCTGGAACTGCGTGCGAAGGTCAACGAAGATGGTGAGTCAAAGTTGATAGCTGTGGACACAGCCGGCAACCTTGAGATATCGGGGACGATGCGCACGAAGGCGTGGGCTCTGCCCGAGCGCGGTGATGTGCGGATGTCTATCGCCCGCACATATAACGGTGGTTCGAATCCGGATGATGGTTTGATTCAAGCGTCTTGGCGGCAGTCTAACCTAGTAGATGCGTCGCTGACGTACTACGGACACCGAGACGATATCAGCTCGCCCGGCTACCGGGTCGGCGGTCCCTTGCCTGTTTCGCTCTCGAGTTTCCGGCCTGTTCGCAACGCTGCAACGGGCCACGTTGAGATTACGTGGATAACAGAGTCTGAACTCAACAACGCAGGCTTCAACATCCTGCGCAGTGAGATCAAGACCGGCGCGTTTAAGGCTATCAACTCTGAGGGTTTGATTGCGGGGCACGGCACGACTTCCGAGCAGCAGGTGTATATCTACACAGATACGAGTGCGAAGCCGAATGCCGTCTATTACTATCAGATAGAAGACATCTCTATGGACGGGGTGCGGACGACGCTACGGACGACGCATCTGCGTGGAGATGTCTCTGTGAGGGGTAAGCTCACAACGCGTTGGGGTGAGCTCAAATCATCTAACAAATAGCAGACACAACAGTTAGGTATAATGTGAGCTTGATAGATATTTATCCAATATTTGTCAAGCCCGCGTCACCAATAACAGAGGAGAAAGAAAGTAGTGTTATGGAATAAAATGAGACTTTTGGTAGTATTGGGGCTTTTGTGTCTCTTCGCAACGACGCAGGCTTCCGCGCAGCTTAACGTTGTGACTGGACCTGCTGCAACCCACCTCCTTGAAGCCAAAACGTTCCTTGTTTGGGCTAAATCTGGAGATAAAGCTGATAACGGCATCTTGCCCGCAGCAACAGGGAAGGTGTACGGCACAGCGGCAGACAATTGGGAATACCTTTGGGGTGACCTACGGGATAGGATCCAAGGAGGTCGTGCGTTGGTCGTTGTACTGCGATTGCCATTACAGTCTGAAGTTGATACGGCAGGTAGAGAGTATAGTTTGGGATCTGATCCGACAGCGGAGGAGGCGATGGCGTACAAGCACCATCTCGTTATCACCGAAATAATGTGGGGGACAGATGCCCCTTCAAGAGCATTTACCGAAGATAATCCGCAGTGGGTTGAAATCTACAGCCAAGGCCCTCTCAAAAAGAACGATGCAGTCGTCGTGCCCGATGTTAGAGCCTATCCTCAACTTCTAGATTATTCTGCAGGTGAGATGTTTGAGATTGCCATGCAAGAGGGCTTGGGCAAGCGCAAGTATCTCGTTCTAGACCGCATAAGAACAATCGATCGTTTTGGCCGGCTTTGGGCGCTGAAAGGTAGCAACGGGGATACCGACGGCAACCCAGAGACAGGCGCAGCTCCGACCCCCATGGTCTCTATGTATCGGAAGATAGAGCTGGATAGCACAGGCAAGGCGTATGCGTATGAAAACGGAAAACTGAAGGGACTCGGGGACGGCAGTGAACCCGGTTCCTGGGAGACTTCCGTCGGCTCGATTAACATCAGCGGTCCGTACATCGGGTCCCCGGGGCACGTTCACGTGCCTATGGACGGTCCCTATGTTGTCAAGTTTGATATGAACCCGGCCTCTATCTCACCTACCGGTATTATCATCAACGAGGTGCGAAACGATACGTCAAGTGCTAACTTGGACTGGATAGAGTTGTTCTATAATAGCGATAATGCATCGGATTCCTCGGTGAATATAGAGAACTATGAGCTGAGCCTCGTCATGGGCAAGATGAAGGACGACGGCAGCGGGTATCACGAGTCCGGGGATGCCAACTTCACAGACACCAGTTTGGCGGTGCTGCCGAAATATAGGATGAAGCCGGGCGAGTATCTTGTGGTCTATAACCGGGATCCGAGGCGGAGTATTAAGTTCGCTGCGGGTACTAACCTTCAGAGCCTCTTGGACAAATCGGACATCAACACGGGTGTCTCCCACAAGCATGTGGTTGCGAAAGATCTAAAACTTCCCGCTGAAGGCAAGTTCCTGATCCTGCTGCGCACGCGGGATCATAAAGATGATGTCGGCAAACCGACGCACATCAAAGACTACGCCGGCAACGGGTTCTTCACACGGATGGAAGATAGGAAGTTCAATACAGATGTTTGGCCGTTTGTAGCGTGGTCAGCACCGGGAGACGTTGACGACTTCGGCGGTATGAATACCTTCGCCTCTCGGAGTATGTCATTTGGGCGCGGTGTCCAGATCAATTCGCAAGGCATGTATGGTGCGAAGTCTCGTGCCAACCGTGTTCACAAAGACGACTGGCAGACCTTCGGGTTCATGGGGGCCGGCTACGATCGTGGCAAAGATAAAGCGGTTGACACGATGAGTTCCCCTGGCACGCCGGGGTATCCGAACATGGCAGTGAACAACGTCTCCGAGGGAGACTACACCTTTGACAAGACAGTCAGCATCAGTGAGATTATGTATGATGCAGGGCCGCGCTCGAACCTGGTGCAGTGGATAGAACTGTACAACAGCTCTATGACCGAGACGGTGAACCTTGAGGGCTGGGAGTTGCAGATCCGCAACAAGGCGACAGACCTAGGCTCGTATGTCGACGCAACCCTCACATTTGATGCGGGGACGTATATTCCACCGAATCAGACGTTGCTGCTGGTCTCAAGCAGTGCTGCGAACGATGTAGCGGAGAACTACGTCTACAACCTGTTGGAGAAGCATGGTAGCGATCTAAGGTTGACAACGCTCGGACGGCAGCTGCTGAGTGCGGAGAGCTTCCATCTCGAACTGCGTGCCAAAGTCAGCGCGGGCGATCCGATGCTTATGGACACAGCCGGCAACCTTAAGATAAAAGGTGCTACAAGCACGAAAGCATGGGATCTGCCGGAACCTGGTGATATGCGGACCTCTATCGTGCGGACTTACGGTGGTGTGTTCAACGACATGACAGAGGGTTCTGGACCGCACGATGCGGATGATGGAACGATGGAAGCCTCTTGGCGGCAGTCGGATCTGGCAGATGCCTCGTTGACGTACTACGGGCATCGGAACGATATCGGCACGCCCGGCTACCGGCGCGGTGGTCCGCTGCCTGTTTCGCTCTCGAGTTTCCGCCCAGTGCGCAACACCTCGACAGGACACGTTGAAATTACGTGGATAACGGAGTCTGAAGTGAACAACGCAGGTTTCAATATCCTACGCAGCGAAAGCAAGACGGGCGAGTTCAAGACTATCAACGCCGAGGGTCTGATTGCAGGGCACGGCACGACCTCCGAGAAGCACGTCTATACCTACACAGATACCACTGCGAAGCCGAACGTGGTGTATTACTACCAGATAGAAGACGTCTCTATGGACGGGGTGCGCACAACGTTACGGACGACGCATCTGCGGGGGGAGGTCTCTGCAAGTGGCAAACTCACAACGCGGTGGGGAGAGCTCAAATCGTCTGACAAATAGCAGACACAGCGGTTAGAAATAGACAAACTAACCTTACAAATCAACTAATAGGACGTTGGGGGGTGGAACACAGGTTGCACCCCCCAACGTCTTTTAACCACAGCCGCTACCTTGCCTTTTTTCCTTTTCGTAGGCACAAAATATCACACCTCCTCACTGATGCTGCTGACACTTGAGCGCTGCCGACTCAAAAGCGGAATGCCCCGGAATACGTCCTTGCCCGCTTTACCTTTCTAATGAAAGAGAGTTTAACTATAAAACTCGGATTTGTATAATCATAACATGAGCTTGATAGCTAATGGTTATTTTCTTTGTATAAAGAGAACCTCTTTGGTATAATAAAGATCAAGTCGGTCTAAGACGGCTAGGGGATGGCGGTATGGGTTTGAAACTGCACCTGCTCATCAACGACAGCGGAGAGCTCTTAGCGGTATCGTTGACGCTTGGAAATACGGACGATCGCAAGCCGGTCTCGAATTTAGTCGCAGCAGCATGGCTGTGGGCAGCCTCTATTCGGAGGTAGATCAGGAACTGTTCAGAAGACGGCTGCTGGTTGAGACGGTGATAGGTCAGTTAAAGAGTCAAATGCAGTTGGAACATACTCGGCATCGTGGTTTTAAGAACTGCGAAGTGAATATCTACGCTGCGTTGCTGGCGTATCAGTTTTCGGAAGTTAAGCCGTCGTTGAACGTTTCTGAACTTCGGTAGTTCTCCGAGAACCTCGCCTCTTAAAATCTGACGCTTTTATCAATATCACATTATAATAGTAGAGTCTATCAAGATTGAGAAAATAGATGCAATACAAATTTCATTTAGAAATGGGGAACGAGATGTATTTTGTCCTGATTATTTTATGCGGTAGTCTTATAGTCTTCGGTTGCTCCGAAGACACAACAGAATTTGAGTGGCAACAGATTGAGAGCAATACCGATGTGCATCTTTACGGCGTCGATTTTGTGGATGCTAAACGCGGTTGGGCGGTTGGCAGCGCAGGGACGGTCTTATCTACAATTGATGGTGGAGTGAGTTGGACATCATCTACACTCTCTAAAGATACGTTGACGCATGTTAGCTTTACAACATCAAATAACGGTTGGATTGCGAGTATCGGAAAAGTACACTATACCGGGAGCGGTGGAACGACCTGGAGCACCCAACACCAGATACGGAGTCGAGGGAAGCCGCCAGGAATATTAGATATCCATTTTGTCAACACAACAGAAGGATGGGTGGTTGGCGGCAGAGGAACGGTTCTTTGGACAGAAAACGGCGGTGGTCGATGGGAAAGCTTGCGAAACCTCTCAGATAAACACTTGTGGAGCGTCCATTTCGCAGATCCAGAGCACGGTTGGATTGTCGGGGAATCAGGTGAGGTTCTTCACACCCAAGATGGCGGAGTTCGCTGGATTAGACAGAAAAGCGGCGTTGAGCAGCCACTATTTGGGGTTCACTTTGCAAGTCTAACGCACGGTTGGATTGTCGGTACAAACGGATTAATTCTTCACACCGCCGATAGCGGGAGATCCTGGATTCGGCAGCAGAGTTTGGTGCGTCATAACCTTCGGGATGTCGCATTTCATGACGAGCAACGGGGATGGGCGATTGGTGAAAAAGGATTAATCCTTCGCACAATGGACGGTGGCAACACATGGACCCGTTATCCTACCCCCGCCCAATATAACTTGCAGAATATTCATCTAAGTAAAAATATGGGTTGGATTGTTGGGGCAAAAGGGACAGTTCTGCGAAGTTATTAGATCTGATGATTTTTCTCGCTTCTTCTTGTATGAAGAGAGGATCACGCGAGAGTCGCCTTAATCATCTTGCTAAAATTTGTAGAGTGCGTTATCATATCCCTACAATTCTCAAAAAGGAGATTTCTATGGCAATTTTTTTACATACACGGGTGCGCGTCAGCGACCTTGACGATTCTATCAAATGGTATTGTGAGCATCTCGGGTTCAAAGTCCTCAGCCGGAGCGATAAATCACCGGCAGGCAATCAGATTGTGCATCTTGAACTCCCTGGCAACGCACACACCCTAGAACTAACCTATTCACCCGACTTTGATCTTCAGGTCCAAGAGGATCTCATGCACTTCGCCATCGGTGTGCCTGACATTGTAGTATTTTGCGATGGATTGGAGAAAGCCGGACTGGAAATTTGGCCCGATGAATGGCGCGAACAGTTCACATCTGGTGGGATGAAAATGGCGTTCATCACCGATCCAGATGGTTATGAAGTTGAAATATTAGAACGGGCAGAGGTGTCTGGGGATCCACTTGATGTGCTTGATGAATCTTAGACGTGTGGCCAGAACTGATTCCAGGCAGTCAGCCAATCCTTTGCGTGGCTTTGAGCGGTGACAGGGCCGGTTATCTCAACACCAGCGCGGCCTTTGAAGTCTGCAAGCTTATCAACGCTGGAGACTTCAATTTTGATTGTCGTTGGGGTCTCGGGAACGTAAGGCTTAACCTGAACATGTTTCGTTCTTAAACCGACAAGGGCATCTCTCGCCGCGTCTTCGATCAATTGACGGGCGCGGATGGGGGCAGTTGTCGCGCACTAAATCGACTGAGTCCTTTTTTAACAGCGACTGTGGGCAGTGCGTTGCCGAGGAGTTCTTCTGCTTCTCGGCACACTGCCACGTCGCCTGTGACGAGGGCGATCGGTACACCGTGACTTCCGTTAAGTGCAGCGTTTACGCCAGTTTCACCCACCAGATCGTCGTTGAACCAGAGATTGCGGTATTGTACGCTGGAGATGGTATGGCACAACACGCCGTCCGGCGTGCCGTTGCGGGCGTGCATCCCGATGAGCAGGCAGGCATCACACCCGCTTTTCCACATATCTTCATAGCGTCCCCAGCCATGATGCGCGACCCATTCGCAATCTGGGTGAATTTTATCAGGGATGAGTGAGTTGAAAGTCCAACCTTGTCCTGCCCCGTGGCAGTCCACGACAACGATTTCCGTTGCTCCGGCAGCTTTTGCCCCCCGGACGGCGGCGTTAATTTCTTCCGTGTAGAGGTGTCTGCCTTCCTCAAACATTGACGCACCACCGGTTACCTGGTCCCAGACCACGATACCGCTGACACCCTCCATATCCGACATAATCAGTACCCGCATTGTTGTACCGCCTCCTCTTCGTTGAAACTTGCCATAGCGAGCTGCTATTTTTTTTTGATAGTATAACGTGAATTAAAAAAAATCCATCTGATACATTGATAGTGCTTTGAAGCAAATAAAAAACGCAATTAGCATAAGACCAATGAATCTGATATAGGTGTAGGTTTTACTCGTGTATTTTTGCTGTGCTGTCCTCTTTGGAACGAAGGAGGCGTTCAAAGTGAGTTGCTACTTCCGGGTCTGATGCCTTGAGTTTACGGAGTCCTTCCGTAGGTCCGTACTGTTTGAGGGTTTGCAGCGCCTTGTTGACTCGCTGTGCGGCATTTTTCAGTTCGGTGTGTTCGAAAAAAATCTTGATGATAAAAGCTAGTAGAACACCTGCAACCAAATATCCCAACCGTGTCGGATTTTTGCGATCAATGTGGTTCTTTCTCTATTGGTGGGACACGGTAAATCCAAACGTGGTCAATGCCGTTGAGAGTGATAACCGCCTCTAGCTCCCCATTCAGTGCTCCTTGCTCGCTGCTCTGCCGATTTGTGAATCTCGGATATAGACAACTTCGTAACTAGGGGTATGCCCCGCCCCACTTCTATCCGCCGGATATGCATACCCGCGGAAATAGTGTCTCACAATCTGCGTAACTATTGGGGATACTTGTACCTGCATATACTGGGCGTTTGGTTTCTGATTGAGATACTCTGCTGCAATATCCAAACCAGAGGCATCGCCTACCGTGATAATCTTCGTTATGTCTGTTACTTTCCAACAGAGGTTGTAGTAGGTACCATAATACGGGTGAAGTGCCATCACAGGCAAAACTTGAATTAAAAAGAAACCCACGCATGCTAGCGTAGCAAGGGGCGTTTTGTATTTTGAAGTGACCTCGGTGCCAAACCGTGAACACAGCGCGGTATAACCCCATTTTAACCCTGCTATGAAACCAATCCCTGCAAGTATCTCTAACATCGGAAAAGCTGGTAACAGATATCGTGGAAACTTTTTGCTTGTCGCCGAAAGGCACACTATGAAAAGCAAAACACCGGCAACGAGTGCAAGTGCAATACGGAAATACTGCTGGTTCTCCTCTGAATATTTCCGCGTTTTCCACAACAAGAGGCATCCGAGGATTACGAGTGGAAGCATCAATGGCGTGCTTTTGATGGTGAGCACAAAAGGATAGAAAAGCCAGCCTGGGTTGTTGATAATTTTTCCGAGAAAGAAATGTTCGATGTCGTGTGGGGTGGTGACAGCCCAATTGATTCCCTTGAAGACTCGCCATATCGTTTCTGCAGCATATACCCCTACTAGGCAGAGTCCCGTGCTAGCGGCACTCATAACCCATATGCGACACCTTTCGACCTTCATATCTCGGAACAGCACAAAGGTGAGCCCGAAAAGGCAAAGCGCCATCCCCCAAAAGATTGGTCTCCAGAAAACAGGCCAGAGGACGAGGATGGTCAGAGTAGAACAGTTAAGAAAACAAAGACCTGCTGCGAAGTGCATTGAAAAAAGTTTTTTCTGATTTTCTGAAAACACAAGCAGGCACAACGGCACCCACGGCAATAAAATGAGGGCATAGCTTTTCGAAAGCAACGCTAGTCCGAAGGTAATCCCTGAAAAGATCAGATACCGGAGAAGGTGCTGGTTTTGACAATAGAGCAGAAACAACAGCACTGTGAGTAGGATAAAGGTTGCTGCAAGTGCATCCGTGTGAACGCGTCGCGTCTGAGCCAGAAAGAGCGGGGAGTAGATAAGAGACGCGAAACTCGCCAATGTCACCCATTGCCCGAAGAGTCTATAGATTAAGAAACAGGCAATACCCATGCCTATAAATACCACGATACCGATAAACCACCGGGCATCTGCAAGATTTTCGACATCTACTTGAGGCTGGGTAAAAAAGAGGCGAAGTCCGGCAATCCACATCGTTGTGACACCCGGGTGGTCAGCAATGAGAGTGCTGGGAAAATCACCTTGTTGGACAGCGGTCATAAACTGTGAGCTTCTGTTTAACCAACGCGCTTCGTCACTTCCCCAATGGGCAGAGAGCATCAAGAAACGAGGTATTCCCGACACAACAAAAAGGAGGGCGAATACCAACCACATGCTATCAAGAAACCTATCTCTCGTCTGTAATTTTTGGGGGGATTGCTTTAAAATCATAAACGCTGACATTTCTTTGCGGAGAAGTCTTTGAATACTGTGTTCCAACTCCGCTTGGATAGTAAAAGTGGCGGTTACTTTTCTTGACGAGGGGCGTAAGAACGTTGTATCGCTCCTTCAATTTCGTCAAGGTTCATAAGAGGACTCTGACGTGCTTCTTCTCTGAGAAATTCTTCAAACTCCGCAGCGCGCTTCGGATCTGATGCCCTGAGAAGACGGAAACCTTCTTCCCAAACGTTTTCCTCGAAGAACGGCTTAACATCTATGAACGGCTGCTGCGATTCTGGTATGGGCGTGCCGTATTTTTCTATTAAAGTATCGTAATCTCCTGCCACCACTAACCGCGCCATTTCAATAGACCGTTGTGTTGATGGGTGCGGATTTAAGTAATTCATGGCCTCCAAATAAGCGAGTTCTTCCTCAGGTGTCATAATGATTCCTAGATTTCCTTTTAACCAACCCTCTACAAGGATATGAACCTCCGGAATATCTCCAAATTTCTTCAGATATGAAGCAAGCATCATTTCATATAAATCGTAGGGATCGTTTGGGTCCAAATCTTTAATAGGTGTTTTCTGGGGGGATTCTTCTTGTGTCTTGCTCGCTTCAACTCTTTCCTGTGAGAGCATCTCGCCCCACGGATCTCCATTCTGTACATCCTGCAAGTCAAGGATATTGGGTGAGATATCGTTCCACCAAGCGGGCTTAGACACTTCTTTGGATTGTGAATCTTGCTTAACAACGGAATTGACAGGGGGTGACTGTGAGCTGTCCCTGCGCGGATGTGAACTTTTATTGGGCTCCGTATCATTTGGGGCTTGTTTTGTGATTTCCTTAATGAATTGTTTTGTATCCAGGTGCCAATAGACGCTGCCGGCACCGATTAGAATTACACAAGTAACTGTCAAAAAGACGAAGGTTCGCATTTTTTTCTCCTTGCTCTGAGGGGTATGGGTGCCCCGTAAGGGGGCACCGATTCGAAAATTTGCTAAAAACTATAATAATTACAGTCAAGAACAACTTACGTAATATACCTTGAAGTTTCTTCATCTGAAGCACGTTTGTGAGTTTTGTGCTCCCTGTTGTAGGCATGCGTCCGCGTGAGTTTCCCCAGTAGAGGGTATCGCCGTTGCTATCCACGGTGTAGAGTTTGCCTTCCGTCGAACCGAATCGACTCGAACTGTTTACAAGACACTTCGCTCGGCGAGCGGTAACTTTGGTGGAATACCCCTGAAGTGGTCTTGGATCTCGTAAATCTGGAGAGCTGGAATCGATAATTCGTAACTCGGATGTTTGTATGTTCCTGCACGAGATGCCTCTGTCAGCATGCCTTGTGTAGGGGGTGTTGTGACCACGAAAACGCCTAAAGCTGCGTTTTCATTCCTCATCGCTGTTCGGAAGTCACGAACATGACTCAACGTATAACCACCACCTTTGATTTGTGCGACAGCTTTGCCATACTTCTGCCTGCCTTGGACCCTACCTAACGGAAAATTGAAAGTGCCATCGATGCCGCCGTCGGAGACTTTCTTTGCATTTGCCTTAA
The DNA here is from genome assembly GCA_964291315.2 of Candidatus Poribacteria bacterium. GTDB lineage: Bacteria > Poribacteria > WGA-4E > WGA-4E > WGA-3G > WGA-3G. Next base: position 1,742,566 of record OZ219753.1, on the reverse strand, counting down.
ATTTGAGAACATGCGTCACACACCATTCTTCAAAGCCCGTTGGATCCTCACGAGCCAGCTCTAAAGCTGTAGTTATATCCTCCGGGGTGCCTGTGATCGTTACGCTGTCTCGCAGCTGTGGAAAAAATTTCTCAACTTGAATTTTGACTGCCCCTGTCGCAAGATAGGTTAAGTCTATTCCTATCCACTGCCTTCCTAACTCCTCTGCTGCCATGAGCGTTGTCCCGCAACCTGCAAACGGGTCTAAGACGAGATCTCCTGCGTTTGACGAGGCTCGTATAATGCGTTTGTAAAGCTCGATGGGTTTCTGCGTAGGATAGCCTGCCCGTTCCGTGCTTGAGGGCGGGATAAAGTTGATGTCATGCCAGACATCGTGCATCAAGACCCCCTCTTTTTGGGTTTTGCGCATGACGTAGTTGCCGTCTTTGTGCTTTAATCGGACCAGTTTACCGTCGACAAAACCGCGCACTGTGTTTTCGATATATGATTCATCAGAAAAAGGTTGTAACGGTTGTGTAAAGGTATGAGCGTCCGTTTTAGAATACCAGAAGATCACGTCGTGCATTTTTTGAAAGCGCCTAGAGGCAGCTGTCCATCGTTTGTAATGCCACACGATTTCATTTCTAAAATTCTGTGTACCAAACACGGCATCGAGTATGATTTTGAGGTAGTGACTCGCTGTCGGATCACAATGCAGATACAGACTGCCCGTCTTTTTGAGGATCCGGTGCATTTCGGTGATTCTGGCGGACATCATCACAAGATACGCCATCATCGGCGTTTCGTCCAAAAACTGCTGTAAGCCTTGGAGGGTGTCACCGATCTGCCCACCCACGTTAACTATCAAATACTCACACGTTTCGGAAGCATTTTCCCCCCAAGTCCAAGTATCGTTAAAGGCTTTGCGGAGTGTGACAGGTTCTTTGCCTTCTCTGTCGCGGTAAGGAACAAAGTAGTTTCTTTTGGAATTAAATGGCGGATCGGTGGCGATTAAGTCAACGCACTCGTCAGGGAATTTTCGCATCTCCTCAAGGTTATCGGCGCGGACTAATGTGCGGTTTTGATACATACCAGTCACTCCTTGTGCGTTATTTCTTCACAAAAAATTGAGGGGGTTATCTATGTCCGCCTACGGGGACAGGGCTGTTAGTTTTACTTGCCAAACCAGAGCCGCCACCGCCAGACGACTCCTATCCAAGACGTGATGTCGATGCGTTTGTTTTGTATTTCGCGGCGGTGAGCCGTAAATGTTTCCGCGGCAGGGCTGCTCTGATTTTGAAACATCTTTTTCTGATTGAAAACGTCTATATCGGATGCCGTTTTTCTGCAGGTTTCGAGTATCCATGCACTTAGTGTTTCGTTGTTTGGGTGGTTAACAGCGGCTACCTGAAAATCCCCAGCAGATACACCCAGAAAGGCTAATACCGCGGCATCGTGTTTCGAAGCTTTTCCGTATGAATATCCACCGAGTTTGCCTATATCGGCAGCGCGTGCCTTGTCTGCCATTCTTGCAACACCGTAAATCCCAGCTACATCTTTGTTGCGTATGCCGCGCGGTTTTTGAAGAGTCAAGTCGGTCTGTATAGCAGGCATCTATATGATCCTTTGTTTTTCAAACCTTTATTTATGAAAACAAGTCTTCTATATGCTCTATAACTGATCTGATTCGTTTCAGACAATGCCCTTTCTTTTTTTAATTCCAAAATTGATGTGTCATCTCTTAATCGCTCCTACTTTCCATCCCAGATCGAATTTCTCAGATGGGGAAAGATATAATAACCTTATTATACCAAAGGGGCTCTTTACACAAATAAAATAACCATTATTTATCAAGATCACGTTAATTATTCAGAAAAGAATTATATACAACAGCTCGTTCTTTGTCAAGAGAACCTGTGAGGAAAAACAGTTTCTTCTACGATCCCGCTAAATGTTAGCACATTTACGGAAATAGGTCAATGAAAAATCTGGAAAATAGGCTCTCACACTAAAATCTATAGACATAAATTCGATCGCTACTGAGGCGGGTGAGAAGGCAGAACCATAATATGAAGCATCTCTCTGTGCCCCTCGTGGCCTGTAAAATCTTTGTTTATCTCTAAGACCTCTTTCAAACTCACGTTACTATGGCCACTTTTAGAAGAGGCGCGCTGCCGACGATTGATAACCTGCCAATGATTTTTTGACATAGGTATCCTATTGTGCTATAATTCTGCTAGTTAATGCCAAAGTCTCGAATCTCATAAGGAAAAAATGGCTGATACAGCCTCTTGATATCCTAACTATGGACGCAATTAAAACAGAAGTTTGTACTATTCTCAAAAATGCAATCCGTGCCGCTATAGAATCTGGAGAAGTCGCTATAGCTGAAGTACCGGATATTCCTTTTTCCCCAACTAAGACACCTGAACACGGCGATATCGCCACCCCCATTGCATTGGGACTCGCAAAACAGGCACGGATGGCACCCCGCAATATTGCCGAAATCATTGTTAGGCATATCAATCTTGACACGCATTCAGCCATCCACCAGATTGACATTGCAGGGGCAGGTTTTATAAACATTCATCTCTCGGACGAATGGCTCTATGATACCCTCCGAACAATCGATGCTGCACAATCGCGGTACGGCACGTGCGACAAAGGCGCGGGAGCGCTTCTACAAATTGAGTTTGTCAGTGCCAACCCCACGGGCCCACTTAACATTGTGAGCGGGCGCGCCGCAGCAGTCGGTGATACCCTCGTCAACCTTCTAAATGCCATAGGTTACAAGGCAATCCGCGAGTACTACGTCAACGATGCTGGCGGCCAAGTCGAGCGGCTGGGTGCATCGATTGATGTCCGTTATCGACAGGCGCTCGGCGAGACAGACTTGGAAATTCCAGAGGGTGGGTATCAAGGGGAATACCTCCAGGAATTCGCGGCCGCTATTGTTGAAGCCGAAGGGGATAGACTCCTTCAACTTGAGACGGCAGAACGGGTTGCCCTCTTCCGAGATAAGGGCGTTGCACACATCTTGGCACAACAAAAAACTGCTTTGGAACGTTTCCGCGTTCATTTCGATGTTTGGTCGAGTGAGAAAGCAATTCGGAACAGTGGGAAGCCAGAGGAAATCATCCAATTCTTTCAAGAGAAACAGTATCTTTATGAAGCGGAAGGTGCGACCTGGTTTCGGATGAAAAAGTTTAGCGATGAGGAGGAGGACTGCGTGGTTATCCGTAGCAATGGCGAGTATACCTATTTTGTGCCTGATGCAGCCTATCACCTCGATAAGTTCAAAAGAGGGTTCACGACGGTCATCGATCTGCTTGGCCCCGACCATCAGGGCCATATTCCACGGCTCAAAAACTTTGCCAAAGCACTCGGTATGCCTGACGACTGGCTCGAAATCTCTATCATTCAACAGGTGAATATCATCAATTCAGAAGGTGAGCGGGCAGATATGTCAAAACGTCGGGGGCAGTTCTTTACGCTTGATGTTCTCATTGATGAATTGGCAGAAACTGTCGGAGAGCAGTTTGCAGTGGATGTTGCCCGCTATTTCTTTCTCATGCGTGCCAATAACACCCACCTTGATTTCAATATAGGGTTAGCCGTTACACACGCCAGTGAAAATCCTGTCTTTTACATTCAATATGCGCATGCTCGTTGCTGTAGTATTTTCCAGCAGGGCAGAGAGCAGAGCATCGATCCGCAACCCATTAGGACAGTTTCCTTGGAACTCTTGACTGAACCGATGGAACATGAGTTGATTCGGAAGTTAGCGGAGTTTCCATCGGTTGTGCTTCTGAGTGCAGAGGCGCGCGAGGCGCACCGCATTCCGCACTATCTCCATGAGCTTGCCGGAATTTTTCATCCGTATTACAATCAACACCGCGTTCTTGATTCGTCGAACATGGAAAGAACGGATGCACGCCTTATTCTGGTACAGAGCGTGCAAACAGTGTTGAAAAATGGATTAACACTACTAGGCATCTCTGCCCCCGAGTCCATGTAGCAGACTATTAACTTTCAGTAAAGAGATACGTGTGGCAGTCAAAACATCGTAAACGCAGCGCCCCGTGCTGATGAAAGTAAACGGGGCGGATGCACAGATAGTCGACAGCCGGTGACGATAGGAAGAACATGACGATAAATTACAGAGAAATAGATAAGGCGCATGTATGGCATCCGCTGTTTCAACATCGCCGCCTTGATGAGACATCATTAGTTGTTTTTGAATCCGCACATGGGACAACGCTCGTGGATGCGGATGGCCGCGAGTACCTAGACGCTTATTCTGCTTTGTGGAATGTTAATGTCGGTTATGGACGTCAAGAGATTGCTGATGCTGTATACGAGCAAATACAGCAGTTGCCGTACTATCCACACTCGCAAATTAACGCTCCCGCCACAGTATTAGCCGAACAACTCGCAGCGTCTCTCCCGGGGGATTTAAACCACGTCTATTTTTGTAACAGCGGTTCGGAAGCGAACGAGACAGCGATAAAAATGGCGCGGCAGTATGGAAGGCAAACTTATCCCGGTGAGAATCGTTATAAGATTATCAGTCGATATCGCGGCTATCACGGATTTACGTGTGGTGCACTTTCAGCGACGGGACAGGCACGAAGACGAAAAGCGTTTGAGCCGCTTGTGCCGGGATTCCTGCATGCACACCCGCCCTACTGTTACCGCTGTCCCCTCGGTTTGGATGCCTCTTCCTGTGGTATTGCATGCGCGAACGAGATTGAACGAATAATCCAATTGGAGGGCCCCGAGACCGTAATCGCTGTGATTGCTGAACCCATTATCGGTGGCGGTGGGGTCATCGTGCCGCCAGACGACTATCTACCAAAGCTCAGGCAAATCTGTGACGATTACGGACTACTCCTCATTTTTGATGAAGTAATCACCGGCTTTGGGCGGACTGGAAAAATGTTCGCGTGTGAGCATTGGGGCGTACAGCCCGACCTCATCACGTTGGCAAAAGGGTTAACGAGCGGCTATATACCGCTTGGTGCCTGTGTGGCTTCAGACGGAGTTTTCGACGTATTCCTCGGAGAAACCGATGAAAATAAGGAATTTGCACAAGTCTGTACCTACGGTGGACATCCTGTGGCATGTGCGGCTGGAATCGCGAATCTGAAAATTCTTCAAGAGGAGCGTCTCTGGGAAAATGCGGAAAAAGTGGGGGCGTATCTACACTCCAAGTTAGAAACGTTGTCTACGCTGCCCATCGTTGGTGATATTCGAGGCAAAGGGTTGATGCTCGCTGTGGAACTTATTGGAGCCGATGGTGGCCATCTTGAAACAGCAAAAACGAACCAGATTGTAGGACTCTTACGAGACAAAGGGATCATCGTCGGGAAAATCGGCCATGCGGTTGAGGAGCCGGAAAATATTATTTTTGTTGCCCCGCCGCTCATTCTAACCGAGGCAGAGGCGGATAGAATATTTGAAACCCTACGTCAAGTACTTGTCCAGCAAGAGTTTTAACTGATGTCGTTTTGCAAGTGTTATCTTGTTCGGATCAGTAGCGATGGCGTATTGAAGGGCGTTTGAACAGAGGCACGTACGGCTTCCGTCAGGGATTTGGGCGATAGTGCTGCGTACTATTTTTTTGGAAGTCTCGACGTTAAAACGAACGTTGTCAAGGATCATCTCGGTAGTGACATTATCATGTTCGGGGTGCCAGCAGTCGTAATCAGTGGAGCATGCGAGAACGGCGTAGCAGATTTCTGCTTCGCGGGCGAGCTTGGCTTCAGGTGCTGCGGTCATGCCAATAATATCGAAGCCGAGGTGCCGGTAGACGTTAGATTCTGCTTGCGTTGAGAACGCTGGTCCCTCTATGCAGATGTAAGTACCACCGTTATGCACCGCCGCCCCGGTTTCCGAGGTGCCTGTGGCAAGGAACTTGGTCAGCTGTGAACAGAAGGGATGGGCAAGGCTGATGTGTGCGGCAAGCCCGTCTCCAAAAAAGGTAGATTCGCGGTGTTTGGTGTGATCATAGAGTTGATCGGGTACAACGAAATGACGAGGCTCAATATCTTGTCGAAGACTTCCGACCGCACTGACAGAAATAAGCCATTCAACATCTAACGATTTTAAGGCATAGATGTTAGCGCGAACATTAACCTCGGAGGGAGGGATTCGGTGACCGACACCGTGTCGAGGTAAGAAAACAACAGGTTTCCCGTCTAGGTTACCCAGAATGAGAGCATCGCTCGGTTTGCCGAACGGGGTTTCGACATGGATTTTTTCGATGTCTGTTAAGCCTTCTATCTGGTAGAAGCCGCTGCCCCCAATAATTCCGATACGCATTTTTTTGTCCTTTCGCGAAACGTGAAGAGTTAAACCGATGTCTATTTTTCTGACAATTGATAACTGACAACTCATAACCACTTAATATGACGTTATTGCAATGTAGTAATTTAACACTTGAAGGAAAATCGAGCTCCGCCGTTGCTACTTATATCCGGGTGAGGGAGCTAGATTTGGTTTTTGATTTAGGCAGATGTCCGATGAATTTCATCGGCATTGATAACATTTTTATCTCACACTTTCACCTGGATCACTACTTCGGGTTACCGATCTATATCAGCCAACGTTGGCTTTCTGGTATCCCCCCCGGTAATATTTATGTTCCTTCGAGCGGTTCTAAGCAACTCGTTCAGATCCTCGATAGAATTTCTGCGTTAGATATGGGTCGAAGTTGGGTATATCAAATTAACCCTGTCAGAGTAGGGGATGTAGTTCCGTTTCGCCAGAATCTAATTGCACACATTTTGCCTAGCAACCATAGTGTCCCTGCAGTTTCTTATCTAATTTGTGAGGTTCGCAAGAAGCTGAAGCCAGATTTTCAACACTTATCTGGGCGCGCCATTGCCGAATTGAGAAAATCAGGGACCGAGGTAACGATGGAGGTACAATTGCCGTTAGTTGCTTATTTTGGAGATACGCGGAGCATCGCTATTGATTCGCATCCGCTACTCAAACAGTGCAAAGTGCTGATCTGCGAATGTACATTTATTCTACCGGAACATCGGATACGCGCAGAGCGGACGATGCACTTGCACCTTGAAATGTTACCCGCTATGTTAGCCGATTTTGAGGGGGAGCACATTGTACTGACGCATTTCTCCCGCCGCTACACGCCAGAGCTCATCCGACAGAAAGTGTTTAGCTACCTGCCTTCAGAGCAACGTCCTCGGGTTCAATTGTTTCTTTAATGCCGAGGCAGTGTCTTATAATTCTGTTCAACGGTGTGAACGTCTGAGTCTTCCCCAGGTCGTTGCTAATTTATTTAGTGCATCCACGGCGAGTCCTTGTTCTGCAAGCTTTAATATCTCATCTTCAGACAAAACCCGATCGAATATCATCACTTCGTCAATAATACCTTTGAAGTACCGATTACCGCCGCAACAGTCAACCCATCCGATGTTCAATGGGCCAATCTGCTGTTCAATGTGTGGAATGTTATTGATCCCTTTCGCTAGTCCGCCGGCTTCACTATAGATGTAGAGTATTGCGTGTTTCGGTTCAATCGTCATCGCGGTGAGGGCCCACTCCTCCATGGGAATCTCGGGGCCACCGTCCCACCGCCATGTCTCGGCAGAATTATTGTTCCAGACATAATGGAGAAGGTCGTTGTCTCCGAATATGAGTTCTGTAGCAGTCGGTGTCCGCGATCCGACGATGCCTGCCCACTCTGAGGCTTTCCACCCGTTGATCCATGCGGCAAAAGTTGTTGTTTCGGTGATAAGTTTGTAATCGGGAATATGGATTTTCTGGGAGCCGCCGTCCAATTTGACTCCTTTACCGACGCGCGCGTTCACCCAGACAGCCGCCCCGACGACTTCTCCATCGTGTTTACCGATCCTGTCAGTGGCATCGCCATCAAGTGGCCAATAGTTGATGAGTCCATTCGTGAGATCGGCAGTGCTTGGCAGACTGGCTAATAGAATTAGACAAAGCGAAGTGAATAAATAACGGATCGTAGATTCGACACAAGCTTCAGACAGTATTCTGATACGAAATATTTTTGTAAACATAGTATTTTCCTTACCTGCGACTGCAGATTTCAAGCATTTAATGTAGGCGTGGCGTTGTAAGTCGAGATGGCCGGGGTTCATAAGTGTAGCCTACTCTTGCCCATTTTTTTTCGGTTTTTCCGGTTTTTCAATCTGTTGCTCTAAATTGCGGAGTTCGTAATCGGATTTATCATAGGGTTGTGCCGCGTTCTCTGCGTACCATTCTTTATACCCGCTGACTCTCCGGAAATGGAAGTCTTGAAAGACGTTTGGGAACCGTTCAACGAGAATCTCGGCAATCTGTGAGAAAACGAGGCGGATTTCTTCTTCTGAGTGCCTTGAAGTCCTCAAGGGTATAAGATGGCGTGCTGTGCGAAGATTCATCGAAAATACGATGCAGGTTGCGACTCCCATAGGAGCGATTCTTCTGAAAGCTGAGGTCAGTTTTTTCTTCATAGCGAAGCTTTTTCGTTCATCAATTTGATAAATTTTTGCGAGTTTTTCTTGCGCGGATTCGAGGTATTCAATTACCGTCTTGATAAGGGCGACCCCTTCTCCGGCATCATTATCTTCATCTTTCAGGATCCGTGGAATCCAGAAGTCAATATCTGTCAACCGCACAAAGCGGAGGCTTTCTTGGCTGAATGCGGTTCCGACGCGGTGTCTGACGAGTTCGTGGGTAAACACGCGGGACACATTGTAAATTAGGAATGAGACTGATGCATGTTCGAGGACGCTTCCGTGTCCTGTGTCTATAATATTGCCGATATACTCTTTTGCATCGTTGCGTGTTCTTGTTACATTCGGATTCAGCCCAGGCTGCCAGCTTCGATAACACGTCTTGCCGGCGGCTATTACCAGAGATTCGCCATCGGCTTCGGCGGGTTGCGGGTCATATTCTGTTGCTCCAATCGTATCCAAATAAGATTGAAGTTGTTCGAAATCCATTTTTGTTTCAGCGATGATTTCAACTTGTGGCGTTACTTCTCTCATATCCGTTGTTTATCCAATGGTTCTATAGACTGTATGTTAAGTCATGGTGGGGTGCTGACATCAATTCTACAGTACAAATTGAGAGCCAGAGCTCTAACGAAAACATCCTCGTTATAAAAGGGGATAGGGAAACCAAAACATGAGGCCCTGGTTTCCCTATAATTCGGGTTAGTTGGGAATTAGCTTCCCATACCGGGGTAGGAATTTGCATCTTGATCGGATGTTCCGGCTTCTTGCTCCTCATAGAACTTGTATCCATCTTCATCTTGATCAAGTTCGTACTGACGTACAATCTGCTCTGCTTCTCGAAGGTAGGGTGTATCGCCCTTTGTAATGCTCATGTAGGCTTTAAATCCTTCGTAGGCGGATCCGAATTCACGGATGGAACGGTAACAGACGGCTTGTTGGTAAACGGCTTCGTTTCGCCATGTCGACTCGGGCGCTTTTTCAAACAGATTTTCATATGCCTCAATTGCGCGCTCGTATTCACCGTTTTGCTGATAGAGCGTACCGGTACGGTATAGAGCGTCTGCGGCTGCGAATTTCTTGTGTGATAAATCTCTCGCCAAAGTTTTGTAGGCATTAATAGCGCGTGGAAAGTTACGAAGTTTTTCCCAATTTCCGGCAATCTGTTGAAAATTTTGGACGACTTGGTCGCTATACCCCATCACCCACATATCCGCGGGGGTAATTTTTCGTCCGGACTTTTGGTATTGGACTGCTTTCTTGTTGCGAAACTTATCGATTTCGTCCTTCAAGAAGCTGATCTCGGTCAAAACTTCCGCTGTCTGCTTCAAGAGTGTTCCGGCTTGTGAGGCTTCGTAAGAATCCGGAAATTTCTCAGTGACTGCGACATAAGCGGGCCAGCCGCCTTTATAATCATAAAGCGTGTAGAAGTAGACGTTGCCAATTTGGAATTGTGCTTGTGGGGCTTTCGGATGCTTAGGAAATTCTGCAACCATTCGCTCATAGTTACGAATAGCTTCTGGGTAATTCTCTAAGCTTTCATAAGCGCGGGCGACTTCGTAGAGTGCTTCTGCAGCGATATTAAAGGTCTCGTCTGTCGGTGAGTTATCATAAATAGCTTTGTAGTTTTGGAAGTCAGCGCGCTTTGTCTTAATGGTCTCTCGGTTTTTCCGAATATTCGCTGTGCCACTTTTAGCTTCGTTGGCGTAATATCCTGTGGGGTCCAGGGCGACAATGGTGTCATAATGTTCAATTGCTTTGTCCCATTCATAGCGCCGCTTATAGATTTTAGCGATCTGATAATGCGCGCGCTGTGCCCATTTCCCTTTTTCATCGCGTTCGATAACTTCTAAATAGAGCGCCATCGCTTTATCGTAAAGTTCCCGCTGTCTTGCGCGATTCTTTTCCATTTTTTCGGGATCGTCGTCGCGTACCTCCATCGTTTCTGCTTCGTCAAACGCGCTGTCGGCATTCTGGACCTTGGCACCTATCGGAATGAGATTAATACCGCCTTGCCCGCATCCGAGAATCGTCACAGATAGGAGTGCGAAGGCAAGGATGAGAAGATGGGCTCGACCTACACGGAGATCGAAACCATATGTGAAACGGTTCATCGTGAGTCCTCCTTAAAAATTAAAAATGTGCCGATATATTTGTAAATTATCCGGCAACTGCTCAGTGTTCTTTATATTATACTGAATTTGCAAAAAATGTCAACAATTTAATGTCAATAATTTTCTGATATTAGCTAATTTGACTTCTTTTGACCTACTCCCCCATTTAAAGCCTATGGGATTCTTCTAGAAATGGATCCCATGCTTTTTGGTGCAGGTTGCAGGTTTCCAACTTCGGAAACCGAAGTCTACGAGCGGAGCTCACAACCTTTACTTTGACACCGGCTCATCCAAAGGTTAATGTCTCAACCTTATAGGCCCTATACGGAAACCGACGGCGCGAATGACGCGTGCGTTGTCGCCGTAAGCAATAGTTCCAAATATCGTGTGCTATCCACGTCAATCGTTTCAGATTGCGATTACGAATCGCGCGAAAGAGTTTGTGTTGTGTGCTATACAATGGTGTACCTCGTATGTCGCCTTACCCTCCGATTAGTGGGTAGCAGACGCATTGTCGAGAGACAATGCCGATTATGTCTGCCTAACGAAATGCAGATATTATACCACATTGTAGACACTTTATCAAATCTTTTTACTTAACACAACTGATTAACCGTTACGGGACCGCCGACACAACGGAATAGAGGTTTGTAGCGGAAGGTTTGATAAAATGGATTTCTAAATTCCAATGCTTCGTTTTGCAGATGATCTCCTGATTGCAACTTCTACCCTACAATGCAGAGCCCCGGAGGCTAAATCATCCTGAGGAAAACGCAAAAATATGAAAAACTTGACAAACATCGAAAAATATGTAAAAATTGAAATAGCCTATTAGCATGCGAAAATTAGACAGAATAAGGGCAAGGAGGTAGACTCGATGAATTCAAATTATAAAATTGGCGTTGTAGGTGTGGGCAGGATGGGTGCAAATATTGCTCGTCATCTCAACGATGAAGGGTTTAGCGTGGCCGTTGTATACGATGTTACAAGCGAACGTTCGGAAGAACTAGCAGCGGAGATCGGGGTAACAGCGGCTGGCGAACTCACAACGGTTACAGCACTTGCAGACTATATCATTACTGTTGTCACGGATGACGCTGCGATGCGGGCGATTTTCTCCGAAGACACCCCGAATAGCCTACTCAAGAACGCGGCTGGCAAGGTCTTTATTAATTGTGCAACGGTTAGTCCGCAGGTCCACATTGATATTGAGCAGCTCGCGGCGAAATATGGTGCAGAGAGCCTTGAAGGATGTATGGCAAGCAGTATCACACAGGCGCGAGAAGGCACGCTCTATCTCATGTGTGGCGGTAAAAAGGGGACGTTCGACAAGACCCTCCGCATTCTGGAATCAATGAGTATTTCCGTGCATTATATCGGTGAAGCTGGCCAGGCAGCACAAGTCAAGGCACTTGTCAACATGGTGATGAACATCAACACTGCTGGACTCGCTGAAGGACTCGGCTTGGGTGCAGCACTCGGATTGGATCTGACGATGTTACAAAAGGTATTTGCCCAAACTGGTGCCAACTCTCGGGTCTTGGAAACTGATGGAGAGGACATGGCAGCACGTGATCATGAATGTTATTTCTCAGCGGCACACGCCTCTAAGGATTCAGGTATCGCGCTTGATTTGGCGGATGACGCTGGCATTTTTCTGCCGCTCGCGCAGGCAGCTAAGGCGCAATATGATCGAATGATTGAACTTGGATTGGGCGGTTTAGATAAATCGGGTGTCGCTGAACTCACTTTCCCCGGACGGGGCGGGAATAGTTAAACCGTGCTTAAAGGCGTAATCCTTGCAGGCGGACTGGGGACCCGCTTGTATCCACTCACCAAAGTCACTAGTAAACATCTCTTGCCTGTTGGCAATGAGCCGATGGTGTTTCACAGTGTTAGGCAGCTTACTGCAGCAGGCATTACCGATGTTCTTATTGTGACGAATCCGCAATATGTAGGCGACTTTGCGAACGCCCTGGGGAGCGGAAAGGACTTTGGATGTGAATTCACATATCGGGTTCAGGAAGAGGCGACAGGCATCGCGCCCGCCTTGGCATTGGCAGAAAGGTTTGCAAACAACGGTAAGATCGCAGTTCTGCTGGGCGACAATATCTTTGAAACCTCAATTCAGCAGGCGGCCGATGATTTTCATGCGCAGCAGACCGGGGCCCGTGTCTTGCTCAAGCAGGTATCGGACCCGGAACGTTACGGTGTAGCGGTTTTGAACAGGGATCACCGCCTCATCGCAATTGACGAAAAGCCGGAGCACCCGAAGAGTGATTACGCCGTCGTAGGTGCCTATTTTTACGATGCATCTGTGTTTGACATCATCCGCACGATTGAGCCTTCCGCGCGCGGAGAGTATGAGATAACTGCTGTCAATAACGCCTACATACATCGTGGGGAACTGGAATACAGTGTTGTACGCGGAAAGTGGGTTGATGCAGGAACTTTCGACTCACTCAGCGAAGCACATCAGATTCTTTTAAATGCCTCGTACTGGCGCTAGCGTTCAAAGCGTTCCCTTCGCTCATTTTCAGGCATCAGGCAGGTCAAAGTGTTGAAGAGGTGGTCAGTTGAATCAAAAGTTGGGGTAAACCTAAAATAACTTTGCAAGTTTACAGATTTTATATCTCTTCACAGACTTAACTCGGACTGCTGATCACTGAAACGTCGAAAGAATGCAAGCTGAGAACGTAGCGATCTGATCGCCAAGTAGAGAGGCGTATGGACGAAACACCAACTTTATCCGTTGTAGTCCCGGTTTATAATGAAGAAGAGAATGTTCTTCTCTTGTTTGAAAAGATTCAAGCGGTCTGCGATGCGATGAATGACACCTATGAGGTATTGTTCGTAGATGACGGGAGCGGCGATGGAACTTTTGCGGTTCTTTCGGAACTCAGCAAACAGGTCCCGCAGTTGAAGGTCATTCGGTTTGAAAAGAATGCTGGTCAAACAGCAGCGATGGCGGCAGGATTTGAATTCGCTCAAGGGCAACGGATTGTCAGTATGGATGGCGATCTGCAAAACGATCCAGCTGATATCCCTAAACTCCTTGAAAGATTGGACGAAGGCCACGATTTGGTGTGTGGATGGCGGAAAGAGAGGAAGGATAAATTCTTGACACGGCGCGTCCCTTCTATCGTTGCGAACTGGCTAATTGGTAAGGTGACAGGTGTGCCTATCCACGACAACGGATGCTCACTGAAAGCCTATCGTGCCTCGGTCATTAAACGGGTGCATCTCTATGGAGAGATGCACCGGTTCATTCCTGCGATGTCCACCGTTGCTGGTGCGCGTATCGCTGAAATCGTTGTCACACATCATCCGAGGCGTTTCGGTAAAAGCAAGTATGGACTCGGTAGGGTATGGCGTGTAATGTTAGATATTATGGCGTTCAAGTTCATCATCTCCATTTTTGCCCCACTTTCTAGGGCACGAGAGCCTAAAAAAGTATGGCAACGGTTATCCGATATCCTTTTCAATCCGCAGCAGCGGGCGTTTCGTGCCGCTGCAGTGCTCAGCCTCCCTTTTTTCGTCTTAGGGCGTATCTTGTTTGGAAGTACCGACATCGGGGCATTTAGCTGCTTCGGTTTGGCTATAGCTTTGTTAGTACTTGGCTGGGTAACGGAAAATAAAATTCGACGGGCTAAACAGAAGTTACCAGAATTGTGTCGGCTGGCCCGTCTCTTTATGTTTCGATTTAAGCGAAGACCCGTTCGGTTTTTGGGACCGATCGGTGCCTTCTTGTTCGGACTCGGTGTTCTTCTTCTAACCGCGCCTATCCGCTCTTTTGTTCTGAGCGTGTTGAATCTCGCGGAGCTTCCGAATTTTGGTGCTATTTTCATCACAAGTGGGGTTCTGGTATTCTGCTCCGGTTTGTTTGGTGAGCTCATCGTGTTTGCTAACGCTGGATGCGTAAAAGACTACACGGTTGAAACATTTTTGAATGCTGATAATGAGGTAAAGCGTGTTGAATAGTCCAACTGCTTATAAATCTTGCCAGAGTTGGCGCAGCGAGTTTCCGGTAACTGAAACCTATATCTACATGAATCACGCCGGGGTTGCGCCATTATCTCGCCGGGTGCAAGAGGCAATGACAGGCTTCTTGGAAGATGCTACCGTGAACGGTGCTGTGAACGCTAAACTCTGGGAAGCGGAGGTTGAGAGCTGCCGAGATGCAGCCGCACAGCTCATCAACGCTGATGTAACAGAGGTTGCTTTTATGAAGAATACCACACAAGGTATTCTCATTGCAGCGAACGGTATTGATTGGCGAACGGGAGACAACGTCGTCACAACGGCAGTGGAGTTTCCGGCGAATGTTTATCCGTGGTGGAGTTTGAAGGAACGCTACGGTGTCGAAACGCATATGGTGCCGGAGCGAGAGGGGCGCATCTACGTCGAAGATATTGTTTCGGCAATTGATGAGTGTACACGGGCTGTAACGGTTAGCCACGTGGAGTTTGCTTCCGGTTTCCGAAACGATATTCAGACGCTCGGCCAAATCTGCCGGGAACGCGATATTTGGTTCATTGTAGATGCTATTCAGAGTCTCGGCGCCGTTGAAGTAGATGTTCAAACCTGGAACGTTGACATTCTCGCTGCTGATGGACATAAATGGCTGCTCGCGCCGGAGGGGGCAGCTATTTTCTACTGTGCGAACGACAAGCGTGATCGACTCATTAACACTAATGTCGGTTGGGCGAGTGTCGTAAATCCTCGTGATTTTCTCAACTATGACTTGACGTTGAAACCGGATGCGACCCGTTTTGAGGAAGGGTCTTACAACAGTATCGGGTTATATGGTCTCAAAGCAGCAATTGAGTTACTTCTTGAGATCGGTGTTCTGACAATCCAAACTCGTATTTTAGAACTTACAGCACATTTGATAGCCGGGTTGAAGACCAAAGGCTACCGCGTCGTCACGCCGCCTGTAGATTCAGAGCGAGCGGGGATCGTCATCTTCGAGAATGGCAGGCAGACCCCGTCTGAAATATACGAGATGCTCTATGCGGAAAATATCATCACAGCCGAGCGTGGGACCGGCGTTAGGGTTTCACCTCATTTCTACAACACGACATCTGAAATTGAAAGCCTCCTTGGAGTGCTGCCAGACCTTTAATTCTGAGGTTCAAACTTAGGGAAAAAATTGAAAATACATATACAAGCTAACATTCAGAGACATATAGTTATCCCTTTTGCCAGAATTTGTTTGCCGTTTATCTTTATCGCTTTGCTGATGCTCAGTGCGTGCACGATGCCCGGTGGCAATCAGAAGATTAGCAAAATTCGTCTCACTATTCAAAACACGTTGCCTATTGCGCGAAAAAATGTCCCGATAGTGTTAACAGGAGCACAACTTCGAAAGGTCAACCCTGATTTCGCCTTCAAAGCGTATTCGGTTGTGACAGGGAAGGTGCCGCGCGAGGTAATGGTTCCTGCCCAAGCAGATGATTTGGACTATGACGGCGAGCGTGATCAGCTCTGTTTTCTTTTAGACTTAGAACCAGAGGAAACAAAAGAGGTCTCCATCCTTTATGACCCGAATGTCAAGGCCACGCTGACACTCGACATCAATAAACAGACGCGTGCGGCAATCTTTCCTGAACTAGACGCTGTCGCGGCGATGGAATCAAATTTGATTGCGTATTTACTGAAACCGAATGGTGCCTTTATTACATATGGCAAAAAGCGGTCTGAGCTTTTCAGTGTGGACATAATGTTTCAACCCGAATTAGATTACGAAAACCCGATTTCGCCGGAACTCAGACACCATTTTGAGAATAACGGCATCACTCTTTCCCAGCAAATTCAAATAGAAATAGAGAAACCGGGGCAGCAGTGGATAATCCGTGATCTTGAGAACCAAGAGGTCTGTTTTGTTCGGAAATCTTACAATAGCGAGGTCTCAGAACTTGGGCAGGAGACAGAGCTGGAAGAACAGTTGAATATTTCTAAATCGATCGGTTTATCCCTGAACAACCTCCTTAAACCTGAAACATCGGAGATGGTTGCTCTTACGTCGTTGGACGGACTAATAGGCTCTGGCGGTATCGCGCTCTGGCGGAAGGCGGACGGGAAAATGATTCCGTTGCCTACTGAAGGAGATTACGTCCGAATTCTCGCGAATGGTGCTATCCGTTCCATCGTTCAACGGATTTTGCCATCGTGGAACATCCAGGGCGAAGTCCGTCGGTTCACGTCAACTACGTTTATCTATGGCGCGAATCCGTGGATTGAGCACCACATTCATATTGACGGGGGACTGCCGACAGGCTATGCTATTGCCGCCGGTATTCCACGGTTGAGTGCTGCTTATGGGGAGGACGAGAAACAGGGCTGGCTCTGGAGTTGGGGAACAGATCCGAGCGGCCTAGATACGCTTGGGGTTGCGCTCATCGCTCTCGCTGGTCGTGAGACGCAGCCGTCCCGCCTTGAAGCATCGGAAAGCCCACTTTTACCAATTGTCCTAACTGCTAATCCGGAAGGTAGACTTTCCTATCGCACCTTCGCTATTTGGGGAGGCGGTATTGACGGTATTGAGACGGAAACGGAATTTGTGCAGTACGTCCAGATTACAACGACTGCCCTGAAGACACCACCACAAATTAAGTTCCTACCTCCAGAAGAAGAGAAGTAATTCTCAAGTCATTGGAAAAATTATGATTATCAAAGAAGAGTGTCTGCAGCTTATTGCAAACCAACGGACAGACGAAGTCGTTGTCACAACGATGGGAATGACGGTGCCGTGGGGAAAAATATCGACACATCCTTTGGACTATGCTTCCGTCGGCAGTGCCATGGGACATGCTGCTGACTTTGCCCTCGGTATCGCACTCGCCAAGCCAAATAAAAAGGTAGTTGTACTCAACGGTGACGGAAGCATGCTGATGTGTTTGGGTACATTGGCGACGATTACTGCCCTGAACAGACCGCCGCCCAACTACGTCCTATTTGTCGCTGATAACGGCACCTATGAAGTTACTGGCAATCAACCGGTCCCGGCCGGTAGCCGAGGTTTCAGTTGGTACATGATCGCCAGAGGGGTGGGTTTTGAGCATGTTTATGAATTTGACAATGCCAATGCATTTGAAACAGCATTGCCGAAAATCTGGAACGAGACGGGCCCTATTTTTGTGAGTCTGAAAATTGCGCAAGCGTCTGAGCCCCCGCCTGATCGCTGGGGCGGTTTTCCGTATCCATATCTACAAGAATCGCTTGCTGACTCTACACACAAACTCAGGCAGGCACTCTCGACAGAATAGTTTTGATCCCAGAAGGTACATGATTCTATGGCACATTCAAAGTTGGAAGCCCGACGGTTGGGACGGACAGAGATGCGTCCGAATGCGCTTGCCCTCGGCGCGGCCTGGCTGTGGCAGAAACCTGATACTGAAGTTATCGACGCTATCCGACGCGGTGTTGAACTCGGTATTAACTATATTGACACTTACCCGGGACACGCCGAACACCTCTGGGGAGAAGCACTCTCAGGGGGATTAAGAGAAAACGTTTATTTGCAAGCAAAGGTAGGCACGCATCCCGAGCGCCGAAAAGACTTTTCCGCAGAGGTCACGCGCTGGAGCGTCACAAATAGTCTCAGACATCTCCGCACGGATTACCTCGATGCTGTACTTATCCACGACCCACTTGATATGGAAAGCGTATTGGCCCCCGGTCAAGCGTTGGATACGTTATTGGAGATGAAAGCGGAGGGGAGCGTCCGACATATTGGTGCTGGTGTCCGTTCACATGAATTCCACAAAGAATTCATCGAAACCGGGCATATCGAGATCATCCTTACCTTTTTGGACTATACGCTCTTGTCACAATCTGTGGCCGAGACAACATTGCCCTTGGCACGTGAGCACGATGTCGGCATCATCCTCGCGAGTCCATTCGGCATGGGCAGTTTGACGGGCATAGAACCGGACGCCGAAACGGAACGTCGCCGCAACCCTGGTGCTGAACCGAAGGCACACGCTATGTGGCAGTGGTGTCAGGAACGTAATGTTAACATACGTCATTTAGCGATGCAGTTTTGTCTGGCGGCCCCGATAGATGGGATCGTTATGTTCGGTCCTGCCGACAAAGCACAAGTGGAAGACGGATATGAAGCGGCGACGCTTCATATCCCTGAGGCCATTTGGAGCGCGTTTGAGGCAGAATTCGGTATTCGGCGGGGTATGTAAGCATAAGCAAGCCCAGGGGCTTTAGGCTTTGACACCGGCAGCTAAATCTGACGCGAATCGCTTGACAGCAGTGAATAACTTCGCTTCGTCGTTCATATTCGCTTCAATAACGTTGATAATAGCGCTTCCGACGATCACGCCATCGGCGATCGCAGCCACGTGTTTCGCTTGCTCAGACGTTGAGACACCGAAACCGACACTGATTGGTTTGTCTGTATGTTTTCGCAGTTCTGCAAGCATCGGAGTGATCTCATCCGATAGCATGGCCCGGGCCCCTGTCACACCCGTTACAGAAACACAGTAGATAAAACCTGTGCTGACCGATGCAATCAATTGTATCCGTTCTGGCGGGCTCGTCGGAGCAACGAGGAAAATCGTCGCGAGGTTATAATCAGGGGCGGTTTCAAGAAGGGGTTGCGCCTGCTCTGGTGGTAGGTCGGGAACAATTAAACCGTCCACACCTGCCTCATGTGCAGCTTTACAAAACGTCTCCTCGCCCATCCTAAAGATCGGATTATAGTAGCTCATTAAAGCGATAGGAATTTCTGTTTGTGTGCGAAGGTCTGCCACTATTTCCAAAATCTGTTGCAGTGAGATGTGATGTGCAAGTGCGCGTTCACTTGCACGTTGAATAGTGGGTCCGTCTGCGATCGGATCGGAGAAGGGAACTCCGAGTTCAATAAGATCTGCTCCGGCTTCCTCAAGCGTAAGAAGGAGTTCACGGGTAAGCTCAGGATTTGGGTCTCCAGCACAGAGATATGGCATAAAAGCCCTAACACCTTGCTCTCGGAGGTTTTGAAATTTTTTGTCAATTCGATTATTCATGGATATAATTGAGTCCCGGCTTTCTCTGAATATATTTTTTTCAATTATACTCCGCATGAATAGAATTGTCAAGTAGAGTTGTTAGGTTAGAGCGGGTTGTTTTTGATAGAAAGTGCCGCAGCCATGTTTTCAATGAGCGGTGTGTCTATTTTTCTACCCGTCGCGCGCATTGCTAGAAAAAGGGCGCCGGCCACGGGTTTCAGCCTCGGAAAGACGACCGTAGAACGAGGACATCTACTTGACACAATGTGCCTGAAAGGCCCAGACAGTAGCTCACCGCAGACTTCAAAGGCACCCCCGATGAATGAGATGTCTGTCTCACGAATCCGGAGGCATTTCATAAGCGTTACAGCTGCTAACCCTAATGTCCTACCCGCCTCTTGAAAAATATGAGACGCGCATTCATCACCCGCTCGAGCTGCTTTGACAGCAAGTGGTAGCAACCCCTCTATGTTCACGCCAAGAAAACTTATGTTCTTGGGCCTTGGCAATCCATGCCGCTTGTGTCTGAAAGCCTATAAGTTCTAACACGTTTGCTAGCATCGGAGAGGCTTCGTTTGCCGCGAGGCATTCATAAAGGATCCTGTTTTCCAAGTCTTCACACGATTCACCGTAGAGTATAAAAGGCCCCTCCGGCCCGAGTGCTTTCATTTCTTCTCCGTCTCCACTAACGCCATACACATCAAAACCATTACCGGACACAACGCCGACACCGGGTTGACACACAAGCGCACCCGCCCACGCGATTTTGGCATCTGTTTCTATGAGTGCCTGCCCCTTAAGTTCTGTGAATTCGGTCAGTTGACAGGCCTTCTTAAGGTCAGCACGTGAATCGATTCCCGGAATACCAAAACAAGCTGTTGTGATGTCTGCCAAGGCAATTCCTGCTTCATCGATCGCAAGAGCAACAGCGGATCGAACATTCTGCTGGGCTCTCTGATGTGTCGTATACGTATCAGTTTTGCACCCGCCGGCTTGACCGAAACCGATCACTTTGCCTGTTTCATCGGCAATCGCGCACCTCGTTTTTGTTCCACCCCCATCAATCCCTAAAAAAAATCCGGACATGCGGCCTCCTTTTTCGCCTGAGTCTGAGTGACTGTATCATCTATGGTAGGCTTAACATCACACAACTCAAATATATTTCAGGTTGTTGGATTCAGGAGGTGGACTAGACCGAGTTTTGTGTCATGAACACCTAACTCACAATCTATAGTTTAGTCAGCCTCTATCTATCCACTAATGAATATCTGCGTCTGAATTACCTGCTTTTATATTTTATCAGAACCTTCAAAAAATCAACGCTAACAATTGGAAAATTATTCTTTTGAACAATCTCCTATATTATAACTTATTATATCCTATTTTAAAAAACTTGACCATTTTTGTGGCTTTTGGCTATAATGCTTTTGATGTCGATTTTGCGCATTAGCAAGCACTTTTGCTTTTATTGCGTTTCGGCAATACTCCGCAAAAGTTGAATAACAACCGCAGCAGTGTCAAAAGCCCCGCTGTCCGGACGCGGATAGATGCAAGACGCAAGCGGATAACTACCCTATAGGAGATTGACTCATGAGTCGGCGTTGTCGTTTTTTTACCGACCCGCGTATTTTTAATGCTTTTACCGAGCGTAGGTTGAATCTTGTCGATTTTTTCATAATTTTTGCAGTCGCATTTGGGACATCGATGTTCTTGTTTGATTACTTAAATATGTCCCTATACAAAGACAGAGAGGCAATGTTGACGCAACAGCTGGCAGAGGCGCGCGCCGAAGTTCGGCGCCTAAAAGCGGCGGCGGCCAAGCGAAACGGTACCCCCGTATCCCCTCCTGCGTCAATAAAGGGCTCCTCCGAGACCGGACCGATGCCCGCTGCGCCCGCGTCTGATGACACCGTTGCTGCCATATCTACCGAGCGGGTGGAAGTTGTGCAGTCAGGGCCTCTCAAAGGTGTGCCGCTGGATGTCGCCAAGGAAATCCAGGAAGAATATCGCATCGCGTCCATCGAGCGTGCGACTCGGTATCACGAATGGGACCAGCGGAGACGGGCACACCACAAAAGGGACAGTGCATTGGTTAGAAAAGAATTAGCCCATGGGGAGGCGAGTCACGCGGATTCAAAGAAGAGGCGGGAACATATCTTATCAGTTTTTTCGCTGATGTCCCCTGAACAACTTGAGGTTGCGCGGAAAGAGGCATTGAAAACGCAGCCTGTCGAGACAGTGGATCTTTTTTTTACGCACATCGAGGAGTTCGGCGCCGCGAAGTCCGTTGAGGAGTTAAATCAGGAGGCGCAGGCACTCGCGGAAACCCGAGAAGCTCTGGCGATAGCGTGGCGGGCATTGGAAGTGGAGCGGGAACAACTCAATCGCGAGCGGGACGAAATTAATCGCACGAAGCCCGCTTCGCCAGATATAGATTTTGAAGAGTTCTACACGGAATGGAAAGAACGTAATCGCACGAAGCCCGCGCCATAGTGGGCTTTCTACAATAACCTAATGGAGGTCTTTTCATGAAAATGTCTCAATACAAATCGGCGGCAATGTTCACCTTATCCATCTTTCTCGCGAACATAATTTATGATAAATTATGTAATATAAAGGAAGGAGTGCAAATGGGCCTCTCGGCACAACCCCTATCGTTAAAAACGGTTTTTCTGTTTTGCCTGACGGTGTTAAGGCAATAAATAAAAAGGATGCGGGAATAGATCCGTGTGATTTCTTAGATTTAAAATAGGCGGGTATCTCGCCATTTATAAGGGAACTATGAAAACCGACCCTGTGTTAAACAAAGCCTATGAACAAGACGTCCCGGTTAACGCAGTGCCCCACTCCATTATTAAAGAAAGGAAGGGAAGACTGGAAGAGAAGCCAAACTTCTGCCACCCCAGTCTTCTGTTCCTCCTAACAGATGAAAGGCGATTGGGTAAGTCGCAAATTCTTTTAGGCGATAACCTGTAACTAAAAATCACGTTTTTCTGAAAGCGAATTCTGCATTCTCAAAGTCAACGGTAATCGCATCGCCGTCGTGGAAGGTGCCCTCCAACATCCGGAGAGCCAAGGGGTTGAGGATATCTCGCTGGATTGTTCGGCGGAGCGGGCGTGCCCCGTAAACAGGGTCGAATCCGCGTTTTACCAACTCCTCGTTTGCAGGTTCAGAGAGCGTCAGGCTCATTTCTTTCTCCGCGAAGCGATGGCTCAGTTCTGCCAATTCCAATGTGACAATCCGCTTCAGTTCCTCAATGCCGAGGCGATCGAAGATAATCAGGTCGTCGATACGGTTCAGGAATTCCGGTGAGAAGTGTGCTTGCACGGCTTCCATTACCTTACGCCGAATTTCTTTTCTATCCAAGAGTGCGTCACTAATCCATTGACTGCCGATATTCGAAGTCATAATAACGACGGTGTTTTTGAAATCGACCGTGCGTCCTTGTCCGTCCGTCATTCTGCCGTCGTCGAGCATCTGGAGTAAGACGTTGAATACCTCTGGATGCGCTTTCTCTACTTCGTCGAGCAGGATAACACAATAGGGGTGTCGTCTCACCGCCTCAGTCAACTGCCCGCCTTCATCATAACCGACGTATCCAGGCGGTGCGCCAATGAGTCGAGAGACAGTATGTTTCTCCATATACTCGCTCATGTCAATTCGCGTCATGGCGTTTGCATCGTCAAACAGGAATTCGGCAAGTGATTTAGCGAGGTGTGTCTTACCGACCCCGGTTGGCCCCATGAAGAGGAAAGAACCGAGTGGTCGATCGGGGTCCCCGAGCCCTACCCGCGCCCTGCGAATTGCGTTGGAGACGGCGGTGACTGCTTCATCCTGTCCGATGACGAGCTCACTTAGTCGTTCTTCCATATGAATAAGTTTCTGGGTTTCGCCTTCCATGAGTCGAGATACAAAGATACCGGTCCATTTGGCCACAATCTCAGCAATATCCTCCGCATCGACTTGTTCTTTCAACATCTGTGTGCCATCCGCGCTTGTTTCCAATGTTTCTCGGGCAGTCTTGAGCTCTGATTCGAGGGCAGGTATTCTACCGTATTCCAGTTC
This sequence comes from Candidatus Poribacteria bacterium, assembly GCA_964291315.2. GTDB lineage: Bacteria > Poribacteria > WGA-4E > WGA-4E > WGA-3G > WGA-3G. The sequence continues at coordinate 1,718,913 of OZ219753.1, read as the reverse complement.
CGACGCTCTGCCGAGGTCTCCGGTTCGTTTGGCTTGCTCGGATTCAATACGGAGTGCTTCGATTTGCTCCATGAGATCACCAATCTGTGTCAAGCTCGCCTTTTCGTTCTGCCATGCGGCTTTGAGGGAATTTCCTTTCTCTTTGAGTTCTGCGAGTTCAGCGGTCAGTTTTTCGAGGCGTTGTTGCGAGACGCTGTCTTCCTCTTTCTCCAACGCTTGCTCCTCTATCTGGAGTTGGATGATGCGGCGTTCCACCTCGTCGATGGCCTCCGGCACGCTGTCAATTTCGATCCGCAGCCGCGATGCGGCTTCGTCGACTAAATCCACGGCTTTATCGGGCAAAAAGCGTTCTGATATATAACGTTTTGAGAGTGCCGCGGCGGCGACAATGGCGTTGTCTTGGATTTGCACACCGTGATGCGTCTCATACCGTTCCTTCAGACCTCGGAGGATGGCAATTGTGTCTTCGACGGAGGGTTCTTCGACCTGTACAGGCTGGAATCTCCGTTCCAAGGCGGCATCTTTTTCAATGTGTTTGCGGTATTCGTCGAGCGTGGTTGCCCCGATGCATCGGAGTTCACCTCGCGCTAGTGCTGGTTTAAGCATGTTTGATGCGTCAACTGCACCTTCTGCTGCTCCAGCGCCCACGATAGTATGAAGTTCGTCGATAAAAAGGATTATCTGTCCTTCTGCTTGCTCTATATCGGCAAGCACGGCTTTCAGCCTGTCTTCAAATTCACCGCGGTATTTACTACCCGCAATGAGTGCCCCTAGATCTAGGGCAATGAGGCGTTTCTCGCGCAGGCTTTCTGGCACATCACCGTCGGCGATCCGCTGTGCTAATCCCTCCACAATTGCTGTTTTCCCGACTCCGGGTTCCCCGATGAGAACGGGGTTGTTTTTGCGTCTACGGGAGAGCACTTGCATCACGCGGCGGATTTCATCATCGCGTCCGATAACCGGGTCAAGTTTCCCGGAAATCGCCTCTTGTGTAAGTTCACGGCCGAATCGGGTGAGTGCTTGGTACTTGTCCTCTGGATTCTGATCGGTTATTCGCTGGTTACCACGGATGTCAACAAGCGCCTTGAGGATTTTGTCTTTTGTTACTCCCTCTTCCTGAAGGATTTTGCTGACGTCGGTCTGCTTTGCCTCGGTACACGCTATGAGGAGATGTTCTGTGCTGACGTATTCGTCTTTGAGCGCTGTCGCCTCTTTGAAGCCTGCATCTAGAAGAGTTTGTAGGGCTGGGGCGATGCGCATCTCGGCAGCTCCGCCTTGCACTTTTGGCGATTTTTGAACGAGGTTTTCAATGGTTGACGTGATTTTGGGAACATCAGCTCCTAATTTCTGAAAAATGGGCGTGACAATTCCATCGGTCTGCCTAATGAGAACCAACATTAAATGTTCAACACCAAGTTCTGGACTTTGGGTATCTGAGGCAAAAGTCTGTGCTGTTTGTAGTGCTTCTTGTGCTTTAATCGTAAGTCTATCAAATCTCATGATGTGCCTCCTACGTTGTTCCTATTTTATTTCAATTGCATTCAAATCCATTCGACATATGATATAGCAAAATCTATGCCACTTTTCTCCGTATTGTGTGATTTGAAGGAATTTGAAGCAGAGAGGTTTTTGAAGTCCGTGAGAAGCGTCCGTGTCGGATTGCCGAAGACGAATCGCTCCTACGAGATTTCCGCGACCGAGGGATCCCTGTCACTAGTGCTGTGACACTTTGGCATCTGGCGTGTTGATTTGGCAGGAAAGACAGATTAGATCAGGACAATTTATTGTTGTTATTATGTGTGTGATGTTGTGAGTTTAATGACTAGCTGTGCGATACATTTTCTGTATCAGTGTTGTAAAGAGCGTAGGGCAGAGGCAGGGAAACCTCGCCCTACACAATAAATACACTACATAAATACAAATAGAGACAAGGGCTATCGCAGTGTGCGTTGTGCCTTGAGGCTTGCCCATGTTGTGGTGAATTTGTCTTGTGGTTCAACACTTACGATCATCTCTGCATATTCAGCGAAGTCGGCTTTGTCAAAAGCGGAATTGTAGACGATGACTTCATCTATGCTCCCGCCGAAGTAGTGCATGTCGGTGCCTGCAATTACTTCATCGTGAAAAACGGTGTCGGTATTGACATAACCGATGCCGATAGCGGCACTATGCCCATAAAGTGCGCCGCCGTCTTCGCTGGCAACTTGTTCGCCGTTAAGCCACATCTCGAATTTGTCGGCTTCAACAGCGGCATCTGCTTGGCGTAGAATCAGGGCCACGTGATACCACATCCCTGATTCTATTGAGACAGAGGGCCATGCGCCATCCCAGTTGTATTCTGCTCGGTTCCAGCCGCCGACATAGAGTTGCCCGTCAAACACATAGAGGACGAGGCCACGTGTTTGTCCGCCTTCCTCATAGATCGTCTGTTTGTGATCAGCAATATCCACATCGGTACATTTAAAGTAGCAGGCTATTGTCCGATCTGTGTAGAAATCGGGTTGTGCGATGGCATTAATACCTTCGGAATTAGGGAGTTGGATTCCGTCATCTATGCCGTTAAAAAGTAGTGCGGAGCCGACAATACCCTCAACGATCTCAGGGGCTCCCACAACTGTCCCATCTAAGCCTTTTCCGGAGGAATCGGCAACGTCTAAGTCTTCAAGACTCCATTCACCTTCGAGAGTTGCCTCGTCTTTCGCAGCGTAAGTGGATGCAGCGATAAGCATGAGCAAAACCGTGAATAAAAAAATAAAACGGTATTTCGCCATTGTGGCATACCTCCTTTTCGTCTATAGACTGTTATTTTTGAATCTCGATCTAAACATTGAGGTTAATTTTCGATTCGTTGCGTTTTCATATATGCCCAGGTAGTTGTGAATTTCGATTGGGCTTCAACGCTCAAGGGTGAAGCGAGTTTAGCGAAGTCGGCTTCGTCAAAAGCGGAGCCGTAGACAAGAACTTCGTCTATGAGACCGCCAAAGTAGTCCATATCACTGCCGCCGCCACCGCCATCATGATAGACAGTATTTTGGTTGAGATGACCGATTCCCATGTCGTCGGCATGCGCGTGCAACTGGCCACCCTTTTCTTGGGCGATACGTTTGCCATCGAGCCACATTTCAAACTTTTTATTTTCTACCTTCGCGGCCCCGTCACGGATCACTAAACCGACATGGTACCACCGCTTTGACTTCACTTCTGCGAAGGGCCATGCGCCGTTCCAATTGTACTCGGCGCGGTTCCAGCCGCCGACATAGAGCTTGCCGCCGTGCACGTATATTATCAGTCCACGGGTCGCGCCGCCTTCTTCGAAAATCACCTGCTTCCGATCGTCGATCTTCACATCGTCACAGTTGAATAACGCAGCGATCGTTCGGTTGGTGTAAGGGCCACCGGTGTTAATGTCCGCAGAATCTGGAAGTTTAATACCGTCGCTTTTGCCATTGAACTTCAACGCTTTTCCAGAGATACCCTCGACGGCTTGCGGATCTCCGGTGAAATTGCCGTTTAGCCCTTTTTTTGAGCTATCTTTGGCGCTCCCATCATTAAAATCCCAGATTGCAGCAACAGTTGCTTCATCGCGCTGCGCGCTGGCGGGTCCGATGGGGAACGATACACATAACAATAGAGCGATACATCCTATAGAAACGTATAAATGGGTCACGTCTTTTCCTCCTAAATATTTCCTCGTTTTTACGTCGAGGTTAGATTCTTAAGATTATGAGGCATGGATACCTCGAGCCCTGATGTGTAATAAATTTGTAATTATTATTGATAATTTCCAAAATTTTGTCAAACTAAAATTTAAAACCGCCTGTTCCGATAATATTGAAAACTGTATCAAGCATTGCTTCTCCTGCATTTGCACTCCGTTTTTTCTTTTTAACAATAGATTTCAGTATAAAAATAAAGCCGTTGATATATTTAACAGTTTAAGATATAATTAGAACGGAAACTGTGGAGGATTGCAGGAACGGAATCCGATATTGATGATGTGCCGCTCAAAATTGTCTACACCTTCAAGAAAAACAGGCTGAGAGCCGCAGGTTATATCACCGATCGACTTGTAAAGGGGGCATATAAGACACTAAACTTTTTCAGGCTCACGTTATATAAAATAAAGTTACACAGATCACTTGTATTTTTAGGATCGAAACGAATTACCAACCGAATACCGCGGCAGTAGCAAAGGAGGTAAATCCGAATTTTGTCCATACGCCGAGGACCAAATTAGGTTATGCTTGTGTTATGCAACTCACAAAAATAAAACAGATGTTAGCTTCCACACTTATGCTCAGCGTGACGTTGGGCTTGATATTTCCACCAACGGCACCTGCGCAGACCGTTAATATCCCAGATGCCAGTTTGCGCACCGTCATTAATGAGATACTCGATAAAGCACCGGATGCCCCCACTATCACGAGGGCAGAGATGGCGACGTTGAGACGTATTGAGGCGCATGATGTCGGTATCACTGATTTAACAGGTCTTGAATTTGCCACAGAATTGGAGCAAATAAGGTGTAATAACAATCTGGTCTCTGATCTATCGCCACTTGCACGATTGGCAAAACTGGGGGTCGTAGAACTTAGGAATAATATCATCGAAGACCTTTCACCGCTTGAAAAATTAATCAACTTAACCTGGGTGATCGTTCCGCATAATCTCATCGCAGACCTTTCACCACTTGAAGAATTAATCAGCTTAGAGGGGCTAGAGATTTCGGATAATGTTGTATCCGATTTATCACCACTTGCGGGGTTGATAAAACTGCATTCGATATGGATGAGCGGGAACCCCTTAGCAGACCTGTCTCCACTTACGGGTTTAATCAGTCTGAGAAGTTTTCATTCTTGGGGCACACCTATACTGAACCTAGCTGCCTTGACGAAGTTACCGAAGCTGAGACTCCTAGATGTTTGCGGTGCGGAAATATCAGATATATCTGTTTTAGAAGGGTTCACAACCTTGGAAGAACTCTATCTGGTAGGGAACGAGATTTCGGATATATCTCCGTTAGCGAGTTTAACGGGCTTGACACGTCTGAGCCTTAAATCAAACCGAGTAACTGATGTCTCTCCACTTGCATCGTTGACCGGCTTGACATGGATTGAACTTAATGAAAACGCAATAGGCGATTTTTCGCCTTTGGATGTTTTCCCTGAACGCACTGTTATTCTGGGGCGCAAACCCTCTCCCAAAAAAATAGAGGGACCTTGGTTATGGGTTATAGCGCCGACAGGTAGGCTGTCGGGTTCAAGTGCAGCTGCAGCTCCAACAGATTTTCTAGCAGAAATAAGTGGCAGCGCGGTGACAGAATTAAGCATCGCAAGGCAGGGCGCCATAGAGGGAGATGCCGTTGGAGATAAGGTATGGACGTTAGGTAAAATCTCTAAAAAAGGTGGCAATAACATAAATGAGCTCGTGAATACTATCGGCTTAGGAACGGGGAATCTAGATCACCATGTGGCTTACGGTTCACTGAACGTGGAATCACCACGCGTGCAGAACACAGAGATGTTCGTTGGAAGCGGCGATGCAGTGAAGGTTTGGCTCAACGGAGCACTAGTTCACGAAAATGCTGTAGATCGGGATGCTGACGGTTACGAAGAACATTTTTCGGTTACGCTGAGAGAAGGCAGAAACACTTTATTGATTGCTGTCTACGAAGGCAAAGGATGGTGGAGTGGATTCTTCGGGTTTGAAGAGGCAGACTACTCCGTATGGACCCAAAGCGCTCCAACTCCGGCAGTTCCAAGTGTTGCAGATGTAAACGGGGATGGGCACGTAACCATTTTGGATCTGATTCTGGTAGCACGTGATTTTGAAAGAAACAAGCCGGCGAGTCCGTTAACCGACGTAAATGGTGATGGAAGAGTCAACATCTTAGACCTTAACTTCGTAGCGAGAAGTATAGAGAAGACAATATCCGCTGCTCCTGTTGGTGTCGTGTCAGACAATCACATATCTCCAACAATGGTTGGTGCGTGGATAGCGCAGGCTCAAGCGCAAAGCGACGGTTCCCTCGTCTTCCGGCAAGGTATTGCGAATCTCAAACGTCTCCTCGCCTCTCTGGTCCCTGACAGAACCGCAGTGCTGCCCAATTACCCCAACCCGTTCAATCCAGAGACGTGGATACCGTATCAACTCGCTGAAGCAACCGAAGTCACAGTGCACATCTACGCCGCAAGCGGTGCCTTGGTTCGGACGTTGGATCTCGGACATCAGCCGGCAGGACGCTATCAGGAACCGAGCCGCGCAGCATATTGGAACGGCGAAAATGAGATCGGTGCACCTGTCGCAAGCGGTGTCTATTTCTATACACTCACCGCAGCAGACTTCACCGCTACAAGAAAAATGGTGATACTGAAGTAAGATGAAAATAGCTATCAGCAGTTCGTGAAGCATTTTCTACACTGCCTGAGAACCTACAATCAAAGCGACCGCAGAGGAGAAACCGTATGAAAAACCTTATCAAACTTAGTTGCCTACTCCTACTTATCGTAGGATATCAGACCGTTGCTGCACAGGGGAACATTGCAGAACAAGCCTTCCTTGTCCTCGAACAGAACTGTCTCAATTGCCACGGAAAACATGGCTCCTTTACCGAAAACCTCATCATTGACGAAGACGACCCTGCTACTCTCATCGAAAGCGGTGCCGTCGTGCCGGGGATACCGCTCGTCTCTAAACTCTATACGCGGTTGACTACGAAAAACCTCGCAAAACGGATGCCCCTCGGACAACCTAAACTCGACGCGGCATCCATCCGCACCATCGGCGATTGGATCTTAAAGGGCGCACCTAGTTGGGTGGTCGAGCACGATGTAAACTTCATCACAACCGATACGATGCTTACGGCGATGCAACAACACCTTCAGACGCTCGATCTGTTCGACCGACCTTACGCCCGCTATTTCACGATGACACACCTCTATAATGCAGGGGAGACGGTCGAAGCACTCAACGCCTACAAAGTCGCCCTCTCAAAACTGGTCAACAGCCTCTCCTGGGGGTTCGAAATACACAACCCAGAGCCTATTGGCGCGAAGAACACGATCTTCTACATTGATCTGCGTGACTACGAATGGGACAGAGTCGATGCCTGGACAGAGATAGAAAACGCCTATCCGTATGCTATAGAATACAATCCAAGCACTCAAGCTGCGGAACTCGCAAAGCTGACCGACCTGCAAACACAGATGAAATGCGAAGTGCCCTTTGTTCATGTGGATTGGTTCTTGGCAAACGCCGCCTTACCGCCGCTATATCACGACATTCTGGATTTGCCAAAGACAGATCGGGAGTTGGAACGCAAGCTGGACGTAGATGTTCAACGTAACCTCCAGACTGCGCCGGGCGTGCGCGTCTGGCGTGCGGGTTTCAACGACTCGGGGGTTTCAAACAACAATCGTGTTGTGGAACGGCACACCTCTCGCTATGGGGCGTATTGGAAGAGCTACGACTTTGCAGGTAGCACGGGAACACAGAACGTTTTCACGCATCCGTTGTCTTTCAAAGCGGATGGGGGTGAGATTATCTTCAATCTGCCGAACGGTCTGCAGGCGTATTATATCCTAGACGCGTTAGGAAATCATATAGACTCGGCACCCCCTAATATTGTTGCTGATCCGTCGGCGCGTGATCCTATTGTCTACAAGGCCCTATCGTGTATCGGCTGCCACACAGAAGGGATGAAGCGGTTTGAAGATGAAGTGCGCTCAGTTGTTAACCAGACGAGGGAGCCGGCGTTTGATAAGGCGCAGGCATTGCGCCTTTATGTAGCGCAAGCCACGATGGATCGTCTCTTAGATGAGGACACTGCACGCTACAAGGCTGCCTTGGAAAAGACAGGTGGCGTTTTTGGCGGCATTGAACCGGTGCAGCGTTTCCACAAGGCGTATCAGGGAGATGTAGGCGCGGCATATGCAGCTGCATCGGTCGGTTTGGAGATGAATGTGTTCCTCTCCAAGATCCGTGAGGACTCTAGGTTACAGAGCCTTGGTTTAGCGCCTTTCCTAAATGGTAAGAACGTAAAGCGCGATGTGTGGACCTCACAGTTTCCGGAGGTGGTTTCACCTACATCGGATCGGCCACCATGTTGCGGGCCAACCCCGCTTTTTCCAGATCCACATCTGCAAGCTGCAATTGTGGAAGCCCTCGGGCTAGCACAAAACGAGGAAATTACTGTGGAAGCTATGAAACGTTTGACGCGTTTGGTTGCGGATCGTAAAGGAATCCGTGACCTAACAGGATTGGAGATGGCGATAAACTTGGAGCGGATAGAGCTCCGTCACAACGCTATCTCGGACTTGACCCCATTGGCTGAATTGTTCAAATTGAACAACATTAAATTGCGGGACAATGCCATCACCGATGTATCGCCTCTTTCGAACCTGATCAATGTAGATTGGATGGGGCTTGAGGAGAATGACATCACCGATGTGTCACCGCTAAGCGGCCTCGTCAAATTGAACGGGATAGGGATCAGCGGGAATCCGGTATCGGATATATCCTCTCTGGCGAGTCTGATCAGCTTGGAAGGCATCGCGGCGTGGAACACGTCTATCTCAGACTTCTCGGCTTTAGCCAGATTGCCGAGACTTCGATGGGTAGAATTTGGCAACGATAAAACTATCTCCGCCCTTCCAACACTGAAGGGGCTCAGGACCCTGAGGCGCCTGCAAATTAACGGGTGCAGTATTTCAAACGTCTCTGCCCTAAGCGAGCTAACACAGCTGGAGTGGTTGGAATTAGTAAATAACTTGATTTCTGATGTTTCTCCGTTAGCAGAACTAACGGGTTTGAAAACGTTGAATCTTGATGCCAACGTCATATCCGATCCATCGCCGCTTGTAAAGTTAACGGACTTGGAAGTACTTTACCTTGAGAATAATGCTATATCCGACGTATCGGCCCTTGCACAGTTTCGGAACTTAAACCGACTGGACCTCCGCAACAACGCTATATCCGATTTCTCACCTTTAAAAGGATTACTCGAAGAGACTTTTGTCCGGATGGAGGGCAACCCCGGATTCCCGTCTGGCGGTCCAAAAATAACGGGCCCCTGGCTGTGGGCGATAGTGCCTGGAACACGTCTTGAGGACAACGTAGACTTTCTGGCACTGGCAACTAACAGTGCAGCAACGGAATTAAAAGTAGCTACTAACGGTGCTAAGGAAGGAAAGGCTGTCGGAAATAGTAAGTGGACGCTTCATCGACTCTCTGCTTCTGGGGGCGATAACATAAACCGAATGACAGATGCCCTTGGGTGGGGAACACGTGAGGAGATATATGACAAGATTGTCTACGGTTCGGTCGTCTTGGACTCACCCGAAGAACAACGGACAACAATGTTCGTCGGTAGTAATGATGCAGTCAAAGTCTGGCTCAACGGCGAGCTGGTTCACCAAGCATTTGTGAAACGAGATGCTGACGACTACCAAGATTTTTTTTCTGTCACTCTGAAACAGGGGAAAAATGTTTTGTTGGTTGCCCTTGACAACCATGGACATGGTAGATTTAGCGGCTTCTTTGGGTTTGCACCAGAAGCCAAATATGAGGTCTTCCAGCCGGGCATTAATTTCGCCTTTTCCACGGAGACGACACAGCTCAAGGTCGGTAACACTTTCACTGTGCATCTAATAGTAGAAAACATTGACAATTTAGCGGGTTGGCAAACGAATATTGTGTTTAACCGGTCTGTCCTGCGGGCGCTGAGTGTGACCGAGGGGGATTTCCTGAAACAGGATGGCGGAAAGACCTTCTTTGAGGACGGCACGATTAGTAACACCACGGGTAAGATCACTGGTTTACAAGCGGTGCAACTCTCCAAAGGTAAGATGAGCAGACAAGGAACGTTACTCTCTATGAGGTTTGTAACTATCGCAAACGGAGAAAGCCAAATAACAGTTGATAATTTTCAAGCGGGTTCCAAGTACGGTAAAAAGATTCCTGTGACACCCCCGGAGATTACACTTATTGTAGGAGGCAACGTGCCTGCGGCACCATCGGCGCGAGCCGCGAATAGAGAACAACTTTTGGCAGCTCTTATCCCGGAAAATACTGATCTGCTCCACAACTATCCAAACCCGTTCAATCCAGAGACTTGGATACCGTATCAACTCACTGAATCAGCCGAAATCACAGTGCATATTTACGCTGCGAGTGGTGCTTTGGTCCGGACCCTGACTTTAGGACATCAAGCCGCTGGTATCTATCAGAGTCAGAGCCGCGCGGTCTATTGGGATGGAAAGAACGAAGTGGGCGAATGGGTCGCGAGTGGTGTCTATTTCTATACGTTAACAGCGGGTGATTTCACTGCTACCCGCAAAATGTTAATAGCGAAATAAGAGCCGGTTGTCAGCAGATGCAGTGTCCGCTTCACTCATGCTGGGTTATCAGTAAAGGACTTGGGTTAAGCCCGACCTCTTTACTGACAACTATGCTTGCACCTGCTGACCGCTTCTACTCAGCGCTATAGTAGCCGAGGAAAGCGATATTGCGTAAACCGCGAAAGAGTTGGCGCCGGATGCTGAGACGACTCCGCGCCCAACCTTCTATATACCTTACTGCCTCAGTCTGATCGAGGTGTGTAAAGAGCGAGAATTTCCGGATGAAAAGTGGCGGCCCCCACTGGAATAGATGGATGCCAAAACGGATTCGTGCTTGTAAAGGTTTGGACAACTGCCCCACGAATGTGTCAATTCTAACAATGGGTATATCTAAAGGGGCATCCTTAGGTACCCCGACCATATAGGCACATATAACCTTGAGGATATCGTATTCAACTTGGGTGAAGAAGTAGGTACCGTCTGGAGATGTTTTAGCCATTCGATGCCTCAGTTGATTCTGATAAGGATTCGCAGAAGTCTCGCGCCTCCATCACCCGTTCCGCTTCGCAAGGTCGAACTTCTAATACCTTCAACATGTCGGTTGGCAGCTCCTTGAAAAGTTCGTCCCACTTGAGATCTCCTATGCCTGGGGGGTGATACGTCTCCAGTCCCTTCAGATCGTGCAAGTTTACACCGACGAGGGGTTCCCTGTAATACTCAAGCCACTTATCTGATCTACAGATGCCGAGTTTTTCTTGTAGTGCGGCATGTCCAATGTCATGCCAATACCGCATCGGGCTGCCGTAAAATTCTTCAAAGAACATCCCCATTTCGTCAAAATCTGGGATTTGATAGTAATGCGGCCGGTTTTCGATAGCGAGATAAAGTTGCATCCGCAAGGCACACTCGTTGAGTTCGTCGAGGCTCCGTAGGACGGCATCTCGGTGCTTTGCAGCTTTGCGTTTTCGCCATTCGGTGGCTTCGGTTACTTGTTGACCGAATGCTTCGAACTCCCGTTCCCCGTAGGTGTAAAGATCAACCATCAGATATGACCGATCGTATGTATCAACTTCCCCGAGGTGAAGAACCACGGTGGGCGTTTCTAATTCAACAGCGAGCTCCATTGTTTGAATGGTGCGTCGGACCGCCTCTTTCCGCTCGTCTACATTCAGGCTGGAGAGTAAAATTTTGTCGTGTTCTGCTTCTGCCTGGATTGTTCCGGGCAGTATAGGACAAAAGTTATGGATGGAACAGGGCGGATTTTCACGCAGATACGGCTTGAGCTGCTCCACCTGATCCGGTGTGAGATGCCTGCTCAATTCAAGTTTCTCAAAGCCGAACGTTTTGAGTTCATCGAACAGCGCAGCGCCGTCTGGCTGCTTCAAGGCGTTCCACATTGTCGAAATTGCTAACATTTTTATCGGTTGCCGGTTAAAGATGTTTTAGACGTACTTAAGCCGGGCGCTAGTCAGATCCTGATGATGGATAGGCGCCTACTGCACGCTTACGTTCCGGCCCTCAACTTTCAGTTTTCCTTGTGCGTACCATTTAATCACTTTAGCGTAGAGTTTATGTTCCTCAATCTGAATTCGGTTATGTAAGCTTTCCTCGGTGTCCGTATCTAAGACAGGGACAGCTGCTTGCGCGATGATAGGCCCTGAGTCGACACCTTCATCAACAAAATGGACGGTGACTCCGGTGATTTTTACACCGTAAGCCAGTGTGTCAGCGACCGGATGTGCCCCTGGGAATGCTGGTAAAAGCGTCGGGTGGACGTTAATAATGCGATTCCGGTATTTTCGGACAAATGGAGGCTGGAAGAGCTTCATAAAACCTGCAAGAACGATCAGTTCTGCGGCGTAACGTTCGATAATCCGCGAGATTTCTGCGTCGAAAGCGACGCGTTCCTCAAAGTTTCGGGCACTAACAACATACGTAGCGATCCCGGCGCGTCTTGCCCGTTTGAGAGCGTAAGCCTTGCCCCGGTCGCTAATTACAACTGCGATGTCAATACCGCTTGTTTTATCTTGATGTAACTGATCAATGAGGGTTTGGAGATTTGTTCCGCCCCCTGAAACGAGGACTGCGATTTTCAATTTTTTAACGATGGCTCCTGAGCGACTTGGTTACCAAAATAAGCTGCTCGTCGTGTGTCCTTTTGGTATGGGTACCCATACGCCGCCTGTTTGGTTGGCTACCTGCCGTTGGAAGTCGTCATAGGTACCAACGACGCTGACGAGAACATGTTTCTGCCGTAACATTTGGATAATTGCGGGTGATGAATATTCGCCCTTTGCAGGTTCGTCTGTAATTAGGATGAAGTAGGCTTGTGCATTTGAACGGAGTTTGAGGCGCCGTAGCCCGTCTGCGACAGCGTCCAATAACATTTCATCTGCCTGGCAGGGGAGTTGAACAATTTTTCGGATCTGTTTAAGCGTTTGCGGCGGATCGAAGACGTTGACGATGTTCACAGAGCCGCGCGATCGGAAGCGCACTACACCTATCTGATAGTCTATAAAAGCGTTGTCGCAATCCCGAATGATAACGTCAAGTTGCTGCAAGAAATGTGACAATTTATTACCCATACTCTTGCTGCTGTCAACAAAGAGGATAATATCTATGGGCATGCCGCTGCTGTGCTGGAGCAGGTTCGCGCCTATTTTTTTAACGTCTGTCCACTGTGCATGTCGGAGAGAGCTCGCTTTGTCTCGTTGCGCCTTTTGGACAGGAGCCTGTTGAACTACTTGCGGTTGTCCTTCTTGCGGGATAGCATGCCACTTTCCGCCGGTCTCCGCGGCGAGCTTTTGGTGTGAATCCAGCGGGATTCCAAGCACGTTTACAAACACCCCGAATTCCCGACAATACTCGATCACATCTTGTAGGTCCATCCGGTGGAGGCTCGTGAACGGCTCGTCGGTGACAAGAACAAAGTGTCTTTGGGATGTTGGACGAAACCGCATCTCCTTGACGGTTTGCAGCACAGCGTCGAGTGCGTTTTCATCATCATTCACCCTGATGCGCTGGAGGGTGCGTTTGTACTCAGTGAAGCTCTTTGTGAGTTGGACGACCTTGATTCTATTTTTATCTTTACTTGCCCGGAATTCTGTTACACCGAGGGCATAGTCTATTTCGGAAGCTTCGTATACATCTACCATCTGCTTGAGGTGCTTTATAACAGATTTGATGTTATCCAACATACTCCCACTGGTATCAATAACGAAGACAACATCAATTGGTCCACCGGCACTGGTTTCCACAATTTCCTGTGCTAGTTTTTGCATGATCTCTGGTAAGGAAACCTGGGGCAATGCTTTCCGTTTTTGTTCAATTTCTGCCATTTCCATTGGAGAGAGGGTCACTTCCTCTTCAATCATTTTAATTGTGGCTAACTCTGGCATGCGTTGGATTCTCGGTGGTCCCGGGCGTTTCGCTCCGAATGTTTTATTTCCAGCGGGGCTTGCAGCTTCCGTTTTGGATAAGTTTCCTTTAATGTCTTGGAGCTCTCGAGTGGCAGTGCTGATCTCTCCGCGAATGTCTAGAGATTCTGAGGGTTTTTCTATTTCAAGTTCGGCTTGCAGGCTGCGTCCTAATGTTGGTCGTGCTACTTCAGTGCTGACCGAGACCGGGGCAGCTGAGGATGGCAGGGATTCGACAGCACTAGCATTTGAGGGGACCGGAGCCACCATCTCCCGGGTAGGCGGGCTGAAACGGAGCGAGATCTTTTTCGGCTGCGGCTTCGGTCGGGGCGTGTTTTCCTCCGAAATCAGTTCCACCGCGAGGTGCGCCTTCTCAGATGTTATTAGATGATTCTGCACCGCTACGTAGAACGTTGTGATAAAGAGAAAGAGATGGAATATCAGCGAAATGAAGAGCGCTTTCCGAGCCGCCAACTTTCTCCGGTTGCCAGTGTGTAAAGCATAAGTGTTATTAAGCATATCGTCTATTTCTGATGAAAGGCGGTCGTTAGTAAACGTTTAGGCGACTCTAGATGAATAACCTCAAACGGAATGAATTTTTCGTTGTGTAGCGCATCCAACTTTTTCCATGCCTGTGCAGATTGTCCAAGTCGGTCGCTACGAGTGGGGTAAAGCGTTACACCGACCATCGTGAAGACACAGAAGGTTAAAGCAAATATGTAGATCGGGCTCCGCGTTTGAATATTGTGGCGGAGTTTGTAAGCTAATATTGTGGCGTGTTGCAACCAGCGAAGGCGAGGTTCCGCGTGTCGCGCAAAGCGGGACCAAAACGAGATATGTTGTCGTTGATGTTGGGTTCTCTCCGATACACGTGCCATAACACCTTCCAAAAAGTCGACAGAGGTCTCTACGTCTCCGCCTTGGCATAGAAACGTGTTGGTTTTTTGCAATTGCTGTACGTAAAGAGCACAGGCTTTGCATTTTTTGAGGTGTTTCTGAATGAGGTAGCGTTTCCATGGCGGTAATTCTTTATCAATATAGGCAGACAGTTCAGCCCGGTTGGCAATTCGCGCTTCACATTCTGCGGGGTGTCCATGTGTGAATGTGGTTTTATATTTTTCCATTGCTGTTTTCGTCTGCTATGCCGGCTTTGATGAGCATTTTTCTCATTTTTTGTCGAGCCCGGTGAATTAATGCCTTCACAGCACCGACTGAGCATCCCAGAATTTCTGAAACCTCTTCATAACGTAAATCTTGGTAGGTGACAAGTGTTAGGGCTACGCGTTGATTTTCTGGCAATTGTGCGAGGGCTTTACGTATCATTTGCCGCAGTTCCTTTTTCTCTAACAGCACATCCGGCATATAACGTGTATCATGCATTATCTCTGTATGATAAACATCTTCGCCTTCCTCAACAAAGTCTTCAAGATAGTATGTTTTGCGTCGTGACCGGTTCCGTATCTCGTTTCGACACAAGTTGGTGGCAATAGTGTAGAGCCAAGTTTTGAATGACGCTGTCGGCTTATAGCGGTCTGCACTTTTAAAGACGCGTAGGAACGTTTCTTGGGAGAGGTCTTCGGCGCAATGGTAATCGTTGATAGAGCGATGAATGTAGTTAATCAATGGTTTTTGATAACGTCGCACTAACAGCTCAAATGCGCTCATATCTCCTTTACCGCATTTCAGCATCAAATCTTCGTCTGAAACAAATATGATGTCGTCCGTCATGGCTACTGACTCCGTGAAGTATGCAGGTGTTTTTCTGTTTAGCGTCTGCTCTATGAAGCCGCGTTTGCGGCGAGTTGCAATTTAAGTCGCATCGCTGTTTTGTATGCTGTGACGGCTTCCCGCCGTCTTCCTTGAAATGTATAAACTGCTCCGAGCTCGGAATGCAATTGAGGATGGTTTGGAATGAACTGAATGGCGCGTGTGTAGACCTCAATTGCTTCATCGTAACGTTTGAGCAAGCGATAAGTTGCTGCGAGATTCAGATATGCTGTTGCTCCGCTGGGTTCGCATACTACCGCCATTTTGTAAGCGTCTATTGCGCTTTCATAATCCTCGGTCATGAAGTAAGCTAAACCGAGGTGGAAGTGTGCCTCTGCTGATTCAGTGTTATGTTGAATGACGTGCTGAAATTCTTCAATTGCTTTCTCATAATCTCGGCGTTTTAGGGCATCTGCTCCCTGTTTCAGATGCTTCGCCGCGGCCTGATGCGTATGAATATCGACACGTCCGCGTTGGATGAGTTGCTTCTGTAAAGCAGTGGAGGCCACCTCGGTATCGTTAGGCTTTAAAGAGCGCGTTGCCTCGTTTTTTTTCTGTGTCATCACTTTCCCCTCATAAGCAGGAAGCCCTCGGGAGTCCAGTATAGCATCAGTGCGCGATGCGGAAGCCGATCACGAACTCTGCATATTGGTTGCTGAAGAAATCGTAACTTGTGCATGTGCTATAATCGTGGTTGTAATACCATGCCCCGCCACATGCGACCCGGAAGTTTCCTGCATCGTCATAAGTCGTGTCTGTCCACTCCCAGACGTTGCCGACCATATCGTAGCATCCGAAGGGGCTGGCTCCTTCTCTAAAGGCGACGACTGGCGTTGTCGTTCCTGCGCCGAGTTCAGCGGTATTGCACCGCGGTTTGTCAATTTCAGATCCCCACGGGAAGAGTCTATCATCAGTGCCGCGGGCAGCGTATTGCCACTCCTGAAACGTTGGCAGTCTGGCGCCCATGTATCTGGCGTATGCTGCTGCATCTTCATATGTAACCCATACAACGGGATGATCGCCTCTGTGCTCTGGATACCTATCGTCTCTCCAATCTTGTGGTGGTGTGTGTCCAGTATCTTGAACGAATCGTTGGTATTGCGCGTTGGTTACGGGATAGACTCCTATCGTAAATTCGTCGATGTCTAACGGTATGTGCTCCTCACCGAGGAAGACTATCCCCGGAGAAATATAGACGGTAGCATCCAATGCCTGCATCGCAGCGTCCCGGACGTTTTTATCCTCCTGTACGAGGGCGTAACCCAGCGGCGAGATAACCTCCCCCACGGGCGGTGTTGTCAATTGAGGCGTTGTCTCCCAACCCAGGTCTGCGCTGAGTAGCAGCCGGGCTGCCTCCCACAAAGATTCATCAAAATGCCATGTCCAATAATCTTGAAGGAGTCTTTGGAATGCCTGCGGCGCCCCGCTTTCTATGCTTTTTAAAAGCGCGGTTCGAGATTCTTTTGGCTTTGTGATATTCAGGATATTTTTCGTAGAAGCGCCGTTTGTGCTTTCCATGCTCACTATGATAGCATAAAGGCCTTGTTTTTTGCAAACAGAAGGCGACAAAAGTCCGTAACGTAAGGAATGTAAGGCGTGAGCGAGAGTCTCACTTATCAACTATTGCGGAATCTCCAGTTCCATGCCCAAAAGCATGGGGATTTTTGCCAATGAAGCCACTTCATAGTCAGGTTGTATTTCTGTATTGCTCGATAGGTTGTCACGATTGAGCCAGACAGAGGTTATCCCAACGTTGCGTGCCCCTGCGATGTCATTTTTAAGCGAGTCTCCCACGTGTAACATCTCGGTTAATGGGCAGCCTGCGCGTTCCGCGGCTATGTAGAAAATTCTCGGATCTGGCTTCTCCACTTGCACATCTTGGGAAAAAACAACAAAAGCGAAGTGTTCGTCAAGTCCACAGCTCTCTGGGTAGGTATTCCCGTTCGAGAGCAGTCCCAATTTGAAGTGCGGTGCCAGAATTTCAAAGGTCAGACGAACATCCGGATACAACTCTATATCTTCAAACCGATGTTTCAGATATATCGCGTTCAAATGGGCGGCGAGGTCTTTATCTGGGAGCCCGGCCTGTTCAAGCGTTCGTTCAAATGCCCCTCGTCTGATTTCTTCTAAATTCCAAACTCGCCCTTTTACTTGGTTAGCGTATTGCTCGCGAATAGCGATCATTTTGTCGATTGTCAGTTCTAGGATGCGCGGCGTTGGATGCTCTCTCTGCAGCACCGCCAATGTGCATTTGAGCGAATGACGCATCACCTTATGAAAATCCCAGAGCGTCATATCGCCGTCGAAAGAGATCGCTGAAATTTGCAAAAGTTTCTCCGTTAGAGATTAAGCGATCGGAACGCCGATTGAGGCGTGAATCTGCGCGAATTTCCAAGCCGCGTCAACATTTTCCAAGACGCCTGTCATCCGCATCACGAATTCCTCCGGTGTGCCTTGCCAGCTGAGTTTCCAAATTTGGCGTGTATAGAACCATGCGACCTTGTCGCGTTCCTGAACCTTGAGGTCAATAAAAGTAATGCTGAAATCCTCGGTGCTTGCGACGTGATTTCGGTAATATGCGGCGATTTCTGTGCTGCCCTCAACAACTTCATCAGCATCGGTGCCGATCTTGATGTAGTGAGAAGCCGGTAGCATCATGGCGGTGAGGATTTCTGCATCTTTGGCAACGAGTGCGTTAAAATACGTCTTTACTGTCTCCTGCGCATTCTGCATCGTAGATTCCTGTGAGGGCGTCCCATAAAGCGGTGCTCATCTGTTCACACGCTTGGATAACGGTGTCGCGTGCGTGTGATGGCAATTCAGCGCTGTGTGCTAGCAGCATTTCCGCCTCGTGATCGTTGCGTGCATGCGTTTCAAAGTACGGCTCTACTGTTTTGGGAAGCTGGTAGAACGTTTTCAGGCCTGCCAATTTTGATTGTGCTGTTGCTGGTTGCTGTGCTTCGAAGGCATAGAGTGCTCCCAGGGCTGTTGCAGGTTCAGAGAAGAGCGTCTTTGCGGTTTCGACGAGGGTTTTCACCTGCGGAATCTCTGCTTCAGAGACAGTGGTGCCGAGGCCCGTAGCGAAATCTGCCCATAAATCGATGTGTTCGACTTCCTCCGCGGCGGTTTCGGCGTCGCCGATTGTTTGCCATCCGTTCGGCACAGTGGCTATAAAAGCGCCGTATTCACGGGCATAGGAACGCAGGGCGTTGCGAGGCAATTCGCCCGCACTCCAAGCTTGATAAAATGGGTGATTGAGTAAGTTAAAGTCTGCGATCTTGTTGTCTAATGCTTGTTTGAAATCCATCAGATTATCTGCTCCATTTCTTTGGTAAATAATCATCAGCTGCAAGTCGTTCTGCTGACAACTGACAACTTGTGACGTGTTTTTAGTATAGCATAAGAGAGACATCGGTGTCAAGGAGCACCCACAAATTTTGAAGGGCGTTCAGTTTTCGAGCGGGACAGAGCAGAAAAACCGCGCCGATCTCTTCTAACTACCGAGGGCTGACAATCCGTATAAAAATCATTTTGAATTAAACGGAAAATTTGATATAATAATATTAAGATGGTTGGAAGCTCTGTTTGCTGGAGAAGTTTGCTAGATAGAAAAATAAAAGTTTATCTTCGGGTCCAAAGGAACGCGGGAATTCTCATGCGTTAGCAGATTCTCCGCTTTTGAAACCTACGGCTGCTCTCTGGGTTGCGTGCCTGTTTTCTGGAGCATCTCTGTTATTCTGACGTTGCTAGGATCACGGGCGATAACGGAAAAACATACGGTACGAGGGCTAGCGTGTGTCGCGCAGAATCATTAACAGGCATAGCACGGGCAGATGCATTGAGCAGTGTCTCAAGGTGCCGTTGGGTGGTGTTTGGTGTGATTCTCAGCAGTGTGCCTACCCTGAATCTCATCCTGCTCGTTGTATTTGGCATTGTTGTGAGTTTCTCAACGCCGAAGATAGATTTATCATCGTCAAGACGGTTGACGCTCTATTTCCAAAATCCGGCGCACTATACAACAGAGTACCGGAAAACAGCGAAAAGATTGCGGCACATGTGGATGCTCTACGGATGGATCGCCGGTGTCTTTACATTAAATTTCTTGTTTTGACAAAGCCAGGGAGGTGCGCATGACAGATCAATCAAAAGCTTACATAGGTTTGGAAGGGCAGCTGATTTTGCGAGATCATCTCGCCGCGGACCGAACTATTCTCGCGAACGAGCGAACTTTCCTCGCATATATCCGTACAGCATTAACACTGTTCGTCGCAGGGCTCTCCTTTGTGCATCTCAAGGTATTCGACTCACACATCGTCGAGGCAATCGGTGTTATTTTCATTTTGATCGGAATCGCTACCTTCTTTGTCGGGCTCGTGAGATATAAGCGAACGCAAAAACTAATTCGCACAATCAAACAAGCAGAACTTAAAGAATCAAAACAAAAGGAAGCAGCATGAAAATCAGAGAAGTCGTTGTAACGGGTCAGAAGCAAGTGGAGCTCCAGACTGCCGAGATGGATGTGTCTGTACTTGATGCCGATGAGCTTCTGATAGACACGGAATATACCTTTATCAGTAGCGGAACAGAGCTAGCGAATTATACTGGAAGAGAACCGAAGGTTTTTCAAAAGGGGACGTGGTGTGAATATCCGTGGCGCTCTGGCTATGCGAATGTCGGTATTGTTCGTGACATCGGGCCCGGTGTTACGCGTGCTGCGCCAGGGGACCGGGTTTTTACTTACGGACGACACGCTTCAACGATCCGGTATTCCCAAGATCGACTGGTAGCCCCGGTGAGGCAGGCGATGGATCCGGCTGTCGTCGCTGCGTCACGCATGGCGGGTGTCGCGATGACAGCGCTTGTCGTTAGTGAGATCGGTATGAACCCCTGGGTTGTTGTCTTCGGGTTGGGGCTCGTCGGAAATTTGGCATCCCAGATGTTTCAGATTCAGGGCTGCCGTGTTATCGGTGTGGACCCGGTAGCCGAAAGACGACTGCTTGCGCAGCAGTGCGGTATTTCTGACACCGTCGGTGGCACTGCTGACGAAACAGCTGCACAGATTCAGGAGATTACGAACGGCGCCCTCGGCGATATTACTGTTGACGCTGTCGGGCACAGTGCCGTGGTGATGCAGGCGCTCAAAGCGACGGCTAACCACGGGCAGATCATCCTCCTCGGTTCGCCGCGCGTTAGCGTTGAGGGCAATCTGACCGAGCTTCTCTCGGACACACATCTGCGGTGGATTACCATCCGGGGGGCATTGGAATGGTGCGTTCCGATGTATGCTGATATCGGTAACCGGACCTCACAGTGGCGTAAACAGCAGACTATTTTCGACTGGATGGCGCGGCGGCAGCTACACGTCGAGCCTTTAATTTCTCACCGGCTCAAACCGGAGCAGATTAAGCTAGCTTACGACGGGCTTCTCGATCAACCCCATGTCTATACAGGGGTCATTTTAGATTGGACATCGGACTAAGTTTTGCCCCCGTGCGGCAGAATTAGTCTTTGCTTTAGATTTCATTACATTTTGCGGATGAGGAGAAGATATTATGTCAGAAAAAGCGATGTTCCAGAATTCCATCCAATCTGAATTACCGCCCGGACTTAAATCAAGATTGGATAAGAAGCAGGTGACGAGTCTTGCATTCTCATCTGACGGTACGCGGGTCGCCGCGGGCGGTGAAGGCAGGATTTGGGTATACGATGCAGCCACCGGGGCGCAATTCGCAATGCTCTCAGGATATACAGAACGGGTCCGAGCTTTGGCATTTGCCCCAGGTAACTCGGTGCTCGCCAGCGGCAGTGAAGATAGGACCCTCCGGTTATGGGATACCGGCACGGCGCGCGAATTTCTAACGATTGCAGGAGATTCCAATCTGGTACAAGCGCTGGCATCTTCCGCCCCGGATGGCATTCCGCTCCCGAGCTGGGACCCGCGTACAGAAAGGTTACTTGCTACCTCTCATGAGAATCCGGGACACATCAGAAGTTTGGCGTTTTCTCCAGACGGTAAAACGCTAGCAAGTGGCAGCTCGGACGGTAGAGTCCGATTGTGGCAGGCTGAGACGGGCGCATTTTTGTCATCTTTCTCAACACACGATGGGCTTGTGTTAGCTCTGGCGTTTTCCAAAAACAGCGAAATCCTCGCCAGTGGCGGATCAGATGCCCTCGTTCGGTTGTGGGACGTGGCCAGTCAAAGTCTTCTCACCAACTTAAGAGCGCACACGGATTCTATCAATGCCCTGGCGTTTTCGAGAAAGGGTGACATCCTCGCGAGCGGCGGGCGAGATCGGTATCTACAATTATGGGATATGGACACTCATGAGCCTACATCCTCGTTTCCGGTTCCGGAAGGAAGTATCCGAGAATTAACGTTTTTGCCAGATGATGAAACGTTGATGTGTGCAACGCAAGAGGGCTTGCTGCTCATCAAAAAATAAACTTGCCTGACGACGCTTTACCGGCACCCAACAATCCCAAAGCTACGGTGAAACCTGTTCTAAGTCTACTGCCACAGATAATTAATGATCCTGACTCGATTCAATGTGAAGACGACTGTTGGCTATTTCTCAACCGATTACTATCTTAATGCAATAAAGGTTATTCCGCTTATGCCGAAACACAACTTCAATCAGAGACTGGCAGCACTCCTCAAAACTGACACTGATTTTCTCGACGACGCAGGCGAACTCGTCCTCGCCGCTGTCAGAGAACACGCTTGGAGACTCGACCACAACCTCATCAGATTACTCATCACCGACACAGAGATCAAGAAAACCTTCTTTAATCAGATTGAAGGACATTGGGTCTTCAATCACAATACCTTCGTTGACTATATTACCGATAAAAACTTCCTCGCCAATTCCTACACCCGTTTCCGAAATAAAATCGGCTTGAATATCGGCGGCAAATACCTCCGAGAACGCGGTGAAGTGTCGCTGGTTTGGCCTTACAAAGACTGCGTTCTGGAAGGCGGGCAGACGCGCGAAGAAGAGCAGCGTGTGGAGATATTTTTCAATGAGGTGCTTGCCCAGGACGAGATAGATCGGCTGTTTGATCCGAAGGTTCTGACGAGTTGGCGGCGTTATACGTCTGATATTCTGGTTGACAAAAGCGGGGGGGGTATTTCATGATAAGTATACCGAAAGTGGTGTGGGAGAACTGAAGCGAGATGAGAACGGGGTTATTCGTGAGAACCTCATTATCAAAGGCAACAATCTCATCGCGCTCCACACGCTCAAGCAGCAATTCCGCGGACAGGTCAAGCTCATCTACATCGACCCGCCGTATAATACAGAAAATGACTCTTTCCAATACAACGATAATTTTACGCGTTCCATTTGGCTTACATTTATAAAAAACAGATTGGAGATTGCGAAAGAGCTACTGAGAAAAGATGGCTTTATTTTTATTCAAATAGACAATCGCGAATTGGCTTATTTGAAGTGTCTCTGCGATGAGGTATTTGATAATAATTTTCGGAATGGAATTATTGTAAAAAAAGGGCAAAAAAACCTTCAGAAGCAGTTTGATTCCGTTGATAAATTGAACGCAGGATACGATACAATCTTATTCTACAGCAAAGATAGCAAAATCAAAGTCCCGAATCTCTTTAAAACATTGAAAGGGCCCGGTGAAAGCACATGGAATAATCACCATCGCGGCACCGACAGACCGACACTGAGGTTTGAGCTCTTTGGCATAACGCCCGAAAACGGGCAATGGCGATGGAAAAAGCAAAGAACTTACGACGCTGTCGAAAATTATAGAACCCTTACCCGTTATATTAAAGCACATGGAATTGACGAAACTGACATCACCGATGCCGATATAGATGTCTATTACAACCGCTATGTTCAAGCGAATAGTATCTTGAACCGTTCAGATTTTGAACTGGTAAGACTTAGTAAAAAAGGGAAACCCGAGCACTACATTCCGGCAACTAACACTATCTTGCTAAGCGAAAATTGGACAGATATCAGTGCTGCCGGAAATCAATCAACATTTGCACATGAAAAGAACGAGGAAATTCTGAAACGTATTATAGAATGGCTCACAGAAGAAGGTGATATCATTCTTGATTTTTTCGCAGGGGCAGGTACTACTGCTGCAGTAGCACATAAGATTAATCGCAGATGGATTGCAGTCGAGCAGATGGATTATATTACTGAGGTGACCCTGCCGCGACTCAGCAGTGTCATTGCCGGGGAACAAGGCGGCATCTCTAAATCGGTCAAGTGGCAAGGAGGGGGTGATTTCATCTACTGTGAGCTAATGCCATATAACCAAAGCTATATGGACAAAATCCAAGCCGCACGAACCTCTGAAGAACTGATCGCCCTCTGGCGAGAGATCGCTGAAAACTCATTTCTGAACTGGTATGTCAACGCCGAAGTGCCCCAAGAGGCGATAAACGACTTCAAGGCTATCAGGGACGTACAGAAACAGAAGCATCTATTGGCAGAACTTCTGGATAAAAACCAGCTATATGTTAATCTCTCCGAGATAGAGGATGCAGATTTTGGGGTTAGTGCGGAAGATCAAGCCTTAAATAGAGCGTTTTATGCCAAATAAATAGACAGTGTAGAATCGACCGCAATAGGAGACAGCGATGGCCATAGAATCATCAATATCACAAGAGAGACGTTTTGCGTTAAGTGTGGACGAATTAGCGTGTTGGCAGACGAACGGTTACCTCGTCCGTCTGAACGTATTCACCCCTGAGGAAAACGATGCCCTCCGTCAAGTTGCTGAAGACGTTGTAGACAAGAAACGCCCGTTCCCGTCTACAAACGTAGATCAGAACGCTCTCGTCAAAGACGGAAAAATAGAAGAGCAAGGCATCTATGCGATGCACAAAATCCATCATCCGAGTTGTTACTGTCCAGAATTCCTCGCGCGCACGCGTGATCCGCGTTTAACTGACCCTCTCGTTGATATCCTCGGTCCAGACCTCCTCGGTATCAACAACCTATTTATCTGGAAGGCACCGAAGATTGGTCTCGGTTTTCCGTGGCATCAGGACAAGTTCTACTTCCGCAACCGGTTTAAAACCGATACAACCGTCGGAACGTGGACAGCTATTGACCCGGCAGATCGGGAGAACGGCTGTCTCTACGTTATCCCCGGCAGCCACAAATGGGATATCGTTGAGCACGACGATCTTGAAGGTTCGCAACAACAGGAATTCAAGCTAGCACGGGGTGTGCGCGATGAAGAGGGCGTTGCAGTAGAGGTGCCTCCAGGGGCGGTGATCTGGTTCCATAGCCATCTCTTGCATAAGAGCACAAACAACCACAGTCTGCGATTCCGACGCAGTTATGTCATTCACTATCTCAGCGCCAAAGCGGAGTGGACGCGCCCCGAGGCGCAGCATAGCAGCAAGCGCCAACCCGTCATGTGGATCCGCGGTCGGACCTACCCTGACAAGGTTCACCCAGTGGAACGTGAAGTGCTTCCTGTCTCCGAATTCGATTAGATAGCGGATAGCTGCGGGTGGTGATGGCGTTTTTGTTCTTCAAGAAGGTACCAACTCGGAAAAGGGGTGCCTTTCAACTTAAGTTTTGCCAGCTCCGCATCAAGATTGCATTTAGATTTCTTCCCGCCGTGGATGCTGGGTTCCGCACAGAGCATCTCGCGCAGCGTCTGCATCGCGGCGAGAACGCCACTATCCTCGATACCGAGCACTTCGGTTAGCAGCCCGGTATCTAACGCCCGGCGGACAGGGTCCTGGGCGCATTCGTTGAGCGGCAGCATCCGTTTATACTTTAAGCGTTCAAAAAGTGCTTCGGCGTTCACTAATCTTTCTTCAGAGAGTTGACGGACATCTAAGGTGGGCATGTTTTTTAACATTGTATGGGTCAGGTTTCCGCGTCCCTGTTGTTGTTTACTTCCCTGCATCCAATGGCAGAGTAACCCGAACGTTGAGTTACACCAAAGTGTCCATGCTATTTCCCGGCGTGGATTATCAAACCTTACATTCGTAAGTTTACATGCGCCAATACTAGGATCTTCAGTAAATGATGCTATGGCGGAAGTTGCGCTAAATGTTGGGACTAGATAGTAATGGACGCGGCTGTTGCGTTCTAAAATATCTTGTGCTTTGATTTCTGCGTTCGGGCGCATCTTGGCGCGTGAATCAGGTAAAGCGGCTATTGAACGTTGGTGCTGGCAATTCGCTGTCCACAAAGCAGGATAGCCGTCGCTATTTTCTTCATACCCTTTAACCAGGGTGAACGCCCCTTTTTTGCCCTTGATAGTAGGTTCGGTGTGTCCGACCTGAGCCACGTCTTCTACGCGTGCTATGGGGATTGAAATTGAGGTATTGTGCTTTGGTAAAGAGAGCAGAGAGCTTGCGAGTTTATGTCCAGTTCTGAAAAGTTCCAACGATCTAATACGTGCTGCTGTCCAGGCTTGTCCGACAGTTATAGGAAATTTCACTATTTTACCGACTTGTTCCTCGCCTACTTCAATATCATCTTCACTGTCGCCTCGGGTAATTGCGTTCGCAATTTCCATGGATTCCAGAGCGCTCTGAGGACGTTGAGTCAACGATACAAATTTTGCATGTCCGGTGTTATCCCCGGCACCTTTTGTGGCGACTATTATGCATTCTGCCATGTTAGTATCTGCTGAGAATGCACACTCGTCGACGTTAGCGCGTGCAATAGTTATTATGGATACGTTGCGGTATTCCGTTGCCCACATATCACGGACCTTTTGCATTGATGTTGATGTAAGTATTGTTGCGGGGAGGATAACGCCCATAATGCCGTCAGGCTTGAGCTTTCTATCGGCGAGGTCAACGAATTGAGATCCGTGTCCGGCAATCCCGTGGGCAACACGCGTATTTTTTGCTTTGAGTGCAGCTTGCAATGCTTTTGTTTCTTGCTCTGAACGGTCACTGCCTTGGAACACTACCTTCGGAACGCCAGTATTTGTGTCGGCACTATGCTTCATGAAGGGTGGATTTTGGATGACGATATCAAATTCGCCGTGCTGAAAGGCGCGTTGGAGTTTAACGACTGTGTTTTCCTCGCCTCCGAGTTGTTCTGCCTCGGTATCAAGTAATGATACATCGTCAAGTAGTTCAAGTGAACCAACCGCATAAGCCCCGTCATTCTGGCGCCCATGTGGAGCGGTCAGGATTCGTGTGCCGCCAATTTTTATGTCAGGGTTTGTACTTGCAAGAGATGCGGCTGTGAGATGCGTGGCGTTCGGCATAATGTCTACTCCGGCGATGTTTTGTTCCAGCATTTGTTGGTGAATGTCTCTGCCGTTTCCGCCTGATTGCTCATAAAGAGACAAAATACGTTGATATACACCGTTGAGAAGTGCCCCTGTTCCGCAAGCGAAGTCCGCGACTTTCGGGAGCCTATTCTTGGGTAGCTTCGGCAGCACGAGGGTTGACAAGAACACCGCACTTCCCGGCAGCGTGTAGTTTGCCCTAACATATTTCCTATCGGTGATTAGTTTTTGAAAGACTATCCCCGCCAGCTCGTGAATCTGGGCGATGCCGGTATCCACAAGATCTCTCGCCGCCTCACAGAGCAGCGCTAAAATGGGTTTGACCAACTTATCATCCGTGGCCAACGCCTTAACCAGCTGACACGCGTCCTCAAAAATAGGGCGATAGTTGACCTTGAGAATAGCACCCCAGTCGGCAATCACATCCGCGTAGTCAATTGTAGGCAGAAGTTGACGAAGGGATCGCACCGATTCCATCTCCGCTTTGCCGGCCAGCGAGCTCTGAAACACAAACGCATCCGTTATAATCAGCGCCGCCATCCGTAGCGTCTGTATATTGAGTTTTTCTTCTGCAGTCTCCTTGTCTCTGGAAAAAACCTCTTGGTGAAGAATCGCCTCAATCTGAGTGCCAATCGCACGGTGATCAACGATCGCGTCTTCGAGTAGATGCGCCGCCCCGTCAATGCTATGCTCCATGTTTTCTGCGGCTTGTTCAAGTCGTGAATTCGGGATGGCCCCTACATGCAAAGCGTTGGCAATATCTCCGATTCCGCCGGTTACCCATCCTTTTCCTGGGAAGTGTCCGATTGTATCTCCGAGTGCACTGACGAGTTTGTATTGTAGATCGGCGGCCTTAGAGAGTTCGGAGCTGATGTCGCTTCCCCGCATTCTCTTAAAACGGTCGGGATACAGGATTGCCATCACATTGCTGAGCGTTTTTCCAGAGGCCTGATATTCTATCTCAAGTACATAAACGAGTCTTGTTTTGGCTTGTTCAATGAGATTTTTGGCGTTGGTGGTGGTAGCGAATTTGGCTTCTATACCGATAGGTTCTCTGCCGCGTTCGATCACGAGGGCATCCAGTTCGCTATTCCCTTTGATGAAGGCGTTGACTTCTGTTTCAATCTCCCATGCGTGGCGCATAGTGCGCAGAATATTGACGAGTTCATTTGTGATTGTTGTTTCCCGTTGGTTTGGCATAAAGTTCCCTTTAAAAATCCCCCATAATCCGTTGAGCGAGCTTAGGAGGTCTCTGGTGCAGCAGCGAGAGTAGGGGCGAGACAGGCTGCTTTACTGAACGCTTATAAAACTAAGCAGCGGCGAAGGGCTTCAAACATTCTCGGTAGACGTTAAACTGTTCAGCTTCGTGTTCCTCGGCATCGACGAGTTTCAGCCAGAGGGCGCTGCTCTTCTTTTTGCCGCTGAGCTGCCGCCGGCTCCCGAGGTTAGATGGATCGGGTCCGTTCCAGACGACTTCACCGTCTTGCATGTAGATGAAGGTGTCGCGGTATCGATCGATGAGTTCTTTTTGGTTTTCTTGATAGATTAATCCCTGTTCGCACGTCGTCCGTCGCCAGTTGGCCACGGTTTCGGGCGTGTCGGTTTCAACTGAATCGAACGCCGCTAAGGGAGCCGTGACTTCACTTTCCCAATCAATGTCATCTAGATTGACAGTCCCGTATCCGCGTTGTGCAGCAATGAGGATATGATTGCGATCGCGTTTAAACGGTGGTGTGGGCCAGTCGGACTGCGGGTCGTGTCCCATGAGATGCATGCCGACAGCGTCAGTAGTGATGGGATGATCCCCTGCGATGAGGGCGTTACAAATCCTGCCGACCCCGCCCCACTCGCGCCCCCACTGTCCGGTCAATGCGTCGATGATGTTGAGGCACGGCTTCGTGATGAGCGCCAGATCGGGGAGCACATAAGAGAGGCGAATGAGATGGTGATAATAGCTTCGGGTTCTGCCTTCGGGGAGCAGCATGGGCGGTAACCCAAACAGGTTTTTCGTGCACAACGTGATCCCCATAAACGCGTGGTTCTTCATCTTCGCTACAGAGACGACTGCATCCGCATCGTCGAAACAAGCACTCAGCGTGTAGCGGTCAAACATAGAGCCACCCCCCGGGACATCGTAGACCTTAAACGGAGGCAGATTGGAATCGACGAACTGCACGTCGAATTGTTTCAGATGATGTAGGTAGTTGAAATTGGGTGGCATTCGATGCCCGTGTGTATAAGGGTTCGTATCCGTCGCAACCAGCTGCGCAGTGGTGTGTTCCTTGATTAACCGCAGAACGGCGCGGCAGGTCGCGTCATCTACTAATTCGCGCCGCCGTCCTTCGTAGTAGACAATCCGATCAGGCGGTTTCATCATATTGAATTTCATAACCACCTTCTTGGCGGTTTCTATCGGCTGCCAAGCGCGGGTGAGCGGGTCAGTGATACGCCGGAGGGTCTGGTATATCTCCTCTTCCGCCGCACGGTAATCGCAATGTGCGGCTCTAACTTTGAACTGTTTTTTCATTAGAATCTCCTTTACCAGCCGGGATTTTCGAAAAGAATAGCACATCGTTAGAAGGTTGTCAAGCGAGATGTGTAATTCCGAACGGGGTTAACGTAAAGGAAGGTGTCACAAACGCTTGAAAAAAACGAGAGAATATTGTAAGATGTTGAAATTATACTTTGTCTGTAAGAACGACGTTGTATCCACGATACAGATATCAGATCACCTCCTTAACGCCTTGATGAGGGAAAATATATGAAACAGAGAGTATCTCGACGACAGTTTCTACACACTAGCACACTCGCCACAGCATCTGTAGCAGTCAGTCTCGGATTTTCAGGGTGTAGCCGGACCTTGATTCAGAAGGTACCAGGTTTTGGCCCTGAACCGCCCTATGTGTTCAAGCCGAGTCCGAATCGGCTCCTTGATCTGCCTGAAGGGTTTACGGCTCACGCCTTCTCCAGAACGGGTGAAGAAATGGACGACGGACTTTGGGTGCCGGGTGCCCACGACGGTATGGCGGCTTTCCCTGGCCCTAACGGCAAAACTGTCCTTATTCGCAATCATGAATTAAAATCGGGTGACAAAGCAGTTGGCCCGTTTGGATGGAATAACGAAAAAATTGAACCCGCGGCACGTGATAAGCTCTATGATCCTGGGTCGGGCGAGCTCCCCTGCCTCGGCGGCACAACCACGCTCGTCTATGACACAAAAACACAAAAACTGGAAAAACATTTTCTGAGTCTTGCAGGAACGATCCGCAATTGTGCCGGCGGTCCAACTCCTTGGAACACATGGATAACCTGTGAGGAGACTGTGCAGAAGCAAGAAGACACTTACGAAGCGGATCACGGCTACAATTTTGAGGTACCTGTTTCTACTGAAATAGGATTGGCTGACCCTGTCCCTCTGAAAGCGATGGGACGTTTCAATCATGAAGCTGTGGCTGTTGATCCTAAGAGTGGGATTGTGTATCAAACCGAAGACAGAAATGATGGTTTAATCTATCGTTTTATCCCAGAAAAACCGGGCGAACTCGCGGCAGGCGGGAAACTTCAGGCGCTGAAGATCCGAGACCTGAAGAGCGCGGATACCCGAAACTGGCAGAGCCGCATGAAAAAGATATTGCCGTGGACATACAACCCCATACCCGTCGGAGAAACACTCACAGTCGAATGGGTGGACATTGAGAACGTAGAATCCCCGAAGGACGACCTCCGCATACAGGGCAATCAAGACAAAGAGGCAGCACGATTCGCACGCGGCGAAGGGATATGGTACGGCAGTGAAGCCGACACCGGCGCACTTTATATCGCTTGCACGAATGGCGGAACGCTGTACAAAGGGCAAATCTGGAAATATACACCCAGCCCTTACGAAGGAACAAGCCGCGAGGCGCAGCAACCGGGGACGCTACAACTGTTCATTGAGCCAAACGACAGCAATCTCATGGAAAACGCCGATAACCTAACGGTCACACCATGGGGGGATCTGATCATCTGTGAAGATGGGCCTAATGAAGAATTTCTAGTCGGCGTAACGCCCGAAGGGCACCTTTATAAATTCGCACGGAACGCTGGCAATATGTCCGAACTAGCAGGGGCAACGTTCTCACCTGACGGCACAACGCTGTTTATAAACATTCAGAGTCACGGGATTACGTTGGCGATTACCGGGCCTTGGCACGAGATTCGGCAGCGCACCCTGCTATAAACCCTCACACCGGCTCTGACGGAAACTGCATAAACGGTTGCAGGTGCATCGTCTCCCTCCCCTATATGGCAGAATGATCTGCAATTTTTGCGGGTTAACCTACAAATTTTGCGTGCCAATCTACAATTTTTGCAGATTGCCAAGCGGATAGCACTCGAACTCACCTATGATTCTCTCCACTGTAGCAATTTTTTTCGGAAAAAAGTGAACGCTTCTGATCGTGTGAGTAGACCTTATACCGGTGTATGTTTGTGCGGCTCTGTTGGTGCGGGGAACCCCTACAGACATACCGGAATTCCGCCAAAATACACTACTCTGCAGGGCATTGGCACGAAACTTGCTATATAGGGGTTATAGTCAGACAAACGAGGAGGTAAAGTATGTTCCGTGACCTTTTCACAACCCGCGCGGTGCTTGCGAGTTTTGTTCTCTTTATTCTTGTTTTTGCGGGTGTGCAGCTCTACACTTGGCATGTCAGGCACACCGGTGAAGCCGAACTGGCACAAACCAAGCGAGTGCTACGCCACTTCGAGAAGAAAAAAGAGACACACACCCCACAAGGGGCTGACACTACTACACAATTGGGGAGCTCTGGAAAAACAGAGGAGGCGCTCTTAGGCAACAGCACCGAAACAGTGTTAACAGAAAGGGCTACTGTACCTCAGGATAATGCTGCTAAAAGTCCCGACACCGCGGTTTCTGAAGAATCGTCTGCGTTTCAGACCGAGACTGAGGGCATTGTAGCGGCTGATTTTCCAGAGGTCCCTGCGGACTTTCCAGAGAATCTTACACCTATATGGATAGAATTTCCGAATTATCGGAAGGGCGACATGCGTGATCACGAGATGATCTATCGGGTTCTAATCAAGCTGTGGAACCAAGGAGACCGTGGCTTCGTAAACGGTATCTTTAGAGATAATAACGAGCGGGTCTATCCACTCTATATGGATGTCATTTACGTTCGATGGGATGAAGAGAATGTTGGTTCCGATGAGAATCCCCGGATGGTTCCGGTTCCAAAGTCAATGCTTGGAGCACAATCCCCTGCTTTTACGCCGGAGGAAATGTTATCCGGTCGACTGCCAGAATTGTATCCAGACATAAGATTTGTTGATATAGAGACAGCGGGGTATGATCCCGAAACTTTTCTTACAAATACCGAAAAATAGGAGTTTCTCATGAAAACTACATTGACCGCTTTGCTAATTGCGCTCTCTTTGGCTGTTGCTACGATGGTATATTCTTATGGGGCAACTACATCGACGCTTCGGGTCAGATTGCCCTTTATCAAGAAGAATACAGCTTTGGCTATCCTAGGTAACTTTGGACTTAAAAATGGCAGTTTCGCAACTTGGGCTAAGGTTGATAATGCTGATAACGAATCCGGGTCTTTCGGCAATGAGATTGTGTTTTCCAGATCGTATGATTCCGGTCCATACCATAATTCAGGAACCGCATATGCTTACGTGAATGGTTATGATGGAGATGACAAGTTCCAACAGGACCATGATTACGACTCAAACTGAAGGGCATGCCGCATGTCATCTTTACGAGACGATGGTCTTCGAGTTTACTACTGTATCTTGGCAAGGTGGCATTAAGAAGAACTTGCAAAGAACACTTTTGGTACCAAAATAGACGGTATCAAAAGTGTTCTTTAACACACAAATAAACGTTGCTGATTAAGAGTCTAGTGAGACGAAGGTGGAGGTAAAGTATGTTCCGTGACCTTTTCACAACCCGCGCGATCCTCGCCGGAAGTCTCTTCTTTGTGCTGGTTGTTTTCAGCAGCCTGCTGTATAGTTGGCACATCCGCAGCCAGACCGCAGCGGAACTGGCACGCACAGTGCAGGTGATACAGCAGCTTGAAAAAAAGAGAGTGACGCACACCTCACACGATGCCGAACCTTCCACAGATACCAATAGCGCCGGAGGGACACCCCTAGCCTTGGATGCGGATACCCTGCAAACGATGTCCGAAACAGCAGTGCCGTTGCTACAGGGTGGAACTCCCGACGCTCTTGGTGTAGGAGCAGGGCTCTTACCCGACGACACAGGGCAAGAGACCCCGGAAGAGACGCGCGTCTCGCCCTTCGGCTTCGGGCCATATCCCGAGATACCACCCGGGTATCGGAATCCGGACCTCTGGGATCTTGCAGAGAGCCTTTATGAATTCAGTCCCGAACGCGCACGAAGGTGGGAATTAACCCACAGAGTTTGTATCAAGTTGTGGAAACAAGGCAAACAAGCCGAAAGCGCTGCGATGGAAGACGGGCTTGTTTACCCCTGCTATCCAAACACAGTTTATGTCAGATGGGACCAATACATTGATGCAGACGGCACGCCTGTGAGATATATTTCAGATACTCTAGGTTCAGGAGATATGGCGCGCTATGACGATGATTTTTATAATAGCATCATTCCACCGGGCATCACGGTCATCCCTTATGCGGAGGGCGGGATTGAACCCTACACCTTCCTTAACCTCAAGTAGAGAAGATATTGATATTGATAGCTCTCTGACCGCCAAAGTGCTAAATTTTAAGTTCCCTCTGCAGTATCATCTTGTGCTTGCCAGTGTGCATGTTTCTGAAGGGTCCGAACATCGATCCCTAATGAATGTGCTGCCTCATTGAGCGAGGCATATTCTGCAATGCGCTTCTGGGCAACCGCCTGTAGAATTTCCTGTTGATCCATATCTTTTATGTTGAGAAGCTCCGGGTTCTCGTCTGTCGGTGCAGTATTAGCGGTTGGGACATTACCCGAGAGTTCCGGCAGATGCTCCGAAAGCTCATGCACAACCGCCTGTTGGATTTTCTCAGGGAGCGTATGCCAGACGAAGGGGATCGTCTGGGTGAATTCTGTATGCACAGCCGTGCTATCTGCTCTGTCCGGAGCGGAGACAGGGTTTTCTAACCCTGGGGCGGTGAAAAAATTATACGGAAAATCTTTGACTTCAAGTTTATCGGTTGTAGTGAGGGCGACGGCTGTTCTAACAGTACTTCTCAGTTGCCGGATATTCCCGGGCCACGCTGCTTTTTCAAGGCGAGTGAGTGCCTCTGCGGTAATCTTTATTGCGCTTTTTCCGCGCCCAGGGCTGAACTCATGAATAAAAGCGCCAACTAAAGGGGCGATATCTTCTGGCCGCTCTCGGAGGGGTGGGATGTGAAAGCTCATATCCATGAGGCGGTAATAGAGGTCTGCTCTAAATTTTGTTTCAAGCACATCTTTTCCGATGTTCCTGTTTGTTGCGGAGATAACCTGAAAATCTGTGGTCAAGCTCACATTTCCGCCGATCCGCGTGAAGGTTTTTGTATCTAGGACGCGGAGGAACGTTTTCTGTGCTTCTAAGGGCATCTCGGTAATCTCATCTAAGAAGAGAATGCCGTCGTTTACGGTTTCAAATGCCCCGCGGCGAGAACGGATTGCGCCAGTGAACGCCCCTTCTTCATGTCCAAAGAGCTCACTTTGCAAGAGCTCGGTGGTGAATCTCCCACAATTTATGGCCACCAAAGGTTTATTTCGGCGTGGGCCACTTTTGTGAATGTATTGTGCCACTGCTTCCTTACCGACTCCAGTTTCGCCCGTAATGAAAAACGAGAGGTCTGATGTTGCCACCTGCCGAACTGTCCTATAAATACTTTGCATGGGTTCTGATGGCAATTCAATAAATGTTGGTTGCATGCTCATGATACCTCCCTTGCTCCTGTGGAAAGATTCAGTATAACGAGAGGATAGCACACCCCGCTTTTTTCCGCAAGACATAATGACGCGCAACCGCACAGATACCCCGAGACGCATTTTTTGCGTATCAAACTACAATTTTTGCGTCTTAACCCGCAAATTTTGCGTGCCAATCTACAATTTTTGCAGGTAGCCAAGAGGGTAGCACTCGAACCCACTCGTGATTTTCTCCACCGTAGCAATTTTTTTCGGAAAAAAGTGACCGCTTCTGATCGTGTGAATAGACCTTATACCGGTGTATGTTTGGGAGGCTCTGTTGGTGAAGGGATCCGTACGGACATCCGGGATTTCCCTTCAGAATATGCTATTCCTCAGGGCATTGGCACGAAACTTGCTATATAGGGATTATAGTCAAGACAAACGAGGAGGTAAATTATGTTCCGTGACCTTTTCACAACCTGCGCGGTACTTGCTGGCGGTATCTTCTTTGTGCTGGTTGTCGTCAGCAGTCTGCTGTATAGTTGGCACGTCCGCAGCCAAACCGCAGCGGAACTGGCACACTCAGAGCAGGTGATAGAGCAGCTCGAGAGAGGAGAGGCGCACACCCCACAGGATGCAGAACCTTCCACAGATATCGATAGCGCAGGAGGCGTACCCGTAGCCTTGGATGCAGATACCCTGCAAACAATGCCCGATACGACAATGCCGTTGCTACAAGGCGAAACGCCCGACCCGCTTGATGTGGGAGCAGGGCTCTTACCCGACGACACAGGGCAAGAGACCCCGGAAGAGACGCGCGTCTCGCCCTTCGGCTTCGGGCCATATCCCGAAATACCACCCGGGTATCCGGATCCGGACCTCTGGGATTTTGCAGAGAGCCTCTACGAAGCCAGTCCCGAACGAGCACGAAACTGGGAATTGATCGTAAGAGTTTGTATCAAGTTGTGGAAACAAGGCAAACAAGCCGAAAGCGCTGCGATGGAAGACGGGCTTGTTTACCCCTGCTATCCAAACACAGTTTACCTCAGATGGGACCAATACATTGATGCAGACGGCACACCTGTGAGATATATTGCAGAAATTCTCGGTCCACCAAGTACAATACGTTATAACGATGATTTTGATAACGGCATCATTCCACCGGGCATCACGGTCATCCCTTATGAAGAGGGCGGGATTGAACCCTACACGTTTCTTAATTTCAAGTAAAGGAGGCACACACATGCGACGCTTCAATCCAACCCGCGTGCTGCTTGCGAGTGTTGTTCTCTTTATTCTTGTTTTTGCGGGTGTGCAGCTCTACACTTGGCAGGTCAGGCGCACCGGTGAAGCCGAACTCGCACAAACCAAGCAATTGCTAAGCCACTTCGAGAAGAAAAAAGAGACACACACCGCACAAGGTGCCGACATAACAACACAACTGGGGCCCTCTGGAAAAACAGAGGAGGCGCTCTTAGGCAACAGCACCGAAACGATGTCAACAGAAAGGACTGCGTTACCTCAGGATAATGCTGCTAAAGGTCCCGAGACCGCGGTTTCTGAAGAATCGTCTGCGTTTCAGACCGAGACTGAGGGCGTTGTAGCGGCTGATTTTCCAGAGGTCCCCGCGGACTTTCCAGAGAATCTTACGCCTGTATGGATAGAATTTCCGAATTATCGGAAGGGCGACATGCGTGATCACGAGATGATCTATCGGGTTCTAATCAAGCTGTGGAACCAAGGAGACCGTGGCTTCGTAAACGGTATCTTTAGAGATAATAACGAGCGGGTCTATCCACTCTATATGGATGTCATTTATGTTCGATGGGATGAAGAGAATGTTGGTTCCGATGAGAATCCCCGGATGGTTCCGGTTCCAAAGTCAATGCTTGGAGCACAATCTCCTGGTTTTACGATGGAGGAAAGATTGTCCGGTCGACTGCCAGAATTGTATCCAGATATAAGATTTGTTGATATAGAGACAGCGGGGTATGATCCCGAAACCTTTCTTACAAATGCCGAAAAATAGGAGTTTCTCATGAAAACTACATTGCCTGCTTTGCTAATTGCGCTCTCTTTGGCTATTGCTACTATGGTATATTCTTATGGGGCAACGACATCGACGCTTCGGATCAGATTGCCCTTTATCAAGAAGAATACAGCTTTGGCTGTCCTAGGTAACTTTGGACTTAAAAATGGCACTTTCTCAACTTGGGCTGAGGTTGATAATGCTGATAACGAATCCGGGTCTTTCGGCAATGAGATTGTGTTTTCCGAACTATTCGTAGTGAAGGGGTGCCGAACATGTTTGGTAAAAAAATGATTATCCCGTGCTTTGTCCTGGGACTCGCTTGTAGTTTTTCCTTGGGTTGGTGGTTTGGTAAGCCGAAACTTGAACCTGAACCTGAAGTTAAATACCTTGAATTTGAATACCGTGAGCTTCACAAACACACACATGAAGGCGGGGTGCATCGAGGGAAACGCACCTACACACCTGTTTGGGAAGCAGATTATGACTTTCAATATGATAGACAAGGGACGCACACACATAAACATAGTGAGAGTAGTATAACGCTCACACATGGACACTGGCGACTCGATAAACCTGATACGGAGCCGGAAACCTTCGGCACTGTGATTGGTTTAGATCACACCCATTCTAC
Organism: Candidatus Poribacteria bacterium; assembly: GCA_964291315.2. GTDB lineage: Bacteria > Poribacteria > WGA-4E > WGA-4E > WGA-3G > WGA-3G. The sequence continues at coordinate 1,681,598 of OZ219753.1, read as the reverse complement.
GCTAAATACACTTTCGACATCTCGATACTGGCGAAGTTCTAACGGAGACTGGGTTCACGATCATTTCTATGACAGTATTCCTCAACTCCGTACACAACTATTCATAACTCACTCACATCTATAAAGGATAAATACAATAGCTGACGACAGACGACTCAGGAGATGCCTTGAGCAATGGGAAGGTCTCAGATATAGCAAATACCGAGATCATCTGGGTAACTGGACCATCGGTATTGGACACCTCTTTTCAAACGTGGTAAAACCTAATGCCTATGAATTAGCGACTGGGGAAAGGGTTGAAGTTCCAACAGCTTTACCCTCAGATGTTGGTCCTCTCTCAGGGGCTGCAATTGATGCGATTTTTTATGATGATTTAGATACGGCAAAACTCGATGCCATGTTCTATATCTGTCAAGGGGGAAGTCCCTCACGATGGCATTCAATTTCACACGTTCGGCAAGAAGTGCTCATCAATATGGCGTTCCAGCTCGGTCGGACGAAACTCTGTGGTTTTACTAAAACGCGTGCGCATATTTTAGCCGGCGCTTGGCAAGAAGCACACGACGAGATGCTCAAGTCTAAATGGGCGAGGGAAGATACACCCAAGCGCGCGAATAAAATGGCAGACGCTATGTTGACAGATGATCCTTCATATTTGTACCAATAAAAAAGGAACAATTTATAGACGCTGAAATTGTAGGGGTACGGACCTGCGTCTGTACCCCTTTCGCGAAAAAAGCAACACAATTCGTCGTTTATCCGAATCGTATGATGCCGGTCCATACCATAATTCAGGAACCGCATATGCTTACGTGAATGGTTATGATGGAGATGACAAGTTCCAACAGGACCATGATTACGACTCAAACTGAAGGGCATGCCGCATGTCATCTTTACGAGACGATGGTCTTCGAGTTTACCATGTCTTGGCAAGGCGGTATTAAGAAGAACTTGCAAAGAACACTTTTGGTACCAAAATAGACGGTATCAAAAGTGTTCTTTAACACACAAATAAACGCTGCTGATTAAGAGTCTAGTGAGACGAAGGTGGAGGTAAAATATGTTCCGTGACCTCTTCACAACCCGCGCGATCCTCGCCGGCGGTCTCTTCTTTGTGCTGGTTGTTGCCAGCAGCCTGCTGTATAGTTGGCACATCCGCAGCCAGACCGCAGCGGAACTGGCACGCTCAGTGCAGGTGATACAGCAGCTTGAAAGGGGAGAAGCACACACCTCACACGATGCAGAGCCTTCCACAGATACCGATAGCGCCGGCGGCGTACCCGTAGCCTTGGATACGGATACCCTGCAAACAGTGCCTGAAACAGAAATGCCGTTGCTACAGGCTGAAACGCCCGACCCGCTTGATGTGGGAGCGGGACCCTTACCCGACGACACAGTGCAAGAGACCCCGGAAGAGACGCGCGTCTCGCCCTTCGGCTTCGGGCCATATCCCGAGATACCACCCGGGTATCCGGATCCGGACCTCTGGGATCTTGCAGAGAGCCTCTATGAATTCAGTCCCGAACGCGCACGAAATTGGGAATTAAGGGAAAGAGTTTGTATCAAGTTATGGAAACAAGGCAAGCAAGCCGAGAGTGTAGCGATGGAAAACGGGCTCGTTTACCCGCTCTATCCAAACACAGTTTATGTCAGATGGGACCAATACATTGATGAAGAGGGCACGCCTGTGAGATATATTGCAGAGACTCTGGGTTCAGGAGATATGGCGCGCTATGATGATGATTTTGATAATAGCATCATTCCACCGGGCATCACGGTCATCCCTTATGCGGAGGGCGGGATTGAACCCTACACGTTTCTTAATCTCAAGTAAAGGAGGCACACACATGCAACGCTTCAATCTAAACCGCGTGCTGCTTGCGAGTTTTGTTCTCTTTATTCTTGTTTTTGCGGGTGTGCAGCTCTACACTTGGCAGGTCAGGCACACCGGTGAAGCCGAACTCACACAAACCAAGCGAGTGCTACACCACTTCGAGAAGAAAAAAGAGACACACACCGCACAAGGGGCTGACATAACTACACAAATGGGGAGCTCTGGAAAAACAGAGGAGGCGCTCTTAGGCAACAGCACCGAAACGATGTCAACAGAAAGGACTGCGTTACCTCAGGATAATGCTGCTAAAGGTCCCGAGACCGCGGTTTCTGAAGAATCGTCTGCGCTTCAGACCGAGATTGAGGGCATTGTAGCGGCTGATTTTCCAGAGGTCCCTGCGGACTTTCCAGAGAATCTTACGCCTGTATGGATAGAATTTCCGAATTATCAGAAGGGCGACATGCGTGATCACGAGATGATCTATCGGGTTCTAATCAAGCTGTGGAACCAAGGAGACCGTGGCTTCGTAAACGGTATCTTTAGAGATAATAACGAGAGGGTCTATCCGCTCTATATGGATGTCATTTACGTTCGGTGGGATGAAGAGAATGTTGGTTCCGATGAGAATCCCCGGATGGTTCCGGTTCCAAAGTCAATGCTTGGAGCACAATCCCCTGCTTTTACGCCGGAGGAAATGTTATCCGGTCGACTGCCAGAATTGTATCCAGACATAAGATTTGTTGATATAGAAACAGCGGGGTATGATCCCGAAACTTTTCTTACAAATACCGAAAAATAGGAGTTTTTCATGAAAACTACATTGACTGCTTTGCTAAGTGTAATCTTTTTGAAGAAAAGGAAGAAAAGCACGCGGCTTCTCTACCTGCCAATCGTCTTCATTCCGAGTCTCTTGCTGTTATCAACTGGGGCAGCGGCACGCCCCTTAAACATCAAAATTTCACCAAACGGCAAACATATCGCCGTGCGAATGTACACGGGCATCTACATCTACGATACACAGACGGGCGAAGCCGTCTCACAGTTCATAAAAACGCGCACACGCGAGAAGAGTGAAGGGCTGCCGATAATACCACAAAGTGCATTGACATTCTCAATGGATTCGCGGCTCATCGCTAGTGCCCATGGAAACAGCGTTTATATCTGGGAAACCGCAACAGGCACCTCGATCGGCACGCCCACTAAACACTCACACACAATTAAAGCCATTGCTTTTTCACCGCACAACACAAAACTTGCTATCACAGGCAAAGGTTGGAGCGTGCATTTGTGGGAGTTGAGTAGCGGTAGCTATATCAGAAGCTTTAAACATTCGAGCGCGGTAAACGCAGTTGCATTCTCACCCGACGGTAGCATCCTTGCAAGTGCGGGCGGGAACCTCCGGCTGTGGGACACGAACACCGGGGAAGAGTTACATGCGGATAGCAGAGACTTAGGTTCTGTTAATCATCTTATCTTTTCACCCGATGGAAACACCCTTGCCAGCGGAGGTGAATGGGAGCACACCGTCCGTCTGTGGGATGTCAAGACCGGTATGCTCAAGCAGAGCCTTGAAGGGCATATTGGTGAAATCCGGGACATCGCATTTTCGTCAGAAGGACACACACTTATCACTGCTAGCCAAGATAAGACAATACTGCTCTGGGATGTCGAGACCGGCGAAAAACTGAAGCACTTCTACACACCTGTCGACGAACGTGAAAAATATACGACAGGAAAGAAAACAGATGATGTTGCTGCCGCGCAGTTCTCTCAAGACGAGAAACATCTCCTCGTTGCGAGTCGCTTTGCCACGCTGCACCTCTGTGATGCTGACACAGGCCGCTACCAAAAGGGACATTTCGAATTTAATATTAGCATGGATGAATAGGAACGTTCGTCCAATAAACGCTGCTGATTAAGAGTCTAGTGAGACGAAGGTGGAGGTAAAATATGTTCCGTGACCTTTTTACAACCCGCGCGGTGCTTGCCGGAGGTCTCTTTTTCGTGCTGGTTGTTAGCAGCCTGCTGTATAGTTGGCATGTCCGCAGCCAAACCGCAGCGGAACTGGCACGCTCAGAGCAGATAATACAGCAGCTTGAAAGGGGAGAAGCACACACCTCACAAGATGCCCAGTCTCCCACAGATACCGATAGCGCCGCACCCCTAGCCTTGGATGCGGATAACCCGCAAATAGTGCCTGAAACAGCAGTGTCGTTGCTACAGAGGGAAACTTCCTACGCTCTTGATGTGGGAGCAGGACTCTTACCCGACGACACAGTGGAAGAGACCCCGGAAAAGCCGCGCGTCTCGCCCTTCGGATTCGGGCCATATCCCGAGATACCACCCGGGTATCCAAATTCGAACCTCTGGGATCACGCAGAGAACCTCTACGAATTCAGTTCCGAACGCGCACGAAGGTGGGAATTAATGGAAAGAGTCTGTATCAAGTTATGGAAACAAGGCAAGCAAACCGAGGGAGCGGCGATGGAAGACGGGCTTGTTTACCCGCTCTATCCAAACACAGTTTATGTCAGGTGGGATCACTATATTGATGAAGATGGCACGCCTGTGCCATATATCACAGAACTTCTCAGTTCAGGAAGTATGGCGCGCTATGAGGATGATTTTGATAACGGCATCATTCCGCCGGGCATCACGGTCATCCCTTATGCGGAGGGCGGGATTGAACCCTACACGTTTCTTAATCTCAAGTAAAGGAGGCACACACATGCAACGCTTCAATCCAATCCGCGTGCTGCTTGCGGGTGTTGTTCTCTTTATTCTTGTTTTTGCGGGTGTGCAGCTCTACACTTGGCAGGTCAGGCGCACCGGTGAAGCCGAACTCGCACAAACCAAGCAAATGCTCCGTTACTTCGAAAAGAGTAAAAAGACAGACATCGCACAGAATGCTGATGCCTCTACACAAATGGAGATCCTTGGTGAAGAAGAAACGTTCATGGAAACCGATAACATGAAAGCGATAACCGATCGGACAGCAGCGTTCATAGATGAGGCTGAGATCAGTGCTACAGAGGATGTATTGGAAACGTTTTTTGCGGAGGCAAGTGAAACAGAAAATGAGGCTGCACCTTACGGAGTCTCGCCCTTCGGCTTCGGACCATATCCCGAAATACCACCAGATTATCCTGATCAAGATATTTGGGATAATGTTCACGGAATGGAACTGTATAGTGAGTTGGTGATCAGGACCCGGATTGCGTTATGGAATCAGGGAATTCGCACTGTCGGTGCTGTCCGTAATAACACGTATAACCTCATTTACCCCATCATAGATGACGTGGTTTATATTAAATGGGCGGATAATCTCGGAGCAGACGGTAAGCCGTACGTTCAACGTGTGCTAACGTCTCCGACCACAGATGATAGTTATGATCTTCACAAAGGTATATTCCCGCCACATCTAACGGTTTATGAATTTCCGGATGGGGGCATCGACCCGTACGCTTTTCTCGACTTGCCGAGAAAAGGAGAGTAACACCATGAAATTTCAGAGGCTCTTTTTCCGCGGAAAAAATGAGACTAAGCCGCACAGATACCCCGTAACGCAATTTTTGCGTGTCAAACTACAATTTTTGCAGATAACCAAGAGGGTAGCACTCGAACCCACCTGTGATTCTCTCCACTGTAGCAATTTTTTCGAAAACAGTGAACACTTCTGATCATATGAGTAGACCTTATAGGAGTGTATGTTTGAGCGGCTCTGTTGGTGAAGGCATCCCTACGGACATCCGGGATTTCCCTTCAGAATATACTATTCCTCAGGGCATTGGCACGAAACTTGCTATATATGATTTATAGTCAAGACAAACTAGGAGGTAGAGTATGCTTCGTGATCTTCTCACAAACCGAGCAATTCTTGCAGGCACCGCTTTCTTTTTGATGGTTGTTCTAGGAGGTTCTCTCTATCTGACGCACGTCAAACGCGCGACTGAAAGAGAGGTCGAGCAGACAATGGAGACTCTGCGAAAAATAAAACCCACATTTCCGGTTCAAAGTGGACGGAAAGTGGAGCAACCAGAGCTTAACACCGTAACACAGGCGGATGTACCGACAATCGAAGATCTCAAATCACCTGAAACTGTGGCAGCGGAGGCGAACGTGATGCCTGTAGACGACGCGCACTTTATGGTGTCTACAGAAATGCCGGATATTCCCTTAGAAGCGGATATACCTGAGACGGCGGACTTCAAAACAACTCCTGAAGGGTATCCACTCATGCCGTATTGGGATCAACCGGCAGAGCGTCAAGTTAACTGGTCTCTCGAGCATAAGTTAATCGATCATGTTCTCGTCAAACTCTGGCGGCAAGGTGTGCAAAATTTTGAGGGAGGTTCTATCGATGATACGGGTAGAGTTCGCCCGCACTATACAAATACACTCTACGTTGAGTGGGATGAAGAGATCGCATCTGATGGAACGAAACAGATGTATATTTCTCATTTCTTTGGTCCTGCCGGGGTTTGGATAAAAAGAGGCATTTTCGACCTTCCACCACCGTCTATAGATTTAATCGATATCAACTCACCTGAAGGCCAAGGTATTGATCCCTATGCTTTCTTAACATCTAAGGAATTGCCATAACTGAAATCAGGTCTAACTTGACTTTTTTAATCCAATACAGTATCCTATCAGCTAGGATTGACACAATCCATCTGTAAATCTCCAATAGTAGGCAGTTGAAAGGTTTTCCATCAATGAAAAAAATAGAGACAGATCTTTACCTTGGGGACTGTTTAGAGGTACTCGCCGATTTTGAGCCCGATTCGTTTGACCTAATTATGACCTCGCCGCCGTATGCTGACCGCAGATCTAAAACATACGGTGGGATCAGTCCCGATGAATATGTTGATTGGTTTATGCCTCGTGCTGGACAACTTTTAAGGGTCCTCAAGCCGCCTGGTACCTTTATTCTAAATATCAAAGAGCAGGCGGTTAATGGAGAACGACACACCTATGTGATAGACTTGATCCTTGAGATGAAAAAGCAGGGGTGGCTGTGGACAGAGGAATTTGTCTGGCATAAGAAAAACTGCTATCCGGGTAAATGGCCGAACAGGTTTAGAGATGCCTGGGAAAGATGTTTGCAGTTCAATAAAACTAGAAAATTCAATATGTATCAAGAGGCGGTTATGGTACCGATGGGAGATTGGAGCGACAAAAGATTAAAAAATCTCAGCGAAACAGATCAGAGCCGCGATACATCAAAAGTGGGAAGTGGATTTGGTAAAAAAGTTTCAAATTGGGTGGATCGAAAAATGGCGTATCCAACTAACGTCTTGCACTTAGCAACAGAGACCGGAAATCGAAAACACAGTGCCGTTTTCCCCAAGACGTTGCCCGAATGGTTTATCAGGCTATTTACCAAGGAAAATGATTGGGTGCTTGATCCATTTGCAGGTGCCGGAACAACCTGTCAGGTTGCGCAGAGGTTGTTAAGAAGCTCCGTCGGCATCGAGATTCTACCTCAATATTACCAGTTAGCAAAAGAGAATATCAACTCGGCACAAGGTCTTTTATTTCAAGAAACGCAATATGAAACCTATCACCCCAAAAGAGATCACTAATTATGTTGAAGCGAATATCCAAAGTTTTCACCAGAAGCGATTAGATAAACTCCAGAAATTAAAACTGATGGATGTCGTCAAACGGAAAAACCCTTATCTATTCAAAGCAAAGAATGTTAACACAGCGCCAGAATTTGTAACGGCTATTTTGGACGCTTTTCTGTCCTCACAAGAGGAAGGAATCTTTGGCGGATTTCTAGAAGAACTTGCCATTTTTATTTCTTCACAGGTATACGGTGGCCAAAAATCTGCAGCAGATGGAATTGATTTGGAATTTGAAAAAGATAATATAAGGTATATTGTATCAATCAAGTCTGGGCCAAATTGGGGAAATAGTAGCCAAGTCGCAAAATTGAAGGACAACTTCAAGAAAGCTAAACGAATCCTTAGAACTAATGCATCATCGACGAATGTCGTTGCTGTTAATGGTTGCTGTTATGGAAGAGATCAGAAACCAGATAAGGGCGATTATTTGAAATTGTGCGGACAACAATTTTGGGCGTTTATTTCAGGTGATGACAATCTCTACATTGACATAATTGAACCCTTGGGACATCGAGCTGACAAGAAAAATGAACAGTTTAGGGAAGAGTATGCTAAGGTTGTTAATAAGTTTACTGCAGAATTTATCAAAGCTTTTTGCGATGCTGACGGGGATATACTTTGGGAAGAAATCGTCAAATTCAATTCAGCAGATATCAGATCCTGAAAGCAATCCGCGCTGCTAATTCAGTTTATCTAACCTACATCTCAATAGTTTACCTTCCTAACAAAAACCGTATATGCTGACCACGTATTGTCAACGAGCTCGCCTTTTAGCAGCCAAGAGACGACTCATCGAGGCTTCCGCAGAGGGTGTCGATTGAGCCCTGTCGTCAAAGGACACAGAACCCGCCGTTTTCCTTCCGGCTTGAGCACCTATAGGTTTATCAACACTAGAATTTCCACGCAGTCGCTCAAAAAACGCAGTCAGATGTCCGTTCACTATGCGAAAGCGTCGGAGAATCATCTCCAATACAAACGAGAGAGTCGCAGCAACCAACAAGACTCGCGCAAGGGATATTTGTGTTTGAATAGGTGTACCCGCCGGTCTCGCTATCTGAGTCGGTGTGGGGTCATAAACGCCGCCGGTACCAGCGGCGAGTCTCTTTAGTAGAGGCGTATCCACCGCAAATTCGGCATATTCTGCCGGGTAAGAGAGCGATAAAACTTCCGTGCGTTTGCGTCCATCGCCTTCACGTTGGGCAGTAACAACGTAGGTGCCGCTGTTGGGTATCTGAAATTCACTACTGTAACGCGTGGAGGTCCGCTGTTGCATTTCAACGGCTTCGCTTGTCCCGTCCGGTCCCACGACGTGGAGTTTGTACGATCCTTGTGATGCAGTTCGTGTATCAATACTGGCTTGTGCCACGCCGTGGCGGAGCGATACTGAGAGGTCGAAGTCGGCCTCCGTGTCGGTTGTTGGAAGTACCCAATTGACAACCCCTCCCCAAAATTTCCCAAAGTTTTCCCACGGTATCCACGCTTTCGACCATACCGGTTGAACGTCCGCTGTCCATGCAATGGCGGTTCCTAATCCGAAATTCCAACCTGCAAGGATGGGTTCCTCTTTGTGCGACTGGATGAAGACGTGCGCGATCTCCTTCTCTGTCGTTGAAACGTAGCCGTAAAGCTCCGGCGGGGTGCCTAGGGCTTCGAAAATGGGAGCGTTTGGAAGCACAACAGGTTGAAACGGTTCTTGAACGATGTAACGCCGCGTCTGTCGGACGGCTTCTGTTAGAACCGATGGCAAGTCCTGAAGGTCCTGGACGAAAACAGTCTGTCCATCGCCGATCTCTGCGACTTTCGTGAGAAGCGGTCTCTTAGTACCGCCTATTGCGATTGTGGTGAGACTGATATGTGCCTCAGCAATTTGTGATGCCAATTCAAGAAAGGCGGATTCCGCCCCATCGGATTTCCCATCAGATAAGAGGACGATGTGCTTCCGCTTTGCGTCGTTCGCTTTCAGCATCTCGTATGCGGTTTCGGTAGCCTCTTTCATCTTTGTGGTACCCCCTGTTGGACGGAGTTTACGGACAGCAGAAATAAGCGAGTCATGTTCGGAAGTCAGATCAGAAATCCGATGGATGTCGGTGTTGAAGCTGAGGATGCCAGCCATATCTGCTTTGTCAAGGTTGCGGATACCTGTATGCACACCTTCAATAGCGAGTTGAATTTTCTGTCGGGGGCCAACGTAGTTTGCCATACTACCCGATGTATCCAACACGAAGACAATAGCGACAGCGTCTTTTCGTTCACGCGGAGTCATTTCCACGGGAAGCACACGTTCCAACGCCGTATCCGTATAGCCGCCGGGTCCGTAGGCGCGCCGCCCGCCGGTCACGACTAACCCGTGCCCGAGGTCCCGAACGTAATTCTCGATCTGTTGTCGTTGTTCAGATGAAAGCGAATGTGCAGGAACGTTGCTTAAAATAAGCACATCGCTACGTTGGAGTGCTACGAGCTCTGTTGGCATCTCTATAGGCGATAGCACCTCAACGTCAAAACCATTTTCCTCAAGAACAGTTTTAAGCTGCGAAATATCTGCCAAGTTCCTTTCTGTGTACACGGAAACTTGCGGCTTATCCCGAATTTGCACAACGGCATCCGCTTGATTATTTTCTGGAATCTCATCGATTAAGTTCAACTTCAGGCGATATGCATGGATACCTTCTTCCGAGATCTGTTGTGTCAATAAAGGGCGAACGTGTCTGCCGCTTGGCAGCTGCCATTCAAATTCAGCGATGAGCCTGTCTTCACGATAAAGAGCAGCATTTAGGCTGGGGATGCTGCCATCGGTTTCGATCACGGCATCGATTCCAAAACGTTGTGCTTTCCGGACCCGCGTGGGAAGCTGCAGTTGCACGACCCGGACAGCGTCTTTGATGGTATCGAGCGGTATCGTTAATATTTCGACACCGCTTGCTGAGAACAAAGGCAGATAGTCTTTGAGGGGAGTCCCACCGGCGTTATGCGTTCCATCGCTAAACAGTACGATCCGCTTGTGGTAATTATCAGGCAAAATTCTGATAGCATTTTTGACTGCTGTGAGTACATCTGTTCCGTCTCGTCCAAGCGTGTGTTCCGTGAGCGTTTCCAAAACCTGTTTTGCCTCGTCCTCTAGTGAAAAATCTTGCTTTGGGCGAATTTCTCGCAGGATAGAGGTTTCCCTCGCGAAACGAATGATACCAAACCGGTCGGTAGTTTTCAATTCTGCGATAGCGGCGTTTATCTTTTCCAATGCTTTTTCGTGCGCTGTAGACGCAATACTTTCGGAGGTATCAATCAGAAAAGCGACTGCAAGTCGCTGTTGCTGGTAGGTTCGGTGCAGGTCGGCTAAGGCGAGAATTGCACATAAAAGCGCTGCACACCGGAGGGAAAAGATCGCTTTTTTTCTGATGCCAGCCCCGCGCCAGCGGGGCGAAGCTGCACCTCGGTGTGCCTGTCGCTGCACAAAGATCAACACTGGAATTGCAGCAAGCAGGAGTAAGAAAAAGGGGGAACGAAAATCAAACATCAGGGCCCCTCACCAGTGAGCGTATTGATCGCGAAGTTCCTGGAACAAAAATACCAGCTCACATGCCCAATCCATAGCAAACGAAGCATTCTCAACGGAGTTACTGAGGTTGCCAAATTCATCTGATTGCCCCATAGTAGAAACGGACGTAGGTTCGGAATCCCGTTTGTCTATTCTGCGTAGGGGATACCTGTCCTATTCAGCCCCAATTCTGTATAGGTTCTGTTGATTCCACCACGTGCATTCCTGCGTCTGCAACCTTAGCAAACGCGAGGTTCGCAGGTTCGGTATAATCCACTATACCTGGCACGACAACGGGCGAAGTTAGATCATCCACGAGATAGATTTTCTTTGCTAACGCCATGTCGGTCTTCTGAATTTCCTCAAGTAGATCGTTAACTGTCCATGCGACGCAGTGGCTTTTGGCCTGTCCAGCGATAATCACCCTATCGTATTCGAGGAGCATTTGCAGAAAACCGCTGTTCTTCTGGGCGACGGGTTTCCCTTCAACGTCTTTAAGAACTTCCGGACGCAGAACCGAATAGTTTTCAGTCAACGGATTTGCCCCTTTAATTTCGTAGTGTAGCTGCGTCTTACGAGCGATGGTATGAAAGAAACAGGCTTCCTCAACAGCGGAGACGACGGCATGCCCAATCCCACCGAGCATTGCGTGGTAGGGCCATATCGCCAACGGATATTTTCCATCCGCTGTGAGTGTTTTGACATAGTGCTCACTGTATCGCTTCAACCACTCATACCGATCTTTAGCTCCGATCAGGCTTTCCGCGACCGCAGGGTTAACCCGCCATCTGCCTGCCTCAATGTCTGCTTGTGTAATCACGGTATGCAGCGGTAACGGATGTTCACCGGCATCATTAATCCAGAAAACTTCATGAAATATTTGCATCGCCGTATGTGTGTCCAAGGTACAAGCGATTTTGGTAATACGCGGTAGGTTGTGATAGATGAACTGACACAAACGAATGTTGTCTTCTACTGCGCCACTTCCGGACTGACCGCCGACGAAAAGCTCGTAGCCTGGAATACAAAATGTATTTTGGACATCAACGAGCAGCAGGAACGTCCGAAAATTATCTTCCGATGCTGGGCGTATCGCGTGTTTCTCCGCCCAAATTCTTGCTTCATGTTGACGTTCTTGATACGGAACCCGCCAGACCTTGTCTACCTGATCCGCATCAAAATGTGGGGGGAGCGGAAGTTGTGGTATGGACATAGTGTCGCTCCTATTTCACTGCAAGTATTAATCTCGATAGTCCCTACTTTTAATATCTCTATTTGTTGTCAGTTTTCCTATTGTTGACGTTTCTCTTGATTAAAAACAGAAAAAAATGATATGGTATGGATAGGAAATTGGGAGAAGGCAACCCTCCCATTTGAAACCGCAAAATGGGTCACTTTTTTCGACCGTGTCTTATTTGGATATTATACCAAAATTTATCGGAAAAATGCAACGTCTTAAAGCGACCCAGCGCACAGTGATCAACTACAAAGAGCAGGGCACGGGTAGTGAAACACATCCGAACACGATCGAGAGACCTGACTGTTTCACAAGTGTGCTGGGTATTGTCAACACCCGCGTTATCAATCACGACACACAACGCCACTAACTAGAGACTAGGGATGACTGAATATGCTATTAAGGTGTCTGATTATAGGGATTTTATGAGTTCGCTCCCTAATGGATCAGCGGACCTTATCTTAACAGACCCGCCGTATTGTATTAGCAAAAAGACAGGATTTTCGTCAGTCGTGAACGGTGAAAAGAAATTTGCAGTGAGTATGGACTTTGGCACATGGGATCACGTTGAGATAAATCTTGACGATATGGCAAACCTATTTTACAAATCCCTGCGCCGTGGCGGAACGGCTATTGTATGGTATGATATTTGGAAGATAGGCAAAGTCAAAGAATCAATGGAAGCAGCTGGATTCAAAATGATCCGTCTGATTGTATGGCAAAAGACCAACCCTGTTCCATTAAATATGCGCTCAACGTATCTTTCCAACAGTCGAGAAGTGGCTGTCGGCGCTGTAAAAGTTGGCAAGCCTACTTTTAATAGTAAATACGACGCTGGCATCTATGAATATCCGATTCCTCGTCATAAAGGTAAAAGACGCCATCCGACACAAAAGCCGTTACCTTTATTTGAGGCGTTAGTGAACAAACATAGCAATCCGGGTGATCTTGTTGTAGATCCATTTCTTGGAGCAGGCACTACCGGGGTCGCCGCGGTTAGAAATTCCCGAAGGTTTGCTGGTTGCGATATAGACGCTCATTATGTGAAAATTTCACAAAGCAGGATTGAAAATGGGTAAAGATCAACCATCTAATTTTAAGCAGGAAGCAAACCCGTATTATTCGTTGAACTTGGTTTCACATGCAGCGGTTTTTATCAACAAAAATCACTTGACATCTGCCATAACTATACAATAAAATAGAGTATAATGATTCGTTAGCGCTTTTCATGGAGAAGACCCTCACTATAAAAAATGCGAAAAGTTTTTAAGCCACTTCCAGACTTAGACGACAGACTTGATCGCGTGAATCGCCGGATGAGACAAGCCCGCAGGCACCTTAATAGACAAGTGGAAGAAGCCCTCATCCCCCTCGATATTCAGGAAGATTTCGGGATATCTGAATTGCAAGGCGATATGATGGTGGTTTCGCGGGATGCCAATCTCCGTGACAAAGTCAGACGTCTCCTCTACTCTGAAGGTTACGGGTGTGATATTCCCGAGCGAACCTTGGAAGCCATCGGTATGTTGAAATTATTGAAGTACCGGATAGTAATTGCCGACTGTATCCGTCGATATCGACAGCGACTCTTCAAATATATCAATAGGTATCAACCCGATGTCAAGATCATTGCAATTGTGCCTAACGCCAGACGCGCGCGTGAGGCGATGAAGGCGGGCAGCTATAGTTTCCTCATAGGGCACGATTTCGATACGGAGCAGTTACGTACGTGTTTGATGAGTTCCGTGAAATTAAAGCATGAGGTCTGTTGGCTGTTATCACATGGAGAACGTTGCAACCGTTCATGCATCGACGGTTTCGAGCCCGATGAGGATATTACGGATATCGGATGAAGTGCCGCATTGATGTCCACACTACACCGCAGCAAAGATTGAAACAGTCAGAGCGTTAAACCCACATTGCCGGTTACCGACTTCAACGTAAAACAAAAAATAGACGACTTACATCTGACCAAGATATGGCAACAAACTTAGAATTCAAGGCACGGTGTGTGTCGCTTAATAGTTTCTACCCGAGGTTGAGCGATTTAAATGCGTCACATCGTGAAACTGTCCGTCAAACGGATACATATTTTTATCTGGAGTCGGCAAAAAACGCGTCAATATCAGAAACGTGTCAACCTCGTCTTAAGCTGCGTGAAGTTGAGGGGATAGCTGAGGCTTGGCTTATCTATTACGAACGTCCGAATCAAGACACCTCGCGCTACAGTCAGTACCAGCTCTGCCAGATTGATGATCCGTTAACGTTCAAGGCATTGCTAACCGCCGCGCTGGGCGTTAAAACAGTCGTAGAAAAACAACGCCAGGTGTGGATGTTCAAACACACGCGTATCCATCTCGATACGGTTGCTGATTTGGGACAATTTGTTGAATTGGAGACGGTGTTCCAGGGACAAAGCGAAACTGAAGCCATAACAGAACATCAACACGTTAAAACTGCACTTCACCTCGATATTACTGACCCGGTTGCAGTTTCCTACAGCGATCTGATCCTTCAAAAAGGGTGAACGACTCTCCTCACAAGCGCGCCATAATTGCCTGCACCAGAAGAGGAATCATCAATTCATGATGTCCGATGAATGTATAGCCTTTGCCCCCCATCTCCGTTGGGCGTCTGACCACATTCTCCAGGGGGCGGTACTGTTGATGCATGTCGAAATTGGCAGCTGTGAAATGGGATACCGTATGTCCGAGGTTTCGCGCAATCGTGAGTGCTTTCAAGAAGGCCTCTGGCAGAATCACAGCTGATCCCAGATTTAGCACGACACCCCCGCCTTCCAACTCCTTTACCAATGCCGTTAATAGGCGGAAGTCGGTGAAACTGGCCTCTCCGATAGCCCCGCCGTTCGCTGCAGGGTGCTGATGAATAATATCGGTACCGACGGCAACGTGCACTGTGATCGGTACACCGTATTGGACTCCTGTGGCAAGGAGGCTGTACGGGGTATAAGGGGCTCCCAACTCTAGTAGCTGCTGGCCCAATGCTTCGCCCATTCCGATCCGTGTATCCGCAGCGTGTTGGATTGCGGTGTTCATCAAGCGTCCGGTCTCCTCCCACATTCCGAATTGCCCGGTCTGGAGATAAATGGAGACATCTTCCGAAGTCTCCCCGATGAGGGCAATCTCGAAATCATGGATACTACTTGCCCCGTTAAAGGCGAATCCGGTAATCACCCCACATTCTGCCAAAGCGATTAAGAGGGAGCTCAAACCGCACTTGATCACATGTCCGCCCATCATCACGATGACCGGTTTTTGGTTGTGGTACGCTTCAACGATATCGTCAACAAGTGCCAAGAAATCTGCTCCTTTGAGAATGTTGGGAAGGCTGGCTAAAAAAACGGAAAGGGGCACCTCTGATTCCGGCACTGTCGCAAAATCGTGAACTGAGACTTTGTTGATACGCTCCTGAAGCGGGTACGTTTTCACAGAAGACATATCAACTGGTTTCCAAGGTTTCTTCATGTTGTTCGTCCTTCAATAATTTCGAATAAAATATTATGCCAATAATAAACCAGAAAAGCAAGACTGTGCGTTGATGTAAAATATTATCTGCGAGTCCGTAGACAAGTGCGGAGATTAGAAAACCGCTCCCACCGATACAGGTTCCCATTTTCCAAAAATCGTTTGACCGGTACTCGGCAAATGCCGATCGGCAGAGGATCACAACTATCCACAAGAACAGCAAAAGGGATGGAATCCCGTGTTCAACGGCGATGTGCAAATAGATATTATGTGCGTGATACGGGGTATCGTATTGTTCGAGTGGTCCATTTAATCGATATTCATAGCGGAATCTGCCCAACCCGATTCCGGTGAGAGGATACTGCTGGATGAATTGGAGCGACATTCTCCACCACTGTGGTCGTTCCCCCATGAATCCCGCAGGATGCGTAATCATGGTCTGAAATCGTGCCCTGATATGTTGTGGAACCGTGTCATTTATGGTCTGTCGGGTGTCGGTATTCAGAAGTAGCACACAGAAAAGAACACCTATTAAAGCCAATGTGAATAGGCATCGCTTCCACGAAAGAACCGCAGATAGCTCCCTAAAGACGAGATAACAGACGATGAAAACAGAAGCAAGGGTAACACTTACCCAAGCGGCGCGAGTCAAGGTCAATATAAGATTCATACTCATCAAGAGCAAGCTCACTCCAATTAGGAGAGTTGTGCATATCGTGCAAAACCTCGATCGGTGATCTGTCATTGCCGGTTTTGAGCGGCGAGTCAAACTTTGGAAACTGAACCTAATGCCAGCTACAAAGTAACCCATGACAAATGGAAGACTGAGAGCAAGGTATGCTCCAAGGTCGTTTGGCATCTTGAAAGTCCCGGTGAGTCGTTGTTCAATCATATAGACCATAAGGTGGGTTTCACCTTTAGAAACTGTGTAGCGTCTATCTCTTGCTGGATCGTCAATCCGCCATACTTTACTCGATACGTTGGAGGAGGCTATGGGCCCGTTGGATTGCGTTGAAGGTGTTTTGTGCGTTACATGGAACGCGGTCTCGGAAAGAGGGACGTTACATTTACGAAGTTCAGCGCGTAACGCGTCGGAAAACCGATCGCCTGCAGCGAATTCCTCTTGAAACTCCAACCCAATTTGTCCCATAAAGTCGAGTGCTAAGCGCGTATCGTTTGTGTAATACCAGAGTCCAAGTGCAGAAGAGATACCTGCAGCGGCGATAAAAGCGATCACGACCTGGCGCCACCGAGTTGCCAAACGGCTGTGAACGACAGCATAGAAAAGCAGTATTGCTCGAAGGAACTTCCAAAAGTACCCGAGGCTGCTCGTAGAAGGGTGCGGTGCAAAGAGAGACGCTATTAACGCCAAGCCTAAAAACAGGGCAATGGGCAGGTCGAGCGGTGTCCGGAGCCAACCGAGTTTTCGTTCCGAAACCATTCGCCCCAACCATCCAAATAGTACAAGTGAGAGTCCGATGTTAAGGAACGTTGTTGAGTAACCGAAGGGCAGGGCTAAAACGAAGATTAAGAATCCGATATAAGTTGCGGTATCAAAGACTTTCGCAGGTGTGCATTGTGAACGAGACAGCGGTTTCAGTTTTAACATAAGCGTAGAGAAAATAAAAAAGTTATTGGAAAATTCAACGGGGTATAATACAATGTTATTAATTAAAAAATAGAGATCTATCTAAAACAGAGCGTGGTTCATTAACTACGTTTCCGAGATTTAAAGGGGATTTCGCCATGCGTTCTACAACCAACCTCATTACATCACTATTGGCGTGTTGTTTTATCGGTCTACTTTTCACGCCGTCTCTATCGGCATTTATTGAGCGAGAATATACAATTCGCGAAGTTGTGGATGCCTGCACAAACGTCGTCTTCGGAGAAGTGAAAAGCGTTGATAAAAGACGATTGCGGGGCGTTGTTACTATTAAGAAAGAGGTCAAAGGGCAAAGCGATCTTGAAGAAATCAAAATGAACTTCGCCACTGGACATTACAGACAAGGCACCTCGCCACAAAAGATGATAAATCTACTTGAACCGGGGATGCCGATGATCGTCTTTTACCGCGAACATTACGGTATTGATAGCATGTGTTTTATCGACAACACCTGGTTTCAGATGCGTTCCTATAGAAGAGGCGGATACGGTGGTTCTTGGTGGGCCTTTACACACATTGACCCGATGATGTCTAGGACGTTTAACGGTAAAACAGAGGCGTTCCAAAAGATTGTTCTCGACATACTAGATGGTAAAATGTGGGTTGACGCGCCGAAAGATGCAGTGAAGGTTTTAGTTTTAACGGCAAACAGCACACATCCAACTCGCAGCCAGACACGTGTTCCTACGAACACCGCAACATATGAGTATCAAGCATTACGATCCATAAAAGAGATCGGAAAACGGAGTGCAGCGTATGAACTCACTAGATCGCATACGCTGCCTCAATTAGAAAACGCGGATGTTTTGTGGATCGGATATGAGGAGATCTCAAGTTCCGGATTCTACCTCCTTTCGAGTGAAACGGAAAAAAAGATAAAAACCTTTGTAAAAGACGGCGGCATCGTTGTCGTCGCGGGTCAGGACAGCAGCGATGAAAAGCCGTGTAGAACGGGATGGCTACAAGGTAAATTAAAAGGCGTTGAAAGCCCGCCAACCCAGAAGTTCATCGTTACCCCAAAAGGTACCTCTCTTTTCTCTACGCCGAACGAGATCGGGGCAGACAAAATCTTTATAGATGATACCTGGACCGACTGGAGCCGGAGCGATCAAATTTTCGCGACCACCGAAAATAAAAAGGAATTAGTTATCGGTGCAAGACGACATGGCAACGGGCTATATGTTATTACCAGTCTGCGCAACGACAGCCAATATACAACTGCTATGAACAAAAAATTGATGGAGAATATTATGCACTACGTCGTCAGCCAGCTGAAATAACTGCGGTTTTTTGATGTATCTGATTTCTAGTTTTAGATGCGGGCCTGCCTACATAAACTTTGCTACGATCAATGTGATATCATCGTTGGCGCTTTCGTCTTGTTGATGTGCCTGAAGGTCTGACAGAATCTCGTTCTTGATCTCCTCAGGAGCCAGATGCCGCTTTTTGGAAACCAGTGCTTTCAGACGTTCTAATCCATAGAGTTCAGCGTTAGGATTGAATGCTTCAGTGATACCGTCTGAATAAAGGACAAGTAAATCGCCGGGATACCATGCCACCTCGGTGCTGTAATATTGTTGGGGTGCGAAGGACAGCGAGATACCAACGGGGAGGAACGAGGATTCCAACTCAAACGGTTCTTGGGCTTCACTAGGGGTGCAGTTCGATTCTGCGCGGTAGAGCAGCATCTGTGGATGTCCAGCGTTAGCATATTCCAATCGATGGTCGGGGTGAATAATCAGGTAGCAAGAAGTAATATAGATAAAGGCTTGTGAATCCTCTTCTGCGACCCGTGTGATAGCCTTCATGACTTCTGGCACGGAAGCGTCAAACCTAATCTGCGTTTGCAGGCAGCTCTTCATCATTGCCGCCAACATTGCTGAGTGATACCCGTGTCCCATAACGTCGCCGATAAAAAGTGCAACCCGGTTTTCAGAAAGGTTGAAATAATCGTAATAATCGCCGCCGACACTGTTTGCGGGCCGGCAATACCCGGCTGTACTGACGCACGGGTGCGAAATTTCTTGGTTTGGAAGCAGAGACTGCTGGACTTCAGCAGCGAAACGCATTGATTCTTCTTGAGCGATCTCTTTGCGGATAGCGCTCATCTGAATTTCAAGGTCCCGTCGAATTTTATCATTTAGAACGCGAAACATGCCGCTGCCGATTCGGGGTTCGCGCGCCATTGCGTTGTAAAAGTCGTTTCGCGTAATGCGCAGGAACTGTGTCGGTGTCACCGTTTTAACAGTAGCGCTCCGCGGTTTGTTGTCAATCAGGGCGATTTCACCGATACAGTAACCTTTCTCATCGAAGAACAGGACCTCGGTTCCTGCCTTGATGATACAGACTTTGCCATCAACAATAAGGTAGAGCGAATCGCCTTCGTCGCCCTCCTCAAATAGGGTTGACCCACCAGGATAATCGACCTCGCTCGCAATTTGAGAGATCGCTTTTAATTCTATGGCTGGAAGTTCCGAAAAAAGTTCTGTTTTTTGCAAAAATTGCAACTTGTTTTCTTCTGCTAACATCGTCGTGTGTTGAACCTTTGACTTTTTATAGAAGATATGTTAAAATCATGGGCAAAATTGCTGTATAGTAAAATCAATTAGACGAAATTTAAGAATATAAGTTGAAAACAATGCAAGCGCCCGAGACTTTGTGCTATATATTTTAAGTATTTCTCATGCCACTGTAAAGGAAATTATGTCAATAACTGATTTTTTTCGAGGAAAAGCTCTACTCATCACCGGTGGTACTGCATTTTTGGGGCAACCGATGGTAGCAAAGATTTTGACAGCACTCCCCGATGTCCGAAAAATCTATCTTCTCATTCGAAACCGCACACATGCAAATGGAAAACAGATCTCCGCTCAAGAGCGCCTAGAAAAAGAACTTCTCACCTCAGCTGTTTTCGCACCGCTCCGCCGCTTGCACGGCAAACACTTTGACACTTGGGCACAAGAAAAACTGACTGCAGTTGAAGGGGAACTTACCGATGAACGTCTCGGATTCAGCGACACGGAATATCAACGTCTCCAAAATGAAGTACAGGTTTTTATCAACATTGCGGGGCTTGTGCAGTTTGATCCCCCATTCGATGATTCGCTCTGGGGAAATGCCCTCGCAGCTAAGCACGTTGTCAACTTTGCAAAGGGGTGTCGTGACGCAATATTTTTGCACGTCTCAACCGCTTATGTTTGCGGGGACAAACCCGGACGGGTTCCCGAGGAATTACCTCCGCCCTATGTAGAGTGTACAGCGGAATATCAGGAAAAAACCAGCACGACTGTTCCACAGACGCTCTCCGAAGAGATTGACAAGCTGCTAGTGTTGAGTGACGCTATCCGCGCTGAAGCCGATGCCCCCGAAAACCTCGAACGTTTCCAGCGAAAAGCCGAACAAACGAAAACAGGAACTCAAAAGGGGCTAGAATCAAGAATTAAGGAATTAAAAACAGAGTGGCTTGAGAATCGTTTGGTGGAGGCGGGATTAAAGCATGCACGCATGCGGGGTTGGAACGATACATATACCTACATGAAATTCCTCGCCGAGCAGATGGTCATGGAATTGCGCGGTGATCTCCCGACCGCTATCGTGCGCCCCTCGATTATTGAGAGCAGCTTCGATGAACCTAAACCTGGATGGCTTGGGAAATTCCGCATGTCGGAACCGTTAATCGTCGGTTTCGCGAAGGGACGTCTCCCCGATTTCCCCGCGGATCCGGATATAATTCTGGACATTATCCCTGTTGACTTTGTTGTGAACGCCATCTTAGCAGCTGCGGAGGCGACCGCAAGACGTGGCGGTATTGAGGTGTATCATATCGCAACTGGAACACAGAACCCGCTCCACTTTCGCGATATCTTTGAAGCCACTCACGACTACTTCGTTAAAAACCCGATGCTGGAAAACGGAAAACCAATCGCTGTACCTATTTGGAAATATCCGAGCTTAGAAGAATTCCGACAGAAATTGGACAATCGTATGCGTTTCCTTGAGTTTATGACACAAATGCTTGGCCGCCTTCAAATACGGGCTGCCAAACGGAAACGCCGACAACTTATCTTGAAGCAGAACGGACTCAAGGCACTCTTGCATTACATCCGAATCTACGCCCCCTACACTCGAACCAACTTTGAATTTGAAACAGAGAAAATGCAAAGACTCTACAAAGCACTCTCACCTACAGAGCAGCAGCGTTTTAACTTCGATGTCTCGAAAATCCATTGGAAGCGATATTTTCAAGAGATTCATATTCCCGGTATCAAAAGGCATGTGCTGAAGATTGAGGACAGCGCTGCGGATGAGTCGGAGACAAAAGCGGGTAAAGTAGACACAGAGGAAGAATCAGAGGAGTCCGGTACACCCGCCCAACGAAAACATAATACAACAACGGATAAACCTAAACAAACGTTCCCCAAAACGATTGTAGACCTGATTAAAATGCAGGCCTCACGAATTCCGAATAAAATCGCCCTGCAGATGGTGAACGAGGGCGACTGGAAAGAGTATACTTACGCGGAAACCTATACGTTGTCGCGCCAAGTCGCGTGGCGCTTATCGAAAAGCGGGTTGTGTAAAGAAGATCGCGTGGTGTTGGTCTCTGAGAACCAGCCCGAATGGTGTATCGCCTACCTTGCAGCTGTGCAGATTGGATTGGCTGTGGTGCCGCTTGATGCCCAGACACCTACCCGCGAAATCTTGGCAATTGCTGCATTCACTAGTGCAAAATCAATTTTAGTTTCCGATGCTGTCCTAGAGAAGTCCGGTGCGGCTTTATTAGCAGCAGAGACGATGTTACAAAACATCAATAGAAGCTGCGAAGCTGTCGGATCTGAATCTGCGGGGAACAGCGAGCTGCCTATTGAGGTTGCTGCCGATTTTCCGAATGTGGAAATATCCGCTGATACCGTGGCTTCTATTATCTTCACAATGGGCACCACTGTTGATCCTAAAGGCGCGGTGCTCACGCATGGTGGTTTTCTCTCCAACGTGCAGGCAGTCGCAAAAGCACTCCCGCCGACAGACACAGAACGCATCTTGTCGGCACTCCCCCTGTACCACGCCTTGAGCTTTTCATGCAGCTTGTTGATGGCACTCTACAGCGGCACCACGGCGGTCTATGTCAATACGCTCCGTCCAACCACACTTCTGAAGACGATGCGTGAAGCAAAAACAACAGCCTTCATCGGTGTGCCACGCCTTTTTCAGCTGCTTCACGGTACGATTGAACGACAAGCGGCGCGCGAAGACACGGCGGGCGAAACTTTGGAGGAAAGGGTCAAATCTATTATGGGGGGCGAGATTCGCGTGCTTGTGAGTGGTGGCGCTTCACTTTCCGATGCAACTTATGACGGGTTCCAGAAGTTTGGGATGACAATCTACCAAGGCTACGGTATGACTGAGACAGCCCCTGTTCTCACTGTGAATCCATACCTAAAGAGTAAGCGCGGTTCCGTCGGACCCGCGGTAACGGGGGTGGAACTCGAAATTGAAAGCCCATCTGAAGACGGGGTTGGAGAGATTATCGCAAGGGGACCAAGTACAATGAAGGCCTACTATCAAAACCCGGACGCTACAGCAGCAGCAGTTCGAAACGGTTGGCTCCATACAGGCGACCTTGGATATATGGACGCGGACGGCTACCTCTACCTCACCGGACACTGTAAAGACGTTATCGTTCCTGCTTCCGGAAAAAATGTCTATCCTGTCGAATTAGAAGTGCTTTATCGGAACAGTCCGGCTATCTCTGAAATATGCGTTGTCGGTATTCCTTACGAGGACGGCTCTGATACAGCTATCCATGCCGTGATTGTGCCGACATCGCCCGAAGAGGCAACAAAAAAGGCGATCCAGCACCACCTTCAAATACAGGCAAAGCAGCTCCCGAGCTATCAGCAATTTCACAAATTCCATTTCTGGGAGGATACCCTACCAAAGACTGAGACGGGAGACATAGATCGGCAGCGCCTGAAGCATCTTTTACAAAAGCATCTTGAAAACGCAGAACGCTCTCATGAAAATACTGAAGCAGAAACGAGTACCACGGAATCTGCCTCACCACATACTGATATTCCGGAAGAAATGCTCTCTACCTTCGCTCGGTTGGCACGTATGCCAGTACATCAAGTCCATTTAAAGAGTCGCTTGGATATCGACTTGGGGCTCGATTCTCTGAGGCGGCTTGATCTGTTGTTGGTCCTCGAAGCGAAACTGGGTGCAACAATTCCGGACGCGTTACTTGCAGACTTGGAAACGGTAGGCGATGTTATCAAGCTAGTTGAGACGTTTCAAGTGAACAGTGTGAAACAGACAAACCCCGAGGGCGAAACCGAGACGTTGGCGTTGAAACAAATCCCTCCGTGGTACGCGCGCGCTTTCCGCGCTCTGATTATTGGCATCTATAGGAACTATTTCTCATTGCAATGCCACGGTCTTGAGCATATCCCGCAAGGGAGACCGTATATCATTATGCCCAACCACACCAGCCATCTGGATACGTTGGCGGTCATTAGCGCCCTCGGAAAACGGGCATACCAGCTCTGGACGCTCGCTGCGCGGGATTATTGGTTTGCAACCCGTTTCCAAGGCTGGTTCGCTCGGACATGCCTCAACGCGCTGCCGATAGAGCGAGAGGGCAATTTTACCGAATTTCTACAGGATCTCAGGACAGCAAATGACGTGATGGCGCAACATAACGGCCTACTTATCTTCCCTGAGGGGACACGTTCCCTTGACGGTAATCTGCAACCGTTCAAACCGGGAATACTCAGCCTGCTCATCTACGACCCCAACGTTCCTATTATACCGGCCTATATTTATGGCACCTATCGCGCCTTGCCGAAGGGGCAGAATTTTCCGAGGAGACACCCTGTTCACATCATTTTTGGAGAACCGCTCATATTTCCATCAACAGCTGGAGGTGCGCGCTGTGAAAGCCCGCTTGATCCAGAAAAATATCAGGAATTCTTGGAGCTGGCACAACACCGCGTTGCTGAACTTGGAGCGGTGTTGAAACAAGGGCTTTAACACTTGACTCTGAATTGGGCCCCATAGCAACAGCGTACCGCAGTTAAAAATATGCTGAATCTAAACGCACAAAAAACAGTTGCATTTTTCGATGTAGATGGCACTTTGTTGAGGTCCACAATTGTGCATTACTATGTTTGGCTGCGTTCTGTTAAGGTGCCGCGCCTCCTGAAACCAATATGGCTCCTCGCGTTTCTCCCCAAAATCGCTTACTATCTAATTTTAGATAGGATAAGCCGAACCCGTTTCAACGAAGTATTCTATCGGAACTATCGTGGCATGGACGCTGCCGAGGTTAAAGCGTTATCAGTGGAGATGTTTGAGACCTACCTCCGTCTAAAAATATTCTCCGAAGCGGTATCGCAGATTCAGGAGCACCAACAACAAGGCACAGCAATAGTTCTCGTGACCGGTTCTCTCGATTTTATTGTCCAGCCCATTGCGGATTATCTCTCCGTTGATGCGGTACTAGCTCCGCAACTCCGCGAGGAGGGGGGTCGGTTTACTGGTGAACTCACAACCGCCCCGCTCATTGGAGAGCGGAAAGCAGAAATGATGCAAATTTTTGCTGAACAACATGAAATTTCGCTGAAAGAAAGTTACGCTTACAGCGATAGTCGATCGGATTTGCCGATGCTAGAATGCGTTGGAAACCCGGTTGCCGTCAACCCAGGGAAAAGACTCCGCCAGAAAGCAGTTGCATCTGGTTGGGAGATGCACGAGTGGCTATAGACAAGCAGTTGGGCCCCAGGCAACCCTCTCAACATTTGTCAGCCCATAGCAGACAGTAACGGACTGCGGATATTACAAACAAATTACTAGCGGTTTCCGAAAACTAGAAACCGACAGCGAATGAAAAAGAGAGATGACTATGAATGTTAGACGTTATTTTGAATCTATGACCAACCCAAACGACACGATGTTTATTGAAATTGAAGACAGGCACCGGTTTACTCGCCGCGGGGATGACTGGATTAAATTCCGTGAGGATGTCATTCAACTCTTGGAACAGACTGTTTCTGAAGAACTGTCCAAAGAATTTGCAGTGGCAACAGAGAAGTGGATGTCAGAACCGGCTGGGTAGGCCAGTGGCACTGCGTTTAACCTGCTTCGCTATAACAGAATACTGAAGGATACTCCCTGGCTCAGACCGTCTTCAAGGAAATATATATCATGCCAAATTCAATCACGGATGCACAGCGGTTAGAAACAGAAAACAGGTTGAACGAAGCCGTTCAAGCTTACGAGAACATCCTTAAGATGCCGGATGAAACAGCTATTCTTGCACTAGCGAACTTTAAGCTTGGCATGATCTACCGGACGTGGGGGGAGCTTTTCGTAGCACAACGGTTTTTAGCGAAAGCTCATCAACTCTCGCCAAGCGACCCGGTTATCCGAAACGCCATGGCTGAGTTGAATCTCTATTTTTCAGAGAATCGAGAGTCGGTTGCTGATCAGATGTCCCGCCAAAATAGCGATCAGATCGTATCTCTTTTCCGTATCGCTACGGGGATTAAACTCATATCTATGGATAAATCTGTCCAAGCCTATCCGCTGCTCAAAAGTCGCACCAAAATCTTTCCAAACGCCGCTGTTGCCAAACATCTCCTTACTGACATCCAGATCACAGAGGAAGAACGGAACTCAGCAATAGAGTTTCTTCTGGAAAAAGATTGGCTTGTCAGTACCGGGGTGTCGCTCTATACGATAACGGAGCGCGGGTTGTACGTGTTCTATTCCGAACTCGCCCAGTTGCACGTTGACAATGGAGCTTACACAGAGGCGTTACTGTGTTATGAGCAGGCGCTCTGGCTTGATCCTTTGCAGGAGCAGCTGCGCTGCCAGCAGCTGGTCTGTTATACCGAAGCAGAGGCATGGGAAGCGGCGGTGGAGATGCTTGCAAGATTGCCTGCTGAAGTGCCTGACGTTGTAGCTCCTGAAACGTACTATACCGCTGTCGCGCGGAGCTATCATCACGCCTATCAGACCACTCAAGACGAGGACATCAAACAGAAGGTGGTTGAAGCGTGTGAGAACGTACTGCGTCTAAACAAAAAGGCGCGCGCGATTTCAAAACTCCTAGCATCGTATCAAGGCAAAAAACCGTGGTGGCATAGGTAGTTGGGCCATGAGGAATCAGGGTTTGGAGCCGGCTTACAAGATAGCTATCTGCAAACAGCAGTTAGAAAACACGATTGACAAATAGAGATATATCTGGTAGAGTGTCCCTATACTCGCACTTTTTCAAATTTGGTCTGAGAAGAGGATAAGTCCATTTCGTGTATTACATTGATTGTGAAGGAGGAGTAATGGCAGAACGCTTAGCAATAGATGGCGGCACACCGGTTATCACAGAACCGATACCGGGCGGAATGCACGGCCCCAGTTTAATAGATGACCGTGAGATCAACGCGGTGACAGAGGTCTTGCGCAGTAAGAAACTCTTTCGGTTTGTTGAAGATTCAAATGTAGCCAATTTTGAGAAGGAAGCAGCAGCACATCTCGGCACCAAATATGCTTTGATGGTGAACTCAGGCACCTCAGCGATCATCTGTGCGTTGACCGGGGTCGGCATCGGTCCGGGGGATGAAGTGATCGTACCGGGCTATACGTTTATCGCGACTGCCGCCGCTATCGTCGGTGTAGGTGCGATTCCTGTCATAGCCGAAATTGATGATTCGCTCGGTTTAGATGTGGCGGATGTAGAGCAGAAAATTACACCGCATACCAGAGCCATCTTGCCGGTGCACATGCAAGGAGTGCCATGTCGGCTTGAGGCGATTGTCGAACTTGCGAAGAAGCACAATCTCTTGGTTGTTGAAGATTGTTGTCAGTCTGTCGGCGGGCAGTATAAAGGGAAATACACAGGCACATGGGGCGAGGCAGGGGCATGGAGTCTTAACTACTACAAAGTAATCTCTTGCGGCGAAGGGGGCCTTGTCTTCACCGACAACTACGATGTGTATGAGCGGGCAGCATTCGCTGCAGAACCGGGGCTACCAATGTGGATGAGCGATGCTGAGTGGCAGAATAAACCTTTCTCGCGGCAATGCTATCGAACCAGCGAAATTTTAGGCGCGATCGCACGCGTGCAGCTTTCAAAATTGGAGGGCATCTTGAACCACACACGCCGACTCAAAAAAATGTTCATGGCCGAGCTCGCTGAGACACCGAAAGGCTATATCCGGCAACATGTAGATGATCCGACCGGAGACTGCGGTATCAGTGCTGCAATTATCGTGAAAGATGCAGAGCTTGCCAAAAAGTACGCCCATGCGCTCAAAGCAGAGGGACTTAATGCGGGTACGGCATACAATGAAGGTTTCCCCGATCGCCACATCTACACTTATTGGGACTCCATTTTATTTAAACACTCACCGGACGCATCAGGGTACCCATGGAAAGATCCACGCTATAAAGGAAAGGTCGCGTATTCGCGAGATATGTGTCCGAAAACGCTATCCGTTCTCGGACGCGCGCTCCGGTTCGGATTCAACGTCAATATGCAAGAAAAGCATGCCCAGCGAATGGCAGCTGCTATCAACAAGGTAGACGAAGCTCTCGGATAATGGTGCCCTATCCTGGTGAAATCGGGATCACATAGGTGCGTCTAGCGACTTCAGTGAAACCGAGTTTTCGCGCCACACGAAGCGAAGCCGTGTTGTCTTCTCCACAACTCCAAGCAGGCACTTTGCCTCTTGCTTGGAGTTCTTGAGCGACAAGGGCTGCCGCAGCAGTGGCGAATCCTTTTTGGCGCCACGTTTCCAATGTAGAGACACCGATGTCGGCATGCAAGGGCGTCGCCGCGTACGTATGGGCGATGGCAACGATTTTACCGTCCACAACGGCTCCAGCGGCGATACCGTCTGTTATCATTGCCTCACATGTTTTATACCCGTTGCCTTGGACTTCCGCAGGAGCTTTTGCCAAACGATCGACATCTTCCAATGTTAAAAGTCGAACCGGCTCGCTCAGATGTCGACGAACGGGTTCTAAGAGGGCGTGATAAACATCGCCATAATAGCGGACTGGCAGTCCGGTGTCCGCTTCAATAAGTGACCCGAGCGGTTTGGCGCATGCGGTATTTACGTTAATGCAGCTCCACCCGTGAGTGGATCTCAGCAGTTGCCACAGTGCTTCGGCGTCTATACCAAAGCCAGACGGTTCCTCCGGGCAGAATGCATCAAAAATGAGTGAAGCGGTGATGTCCGATAACGTACCAGCAATGTAGGCATCGCATGTGCCTTGTTTCAAGCGGCACACAGGAATAACCGTTATCGGTGTATCTCTTAGCACGTCAGCGAGGGCAAGACATTCTTGGGGCGTAAGTTTACTCATTTAATAGTTGTAAGAAAGAATAGTAACCAGTGGCGATTAGAAGCAGCGTAGCTGGACGCGGAGTTCTTCCATCCTTTCTCTCTTTTATCCTCCGGTCCGGACGTTAAACGCTGAAAATTATTAAGAGCTCTTTTGTAATCCGAAGACGATTAGACTTAGTCGACAACCATCGTGAAACGGATCACTTAGGGGCGAATACACAGCAAGGTGTGCAGATTTAATACCGAAAAATGAAGATTACGATTTTAGGTACAGGGACCTCCACAGGCGTTCCTGAATATAAATGTGATTGTGAAACTTGCGAAGAGGCAAGGGACGTTAACTCGAAGAACTATCGAACCCGTTCATCGATCCATATAGAAAAAGAGGGAAAACATCTTCAATTTGATCTCGGTCCCAATTTCATGGATCAGATCGTGCAGAATCAGATTGATTGGATAGATGCTGTTATTTTCACACATTCTCACGCTGACCACGTCAGCGGAACAAACGATATTGTGATGCCGTGCCGGAAGCAGCAGATGGATATGCCTATCTACGGTCCCAAGCAGACGATGAACATCTTACAACGCAACTTCGATTATATGTTCACAAAGGAGACCTTTCAGGGGGGCGGGGTCGGGCATCTGCTGCCAAATGTGGTTGAGCCGGATCAGAGATTTGAACTGCTCGGCTTTGATATTATACCGATTCCAGTTGAACATGGAAATGTTGACACCTACGGCTACCGCGTCGACGATTTCGGGTATCTCCCAGATGTCAAACGACTGCCGGCCGCGTCGCAAGACTTATTGAACGGAATTGAGGTATTGGTAATTGACGCGTTGAGTTTCAACCCGCGACACCCGACGCATCTCTCGGTTGGTGAAGCGTTAGAAATTAGCAGGGCCCTGAAACCGAAAATCACCCGCTTTACACATATCATGCACCGGTTGGACCATCGGTATTTCCCGGAGCAGTGTGAAGAGATGGAGATTGAGCTCTCCGACAATGCCTATCTTGCCTATGATGGACAGGTGATTCAGCTGTAGTGCGTGCCTCGATCTGAAGATCGAGGCAGCGAATACTTCTGTCTATCGCCCCCATCCACGACTTTGTGGCGGTTTCCGCTGCTGCAGAAACACTCGATCACCCTCGGTTACACCGCTTTTGATGATAACCTGTGTCTCGTTTTGCATTCCGGTTTCAACAGGCGTTCTCTTGCCATTAGAACTCCCGTCGTCTAACATGACGGATTTTCCTTTTAGGAGGTTCACCTGTGCGCTGACACCGTCGGCTTTTTTCCGCCCTTTGATAAGAAATGATACCGTCGCTGGCCCCGGCCGGATCCCGCGCTGCGTGCCATCCAAACGGATAGTCACACTACCGTTTCCGACGCTCTCGACCGTGCCGTTGAAAGTCTTCTCGCTGACCGTCTCCATCGTGATCGGCTGGTTCGGCTTGAACGGAGATGTATTACCAACTTGAGCGTTGACGATTGCCCCTTTTTCGCTGATGACTGCATCAATGGGTGCCATCAGCACGTTCTTCTCTTCATAGGTGATGATGTCAACGTCCGCACTCATGCCGGGGCGAAGCTCTTCAGGAGATCCGAGAACCTCTACCATCACTTCAAAGGAAATGATATTATCTTGTTCCTGCCCGCTGGGTGAAATTTCATAGACCCGCCCCTCGTATTTTTTATTTTGAAAGGCATCCACAACAATTTCTACTTTTTGATCGAGACGCAGCCGCTCCATATCGACCTCGTTGATAAACGTTTTGACAACCATTTTGGACGGATCAACGATTGTCATAAGGGGCGGGCTTTGCGAAAACGCTGAGCGCCCGGAGGTCACAATTTCGCCCTCTTCAAGCTCCAAGAGCGTAACGATGCCCGCCATCGGTGCCTTAATCGTAGTCCACTCAAGTCGTTCTACTTCATTTTTCAGGCTACTTTCCCTGCGAAGTTTATTCGCTTCAGCACTGACTTTGGATTGCTCCGTCAACGATTTTTCATTATCGAAGGTGAGCATCAATTCATTGAGTTGCGTCTCAGCATTGTCAACCCGGAGTTGGGCCTCTTCCTCAGTTTTCTTACGCATCTTCTTGAGGTTTTCGAGGTTCAACTTCTGGTTTTCCAACGTTGCCTCCCTGTTGGCTATGGAACTTTCACGGACTTTAATGGTCCGTTCCTGGGAAACGATCGTCTGCTTCTGCGACTCAACACGTTTCTGGGAGGTTTCATACTGAGCCTCTGCGTTTGCGTACTGTGCTTGTGCGTCTTCCAGAGATTTTTTGGAAACCAGTCCCTTTTCAAAGAGTTCAGTGTTTCGATCGAGTTCTGACTTCGCGTTGTCTAATGAAATCTTGGCGGATTTCATGGACGTTTCCTGCTCCGCCAGTGTAATCTTTGCTTGTTCGAGCGCGATTTTGGCTTGCTCTAACGCTATGTGGTCTTGGTCGAGCGAGTTCTGTGTGGTCTGGATGTTTGTCTCTGCTTGGCTGATTTGTGTTATAGTTGTGGCTTTAGCCGTCTCCAGGTTGGCTTGCGCGATCTTCAAATCGGCATCAGCTTGTGTTAGTTGACTTTCAAGCCGTTCGTTTTTAAGTTGAATGTTTAAGTCTGCCTGTTTGACTTGTGCAGTAGCAGCTCGGACATCCGCTTCCGCTTGTTTTTTGCCTTCTTGGTAGAGCTCCGGGTCGAGTTCTATCAATATCTGGTCTTTTTCAACATAATCGCTATTTTTAACGTGAAGTTTAATGATTTCACCTTCAACGTTGGATTTAATTTCCACGTCGAGAAGTGGTTCTAAGTTGCCGGTTGCACTGATGCGCATTTGGAAGCTGTCGCGTTTAATAACTTCGACTTTCTGGTCGGGCGTCGGATCGGTCCCATTTTTGCCGCGCCCGAGCACAACCCAGCCGATTGCAACGACAAGCACCAAAACAACGGCAACAGTAACAATTAGATTTCTCAAGGCTAATCCCTCCTATGAGAATGTTCGTTGATGCCCGATCTCTCAAGAGCTTAGCAGAGACGGGCACCGTCTCATCGGGGTCGGCACTCTGTGGAACGCCGCCCCGGATGTTGTGTTCAAGGCTATTTCGAATAGCACGCTCGGTTATATTAATCGGACCGGAGTGCTTCAACAGGCGTGAGTTTCGCCGCTTTGTTAGCTGGATACAACCCGAAAAAAATGCCAATAGCGACTGAAACCACTAACGCAATCAGCATTGTGCCAAATGAGACGATTGAGGGCCAGTTGCTGCCCTCCCAGACAAACTTAGAAATGAGTGCCGCGGTACCACGGCCCATAAAAATGCCTAAGATTGCCCCGAGAATGCCACCGGAGAGGGTCAATACCGCAGATTCGATCAGAAATTGTGTCAGAATATCGCCGCGGGTTGCTCCCAGTGCCTTCCGCAATCCTATTTCCTTCGTCCGGTCGGTAACGGAAACTAGCATGATGTTCATCACCCCGATGCCAGCAACCATCAGGGCGATCCCAGCGATTCCGCCCATCAAGGCCTTCATCACTAAGCCGACTCTATTAGCGGTTGCGAGCTCCTCGCTGGCAGTCCAATAGTTGTATTCTTCACCCGTGTTATTGTGTTGTCTTCCTAAGATCCGTTTGGCATCTGCGATTGCAATCGGAATTGTACTCACATCTGCTGCTTCTATGCGGATACGTTCCACGTCTTCGCGGCCTTTGAAACGCTGCTGAAGTGTGGTTATCGGAATGATAAACCGGTCGTCCCAACCGGAGGTGTCCATGGCATCGCCTTTTTCTTCCATCACGCCGATAACCTTCAGCCGCACCTCATAGAGTCCTCTTCTGCCACGCCAATAAGACGGACGGGCAGCTTTGATCTCTTTTCCAACCGGATCTTCACCCAGAAAAACCTCTTCCGCAACTTTAGCGCCGATCACAGCGACGCTACTTGCCGTTTCCACCTCTTCAGCGCTGAAAAATCTACCATTGGAAGGATACCAATTGTGCGATTGGTCATATCCAGCAGTTGATGCGACGATGCGAGATTCCTTCGTGCGTCCCTTGTAATTTACCGTCCATCCGCCCATATCGTCTTCCGCAACCACGTTGACAACCCCGCGTGCGTGATTCAGGATCTCAAAAGCGTCCTCGGTTTCCAGGTCCTCAGCGCGGTTTCTTCGCCATCGTCCCTTGCTATGCACAGTGGATCCAGCTGCTCGGCTCAAAGTGCCTGACTGCTTATCCCATTCGTCCTTATAGACCTCAATCATTTTGGTGCCGCCTGTCCGCTCGATCTCTCGCAACACCATCGCACTTGACCCGTCGCCGACGGATACCATACTGACAACGGAGGCGACACCGACGATGATTCCTAAGATCGTTAGGGAAGAACGAAGTGGGTTCCGCCGCAAACTGGAAATGCCTAAGATGGCACATTCAAACAGATTCATTTAGATTTCCTCCTAATCGATACGGAGTGCCTCAATCGGAGCGAGAGCAGAAGCCTTTATCGCCGGATACAGCCCGAAGGAGATACCGATTACCGCTGAGAAGGATACAGAAATGAGTATCCACTCTGTTGAGATAACGGAGGGCCATTCAGGCACAATTTTGACAATGTTGACAGCGAGCATTGCCATCGCTTCGCCGGCAAAGATACCGACGAGAACCCCCAATGCTCCGCCGACGCTACACATCGCGACAGCTTCTATTAAAAACTGCAACAGAATGTCGTGGCGTTTCGCGCCTACTGCTTTCCTTAAACCGATCTCGCGTGTGCGTTCCGTTACGGCAACCAACATCATGTTCATGATACCGATGCCGCCAACAAGTAGCGAGAATCCGGCGATGCTCCCTAAAGCAATTTTTATCACTTGACTGATTTTATCCAACTGCGCCATGCCTTCCCGCATATCCCAGATAGAAAAAAAATCATCTTGACCTTTATGTCGTTTCCGAAGAACTGATTTTACCTCTTCTATCGCTTGCGGCACTTCCTCTACAGTATGCGCGTGAACGGAAAGCATAACGATTCTATCGTTTCCGGTGAAACGGTCCTGGACTGTTGTAAGCGGTATAAAGATCATATCGTCTAAATTCCAGCCGAATCGGAGGCTTCGGCCCCGGCTTTCCATGGTACCGACAACAGTGAAACGCTCGGTTATCCGTCTTTGATCCCGCCTACCGTAACGATCGAAGCGTCCACCAGACCCTTTGCCGATTTTAATTTCTTGTCCTAGCGGCGAGGTCTTGCTAAATAGAGCAGCCGCCACCTCAGAACCAATCACGCAAACCTTCGATTCGTTGCTTATATCCTCATCCGAAATAAAACGGCCTTGTTGAATGCCCCAATCCATTGCTTCTGCAAACGAAGCGTTTACGCCGTTATAGCCGGTCCGGTGTTCAGCTCCACCGGCAGCTTGCACAAGAATACCGCGCCACTCAGGGATGCGCGGAACAACCAACTCGACAGACGGACAC
Source organism: Candidatus Poribacteria bacterium (assembly GCA_964291315.2). GTDB lineage: Bacteria > Poribacteria > WGA-4E > WGA-4E > WGA-3G > WGA-3G. The sequence continues at coordinate 1,647,391 of OZ219753.1, read as the reverse complement.
TCCGCCTCAATTGCCAATACATCGTCGTACTCAAAGTACTCATTGCTACGATTCGGCACCCAGCGATTCTTCACCCGTTTGTGACTGCTCCGGTACATCGTAAATTGGTTCACACCACCTAATTTCTGAGCATCTTGTAGGACAATCGCCTTCGCACCATCGCCAATAGCAATCATCGCAAGTACCGAGGCAACGCCGATAATGATACCGAGCATCGTCAGTAACGACCGCATTTTGTTGCTACGAATAGCAGAAACACCTACAGAGAAACCTTCAAATATACGCATCTCCTGCCTCCTAATTAAATAGTATAATACTACGTTTGATAGGTTAGACAAATAACGCGATAATAAAGTTCACTCTCTTCGTGAAATTTCTTATCTGTTGATGCGCTTTGCACGTCCCTATGCCCACAATTTATGGTAAGGTTTAGGATTAATTAGACACTCCGCACCGGAGAGTGAAGTACTCATTTATTTCTTACGTCTTACCAGATGGCCAACTTTCAATTGATTTTTAGACGTAATTAAACAGAATAGGTTTAGTGGGTTTGCATCGGAATTAATCGGCGCGAAGTGCCTCTATCGGTGAAAGTGAGGAGGCTTTTAAAGCCGGATACAGCCCGAAAAAGATGCCAATTATTGCCGAGACTGATATCCAAATTAGGATCCGTCGCTAGGAGCTAGCGGCAGGCCATTCTGAAAAGATTTTAAGAGTTTGACTTGGCGACTTTATCATTCGGGTGCCAATGCACGCACTCGATTAACGACCCGTACGACTTCATCTACAACCACATCCACCTCCTGAGGCGTGTTATAGCGCCCCAAGCCGAAACGGACGGCAGTCAATGCCAATTCGTTCGGGACCCGCATTGCGCTCAGAACGTGTGACGCTTTCACCGACTCCGAATCACATGCTGAACCTGTTGACACTGCAACGTTTTTTAATCCTGCCAGTAAAGCATGACTTTGCACACCGGCAAAACAGAGGTTCAGATTTCCTGGTAACCGTTGTTCGGGGTGTCCGTTGAGATGAACCCGTTCTAAGTGCGTCTCTAACTTTTGATGAAGCGTATCGCGTAACGTTGATATACAACTTTTCGGTGATGCTATATAATCTTTAGCAAGTTCACACGCTGCGCCCAAACCGACAATCCCGGCGACGTTCAAGGTGCCGGGGCGAACCCGTGATTCCTGTCCGCCGCCGTGAAAAAGCGAATGCAGTCGAGGGAGATCTTGACGGATGTAAAGTGCACCGATGCCCTTTGGACCGTAAATTTTGTGTGCGGTCAGGGAGGCAAGATCTGCACCGAGTCTCTTCATATCTGATAGCAGCTGCCCAATCCCTTGCACGGCATCTGAATGGAAAAGCACCCCGTGTTTGGCAGCCACAGCCGCAATATCAGGTATCGGGTTTATTGTGCCGACTTCGTTGTTTGCGTACATGAAACTCATCAGAGTTGTCTGGGGTGTTATCGCCGCCTCCACATCATCAGGGTTGACTTGTCCGTATCTGTCTACGGGGAGATATGTAGTCTCAAACCCGTCTGCTGCCAATGCGTGGCATGCATCGAGGACGGCATGGTGTTCTGCTGTGCTTGTGATGATGTGGTTCCCCTTTTCTCTACAAGCGTAGGCGACTCCTTTGATGGCGAGGTTGTCCGATTCAGTTGCACCGCTGGTAAAGAAGACCTCACCTGCCGAGCATCCGAGCAATCTGGCGATTTGATGGCGTGCTTTCTCTACCGCGTCCTTCGCTGTCGTGCCGAACCGGTGTGTGCTGGAAGCGTTGCCGAAATGCGTTGTGAGGTAAGGCATCATCGCTTCCAATACCTCCGGGGCGATCGGGGTTGTCGCATGGTTGTCCATGTAGATAATGTTGTTCACCAGAGGAATACCTCTATACCCGTGAATTCGGGTTCATTTTGAGTAGGCGTGGCTTATCGAAATTGCGAATTTTAAAGCCGCTCTCTGAACATACCGATCATCCCATCAGGCGGATCAAAGGGCAATTCCACGACGGTGTTCGTCAAACCGCTATAGTAAATACCCAGCAGCAAGTTAAACTCAGCCAGGGACTGTTTGAGATGCGTCGGATGTACCTTGTTTTCATCGTCAAGCCATTCGAAGACCGCTTCTGTAAGTCCGCCTTGTGCGATGATGTCCTGTGCGCCGTAATTCAGGTCTCCACCTTCGTATCCGGTTGCGGGGAGGTGGCGCTCCCAGCTCTCAAATCGCCAGTGAACGAACCCGGTTTCCCCGAATACACAGACGCGTTTATGTCTATTGTTTGAAGTGTCCGGCAGCACACGGGGTGCCATCTCTGGACCGAATGCAAGTGAGGTTTGCACGCCGTTTGCGTAGGTGACGAGTGCTGTAGCGTTCGCGGGCGAAGGTTGCGCCGAGTCCAATTGCCCGCTGCCGGAGATTTGTCCTTGCACCTTCACCGGACGGGAGTTATCAATATAAGAGGACACAAGTTGCAGCACATGTGGGGCTTGATCGACGGGCGGATTGCGTGCACTTGCTTCAATAAATTTAATGGCCCCAATTTTACCTTCCGCCACATCCCGTTTGAGAGCGAGGTTTTGGGGGTGAAAATTGAGCTGTGTGTTGACGACGAACTTTGTTTGCGTGCGTTCAGCGAGTTCGGAAATTTGTCGCCAGTCCTCGCTCTCTACAGCGATCGGCTTTTCCACAATTGCTGCAGGCACGCCGTGCTCGGACGCTTGATTCATAAGCGGGTAACGGATCCGCGCGTTGCTGCCGCGTAAGACCGGTGCAGTAACGATGTGTAGCAGGTCGGGTTTTTCCTTCGAAAGCATCTCATCAAGGTCGGTATAACGGGCATCAATCCCGAATTCGTCTCCGAAGTTGTTGAGCAGTTCTTCGTTCATATCGCAGATAGCGGCGAGCGTGCCGCCCTTAACGTGTTGATAGGCGCGAGCGTGCCCGCGTGCTCGTCCCCGACAACCCAAAATCGCGCTTTTATACATAATTCCTCCTATGTTAGGGCCCAATCCGAGGGGCGCTTTAGAAAACCGCGCCCCTCGTAGAAATCCATGTTTACAGTAATTATTATACCACATCTTCTATTTTAAAACAACGTTCTCATATTCCAAGCCCTAATAGGTGGACAACCACAACCGAAACATCGCTACAAAATGCTGCTTCACAGAAAAAGAGAGCTGTGGTATACTATCTTCGAAGAGCAGAAATGGATAACGGAGGGAACAGATGCCGCGCTACTACATCTATATCTTATCAGCAATTTGCACGATCGTTATCTTTTCAGGGTGCCAATCCAAGGCGCTGCAGGTCTTGTTTGAACCCCAGGAATTTTACAACTACGCCATCACAGAAGGAGTCACTTGTACTTCGCCAGAAATGATAGATGGTGACGTAAAGACGAGGGGGTACGCTTCTGGAAGATGGATACATCTAAACCTGCCAACGCAAAAGGCGATTCATAGAATCACTATCCGCGGAACTAACATCATAAATGCCATGGTATACGAAAAATTGGAGGGCGAGGGACGTTGGCGGGCAATTCAGCAAATTCAGAACAACGAGAGTCAAATCATTGAGATGCGTGTCAGCGGCGTTGTGACAAACGCAATCCGTGTCTACATCAGTGGCACTACCGACGATAAAAAGAAGGCTAACAGATATGATCCGAAGCGTGGGGCAATCGTACCGCAGATAGCATTGGGGAGAGCGTTTGTCCACGAACTTGAAGTTTACGGGTTTGTCTCAAAGGAGGGACCGCCTAGCAACTAACGCTATGCGGGCATGCGACAATGAAACGTTTAATTTTTGAAGATATATACAGCTGGAGTGTCTTTAGTCCGGAGCGACAGGTAGATTTTAACGGGCACTTGTGGGTACGCCCCGACGGGAATATCCTCATAGACCCGGTGGCCATGTCCGCTGCTGACCAAGAACACCTCACAGCACTCGGCGGCGCGAAGTCGATCCTGCTGACGAATGCAGATCACGAACGCGAAACCGCATTTTTTCAAGAGCAGACAGGCGCAGACGTGATTGTGCATGAGGCTGAGGCCATGGCACTGAGTATGAAACCAACCAGGACAATACAGCACCAAGAGACTATTGTCCCAGGCCTCCACGCGATCCATCTCAAGTATGGAAAAAGCCCTGGCGAGATTGCACTCTACTTCCCCAAGAAAGGTGCAGTTCTGTTCGGGGATCTAGTCGTAGGCGAACCGATGGGGGCCTTGACATTACTCTCCGATGAAAAATTGAGCGCCCCGTCTAAAGCTGCACTCCAACTCCGTAAGATTTTGGCGCTCCGGTTTAACAGTATCCTTGTTGGCGACGGACACTCCCTCTTTAAAGATGCACGCCAACCCCTCGTTGACTGCCTGCAGGCGCGCCGAGACATCTATATCAACCGTATCCATATCGATGAAATAGAGTGGCAGGATAAAAATGCACCGCCCCCGTATGATTTTGAAGATAAAGACATTGACCCGCTCATTGGCGGCAAGAACTTGGGATATCGCGTCATCCGGCTCCTACCGGGTAAGATGAGCTTCCCGATGCATTTTCACAACTTCGGGGAAGAGATGTGCTATGTCATGGAAGGTACTTGCACCCTCAAAACCCCCCGTGGCGACGCGGAAGTAAGAGCCGGGGATTTCATCGCATTCCCGCCCGGCACAACCGGTGCACATAAATTTGTAAATAACAGCGACACACCAGCCGTGTTATTTATGCTCGGAACCACTACACCGCACGATATTAGCGAATATCCGGATTCAAACAAGGTCTTGCCCTATGCACTCGGGAAAATTTACCGGAAAGACCCAAGTCTTAGCTACTGGGACGGTGAGGTTTAGTCTAGCACTCTCCGCACGCCGACGGCTATTCGGCAAAGTATTGAAAAGCAGCTAGAAATTGGCGGCGATTCTCAAGGGGAAGTTTTTATGAAGTAGTATCAAATGGAATGGGCACAAAAGTATTGGGGGAAGAAAGCGCAGGAGCGCTACCGTCGGTATCTAAAATCAGATACATGGAAAGCAAAGCGAAAATCTGTTTTACAAACCGCTGGGTTCCGGTGCCGCCGGTGTAACGCGCGCGCCACAGAAGTACATCACGAAACCTACAAGCGCATCTACAATGAACGGAGGTCAGATTTGACTGCACTGTGTCGCACATGTCATCAGGCAGTCCATACGCGGCCCCCAAAAAGTCGAAAGAGAGGCACCGCTACGGAAAAACGTAAGTCTCAAGAAAACAGACAACGCAAGTTTTATCCTAAACCCAGGGCGGGAGCAAAAACTAGATTCAAACGCAGATGAAAGACACCAAACCACTTATCACACGGTGTCGCAGTTGATTTGAGGTAGCGGGGAAAGCGCGGAAACAAAGGCTCTCAGGGGCGGACGATCTGTTGCCGTTTCATGGCTTCGAGTTCTTCTGTGAGCGTCTGAACCTGCCTCTCGAGAGTTTGGTCTTTGCGGATCCTTCTGTTTGCTAAGATGCCCCACACCGTCCCACCGATAGCGAGTATCGCCAACGGGATACCGATGCACGCAATAATAATGTTATTTTGCCGATCAAAGTTATCCTCAAGACTCTCAAATCTACTGTCAAAGTTCTTCTCGAGACTCTCAAACTTGCTGTCAAAGTTCTTTTGATTCGTTTCCAAACCGATCTTGAGAGTCCCTTTCAGATGTTGGATTTCTGTTCGGACTACCGCCGCCTCGGTCTTTAGCGTCTCGACATCCGCCTTTAGCTCCTCGATGTCCGCTTTTATCGGTTTGAGTTCTTCATTGATAAGCAGGCGGATTTTGTCAACATCGGTATCTGTTAACTCCGTAAACGCTGGCAAGGCGAAGGCACACAAGAGTATCAATGCAAGAATAGGTTTCATCGGCGGTCTCCTTTTACAAATAGTTAACCATATCAGCACCCTAGTGTCAAGCCGAAATAAACGTATACCAACCAACACACAAAGCAGCCAAACAGCAGCGATACCAACGCTGGCCGTTGCCGAAGCCCGTAGAATGCAACCGTTAGGGGCGGACGATCTGTTGCCGTTTCATGGCTTCGAGTTCTTCTGTAAGCGTCTGAACCTGCCTCTCGAGGGTCTGATCCTTGCGGATCCTTCTGTTTGCTAAGATGCCCCACACCGTCCCACCGATAGCGAGAATCGCCAACGGAATACCGATGCACGCAATAATAATCTTGTTTTGCCGATCAAAGTTCTTTTGATTCGCTTCCAAGCTGTTTGCGATAACCGCTTTCAGATGCTGGATTTCTGTTCGGATTACCGCCGCCTCGGTCTTTAGCATCCCGATGTCCGCTTTTATCGGTTTGAGTTCTTCTTTGAGTTCTTCATTGATAAGCAGGCGGATTTTGTCAACATCGATATCTGTTAACTCCGCAAACGCTGGCAATCCGAATGCACACAAGAGTATCAATGCAAGAATAGGTTTCATCGGCGGTCTCCTTTTAGCATAGTTAACCATATCAGCACCCTAGTGTCAAGCCAAAATAAGCGTATACGCACATGCAAAACAGCCAAACAACAGCGATACCACCCCTGTGCATCGGCAAAGCGCTTATTGATGTGGCTTGGCACGAATAAACCGGAGAACGTAGCTCCGCTACGTCAATCCCTCAAACCAATCCGATATTTGATCGCATAGTTGATGATGAAGTCTAACTCTTCCGCTGTAAAACCGTAGTGTTTGGCAAGCACACGGTCTATTTCGTCTATAATGTGCTTGGATTTTCTATGATAGTACGCGTAATCTGTCTGTTTCGTGCCGACATATTCCTTGTTCTCCTCCAAATGTAGCTCTAGGGTTTTGCCTAATTGGATGAGAGATTTCCGGTTGGTATCAGAGAATTGATCAAGGTCAATATGAAAATTGTCCATATCCCCTTTAGTCAAATGCCAACAATCTCCCTTTGTCTCCCAAAACCAGAAGAACAGAGTAGAATTGAAAACGGCAGACAACTCTTCAGCCAAGAATTCCGCAGTAGGATGGTAGGTTTTGTATTCACTTGATTTCTTGGGGGCCAGAAAACACTTTACCCACATCATCAGTCTATGATTGAGGTAAAATGGGCGAGCGTTGTTCGTCCGTTGAGTAGATATGAACGCAGTTATGGGGCTGGATTGTTGGGCGATTTTTCGGAATATATCCGCTTCTATATCATGTGAGAATTTCCGTATGACACCGCCGTCCCAGTCCAATAGGTGATACGTAAGGGTGCTAAATAGATGTTCGTTTTCCCCTTTTTGAGAGTAGCAACGACAAAATTCAGTGGTGTGAATGGCGCGCCGATCTTTGGCACCCAATACAATAGTAAGTTTTTGGTGCACGCCACTGAACAACGATGCTGGACGATCCGCATGATTGTTTATGTGTAGCATCGGATGTGCCTCAGTAACGACACGGCGAGCAGGATCCATTCTGTTGGTGGAAATCCAAGAAATCGGAACGATCCACCCTACTCTTCCCGAGCTAAGGCATGCTGCGCGTTCTAACACATAAGCATATAGGTTGCCGCACTTATCGGTTTCGTATCCCTTTACTGTGTAATTCTTTTTGACTTTGCTATATTCTACATAAGGCGGGTTTCCAATGATAACATCAAAGCCCCCGTCTTTGAGTATGCCGTAGAAAGCGATGAACCAGTGGAAGGGCTTATGCGTGTCAAGCCATTTGTGGTAATCTGTGATTACCCCCCCCGCTTATATTATGTGAAGTGTTCACGCCATACTCACCCGCAAGATAGATGTTCAACTCGGCTTCTAAAGTATCCAGTCTGCTCTGTAATGCCTGCTTATCCGCACGCGTCACGACCCCGCCTAACGCCGTCTGTTGCCTGCGAAACGCTTGGAACAACGCATCCACATCCTCCGCCTTCTCCCGAAGCCGCCGCATCGTGCCGTCAAAGTCCAGCTTGCCCGTCACCGCTCGCTCTACCGTATCATACGTTGAGAACCCGACGAGACTATTTCCCGACTGAATGTTGAAGTCGATGTCCGGCAACGGTTCTATCTGTCGCACATCTTCAATCTGTGAGACCATCTTCAGAAAGAGCCGGAGCTTACAGATTTCAACCGCCTCCGCCATGATGTCCACACCGTAGAGGTTATTTATCACAATAGACTTGAGGATAAAATAGGCTCTGTTCGGATGCTGCTCTATACGATCAAGCGTCTCTCGGAAGTCGGTGTATCTCCGGCCGGCCCCTGCGTCGTCAAGGAAGGCTTGCATTCGGTCGAGGCACGCCTCATAGAGCGGCACGAGGATATTCACGGCAGCAAACAAGAACGCTCCCGAGCCACACGTCGGATCCAGGATGCTGATGTGTCTGATCGCCTGCCAAAACGCACGCAGCAGCTCAGGACCCTCACAGCCTGCGATTACATCTTGTGCGAACTGGCGGATATTCAGGTTGTAAGTAATCAGATCGTTGATGCTCTCGATGTCTCCGTTCACCAGCTTCGCACGCAGCGTCTCGTAGCGTTGCCGCCTACTAACGACTTCCCGCCATATCTCTGTCGGCAAGGCATACTCGGAAGGTGCAACGGTGTTCCAATCCGTGCGCTTAGAGACATCCGCAACCCCTGCAGCGATGTTAGACGGCAGCTCTAACACAGCACCTTTGCTCACAGCCGGGTAAATATAGCGCTCCGGGGCATCTCGCAGCAGCTGCCACACCGCACCATCCGCCACAAACGCTATCTCACACGACCGACGCGCCGCATCAAAGAGGAACGGAATAATCGTGTTTTTGCTGATATACTCGGTGATGTCTTCCTTAGTATAATAAGCACCCATCTGCTTCTGATTGATGTATTTCTCAAAGATATATCCCAGCACATCCGGGTTGATCTCCGTGTCGTTTTTCAACGGGCGATCGTCCAAATGCCACTGATACTCATCAAAGAAACCGAAGAGCTGCTCAAACGCCGCATCCGGGATCTGAATATGCTCCCCGTGATGTGTCTCTATGGCGTGCTGCTCAAAGATACCGCCGTTGAGATACGGCACATCCCCGAGGAGCCCGACCACAGCTCTGCTCCGTTCCGCCTCCGGCTTTGCGAACCCTTCAAAGAACAGCGGACAGAGAAACGCTCTATAGTACCGGTCGCTGCCACTCTTTTGCGTCTCCGTCAACGTGTGCCGCAGATAGTCTGGGTCATTGTTGAGGAACCCCTTCTTCTGAATGAAATAGATGAACATCAGCCGATTCAGCAGGATAGAGACATACGCGCGCTGCACCTCGGCATCCGGGATGCCCGTGAGGAAGGATAAGAACGCCGTCTGCTCTCGCTTGAAGCGATCGTAAAACTTCTTGGTCACCCGCTCCGCATAGAACGCACTTCCGACGCGCCCTGTCACATCAGAGAGCGTCAGTTCGGCTTCTTCGTCAAGACTGAAGGCGATCGGCTCTAACTTTTGTATCAGCGACTCCCCCGATTGTGCCGTGTGATACCGGTGTTCTCGGCACGCATCCGGCTTGCCCGGCTCTCGTCTGACCCACTGCCAGAGCTGCGTTGTCCTCTCGGCATCCGTGTAGATGATAATATGCTCATGCGCAGAGCGTGCGACTTGCTGCTGGATCTTCCGGCGCAGCGCATAATTTGGGAGTTGTTCATCTGCGTCTGTTGCGTGGCATTCAAAGACGATCATGCCGCGTTTCTCTGCGACTGCGGAGAGGTGCCACTCGGTGGTGTCTACGTTGACATTCAGTGTCTGTGTGTAGTGATCCCAACCGAGTGCTTGGGTGAAGAGGGTGCTAAAGTTAGCCGCTCTGAGATATTCAAGGATCTGTTCTCGATGAAGCATGGACGTTCTCCTATTCATTCGTTTTCACACATTATACACGATAAGGGAATGGCTTTCAACACTGTTTTTTAGTATAACCTGATCGGTTGTGCAATGAGACTGACTGCGTCTTTGCAGTGTAGCGTAACCTGGCTTCACTGCATGTTGGTGCGCTCAGTTGGGCGTGCCGAAAGGTTCGTCTTCGGCGGTACATCCCAGGAGATGTATCCACACCGCGGACAGCGCATCTCAAGCTCAACGAGATTTCTGACAGCACCCGTCTTCTCAGGTTTCCTTCGGGTTTCACATTGCGGACACCGCACAGCACGCAATTCATCAACATCGCTCTTACCAAAATACGCCCCTATCTTCAAGAGCACAAACAGCAACAAAACTAGAAAAAAGCAGAAAAGACTGAAGATGAGAAAAGGGCCAAACGTCGGCATGTTGCTTTCCTCAGAAGAAAAATAGCGAGGCGGCTAAGGCACATCAATTCGTCAGCAGTATCAGCGGCTTAACGGTGTTCAGCTGATACGTGGCTTCTGTGACCCTCTCAGCGAAGAAGGGCCTGAAAAACGCGTCAGCGGTTTCTAGGAACGCCGGGAGGTCGATCCCCATGTAACTTTCCAACGCATTGTCAGATTCAACCACAACCTGTCTGATCTTGTCTCGTCCGGCAGTAGAAAGGGTACGCAGGGGGCGCAGCATGCGCATATGATGCTTAATTAACGCCGCTGAAACCTGTATTAACCCTTGGAGAAAGAGACGGTAAGCATCTTCCGCTTGATGCCACAACCCTTCCCACGCCTCATGGGCTTCCCACCAATATGAAAAGTTGTACAGGTCTACCCCGTAGAGATAGTCCGGATTTTGCTGCCAGAGTTCTGGCGGGAGAAGCTCAGCGTCATCGGATTCTTGGATCCCATAGCTGTGACCGCGCGGATCACGTATCGGATGCGGCGTGGTACCGGGTATGTGCCGATACGGAGGAAAAGGCTTTTGTGGACAGTATCGAGGCCAGTTGGCATCGAGAGGTTGGGGCTGTTCAAACATGTCTATATCGTCAGTAGGGTGTTAAATTCTACCGACTCCGATGTAATAAAAACCGGCAGCTCTCGCTTCCTTGGGAGAATAAACGTTGCGCCCGTCGATGAGAATTGCGGTCCGCATCTGTTTCGCAAGTTTGCGGAGTTGAAGCCTGTGGTAGTGTTCCCATTCGGTGATAAGCACTAACGCATCTGCATCGTAAGCGAGTTTATCTATATCTTCGATGAAATGTAGAGCGGAATTAACCGGTGACCCTCTTCCCCTCAAAGCGCGGCGCGCATTTTCAATAGCGATGGGGTCATGTGCGCGGACGGTTGCGCCTTCAGAAACGAGTGCTCGAATAATGTCGAGCGAGGGGGCTTCTCTAACGTCATCGGTGTTAGGTTTGAAGGCGAGTCCAAGGATACCGACAGTCTTACCGTTGAGCGTCTGCAGCGCTGTGCGCAATTTTTCAATGATACGTTCGCGCTGTCGGAAATTAACAGTGCGTACAGCCTCCGTGATCGGCATCGCGTATCCTGCTTGAGATGCGACCCCTAACAGTGCCGCGGTATCTTTTGGGTAGCAGCTGCCGCCCCAGCCGAGTCCGGCTTGAAGGAATCGGTTGCCGATCCGAGCGTCAAGCCCAATACCGCGTGCCACCTCCGTTACATCGGCGCCTACGTCCTCACAGAGCCCTGCAATTTCGTTGATAAAACTAATTTTAAGGGCGAGGAACGTGTTCGCAGCGTATTTAATCATCTCTGCGCTGTTTGGATCCGTTGTCATCATCGGTGGCAGATGGTAAGCCGCCGGGCGTGGAAATTCGCTCGGGGCATCGAACGTTTGTTCGAGAATCGGTTTATAAAGACGGCGTAATGTGTCAACGGCTTCCTCGCTATCTGCCCCGACTACAATCCGATCTGGGTACAATGCGCCTTGTAAGGCTAATCCTTCTTGTAAGAACTCGGGGTTTGAAGCCACAGAGATATCCCCGTGAATACCGCGCGCCGAAAAAACTGAATCGACGACCTTAGCAACGCGCCGATTTGTGCCGATGGGAACCGTGGACTTAACGACAAGCGTATAGTGTCTATCGGGCAAACAGACGTGGGCGACCTCTCTTGCAGCCTGTTCAACATGCTGCGTGTCGGCTTCACCATTTTTTCTCTGGGGTGTCCCGACAGCAATTAGGATTAGTTCTGCATCGGGAACCACATCAGCGACGTTTGACGTAAAACGAAGGGTGTGTCGGACATCTTCAAGAAGTCTCTGAATGCCCGGTTCATGAATGGGGCTTTTCCCTTCTAGCAAGCGGTTGAGTCTGTTTTCGTCCTTATCTACTGCGGCTACATCGTGATTCAGGTAGGCGAGTACGACAGCCGTAGTCAAACCGACGTATCCTGTTCCTATAATTGCAATTTTCATATCTTTTCTATGCCATGAAACCGGCCTCCACCGGCAATAGGAAATGGCCCATCCTAGACGCAATACGGGGCTTGAGAATCGGCTCCCTGTTTGACTGAAACGGTTTGCTTGCCCATTGTCCAGGTTCAGACTCTCCCTGGAACGCATCACTTTGTCTAAAACCCCGGTTCATTGCACCGGTGGTTCGACGTTTTCCAATAACCTATTGATAATGTCCAAACTCGTGATACCATCGGCCTCGGCATTGAAATTCGTCAAAATTCGGTGGCGTAGCACAGGAATCGCGACAGCCTTAATATCCTCATAAGCGACATGGTAGCGTCCGTTGAGCAGGGCGCGTGCTTTTGCCCCGAGAACAAGATATTGTGATGCTCGCGGGCCTGCGCCCCATTGAACCCAATCCTGAACGAAATCAAGGGCTCCTGGAATAGGACGTGTGTGTCGATTCAATTCCACAGCGTACTCTACAACCGCCTCAGCAATAGGCACTTTTCGGATGACCTGCTGTATTTGTAAAACCTCTTCGCCAGTGATAACCGCGTCTATGTCCGGTTCATAAGCAGCTGTTGTCGTTAGCACAATTTCTTTTTCTGCATCTTTGTCGGGATAATCGAGGGTGATATGAAACATGAACCGATCAAGTTGTGCCTCAGGGAGCGGGTAGGTCCCTTCTTGTTCGATCGGGTTTTGCGTGGCTAAAACAAAAAAAGGACGTTCCAGGGCATACGTTCTACCGCCTGCGGTGACCTGATATTCTTGCATCGCTTGTAAAAGTGCGGCTTGTGTTTTGGGGGGCGTGCGGTTGATCTCATCGGCGAGAACAATATTAGCAAACACAGGCCCCTGGATAAAGCGGAAGGATCGTTTCCCCGTTCCATCTTCCTCAATAATATCGGTGCCGATGATGTCAGAGGGCATCAGATCTGGTGTAAATTGGATACGGTTGAAAGGAAGCTTCAGAATCTGTGCGAAGGTGCTAATTAGAAGTGTTTTGGCGAGCCCCGGCACCCCCACGAGTAAACAGTGTCCCTGAGAAAAGAGGGCGATAAGGAGCTGCTCGATGACTTCGTTTTGTCCAATAATGCGTTTCTTGAGCTCGGTTAGGATATTTTCTCTTGCCGTTTTTAACGTTTCAGCGACCTCTATATCGGTTGCGGCTTCCGGGGCTAGCATACTATTTTTCATATTTTTTGGGTTTAATAGCTCTAAATCCTCCACATTTGAAGTCCATCAGCATCAAAATTAACATCTATAACATGTGCGCCGGCGTCTTCAAGTTTCTGATGCACACTGTGTTCGCGGGTGGGTTGGCAATAAAACAGGAGACATCCGCCGCCACCGGCACCACAAGCTTTCCCGCCAATCGCCCCGTGCGTCGTCGCGATTCTAAACAGATTCTCAATCCGTTCATTTGTAACAGACGGATGCAGTTTTTTCTGATTGAACCAGTTTTGAGTGAGGAGTTCGCCGAAGTCGGTGAGTCTGCCACGCATAAGCGCTCGCTTTGTGGCATCAGCCGTGGCTTTGAGGGTTTCTAATGCATCTCGGACGCTTGGATCCGCGCTGTTATAAGCATCTATCACATTCTGATGGATGTCACCAGAGAGCCTCGATTTCCCGGTATAACAGAGTACAAGGTTTTTTTCGAGCTCATGCAGAACGTGGGTGGGGAGTTTCAGCGCGGAGGCTTTGACCTCTTCACCTTGAAATTCCATGAATTGGATACCGCCCAAGGCGCTCGCGTAATGGTCCTGCTTTCCGCCGAGTATGCCGAGCTCATGGCGCTCGATTGCGCTAGCAAGCTCGGCGTATTCATAAGGCAGAGCCGTTGATTCTTTCAGCGCGCCGAGGACACTGACAAGTGCAACGCCCATTGCCGCCGAAGTTCCTAATCCACTACCCGGAGGAGCGTTCGATTGCGTGATCAGGTCAAACCCGCCGATCTGGACAGACATTCTCCGAACCGCCGCTTTTACCAAATCGATGTTCCCATCATATTCGAGTTGGCGGACATCATCGGCCTCAATGAAAGTATCAAAATCTGCAGAATAGATACGAATACTTTTATCTATAACCCGCTGCAGTTTAACCAAATCATCCTGTGTTGTTTGAGGTTCACAACGGAGAGTCGCGTAGGCATATCGATTGATTGCTCCGTTAACCACCAATCCTTTTGAATGCTCGGTGAAAAGAGCTACATCGCTCCACCCTCCAGCAAAGTCAATTCGGACTGGAGCTCTCGATCGAATCAGCATGACGAGTCTCCTTGCATTGGTTTGTAACGAGCATGTCTACAACAGAATTGGCAAACGGAAAATGGACACATGCCCTCGTAAAAAATGACGAATGACGCAAACAAAAAGTTGGGGCAATAGCCGCGAGGCGATATTAAGGCATGTTATGAGGGCGACCGCTATATAAGAAGCCGTTGAGATAGTTGACAGATGTAACGGGGAAAAGCCGCGGATATCCCAAGTCAGAGGAGGGACATAACCGCGCGGCTTTCCCGCAAAATTGAGCGAAACAACCGCTAATATTAGGAACCAGTAGCGTCGCGAAGCTTCTTGCCAGCTTTAAAGACAGGGACTGTCTTAGCAGGAATGCTGAGCGGTTCACCTGTCTGTGGATTACGCCCTGTGCGGGCGGGGCGTTCTTTGGGCTCAAATGTGCCAAAACCGATCAGCCCAACCGAATCACCGTTGCTCAACGCTTCACAAATAACCACAGTAAAAGCGTCAACAGCAGCATTCGCGTCTTTCTTAGTAAGACCCGTCTGCTCAACAATACTGCTAACGACATCGTTCTTCATTAATTTTGCCATGTTAGATATTCCTCTAATTTTCAACCCAAGTGAGAAGACCGAACGTCTCCCCAGCTTAAGTGTACATTGGATTTAACAAAACTATTAGTAATTATATTATACTATACAAAAATAGATTATGTCAAGACAAAATGCAATCAGTATCAAATTAGCTAGGGTTATAGGGCAAAAATATCAAACACTAGCCCGATGCTGTCTTAAAAAACAGAACTAGCTAACTGAAGCCATTCAATTAGTCTATACAAGCGATTTTTTGCCGCTCTGAATGCGCCTATCTGATCTGCTATTTAACAAGTTGACATATCATCATAGTACCCACTACCTGAAGGTAGGGGCTTGTGTGGCCTTGCAGTCGGTTTCCTTCCTTTGACGGGAGGTCTGACAACTAGTCCACTTACGGCAGCTAAGTCTGCCTTTTTTCAATAACACCCTTGGTCTCCGTCTACAGCCCGCAAACTAAAGCACATGGACTTTGACGGAAGAGCATTAAAATTAATACCACACATTCCATAATTTTGTCAAATTTTTTTTTAAATACCTGTATTAAAGCGAATTTTTACCTCAATTCCCTACTGTTCGGAGTTTCCGATGCACACCTCTTCCGATCGTCTTGCCAAAATATTTGCTTTAAAGGCTACGTTTGTGGTAATATTATAAAAAAATAAAGTTTGCTGAAAGATCTGTTTGAGGAAGACAGATAGATAAAGGACAATATCAAAAATGCATGAAAGTTATCGTGTAGCAATCGTAGGTGCGACCGGGGCTGTTGGCAACACTATGTTGCAGATTTTAGAAGAACGCGGGTTTCCTATCGCCTCCCTGAAACTTTTGGCATCGTATCGCTCCGCCGGTGAGATTCTCTCGTTTAAAAATGATCCGATTGTTGTTGAAGAATTAACGCACGAGTCGTTTGAAGATGTAGACGTGGTCTTTTCGTCAGCGGGTGCATCGATTAGTCGAGAGTTTATTCCAACAGCCGTGCAAAAAGGTGCGCTTGTCATTGACAACACAAGTGCCTTCCGCATGGATCCGGCGACCCCTTTGGTAGTGCCAGAAGTCAACATGGATACTGCTCACACTCACAACGGGCTTATCGCCAACCCGAACTGCTCCACTATCCAAATGATGCTAGCGCTTAAACCGATTCATGATGCAGTCGGTATCAAACGGATTGTCATTTCAACGTATCAGAGCGTTTCCGGGAAAAGTGGAAAGGCTGTCACAGAATTGGTGCAACAGACGAAGGACGCTCTGGCAGGTATCCCCGTTACTTTGGACAAATTCCCGCACCAAATGGCATTCAATGTCGCATTTGATTGGCCCTTCTTAGACAGCGGCGATAACGAGGAAGAAGTTAAAATGGTTAACGAAACTCGGAAGATACTTGAAGATGATACGATCGGCGTTTCTGCGACAACCGTCCGAGTCCCCGTTTTCTTTGCACACTCCGAATCGATAAATGTTGAAACGCACGAAAAACTCACAGCCGCTGAAACCAGAGAACGCCTCGCCGCCGCCCCCGGTGTGAAACTTATAGACGATCCGAGCAACCAGCAGTACCCACTCGCAGTAGATGTCGCAGGTAAAGATGACGTTTACGTCGGGCGCATCCGGGAGGACACCTCTATAGAAAACGGATTGAACCTATGGGTAGTCGCAGATAATCTTCGCAAAGGTGCCGCCTTAAATGCTATTCAGATAGCTGAGGGGCTGCTGTTGTAAACTTACGGAAGATATGGAAATCAACCTTGCCACGCTACCAAGTTACCTGCGTCAGCGACATGCAGATATCCACATGTTTCGGGCTGATACCGAATTGCGCGTAGAAGAGATTGGCGATGGAAACCTCAACACAATCTATCGCGTCTCGGACACGGCGCGCCCACAGCATTCGCTCGTCCTTAAATATGCACCGCCCTATATTAAAATATTGGGGCCCGAGTATCCGCTGTCCACCCAACGGTTGACTTACGAATCTCGCGCACTAGAGGTCTACAACCGCTTAGCAAGCAGCGCCGTGCCTGTGCAATACAGCTTTGATGCGGAAACAGCCGTCATAGCTATGGAAGACCTCCGAGATGCCCGTGTCCTACGGGACGACCTGATCACAGGCAGGGTGGACCTTGCAATCGCCGAGCAGATCGGACGATTCATGGGGGTTGTACATAGCCAGACCTATGTAGCGAATCTTGACCCCGCAACTGCACAGCACTACGCCCAACAATTCGCGAATACAACTATGCAGGCAATAACTGCCGACTATGTATTCACCTTCCCGTATACCGACCATGAGACGAACTTCTGGACACCCGGCTTAGAACAGGATGTTCAACAATTAAAAACGGATCCGGAATTTTTGGGGCAGGCAGCGTCCCTCAAACAGATTTTCCTAACAACGCAACAGGGCGTTACCCACGGAGACCTGCATACAGGGAGCGTTTTGGTCCAAAACGACACAGCCAAAGTTATCGATGCCGAATTTGCCTTCTACGGCCCCGTCGGATTTGACCTCGGATGCTATTGGGCAAATTACCTCTTATCCTACTTTTCACACCGAGGCACCGCAAGCGTACAATCGATGCTTAAAACCGCCCTCATGCAAACGTGGCATATCTACACGGATGAATTTAAAACAGTTGATACTAAATTGAAAGCACAAGTATTGCAGGGCATCTTTCACGATGCAATCGGGTTTGCAGGGTTGGAGATCCTACGCCGTCTCATCGGGGCGGCCCACGTCAAAGATATAGAAAGTATTGTTGATATATCCCATAAACTGCGGGTAGAGAGAGCAGCACTTCAATTCGGAACCACACTTGTAAAACAGCATCGATCTTTAAATGATATTGCAGCAGTTCTTGCGATGCTCTAAATCGATCGGATATACACCGCACAACCTTTATCACAGAAAATACTATGAGAGATTACTATGAAATCCTCGGTATAGCCCGAGGAGCCACGCCAGACGAAATCAAGAAAGCGTATCGCAAACTTGCAGTCCGGTATCATCCAGACAAAAACCCTGGCGATAAAGCAGCAGAAGAGAAGTTCAAAGAGGCCTCTAATGCCTATTCTGTGCTCTCTGATCCAGAAAAGCGACGCGTCTATGATACACAGGGGCACGCCGGAGTCAACAACATGGGTTTCGAAGGCTATAGGACCACGGATGATATTTTCGCCCACCTCAATTTAGATGACATTTTTGGACGCGGGTTCGGCGGGCTCGGCGGATTTAGCGACGCATTCGGCGACGCATTCGGACAGCGCCGAACTACTACGCCAGCCCGTGGACGAGATATTCGTATGAATATCACTATCCCTTTCTCAGACGCAGTATTAGGCAGTAAGAAAGACGTAAACGTCCGAGGAAAACGGATCACGCTTACAATTCCGCCCACTATCGAAGATGGAAAAACCCTCCGCATCCGAGGACAAGGCGAATCTCGCGGAATAGGCACCTCAGGGGACCTATTGGTAACAGTCTCTGTGCAGCCTCATCCCACCCTGACACGCGACGGTTTGGACCTGCTAACAGATGCCAAAATCTCTATGACAGACGCAGCGTTAGGGGGTTCTGTTCGGATCAAAACGCTCACCGACAATGTCGAGCTAAAGATCCCCGCGGGTGCGCAACCCGGACAGCAGCTCCGCTTACGCGGGCGCGGCGCCGTGGATGCCTCCGGACGAAAAGGAGATTTAAAGGTCAGGCTGGTCGTAGAAATACCGAAATCGCTGTCTCGCAAGCAGCGAAACCTGCTGAAGGAATTCGAAAAAACGTTGTGATTCGGAGAACCGTAGCTACTTGAAAGTCGCCACTGAAAATGTCTTCAATGGGCTCCTATTTTCACCAAGAGGAGTAATATCTCTTCTGAGGTTATTTTCTCTCTTTTGAACGTTTTTTGTATAAAATAATATAGAGTGAGGAGGTACACGTGTCAACTCGGAAAAAAGGATTTATTAGCAGCGAGAGAGACGGACGAGATGTCTGCTATTCAAGAGTATCAGAAACCAATGAGACAACAGAACTCGTTGGCGATACAGCAATAGAAGAAAGCCCACCGCACCCGCTCTATCAGGTGGAAGAGGAAGCAACCGTACTCACGTCATCGTTTGGAGAAGAGGCTGCTGATGGAAATATAGTGTTTGGTGCGCTCCGCGATGGTCTGCCGGTTGCTGTGGTTGAAGAAGGAAAAGCGCAGATTGAAGCTACGATTGTGGAACTCGAAGCGAAATCGGGGCTAACCGAAGCAGAGGTGAAAGACCTTCGAAAGGCTCATGAAAAGCTGGCTTATTTCTCAGAGGGATTGTCGCAATGGCTGGAACTCCGAGCGTTGATCACGGCGGTTGATAACCTCTTTGACGAAATAGATAGTAGCAGAGAGGGGGGACAGACCCGATATGCTCGTAGAACTGAACCAGAACCGGAGCCTGAGCCTGAGCAGGAAGAAGAACAGGAGCAGGAAACCCAGCAACAGGAAGAAGAACTGCCGATAAAAGAACCCGGAGAGCCTGAAGCAGAAGAAGAAGAACGAGAGATACCAGAGACTGCGAAGATAAGGACAAGTGATGCTGCAGCGAATAAAATCCTTGACAGGATACGGCAACGACGTGAAGCACAGGCACAAGCGGATACGGATGACGATGGCTGGGAAACCCTCGGTTCTCCCTTCGGACAAGAGAATGAAGTGTTTGAAGCATTGCAGGATGGGGAGTTAAGTGTTTCGAATGTTGAAAAAGCTATCGCAGACTTAAAAGAGGATATTGCGGAACTTGAAGCGAAGGATGTGCGGACAGAGACAGAGGCAGAAACGCTCCGAGAATTACAGCAAACAGTGGCTCTGTTCCAAGAGGGGTTAGAGCAGTTTCAGGAATATGAAGCGGGATTAGATGTGGACGCGGAGGAAGAAGCTGCGGGGAGTGTTAACAATACGCTCTATTTTAATTATGAATCGCTCCGTGGCCCGTTCCGCGCGTTATCTACTTTTTTTGCGGATTATCCAAAGATAGGCGGACAACGTTATACCTCTGTTGAGCATTATATGCTCTCTATGAAGTTTGCGAACAGCGGCTTAAAGATGTGGTGGGTACGGGCTCGTGATGGTAAACGGCAACAGATACCTGTCTCAGAAGGTATCCGTAGAGCAAACACCGCAGAAGAGGCGTGGAAGATTGCGAATAAATATGAGTCTGAACTTACGCCTGAACAGACCGCAGCCTGGGTGCAACGCAGGAGTTCGTTGATGCGTGAAGCGTTGCTTGCGAAATATGCGTCTCCCCAGCTTTACAAGTTTGATGCTCGTGAGGCGAGGACACTCGCAGACTGGCTCCTCGCAACAGGTGACCGTCGTTTGCTTTTTGTAGAACCGATTAGCACCGACCGGGAGACGATCAGTAACGCGAAACCCGTTTGGGGTGTGAATATAACTCCGCAAGGTGTCAAGGGAGAGAACCTACTTGGCCGACATTTGATGCAAATACGGCAGCAGCTCAAAGATGGAAAAATACCTGTGCCGACACCCGCAGACGCTGAACCTGCGGGACAAATGCCTTTTGCGGATTTACCGCCACGGATGCAGTCCGCGGCTGACGCTCTCGGGATAGATATAAGGTCGCTCTATCTCCACAATACTGCGGAGATGATTCTTAATAAAGCGGCTCAAGGTAATCTGACCTTCGGAATAGCAGGCTCTCAGCGTAATAACAGCTCGTTTTCTTCTATGGGAGAGACAGAAGAGCAGACGCGGCAGAAGAAGATAGATGTTGCGACTCGCCTCGGATGGATCACGGATGCTTCAGAATGGGATCAAGCGGTTGAAGAGCGAATAGATGCCTATAATAAAGCACAGGGAGAAGGTGCTAATGCAGCGGCTGCACTTGCTACCGCACTGAATGAGGAGATTGCTGTCACAGATGGCACCTTTGGCACAGGGCGTGAAGTGGTGAAAGCTGTTACAAAACAGAAGCGGGCGAATGTGCTGGTCGCAATGCCCGGCGGGATAGAGAGGCGTGCTACGCCTTTTAGCCGAACGGCTCAGTATCAGCCGAATGTGCCTGAAATTGATGGAGTAAATGCGGGTGCTATCTCTATGCATCCGACAGGCTATGATGCCAACGAGGTGACAACGGCAACAGGGAGATCGCCATATCAGAGGAACAACTTTCAGAAGAATGCTCTTATCGCGTCTCTTAGCCACGTGACTTTCATTACACACGCGAGCCATAAAGAGAATGACCAGGCAGTAGATACGGCTCTAAAATCCTTGCAAGCGGGCCGCCCTGTTGTTATCCTTGACCCTGCTCTTTTCGGTTCTCCACTTGAAGGGAGCGAGTACCTCGCGACACTCCCTGGCGTGATTGTTCTCAAGAATACAAAGTCTAGCCCGCTGGTCAAAAAAGGGGAGTATCAAAATAAACGGACGGGGAAGATTGAAACAACATATCTTTGGGATGGAAAGAATCTCCTAAAAGCACTCAAAGAGGTCGCGACACTTACACATCCCACTTCTGCTTTCGCAGAAAAAGCGTACCAGGAATTTGAAACAAAAACAGCGGACTGGACAGAAGGACAACTACAGGATCGTATCGGAGAGATTCAGAGCCAGTTGACAAAAGAGGGAGCGATACCGACACAAAGTGCGGCCCTCCGTGCTTCTGCGGAACTTCGTATACTCAACCGCCTGCTCGCAGCACGACACCCCGCACCTACAACATCTTCTGAGTTTGAATATGTCACTCCGTTAGATGAAGCGGAACGGACTGTTACAGGGGGATTGATAGGTCTCCGTAACTATGAAAACTTTGAAACATTCTACAGGGATTTGAAAGCCTCTGGTGTTAAAGTGTTCGTGGATGTGCGGATGACGATGTGGGACAGGCAACGCAATCCACAGACAAACGCTCTTGAAGATTCTTGGTCTCACGCAGAACGTCTGCGGGAATCTTTTAGGGATACAGATATAAAGTATGTCGCAGCTCACGAATTCACGCCTTCTCAAAATGACCACGCCTATCAGTTGATTATAGATAGACTTTCAGGGATTACGCGCACAAATGACCGTCTCCGAAGGGGTGGGCTTGACCCTGCTTTTACTGCTGCGTATCATAACTATCTACGGAAAACACAGAAAGACCTCGGGATGTTTCTTAAAGACACGATCCGTCTTCATATCGCCGGGGAGGCTTTGGGAGAGAGTGCGATTGCGTTCGGGGCGTTAGAACGTGAATCTCGTGCCTCGCACCGCTCTATTCTTGGCGAGATTATGCACGATGTGCTAGGGATGCGTGTGGTAGACATCCAGCCCGGTGGTCTCACAGAGGTGTTTGACCCTGTAGGGATTGCGAGAGAAGTTCCCGCTCCACCGCCTGACCCTATTGCCGGACGGAGTGAGGTTCGTGTGACAAAAGCGATGTCTATGTATGCTCCTAAGGCAGCGGGTGCTCTCGCACTTGTAGATTTAAAAGCAGATACGGAAGGGACGGTACAACAGGTTATCTATAGACACGCGCATTATCCCGGCTTTGAACTTATTTTGCGAAGGGGGCCTGAGGATAGTGTGGAGTGGAAACTCACTACGCCTCGGACGCAAGAAGCAGACCTGTTGCAACTAGAGACAGAAATGACAGAAGGTGCCGCAGAACTTGGGATGCGGACAGCGTTCCCTTCCGAATTAGGAACTCGGGAAGCATATGCGGGGCTCGTTTTTGGTAGTGAGGACTTCCCTGTCGCTGTAGAGCATCTCTTCCGTTCGCTCGCTCCCGGTGTTGTAAATCCAGGTATCTATGGGGATAGCTCTGTTGATTCCGTAGAATCACACCCGAACGATCCTCTGATACCGGTGAAGCGTCGTGGTAATCTAAAGTATCGTGTCGTAAATCTCGCATCCCGAGATACAGAACAAGGTGGTCTCGCACCGCCACAGGATATTGTAACACGGGGTGAGTACGCGAAGGTAGGGGAGCAACACCATACGCGTGATGAAGACCAGACGTTCAGCTGGCAGGAAGAGAATGTTCCTTACGCCTCAATCCCTGTTCTGACAGAAAAGCAGGTATATCATTATTATTTAGGGAATTTCAGGGATATAGAGGTACGTCTCTCTGTAAGTGGTAAATATCTCTCTGTCGTCACGCCACAGAATAAAGGCCTGCGTTTGCCGTTGTCTTTCCCGTTGAATATTCGGCTCCAAATGCCATGGTCAGATTTCTCGCAAGGCTGGGACTCTGAGAATGAAGCACTTTATGAATATCTGTGGGTAACTCCGCATCTGTGGAGAACAGATGTTAGAGGAGATACAGAACGTGTCTCGTTCGGAACGCCTGTAGAGCTTGAAGACCTCTCTGTCGCGGATCTTGTCTTTAAAGGCTACACTATAAAAGAAAAGCAACAGCAATGGGATTTAGTTAAGTCTTTTATTACTCGGTATCAAACGTCCCGTACGGATGCTCGTCCGACAGAAGCGGAGATCGCAGCGGTGCGTCAGTTCGTGTTGCGGCTCCCTGACCCTCCAAACATCTTGACGCAGGTGGAAAATTATCTCAAGTCAATCCGTAGAGAGATGCAGCGTCTCACGCCTCATATTACATCTGTCCCGGTACCGCAGACGGTGGAGTATTCGCCAGAAACGATACAGACTGTGCTGTTGTCTGAGATTACGAACCAGGGTGTCGGCTCTATGGATGATATAGATTTAGATAATCCTGACTTCGCACAAGATCAAGCGGAAGCAGAGGAACCGGATACAGCGACGGATGAAGAGATCATAGAAGCGGGGGAACGCCCGCCTGACGCAGATGAGGATACGGAGGATGACGGTGAGGGTGTAGTAGAAGACCCGCGTTCGCCTAAGGCTCAGATACGGTCTCTCGCAGGACGGGTCGCTGCAACAGGTGTGCCACGGGAGTCGCAGATAGATGAGATTTATGCTCCGCAATGGTTTGATACATATGAAATGGTCATAAATGCTCCTGAAAATGGGTTTGATGCCCTCTGGAATGATGGGTCTATACCCGCTACAGCAGAGGTGAAGAAGAAGGGGCCTGATGGGAAATGGCGAGCAACGGGTGAGCGACGGGGTGCGGGGCTTTCAGATATGGCGGGGGATACGGCTCATATGCTCAAGCGTCTCGCGGGGAATACGGAAGACACGGTTAAGCAGAACCGGTTGATGCAGCTCGCAGCAGACCTTGAAACGTTTACGTCTAAAAATGAAAATTTCTCTATGATGTCGCTTTGGGAGCCTGAGGGTGTCGCCTTAAAGCAGCTCCTCAATACATTACAATCGGCTTTTGTAGAACTCCGAGGTCTAGACGCATTTAAGTTGAAAGGTGTCGTTCTTACCAATTTACCGCTCTCTGCGTTTCAAAAGAATCTAGAGACGTTAGCGGGTGAGCGTCCCCGTTCAGATATAGTGTTGACGAATACGGGGAAACTGGTACCTGCGTCTGCGATGCACGAATATGTCGTTATTCCTGATAAAAAGCAGGTATTTCGTCGTCCCTCAACGCAGTTGCGGATGGCGGTTGCTTCTATGGAGGAGACGGATGCGGATGGCACAAAACGGGAGTCTACACGTTTTTACATAGATAGGACAAAGGGGACACAGTTTGAGGTGATCCAGGACTCTGATACAGAAGTACAGGTCGCGATGCTCGGCTCTGACTTAACTATCCGATTCAAGAAGGGTGAGAAGGGTGAGGTGACAATTGAGAACCGGAAAGATGGGACGATAAGTGATAAAGTGTTTGTCACGAACTGGCAAACAGGCCCGCTGAATACAACAGATGCGTTGCGAAGGGCGATTGCTCCTATCGCAATGGTGATGCGAGATGGTTTCTCTTTATCAGGGAATATCCCGCTCCAGCTTGCCGCGATAGATATGGGGGGTCAGGGTGCCTGGCGATTTGAACTAGGGGATACTGTCGCTTTTGATTTAGGGGCAGATGGTGTTGTTGAGTCGCCTGACTATACTTTTACTGTTCAGGTGGTACCCACAGAATCGGGCTTCAGATATAGGATAGATGCCTTCCGTGGGGATGAATCGGTTCCTGTCTTCCGCGACGCAAATGGGACACCTGTCCCCGCAGTGGCTGTCGCTATAGAGACACCAGACGGACAACCACGTTCTCCGCATGAAGCGATCTCATACATCCTTTGGTCTCAACGTGAAGTTGCGGCTGAAAAGGGATGGAATCTCCCGAAAGTACGTCCCTTCGGACAACGTGTTGAGGTTCAAGAAGGGAAACCGCCTACTATTACTGGCTGGCGGGAAGCAGATACTGACCCTAATAACATTCTTATAGAAGATTGGAAGGATTGGTCAAGGGATATTGCGTTCGTGTTTGGTGCAGAGTTGACGCAAGCGATAGAGACGGCTGTGTTCGCTTCAGAAACTCCGCTCTACACTCGGCTCGATGTATATGAGGCTTTAGTTGATGTGGTCAATAGGGAAGTGATGGACTCTCTTGATGCTCAACGCACGGTAGCTCAACTCAGATGGGCAGTCCCGAGCCTACTCAGGAGACGATTAGAGGCTCAAAATACATGGACACCAACAGATAAAAACTGGGTGGAACAGCATTATGACAATCCTGTTGTCCGTAGGTATGTGCATCAGGAATACCAGGGGTATGTGGTTGAGTTCCTTGAGGGGAGTGGTGTCGCAAAGGTTTTCTATAATGGTGTCGTGCTTGAAGAGATAGATTACGCAGATGCTCGGTCTTTATGGGAATATGTGGGCAGGAAGTTCGTAAATACGGTACGCGGGCACATGCGACGTATGATTGAAGCGGGTAGTTTTGGGAATTACAATATACGCAGGGAAGTCAATGATGATGTTGTATGGGAAATTAGTGATGAAAGGCGTGTTCGCTTCCCCGCAATAGAACGTGCTGCGGTTTTAGAAGTTTATAGAAATGGCAACTGGGAGCCGGAGCGACGCAGAGAGACGCGGGTGGTGATAACGGATATTGCGTTAGAGCGACAACTTGCCTTTGTGAAGGAATTTGAGGAGCGTGATGCCGCGGAGACGGATACTGATGATGATTTAGAACCTCTAGAAGTCCGCGCTGCTTTGGATCGGAGACCGACACGAACATATGCTCGCTATACAGGCCCCGTCCGCCGGCTACCTAGAGATATTGAAGATACGCAGTATTATGCGGGTAAGGATACGCCTCCTGTAGACCATATTCAGAGATATGCGATAGAAGGCGAACCCATAGAGATGCATCTGTTGCTAACAGACCGTGCGGATGACCCGTCTCAGGCGAATTTCCCATCTCCCGCACGGAGCCCAGTGAACGCTGAGAAGTTTAGGCGTGTCGCCTTTTTCGATACCGAACGCGGAATTTATGTCAGAAGAGAGGCGGATGCTTGGGTACCGGACCCGACAACTTTTGAAGCGGAACCACTACGTGGCTTTGAGCACAGACGGCAGACAAGTGAACTCCCTGTAGACATACAGTCAGAGACACCAGGGGAATCTTCGCGGGAAGCGACAGAGATAGATAATGAACGCAAGGCTGCGATACAAGCACAACGGGCATATCTCCGTAGAACAACGCCTTGGATTTTAGTTGACGGGGTTTCTGAGTCTTATATCCTCTCTACGCTAGAACAACTTTATCGGGATATGGAACCAATAAGGTTCCTCGCGGGGGCTTACTACTCCCCTGTCCCCGAGGGTATCCAGCATCATTTCCGTGTCGATATAGAGATCTCTCGTTCGAATTTCATAGAGACCGCTGAGTCTGAGAGTGCTATCGCACAGGAACTAGAGGCGCGTCACACGCGTTTCCTTCAAGGTGTGAAGGCTTTCAACGAGCAGATGGTGCAATCGGGGCAATCCACCCTCGCTCAGTCATCTACAGGGCTTACGCCCGATGGTGTCGCATTGCGTGTCCCGAATCGCAATGATGCTATGCAATCCACAGGCTTTGTTAATGGTGTGCGTGTTTATGAATCAGGGACGGGGCTCCGTATTGCGATTGCTCAATCTGCTCCTGATACCTTTATCGCTTCGGTGACACACGCTGCCTCAGGTGCGAGTTTAACGATCCGAGATATTAACGCTTCAGGATTTAAGAAGCGGAGTACGGCTCGCTCTTACATGGACCCTCTCGTATTAGCCTTTTATGAAGATGAAGGATATATGGGTGAGAGTGGCGAGGCAGAGATACTTGCGAACGCTTTTGATTCAGCTGCACTTTCTGCTATAGAGACATTCCACCGCTTCGCTGATCACTCTAATAAAGACCGCTTCTTCGAAAAGAATGTAACGGTTGAATATTTTGTAGAAAATGCGTTTGATGTAGAGCCTCCGCTCTCGGATCGCAGGATGGAGGGGTACCGCAATGAATTGAAAGATGAGTTGGATGCAGAGACACGGGCGACTGTGCTTGAGAATCTTCAAGAACTTGTGGATCAGCAACGGGCACTGCAGAATGGGCTAGAAACTTCGGTTTCTAATTATAGACGGTTACTAAAATCTTTAGAGGTAGAAATCGCAAGATCGGGTTCGGAGGAAGTACAGAAGGTCTACAATCGCTGGGGCATCCGTCGTTTGGTCTTCCCTAAAGTAGGGGAGGGGAGCCCTGTAGGTCGGGAGGCTCTCTTAAATGCGATTGATACGCATGTCTCTAATGATGTGTTACGAAAGTCGTTGCGAGAGGTCGTGGATTCTCTAGAATCACAGATGCGACGGATTACGCGCAGCTATCCTATCGCGATACGGGATGTCAAGGACGCTATCTGGCGGTTGCAAGGGGAGTATTTCAAGGACGCTCCTTATCGTCCTGCTGTAATTCGTGGACAGAGACGAAAATCGCAGAATGTTTTGAACACAGTGCTCAAGACGCGTGAAGGGGGCAGGGAGCATGTAGCAGATAGTCTTACGCTCGATCCTGAGACATTTGATACCGCTTCGCTTACACATTCTGTTACAATTTCAGATACAGCTCTCGCTCAGGAACTTCGTGCGCGTAGGGAAGAGATTGCTGGCGCGTCTCCTATTGCTGAACAGACCCAAGCAGAAGGGGTCACAGTAGATGTAGATGGTACAGAACACCGGGCAGTCCGTGCGTCCTATCGGGTTACAAACAATCCCTTTATTCGTATTAATGCGGTCTCTCAGGCGATAGAGGGCTCTCCCGCGACAGAGACGCAGGAGGCTGTGGGGCCTCGGGAAGAGATTTTGTTGGTCGTAGAGCCACGGATGCGTATAAGTAGACAAAACAGGGTTATCTTTAGTTTAGAGGTAGAAAATAGCACGGACGGAGAGGGGACACGGATAGAGCGGCTCCCGCGTATCGTTGAAAGCTTCGCACAGGCGAACTACGCAACGCTTTCCGCATGGTTGAACCCTGTCCACCGGGGACATATCCGTGTTAAAGAACTCAGTAGTGGGGAAACAATATATCAGATTACGGATGACCTGCGAGTGTCTGTCCGACAGGTCGGCAACGGACAATGGCAGGTTGAAATGCCGTTATTAGAACAGCGAGATACGGATGCCGCTGAGCAGATAGAGGCGATGACGGAAGAATTAGACCCCGCAGATTATGATATGATTGAGAATATAGACCTCTTCCGTGCGGAACCCGGTACAGTGCCTCAAGGGATTGATTACAATACAAACTTTGTCCTCGCGTCTTCCGCATATGATGCTCTCCAGAAGGTTATTCTTCAGAAATTAGCGAATCGTGAAAATGCTCCTGCTTTTTATCGGGCGATAGAGCCTGCTTTACAGGATGTGATGTTCGACGATATAAGAGGTAGGATCGCGACGCGTTTCGCTGAGCAGGTAGCGGGTGTGGAGACGGCAGTGGGTGCTGCAGGCGAACCTCAAGTAGTAGAGGTCGTTGAGTCTTACTTTTCTGAGCTCAAACAAGAAGGATTTTCCACAGTAAAGGAATACCAAATTCAGATGGGAGTTGCTCACCGCAGGGCCGATGTCGTACTAATTGATTCCGAAGGGAATTTTGCCGCGATCGCCGAATGCACATGTATTTCAAGATAAAATCAAATCGTTAGAGGCCGAATGTGAGCACTTAAAGTCTGAAATTTGCCGTCTTAAACGGAAAGAGACGGCATGGAACGAAGGGATTCAACAGTTTGAGAGGCTGCTTAACAGCCTAAAAAACGATCCGTCGGATTGAAAACCTTACTACAAACCGAAGACAAAATTTATTTTCAAAGGCGAATATAGGAGGAGGTGCACATGCCAAACGACATTAATATAGATACCTACAGCGTTCGTGAAGTAACGGATATGTTCTCGGATGTCATAAGTGAGCAGTCTGCACTTCAAAACGTCTGGGTACGTGGAAAAATCTCAGCGAACCCAGAATATCTACCTTACGCTTTCACACTCCAAGACATGGAGTCCCCCAAAAGCAGGATTGAATGTCTTATTCATAGGGCGTATCCTTCCCTTTTTCAAAATGTGCCGTCAGTAGGCAATGAAGTGTTTATCACAGGTAGGGTTATCCTCCTTCGAGACAGGGGAGCATATAAGTTCGCTGTTACCGGTATAGAAACGCCTGGAGCTGGCCAGCCAGATCAAACCGTTTCCGTTAGTTCTCTAACCACCGCCTTAAAAAACAGTATAAAACCCCATTCAATCACGGTTCAAGGGGAAATCTTCGAGTGGACCCGCACTAACCAAGGATATATCCGTATGGCTCTCATAAATGTTGACGCTAATGAGAGTGGTGCCACAGAAATGATTGAATGCACACTTTCTCCCGATATTGCAGGTGACTTTCCTTCAAGGGAAGGGGCTAATGTTAGTATAGAGGGGCACTTTAACATCTTTCCACCCACATCCCGGTATCAAATTAGGACTAGAAATATACGTGTTCTGCCCGATGGTTTTCAGGACGGTGAAGCTCAAGTAGTAAGGGAAGTTAAGTCTTATTTTTCTGAGCTCAGGCAAGAATTTTCCACAGCAAGGGAATGCGAAATTCAGATGGGAGTTAGCCGCCGCAGGGCTGACATCGTGCTAATTGACCCAGAAGGGAGTTTTGCTGCAATCGCCGAGTGTAAGCCAGAAAATGTTGTAGGGTATGGTCCTGACCAATTAAAGTCCTATCTCTGTGCAACGGATACAAGGTTCGGGGTATTTGCGAATAGCACAAATCGAGACACCTGGATTTTTTATGAAAATCTTCGCCACAATCGATTTCAACAGATTGAGCGTTCTGAATTTGAGACGAGGGTTGTTCAACGTCCGGGCACTCACCGCCAACTTCAAGATAGAATCAGAGAATTAGAATCTAGGTATGAGCGATTAGAATCGCAAATCCGCCGTTTAACGGAGAGTGACTGACTGAATAGAAAGGGATTAACAGGTTGAAACACCTCTTACGCAGCTCAAGAAATGGCCCATCGGCCTGAAACTTTTACTACAAACCAAAACCTAAACTTATTTTCAAAGGAGAATAAATGATCTCTTTATCACAACGAAGCCAAAGCGTAACACCATCCTCCACGTTAGCGATCACCGCCAAAATTAACGCCTTGATCGCGGAGGGCGTAGATGTGGTCAAATTCGGCGCAGGCGAACCCGATTTTGACACACCGGATTATATCAAAAACGCAGCAATAGACGCACTCAACGCAGGATTTACGAAATACACGCCTGTGCCCGGCACCCCCGAACTTCGCCAAGCGATTGCCGACAAATTTAAAAGGGACAACGGACTGAGCTACAAACCGTCCGAAGTCATCGTCTCATGCGGCGCAAAACACACCATCTATAACATCTTTCAAGCCATCTGTGACCCAGGCGACGAGGTCATCTTCGCTGCTCCCTATTGGGTCAGCTACCCTGAGCAAATCAAACTCGCCGGGGCAATACCACGCGTCATTGAGACCACACCGGCAGACAACTTCTGCATGGACCCCCAGCAGGTCGAGGCTGCTCTCTCGCCAAAGACAAAGGCAATCCTCCTTAACAGTCCGAGCAACCCTACCGGCACTACGTACGATTTGGATACCCTCAAAGCCGTTGCCGATATTGCGGTCAAGCATCAGGTCTACCTTATCTCCGACGAAATTTACGAAGCCCTGCTCTACGATGCAGCGACACATCAGAGTCCCGCCTCCTTCAATGAGCAGACCAAAGCCATCACCTTTGTTGTCAACGGTGTCTCTAAAGCCTACTCTATGACAGGATGGCGGATCGGGTATACGGCGGGTCCCGAAGAAGCCGTCTCGGCGATGTCGCGTATCCAATCCCACAGCACCTCAAACCCCACCTCCATTGCTCAGAAAGCCGCTCTAGCCGCACTTAATGAACCACAAGACGCTGTTGAAGAGATGCGAAAAGCGTTCGAGGAACGCCGAAACGTGATCTGTCAACGTTTTGATGACATCGAAGGAATCAGTTATGCCAAACCCCAAGGCGCTTTCTATATCTTCCCCGATTTTTCCGCACACTACGGCAGAACGCTCGGCGGAAACAAAATAGAAAACGCAATGGATATGACCGATTACCTTCTCAACTCCGCAGGCGTGGGCGTTGTACCGGGCGACGGGTTCGGCGCTGACAAACACCTCCGACTCTCCTTCGCGACCTCGTTGACAGAGATTAACCGCGGATTAGACCGAATAAAAAAGGCGCTGCAGTAATGTCAGTTCCTCTTCTGCGCACACTTTGTGAGTCGGCTTACTGAGGCAACCGCGCAGGAGTCAGATTTTCCAATCCGCTTGCGTCCGTGTCCAAAACTGTCACATCGGACAACCGCCTAAATTTGTGGGTGCGGTTACAAACCGCACCCATACCTTCCTAGAAGTCTTTAACGCATCTAAAACACAGCAGAAATCATCGCCTAAAAACTACACTTAAATAGGGGAGAAAATAAATTTGACTTATTAAGTGATATGTGTTATCATATATTATGTGATGTTTAGAGAAGCAGAATAATCGAGGAAAAAGCATGTTATCCAGCTATCTACGCAGAAAATGTTTTACGAAACTACAACCCATTACCGCTCCCAGAAAGGTGCAAGGTTTGTAGAAAATGTTACACTTTCTGCCAAATTGCTTTTTTTTCACAAAGGTAATATAACGCTTGTTAACCCTTGTATTCACTGGGTTCTTTGCCCATAACATGACGATATCAAACGTTACACCAGTGTAACATTTTTAAGGAGTATTAAAATGAAACTCACAGAACAACATAAAGAATTCGTCGTTAACTGTTTCGCTCGGTTTATGAAATTAACCGACATCGTCGAGGCATTCCTCGAAAAATTTGAGAATGAAATTCCAATCCCACAGCTCGAAAAAATGCCCGAGCTCGACGAACTATTGGCCCAACCGCTAACCGAAGAAGAAGCAGAAGAAAAACGTGAATACATCGACAGTGCCATTGAGGAATACACAGAAGAGTTCGAAGAAGAATACGGGGACAAAGCCGATCAAAAACTCAATGAAATAGCCCATGAAGAATATCAAGAGACTCGCGAATCCAAGCTCACCAAGCTCCAGATCAAATTGCAACAGGAAGCCATCACCGATCACCAAGAACGCCTCAAGACGTTCCGACAAAATCTGTTCAATCGATTCCGCCGCCTTAATATCGATCACGCTCAATTCCCGAATAAATACCGGACCCTATTTACCCAAACTCGAAGTGAATTTTACGCGAATCATCGAAGCCCGAATCTAGATATCTCCATGAACCTTTCACGAGAATTAGAAACCCTCTACGGCTACCAGAAACAGCTCATCTTTAATGAAGTGAATCCTAAAACCGCAATGAAATACATCGACTTAGCACACCAGATCCTCAAAACCATGGTTGCCCACAATGCCGTCAATCCAGATCAAGGGATCGTAGAAACCAAGCCCCCAGATATGAAAGCATTAGAAGGAGAAAAACCTTAACACTTTCTATACCTAATGGAGAAGTTTTTTCCCAATAAACCAAAACATTCAAGATGCTTGACAATAAATGATTCTCATGATAGCTTTGTTCCGTGATACTGTATGCCGATGATAGATTTCTCTGACGCAGCACAAACGCTTAGGTTGCGCCGCGTTACATACTATGCCGTATAAATGAACACCCAAAACCGAACCCTCTTCTCAAACGACAACTTGCCCGTTCTGCGAGGAATAGATACAGCGTCCATCGATCTGATCTATCTTGACCCGCCATTCAATTCCAATCGCAACTATGCAGCACCTATCGGCAGCAGCGCAGCAGGCACAGCCTTCAAAGACACCTGGACACTCTCCGATGTAGACAACGCATGGCACGGCGAAATAGCCGACCGAGAGCCGGCCCTGTATCAGGTAATACACACAGCCGAACTCACACACGGCAAAGGCATGAAGTCTTACCTCATTATGATGGCAGTGCGCTTGTTAGAAATGAAGCGTCTCCTCAAAAAGACCGGTAGCATATATCTTCACTGTGACCCAACCGCCAGCCACTATTTGAAAGTTACCATGGACAGCATTTTCGGAAAAAATAACTATAGGTCCGAAATCACATGGAGACGTACAACGTCCACCCAAAAAGGATCCCAGCATCGCAGCTTGCGATGGGGCAACAACGCCGATATACTCTTATACTACGCCGCCTCTACATCAACATCAGTGCGGCCAGAGCGAAAACTCACAGAAGCCGAAATGCTCAAGAAATTCAAACACGTTGACGAAAATGGAGAACGCTATAACGACTCAATGCCGATTTGGCGGAATCCTGGTATGGGGGAGCGACCCAACCTCTGTTATGAATGGCGCGGATTCGTTAATCCCCACCCATCCGGATGGAGATTAAGCAAGGAACGCTTAGAGGAAGAGTACCAGAAAGGAAATATAGTTATTCGGCCTGACGGAAAGTTACAGCGGCGAATATATATGAAGGATTACAAAGGCACGTCATTCGGTAATATTTGGGATGACATCTCCCCACCTGCCGGAGAAGAACGGACCGGTTACCCGACACAAAAACCGGTCGCCCTTTTAGAACGCATTATCGAAGCCTCCAGCAATCAAGGAGATATCGTACTCGACCCCTTCTGTGGGTGCGCCACAACCTGTGTCGCAGCAGAACGACACCAACGTCAATGGATAGGGATTGACATATCACCCAAAGCAGTCGACCTTGTGCGCTCGCGTTTAGAGAATGAAGTTAGACTTTTCGGAAGAGTTATCCACCGCACGGACATCCCTACACGGAGCGAGAAGGTACCTAATTATCGCACCCATAAGCATACCTTGTTCGGTAAACAGGAGGGCTTATGTAATGGATGTTCCACGCAATTCCCGTTTCGGAACATGACGATTGATCACATCGTGCCAAGATCGCAAGGCGGCACCGACCACGAAGACAACTTACAACTTCTCTGTGCCGCATGCAACTCTACAAAAGGACAGGGCACACAAGCCGAGTTGATTTCACGCCTAAAAGCACAAGGCGTTTTACGCTAGGCCTCTTTTAGCACTCTGTTTTTTCGGTTTGTGTCTCAAAACCCAACAATCAAAGTGAGGAAATATAGAATCATGACAGAACAGGCAACCCCCAATCTCGTCTTTGTCATTACCGATGACCAAGGCTACGGCGATTTGGGATGCACCGGAAATCCTATTATCAATACCCCGAACCTGGATGCCCTCGCAGAAGAGAGCGTGCAACTGCAGAACCTGCACGTCGGCCCCACATGCTCCCCAACACGCGCAGGTATTATGACAGGACACTACTGCAACTCCACTGGCGTGTGGCATACCATCGGCGGACGCTCACTGCTCCGCAGCGACGAAATCACTATGGCAGATATCTTCCGACGCAACGGCTATAAAACCGGCATGTTCGGTAAATGGCACCTCGGAGACAACTACCCCTTCCGCCCACACGACAGAGGCTTCGGCGAAGCACTCTACCACGGCGGCGGCGGTATCAGTCAAACACCCGACTACTGGGGAAACGACTATTTTGACGATACCTATTTCCGAAACGGTTCCGAACAACCGTTCGACGGCTACTGCACAGATGTCTGGTTTCAAGAAGCGATGACGTTTATTGAGAGACAAGCTGGAGAAAGTCAGAACCGACCCTTTTTCTGTTATCTCGCCACAAATGCCCCGCACGGCCCCTTCCGCGTTCCCGATGCCTACGGTGAAACCTACCGAAGGAAAGGGGTCCCAAACGAACGCGCAAATTTCTGGGGCATGGTGACCAATATTGACGACAATATGGCGCGGCTACGACACCACCTCCGAGTCTTAGGGATCGAAGAGAACACTATCCTCATCTTTATGACCGATAACGGGTCTGCAGCCGGATGTGATCTCGACCCACAACAGTTCGTCAAAGCAGGGTACAACGCCGGAATGCGCGGCAAAAAAGGATCCCCTTATGAAGGCGGACATCGCGTACCGCTCTTTATGCACTGGCCCAAAGGCGGATTCACCCAAAAACAAGAAATACACGAACTCACAGCAAATATCGACCTACTCCCTACGCTGATAGACCTCTGTAATCTCGAAGTTTCCTCAAACGCCAGTTTCCATGGCAAGAGCATTGTCCCTCTGTTGAAAAATGAAACAGAGTCATGGGAGGAAAGGGTTATTGTCACCGACTCACAGCGCGTTGAAAACCCGATTAAATGGAAAGACAGCGCTACGATGTCACAGCGGTGGCGACTCATCAACGGAACTGAACTTTATGACATTCAAGCCGACCCCGGACAACGAAATGATATTGCCCATGAACATCCGGAGGTTGTCACAGAACTCCGCGAGCATTATGAGGTGTGGTGGAAACTAGTCTCAGAACGGTTTGATGAAGACTGTCCTATCGTCATCGGGACACAAAACGAGCCTGTTACCTGCATCACGACTCACGATTGGCACGGAGAAGCACACGCTTGGAACCAAGGCATGATTCGCCGAGGAATGGAATGTAACGGCTATTGGGCTATTGAGATTCCTGAAGACGGCGATTACAGCTTCGAGTTGCGACGGTGGCCCTACGCTGAAGATAGAGCGATAACGGACGGTATCCCTGGGGAACATATTGATCTTTACACCGGTGGAAAAGCACTACCGTTGAAATTAGCACAAATCCGCATCGGAGAGCAGACTGCCACAAAGGAAATTCCATCAGACGCAAAAGGCGTAACATTTACGTTCCGCCTGAACGCCGGGCAGACGCGCATGCGTACTACGTTCGTTGATGCAACCGGCAAATTGGCAATCGGAGCCTACTACGTCTATGCAAAACGGGTAATTTGAAGCCAGGGTCACAACAGATCGGTACAAGTAGCTGCTGCCGCCGAAAATAGATCCTCTAATTCGTCGCGGGGCATACCGAGGATTTCTTCGAGGTCTCTCCCCGTGAGTCCCAGCTCCTTGACACCAAGGCTCGCCTCAAAGTCTGCTTGTACTAACCCAAACTCACAATACCCCTGAATAACCGTTTCCAGATACCATCTTGCCGGAGGCTCTTGATATCTGTACCCTTGCTCCATCCGGTAAAACATGACATCGTCTCGGTAATGCTTGCCGTAGTGGTCCGGATAGCCTTCATAGTGGTCAAGGGATTTTTCGTGAGACTCTGTGATTTGCCAGAGTCCGCCGTAAACTGAACACGCCTCCGATGGGATAATGTCAGCATAATAGTTAAAAACGAGGCGGAAACGCTCAAGCTTCAAGCTACCGACAGAAACAGCACCCGGGCAACGTTGGCGCATTTGACTGTGATCCATATTGGACCCATAGGCGAAATATCTCATAAGTCTGTCTCTTTTGCAAAACGAGACCCGCGATGCAAAGCAAACCACAGCGATCTCGAAACCGTCATTGTTAATGTGTCTTTAATTCACTCCAAAGGACAGGAAGCTTATCCAACGGGGCCACAGCAAAAGCGGTTTGATAAATGCCGTTATTCATGATCCCCTGAACTTCAGCTTCGGTGAGTGCATCGTTAAAAAGTCCAACATCATCCATAATACAGGCGGATAGGAAACCGGTGCCCCTATCGGTCGCAAGCCACGCTGTCTGATCCTGATCTTGGAGTTGGAACTTCGGGACCTTTTGTGAAACCTTCTCCTCGCCATCAATATAGATACGACAGTTTTCCCCGTCGTAGACGTTGGCAACGTGATACCAGGTCCCCGCTTTAACAGTCACACCGCTGGCGATATCCCAATTATTCGTCCAGCTACGAAGAAGATTACCATCGTTTTTGTAAGGAACATAGCGGTTGTTGCTCTGATCCCATATAGAAAAATAATTTTGCTGACCACCGATGTCAGTAAATTGTAACCAGAGGACGAAAGTCACTTTACTTTCAATAATGCCTTGACCGAGCGGAATGGTAACGGTTCCACCTTTTTTGATTTCAAGTGCACCATCGAACTTGCCTTTTTCCCATCTACCTTCTGTAATTGTACCCTCGCGCCCGTTTTCAGATGCATCTTCAGCAACATCGCCCTTACCTTCGTCTAGTAACCAGATACCAACGATTTTGTCCGGGTCAATCTTGGCTTGACTATAACTGGCGATGAGACCTAACGCGAGTATTACGCAGCCAAATATTCTTATTTTCATGGGTTTAAGCTCCTTTTATGTTGTGTATAGTGATGTAACCACAGGTTGCCCACTTGCAGGGAGGGGGTCAGTCTGTTTGTTAATTATATTAGATGTGTCAGAAACATTACAAGTTTAATCCGAATTCTTCCTAATCTATTCTCCGTGACTTAATCGGGTCTGTAAAGTTGTTGATGCTACATCCCCGGGGACACTGAAATGAAAATAACATCCGGGCGAAGTCTCCTCATCCGTTTTAATTTGACAAGAAGCGGAAATTAAGGTATACTGTAGCTGTCAATTATTTGCCGGGATGCTGGAATTTGGTAGACAGGCTAGATTCAGGTTCTAGTGTGCATTTCGCGCGTAAGGGTTCGAGTCCCTTTCCCGGCATCTATAACAGAGACGCTCTAAACAGCATGGCATGCTTTCTAAGCGGGTCTACCTACCTGTTTTTTCTTTCTGCAAGGTCTCCGGGACCAGATAGAGAAAAATAGCTACCGCGAGATAACCGATACCCCCTAACGTGAAGCCCGAATAACCTAATCCGAACACATCTGCAAGGTTACCTACGATAACCGGGCCTGCCGAGCCTCCGAAGTCTCCCGTCAGTCGCCACAAACTTAAGAATTCTCCGGTTCCTTCACGCGGTGCGAGGTCTGCCCCGAGCGTCATCATTGTCCCGGACGCCACCCCGTTCCCGAGTCTCATGAAAATTGCCGCGAACAGTAGGCCTGTGAAAGTTCCCGTAAACGGCATCAATACCATTCCAGTTGCAAAAATGCAAATCCCAGGGACCGTCGCAAACCTTCGACCGTATCGATCCATCATGTAACCCGCAATCGGGAACATGGACATATCTACCGCTGAAGAGAGCATCACTACTTGTCGTACTTGCTGTGTTTTTAACCCAACCACCTCGTCCGCATAGAGGGGAATAATAATATTACACCCACGCCGAAGGGTCTGCACACATATCTGGCCCACACCAGCGGTGGCTAGGAGACGTGCATGTTGACGCGATATCTGAACCAGATGTCCCAGATAAGATACTTTTTTGCCGGTAGGTCGGCTTATCGTTCGATGTGTCTCCGGGATAAAGAAGAGACATAGCACAAAATTCAAAACTACAAGCCCCGCGAATATAAAAAACGGGAAGCGGAGGTTCACCCCAAGGAAGACGGAACAAAACTGCCCCATGAAGGTCCCGATTCGGTTGACACCGCCGAAGAGCGCAATTGCCCTTCCACGATTCGCTAGCGGAATGACATCTGTCATATACGCATGCCGGGCAAGCATCCACAATGCATGTCCAATACCTCCGACTAATTGTGCGGCAACGAGTTGAAAAAAATGGGTCGCTGCGCCCATACCGACAGTCGATAGTCCTATCATCACCAAACCTAACAACATCGACATTTTGCGCCCGAGTCGCTCCACCAAAACGCCTGCTGGAATGTTGCCGAGCACGCCAACCGCGAAGACAATGGTGGTGAGTGTGTAAGATAACTCGAACGATTTAACATAAATTGAGAGTGTCGGTGAAACGATACCGCCGCCCGTTGCTAAGAAAAATGCTGGAATGTAAATGGGAAGAATCAGCGAAACTCGGCTAAATTTAGGGGTGTTCAATTTTAGAGGACTTTCAACAGCGGCGGGTTCCTAAGCTGTTTCCGATTTCGGAAAAATCGTAGACATAGCGTCTTTATAATGTTTGTATGTCGCTGCATCAAACAAGACAAACTGAATTTCCGTTAGTGCGCCGTTCCGCGCTTGTGCAAAATCTCTTACCGCTGTTAGAGCAACGCTTGCTGCCCGATCGGTCGGATATCCATAGATACCAGTGCTAATAGAGGGGAAAGCGATGCTCTGAATATCATTTTCTATAGCGAGTCGGAGGCTCTCCTGATAACAGCTCGCCAACAGTGCAGGTTCACCTGAATTGCCCCCTTTCCAGACTGGGCCGACTGTATGGATGACATATTTCGCTTGAAGGTTACCGGCGGGGGTGATAACTGCCTGACCCGTGGGACAGCCGCCGGCACGTCTACGGATTTCTGTACAAGCTTGAACGACTTCAGCGCCGCCAGCTCTGCGTATTGCATCGTCCACACCACCGCCACCAATAAGCCTGCTGTTCGCTGCGTTCACAAGCGCATCAACCCGTGTTTGCGTTATATCCCCTTGGGTGAGGAGTACATCTATTCCTTGTATTTGCCTTGCCATTACGTCACCTCATTCCTTTTTTTGAAGTTGATCATCGCTTTCTCTGGATCAAACCTGCCCTATACAAATCTTGTAAAACAAAATCTTCTATCAGAGTATTGACTCCTAGTTGAGCGTACAGGATACCGTGATCAATACAGAAACGTTGCAAACTGTCGCAAAAGACTTGCTGTTGTGCTTGATAGTGCGCTAGAATCTCGGCATTCATTGTGATAGCTTTCGTTTCACCGGTTTCTGCGTCTTCTATCAGCCAATTGTTTCCTGCAGCCGCGTTTTCCAAGTCTGCCTGTGGATTTATTTCTTCGGGCGTTATCATCTGAATTGCAGTGAGAGAAAATCCGTGTCCTCTGAGGAATTTGAGACCTGCTGCGTAGCCGCCCGGGGCCAAAAAATCTGAAAGAATGATCACCGCGCCTGGGTGCTGCTGATACATCGAAAGTCGCTTGAGGCATTCTGTTAATCGTGTTTGTCCACCTATTGAAATAGCTGTGATCGCTTTTGTGAGTCGTGAGAATTGCGACTTGCCCGATGTGGGCGGCAGTGCTACTGACAGACGTTCTGCACAGGTGTAAACCGCCACGCTGTCAGTGTGTGCTAGCGCCATGTAGCCGAGTGCAGCAGCTACCTGTTTCGCGCATGCCAACTTCGTCGGTGCACCGAATTCCATGGATCGACTACTGTCAAGGAGAAGAGTGAGCGGCAAATCCGCATCGGTATGGTGGAGTTTGATAAAGAGTTTGCCCAGACGAGCATAGATATTCCAATCGACGTATCGCAGGTCGTCACCGAGCTCATAGCTCCGGTAGTCTGCGAACTCCATCCCGGTGCCGCGCCTGAGACTCCGGCGTTCACCCCTGAACTTACCTCGAAACGAGCGCCTCGGGTGGATGTAGAACGGATCAAGCTGTCTCAGAAATTGTGGTGTAAGCATTATTGCTCTGAATTTTGGAAGGTCACCGGATCGCCTACTTTTCTCCCTACAGTTGACTCAAAAATCTACAGGTTTTAACAATTAAGTATATTAGCGTGAGTTCGAAAAAAGAGTGATCAGGCTCTTTTGTAGCAGAACGTATTCGGTTCCTCTGTGAGGGACTTGTAGCATAGACTGTCAGTCTGTGCCTCTTCAACGCTTGCAGCAAAAACGGTTCGGTTTTTCAAGACTCTCTTTATCCAAAGATGAACTCAATAATCATCAAGTTCGCATCATATTAGCATAACGCTAAGAAAATTTCAAGGATTTTCATCAACGTTTATGGATAGAAACCCGGCGAATAAAAGACAAAAATTTGACAGAATCAAGAAAATAGGATATGATCTATAAGATTTTCAGAAGTGAAACGTGCACCTATCTATAGGTACTAGAAATGCAGTGGACCTCGAAGCAGAAACACCAACACCAGATATGTCCGCCTTTGCGCAGACATATCAAGTTTTGAAGGAACAGGTAAACTATGGCAAAAATACGGATGGCGCAATATGGAACTAAGCATGGGCATGCCC
Source organism: Candidatus Poribacteria bacterium (assembly GCA_964291315.2). Lineage (GTDB taxonomy): Bacteria > Poribacteria > WGA-4E > WGA-4E > WGA-3G > WGA-3G. The sequence goes on along the minus strand of OZ219753.1, from coordinate 1,606,029 downwards.
GTGGGAAGCTGCAGGCGATGCTTGTGAACCCGGGCGTTGAAGTCGCAGGAGTGTTTGAACCTGATGCAGTGCAGCGCGCAAAACTGCAAAATAACGGCGGACAATTTGCTGAGGTTCATTGGTATATGGACGCAGCAGAAATGCTGAACGATAAAAGCATCGTCGCGATTGCTTCGGAAGGGAACAACGCAGAGAGCCTAGATCAGACCGAGGAGATTGTGAGGGCTGGCAAACACGTCTGGTACGACAAACCAGCGGGTGAAAACTGGGCACAGTGGCAGCGGGTCATTAATACCGCACAGGAACATGCCCTGCTTGTGCAGATGGGCTATATGTTGCGGTATCACTCTGCCTTTAAACAGGTTGCAGAATGGGCAAAATCAGGTTTTTTAGGCGACATTTTTTCTGTTCGCGCCCACATGTCAACCAACATTCCGCACGAATCACGGAAACGTATTAGCCAACACATCGGAGGCATCTTCTTCGACTTAGGCGGACACGTACTCGACCAGGTGCTATGGATTCTCGGACGCCCGGAAAAGGTGACCTCTTTCCTCCGAAACGATGGCGACTCGGTGGAACCCTTCAAAGATAATACATTGACAGTATACGAATTCGAAAAAGCGATGGCGTTTATAACTATATCAGCTTTGGAACCACGCCCCGTTGCACGCCGATTTGAGGTTTACGGTAGTGCGGGAAGTGCCATAATTCTTGAACCGTTTGAACCGGGGTTAAAGATTCGCCTCTGTCTGGAAGAAGCGAAAGATGGTTACACACAGGGGGAACAGATTGTGAACATAGCTGGGGAAAGTCGCCAACGGCTTTATGAGTTGGAGCTGGACGCTTTTTTGGCAACCATCGCAGGAACACAAGCACCGGATCGTCCGGTATCGCATGAATTGCTGGTACAGGAGACACTTCTGCGGGCAACACGGGTTATCGCTGATTAAGTTGAGCTGCATCGGGAGTGAATGCGGAACGGCGCGCGAATAGAGCGCACCTAGGAATTTAGACGAATGCAAGAGACTTGTAGCATAGACTGTCAGTCTGTGCCTCTCCCGTTCCTGTAGCATAGGCTGTTGGTTTCCTGTGCAAGTGCTCTCTTTATCCAAAGCTGAACGCAATAATTATCAAGATCGCGTTTTTTAGATGAAACTGTAGGCAAGTGCTAGTCCTCAAGTCCGGCAGTCCATTTGATACATCCCATGATGTGCTCATGAAACCATTTCTCGTCCCAGAGTGGATCGGGGTGTCCGAGCGCCGTATACATCACGCGCCCCTCCCCGTAAGTATGACACCATCCGAGGGCATAATCGTGGTCTTCACGGTTTCCACGCGAGATGTCAATAGAATCATTGTCTAGGCGCATTAAGACCCGGGTTTTGTTACGGTCCCAGTTTTTGAAGGTATAAATTTCGTCAACCACTTTGAAACTGCCGCCGAGCATACGGGTTGCAGGGTGGTCAGCATCCTCAACGATAACGTTTACTTCTTGGTGCCAGGGGTGTCCAGCAAAATAGCCGCCTAGCATCTCGCCGTATTCGGGCCAATCGTAGCAGGTATCTGTAGCGTTATGGATGCCCAAAAATCCTTTTCCGTTGCGTACAAAACTTAGAAGTGCCTCTTTTTGCATATCATCAAACGGCAAGTTGCCCGTGGTTGCGAACGCGACGAGGTCCTGTTTTTCGAGATTTTCAGCATTAATCAGCTCACACCGGTGCGTTGTAACAACGTTCCAACCGTTTTCTGCGCCAATCTGCTTCAGTGCTACTTCCGCATTGGGTAGATAAGTGTGTTCAAAACCAGCGGAATGGCGCAACATGAGAATGTTCATAAAAAGCTCCTTTTAATGACTGTCAGCAATTAGGATACTCGGGGCCGGTTACCCGTAACCGTCAGTGACTGACTGCTAACCTTTAGTTATCTATTCCTGTTATTATACAAAATTATCAAAAATTCTGCTACAAAACTGTGTTTCTCTGTGCTGGGGATGTCGTAGCGGTTAATGAGTCGTGTCAAAATATATTTGACAATTGCGGGAAATGTGGTATAATAAATATCTGAAGTAAGAAAACCTCGGCGATTTTTATATCTCCATTGTGACAGACCATACCGTTTCTGAAGGGCTGCCGTAAGACGGGTCAAGCTGCTTCCCGTCTGTTCTGTTCCGTTTTGACTTCGGTATCCGAACGATGTTCACTTGTTCGGAAGGAACACTACATGAGTCCCCCGAATTCTATGAATGGAATAAGATTGCGGAAACCGCAACCTTTGGCTTAGAGGACGTCGGACTAGCGGCGATCAACCCTTGTAGACTTCGGTTGCCGATGTCGGAACGCCGTGATCCGCACTAAGAAGCATGGGATTCACTTGGCAACGGGATCCCCTCGATTTAGCTGGAGGGTATGTGAAAAGAAAAAATGTTAAACTATTTTGCGGTATACCGGAAATATTACACATGCGACACGCCCGCGCTAATCGCGCCGGCAACATCTAATACGTTAACAATAAAATTCCATCAGTCAGGAGACCGAACATGAGATTTTTAAAAAAAGGGGATACGAAGAAACCGAAACCGCCATCAGCCCCAACAGCAAAGCAGCATCCAGACTTAAAGGTAATCAGTGGTTCAGAAATTTCTGGACAGCAAAAACAAAAACCGAGTCCGCAACAGCAGACACAACAACAGAATATTACATTACCGAATATAAAACATAAGATTGCAATTGCAAGCGGAAAGGGCGGGGTCGGAAAATCGACTGTCGCCACGAATCTAGCAATTTCGCTTGCAAACGGTGGTGCCGCAGTCGGCTTAATGGATGCAGATGCTTACGGTCCAAGTATTCCGACGATGATGGGCATTCAGGAACGCCCGCGAACCAGCCCGGAGCGAAAACTGATTCCGCTGGTTCGGCACAATATTAAATTGATGTCGATCGGGTTTATGGTCCCGGAAGAACAAGCGATGATTTGGCGGGGGCCGATGCTACACAGTGCGATCCGCCAATTCCTGAGCGACGTGGCATGGGGCGAACTAGATTATCTAATTATTGACCTCCCGCCCGGAACAGGCGACGTCGCACTCACATTAACACAAGCAATTCCATTGACCGGGGCAGTTATCGTTACAACCCCTCAAGACGTGGCACTTGCGGACGTCCGGCGAGGAGTTGCTATGTTTGAACGTCTCAGCGTGCCGATTCTGGGAATTATAGAAAACATGAGCTACTTTCTCTGCCCACACTGCCACGAAAAAACCGAGATCTTTAGTGCAGATGGTGGGAAAAACACAAGCGAACGATTTGGGACAGCATTCTTAGGGCAGATTCCACTTGACGCCGAAGTTTGTACTGCCGGAGATATCGGCGTTCCGATCGTCGCAGGAAATCCAGAGTCACCGCAATCAGAAGCATTTGGCGGGGTCGCTGCCGAACTCGTAACGGTTCTCGAAGAAAGCGGCGCGGAAGATGAATTAACGATCCTCTAACAGAAGCCAGCAGTCAAACGTCGGCTGCCGATTGCTAACTGCCAACATCTACCAGAAAACAAAATCCGCCCACGGCTTTATCTTAACCATGCCTAACAGGCAAAACACAGCCGATCCACCGAGCGATCCTTTTACAGCGGCAACCAACCGCAAGTTGCGCGACTTGGTTTTATATGCTTCTGTGTAAACAGTGACATATTCCGCAGACTTACCGAGAAGCCTCTCGACGCGTGGTACAGGTTGGTAGACATACGCGCCTCCGATCGCAGCAGCACCCAGCGGAAGAGCACCGATCACTCCCAAAACGCCACCGGCGGCGATCCATACAGCTGTGTTAACATCATCCTCAGCATCGTACTCAGCGGCAGTCTTTGCGTCAACGAACGTCGCGTTCTGTTGGGCAGTAGCCTGCAAAGCAAAATTGGAACCCAATATCGACATCAACATCAAAACGATTAAAATATGAAATAGCAGTTCCTTTCTCATATCAGTTCCTTTCCAGACATATGTTTTCACGACGATACAATCTCGATTGCGCGGCGTTCTGTCGTCGCTTTACGCGCAGCTTGGATAATGGCGAGGTTGTGATACGCCTTGTTTGGATCTACTGGGAGCGGCGTACCAGTCGCAAGTGCATTGAATGTGTCTGTAAAATAGCGGATGTGCCCGCTTGCGTCTTGATGTGCGGTTTCCTTAAATTCAGAGAGTTCTAACTGCCTCCATCCGTCTACTCTCGTAAAACGGTGAAGCGCGTCCTCTACATTAACACGGTGTCGGACTCGTAGGGATCCGTTTTCAGCGTGCATCTCACACCATCCGAAATCTGTGGCAGGTACACACCATGCACCTGATATAGTCGTGATACCTCCATTTTCATGTTCACAGAGCAACATAGCGATATCATCCACATCAATATTGAAGCGGAGTGTTTGGACGCGTGCCTCAACGTATCGGACGGGCGATTGCATCAAAGCGCAAACGGCATAGATTTCGTGATAGCTAGTATCACTGACACATCCCCCGCCTTTTGACTTGCTGGCGCGCCATGCAAACGCGGAGGTCGGGTGATTCGCTGAAAAATCTGTTGGTTTCAATCCCATTCCGACGCTTCTACCAAAATGGGATTCGCCGAGCGCGTCAAGTTCTGCCATCGCTGCCGTCATACCTGCGGTGAAGAGATAGTTATGTATGACCGTGTAAGGCACCCCGTTGTGCTCCACGGCTGCCAGAATATCGTCTGCTTCTTCGAGAGTGGTTGCCATCGGTTTTTCAGAAATAACTGCCACGCCTGCATTGGCGCACTCAATAGCTTGTGCAGCATGAAATGCGTGCGGTGTGGCAATGATCACGACATCAATAGCGGCATGTTCTAGCATCTCCCGGTAATCGAGATAACGGTTTTCTGTGGGCACACCGAACAACTCCGCGGTCTTTTGGAGGTTTCCCGGGACAACATCTGCAAGGGCGGTTACTTCAACGGTATCTGTGAGTGCGTGGTAGGCGCAAGCATGCGTCTTTTGGACGATCCCGCCACAACCAACCAAACCTAAGCGAATCGGTTTCTTCATCGTGTTTCTCCTTTGTGTAGAGTTTAGCATATTTTGGAATTATGTCAAATTCTTTATATTGATAGGACGCGTGAATATTTGTGAAAGTGAAGTCTGAATAGTAAATTACACGGATGACGCTGTTTTTTGACACCCTGTGTTGTCAGAATCAGGATTTTCAGCAAACGTCTTGAGCAGTGGTCACTCGATCCTACAAGAGGACGTTAAAGGTACCAGAAGCAGCATACGCAAATATCTCCTGTGATTTTTGTCATACCTATTTCTGAAAAATATGCTATAATACGTTTGCAAAGCAATCTGTTTAGGTCATTGGCATAAAAAACATGGAGGAATCTGCACATGAGCGAAAAAGGAAAGCAGGCATCTAAAGAAGACTCGACTGAAGAGAAAGGTCTATCTACACCTGAAGATAACCTTTCGGTTACACACCACAGCGTCACAATCAACGGTGAAGAAATACGCTATACGGCGACAACGGGGACACTCGTGCTGAAGGAAGAGATCGATAAAGAAGGCGAAAAAGCGAAAGCGTCCGTGTTTTTTATTGCCTATACCCGTGATGATGTTGACGATATATGCAAACGTCCGATAACCTTTTCGTTTAATGGAGGGCCTGGCTCTTCCTCGGTGTGGTTGCACTTAGGTCTATTGGGACCGCGGTGTGTTAAACCGGACAAAGAGGGTGAATTGCCGCATCCGCCGTACGAACTCAAGGATAACGAATGCTCTATCTTAGACAAAACGGATCTGGTTTTCATTGATCCTGTGAGTACCGGTTTCAGTAGAGCCGTCCCTGGGGAGGAGGCGAAGCAGTTCCATGGGTTCAAGAAGGATATAGAGTCCGTAGGCGATTTTATCCTTCTTTATCTCGGACGTTATAAACGGTGGGGTTCGCCTAAGTTACTGATTGGTGAAAGTTATGGAACGACGCGCGCCAGCGGGCTCTCCGGCTATCTGCAGGAACAGCACGGTGCCTATCTCAACGGTATTATCCTTGTGTCAGTGGTGCTGAATTTTCAGACGATCCGTTTTGCGCCTGGGAACGATCTGCCCTATATCCTCTACCTGCCTACATACGCAGCGACGGCATTCTATCACGATAAATTGGACAGAAACGGTCAATTTGAGGCATTCATGGATGAAGTCCGCCAATTCGCTATGGGGGATTATACGACTGCTCTGATGCAAGGGAGCGACCTACCGCCTGATCGACGTGCAAATATTATCCAAAAACTCGCCCAATATACCGGACTTGCCTCAGAATACATCGAACGAACAGACTTACGCATCAATATCGGGCGTTTTTGCAAGGAGCTCCTCCGGGACGAAGGGCGCACGGTTGGACGGTTCGATAGCCGCTACAAAGGCATCGACCGGGATTCAGCAGGCGAGACCTATGAGTACGATCCGAGCTCTGCTGTCGTCCAAGGTGCTTATACTGCAATGCTCAACGCCTACGTCCGGGATGAGCTGGCATTCGCGTCTGACCTTCCGTACGAAATCCTGAGCAGGCGCGTGCATCCCTGGGATTACAGCGACCATCAGAACACATATGTTAACGTGGCAGATACGCTTCGGAAGGCGATGACCACCAATCCTGCCCTAAAGGTCTTTGTTGCAAACGGCTATTACGATCTTGCAACGCCGTTTTTGGCATCAGAATATACGTTCACCCACCTTGGACTCGACAGATCCTTGCAGAACAACATTTCAACGGCTTACTACCATGCCGGACACATGATGTACATTGACCAAGGCGAATTGCAGAAGATGAAAAGAGACCTAGATGCCTATCTTGAGAACCTGCTTTCATCGGAGTAGTGATGAATTATCAGAGAGAATTTGAAAAGCGATTGGATGTTGCAGTCGTTGGCGTGGGTTCCCACGGTTATCGGAATGTACTACCGACAATGACGTTTCTTCCGGTCCGGCTGAAAGCACTGTGCGATCTTAATACGGATCGGGCGCATGCTACCGCTAAGCAGTATGGGGTCGATGCTTTTTATTCAAACATGGAATCGATGTTTGAGCATGAAACATTGGATGCCATTTTTCTCTGTGTACCGCCGCGTCTTCACCCTGAATTGACATGCAAAGCCCTAGACGCAGGTGCCCACGTCTGGTTAGAAAAACCGCCCGGCATGTTTGCCGACGAAGTTTCCGAAATGATTGCTCACCGAAAGGACCGCGTTGTTGTCGTCGGATTCAAAAAGGTGTTTATGCCAGCTACGCAAAAGATTATCGAAATCTTCGCAACGGATGAATATGGGCCCTTAAGAAGCCTTCTAGGAGTCTATCCGATGACAATTCCGAGCGACGGGAAACGTGTGCTGCGTGAAAAAGAGCATACAAACTGGCTCCAAAATGGATGTCATCCTATATCACTGTTTGTCGCTGTCGGCGGGAAAGTTGCGACTGTCACCCTTCACAGGAGCCAGCGCGGTGGCGGGGCGTGTATATTAGAATATGAAAGCGGTGCACTCGGAAACTTCCATCTTGCTGACGGCGCGAGGCACGGGCAACCCTCGGAACTCTATCAATTCTTTGGGGATGGATGTCACGCCGAAATTCGGAACAGTACACACGTCTCACTCCAGCGCGGCATGCCCTTCAATTATAGGAACAGTACGAGTTATGTGCCACAAGGTTTTAATAGTGGGGCAATCGTCTGGGAACCCCAAAACAGCCTCGGAACACTTGAGAATAAGGGACTTTTTATACAAGGATTCTATCAAGAGATGCGGTATTTTTGTGACTGTATATTAGAAGGCAAACCGGCAGAGCAGGGATCGCTCGAGTTTGCCCTAGAAGTCATGAAGGTTTATGAGGCGGGGTTGCGCTCTGAAGGCGATCCTGTTTCTGTTTCGTAGATCTACTATTATATCCGTATGCCACAACTCAAACTCAAACCCACCCACAAACCGATCCGCGACTATTACGCCACGCTGCAGGCATACGACCAGCACAAGGCAACGCACGAGGGGGCAGTCAGCAATCCGTTCGCCTTCTTGCTCGATACTTGCGCGAAGCAGATGAAAGCGACGCTCATCCCGCAATATCAGATGCACGCCCCCAACGGAAACCGTATCATCATAGACGGCGCTATCTTGGATGAATACAGCCTGCCGCTCGCCTACTGGGAGGCAAAAGATATTGATGACGATCTCCCTAAAGCCGTTGAGGAGAAACGCGCGGCGGGGTATCCGCTAGACAACATCCTGTTCCAGAACCCACAGCGTGCTATTTTGTATCAGAACGGAGCAGAGGTGCTCGATGTAGACATTACTGCCCCGGTCTCTCTGATCGCTGCCCTGGAAGCTCTGTTTGCTTACGTGCCGCCAGCACTGGAAAATTGGCAGTCGGCTGTCAACGACTTCAAGGAACATGTGCCGGCCCTGGCTGGCAAGTTGAAGCAGCTCATAGAGGAGCAGCACACCGGGGACGCAGGGTTCCAAGCGGCATTTGCCAGCTTTTATGAGACCTGTCGCACGGCGATTAACCCCGAGCTCTCACACGATGAAGTCGAGGAGATGCTGATCCAACATATCCTCACCGAACGCATCTTCCGCACGGTGTTTAATAACTCCGATTTCACGCGCCGGAACATCATCGCCCGCGAGATTGAAAACGTGGTGGATAAACTGATCCATAGAGCGTTCAGCCGGGATGTGTTTCTTGAGCCTTTAGATCGTTTCTACAGTGCTATTGAACAGGCGGCGTTATTCTGCAAAGACTTCTCACAGAAACAGCACTTCCTCAATACATTCTATGAGCAGTTCTTTCAAGGGTTCTCCGAAGATACAGCCGACACACACGGCATTGTCTACACGCCGCAGCCGATCGTGGATTTCATGGTCAATAGCGTGCAGCATCTATTAGAGGCCGAGTTTGATCGTTCGCTGTCAGATAGTGGTGTGCATATCATCGACCCGTTTGTCGGCACGGGCAACTTCATCGTGCGGCTGATGCAAGACATTCAAGGCACGACACTCGAGACGAAATACCGTGGGGAGCTGCACTGCAACGAGGTGATGCTGTTGCCGTATTACATTGCCAGCCTAAACATTGAGCAGGAATACTTCCGTCGGACTGGTGCGTATCTGCCGTTTGAGGGTATCGTGCTGGCGGATACATTCGAGCTGCTTGAGCAGGAGCAGGGCCAGCTCTTCACGCGCGAAAACACGGAGCGCGTGAAGCGGCAGAAGTCAGCGGACATGTTCGTGGTGATCGGCAATCCCCCTTACAACACCCGGCAAGTCAGTGAAAACGACAACAACAAGAACCGGAAGTATCCGCTCATGGATGCGCTGTTGCGGGACACCTATTCGCAAGATTCAAAAGCTTCGAACAAAAACGCGCTCTCGGATCCGTATGTGAAAGCAATTTTATGGGCATCACAGCGAATTGGAGAGGAGGGCATCGTGGCACTTGTGACGAACAATAGTTTTCTCGACGGCATTGCGTTTGATGGCATGCGAAAACACTTGGCACAGGATTTCAATGCGATTTACGTTTTGGATCTAGGCGGGGATGTCCGCCAGAATCCGAAGTTGTCTGGAACAACTCATAATGTTTTTGGCATTCAGGTTGGAGTGAGTATCAATTTTCTCATCAAGAGAAATTCTGTCAAGACATATTCAAATCCCACCGAAATCTTCTATGCAAGTGTTAATAAATTTTGGCGAAAGGAAGAGAAACATCACTACCTCGATTCCAAGCAGAATTACCAAAAGGTTGAATGGCGGCAAATAACACCTGATGGGCACCATACCTGGCTCACGGAACGGCTCCGTCCTGAATTCGAGACCTTTGTTCCGATCGGGACTAAGGCAGCGAAGGCAAAAAAGGGGGCTGCAACAGAAGTAATTTTCAAAACCTATAGCAACGGCGTGGGGACGGCTCGTGATGCGTGGGTCTACAATTTCAACCGAGACGCGCTCACTGAAAATATAAGTCGGATGATTGAAAATTACAACGCAGAGGTGGCACGCTGGACACAACGAACAAATAGGGAGGCGAACGTTGATAATTTTGTGGTCTACGACGATACAAAAATCAAGTGGAGTTCGACGTTAAAGCAGAAACTACAGAGCGGTCAGACCACAGCATTTACAGATGCGAAAATCCGTTCCAGTCTCTATCGACCTTTTACGAAATCCAACCTCTACTTTGACCGAATGATGAACCATAGGGTAGCAGGCTTTCCATCTATCTTCCCTACGCCGGAGACGGAATCAGAAAATCGGGTGCTCTGTGTCAACGGTATCGGCAGCAAGAAACCTTTTCACCCATTGATGGTAGCTGCGATCCCGTGCCTTGGTATAGTCGATGCGAATCAGTCGTTCCCTTTCTACAGCTACAATGAAGACGGCTCGAACCGCCGCGAAAATATCACCGATTGGGCGTTATTCACGTTCCGCTCTCACTACAAGGACGATGCCATCAGCAAGTGGGACATCTTCCACTACACCTATGGCCTCCTGCATCATCCAGACTACCGAGAGAGATACGAGGCGAACCTCAAGCGCGATCTGCCGCATATGCCGTTCGCGACAGACTTCTGGGCGTTCGCTACCGCAGGGGCACAACTCGCAGAGCTCCACGTCAACTACGAAGCCGCACAGAAGTTCCCGTTGAAATACAGAGAAACGCCCGACACCCCCGTAGATTGGCGCGTGGAGAAGATGAAGCTGTCCAAAGACAAAACACAGTTGAAATATAACGACTTCTTGACGTTGGAGGGCATTCCTGCCGAGGCGTTTGAATATCGGTTAGGCACTCGTTCGGCGTTGGAGTGGGTGATAGATCAGTATCGCGTCAAGACGCACAGTCGGAGTGGGTTGGTCAACGATCCAAATCGTTCGGATGCGCCGCGGTATATTGTGGATTTAGTGGCGCGCGTTATCAGTGTCAGTCTAAAGACGGTGGAGATTGTTAAGAGGTTGCCCGATCTGTCCCTCTCCGACACTCGTAACATAAGCTTTTAGTTTCCTCTATGTCTTTTTAGTCCTTGTCGCATAACCTGTTAGGTTCTGCAAGTTCCCGTTTTATCCGGAAGGAGCCAAATAATTATTCAAACGCATTTTGATTGTAAGATATGTTTAACTTTATGGGACATGCATTCCGTAGAGCCGAATCTGTTCACAGCTGTCTATAAATTGGAGGGAAAACGTGGAATATAGAAGGTTGGGGAAAAGTGGAGTCAAAGTATCTGAAATCTGTTTAGGCACAATGACTTTTGGGCACGGCGCCGATGAAGCTGAATCGAACCGGATGGTACATCTCGCCTGTGATGCAGGTGTGAACTTTTTTGATACTGCCAATTCCTACGGTGATGGAGAATCTGAAATTTTGCTCGGTAAAGCACTCAAAGGTAGACGGCGTGATGCAATAGTCGCAACCAAATTCTTCAACCCCATGGGCACCGGACCCAACGACTCTGGCATGTCTCGCGTCCATATCATGCAGGCGATTGACGACAGTCTCAAACGTCTACAGATGGATTACGTAGACATCTACTATATTCACCACGTTGATTCGCAGACCCCATTAGAAGAGATGCTCCAGGCACTCGATAATCTTGTTCAGCAAGGGAAAGTCCGCTATACGGCCTGCAGTAACTATCAAGCGTGGCGACTCTGCGAAGCGTTATGGATTAGCGATATCCACGGATGGACCCGTTTCTCTTGTTATCAACCGCAATACAGCCTCGTTGTACGGGATATAGAGCAAGAGCTCGTTCCGCTCTGTGAACTCAAAGGATTAGGTGTTGTCGTATGGAGCCCATTGGCGGGCGGATTCCTATCTGGTAAATACAGACCCGGAGAACGGACACAAGACGGCACCCGATCCGCTGAAGGTTGGGCATACCCACAACCGTATTTTGCAGAAAATGCAGATGAAACATTGCAAACCCTTCTCCAAGTTTCTGATGAACTTGGACGTAGCCCTGCACAAGTCGCGCTACGGTGGATACTCGAACAGCGTACAATGACTTCAGTGATTGTCGGCGCAAGGCACACAAGACATTTGCGGGACAATCTCGGTGCAGCAGGGTGGCGACTTGAAGGCAACGTGCTCGAAAAACTCAACGAAGTCTCGCATCTGCCAGATCGATACCCTGAAGCGATGGAAAAGAATATGCACAAACGCAGAAATAGTGCAGTCGATATGCCAAACTTGTAAAATTATCCTTAACCAAATAGAGAGATAAAGAGCGAACCTTTCTCTTTTCTATTTGACTAAATTGGAAATGCGGCGTGTATTCCTGACGAAATAATCTGTGGAAAGTTAATTTAGCTTTTTGCTCTTAAAACGATAGATTATAGAATACAGTGAACAGAGGGCCGGTGTGGCTGAAAACCTCATTTACTCATAGTGAGGGTACGCCCAGAGTTCCCCAAGGTGTTTCTACATATTTCGCGTATTTTGACAATTTGCGATAAGAAGGAATCAATATGGAAAAAATAGCAGTTATTGCGGGTGTGGGTCCCGGCTTAGGGGCTGCTCTTGCCCGTAAATTTGTACAGGAAGGGTGTGACGTAGCCCTCCTGTCTCGCTCATCTGCCTATATAAAAAACCTCTCCACAAGATTGACAGGATCTGGACGTAAGGTTATACCTATTTCCACAGATATTGCCGAGGCTAAGCAGGTCGCGGAAAGTTTCGCGCGCATCCGAGAAGAGCTTGGTGATCCGGATATCCTTGTGAATCATGCGGGGAACGCCGCTTGGGGTAGTTTTGCCGATCTCACTCCGGAGGCGTTCGAAGGCGCGTGGCGCGTTTGCACGCTCGGCGGCTTTCTCTGTTCAAAACAGGTTGTACCGGGGATGCTCCAGAAAGGTGACGGAAATATACTCTTCACGGGTGCCACTTCTGCTGTCCGCGGTAGAGCAGGAGCATCGGCTTTCAGTAGTGCGAAGTATGCCACGCGCGGCTTAGCATCTGCCCTTGCTCGTGAGCTCGGACCGCAGGGCATTCATGTTGCACACGTTATTATTGACGGTGTCATTGATACCCCCGGGGTACGTCAGCGTTATAAACTTAGAGAAAACGAACCACTCCTTGAACCTGAGGCAATTGCGGATACCTATTGGGCTCTGATACAACAGGAACGGAGTGCCTGGACCTTTGAAGTGGATGTTCGTCCATATAACGAAGAATTTTTCACTTAGACCGCGTTCATTACATCTATGTAAAATCACTAAACCGTGTCCTAATCCTGCTTAAAACGTGCTCTCTTTTGAGGTTAAAGGACACCAGCGCGTTGTTTCAAGATAATGCAGGAGGGTCGCTGTCGCTGCCGGTGTTCCGATACGGTAGAGGGCATGCACAGCGTCCGCCCGCACGTAACGATTCACATCGAACAACACATTTTGCAATCCTTCAACCGCGCCGGGGGCATCTTTACCGATCCGCGCCAAGGCGAAAGCTGCATTTCGGCGGATGCCCTCGTTTTCATCCTTTAATGCTTCCACAATCTTAGAAACAGCGATTGAGCTTGACTGACTCGTTGTACCTAATGCCTCTATAGCATGCAAACGGACAGAACGCGAAGGGTCCTCAAGCGTCTTGAGCAATGCTGGCACAGCAGGTTCTGCCTTGTTGCCTAAGTCGCCTAGTGCTTCTACTGCGCTATCCCGAACGTATTCCTTGGAATCTTTCAACGCCTCATGCAGGTGTTCAACGACTGGGGTTCCTACTGCGTTGAGAGCGTAACATGCGTTTCGGCGCGTCATCTCGGATTCATCTTGCAAACACTTCACCAGAGCAAACACTGCCGTCTCACCACATCGAGGTAATTCATAAGCTGCTTGCAGCCCGACCGACTCCGATGTACTGTTAAGAGAGCTGATTAAACTGGAGATCGATTCGCCGTTTGATATTCTGGAGGTGCTATTATTTTCAACGCCGCGATGCCAATTCCAGAGGTGTCTGAACATTCCTTGATGTTCTGCAGGTCCTATAGGAGACCCATTTGCCCAGTCTGTTGCGTTATTTGCCCAAGTAGGTTCCCGGGGTTCCGACATCCGGGTATAGAGAAATTTCATCATGTAACGTCTTTTCCCGCTACTGTTAGGCATGGCACGGTGCCAGAGGTCGTAGTTCGCAAAGGCAACAGTTCCGGCTTTGCCAACGATAGGGTGTTCAGGGGATACCTGTGCCCCTTCCCGGGTACTATAGTAGTGGCTCATGGGAACGACGCCTGTAGGACCGAGTTCAAGCGGCGTATCTTGCGGATAATAGAAGACCAGCAACCGGCGTGTATGATGGGACCAGCGTTTTCCACCATCTTGGTGCATCCTCTGCCCCTTGCTACCCGGCGGATTATAGTGTGCATGCCGGTGCGGTTGCATGTAATAATCCGCGCCTAGTAAGCTTGTCAAGGCTCCTTTAACGTTTGGATCGCCGAGAACGCTCTGAATTTCGGGTATCCGCGGCACGAGGTTATTACCGGGATTGCCTTCTTTATCAAAGACAGCCGTTGTCTTTTCATAGATCATATGGTGAAATTGTGCAGGCAAGTCAGTTGTGACGGTGAGGTACCCCTTCACAATAAAATCTCGCATCTGCGCGTCTGTTAAAAGGTGTGCTGCCATTCTTTGTTCCTTCCTCTTTTTGAGACTTGCTTTTTTGTCTATTTACAAGCGTCTGATTATTCCAATTATTTCACAAAATTGTAGAATTTTCAAGGGGGTAGCCGGTTTTGGAATCCAACTCCGTTAGGTGTCGGCGGGAAAAGCGAGAAATTCTTTCTATCAAATCCGAAGTTGTGGTAAAATAGTCAAAAAGTTGGAGGCAATGCTTATGGCCGTAGTACGAACTTGGAGGTTTCAGAATGGGACGAAGTTTTGAAAAATCATTGGCGTGGCAGAAGCGTGCAAAAGCTACCTTGGTGGGTGGCGGGCAACCGCACAAACGGAGCCAACCGCCGCACCCCATTATGATTGCTGGTGCGAAAGGTGCACATTTCTGGGATGCCGACGGAAACGACTATATCGATTATTTAATGGGATATGGACCTATGATCCTTGGACACGCCTATCCCACGGTGATTGAGAAAGTCACAAAATACATTGTTGAACGCGGGAACGTTTACAATTTCGGGCATACACTCGAGGTGGAACTCGCTGAAAAGTTGGTTCAGATTATCCCTTCAGCCGATAGGGTTGCTTACTTTGTAGGTGGATCCGATGCAACAACAGGCGCGATTAAGTTCGCGCGGGCCTATACCCATAGAACAAAAGTGATCCGGTCAGGCTATCACGGATGGCACGATTGGTGTAACCACACCAGCGGCCATTTACCGAGCACTGCTGCTTCTACACTCAATGTCAATTTCAATGACCTCGAAGGACTTGCCGATCTGTTTAAAGCACACCGTGGCGAGATTGCCTGCCTGATTATGGAGCCTTCTGGGCATGATCTCCCGAAAGATAACTATCTAGAAGAGGCAAAAAAGCTTGTTAATGCTAACGGGGCCCTGATGATTTTCGATGAGGTCAAGACTGGTTTCCGGTACGCTTTGGGTGGTGCACAAGAATACTTCGGGGTCACGCCTGACATGTCTGTCTTTGGAAAGGCGCTCGCTAACGGTTTCGCGACTGCCGTCGTTGTCGGTCAGAAAGAAATTATGGATGAAGTTAGTGATGTCTGGGTAGCAGCAACCTTTCACGGAGAGGTTTCGCTCGTCGCAGCCGCAATCGCCACGATAGAAGAGCTAGAAGCGAAAAATGGGGTTGCGTTTATGTGGAAACAGGGGCAGAAACTATTGGACAGCTATACAGAAATGGTGGCGAGGCTAGGTATTGAGAACGCCCGGATTGGAGGGATCGGTCCGATGCCATACTTCGGAGTGAACGCCGACGGCAGCGATGACCGGCAACAACGTTTCCGTAAGACCTTCTATGAAACGACCCTAGATGGTGGTCTCTACCTACCGGAAGAGCATATCTGGTTCATGTCAATGTCGCACACCGATGAAGACATTGCAAGAACGCTTACAGTTTCTGAAGATGCCTTCAAACGCGCTAAAGCTGCATAGAAAGTCAAATAATCAACGAATCAAGAGGATTTTTCTGATGGCAAACGTCATAAATCACAGCAAACCTTTCATTGTCGATAAAAACCTTGGATCAGCACTTGACTTGGAAAAAGCACAGGCCCAACTCACGACGACAACTTCTGACGGCACAGCGGTCGTTGCCCTGGCGCAAGAGCAGAAGTATCTGTTCGATATGCGCGGTTGGCTCTTAGTTCCTGGTGTGCTCTCCGGCGACGAGCTGGTGCAGATGCAGGAATTCGCCTATCGGCTCCGTCATGATCCAGAATCGATCCCAGAACACGAGCGTTCTCCGCTTGGTGGCCCCTTGCAGCGTTTAGCGGATCATCCAAACGTTGTCGGTTTTCTCAACGAGTTCGTCGCTCACCCTGCCCTATCCAATCAGAAGTGCTATGGATTCAGGATGGAATCGTGTAACCTATTTTATCGCACTGTTGGTGATGGCAATTTTGGGCCCCACAACGGAAACGGGATGCTTCGTTTCCCCGGGGATTCCCATCTCTATCGGTGCATTCCAGGCAAAGCACACAGTGGATTAACCCGCGTGGTTTGGGAACTCAATCCTGTCAAATACAGGCAGGGCGGCACGCTATTTATTACAGCAAGCCATAAGGCGGTCTATACAGCCCCCGACACAATCCAGAGTCCAGATTCATCGATATGGGATACGTATGAGTGTCCTGCCGGCTCACTGCTGTTTTTCACAGAGGCACTGACACATAGTACCGATCAATGGACGAATGCCCGTAACGATCGGCTAGCTATCTTTAGTTGTTACAACACGGTGAACAGCAAATGGCATGACTGGGATCCGCATCCGAAACTCTTAGCGGAAATGCCGGCGAAACGGCAGACGCTCTTCCGCCCTGTCCGGGCTGCAAACAATCTGATTGATGAGACATACCGTCACTAAGTTAGGTAGCTACAAATAGATGGGTACGGACAAGAAGGGGCAAGTCTGCCCCTCCATTTCTAGGAAGCCGCTCGTTTTGATCTTCGAAATCTATAAAACGTCCACGCCCCAGATACAATCAGAATTACCAATCCGGCAATGAGACCGATGTTGAAGAGATAGCGACTGCGATTGAGTTGCCAGAGGCGCTGAGTCGCGAGTTTCAAAGCAGGAGTGCCCTTTTGTGCTTTTGTTTTGACCTCTTGCCAATATCTTATTGCCAGGTCTGGCTGTCCATGCTGTTCGGCTAGTTTCGCCGTAACAACTAGAGAGTTAATATCCTGAACGTCTTGCCTGTCAAGCGCATCGGCGAAAGAGGTGAGTAGCAGAACTGTTAACTCAGGAGACAGCTTCGGGAAATCTACGGTTTGCTCAATCCCGTTCTGGAAAGCGATGATCGCGCCTTGGTGGTCGTTCTGGTCAAACGCAATTTGTGAGATCTCGAACCATGTCCGTTTTACAAGTTGAATAGACTGCTCTATATTGGTATAGCCATCAAATGTAAACGTCACAGCTGCATAGTTCAGATCTCCCTGCTTTGCATGAAGCGTGTAAGTTTCCCCGACTGTCAGTTTCTCGAATCGAAATCCCCCATCTGCCTTTAGAATCTGCTGATGCTTTGTTCCACCAATCCAAACAATTGTGTCTTCGACCGATTCACCTAAAACGCCTTCGACGCTGCCGTGAACGGTGATAGGCTGAAGTACCCAGCCTACATGGACCGACTCACCGAGGACTAGCTGCAATTCAGCAGTTTTAGGCAGCGGCATGTGATATCCTGCTTTTTTAACCGATATTGTGGAAGTACCGGGCTGCAGGTTCTCTGTGACGAGTTTTGGTGTAGTTCCAACTTCTACATCGTTGATAGAAATTTGTGCACCTTCGGGCAGTGTTTCAATCTTAAGTGCGGGGCTGAGTTTGAGGAGCGCTGCCTCAACGTCGCCTGTTGGTGCAAGAATGCCATTCGTAAAATCTGAATTCATTCGCAAAAGTTCGTATACCTCAATAATACTGAGCTGTCTGTTATCATCCGTATCGGTTGTGTCTGCAGCGAGTGCATCGTAAAGTGCCTGAAGAAGCTTTGTAGCATCAGCGCTTCCGGCTGGTTGAATCGAGTTCAAGGCAGCAGCCCCGAGTACTTCTCGATTCGCGTAGTAAGCACTTAGATTCGTATCGTCGGTATAGCCATCAACAATAACAGTGGTATGCTCGCTTTGCCTTTCTCTAAGCCACTTATTAAATGTGGCATCTTGAATTCCGTCTGCACTTCCCGGTATTAACAGATGCATAGCATTCATGCCCTTTGGTTTTGTTACCTTCCCGTGGTATAGAAAAATTAGAGTCTCCTCTGCTTGCATCTGCTGCCCAAGCGCTTGGAGTCGAACATAAATCTCGTCTGCTGTAGCGAGGTCACCCTCAAGATGATGGATCTGTTCGCTCGGGACTTTTCCGCGCATTGTCAAAAGGTCAGTAAGCGAATTCAGGGGAGTGTGTGCTTGTGTTTCTGCAGTCGCATCCACAAGCAACCAGTGTGTACTAGAATCGACCGAAAACGCCGGCACTGATACGGCAATAACAAACGTAACAGAGATAAGAATAGAGGTAAGTCTAGTATCGGGTTTCAGCATAGGTTCTACCTACAATTTCCGATTAGAGTCTATTTAAATGATTAGTTTAACAAAAATCGTGAACGATTTCAAGAAAAAAGAACTATGTTAGGTGTTACAATGTCTAAACGTTTAGTGGGAAATTACGTCAAAAGATTATAAATTATGGTTTCTTGACTCAGCTTGCAAGTTTCCAAAATTTGCGCTTAAAAACTTAAGCATCTGCTATAGAATCAAGACACATACTTAAGAAATTGTACCGACTAGGTTTCTAGAACCTGCGAATGAAAACTTTTAAGTTGGCATAAGAGGCGTGCTTGGAACGCTCGTCTACATGCATCGGTAAGGACAAGGAGAAGTTAATGATTCACGGAAAAACGAAGTTTGCTGTTCTGTCAAAACTTGTGAGAGTGCCAAACCTACTGCTAACAGTTATCTTGATGACTCAATTTATAGGGGGATTGTGTGTAAGTGCGCAAGGGCCGGAAGGTGAAATTGATTTATCGCAACCTTTGACTCTTGAACAGTGTATTCAAATAGGTTTGGAAAAAGCGACAACTATGCGGAATGCCCGCCTGAATCTTGCGATCCAAGAACTTCGTGTGCGAAATGCACGCGCTGGTTATTTTCCACAAATTTTCGCGACCGGTAGTTATAATTTTTCTGACCGGGTTGACTTCGGTTTTGAAACTGAAAATTATAATTTAGGGCTCCGAGGACAATATACGATTTGGGATAACGGGCAACGCGAAGGCGGGTTTGCACAGGCAAAAGAAAATTTGAACGCTACAGTGAGCCGCAACGAGGCAACTAAACAAGGCTTAATTCTTAATATTACGCAGGCTTACTACGATGTCCTGCAAACGCAGGAACTCGTCAACGTGAGCGAACAAATTCTAGCGAGGTCTCAAGAGAATACCCGGCGGACGCGGGATTTCGTAGAGGCGGGATCGCTCATTCCGGCAGATATTGCCACCGCCGAGGTTCGCGAAGCAAATGATCAGTTAAACTTAGTAAACAATCAAAATGCACTTCAAACAGCACAGGCAACATTGCCACGGCTTCTAGGTTTAGATCCCGGGGTGCTTCTTACTGTAGCAGTTGACGAATTGTATCAGTTGTATCAAGATCGGGGCACAATTGACAGGATCGAAATATCGGTAGAAGAAGCTATACAAACAGCCCTTGACAATCGACCGGAATTTCAAGAAATCCAATCACAGTTAAAGGTACAAGAGTGGAGCTTAACCCTTGCAAAACTACAACGCTGGCCTCGCTTGAATGCAGATGCAAATTACGATGTTAATCTTGACGATTATCTCCGTGAGCGTGAGAATTTCTCTGACTTCCGGAGCTGGAGTATTGGGGCATCTCTAAATTTTACCCTTTTTGACGGAGGTATCTTGAGCAACCGAGTCAAGGAAATAAACATGCAGTTAGAGCAAACCCGTGAAAACGCAAGCGATCTGGAGCGGAGCGTGGCTCTTGCGGTTAGACAAGCATACCTAAACCTCAAACGAAGTGAAATCTCCCTCGACATTTCCAAAAAACAAGTTATCAATGCCCAACTGAGTCTAGATGTGATCCAAGGACGCTTTGATGTGGACAAAGCAATTTTGCTGGAATTGCTGGATGCCCAAACAAGTTACGCACAAGCATTGACGAATCAAGTGAACGCCTTTTACAATTACAAGATCGCACAAACCCGTCTGCAAGACGCAATGGGAGTGTTACAATAAACTATGAAAACCAGGAAAAAGTGGATTATCATCGGTGCAATAGTCCTCCTTGTTGTTATCGTTGGAGCCATCGGTGTGACCCGTATGAACTTCAGTTCCGGTCGAGGAAAGGAAGAGTCAGAAGTTAAACAAGAGGTCGCGCGCCGTGGAGAATTCCGTGTGAGGGTGCGTGAGTCTGGCAACCTGCGCTCCTTCCGCGAGGTGGATGTCCGCTCAAATGTTGAGGGCGAGATCGTTGAAATTCTCGTTGACGAAGGCGACTCGGTTCAGTTAGGAGATCCGCTGCTCCGAATTGATGACGAGCAAATTTTAGAAGAAAAGAAACAAGCAGAGGCGAATCTTGAGGCGCGCAAGGCTGAGCTAAAACGTGCGGAACTCCGTATCCAGATAACTGAAAAACAGCAGGATAGTAATCTGGCACAAGCAGAAAATTCTGTCCTTAAGGCGCAAGCGACTTTAGCCGCATTTGTTGCTACTACACAGCAGCGTATAACCGAGGCTGAAACCCTCGTTGCGACGACCCGGAATTCTCTTAATCAAGACATCATCGGATTGAAGCAGTCAGAAATTGCCTTATCACAAGCGAAACTGACGCTTGAACGCGCACAATCAACAGTTGAATCTGCAAAAATCTCCTATGAGACTACACAATCGGAGCATGAACGGAACAAGGAACTCTTCGAAAAGCAGCTTATTTCAAAACAGGCATTGGAAGATTCACAAAAACAACTCATTATCGCTAAATCGAATTACGACACAGCGTTAAAAGAGGTTGACTCGCAACATGAGACGGTAAAATCTCAGGAGGAAAACATCAAAGCGCGGGAAGAAGCAATTGAGAGTAGGGTGTCAACATTTGAGCTCAATCAAAAGAACGTAACGACGCTCAAAGAATCTTTAGATGCCCAGCGTAAGCAGTACAAAGCTGAACTTGAAGACGCGCAAACTCGTTTAGAACAAATACAAGAAACGATAAAAGAAGAAAAAGAGTTAACAATACATGCGAGAGTTAGTGCGGAGGCAAACCGGCTTGAGGCGGAAAGTCGACTCAAATCGCAGCAGGAGCGATACGAATGGACTACAGTCACCGCCCCTATTTCTGGTACGGTTACACGTCTGATTGTGGAAGAGGGCGAAATTATCACCTCAGGACGCTCAGCTTTTTCACGAGGGGAAGCGATCATGCGGATCGCCGATCTCGACCAGATGATTGTCAGAACACAAATCAATCAAGTAGAGATTGGAAAAATAAAAAAAGATCAACGGGCTGAAATCAGTGTTGATAGCTATCCCGACCGTATTTTCCCGGGGAGAGTCAGCGAGATTTCACCGAGCGCAACACCGCGGGGTTCACAAAACCAGAATTCTGTTATCACTTTCGAAGTAGATGTAGAGGTCATTGGCTCACCGCAAGAATTACTGCCAGGGATGTCTGCTGATGTAGACATCATTGTGTTTGAAGAATCAGATATTCTGCAACTTCCAATCGTAGCAGTGCTGACCCCTGAGATTTTTACCGTCAGAGCGAAGGTCAATCCGGGGGATTTGGAACAATTCAGGGAAGGTCAAGAACTCAAAATCCGGAATCTGGTGGGAAAAGAGTTCAGTGGACAGGTTGGCAAAATTTTACCGGAGGAGAACAGGAGTAATCTTGAAATTTTGTTTGAAGGTGACCAGAAAGGTTTAAGAAAGGGGCCAATAGAGATATCTATTCTTATTACCGATGGAAATGTCCTCCCTGATATTGAAGCTGAAGTGAGTAGTGAACGACAGCACTTTGTCATGCTAGACACTGGAGAATCTAATGATGACAATAACAAAGACGGAAAGGGCACTAAGACTCACATTACAATCGGTCAGCGCAATAACACACATTTTCAAATCACTGGTGGTTTGAAAGAAGGGGATCGGGTTTTTGTGCCTTCGATGCAAGAATTAACGAAGGATGAAAAAACTTCAAATGATGAGGACGACAGGTAAAATTTGCTTGCTCGCCCTTATAGATAAACCTAATTCTCTTCCTTTTTGATATTGCTTCAGAAAGAAAAGGCTTAAAATAAGGACTATAAGCTTAGATATATCTTTAGCTTCATGTCAGTACTGCTAAGGAGGATACGTTGTGTTAATAAATGTAAAAAATCTGACGAAAATTTACCAAATGGGGGACGTTCGTGTACACGCGTTGCGAGGCGTGACCTTTACGGTAACACCCGGTGAGTTCATTGCGATTATGGGACCATCGGGGTCGGGGAAGTCTACGATGATGGATATCCTGGGATGTCTAGCAACTCCAACATCTGGCGAATATTTCCTCGAAGGCGAAGAGGTCGGCAAACTGTCGGACAATCGTCTTGCAGATATCCGAAATAAAAAGATCGGCTTTGTGTTTCAATCATTTAACCTGTTGCCCCGGACGAGTGCACTCAATAACGTTGAATTACCACTTATCTACTCCGGCCTAGGCAGAAAGGAGCGGAAACGCCGGGCATTTGAAGCCTTAGAAGCGGTTGGATTGGCGGACCGGGTTGATCATAAGTCAACAGAATTGTCAGGCGGCCAGATTCAGCGGGTTGCGATTGCGCGTGCTCTAGTCAATAAACCGTCAATGATCTTCGCTGATGAACCGACAGGTAACTTAGATACCCGTTCAGGAGATGAGATCATGGCGATCTTCAAACGGCTTAATGACGAAGGAAATACCATCATCATGGTAACACACGAGCCGGAAGTCGCAGAACATGCCAAGCGGGTGCTGCATATTCGGGACGGTTTAATCGAACGGGACATTAGACAAAACTGACATAATGGAGCAGGCGCGGAATAATTAAAGATATAGTAAAGTGAATACCCTTGCCTGAGTTAAAACTGCACGGGCGGGGTCTCCTTCCCAGGACATCCAATTCTATAGAAACCATGTTTGCCAGTTACGCCGACAAGCCTATCTAAAACTAATCCAACTATGCCCGCTGTCAGAATTATCACTCCATCTCGGCTACATTTTTCTCTGCTTGATCTGAACGGTGCGCTTGGACGAATCGATGGGGGCTTTGGTTTGGCAATTACTGCTCCTAATTTTCAAATTGTTGCAGAGCGAGCCACCGGCATTCATATAGCATCCTCTGTGTACCGCGACCGGGCCTCTTCGGTTCTTGAGAAGATCCGAAACATTTATCCTTTTCCCGGTATCAAATTAACGTTTGAAGATGAAATCCCGATGCATTGTGGATTTGGGTCTGGAACGCAACTCGCTCTCGGGATCGCTAAGGCAGTCAATGTATTGTATGAACTCGGTTTGGATGTGCAAGAGCTTGCAAGAATAGCAGGACGAGGCGGGACTTCAGGTATCGGTGTTGCAGCGTTTGACACTGGAGGTTTCATCGTAGACGGTGGACATCGCTTTCCAGATGAGAAAGGTTCGTTTCTTCCTTCTTCTGCCCTAGGTGACATTGCACCACCCCCGGTTCTACTGCGCTACCCGTTTCCAGAATGGCAGATGCTGATTGTGATGCCGAACTGTTCCAGGATTTACGGAGAAGCAGAAATAGAGCTGTTCCAGACGCTGTGTCCACAACCCGAATGGGTTGCTCAGAAACTCTCTCATATACTCTTACTCCAGATACTCCCTGCTCTCATTGAGGGGGACATGCTCACCTTCGGCAACGCTTTAAATTGTATCCAAAAATTTGGGTGGAAACGGGTAGAAATTGATGCACAAGGTGATGAGTTACAACTAACGCTTGATTTCTTAGGCAATAGCGGTGCTTTTGGAGCAGCGGTCAGCAGTTGGGGCCCGGCGATTTGTGTGTTAGGCGAGGACATCGAAGAACTTAATCGGAAAACAGAGAGATTCTTGAAAACACTTCCGAATGGGGGGACCTGTTTTATTACACGGGCGAACAATTCAGGGGCAGAGGTGGTGTCAGTTTAAAAGCAGAAACGGGCAGATTTCTACATCTGCCCGCCCGTTTTAACCTCTGCTTGCAGAATAATACGGATTATTCCCAGCAGCATGGTCTGTTACATCAACGACATGCTTAATTTCTGGAAAAACTTCCTGAATCATCGCTTCAATACCGTGTTTGAGAGTGGCGTTCGCCATCCCACAACCTTGGCATCCGCCGCCCATGTGAATGTAGATAGAATCCTCCTCGACGTTCATGAGTTCTATCTGTCCGCCATGCGCAGCGACAGCAGGGTTAATGCGCTCATCAATGAGTTTCTGAATTTCCTGTGCCTTGGGATTGTCCCATGTCGGCGTATTCGGATTTTCGATATTAAACCCGCTGGAATTCAGGTCCTCGATATAGTCAATAACAGCCCCTTTGAGGTCAGGGGCACTTTCTGCATCAACGAGTACTTTAAAATCTTCACAATCAACGATAATATCATTGTCTTGAACTTCAGTAGCTAAGCCGAGGCTGTATTGGAAAGCCGCGGCAGTTTTACCTTGAATAGCGATCCGTACCCCTTCGACGTCAACTTCTTCGGCTTGTATGACTGTTTGAATTTTTCTGTGTGCGGCCTCTGTAACTTCAAGTAAAGGTGTTTCAGGCCCTGTGAGCTTTTTCAAGAAATTTTTCATAATTGCCTTCCGTGATTGGTGTTTACGCGGCAGTTTCACCTATCCAAGACTGATTCGGTTGGAACTCTTCCAGCTCATTATACAACACGCGTAATCGTTTAATTGCCTCTATCTCCAGTTGGCGCACTCGTTCTCGGGTAACTTTCAGTGCAATTCCAATTTCGCGGAGCGTCTTCCTTTCACCATCTTCGAGCCCAAAGCGCATCTTAAGAACTTGCTGTTCGCGCTCTGGCAGCCTTTCGAGAAATTGAGCGATTAAATCCTCGTTAATCAATTCAGTGATAGGCCCTTTCTCGCCGCTTGTAGCTGGATCCTCGATTAAATCGCCTAGCCTCGAAGCGGAACGTTCATCACTGAGCGGTACATCCATTGAAATCGTATCAGCGTTAAAGGTCATAATCTCTTCAACCTGCTTGACAGTAATATCCAAAGCTTCTGCTATATCTTCACATGTCGGTTCACGTTGCAGCTCCTGGCACAACGTTGCATAGAGAACGTCGAATTTGTTCATTTTTGCGACAATATAGGAAGGTAATCGGATTGATCGAGAAAAATTGTCTAGCGTACGCATGATAGCCTGCTTAATCCACCAGATAGCGTATGTACTGAATTTAAAGCCTTTCCGATAATCAAATTTGCTCGCAGCCTTAATGAGTCCGATGTTTCCTTCCTGAATTAGGTCTTCAAGTGGGACGTTGTGGCCTTGGTATTTAACAGCAATAGAAATAACGAGCCGTAGATTGGCTTGGACAAGTTCATCTCGAGCGCTGTGTCCTTCTACTTGGGCATCTCCAATCCGTTTCGCGAGTTTTCTTTTTTGCGCTCCGGATAATTTGTCGGATTGTTCTAAAACGCTTTGCAGCTCTTCTACAAGTGCTTTCCGGATATTACCTCTACCAGACTCAAACCGTTTCGTTAACGTCTGTTTCATCTCAGGAGATAATATACGCTTTTCCAGCAGTACATCTAGGAGCTGCTCGAGTACATCTGCCTCGCTGGCTTCAATCTGCTCCAACAGATCTATTTTTATCTCAGGAGATAGTAGGTTTACCTTTACCAGTACATCTAGGAGTTCGTCGAGTGCTTTTGCATTGCTCGCTTCAATCCGTTTCGCCAGGGTTTTTCTTTGTTTGTCAGATAATACATCAGCCTGCACCACAACACTTTGCAGCTCTCCTATCAATACCGTTCGGACATTATCTCCGCTAGGTTCAAACCGTTTTCCGAGTTCCTCTTTCATATCAAAAGATAATCGGTTATTTTCCACCAGTTTCTCTAGGAGTTTATCCAATGCTTTTTGTAGCTTGCTCTCGCCGGCTTCAATGTGTTTCAATAGGGCTACTTTTATCTCAGGAGATAGTAGGTTTACCTTTACCAGTACATCTAGGAGTTCGTCGAGTGCTTTTGCATTGCTCGCTTCAATCCGTTTCGCCAATTCAACTTCTTCTTCTCGCGTTAATAGGCGGTGACCGGCCACGCTTCGGAGCCAACTTGTTAATGCTGTCCGATCGCTTCCTTTACAATTCTTAGGATGCTCTGTTTCGTCCATGGGAAATGCTGGGTCTATGTAAGATTCAACACTCCCTATATTTGCTGCCGTTTCACCGAAATACTCGGCTTCCATCATTCTCCTCTCCTTAATTTACAATATTCATGATTCATGTGATAATAATATAGATACGAAAATTAATAATACCTTCTTCTTAAACGTTTTGTCAAGTAAAATGTTTAAAAAAAACGGAAAACTGCATGACACTACACCTTACTAAAATATCTTACTAAAATTTCCGAAAAAAGACAACACAAAAGCACAATCGGGCCCTGCCGCCTCGGAAAAACCGTGTACAACGATTGTCCTTGCCGAAAAAGTATTCTGGAGATTTCAGCGAGATTGCTAGTTCTTCATAAGGCTGAAATCAGAACTTTAGAAAATTACTTTGCATGTCCTATTAGTAGGACTGTCGCTGGAAAAGACGTGGAGGAAGCTTTTTCAAACGCTCTACTGATACACGAAATATCGTGATCCGCTTCCAGCATTTCATAAGGTAACCCCCATGCTTTCAACGTCGGTTCCAGAAAGGTTGCGACAGAGTCGACCCAATTTCCATTCGCATCGCGGTTGTGATACCCACGATAACCAATGAACACGACCACGGGTACCTGCATGTTAACAACGGTGCCGCGTATAGCATCTCCGGATTCCAAGAATCCTGTGTTCTGAATAATAATGACAGGTCTCTTACCTCCGACGTACAACCCGGATGCGATAGCAAACGCTTCGGCTTCACGAGTTACCGTGATGACATCAATTCCCGGGTCTGTCCGCAAAATTTCATAGATCCGCGCGCTACCGTTATCGGGAACGCCTACGGCATGGGTGATGTCATGTCTTTTCAATTCATCTACAATTTTTTGTGCGGATGCCAATTTCTGCTCCTCATTCGTCATAAATATGGCGGTCGGTAGTGAACAATCAGTCTGTGGAAGTCACGGATATCTTCTTCGCCTGGCCGGGGGTTTCTGACAGCGGTTGCGATCCTAAAGTCTACTGCCTCCCTTCAACCAATGTCTCAACAACCGTCGGATCAGCGAGGGTTGAGGTATCACCGAGTTCAGTGATATCACCTTCTGCTATTTTTCGGAGGATACGGCGCATAATTTTCCCGGATCTCGTTTTCGGCAATGCGGATGTAAACTGGATCTTGTCAGGTGTAGCGATAGGGCCAATATGTCGTCGGACTGCCTGTTTGATCCCCGTTTCTATTGTATTAGATGGAGATTCACCTGTCATTAGCGTGACATAAGCGTAAATACCTTGCCCCTTGATGTCGTGAGGGTAGGCGACTACGGCTGCTTCTGCAACCGCCTCATGTTGCCCGATAGCGCCTTCAACTTCGGCGGTTCCCAACCGGTGCCCAGAAACATTCAGAACGTCGTCTACACGACCTGTAATCCAATAGTAACCCTCTTCATCACGCAGGACCCCATCTCCTGTCATATAGTAACCGGGGAATCGGCGAAAATAGGTATCCAAAAACCGATCATGATCGCCGTAGATCGTCCGCATAATACCGGGCCAGGCGGTTTTCATACAGAGATAGCCTGTTGCAGGATTGCCTTTGACTTCGTTCCCGGCTTCGTCGAGTATCACCGGTTCAATTCCAAAGAACGGAAAGGTTGCTGACCCGGGTTTTAATGGCGTTGCTGCGGGGAGCGGAGTGATGAGGATTCCGCCTGTCTCAGTCTGCCACCACGTATCGACAATAGGACAACGTTTGTTACCAACTACATTATAGTACCACAGCCATTCGGGTTCTTTGATAGGTTCACCAACTGTGCCGAGCAACCTGAGTGTGGAGCGGTCGGCCTTCTCGACCCATGCATCGCCTTCCTTCATCAAGGCGCGGAGCGCGGTTGGAGCGGTGTAGAAGATATTAATGCCGTGCTTTTCGACAATCTGCCAAAATCTTCCAAAGTCCGGATAGTTGGGAACCCCTTCAAACATAACAGTAATTGCCCGATTTGCAAGGGGCCCGTAGATAATGTAAGAGTGCCCGGTAATCCATCCTATGTCGGCGGTACACCAATAGACATCACCTTTGTGGTAGTCAAAAATCTGTTGGTGTGTGTAAGAGGTATAAACGAGGTAACCGCCTGTTGTATGCAAGACCCCTTTCGGCTTTCCTGTTGACCCGGAAGTGTACAAAATAAAGAGCGGGTCTTCGGCATTCATAACCTCGGGTTCACATTCCGTGTCTGCTTCTACTATCGCCTCATGCCACCAAATATCTCGCGATGCGTCAAAGTCGACCGGGTCCCCGGTGCGTCTGACAACAATGACTTTCTCAATTGACGGACATTCGGCAACCGCGGCATCGGCGTTTGCCTTCATCGGGATGTCGCCCCGGGGGCCGCGCACCGCGGTATCTTGGGTAATGAGCATTTTACACGCTGAGTCGTTAATTCTGTCACGCAGGGCTTCCGCTGAAAAAGCACCAAAGACGATGGAATGTATAGCGCCAATTCTTGCACACGCCAACATCGCGATCGCTAACTCAGGAACCATTTGCAGGTAGATGCAGACGCGATCCCCTTTCCCGACACCTTCTGCTTTCAAGAGATTGGCGAACTTTTTTACCTCGGCGAGAAGTTCACCGTAACTAAATCTCTGATCTTCGGACGGGTCGTTTCCCTCCCAAATAATAGCGGTTGTATCCGCGTGCCCAGCCTCTACATGTCGATCAAGGCAGTTATAACAAGCGTTCAGTGTACCGCCTTCAAACCATTTAATTTCTGCTGTAACGAAGTCATAATCGTGAACAGTATGCCATTTCTGATACCACGCCAATCGGTCTGCCACTGTTGCCCAAAATTCTTCGGGGTCTCGGATGGATTCGGCATACTTTGCTTGGTATGCCTTTAAGCTGTTGACGTGCGCGGAGTCAATAGGATAGTCGGTTTCCACCGGTGGAAAAACATTGTTAACCATTTACTTTCTCCTGTACGTGAAGTGTGATCGAATTGTCAGATTTCTCAAATGTGAAACCCTAATACTTAGTGGCTCGCTTTATGTTAACTATGGTATTCTCCTTACAAGAACAAGAGGCATTACTTGCTATTTTATATACTATCGGTAAAGTAGCCTATACAATGAATTCTCTTACTAGATCCAGCAACACGTTTTAGCAAGCCAAGACGAATACCATCTAAACCCTCCAAACCATTTTGGTGTAGGGCGTGGTTCTCTCGTTCATACGGTTAACATGCCTTAAAATTCAAGATGGATAAATTACTAGAAAGTACAACGAGAATTTGATAAGAGAATTCCATATTCTCTACATTTATTGATTACTGTTTTCTTATCTTTGCAATTTTCTAAAATGTAATAGTTTTCCTTTAAATCTCGAATTTTGTTAACAGAAATGCTCTTCTGCTTGAGTTCTTCAATGAGAACAGTCGGAACAAAGTAGAGTTCAAATGCATTATTGTTTGTTGGATGAACTCCAATGACAACATCTGAGGTCGCTGTGGATTGCGTATAAGTCTTAACGTCAGATTTGTACTCCCTATCAACTCCTCCTCTTCCGCCCCCAGTAAAGGAAACGGATTGGGTTGCCGTTTTCACTTGCGCTCGGATGATGTCCTCATTGCCATCTGACTTCTTGCGGACGATGATAATGTCGTACGGTGATAAAGGTAAATCGACCAATGAAACGTTCTGGTATCTTTTCATTAAAATTCCAGTAGCGATATGCTCATGAGCAAATCCAGCTACGGATGCTTGTCTACCTGTTTCTTCTCTGTCAACCATGCTTCTACCCCTGTTTCATTATTTTTTCAAAACTAAAACCCAATCAGTGTTGATGCGTTCTCCTCTGGGTACTTTAATAAAATGTTTAATAATCTCTGAACCAAAGTAAGTTTCAATATAGAAGCCAATATCTTCAGCAATTGCCATCAGATATTTCCAATTCTCAAACAGTCGTCCCCTAATGCGGTTATTACCAACGACGATAATATATCTACCGCCTTTGCACAACACCTTATGAACTTCGGTAAGATTTTTTCGCATATCTTCTAAATACTTGAACGCAATAAACGCGCGTCTCGGATCATCTTTAAAAATCTCCGCTATAACCGTATCTGCCTCAGGCACTCCCATCTCGTGTCGGACTTTATAATGAATAGCTGAAACGCTTTCCGTGCCGACGTTTCGCTTTTTCAAGGGGACAAGTGAGTTCTGCGCGAAGCCCAACCAGTACATTTCCAATTGGTGGGTTCTCGGATAGTCAACGGCATTGACATAAGGCGGCGAGGTTACCGCCAAATCGAAGTGCTCCGATTCGTAGTTGATGTTCCTTGCGTCCATGTTCTCTGGAAAGTCAGCAGTTACACCTGATGGATATCTTTGAGAAAAATCCATCATTTTAGGGACTTTGGTATGGAGTGCTTTCGCAAAGCGCTTCAGTGCGTCTGAAGGACGAACCGATTTATTTAATTTTTTCCGAATCACTGTACGAGTGCAATTGTCATCGGCGTTGGAGACAGCGCGGATAATAGATGAAAGACAAACTTTGAAGAAATCTTTGACGCTCTCCTCAGTATCAAGGAGCTCAATCTGCTTTTTTAGATAGGTTAGCTCCAGCAAAATTTCTTTATTGAACCAGTTGTCCCTGTAAGGAAACTTCGGTAAATCAGATTCAGCGACAAGCGAAGGCCGATAATTAAGGATAACATCTAAAAGGATTTTGTGCGCGCCTCTGAGGTCTTTTTCCGATAAAGGTGTTACTTTCACTTTTGAAATGAAACGTGAAAATGGATCAACATCAATTCCGACCGAGTTTCGCTTTAAAAGAAGTGCCTCGACGTTTGTAGTACCGCTGCCCGCAAACGGATCAAGAATATAGTCGTTTTCTTGAGAATAACGCTTAATGAGCCAGCGCGGTAACTCAGGGAAAAATTTGGCAGGATATTTGTGCAAACTGTGTGTAAGAAACCTTTGGTCGTGACTAATAAATAAAAACCGGTCGCCGTCTCTTGTTGGTAGATCGACAGGAATGTCACCATCTACCCGAACAATATTTTCGCCGAAGTCGTTTACAATTTTTGTAATATTATCCATTCTTTTTTCGCTTTATATAAAAGATTAGTAGGTTTCTGAAACGATCGAGAAATCTTGTAAAGACATTGTTCTTCGTTCTTTACAATGCACTTGGAGTACGAAAAGGATCACCGGATCTTCCCATGTTTCAGAACGGTTTTTAACAATACCATGAGTATATAACACAATTGCCGGGCATCCGCAATAAAATTTTTAGAGAAAGAAATGCCGAAAGGTGACTGCCATGACGTCCATCGTCATCGCGACGAGCCAATGGATCACCGCACCATAGATAAATGAACGCGTCTCCAAGGCGAGTACGCCGAGCAATACACCCGCGACTATTGAACCAAGTGCCTCTGGCAACGGCTTCGAATAGTGCATTACTGCAAACGGAATCGTTTGAATCAAAATGCTGTAGTTCCCAAATTTTCGTTCCAATCCGAAGATCATAAATCCACGGAAGAAAAATTCCCAAGAAAACATGTAAACGCCGTAGGCAAGTTGATAAGACAGAAATGTCTGCCAACTGCTTGCAACGACTTTGCTGAGCGGATACTTCGCTACAAAAGGCGGATACACAATGACAGCAAAAATAACCACCGGAATCATCAGAAACCATGCCGCCGCAGTGACACTCCAGCCAAGTTTCTGATCTCCGAGTTGGCATCCATAGTTCCTCAGTCTCTCTTTTGTTCCGAATCTTGCAACGAGGGCAGGAACGAGTAATAACGTAACTGCTGTTGTCAAAAACCAGTAGTAGTAGGCGTAACTATCTGCCAGAGGTCCACTGCCAAAGTATTCAGCAAAGTGGCGGTTGAAGAAACTGCGTCGGCTGTAATATCTATGCAACGTTAACAATAGGGCAGAGGCAATCAGAACAACAGTTGCTTGTCGTTCCCAACCTCGTAGATACTTCTCTTTTAAGGTCTGAATCTGGAAATTCATCTTGACATCCGACTGATTTTAGGGTATTATACCGTTACCGACAAAAATTAGCAATAGATGGATTTACGGATACTGTGGCTATTCAATTTAAGAGGAGTCAGGATTGGAAAATCCCTCCTATAGGGAAAGTCAGGCTTTGGGGTTTCTGTCCTATAAGAAAATTAAACGTCCCTGTTACGGACACGAGTTGTCCAAGATTCGACTGTGCGAAATATACAAAAATAAAGATAGAATGTTTGCCCTTGAGCGGATTGAACGTATCTTAATTATTAGACTTGCGCCTTTGGGCGAGACGGTTCTGACGACTCCTGTTATCCGTGCCCTACGTCAGCATTTCCGTGATGCCTATATTGCTTACATGGTAGCACCTACACGAGAAGATTTGGTATCCGCAAATCCGCACCTAAACAAGGTACTTACCTATCAGGCATCGGTACCGAAACTCATTTATCAAATCGCTCGCGAGAGTTTCCAGATGGCGGTTGTGCTACAACCCACTTTTCGTTTGGTGCTCCATACATTCCTTGCCCGGATTCCAATTCGCGTCGGATTTGAAACAAATACTGGCGGCAAGAAGCTGTTACGTCTAGCTGTCCCGAATAACACAGTGCAGCATGAAACGCAACGTTATCTCGATGTGGTTCGCGCATTGGGCATTGCAGTCACAGACGATGAACCGGAGGTATTTGTCGACAAGGACGGTATGGCGTGGGCGAATGACCTTCTTGAAAACCAGAAAGTCAATGACAGCAATCCGGTCGTTGGTCTGAATCCGGGGGCAGCGACTGCTTACCGCCGTTGGAGTACCGCGAATTTTGCAGCTCTCGGTGATCAACTTCACAAAGCGTACAGCGCACATATTCTCATCACAACCGGTCCCCGTGAAGGTGAGTTGGCAAGCGAAGTAGCCAAGCAGATGTCACACTCTCCGATCATTATCAATCAGGCGACTCCGATGCAACTCGCAGCACTTCTCCAACGGTGTCACCTATACATTAGCAACGATACGGGACCGATGCATCTCGGCACGGCAGTTAAAACACCAACGGTCGCTTTGTTTGGGGCGTCAAATCTCATTCAGTGGGCTCCACCGTGGAACAAGCATGCTGTGGTTAAGCGTGAATCGTGCCCGTTTATGAAAACGCTATCGTCGAAGGAGTGGGATGCATATCCTGACCGAGCGCTCGAGAATCTTGCAGCAATTACCCCGGATACCGTTATGGCAACAGTGGAGAGGCTTGCATGGTAAAATCTAAACACCGTCAGATGGAAACATCGAACGTGCAACGGATCAGAAACTGTCTAACCGATATCCGTTCAAGAATGTATAGACAAGGCCTGTTGCAAACACTTACATATACGATTTTCTGTGGACTTGTTCTGCTTGCTATTTTGTCTCTTTTGAGCCGAGTGATTCTTTTGCCCATCCAAATGTCAAGTATCATTTGGATCGTCATATTCTTAGCAGGGATAGTAGGTATCTGCCTAAGCATTAAACATTGGAAGGACTTACAATTTATCGCCCAAGTTGTTGATGAAAAAATGGATCTCAGAGAGAGACTGAGTACAGCCTTTGGATTGATACAAAATACAACGCAAGGCGAATTCGCACAATCCCAAATTCGAGATGCAGCAAAGACTGCAAGAACCTTAGATAAAAAGAGAGTCCAACCCTATCGGGTACCACAGTTATCGCGCATGTTTCCGATTCCGATCTTATTGATAGGTATATCTTTCGGCATCCCGACTTTTTATGATGTGCCGCGGCCGCTCACCGAATTCCAACAAAAGGCATTAGATAGGGTCGTCCAAAGCCTTGAACAGAAACAAGTCAAGGATCCAGCCCTCCAGAAGCAAATCCGAGCCACAATAAGTAGACTAAAAGTCACAACAGATCTCAACACAGCGCAAGAACATCTCAGCGACTTGAATACAAAAGTCCGTAAAGCATACTCAGCACAAGCTGCTATTGTGGAGGCGATGAAAGCAAGCCAACACTTTCGCGGTATGGATGCCGACAACCTTGGGTCAGAACTTAAAGAGATAACAAAACAGGCTGAGATACCACTAGAACTCCGAGCGGAGCTGCAAAGTCTCTTCGAACGTTTGGTTGAAAACCTTCCAGAAGGTGCACTGCGTAATTCGTTGAATCAGGTTCAAGATAAGACAGTTACACTTGAGCACTTGCAAGACATTATCGACACACTTCAGAAAGCCGAAACATTAGCGAACCTTGCCGGTTTAGAAGCAGAACTAATGGCGAACAGGAAAGAGTTAGCGCTTGCGGATATTCAAACGACAAGCTCTGACGGCGGAATCGCCAATGCGGCGGGTACACCTGGGCAAAATGCTGGTACGCGTGAAGTACAAGGCACGCGTGAAGCTCAAAGCAACTTCGAACCTCAATCAACATTAGAGGCGGTCGATGATAAAAAAATAGAGAATATAACAGAGGCAGGAGATCCGACAACGGCCCTGATCTCGGACGAAACACCGGCTTTACAAGTTAACGGCGCCTCTCTTACTCTCACTGCCGGTTCATCTGGCGACTCAGAAAGTTTCTCCGGCGTTTTTATGGGTGAGCCCCGGACCGACGCTCCACCATATCTGCCTTTCAGTGATGTCATTCTCAACGCAACGCGAACATACGCCGAAGCTATTAACAACAACCTTATTCCTATAAAATATCGAACACAGATTAAAGCATATCTAGAGGCAATTGCCAAAAAAAATGAAGAGAAACCTGATTAAAATTCTGATTGTTGCTAGTATCATTGTGTCTGTTTATCTCGTGTTGAGGCACTACGGGATAACAGCATATATTCGATTAGAAAACGTCCCGAAAATCAAAACGTGGGTGGAAAGCTTTGGCGTAATAGCTCCGTTGGTTTATATTGGACTCTATCTCTTATCTACCGTCTTTTTTCTCCCCGGTTTTCCAGTAACTGTGTTAGCCGGTTTCGTTTTCGGACCGCTATGGGGTGTTTTTTATGCTTTTATCGGCTCTATCATTTCTGTCTCTTGTGCTTTTCTGACAGCCCGCTATGTTGCGCGCGATCTCGTTGAAGGATGGGTCAAGGAGAACGAACAATTTCGCAAAATAGATAAACAGGTTGAAGTACAAGGATGGCGGATTTTGATGTTTACACGCTTGGTTCCAATTTTCCCGTTCAACCTACAAAACTATGCTTATGGATTAACAAACATCCGGTTCCCCACATTCGTACTAACCTCTGCCATTTTCATGTTACCGGGGACAATAGCGTTGGTTCTGCTAGGAGGTGCATTCGTTAATGGCGAAGGTAATATTTTGAGGACCATGATCTATCTCGGAATCGCTGGCGTGCTTATGCTGGTCATATCGATCATTCCGAACTATCTTCGGAGACATCAAACAGACCGGCATTAGTCATTCGATGAGGTCCCTACGGAAACTTGCGAATTAATATCTCCACGGCAGCGAGCGCTTCTTCCCGCGTCCGGACTTCACCCTTAAATCGGAGTTCTTCGATCTGCTCCAACAAATTCCCAATCTGTTTTCCCTCCTTTAAGCTGAAAATCTGAATTAAATCATCTCCAGTGATGAGTCTCCCCTGTTCTTGGATTGGAAGGATATGTTCATAATAGGTGTCGGCTATCTGTTTAAATCTCATCGAATCCGTCGGACGTGACGCAGCTGCATAGAGAAGCACCCCCCACCAATAGGGTGCAGAAGTCCTGAGGAAATATACTATCTGTTCATGCGTCAATTGTGTGTTGGCATCTTGAAAAAATTCTGCATACTTAGCGGTAATCAATTTCATAAACTGTGTCGCCCTGCGGCTTAATCGAATCTGTCTCCCAGTATTGCCGAGGCTTGCCCCTAACAGTAGAATGACTTTGATTAGGGAACGCCGACTCACCCCATTTTCTAATTCGTCCCGAAGATAGTTTTTGATTTCCTGACAATAGGCGTGAAATGCTAACGGAATCGGAGTCTCCTCAAATGTTTTAAGGGACCTCCACGCATCCCCCTCACGGTTGATAGCTGGCAAAACTTCTGTCAGTATCCCAACGGTGTCCATCTGTCGCAAGTATAGATGGGATTTCTCAACATCAAGAACTTTCATCAACTCGTCACGGCATCGTTCCGCCGCGGCACTTGCTAATAATCCGCGGTGCTTCCGTACCAAATCGATTGAATTTTCGGAAATTTCAAATCCTAACTGTGCAGCGAATCTGTAAATCCGCAGAAGACGGATCGGATCCGCCCAGATCACACGTTCGCTCGGGAATCGCAGCGTTCTTAACTTTAAATCCTCCATACCGCCACATGGATCAATAACTCGGCAGCAATTTGCCCCACCGGCGCGGTCTATAACCGTATCCACATTCTCAAACCCTATCGCCATTGCATTGATTGTCAAGTCTCGCAAACGTAAATCATCTATGAGGGATGCGGCTCGGAATTGCGCAAAATCCATGCTTAATTGTGCCGATTGTGAAGAAGTGCACTGCTTAACAACCACGCGGGCAGTCGGTGGTTTTTCTTCAAGGGGAATGCAAGTCGCTTTGATATGAGCAGCAAACGCCTTAGCAAAGTGGATTGCATCGGCATCCAAGGCAAAATCAAAATCTGTTGTTTGACGCTTGAGGAGCAGATCTCGGACGCTACCGCCTACGAGATAGAGGCGTACCCCGCGAGATTTTGCAAAAACGCACAATGCTTGCATAGTGCGGTTACCAAACAATTCATGGAGGGTAGAGTGGCTTATTCTCACTGTTTTGCCCGTGCCTTCTGCCGTTGGGATTTACGAGACCGAAAAAGGATCCCGTCAAGATAGAGGTGACTCGCATAACCGATAAAACTCGCCACACAGAACGGCAAACCAGTGCGGAGAACGCCCGGTAGTTCTTCCCATTCAAGTAAGGTGCTGACAGAATCTAAAAGAGTGTCTCCGCTGCGCCACTCTGGATATGTAGCATAAATAGGCACTAATAGAAACAGCCCGGGTAGCAAAATCATTGTAACTTTCGCATGTGTCCATCCGCGGTGTTTACTCATAATTGGAAGCATTGCAAATAGACCAAGCAGTGCTGCTTCCAAATATTTCCGCCCTATAACAATCAACACAACATTCAACACAAACAAGATTTTATAAAAGATCTTTTGACTTTTGCTCTTGATATCAACATCTGGCCACAATCCGAAGAGCACTGCAATCGCGAAACACCCAGCGATCTTTATGGGATTCAAAGAAATAGTTGGATTCCAAGTCAGCGGAACTCCCTGAAGGACTGAAATAGTAATGGTTATGATAACAGAAAGGGTGAAAAAAGAGCTATAAGCGACTAGACCACCGATCCAATGTTCACGAAACATACTCATAGCAATTATGATAGCATGTTTTGTGGAGAAACGACACTGAAAATTGGAATTCAGTCATCTCAATCAAGGGTTTGAAATGTTAAGCGTCCGAATTTTAATTTGACTTTATAAAACACATTATGATACAATATATATTTGTAATTATTCATATCGCAACTATTGAAAATCTATGAAGTAAAAGATCAATATCGGTGATGCCTGGGTCATTACTAGTAACGGTCCTGTTCCGAACCGTACCTACCGAAGCTGAGGAATCGAAGAGTAAGGAGGATTAATATGGCAGCCGGGACAAAGAATTCAGTAATCTAGGCGGTGGCACGCATCATATTGCTGTCCAAACCCGTGACTAGGATGCCTCCTTAACTCTCTATAGAGATGTTTTACGGATGGAAGCCGTTGCAGAATTCGACTCCTTGATCCGTAATAATTTTAGATATACACACAACAATAGAACACATTCACCTAAACGGCGCGGAAGTAGCCTTAGAAGCAAATTTGCTTGCTAAAAAAGGTGTATTATGTAAGAATAGAGATAGTTCCGCGAGAATCCAAGCACTGCTGCTTAAACATCGGTAGAAGTCGTAAAACGCATTATCTCCGGATTAAGAATCAGGTTTTTACACCTTAGTTCTCCGTAATCATCTGCGTGCGACCTGCTCTAAATGAACAGCGAAGAACCTCTATTATTGGGAAAGATCGCGTTTTTTTATATTCACTATGACAGACACTGAGAAGGACTCGATTTTTGAACTGTTAGCACCCATACTTGACATTGATGGTATTGAACTTGTAGATGTTGAAACGTCTTTAAAAACCCTACGACTCCTCATTCACAAGCCCTGCGGTTTGTCAGTATCAGATTGCCAAGCAGTAAGCAGTCTTGTGCGCCCGATCTTAGAGGTGCACGCGTACTTAATGCGTTACAAGCAGTTAGAAATAGCCTCCCCGGGATTGGACAGACCGTTGCAAACGGCTGCGGACTTTCATCGGAATTGCGGACGTACTGTTCGGATAGAAGTCGATCCAAAGGAGGACAGCAAATACCAGGTGCAAGGCGTGGTGACAGAGGTATCCGATGAAAAGGTGCTCTTAACAGAAACGAATGGAGACCATGTCTCTATTAACATTTCAGAGATCCATAACGCCCACATACACCTGAAATGGTAGTCGGTACGGCAATTTATCAGGGTATATTCAACAGACCTACACATAAAAATTCGGAAAGGAGTACGCGGGTTGACCGCAAAAGGCACCGCGGATATTATTTATGTTAGAAAATCTACAAAACGCCATCCGGCAAAACATAGGACAAACAGAACTTCCGGAGCACGTTTATATTGAAGCCATAGAAGCCTCTTTGTGTGCTGCTGCACGCCGGATCTACGGGGCGGATGCCAATATTTCTGTGGAGATTGACCTCAAGAACAAAGGAAACATTAGGTGCTATGTCCCGAAGAAAGTCGTTAACATTCTGCGAGATTTCTCGACAGAGATCCCGATTGAGGAGGCAAGGAAACTCCAAGCAGATGCCGAGCTCGGGCAGGTGTTGCAAGTCGAAATTACTCCCAGTGAATTTGGGCGCCGGTCTGCCCAGTTGGGAATGCAAATATTTGCCCAAAAGATTAAGCAAGCAGAACGTGAAAAAATCTATCAGGAATTCGCGGATCGCGAAGGCGAAATCGTCACAGGACACGTTATTCAAAAGTCTGAAAACGGTGGCTTTACCTTAGATCTTGGACAGACGGAGGCGTTCTTGCCGCGTTGCGAAACGCCAGATCGGAATAGCTATGAGCCCGGTAAACGTCTGCAATGTTTAATTTTATCTGTGAAAAATGAAACACGTGGTGCTCCTGTTATTGTATCTCGTACGCATCAGGACCTCCTCACAATGCTTTTTGAACAGGAAGTTCCTGAAATCTATGAGGGACAAGTTCGTATCATGGCAGTTGCCCGTGACCCCGGAAACAGAGCGAAAGTCGCGGTCAAAGCGATCGAGGAAGACATAGATGCCGTCGGAACATGTGTTGGGGTTAAGGGAAGCCGGGTCCAAAATATCGTCAGCGAGCTTGATGACGAGAAAATCGACCTTCTAGAATGGAGCGAGGATCCAAGCGTCTTTATCGCTAACGCCTTACGTCCAGCCAGCGTGCGGCGGGTGGAACTTAGCGAAAACAATAAAAGTGCACGCGTGATTGTTCCGGATAACCAACTCTCCTTAGCAATTGGTAAACGGGGACAGAACGCCAGACTCGCTGCAAAATTGACAGGCTGGAAAGTCGACATAAAGAGTGAATCGGAGTCGACTGTTTCGATCGATGAACTTTTTAAACCAGCACCGGCTGATGAAGAATTTGATACACTTGGCCCGGACGCTGCTCAGGAAACACAGATGAATCTCGAAGAAAGTGATGAAAAAACGGAAATACAAGCAGAAGATGCCTCTGTGACAGACTCTGAAGAAAGCCCCGAGCCGAATCAATCTGAAACCTATGTCAAAGAAGATAATTTTGACTTTGAACCTGAATAAGGCTCCAAGATCTTTTTTGACTCGGCTTTCCAAGGCAAGGACTACGGATGCACTAATTTGATGGCTCGGGAGCCAGTTTATAAAAATGGGTGAAATTTTTGAGGAACGTTATTCGCACTTGTGTTGGGT
Source organism: Candidatus Poribacteria bacterium (assembly GCA_964291315.2). Lineage (GTDB taxonomy): Bacteria > Poribacteria > WGA-4E > WGA-4E > WGA-3G > WGA-3G. The sequence goes on along the minus strand of OZ219753.1, from coordinate 1,565,456 downwards.
GCCGTGGTAAATTTCTGCAGAAAACGCTCATTCGGTTTGTATGCCGAGGATCCGGAACGCTACAAATGGATGGAGAAAGGAAATATGAGGGGCGCGGGACTTATGTCTGCTGTGCACAATCGTGCATACAGAAAGCATTTAAATCTCCAAAACGGATTAATTCTTTATTACGTGTGCAGCTTACAAGTGAGGCTATAGCGCAGTTTGAACGAGTCTTGCTTGAATATACTAAGGAAATCCGTGAGTCCAATGCCCAAAAGGAGGAACTATCATGAGCAAAGCTGAAAGGCAGCGGCAAAAATCTACAAAAGCGAACCGTGAAGTGAGCCAAAGTTCAGGCACACCTGTTTTCAAATTGGCAAAGGAGTATAAACTTACAAGTAAGAAACTCATCACTATATTAAGAAACCACGGTATTCAGGTTAAAAACGAAAAGGTCCCGCTTGACCCAGACACTGTTGCGCTTGTTGAGCCTGAATTAGCAGCGAGCTTTAACGAGGAAGCCACATCTACAGGTGCGAAGCCGACCGGAAACGACCCTGATTCAAGCCGCCAGGGGACAGGTGTTTTACAGATCACAGAAGGCGTAACAGTTGCGGATCTCGCCGCGTCGCTGGACTTGCAACCTTCAGCGCTGATTCTGCGCCTCATGAAGTTAAGAGTGATGGCAAATATCAATCAACGTCTCGACTATAAGACTCTCATGATGCTTGGCGAACATTTAGATTTTGAGGCCATTAAAAAGCGAACGCTGGAAGAAGACTTATTAACAGACCTACCGGATCCACCAGAATCTTTAAAGCCGCGTGCTCCAGTCGTCACAATTATGGGACACGTTGACCACGGCAAAACGTCTCTCTTGGACTCTATACGTGAATCAAACGTTAGCGAATCCGAGGCGGGGAATATTACACAACATATTGGGGCCTACCACATGGCTTTGCAAACCGGCAGTGTCGTCTTTTTGGATACACCTGGCCACGCTGCCTTTACTGCTATGCGGGCACGTGGTGCCCAAGTGACCGATATCGTCGTTTTGATTGTTGCAGCTGACGACGGGGTCATGCCGCAGACGATCGAGGCAATCAGTCACGCGAAGGCCGCTAAAGTCCCAATCGTGGTGGCGATTAATAAAATAGATGTTCCCGGGGCACGTCCGGATTATATCCGACAACAATTGGCAGAACAGGACCTAGTTCCAGAAGAATGGGGCGGACAGACGATTTGTGTTGAGACCTCTGCGACGGAGGGAACCGGCATAGACATCTTGTTGGAAATGCTTCTTTTGGAAGCTGCGCTCCTTGAACTCAAAGCGAACCCAGATAAAAGTGCCCGCGGTGTTGTTATTGAGGCACAAGTAGACAAAGAACGGGGGCCTGTCGCAACGGTTCTTGTGCAATCTGGAACCCTACGCGTTGGAGATGCCTTTGTTTCAGGATTATACTCGGGCAGAACCAGAGCAATGATAGACGAACACGGGAAACACCTGAAAACAGTAGGCCCCTCACGTCCCGTCGAAGTTCTCGGTTTCACAGGGGTGCCCGAAGCGGGCGACAAATTCTATGTTGTGGAATCGGATAAGGATGCGCGAACCATCAGTGAAGCGCGACGAGACAAACATAGAACCGAAAAACTTGGATCGAACAGCCACGTTACCTTAGAAAATTTGTTCCAACAGATCCAGGAAGGTGAAATCAAGGAACTCAACGTTGTCCTTAAAGGCGATGTCCAGGGCTCGGTGCAAGCAGTCGCCGCATCGCTACTCAATTTAAGCACGGACGAAGTTAAAATCAACATTATCCATCAAGCCGTTGGGGGCATCACCGAAACCGATATTTTGCTTGCCTCCGCGTCTGATGCTATTGTTGTCGGCTTTAATGTGCATCCAACAACAGAAGCCATGCAAGCAAAGGAAAATGAAGGAATCGATGTCCGGACCTATAACGTCATCTATAACCTGATTTCGTATATCCGTTCAGCCATGGAAGGCTTATTAGATCCAGAAGTCCGTGAAGTGGTTATCGGACGGGCGGAAGTTCGTGAATTGTTTAAAGTGCCGCGGCTTGGTTTAGTTGCGGGCAGCTATGTCAATTGGGGGCGAATTTCGCACAACCAACCGCTCCGGATCCTTCGCGACAACCGATTAATTCACGAAGGAAAGGTGAATTCACTTCGACGTTTCAAAGATAATGTTAACGAAGTCCAAGCGAATTATGAATGCGGTATAGGTATAGAAACCTTCGAGGATTTGAAAATTGGTGACGTTCTTGAGTGTTACGTCCACGAACAGGTAACGCGCTCGCTTTCTTAGATGGACAGTGTAACATCGTCTCTTCTTGTAGAAATAGAAAGAACGAGGTTCGAAAACTGGGCTTGCAACTGAGGCTTTTATGCACATCGGGGTTTGTAAAATCTGGATCCGAATCCCGCAGAGCCACTCGCTAAAGGCAAAACGTCGAGTTATCAAAAGCCTGATTGCAAGACTCAAGAACCGGTTCAACATTGCTATTGCGGAAGTAGAAGCGTTAAATGCACACGGATCTGCAGTATTAGCTGCAGTATCAGTTTCTAACGACGCAGCACATCTGAACGGACTCCTTTCACATGTTATTACTTTTATTGAGGCAAATGTAGAGGCCGAGTTAGTAGATTACGAAACCGAATTTTTCTTTTAATGGAAATTGTAAGCGGAAACCTGCTTTTAAAGGTAGGAAGATTATGGTAAACAATAGAAGACAAGATCGGGTGGGTGCCCTAATCCAGCGAGAATTGAGCGAAATCATCCAACGTTCTGTTAAGGATCCACGCGTAGCGCTCTGTACAATCACCCAGGCAGAGGTTTCATCAGATCTGAAATACGCAAATGTAAAGGTGAGTGTCATAGGCGATAAAACCCAAAAGGATAAGACGCTCGCCGGTCTGAAAAGCGCAGCCGGGTTCCTTAGACGGGAAATCGGGAATCGTCTTACACTCCGCTATTCACCGGAGCTTCGGTTTACCATAGATGAATCTGCCGACTATCTCTTTAAAATAGACGGGCTCCTTAAATCCGTTGAATCCGAAGATGAGACACCTAGCAAGGACCCAGCCGACCCCTCATGAGCACCCAACATACAACAGATACGCAGAGCTATGGCACACTCCTCGCGCTACTAGAGCGGTACGATAACTTCGCCCTTTCAACCCATATTAATCCAGATGGCGACGCGATCGGTTCGGAACTGAGCCTCTACCTCTTTCTAAAGCAGTTAGGGAAATCTGTTAGAATTTTTAACACAGATACTGTCCCTGTTAACTACAGATTTTTGCCATCGTGGGATAGCATTGAGGATGTTCGTGCAGTCGGAACTTATCGTCCGGAAGTTCTAATTGTGTTAGATGCAAGTACACTGAAACGGATCGGTAAAACCTTGTCGGAAACGTTGCGACCCATAAATATACTGGTTAACATTGACCATCACACGACAGCTGAAGCGTTTGGAGATATTAATATCATCAACCCCTCAGCCTCCTCTACATCAGAAATTGTATACACACTGATCAAGTATCACCAGACGGCAATAAGCAAAGCTTGCGCGCTCTGCCTCTACACAGGATTGATGTTTGACACGGGTTGTTTTCGCTATAGTAACGCCACAGCTGACACGCATCGCATTGCGGCAGAATTGATAGAGATAGGTGAATTCGCGCCCGATGAAGTCTACCGTCATGTCTATGAACATATACCGGTTAGTAAAATTCGTTTATTAAGTGAAATTCTCCGCACCTTGCAAGTCACGAATGACGGTAAGATAGCCTCTGTGTACGTTACGCAAGCGATGTTCAGAAGGACCGGGGCCACGTCTGAAGCTATAGAAGGGGCTGTGAATCAGATTCAAGCAATTGCAGGTGTTGAAGTAGCCCTGTGTGCGTGCGAATTGCCAGATAGGAGTACTAAGGCGAGCTTACGGAGCCAAGGCCAGGTAGATGTTAGCAAACTGGCTTCAGAATTTGAAGGTGGTGGACATCGACGTGCGGCAGGCTGCCGAGTCATGATGCCTTATTTATCAGCGATTACTGCTCTTGTTCACACTACACAGCAGTACATGAAACAGCCTTCCAAGAGGTGTGGTGACTTTCTGAAGGATTGAAAAACGTGGAAAACGTTGCCAATATAAGCAACCCCTCCATAGCGACAACAATTTATAATTCAGAGGACATCCCCGGATTTGAGAGAGACACCGTGGTTACCTTCGGTGTATTTGATGGAATCCATCTAGGGCATCAAGCGGTCATTAAGACGCTGTTGCATCGTGCCGCAGAAGAGCAATTGATGAGCGTGCTGGTTGGTTTCTACCCGCATCCACTCGCGTTTTTATCGCCGGAACGATGCCCGCCTATTCTGACCCCGCTTTCTAAACGCGTTGAGATACTTCAGCAATGTGGCATTAACAAAATTGTTATGCTCAGTTTTGACGAAAAGATTGCCTCAATGCCACCAGAGGCTTTCGTGGAACGTGTTCTCCTGGAGAAATGTCGAACCAAACATGTTGTCGTGGGATATGCTTGTCAATTTGGAAAAAACCGAGCTGGTAATGCACAACGCTTAGCAGAAATCAGTGAGGATTACCCCTTTGATGTCACGATTGTCCCGCCTACAGAGATAAACGGTTCGCCGGTTCATAGTACCCGCATTCGTCAAGCCTTAGCGAGCGGAGACCTCTTGTGGAGCTCACAATTATTGGGGCGTCCGTACTCGTTGATCGGAAAGGTTGTCCACGGTGATGGAAGAGGTAAGGAGCTCGGTTTCCCCACAGCAAATATAGAGACACACGACCAAATCTATCCTCCGAATGGTGTCTACGCAATCCGCGCTAAACTAGAAGGGAAATGGTTAGACGGTGTCTTGAACATTGGAACACGCCCTACGTTTAGCGAGTTAAATTTCCAAGTAGAAGGTTACTTTTTTGATTTTAATGAGAGCATCTATGGTAAATTGGTAGAAATCTTTTTCGTAGAAAAAATTAGGAATGAACGAAAATTCCCGAATCTTCAATCCCTTGTGCAACAGATACGACGCGATGTCAAGACAGCCGCAGAGATACTTGCCGAATCTGCACGCCAATAGCAGTACCTAAACCATTTAAACACAAGAGTTTAATTTGAATTTCAGGCCAACTTGTAGTATTATCAAATCTTCAGCTACAAATCGTCATACCTTTTTGTCAGGGATGTCGTGGCGGTTAATCAGTTGTGTCCAATAAATAAAATTGACAATTGCGGGGAAATGTGGTATAATAAACTTCCATAGGAAGAGATCCCCGGCGGTTTTTATATGTCCGTTGTGACAGACTAGGCCGTTTCCGAAATCGGAACGCCACAATTCACATCAAAAAGCAAGGGGATCCACTTTCAGAGGAATCTCGTAGGTTTACACGATGGCGGAGTATGTCAAATATGTATCATGCGTAGATGAATAGATGAATATCGGAGCAACAATCGCAAACAACTTAGTTTTTTTTTATATTCATATATGTGTCAAAGCATTTTTGTTTTATAACGTCCGTTTTAGCCGATGATTTTTGACGAGACGCAATGAACAGGTATCCAAGGCCTGTTATTTAAAACCAGTTGTTCAACCAAAAGGAGGTGAGCACAATTGGCAATTAGTGCAGCAGAGAAGAAGGAATTATTGGAACAGTACCAGGTACATCAACAGGATACTGGGTCTCCGGAGGCTCAGGTGGCAATTTTGACGGCTCGGATTCGACAGTTGACCGAACATTTTCGGACGCATCGGAAGGATTACCATTCTCGCTATGGGCTTTTCCGCCTTGTTGGAAAACAGCGCCGTTTGTTAAAGTATCTTTATAAAAAAGACGTTCCGCGCTACTACCGTTTAATTGAAGGACTTGGAATTCGTGACACAATCGGATCAAGAAGAAGTTAGGTTTTGCGCTAGTACAGAGCGGTTACGAAACGCATTTTATATCTCAACAACCGGGTTTAAATCCGATTAGGGTTGTAGGTTGTAACGCTTAAAGACTACTATTAGCCGTGTCAATCCGGTATACTATATCTTAAGCAATATTTTTCTCTAGCCGCTTTTTTATTATTTATATTTGGTAGAAGCACGAAAAATCGGAAATACAGGAGTAGTACATAGAATGAAAGTTGAAATGCAACTGGGAAACGAGAAGTTATCGATCGAAACCGGAAAAGTCGCGAAACAAGCAGATGGAGCGGTGTGGGTTCAATACGGTGGAACGATTGTCTTAGTTACAGTCGTAGCGGACGATAGGGAACACGACTTGGATTTCTTTCCACTAACAGTAGATTATCGTGAGAGGGCATACGCGACAGGACGTATCCCGACGGTTTATGGTAGACGCGAGCCACGTCCTGGAACATCCGAACAACTTATTGCTCGTTTAATTGATCACTGTATCCGTCCTCTCTTTCCCAAGGACTTTAAGGCAGAAGTACAAATTTTATGCAACGTGTTTTCATCGGACGGTATTCATCCGGCGGATGTTCCGGCACTCATCGGCACCTCGGCCGCTTTATCGATTTCTGATATCCCGTTTAACGGCCCGGTTGCAGCAGTCACAGTAGGGAAAATTGAAGACGAGTTAATAATCAATCCAAACTATGAAGAATTACACGCTTCGGAGATGGAATTGTTCGTAAGCGGTAAGATAGATGCCGTGATGTCTGTTGAAGGTAGCGGTCACGAAATCCCCGAAGATGAAGTTATTGATACAATTGTCACCGCTCACGCGCAAATAAAGGAGATTATCAGACTTCAAGAAGGACTAGCGGCAGTCTGCAGTACGCCAAAGCGCAATTATACGTCCAAAAATGTTGGAGTAGACCTCAGCAACCGCGTTCGCAATCTCGCCACATCTCGGATCCGAGAATCTATCGGAATGGCAGACAAAAAATTGCGTGAAGACTATCTTGAACAGGTCCAAGAAGAGGTTTTGTCAGAAATCCTTGAAGATATACCTGAGGAAACCGACCTGAACGCAGCAAAGGACACTGTTTCCATCTTAAACGAAATCGAAAAAGAGGAGATGCGCCAAGCCATTCTGACCGAAGGCAAACGGGTTGACGGGCGCGGCGTAACGGATATTCGTTCTATCTCGGGCGAAGTTGCACTCTTGCCCTACACCCATGGATCAGCGCTCTTTAGTAGGGGCCAGACACAGGCACTCTGTGTAACGACTCTCGGCACGTCTGGCGACGAAGATGTCCAACGCGGACTTGATGGTGAAGTGAGACGTTCGTTCTTTCTCCACTACAACTTCCCACCGTTCAGCACGGGTGAAGTCAAACGCATGATGGGGCCTGGACGCCGGGAAATCGGTCACGGGGCCTTGGCACAAAAGGCTCTCGAACCAGTTATTCCAGCTAAGGAAGAATTCCACTATACAATTCGGGTCGTATCGGAAATCTTGGAATCTAACGCCTCCTCGTCAATGGCGACCGTCTGTGGCGCGACATTAGCGTTGTTGGATGCTGGTGTCCCCCTTAAAGGACCTGTCGCGGGAATAGGCGTTGGACTCATCAAGGAAAACGAACAAGAGGTTATACTCACCGATATGCTCGGAACGGAAGACTTCTTGGGTGACATGGATTTTAAAGTGGCGGGGACCAGCGAAGGCGTTACTGCTGTCCAAATGGATATCAAGATTGAAGGGGTCAGTCCAGAATTGATGCGTCGCGCAATCCATCAAGCAAAAGAAGCGCGGCTTGCAGTCATTGAACAGATGAATGCCGTTATAGCACAACCGCGTGCAGAACTTTCCCCTTATGCCCCGCGGATTCACTCGATCCAGATCGCACAACAGAAAATTAAAGACCTCATTGGACCACGAGGCAAGACTGTCCAAGGACTCCAAGAAGAAACCAACACAACTATCAGCATTGAAGATGATGGAACTGTTGAAATTGCAGCAACAAGTGCTGAGGATCTCAAACGAGCCGAGGAAAAAATCCTAGCGATCACGGCAATGCCTGAAATTGGGAAAGAGTACACCGGAAAAGTAGTCCGAACGGCTCCGTTTGGAGCATTCGTAGAGATTTTGCCCGGCAAGGACGGCCTCGTTCATATTTCGCAAATGGGGGACGGTTATGTCCGCCGCGCCGAGGACGTGATGCAGGTGGGTGACGAAGTCACTGTCCGTATCCTCACAATTGACGAACAGGATCGTGTAGATTTGACACTGATCGCGGCAGGTGGAATCCCCGTTGAAGAAATGAATATTGAATCGTCCGATGATCGTGATTTCTCATCTGATCGGCATGAACCGAGGGGAAACCGGGATATGGGCCGCTCGGGTTACCGTGATAGTAGAGACACACGTGACTCCCGAGAAAGACGGGGCAGCGATACACGTGACCGGCGCACCAACCGTTATGAACAACGCGACAATGTGCGGGATTTTCGCAACCGGCGCTCGCCACGTATCCCTAAAGGACGCTCTCGATAGCCGGAAAGCGCTGTGCCAGGACCCAAAATCTGTAGCTTCTTAAGGATCAGAATAGGGCGGAGGATTCATTCCTTCGCCCTATTTTTATGTCACAAACTCTGAAAACAAAAACAATTAAGTTTTGCATATCATTCTTTTTTTTGCTATAATTCGAATACAGAGTTCCAATTTTATCCGCTAAAATAATCACATAAGTGATCTATCGTGAAGTAACATATCAATGAATAAGGAGTCGAAACAATGAAAGCAAGACGCAATACTGCTAAATACACGCTGGATAAACCAAATTTGCTCGACCAGAAGTGGGTAACCTACTTTTTAGCCGTTGTTCTCATTCTGCTTGTCCTTGTCTTTGTTGTTTTACTATCGCCTACTTATAAACGATACATTGTTGATACCGCTAAATCTATGTTTTATGGCAGGCAGCAGAAAGTACCGCGTCCAAAGGCAGCACCAGCGAACTTCCAATCTCCAGTACTGTCAGACGGTTTAATATTTTAAACCCAAATATATAAAATACGGAACAAGAACAACGCACGAATCGGATTATATTCTTCGGCAAGGGCGAAATAGGGGGAAAAAGATGCGTAGAACCTTGTTGACCTTAGTACTACCGATATGCTTGAACCTACTGATTGCTGGATGCGGTTACGTTTCCAAATCTGAATACTTGGAACATATCAAAACCATCCGTATCTCGCCAGTTGAAATCTTGGACGCTGATTTTGCCTACGATACGACCTCTCAGCGTCCGTATGATGAAATCATTCATGAGAAACTAACTCAACGTTTCAACCGGAAATGGCGAGACGGGAACGATTCCGAATTTACAATCCGGATACAGGACTACAATTTAATAGAGCAGGGCTTCGGCCCACAAGGGGAAGTCGAAATGTTGCGTATGAGTTTGCAGATCGAGTATGAATTCTTAGACCGCGTACGTAATAATACGATCGCCGAAACCGACAACTATATCCAGGTCCATGATTTCTATATCGTACCAAACCGGTCAGAACCAAGGGAAACCCCGGAACAAGCCAAAAACCTTATTTTAGATGAGCTCGTGGAAGACCTTTACAATCAACTAGCAGAGCAGTGGTAATAGGACGCACGCATGGAAACGATCGAACGAACGAAAGGTAAGGGAACAGACTTTTTTTCTAAATCTCTCCATTTCTTGCTTGGGATGCCCCTCTTTTTTAGTTTGACGCTGCTCTCATGTAGTGAGGAGCGGGGAAACTGGACAGCCGTTCAGCAGGAAGCACGATATATCTACGGGGTATGGCACAGTACCACGGAGGAGAAAGCGCAAAAGGCGATACTTGAGATAAGATCAAATATCAAAAACGCGTCAGCTGCGTTAGAACCATCAACCGCAAAAAACACCGGACGAACTGATATTTCACCAACCCATCTTTTACCGAGCGATCGAGAGTCAGGGGGCTGGGTCCAGTCACGCTTGCCCTCAACTTACGAGGGTGAAACGCTCTATCGTGACAGAAGCTCGTCTCCGAAGCTTTACTATGCCTACGGCTTTCAACGACAAGCGGAGGTGGAATATGAAACGCCCCGCTTTGGTTCAAAGCCGCTGATTTTACTTGAGATATTCGACATGGGCTCGCCAGAAAACGCATTTGGGATTTATAATTTCTACACCTATCCACAAATGAAAATTGAATGGGTGGGGTGTAAGGCTCTCCTTTCAGGCAACTATCTCCGCTTTTCAAAAGGGAAGTATTTCGTTCAGATCGAGGGTTACGAAATAGCGACTAGCATCCGGGAAGGTATGGTTGCCCTCGCTAAAATTGTTGCTGCACAAATTGAAGATCCGCCTCGGGACCCGAGGATATTCGCGCTATTACCGAGCAGCAATAAAGTGAATGGAAGTGTCAAACTATTCCGCTCAAATTGGACGTTGCGTCAAATCTACAGCAGCCTACCGACTACTATTCCACAATTGACCGATACAGCGATCGGTATCTCATCGCGCTATTGGGAAAATATGAAATCAGAAACATGGTTGGATACCCCGATTGTTTTCATTATCCGTTTTGCAGACTCCGCCAATGCGGAATCTGCCTATACAGATTATCGAGATTCTGTAACAAACGGAAAGGCGGTTTTTGAAGTCGGATCAAATGGAGCGATTCTTATCAACGAAAGTCCGACCCCGTAACCGCCTAAGAGGAAACTTGCTCATGAAAGACAATTTTGAAGTAGATATCCTAGGCTCTAATTTGCCCGAATACCGTCCAATTCAGGTTATTAACGCCCTTAAGCGATTGGAGCTTGGCGATGACGCAGAAGCACTGATTTTTGGTGGGAATCTTGCATGCATCTATAGGCTTTAAAAACGTTGAGCCCACGCCTCTTTAACGGCAAAACATGAAAAAAACACCGCTTTACCGAGTCCATAAGTATCTCAGCGCCAAATTCACCGAATTCGGTGGGTGGGAAATGCCGCTCCAATACAGCAGCATCGTTAAAGAACATCTTGCCGTACGATCGGCTGCTGGGTTGTTCGATCTGTCACACATGGGAGAAATTGATATTCGCGGGCATGGGGCGAATGAATTGGTACAAAAACTCAGCACAAACGATGCCGGGCGTTTAACGGATGGACGTGTGCTGTACACTCTTTTTTGCAACAAAACAGGCGGCATAATTGATGACCTTCTTATTTACCGATACGCGGATAACCACTATATGTTGGTTGTCAACGCTGCTAATATCGAAAAAGATATGGCATGGATAGAAACCCAAAACAGTATGGCTGCAGAAATAGCAGACCAAAGCGATAACACTGCCCTTATTGCATTGCAAGGTCCAAAATCAATAAATATTCTAAACGCTTTTGTTACTGAACACGATGTTTCTGAAATTCCATTTTTCGGTTTTGTTGTAGCCGAGGTTGACGAGATACCTACGCTAATTTCACGAACCGGGTATACCGGCGAAAACGGTTTTGAGTTGTACGTTAACGCAAGGAGAGCAAAAGATTTATGGGAAGTGCTCTATCCTGCTGTAATAGAAGCAGAAGGTCAGCCTGTAGGACTCGGTGCGCGCGATACGTTGCGTCTTGAAGCTGGTCTCCGCCTTTACGACGTAGATATGAATACCGATACAAATCCATTTGAAGTCGGGTTAGGTAAATTTGTCAAGTTCAAGAACCGCAAATTTATCGGCAAGAACGCACTCGTCACACAGAGACGAAAGGGCCCTGTAAGGCAGTTGATAGGATTTCAGATGCTTGACCGTGCTGTCGCGCGCACCGGTTATGCCGTCTACCGGGACGGTAAACAGATAGGGAACGTGACAAGCGGCGCACCCTCCCCAAGTCTGAAACGCAATATCGGCCTTGCGGCCGTAACAGCGCAGTTAATGCCTGACGATGGAGAAATTGACATAGAAATTCGGGATAGGATACATCCGGCTAAAATTGTAAACGTCCCTTTTATCTAAACCCTGAAAGTCAAACTGTATAATAAAGATTAGCAGATGAACAGTCTATACTTCGGTGATAACCTTGAAGTCATGCAAGAAATGGACGACCAGCACGTCGACCTAATATGTACCGATCCGCCCTTCAACAGCGGGCGTGATTACAATGCATTCCTTACTGATTCCAAGGCACAAGCTAAAGCATTTACAGACACTTGGACCTGGGACACCCCGGCACAAGACACGCGCACTGACATTGAAAGAATGGCGCGCACCAGCGACACCTACAAAGCATTGGATGTCTGCCTCAAGGGTTACGACCTTGTGTTACAAAACGCAGTATCGGGCAACAAAGGCGCGATGCGAGCATACCTCGCGTTTATGGGGCCGCGCCTCGCAGAGATGCACCGGCTCCTCAAAGAGACCGGCAGTATTTACCTACACTGCGATCCCACCGCAAGCCACTACCTTAAAGGCGTAATGGACGCAATTTTTGATATAGAGAATTATAGAAATGAGATTGCTTGGGGATACTCTAACAGTGGTCGCCCTAAACGTTTCTTTTCCAAAAAACACGACACTCTTTTGCTTTATACGAAAACTGACAAAGCATTTTGGGGAAGTTACAAAATGCCTATTAGTGAAGAATATCTGGCAAGCCATTATCGGCAGGTAGATAATCAAGGCAGGAAGTGTCGGATCCGTGTTGATGCGGGGAAAAAAAGATATTACTACCCTGACGAAGGAATGATCCCTAACGATTGGTGGAAAGACATCCCCTCACTGAATTCCATGGCAAAAGAACGGCTCGACTATCCGACGCAAAAGCCGCGGGCACTTTACGAACGCATGATACAAGCCTCAAGCAACGAAGGCGATCTCGTCATGGATCCCTTCGCCGGGTGCGGCACCACAATAGATGCAGCGCACACCCTCAACCGGCCCTGGATAGGGATCGATCTCACACTTCTATCACTTGACCCTATGCGCCGCAGACTCGCTGACAGGCACGGACTGCAACCCTCAAAAGACTACCAAATACACGGATACCCGACAAACATCCAAGAAGTTCATAAACTCGTCCGAGATGAAAAGAAATATCACGACTTCTCTAACTGGGCAGTCACACGCCTCGGACTTCAACCGACGAAATCTGTGGGAGACGGTGGGAAAGATGGTGAGGCAAACGTCGGACATATCACGCTCTGGGACCCAGAAGAAGGGCAGACGACCCATACACGTATCCTTGCTGAAGTCAAAAGCGGGAAACCGACGATCTCACAAGTCCGCGCCTTCTGTCATGTGATGAACAAAAACGATGCAATCGGTGTATTTATCACAATTACACCTGTTAGTGCCGGCATGCGTCAGGTTGCAGCTGATATGGGAACGTTTTATCACAACAATGAAACATTTCCGCGCCTGCAATTCTGGCAAATAGACGACACCTATTTTGAAAATCCGAGCTCCTTGAAGGACATTATCCGTTTACCTGCCGCGTGGATTGCCCCGATGCGAAAGGTAGAACGGCACTTTACGGACACACAGATGACTCTAATGCGCTCGTAAATATCATACTAATAGAGAGAAAAATGATCCTACCGAACAGTCTATACTTCGGTGACAACCTTGAAGTCATGCAAGAAATGGACGACCAGCACGTCGACCTAATATGTACCGATCCGCCCTTCAACAGCGGGCGTGATTACAATGCATTCCTTACTGATTCCAAGGCACAAGCTAAAGCATTTACAGACACTTGGACCTGGGACACCCCGGCACAAGACACACGCACTGACATTGAAAGAATGGCACGCACCAGCGACACCTACAAAGCACTGGATGTCTGCCTCAAAGGCTATGATCTTGTGCTACAAAACGCAGTATCGGGCAACAAGGGCGCGATGCGAGCATACCTCGCGTTTATGGGGCCGCGCCTCGCAGAGATGCACCGGCTCCTCAAAGAGACCGGCAGTATTTACCTACACTGCGATCCCACCGCAAGCCACTACCTTAAAGGCATAATGGACGCAATTTGGGATCAGAACAATCGAAAGAAAAATGAGCACTTTCGGAATGAGATTGTATGGTCATACCGCTCAGGGGGCATCAGCAAAAATTGGTTTGCGCGTAAGCACGATGTAATTCTCTTCTACACCCGAAATTTTAGGAACAGACATACCTTTAATATTCAGAAGGAAAAGTCATACAATCGGAACTTCAAGCCTTATCGTTTTGAAGGTATTAACGAATTTCAAGATAAAGAAGGCCGTTGGTACACGATGGCATCTATGCGCGATGTTTGGGAAGTGGATATGGTCGGCAGAACCTCTAAAGAACGTCTCGGCTATGCGACACAGAAACCTATTATCCTTTACGAACGCATGATACAAGCCTCGAGCAATGAAGGCGATCTCGTTATGGACCCTTTTGTCGGTTGTGGCACCACAATAGATGCAGCACACACCCTCAACCGGCCCTGGATAGGGATTGATCTTACACTGCTCTCACTTGACACAACACGCCGCAGACTCGCTGACAGGCACGGACTGCAACCCTCAAAAGACTACCAAATACACGGATACCCGACAAACATCCAAGAAGTTCATAAAATGGAGCGGCATTGTACGGACACAGAGAGGCCTCTACTACGTTCGTAGACATTATATTTACATGGAGAAAGCACATGATTCCAGAAAACCTAAAATATATGGAAAGCCATGAATGGGCAAAGAGGGACGGTGACATCGTCACTATCGGTATCACTGATTACGCGCAATCGGAAATTCAAGATATCGTCTACGTTGAGTTGCCGGAAGTCGGCAGTGACCTTACACAAAAAACGGAGTTCGGAGTCATAGAATCTGTTAAAGCAGCGTTTGACCTCTATGCGCCCGTTAGCGGTGAAGTCCTCGCAGTGAATGAATCACTCCTTGATGCCCCAGAACAGGTGAACGAATCGCCCTACACCGACGGATGGCTGCTGAAAATCAAAATGATAGACTCCGCGGAGCTTGACGCACTCCTTGATGCTGAGAGGTATCAAGCACATATTGAGGCGGAAGATGTCTGAAAAAAACAACATCACACCCTTCGCATCTCGACACATCGGACCCCGATCAGATGATATTGAACAGATGTTGGTAACGCTCAATTATTCTTCGATGGCAGATTTTATCGATGATGTTGTGCCGCCCGATATTCGTTTGGCATCAGATTTCGCTTTAAATAGCGATACAAGCGTTCTATCAGAAGCGGAGGCACTTTCCGCGCTCAAAGCGCTGGCGGCTGAAAACGATGTTTTCCGATCCTTCATCGGCATGGGGTACTATAACTGCACCGTCCCCTCCGTAATCCAACGAAATATTTTGGAAAACCCAGGCTGGTATACACAATACACTCCGTATCAAGCAGAGATTTCACAAGGACGTTTGGAAGCGCTGCTCAACTTTCAAACAATGGTTATTGACTTAACAGGTTTACCTATTGCAAACGCTTCTCTGTTAGACGAGGCGACTGCGGCTGCTGAAGCAATGGGGATGTGTCTCGCCCACACTAAGCAGAAAACGTGTCGCGATTTTTTTGTCTCAAAAACCTGCCATCCACAAACCATCTCAGTTTTACAGACTCGTGCTGAACCTCTGGGCATCCGGTTATGTATCGGTGATCCTCAAACAGCGAGCTTGACTACCCCAATTTTAGGGGGCATCGTGCAATATCCTGCCACTGACGGCGCGATTCACGATTATAGCGGATTCGCTGAAGAGGTACACGCCGCTGGAGGCCTGTTGATTACGGCAACGGACCTGTTAGCATTAACATTGTTGCGTCCCCCTGGGGAGTTTGGAGCGGACATCGCTATCGGCAGCGCACAACGCTTTGGGGTGCCGCTCGGTTATGGGGGACCGCACGCCGCATTTCTCTCCGCCCGGGATGCACTTAAACGGCAGATCCCCGGACGAATTGCAGGTGTCTCTCAAGATACATTGGGGCAACCGGCGATCCGTTTGGCCCTTCAAACGCGGGAACAGCATATCCGCCGTGAAAAAGCCACGAGCAATATCTGCACGGCGCAGGTGCTCCTTGCTGTCATGGCGGGGATGTATGCGGTCTACCATGGTCCGAGAGGGCTTCAGCAAATTGCGGAGCGGATCCATTTGCTCACCTGTAGGCTACGTGCTAGACTTGAAGAAATTGGCCACGCTACGGGCGAATCCCCGGTTTTTGATACCCTTTCCGTTCGCGTTCAGGCAGAAACAACAGCGGATATAATGACTGCCGCGCATGCGAGACGGATCAACCTGCGGGCAATAGATACAACACACATCGGTATCTCCTTAGATGAAACAAGCACTGCAGCAGACGTTGAAGAACTTCTTGAAATATTTGGTGTCAAGACGCGGCTGGAAACTTTGTCTACGAGTCAGATTCCGTTAGATTTACAACGTAAAAGCCCGTATCTGACACATCCTGTTTTCAACACCTATCATTCTGAAACCGAGATGCTTCGTTATATTCACAAACTCCAAGCGAAGGACCTTTCGCTTGTGAATGGAATGATTCCGCTCGGTTCTTGTACGATGAAACTCAACGCTACCGCAGAGATGATTCCGGTGACCTGGCCTGAGTTCGCGGAACTTCACCCGTTCGCGCCGCTCGAACAAACGGAGGGTTACCAACATCTGTTTTCACAACTTGAGACATGGTTAGCCGAGATAACAGGTTACAGCGGTATCTCATTGCAACCGAACGCGGGTTCACAAGGTGAATATGCGGGCCTGTTAGTGATCCGCAGATACCATCAGAGTCGGAACGAAGCTCATCGCAATGTCTGCTTAATACCGACTTCCGCTCACGGCACAAACCCAGCGAGTGCGGTTATGGCGGGCATGCAGATCGTGGTCGTCGCGTGTGACACGGAAGGGAATATAGATATTGAGGATCTCCGGGCAAAAGCAGATATACATCGAGACGCCCTCGCCGCGGCAATGATTACGTATCCATCAACGCACGGCGTTTTTGAAGAGAAGATTCGCGAGGTTTGCAACATTGTTCACCAATCAGGTGGCCAGGTCTATATGGATGGTGCAAATCTGAACGCCCTTGTTGGCATAGCATACCCCGCAGATATCGGAGCAGATGTTTGCCATCTGAACCTCCACAAGACCTTCTGTATACCTCACGGAGGCGGTGGCCCGGGCATGGGACCGATTGGTGTGAAAGCCCATCTGACAGACTTCTTACCCACCCACTCGATTGTGCCTATAGGCGGTAAAGCAGGGATAGGGGCAGTGTCGGCGGCACCGTGGGGAAGTCCTAGTATCCTTCCTATCTCTTGGGCATATATCTCTATGATGGGCGCGGAAGGACTTACAATGGCGACAGAGGTCGCGATCCTTAACGCGAACTATGTCGCAAAGCAGCTTGCCCCGCACTATCCGGTGCTTTATACCGGAAAACAGGGCTTAGTCGCACACGAGTGTATCATTGATCTGCGTGGTTTCAAAAAGAGCGCTGACATAGACGTAACAGATGTCGCAAAACGCCTAATGGACTACGGATTCCACGCGCCAACTGTCTCTTGGCCCGTACTGGGTACGATGATGATTGAACCGACAGAAAGCGAATCAAAAGCAGAATTGGAACGTTTTTGTAACGCCCTGATTTCAATACGCGAAGAAATAGCAGAGATAGAAACAGGCGTTGCGGATCGAGTAGATAATGTTCTGAAAAATGCACCGCACACAGCAGAAATGGTTATACAATCTGAATGGGGGAGCCCCTATTCGCGCGAAAAAGCAGCGTTTCCGAAGGCCTGGGTGCGCGCTGCCAAATTTTGGCCCCCTGTAGCACGAATTAACGAAGTTTACGGTGACAGAAACCTTATGTGTGCCTGCCCGCCGCTGGATGAATACTGATCCCGTTCCGCTATCAAACGTCGAATCCGCTCAAGAAAAGACAAGGAGTTTTTCGAAAAGAATAGAGAAATCCAAAAAAGGCATTGAAACGCTGAGGCGCGAAATTGGCATGATTAAATGTCAGAAAATTGCCATCGATTTAGCAGAATATCTACCGTAACTTCGGATGGAAGAGGGAAATGGATCGACTTTTGCACTCGTCTTCGTTTTGCTGCTGTTTAATTTTAGAAAATAAGTATATATATTAATGAAAGCAATAATTATAGGTGCCGGGGAAGTTGGCTTTCATATCGCCAAGCTTCTCACGGCTCAGGATAACGATGTTATTCTTATAGACGAATCTGATGCCGCCTGCCACCGCGTTAATGAACAGTTAGATTTGCAGATGCTATGTGGGTCAGGCACTTCACCACAACTTCTTAAAACTGCTGGCATTGATGATGCGAATCTGTTCATCGCCGTCACAAATAACGATGAAATTAATATGCTCGCCTGTCAGATAGCCGATAGGTATAAGGTAAGCACCAAAATTGCGCGCGTCTCAAATCCGGACTATTTCGCCACCGAAAGCGACTTAACACCGAAAGACTTCGGAATCGACCTTATAGTAAATCCTGAGGAATTGTGTGTAGCTGAATTTGTTCGACTCTTGCAGATTCCCGAAGCCCGAGAGATTGTTGATTTTGAGGACGGCAAAGTACGATTTGTCTCTTTTCGAATCAAACAGTCAAACCCGCTGATAGGCAAATCGTTCGCGCGCTTAGACGCAAACGGGCTTCTCACGGATATCCGGTTTGCTGCCATTAGCCGACAGGGACACGCCAATGATGGAGAACCCACAAACAACGGCAGCAGACAGACTATTATTCCGAAAGGGACTGATGCTCTGCAACAAGGCGACGAGGCATTTGTCATCGGCAGCGCGTTAGCCGTCGAACAATTGTTGCGCATCAGCGGGATCACCTTTAACCTACAGCTCAACCGTGTTATTATTGTAGGCGCGAGCCCCATCGGTATCGAATTGGCGCGCGCACTGGAAAAGAGAGGCACCAACGTTAAGCTGATCGAAGCCGATGAAACCAAGGCCGCCTTAGCGTCCGAAGTGCTAAGACGTTCTACGGTTTTACAAGGTAATTATCTCCAATTTAGGCTGCTCACAGAAGCAGGGGTAGAGGGGGTCGATGGATTCATTTCGGTCACAGGTGACGATGAAAACGATATTATGGCCTGTATGACAGCGAAAGAAAACGGGGCAGAGCGTGTGCTTGCCCTTGTCCAGCAGCCGCACTACCTCCCGCTCTTAGCACGTATCCCTAGACTTGACGGTGCAGTCAGTCGTCACCTGACTGTCGTCAGCAATATTCTTCGACTTATCCGACGCGGCCAGATCGTCTCCGTGGCATCACTTCATACGATAGACGCGGAGGTCATTGAGATCGTTGCCGGGGTTAACTCGAAAATTACGCATAAAGAGCTCGCGTCTTTTAAAAGAAAATTCCCGAAAAACGCTTTTATCGGTGCAATCATCCGTCGGGATAGACTCATTATTCCGACAGAACAATCTGTTATACAACCGACAGACCGCGTTATTGTCTTTAGTATGCCGGGGGCGATTCCTGTTGTTGAAGATTTATTCGCAGAGCGCAGAGATTAAAAGCACATATCATTTGACGTTTCTTCCATGTTATGAGTCTTAAATTAATATTTTACACCCTCGGTAATTTGCTTATTTGTCTTGCGGGGACGATGCTATGCCCCTTGGCTGTGGGGCTCTACTATCATACGAGGGGCGGTGAAGCCATACAGACCGATATGGGTGCGTTTATTAGCTCGTTAATAATTACCTTGATTGCCGGGCTGGTCTTGCGTTTCAGTTTTCGATCTCCGCAGAAGGAGCTCGGCATCCGTGAAGGATTCGCTGTTGTGGCTCTAGGATGGGTAATAGTGGCGCTTTTCGGATCGCTCCCTTACCACTTAGCAGGTGTCTTTCACAGCACCGGACGCTCACCGTGGGTGGCGTTTTCTTTCTGCTATTTTGAATCCATGGCGGGGTTTTCAACAACCGGTGCAACCGTCCTAACAGAGATCGAAAGCCTCTCACCCTCGATGCTCTTCTGGCGGAGCTTCTCACACTGGCTTGGCGGAATGGGGATCGTTGTTCTCGCCGTTGCCATTCTCCCGCTACTCGGTATCGGGGGCATGCAGTTGTTTCGCGCCGAAGCACCGGGTCCGGAAACCGACCGGCTCACTCCTCGCATTGCGCAGACTGCTAAGCTCCTATGGGGTGTCTATCTGCTGCTCTCATTATTAGAAACCGTATTGCTGATGTTTGGTGGGATGTCGCTCTTCGATGCCCTGTGCCACACCTTCGGCACAATGGCTACCGGAGGGTTCTCAACGAAAAACGCCAGCATCGCTCATTATGAGAGTGTCTACATTGACATGATTATCAGCCTCTTTATGTTCCTCGCGGGTACCAATTTTGCCCTTCACTATCGGGTGCTTCGAGGGGATTTCATGGCCTATTTTCGAGATACAGAATTTAGGTTCTACTGCACGGTCATCGCTGTGAGTATTACCTTAATCTGTTGGAATACCATTCGGTTTCAGGTAAATGGGGACATACCGTATGATTCCATGTGGACATCTCTGCGCTATGCTACATTTCAGGTGATCGCAATTATCACAACTACGGGATACGGGACCGCCGATTTTGAAAAGTGGCCCGGGCTCTCTCAGTTCATTTTAGTGACACTCATGTTCTACGGCGGATGTGCGGGTTCAACAGGGGGTGGTATGAAACAGATCCGTTTTCTGCTTCTTATCAAACAGAGCGGGGCCGAAATCAAACGCCTCATCTTTCCACATGCGGTGCTGCCTATCCACATCAACGACCGAGTCGTTCCCTCCGAAGTGATGACAAATATCCTCGGTTTCTTTTTCTTCTTTATCGGGATCTTTGCGGTTGTAACTTGCATTATGACAACTTTAGGGCTCGACCTTGTCAGCGCCGCCGGGGCAACAATCGCGACAATGGGGAACATCGGTCCTGGGCTCGGCAGTGTAGGCCCTACCGATAACTACGCCCACATTCACACCGCTGGAAAATACGTGCTTTCCTTCTGTATGTTACTAGGGCGGTTGGAACTTTACACAGTACTCATTCTTTTTTCACCAAACTTTTGGAAAAGGTAGACACCACCCCCACATTATGAACACTGACAAACTCCGTAGAGAATACAGCGCACAAGGCGCACACTTGCTTGAAGAGACGGCTGCGCCAGATCCGTTTGAACAGTTCGACGCATGGTTTTCTGATGCGGTCGCTGCTGAGATTGATTTACCAGATGCAATGACATTAGCGACTGCAACCCGGCAAGGCATCCCTGCTGCCCGAACGGTCGTACTCAGGGGATTTGACGACAGCGGTTTCGGTTTCTACACGGACTATGAGAGCCAAAAAGGGCGGGAACTTGCGGAGAACCCAAACGCTGCCTTGGTATTCTATTGGCGGGAACTTGACCGTCAGGTCCGAAGCACCGGCATGGTTGAGAAAATGACACCTGAGGAATCAGATACCTACTTTGCAAGCCGGCCTCTGAATAGCCAACTCGCTGTGTGGGCGGAACGGCAAAGCCGCGTGATTAGCAGTCGCGGAAATCTCATAGAAGGTTTCCAGCGCGCAGGAGAAACATATTCCTCACAAAACACCGTTCCGCGTCCACCTCATTGGGGCGGATACCGTCTCAAACCGAACCTGTTTGAGTTTTGGCAAGGATGCCCGAACCGCCTTCACGATCGACTCCTTTACACACTGCAATCCGATGGAACATGGCGGATGCAACGTCTGGCTCCATGAAAAATGAATGTCTGACCATAGTAACCCCTCCGTGAAGGTAGGGGGTTGCGTTTGCTCACAGTAAGCTTCCTTCTTTTGAGAGAAGGTCTGACAACCGCTCCAATTACGGCAACTCAGCAGGCGTTTTTTCAATAACACCGTTGGTTTCTGCCCACATCCGACAAGCGAAAGCATGCGGCGTTGACCAAAGAGCGTTAAAGTTCCGGCAAATTCTTAACAATCTCCACCGTCTTTAGACTGACAGTGATAACCCGCGCCACTAAATCCACAATATACCGCGGCGCATCCGCACAATTCGGATCGGTAACCAACCGGCTCCGCTTGTGCGTCTTCACACGATACTGATCTATCACCCATTCCAACGCTGAACGAGTGCCTAACCGATATGCAAACACCTCCGCTGGGATGCCGTCTAACGTCAAGAACTCGTTATATTTCAACTGTGTTTTGTCTTTAGACAACTTCATCTTCTCCACGCGCCAGTCTATCGGCGTGTCGGGCGTTTCTCTGTATTTCAACGGGAACTGCTGTGCGGTTTCGTAATTGACGTGGAGCTCTGCGAGCTTTACGCCTGCGGTAGCGAACGCCCAGAAGTCTGTGGCGAAGGGGATATGCGGCAGATCGCGCTTCAAGTTCGCCTCATATTTCTCTCGGTAGTCGGGATGGTGCAGGAGCCCATAGGCATAGTGGAAGATGTCCCACTTGCTAATGCTATCGTCTTTGTAGTGAGAGCGGAATTCTGTCAATGCCCAGTCGGTGATATTTTCGCGGCGGTTTGTGCCGTCTTCGTCATAGGTGTAGAAGGGGAAACTTTGAGTTGGTGATCCAAACCCGCCCGTTACTACAAAATCAGGAATACAAGCAGTCATCAAACAAGTAAAGGGTTTTTCTAGCGTCACGTTGACACAAATGACCCGATTTTCTGATTCAGTCTCTAGGGTAGGGAAGATAGATGGAAATAGGGATACGACATCGTTCATAGTTCGGTCGAAGTAGAGGTTGGATTTCGTAAAAGGGCGATAGAGGGAGGTCCTCACCTTGTGATCCGCATATTTGGCAACTGTTCCTCGTTTCAATTTCGCTTTTAAATCCCGACTCCACTTGATTTTTGTATCGTCATATACCACAAAATTATCAACGGGCACCTCTCTATTTCTCCGTTGTGTCCAGCGCGCCACTTCTGCGTTGTAAGTCTCAATCATCCGACTTATATTTTCAACGAGTGCGTTTCGGTTAAAATTGTAAGTCCATGCATCACGATTCGTCTTCACGCCGTTGCTATAGGTTTTGAAAAGTACTTCTGTTGCAGCCCCTCTTTTTGCCTTTGCTACCTTGGTGCCCATCGGAAGAAAGGTCTCAAATTCGGGACGGAGCCCTGTCGTGAGCCATGTGTGGCGCGCGTCGGGTGCAACCGGCTGCCACGCAACCCCGCCCACATGCCGGCATTTATTCAGGAACTCGAACTTCTGCTCTCTATTCCACATCTCATCCGTGCGATAGTAATAGATGCACGGTTGCCCTGATGAACGCTCTCTGTTTTTCACGAATAGGTTGATACTCACCCCTACCCGAATGCCGAACACATTCGCATGAGAGACCTTTAATCCCTTCCGGGCATTTCCGCCTAAGTCGAGAGCATAGATTGCATGGAAATCTTTCGCAAGGTGATTTCGCATACCGTCAAACCCAATCCCGTCGAGAAAACTGTTATTTGTTATCAGAGCCACAACGCCTTCCTCTCCAATTCTATCCGATGCCCAGCGGATCGCCTTCACATACGGATCGTAGAGTTTATTCCGCAACGTGGCTGTGGAGTCTTTCACATACGTCTCCGCAACCCGCGCGTTCATAAGTGGATACTTCCGGTTCTTGTTGTTGTCGTTCTCATTGACCTGCCCGGCGTTGTAGGGGGGATTGCCGATCACCACGAACATGTCCGCCGCCTTCTGCTCCTGCACCCGCTCCGTGTTTTCACGCGTGAAGAGCTGTCCCTGCTCTTGTTCAAGCAGCTCAAATGTATCCGCCAGCACGATCCCCTCAAACGGCAGATACGCACCAGTCCGACGGAAGTATTCCTGCTCGATGTTCAGGCTAGCAATGTAGTAGGGCAACAGCATCACTTCGTTACAGTGCAGCTCCTCGCGGTATTTCGCCTCGAGTGCCGTGCCTTGGATGTCCTGCATCAGTCGGACGATGAAGTTGCCCGTGCCGACAAACGGGTCTATGATATGCACGCCCGTGTCCGACAGCGAACGATCAAACTCGGTCTCTAATAGATGTTGCACGCTGTTGACCATGAAATTCACGATCGGCTGCGGTGTATAGACAATGCCGTGTGTGTCCGCTACATCCTCCGAGAACCCTTGAAAAAACTTCTCATAGAAGCTGTTGAGGAAGCTCTGCTTCTGTGAGAAGTCTTTGCAGAATAGTGCTGCCTGTTCAATAGCGATATAGAAACGATCTAAGGGCGCCAGAAACACATCTCGACTCATCGCCTGCCGCATCAGCGCACTACTCACATTCTCTATCTCAACAGCGATAATGTTCCGGCTCGTAAAGTCGGAGCGGTTGAAAACCGTTCGGAAGATCCGTTCGGTGAGGATGTGTTGGATCAGCATCTCCTCAACCGCCTCCTGTGAGAGCTCGGGGTTGATCGTCGTGCGGCAGGTCTCATAGAAGTTAGCGAACGCCGTTTGGAATGCCGTATCCACCGCGTGTCGCTGCTCAATGAGCTCTTTCAACTCGCTTGCCAGGGCCGGCACATGTTCTTTGAAGTCTTTTACAGCCGACTGCCAATTTTCCAATGCCGGCGGAAGATAAGCGAACAGACATTCAAGAGCGGCGATCAGTCCTGCAGCCTTGCGGCTATCGCTGTCTAAGGCGACCCGTCCGTTCTGATAGACAATCGCACGCTGTGGGTTCTGGAACACGATGTTGTCTAGCGGATACCCCGCCGCGCGTTTTTCTTCAACAGCCTTCGTGAGATCGTCATCAATATCTTTTGCCTCCCAGTAGGCGAGCGGCAGGCTATATTCATCCAAGATTGCGCCGTCAATAACGATGCGGTTTCCGTTGGGGGCGTGCATCTGATATTGCGGGATGAGCGTCGCTTTCATCTGCTTCGCGCAGGCGTGCAGGAGTGCCTCGAAGGAAGAGCTCACCGCGCCTTCATGTCTGATGTCGTGCTGGTTGTATGCCTGCAGCGTGGCATAATAGTCGCGGATCGACTTGTGGGTGGATTTGAGACTAAATTTTTGCATGAAGGTAGAATAACAGATTTACGAAAACAGATCAACTTACTTTTTTCCAAAAAAACTTGACATTCTTTTCGAAATATGAGAAACTATACTACTAAATGGATTAAGGTGTCTTCCTTTGGGATCGAATTAATCTGTCGACTTGAGGAAGTGCGTAACTCAATATTAAGACGCTCGAGGACGAAATAGATTAGAAACAATGTTAATAGATTATCTTCCGATTTTGTTATTAGGGCTATTCGCGGTTATTTTTGCTGCGATTAATCTCGGTTTGACTCACATTCTTGGTCCCAAACGCCCGAATCGCGTAAAACTCTCCGTGTATGAATCGGGTGTCCGCCCGGTTGGCGATGCGAGACAGCGGTTCAACATCCGCTTTGATCTCATCGCTATGCTCTTTATCATCTTCGATATTGAAGTGATATTTCTCTATCCTTGGGCTATGGTATTCAAGAAATTCTCTGAAACGAGTGGTTTGTTTATTTTACTTGAAATGCTGGTGTTTATCGGTATTCTTCTTCTCGGTTATATCTACGCTTGGAAGAAAGGAGGCTTAACATGGGATTAGACTTTGGAGCAGGAACGGGCCAGGACAGCAACATCATCACAACAACTATTGATAAGGTTGTGAATTGGGGACGAAAGAATTCCTTGTGGCCCATGCCGTTTGGTACGGCCTGCTGCGCGATTGAGATGATGGCGACTTTAGCGTCTAAATTTGACCTTTCTCGGTTTGGCTCTGAGGCGATCCGCTTTTCACCGCGCCAATCGGATCTGCTGATTGTCTCCGGCAGAATCTCCATCAAAATGATGCCGGTTTTGAAACGGATCTACGACCAAATGCCAGATCCGAAGTGGGTGATTTCGATGGGGGCGTGTGCTTCCTGTGGCGGTGTATTTGATACCTATACGCTTATTCAAGGCGTTGACCAATTCATTCCGGTGGATATCTATATTCCCGGATGCCCACCACGTCCTGAAGACCTCATCGATGGAGTGCTACAGGTGCAGCAAAAAATTAACAGTGGTGCTTTACCTAAAGGAGTAGAGGGAACCGTTTATGAATGAAGAGAACGCAGGCGAAGAACAGTCGAAACCTCTTGTGCTTGAAAAATTAGAGGCGGATTATGCAGATGCCCTGTTAGTACAAGAAGAGGTCCGTGGGACAGCTGTCGTTGTTGTGCGTAAGGAACAAGCTTACTCGCTTTTAGCATATCTCAAAACAGAGCCAGAGCTTGCCTATACCTACCTAGTTGATGTCACAGCAGTGGACAACGCGGAGATGGAATCGGAGTTAATACGGTTTGACTATGCAAGATTCATGGTGGTCTACCAACTCTATTCCTACAAAGGACTGGGTCGCGTTCGGGTCAAGGTGCCTGTGCATGAAAATGACTTGCGTATCCGCTCCGTTACAGAGTTATGGCGCGGGGCGAATTGGTTGGAACGTGAAACATATGACATGTTTGGTATCCATTTTGAGGGTCACCCGGATCTCCGTCGGATCTTAATGCCAGACGATTTCGAAGGGTATCCGCTTCGTAAAGACTACCCGCTTCGGGGACGTGGTGAACGCGAACGGTTTAATTTTGACAAGCAGAACGTTTAAAATGCCGCCGGACGCCGCTCCACTGTTATGACAATGGACACAGAAAAGCGCATGTATCTCTTAAACTAAAATACAAAGAAAAGGAGTCTTCTATGCAAAGTGGACTGGAACACGCCGCAGGCGAAAAGATGGTTCTCAACTTCGGTCCGCAGCATCCTGCAACGCACGGCACCCTTCGCATCGTGTTAGAGCTCGACGGTGAATCCATTTTGAAGGCAACGCCGCACGCGGGCTACCTTCACACAGGGTTTGAGAAACTCGGTGAACACCTAGATTACAACCAATACATTGTTGTGACAGACAGGATGAACTATCTGTCACCGTTGTCAAACAACTTCGGCTACGTGCTTGCAGTTGAGCAGCTGCTCGGCATCGAGGTACCGAAAAGGTGCCAATATATCCGTATATTAATGGCAGAGCTTTCAAGAGTGGCAGACCATCTGCTGTGGCTGGGGACTGCAGCACTTGACTTAGGGGCATTTTCAGTATTCCTTTATAGTTTCCGTGAACGTGAAAAATTGTACAGCATTTTTGAGAAGACAACAGGTGCCCGGTTGACAACCAGTTATACGCGTGTGGGCGGTGTCCTCCGCGACCTCTATCAAGGCTGCGAGGAAGATGTTCGGCAATTCATCACTAACTTCCCGAAAGCGTTGAAGGAAACCCACACGCTCCTCACCCGGAACCGGATCTGGATGGATCGCACAAAAAACGTTGGTTCCATCTCAAGTGAGGATGCCATAGACTACGGTTTGACGGGTCCCTGTCTCCGCGCCACCGGTGTCGCGCACGATCTTCGGCAGGCTGAGCCCTACTCGAGTTATGATGAAGTGACATTCAATGTGCCGGTCGGAACCAACGGCGATGCCTACGATCGCTATCTCGTTCGGATGGAGGAGATGATTCAGAGCTGCGGTATCATTAAACAGGTGCTTGATAATATGCCTGATGGCCCCGTCAACTTGGAAAATAACAAAATTATGCTTCCGAACAAACCGGACGCTTATGGGCATATTGAGGGGTTAATCCATCACTTTAAAGTGATTATGGATGGGCACGGAGTGGAAGTGCCAAAAGGTGATCACTATTGCGCCACGGAATCCCCAAACGGAGAACTAGGATTTTACATTGTCAGTGATGGAAGCGGAACCGGTTATCGTATCCGGATCCGTCCGCCGAGTTTCTTGCACTTCCAAGCCCTACCCCACATGTTAGAGGGTGGAATGGTCTCGGATACCGTGGCCGTTTTAGGGAGTCTGAACATTATCGCAGGAGAATTAGATCGGTAACGGGCGTAGCACTCTGAAATTTTAGGTTTTCGGCTTTCTGCCCCCACTGTAGGGTTCATTTGCGCGGTGCTATTTCGTAACCTAAATTTTAGATAGGGTTTATGCTGCGTATTCAGGTGAACACCGTTTTAATAACGAGGTCAAAGATGGAACAAGGTGGGAAGCAAACCAAATAGACCAATGAACATCAAGAACCGAACCCTTTTCATCGCCGATAATCTCGATATCCTACGCGGTATCAACTCCGATTGCATTGACTTGATATACCTCGATCCACCATTTAACTCCAAAAAGCAATACAAAGCCTCCATTGGTTCGCCCGCAGAAGGTGCATCTTTCAAAGATATCTGGACAGACGAAGACATCGAATATGAATGGCATGGCGAAATCGCAGAAGACAACGAAGCACTCTATCAAATCGTTCAAGCGTCTGAAGCAGTCTACGACAGATCTATGAAGATATACCTCATGGCGATGGCAGTGCGGCTGTTTGAAATGAAACGGATATTGAAATCCACAGGTTCCATTTACTTACACTGCGATCCCACCGCCTCCCATTATTTGAAACTTGTGATGGATAGTTTGTTCGGGAAACAGAACTTTCGCAATGAAATTGTGTGGCGAAAATACGGTGGGCACAAGAACACTGCTAAACGTAAATTCACCACCGAAACTGATATATTGCTCTTTTACACTATGGACAAGGCATATAATTTCAATCCTGTTTTTCGCCCGTTGTCAGAACAAACCATCACATCGGAATATAGACATGTAGATCAAAAAGGACGGCGTTACGCAATTCCGCGTGGTAGAAAATACCGGCAAGGTATTGTAAAGAGGGTCTACTTGGACACCCACCCAGGTGTTGCAATCGGCAACCTATGGACAGAAAAAGAATTAACGATGCAGGGCAAAGATGATGAACGCACCGGGTGGCCTACCCAAAAACCACTCGCCCTTTTACATCGTATCATCGAAGCCTCTAGCAACAAGAACGGTATTGTTCTTGATCCATTTTGTGGATGTGCAACGACTTGCGTTGCGGCAGAACAACGTGGCAGGCAGTGGATCGGCATAGATATCTCCCCATCCGCAGAAATTATCACTAAAATTAGACTACAAGAAGAAGTCGATAAACAGACTAACCTGTGGAACCCTCTGGAAGATATTAACGTCCGAACCTGCCCTCCTCAACGTACCGATTTAATAGATGCCGCTGCCCAAATGCAGCTACCCAAAGCACACACCTATAAACATGAACTCTACGGAAAACAAGAGGGGAAATGTGCAGGATGCCACTATTTTTTCCCGCTCCGCAATATGACAATAGACCACATTATGCCACAATCTAAAGGCGGAACAGATAAAACAGAAAACCTGCAGCTCCTCTGCAACGCATGTAACTCAACAAAAAGTACACGTTCGCAATCCGAGTTTATTACCATTCTCGAGGAGCAGGGCATCAGGGCGAAAGGACCTATCTAAAAAATAAAAGATCTCGAAATATTAAAATTTGGACAATTTAGATGATATTGGTGTGAGGTTTGTCAAGCGATAGCTCCTATCCTTTCAAAAAGATACTGACAAAAACCAATATATATGATATACTAAATTGTCCGTAGTGCTTAGGAAATTGCGTAAATTTTATATTAGACCCCACTTTAAATATGTACCTTGGCAGCATAATTCTTTTCGTCAAAAATATGAAGGCTACCATCACATTTTATCGCGATGTTATCGGATTAACGCCTGATGAAGACCAACCTTTTCCGGAGCACCGCTTTTTTCGATTTGACACGGGCGCGTGTAAGTTATGCCTCCACAGCGCGAGCAGGCCCAATGAGGGAAGACAAAAACTTGTTTTTCACGTTGAGAGCGTTAGTGCCGTCCATCAGCATCTGAGATCGAAAGGGAAACGCTTACGGAAACTGGAGAACAACGATGGACGTGCGATTTTCGACATCCGTGACCCAGAAGGCAACCGCATTCAGTTTTACGGAAACTACTAATATAGTAGCCAGAAACTAGGGCGTTCGTTACGCCGGCTCTTAGCGGTCAGAGAAGATGGCATCAGCGTCAGTAAAGTGCTTGTTGCAAGGAACGTTTGTAATTACAACGCAGAAAACCGACGACTGACAACTGATAATTATTCCAAGGAAATATTTATGTCAGATGAACTCATTCAAATAGAAACGCCTTTCGCGTTTAACGAAGAAAACCGGCGTGAATTCGAGGCGTTGATAGGGCGGTATCCGATAAAAGAAGCAGCGATGCTGCCAACGCTCCATCTCGCGCAAAAACAGGCAGGCTACATCACCCCGGCTGTCATGACGTATGTCGCGGAACAACTTGAGGTCACCGTGATGAAAGTCAAGGATGTTGTCACTTTCTATCCGATGTTCTTTGAAGAACCGGTAGGCGAGTATGTAATTCGGGTGTGTCATACCTTGCCTTGTGCTTTGCGGGATTGTAAAGGCGTATTGGATCACCTCAAGGAAAAATTGGACACAGAGGTTGCCTCCGAAACGCATCTCGCGAAAGGCACAACTGTCGATGGTAAGTTCACTCTCATGAAAGTGGAGTGCCTCGCTTCTTGTGATGTGGCCCCCGTCATCATGGTGAACGACGATCTGTACAAAAATTTGACCCCGGAGAAGATTGATGAGATCTTAGCGAAACTCGCGATCTAACACGGGCCATACTGAGGTTAAAGCAGACTATAGGAAGCCTGGCTGGGAAATCGGAATTAAGTACGTTCATACCACTAAAGCGGTTGAACTTAACGAAAAACTACCGTGAAGCAGATCGCTTACGGGCGAGTGCACGGCAAAACGAAGTGGATCGGTAAGCAGATTAAAAAACAAAAAATATGGTTCAAGAAAGACGAATTCTCTATGAGCATCTGGATGTGCCCGATATTAACACGTTCGATGTTTTCCGTCAATATGACGGTTACACACGCTTTGAAAAGGCTATTGCAGAATATCAGCCGGACGATATCGCTAAGATGGTGATGGATTCAGGGCTGAAAGGGAGAGGAGGGGCAGGGTTTTCAACGGGTCTGAAATGGCGTTTCGTCCCGAGAGATATAAAACCGTGCTACCTATGCTGCAACGCTGATGAAAGCGAGCCAGGGACCTTCAGCAACCGCTACGTCTTAGAGAAAAATCCACATCTGTTAATTGAAGGTATCTTGATCTGTTGCTACGCCATGGGCATTGAGACGACCTATGTCTATATTCGCGGCGAATTTACCCTCGGAAAGAAAAGGTTGGATGCCGCTATCAAGGAAGCTTACGAAAAAGGATACCTCGGAAAAGATATTCGCGGCACCGGACTCAACGTTGACATCTATACGCACCCGGGAGCAGGTGCTTATATCTGTGGCGAAGAGACTGGGTTAATTGAATCACTTGAGGGCAAACGCGGACAACCGCGAAACAAACCGCCATTTCCAGCTGTTGAAGGGGTCTTCGGAAAACCGACAGTCGTTCAAAACGTCGAGACGTTGTGTAATCTGCCTTTTATTGTCGGCAACGGTGTCGCTTGGTACACACAGATGGGACCAACCTATGCAGATACTCGGTCCGACCCGCCGACTCCGGATCCGAACACGGGAACGAAACTTTACTGCATCAGCGGCGATGTTAACAACCCCGGCGTTTATGAACTAGAACTCGGGTTGACTTGTGCTGAACTCATTGAGGTTGCAGGCGGTTTACAAGGCAAAGAGGTGAAAGCCGTGATTCCCGGGGGCAGCTCCGCTCCGATCTTGACGCGCTACGAATTGGACACACGCCTCGATTTTACCTCGCTCACGCTTGCCAAATCTATGCTGGGTTCTGGGGGGATTATCGTGATGAATGAGACCCGGAATATCGTTGACTGCTTGCTCAACATTATGAAGTTCTATGCCCATGAATCGTGTGGGCAGTGTACACCGTGCCGCTGGGGGACTCCCTGGGTGCGCGATATTGTTCAACGGATCGCCGACGGGGACGGACGGAAAAGTACTATCACGCGCCCGAAATTCGGGGTGGCTGAAAATGGAAGATGGGGCGATACCGGCAAAACAGAAGAAATCTACGAGGACTTAGACCTGCTGGAGAGCGTCGCCAATAACATCGCGAACGTGGATACGATGACCTGGAACACGATTTGTGTTTTCGGCATTGCAGTTTCCTGGCCCGCTGTGAGTTACATGCGCAAATTCCGTCCCGAGTTTGAAGCCGCTATCCGCGAAGGCAGGCTGGTTACTTTATCGGTTGACGAAGCGACGGTTCCCCCGGAAGAAAATTACGCGTATCAACAACGGTTCGTTCCGAAAGAGTTCGCTGACCTATAGAACAGAATTGGAGTAAAATTTATGGCATTTATTAAATTAAACGACCTTGAGGTAGAGGTGGAAGATGGAACGAATATAGTTGAGGCGGCGAAGCAACACGGCATTGAGGTACCTCACTACTGTTATCATCCAGGGTTGAGTCGTCCCGCGAATTGCCGAATGTGCCTCGTTGAGCCTCATGTTTTCTTTCCGCCTGCTGGTGCAATCGTTCCTGATCGGCAGCTTGCAACAGGATGCACAACGGTCGTCCGGACGGCACCCCCAGATAGAAAGCTTGATGGAAAATACGACTTTATTGTCCGCACGGATAGTCCACGTGTCAAAAAAGCGCGCGAGGATATCCTAGAATTCCTATTGGTCCATCATCCGCTCGATTGCCCGGTCTGCGATCAAGCAGGCGAGTGCGACTTGCAAGACTTCTCCCACCGCCATGGACGCGATAAGAGCCGCTACTTGGAGGTGAAAAATGTGCCGCCTAAGAAGGACCTTGGCCCGGACGTTTTGCTCTACTCCACACGCTGTATCGTCTGCACCCGGTGCATCCGGTTTTGTCAAGAGGTCTCTGGCAGCGGCGAATTAGGGTTGGTTCACCGCGGTTCTCACGACGAAATTGATATTCCGCGGAGCCATGACGGCACTCCAATACAGGTTCTAGATAATAAACTTGCGGGAAATGTGGTCGACATCTGCCCTGTCGGTGCATTGATCAGCAAAGACTTTTTATTCAAGTCGCGTCCGTGGTTTTTAGAAAAGGTGAATAGCGTCTGTTCAGGATGTAGCGTCGGGTGCAACATCACTGTAGAATACAAAACCGATGGCGTTTACCGACTGAAGCCGCGTTTCCACGGAGATATTAACCAGTATTGGATGTGTGACGACGGGCGCCTCGGCTATCACTATGTTAACAGCGATGACCGTCTCCAGCTCCCCCTGAAACGGGTTGATGGCGAGTTAACCCCGACGCATTGGGCAGATGCGCTTACTATCATTACAGAAAGGTTGTCGGAAGTAGCGGCGGAGGACATCGTGGTTATCGGTTCCGCACAAGGCACGAATGAAGACAATTACGTTTTACAGCAGCTCGCGCGTGACATACTCAAAACGACTCACTTAGGACTCTTTGGGCAGCTGCCGGGCAAAGCGCACACATTCCCACAATTTAGCATCGAATCGGATAAGAACCCGAACACGGCGGGTGCTCGAACGATACTCGGTTCTGAAAACGACAACGGTGTTTTAGAGGGCGATGCGCTTTGGGAAAAGGTTTCAGGTGCAAAAGTGGTCTACCTTGTCAGCGGTGCGCCGGAACGTCCGCTTGAAGACCTAGAGAAAGCGGCATTAGCGAACGTTGACTTCCTCATCGTGCAAGATATTTTACCGTCAGCGGTCACACAATTAGCAGACATCGTGTTACCCGGGACCACTTTCGCTGAGAAAGATGGCACTTTCACAAATTCAACGGGTTGGGTCCAGCGGATTCGTAAGGCGGTTGATCCGCCAGGGGAAGCACGCGTAGATTGGGAAATTATACAGCAGCTTGCCAACCAGCTGGGTGGTTCCCTGATTTATCGCTTTGCCGGTGAAATTGCTCTAGCAATTTCAGAAAACGTGAGCGGCTACGAAGACGCAACACATGAAAAGATTGGGGACGCGGGAATTAAGTTAACCTAAGTCTGTAACTTTAATTCTGAGAACCGTCAAGAAGGAGAAACTATGGAAAATTCGCAACTTCTCGTTTTTATTCTCAGTTCAATCGTCAAAATACTCATCATTGCTCACTTACTAATTATCGGTGTGATGGCGATGATTTGGTCGGAACGCAGAGTGAGCGGATGGATGCAGGATCGGCTTGGACCGAATCGAGTCGGCTTCCAAGGCTTCCTACAACCGATCGCTGACGGGATCAAATTCCTTTTTAAAGAAGATCTCATCCCCGACCATGTGGATAAGCCGCTCTATGTGATTGCGCCGGCGATGCTGTTAATACCGGCAATGGTTACAATAGCAGTTGTGCCCTTTGGCAGTGCCATCACAGTTTTCGGGCATGAAATCCCGCTTCACATTGCCGATATTAATATCGGGATCCTTTATATATTAGCGATAACGTCACTCGGTGTCTATGGCGTTGTACTCGGTGCTTGGGCATCTAATAACAAATATTCGCTTTTGGGCGGTCTACGTTCCTCCGCACAAATGATTAGTTACGAGCTGACGCTCGGTCTCGCAATTATCGGGGTGCTCATGCTGACTAGTTCACTTCGCCTTCGAGAGATCGCGGAAGCACAAGGGGCATATCCATGGCATTGGAATTTCCTGATTCACTTCCCGGCGTTCTTAGCGTTTACCACGGCGATGTTTGCAGAGACAAACCGACTGCCGTTTGACCTGGCGGAAGCCGAGCAAGAGCTGGTAGCGGGGTATCACACTGAATACAGTAGCATGAAGTTTGCGATGTTTTTCATGGCAGAATATATGAACATGATTGTAGGCTCCGCTGTAACAGTGACGATTTTCCTCGGCGGATGGCACTTCTTCGGCTTAGAAAATATAGGGGGACCAGTGTGGAGCGGAATTATCTCATTCGGTATCTTCTTTGTCAAAACAGCAATTTTCCTATTCGGGTTCATCTGGGTGCGCTGGACGCTGCCTCGATTCCGCTATGATCAACTCATGAACTTCGGTTGGAAATTTCTATTGCCCGTTTCGCTAACCTCCATCGTTGTAACGGGGGTGCTATGGATAATCACGAATTCTCGGCTCGCAATAGGCATTGGCAATGCGGTTGCAGGGTTCATCGTTGTAGCTATCATAGCAGGAGTACTGATGATAGATTCGCCAAAACCAACACAAGATAGTGACAACCGGCTTACACCGGCTGCTCTCGACCCAACGGAATAGGAGACGTACGAATGAATGCAGAACAGATTCTATTTGTTTTTTTTGGAGCGGTTTCGCTGATTGGGGCAATTGCTGTCATCTCCTTTCGACATCCGATTTATAGCGCACTCTCGCTCGTTGTGACCTTTTTTGCACAAGCAGGTCTCTTTCTACTGTTAGGTGCCCCCTTCGTTGCAGCTGTGCAGGTGATCGTCTATGCCGGCGCTATTATGGTGCTGTTCCTCTTTGTGATTATGCTTTTGAACCTCGGAACGCTTTCAGTGAAAGGAGCTATAAGTGGAAAACTGAAGGGCTTCGCCATAATTTTAGGGATCCTCCTCGGCATTGAGGGTATCTATACCGCTACAAATGTTCTCAATAATACTGCAATCGCTACTGCGCAACCGGTAACAAAATCACTCAACACAACGACCTATGATATCGGTGAACTCCTATTCAGTAAGTATCTCTTACCCTTCGAGGTTACTTCGTTCATTCTATTGGCGGCATTGATTGGGGTTATTGTCTTAGTAAAACGTTCTGCTAACGATTAGATTTGATCGATGTTTTACTTCGTAGTGTGCCGGTTTTTGGGTAAGCTATCTATCACATACTTTGCTATGCAGAATCAGTAAGAAATTCTGTCAAACTTTGGAGGAGGTCTTTAACCCCCTCTAGATCGTTGCTGACAACAGAGCCAACGATCAGATAAACATAAAAGAGAAAAACATGGAATTAGAATATTATCTCATTTTAAGTGTGCTTCTGTTTACGATAGGTGTAATTGGTGTTCTCGTCCGGAGGAACGCGATTATCATCTTTATGTGTATTGAACTGATGTTGAACGCAGCGAATCTTGCTTTTGTTGCAATCAGCCGTAGCCTTGGCGAGGCAACTGGACAAGTATTTGTCTTTTTTGTGATGACGGTTGCTGCGGCAGAAGTGGCAATTGGACTCGCAATTATTGTTAGTGTTTTCAAACATCGTGAAACGATTAACGTGGATGAAGTTAATTCGTTGAAAGGTTGAAGAACGGGTTTGAACCGCTGCCCAGAGAATCACCGACAGGTTTTCACATCTTTAACACAGTTGGGATACTCAAAGCAGTATAATCTAATACTCTTATGAACAAGGATAAAAAATGTCACTTGAATTAATCGTTGTCCTGTTACTGGCTCCGCTTGTTGGATTTCTGATTAACGGATTGCTTGGAAAATGGCTCAAAGGGAATGAGAAGCTGAGCGGGTGGATCGGCTCCTTAGCGGTACTTATCTCCTTAATCTGTTCAATTATCGCTTTTACAAGTCTCCAGAGCGGCGCTACCGCGCTTGATGAAACGGTGTATGAATGGATTACCGGCGAGTCGTTCGCGTTTAACATCGGCTTCAAAGTAGACGCGCTGACAACGGTAATGCTGTTGGTAATCACAGGTGTCGGGTTCCTGATCCATGTCTACTCGATCGGTTACATGCACGGCGATGCCGGGTATACTCGCTATTTTGCATATCTCAATCTATTTGTGTTCGCTATGCTAATCCTTGTTCTCGGCAACAACTATCTGATGATGTTTGTCGGTTGGGAAGGCGTTGGGCTGTGTTCTTACCTACTGATTGGGTTCTGGTATGAGAAGAAGTCTGCGACGGATGCTGGAAAAAAAGCGTTTATTGTGAACAGGATTGGTGACTTCGGTTTCTTGCTCGGAATTTTTACGCTGTTTGCGGCTTTCGGCACCCTCGATTTCTCGTCAATATTTGATGCCGCTGAGACGAATAACTTTGAGAAAGTTTTCGGCGGCAGTACCCTTGTGGTGGCGACTCTGCTGCTCTTCGTCGGCGCGATAGGTAAATCGGCGCAGATCCCGCTTTATGTGTGGCTCCCGGACGCGATGGAGGGGCCCACGCCCGTTAGTGCCCTCATCCACGCAGCGACAATGGTAACAGCAGGCGTATATATGATAGCTCGCTCGGCTGTGCTTTACAACTTGGCACATACTGGTGAAATTGTGGCATGGATCGGTGTCTTGACAGCTTTCTTCGCAGCAACGATAGCATTGACACAAAACGACATTAAACGCATTCTCGCTTACTCCACGGTAAGCCAATTGGGCTATATGTTCGTTGGGGTGGGGGTAGGTGCCTATGCCTCTGGAGTTTTTCATTTGGTAACACATGCATTTTTCAAAGGACTCATGTTCCTCACCGCCGGCAGCGTGATGCATGCGATGGCAAATGAACTAGATATGCGGCGGATGGGCGGTTTGAAAACGAAGATGCCGATAACGCACTGGACGTTCTTAATCGGTGCGCTCGCTATCGCAGGATTTCCATTTTTAAGCGGCTTCTGGAGCAAAGATGAAATCTTACACAGTGCATGGGGCAGCTCACCGCTCCTCTATATTATTGGGTTGGTCACAGCATTCCTGACAGCGTTTTACATGTTCCGTTTGATCTTCGTGACGTTCTACGGGGAGTCCCGAGTTAACTCCGAGGCTGCTTCGCATGTACACGAATCCCCGCCGGTGATGTGGGTACCGTTGGCAATCCTCGCGATCCCGTCCGCTCTGATAGGCTTAATATTAGGTTGGGGTGGACACGACAGCTGGTTCCACCATTTTACGAAGGACGTTTTCCCAGAGGCACACCACGAGGCCTCGGGCAATGTGATCGTGTTTATGTTAATCTCATCCGCCGTGGGTTTGATGGGCATAGCGTTCGCCTGGATGCGTTACCGGAATCGGGTCCCCTCCTGGAAACCTACGAACGCGATACACAAACTCCTCGTGAACAAGTACTATATCGATGAAATTTACACAGTGCTGATTGTGCAACCCATCAAAAATGGTTCTCACTACCTCTTGTGGCGGGTTGTAGACAACGGGGTTATTGATGGAATTATCAACGGCGTGGCTCTACTTATTCAGATCATCGCTGGAATGTTAAGACGGCTCCAGACCGGAGTCGTCCAAGCGTACATTGTTTCAATGGTTTTAGGAATTGTGCTATTCTTGGCATACTATCTGTTTTTCGGTTAAATTACCCAGCACCTATATTGCGACAGAGTGCGGTTTTGAGGAACACTATCTGACGCGGAGCTACTGTCAATCTTGATTGTTCCAAACCTTGATTAACTTTCGCTACCGTCCATGATATGATAATTAAGTCAGCCTAAAGGAGGTTTTTTTGTTACTTTCAATAGTCATTTTTTTACCACTGCTCGGTGTGATAGCGATTGCCTTGCTCAGAGGACTAGGGGCATCTGCTATCAAAGGTATCGCGCTTGTTATCGGGATATTGACGTTCGTTATCTCGTTAGGGCTCTATACAGGATTCGACGCAACAACGGCAAAGTTCCAAAGCATTACCCAACAAGTGTGGATTCCGAGCTTAGGTATCAGTTACCACATCGGTATTGACGGTATTTCGCTGTGGTTGGTGTTACTGACAACGTTCCTGACACCGGTGTGTATTCTCGCCGCATGGAATTCCGTTGATAAAGGCTTGAGCGGATTTATGATGTCGCTTCTCGCGCTTGAAACCGGGATGCTCGGGGTTTTTTGTGCATTAGACCTGTTCCTCTTTTTTGTGTTTTGGGAGTCTATGCTGATCCCGATGTACTTCCTTATCGGTATTTGGGGCGGGGAACGACGGATTTATGCCACGGTAAAGTTCATTCTTTATACGATGGCTGGCAGTGCGTTGATGCTTGTGGGTATCCTAGCACTCTACTTTCAGAACAACGGTAGCTTCGATGTGACGACGTTAAGCGGTCCATTTAGGCATTCGGATCTGTTATTTCTCGCGTTTTTTATTGCGTTTGCCATTAAAGTACCGCTTTTCCCATTCCACACATGGCTGCCAGATGCACACGTTGAAGCTCCTACCGCGGGGAGCGTGATTCTTGCCGGGGTGCTGCTAAAAATGGGGACTTACGGCATTATCCGATTTTGCTTGCCTCTCTTTCCAGAGGCAGCAGCGAAGTTCACCCCGCTCATAGTTACACTTGCGGTCATCGGTATTATTTATGGCGCGTTGGTTGCTATGGTGCAGCCAGACCTCAAGAAACTTGTTGCTTACTCGAGCGTCAGCCACCTCGGTTTTGTCGTGTTGGGACTCTTTTCGAGACACCCGGCCGGTATTCAGGGTAGCGTGCTGCAAATGATTAACCACGGACTCAGCACAGGAGCGTTATTCCTCTTGGTCGGAATGATTTACGAACGGCGGCACAGCAGAATGATTGTCGACTTCGGCGGCTTGTCAAAACAGATGCCGGTGTTCGCTGTAATTTTTGCAGTTGTGACGTTGTCGTCCATCGGTCTCCCGGGGTTGAATGGGTTCGTCGGGGAATATATGATACTGCTGGGGAGTTTCGTTGAGGGAGCGTTCTCTAAAACACACGTAGTTTTCGCAACTGCCGGTGTCATTCTAGCAGCCGTGTACATGCTGTGGATGTTCCAACGGGTGATGTTCGGAACGTTGGATAAGACGAACGCGAAATTACCGGACTTGAACGCTCGCGAAATCGTGGTGATGCTGCCTCTCCTGGTGTTCATCGTCTGGATTGGCGTTTATCCAAAGCCCTTTCTCAGCAAGATAGAGAAATCAGTAAGCTCTGTTGTGATACAGGTGCAGACAGCGCCGGCTACCGGGCATCTGGAAAAACCGAAACCATCAAACAGTCAGCTTGCATTACAAGGACCGCAGCCCACACAACATGAAAAAATAGAAAAGGAGGTACAAACGAAATAAGTGAAACTTAAACTCACATACTGTTTTATTTTTTGTATAATTGTCGGACTCGCGCTATCGGTTTCAATAGAGGCGTTCGGTGCAGATGATGCTCACGGTGACGGGGCACACCACGGAGGGGTAGACGGTTCGAAATTGCCTCTCTGGAGCATTATTCCTTTTGTCGGGATCTTACTCTCAATTGCGATCTTACCGCTTGTGTTAGATTCCCACTTTCTTATTCATCACGGTGGCAAGATGTCGTTGGTATGGGCGCTAATTTTCGCGATCCCGTATCTCATTGCTTTCCGTGGGGATGCTTTCTACGATATCCTGCACATCTACTTAATAGACTACATTCCGTTCATCATTCTGTTGTGGGGATTGTTCACAGTTGCGGGCGGAATTCTTGTACGTGGCACCTTGCGCGGCACTCCGATCGTTAACACATTTCTATTGCTGATCGGTACGGCTATCGCCTCGTGGGTTGGAACGACTGGGGCCTCTATGCTCCTCATCCGCCCACTAATTCGAGCAAATGCGTATAGAAAAAGCAAAGTCCACCTGATTGTGTTTTTCATTTTTTTAGTTAGCAACATCGGAGGTTCTTTAACACCGTTGGGCGACCCCCCGCTATTTTTGGGATTCCTGCATGGCGTACCTTTCTTCTGGACGACAACGGCTCTCTTCCCACACATGCTATTTATTAGCATCATTTTAATTGCGCTATTTTTTGTGGTAGACACGATCATGTTTAAACGGGAAGGCGGCGTAGTGCCGGATGATGGCACTAGCGAACCGCTTCGGGTAGACGGACTCTTCAACCTAATTTTCCTGCTCGGTATCGTGGCGGCGGTTTTGATGAGCGGAACGCTGAAGTTGGGTGATGTCAACATCCTCGGTGTGCATGTATATTGGCAAAATATTGCCCGCGATGTGTTGATCGTCTGCATGGGACTCTTGTCCCTCAAATTTACCCCGTTTAGCGGTAAATTGCGCCAAGCAAACGAATTTTCGTGGGAACCAATTGAAGAGGTGGCAAAGGTGTTTGCTGGTATTTTTATCACAATTATTCCAGCATTAGCGATCTTAAAAGCCGGCGAAGAGGGGGTCTTAAGTTGGTTGATTGCAGCTATTAAAGAACCGATACACTACTTTTGGGTGACCGGCGTTTTGTCGAGCTTCTTGGACAACGCCCCCACCTATTTGACGTTCTTTAACACAGCACTTGGGAAACTGTATCTCACTGAAGCCCTGGTACCAGAAATCTTATCCGGACAGCTGACAGCCCCTGAGCATTTAGAGTTCGTTAGATTGCTAACAGCAATTTCTGTAGGTGCTGTTTTTATGGGCGCGAATACCTATATCGGCAATGCGCCAAATTTCATGGTAAAAGCGATTGCAGAGCAGAGCGGCATCCGCATGCCGAGTTTCTTCGGATATATGATCTGGTCGACCGGAATTTTAGTCCCGCTTTTTGTGATTGTGACGCTTGTATTCCTATAACGGCAGTCGGCGTTCGGTGTGTGTGACAGTGGTGGACAACTTCACTACTTCCGGATTGCTCTTTACGGATAGCAGATAACCGATAGCCAAGCAAAAGGAGATTTTGAATGACGACAATAGTGATCAATTGGCAATTGCTGATGCCGGAGCTGGTTATCGCCTCAACGTTGCTTATCGTCCTTGTCTTTGATCTGTTTGACTCCATTTCCAAACAGCTACTAGGCTGGATGACAATCGTTGGTGCTGCAATAGCCCTATGGGTTACGATTAACATGCATCAAGCAGGCACAGTTGGTAACCAATTCAACGAAATGTTCAAGGTAGATAATTTTTCGCTCTTTTTTAACATCATCTTCCTAGTCTCAACGATTTTAGTCGCACTGATCTCAATCAGCTATCTCCAGAGTCAAAATAGAAAGGCGGGCCCCTATTACCTACTTATTCTGCTTGCGACTCTCGGAATGATGCTGATGGCTGCCGGAAACGAGTTGATTATCGTTTTCCTCGGCTTGGAATTGATGTCGTTATCGCTCTATGTCTTGGCGGGCTATTTTCGAGAGAGCCCGGCCTCAAGCGAGGCGGGGATGAAATACCTACTGCTTGGCGCTTTTGCAAGCGCGTTTTTCCTCTACGGAATCGCCATGATCTACGGCGGGACTGGAACAACGAGCGTGCCTATGATTGCGGAGGCAATTGCAGCCCCGAATAAATCACCAATGTTGTTAGCAGGTATGTTCCTGCTTATCGTTGGATTCGGATTTAAGGTTGCGATCGTTCCGTTTCATCAATCGGCACCCGACGTTTACGAAGGAGCACCGACAACGATAGCTGCGTTTATTTCCGCAGGACCAAAGGCAGCCGGATTTGCGGCGTTCCTCAGAATCTTCATGGAAGCGTTACCAAATCTGCAAGTCGAATGGAGCGGGGTTGTCATTCTGCTGGCGATGTTGACAATGACGTTTGGAAATATCGTTGCAATTGCGCAGACAAATATCAAACGGATGCTTGCGTATTCGAGTATAGCGCACGCTGGCTACATCCTAATAGGCTTAGCAGCAGCAAATGAGAATGGCATTTCCAGTACGATGCTCTATCTTCTCATCTACTGCATAATGAATATCGGGGCATTCGGCGCGATTATCTTGGCAAAAACTGCTGATGGCGAGTGTCTCATGATTTCGGATTACGCCGGACTCGGGATGCGCAAACCGTTACTGGCTAT
The DNA here is from genome assembly GCA_964291315.2 of Candidatus Poribacteria bacterium. Taxonomy (GTDB): domain Bacteria; phylum Poribacteria; class WGA-4E; order WGA-4E; family WGA-3G; genus WGA-3G. Next base: position 1,522,935 of record OZ219753.1, on the reverse strand, counting down.
GTTTATGACACTCATGCTCTTATCACTTGCAGGATTCCCACCGACTGCAGGCTTTATCGGAAAATTCTACATTTTCAAATCAGCAGTCCAAGCGGGACATATATGGCTGGTTATTGTTGGGGCGATTAACACCGCTATCTCGGCGTTCTACTACCTACGCGTCGTTGTCACAATGTATATGCGCGAACCTGAATCGGAGCTGGAGTTCAGCCCGTATGCCTCAACCTTAGTTATAGGATTAATCATCGCAGCGGCGGGGGTCTTACTCATCGGTATTCTACCCTCGCTCATGCTGACTCCAGCACAAAACTCTGTTTTTTAACGGCTTAATAGCTGTCAGTTATCAATACATTGCCCTTGCTTTCGGTTGTGGGTCAATTCTTGTAACGATTGTGTATTGCGCGAATTTACTGAAAACCTACACAGCGGGTGTGCTGACAACCGTTTCTCTGACTGCTGAAAGCATATCGAGTTAAAGGATAAAAAGATGTCAAACGTTAGGTTAGGTTTTATCGGCACTGGTGGTAACATGAATCGCCACCTACGCGAATTAACCGAAATTGGTGGCTCACAATTTGTCGCTTTTTGTGATATTGTGCTTGAAAAGGCTGAACAGGCCGTAACCAAATATGGCGGTAAGGCCTATGCAGACTATAACCAGATGCTTGCGCGCGAGGAATTAGATGCCGTTTACATTTCAATCCCCCCGTTTGCCCACGGAGCTCCTGAACGTGCCGTTATAGATGCTGGCTTACCCATGTTTGTTGAAAAACCGGTACACATGGACCCCGATGAAGCTAAGGATATTGCGGCGCAAATTGAAGAAAGAGGGATTATCACCGCTGCCGGATATCAGGAACGTTACCTTGATATTATAGACAGAGCGCGCGAGCTTCTAGCGTCGCGTCGTGTCGGATTCTTCATGGGCTACTGGATGGGCGGGATGCCCGGCGGCTGGTGGCGTGAAAAAGCAAAGTCGGGCGGACAACTCATGGAGCAGACCACACACGAATTCGATATGGCGCGCTACCTTTTCGGGGAAGTTAAGTCTCTCTATGCCGTCGCCCGTTACGATCTGATTCCGGACACCGACTACGATATCGAAGAAGCATCAGCGGTCTCTTTACAATTTGAGAGCGGTGTTTTCGGTGTTATGTTCTCCGCCTGCTTCACAAAAAATGGAATGCGGCGCTCCGGGCTAGACATCTTTTGCGAAGACGGTTCGCTGGAGTACCACCTCCGCAACGCCCTCGTGCTCTCTACCGCCGACGGAACAACTACTTGGAAGCCAGAAAATAATTGCACGATTGACATGGATAGCACCTTCATTGAGGCAGTTCGTACAGGGGATGGCAGCGCGATCCGTTCGCCCTACTCGGACGCTGCTAAAACCGCTATTTTATCCATCGCCGCCAACGAATCTCTTGAAACAGGGTTACCTGTGCACCTCATATAGCAGTAAAGAGTCTTATCAAAACGTGGAAGGATGGAAGAATTGTAGATGCCTCACTGTTTTCTGCCTTCCATCCTTCCGATCAAACCAAACCTGACAAGGCGCTTCGTTACTTTTTTACAAGGGGTGAACGTATACAATGGAACGTCAAGTGAACCTCCCCATCACAGGAATGCACTGTGAGAACTGTTCAACCACTATCACCCGTCATCTCAAGAAGATGAAAGGCATCCTGGCCGCAGAAGTCAGCCTCGCCACCGAATATGCAGCCGTCACCTTCGATACGGACATCCTCAATGAGGCCGCTGTTGTGGATAAGATCCGAGACCTCGGCTTTGACGTTGTCGATGAAGGAACAGAAGACGCAGCGCGCGCGGAAGACTTCCAGCGACAAAAAAAACTATTCACCCTCGGGGCCATCTTCACCCTCCCCCTTTTTCTGCTCAGCATGGGGCGAGATATGGGGATGCTTGGAAACTGGGCACAGGCACAATGGGTTAACTGGCTCATGTTTGGTTTAGCATTGCCGGTGCAGGGCTATGTCGGGTGGGATTACTACGTTGGCGGTATTAAAGCACTCCGTAACCGATCCGCGAACATGGACGTGCTTGTTGCGATGGGCACCTCCGTGGCATTTCTTTATAGTCTCGCTGTAACCATTGCTTTGGGCATAGACACCGGAACGCGCTTGGGAACCCACGTTTACTTCGAGACAGCCGCCGTTATCATTACATTGATTAAGTTAGGGAAACTGATTGAAGCGCGCGCCAAAGGAAACATAAACGCAGCCCTCAAAAAACTCCCGAAACTTTTCCCGAAGACCGCTTGTCGCTTAAATAACGGCAAAGAACAGCACATTCCTATTGAACAAGTTGTTGTAGGAGATGTCCTTCTTGTACGTCCCGGCGAGAGCATTCCAGTGGATGGCGTGGTGTGCAGTGGTAAAAGTGCCATCGATGAAAGCGTCTTTACCGGAGAAAGCCTACCTGTAGACAAAACCTCAGGGGATCCTGTGACCGCGGCGACGATGAACCAGAGCGGCATGCTCACCATAGAAGCCACACATGTCGGCACTGAAACAGCCCTCGCTCGCCTCGTCCAATTGGTACAAACAACACAACAGAGCAAGCCTCCTATTCAACGCGCCGCCGATGCAGTTACAAATGTATTTGTACCTGTCGTTAGCGGAATTGCGGTTTTGACGTTTCTGGTGTGGTGGTTTCTGATCGGAGAAGGGTTTACCCCAGCAATGCTCCGCCTCGTTGCCATTCTCGTCTCCGCTTGCCCCTGCGCCCTGGGACTTGCTACGCCGACTGCCATTATGATGGGAACCGGCATCGGGGCAGAACGCGGCATCCTCTTCCGAAACGGTGAGGCGCTTGAACGCGCAGGAGCCTTAACCACTGTCGTCCTTGATAAAACAGGTACCTTGACAGAAGGTAAACTCAGGCTCACGGACATTCTCACGGACGAAGCCGAATCAGAACTCCTCGAATTAGCAGCAGCCGCCGAGCGGGGCAGTGAACATCCGATTGGCAGAGCGGTTGTTCGAGCAGCCGAAGAACGCGGACTGAACATCGTTACGCCCCGCGCGTTTGAAGCAGTCACAGGACACGGTATCACCGCACAAGTGGGTGAAAACAGGGTCGTGATTGGCAACCTGTCTCTGATTCAACAACACAACATCCGGACTCGAATGTTTGAAACAGAGGCGGAACGTCTACAAACCGAGGCAAAAACGGTCTTGTGGGTTGCGGTTGATGGACAGATTAAGGGGCTCCTCGCGGTTGCAGATACTTTGCGGCCCGAAGCACAAGCGACCGTCGCTGACCTCCATAAACTCGGGTGTGAAGTTATAATGATGACAGGCGATAATCGCAGCACCGCGCATGCGATTGCAGCAGCCGCGGGGATTAGCGATGTCAGGGCGGAGCTCCTGCCTGAGGACAAAGCGCACGCCGTTAAAACTTTACAAACAGAAAACAGAAGCAGCGTCGCGATGGTAGGCGATGGTATCAATGACACCCCCGCATTGGCACAAGCCGATATCGGGATAGCGCTCGGCACAGGCACTGATATTGCCCGGGAGACGGCACATGTGACGCTGATGCACAGCGATTTGCGTGCACTTCCCGAGGCAATCCGGCTGAGCCGCGCCACGATGCAAACGATCAAACAGAACCTTTTCTGGGCCTTTTTCTACAACGTCCTTTTAATTCCTATCGCGGCCGGCGCGCTGTACCCGCTCTCTTTCGTGCCGGCTATGCTACGGGAGCTTCACCCGATGCTGGCAGCATTCGCTATGGCATTTAGCAGCGTATCTGTTGTGCTAAATAGCCTACGCCTACAATGGCGGAAATTATGAGACAAAATATTACCTACGACTCAATCGTTGAATCTTCTTCCTTGTGGCCCGAGCCCGTTCATGTTCACGCCTATCAACCAAGATCCAACGGGGACATACATATTGTCGGAACGTTGATCAATTCCAAACAGCCAATCAACCAAGAGCTCACCCCGGCGGAGGCGGAGACGCTGCAAATTGTTCAATCACAACTAAATTTTATCGGCAATGCGCGGCGCGCGTTTCTTCACCTCGAAGCAAAACGTTATCAGTACGCTGCACTCTACAACCCGACCTTTGCGATTAGCATCTCTAAGGTCGATCCGTTGCCGCACCAGATTGAAGCCGTATGGCAAGTACTCAAGCAACCGCGGATTCGCTTCCTGATCGCGGATGACCCAGGAGCAGGTAAAACAATTATGGCGGGCCTGATCGCAAAAGAGCTAAAGCTCCGCAACCAGGCGAAACGTATCCTTATTGTTGCCCCGGGACACTTAATCACGCAATGGACAGAAGAGATGAAGACGCGATTTGAAGAGAATTTCACGCATGTCACCCGTGCTTTTGTTAATGCGCATGCGTCTGAAAACGTCTGGCAGCGCGAGCAGCAGTTGATAACCTCTATAGATTTTGCGCGTCAGGACGATATTCGCGGGGCTATCGCTCATACCCACTTTGATCTAATTATTGTGGATGAGGCACACAAAATGGCTGCCTACCAATATGGTGACAAGGTTGAGAAGACCAAGCGGTATCAACTGGGGGAATGCCTCTCTCGCTGTACAACGCACCTTCTATTCCTCACGGCTACCCCGCATCGGGGCGACTCTGAGAATTTCCGCCTCTTCCTCGACCTGCTTGAACCCGGTTTTTTCGCGGAGCCCGCTCAAATTGAGGAATCCATTCAAAAGAAGGATAACCCGCTCCTGATTCGCCGCGTCAAGGAAGACCTAAAAGACTTTGAAGGAAAAGCTCTCTTCTTACCGCGCCATGTTCAAACAAAAACGTTCCATCTCGGCAGCGAATCCGAAAGCGAGATGGAGCTCTATAACGAGCTTTCTGAGTACATTCGTGAGCAATACAACCGATTCTCCGAAAACTCACAGAAACGGAACAATGTCGCATTTGCTCTCGTTATCTTGCAACGGCGGCTTGCATCTAGCACCCGCGCCCTCCATGTTTCTCTCCAACGTCGACAAAAACGGCTGCAGGTATTACTTGACAACACTACGCCCGAGGCCGATACTATCCCCACCGAGGCACAGCGAGACGACATAGAAGACCTCAGTGAGGTCGAGCGTTGGGAGCTCGAAGAACAGTGGGAGGTGCTCTCCGTCGCTGAAAATAGGGAAGAGTTGGCGAATGAAATTCAAACCCTTAAACACCTTGAGCAAAAAGCCGAAAGTATTATTCAAAACAAAGGGGAAATTAAATTACAAGCTCTCAAAGAAGCACTTGATGAGCTCAATGTTCAACATCCGAATCAAAAGATCCTCATCTTTACCGAGTACTTCGATACGTTAAACTACTTGCAGCAGAAAGTGAAGGAGTGGGGTTTTTCGGTATCTGTCATTGATGGAAAAATGCCGCATGAAAAGCGGGTAGAGGCACAGCAAACGTTCCAAAACGAAACACAGATTCTCATCGCGACAGAGGCCGCAGGCGAAGGCATTAACCTTCAATTCTGTCACCTAATGATTAACTACGATTTACCGTGGAACCCGAATCGGCTGGAGCAGCGAATGGGTAGAATTCACCGCTACGGACAGAAAAAGGAGGCACATGTTATCAACCTTGTCGCCTCCGACACGCGGGAAGGTGCGGTTTTTACCCGCCTTTTTGAGAAGCTGGATACCATTCGAAACGAACTAGGAAAGGATAGCGTCTACGATGTCATCGGTGAACTTTTCCCGAAGCAAAATCTCGCACAGCTCCTGCTAGAGGCCGCCGCAAGCACGCGCGACCACAACCAACTACTTAAAGAATTTGAAGCCCCGTTTAACTCATCTCAACTTAAACGTTTCCAGAAATTTAACGAAGATACGCTCGTTTCACACTATATTAACCTGCCACAGGTGAGTAAACTTCAGCAAGAAGCTCGTGAACAAGGACTCATTCCGGAATACACACGTGAGTTCTTCCGTAAAACCTTAAACCTCCATGACATAGAACTCCACCAACGTAGAGATAAAAGTTTTAGTATTCCTCGTATCCCGAGTCAAATTACCAGAACTATTCAAGACGACGAATTCCGACAGATGCATCCGGGCAGTACCCTTAGGAAAAATTACGCAAAAGTGACGTTTGATAAGGCCCATGCAGCCCAAGATTCATCGGTTGAGTTTATCTCTTTTGGGCATCCACTTTTTGAAGCAACCCTTCGCTATGTGGAGCAAGAATACGCCCAAGACCTTAAAGCCGGTGCCTGTTTTGAAGACCCGGATGCCAAACTCAATGGGATTATTGTGTTCTATGAAGGTGAAATTCAAGATGGCACAGATACAGTTGTCGGCAGACAATTGTTCGCCTTTTATCTGCCCGAGAACTCTGAAGCTGTGGAACCGATCAACCCCGTGGTCCTCTGGGACCTCCAAGAAGCAGATGCAGATGCCACAGCAGAACCGATCGAGATAAAAACCTTGGAAGCCAAAATTGGTGAAACATCACGTCTCCACTTGGATCAATACAAACAAGAACTCACAAAAGAACGGGAAAGGCAGGTAGATATTAAGAAAAAATACGGCATCGCCTCGCTGGAGAAACTCATCATTAAACTAGATGGTGAATTGCTTGAACTTGGGGTGCGATCCGAAAGAGGCGAAGATGTGAGACTGGTTACGCAGAACAAACGACACCAGAAAGAGCATTATGAACGGGAGAAAGCGAAATTGGAAACCGCCTGCCAGCAAGAGGTAAGGCTGTCCAGAAAACCGCCTACTTTCGCCGGGGCAGTTCGGGTCCGGCCCGCTGCTGAGGGCGTAGAAACACCCGCGCACAATAGATTGGAGATTGAACAGCTTGGTATGGCATACGCCACCCGTCACGAAGAGGCGCAAGGGCGCACTGTTGACGATGTATCGTCAGAAAACCTCGGTTTCGATCTACGTTCAAAAACGCCCGATGGGAAAATCCGATGCATCGAAGTCAAGGCACGATCAGAGCGCGCCCCCGTCGTTCTTACCTCTAATGAGTGGTTTAAAGCAAAGCAAATCAAGGACGACTATTTTCTATACGTCGTACTCAATGCCTCGACACACCCCGAGCTCCATATTATCAAAGATCCGGCGAATGAGGTAAGGGCTCAGCAGGTCACAGAGGTTCGGTATCAAGTGCCGCTTTCAGAGATAGTTAAAAACGGGGAAGCCGTGTAGTTCCGGCTCTTTCTGTGCACGGAGGACCAACGAATGGATCATACAGCAAATTACATCCCCTTTCAACAGGTGAAAGACTGGAAAGTTGGGGACAGGATCACAGTGGATGGAAATCATGGCGAAATCCGTGACATCTCCGAATTCGAGAGTCTCTTAGGATCCGGAGAAACTATCGCTTCCATCGGTGTGGTGTACGACAACGAACCCGGCGTGATTAGACTCGTTGAATTTGATTGTCACCACATAAAACTTGAACGCTAACAACGTTTACCACCGGTTCTAATAAACTATTTTCTATAGTTATTATAACGTGAGTTTGAAAACAGGGTTAGCGACGTAATCACTTTATAAACACAGGTGAACATATGAAGAAAAGCAACAGACGTATCATTGAAGTCGGATTTCCGGTGGAAGCCGTGAGCAAAGAGGGACGAGGCAGATCCCAACTCGCGGGTCTGCACAGATATTGGGCGAGTCGTCCGCTGGGGCCATCGCGTGCGACGGCTTATGCTGCACTAGTATGCGGGGATTCGCCTCTGCCCCCCCACTTCGCTGATGATAAGCATAAAAACACCTCTACCCATGCACTCCTACTCCCCCCTAAACACAATTTCATCGCAGAACTCGCCAAATGGGAGAACGCTCTCAAGCCGCTCTGGATCCAACAGGCGAGAGAAGATATCCTACGGTCTCACAACGGAAAACCCCCTAAAATCCTAGACCCCTTCGGCGGACGAGGCACCATTCCTTTAGAGGCTCAACGGCTCGGCTGCGAAACGCACGCCGCTGACCTCAACCCCGTCTCTGTCTTAATCCAGAAGTGCACCCTCGAATACCCGCAAAGATATGGACAGCGCCTTTACGACGATGTCAAAAGGTGGGGAGAGCGTATTCTCGCGGAGATAACCGCGGAGCTCGCTGCTTTCTATCCGAAAGAACCGGACGGCTCGGAGGTCTACACCTATATTTGGGCGCGCACGCTACCGTGTCAAAACCTTCATTGCAATGCGGTTATTCCGCTCATACGTCAATTCTGGCTGGCACAAAAGGAAAATAAAAAGAAGAAAGATAAAGAGAAGAAGATAGCGCTTTTCCCCTGTGATGCCGAGGGACAGATCGGTTTCCGTATTGTCGGCACAGGGCACGCGGAAGAGCCGGACAGCTTTGAGCCTAAGAAGGGCACGATCTCCCGTGCCATTGTTACGTGTCCGATCTGCCAGAACCGCATCGCTGCGGAGCAGACGCGCCGCCTCTTTCAAGAAGGGCTCTCTGGTGAGCGGATGCTGGCGGTGGTAACACAGAACCTAAAACGGACAGACAGAGCGTATCGGCTCCCGACAGCGGAAGATATCGCGATTTTCAAGAGGGCAGAAGAACGACTTGCGGAAAACCGCGAACGTCTTAGAGCCGCGTGGGGCATTGACCCGGTTCCTGATGAACCAACGCCTAACTTAAAAGGTTCAGGAGCAGAACGCGGAATTTCCATTTACAACTACAACCTGAAGACCTATGGTGATCTGTTCAATGCCCGGCAGCAACTCACCCTCGTCACCCTAACGGAGAAGATTCGCGGCGCCGCTGCAGAAATGCAAGCGCGTGAGAACTATGACCCTGAATACGCCAAAGCGGTCTGTACCTACTTAGCCCTCTGGTTGGATCGCATCGCTGATACAGGTTCTAACCTCTGTCCATGGGTGAACACACATGAATCTGCCGAGAATATTTTCTCAATGGCAACGTTGCCGATGGTCTGGGATTACGGAGAGGCGAACCCGTTTCGTGTCGGGGCAAACCGATTAGAAACCCTTCTCAAGCCGATGGAGCATCTCTGCCAGATGGACAGGGAGCCTGTGGCCACTGTGAGACAGGCAGCCGCCCAGAGCCTCCCCTATCCGGACAACACCTTCGATGCCGTTCTCACCGATCCTCCCTATTACGACAACGCTGCGTACGCCTATCTCTCCGATATTTTCTATGTGTGGCTGAAGCGGAGCATCGGCGCACATTACCCCGAGCTCTTTAAAACCTCCTTGACACCGAAGGAGGGCGAGATCGTGGCTTACGGACATCGCCCAGGCGGCTTGAAGGCAGGAAAGCAGACGTTTGAAGCCGGCCTCGCGCAGGCGTTTCGGGAGATGCATCGCGTGCTAAAAACGGACGGCATCGCTGTTATTGTCTACGCCCACAAATCCACAGCGGGCTGGGAGGCCTTGATTAACGCCCTCTTGGACTCCGAACTTGTCATCACAGCCGCATGGCCCATAGATACAGAGCTGACCTCTCGGCTCCGAGCACAAGGTTCTGCGGCTCTTTCCTCCTCTATCTATATGGTCGCCCGCAAGAGAGACCGGAAACCCTTTGGACTCTATCAGGACGTTAAAACGGAAATGGAGAACTACCTGCAAGAGAGACTCTTTAGCTTGTGGGAGTGGGGGTTCTCTGGGGTCGATCTGTTCATCGCTGCGATCGGCATCGGCATTGAGGTGTTCGCCGCCTATCAACAGGTGCTCGACAAGGACGACAACATCGTGCGTGCCGATAAAATGATCGCTGACATCCGGGAGATACTCTGGCGGTTCGAAGACGATCGATTTGGTGTGGCAGGCACGCATCTCATGCGTTTTTACCTCCGATGGCGGCGGCAACACGGTGCAGAGGCAGTACTGTTTAACGATGCCCGTAAGCTCGCTTTCTCCCTCGGCATTGAGCTAACCGAAGTGTGGGGTGCAGAGGGTTTTATCCAGCAAGAAAAAACAAAGGTGCGGGTCCTAGGGCCTCAGGATCGAAGGGACACTGACCTCTCCGGCAGTGAAGAGTTGATAGATATTCTGCACCGTGCCCTGCTGTTCTGGTCATCTAGCAACCGCTCTGAAATGATCCAGTGTCTTTCGAAACGGAATGTCGGCCTCAACGAGCTGATATGGGAGATAGCTAACGAAATAAGAGACGCGCTGCCGAGCGACAATCAGGAACGGCAATGGCTTGACGGCTGGCTTGCGGACAAAGCCACCATTCAGCGCGAAGTCGCAAAAGCCTCGGAAAACACGCAACAGGAGATTTTACCATGAAACCGGTAGCATTTGAAACGATCGCCAAACCGCATAGAGACATCCTACGCGGCCTCTTCACAGCCGACACCTATGCCGCGAAGCTCGGACAGGTGGTCAAAAACCAAGGACCCTCGGAGTACAAAAACGCCCAGCAGTTCTTTCAGAAAACCTATCTCACCGATGGCTTGAAAGGCTTGATCTCTGGCATCGAGGGACGACTAAAAGGGCGAGCCCGCCAGAACCAGGACCCGATCCTGCAGCTGCAGACCCCGTTTGGCGGCGGCAAAACGCACACGCTCATCGCTCTTTACCACAAAGCGAAGGAGTGGAACGCAACGCCCGTCGCCATTGTCGGCTCCGAGATAGACACCACCGACACCTTCTGGGGAGAGATAGAGAGGCAGCTCACGGGACGGATCACCCACTTCGACACACAGATCGCCCCCGGCAGCAACCGCATCTCGGAGTTGTTCAACAATAGCGGCAGACCGGTGCTGATCTTGATGGACGAGGTGCTGCACTACCTGGCGCGTGCTGCGGGCGTCGCTGTGGAAGGCAGCACCTTAGCCGAGCAGAGCATCGCGTTTATGCTTTCGCTGACAGAGGCGGTGGCAGCCTCTCCGCACGTCGTCTTTGTTGTAACGCTGCAAGAGAGCGAAGTCGCCCCACTTGCGAGTGATTTTCCGCTCTTCCGAGAGCTGCTAAACAGAATGAGACGGACGATCACGCCTGTCAACGATGCCGATATCGCCAGCATCATCCGGCGCCGGCTCTTCTCTAAAGACGATTTCAAGCACACCGAGGCTAAGAAGATAGTTCGCGACTTCGCCCGGCACGCGAGAAAAGAAGGCATTCTGCCAATAGGCACACAAGAGTCCGAATATAGAGAGCGGTTCCTAGCGAGTTATCCGTTCCTGCCCGAGGTTATAGAGGTGCTATATCATAGATGGGGCAGTTTTCCCAACTTTCAACGAACAAGAGGCGTGCTCAGGTTGCTCTCACGCGTGGTGCATCGTGCATGTGGCAAGCAGCGTCCGTATCTGACGCTTGCCGATTTTGACTTAGCCGATACCGATATTCGCGAGGAACTCCTCGAACACATAGACGCTCAATACAAAAGCGTCATCGCCAGCGACATCACAGGCTACAACGCGGGTGCAAAGGCTGCCGATAACGCCCTGGGTGCTGCCTACGAGAAGTTGGCGCTCGGCAGTCGCACGGCCACGACTATCTTCTTGTATTCGTTTACGGGCGGTGTGGAGCGAGGCGCGCGTCCCGAAGAGGTCAAACGCAGCACGGTGCCGATGGATCAACCCGCGGCGATCATAGATTCAGCGAAGAGCCAGCTGGCTGAGCATCTCTTTTACCTCCGCACCGAGAACGGCACTGCTTATTTTGACACGCAACCGAATCTGAGGCGGATTGTGCGCACCCGGATGGAGAACCTCGCGCCTGAAGACGTTGCGAAAGGGATGCACGCTCAACTTCAGCAACTCACCGCTACGTCAACTAAAATGCAGACGTATATCTCGCCGACGAAGAGCACTGATATCCCGGACACCGAGGAACTGAAGCTGGTGGTTCTCTCCAAACAAGATGACACACTTTGCCAAAGGCTCAGCGAGTCTCGCGGTGACAAGCCGCGCATTTACCGCAATACGCTCTTTTTCCTCGTGCCAGTATCAGGGACACCCGAGCAATTAGAAGAAAAGACAAAAGAGATGCTTGCCTACGAAGAGATTAAGAAAGATAAGGCACTGAACCTATCTGAGGCACAGCGGCAAGAGATTAACAACACGCTCAAGCAGTCCAGAGATGCCTTGAAAGCCGCGGCACGTCAAGACTATCGAATGGTGCTGATACCGACCAGGGACGGTTTCGATACCGAAGACCTCGGACTGCCTGCCTCCGGTATGGACAAGCCGCTTGATGAGGACGTCTATGAGATGCTCTGTATGAAAGAGCACGTCTTAACAAGCATCGGGCCGCGAAACATCTCAATCCGCTATCTTGATCAGAACGAGCGGGAGCTACTGCCGACGGCACAACTCTTCCACACGAGTCTGCGTGCGCCGGGAGAGCAGCGGGTTCTTCGGGATGCATGGGTAGCGAGCATCAAGGAAGGTGTTGAAAAGGGGTTCTTCGCCCTCGGTGAGAAAACAGCCGATAAACTGATCCCCGGCACCTTTAGGGAGCTGCCGTCAGAGGTAACCTTAGAGGATAGCGAAGTGATTATGAAGCCGCATCTCATCCGTGAGCGCATCACAACCGAGGATATCCTCCGCGAGTACCTGGGAGACACCGATGCGATTTCCACGTCTCACCCGTTCTCATATGCGTCGGGAGGCGATAATTGTGCACGCCCGCTTCGCGCTGTGTGGGAGGCGGCGATCCGTGAAGGCGTTGAGAGCGGTGTGTTTGGTCTCGGTGAGAACCTCGGTGATACACTCGTGCCGCGTGCGTTTATGGAGAAGTGCCCGCCGCTTACCTTTGAGGACAATGAACTGATCCTCGCTGCATCACTTTGCAAAAGATTGATCGTCCATCCCCCTTCGACAGAATTAGGAACGGCAGAGGTGCCAACCACCGACGACTACTCACCGCCGCCCGAGCCGTCCCCGCCGCCAACACCGGTTCTTACCAAGACCGAAATCGGTATCCGCTTTACACTGCCATCCGGAAAAGTGAGCGATGTCTTACAGCTCTTGCACCATCTGCAATCAAGTTTTCAAGACGTACAGATCCAGCTGCACGCCTCTGATGGGGAAATCTCGGAGGGCGCTTACGAAGAGCTCAAGGAGCAGCTCCGCGCACTCGGCATTGAGGTTGAAGAAGTGTAGGGGCCCCTGTTATACAAACCACGAGTCGAGAGAAACACCGCTCGAAGGCCCAGCTTAGAATCCGTTTGATATCTAGGTCTCTGTGTGATATACTTCATCATATAAGTTAATATGATAGTAGAGGCAGGAGGTAGTCCCATGGACAGAAGAATAAAAGCCGCTCCAACGCTCGTCTATCCCGAATCGGACGGTAAACCTATGGCAGAGACCGAGAAACACAGAGACCTCATGATGGATTGCATTCAAATGCTCAAGCACCACTTCCGCAACGTCGACGATGTGCATGTCTCTGGCAATCTGATGATGTATTATGAGGAGGGCAACCCGAGGAAATCGGTGTCTCCGGATGTATTCGTTGTCTTCGGTGTGAGCAAAAAGCAGCGGCGCACCTATCGGGTGTGGGAAGAGGGACACGCTCCCGATTTTGTGTTAGAGTTGGCGAGCAGGAGCACCTATCGGCAGGATTTGACGACGAAGCGTGAGTTATATGCGTCGGTGCTGGGTGTGCGTGAGTATTACATTTACGATCCCTATGGCGAGGTGTCGCCCGCTTTTCTCGGGTATCGTCTTGTTGATGGCGTGTATCAGGAGATAGGGTTTGTGGATGATCGTTTGCCGTCGGTTGTGCTGGGTTTAGAGTTAGGCGAGCGTGATGGTGTTCTCGGTTTGTATGATCCGGTGCGTTCGGTGTGGCTGGAGCCTTTGGACAGACAGGTTAGACACGCTGAGGCACGGGCAGCAGCAGAGGCAAAAGCACGACAACAAGCAGAAGAACAAGCAGAAGAGGCTGAGGCACGCGCAGCAGCAGAGGCAAAAGCACGACAACAAGCAGACTCCGAACTCGCCGAGGCATTGGCTGAAATAAAACGCCTACAAGAGAAAACAAATAACTAATACCTGGCATCTGTTTCACTAGAAAAGCGTATCAGTGTGAGAAACCCCTGCCAGAAAGAAAGAAGATCCGGATTTATAAATCCTGCCTACAAGAAGAGGGTAAGAAGGTCGCAGCGGGAGGCAGATCCTATAAGCGAATTCAATGGTTCTCGGTTAAAAGAATTTTGGTATAGAGGCTATGGAGTTTCTCGCCAATGCGCCGCCAGTCGTAGTCTTGCTCAACACGGGTGCGCCCGTTTTCGCCAATCCTGCGGCGGAGTTTCGGCGACGTGATCATCTGGGTGACGGCTTCAGCAAACGGGGTTGGTTCATCAGCGATGAAGATTTCCTCGCCATCTTTGAGGTTTAACCCCTCGGCGCCGACAGTCGTGGAGACCACTGCTTTCCCCATCGCTAGTGCTTCGAGGATTTTCAGGCGGGTGCCGCTCCCGATGCGCAACGGCACAACAAAAACTGTTGCTTCCGCAAAATAGGGTTTGACTTCTGGCACGCGCCCTGTGACAACGATTCCCTCTCGTTCTGCCAGCTTTTTCACGCTCCTTGATGGGTTTCCACCGACAATCCAGAACACTGCATCGGGGACGTTCTTCTGAATTCGCGGGAATACTTCATCGGCAAAGAAGACGACTGCGTTCTCGTTCGGATACCAATCCATGCTTCCGATATAGAGGAGGTGTGCAGAGGCTTCAGCGGTGAAGTCTGGATGGTAGTGCCTCACATCTACACCGTTCGGAATTACCTCAATAGCACCCTTCGAACAGTACTGCTTAAAAACAGAGGCATCGATGTCAGAGGTACACGTAACGGCATCGAATTTCGGGCTTAGCGCCCGTTCGTACCGTTGAAAAGCAAGCTGCTGCGTCCAATAGGCAAATTTATAGAACGGGTTAGCAGTCTCACTACAGAGTCTGCGCCAGATAGCAGAATCGACATTTTGCAGCGAAAGTACCCCCGGTAGCTCGGTTTCTGTATGGAACTGTGCTATGTGGAGCATCTCATAGTGGATAAGGTCGAAGCGCTCTTTTGCTAGCAATGTTTTCAGTTTTTGACGATAGGCGGTTACATTGTAGCGGGCGACGGTAATGGGCTGTTGTTTGAAAAAAGCGCTAGCAAGTGTACCAAATGATACGTCGGGGAGGTTCGGGGCATTTGGCACGAGATGGACTTGAACGCCTAAAGCTTGGAGTTCCGAGACCCCGTCTGCGTCTGTCGGTTGTGTCTCCAAAGCGATTAGCGTTACTTCATTCTTTTCGACGATCTGTTTGAGAAGGTTAAACACCCGAATGCGCCCCCCATCGGTGAGCGGAAATGGCACGGTAGGGGACAGGAAAAGGATCTTCATCACATTTTGCGCTTAATTTTCTGCCTCAGATACTCCGATTTTGCCCTTTATTTTTTCTATAAGGAGCAGCAGGCGTTCTTTACCTTTTTGACGTGAACTAACGGTCGGTGGCGGCGGCATGAAAATGGTTCCGCGCTCTCTTTGAACCCATCCTTTTGTTTCGTCATCAATCTTGACACGGATCCATTTGCTGTCAAGATTCAGATAGACCTTCAGACGGTTGTGTTCTCTGAGAACGTCATATTTTAGCGGTGAACTGCTTATTGTCCAGCTCGCCCCGTCTTCCGCTACGGATACTTCTGACTGGCGGGAGAAAGGGAGATCCTCCTTAACAAATTCCTGAATGAATTGAGTCGGTAACTCTCCATCTGCAAGAGCGGTTTGGAAAGTTGGCTCTGTCTCAAAAAGAAAAGCGAGGATCTCAAACTTTGATTGTTGATAGACGTTCAATTTTTCGGCAGTCTTTTCAATCCTATAAGTCTGTTTATATTTTTTGTCTTTAATAAGCCACCGTCTGCTTTCTTCTTCTGTCAAGACCTCCAGATCGGTGGAGAGCGAGACTTTGCTGACATCAAACGCCTCTTTGAGGTCAGGTAAGTAAACGCCAACAGTGTTGTTTCTTCTGACGACTGTATAGGCGGCCCCTGTTGCATCTCTGAGCAACCACTCCTCTCCGCTTAGCAAGACTTCAATCGGGGACGCACTCGGGTGGAATCGAATGTTTTCAGTCAAATCAGCAAACATTTTTTGCCAATCCGTTGCTGTGTTTAACGCTACATCCAAGGGTTGCGCCTTCCAATCTGCGCGGTGTCCCAGCGAGGCGCTAAATAGGAGCTCACGTGCTAATTTGTGATTGTTCAAATTGCTGATGTATTGCGGATCCAGGCTAAACCGATAGACATCTTTGGTGTACACAATCGGCTTTGAATCGACTGTCGGTCTACCGCGGAGAGCTGTCCGTTTGTGGATTTGGAGTTTCGGAACCCCTGTCTGCTCAAGCGGCGGTGCATGAAGAAGATAGAAACAGATACCGCCACCGATGGCGATGGTAAGTATAATCAGCAACGTCAGACTTTTCAGAAGTACTTTCATATTCGCTCCTATCCCTGAAGTCCATGTTCCTTTCTAATTTAACAAATAGTGACAGAAATTAGTTGACATTAACGCAATCGCAGTCCATAATTACGAGAAGGTTGGTCCTGACTTATGTCGCGGTGCAACAAATTGCTCTATTACGAACGCGCTGTGTCAATACGTCCACTTAATCTTTTTAGACTCTTAAACTTCATCAAAACTTCAACAATTATATACTTTACGCTCCAGAAGCCATGCAGGACTTAAATCCTATAGCAATCGCGTTAAACGAAGAGATTCGTGCTACTGCCCCAACAGTTTTTAAACTGCTCTCCGAGTTAGGGAAACGCATCTACCTACCAGCGGGGATCTTGAGCCAGACAGAGGAGGCGACTGTGAAGGCGCCTCGTTTCAATGCAACACGTGCAATCGCCTTAGAAGGTAATGACATCATGCACCTCCCGGCTTCGCGTGCATTGGTGCCAGAACTCGCCCTGGAGAGTGTCTACGGATACGCCCCCATCCTCGGGCAGGCTGAATTGCGAGAAACGTGGAGAACACATCTCTTGAAAGAGAATCCTTCACTCTCCGAAGCAAGATTAAGTCTACCGATTGTAACGAGTGGTATGACACATGGGTTTAGTTTAATTGCCGAATTCTTTGTAGACAGCGGAAACGTACTTGTTATAGCGGATAAAATTTGGGGAAATTATCGCCTCATTTTCGAGACAAAGGCAGGGGCGGAGGTCCAAACCTATCCGTTTTTCGACGCTGATAACGGCTTTAATACAACCGGGTTTCGCAAAACACTTACTAATACAGCGAGAGAGAAGCTGCTGGTACTCCTGAATTTTCCGCATAATCCCACCGGCTATGCGATTAATCGCACAGAGGCAGCAGAGATCGTGGATGCGATTGTAGCATGTGCCGATAGAGGCGGCAATCTCCTCGTTATGATTGACGATGCTTACGCAGGACTGCGGTACGATGCCTCGGTGATGCATGAGTCGCTTTTCGGACTGTTGGTCGGATGCCACCCGAACGTGGTTCCTGTGAAGATAGATGGTGCGACGAAAGCGGAATACGCATGGGGCTTGCGTGTGGCTTTTCTTACCTTCGGGCTTGGAATGGCAGCGATGCAACCGCTTGAACAGAAATTCAGTGGACTCATCCGAGCAAACACTTCTGGCGCCTCACAAGTCTCTCAAACGCTCATCTTGGAAACGATGAAAACGTCGGACTACACTGAACAGAAACAGCACAATTACGAGACCCTCAAGGGGCGTGCTTTAAAAGTGAAAGAAGTTGCATCTGATTCACAGTACGCCAAACTTTGGGATGTGTACCCGAGTCATGCCGGTTATTTCACATGTCTGAACCTTAAACGCGGGAACGCTGAAGTGGTCCGGCAACGACTTCTTGATGCCCACGGCATCGGTACAATCGCGCTCGGTGAGACGGGGTTGCGAGTGGCTTATTCATGTCTTGAGGCATCACACATTGAAACGGTTTTCGCGGTGATTGCGGAGGCGGTTAAAGAGAGTAGCGCATAGATTGGGTTAGGATAAACGCGGTTAGGAAACCGCGCCTACCCCATGCGCTATATTGAATCTATTTTCTTATCTTTAAAGCATCGTATGCCGTATTGCCCTTTCCACTCGGTCGGTTCGATAGGCACGGTCGGCAAGCTCCTGATCGCGGCGCTGCATATGGTAGAATACACGTACGAGAACCGAAGGATCATGATAACCGATAATCAACAGAATTGACTGTGTGGTTCCGTTGACTTCCATACCTATCAAACGCGCGTTACAGCACCTTACCGAGACTCTCTCTTAATGCGTGCCCACGTGGTAGCGAGCTTGTCTTCAGGTTCAACGGAGAGGGTTCCGATAGTGTACCGGAAGTAGATGTCGTCCTCGACGTCGTTAGGACCGCACCAGACCCAATGTGCCTCACATTCCGGGTCTTTGAGGATTTGTTCCATGATTGCAGCACCGAAGCCCCAAATACCGGCCCCGAACTGTTCATAGATTTCGAGTTCATCTTCCCAATCGCTGTCATCGAAATCAACCTTTGTCCAATCGTCTGCCCGGTCTGCGATAGGTTCTCCGGTATCACATCGCCACCCGTCTTCACCGGTTGCGATATAGTCGGGTTTATCGTTCAGGACAATGTCGGCAAGAAAACCGCCTTTACCGGCAGCACCGGGTTCAGCATCGTGTACATAGATAGCAATCTGAGCGAAACCTTTGTCGAGTTCAAATTCCGTGACAGTCGGTTCCTGCCAGTTTGCGTGTGCTGCGACCTCTTCACCGTTAATGAACGCTACCCAAGAATTGTCGCCACTGATGCGTAGTGTGCCTTTTGTCGGGGCAGCGTTGACTATTTGCACAAGCGGTGTCCCACTTAGTAGCAACGTGAGTGTTAAATAGACTATCCATCCCTTTTTCATAAGTACCTCCATAAATGCACAGTTGGAAACTGTGCGGTTTTTTGCTGATTTTGGCGTTATAAAAACTCCGTCTACATAGAATGTTTACCTGAGTCAAGTGCTAACCGTCCCGTGAGGTCTGCAACAAATTGATAGGCGACGCGTCCTGAACGCCCACTTGAGGAGGCTTCCCACTCAAGGGCTGCGCGGTGTAGCGTCGCTGTCGACACAGAAAGCCCGCGTTTTCCGGCATAGTGTGAGACAATCTGCAAGTACGTATCCTGCGAGATTCGTTGGAAAGCGAGACGCAATCCGAATCGATCGCTTAAAGAGACCTTTTCCTCTGTCGCCTCACGCGGATACAATTCATCTTCGTCATTTTGAGGGAAGCGATTGTCTCCGACCTGTCGAGGCATTAGATGCCGTCGGTTTGAGGTGGCATAGATGAGCATGTTATCTGGACAGGCAGAAATACCGCCTTCTAACATCGCTTTGAGCTCTCGATACTCCGGTTCGTCTTCGTTGAAGGCGAGGTCGTCACAGAAAAGGATGTAACGTTCAGGGCGCTCCCACACCATTTCGGCAATTTCTTGAAGGTGGGCAAGCCCCTCTTTAGTGGCACCAATTAACCGAAGTCCGTTATCGGCATAGCGCGCCAGCATCCCCTTTACAAGTGAAGATTTTCCGGTGCCACGATCGCCCCATAACAAGACATGGTTAGCGGGCAAGCCTTGTAGAAACTGACGCGTGTTCCTATCGAGCTCGGAGGACTGCGTTTCTATTCCAATCAGATCGGACACACCCACGAGGTTCGGGTGCTTGACCGGAATGAGGTGGCCTGATCCGTTCTGTGCTCGCCATCGAAAGGCGATATAGTCATCAAGCCTTGCATTCGATGGATGTGGCCGGAGGGATCCAAAGCGAGTTAGCAAATCGTCCGCTTTCTCCAGCAGTTGTAAAAAAAGTTGCTCCTGATGTTGCATATTCTCAGACAAACGTTTGGGTTTTAAATTTAGTCGTTCAGGATCCGGCATTCAGTTACTATTCTCTGTAATTGGTTCTGCCTGAAATTTGGCATATACGTTCTGCTTTCCCAGACAATAGATACGAAGTTGTTCTGCTCCCGTCTATTGCGTTGTATCAAACAAGGCTGGGAAGTGCCGATACGGATCGGCAGGTTCACGGAAGAGAATCTTTTGACGTTCTGTTAACGCGATGCCCTCCGGTTGTGCAACCCGCTGCCCCTTCCAGGCGATATGTGAGACGCAATACTTATATAGCAGAGACCGACGTTGGTGTTTCCCACGCCACGCTGCTGTGCCGTGTGTCAGTGCCTCGGTGAACAGAATTGCAGAGCCGGCAGGGGCGTTCGGAACAATAACAGCTGGGGAATCTTCAGGCGCATCGGCTATCTGCTGTGGCAGCTTAAAATTGCTCTTATGGCTGCCGGGAATACAGCAAAACCCCCCGTGTTCTGGCCCGGTGTCTGCGAGATTATAGGTCACAACCACAAATCCATTAAGAATTTGGTTATCCCGGAAAGGGTAGTATTCCCCTGGTTTTACCTTGGCTGTTGGAGAGGTTGCCCCGTAGTCGGCATGGAGCTGCCCGCGCGGCATTCCTTCGCGCATGTACATACCGTAAATCCGATCGAGGCGGAAGCAGTCGCCTAAGCGGAATCGAAGTATCGGCATCAGCTTAGGATGGTCGAGCAGATCGCAAAATCCTGTGCCCCATTGTAGAAACCCCGGACCGTCCGGCGCGCTTCCAAATCTTTGAGCTTTTCCAGGCACCGGGAGCTGTTGATCGTCAATGTGCTGGTTGAGCGTTGCAACCGCTGCTGGACTTAGGACATCCTCAATGACGAGGTAGCCTTGCACGTCGAAGAGGTACTGTTGCAACTGCAGGTCGCTCATACGCCTATCCTCCTATTATCTACAAGAGTCCGAAGATTATTGAATAAAAGTTAGTCATCAATTTAGCACACTTGCTATTTGGTGTCAAACAAATTTTCGTGCGGGTTAGAGATATTCACTTAGGTAAATAAGCTGAGATGCCCTACTGCTTAACATAATCTGATCGCAACTCAAATGTATGCAGGGTCCAGCCGCCAGTTTGGTTGTCGAGCTCATTTTGAATGGCCTGAATCTCTTCCAACTGTTCATACGTATCAAAGTCCGCGCGACTTGAAAACTCGAATTCGACGAGTCGGTGTGGAGATTGCCCGTAATAGTTGTCATAAGAGGCTATCGCTTTCAATTGAGCAGGTTCGATAAGTGTCGAAGAAATGGAGGCAACCCATTCCAGATACGCTTCTTTCCCACCAAGCGGATAGTCAACAAGATTAATGGTTTTTACCATCCACTCGCCTTCCGTATCTTTTGAATAGTCTGAACGCAAAATGTATGTATGTACAGTGGTATCACTTGAGCGATTCGGAAGGTCTTCAAGAATAGCGGCAATCTCTGGACGGTTCAGGTAGGTTGCCGCGTCAAGGAAACTCTTAAATTCAAACTCAACAAGCCGATTCGGACTCACCCCTACATCGCTATTGTCGTACGATCTGATCCGAACGACCTCTTCCGGGGCTTGCAATATTGCTGCGATAGATGCCACCCAAGCGATATAAGCGTCTTTCCCACCCTCCGGATAGTCGATGAGCCAGAGTAACTTCACCGGAATCGCTTCTGTGTCGCTCATACTCTGATCCATAGCGGGATCTGTTGGCATAATGTCTATCGCCACTTTTTGTGCCTTCTCACACCCGGCAACAGCAATAAGCAAGATAAAAATTATCAAAAATAGGTTTGCTAATCTTAAAGTCATCATTTTACACTCCTTTTGTAAAGGTCGCTTTGAACATAAAAACAAGAAGAAAAACTTTGCAATATAGGTCAATCTGTGATACAATTGAAAAACTTGATAATCGTCTAATGTTAATATTCACGTTTCAGACAATGTTTAATTTATGCTAACCTGAAAGTTGGTCGAAACCAACTAAGCGTCCTACATTGAAGATGGTAACGAACAACAATGAATAACCGTGTTGTTAATTTTACAGATAAGAAAGTAAAGCGAAAGACTCTCCGAGGCAGCTGCTGCGCCTTGTGGAAAGTTAACGCCTTCTGCTGTTTCGTCAATGCATCGGCTTTAACAATCGGTTATTACCCCCCCCGCTAAATTTAACTTAAAGTTAACACATCTCGATTGTTCCCTCACTATTTCTAACAAAACTTACGCGAATACACATTATCAGGTGCCTTCGCGCGGGCATCTATTTGCTCCTGTTTTGCTTGTTTTTGCTATTCCGTTGTCTTTGCGTAAATCCCACCTAAGCCTCCGCGTCCGACTTAACACTTTAGCGTTCCCAACCGAGGAACGTTTTAGAAGGTTCTCTCTCTGCCGTGGCGGAGCTGCTATCTGCTCTGGCATGCCACGTCCTATAGACGCAAACGCTTTGATCATTAATCCAAATCAAATCGATAAGGAATTTCCAATGTTTATGATAACACTTTTCTGCAAAATGGACAACTTTTTTCGCGTATCAGAAATGGCAGGCGACGTGGAAAAGACGACCCCCATAGAGAGCCGCGGGCATCCCCGAAACCTAAACCCGACAATAGATGTTATACACAGGAGATTTGCTGTATGAACCTACGTTTCGACCCAAATACATTATACTATGGAGACTGCCTCGACATCATGAGCAACTTTCCCGAGGACGCTGTAGACCTGATCTGCCTCGACCCGCCTTTCAATTCCAACCGCACCTACAATACCATCTTCAAAGGCAGCGGATTACGGAACATTGATCCACAGATAAAAGCGTTTGATGATATCTGGGATTGGGACGATGCGTCAGCCGAACGCGTTGAGCGTGTAAAGTCTGCGATTGCGAATCCTGCGTCAAAGGTGATACAAGCGTTTGATCTCTGTATTCCGAAGTCTAAGATGCTTTCCTATACCTCTTATATGGCGGAAAGGTTATTTGAAATGCATCGGATACTAAAAAGCACAGGAAGCATTTATCTACACTGCGACCCGTATGCCAGTCATTACCTAAAACTCGTAATGGATGCTATATTTGGTATAAAAAACTTCCGAAATGAGATCATTTGGTTCTACCGAAAATTCGGTCAAGGGGGTAAAAATTTCAAAAGTAACCATGATGTTCTGCTCTATTATGGAGGCGACCAATGTGTTTTCAATCAGCTCTACGAAAAATTTTCGCCCAAAACACATAAAGATAAATACAAGCGAGTTTTAGTGGATGGGAAGTGGACTCAGGATAAAAATACGCTTATGAAGGACATTAGAAAACACGACGGTGTTGCCATGGGGAATGTGTGGGAAGTTTCACTTATACATTCACAAGCCAAAGAACGTCTTGGTTATCCAACGCAAAAGCCGCTGGCTCTCTACGAACGGATTATCAAAGCCTCCTCCAATCCTAACCACATCGTCTTAGACCCCTTTTGTGGATGCGGCACAACCATAGAAGCAGCAAAAAAGCACAACAGATACGCTATAGGCATAGACATACTACCCTTCGCCTTAGAACTCGTCAATAACTATCGCCTAAAACCTAACGGATTCCCTACAATGCCCATCTTAGGTGTCCCCGTCGATGCCCCAACAGCATATCAATTGGCGGATACAGCACCCCTGAAATTTCAAGACTGGGCAGTATCCCTAATAGATGGGTTCGCTGCAAATCCAAAGAAGACAGCCGACGACGGCATCGACGGCTTCGGCATGATGCGCGATAAACCTGACAATATGGAGCAGAGAGCGATATTAGTGCAGGTCACCGGGGCAAAGGGACAGCAAAAGTCGAAGTATGAACGTCTGCAGACAACCATTCGCAATCATAACGCTGCGATGGGCATCCTTATCACCCGCGATGCGCAGACGGCTCAGAAGCGTTGGCAGCACCAGTTGCCTCCGATTGAAATGGGTATTTCTACTTACGCTCCGATCCAGTGTTTTTCTATAGAGGAATACTATAGTTGTGGGAAGCGTTGGGACGTCCTGCTAAGGTTGCCGCCGTTGACGAATCCTTGGACAGGCAAGCCGATGCAAGCGTCTCTGTTTGATGCGGTTTAGACCGCGTAAACTCTCGACTCGAAAGGACATCCAAAAGACGTTTATAAAATTGTAAAATAATCAGGGCTTATGGACGTGACTCCGTTTTCCGTGCTATCTGTTAGTTAGGTATCGGAGCAATTATTCGGAATTTGTGTGCCCTTCCCAGATCGGTTCCGAAGTGTTCGCTCTGAAGTTCACCGTGCGGGCGAGAACAAATAGGAGGTCTGAAAGTCTATTTAAACTTCGGAGTATTTCGGCATTGACCTCTGTTTCATGCGCCAGCCGGACGACGCACCGTTCACTTCGACGGCACACGACGCGCGCAATATGTAAAATAGCACCGGCTGCACCTCCGCCGGGGAGAATAAAATTTTTCAGCGGTGGTATTTCTGCAGAAAGTGTGTCTATCGCAGCCTCCATCTCTGTCGTGAAGTCTTCTGATATTCGCATATCAGCAGATTTTGTATGTGTTGTGGGCGTTGCTAAATCTGCCCCAACTGCAAAGAGATGATGTTGGACACGTGACAACAATTCAGAAAGATTGGGATCGCCAATCAACGTTTGAGCATAGCCGATATGGGCGTTGAGTTCGTCAACAGTGCCAATCGCTTCAAAGTGTAGTGCATCTTTCCTTAACTTGTTTCCGCCATACAGTGCACTCTCACCAGCGTCACCGAATTTTGTATAGATTTTCATATCCGTTTATCTAAAATTTATCAATATTTGTGGTGTAACAATGTAAGCAGCTTAGATTGACACACAGGCCGGAAAATGCCGTGGTAGATATTCTCTTTCAAGCCCGGCTTCATCGGTCAGTTTTACCTAAGAAATGCATCACATTGCCGCTTTAAAACAACTCAGGGTTTTGCATTTTCCGCAGCTGCTTTAAATGCTGCTGCCCCGGACGTAATCCATCCGTTCACACTGGTCATCAGAAACTGTACCCCGGCCTTCACATATTTTTCGACAGTGGCGTTGGTTGTCAAAGTCCCAGCGACTCGTCCTTCTTCTTGGATGCGAGCAAGGGCAGCGTCAATTGTACGCTGGACCTCTGGATGTGTAAGATTCCCGATATATCCCATAGAAGTCGCCAAATCTGATGGTGCAACAAAAAACACGTCAATATGATCGACAGCAAGAATCTCGTCAAGGTTGCTGACAGCGAGGATATCCTCAATCAAAACAATGACAAGCGTTTGCGAATTAGCGACATCAAAATAGTTGTTTACACCGTAGCCTTGACGACTGGTGAACATGCCGCGGTGTCCGATAGGTGCGAACTTCGCGCCGTCCACAACGTTTTGTGCGTCCGCTTTCGTATTGACGTGGGGGACACAGATTCCCATTGATCCGCAATCTAATGTCCGATAGATAAGTCCTTGGTCGTTGCGGTTAACCCGTGTGATGGGGGTGATCCCCCAGAGGTCGCATGCACGTGTCAGATCACCAAGTAGTCCCGCATCAACCGGCCCGTGTTCGCCTTCCAACCAGACACCGTCGAAGCCGCTCGGCCCGAAGGTATCTATGTCATCGGCGCTTGTTAATCCTGAAATAACATGGGCGAGATCGCCAGCTGCTAACTTCTGTTTAACTCGATTCGGTCTTATTTGCATAAATTTCTCCAATGGAGCTGTTACCTTAAATTAGAGATACTTAGAGTGAAGTAAAGCCTATCAGCAACAGCGAAAATTGTCTATAAAAAAAGCAGCGTTGGCAGTTGGAAAGTGGTCACTTTGTATGGAGGTTTGGGTTTTACTGTAAATGCCTCCGAATGCGGTTCGTTTTCATGTTGACAGAAAAAGGCATCTCTGCTAAAATTATAAAAGAAGAGACCGCTAGCAGAAGGAGAATCTGAAGACTTAAACCCCAAAATGAACGCCAAAGACGAGAAAACAGAAAGTTCGCAGAAACGTTACCACCATTGGATCCTTGCGGCGCTTTCATCACTCTTGTTGTTTCTCAGCTTCCCCACTGTCAACCTTTTTCCGTTCGCTTGGGTTGCAATGGTGCCATTTTTCATTGCTCTCAGGCGCACAACGACCCGGAAATCGGCTTTCTGGACCGGTTATCTAACAGGGTTTCTATTTTTTGCAGGTCTACTTCCGGCTATTGCTCTTCTTTATCCGTATGCAAATATTTTCGCCACGGTAGCAGGTTACCTACTACTTGTGGGCTACACAGCCCTCTATTTCGCCATCTTTCCAGTTCTGATGAGGATCGTCCCGTGGCGTTCCGGTGTCCTCTTTCCCATCGCAGCTGCCTGTATATGGACAGCGCTCGAATGGGTGCGAAGTTGGATGATAACAGGGTTTCCGTGGGGAAGCATCGGCTACTCACAATGGAACAATTTGCTTGGAATACAGATGGCTTCGCTTGTTGGGGTCCACGGTATCAGTTTTGTCATTGTCTTCTTCAACGCTGGTATTGCGACCCTACTTTGTAACCGCCATCGGTGGCGACAAGAGATACTGGCCTTTGTTTTCCCACTGATCTTGAGCCTATGCTGCTTTGGCTACGGAGCCTTCCAACTCCGAGATGCAGCTCCTCTAGGCGATACTGCAGCGGCTGAAAACCCCGAAACCTTGAGCGTTGCACTTGTCCCGGGGAATATCTCGCAACTTGAAAAATGGGACTTACGTCGATTTCCGCAAATTCTCCAACGTTATATCAACTTGACCTACGAAGCGAATCGAGAAAATCCGGACCTTATTGCCTGGCCAGAGACGGCGACGAGAAGCGAAGCATTAACAGGCGAATGGCCGACCTATTATAACAGGTTCTCCGCAATGCTTTTCAAGATTGCAACTCCTATGCTCATCGGCACAGCTATTGAAGGAGAGGAAATAGCTCGGACAATAGGCAAATTTTCCGAGCGGGCTGTAGGGGCAGAAAGAAATACCAATATATACAATCGAATTTTGTCAATATCTCCAGATGGAAAGATAAATAGTGGGTACGCCAAGATGCACCTCGTTCCATTCGGTGAATATGTGCCTTTGACACATCTTCTCCCGGATTTCATTCCCAACTTTATCCAATTCAGACCCTTTGCCCATGGAAAATCAGTAAACCTTTTACCCGTGTTTAACGTTAAAAATAGAACAGAACACCGGAAAGTAGAGGTGGGGGCTTCGATCTGTTTTGAGTCGGTATTTCCTGACGAATTTCGCCGTCCCGTTCAAAAAGGTGCCCAGGTAATGGGGATCTTTACGAACGATGCTTGGTTCAAAGGGACAGCCTTCCCTGAACTGCACTTGTCGATGACCCCGTTTCGCGCAGTTGAGAACCGAATCGCAGTATTCCGTTGTGCAAACGGGGGATTTACCTGCGTCGTTGACCAGTTCGGTCGGATAACGACTCCCTTAATAACACCGGACACTACGCAACAGGTGCTTACTGCGCCGGTGTCGATTCTTTCTTCGTCGGCGCGCAAACATACACTCTATACTCGCTACGGCGATTGGTTTCCGATTCTCTGCCTACTCATCTGTATCGGATGGTTCGGCAGCCAAATCGTTTTCCGATCCCGTCGCAGTGATTCCTAACCCTCATGAGGTAATACATGCTTGTAGATTTAAAAATACAGGTTGAAGAAATACATGCCCGGCTCTTGAAACTCGGAGACTATCTTTGACCTCGCTAGAAAACGTAAAGAATTAGCTGAACTCGAAGAAACAACCACTACTCCAGATTTTTGGAGCGATACCCAACGGGTCCGAAAAGTCAACCAACGCATTTCTGTGTTACGAGACGAAATCACTTCCTACGAAGCACTCGCTCTCAAAATTGAAGATGTGCAGACCTTGCTTGCACTCGCCATCGAAGAAAACGACACAAGTTTACAGACTGAAATTGTGGAAGGTTTGGCGAGCATTTCAAAGTATCTCGACCAGATAGAGCTCCAGTTAATGCTAAACGGCGATTTTGATAAAAATAACGCAATTCTCAATGTCCACTCTGGCGCAGGAGGGATCGATGCGCAAGACTGGGCGGGGATGCTAATGCGGATGTATTTCCGCTGGTGTGACCAACGCGGTTATCAGACTGAAATCGTCCATATCACGCCCGGGGATGAGGCCGGCATTAAGGGGGCGACTATCCTCGTCAAAGGTGCTTGGGCTTATGGTTACCTACAAGCTGAGGCAGGAGTGCATAGGCTTGTGCGGTTGTCTCCTTACGACTTTAACAAACGCCGACACACCTCCTTTGCTGCCATTGATGTCACCCCCGAAATAGACGACTCCGTTGAGGTCGATATCCAAGCAGAGGATCTGCGGATAGACTTTTATCGGGCAAGTGGTGCCGGGGGTCAACATGTCAATGTCACAGATTCAGCCGTTCGGATTACACACAAGCCCACGGGAATTATTGTGCAGTGCCAGAACGAACGTTCGCAGCACAAGAATCGGGAAATCGCAATGAAACTCCTCCGTTCCCGTCTCCATGAGAAATATCGGACAGAACTCGAAGCAGAAATTTCAAAACAGCGAAGCGAACGCCTCGACATCGACTTCGGGAGTCAGATCCGCTCTTACGTACTCCATCCTTATCAGCGTGTCAAAGACCTGCGCACAAACGTCGAAACCGGGAATGTTAATGCGGTATTAGATGGAGCGTTAGATCCATTCATTGAAGCCTATTTGAAAATGAAAGCACAACCGAAATAACATATGAAAGGGGTTCATCAAGCTTTCTATGCGGCTTTAAATGGAAAGGCGCGGGGGCAGAGTTTTCCTGCTGAAGAACTAAACTCCTACTATTTTAGGTTGCTTTACGGATAAAACTTCGGTATAATTATTAAAAACGTTATTTGGGCAACTGCGTCTAATAAACTATGAAAAGAAGGGAAATCGTGGAAGACACAAAGGGCTTAATGCAGCAACGTCGTGAGAAACTCAACGAGATTCGAGAATTCGGAGTAGACCCGTATCCACATAGGTACGAACCCACACACACAACTGTCACAATTCAGAGAGATTTTGCGGATGTCCAAGAGGCACCGGATGAGACACAGAAAGTCCGAGTGGCAGGCAGGATTATGACAAAACGGGATCACGGAAAAAGCAGTTTCGCTCATGTTCAAGATGGTGCAGGCAGGATCCAGATTTACATTCGCCGCGACAAAGTTGGTTCGGAATCATACAAAATTTACCGGCGCTTTGATAGTGGTGACATTATTGGTGCTGAGGGAACAGTTTTTCGAACGCGGACTGGTGAACTCACTATTCTTGTTGACTGCATAAAACTTCTCTCTAAATCTATTCGGCCGCTCCCAGAAAAATGGCACGGCCTACAAGATAAACAGACACGCTACAGACAACGTTATGCAGATCTCATCATGAATCCTGAGGTAAAAGACGTTTTTCTAAAAAGAACGCGAATCGTCCAAGCCCTTCGGGACATGCTCAATACCCAAGACTTTATCGAAGTAGAAACGCCTGTGCTCCAACCAATCTACGGTGGGGCAAATGCGCGTCCGTTCACAACATATCATAATACCCTAGAACAATCGCTTTACTTACGGATCGCAAATGAGTTGTATCTTAAGCGTCTGATCGTCGGAGGGTTTGAACGTGTTTATGAATTTTCGCGCGATTTCCGAAACGAAGGCATGGATCGGGACCATAATCCTGAATTTACGATGCTTGAACTTTATCAAGCGTATGCTGACTATCACCAGATAATGGAACTAACAGAAACACTGATCGCGGAAACAGTAAAAGCAATTCACGGCACCACCAAAATTCACTATCAAAAACAGGATCTGGATTTCACACCGCCTTGGCGGCGCGTGAGTATGGTGGATTCTGTTCGAGAGCACAGCGGTATTGACCCAATGCCACTGTCAGGAGATGAATTGTACAAAGAAGCAGTCAACGCCGGGGTTGGATTGGCAGGCGACGAAACAAAGGGCAAGATTATTGCTGAACTCTTTGATACATTTGTCGAATCAAAACTGATTCAGCCAACATTTATAACAGATCACCCTATCGAGATATCCCCCTTTGCAAAAAAGAGACCTGAAGCCCCCGATTTTGTTGAACGTTTTGAAATCTTTGTCTGTGGAATGGAGATTGGCAACGCTTTTAGCGAACTCAACGATCCGATCGATCAACGTCAACGTTTTCTTGAACAGGCGGATAATCTAGAGGCGGGGGATAGTGAAGCCTTCATGGTAGACGAGGATTATCTACGCGCCCTGGAATATGGGATGCCCCCAACAGGAGGCCTCGGTATCGGCATCGACCGATTGACTATGCTACTAACGAACCAATACGCTATTAGAGATGTTATCCTGTTTCCACAAATGCGTCCGGAGAGCTAAGATGTCAACCGCCGGCTCTATACGGAGGCGTTTGTAGAAGAAAGACAGGACAATTTTGGCATCGTGCTGGGAATGAACGGAATTTTTGATTCGCCCGGCCGGTCTGTTAAATTGGGAGTTCACAGACAAATGAGGACTGCACCGCCCCTTCTCACAGAAAGATTGCTACTCCGATCGTTTACACTTGAAGATGCAGCCGTCGTGCAACGCCTTGTGGGTGAATACGACGTAGCATCAACAGTATGTGCTATACCACACCCATACGAAGACGGTATGGCAGAGGAGTGGATTCGTTCCTGTTACAACGATTATGAAAAAGACGAAGCACTAAACTTTGCAATCACACTTATTAATACAGATAGAAATTTAATTGGCGCTATAGGGATCAGGCTCGACCTACAGAATGAAAGAGGTGAAATCGGCTATTGGATAGGGAAACCGTACTGGAACTGTGGTTACGCCACTGAAGCAGCCCGCGCAGTCATTGCGTATGGCTTTGAATCGCTGAAATTGAATCGAATTTATGCTGACTACTTCAAACGAAATCCTGCATCGGGGCGAGTGCTTGAGAAGATTGGAATGCACTATGAAGGGTGTCGTCGACAACACCTTAAAAAATGGGATAACTTTGAGGACTTAATAGGATATGGAATCTTAAAAGCAGACTTTGAGGCTGAAGTTGTGAAAAGATTGTGAGGTTATCAACGATTTCTGAAAAATTGCGAAAGCGCAAGGCCCTAGGATCCCGCAGATCAGGAGCAATAGTTTAAAGCATGAGATTTGAATGGTTCGTAGCTGCCCGCTATCTGCGCTCGCGTCGAAAACAGTCCTTTATCTCAATCATCAGCATCATATCTATTGGAGGTGTTGCCCTCGGTGTCGCAACGGTGATTCTCGTCATCGCTGTATTAGACGGCGTTGAACACGGGTTGAGAGACCGATTTCTCGCAAATGAGGCGCATGTCGTTTTTCGTTTACACGATCAGAGTTTCTTCGGCGATTATCAGAAACGGATAACGCAAATTCAGGCAATTGACGAAGTCGTAGCCACGGCCCCGGTTATCTTGTCACAAATCGGTGTTTTTCCGGAACATAGCGATACGATCCAAGATGTCATCTACATTAAAGGTATTGATCCAGTTCAGGAAAACAGAGTTACAGGTTTCTCAAAGTTGGTGTCCGGATCCACTGATTTCCAAAATTCGGAGTTTATTGAAAAAGCTCAGTTCATCAGAGACGAAACAATCACCGGCGGTATTATTCTCGGTGGGCGTTTGGCAGCCCGCCTCGGTATTATTAAAGGCGATGTCCTCCGACTTGTGGTTAAGCTTGTGAAGCACCCTGTGAACGAATCAATGCTGGTGCCGGACTTAGCAAATTTTGTTGTGATCGGGTTCTATGAGTCAGAAATGGCAGTTTATGATAACAATTTTGGATTTATTCATATAAACGATGCCCAAAAGCTGTACAATAAAGCGGACCTGATCAATACGATCTTTGTCCGATTGCGTGATGCGGAATTAGCACCCCAGGTCGCTAGAAAGATTGAAGATAGTGTTCGATTTACAGTCTTGGAAGGTATGCCGGACGCAAGAACATGGATGGAATTACAAGCCCCACTTTTCTCAGCGCTTCGATTGGAAAAAATGGCAACTGTTATCATCGAGGCGCTAATCATTTTAGTGGCTTCCTTCAATATCGCAAGCACACTGATTATGACTGTGATGGAAAAGACGAAGGACATCGGTACTCTGCGAACGCTTGGGACCTCTCGTGGCAATATCATGAGAATTTTCATGATTCAAGGGGGCATAATTGGGACACTTGGCACGATGCTGGGAACCGCCTTGGGACTGATTTTCTGTTGGCTGCTGAGCTCTAGCGGAGGGCGCCCCTCTTACTGGTACGTCCTCGTTCTTGGTGTGCCGATCGCTTTACAAGTAGTTATCGCAGTGTGGCGCGCTCTGCCGAGTAGAAGTGGGTGGAAGCTCGCGGCGGGGGTTTTATGGGTGATCGGAATAGGTTTTGCCCTCTACTCCACCGTTAGGCCGATTTCGTTCGAAGAACTCGGTCTCAGTCATATCTACCAGATGAATCAAATGCCGGTAAAGGTGAATTGGTTCTTTGTTATCTTTATCAATGTGCTTTCGCTCTTAATTTGCTGGCTTGCAACGCTCTATCCTGCATGGCAAGCAGCAAATCTGAAGCCCATAGAAGCATTACAACATGAATAATTGAAAAAAGAAAATTTGAAGAATTCGGCGGAAACCCTCATCAGTCTTGTAGACTTACACAAGTCGTATTACGATGGTCAGGTAGAACTTAGAGTTCTTCAAGGCATAGATCTTGATATATACAAATCAGAGTTACTTGCAGTTGTAGGGGCATCTGGCGTTGGCAAAAGCACCTTACTCCACATCATTGGGACACTTGACCGACCAACGGAGGGCAGTGTTTTATATCGAGAAACCGATGTTTTCGCCTTGCCTGATAAGGAGCTTGCCGGGTTTCGGAACAAAGAAATCGGTTTTGTGTTTCAATTTCATCATCTATTGCCAGAATTTACAGCAGTTGAAAACGTTGCGATGGGTGCCCTAATCACAACACCGAATCATAAAACGGTTTATAAAGAAGCCGAGGCGTTGCTAGAATTCGTCGGGCTTGCTGAAAGACGATCGCACTATCCAAGCCAATTATCGGGTGGAGAAAGACAACGTGTCGCCATTGCGCGCGCCCTGATTAATCAACCGAGCATTGTACTCGCTGATGAACCGACAGGCAACCTTGATCGGCAGAGCAGCGAGACAGTTCTCGAACTTCTGTGGGATTTGAACGCCAAATCTGGGCAGGCATTTGTTATCGTAACGCACAATCATGCGCTTGCCCAGCAAGTGGACAGGGTTGTCCAACTCGTTGATGGAAAGGTCGTTTTATAGTTAGTAGCTATTAGGTTTTAGTTGTCAGAAGAACGGTTTTCAGTTATTAATTGTCAGTTAAGCAAGGATTTCAGAGTACGTGTTCTGTCTATAATCCTAAAAAAAGGTGAATCGTTCAGAGAAATTTCTGGATCGGCAACCGACAACTGACAACTACGAAAAGGAAGCGTATATGTTGATTTATATCGACGGAGAATTTCTATCACAAACAGAAGCGAAGGTCTCGGTCTTTGACCACGGTTTGCTCTACGGCGATGGCGTTTTTGAAGGTATCCGTTCCTATAGTGGTAGAGTGTTTAAACTTGACGAACATCTTGAGCGACTTTACGATTCTGCTAAGGCGATTATGCTACAAATCCCTATTCCGATTGAAACTATGAAGGAAAAGGTACTCGAGACGCTCCGTCTAAACCAACTGAGGGAAGCTTACATTCGGCTAGTAGTGACCCGCGGCGTAGGAGACCTGGGTCTGGATCCAGATAAATGCCCAAAGCCGACTATTATTATTATTGCAGATAAAATCTCGCTATATCCGCCAAAGTTCTATGAAGAAGGCTTGGAGATCGTAACGGCCTCGGTGCGCCGAAATTATGCAGAAGCTATCAATCCGCGTATTAAGTCCTTGAATTATCTGAATAATATCTTGGCGAAAATTGAAGGGAAACAAGCAGGAGCAGAAGAGGTATTGATGTTGAATGCTGAAGGCTACGTTGTAGAATGTAGCGGGGATAATATCTTCTGGATAAAGAATGAAATATTGGTCACTCCGCCGGTCCATATGGGCATTTTGGAGGGCGTTACCCGCAACAGCGTCATTGATCTTGCACGTGAAGCCGGGATGCAAGTAGAAGAGCGGGTCTTTACACGACACGATCTCTATATTGCTGACGAATGCTTTCTGACCGGCACCGCTGCTGAGGTGATACCTGTTGTGAAAATAGACCAACGTTCTATCGGAGACGGACATCCCGGAAAAATAACGCGGAAACTCACAGATGCTTTCAGACAATTCGCGAATAACTACGGAACTCTGATCTACCCTACTGAGGGATGAGGCCGGCCTTTTGAAGAAATTTTACAACACCCACTCAACTTCAAAATTCTATAGGTACCCTAGAAACCACAGCAATACAGGAGGACATTTAATTTTATGGATGCGCTAAAAAACACTCTTGTTCTGATAAATATAATCATCGGCATAGCAGCACTCTCCGTAGTTGCAGAAGAACAGGGAACCTCAGTGCTTGGTCCCGAATCTGCCGCCACTGTAAAACAATCTACAGAATCCGCCGCGCCAGCAGCCGTAACCAAGCCACTTGTCGATTCCATGCTTCTTGTGCAGAAAATCTCGTTTGAGGGCGTGAAAACGACTTCTGAAGATATGCTCCGCACCCTCATTCAGACCCAGATCGGTTATGAAGTCTCCGAAGAACTGCTCACTGAGGACCTAAAGAGTCTTTACAAAGATACAGGCTTCTTCTCTGAAGTTGACATAGATGTTAGACCTTCTGGAGCAGGCGGGCTCGAAATCGTTTATAAAGTCGTTGAGAATCCAAAGATATCAGGAATCAACATCATCGGAAATGAAAACGTGAGCGTCGGCAAACTCAAAGATGAAGTGACACTGCGTCCCTCCGAGATTTATAGCGATCGGCATCGATGGGGAAGCGAGCGCGCATTACAGAAGTTTTATCATGAAAAAGGGTATTACCTCGTGGGTATCCAAACACATCTGGGGGACCTAGATCCTGATGAAAATACCGTTCAAGTGACGTTTGAAATAAACGAGGGCCCAAGAGTCCGAATCCAGGAGATCAACTTTGTCGGAAATGAACGGGTCGCCGGTAATAAGCTCCAAAAGAAACTCAGAACTCGGATTGGTAAACCGTTCGATCAGATGCTATTTGAAGAAGAAGACTTACCGCTGAACCTTCGCAATTACTACCAAGACCTAGGCTTTGCGCAGGTAAAAATCCTCGGTTATGAAAAGCGATTTACTGAAGACAAAACAGGGTTGATGCTTGATATTAGTGTTGACGAAGGCCCCGAATTTATTGTTGGAACGTACACACTTGAATTGGAGGCAGGTGCAAAAACGCTCTTCTCGAAAAAGAAAATACGCGGCATGCTCGATCCTGCAGAAGGTGAAATTTTTAATCGAGCCACGTTTGACGAGTCGATCGGAAAATTACAGCAGGCTTATTTTGATAAGGGTTACCTCCTCTCAGAAATCCTGCCTACACCTTTCTTTGATGAATCAAACGGGGTGGTTAACATCACCTTGAAAATCAACGAGGGTGATGTCACAATCATTGGTAACGTCGTCATTACAGGTCTAGAAAAAACGAAGGAGTACGTTGTCAGACGCGAATTGGATTGGTTGGGCATTAAATCCGATGAATTATTAGATGTCAAATCGCTGCGTAAAGCGCGGCAACGCTTATTCCAGATGGGTTCCTTCATCCGCGCTGTCGATTTTGTGCCAAGCCCCACTGAGGATGAGAACCGACAAGAATTAAGAGTAAACATCGCTGAATCCCCCCGGACAGGAATGGTAACCCTTGGTGGTGGCTACGGGAGTGAAGGCGGCATCTTCGGTGTTGCAGAAGTAGGGCAAAATAACTTCCGCGGGCGTGCCTATCGTGTCCATCTGAAGGGCGAATTAGGGACACGGGATCATCATACCGCCGAGGTGAGTTTCGGGACGCCATGGATTTTGGGTACCCCCACTCGCTTGAACGCCCGCCTTTATGACAACCGCCGTTTCCGCCGCTACTATGGAACGGTAGGTTCCGCGCTTCGCAGTAGCAGTCTCTATGGTCCTTACAACTACGATCGCTATATGTGGAGCCGGCGAGGTGCTTCTTTGACGCTCGGACATCCGATTGGACAAGATATTGACGCTTCAGTGAGCTTCCGTAACGAATACGTTGAAACAAGCACCCAGAAACTAAATAACGAAGAGTTTGAACAATATAGTCGCTCCACGCGAAGTATCCGCTTCACTTTAGGAAGGGACACCCGGGACTACCGAACTTCGCTATTCGATCCAGCTGGGGGATCGCTCAATACAGTCTCTTACGAGTACTCAGGGGGTATTTTAGGGGCGGACAATCAATTTCAGAAATACTACGCGGATACGAGCTGGTTCTACAACCCTTGGTGGAATCATGTTGTCGCCCTGCACGGACGGGCTGGTCTCATGCGGAGTAAAAGCAGCGATTCCTATTTTCTATTTTACGAACGTTTCTTCCTCGGCGGCGTGGACTCTATCCGGGGTTACGAAGACTGGGAAATTTACCCCGATCCAAATAAGGATGGCGTTGTTAATCCCTATGGCGGCGATAAACTATTCTTTGCTAACCTTGAATACCGCGTTCCTATTTCTCAGCAACTCACTGCTGCCCTGTTTTTCGATATAGGACAAGTCTGGGATGAAAACACAAGCAACATTTTCAGGCAGATCAACATGAAACGCGGACTCGGTGTTGAAGCACGTCTCACTGCGCTAGGCATGCTAGTTCGCCTCGGCTGGGGTTACGGTTTAGATCGGATTACAGGCGAACCAGCCGGTAAGTTCCACTTCACCGTTGGCCCCGGCTTCTAACCGGACGATAGACACCTGTTTTGTAGGTGTCTTCGCCAATTTCAGGAGACGAAGTTATCAATATCATTTTCAAAACAGAGGACTTAATTATGAAATCAATTCGGCTGCGTGCTTGCCAAGCACGTTTAACTCTATTATTCGCAGTTTTTCTCGCTGCTTTTTGTTTGAGCTCGGGAAGCATCGGGCAAGAATCCTTTAAAATCGGCGTAGTGAACACCCAATTAGTTTTAGAGGGCTCTAAACAAGCGACAGATGCCACAGGGATCCTCAAAGCGGCAAGTGAACAATTAAAGGCGAACTTGGGCAAACTTGCTAACGACATACAAACCTTGCAAGAAAAAAAGATAAAAACCGAGCTCTTTGTCGAAAAGGCGCAGACAGCGGGTTTAGATAACGAGATTCGCCTCAAACAGCAGGAATACCAACGGGCAGTCGAAATAGGACAACAAGGCCTGCTTGAAGAAGAACAAAAGTTGATGGAGCCCATTTACAGTAGCCTCCAAGAACTCATCATCAAAGTCGGTGAAGCTGAAAATTTTGACATCATTCTCGAAAAACGTCTTATTACACTCTATGTGAAAGAAAAATTTGATTTGACACAGCGGTTAATCGGCTTGATGAACGAAGAAACTGCTGAAAGCGCTGAATAACGCTCCACCGCCTCAACTCCGTAACATGGCTGAAATCAGTCAAGTCTATGGAGAAAGGATTACGGCTAAAAGGTATGAAACTCAAGGAAATTTGTGAACACCTAGATGGCGACCTCTCTGGGGACGGCGATATTGAAATTACGGGAGTCTCTGGAATTAAAGAAGCACTTCCGACTCAAATTACTTTTGTTGCTCACCCGAAGTATCTCGCTGCTATAGCAACCACACAAGCCGGTGCGATTATCATTGG
This sequence comes from Candidatus Poribacteria bacterium, assembly GCA_964291315.2. Classification (GTDB taxonomy): domain Bacteria; phylum Poribacteria; class WGA-4E; order WGA-4E; family WGA-3G; genus WGA-3G. The sequence goes on along the minus strand of OZ219753.1, from coordinate 1,485,277 downwards.
TCAGGGCGTCAGTGGTAACAACGGAAAGCCGACGATTCGTGTTGAAAATCCATATTGGGCCTTTGTCAGAGTTTTGGAAATGTTCTCATGGGACAAAGACCATCGCGCGCTCCCGGGCATCCATGAAACTGCTATTATCGGAAAGAACGTTAAACTTGGCGTGGATGTCTCGATTCAAGCGTTCGCCTATATAGCCGATAGCGTTGAAATCGGAGATAATACCGTCATTCAGCCGTTCGCCTACATCGGTGAAGGTAGTAAAATAGGGGCTGATGGGCTTATCTATCCACACGTTAGTATCCGTGAAGAGGTAACTATCGGTGATCGGGTCATCATCCACTGTGGTGCTGTTATCGGCAGCGACGGTTTCGGATTCGCGCCGGTTAGCAACCGACATCATAAGATCCCGCAGATCGGCACCGTCGTGATTGAGGATGATGTCGAGATCGGCGCGAATACTACCATCGATAGAGCAACACTTTCTGAAACCCTTATCAAACGAGGTACTAAACTGGATAACCTCGTTCAGATCGCGCACAACGTCGTCATTGGAGAAGACTGCTGTCTTGCAGCCCAAGCCGGTATCGCCGGGAGCACTATACTCGGTGACCGCGTAAATATCGCCGGACATGCAGGTGCTGCAGGACATTTAACACTCGGTGACGACAGTATAGTTTACGCCAAGTCCGCGGTCACCAAGGATATGCCGGCTGGAAGCCATCTTTCCGGATTCCCCGCGCGCCCTCATAAACAGGAATTGCGAATTCACGCTGCTACTCGTAAGTTGCCAGAACTGATCCGAGCACTCACTAAACTTCAAAAACGGGTCGCTGAACTTGAAGCAAAAATTCAAGAATCGGAGGATGCCTCGTAGGGACACCACTGGAGACAAAACACCACGAAGTGTAAATACCTTAGCAATTTTGGACCCGTCTCTTTCGGTTCGGCTGTGCCTCCTTTTACCATTCCATCATAGCAGTATATCTTCACAAGCACTAACTGTAATTATGCCTGTGTCACTTTCCCCATACATGCATTAATACTGATTTACAACCTCACTACAATATTTCCTGACCTAAAAGGTGGTCATGCTATTGGAGATTGGCCGATCTCATTGCAGCTCTTGCCCCGCTATGAACATCCGACCCAAACAAAACATCGCCACTTGGACAACACGAATCGGTATTCTCATATTAACTTTTCGTTCGGCCATTCTGTTACCGCGTCACCTTTACTGGTTCGGAACACTCGTCCTATTTATAGAATGCTATAAAAAAGGATTCGGCTTTTGTTATCCTTAACGGGCTGAACGACTCAAGCAACTGATGGGCTTCAGACAGTGAAAACAGGGATCGCTTATCTTGAACTAGCACGACCGCTCAACGGACTCATCGCTTTTGTCTCCGCATGGCTGGGCGGGGTATTTGCGAGTCAAGGGCGCACGGAGGATCTTTTGGATGTTCGGATCCTGCTAGTTTCTGTTTCAGCGCTATGTCTTCTATCCGCAGGAAACGCTATAAACGATTACTGTGATTACAACATAGACAGGATTAATCGTCCGCGGAGACCCCTGCCTTCCGGGCGAATTCAGAGGTCACACGCCCTGATTTTCGCACTAATTCTCATTGCAGTCGGTATTTGGTTCGGAACACTTATTAACAGCAACGCTGCAAGTATTGCCATTCTCGTATCTCTTGCGCTTATCTGTTACGCTTTCTGGCTGAAACGTGTTCCTTTTGTGGGAAATTTAGTCGTCGGCAGTTTGGCAGGTTTAACCTTCATTGGCAGTGGTGTAGCGATAGATTCGGTGCACGGCACACTTGTTCCGGCGATCTTTGCGTTCCTATTCACAGCGGCGAGGGAAATTATCAAAGATATTGAGGATATAGAGGGCGATTTGAAAAACAGTGTCAAAACGCTTGCTATTCTTAATCCACGGCTTGCTGTGGGAGCAGCCCTCGGTTTCATGGCACTTGTTATCGTATTTAGTCCTGTTCCATACCTATTCGGATGGTACTCGTGGCACTATCTGTTTGGGGTAGTTATCGGTGTTGATTTAGTACTTATTGGATTAGCAATTCGGTTGCTGCGTGATGCTTCAAGCGAAAGCTGTGCATCCATTCAACGTTGGATGAAATGGGACATATTTGTGGGTCTTGGTGCAATCTACATCGGGATACTGCTATGACAAACGCCAATGCAGTTTTCGGTTTCTTGGATAGAGAAAGAAGAGGTCTCTGCCCGGAAATCCTACAAGAAGAGAAATCGACGCGAACGGATAAGAGGGGACCCCGATAAGAAGAAGCTTATTTTGTATTCCTCCGGGGTAATAGAATTTGACAAATCAGCGTAAATATGGTAAAATTTTGTTATGAGGGAAGTAGAGAGCGTGCAAATCCTTCCGGAAAGGGCAATATGTGAGTGTGGACTTAGCACGGTTAAAAGGGATGACCGCATTTGAGATCAAATTGGGTAATGAACCACTTCAACGAGGCTCTGAAAAGGCATAAGGCCGGCTATTTTGTCTTGCTCGATCCGGAGCAGTGCAAGGTCGCAAAATGCGCGAAACTTGCACATGAGATTGAAGAAGCAGGGGCAGATGCGATTTTATTGGGCGGTAGTTTTCTAACGAACGATTTAGATCCGATTGCAGAAGCCATCAAGCAAGAGACAGGACTTCCGGTTGTGCTCTTCCCTGGTGACTCGATGCACTTGACACCCCACGCGGATGCTATCCTCTACACGAGTCTTATCAGTGGACGCAACCCAAACTATCTCATCGGTGAACAAGTTAAAGCTGCCCCGTGGATACAGCACCACGGACTCGAACCCATCTCCACGGGTTACATGTTAATCGAGGGCGGAAACAGAACTGCAGTTGAATTTATGAGTGGGACAATACCTATTCCGCGCAATAAACCCGACATAGCAGGCCCGCACGCCTTAGCTGCAGAATATCTCGGTATGCAGATGGTGTACTTAGAGGCAGGCAGCGGTGCAACCCATCCGGTTCCAAACGAGATGATCTCTACAGTGAAAGCGCAAATCAGTATCCCGTTAATTGTTGGCGGTGGCATCCGCACCCCCGAAATTGCTGCGAAAAAGGTGGCAGCAGGCACCGATTTTGTCGTAACAGGCAACATTCTTGAAGAAAATGGCTCTTTTGAATTGATGAAAGCGTTCGCTGATGCCGTTCACGGTTAAGCGAAATATCGCTAGAAATTGGATTTGTAATCGACAGAAACAAACAGACTAAAATAAAAAGGACTTGATTATGGCTGACACTAAAGAGGTACAAATACAGGCAGAAATAGAATCCACTCCAGACAACGATTCTGACGAGTGTGAAGAAAAAACATTCATCATACGTCTACGTGAAATCGCAGAGACAGCACTTGACACGATCAAATCGGAGGTAAAAAAGGAGATAGAGTCACACATCAAGCCTGTTGAAGAAATGTCCACTAATCTCAACTCAAAAGTCACGGAAGAAGTGGTGGAGATCGTTGAACATGTGCACAATCAATATGAAGTTGAACGGGAGGAACTGTTTCGTATAGAGCTAGAAAAAGAGGTGGAGACCGCTGTGCAACACGTTCACGACGAATATAAAGCTGAACGTGACCTTCTGCTCCGGACAGCTGCTGAGGCTGAAAACACCAAAAAACGCATGGAAACTGATTATCAGCGAAAGCTTAAATTCGCTAACGAAGAAATTTTGGAAGGAATGGTGCCGGTGCTTGATAGTCTCGAAGCCGCAATGCAAAGTATCAACGGAAAAGTAGAAAGCAGCGATACTCAATCGGAGCTTGCTACCTTCAAGGAAGGTGTACAATTGGTTCACAAGCAGCTGCTCGATTCGCTCAAAAACCACGGACTCACCCCGATTGAGGCTGCTGGTAAATCGTTTGATCCGTATCGGCATGAGGCACTGATGGCTGTTCCCTCAGATGCCGTCGCAGAGGGTAAAGTAATTGAAGAGTTCCGACGCGGGTATATGTTGCACACCCGCATTCTACGTGCCTCACAAGTAGTCGTTTCGCAGGGACCGCCAGACCCAGAAAAAGTCGATGAACGCACAAACAACAGTGACGCTGATGCCGGTGAGTAGTCAATAGGAAGGTAGGACCGATGACTCAAAAACGCGATTATTATGAGATACTGAACGTGACACGTGAAGCTGATGAAGATGAGATAAAGAAGGCTTATCGCAAACTCGCCATTAAATTTCATCCAGATAAAAATCCTGGAGATATGGAAGCCGAAAACAAATTCAAAGAAGCGACAGAAGCTTACGAGGTTCTCTGTACGCCTGAAAAACGGCAACTTTATGATAGATTTGGACACGCCGGATTGGAAGGCAGAGGCAGCGATCTCGGAGGCTTTGGGGTGAACTTTGACGAAGTTTTTGGAGACATTTTTGGAGACCTGCTCGGTGGATTCGGGGCGACCCGGCGAACGCCTAAACGCGGGCGAGACTTACAATACGATCTTAAGGTCTCACTTGAGGACGTTATCCACGGCAAGCAGGTCACAATTCAGGTACCGCGCATCGAATCTTGCCCGTCGTGCACCGGTAGTGGTGCTAAAGAGGGAACAAGCCCTGTAACATGCCCGCAATGCTATGGCAGAGGCCAGATCAGCCAATCCCAAGGCCTGTTTTCAATATCTCGAACCTGCCCTAATTGTCAAGGCAAAGGAGAAGTCGTACAAGATCCATGCCCACCTTGTAACGGAAGAGGTCTTGTCCAAAATACAACCGATATCAAACTCAATATTGAAAAAGGCGTAGATACCGGTTTCAAGTACCAGTTGCATAGCGAAGGTGAAGCTGGGGCGAACGGTGCGCCCCCCGGGGACCTGTTTGTCGTGATTAATGTTACGCCGCATAAACGTTTCCAACGCGATCAAGACGACCTCTTTACATCCGCCAGAATTTCGTTTATTCAAGCAGCACTCGGAGGGAAGATCAAAGTCGATGCGATTGATGGGTCCGAAGTGTTAGAAATCCCCCCCGGCACGCAGTACGGTGCCCAACTCCGGATTCCCAACAAAGGCGTTCCGCATTACAGACGTACCCATAGGGGGGATCTGATTGTCTCCATAGAAATCGAAACACCAAAGAACCTAAATGCAGCTGAACGTGAAAAGTTAGAAGAATTCGCAAAACTGCGTGGGGAACCTCATCACAGCAAAAATGGTGGTTTTTTTGACAAGTTGCTCGGCCGCCACGATACTGACGAATAAGTCGCATAAATAATCCGTTCTCGGACAGTGTACGAGATGTTTACGAGCAGTGAAATGAATTGGGAAAAAATCACGGTAACTACCTCCACAGAGGCATCTGAGGCAGTGGCCAGTTGTCTCTTTGAATTGAATGCGACAGGCGTTGAACTCCAAGAGAGCGACCCTTCTACTGTCAAAATCATCGCCTATTATCCGTTAGATGACCAGGCCGATAAACGGATGGAAAGGATCCACGATCTCCTTTCGGAACTTCCGGGTTGGGGGATCCAGGCATCCCCCGCCATTGTCGATTTAACTACCATCAAATCCGAGAATTGGGAAGAAGCATGGAGAGCATCTTTTTTACCGCGGCGGGTCGGAAAACGGATCCTCATCACACCAACGTGGGGCAATGTACCTCAAAACAAAACGGACGCTGTAATTCAACTTGACCCCGGCATGGCATTTGGAACCGGCCAGCATCCGACTACTCGCCTGTCTCTCGAGCTATTAGAGGGCTCGATTGAAACACACGCCTCTGTCGCCGACATAGGAACGGGCTCTGGTATATTAAGCATTGCTGCTGTGAAATTGGGAGCAAAACAGGTTGATGCGATTGAACTCGACCCAACAGCTATTCCCGTGGCAGCGGCGAATTTTGAAACTAACGGTGTTACACAGCGAGTCCACTTATTTCGCTGCGATGGGCTCAAGGGCGTGGAGCGGAAATACGACCTCATTATCGGAAATATTTTAACCGAGGTGATTCTCCCGATTATTCCAACCTGTGCTTCACGGCTGTACCACGCCGGATGTGTTATCTTCTCTGGGATACTGGATACAGAACTTGCAAAAGTTGAATCTATTTTGGACGCGAATCAATTTCGATGTCTTGAGGTTGTACAGGAAACAGAAAACAGTATCACTTGGGTAGGCATCAAAGCGGTTCTGCAATCTGCGCCTGCACATCGGCATCACGTCTAATGTCTAACGCGGCTCCTCTTTCGAGAGTCCGTGGCACAGATCGCATTTGCCAAGATTTAGATGCGGCATCGTCGGTGATGTTTCATCGCCTCTGAGATGACACTTCAGACATTCAGCGTCTTCCGCCGAAGTCCGATGTACCTCAATATTAGAACGGGCGGGTGCGGCATTGAAAAAGAGAATAACCATTACAATCGCAAAAATCAGACCGATAACGCTAACGATAATCATAAGCGTCCTTGCACTGGCTTGTTCTGTTGGCATGTGGCTAAAACAAAACTCCTTATTGGAAAAATGGAAAGAGGGCAAGGGTATTTTCTGCAGTCAGTGGTGAGCCGTATTCAGACCCTTCAAACGCCTCAGCATATTCAATTTGCAAGCCTGACTCTTCACCATAACGTGCTATTAGCAAATCTCGGTATTGGTCGGCTAGGTCGCGAAAACGCCTTAAACGTCCTTCGGCGAGCCATGCTCGGCGTGCCGAATCAGCAGCAGGAACACTGTTCAGCGTTCCACTATTGTATGGAAGCCACTCGTAGAACTGCGATACATGGCAGTGAAGCATATCAATTTTCTGCTCAATAACAGTATCAATACCAACAACAACATCCGGTGTGAATGGATATGGCTTCATGAAACCGTCGCTAAGATAGGCAATAACAGGGTTTTTCTCCAGATGCGGTGTAAGTGCACAGACATTCGGAACGGTAACCATATATGCTGCATCCTGCACCAACGTTGAGGTGTACCGGTGATCCGGATGGTAATCGTTCGGTCGATGTGTCATAATTAGATCCGGGCCGAATTCACGAATCGTGCGGATAATTTTATAACGGTTTTCTAACGTTGGCATTAGTTCGCCGTCGTGATTGTCCAACAACTCATATTCGATGCCGACAACTTCGGCTGCGGCTTGTGCTTCCGCGTGTCGGCGTTGTGCTAAGGGAGCGCCGCCCATTTCGTGGTGTCCAGCATCGCCGTTTGTAACTGAAACAAATTTAACACGATGCCCTTGTTGCATATACAGTGCAGCGACACCGCCAGCTTTAATATCACAATCGTCGGGATGGGCCCCGAAAACCAAAACATTTATCTGTTTTTTTGACATTTCACGTTTCCCTACGAACAGTTCATGCGTTTCTAAACCACCGGAGTGGCATGGAAGTCGGCATATGGAAATTTCGCTTCCCGCGGATGCATGGAAGCAATACCGGTAAAACACGTCCTATGAATAATTGGAAAGTTGAAGTCTACTACAAACCTGAAGTTCCGGATGCCATCGGACAAGGCATCCTTGAAGCTATAACCGATCTCGGTATTCGCAGTGTTGATTCTGTGCAAACAGCCACAGTTTACTGGATTGAAGGCACCCTGGATGCGCAAGTGATCGACCGAATTGGTGCTGAACTCCTCGCTGATCCGATTACACAAGATTATACTATCACACCTCAAAACGGCTCTACAACGGATTGGACGCTTGAAGTGCGATTCAAGCCCGGTGTCACCGATGCCGTGGGCGATAGTGCCGTCAAAGGCATCACAGACTTGGGCATTATCGGGGTCACACGGGTGCATACTGGACATAAGTATTGGCTCACGGGTAACCTGAACGCTGAATTACTTGAAACGATTGCGCGCCGGCTTCTGATGAACGATGTCATCCAAACGTTCTCTTACCAAGAACCAGAGACTAAGGGATAGCTACTAACTTGCATAGACGCGAATCACTGTTCCTAAATGGAGTCGGACTAAGGCGGATGTCGCCGCTTGCCGGATCTTAAAACGGAGACCCGGGGTTGGGCTCACGCGCTTTGGTATGCCTAATCTAATGCGGTGAAAACGGTGTTTTTGCAGCAACTGCGGCAAGGAACGTGCTGAGAAATAGTAGAGATGGTCACGCGGATGAACGTAGGGCCAATCTGCTTTCTGGAGATAACTTTGGAGACTTCCACCGTTCGGTACTTCAATGACAAGCACGCCTGTCTGTGGCTTGAGAACCCGGCGTAACTCGTCAAGCAGCAGATTTAAGTCCGAGATGTGTTCTAACACATGGTAAAGCGTAATTGCGTCGAAATGTGCGGTTGGAAAATTCGCGTCAAAAACCTCTCCACATTTCACATCCAATTTATGTATCTTTTGCGCGAAAGTGACACCACTCTTAGACGGGTCAACGCCATACGGTTGCCAACCGCGCCGGCGTGCGAGGTGGAGGAAGGTGCCGATGCCGCAGCCGACATCCAACAATTTTCCGTTGTTTTTACATCGTTTCTCCAATTCCATGAGCCGCTCCATCATCTGCAACCATTCCATGCTGTCTGTATGGATACGTTCCATTTTATCGGGCGGATAGTAGGTCTCAATGTAACTCTTCTCAAGCACTCGTTGTTTGACCCGCGGGTTGACATATCGTAGCTGACACTTCTGGCACGTAACCACGGACAGAGAATCTTTATCAAAAAGCGGCTCCGTCTTATCTTGTTCACAAATAGGGCAGTTTATATGTTCTAAGGTATCCATTATTTATGTAGCTAAAAATAGGGAACCCCTTGTGCCTCTACATAAACCGAGTAGAGAGACTGACTCCCCATCATAAACAGTCTATTCCGTTTCACACCGCCGAAGCAGAGATTCGCGCAAATTTCAGGAAGATGGATCTGCCCGATTCGTATTCCATCGCGTGCAAAGACGTGTACACCATCGTAGCCGTCGCCAGCCCACCCCGCGCTTGCCCACAAGTTCCCGTCAACATCGCATCGAATTCCATCAGCAATACCGGGGGCGGTATCACAAAAAACCTCTTGTTTGCCTAACCGTTCACCGTCTATTACGTCGTAGACAAAGAGGTGGCGCGGCGTTCCGTCTTTGTGCGTTGCGCCGGTATCAACGAGATAAAGTTTCTCATAGTCAGGCGAAAAGCAGATACCGTTCGGTTTTTCGAGTTCGTCGGTGACGATGGTTGCCTTCCCGGTATCTGGGTTGAGTCGATAAACGCAGGTGGGCAATTCAAATTCGGCAACTTGTCCTTCATAGTTGAGCATAATGCCGTAGCCTGGATCAGTAAACCAGATATGTCCGTCCGGATGAACGGCCACATCGTTAGGGGCATTAAGTCGTTTACCTTCAAAGCTGTCCATCACCACAGTAATTGTTCCGTCATATTCAGTGCGTGTGACGCGCCGGGTCCCGTGTTCACAACTGATAAGTCTTCCCTGTCGATCTCGGGTATGTCCATTGCTATAGTTAGAGGGTTCGCGATAGATGCTCACCTCGCCTGTCGACTCCTCCCATTTTAGAATCCGATTGTTAGGAATGTCGCTCCAGAGCAAATAGCCGCCATCGCCGAACCAGGCAGGCCCCTCTGCCCACCGCGATCCTGTCCACAAGCGTTCGACAACGGAATTACCGATTGTATATTTTTTAAAACGAGGATCTAATACTTCTATGGCCGGATCAGGATACCGGACAATTGATCCATCCCACTTTCTTTCTGAGGGTGTGCTCATATAACCTCCTCTAAATTAAACCGCAAACAGCCGAATGCTTTTCGTCTCTGCAAATAGTATACCACAAAATAAGACATTGGACGCAGAAAATCTCAGGGTACTTGTAGCGGTGCGATTCATCGCCGACCGTGTCGCCCAAGTTTTCGGTTTCACGCGCCTCACTGTTCTGAACAATTTCCGAGAGATCGTTAAAACCATAACAGAATGGCTCCGGTGCCCCGATGCTTTTCTATTGAATCTTTTGCTTAAGAGTGCTATTATTCTTATAGATAGTCGGGATTTGGACATGCTGCCTACTAGAGGCGCGGAAGATCTCGCACAATTTCGCAGAAATCTTATCGAACCCTTTTCGATTTAGGTTCTTAACAATTATTCGCCACTAGGAAACAGGCTTAATGCAATACCTTTTTGAAAAACTCCGCGAAAACAGACTAAGCTGGCGCGACGAAGGATACCCTTGTCCAGACTACCCGCTCATCGGCGAGATACTACGTTATCAATTTGAGGGCGAGCCGCAAGAGCGAATTTCTCCCAAATACCTCCGGCACCCCCAATTCGAATCGCTGGAACTCTATTGGTTCCTGAGACTCGTGAGAAAAACGCCACACATTGTTGATCTCTACAAACACTATTACGGCGAGGATAAACGGGATTTCTTTGAAGCGCTCGGCATTCCACTGGATCCAAACGAGCTCCAATGGATCCAAAATGTGGATGATGTTATTGAAAAAATAAAAAAAGACCCCGCATTCGTCAGGCAAAAGCGGATTGATCCCGTTCACGAAGCAGTAATGCTTCCTTACCCAAGCTATATTTTTGCGCTCGCCATGGGCACCGGCAAGACAGTGCTTATCGGCACAATTATTGCGACCGAATTCGCGATGGGTCTGCGCTATCCGGATGGAGAATTTATGAGGAATGCCCTCGTCTTTGCTCCAGGGACAACCATTATTGAGAGTCTACGCGAAATTAGCGAGATCCCGTTTGATCAGGTTCTGCCTGCTAGTCTGCATCGTGCCTTTCTCGCCAACCTTAAAATCACCTATCCGCAATCAGGTGCGAAAGAAATCCAAGTTCAAACCGGTAGCACCTACAACGTTATTATCACAAACACCGAGAAAATCGCTCTTCGGTCGAAAGTGAGGAGACGCGCGAATCAAACGGAATTGGAATTTGCCGAAAAAGAGAAACAGGCAACGTTAGAGGCGAACCTCCGTCTCCAAAAAATCGCCAGCCTGCCGAATTTGGGGGTTTTCTCGGACGAGGCACACCATACCTACGGCAATAGGATGGACAAGGAACTCAAACGGGTACGTGAAACGGTTAACTACATCAAAGAGAAGAAAGGCGTGATTGCTGTTATCAACACCACCGGCACGCCATACTATAAGCGGCAGATGCTCCGCGAAGTCGTTGCATGGTATAGTCTTGCGGAGGGGATAAAGGACAATATCCTTAAAAGTCTTCACCATGGGATAGTTCACTACCATATTGGAAGTGGTGCTGAGGAAGAAGTTATTCAAAACGTGATAGACCTATTTTTTGAGCACTACGGAGATGTAACACTTTCCGACGGTGCAAAAGCAAAAATTGCGTTCTACTTCAAGACTCAAGAACACTTAGAAACTTCTCAACTGCATATTGAAAACGCTCTGGCAAAAATCGGGGAAAGCCCAGCGCAGATACTTGTCAATACACAAAAATCGAGTCAATCGGAGATTGACGAGTTCAACCTACTTAACAATCCTGACAGTCAAAAGCGTGTGCTATTGCTTATCGGTAAAGGCGTGGAGGGCTGGAATTGTCCGAGTCTCTTTGCCTGTGCCTTGATAAAAGAACAGACAACAAGTAGTAACTTTGTTCTACAAGCCTCAACGCGGTGTCTGCGTCAGGTGGAAGGCAACAAGCTCCCTGCTAAAATCTTTTTGGACACAAAGAACAGATCCATTCTAGATAAAGAATTAGAAGAAAACTTCGGTACAACCCTCGGTAGCCTGAGCAGGCATACCGCCGCAACTGAAGAAATAGAGGTCTGTATTCGTAAAACGGCATTGCCGAAACTAGAAATTTCTCGGTTTGTGTCTCGTGTTGTACGGAATGAAGATGCCTCCACAGAGATCCAGTTGAGCATTCCTACCGACGTGCAAGAACCGCCCCCGATTATTCGCAACTTACTGACCCCGAGTTTCACGCGAACGGGCGGTACCTCTCCTCTCGCTGGCATCGGCGAGTCAGACACGGTTGAGACGGTCCACCGGACAACGGATTGCTACGCGTTGGCAAGACGCATCAGCGCAAACTACCACCTACCTTTTATGCAGACCCTCAAAAAACTCAAAGGGCTCTATCCTGAAGCCGAAGTTCCGAACACACATCTCTATCCACTGTTCCAACAAGTGGAAAGGCAGGTACAAAATTATAGCGTGATTGAAGAGGAGGTATCTGAAGTGCTGGCGCTAATTCATACGCACGATGACGAGGGGAGCCCTCTTTTTGAAAAAAATGACCGCGGGGACTACATCCACCGATTACGTATCCAAAAGAGAAACCTCGAACGGATGAGAACCGACAGGCTGCTGTTCAATCCGGATGTCTTGCTTGATCAACGCAATCTTAGTTTTCACTATACACCTTACAACTTCGATACCAAACCCGAGCGAGAGTTTTTTGAGACTGTCTTGGCATCACTAAATACCGCAATAGAAGATGTAGAGATATTCCTATTTACTGGGGGCTTGACAGACGCTAAAAAAACCGATTTCCACTTTGAATACAAAGGTGATGACGGTAATTATCATCGCTATTTTCCGGATTTTGTGATTGTCAAAAGCACCGGCGAATTCTATATCGTGGAAATAAAGTCTGAGAGGGACCGCATGAACCCAAGCGTAGAAGCAAAAAAGAAGGCAGTAGAACGCTTAGGGCAGCTGCAATCTAATGAGCGTTTCAAATACCATATCATCTATACGGATACAGAATTCATGAAGGAGAATGTCCCGGACGTCCAAAAAGTCTTGGCATGGATTCGTGATGATAACACGAACGTAAAAGTCTCGTAGGAATGCTCACTTAACCGAGATTTCCTGTCTCATTTCTAAGAGACTATATCGCATTAAGCGTCCGGGTTATCAGGGTCGGTGTAGTTTCAAGGAGTACTCGCCATGAAAATTAACCCTGTTAAAGGGAGAGCGATGCTGCACTGGGTCGGCAAACGCCCTATCGACACAGTCAACGCCTATCCCGCACAACTCATAGAAACCTATAACGTTGAAAATCCAGAGAAAGAGCCGACTTACGATAAATTTTTGGAAGGCCCCAACCTGATTTTTCACGGAGATAACAAGGAGATCCTCTCCACACTTCTTGTGCAGGGTTTCCGTGGGAAGATAGACCTTATTTATATCGACCCTCCATTTGACAGTGGCGCGGATTACGTGCGAAGGGTGAAACTACGCGGCGGACAGAGGAACTTAGAAGGTGAAGGCCACACTGTTATTGAGCAGACACAATACACCGACATCTGGGCAAATGACAACTACCTCCAATTTATGTATGAAAGACTCCTCTTGATGCGTGAACTCCTCAGCGAAAAAGGGAGTCTCTATCTGCATTGTGACTGGCATAAAAGTCACCACCTCCGTCTTGCTCTTGATGAGGTGTTTGGCTCAGATAATTTTCAACGCGAAATCATCTGGCGTATCGGATGGATCTCAGGTTATAAGACAAAAGCCAAAAATTGGATTAGGAACCATGATACCATTTACTTTTATACAAAAAATAAGGACAACTTTATTTTCAACAAGGAGTATATCCCTTATGCAGATGATTATGTTCGACGAGATGGCAGTAGACCCAAGGGTGCGGGATATCCGATAGAAGATACCTGGAATTGCAGTGATATAGACCGAATGGACTCTATTCAAATTATGAGTTTCAGTTCAGAAAAAACTGGATTTGACACTCAGAAAAACGAAAACCTTCTTTTCCGTATCCTCAAAGCATCGAGTAACCAAGATTCCATTGTTCTCGACTGCTTTGTCGGCAGCGGCACAACCCCCGCTGTAGCCGACAAACTCGGCAGACGCTGGATCGCCGCTGACCTCAATAAAGGCGCCATACAGACAACTCTCAAGCGCATACAAAACAGCAGCCACCAAACCCGCGGCATCGCACACTACCGCATCAATAACTACAATTTTCAGACCCAGCACGAACTTAAACAGATCCTCATCGCTAAATACGGCGTGCAAACCGACCGCAAAGCCGCCTTCTTTGATGGCACCCTGGATGGCACGCTCGTCAAAATCGCTGATCTCGGAAAACCGCTCACACGCTTGGATATCCAGCTCATCAAAGATGAACTCCGAAACTCGCCAGACGAGACCCGCAACATCACAGTCTTGTGCAACGGCAGTGAAGTCGGCATACAAGCAGAACTTGATAGAGCCAACCGGCATCGTCCGATTAACAAGCTCATTGTTCGTGATATTCAACGCGAAGGTATCACGACGTATGCCCCCGCTGAAGCAGAGGTTAGCTTTGAAAGAGTGGGGCTCATCGTCAAGATTACGCTTTCAGATTATCTAAGTCCGAGCATCTTGGCACGGATGGAGCTAGACCGCACTGTCTTTGACGAACAGCTGGGCGACTTTCGGGCACAGATTGATTGCGTTCTGATTGACACAGACTACAGTGGCGAGCATTTCACAATTGTTGAGAGTGATGTGCCGGAGAGAAAGTCTGATTTTGTTGAGGGGCAATATAGGGTAACGCTTCCGCGTCCTGATGCCCGCGTAGCCGTAAAAATCATCGACATGCTCGGCGAGGAAACGGTTGTTACAGACTAATGACCGCTTCATCGCAACGCGAAACCGGGGTGTGGAAAGTCAGTTATCGAAATTGGTTTTTGCTGGGTAGATGTGGTATAGTTTATAAGAAAATATTGTTAGGACACTAACGTAACGGTAAACTAAACTCGAATCCACATGAAAAAATGGCCTGAATTTGACAACAAAGGCGATCTCCCAATAGGGATTTATCAAGCGACGTTGACTGAAATTTTGCAGCATTTTGGTACCAAAAGTGTGCAAAGAATCCTCCTTGGACGACGATTGGAACGTATTTACATGTTAGTAAACAGTACCGGAAAAGTAGCAAGGTTTATCGTATTCGGCTCTTTCGTGACAGCTAAGCCTACTCCTGGTGATATAGATATCTTTCTACTAATGGAGGATTCGTTTGATGCAGATCAGGTACATGGTGAAGCTGCCCTCATTTTCGACCATCAAGATGCCCAAGATGTTTTAGGGGCAAGTGTTTTCTGGATTCGCAAGCTGGCAGCGTTCAGCAGTGAACAAGAAACGGTTGAGTATTGGCAGATGAGACGCGACAACACAAGACGCGGCATAGTTGAGGTGATTCATAATGATTCGGAACACTCAAGAACTTGAGGCAACGTTAGCACGCATTAGACACTTTCAAAGGCAGATCGAAAAACTCCGAGAGGTCGAAACCAATCCGCGAAATTATCGCCTGTCCGTCGGTGGTTTTCTTGCCGAAATTGACAGGATGAATTTGGAGGTCAGAGAGTATCTATCAATTCACCCGAGCGAATTGGTAGAACAACTCGCTGAAGTCAGCACTTAAAACAGCGGTGGGTATTTGGAAACCTCCGAAGTGAATACACAAATTATAGAGAACCTTTATGAAAATCACACCTATTAAAGGGAGAGCGATGCTGCACTGGGTCGGCAAACGCCCTATCGACACAGTCAACGCCTATCCCGCACAACTCATAGAAACCTATAACGTTGAAAATCCAGAGAGAGAGCCGACTTACAATAAATTTTTGGAAGGCCCCAACCTGATTTTTCACGGAGATAACAAGGAGATCCTCTCCACACTTCTTGTGCAGGGTTTCCGTGGGAAGATAGACCTTATTTATATCGATCCCCCATTTGCTAGCGGGGCAGATTATGTGCGAAAAGTAAAATTACGCGGTGATCAGAGGAACTTAGAAGGTGAAGGCCACACTGTTATTGAGCAGACACAATACACCGACATCTGGGCAAATGACAACTACCTCCAATTTATGTATGAAAGACTCCTCTTGATGCGTGAACTCCTCAGCGAAAAAGGGAGTCTCTATCTACATTGTGACTGGCGCAAAACCCATCATTTGAGATTTCTGCTGGATGAAGTTTTTGGTGAAGACAATTTTAAAAATGAAATAATATGGTCTTATCGTACAGGCGGAGTTGGAAAAAATTCCTGGCCTCGAAAACACGATGTATTATTATTTTATGCTAAGTCAAGCAAATATGTACACCATACTTTACAAGAACGTATCTTTTATGAGAAACCCTTCTTTAATGAACAGGTAGATGAAAAAGGTCGCTATTTTGCAGACGTATATATCAGAGACACGTGGGACGACATAAAACCCATCATTAATGTGTCTAAAGAAAGAGAAGACTACCCTACGCAAAAGCCTGAGGCCCTGCTTGACCGTATTCTTAACGCATCAACGAATGAAGACTCCATTGTTCTCGACTGCTTTGTCGGCAGCGGCACAACCCCCGCTGTAGCCGACAAACTCGGCAGACGCTGGATCGCCGCTGACCTCAATAAAGGTGCCATACAGACAACTCTCAAACGAATACAAAACAGCAGCCACCAAACCCGCGGCATCGCACACTACCGCATCAATAACTACGATTTTCAGACCCAGCACGAACTCAGACAGATCCTCATCGCTAAATACGGCGTGCAAACCGACAGGAAAGCCGCCTTCTTTGACGGCACCCTCGATGGCACGCTGGTCAAAATCGCTGATCTCGGAAAACCGCTCACACGCTTGGATATCCAGCTCATCAAAGACGAACTCCGAAACTCGCCAGACGAGACCCGCAACATCACAGTCTTGTGCAACGGCAGTGAAGTCGGCATACAAGCAGAACTTGATAGAGCCAACCGGCATCGTCCGATTAACAAGCTCATTGTTCGTGATATTCAACGCGAAGGTATCACGACGTATGCCCCTGCTGAAGCAGAGGTTAGCTTTGAAAGAGTGGGGCTCATCGTCAAGATTACGTTGTCAGATTACCTAAGCCCGAGCATCTTGGCACGGATGGAGCTAGACCGCACTATCTTTGACGAACAGCTGGGTGACTTTCGTGCACAGATTGATTGTGTTCTGATTGACGCAGACTATAGTGGCGAGCATTTCACAATTGTTGAGAGTGATGTGCCAGAGAGAAAGTCCGATTTTGTTGAGGGGCAATATAGGGTAACGCTTCCGCGCCGTGATGCCCGCGTAGCCGTAAAAATCATCGACATGCTCGGCGAGGAGACGGTTATTACAGACCAATCACAGCCTCATCACAACGCGAAATCGGGGCGTGGAAAGCAGACCAATGCCTCAAAAGATCTTGAAAAAAAGGATAAGATATGAGATAATATAGATAGAATCAAAATATCTGTTCAAACAACAAAGGAGAAATTACACAAGATGCCACTTGGTAGAAAAATCCGTTATGGCATGGTGGGTGGGGGTCCTGATGCGTTCATCGGTGCAGTGCATCGAAAAGCCGCGGCGCTTGATGGGGAAATAGACCTCGTCGCCGGGGCATTCTCATCCTCTCCCGAAAAATCTCGCCAGCAAGGGGCTGAACTCTTCTTAGATCCAAATAGGGTTTATGGCTCCTATAAGGAAATGGCAGAAAAAGAGAGACAACTTTCCGAAGACGAACGTATTGACTTTGTCTCAATTGTAACCCCAAATCATGTGCATTTCGATGTCGCTAAAACCTTTATTGAGGCGGGTTTTCACATCGTTTGTGATAAACCTATGACGACCACTGTTGCCGATGCCGAGATCCTCTGCCGTCTCGTCGAAGAGCATGATGTCGTCTTCGCCCTCACGCACAATTATACCGGCTACCCCATGGTGAAGCAGGCGCGCCAACTTGTGAAAGAAGGGAAACTCGGAACACTTCGGAAGATCGTTGTAGAATATCCACAGGGATGGCTCGCCACATTTTTGGAAGACGAAGGCGCGAAACAAGCCGTCTGGCGCACTGATCCCAAGCAAGCCGGTGCCTCTTCGTGCATCGGAGATATTGGTTCTCATGCAGAAAATTTGGCGCATTATATTACTGGGCTCGACATCGAAGAACTATGTGCCGACATGACCACGTTTGTAGAGGGACGTCTGTTAGAAGATGATGGCAACCTATTGGTACATTATGAAAATGGGGTGCGCGGCGTGCTTTATGCCTCGCAAATCTCAGTAGGTGAGGAAAACAACCTCCGTATCCGCGTCTACGGCACCGATGCCTCCTTAGAATGGCAGCAGGAGAACCCAAACTATCTCTACGTCCGATTTCCGGACCGCCCCGAACAGGTCTACAAGCGCGGTAACGACTATTTGGCAGAGGTCGTTCAGCACAATACACGGATACCCTTCGGACACCCTGAGGCGTTTATTGAGGCGTTCGCGAATATCTATGTTAACGCTGCGCGGACAATGTCAGCAAAAATTGCAGGCGAGGCACCAGGCGAATTTGACACAGATTTTCCGACCGTCCAAGACGGGGCACGCGGTGTCCACTTCATCAATGCCGCTGTTGAAAGCGGTAAACAACGTGGGTGGATTGATGCCAGCTATAGACCGCCTGAATAGTTGAACACCGGTTTACACAGAAAATAGAATGAAACAAAAAAGGAGGGATCTCCATGGAAAACTATCGACACCGACTCCAAATCCCTTATGCCCCTACAGAGGAGGCGGAACTTTATCCCGACTCGGATGGAAAACCTATGGCGGTTAGCGACCTTCACAGACGTATCCTCACGCGGACCTTAGCAGCCCTTGATGCACATTTTAAAGATATGCCGGAAGTTTATGTTTCTGGGGATATCCTCATGTATTATGTCGAGGGCGATCCACGTAAGTCGATCTCGCCAGATGCCCTAGTTGCTTTCGGCTTAGGTAAGAAACCCCGGCGGACGTATCTCGTCTGGAAGGAGGGAAAAGCGCCTGATTTCGCGATGGAGTTCTCCAGCAAAAGCACCTATCGTAACGACTTGAGTCGCAAGATGGAACTCTATGCTTTATTGGGAATCCAAGACTATTTCTTGTACGATGTGGAGGGGCTATACTTACCATCGTCTCTCATGGGATTTACTTTGATTGATGGCTGGTATGTGGCTATCTCGCCAGGGACAGACGGAAGTGTCCATTCTACTGCCCTCGGTTTAGATTTCCATGTCGATGCTATAGGCGTGGGAATTTATGACCCAGATGCAAGTGAATATTTTGAAGGGGACGATAACTTCGCAACTGGTAATGAAGTGGGTTTAGGGATTTATGACCCGGTTGCAGGTAAGTGGCTGCAAACTCCTGCCGAGTCAGCAACTGAGCGTGCTGAGCAAGCCGAAACACGGGCGCAGCAGGCCGAAACACACGCCGAACAGCAAACCGCACGGGCGCAGCAGGCCGAAACACACGCCGAACAGCAAACCGCACGGGCGCAGCAAGCCGAAACACACGCCGAACAACAAGCCGCACGGGCGCAGCAAGCCGAAACACACGCCGAACAACAAGCCGCACGGGCGCAGCAGGCCGAAACACACGCCGAACAGCAAGTCGTTGCACGCCAGAAAGCAGAATTAGAAATTGCCCGACTCCAAGAGGAGATCGCGCGTTTGCAGGCACGCAGTTAATTTTATCGCTACTATTTGCTAATGGCCGGGGGCCAAAGGGCGGAACTGTTATCCGCTGAAACCTCTCTCTATTTTTAACATTTACGACAGACTACTATTAAGGAGACCAATTATGGCAAGACCTGTAACACTCTTTACAGGCCAATGGACAGATCTAACATTAGAAGAATTAGCAGAAAAAGCGGGTGGATGGGGCTATGATGGCTTAGAGCTCGCTTGCTGGGGCGATCATTTCGAAGTCGACAAAGCCCTCTCAGACGACAGTTACTGTCAGGGCAGACACGATCTCCTCGAGAAATACGGACTGAAAGTCTGGGCAATCAGTAATCACCTTGTTGGACAAGCCGTCTGTGATAATATTGACAGCCGCCATCAGGGCATTTTGTCAGAAGCAATTTGGGGGGATGGTGATCCCATTGGCGTTCAAGAACGTGCCGCCGAAGAAATGAAGAACACTGCGCGCGCAGCAGCGAAACTCGGTGTAGACGTTGTCAACGGCTTCACCGGGAGTTCTATATGGCATCTGTTGTACTCCTTCCCGCCGAACGATCCTGCACAAATTGATGCTGGGTTTGAAGATTTTGCTAACCGTTGGAGCCCGATTTTCGATGTTTTTGATGAAGTCGGTGTCAAATTTGGGCTCGAAGTGCATCCCACTGAAATCGCTTTTGATATTGTCACTGCAGAACGTGCAGTTGAGGCGGTCAGCGGCAGAGAAACGTTCGGATTCAACTACGACCCGAGCCATCTCGGATACCAAGGTGTCGACTATGTCGCCTTCCTTGAACGGTTGAGTCATCGGATTTACCATGTGCACATGAAGGATGTCTGGTGGGCAAATACACCGAGGTTGTCCGGGGTGTTTGGTGGACACCTGAACTTTGGTGATGCTAGAAGGAATTGGGACTTCCGATCTATTGGCCGCGGAAACATCAATTTTGAAGATATTATTCGGGCCCTAAACAACATGGCGTACGAGGGCCCGCTCTCCATTGAGTGGGAAGACAGTGGTATGGACAGGGAACACGGAGCCCGGGAATCTTGCAATGCTGTCAAGGGCTACGATTTTGAACCGTCGACTGTGGCATTTGATGCCGCATTCGAAGAATAGCTATCAGTTATCAGTTGTCGGTTAACAGGCATTCTTGCTAACCAGATGCCTCTTTAACCGATAACTAAATCTTCCTTAAATTCTGAAATCCGACAACTGACAGATAGAGATCCCTAGTGAAAAGCATTGTTCATTCTTCCGAGGGAATAAAAAACATAACAAGACAGAAAGTAAGTATAAATTGTTAGTATCAGAAATCAGACACCCTGAAATGAAAACTCTTTTTTCCCGATAACTAACAGACATCAAAAAAGGAGTCAAAAATGCCAGTTGTTATACCGCGCCTGGTTGTCGAGGTGTTCCAACATACAAATTTCCGGGGTAGAATGGGATATGTTATAGAACCTGTTCCGTTCACGGGCCACATCGGGTTTCAAGATAATATATCCTCTGTGCGTGTCTATAAGGGTCCAAGCTTCTCGTCAAATCCGAACTATAAGGTTATTTTTTATCAGCATAGTAACTTCCAGGGTCAGAAATTGGCACTCGGCCCCGGATTTTATCCGAATTTGCACGATGTCGCTTACAATTTTGCCGACCGAATTTCATCTATTA
Organism: Candidatus Poribacteria bacterium; assembly: GCA_964291315.2. Lineage (GTDB taxonomy): Bacteria > Poribacteria > WGA-4E > WGA-4E > WGA-3G > WGA-3G. The sequence goes on along the minus strand of OZ219753.1, from coordinate 1,464,172 downwards.
ACTTCGGCTCTAGCTTGGAAGTTGTAGGACCCGAGTGGGGGACGATTCCGCTGATTGTAGACTGCTATGAGCATGTCAACTTCCGCGGTAGGAAAATTACGATCCTACGCGATATCGCCAATCTACGAGACGCACAAGGCAGGAGCTGGTTTGAGGACCGAATTTCGTCGATCCGTATTTTTAAAGGCCCTGATTTTCCATCAGACGGCGCGGAAGTCGTCTTTTATGAACATCCCGACTTTGAAGGTGCGCCCCTTGCAATCCGTATGGAACCCTCAGAGTATAAAAAAGAATTGCCAAATCTACATTTACTACCTCAGAACTTCGGAGATTCTATCTCCGCTGTTAAAATTGAAGGATGGGCATCCTCTGGTGAATTCACGGAGATGGTGTTCGAAGACGAATTCATTGGTAACCGGATGCGTCCAGAATGGCGATGGGACGATCCGAAGGGCGGCGGCTCCTGGACGGAGCGCCAAGGTTATCTTGAAATGCGGACAGAGCCCGGGCAAGACCTCTGGCACGGTGGCGACGGTAACAGCGGCGATATGAGCGCACCGCGCCTCTTGATGGAAGTACCTGGAGATTTTGCAATAGAAACTCGTATGCGCATCACCCCGCAACTCAGAGAACACGGCGGTTTGCTGGTTTGGAAGAACCCAAACCGATTTCTCCGTTTGGAGAAAACCTCCGGTCCCCATGCTTTCAGAGGTGATGTCCGCTTTGAACGACATGTCAACCGCGTTCTCCACCTACGTGGGCGGAGCAGCGGACTCAGGAATGCCCGAGAGCTCTTCTTACGCATAGAACGGAGAGGTAACCAATTTTCTGCTTTCGCCAGCGGGGACGGAATTCAGTGGAAAAGCTGCGGACAAACTAACGTCGGTATGGGCAGTTCGGTGCATGTCGGACTACATGCACTGTGTCCAGGCAACATTCCACCGACCTTAACCCGTTTTGACTTCTTCCGAGTATTCAAACGGAGACATGAGGTCGCAGAATACCGGCCCGTCGTTTCTGAACAACACGGTCAAATCTCTGACGAGGAGCGTGAGCGCCGGAGAGCTGATCGGAGAGAACGCGCCATGCGCGATCTGTAAGCGTATCTATGTCCTTATCAACGCCTTAGACGACAGTTGGAATCGAATCATTTCACTGGACGATATGCCGTCTAACACAACAAGCGCAAGTCTCTATTATGATGACTGCGATTGCGATACAATCCAAGGGTATATTGACGAATTCCGCATCTACGACCGAGCTCTCACGCCAGCAGAAGTACTGAATAACATGAAAACGACCGGACTTGATGTGAGTCCAAATGCAAGTCATTTGAGCGTCACCTGGGGACACATGAAGGCAAGGCGCAGATAGACACAGAGTTCTCTATTAGCAATATTAGTACGGAATTCCCGCCGAATGTACGTTTGGACTTCCGCGAGGCTATGGAAATCCAACCGATAAGATAGTCGAGGTTTGGAAATCCTTTCTACTGCGGCGGGGGCTCGAAAAACCGAGACATTTTTCAAACTCACATTATTCACTCACACTATCCAACCGTACGAGTGTGTATGGAGAGAAACTGATGGAAACAATTGGAGTTGGGGTTATCGGATGCGGCGGTATGGGCAGGAGTCTTGCTACGAGCGCGCAGGCCGTTAAGGGATTAGAAGTTATCTCCGTTAGTGATGTAGAACAGACTTTGGCGGAGAAACTTGCTTCGGATCTCGGCACATCCTACACGCTGAATTACCATGAACTGCTTGCTGATGAGCGTATCCATGCGGTGCTAATAGCGTCTCCACCGTTTCTACACTCACAGATGGCAGTTGATGCTGCAAACGCGGGCAAACACGTTTTTTCTGAGAAACCGATGGCACCGACTCTGGAGGCCTGCGATGCGATGATTAGCGCTTCGGAAGAGAACGGTGTCAAACTCACTATCGGCTTGGTATGTCGTTACCATGCAACACATGCCACAGTCCACGAAATTGTGCAGAGCGGCACCCTGGGTGCCCCTGTCTGCATGATGGTACACCGCATCGGCGGCCCGTGGCGCAGCGGCTATAGCCATACCCCGTGGCGACTTGAGCGCGCAAAATCTGGCGGGAGTCTCATGGAAATCAACGCTCATGAAATCGATTTTATGCGTTGGACTTGCGGAGAGGTCGATGCGGTTCACGGCACGGGCGGGCGATACATACAGCACGAAAGCGACTACCCGGATGTCGTGCTTGCCTCGTTGCAGTTCAAAAGCGGGGCGATCGGTCTACTTCACTCCAGTCATGTTTCCGCTGTTGGTGGATATGGCGGCCGCATTGACTGTGAAGGCGGCTCTATCTATTTTCCGCAAATTTGGGGGGCAGATGCAACTCTACAGATCAAGCCCTTCGACGGTGAAAGTGAACGGATTAAAATAGCAGGTATTAAAACGCCGCCGCCCGTTGAAGAGGAGATTCGCGTCTTCGCGGCCGCAATCCGCAACGACACACCGCCATCGATCACAGGGTTAGACGGCCGTGCTGCTGCCGAAATTGCATTGGCGGTATACCAATCTGTTGAGAACGGACAACGGGTCTCTTTACCTTTATAGTTGCCGACTCTCGACTTTCAGCGACTGGTAAAGGAATGTCGGTCAGAGAAGAGGGGGCGTGGACAGCTTGTGACTGCCCGAACTACCTGCCGGCTGCTAATTGACACTATAGGAGGAAAAATGAAAATTTCGGTCTGGGATGGCGGACTTTCAGAAAGTTATCTCAAACAGGTTACACAGCTCGGGGCAGACTGCATCGACTTTGGAAGTGGAAACGCTTTTCCTGGGGTTGACGAACAAGGTTACCCGGACTTGGACGAGGTTCTGAAAATCAAAAAACGGATCCGTTCTTGGGGGCTGGACATTAATCGTGTGACACTCCCAAACATCACCGAGAAGTTTATGCGGGGCCTGCCCGGAGGCGAAAGAGAGCTAGAAAATACATGCGATGCTCTCAAGGTCTTTGCTGAAGCAGGAGTGCCTATCGCCCGCCAGCGGTTCTGGGGAGATACGTTTGATTATCTAATGACACGCTACTCCTCTGTCCATAGAGGGGGTTATACCTCCCGCGGCGAGAGCCGTGGAGCCACCAAAAACCCACCGTCTACTCCGTCAATAGAAGCACTCGATGAGTGGTGGGAACGGTTCAGCGAAATCTACGGGGCACTCGTTCCGATTGCCGATGAATGTAACATCAGACTCGCTATCCATCCATCAGATGTTCCGAATCCGGACACACCGTTGGGCGGTCTCGGTTTTCACCGCGTTATTGATGCTTTTCCAAGCAGAAATGTCGGTTATCTCTACTGTTGTGGCACCCGTGCCGAAGCCGGCGGTAGTACTATTGTCCTCGATGAAATTAACAACTACGGACGTAAAGGACGGATCTTCATGGTCCACTTGCGGAACGTGCGGGGGAGCCTTGCGACAGCCGGGGCATTCGAGGAAGTACTCCTTGACGACGGCGATATGAATGTCTTCAAGATTATTCAAGAGCTACAAAAGGTCGAATTTGAAGGTTGTATCAACGCCGATCACATCCCAAAATTAGAAGGGGATGTTGGCTTAGCTTATTCCATCGGTTACATAAAAGCGCTTTTCGCAGCGTTGGCTGTCTAAGCTCGCTCTACTTGTGTACACAATAGAACCTCTTACACCTCGGAATCAGGATAAGTGGGACGCTATTATCCGGCAGTGTCCAAATACGACCGTTTTTCAAAGCTTAGCGTGGCGAGATGCATTAGCGGATGCCTTCAGACAGCTTACCCCCACTTATCTGCTCATCAAGCAGAAAGATTCAGTAATAGGGGGGCTACCAGCGTTCGTATTTCAACCGATACCAAGTATTCGGCTATGGCAATCGATGCCGTGGAATCTATTCGGCGGTATTCATCTTATGAACTTAGAAGGAGTAAATCCTGAGAAGCTGGTAAGGACGGTTGAAGCTGCAGCGGTCGAGAACGGATGGTGTGAGGTGCACTGGACCCTGTCCCCGGAACATACCGCAGCCTACGGTGATTTTTTCCCCGAAATGGGCTACGCTTGCACCAATCACTTTACGCATCTCTTGAAAACTAGTGAAGACATTGATACCCTCTGGCGCACATACAATAAGCGAGTCCGAGGCGCAGTTCGAAAAGCAGCGAAATCCGGGGTAGAAGTCACAGACACCACTAGTGAAGAGGCACTGTCCACGTTTTACGAAATGTACCTCATGACCCTCCGCCGGTTAGGCGGTACGCCAAAGCCGCACTCGCTTATGCAGACACTCCTCCGGCAAAAAATCGCCAAACTCGCTATCGCCACGTATCGTGGAACGATCATCGCAGGACTACTTTCTCTGCATTTCAATAAAACTGTAACCCTATGGTGTGAGGCGTCTCTAGCAGCTTTCTTGAAATATCGCCCTAACAATGCTATCTTCCACCATATTATCACACAAGCGTGTCAGGCGAAGGACGAGTGGGTGGACTTCGGTGCATCGCCCCCGGAAAACTCCGGATTAATTGCGCATAAAGAGCAGTATCGCGCTGTTCGGACAGAATTCTCCAGTTATACTAAGGTAATTTCGCCCTTGAAAAAGGAATTGTGGGCTCGGAGTGAAGGTGCGCTTCGGCACATCTACGCATGGATACAGCAGAGGCAGGTTCGCTAAGACAGTTCTCATGCGGCAACTGAAAATCACCGTGAAGCATCTCACTTAGCGGCGAATACGTCGCAAAACGTAGTGGAACGGGAACCAAATTTAATAGTTAAAAATATGAAAAAGACTCGTAAGCCCAATTTAATTTTTGTTTTTGGAGACCAGCATCGTCAATGCGATATGGGATGTGCAGGAAACCCGCAAGTGCAGACCCCTGCTATGAATAGACTTGCACGTCAGGGCATGTTCTTCCCTAACACGTTCACCAATATTCCGTTGTGTGTTCCAGCGCGAGGGTGTCTGATGACAGGCAAACACCCCTTGAGCCACAAAGCTGTCTCTAATGATCTACCGCTTCCTTTGACAGAGACCGGCATCGCTGAGATCTTCAGAGACGCAGGCTATGCCACCGGCTATATCGGTAAATGGCATCTTGGTGGTATGCCGAGGGATAAATTTATTGCGCCTGAAAAGCGGTTCGGGTTTAACGATTGGATGGGCTGGAACTGTCATCACGACTACTTCAACGCCTCGTACCACAATTCTGAAGGAGATCGGCTGCAAATTGATGGCTACGAACCAGATTTCCAGACAGACAAAGCGATTGAATACTGCCGAGACCACGTTGATGAACCCTTCTGTCTCTATATGAGTTGGGGCCCGCCACACAATCCTTATACCCATGTTCCGGATCGCTACAAAGCGATGTATCCCCCGGAAGATATTCACTTGCGTCCAAATGCGGTAGACACCTCGGCAACACGCGAAGATATTTCAGGCTACTATGCACACATCACCGCGCTCGATGAAAACCTTGGACATCTGATGAGTGCCTTGGATAAACTCGGCATTGCTGAGGATACAATTCTCATCTACACATCTGACCATGGGGATATGCTCGGCAGCCAGGGGCATGTGAGAAAAGAACGGCCCTGGGACGAATCCGTTCGTATTCCTTTTATGATTCGTTGGCCTCGTAAAATCCCAGCGGGGGTTACCCGGGACACTTTGCTCAGTCTCGTTGACTTTATGCCGTCAATTTTGTCTCTGTGCAATCTGCCGATTCCAGAGGGTGTGGAAGGTATTGATCTTTCGAACGCGATGCTCGGCAGGACAATTGACGAACCAGACTCTGTTCTGTTGGGAGTTCCGTTGCATGGCAGCGAAGGTTTTAACTTCGGGATTCGTGAGTGGCGCGGTGTCCGAACGCACCGCTACACCTATGCACGTCATTACGACGGAACGGGGTGGCTCCTTTACGATAACGACAACGACCCGTACCAACTGAACAACCTCATTGATGCCGAAGATTCACGGGCCCTCCGGGCAGACCTAGAGGCTGAACTCCAGCAATGGTTAAACCGCATCAACGACCCGTGTCTCCCGGGTTTAGAACATATTCGACACCTCGGTTTATCAGAGCTGTGGAATATTAGCGAACAACGGTTTGGTGGAAGAAATCCACGTTGGGCATAGGACGTTTTACCGATGCAGAAACCGGGCCTTATTAAATCAGGCAGCAGGACATAAGATCAACACCCGTGTATTCAAACCTGAAGCAGTTTATCGGGAATGTGAAATATTCCGCCGGATATCATCCTCTACTTCGGTAATTTCTTTTCGCGTCCAGTTGGAGGTGTCGGACATAGCGGCATCTATCTGTACAAGAACGCCCCCGGCCCGAAGCTTGTAACCTTGCGGAGAGGGGAAATAGGCGGGTTCATAGCGTTTGTAAAGCATTGCCCCCGGCAGTTCCAAATGCATTCGGTATTGAGAGTGTAGAAACCGTGCAAGGAATATCCATTTAGACGGTCACTGCGTTAACGATTGCTGTTGCTACGACTTCCGCAGCGAGCATACCGACGGTATTCACACCGGTTCCAGCATGTGATCCTGTGGCAAGAGCAAAAAGCGTATCGCCATCAAACATAGTATGTGCTGGACGAATCGCACGCGCTAGGCCATCGTGTGCCATCTCTGCAACCCGATTCACTTCTGCAGGTGCGAGTGTGGCGTTGGTTGCAACGACTCCGATAGTTGTGTTTGTTCCAGGGACTAGATTGGCATCTAAAATCCGTTCGGTAATGTCCACGAAATTGCCGTCTTCTTTTCCGCCGGCGGCAATTTCACCGTTTCCGGGATACACAACGTTTCCAAGGGCATTCACAACCATAAGAGCAGCGACGATCAGGTCCGAATCGAAACGAATGCACGCTGAACCGACCCCGCCGACAGAAGATATAACCCCCGGAGCTTTACCGACTGTGGCTCCTGTTCCCGCACCGACGGGGCCCATTTCGACGGGGGCATCGGTAGCATTCAGACACGCTTGATAGCCCATTTCTCGATCTGGACGGATAGCTGCGTCACCGACCCCTAAATCAAAGATAACAGCTGCTGGAACGATCGGAATACGGAGAGTGCCAGCAGAAAACCCAATGTGCCGTTCTTCAAGATATTGAACGACCCCGCCTGCAGCGTCTAGGCCGAAGGCGCTTCCACCTGTGAGTAACACGGCATGTGCTTTTGTGACCAAGCGCCCGGAGCGGAGTGCTTCTGTCTCGCGTGTGCCGGGGGCACCCCCGCGCACATCAACCCCCGCTGTTGCCCCCGTTGGGCAGAGGATAACAGTACACCCGGTCCGGGCAATTGTATTGGTAGCATGTCCCACCTTAAGGTCTTCAACCACAGTAAGAGTTTGATTCGTTGATCGCATAGATTACAAAATACACCAGATTTTTTCGGAAAGAGACCTATGGCTTCAGCCACACTGGGCTGCAAAGATTGGTGTAGCTTTCAGTACATTAGACAAACGGCTAATCGTCAAAACAATTTACTTAAGAAAACCGATACGGCTATTCGCGTGCAAATTAGGGTACGTCCAATGGAACGTCTAAGGTTTGTGGTAATAAACACTCCGTCTCATTACAAGGCTGGTAGGTGAGTTGCAGAGTAAGTGGAGTGTTCTTCTTGTAATTTGAATTCAGCTTCAGTTTTAGTCTAATCATCAGGATGCCTTCATAAACCTTCAAGACTTGATCGTTAAATCCAAAACGCGCAGTCCTACCTATAGGATACGTTATATCAAGAATTTCTACGGGGCTATCTGTATCCACTGCCAGGGTTGTCGGTATCAAGTGCTCTTGACCTGCTGGATTGGCGTTAATATGCCAACCGGCATCGATGTTGAGAAGGAGTTCTACATTTAGTATTTCACCTTTTAGCGATTTAACTTGAGCAGTCACATCCACGATCGGTGCTGCCCCGGAGGTGGCCCTTTCTTCTAAGGTCAGGTATTGGTTGAGTGCAAAGAGCATATACATGAAAGACGAGGGGGCCTGTGACATAGACTCGGCAAAGGTGTGCAACGTTTTTTCAGCATAATCGAGATAGTCTTTTCCAAATTCCGTAAGGTTTTCGACAGCGACGGCATTGCCGGAGGGGATTGCTGAATCATAAGGTTTTTTGGTTCGGACAATAAGGTATTTCGCGTCTGCCTTTGTGTAATAGAAGCCTCCATTTTTGGCATCCCAAAAAAGTTGAATCATCGTATCGGTGAGTGCCTTGGCTGAATGCAACCATTTCTCCTCACCTGCAGCATGATACAGCCCTAGCAAGCCCTTGACAAAAAAAGCGTAGTCATCAAGATACGCATCCTGCTTTGCAATACCGGCGGTATAGGTATGCCACAATTCTCCGTTAGGTTTTCTCAAGGTGTTAAGAATAAACTGTGCGGTTTTTGAGGCGGCGGTGAGATAACGTTTCTCACCAAGCACATAGTACCCGTAAGCGAGCGCGTCTATCATCAGACCGTTCCAATTGACAATGATCTTTGTATCCAATAACGGATATTCCCGCTGTGCGCGTGTCGTCAGGAGTTTTTCCCGTGCAGATGCAACCGATCTCAGATCATCTTCAGCAGCGACTCCTCCTGGGACATAGAGAACATTCTTCTCTTCAAAATTGGGGCCCTTATCTACACCGTAAACGTTTGAGAAACGTTCCATCTCTTTTTTCGTGAGAGTCTTCTGAATCTCATCGGCGGTCCAGACGTAATATTTCCCTTCCTCGGCATCTGTCTCAGCGTCCAAGGCTGAATAGAATCCACCTTCGGGTGCCGTCATTTCTCGAAAAACGAAACCGAAAATCTCTTCAGCAATGCGTCGATAGCGTGTTTCCTCGGTTAACCGATAAGCCCGGAGATATACTTTTGCCAGTTGTGCGTTGTCGTAAAGCATCTTCTCAAAATGCGGAACGATCCATTTTGCGTCAACGGAATACCGGTGAAACCCGCCTCCAATCTGGTCATACATTCCACCGTAAGCCATCATATCCAATGTATGCATCGCCATTTCCAACAAGAACGGATCATGGTTGCGTTCATATTCATTCAGCAAAAGTTCAAGGTTCGCGGGGCTTGGAAATTTCGGCGCATTGCCAAATCCACCGTAGAGGTGACTATAAGTCGTTCGGAGGTGATCTAATGCGCCAGTAATCAGGGATCTGTTAGGCGGTTTGGCGGTCAGTGAAATGAAGCCTTTGTTCGTTGCCATCTCAATGGTTTCTGAAATCTGATTGGCGGATTCGATAACTTCTGCCTTTCGTGTAATCCATGCTTCATGCACAGCCTCAAGGATGGTTGGAAACCCTGGTCTGCCGGGCATGTCAGTTGGTGGGAAATAGGTGCCGGCATAAAACGGCTTCAGATCAGGCGTGAGAAAAACGGAATTGGGCCATCCGCCTCGCTGCGTTAGCAATTGTGTTGCAGTCATATAAATTTCGTCGAGGTCTGGACGCTCTTCCCGATCAATTTTAATATTTACGAAGTCTCTATTCATCATTTCTGCGATTTCTGGGTTCGAGAACACCTCACGCTCCATGACATGACACCAATAGCAAGTGGAGTAACCGACAGAAAGAAAAATTAGCTTGTTATCTTTTTTCGCACGCGTGAATGCTTCAGCCCCCCATGGATACCAATCTACTGGATTATGGGCATGGAGTAGCAGGTAGGGGCTGGTTTCATGGATGAGGCGATTCGTCCACTTCCATGACCCGTCTGGGTTCTTGAGTGTTGCCTCATCGGCATTTGCCCCTCCTGCAAAAAAGAGAAGGGCAACACACCCTAAAAATACCTTCTGGGCACAACATACAGACCTATACTGATTCACTTTATGTTTCTTTATATGCATTTTAAATGCCTTTCTTGTACACTTGTTGCGTTGTCCACACAAGATTTACCGGATACTTATTGCACGAGTGTTTGCCTCGCTATAGAACGTCCGCGTTCCGTTAAAACCAACTGTGTCTCTTGCTGGGTAACACATCGGTTATGCAGAGCGATTTTCACAACTCGGTTTGCGAATGCGGGATCCCAGCTGAGATGCTCATGAAGGTTTGCTAGTGCGGACTCCTCTTCTGCCTCGGGAAGTCCTTCGTGATTGAGGAGATGGATAACCAGCATCGTTTGGGCAAATTCCCATCTCTGGCGTGCATGTCTACGCGCAATCGCAATAAGACCGCGGTTAGGAACGATCAGAAAAACCAATCCGAATATGAGAAGGGTCATCGTTGCAATCGCCCCTGCGATTGAGACATCAAAGAGATACGCTAGCCAATAGCCACTGACAGCATTCACACTTCCGATGATGGCGCTGAGAATAAGCATGCGTGAGAGTTTGTCTGTCATCAGGTAAGCAGTAGCGGATGGTCCAGCAATAAGTGCGACAACTAATATCGAACCGACGGCATCAAACGCCCCCACGGTCGTAACAGACACCAGAGTCATCAAACCGTAGTGAATCAAGGCAGGTGCAAATCCTAATGTAGCCGCTAAGCTTGCGTCAAACGTTGCGAGCTTCAATTCTTTGTAGAACAGCAGAATAAAGGTGAGGTTCAGCGCAAGGATTCCAGCCATTACATAAAGAGAAACGGGGCCCATATTGTATCCTGAAATCTCCAATCGGTTGAGCGGGGCATAAGCGAGTTCCCCGAGGAGAACGGCATCCATATCTAAATGAACGTTACCGGCGAAGCGAGAAATCAGAATTACCCCGACACTGAAAAGGGCGGGGAATGTTAATCCAATTGCTGCGTCCTCTTTTACAAGCTTTATACCTTGTAGCAATTCAACGAAAATGACTGTCAGTACGCCAGTACCCGCAGCAGCGAGGATCAGAAGCGGTGAGGACAGGCTTTCAGTGAGAAAGAAGGCAAGCACAATCCCCGGGAGAATAGCGTGACTAATGGCATCGCTCATTAAGGTCATCCGTCGCAGGACTAAGTAGACTCCGGGCAAAGCGCATGCCACCGCAGTGACGATTGCAATGAGTTGGATTTCGAGTTGACTTTGTAGCATCTGCTTCCTAATCGTCCCCTGGTTGCGGTTGTTTCAATAGTCCATCCGTTGGCATTTTCAAGTTTCGCTTATTCCGTTGCTGACGTATCCAATCCCATAGAAGTCCGCGGTTTGAGGCAAAAGCGATTGAGACCGCCACGATAGCTGTGGCACATAGGACAATGGTTGGCCCGGTCGGGATACGCTCAGCTCGACTGCTAATAACAGTTCCACTGACTCCAGCGAGTGCGCCAAAACATGCAGCAAGAAGCATCATCACACTGAGTCTGTCTGTCCACTGGCGTGCAGCAACTGCAGGCGCGACCAACATCGCACTCATCAACACTGCACCGACCGCTTGCAGCCCTAGAACGATCGCTATGACAAGGAGGCTCGTGAGCAAGGCGTCAAGGGTGCGGGTCGGTAAACCGAGCGATGCAGCGAAACCTTCATCGAAAACCAACAACTTCAACTCTTTCCAAAAGATAAACATAACAGTGATTGCGACACCACCGAGTCCCCCTATTGTCAACACATCGCGTTCTAAGATTGTGGCGGCTTGTCCAAAGAGAAAGGTATCTAAGCCCGCTTGATTCGCATTGCCGGTGCGTTGAATCAGGGTATGGAGTACAAGACCAAATCCGAAAAAAGTGGAAAGGACAATACCGAGTGCGCTATCGTACTTAATACGTGTCATGCTTACAACCGCCATAATGAGCAGTGTGCCCAACCATCCTGCGATTGCTGCACCGAGTACGAGAATCAGCGGTGTCTTGCTTCCTGTGAGCAGAAACGCCAGGGAGATACCGGGCAGTGCGGCGTGTGAGATAGCGTCACCGAGAAGACTCTGTCGGCGTAGAACCGCATAAGTGCCGAGCGCGCCGCTCACGGCCCCGAGCAGTGCAGCGCCGACGGCGACGATCATGAGTGTATAATCAAAGCGGCTCAGAATGTTCAAAGCTTCCATAATCGATTAGAGCGGACAAGGCGTATGGGAATCTCGTTTGAAAACCGATCCTACCCAAAATTTATCCGCTGTATTTACTCATTCTTTATAAATGCGACACGCCCACCGTAAGTTTCACGCAGGTTGTCAGACGTGAACGTCTCCGGAACGGGACCGCTGGCAATGCGTCGAATATTTAATAACATCACCCAATCGAAATAGTCTTCCACAGTCTGCAGGTCGTGATGCACTACAACGACGGTTTTTCCACTCGCTCGGAGTTCCTGAAGCAAGGTTATGATTGCGCGCTCCGTTGTGGCATCCACTCCTTGAAAAGGTTCATCCATCAAGTACACCGTAGCATCTTGAACGAGTGCGCGAGCCAGGAAAACACGCTGTTGTTGGCCGCCGGAGAGTTGACTTATCTGCCGAGTCGTATACGCCTCCATACCTACTTTCGCTAAGGCGTGTCTAGCGAGCTCGCGCTCCGGCTTTCCGGGGCGCCGTATCCATCCGAGGGCCCCATAGCGCCCCATCATCACGATATCCAAGACGTTTGTCGGGAAATCCCAGTCAACTGTGCCGCGTTGTGGAACGTAACCGACTATTCTCCGCTGCATCTCATAAGGTTTGTTGTAAATTAGGACGTTCCCTGATGCAGGGCGGACCAGCCCTAAGATCGCTTTGATCAAGGTCGTTTTACCTGCACCGTTCGGACCAACGATCGCTAACAGGACCCCTGGCGGGACATCAAAATCGATATCCCATAAGACAGGTTTATCCTGATAGGCAATCGTCAGATCTGTTACTTCAATGGCCTTTGTTTCAAGTGCTTGCAATTTAATCCCCTACTGTGGAAGAAGTGCGTGTGCTTGATTCTCCTATCAATGCCTGTACAATTGTATCAATATTGTGGCGTACCATCCCAATATAGGTGCCCGCAGGTGTTCCTTCATCTCCCATAGCATCGGAGAAAAGTTCTCCGCCAATTTCCACATCAAACCCTTTTGATTTCACAGCAGCTTTCACGGCTTCAAGGCTCCTCGAAGAGACCGAGGATTCCACAAAGATTGCGGGGATGCGTCTCTCGGCAACGAAGGCCGCTAACGTCTGTACATCAGCAATCCCTGCTTCTGTCGCTGTACTAATTCCTTGTAGGCCGCGCACTTCGAATCCGTAAGCTTTCCCGAAGTAGTTAAAAGCGTCGTGTGCTGTGACGAGTACCCGTTGCTCGGACGGTACGCGTGCCGCCTGTCTCTTTACGTACTCATGGAGCTCCGCAAGCTTCGCAGTGTAGCGTTCGGCATTACTCCGGTATGCTAAAGCCCCGTCGGGATCTAGTTCATTCAGAGCATCTCGAACTTTTCCGACTGCTTTCATCCAGAGCATTACATCAAACCACAAGTGGGGGTCGTATTGGCCCTCAAATTCTGGGGGTGTTAGGAGTAGGCTCCGATCAACGGCATCTGTTACGGCAACGGTTCTGGTAGTTCCCGGCATTTTCGCAAGGAGGTCTCCCATTTTTCCCTCAAGGTGTAACCCGTTATAGAAAATGAGACTTGCCGAATGGAGTTTCTGAACATCGCCTGCGCTTGCCTTGTAGAGATGAGGATCCACGCCCGGCCCCATCAACCCTATCACTTCGATGCGATCTCCCCCAACATTCTTAACAATATCAGTAATCATTCCTATAGTTGTGACAACGCGGTATTTCCCAGCAGCCGGTGTATCCGGTTTTCCTTTTGGGTCACAACTTGTTCCTATAAAAAGCACCAGTAGGCAGAATGCAAAGTATATTTTGTGCATAATTTTAGTTCCCGAAGAAAAAGTGTTCTAAAAATTCGCCAACGAGGTAGCCGACTCCTGCAACGCCGAGTCCTACAACAAACATGTCAAACCCACTCCGAATTAAGGTGCGCCCCGTGAAGAGGCTTCTCGCGGCCCCGACAGCAAAGTGAGATCCCATCGCAAGTGCAAAGGAGACCCAGATAGCACTCATGCCTTGTGTAACGAGGAACGGTACGACAGGGATAAAAGCGCCGATAGCAGTTGCGAGTCCAGTAATCCAACCTTCTTTGAAAGGCGTTGTGTGTATGTCTCCTATCTTCAGTTCGGATTGGATTTTCTCTTCTAATGCCCGCTCGGGGTCACTCATCACTTCTTGCGCGAGGAGTCTCGCTTGATCTTTTAGTAAGCCGCGTACCTCGTAAATGAGTGCGAGTTCGTCCTCTTCAATATCCGGCATCAGACGTATCTCATCTTTTTCGACATTAATTTCGTGTTCATAGACTTCTTGTTCACTTTTGGCAGCAAGGTACCCGGAAGCCCCCATGGACAAAGCATCTGCTACGGTTCCAACAAGGCCTGTCACAAGAATAGTGGAAATATCTGATGTTGCAGCGATAACACCGGCAACCAATCCGAAGTTCGCTGTTAACCCGTCGTTAAACCCGTAAACAATGTTGCCCAGTGTGCCACCGGATTCGGTTCTATGCCACGGTTCGTGGCTTGTGCCGGTAAGCTCTTGGAGACTTTCTGTGTGTTGTGCAGATTCTTTGGCTAAGGCAAGCGCGGTCTCCTTAGCGTCCATCAATGTGCTGTTTCTATGAAGCGTTAGGTAGTCTTTGACTTCGTTGGCTTCTTCACCGAGCATCCTCGAGAGTGGAAAGGTGTTGCCAAACCGGCGAGCATACCAGGCCATCAAACGTGCCTTCAACGTGGGTCGCTGTACTTTGATCTTTATATTATACCTCGTGAGCAATTCCCGCCAACGCGTCACATGTCGCGCTTCTACCTCAGCAAGTTCGATTAATATCTTTTTCCGGGCAGCGTCGGGTTCAAGATCGGAGAAAACTTCGTAAAGAAAACGTGCATCCACCTCGCTTCGCAAATGTTGTTTCCATACTTTGACTGTTTGAGCATTAGGTTTTGTCTCTTTTTCCATTTTTAGGGTCCTATTATGGAGAATAAGCATGCTCTCACAACATGCCTACATATTATCTGTACCTTGCACATTATCAACGAAAATATGCCTGGCGGCTTCACGGCCAATAACAGCCTGTTGACCGCCAATGTTAATAGTAAAAGGGCCTTCAAATGGAGCGACTTCTTTCACTTGAAACGCTGTGCCGGGATAAAGATTAAGACTGCCCAAGTGCCGGAGCAAGGCGGGATCGGTGTCACTCACTTCAGCAATCACACAAGATTGCCCGTTCTTTAAGGCGGTCATCGGAACGTATTCTGTTTGTACTAGAACGCCGTTTTTGTCGGGGATCGGTGCCCCGTGCGGATCGGCAGTGGGATAACCGAGGAATTCGTCCATGCGTGCCTCCATATCTTCGGAAATAACGTGTTCTAGTTTCTCGGCTTCTGCATGCACACCGTCCCACGGAACACCGAGTGCTTTGAACAAGTAAAGCTCCAACAATCGGTGGTGCCTTATGACCTCAAGGGCAACCGCTTTCCCTGCATCTGTCAGTGTGACACCACGGTAACGCTCGTAGCTGACAAGGTTCATTGTCTCCAACTTTTTTATCATCCCTGTAGCCGATGCGGGTTTCACATCGAGATATGCTGCCAAAATACCCGTTGAAACCTTGCCGTCCTTCTCTTGCAACTTGTAGATTGACTTGAGGTAGTCCTCAGCCGCGTTTGTAAGCATTGATCTTTCCAATCTGTGGGGAAAACACGCAATGCGTGAAAACCTCCATTTGGGGTCGGTGGTAGATTCACGATCTACCTAATTTTAGGCACTATGTGCCAGAATTATTAGAAATAACAAGAAATTAATTTAAGCATACCTAAATTATACACGAAGAGGCAAAAATAAATCAAGAAAAATTTGAGAATTTAACAGTACTGAAAAGGCGAGCGGTGAAATCTAGGTCTAATCATAACTTGATAGGTCGAAAAATCAAAATTCGTTGAACACCTTCACAGGTTTTCCTGTCTCAATGGATTCCCATGCTGCGGCCCCGACAGCGACAGATTTTGCGCCATCAATCACATTAGGGGCCGGTTCTATGTCTTCTTGAAGGCACTGCTGAAAATGTCGCATATATCGGATAACTGCCTGCCCGTGTCCGTAGACGCTTGTATCAACTTCGGGCGGGTATGTCATCTCCAAAGGTTCTCGTGCGGGCATTTTGTCGAGCATCAGTTTCACATGTCCGCCCCTGTTATCGGTAAAATCGCCAATTATTGTACCTCTGCTTCCGTAGGCTGAGACTTGCATCATCGGGATGGGTGGATGCACGATGTCATAAAGCCCCATTGCTCTTCCAATTTGCCCGCTTTTAAATTTTAGGTTGAGAAAGAAGTTATTCCGCAGTGGATATTCTGGTGTGAGGAGCCCCTTTGTGCCGTAAGCGTGGACTTCTTCGACATCTCCTAAGAAGCTCCGCAAGATGTCAACAGGATGTACAACGCCGCCGAACATCAAATCTTGTGGTTCGTGAAGTCTCCATGGTGTAAAATCGTAGACAGGGCGCATGTCATGGACATAATGAGCATCGGCTGCCATGATGTCGCCCAAGTCGCCATCGTCACAGAACCGCTTCATTGTCAAAAACTGAAGGTCGAACCGCATCGTCTGCCCAACCAGAAATTTGACGTTGTGTTTGCGGACAAGATCTACGAGATATTGTGCATCGGCTAGTGTTGTTACCATCGGTTTTGTACAGACCACATGTTTACCGGCTTCAATGGCTGCGATACAGTGTTCAGCGTGCAAATGGTCGGGGGAATAGACTGCGATGACAGAAATATCCTCACGTTCGACGAGTTCGCGGTAATCTATTGTCCAAAAATTTACGCCGATCTGTTTTGCATAGTTTTCCAAAACATCTGCCCGCTTTGCACACATTCCGCGGAGTTCATATTTCAGGTCTGGTACATCTTTCAAAAGTGTCGCCGTTGATCCCATATTCGTAGGGTTCACTCCTATAACCCCCAATCCTATTGCCATTTTGTCTCCTTTCCCAATTAATCGATAATTGCCGTTTCGTTATTGTATCAGCATCCGTGCTTATTGACAAGAGATATCTTAAGGGGTAGCAGGGGAACGAGCGAAACTCGACCCTGCAATTAGAAGAAGAGAGCGTTTAGAAACGCTTCCTACGAATATTATTGTAGGCTTTAAAACTATTCTGACAAATGCTAACCGGGGCTCGCTAGAGAAAAAAGTTTTTGACATAACTCAATAGTTTAATGTATAATTAGAGTAGGAATTGTGGAAAAAGATTATAAATATAAAATTGATGGGTTCTGTTAAGCCTATCGGTATTGATGTATCTACCCATGAAATGCATGAAAGCTTTAAGGGTTAGGCCCCTACTCGGAACATCAAGTTTCCGCGACAATATCTGCCCTATGCAGCGCGCTTCCTATCTGCGATGCTGTTTGTTCGTCGTGCTTTTTAGCGATTACCCCCCCCTCACTTCACATACAGTAAGTAACTTATTCCAAAATAGATCCCCTTTAAGACCACAACACAGACTTGGAGAAAATTGTGGCGTAGCCCTATTTTTTGGTTGGCGAGCGGGGAGGTCTGCTTGCGCCAACACAGCGGAACATGTTCGATCTGCAGCCCCTCGCTGCATATGTGACGTGCAGTCATCAAGCCTACTATTTTTCGGAAGAGAGCGGTATTGCCGCTACTTCACGAGGTATCTTACAGTTTACAGAGAAGGTATTATCAACACACCTATTAACTTAGGTGACAGGAGGGAAATTACGAATGTTATTGCATAGATTGACCGTGTTTCTTGTTTTAGTTCTAAGTGGGATTCTCATTGCTGGCCTTGTAGCCGCCCAAGAAGCCGTGGATGGTTATGTGCAGAGTCCACGCCTCAATACTGATCGAGATAGTAGTGGTAGTGAGAAGGGGGTGATGGCTAAGAACAGCTTCGTTGTTCACGTGAAGAACGACGGTAGTGGGAATCCTGCTGCCAATGGAATAGTTGATGATAGCGTTATTACCATCACAGCCGCGACCGGTAACGCCGATTTTCCGGATTTGGCAAACTTCTTTCGACATGGTGGCACTATTGAGCTGGCAATACTGGTCGATGGAAAAGGGTCATCAGGTACCGTCGTATCAGATAGAGACGCTCCGGCAGGCAATGTTGACGATCCTGCTACCACTGCTGTTAATGAAGTTCATCTTGCTAGCGCGCAAGTCATTTCAGCGGCGGCCCGTGAGAAGTTTCGGCACAGGTTGATCATCAGTGAGATTATGTGGGGGCTTGACGGTCAAGACGCGGTAAAACAGTGGGTTGAGATCTACAACAACGGTGCCGCGCTAAAGGCGAGCGATGACGTAAGGCTCAATTTTCATAGGAATAAAAGAGTCAACAACGTCGGAAAGATTCAAACGTGGATTCTTGGTGATTTTGAATACACGTATTTAATTGTTGACAGTGTCAGCATATTCTCCCGTTTTGGAGATACTTGGGCCTTGAAAGGGAGCAGCGGTGACACCGATGGCAACGCGGATACCGGTGCGGCTCCGACACCTCTCGTCTCCATGTATCGGAATATCAAGCTGGACGACACGGGGAAGGCGTATGTCCTCAAAGATGGCAAGCTGGAGGGTCTCAAAGATGGACACGATCCGGATGCGTGGGCAGCGTCGGTTGGCCGTATTAACATGACAGGTAATTACATAGGGAGTCCGGGGCACGTTCACGTGCCTATCGGGGGTCCGGGTACAGTGCGTTTTGATAGGGCTCCTGCGGCTCTCTCTCCGATGGGTATCATCATCAATGAGGTGCGCAACGATCCGTCAAGTGAGAACTTGGACTGGATAGAGTTGTTCTACAATAGTGATAATGCATCGGATCCTGCTGTGAATATAGAGAACTATGAGCTGAGCCTCATCATGGGGAAGATGAAGACCGACGGGAGCGGCTATCACGAGTCTGGCGATGCCAACTTCACGGACACAAGTCTCGCGGTGCTGCCGAAATATAGGATGAAGCCGGGCGAGTATCTGGTGGTCTATAACCGGGAGCCTGGGCGTAGTAGTAAGCTCGCTGGTGGTACGGACCTTCGGGCCCTCTTGGATAAAACGGATGTCAAGACGGGTGCCATGCATAAGTATGTGGTTGCTAAGGATCTGAACCTGCCTGCGAAAGGGAAGTTCCTGATCCTGTTGCGCACGCAGGATAGTGCGGATGATGTCGGTAAGCCGACAAATATCAAGGATTACGCCGGCAACGGGTTCTTCAAGCGTGTGGAAGATAGGAAGTTCAACACAGACATCTGGCCATTTGTAGGGTGGACGAAGCCGGGAGACGTTGATGAGAGCAACTTCGGGGGTATGAACACCTTCGCGTCTCAGACTATGTCTTTCGGTCGGGGCGTTCAGATCAATTCGCAGGGCATGTATGGTGCGAAGTCGCGTGTGAACCGCGTTCACAAAGACGACTGGCAGTCGTTCGGGTTCACAGGTGCCGGCTACGACCGCGGGCGCGATAAAATCGTTGACACCGTGGATTCCCCTGGCACGCCCGGGTATCCGAATATGGCAGTTAACGAGGTCTCTAACGGTACTTATACCTTCCATGGAACCGTGACGATCAGTGAGATTATGTATGACGTGGGGCCCCGCTCGAACTTGGTGCAGTGGATAGAGCTCTACAACAGCTCCAAGACCGAGACAGTGAGCCTTGAGGGCTGGGAGTTTGAGATCCGCAACGAGAACAGAGACAACCTAGCGGCGTATGTAGATGCCGAGTTCACGTTTGATGCGGGGACGTATCTTCCGCCGAATCAGACGTTGCTGCTGGTGTCGAAGAGCGGTGCGAACGATGTGGCAGAGAACTACGTCTATAACTTGCAAGAGAAGCACAGTAGCGATCTCGGATTAACAACGCGCGGGCGGCGGTTGCTGAGTGCGGAGGGCTTCCATCTGGAGCTGCGTGCAAAGGTCAGCGGAGGCGATCCGATGGTTATGGACACAGCCGGCAACCTTACGGTAGACGGTGCTTCACGCACGAAGGCGTGGGAGCTGCCGAAGCGTGGGGATGTGCGGACCTCTATTGTTCGCAAGTATGGCGGTGTGTTCAACGACATGGCAGAGGGTTCGGTACCGCGCGATGCGGATGATGGGCTGATGGCAGCCTCTTGGCGGAAGCTCGTGGATGCCTCATTGACGTACTACGGACACCGGGACGATATCGGCACGCCCGGCTATCGGCTCGGTGGTCCGCTACCCGTTTCGCTCTCCAGCTTCCGGCCTGTGCGCAACGCCTCGACAGGCCACGTTGAGATTAGCTGGATAACGCAGTCCGAACTCAACAATGCAGGGTTCAACATCCTGCGCAGCGAGAGCAAGACGGGCGAGTTTGCGGTTATCAACACGAAGGGTCTGATTGCGGGACACGGCACGACCTCTGAGAAGCATGTGTATACCTACACAGATACGACTGCGAAGCCGAATGTGGTGTATTATTATCAGATAGAAGACGTCTCTATGGACGGGGTGCGGACGACGTTGCGGACGACGCATCTGCATGGGGATGTCTCTGCGAATGGTAAGCTCACGACGCGGTGGGGTGAGCTCAAATCGTCTGGCAAATAGTAGACACCGAACACTGAAGCAGAGACTCACGATTTTAGATCGTGAGTCTCTGCTGCTGAGCCACATATTTATCAAGCCTGCGTTATAGTAAGCAAAGTGGACAATTAGTTGAACATTTTTATGATTTTCTCAATAGATGTTGTTAGCCTGGATAGGTACCGTTTCTTAATGTGGGTTCTGTCCAGGCGATCAACTGGGTTGTCTCCGGGCCCTTAGATTGATCGACAACATCGCTACTCGCCCTGTTAAGCTCAACGGCATCGTGCCCCAACTGCTGTCAGATCACTTCGCCCCTTTCCCAATTTAGCATTTCCATTGCCTGACTCTCCCGTTACCACCGAGGGGGCCAGTAGGCGACAATAAGAAGGTAACGGCGAAAGACGACTGTCTCCAGAGGTTTCACAGAAAGTTGGAGCAATCACTTGAAATCACGCCTCCAGAAATAGTATTGACAAATTTCAGCGGATGGTATAGACTCACCGGTATGAAGACTGAAACACGCCGCGAACGTGGTATCATAGTTGGCATAACAGGCGGAATTGCGTGCGGAAAGACGACTGTCTCCGAACGTCTTGCAGAAAAAGGGGCGATTCCGATCAACGCTGACGAAATCGGACACGAACTCCTGAAAGCAGGTAGCCCGGTTCTTAACGTACTGATCAATACATTTGGACAGGAGATCCTTAAAGAGACAGGGGATGTCAGCAGGAGAAAATTAGGAGCTATTGTTTTCAAAGACAAAGCTGCCCGGGAACAGCTCAACAGCATCCTCCATCCGATCATTATCCAGCGTTCACGTGCACGTGCGCGTCAGCTTGTTACAGCAGACCCGAATTGTATTGTGTTGCTCGATGCCCCACTTCTTATTGAAGCGGGTGCATATGACACGGTTGATCTGATAGTCGTTGTGACGGCATCAATGGAGACGCAACTGCAACGTACTTTAGAACGCAGTGTTGCCCTAGGTAGATCGCTCACCGAAAATGAGGCCCAAGCACGGATTGATGCCCAGATGCCGCTCCCGGAGAAGGTTACCTATGCCGATGTCGTGATAGAAAATGAGGGTACGCTTGCCGAACTTCATCAACAGGTGGATGCTCTTTGGGCGGAACTGCAGCGGTGTGTGGAGTAAAACGCACTGTATCAAATCCTCCGCTAAAAGCTGCATTCCTCCGTGTCGGGGATGCAGTAGCGTTTAACGGGTAGTGTCAAGTAAGCAATTTTGACAATTGTGGGCAATTGGTATAATCTATTTATATGTGCTTAGCAACTGCTCCATTGTTTCCGAAGTGCACTCTAAGACCGGCCCGGCTGCTTCCCACGCCTCCTTTCCGTTTTTGACCTCTGTATCTAAACATTGAAGCCCTTTCAGCAGAATTCCGCGCACTTACGACAGCGGCGGATGATAAAGTAAAATAAGTGTCGTTACAACCGCCGCTATTGTTTTGTAGATAAAACGCCTAATCCCAGAAGCGATTGATAGCGCTTGCTTTGATGACGCAGTAAACCTTCAAATTCTCACTCAACTGCATCTGTTCACGCGCTTCGTGCGTGATCTTCACAGCGAGATGATGTGATTCAACGAGAATGGATAACCATGTTCGTTCGCTTTTGGCATCCAAGTATTGAATTGTGCCACGTAACATGTTGCGTGCACTAATCGGGAGATCTGGCTCAAGTGAGATCATAATATCTTCAGCGCGGATAGCAACTGGTACGATCTCGCCGACTTCTACTTCAGTGTATGGAATTACAAGAGCCTGGTTCCCAATTTTCAACGAAGTTACACCGAGCGTCTTGTCTGAAAGCGTAACTGGAAGGAATAGAATGTTTTCAACGCCCAATTGTGCGATAGGCGTTGCAGAAGGGTCAGCCAGCAACCGGTGGGGTTCACCGCTTGCCACAATGTCGCCATCTGCAATTAGGAAGGCTTCGTCGGCGAGTGCTATCGCCTCAGAAAAGGCATGGGTTACGTAGAGAATTGGTATGTCGAACGCATCTTTAACATGGTGCAGATACGGAATAATTCGGTCTTTCAGTGTGCTATCAAGTGCAGCAAGCGGTTCATCCATGAGGAGCATCCGGGGTTCCATAGCGAGTGCCCGGGCAATCGCGACGCGTTGGCGTTGGCCACCAGAAAGTTCTTTCGGGTACCGTTGGAGCAGTCCGGAAATCTCAAAGACATCTATAGCGGTTGTAGATTTTCGCGGGTTGGATTGTCCATATCGGATGTTCTGAGCAACGGTGAGATGCGGAAATAGATAGCCCTCTTGAAAAACGTATCCGAAGCGTCGTTTTTCAGGCGGCAGATTGATGCCTAAGGAGGACGCGTAAAGGATCTCACCCCCGAAGACGATCTCCCCTTCGTCAGGTGCTAGCGTGCCGCTGATGCAATTGAGTAGCGTGCTTTTCCCGCTCCCAGACACGCCTAAAAATACCGAGACCTGCTGCTCCAATGTGCAATTGACTGCTAAGGTAAAACCCCCGAGGTTTTTGCGAAAATTGAGGATGATTTCGGGACTATCTGCCATAACGTGACCTATTGTTCAAACCCGCCGCCATCGTCGAATCCGCTATCACCTGCATTATAGTCCTCAGATTCCATATTGTCAGATGGCTCATGGTGTTCGTCATTATACGCTTCGTTGAACAGCCCGCCTATCCAGAGTAGATTCTCAAAGTTATCAGTATTATTCTCAACATCCGGAGCCTGATCGGAATCTCCGGCCGTATTGTTTTTTGAAAGCTGATAGAGACACCAACCGAGCAATATACATGCGGTGATGCCGCTGAAAACCCAAACCATCACACTCCTCCTTCTACAGCGCAATTAAGAACCTCCTATCGGAGGGTAAAGCGCTCCGTCAACCAGAATGCTGCAAAGGCAACAACGGTTGAGATAAACACCAACCGATAGACAGAAGCATCTTCCCCGAGATGAACAGCGCTGAAAATCGCTAATGCCATCGTTTGAGTTTTACCGGGAATGTTTCCGGCCACCATAATTGTAGCCCCAAACTCACCAAGACTTTTAGAGAAACTGAGGATCGTTCCACCGACTACTCCACGATACGAGAGCGGGAGCGTTATTGTAAAGAACACTTTGAGCGGTGAGGCACCAAGCGTACGTGCCGCGTTTTCAAGCTCCACTGGAACGGCTTCCATCCCTGTCATAATACCGCGTACTAGCAGCGGAAATGAGATAATTGAGACTGCGATAACAACAGCCGTCTGTGAGAAAACAATCTCCATACCGAACAATTGATAGAGAACCCCGCCAATCGGTCCATTTTTCCCCAATAGAATGAGGAGCAAATAGCCGCTTACGATGGGCGGCAGCACCAGCGGACACATCACGACGGTATTCAGAAAAGTTTTCCCGGGAAATGTCCGTTTTGCTAGTAGCCAACCCACAGATAACCCTATCGGAAACATTATAACAAGGCTGAGCAATGCGGCTTTTATAGATAAAGAGAGAGCGGCAACTTCGGCGTGCGTTATCCTCATTCTAGGGTCAAAACGGTGAATCCATGTTTTTCAAAAATTTCACTTTTATCGGCAGACTGGAGATAGGCAATAAATTTACGCGCCAACTGTTTTTGCGGGCTGTTTTTCACGATGACAGCCGGGTAGATGATAGGTGTACACGATTCAGGTGGCATCTGATAAAGCACCTTTATAGATTCGCTGACAACTGTATCGGTTTTGTAAACAATGGCTATGTCCACATTACCGGATGTTACATAAGCGAGGGTAGCACGCGCGTCGACACTGAAGATCATCTTCGATCTGAGTGTTTCCCACAATCCGAAGTGCGTCAAAGCTTCTTTTGCGTAAGCTCCTGCGGGTACTATATTTGGATGTCCGATCGCAATTCTCGAAATCTCAGGCGTAGCGAGGTTAGCAGGTGTATCCACGGAGATTTCCGTGGCCTCATCAGAAACGATCACTAACCGGTTGGTCAGCAAATTCTGGCGGCTCTCGGGTTCAAGTAACCCGCTTGCTTCTAAGGCGAGGACTTGACGCGGACTCGCCGAGATGAAGAGGTCCGCTGGTGCGCCTTTTTCTATTTGGCGTTGCAAAGTCGTAGACGCAGCGAAGTTGTAAAAGACTTTAACGCCGCTCTCGACTGCAAATGCTGCCCCGACCTCTGTGAGGGCATCTGTCAAGCTGATTGCAGCAAAGACGCTCAGTTCAATCGGTTTCTGTTTATCTGTAGCGCAGGCCAAAAATACAATAACTGCGAATACTAAACCAATTGCAAGAAATTTTACGCCTTGCCGCATTATTTCCTCCTATCCGGAAAAACACATAGCAATTATATCAGGTTCGCTAGATTATGTCAAGCGAGTCTGAATGTTTTCAGCTAGGATGTTTTAGTGCTTTGTGGGGCGGGAACCCCGAATCCTGAGACCTTAATGCCGCTGCCTTCCATAAAAGTTTTCAGTTGCTGCGGTCGGTTAGAAATCAAAAAGTTTCCTTGCAATCGGTTTACGCCTATGGTATTCTATTTAAATAGAAACAGATAATAAGGGAAAATTTTATGAAATTAGGTTTATGCACCATCGCTTTCCAAGAAAAGCCGTTGGAAGAGGTCATCGCTATTGCCGCGGATTACGGTTTTGATGGGATCGAAATTTGGGGAAAACCGCCGCACCTGCCAGTAGAATACGACGACAGTTATATCGGAAATATTCGGGACATGGCCCTGCGCAAGGGTTTGGAGATATCTGCGTTCGGTTCGTATGTCAATCCGCTGATGCCGTTGCACCAGAAGCATTTCGAGGAAGTCTTCAAAATCGCGTCTGAATTAGGGACCGACCTCGTAAGGATCTGGTCGGGCGGGGGCCCCTCGAAATCAATTGCTCCTGCGGACAAACGTTTGATTCTTTTCCGGTTGGTCAGTATTGCACAGTGGGCAAGTTTCCGCAGCATTCGACTCGGTTTGGAAATGCACAGCAATAATTTCACGGATAGTGTCGCGACTATTTTGGAAACAGTGGAGACGATAGGCATACCGGCTCTCCAAACGTATTACCAACCGCTCGCCCACGGCAATGCTGACGAACCACATGTTGCTGCGGAAAAACTGGCACGACATATTACAAACGTTCATGCCCAAAATTTTGATGAACAGGGTAGAGGATGCCCGATTACAGACGGTGTTGTAGATTATGCCCGAATTGTCGAAATCTTGAGTGGGGTTGAATACAGTGGCTATTTAGAGATAGAATTCGTCCACGGCGATAATAAGTTGGAGGCGTTACAACGCGATCGCGACTATCTCGCCAGTTTGATTAATGCGGTAAGCGGGGATACACTGAAAAATTTAGACATTGAACCCGTGTGAAACAGGCATCAGTATCTAATAATAGGCATCTCCGAAAAGGCAGTTGGAGAACGTTATGCGTCTAGAAGTAGGTATCATCAAACTGGTGGAGGAAGTTATCGGTATAACAGCGGAACGCCGTGCCGAATTTGACTGGCTTCGTAACAAACCGCGCCGTGAAGATTTTGGTGAACACTATGATGCCGTGATCACACTCTATACTGCCTTAGAAGGGGATTGGGAAAGCACGACTTCGAAAGCTGACGGTTACCTAATTCCCGATGCGTATTTTCCGGAGCCTTACCACTTCATCTTTGAGTTTGATGAGCTGCAACACTTCACAACATTTCGGGGGCGAACATTCCAGTTTTATCCAGCAGATATTGAAGTCGCTTATGCTGTAGCGGAATACGATCAATTTTGCCAGCAATATCACATTGCCGCGCTTGGAAAAGGCCCGGCTCGGTTTCGCAGGAGCACCGCAGACTTTCCCTACATAAATGGACGTGCGGCACAACGTGCTTTTTTTGACACATTTCGAGATTGGCTGCCCCCACTCCATGGACTCAACCCGACTTTAAGGTTAGCTGAATTTGAGGTTACGCCTATTCTCAATGGGCAATTAACAGACACCGCAGCAAAGGATTACATGAACCGGTTACTTCGCCAACGAGTTACAAAACTTTCAACAATCAAGAAGTAATACCAAGATAGGATAGACAACGCTAAATGAGCCAGCGCAAGCCTGAAAAAGTGAATCTTTCAGAATATCCATTGCTCCAAATTATAGGACGAACACCGCTCGCGAAAATAGATCTCTTTGCTGATGAGCTGCCGAACGTCGAGATCTACGCAAAAGTAGAAACCTATAACCCAGGCGGATCGATCAAAGATCGTCCGGTTTTAAGAATGCTGACAGAGGCGATAGCATCCGGAGAACTCACACGCGAGAAAGTTATCTTGGATTCGAGTTCGGGCAATGCCGGGATTGCCTATGCTATGATAGGTGCCACGCTCGGCTACAAAGTGGAACTCGTCATTCCAGATAACGCTAGTGAAGAACGGAAAAAGCGGATCCAGGCACACGGTGCGAAAATTATCTATACCGATGCTCTCCTCGGTTACGATGAAGCACTGCGGGAAGTCGATCGTCGTTATGAAGCACATCCTGATAAGTATTTTTTCAAGTCGCAATACGTGAATGAAAATAATTGGCGAGCACACTACGAAACCACAGGCGTTGAGATATGGAAACAGACGGGCGGTAAAGTCACACACTTTGTCGCAGGTGTCGGAACCGGGGGAACGATTACAGGCGTTGGCAAACGCTTGAAAAATTACAACTCAGAGGTCCAAGTCTGCTCAATCGCGCCTGAAGCGTTTCCTGGGATTGAGGGCCTAAAACCGTTGGGGCATCCAGACGATATTGTTCCAGAAATCCTCGACGAATCTGTGATTGATTGTCGAATCCCCGCTACGATTGAAAAAGCGCATGAAATGTGTAGCCGGCTCGCTAGACGCGGTTGGTTTGTCGGGCAATCTTCCGGGGGTTACCTTTACGGGGCCTATCGAGTCGCCCAAGAAATTCAGACGGGCGTTATCGTCACAGTCTTCAACGACCTCGGTGAACGCTATTTTAGTACACGACTTTGGGATTAACTTTTTAACGATTAGCAACCTGTGAGAACAATGACGCAATAGGAGAAACTCAAGAATTTAAAAACATGGATACCACAGTTATTCCGTTTTGTGGCTTACGCTACAACGCAACACAGGTAGGCCGGATTGAGAATGTTATTTCGCCTCCCTACGATGTGATCAAAACTCAAGAACGGCTTGCTTTAGAGGCACGCCATCCCGCCAATATCATCCGTCTAATTTTAAGCCAGCCCTGCGCCAATGATACTACAGACGCAAATCAATATACACGAGCCGCAGCCCTCATGAACCGGTGGATTTCAGAGCGTACTCTCGTCCGGGACACAACGCCGCGTTATTATATTTACGATCAATCGTTTAAGGCGCCAGACGGGAAAAGCTACACGCGTCGCGCCTTAATCGCCTTAGTCAAACTTGAGCCCTTTAAAAACAGAATCATTTTGCCACACGAAAAAACGCACGCTGGCCCCAAGGTGGACCGGCTCAACCTTATGCGCGAGTGTCATGCGAACCTGAGTCCGATTTTTCTGCTTTACACTGACAGCGAGGGTGAGATAGAAGACATAATGCGAAGTTTCACCGACGGACATGCCCCCGATGTTGAGTGCGCGGAGACGTTCGGAAGCACACACCAATTGTGGTGTTTAGATGACGTAGAACGCAATCGCGAGATTCAAACTCTTTTCACATCAAAACCGCTTCTCATTGCTGACGGGCATCACCGTTATGAGACCGCGCTGGCTTTCCGTGACGAAATAACGCAGAAGGTGCCGGACACTAAATCGACCGGCTATGACTATATGATGATGAACCTTGTCAGGATGGAGTCGCCGGGGCTGGCTGTTTTAGCGATTCATCGACTGCTCGACAACCTCAATCCTCGCAAAATCACCGAGGCTATCGCAAAATTACCAGAAGTATTCGAGGTGCATAAAATCGAGACACAAGCAAATCTTATGGAAAAGCTGGATTCGCTGAGAGGCAAGTTTGCTGCGACTGGTATATATACGGCAGACGATAACTTCCGTTTGCTGATTCCGCGTTCAACAACGCCTAGTCAATTGGATGTCGCCTTCGTTCAAGAGACGTTAATCAAGGAAATATTCCAAGTCGAAACAGTAGCGAAACACATTAGCTACACCGCTTATGTAGATGATGCCGTTGCGCATGTGAAAGGTAGATCTGACCGGATCGCGATCCTCATGAATCCTACGCCGGTCGAGCAGGTCCTGGAGGTAGCTATGGCCGGGTCAACAATGCCACAAAAATCTACCTACTTCTATCCGAAAATGGCAACTGGGTTGGTTTTAAACCTTTTGGACCGATAACATCCGAACGATGTCCAAACGTTCTACTTTTTGGAGGCACGCGATGCATCATGAACCGGAGAGAGACACTTTAGCCTTTTCACACCAGTTGTATGCCGATACACCACAGCAACTTGCGTTCCAAGCCACGAGCAAAGCGGAAGGGGAAGTTTGGCAGCGGGAACTTCGGGCAAAACTCATCGAACTAGTTGGTGGTTTCCCACATGAGGCATGCGATTTAGAAGCGGAAGTTTTGGAAACACATGAGTTTCCGACGTACCTCCGGGAAACGTTACAGTTTAAGAGCCGTCCACACATGTCGGTCTTCGGTTACCTTCTTTCTCCAAAGCGTCTCAACGTTTCAGCACCGAACCCGGCGATTCTCTGTCTGGCCGGGCATGGACGCGGCGTAGATGATATTATAGGTATTGAGGAAGACGGAACGGTGCGCTCAGCGTTTGGAGGTTACCAAAATGACTTTGCACTCCAATGCGTTGCACACGGCTACACTGTACTTGCGATCGAACAATTTGGGTTCGGACACCGCCGTGATCCGGTAGCGCGTGGGCATGGAGGCGGCCATTCATCATGCCAACCGAGTGCAGGGGCAGCACTCCTTCTAGGGCAGACAATGGTCGGTTGGCGGGTCTACGATGCTGCGCGTGCCTTCGACTATCTAGGGACCCGTCCTGAGATCGATGCGACTCGCTTGGGGGTGATGGGTATTTCTGGGGGTGGCACCACGGCCTTTTTTACTGCCGCAATCGATGCACGAGTCAAGGCTGCAGTCGTAAGCGGTTATTTCAACACATTCCGGGATAGCATTCTAAGTTTGAGCCACTGTATAGACAACTATATCCCGAATGTGCTACAATATGCAGAGATGTACGACATAGCAGGACTAATTGCACCGCGTGCGCTATTTGTCGAATCTGGCACGGAAGATACAATCTTTCCGATTGAAGCCACTCGTTTCGCGGTCAACAAGGCAAAGGCAATTTACAAATGCTTCCAAGCAGAAAACAAATTAGAATTCGAGGCGTTTGAAGCAGGACACAGTTTTTACGGTGTGGGTGCATTTGAGTTCCTCAGCGAGACGCTTTAAAAAGGAGGGTAGGGTGGCAATTGAACTGTTCTCAATCGGTACGGAGTTAGTCCTTGGGCAGATTCAGGATACCAACGCCCACTGGCTTGCACAGCAAATTCTTCAAATCGGTGGCGAATTACGACGCGTCACGATGCTTCGCGACGACCGTGATGAGATGTCTGAGGCGTTGATCTCAGCAGTAGAACGGGAAACCTCACTCATTCTCACAACTGGTGGCCTCGGTCCTACACCTGACGATATGACAGTCGAAGTTATGGCTTCACTGATTCGGACCCCACTTGTGGTAAGTGAAGAAACTGTCGCTGAATTTCGGAAACGCCGCGAGATGTCAGAAAACGATCCGATGAGTGGAGCATTAATAAAGATGGCGACTGTACCGGAAACAGCTGTTGTCTTGCAGAACCCGGAAGGATGGGCACCATGCATCAGGGTCACCCACAAAGGTTCCACTATCATGACGATGCCTGGTCCGCCTCGCGAAATGAAGGCGGTTTTTGACACACACATTCAACCCCTAATTGCTGAACGTTATCGTTCAGAAGTGATTACAGCACGTGTTTATGTAAATATGTTTGAGGCGGAAGTTTCACCACTGATGCAGAAGGTGATGGAACGTCACTCAGAGGTCTATCTCAAGGCTTACGTGTCTCTCCGAAAAGTGGACAGCGACACTATGCCCGTCGATCTGGTTTCAACGAGCAGAAACAAAGTGGATGCCGAAATGCAGCTTGGACTTGCTAGGGATTATTTCCATGAACTCGTTGTTGAAACCGGAAAGTGTTTTAGTTTTGAAGGTGAATAATCCAACGATTTATAATGCACCGCTCTGTGGGCGTTTTCTGCGTAGCATGGCGCAAACCGGATATATGAGCTTTGCATTGCTAGCTACATTTAAGAAAAAAGGAGATTTATACTGTGAATCGAAGATCCTCACGAAATAAGAAAAAGCCGCAGACGCGGTATGCGAATACGAACCGTCCGAAACCCAAATCGAAATATAAAAAACAGCGTGATTCTGACGCTAACACTAAAGTTAAAAGCGAGGGAGGAGAACAGGGAACCCCTAAAAATGATAAAATAGAGGTTGAAGGCACCGTTATAGAACCTTTACCTAACGCTATGTTCCGCGTGGAATTGAGTAATAAGCATCAAATCCTTGCACATATCTCTGGCCGAATGCGGAAATTTTTTATTAAAATCCTGCCGGGCGATAAGGTAACCGTGGAACTATCTCCGTACGATTTGACGCGGGGCCGGATTACCTACCGGAAAAAATAGGGACAGCTTCTTTAGTGATGCCTAAGACAAGATTTCTCCGTGTACACGCGCCAAGATCTGCATAGGTGTGCTTTCTGAGTTCGTCTGTTTATATGCAAGAGTCGCTTATGTCGTCCAGTTAGGAAATACGCATGAAACCTGCTGCCTTAGTTCATCTCGATAACACCAATGAAAATCGAATAGCTCGACTCAGGAAAGCTATTGAAGCCAAACGGATGAAGGTAGAGGAACTCACTGTAACAGCCAAGGAGCTCAAGTCAGAAGTGGACATGTTTGAACGGCGTTACAATGCGCGTATTAGTCGTTATTACCTCGAACTCGACAAGGTCGAACTTGAGACGAAAGAGTACTACCTCCGTCTACAACTGCGTCGATCACAGGTGAACGAGGAAGAGATAGAAGGGCGCGTAGAATCGTGTTTTAGAGCAAGTCGTGCCCGTATAGATGCCTACGCGGCATCGAAAGAATCTCAACCGGTATTTCGAGAAGACAAACCTTCTGCCTCCAAAACCAGACAGCTGCAAAAACTTTACCGAAACCTCGCCAAACAGCACCATCCAGACAAGGCGCCGGATGCTGAAGAAGAAAAACGGCGAGAACGACTGATGCCCCTCATTAATCGTGCTTATCAGGAGGGGGACTTTCAAACCTTAGAGCGGTTAACCCTCGGTGACACAGAAGCACATATCACTGAAAAAACAGATGCTGAAAAGCAGAAAGCTTTACAGGCCGAGATTCAGCGCCTGAACCGTGCGGCAAGTGAATTGCGCTTAGAGATAAATCGGCTTAAAAGCGGACATGCTTATCAACTCAAAAAGCAGGTGGAAACGGCTAAGGAAATGGGTAATGATCTGTTAAGCGGACTTTCAAAAGACTTAGATCAGAGAGTAAAGGCGGGCCGCGCCCACTTGGCCCGCCTCATTAATATGTGGCATCGGGCGGAACGTTGAGCTAAATCAGAAAGGCGCGGTCTCTCGGTCGGGCCTTTTTTTATCCGTTTGGTGTTTTTTCGTCTCTGTTTTCAGAATTACTTTTCTAAAGGTCAGCGATACTCGTCGTTTGCGCTTATGGTGTCCCTTCCACTTATCCGATTTTCTGGCGGGGATCCCGTGTAACCAATCATATCTCGCTTCACCTGTTAATACAATAAGACTTCTCGGCTCGAGCCACACAGGAATTTTTCTTGATCTATCGGATTTGTGTGTGAAATTCATCACACATCCCGACCCTAAGCTTAGGGAGGCGATTGTCCCTTCAAAACAGGGTTCACAATCAATGTGGCTTGAAATTCCCTGCCCGGGTAGATATTCATTAATAATCACCTGATCCGCTATTTCTGGAATATGCCTATCTTCATGAAGTTTGCAGCTAAGTTCTTCCAACCACTTTGGTAATTCACCGATGCGCATATCGAGGTTGACTTTCCGTGCTCGGTAATCGTATTTAAACCCGTAATGTTGAACCCGCCGCTTTAGGTCATCAAGCCACTGGTGCTGATGCACGTTATCAATTTGATTTAACAACCAGTCGTGTTGGTCCTCCGTAATATAGTTCTGTACGTGTCGGAGCCCGTTGATTCCTGCAAAGGCTTCCGGGAAAAGATCTAATTGTTTCGCTGCCATGTGTCAGTTCTCCATTAGGTACGATAACGCCTCAAGGGCGGGTTCTCCATTAGATATGATAACGACTCAAATGGTTTTCTAAAAGTAGCATTTACTTTATTGGAAATCAGATCGAAGTAAACTGTTGTCGGGATACTATTGGACGTTATCCGACCACTTCGTAGTTGGTACAACTCACAACGAAACCTCTCAGTATTTTCAGTTATTTGGCTTTCAAACAACGCTGATAGTTTTCCTTTGAGTGTGATCCAGTTGTGATGACCGTCCGGGGAACGATACGGGTTCTGGTACACCAGGCGCATTTCATGTTGATCGTAATTCGCTGCAATCTGATTGAGGCAGTTAGACAATTCAGCTATTTTTAATGCATCCAATGTCTTACTTGCAAGAAAATAGCAGAAGTTAAATATAATTTGTGTCTGATCCCCTTTTGTAATGTAATCATCCAAGCAGTCAAGCAAATTATCCGAGCGACGCATCAGCCGGACTTTTTCAAAGAAAGGTTCACCACTGCTAGATCCATACTGGTTGATTTTCTGAGCCATATCAAGCATAGAGTCCGAACTATCGATTCCTAAATAAGTGAGATCGCAATCTTTTGCAAAAGCTGCCCAAAACGCGACACCCGAAGTTAAGGGACCACAACCAAAGTCGATGAACACAACTTTATTGCTCATGGGTGTAAGGTAGTTCGTGAAAATATGATAAGAACTAAAAAGGTGCATAGGCATATAATAGAAACAATAGAGTAACACCTTTTCTTTTGGCGCAAGTCCTTCAAAGGGTTCATCAAAATTGGTCCTTCCTTGTTCCAGAATATTCTTTCTATGATATTTGTCCCCAGTATTTCTCACTAGTTGCATCCACGCTTGGGTCAGCAGATCAGGGTTTGCAGATGGTTTGACCACTAAATCTTGAAACAACCTCGACAAATTTGCACCGGGTTTATAATAGTTACCGTCGTAGCTTATGTAGCACATGTTTTGTTACCTCCAATTTGATCCTAAATTACCTAAAGAAACAGATAGCACAAACCAACAGTCTGTACTATGGGACCTTTATCTAAGTCAAATAAGGCAAGAATCGTGCCAACGTAAAGCCGCTAAAATAACAGTGTAATCTAACGAAAGCGTGTATTATTTAACACAATAGAGCAAATAGTGTGGAGAGCATGTAGAAAAATAAAAACACGGTTTTTGTAGTGGCAAGCACCGGGTCGTTAATTCCGGTGCAGCATAGGCAGTTAGTTTCTTATACTGCTGTCTGATTCTTTTCACTTTCTACGAATGCGCTTGTAGTATTCATCAGCTCCGATTTAGAGCGGGAACATAACCCGTCGCCCTTCTCGCGCCGAACGATACGCTCCCAATACCATCTCTACCGAAACTCGTCCGTCTTCTACCGTGACATCAGGGGCTGTATCGTTCTTTACGCAATCAATAAAAGGACGCGGCACCCCGGCAATCCGCTCCCCGTGGCCATCTGGAATCGGAACCCCCACATCTGTCCATGTAGGTTCGTCTCGTGTATATAACTTTAGTGCTACAGCATCCACCGGGCGCGGGATGTTGCATGAGGGGGCATCGCCGTAGTTCTGGATCACTACTCCTTTATCCCCGTAGATTTCAGTCGTATTTTCGCCGGCGAGTGTCACAGATGTATTCAATAGGATCGCCATTTCGCCGCCTGGGAAGCGATAGACCGCTAATCCTGTGTCGTCAGGTGCGACATCTGTCAAAATGTTATCTATTTCGGCAATAACGCTTGTAGGTTTACCGAGCATCCAATGGATAAAATCGGTTGCGTGAGACGCATCGTCCATGAACATGCCCATATTTTTCTCCGGGTCGATATGCCAGCGACTGGGTCCTGTCACAAAGGCTTCGCTAAATAAGGCGTTGATACAGTGTCGGCGGCGCAGCACCCCGATTTTTCCCAACACGTTGCTATCAATGAGTTCTTTCATAGCGATGTTTGCGGGGTCGCGCCGCATCTGATAACCCATCATAAACTTAACGCCGGTTTTTTCGACAATATCAGCGATCCGATCGCAATCTTCCAACGTCAATGCCATCGGTTTCTGACACAGGATATGTTTCCTTTCTGATGCTGCCACTTCTATCATCTCTGTGTGTCTATTGGTCTCACAAGTTACAATCACGGCATGAATTTCGGGGTGGTTGATAACATCTTCCACATGCGGCGAGTAACTCATGCCATATTGCTTCGCTGCCGCTTCTCCGCGCTCAGTATTATCATCCCAACACGCGATAAGTTTAACATCTTCAAACAGTCGCATCTGATTGCAGTAGGCGTTGGCGTGCCCGTGTGCAAAACTAATTATACCGATACCGATCTTTGTTTTCATATTTTAATTTTCCAATTTATATATATGTATCTGTTGTTTGAAGACTTGCACGCCTTCTGTGCAAGCCGCCTTAGGGGCTCTGGAGCCGAAATTTTGTTGGGGCAGGATTGGATTCTGTCCAAAGGTTCCTTGGCAATATGAGCATCCTGTGCGTCCCTTTCTCTGTTGTAAAAGCCCACTATTTTTGATTATACATTATTATAGGATAAGAGCACAGTAAAAGTTGCGGGATGTCATGCGAATGCCCCTAAACTCAATAATGCATTACTTCTCCAAAACAATCCGGACCTCCGCGTCTATAAACTGCTCATTAAAATCTATCTTGGCAGAGATTGGACCGAGGGACTCTAATGGAAAGAGGTTCTCAGTGATACGCCGCGTCAGTGTTGCATCGAATTGCTGGCCAGAAAGCGAAAGTAGCACGGTTGCCAACGGCAGGAGGCGTTTCAATTCCGGCACGAACAGCTCCGGTTGAATGAACGCCTGTACCCCCCTTGCATCTGTTGAGAATGAAATGTCGGTTAAAGTCGGGAGGTCTCCTCTTATCGTATCAACAATGGACTTTACCCCCATCAGTGTTGTCCCCAAAACAAAATAGTCATCAATAAACGCGTATCCACCAGTAACCGCCAATAGGAAATTAAGGCGACATTGGAGCGGTTGGATCGCCACCTCTTTATAATCTAGTGGTTCAAGGTACTCCATCGATGTGCCTGCAATAGAGACTTTTCCCTGCCTCACGATCTGCAAAACCGTCTTTAATGCCTCGGGAACCTTGGCATGTACGATTAGCACTAATGAAGGTACCACCGACACTTCATCGGCTTGAGAGGAAACTAAGAGAAGTGTCCCTGTCGTTCCCAAAAATTGAGAGAGGTCAATATCGTCGAAAAAATTTGTCATCTGATTTAGGAGCGGTAGCGAAGTAGCGAAAGCGGTCGGTTCAGGAAAAGCAAGAAACAGTTTTGGGTCATCTACAGACAGAAAGACAGGGCCGATAGGTTCTGTCTGTTTGTGAAGGCGATGTTGTGAAATAATCACCCCCTCTTCGTATTGATTGCTAAACGTCCAGAAGTCCGAATCCGCAAGGAGTCTGTAAAGTTGGCTAACCAAGGCGTTGGTATCCATGTTATCCAATATAGGTGCAAGCTGCTGAAGGTCTAGGTATCCAGTGTTCTTTTTTTCATGGTAATCGTGCTGAATATTTTCAGACATAGGATGCTGAGCGATAAACCCTTGGGCGTTTTGTGCGGTTTTCGCACCAGAAGTCTCGGTATAGAGGTCAATTGTCTGGGCTAGAAGTAGTGGATCAAGGCTCAATACCCCAATTTTTCCGATGAAGGTATAACTAAAAGTATGCGGATACCCGATAATGGTATTAATGGTGAATTTACGGTAGGCAGTCTGGTGGCGTTCATACGTTGGGTTGATTGCATCGGTTGCGGTGAGTGCCTCAATACTGAGTTTCTCTTTTCCGCCGACCGCTGTAATAAGGAGAAACGTATAAATCTCTTCCCGTTGATAAACAGCAAGAATGGCTTCTTCTCCGAAATAACCAGTGATTGTCTTCAGGTCCAGGTTGCCGCCGGTTTCGTATTCCCACAACTGTTTCTGATAAAGGAGTTGTTTCCACCAGGGTTGCTGCTGTATTTCAGCGAGGAGGGGCATTTTAGATGTCAGTTGTCCTAACTCACTGCGATTGAAGGTCTCCACTAAGCCTTTCAATTCCTTGAGCGTCAGGTAACAGATTGGAGATTTCGGTAGCAGAGTAATAAGATGTTGTTTCGGTTCCCACAAAGCAGTACGATCATAGATAATAGATAACAATATGATAGCCCCAATCAAGATAATTAGACTGATGCCTATAATTTTTTTAGGTTTAGTCAGTTGCATACGTTTTAAGACCTGTGTCAGCCATAGTCATTTCCGCTGACTGCCGTTGTTGTAACTTTAACGCGAGCTTGGAAGATGCACAGGTTGAGAGTCTATGCTACGAGTTGCTTGTATACGCTACGAAAGAGCCGGCTCAATCTTTTTTCAAACTCATGTTAACTTCGTCTTTACAGTCATTATTTGATTATAGCACATCTCTTTTGAGTAAACAATCGAAACAGTTGTCAATTGTGAGCTAGGTTTGTCAGTAAAATTTATTGCCAGTAGACGAAAAATGGTGTAGAATATTAGCGTTATTTCTTGAAAGAAGGTGAGCATTGTTCCTACCCAAACTCGCAGAATTCGGCCATTCACTATTTTTCTTATCTGTGTATTAGTGCCTGCCAACTGCTGGTGGGTGTCTGCCTCTATTATGCGCGGTGGCGGGAGTCCGACGCAAGTTTCCCTTTTCTACAATGCCGTTATTACTATTTTGCTCTTATTGGGCCTCGGGTATCTCTTGCGTCGATTGCATCATGCGCTTGTGCTCAACCGCGCGGAACTCCTCGTTATCTATACTTGCATTTCAGTTGGGGCGGGACTTGCAGGGGTCGATCGATTCCTTGTGCTCATGCCGATTATCGGGCATGCACACTGGTTCGCGACTCCGGAAAACGATTGGACAAACCTGTTTCATCTGCACATTCCACAATGGCTGGTTATCAGCGATAAGCGCGTGTTGGATGGATACTACCATGGCTTCTCTAGTATCTACGAATCGCGTCACTTAACGGCTTGGCTACCGGCGATTTTCTGGTGGACACTTTTTCTTGCGGCTGTCCATCTAGTCATGCTCTGCCTGAGCCTGCTCTTCCGGAGACAGTGGGTTGAATCGGAACGGTTGAGTTACCCGATTATCCAATTGCCGTTCGAGATGACGACACGCAGCCGGAGATTCTTTGGATCGCCGTGGATGTGGATAGGTCTCTCTATCGGTGTGCTAATTGATATTATTAACGGGTTGAACTTCCTATTTCCAGCTATTCCGAGCCTCGGCGGGAAGTTGTATGATCTGCGCAAGATTTTCACGGAACGTCCGTGGAACGGAATAGGATGGAGCCCGCTTGGCATTTTTCCGTTTGGCGTGGGGCTATCGTTTTTTATACCGTTGGATCTTTCGTTCTCCTGCTGGGCATTCTGGTTAATCTGGCGAGCGGAGCGTCTGTTAGGAACCATTGCAGGATGGCGGGGGCTCCCACGCTTTCCGTACGAAGCAGAGCAGTCACATGGGGCATATCTAGGTTTGTGTGTCGTTGCTATCTGGATGAGTCGACGCTACCTGATGGACGTGGCACGTCAACTCATATCCCCTAAACAGAACGAACCGATTTCATACCGCTTGATTGTTCTCGGTTTTATAAGTGGCAGCGGGTTCATCATCGGGTTCTGCCTAAAGATGGGTATGAGTCTCTGGATCATCGTCGTCTATTTCGGGGTTTGGTTCGCAATCGCGATTGCGATTACGCGACTGCGGGCAGAGCTCGGTTCACCTGTCCACGACTTGCACTTCATTGGACCCGATGAAATGTTGCCGCGGTTGTTAGGTATCCGCCGACTCGGAGCGGTGAATTTAACGGGCTTCGCTTATCTCTATTCTCTGAACCGTGCACACCGTTCACACGCGATGCCGCACCAGCTTGAAGGTTTTAAATTAGCTGAGGGTGCTAATATCCCGTTGCAACGGTTCGCAGGTCTTATGATGTTAGCGTCTGTGTTAGGAGCACTAGGTTCATTCTGGGCATATCTGTCTA
This sequence comes from Candidatus Poribacteria bacterium, assembly GCA_964291315.2. Classification (GTDB taxonomy): domain Bacteria; phylum Poribacteria; class WGA-4E; order WGA-4E; family WGA-3G; genus WGA-3G. Next base: position 1,425,275 of record OZ219753.1, on the reverse strand, counting down.
TGTACTATTCAGAGGGCGGCGGTGCCGGGTTCGGCCGAGAGTCCTTCAATCGATTAGAGACCTGGCTGACCTATACTGCCCCGCCTGATGTTCCTGCGATCAGTTTTGCGACGTTCGGGTTCGTGCTGACGCTTCTGCTCGCAGCGATGCGGATGCGATTCCTATGGTGGAACTTACACCCCGTCGGTTATGCGATCTCCGGCAGTTGGGCGATTAACCCGATGGTAGGTTCTATTTTTGTGGGGTGGCTCCTCAAATGGTTAGTGCTGAAATACGGTGGGATCCGTTTACACCGGAAGGCGGTTCCGTTTTTCCTCGGTATTGTACTGGGCGAGTTCATCATTGGTGCGTTCTGGAGTCTTTTGGCTGTTATACTCGATAAACCGATGTATCGTTTTCTATTTTAGGGACTATTGACTACGGACAGACAGCGGGCAACTATGAAAAAGAGATTGTTATTTTTCTACTTTGTGGTATAATAATATTTAAAATAGCATATCCGGAATGAAGAATTGGAACTAAAACAGAAGACAGAACTCATATCAGATACGCTAGAAGAACTATTCGGGGTGCCGACTCGCGATGGTGGAGCGGATGTGTTAGCGTGTCTTATCTTAACGATCTTATCCCAAAATACAACAGACGTTAACCGAGATAAAGGCTACACTGAACTGAAAGAGCGTTTCCCAACGTGGGAAGAGGTGTTGCACGCGGATGTTAAGGCGATAGAGGCAGCAATCAGACTCGCCGGATTGGGAAACCAGAAGAGCCGGACCATCAAAAATTTTCTCACATGGCTTAAAACTGAACGTGGGGAACTCTCACTGGAGTTTATCCACAATATGGAAACCGAGTCAGCTTTAGCATTCTTGTGTCAACACAAAGGTATCGGTATTAAAACCGCTTCTGTCACGCTCTCTTTCGCTTGTGGTAGGGAGGTTTTCCCTGTTGATACCCACATCTTGCGAATTTCTAAACGTCTCGGACTGGTCCCGTCAAATTGCAGTGCGGAAAAGGCGCATCAGGTGTTGCCGCCCCTAGTGCCAGCAGGGAAAGCGTATCCGTTTCACATGAACCTGATTTACTTCGGCAGACGCATCTGTGATGCTCGAAAACCGCTGTGTGAAAGGTGTCCGCTGACGGAGCACTGCCTCTACTTTGCAGACAACCGGTAAGCTTAAGCAGCAACTTCCCTATATCGGTGGAAAATATGTTTAATTGGCAAAATGTGTCCTGGAAACATGTGTTTGTGGTGTTGTTGGTTCTACACCTGCTTCCGATCTGGATCTTTGCCTATTTTCCGTCCCAGGATGGTGCAAGCCATATTTATAACGGTTTGGTGCTGAAGGAGTATGGGAAACACGAGAACTATACGTTGCGGGATGCATGGGAGTTGAACATCACAGTCTTCCCAAATTGGTTGTCTCATATTTTATTAGCAGCGTTTCTCCATGTGTTTCCGCCTAACATTTCAGAGAAGGTTCTTCTAACAATTGCAATCGGTATGGTCCCGGTCGGCTTCTTTTACTTCATGAACGCCATCCACAAGGGTAAGAAGGGACAGTTCGTATATGCTTGGCTCGGTTTTCCATTTGCTTACAACTATCTGCTCTACATGGGATTTTACAACTTCCAATTGAGCATCTCCCTCTTCTTCTTTAGCTTCGGTTTTTGGTGGAAACACAAGGACGAGATGCAGGTAAAAAATCTTGTTTGGCTCTACGTGTTACTGTTGGCAACCTATCTATCGCATATCGCTTCGTATGGGCTCGTTGTGTTGGGGATATCTGTAGCAGGCGGGTGTTTGTGGGGTGCTCCGGCGCTAGTTGCAGCGTGGCAAGGCCGAGGTGCAGGTTTTGGGGCGCTGCTTCAAAAATTTGCTGTTAGCCTTAAACCTGCTTTTCGCTTCTTTCTCTACATGGTGCCGATATATTTTGTGCTGATAGACTACTATCTACAAAGTTTGAAACAGCATCAGCAGGGCAACCACCAGGGCGCGGAATGGCTCTGGGAATATTTTTGGGGTGTTAAGTCGATAGTATATTTTACAGATTGGCACGTCACTGCCAACTATTTCCTCCTCGCGGTGTTAGGTGTTGCAGTGGTTATTTCTATCGGACACCGAATTCGACGTAAAGAGTGGGCGAGGCCAACGGATGTCTTTCTGCTAATTGCATTTCTGTTTACCTATATGTTCATTAAGGCCCCGTGGAGTTATGGCCCCGGGGGTTGGATTAATGATAGGATTCATCTCTATATCCTGCTGATGCTGGCAGCATGGTTAATTTCAGATATGAACAAGGCGTTTCGGTGTGCTATCGCGGCTTGTCTGATCTTTTTCAGTTTACTCCACTTCGGTAGAACCGCTTATGATCATGCTCGTATCGCTCCAGAAATTGCGGAATTGGTATCGGGTACACATTTCATCGAACCGCATACAACGTACCAGATTCAGACAATGGAGGACGGCTGGCACAAATCCGAGGCGTTAGGCAGAGTTGAATACGTCACGCCTTATGTACATCACATGGCTCTCTACGGCGTCTACGCAGCGGATGTGGCGCATTTAGCAAACTACGAAGCTGAATATAATTACTTTCCGATAAACCGTAACGACGAAAACGCGCCAGACAATTATCGCGATTTGTGGTACCACAGGGCCCCTACAGATTACGTTATAGCATGGTATCCGCCGGATACAGCTGAATTTCGGGCATACACCGCCGATTATGAAATAATTTACGAGACAAAACACCTCCAACTCTATAGAAAAAAACGTGCCCCGGGACCGATGCTTGATTTATGGAATAGGACAGACAGGGGCAATCTGATAATTCGTTTTGACATGCAACCCGCCAACGGCAAAACAGCTATGGGCCACCATGCTGTCGGTCCCGATACAAAATACGAGAGTGGTAAATTTGGATGGCGTACGCGCGCTCCGTATGAAGGTTACCGGGACGGCAGACGTAATAAACTACTTGTGCAAGATGCGGTTTGGAGTCAGCGGGACGCTGCGTTTAAACTCGATCTCCCGAACGGAAGCTATCGTGTAACTAACACCTTTGTTGCGGCAAAAGGTGCCACCCATACCATCAATCTAATAGCAAATGGAACGTCCATTCTCAATGACCTCACCGTAGCAGACAGAGACGAACCGCTTAGGCACACCTATACAGTAGAAGTTACAGAGGGTTACCTCACACAAGTTATTTATACCCCCAAAGATCGGGTGCGTCATAAAGACGAGTGGAACAGGAGAAACCATTTTTGGATTTGGAACGGGTGTAGTGTCGAACAAATACCTGAAAAATAACCTACACTTAACGTGGACTTGATAAATATTTCGCTCATCTTTGAATAAAGAGAGGGCTTTGGTCTGCTAAATTTCAAAGAGTGTCTACCGAGTCTTAAGGGGCTCCTACTAGCAACTGAATGCCTCTAACAGCCCTGCTTTTCTTGTTGCTCTCCGTTCCGAGTTCTGCTATTATATGCGTATGTCACAACTCAAACTCAAACCTACCCACAAGCCGATCCGCGACTATTACGCCACGCTGCAGGCATACGACCAGCACAAGGCGACACACGAAGGCGCTGTCAGCAATCCGTTCGCCTTCTTGCTTGATACCTGCGCGAAGCAGGTGGAAGCGACGCTCATCCCGCAATATCAGATGCACACCCCCAACGGAAACCGCATCGTGATTGACGGCGCAATCTTGGACGAATACAGCCTGCCGCTCGCTTATTGGGAGGCAAAAGATATTGATGACGATCTCCCTAAGGCTGTTGAAGAAAAACGCGCTGCGGGGTATCCGCTCGACAACATCCTGTTTCAGAACCCGGAGCGTGCGATTGTGTATCAGAACGGACAGGTCGCCTTAGACAGCGATATCCGCAACGCTGCGGGACTGATTGCTGCTCTTGAATGTCTGTTCGCTTATGTGCCGCCAGCATTGGAAAATTGGCAGTCGGCTGTAAAAGACTTCAAGGAACATGTGCCCGCCCTGGCTGGCAAGTTGAAGGAGCTCATTAACCAGCGACGCGCGGTGGATACGGCGTTTCAAGCAGCGTTCTCTAACTTCTATGAGACCTGCCGCACGACGATCAACCCGGAGCTCTCACAGGAGGCGGTCGAGGAGATGCTGATCCAACATATCCTCACCGAACGCATCTTCCGAACGGTTTTCAACCGGTCGGACTTTACCTATCGGAACATTATCGCTGTTGAGATAGAGAATGTGAGTAGTGCGCTGATGCGTCATGCGATGAGTCGAGATGTGTTTCTCAAACCGTTAGATCGTTTCTACCTTGCCATTGAACAGGCTGCGCTGCTCTGTCAAGACTTCTCACAGAAGCAGAGCTTCCTCAATACGTTCTATGAGAAGTTTTTTCAAGGGTTCTCGGAGGATGTAGCGGACACCCACGGCATCGTCTACACGCCGCAGCCGATCGTGGATTTCATGGTCAACAGCGTGCAGCATCTATTAGAGACAGAGTTTGGCCGTTCGCTGTCGGATAGCGGTGTGCATATCATCGACCCGTTTGTCGGCACGGGCAACTTTATCGTGCGGTTGATGCACGACATTCAAGGCACGGCACTCGAGACAAAATACCGCGAGGAGCTGCACTGCAACGAGGTGATGCTGTTGCCCTACTACATTGCTAGCCTGAACATCGAGCAGGAGTATTTCCGTCGGACGGGTGCGTATCTGCCGTTTGAGGGTATCGTGCTGGCGGATACATTCGAGCTGCTTGAGCAGGAGCAGGGCCAGCTCTTCACGCGTGAAAACACAGAGCGTGTGAAGCGACAGAAGTCAGCGGAGATGTTCGTGGTGATCGGCAACCCGCCCTATAACATGGGGCAGGCGAATGAGAACGACAACAATAAGAATAGGAAGTATCCACTCATGGACGCACGGGTTGCGGAGACGTATGTGAAAGACTCCACAGCCACGTTGCGGAATAAGCTCTATGATCCGTATGTGAAGGCGATCCGCTGGGCATCCGACCGGATTGGCACAGAGGGCGTTGTGGCTCTGATAACGAATAACAGTTTTCTGGACGGCATCGCGTTTGACGGTATGCGAAAGCACCTTGCGAAAGATTTCCATGCAATCTATGCTCTCGACTTGGGCGGAAATGCCCGGAAGGGATTAAAGGTCTCAAGTGCCAATGTGTTCGGCATTCGGGTAGGCGTGAGTATCAACCTATTCGTGAAAAGTAGAGATAAGTCATCAGGGCAACCACGTATCTTTTACTATCGCACGGATGACTTGTGGAACAAAGAGCAGAAGTTCGAGTTCCTGAATAAATGCCGGCATGCGGGCGAGGTTGCGTGGCAGCCTATTGAACCCGACGCACGCCACGCATGGCTCACGGAGGGGCTCCATCCCGAATTTGAAACCTTCATCCCCATAGGTAGCAAAGCGGTAAAAAGCAAAAAGAGCGGGGATGGACCTGCAATTTTTAGTCTGTATTCCTACGGTGTTGTTACCAGCAGGGATAGTTTGGTGTATGCTTCTGATCTGACATTGCTACAAGAGCGCGTCCGCACCTTTATTGAAATATACAACACTGCAGTTGACCGGAAGCGTAGGCATGATCCGACCGCCCCGATTGAACATTTCATTGATACGACTGATCCGCGCATCAAGTGGAGTCGCCAAACTAAGAGGTCACTGAAGAAATTGGAGCTAAGCACCTACGAGGGTAGTCACTTTCGGAAGGTGTTGTATCGCCCATTTTGTCAAAAATATCTCTACTTCGATGATTTTTGGAATGAGGAACGTTCTCAGCAGCATCGGATATTCCCGACATCCGAGACTGAATCAGAAAATCGGGGGATCACTGTTGCGGGTATCGGTAATAGGAGAGGATTCGGCTGTCTGATGACGAACAAGATTTCTGCCCCTGATTTGGCATTCGAAAGCACTCAATGTTTTCCTTTCTACATCTACGACGAAGACGGCACAAACCGCCGCGAAAATATCACCGACTGGGCATTGACAGAATTCCGAACCCACTATGCAGACAACACCATCGGCAAGTGGGACATCTTCCACTATACCTACGGGCTCCTGCACCATCCGGACTATCGAGAGAAATATGAGGCGAACCTCAAGCGCGATCTGCCACATATCCCGTTCGCGACAGACTTCTGGGCGTTCGCTACCGCAGGGGCACAACTCGCAGACCTTCACATCAACTACGAAACCGCACAGAAGTTCCCGTTGAAATACAGAGAAACGCCCGACACCCCCGTAGATTGGTGCGTCGAGAAGATGAAGTTGTCTAAAGATAAGACACAGTTGAAATATAACGCCTTCTTGACGTTGGAGGGCATCCCTGCCGAGGCGTTTGCGTATCGGCTAGGCACTCGTTCGGCGTTGGAGTGGGTGATAGATCAGTATCGCGTCAAGACGCACAGTCGGAGTGGGTTGGTCAACGATCCGAATTGTGCGGAGGCGCCGCGGTATATTGTGGATTTGGTGGCGCGCGTTATCACTGTCAGTCTAAAGACGGTGGAGATTGTTAAGAATTTACCAGAATTGTCTTTAGACACTGGAGCACTTGGCCCTTTAGAAGGGGTGCAGCCGGTTAGAAAATAGAGCAGCCTCGTTAGACTTACGCGCATCTACAGATGTACTAGGTTTGCAACGCTGCCAACGGAAAAAAGGAGAAATTAAATTAATGGTTAAACCACATGGAGCCGGGACCTTAACCCCGCTTTACGTTTCGGACGATGCGGAACGCGCCGAACTGACGAAAGAGGCGGAACAACTTCCGTCTGTTTTGCTCTCTTCAGGTGCTGCTGCATCCGCGGTCATGTTGGCGGCAGGCTACTTCACACCCCTGACGGGCTATATGACGATAGCTGAAGCGGCAAGCGTTGCTGCGGATATGAAATTACTGAACGGACTTTTCTGGCCCGTGCCTATTATGAATATTGTGCCGTCTGAACAGCTCACGGCGGCTGTGAAGAATAGTGACCGAATTGCGTTACGTGATCCGAACGTTGAAGGCAATCCGCCGCTGGCAGTCATGAAGGTCTCGGCGATTGAGTCGCTCTCGCGAGATCAGAGACAGCTTCTGATTGAAAAGACCTTTGGGACTGTGGATCCAGGGCACCCTGGTGTTCCTGCTTTTGCGTCTGTGGGGAACAGTGTTATCTCCGGGCCCGTCGAGGTTTTAAGTTACTCCTACTTTCGCGAGGATTTTCCACACACATTCCGTACAGCTGCTGAGATTCGTGATGACATCGCAGTGCGTGGATGGAACAGAGTCGTTGCTTTCCAGACGCGTAACCCGATGCACCGTGCGCATGAGGAGCTGTGTAAGATAGCGCAAAGAGAGGTTAATGCGGACGGAATACTGATTCACATGCTTCTGGGTAAACTGAAGCCGGGCGATATTCCTGCTGCGGTTCGCGATGCTGCTATCCGTGCTATGGTACAGCACTATTTTCCTGAAAATACTGTCTCTATTACCGGGTATGGGTTCGACATGCTCTACGCGGGCCCTAGGGAGGCGCTCCTGCATGCTGTTTTTCGGCAGAATTGTGGTGCCTCCCACTTCATCGTGGGAAGGGATCATGCCGGTGCGGGCAGCTACTACGGGGCATTCGAGGCCCAAGAGATTTTCGATAAAATTCCCGCGGGTGCGTTAGAAATCGGAATTTTCCGCGGTGACTTCACGGTATGGTGTAGAAAGTGCCAGAAAATTGTGATGATACGTGACTGCCCGCACGATAGCGATGCCCATTTCAACGTTTCTGGCACAAGGCAGCGCGAGATTCTTGCCGCTGGTGAACCGCTGCCTCCAGAGATTGCACGTCCCGAAGTCGCAGAGATCCTGATGACATATTACCAATCTGAGGCAAGTTAGTACAGCACAGTGAAAGCGGTCCAATATACCAAAAACATCCCGCGCTATCTCGCGATGCGGTACCTTGGGAAACGATGGCCAAACCTCTATACGTCGTCTTTGTCTTGCACACGCCTGGTTGAGATTCCAGAGCCGCAACTGCCGACCGCTGAATGGGTTAAAGTCCGGACTCGTCTCAGCGGTATATGTGGTTCCGATTTGGCGACAATCACAGCGAAAGGGAGTCCCTATTTCTCTCCGTTCACGTCGACACCTTTTGTGTTAGGGCACGAAATTGTGGGAGACATCGCAGAGACAGGTAGTGCGGTGGAGGGTTTCAGTGTTGGTGCACGTGTTGTCATAGAACCGGCCTTACCATGTCAGGTAAGGGGGATTTGGCCAGCGTGCCACCAATGTCAAAATCTACGTTTCGCCAATTGCGAAAACATCACAAAGGGCGATATTTCAGCGGGTGTCCAGACGGGTTACTGTCGGGATACTGGGGGTGGCTGGAGTCGCTATGTCCTCTCACATCAATCCCAACTTCATTTTGTTCCAGATGCTATGTCAGACGAAACAGCTGTGCTCCTTGAACCCTTTGCGTGCGCGTTACATGGCGTTTTGAAAATGCGTCCGAGCAGAACAGCAACCGTTTGCATCATCGGTGGTGGTACGATGGGGCTTCTTACGCTTGCCGCCCTGCGGATACTCGGTCACCAGAACCGTATCATCAGCTTCGCCAAATATCTGCATCAACAGCAGCTGGCCCGTGAGCTTGGTGCAGACGAGGTGCTATCTCCAAATAGGGATCGATATCGAGCTTTCTGTGAACATATCGGTGCGGAATCGCATCAACCTGAGCTCGGCCAGCAGGTTTTAACCGGCGGCGTAGATGCTACTTTTGATTGCATCGGTTCCAGCATCACCATAGATGACGCGCTTCGCTTTACACGCGCAGGCGGGGAAGTCATCTTAGTCGGCATGCCGGGAATACCAAAAAACGTTGATTGGACCTCTATCTGGTATAAGCAGTTGCGTGTGACGGGGGCATATACCTACGGGATCGAAACCTATAACGGTGAACGGGTGAGCACTTTCACACTCGGGATGCGACTCCTTCAGAAGCTGGAATCTCGTTTGCGGCCGCTGGTGAGTGCTCTGTTTCCACTACAAGGTTACAAACGTGCCATTCAGACTGCCTTGAACACTGGGAAAACTGGCACGGTGAAAACTGTATTTGATTTACGGAATTGATGCAAGAAACCGGAAAAACAGGGAAAATCGCTTTGCTACCGATATCCTTGATTTTCGCGGGGATCCCGCTCGGTTTAAGATAGGATGATAGCTTAGGACAAGGTGAGAAGGGGCGTGATAGCTGTCAGCAAAAGCCTACCCGCTATCACGCCCTTTTTTGTATCTTCGGTACCTTTCAGCAATTCATCCGCGGATAAAAAGCACAAGCCATAAGGTTTCAAGGGGTTACAGGCTTCACACACCGAAAACCGAAGACATTCGAACCACCCCAAGTCGTATATCCATAGCGACCGGTGACTGACAAGTATGTTTCTGAATCGTACCAGTCGCCGCCGCGAACAACGCGGTCTTGGGGCTGTTCATACTTATTCAAGGACGAGTAAGTACCTAGATCCGCCTTATAGTTATCTAACAGGTCTTGGATGCTGGTTGCAATCGACAACGACACCGGATTGTGGGTCGGAGATTTTGCGTAGTAGTCAGCATCATACGTATCGAGACACCACTCCGCTGCATTCCCGATCATATCATAGAGACCGTACCCGTTCGGCGGATAACTACCGACTGGCATCGAACGGCCGAGGCCGGGTTTATTATAGTTCGCCTTGGTTTTATCTATGGTGTCTCCCCACGGATATCGCTTGCCGGCTAACCCGCCGCGTGCAGCATACTCCCACTCTGCTTCGGTTGGCAGTCGCTTTCCTGCCCACCTAGCATATGCCATCGCACCCCGCCATCTTATATAAATGACAGGATGATTCTCATAGCCTGCCCGTGGGCGATACACACCGTCTACTAAGATAATATTTGTAGAAGCTGTACCGATACGCACCCAGCGCCACCAGATATTTTCATGTTTGCCCATTGCGTTGAGAAATGCTGCGTATTCTGCGTTTGTCACTTCATGTGTATCCATATAAAACGCATCTAAAGAGACAGTGTGAATAGGGCTTTCGTCCGCATCGCCGGTGTTGCTGCCCATCTGGAAGGTGCCCGCAGGGATCAACACCATGCCGGCGGGAGCTGACGGGTTTACCGGAGGCACTGGCGTTTCAGGCGGCAGTGGAGCGACATCGCCATTCCCGTTACCCTCATTCCTGTCATCTATAGGAGCTAACGGCACCCAATCAGAAGTCACCGTCACGTCAGAACCACTCTCATATACCATAAAACCATCCGAACGCTCCAATTTCGACACCGAACGATCCGAGTAACTCAGACCCGACTGCTCTACTGTCGCAGCGACCTGATCCGAGACCAGCCGAAACGAACGACGCGGATGCAACCAGAACCCAAACGTCTCCGAACTGACCTCCGGTTTTAACGCACCCGCAGCGTTGGCAATCCGGAAATAGATCTCATTATCTGACCACGCATGAAACACGCGCCCCTTCCCAGGACGAATGCGATACGTGCCGCGCGTCCGAAACCCTTCAGGCCACCCCTTTTTCAGGTTCTCCAGCTTCCACGTCGCGTAGACTACATATAGGTTGGCTTCCGTGGCATTTGTTATCACGCTCGCTACCCATTCCGGAACAGCGTCAGTCTCACCGGCGTTTCCACTATCTCCATCGCCTAGCACATCATTGGCTGGAGCTGTCGGCACCCCACTCAGCGATACCCACTCTGTAGTCACTATCACTTCGGAACCGCCCGTATATCCCATAAACCCGTCCGAGTGGACTAACTGATCGCTTGAGCGATCCGAGTAGAGCAGTTGATCCGCCGTCACAGACGATTCAAAGCCCTCCGAGACGACGCGGAACGACCGGTCGGGATGCACCCAGAAGGGGAACGTCTCCGAGCTGCCCTGTGGTTTTAGGGCGCTCTGTGCGTTTGAAATACGGAAATAGATGCTGTTAGTAGACCAGGAATAAAACGCTCTGGACTTCCCGGGAGCAAGCCGGTAGGAGCCGCGGGTCCAGAACCCTGCGGGGATGTCTTTGTTGGTATCCGCTGCCTTCCACGTGGCACTGATCACATATAAATTGTCATGTGTGTTGTTTGTTACGAGGTTCATCTGCCATTCTGCGGCTGCGAACGGGACCAGCGCAAACAGGAATGCCGCAAGTGTGGACAGAGCTAACACAGTTCTTTTCATTTTATGCCTCTTTTCTCTGTGAAAATACACAGATGTATATTTATTGCTTATTGTTTATGAAGTTAGCACCGATACGCAAGACACCGCGGAGGGTAATTTTCGCTAAATCCTCTCACATCTCAACAGAAGTATAAGTGTCTAAAACTTGTATAGATTACTCCCTTCCCTCATTACTTTCTTAATAGTGTATTATAAAACATCCGGTCTGTCAAGTGTAAAACGAAAAGAGCAGAAGGCCAAACGTATGTTTGTTTTTTTATTCTTAAGTTTTACCTATTTCATTATTAACATTGGACGTGCCCAACGGAAAGAACCCGCCTCAAACCAGTAGAAGTATAAACCAGATTGAGACGGGTTCCTCAGTTTTGTTACGATCCCTCCAATACTCGCGACCATAGATACCCGGGCCTGGTTTCTCAACCAGACAGCCATCTTCGGGTTATGTGATACATCGCAAGCCCACCTTCACTTACGGTGGATATGAAGGATCTCAAGATACGGTTGTGCCTTACTCTGTTACAGACCGCACACAACGGAAGCCGTAGCCGCCTGCTCCAAAAAACATAGACCCGGAGTGACGCTTGGAGACCCGGATATCCCGGGGTGTAACGCGATAGTTGCCACCACGTAAGACACGGTAGTCCTCAGCTTCTGGCCAGTTATCTAATAGCCAATCAATAGTGCGGGTACCCGCCAGCGGATTCCGGGCAGGCGAAATAGCATAGAAATTGTAATCAAACTTATCTAAGCACCACTCCCCGACATTCCCTGCCATATCATAGAGACCATACCCGTTCGCCGCATAACTCCCTACTTCTGTTGTATCACCAACATTATTATTGTAGTTCGCCTGCGTGCTGTCAATCGTATCTCCCCAGGGATAGTTCAGGCCCGACTTGCCGCCGCGTGCGGCATACTCCCACTCGGCCTCGGTGGGTAGCCGTTTGCCTGCCCACACAGCATACGCCATCGCACCATTCCAAGTTACGTAAACTGCGGGGTGATTGGCATACCCTGCCTTCACACGATATGCACCGTCTACGAGCTCAATGCGTGCTCCGCCATCCCCCCAGTTCGTTGGTGTGCCATCCCCCAATTTCATGGAGAGAAGCCATCCACGTCGTTTGACACGTTTTTTGCCCATAGCATTGAGAAATGCCGCGTATTCTGCGTTCGTCACTTCATGCGTATCCATATAAAACGCATCTAGAGTGACAGCGTGAACAGGACGTTCCTTCTCCTCACCTGTGGTGCTGCCCATCTGAAATGTACCCGCAGGGATCAACGCCATGCCCGCAGGAACAACAGAGGTTTTTGGTGGCGTTGGTGGTGTTGGTGGTGTTGGTGGCGTTGGGAGCGTTGGGGGTGCCGGTATCTCAGCATTTGCAGAGGGCGTAGACACAGAACGCACACACCGAAAACCGAGGTCGTTGCCCATACTCGCAGGGAAACTATAGTCACGATTCGATACACGGGCAACCTGTGCTGAATACAGATACGAGCCACCCCGCAACACACGAGCAGAACTGATCTCCATATAGGCATCTATCGTCTCCCTGTCAGCACCTGTCAACGGATCATGCACAGGCGAAATCGCATAGAAACCCTCGTTATAGTCATCCAGACACCACTCAAATACATTCCCAGTCATGTCATACAGACCATACCCATTCGCTGCATAACTGCCGACTGCTGTCATACCGCCGGCGTTCCCACCATAGTTCGCCTGGGTTGCGTCTATGGTATCGCCCCACGGATATTGCTTGCCTGCTAGCCCGCCGCGCGCAGCGTATTCCCACTCCGCCTCGGTGGGTAGGCGTTTGCCTGCCCATCTTGCATATGCCATCGCACCATACCAAGAGACCTTAACGACGGGAAGATTCGCATACCCCGATTTCGCACGATACGCGCCGTCTACTAACGCAATGCCTATGAGAGTATCTGCGAGATTCACCCAATTCTTGCCAGCCTCGGCGTGTTTGCCCTTCGCATTGAGGAATGCCGCATATTCTGCGTTTGTCACTTCGTGGGTATCCATATAAAACGCATCTAAAGACACAGCGTGAACCGGGCTTTCATCCGCATCGCCAGTGGTGCTGCCCATCTGGAAGGTGCCGGCAGGGATCAACACCATAGAAGGTTTTGGCAGTGTTGGCTGCGCTGGCGGTGTTGGCTGCGTTGGAGTGCCCCCGTTATTTTCGTTCTCATCATCTTCCTGCCGCTCATCTACAGCAGATACTGCCACCCAATCAGCAGTCACCGTCACGTCAGAACCGCTCTCATACACCATAAAACCATCCGACTGCACTAAATTCGCCGTCGAACGATCCGAGTAACTCAGACCCGACTGTTCTACTGTCGCAGAAACCTGATCCGAGACCAGCCGAAACGAACGACGCGGATGCAACCAGAACCCAAACGTCTCCGAACTGACCTCCGGTTTTAACGCACCTGCAGCGTTGGCAATCCGGAAATAGATCTCGTTGTTCGCCCAGGCATGAAACACGCGTCCCTTCCCTGGACGAATGCGATACGTCCCGCGCGTCCGAAATCCCTCCGGATAACTCTTCTTCGGGTTCTCCAACTTCCACGTGGAGGAGACCACATACAAGTCTGCTTCCGTGGCATTTGTTATCACGCTCGCTACCCATTCCGGAACAGCGTCCTCGTCATTTCCGCTGTCCGCTTCTCCAACCCCGTCAGCGGGCACAGGCTTTACACAACGAAACCCGTTGTAGTAGAACGTGTACTCAGGATCAATCCGAGCGCGGTTAGCGACCCGTGCACTCTGTGCAGAATCGCCCCAAGAGCCGCTGCGCACGACGCGGTCAGACTTAACCTCTGAATAGTTATTCAATAGGCTTGTAATACTGCTTGTACTCGACAACGGATTCCGGGCAGGAGAATTCGCATAGAAGTTGTTATCATACTTGTCTAAGCACCACTCCCGGACATTCCCCGCCATATCGTACAGACCATAACCGTTCGCGGCATAGCTTCCTACCTCTGTTGTGCTTCTAACATTATAGGAGTAGTTCGCCCGCGTGCTATCAATCCTGTTACCCCAGGGATATTTCTTACCCGACTTGCCGCCGCGTGCGGCGTATTCCCACTCGGCCTCGGTAGGTAGCCGCTTGCCTGCCCACGCAGCATACGCCATCGCACCATACCAACTAACGTCAACGACAGGGTGATTCGCATACCCTGCCTTCACGCGATAGGTTCCGTCTACCTTCTCAAAGCGCGACTCGGTATCCCCAATATCCACCCACAGGATACTAGTAGAATAGGAGAGATACCCACTCGGCCATGCATGTTTGCCCTTTGCATTGAGAAACGCTGCGTATTCTGCGTTTGTCACTTCGTGCGTATCCATATAAAACGCATCTAAAGACACAGCGTGAATAGGACTTTCGTCGGCATCGCCGGTGGTGCTGCCCATCTGAAATGTGCCGGCAGGGATCAACGCCATGCCCGTGGGAGCGTGATCGTTACTTTCAGTGCCCTCATTTGCAGGAGACACCGGCTCTCCACTCAGAGATACCCACTCGGATGTGACTGACACATCAGAACCACTCGAATATTGCAGAAAACCGTCCAATTGGACTAACTGATTGCTTGAGCGGTCCGAGTAGAGCAATTGATCCACCGTCACTGACGAATCAAACGCCCCCGAAACAACCCGAAACGACCGCTTCGGATGAGCCCAGAACGAAAACGTGGACGTGCTGCTTTGAGGTTTTATCGCACCCGCAGCGTTTGAAATACGGAAATAGATACTGTTAGTGTCCCAGGAATAGAACACTTTGGACCTCCCAGGAGCAAGCCGGTAGCGGCCGCGCGTCCAAAAGCCTGCAGGGATGCCTTTGTCGGTATCTGCTGCCTTCCATGTGCTCCTGATCACATATAAATTGTCATGTGTATTGTTTGTTACCAGGTTTATCTGCCATTCTGCAGCTGCGAACGGGACCAGCGCAAATATGAGCGCAGCAAAAATGGATAGTGCTAATATAGTTCTCTGCATGATTAAACTCTCCTTTTCAGTGAAGAAAAACAGACCTGTCTTTCTCCTATAATTGTGTGAGCTTGATAAATAGCTCACTGTTTTCTTTGTCTAAAGCGAAATCTTGCCTGGGTATAATGAAGCAGCCTCTCTCATTTTGTGTTATCCAACGGAGTTGCCAATGCTTTTTGACGTTCTAAATCTTTTTTTAACTTATGTTGATCTATATTATACATATTTACGCGATGCTCTTTACCCCGTGAGTGATCATGTCTTATTGGAGGAGCCGGCAAACAGGCACAAAGCGATTAGCTGGACAGAGCGTGAATATGCTGCGGACTAAATGGAATATTATGCTTTCTATACGTAAAGTAAAATGGGGGGGGTAAGATGCCTGAAAAACAGACGAACAGCAGCGAGTAGGCAACAGGAAGAATACTCGATAAGGGACAGTTTGTCAAAACCCTCTACCTCCATTATTCTGGTGTCAGTGTCTAAAGCTTTCATATGTCTTAATGGCGTAAGAAAGGTGCGCTTAACAGAGCAAAGCAGTTGCACCTTTGGATTATTTTCTTTCGTATTTTCTATAATATAGGATTATACCTTAAACTATAAATCATGTCAAGTTTTTCTATAATATAAGATTATACCTTAAACTATAAATCATGTCAAGTTTTTTTACACAAAATTGGGGATGCCCTTCTGGCTATCATCCGCTTAAATTTCAGGTAGGTAGAGAATAGATAGTCTCGCTCGGAGGCAGACCGCGCAGGCGACCTCGTTTTTCTGATAGGGGCTGCTTTTTCTGATACGCCAGAAAACAGTCGGCTATTTTACAGAAGAGCGATACAATACGCATGAGAAAACCCATTATGGAGAAAGTATAATAGCCATATGATACTAAAGGGTTCTCTTTGGCGAAGGAAATACAGAATTATTTATTAAATTCCCCGTAACGTGTAAAAGACCTCCCCCTTAATTTTTCAAGTTTTTTAATAAATTTCTTGTCAATTTAATCTCTGGTTCATTTAATAAAAAGCCATTTGATAAAAAAGCTTGCAATACCAACATAAACCGTGCTAAAATAGAATAAATAATAGAAGTATACGGAGGTCACTTGAAACCTTCGCATGAAATATTTCACCTACTTCGGAAACCATCTCATTAACGCGAAGCTGCCGGATAATTCAGAGGTTTACTACGCGAAGCCGCCGCTGCCAGGTATTAAGCGCGCTGCTTTGAGCGAGCACACGCGGCGTGCTTTTGAAAATCCTCTTGAGATGCGCCCGCTGCGTGAACTTGTCAGCGGTAACTCAAAGGTACTCATTCTTTTTGACGATAATTGCCAACCTTTTCCGCTTACCAAAAAGCCGGATTTGAGGCAGATTATGATCGAGACGCTTCTGAAGATGCTGTACGAGTACGGTGTGGAAAAAAAGAACATTCTACTGATGTGTGCGGTGGCACTGCACCGCAAAATGAAGGAACATGAACTCGCCTATATGCTCGGTAAAAATATCATGGCGGATTTCTACCCGCACCAACTCCGAAATTTTGATGCCGAAGATGCTGACCAAATCGCTTACGTCGGGAAAACAGAAAAAGATGAGGTTGTTGAGACAGATAAGACTGTGCTTGCATCCGATTTAGTGATTTATGTCGATATGATACAGATTCCTCTTAATGGCGGACATAAATCAGTGGCGGTGGGGCTGGGCACGTATAACTCCATAGCACCGCATCATTCGCCACACATGACATCAGAAAGTCCGCATGTGATGCAACCGGAGGGTTCACATATGCATGCTTGTATCGAGCGGATGAGTCGTCTCATTCAGAAAGAGACTCCTATCTTGGTGCTTGAAGCGGCGATGAACGGCGCGATCTATCCACTTCATCTCCGTTACGTTGGGAAACCGAATCGGGACTGCAACATCGCAGAACGGGTTGTGAAAACGCTCACGCCATTAACACTATCGGTTTTGCCTGAATCGTTGCGCTATGCGATTCTCAAGAGCGTCCGGACAGATTATGAACCGATACAGATTAACGCGGGCAGCATTGATGCCGTTCACGCCCGGACGTTGGCATCTATGAAGGAACAGTTGGCAATAGACATCCCGCGCCAATTCAGCACTTTGGTGTTCGGACTTCCGGATATGAGTCCTTATGCCGTTGATGCGCGTATCAATCCTGTGTTAGTGGTCAGCGACATATTGGGCTACGTCTTCAATTGGTTTTACACTAAACCTATTATTAAAAAAAATGGCGTTGTCATTATTATGAACCCGACGTATGAAATCTTCCATGAAGAATATCACACTGCGTATAAGATGTTTTACGATGAGGTTCTTGCTGATACCACAGAACCGTTTGAGATGCAACGGAAGTTTCAGGAGAAATACGCGAAGGATCCGTATTTGATCGACTGCTATCGGAACAGGTTTGCGCATCACGGTTTCCATCCGTTTACCGTCTGGTATTGGGCAACGTATCCGTTGAAATATCTCTCGAAGGTAATCCTCGTGGGTCCAAAGGAGCCGCGGGTAGCGCAACGTTTAGGGGTTGATTGGGCGGCGAATTTAGATGATGCCCTTGCAATGGCCCGCGAAATATCTGGAGAGGATGATGTTGTCGCCTTAACAATGCCGCCATTTTTTTATGCGAATGTTAGCGGGTAGCGACTATAAAAAATTGTGCTTACAGCACTTGAATCATTTCGCAAATATATGCTTAGCGTAACACGGTCTATCAGTTGCTGCTCATCAGTGCCATCGGGTTCTATTGCCGTCGTCGCCCCACATGCTAGTTGGTGCATTAGCAGAAAACAGAGCGGACTGAAATTGTGCGCCTAGTAGAAATATAGAAGGACTTATGAAGGAATCGGACATTTTAATACCTACTAGCACTATTGGAAGTTATGCCCCGCCGAGTTGGTTGTGTGTGACGTTAGAAGCCATCGGGCGCGGAGAGCTGGGCGAAACCGATATTAACGAAACCTTTGACGATGCAGTTCGCGTCGCCATCGCTGATCAAGAACGCGCGGGGGTTGACATCATCACGGAAGGTGAGATGCGCCGCCAGGATTTCGTGCTCGGTTTCTATGAACGCTTCGGCGGATTAACCCAGCTGCCGGCTCCGAGAACACAGGGGCCTGATGGACACGATCAACGAGGGAAATGGATGCCGTCTAATCGGCTTACCGCGCCCAGCGGACTCGGTATTCTTGCAGAATTTGAATTCGCGAAGGGCGAAACCTCGAAACCGATCAAGGTAACCTGCCCCGGCCCGTTCACGCTTTCCGGGCGGATTCAGACAGGGGGCGTATATGAGCAGCGCCTCGACATCGCGTACGCTTGTGCGGAAATCATCAATACAGAACTTCGGCAGCTCGTCACAGCCGGGGCAGAATTTATCCAACTCGATGAACCCTCTTATGCCGTTTATCCTGATCGCCCGCAGGAATTTGTGAAGCTGTTTAACCGTACTGTTGAAGGGGTTTCGGCTAAGATTGGACTGCATATCTGTTTCGGTAACTACCGCGGCAGGGCGGTTGGTAAGCGTCAGTATAGACCACTTTTTCCTGCTATTCTTGAAGCCGGTTTCGATCAACTCGCCCTCGAGTTCGCTAACCGAGAGATGGCAGAAATAGGGTTATGGAGCGAGTTTCCGAACAACAAAGAACTCGCTGTAGGATTAATCGACGTTAAGAACTATTACCTAGAAACACCAGAGGATGTCGCAGGACTGCTGCGTGAAGCACTCGAACATGTGCCTCCTGAAAAACTGGTGGTTACACCAGATTGCGGTTTTAGCCAAATAGCACGGTGGGCAGCAGCAGCCAAACTCAAAGCGATGGTAGCTGGTGCTGAGATTATCCGTCGTGAATTGGCAGGCCCGGTACTCTAACAACCGTTAGGTAGAGCTTATGAATACAAATAAAAAGTTCCCCACTCCGGAAGAGATAGAAGAAGAGTTTCAAGCGTTCGTTGAACGAAAATACGGCGGTAGTGTGCGCTTGATCAAAGCGACAGCGGGTGAACCAACGCTAGAGACAAAGACCAAAGAATCTGAATCGAAAAAGACTTTTGATTTGAAATTCGATCTCAAACCGAAAGAAATCAAGAAATACCTCGATCGGTATGTCATAAAACAGGACGAAGCAAAGAAGGCGCTTGCCATCGCGGTTTGTGATCACTATAACCATGTCCGCGAGTGCCACGAAGATCCGAGTGCTGCTGATGCCGACTATTCGAAACAGAACATCGTCATGCTTGGCCCGACGGGGGTTGGTAAGACCTACCTCGTTCGGCACATTGCGAAACTCATCGGCGTGCCATTTGTCAAAGCTGATGCCACTCGCTTCAGCGAAACGGGTTACATCGGTGCGAATGTAGACGACTTAATCCGGGAACTAGTGTCACAAGCCGAAGACAACCTGGAACTGGCACAATACGGGATCATCTATCTCGATGAGGCGGATAAAATCGCGACACCACCAAATATTCTGGGACGCGATGTCAGTGGCCGTGGTGTGCAGATAGGGCTTCTCAAATTGATGGAAGAGACTGAAGTGGATCTGCATGCGGGGAACGACCCTGCTGCGCAAATGCGTGCTGCGCTGGAATTCCAGAAACGCGGTAAGGTTGAAAAAGAGGTCATCAACACCCGCCACATTCTCTTTATCATCAGCGGGGCATTCACGGGTATGGAGAACATTATCCAGAAGAGACTGCATCAGAGCAGGATCGGTTTCAATGCTGAAGTCGCCAGTCAAGCCGATGATGCATCACACTGTTTTCAGCATGTCACATCACGGGATTTCATCGACTTCGGTTTCGAACCTGAGTTCATCGGGCGGCTCCCGGTGCATGTGATCTGCACGGAACTGGAAGTGGGCGATCTTTTCCACATTCTGAAACACTCTGAGGGGTCCATTATTCGGCAATACGAAAAAGCTTTTCAGGCGTACGGCGTTACAGTTCTGTTTGCAGACAACGGTCTACGTCGAATTGCTGAGAAAGCCTTTGAACAAAAAACAGGGGCGCGTGCCTTAATGACAGTCTGCGAAAAAGTTTTGCGCAACTATAAGTTTGAGCTTCCTTCCACAGGCATTACAGAATTCGTTGTGACTGCCGCGGTCGTCGATGCCCCTGATGCGGAACTAAGGCATATCATTGAGGACACCGACTACAATCGGAAAATAGTGATGCATGAGAAGATTCGTCGGTGTGAAGCACAATTTTATGCGGAACATCAATTGCAAATCCGATTCGATGCCGAAGCGACAGCCCATATCTGTGAACTGGCAACCGCTGAAGAAAAATCAATAGAGCAGATATGTGATGAGCTTCTCGAAAGCTACCAGCACGGTCTGAACCTGATCAAACAGAACACTGGACAATTCACGTTCACGCTTCCAAAGGAGGTTGTGGAGAACCACGATCAACTTCTTGAAGAGTGGATTCGCGAATCGTATACCACAAAACGTTAAACAACATAAACGGTAGGATAGTCGCAATTTCCTAAAAATTATGAACACGGAACGCAAGAGCCCTGCACAACCTGAGCCGATAGATATGCGCGAAATCGGTGCGCCGATCGATGGAAAACCGCAAGTTAGCGAGCGGAGACTGTTTTTTCAACTCCATATCTTTGAAAACTGTTCGGCAACACAATTGATTATTGAAACCCTCGAAAAGAGCTGTTTAAATGCAGTGTTATACGATGATTTGAATCATCCGACAGGTATAGGGGTCCTTTTTGCCGCAGAGGATCCAGCGGCGTTGATGGCGGAATCGAGATCGCTGCTCTTAAAAACACAAGAAATGCCCAATCTGTTATACCGTTCAGAAATGACAATGGTAGGTCGCACCTATTCGAGCGGCAGAGAGCCGAATTTAGAAAGGTGGCTTATCAACATCCCTCTTCAAAACGTTCTGAACCCTGACTTCCCCTGGGCGATTTGGTATCCGCTACGCCGAAAACCTGAATTCTATCGGCTTGAACGTCGCGAAAAAGGTAGAATTTTGGGTGAACATGCCATGCTTGGACGCAGCTATGCTGCCGGGGGATATGCTAGCGATATCCGGCTTGCTTGTTTTGGGTTAGACACCAACGACAACGAATTTGTGATCGGGGTAGTTGGGCCTGAGCTATATCCATTGTCACGGCTGATACAAGATATGCGCCAAACGGAACAGACGACTCGATATATTGACTCACTTGGTCCTTTCTTTGTCGGAAAAGTACGGAAACAATTTAGCAGATAGCGGTTAGGACGTTCGCTACGCGTTCTTCTAGGAATTGGTAATTTTCTTACCAATTAATGCCAACCGCCAATAGCCACAATGAGAAATATCCTCGCCGTTTGCACAAAAGAACTATATACGTATTTCGTCTCGCCGATCGCCTATTTCGTCTGTTTTGTCTTCACAGCGATTTCAGGCTTCCTTTTTTCTATTCTGCTAACTAGTACAAGTAACATTGGGGGCACCGGCGCGGATGTGATGCAAACGCTCTTCGGCAATATGGCTATCATTCTACTCTTCTTTACGCCCGTTTTGACAATGAAACTCTTCGCTGAAGAACGGAAATCGGGGACGCTTGAATTGCTTCTTACCGCCCCAATTACAGACGGACAGGTTGTCTTAGGCAAGTTTCTGGCGAGTTGTACACTGGTCCTCATTATGCTTGCCTTGACATTTCTGTTCCCCTTACTCACACGACGCTTCGGTTATCTAGATGTCGGCCCGTTGCTAAGCGGTTATTTCGGCCTCCTCCTGATTAGTTCCTTTTTTCTTGCGTTGGGCTTGTTAATGTCATCAATGTGTAAAAACCAGCTTGTTGCAGCGTTGACTAGCTTCGGTACTCTGATAACGCTTTGGGTCATCGGTTCGCTCTCAGCGCGCGGTGGTCCAATCGGGAAATTCTTTGGGTATCTGTCCTTACCTGAACACTATTCTGACTTTGGACGGGGCGTTATCCTAGTGAAAGATGTTGTCTACTACATCAGCTTCACGTGCATTTGTCTGTTTGCGACATTCAAGTCCATCGAGTCATCTAAATGGAGGTAAGGTATGGGTAATAAAAGCATTACCGGGCTCCTCTTTGGACTTCTGACTTTAATTTTTATTTTTGTTGCTATCGCCAATTGGATATTCCAAGTGCAGATCGTCTTTTGGATATGTCTGCTGCTTGCCCTCGTTTCGTTTGTCATTTTTGTTTCCTTAAGATCTTCAGAGGTGATAGCATTTTTCGTCAGCCGCCAAGCGCGGTACGGGGCGAACGTTGCCCTGAGTATCATCGGCGTTGTTGGCATCGCAGTCTTCGTGAACACCATTGTTGTGCAGCATTTTGATAAAAGAGTAGACATCACGTTTAATCAATTGTACACCCTATCGGAACAGAGTCGAAAAATCCTGAAATCTGTCGATCAAGATATCCGTGTTATCGCATTTTTAGGGCGAAATATTCCGGCACAAAACCAGCGACGTGCCAGGGATATGTTAGAATTATATCAGCGTGAAACTGAATTTCTGACAGTCTCTTACGCAAACCCGTATGTTGACCAAATTCTTGCGGATAAATATAATATTCGCGTAGATGGAACGGTCGTTTTTGAAAGTGATACACGACATGAAAAGGTAACAATAATCGAGGAGCAGAAATTCACGAGTGCGATCCTTAAACTCATCAAAGACGAAACAAAAAAAATATACTTCCTTATCGGTCATGAAGAACACAGCATAGAGGATTTCAGTGACGACGGATACAGCGGTATACGGTCAGAACTAGAAAATCAGAACTATACCGCATTTTCACTCTCGTTGTTGACAGAACCGGACATTCCATCGGATTGTGAAGTCCTAGTTATTGCGGGGCCAAAGACCGCTTTGACGCGTCATGAAATTGATATCGTAACGAAATACTTGGCACGCAAGGGAAAATTGTTTTTGATGATAGACCCCTCACTTACCTCTGCAAAAGATGTCAACAGCGGGCTCGTTCGACTCATGAAGAGATGGGGTGTCACGATAGGCAACGATCTTGTAATTGATGAAGCGCAGTTTGTTCCACTGTTTGGCCCTAGTGTACCAGTGCCGGGAATTGAATTGCATGAGATTACACGCGCCATGCGGGATTTAGTAGCATTTCACGCAACGCGCTCTGTCACGCCAGCTGCAGATATGCCAGCAAACCTCAGCGTTAAATCACTTGCGAAGACCATTGGCGGTGTGCAAGACAGCTGGGGAGAAACCGGGCGTGGCAGTGATGGCGCTTTCAGCAATGAATTCAGCTATACCGCTGGTGTAGACACCCCACCCCCTGTATCCGTCGCTGTTGCTGTTGAGGAGAAGGTCGACAATGACAAAGCAGCTGAAGGGACAGGTTCTGCTACCCGGATTGTTGTTTTTGGGGATTCAGGTCTCGCAGCGAACGCCTATCTACGCGAGGCAAATCGAGACCTCTTTTTAGGTGCAATCAATTGGCTCTCGTTAGAGGAGGATCTTATTGCCATCCGCCCGATTGACTTGCAAAAACAGGCACTCCGTCAGATGCGCATTCAAGATATCCGCTTGGTACAGATAACATCCGTTTTTCTGATACCCTCTATCGTCTTTATTGCTGGGTTAATTGTCTGGCGGCAACGCCGTAAAGGAGAGATTGGATGAATTTTCGGACAACCCTTGTCATTATTATTCTCCTCATAGGTATTGCTGTGACGTATTTCCTATTTCTTCAAGAACCGACTCATAAAGGCCTGGCAAATGAAAGACCTCCTATTCACGAAGTCTACAACATAGAGCACAACAGTGTCCAACGGGTGGAACTTCTGTTCGCAGATGCAGCATATCAAAACCTAAAATTGATAAAAGACGCAATAGGAAATTGGCAGTTAAAGGTTCCGTTTTTGGCACGCGCAGATAATGAAAAAGTGAATCAGATGTTAGACGATATTCTCACCAAACGTGTTAAACTCACCCTTGATGTGCCAGAATTAACCCAGTACGGTCTGGATGCACCCACTATAACACTCTCACTCTGGACCGATGGCAATTCACCGGTGGCAACTTTCTTTATCGGAAAAAAAGCAATTAATTATTCCGTTTATATCAAAGAGCGATCAGAAGCCCACATTTTCCTCATCGAATCCAGTGCGCTTGATGATCTAACGAAGGCACCGACTGATCTCCGCAGCAGATCAGTTTTTGCGTTTAACCCGGAGACGGTGTCTAATATCCAATTTATGCCTGAGGCTGAAAGCTCAATCGTAGCATCAAAAACGCTGAATTGTGAAAAGCGGAACGATACCTGGTATCTTACACATCCGATCGAAACGAAGGCGGATGCTCAAGAAATCGAGGGGCTTTTTTCAGAACTGCTCTTATTGCAGGTATCAACATTTGAAGCAGATGGTACAAATTTGACCACTCCGACGGAATTAGAAAAGTATGGATTAGCCGCACCCCGTATTCACGTGACGCTCACAGATAAAGAGACTTCTTACGCGCTAGCCATCGGTTCAGCAGTTCCAACAGAAAACGGAAAAGAGAGACACGTCTACGTCAAGTCAGCAGTCAGCAAGGGAAAAGAGGTTGCTAGCATGAGATCCGACAGCCAAGACACTGAAGCACACTATTCCGTCTACACTGTCTCTGACGATATCTATCGTCTTCTCAACACATCTATTTTGGATCTACGCGATAAGCGGGTTATCGACTTTCAGCGTACTGCCACAAACCGCTTTACTATTTCAATAAAAGGACAACCAAACACTGTCTGCACAAAGGGGTATGATAATATATGGGAACTGCAAACACCGACCGAGAAAATAAAGGCAGATACGAAGGCAGTTAGCGATCTACTTTTTGGCGTAGATTCACTTGAAGCCGTCGCGTTTGTTGCATCGCCTGCTAAAGACCTCAACATGTACGGGTTAGCAGCCCCCTCAATTAAGGTGGCGTTTACGCAACCGGACGAAAAAAAGCCTGCTGTTTTACTTATCGGAGACTTCGCGGAAAACGAGACTGTCTATGTCAAATCTGAAGATTCGTCCGAAGTCGCGCGCGTTGAACGTGCACTTATCGACAAGATTGCACTCGGGGTAGCGTGGTTACGAGATAAACAGGTGCTTAATTTCCATATCGACGATGCCGTTCGACTCACTTTGCGTGGACAAGATATGATGTCCTTCACATGTCAACGTCTCGGAACGAACTGGCGGCTCACTGCCCCGGTGAAAGAGGCAGCAAACAACAGAGAGGTAAACGGTATCCTCTATGAACTTGATAACCTAATGGCAGACGCATTTATAGTGGGCGACCGTATCCCGACGGACAGCACTACAGGGTTCAGTAACCCGCATGTTCACCTGACCCTCGAATTGCGGAATCAGAAAGTATACACTCTGTATATTGGTAAAACAGATGCCTCTGGACGTTTTTATGGACGGCTGCTACATGAACCCGATTCAATTTTCCTGCTTAATGCAGAATTGGTTCCGAAACTGAAAACGACACTCGCTCTGCTTCGTAGGTAGGTGGCTATCAGCTATCAGTGCGTGTGTTATGTCCCTATCAGCAGGTGCCTTTCAAGAATTCATTTGTGGAGGCCTGGACATTCTTAATTCTCTATAATGCCCTGTTGACGGTTGATGCCTGAGGGCGAAGCAACCTGACGGCCATTAAAAATGTTATGCAAACCTACATTATTGTAACTGCTTACTTCTTCTTTATTATTGAAATTCTCATCATTAGTCGATCTTTTTTGTACACACGGCGCGAACGTAACGCGAAGCGGCCAGCCTATACACCGAAGGTAGGGGTCATCGCGCCTCACTATGGATGGGATGCTCATACAGCAGAGCACACGCAAAGGCTCTTGCATCAAGATTACACTGGTGCGTACGAAATCTTCTTCGTCACACACGAAAAAGCGGACGCTGGGTATGATGTCTCCTATCCCCATCTGTGTGAAATTGCAGAACCGCACCCAAATGTCCATGTCTTATTAGCACCGAACATCGTCGACAATAAGTTCCCTCGTTCACAGAAGGTGCAGAATCTTCTGACGGTAATAGAGCAACTTCCAGACGATATCGAAGTCATAGCGTTTGTAGATGCCGATGTCGTTACTCAGGAAAATTGGTTAACACTGCTTGTGAATCCGCTCCAAGAACAGGACATAGGAACGACCGTGGGGGGTCGATTCTATTTTCCACAAACATGGAACATTGCCTCGCTTGTGGAAGCCGTCTGGGTAAACTTTCAAATGAGTTTCCAGGGTGACCACCCGTTATCATTAGTCTGGGGTGGCTCTAACGCGTTCCGCCGTGAGATGCTTGAGAAGGCACACATTCTTCAACGTTGGGAAGAGGCAGCCATTGAAGACCACAATACGACCCTGGCAATGAAAGATGTTAAACAGAAGGTCCATTTTGTTCCAGACTGTGTAGTGGTCACACGTACTACCGATCGCACGTGGCGCCAAATCGTCGAATTTACGAACCGTCAGATGATTATGACTCTTCACATGGGACTTTGGACGCAGTGGCTTACGAGTCTCATTGTGTTTTTACCGAAGGGTCTCTGTGTATTTGGGGCGATTCCGTTTTCATTTTATCGTGAAGGTCTCTTACCGATCGTTCTCATTCCATTCTTAGAGGCGTTTGGTTACAGGCTCTACACCAAAAACCTACCGCAGTGGCTTCGCGAAATGCCTAAGATGCGGGAAACAATCGGTGTAACCTCTTATGTCACTTCAATTTCGGCATTTCTCGGAGGCATCAACGCCTTATATTCTATATTCCAACGCAAAATCACCTGGGGTGGGGTGCGATATGAAATTTTATCAGCAACGAAATGCAGAGTTTTAGGGTCGGTTAAGCCGAAGCGAGCAAATGGTAGTTGACGGGTGTCGGTTTTCAGGTGTCGGTTTTCAGTTGTTGCCCGATACGTTATGAAAACCTGCTTGTTTTTTTTTTGAAAATATGGCATATTACTTTTCAAGGTTTTTTGTGCATTAAATCTGGACGTTGTGCTCTGTTGCAGCCTCCAGTTTTGAGTTTAATTCAACGTTTGCCTATGCCAATACCGATTCTGATGTACTTCAGCGGAGAAAAATTTCTTACAACAGAACTACAAGGAACGAAAAATGGATAGAGAAAAGATTGTCAAACCAGAAAAAGAATGGAAATCACAACTGACACCGGAAGAATACAAAGTAACCCGGAAGAAGGGCACGGAACGGGCCTTCACGGGGAAATATCACGATTGTAAAGAAAAAGGAATTTACCACTGTATCTGCTGTGGAAGCCCGCTTTTCAGTTCCGAAACCAAATACGATTCAGGGACAGGGTGGCCGAGCTTTTCGGAATCTATCAGCCCCGAATCTGTTGAAACAAAATTGGATTTTAGCTTATTTTTGATGCCGCGTACTGAGGTCGTCTGCAGTCGGTGCGACGCACATCTCGGGCACGTCTTCGATGACGGGCCTGAGCCAACCGGCAAACGTTATTGTATGAACTCAGCGGCGCTTACACTAGTAAAATCAGAAGACACATCCTAGACGGTCATCGGTTGTAAGAGGGGTTGTACTTCCAATACTTCGTTGTAGGTGTTGTAATTATTTTGCTTACCGCAACGGGTCTCTAACTTCTAATTGCTGACTGCTACAAACAAAGGAGAATTGATGGCACTACGTAGTCGAATCTCACCCCGTTTTTTTGTCAATGAACTCGCCACTGCTATAACGGAAGACTGGCGCACTTCCAGAAAGTTCGTTGGCTATCAGCTCGCCAAGGAAAGTTTCAATTGGCGACATCCGCTCGGTGCCAAACACGGCAGAGGCGATGCCATCGAATTGGTAAGCCTCCGCATTACCGATATGTGTAATCTCCGTTGCCATTCTTGTGGACAGTGGGGAGATAACGGCTACCTACTCGGGAAGTCGATGAAGGAACTCAAGAATCGCGAGGTTCCGCTTGAGGTCTATAAGAATCTTGTAGATCAGATTGTGGAAGCGGGCTGGTCTCCGGTGTGGTATATCTGGGGCGGCGAACCGATGCTTTACCCTGGGATTACAGAGTTGCTTCACTACATCAAAGAGCGCGGAATGCCTATATCGCTTGTGAGCAACGCAACACACATCGCGAGACGTGCCGAAGATATTCTAGAAACTTGTAAAATTGTCTACTTGAGCGTTGATGGGCCGAACGAGGAGATTCACAATACACAACGCCCCGGTTTAACGCCAAACTACGACAACTTCAAAGATGTCAAGGCTGCGTTAGAAACGCTCAGCGCAGAAAAAGAGAAACGGAACATAAAGTTTCCTTATATTATCCCGCTCAGCTGCGTTACAATGTATAATATAGACGTTGTTGTAGACCTCTATAAGTTCACCAGTCAATATGCTGATGCCCAGATCTTTTATCTCACCTGGTGGATAGATTCGGAATCTGCGCAGGAACACACGGAAGATTTTGAGAGCCGCTTCGGTTTCAAGCCACAGACACACTACGGCTGGATAGGCACATGGAAGGACTTCGACCACGGGGTCATTCTTGACCGATTTGAAGAGATGGAAAGCCTTTCCGAAAAGCAGCAGAAGTGCCCGCCTATTATGATGCCACGGCTCAACACGCCTAGCGACATTCAAGATTATTATACCGATCACCGTCAAACTTTTGGGTACAACCAGTGTGTTAGCATCTACATGACAATGGAAATTGATAGCAACGGTGATGTTAGTCTCTGCCGTGATTACCACGATTACATCATCGGCAACATCAAAACAGACAGAGTTGTCGATATGTGGAACAATCAGAAGGCGCTGAAATTCCGGCAGTCCCTAAGCAATGATGGGCCAATGCCTGTCTGTCGAAGATGCTGCGGTCTGATGGGATTTTAAGGCTGTCGGTTGTTAGCTTACAATTATCAGGTTGAGCGGTCATACACCGACACTCCGGTTTTTATACAGAAGGCTAAATTAAACCTTCAAGCGAAAAGGGCAGCGAAACCTAACTCGTCAATTACTACCTGCATTAACAGATAAATTTTATAAAAGGATATGTCATGAAAATTGGATTACGTATTCCCGGTGCAGCCCGTCAACTGCCTTTTGCAGATTTCTGTAAGTGGTGTGCAGATAACGGGTTTGAAGCTATTGATATTGGAGAAACCACCCCGGAAATTGTCCAAACTGCAAGGGACGCCGGACTCGTCATCGGCACGGCTGATCTTCCGGGTGTTAGAGAACTCCTCAGTCCTAAGATGTCCAAACAGAAATCTGGTGCTGCAGCAGCAAAAGCCGCGATTGAAGCCGCTGCAGACAACGGTGTGCATATCATGTTCTGTGTCTTTGTCCCTGAAGATGCGAGTCTTGGTCGTGCAAAAAACTTTGAGATTTGGAAGGACACTATCCCACCGATCGCTGAGTTTGCGGCATCTAAGGATGTGACGATTGCTATTGAAGGTTGGCCCGGGCCTGGCCCTGTTTACCCGGCTCTCGGTTGCACGCCGGAAATGTGGCGGGCGATGTTTGAGGCGTGTCCATCTCCCGGTTTAGGACTTAACTACGATCCATCCCACCTCGTCAGAATCGGTATCGACTGCCTCCGCGCCTTAGATGAATTTGCGTCCTATGTAAAACATGTGCACGGCAAAGACACGGCTTTTGATGAAGAGGCTCTCTATTTGCACGGTAATTTGGGGCCCAGTTTTCGTAACGCACGCGGCTTTGGCGAAGATTGGTGGCGTTACACTATTCCTGGAGACGGCATTGTAGATTGGCTGAAAGTGGTACAACGTTTAGAAGATGAAGGTTTTGACGGGATCGTCAGCGTAGAATTGGAAGATTACCGCTATTGGCGAACGTGGGAGGGAGAGTCTGACGGCTTACGCCGCTCCCGCGAATATCTTTCACGGTATGTGCGGTAATCATTGTCGGACGGTCTTCTAACTCCAATATCCTCGTTCGGATCTCTATTAGAAAATGCAACGCTTGTGTGACTAAGGAGCATGGACTATGAAAGAACTTCTTCATATGGGCATGGCGGCTTCACCCGAAAAGTATCTTGCCCATCTCATCACAGAAGAGGAGCACCTCTTTTTTGAGGAACATGGTTATTTGTATGTCCCAAACGCCTTCTCCAGCGAGATGCGCGAACAACTCATAAAAGCTGTAGACACCTTGCATAAGAGAGCTCTAGCTTCCGGTAGAGCGACACCCGGTTCGCCCTGGGGCTGGTCAGATTTCCTAGGTAGCGACGACTCACTCCTAAACCTTGTCGATCTCCCGACGACGTTACCGAAAGTGTGGGGCATTTTGGGATGGAATATCTACCTCTATCACGCCCACATGCACGTCAAACCGCCAGCGGCCCCAGATGCAGAAGAGTGTGACGGGTGGTTGGAGTGGCATCAAGACAGTGGGCGGGTTAACCTTGAGATGGAAACGAATCCGCGTCCGCGTTTGTCACTGAAGGTGGCATATTTCCTCACGGATGTCTCTGAACCCGGCCGCGGTAACTTCTATATCCGCCCCGGGAGCCATCTCAAGTCAGATATGTCGGTGCCCGTGTCCGAGATGAGTCGTGATCCGCGCGAAGCGGCTGCGGATGATGTGCCCGATGATGCCATGCCGGTCTGTGTGGAGCCTGGAACGGCAGTGCTGTTCGATAGAAGGCTTTGGCACTCGCGGAGTCCGAATCACTCCCAAATCACCCGCAAGGCACTCTTCTACGGTTATGGCTACCGCTGGATTCGTCCGAAAGACGAGATGACGGTTGAACCGCTCTACGACCGGTGCGATCCGATCCGTCGGCAGCTCCTCGGTGCCGCTACGAGAAACAACGGACGCTACGTTCCTTCCGAAGATGATGTGCCTTTACGCGGTTGGCTGATTGACAATCTCGGTGACACTCCTGCCTACGCGCTGGGGCCCCGCCACGCTTAACTATTTTTTCTCATACTGTAAGACTGAATCTGAAAACCTTGGATCATAGCATAGAAATTAGTAGGGGTTTTGGCGGTTGGAAAACGTTCTGTCAGTTGTGAGGCGAGGAATTTCTATGTTTTTTGAACCTTTTCTCTAAATTGCCCTCTCAAATGTTGTATCTACAATGGAGAAGAAAAAAACGCTATTTCTAGCTGGATCAAAACTATTCTGAAACTTCTTTGGGAGCTATTTGGTATTAAGTAAAGTGTTTTCACCAAAATCGCGAGATTTTGGTGAAAACTTGTCAAGCGATAATGATTAATTACAGAAGGGGTGAGTGCCGGTCATTGCACACATTGTGCAAGCAGGGCTCCAATGTGCTTATCCTTTGCGAGAATCTCTGTGTTTTTTTAAAACTTTCTACGAAATCGCAGGCTCGTTAAAAGACGGATTTAAGCTACCTATATTACTATTTATTAAATTTTGGGTGTTCGTTTTTCTTGAGAAGTTGAATTTTCTCGTCTTTCGATATCGCCTTCGATTAGGATGTTATCTTCAAGCCAACCTGTATACGGAAACTCTTAAAATTGTCTAAACTTTGGTAACAAAGTAGGCTGAACTCAAAATTTGATCTAACCATGAATATAATTGGTTTCCTAAATTACATTTGTATGACCACTTACAAATAAAGACTCTGTCTTTGAAGGAGAATATTATGAAAGAATGGATCCAAGGGAAACGAAAGGTATTAAGCGGAGGCTTGATGATTTTAGGAGCGATGCTTATGTTAATCGGGGGCAGGTTACCCTATATGTTTGTCGATATTTTTATACTTACCGGACAACTGCTAGTCCTAGGAGGAATTTATCTGAGTACGTGGAAAGCGAGCTCTCCTCGAGTAAGACGTAATGCAATGATACTCCTCGGTACTACGTTTCTTTTTTGCTTGGGGTTTTGGTTATCCGGACTTATAAGATAAAATACGCTGCGAAGCTATAAAAGTTTCCCACGGTTTAGGTTTTGACACAGAGGAGTAGTTATCGCGAAAAGGTTCAGAAAAATAAAAAAAACAGCAATTTCCGTTTTTTCAAGGAGTCGAGAAGAAGCGAACGAATGGAAAATAGGAAGGATAAGAGTGAGGTAGATAGACAGGAACAAGGCGTAAGATTAGGAGATCGCTTCTATAGGTAACTTGATTATTTTCAGATTTCTGGGTATAATTAATACAGTGAATCTAAAGATTAAAACTGTACGTTTTCAGAATGGAGGAAGAAGTGGCAAGAAAAAAAATCAGTGTTATTGGTGCGGGGAACGTCGGGGCAACAGCGGCGTTTCTGATCGCACAGAAACAGCTCGGAGATGTCATTATGATAGACATCGTTGACGGCGTTCCCCAGGGAAAAGCATTGGACATGGCACAGATGGGACCCGTAGAACTGTTTGATGCTGCGATTGAGGGGGACTTGGATTACAGTGCAACAGCAGGCTCCGATCTCGTAATTATTACATCAGGATCCCCACGCAAGCCGGGGATGACGCGTGAAGACTTGTTGCAAACGAATGCCAACATCGTCGGCAGCGTCACAGAAAATGTTGTGAAGCAGTCGCCAGACTGTATCATTATGATGCTCACCAACCCGTTGGACATCATGACCTACCATGCGTGGAAGGTCTCAGGATTCCCCTCAGAGCGCGTTGTGGGCCAAGCAGGCGTGCTCGACTCGGCGAGGTTCCGTTACTTTATCTCTCTTGAACTAGAGGTCTCCGTGGAAGACATTCACGCGCTCGTCCTCGGTGGACACGGTGACACGATGGTGCCGCTTCCACGTTATACCACTGTTAACGGAATCCCGATCCCGCAGCTGATACCCAAAGAGCGCATCGAAGCGATGGCACAACGCACGCGGGACGGCGGTGCTGAGATCGTTAATCTTCTCAAAACGAGCGGATATTACGCCGCGGGTGCCTCATTGGCACAAATGGCAGAAGCTATCATCTTGGATAAGAAACGGCTGTTGCCTTGTTCCGCACATCTCACCGGACAATACGGTATAGATAACCTCTATATCGGAGTTCCAATTAAACTTGGCGGAAATGGCGTAGAAGAGATTCTTGAAATTGAGCTGACTGATGACGAGCTCGGCTCCTTACAGCACTCCGCACAAACCTATCGGGAAGGTATTGCGTTGTTAGGGTATTAGCTGGTTTTTTGGCAACCTTGTCTGCGTGCTTTCCAGAAGTACAATTAAATAAAAAAAGAGGGTGATACATAACATGATGTGAGTTATAACCACCCTCTGTAAACCTTTTAAAGTGTAAAGCTTACGCTTTACTTCTGGTCTTTTTTCTCGTCTTCGTTAACAACTTCATACTCAGCGTCAACGACATCACTATCTGCGGATGCAGCCCCTGGGGCTCCAGCGGGATCGTTAGCGGAAGCCGTCTCTGCTGCCTGTTGATATATCTGTTGAGAAACCTCGTGCCAGACTTGGGTTAACTCGTCCGTAGAGGATTGAATTGCTGTGGGATTGTCTGCCTCTAATGCCTGCTTGACCCGATCAACGGCGGCATTTACCTTTTCCTTGGAGGCATCGTCTATCTTGTCTCCCAATTCGGTGAGGTTTTTCTCCGTCTCGTAAACTAGGGAATCTGCCCGGTTCCGCGTCTCAACCTCCTCTCGTTTCTGTTTATCCTCTTCGGCGTGCGTTTCGGCATCCTTTACCATCTGTTCGATTTCGGCATCTGTGAGTCCGGAGGACGCGGTAATAGTGATCTTCTGTTCCTTGCCAGTTGCGGTATCTTTAGCAGAGACGTTGAGTATACCGTTCGCATCAATATCAAAAGTTACCTCAATCTGCGGTACCCCTCTCGGGGCAGGTGGCAATTCGCCCAATCGGAACCGGCCAATAGTTTTGTTATAAACCGCTTGCTCCCGTTCGCCTTGGAGGACATGCACATCAACAGCTGTCTGGTTATTTTCAGCCGTTGTGAATACATTGGATTTCTTGGTAGGAATGGTTGTATTCCTATCAATCAAACGCGTGAACATTCCGCCGAGGGTCTCGATGCCAAGTGAGAGGGGTGTAACATCCAACAAGAGGATATCCTTGACTTCTTCATCACCTGCAAGCACTCCGCCTTGAATAGCGGCGCCGATAGCGACAACCTCGTCAGGATTGACGCCTTTGTGTGGTTCTCTACCGAAGAGTTCCTGCACGGCCTGTTGGACTTTGGGCATGCGGGTTTGCCCGCCAACGAGGATGACCTCGTCAATTTCGGAAGGCTGCATCTCTGCATCAGCGAGGGCACGGCGGCAGGGTTCAAGAGAACGTTGAACTAGGGAATCCGTAATCTGTTCAAGTTTTGCGCGAGAGAGCGTTAAGTTTAGATGCTTCGGGCCGCTAGCGTCAACCGTGATAAAAGGTAAGTTGATATCGGTTTGCAGGGTACTAGAAAGTTCACACTTTGCGGTTTCCGCTGCCTCTTTTAGGCGTTGCAGTGCCATCTGATCCTTGCGTAGATCAATGCCTTGGCTGCTGAGGAATTCTTGTGCCATCCAGTCGATAATAGTTTGGTCGAAGTCATCGCCCCCGAGGTGTGTATCGCCGTTTGTGCTTTTCACCTCAAACACACCGTCCCCGATTTCCAAGATAGAGATGTCAAATGTTCCGCCGCCGAGGTCATAGACAGCGATTTTCTTGTCGCCTTGATTTTGGAGCCCGTAAGCGAGGGATGCGGCGGTAGGTTCGTTGATAATCCGTTCAACTTCTAACCCGGCAATTTTCCCGGCATCTGCGGTCGCCTGACGTTGGGAGTCGTTAAAGTATGCGGGGACGGTAATAACCGCTTGTGTAACTTCCTCACCGAGATAGGCCTCAGCGGTTTCCTTCATTTTCCGCAAAACCATGGCGGAAATCTCAGGCGGAGAATAGTCTTTGCCTTCAATATTTACGACAACAGCACCACTTTGGTCGGACTTCAACTCGTAAGGGACTCGAGAGGCATCATCGCCGATCTCTTGATATTTTCGCCCCATGAATCTTTTAATGGAGAAGATTGTATTTTGTGGGTTCGTAATCGCTTGTCTTTTCGCAACTTGCCCGACGGGGCGCTCCCCTTCTTTGGTAAAACCGACGACCGAGGGGGTTGTCCGATTTCCTTCAGAGTTTTCAATGACCTTAGCATCGCCACTTTCCAAGACCGCCACACAGGAATTTGTTGTGCCTAAATCAATTCCAATGACTTTACTCATTTCAAATACTCCTTTCCGTGAATATACTCGACTTTGGATAATTCCTTTTTAAGATTAAAGATAATTCTATACAGATGTTACCTCGTTGGGGCTGCGTCTTACTGCGCCAAATACCCTTTTTCGTCAGCCGCCCTTGGAGAATAAAATTGTAGAATATTGACGAATTTTAACGTGCGGGCAGGCAGCGTCTCTTTATAAATCTATAGAAATCTCATCTGAACTCTACTATAACGTGCAATATCTATGCCAATATTAATTGGTAAAACCTCCAAAATTCTTGCAGAATGTCTGCCAAATTGGCACGTTATTAAAAGAATGTGTTCAGAAATCAATTTGGCGGATCGCCAATACGACACGCTAGATGCATGAGTGTCCACTGTCCTCACAGTCGTAAAAAGCAACGTGGACACCCGGTCAACAAACATCTGTCGTTAAAAAACTGAAATATTTCTAAGCAAACGGGAATGTGCCTTGATACCCGCGCGGGCGAGAGACGTGCCAAACGCCTTCATACATCGGGGTTACCTGATAATGGCATACAACGTTGCTTCGTTCCATATCGTCGCGCTCCTTCGCGCCTTGGTGCGGAATGTGGTTAATGAATACAACGCAATCTCCGGCTTTCGGATGCAGGACAACATGCTCTTGTGCTTCACACCAGGCTTCAAATTTAGGACGATCTAACGGATAGAGATGTGGTGGTTCTGACAGATGCCCGCCCTTGATAAATGTGAGGTGTCCCTCCCCCGGGTCGTTGTCTTGTAAATAGAAGGTTGTATTAATCCCTACCGGGGCCATGGCAAACGGGTGGTCTTCGACGTATCGTTTTTCTTCCCAATATCCGTAAAAATCCATGTGCCATTCTTGGAGATAGGGCCCGGGATTAATGTGTGCCCGTAGGCTCCGGAGCTGGCACTGCTTGCCCATCAAGCCTTCCAAATAGGGTCGGACCCCCGGGTGTCCGACGAGTGGGGCATAAGTATCGGGTTCCCTATCAAGGAGAGTATCAAACCACATGTTGCCGACAGCGTTCAGGCCTTCCTCCCATCCCATTTCGCGGGCATAATTAACGCGCTGGCGGATATGTTCCGTTTCCTCTGGAGATAACGCTCCTTTTACTAAAATGAATCCTTTTTCCTGAAGTTGCGTGAGTTTATCTTTCATATCTGACATCATTTTTTTCCTTTTGAAACATCTTTTGTAAGATGCCTTTGCAAATGCCGACTTCTGAGCAGTTTGGCAATTTTGACGCTTAACCCCGACCCCCTCATCGCAGCAAACCCAACAACAGAGCTGAGAAAACAGGTCCACTAATAAACATGAATGGATGTCCGATAAAGAAGCAGCAGTTTAATGTTCAAAATGATGAGGCCCATGACGGATGGAACATCAATAGTTTCAGTTGTTAGCGTTCCTTCCGTCTGTAGAGCAAGCACTCGTGTGAAATGGGCGGTTCAGGAAAACCTAATCTAAGGGTTCTAATG
Source organism: Candidatus Poribacteria bacterium (assembly GCA_964291315.2). Taxonomy (GTDB): domain Bacteria; phylum Poribacteria; class WGA-4E; order WGA-4E; family WGA-3G; genus WGA-3G. The sequence goes on along the minus strand of OZ219753.1, from coordinate 1,388,376 downwards.
GTTGGGCATTGCCAAAGATCGGGGTTGGTGCATTCCCCGGTGTCGCCCATCGTGCGGCGTTCGCTATAACCTGCCGAACGTTCTCATCGTAATAGATCGGATATGTTTCATGACCCGGGCGGAAATAGAAGATTTTACCTCGGCCGCGATAATAACAGCATCCACTTCTGAAAACTTCACCGCCGGGGAACCAACTGACAAAAATAAGTGTATCGGGTTCAGGAATATCGAAGGGTTCGCCATACATTTCGGTGCGCTCAATTTCAAAGCATTCGTCCAAACCTTCTACAATTGGGTGTCCGTGTTCAATTACCCAGAGGCGTTCTTTTTCACCGGCCTCACGCCATTTGAGACTACACGAGGTCCCCATCAACCCGGTGAATGGTTTAGAATAGTGTGCAGAGTGCAGAACGATAAGCCCCATACCATCTAACACGCGTGCTCGAACTTTGGCAGCAATCGCGTCATCAACAGCAGCGTGTGCGGCATGCCCCCACCAGATTAAGACATCGGTGTTTGTGAGAACATTGTCGGTTAAGCCGTGTTCGGGTTCATCCAAAGTTGCGCTGCGGACTTCAAAACCGCCAGCCTGATCGAGCCCATCGGCAATTGCAGCATGGATACCGTTTGGATAGATGCCACGGATAAACTCGTTCGTTTTTTCGTGTCTAAATTCGTTCCAGACTGTAACCTGAATTGGTTGCGACATAAGTTTCTCCTTACTTTTTTGAAAAAAACAGATTAAAAATCTCTTCCGAGATTCTCGTTGTCAATTATACTTTTGCGTCTTCGGCGTGTAAAGATTAGAAGTTCCCACTGATTTTCATGATGCCTGCTCTATATAGCGATCAGAAATTAAAACACCAATTCCGTCTCAACTGCCTCATCGTAATCCACGCCGTTAACCTCGAATCCGAAGAGGTTTCGGAAGCGTTGTCTGAAACCTGCGTAATCGGAGAGTTCATGGAAGTTACGGGTATTAATGTATTCCCACCGCTCGGTTACTGCATCGGTTACCTCAGGCTGCAATTCTCGGTCATCGAGTCGAATATAGCCATCCGCATCAAGTTGAGGTATCAGTTCTGGTCCAAGATGCTCCGAGAAAAGCCGTTTCATCTGTTCAATTGGTGCTTCGTTGATGCCCTTGGCGTTCATAATGTCATAGAGGATACTAACGTAAAGTGGCACAACGGGAATCGCCGCGGATGCTTGCGTAACGACGGCCTTGTTCACAGAAACATAGGCACTACCGCCGAGCTGGCTAGCGAGTCGTTTGTCAAGCGCGTCCATCCGCATTTTCAAATCGTCTTTTGCTTTGCCGATAGTGCCATCTCGATAAATGGGCCAGGTCAAGCAGCTGCCAATATACGTATAGGTAACGACCGTCACTTCTGGTGCAAGCAATTTCGATTCGTTTAATGCCTCAACCCACATTTCTAAGTCTTCGCCGCCCATCACGGAGATTGTGTCAGCGATCTCCTGCTCACACGCGGGTTCAATCGTTACCGGGGTGATGACTTCGCGATTCAGGTCAATCGTCTTTCCTGTGTAAGGGGTGCCGATCGGCTTGAGAACGGACTGGTGTGATGCTCCCGTTTTTGGATGAATTCTGCGTGGTGCAGCGATGCTGTAGACGAGCGTGTCTATTTTGCCGAAGTCTGCCTTGAGTCGTTTAATAGTTTCAGTTTTCATCTCATCAGCAAACGCATCCCCGTTGAGGCTATCGGCAGAAAACCCATCTGCTGCGGCCTGTTGATGGAAGGCCACTGTATTATAATAGCCAGCTGTTGCCGTGCGTCTACTATCGGCAGGACGTTCATAGAGAATCCCAAGGCTCTTTGCACCGTAAGCCCATGTCAAAGCAATACGAGAGGCAAGCCCATATCCGGTCGATGCCCCGATGACAAGTGCATTCATCCCGGTTTCTTTGTACGGAATACCGTGTTTTATCTCATTTATCTGATTTAACACGTTTGTTTGACACCCGACGGGGTGTGCGTTAGTACAGATAAATCCGCGTATTCGAGGTTTAACAATTTGAACTGCCATTGTTTCCTTTTCTTTTGAAGCGGTTAATCTTCAATTTCGACGACCATTTCGACTTCAACCGGAATTCCACCGGGCAGTTGCACCATACCGACTGCGGAGCGGGTATGTCTACCTTTATCCCCGAACACTTCGACGAAAAAGTCGGAGGCTCCATTGACAACTGCGGGTTGGTCGGTAAAGTCAGGTGCTGAGTTGACGAATCCGACCACTTTGACGACGCGCTTGATCCGATCGAGATCACCCAGTGCATGTTTAAGGGTGCTTAGCAAACAGATCGCCACCTGCCGCGCTGATGCGTACCCTTCTTCAATTGTAGCGTCGGTGCCGAGTTGACTCTTATATATTTTACCCTCGCCGGTTCCAGGGCCATGCCCCGAGGTAAATATGAGATTTCCGGTCTGCACAGTTGTTAGGTAATTCGCTACGGGCACTGCTGGTTCTGGCAGTTCTACCCCTAATTCTTCAAGTCGTTGTTCTATTGTCATGTGATATTTTCCTTTGTAAACGGATTAAACGTTAATATGCCACAAACGGGGCACTTTGAGTGTGCTTTGAAATATCGGCTTGCAAGCTGTGCCGCGAAGCAAGCGGAAACTGACTGGAGATGTTTATATCTGCCTCTATTATTAAACAGATTCTTGATAATTTTGTCAAGCAAATTTTTTGACAGTGGTCGGTCAATCGTCAGCAAGAGCCCGCCTCTACAGAAAGATCTGAACATAAGAAAACTGAATGCCCCTGCTTTTTAAGCAGCTTCCACTCGTTTTCAAAACGGTATTGTGTTATACTTTTCTTGCTTATGAAACGCCATTGTGGCATAATAATGGCGGCAATGCCCCAAAAATTATCATTCATTCGGTAGAGAGGGACATTTGGTTCTTCAGGGGTATACTTAAAAATTCCGTTATAATTTCGCAGGTTAGAACTTCATGGAATTTTTGTGTTTGCTACTGAGAAATTTTAATAGGTTATAAGGAGAGTTATATATATGTTTGCGGAAGCCTCACAAAGGCCTGCAAGTCAAACCGGGCACGGTTTCGGAACGGCTCCTGTATTTTTGGCTTCAATCAGTACTATTCTCGGTGCGATCCTGTTTTTACGGTTTGGTTACGCTGTTGCACACGTTGGACTTTGGGGTACACTCATGATTGTGCTGCTTGGGCATCTGGTGACAGTTCCGACCGTTCTGGCAGTGTCTGAGATCGCGACGAACCGTCGGGTAGCGGGGGGCGGTGCCTACTACATTGTCAGTCGTTCCTTCGGAGCGAGTATAGGTGGTTCAATCGGAATCGCTCTCTATATATCTCAAGCGATCTCTGTCGCTTTCTATATCGTCGCTTTTGCGGAAGCCTTTCAACCGGTCTATGAATGGGTTGAAGCCATTTACGGTCTCGACCTAGACCCGCGTTGGGTGAGTCTTCCGTGTACATTTCTGATGCTAGGCATCATGTTGGTTAAAGGTGCAGGCGGAGGCGTGAAATTGCTTTGGTGTGTCTGTGCAATGCTGGCGGTATCAATCCTCGCTTTCCTATTTGGCGAAGGCCCGGAATCTATACGCCCCAATGGCTTAAATCTTACATCACACATTGAAAACCCGGATGGTTTCGGAACGGTTTTTGCGACGTGTTTTCCTGCCTTTACAGGCATGATAGCGGGCTTAGGGCTATCTGGAGATCTAAGAACTCCTCGAAAGAGTATCCCTCTCGGCACAATCGGGGCGACATTCGGAGGGATGGTGATATATATCCTTGTGGCAGTCAAGTTGGGACAGAGTGCGACTCCTGAGGCACTGAATGAAGATCAGTTTATTATGGCGCGTGTGGCTCTATGGGCACCTGTCATCTATATCGGATTAGGGGCAGCTGCGTTATCCTCTGCTCTCGGTTCGATAATGGTGGCCCCTAGAACGCTGCAAATGCTTGCTCGTGATAATGTTTTCCCAATTCCGAGGCTGAATCGCCTCATGGAAACCGGTAGAGGCAAAAGTCAAGAGCCGATATATGCGACAGGTATATCTGGTGCTGTAGCTATAGTGTTTGTTGTCATAGGCGATGTGGACTTTATCGCTCAAATTCTGAGCATGTTCTTTATGGTAACTTATGGGGCACTCTGCGCGGTATCATTTCTTGAACATTTTGCAAGCAATCCGTCCTATCGTCCGACTTTCCATTCTCGTTGGTATTTGTCCCTATCAGGTACTGTGATGTGCGGTCTGATGATGGTTCAGATTAGCGCCTTGTACGCGCTCATTGCCTTGGTACTCATGGGCGGAACCTATATTGGCCTCCGTCGCAGCCGCCAAGGGGAACGCGACTTTGCTGCTATCTTTCAAGGGACGATGTTTCAGTTAACGCGCTGGTTGCAGACAACCTTACAAAAAAGTCGGGTGATGACCTCTGAAGGGGGCTGGCGTCCGTCTATTGTCGCCGTTTCACGTTTAGGGGAACGCCGTCTTGGGCATTTTGACTTGCTTCGGTGGATCTGTCACAGACACGGTTTCGGGCACTTTATTCAACTCTACTTGGGTGACTTCACGTTTTCGAACAAAATAAAGGCGCGGCTCTATGTTGACGAATTAATCAAACGGACGGAAGTCAGTCGAGCCGGTGTCTTCGTCGACACCCTCATTTGTCCAACTTTCCAACTCGCCCTCACCCAGATAGTGCAAATGCCGGGTATTTCCGGTTTACCTAATAATTCGATACTCTTTGAATTCGATGAGGAGAATCCAGAGGAAATTGAGGAGATCAAACAGGGGGCGCTGATCGCCGTAAACTCACTTTTTAATATTCTAATCCTCAGATCTACGGCTTACCGCTTCGGTTATAAGTCCTCCATTCATGTATGGGTAACACAAGATAATTTGAAAAACGCTGCGATGATGCTATTGTTGGCGTATATCACCATCGGGCATCCAGACTGGAAAGGCGCTGAAATCAGCCTTTTCGCTTGTTCTCCGTCTAAAAGCGCTGAAGGTGAAGCCGAACGGGAAACGGACAAACTCTCAACGCTTATGAAAGAGGGGAGGTTGCCCATTTCAATGCAGAATGTAACTCCTATCTCTTATGACAGTATGAAGGGGCTTGAAAAAGAAGTATCCCATCGATCGGGTCGGGCCGACTTAATTATCACTGGATTAACAGGAGAAGACCTTAATTCTGCCGCGCTGCCTCAAATACTCCAGCAGTACAATGGGGTAAAAGATGTATTGTTTGTACACTCCATTGAGCAGATATTAATCGACTGACAACACAATTTCGTATGCACATGGAGATCACGCAAAATGTGCCAATCTCGCTCACAACGTTGGGACGGACGAAATCCTTACGACAAGCAATCCGGCGAAAGTAGATGTGAGAACCCTCAGGAGGAGTGTCTCTCGCTGTTACGCTTTTCTCGCTTATGAATTCTGTATGATATAACAAGTACAAATCAGTAAAGGCAGCCCGCTAATTACAAGGTTCAAGCTTGGGCAGGCAGGAGAATTAAAATTATAATTTTCAAAATTAATTTGAAAAATGTATTCTCCTAGTCTATAATGTTATTGTTAAGTATTCAATATTAGTATTTACTAGGTCGTAATTTGAAACATATCCCCTAATGCTCTGGATCGCGGGTGTTTTTTTCTATAAGGACGAAATCAAATGAAGACGAAGAGATTGCATCATCTAGAACTTGAAGTGATGAAAGTAGTATGGAAATTGAAGCATGCTACGGTCAACGATGTCCTTGATAATATTGATCGGAAACTTGCCTATACTACCATCGCTACGACGATGAAAAATCTTGAAAAGAAAGGTTTTTTGTCGCATCAAGTTGACGGTAGAACTTTCGTTTATCAGCCCTTAGTCAAAGAGGTTGAGATTAAGCGTTCGATGCTTAGCGATTTATTGGAAAGGCTTTTTGACAGCTCAGCCGAAAAATTGGTCAATACACTGCTCGAAGTGCGACAAACCACCCTAGAGGAACACAACCGCTTACAAACGTTGATTAATAACTATCAGCCTGAGGAAGAAAAAAGTGATGAGTAAGCACATCCTGCTTCCGTTGCTCAACTGTTCATGGCAATGGATGTTCCTATGTGGAGTAACTTGGTTTGTTGCGAAGTGTTTCCTCCGTTCCAACCCTACTGTTTATCTGTTATGGTTGTTGTCTTTACTCAGTTTACCGATCTTGTTCGGTTTAAATCAGTTTGTACCAGCGCTCTCAATAGAGGGCACGGGTTCAAAATTAGGGCAGACAGAGCAAGTAAACATACTCGGCTTGTCTGTGTTAACTACGGATCTAACAGAAGTTTCAGCTGTTGAGGGCACCACACAATCGGAGAGCCAATTGCTTTCTGGTGCTTCGTCTTTCGCCAATTGGGATAAAACAGACATCCTGTTGGGTTTTTGGGCAATTGGTGCACTCACTATGTTAATCCATCTCCTGTTTGGTCTGTACCGAATTTGTCAACTGCAACACAGAGCGGTAGTGGCTGATGAGTCGTATCAAGCAATCTGTGGCCGGTTAGCGAAGCAGCTAGACATAGATCGCCCGGTCACAGTCTACCTATCAGATCGGGTAGTGTCGCCGATCTCATTCGGTTGGTTATCGCCTTGTATCTTGATTCCGGGACATTTGAATGTGGAGCAGTTTGAGTTAGTAGCTATTCACGAGTTAGCACATGTGCAGCGCCTCGATTGGTTAACAAACCTCTTTTCGCACTTCATTGGAGTTATTTTCTTTTTTCATCCGGCCTATCATTTTCTTAATCGCGAACTCACTCATCTACGGGAACGTATCTGTGATGATTGGGTGATTCAATTCACAGGTGCAAGAAAAAGCTACGCCCAATGTTTACTAGATCTGGTTCAGCATGAAAACCGAATTATTCCGCCCGTGTTATCCCTAAATCAGGGGTCTCGGTTGGGCTCTCGCATTGATTCTATCCTGAAAAACAATCGCCGGTTAGATGTACAACCGAAACCGCGCTTGCGTCTGATTGGGGCAACTTTACTCCTAACCTTTTTGCCGTTATTGGCAACGGCACAATTAGCCCCTCTAAAAGCTTTGAAAATCTCGTTATTCGTTCAGGCACCTCAACAGCTAGAAGAAAGGTTTAACGAAAAGTCGATCGCTGCTCAGCTTGCTCAACCCCGCGAGGCAGTTCATACTCTCCGAATATCCGCAGCAAAATGGAAAGCAGACAGCAGACAGCTCCACAAACAATCCAAGGAACATACTCACGCGTATGAAAAGCGACTCCAAGGGAAAGGCGATGCCCAAATGAATTTAGAAACGTCTAAAGATAACCAGAGATATCCTGTACCACAACATTGGGAAAAACGTCCATCGTTGAAGATGATGGACATCAGAAATGAGGTTAACAGTAAGATGTTTGAGAGGGCTACTGGCGTAGATCAAGGGTCGACGAACCTGTTTTGGCAAGATAACAGTGAGATAGGTACAAAAGGACTTATGGACATGTCCGAGTTGCCCTTTGAGATTGGAGATTTCCAGAGATCGGACAGCGATGCCAGGAATCCTGCGATATTTAATCAAGAATTTCAGAGCTGCTCCTTAAAAATGATGCTTGCAAGAAAAAAGATAGCGGGGCAAAAAACACGGAAAAATCTAATCAAGGATTTCAAATAGAGTCGGCACTCCTTGTCGACGACTCTTATTGCCAAAGATGGTGTTTATACAATTTATCGATTGAAATTGTGTTGTTTTATTAAGGTGGCAACTTAGCAGATTGCAATATATATTTAAAATATAGCAATGTGAAGGTAAATTACATATCACATTTTCGATTTTAGCCTTTAACGCCATCTGCGAATTGTTGCTATGGATTAACATACACACGTTGAAACAAGATGTTCAGGAAACCTCTGGCAGCTACACGTATTGGTGCAAACTCGCGTTGGATCATGGCGTGGAATAGTCCAAACAGGTCAGTTTTTGTAATGAAACTTAACCAATTTTTTCTTGCAAGTTTGATATTACTGCTCCCTTTCTTATTCTGCTTGAGCAGTGTGGCATCTGACGATTTAGTAGAAGAAACGCTAGAGGTTGCACGCAAGCAATTCTATAGCGCGATCGAAGAGAAAAAACAAATTAAACCGACAATTGCGTTATTTGAGCGTATTGGACAAATGGAACCGAAGTACATTGGACGGGCACAGGTCTACATCGGAGCACTTATTGCTCTCAAAGGCAAGCATGCTTTTTTTCCGTATACGAAGTTCAAATGGGCAAAGCGCGGTTTGGCTGTTATGGACAGCGGCCTGCAGAAAAGCCCTAACGACATTGAAGCACTATTCATCCATGGGATGACGTGTTATCATCTCCCGTTCTTCTTCCAACGCAGCGATGATGCTCAGCAAGATTTCAAGAAAATTATTAAACAGATGCAGTCCCAAGTGGATATCTATGATCGGAAACTCATCGTAAATATCATTGCGTTCCTGCTTGAAAACGTTAAATTGATGCCTAAGGAGAAAATATATCTTCAAAATCTTAAAAACACATTGGAATCTCAGCGTCCAGGCACGCAACAATGAAATTTGAATACCTTCTGTTTAATCTCGTCGTTATTGTGGGGCCTATCGTATCACACTTCAGTCGTCAGATTAGACTCGTTTCGCGTTGGCGATTGAAATTGCTGACAAGTGGGATAGTCATGATCCCATATATTATATGGGATGCTATGGTCGCTGGTTCCCATTGGTGGTTCAACGAGGCGTATACACTTGACTTCCGACTGTTAGGTTTGCCGATTGAGGAGTGGCTTTTCTTTATCACGGTTCCATTCGGGTCTCTGTTAGTGTGGGAAACACTGCCGCATGCAGAACAGAAGATACGCCTAGAGTCGTTACGGAACATCAGAACGGTCTTATACGCTGCGCTACCAGCGGGTGTGTGGGTGTTTAGCATGGGTAAGCAGTATACGGGACTCGTTATATTCTGTTTCGGCCTCTTCGGATTGCTCGATACATTATTAGGTGTCGATCTGCTCCTGCTACCGAGAACCTATCTCTACTTGGCAATTGTCTTAGGTTTAATTCTGATATTCAACGGTTATCTCACAGCCCGTCCTATTGTTTTGTACGGGGAAACATACCAGATGGGCTACCGGATATGGACTATCCCGATTGAGGATTTCGGATACGGATTCACACTCATGCTTTTCAACACAATGGTCTACGAGAAACTAAAGAATGGAAAATAAGAGGATAGCGGTTGTTGGCGGCGGACTCGGTGCCCTAAGCGGCGCGATTCGTCTTGCACGGCTCGGATTCCTTGTCCAATTATTCGAGAAAAATCCAGAAATCGGTGGAAAGGTGAATGAGGTAATTGGGGCGGGCTACCGGTTCGATACCGGAGCATCGTTAGTAACGATGCCTTTTGTCATCGACGAGCTGTTCGATTTCGCAGGGTTTAAGAGACGAGATTATCTCGACTTCGTGCCAATTGACCCGATATGTCGATACTTCTTTTCAGATGGTTCAGTGATGGATGCAAGTGCTGACAGAGCAAAGATGGAGGTGGCAATTGAGCAGCTCTCTCCTGATGACGTGAAAGCGTATGAACAGTTCTTGAAATATGCAGAACGGATCTACACCTTAACAGCTGAAATCTTTATGTTTACACCGATCCATGAGTTCAGGAAACTCATGAAGCCTCGCTATTTTCAGACGTTATTCAGGCTTCATCAAATTGATCCGTTTCGGACGGTACATCAAAGCGTCTCTCGATTTTTCTCAGACGCTCGACTCATCCAACTTTTTGACCGCTACGCGACTTATAACGGTTCCGATCCATTTCAGGCACCAGCGACTCTGAATATAATTCCGTATATCGAATACGGTTTAGGCGGATACTACATCAAAGGGGGTATATATCGCCTGATTGACGCTCTAAAATCAGTAGCATGTAGATTAGGTGTACAGATTCATACATCAGCAAAAGTTGAAAGAATCTGCAGTGATGGTAAACGTGTAAGCGGGGTGCAAGTCAATGGTGAAAAGGTTGCTGCGGACTACGTCCTATGTGGCACGGACGCAGTCGTAGCACATGAGAAACTGATTGACAGCCCTCAGAAGCGCCGCGAAAAATTGAATCAATTGGAGCCATCGCTGTCCGGAATGGTATTCTTATGGGGGGTTAGTGCTAAACAGCCGAAGTTAGCACACCATAACATTATCTTCTCCAGCGACTATGCAGTGGAATTCGAACAGATTTTCAAACATCAACAAGTACCGGATGAACCCACTATTTACATTGCCATAACCAGCAAAACCGATGCGGGGCATGCACCGACTGACAGCGAAAATTGGTTCGTGTTGTTAAATATGCCGTACTTGGCTCCTGGGCAATTATGGGAGAAAGAAAAGGTCCGGATGCGTGCAGTCGTTTTGGATAAGCTAAAACGACTCGGTTTTGACATCGCAGATCGAATTGAGATGGAGCAAATCTACACCCCAGAAGATTTTGCCAAACTTTACGCCAGCAATCAGGGGAGCATCTACGGTACATCATCAAATAGCAAGAGCACGGCGTTCAGGCGAATACCAAATAGAAGCCGGACCCTCGATAGACTCTACTTTGCTGGCGGTTCAGTGCACCCCGGCGGTGGAATCCCCTTGGTGTTATTGTCGGGAAAGATAGCAGCGATGTTGATCGCGGAGAATCATGAGTCAAAAATTTCAGATGCCTATTAAGGGGCACCTAACGGGTTTGATCACAGTTAAAGGGAACAAACACCCCGTGTCTGGAAGAATTGCGGAGAAGGCCGGGCGCGGAGCGATGTCCACTCGGCAGTATCAAACATCGCATGTTTCGATTGAACGGGGTTAGAAAACATGAAACGGAAAATCGTTATCATCGGCTCAGGGTTTGGCGGGCTCGCGGCAGCGATTCGACTCCAAGCGAAAGGTATGCAGGTCACGATTCTCGAAAAGAACGAGAAAGTCGGTGGACACGCTTATCAGCTGGTTAAGGAAGGTTACACTTTCGACATGGGGCCTTCGATTATCACCGCCCCTGATCTCATTCAACGGGTATTTGCTTGTGCGGGGGTTCAGATGGAAGATTACCTTGAGCTAGTAAAACTGGATCCGTTCTATAGTATATATTTTCATGACGGTTCATCGTTTGACTATACGGACGATGGTGAACAGATGAAACGGCAGATGGCAGGTTTCAACAAGAAAGACGCTAACAACTATGATCGTTTCATGGAGCATACCGGTCGACTTTACGATGCTGTCATCACGGACGGGCTCGGTTCTACGCCGTTTAACTTGCAGACACTGCTCAGTTTTCTACCGCGTGCGTTACGTCTTCAGGCACTGACTCCGGCTTATGATGTCGTTAAAAAATATTTCAAGGACCCGCGGCACCGTTTCATTTTCTCATTTCATCCGCTATTCATAGGTGGTAATCCGTTCCGTGCGCCAGCAGTTTACCTAATGATTCCGTATCTTGAAAAAACCGGCGGTGTCTGGTTTTGCAAAGGCGGTATGTATAATCTCGTTCTTGCATTGGAAGAGGTCTTTAAGAAACTCGGTGGTGTTATTGAAACTGGGGCAGAAGTCGAACAGATTGTCGTTGAAGATCGCAGAGCGAAAGGTGTGCTGGTAAAAGACCAATTTTACGAAGCTGACGGGGTTATTTCCAATGCTGATCTGCTACACACTTATGGAAGACTTATTAACGCGGAGCATCGAAAGAAATGGTCGGATGGAAAACTCAAGAAAACCCAATATTCAATGAGTGCTTTCTTACTCTATCTGGGCGTGAAAAACAGGTACCCGCACTTGAAGCATCATACGCTTGTTCTTTCCGAGAGATATAGGGGATTGGTAGCTGACATTTTTGACAATAAAGTTCTTTCTGACGATTTTTCAATGTATTTGCATATTCCGTCGCAAACCGACCCGTCTATGGCACCTGAGGGGTGTGAGAGTATGTACATACTGATCCCTGTGCCGAATTTGGCAAGCGGTATTAACTGGGAGAAGACAACAGAGAGATATACGGATTCCGTATTAACTTTTTTGGAGAAGGACTTCGGACTGACAGCCTTAAGAGATGCTATTGAGGTGCTCGAAACGTTCACACCTTCAGATTTCAAGGAAAAACGGAACAGCTATCTCGGCAGTGCATGGGGGGTTGAACCGAAATTAACACAAACAGCATATTTTCGACCGCATAACCGGAGTGAAGATATACAAAACCTCTATTTCGTCGGGGCGAGTACGCATCCGGGTGCTGGCGTTCCCGGGGTCCTGCTGACGGCGGAAACGACGGTGAAATTGGTTGTTGAGGATCTGATAGCATAATTTTAGTGTTCTCAACCATTAATCGGGAGAGGAGGAAGTATCATGAAATTGTGGAAACCAGCAGCAGAGAATCGTGCAGCTTTTGAACATGCACGCAGGATAACTGCCTATTATTCAAAAAGTTTTTACTTCTCCACTCGGGTGTTGCCCAGCAAGCGTCGTTGGGCAACATACGCGTTGTATGGCTTCTGTCGGCATTGTGACAATTTGATTGATACGCCACGGCAACGAACGGAGGCGGAGATTCTCAGAGAGATCAGATGGTTAGCGGAAGAATTACGGATTGCCTACAATACGGGTGAATCTGAACACCCTGTCATTCGCGCCTTCATACTTGTTGCTAAATCTTATGCAATTCCGATTGCCTATCCTCTTGACCTGCTCAAAGGGGTTGCTATGGATGTGCAACAGGCACGATACAAAACGTTTGATGAGCTCTCTCTCTTCTGCTATCGAGTTGCGTCCGTCGTTGGACTGATGATGACTCACGTTCTCGGTTATAAAGACAAGCGAGTCTTCGACTATGCTAAGCGCCTTGGCACTGCTATGCAACTGACGAACATTCTGCGGGATGTCAAGGAAGACAAAGAGTTGGGCCGTATCTATTTGCCGCAGGCAGATTTGGTGCGCTTCGGTGTCTCTGAAGAAGATATCTTGCAAGAGAAAATGACTCCTCGGTTAAAAGCACTCATCAAGTTCCAAGTTGAACGTGCAGACGCTTACTACACCGGTGCGCTCCCAGGGATTTCCTTGCTCAATACGGAATCCCAGTATGCAATTTATTCGGCTGCTAAAATATACCGGGGTATCTTAAGAAGGATCGAATCCCAAAATTACAATCCATTCTTGGGGCGGGTTTTTGTGCCGACGTTCCAGAAAGTAGGGGTTCTCGTACATGAGGGGTTACGATCGAAATTCCTATCAGCACAAGAGAAACTATGTCCAGCACACTCTGTGATACATAAATGATTCGTGCACAGCATCGGCTTTGGGCAGACTTCATTTTCCAGCCGTATCTCACATGGTTATTCAGGCGGCATTTTCACACGATTCAGGTTTTGGGGGCGCTGCCGGAAATTCCGTCTCATTTACCCGTGCTGTTGCTTCCGAATCACAGTACCTGGTGGGATGGATTCTTCGTTTATCTGCTCAATAAACGAATTTTCCAGCGAACTGCCTATTTGATGATGCTTGAGGAGCAGTTATCCAAATACAAGTTCTTTGCGAAGCTTGGGGCTTATTCCATAGAACCGAAACATCGGCAAGGTATTGTTGAGTCGCTAGAATACACTGTTGAGGTATTGAATCAAGGAACACCGCTGGTCTCCATCTTTCCTCAGGGTGAACTGCTGCCGTGGCACACCCGTCCCCTCGGCTATAAGCGCGGCATTGAACGGATTTTACGGGCGTATGGAAAACAAATAGCCGTTCTTCCGCTAGGTATCCGCACCGAGTTTCTCGGTGAGAAACGTCCGAAGGTGTTTTTTTTGTTTGGGGATGTTTATTCGTGCGATCCAGACACATTTTACGGCATGGATTGGCTGGAAAAGACCGAGAACGTTTTGTTGGAGGATTTGGCAGTGCGAATCCTTGGTCAAGAGGCGGGGCGAAATTTGCTTTAATGATTAGCGATTAAAGGTAGGGTAATAGTATTGTTTGTACTGATGTTTATCGCTACCGGGATATTGACAGTTGCCTTGACGGTCACGTTGTTTAATGCGTTAACTGCACCGATGCTCAAAAACGCAGATGATTGCCGAAACTGTCCGTGCGTCTCGGTGCTGATTCCCGCTCGCAACGAGGAATCCAATATAGGCAGTTGTATCCAAGGGTTCTTGGCCCAGAAGTATGACAATTTTGAGATTCACGTTCTTGACGACCAATCGATGGATCTCACTGGATCTATCATTGAAAAATTTGCGAAACGGTATCCGAAGGTTCAAGCAATTCGGGGCGAATCGTTACCTTCAGGCTGGTTGGGGAAAAATTGGGCGTGCCATCAATTGAGCCAACATGCCAGCGGCGACATACTTATTTTCACCGATGCCGATAACCGTCCCGCACCGGACGCGATTGCTAATACTGTTGCCTACATGGAAAAGTTTGAACTTGGATTATTGTCAGCGTTTCCAGAGAAGGTGACAGGAACATTCGCAGAAAAACTCGTGGTACCGGTGATTGATATGTTCGTTTATGCTGGGCTACCGTTATGGTTAACATATTTTAGTCGTTTCCCCTCGCTCGCAGCGGCGAGCGGTCTATGGATCGCGTTTACCCGCGAGGCATACCGACAGGTCGGTGGACACCAGGCAGTCTCGAATCAAATTGTTGAAGACGTTGAATTAAGTCGCTTGGCAAAAAAGAGGGGCATCAAAATCTTGACCTTGGCTGGCACGCGCTTAGTACGTTGTAGGATGTACCATTCGTTCAGTGAAGTGTGGAGCGGATTTTCCAAAAATCTTTTTGGGCTAGTGCGTTACAAAACAGTCCCGTTTTTTATTTTAACGCTGGTGCTGTTCACAATCTGCGTTTTACCGTATATCACGGTCTGTTCTGCATCGCTTAGACCCCTCTCGCTCGCTGCAATCTCTATGAACACTGTTATACGCGCTGTACTGGCATTGAAATACAGACATCCGTTCTTTACAAGTGTTGTTTTGCACCCACTTGGCATTTTGACTACTCTGCTGATTGGTATCAATTCATTCTGTCAGTTCAAACGCGGCCGTTTACAGTGGAAAGGACGGCAGATTAATAGACAGGTGAACGGATAAGTGAACAAGCTAAAAATAGGCGGGCTTTATCTACTTCTAGGGGCGGGCGGATTGTGGCACATGCTCGACGTTTTCCAAGGCATCATGCGGATCCTCAACTCGTCGATGGTTTTCGGCTTAGGGGTCTGGCTGTTTTGGGAGTGCTGGCGGATATCCCCACAACGGAAAAAGCAGAAACTGGTCTTTTGGAGTGCGATCGTTGTGGTGTGCAGCTTCGGAGTGGAATGGCTCGGTGTTCGAACGGGGAAAATTTTCGGGGCGTATACATATGGCCAGACACTGCGACCGTTGATTGATGGTGTACCCGCATGTATTGGCGCTGCATGGTTTGTAATGCTCATCTCCTCAGCCGCTGTCGTCCAACGGTTCGGCCCGAAATCCGTGGTTGAAAACAGTATCAGGTTGGCGCTCTGGACGGCGCTGTTAATGGTCTGTTTTGATCTGTTTTTAGAACCCGCAGCAGGCAAATTAGACTATTGGACATGGGTGGACAACCGTATTCCTTTGCAGAACTATCTGGCGTGGTTCGGATTGAGTTTTATTTTTACGATGCTAGGTATAAGAATGGGCTTGTTTTCTCAGCCCCCGCTGCCTCGTATCGCGTTTCACTTCTATCTTGCGCAGCTCATTTATTTTGGACTGGTGGACTTGAAAAGCTTATGAAACGAACAAACATAGGTTTATTCATCGCGCTAACAATCATCGGTCTGTGGGGCGTGAGTCTGTCGATGTTACTCACCCTCGACGTTGCCCGGAAGAACATTGTGCTGATACCTTTGGGGGTCCTTTGTCAGACGTTTCTCTACACAGGAGTGTTTATCACTGCGCACGATGCGATGCACGGTTCGGTTTGTAATACACATCCTCGTGTCAACAATACGATTGGGGCAATCGCTGTCGGGTTATATGCCCTATTTTCATATAGCATATTATTGGAAAAACATTGGGAACACCACCGAAAACCCGCAAGCCGGACTGACCCAGATTTTCATGATGGAGAACATAGCGGCTTCGTGAGGTGGTATCTTCATTTTATGAAGGAATACCTCAGATGGAAACAGATCGCGGGTATGGCGCTTGTTTTTCAAATCATGGAACATGTGCTAGGAATCCCGAGGCTGAATCTGATACTCTTCTGGGTGTCTCCAGCCCTGCTTAGCACTCTGCAGCTGTTTTATTTTGGAACGTATCTGCCGCATCGCATGCCGAGGGATGGCTACGATAATCCACACCGGGCCCAGAGCAATGCGTATTCGCCATTTTGGTCGTTTGTCACCTGTTATCACTTCGGTTATCATTGGGAACATCATGAATATCCGTATATCCCGTGGTGGAATCTACCGGAGGCACGCAAAATGGATGTCAGTCTTAGAAGGGATCAGACCTCAGTTACTCGTTAAGGGGGTGTTCAAGGGGTGCGCGCTGCTACAAGATGCTAGCTGACTCCTGAAACTCATAGTGATTAGCACATTTCAACGAGGGTGCCTAACCCTTGTGCTTCTGCTGCTGCGAGTGCTGCTGCGCCTGCGACTGCGTCTTGTGCCGCTACGCCCACCGATTTGAAAAACGTGATGTCGCTAGCCGCTTGACGTCCGGGCTTGTCCCCGTTGAGGATTTCACCGATTTCAGCGTCAATTTTAGCGTTGGAAATAATTAGTTCGCCTGCCTCGGCTAAGCAGTCTGTCCGAGAATCCACTACGACCCGATCGGCGCGTCTTATGGTTGCCGTGTCAACCTCTCGTTTTTCAGGCACGAACGTACCAACTGCTGTGACGTGTGTTCCGGTTTGCAGTGCGTTTCCGTCAAAAAGCGGGGTTGCTGCTGTCGTTGCGCATAGCACAATATCAGCATCTTCTACAACCTGTTGTGGTGTGTGTGCAAGTTTGACTTCGGGGGCATCTGACCATCCCGAAATTTCGGTGGCGAATTGTTGTGCGGAGGTTTTTGTGCGACTGATGAGGTTCACGCGTTTGATGGTTCTGACGGCCATCACTGCTTGGAGCTGTGATCTTGCTTGTACACCTGCCCCGAATAGTCCGACGGTTTCTGTGTGTTTTTGGGCAAGTAGGTCTGCTGCCACGCCGCCCCCTGCTCCGGTCCGGATGGCAGTGAGACTCGCGCCGTCCATGAACGCTTTTGGGGTTCCCGTGGCAGGATCGATGATCAAAACTGTGCCAGTGATGCGCGGTAAGTTGAGTTTGGGGTTGTTGTCATAAACTGAGACCACTTTGATCCCAAACTCGCTGCGTTGCGGCAGGTGTGCTGGCATTATGAGGGTAACCCCTTGAGCAGCAGAAATATGTTGGCGCGGTGGTACGGTCGCTTTGCCTGCTGACAGTTGACTGTAAGCGTGCCGCATTGCCTCGATGGCTTTAGGCATGGGTAGAGCTGCTCGAACATCGGAGGCAGAGAGAATTCTGATACGCATACGATTACTCCACACGGAGGACCGGTTCGCCTAACATCTCCATATCCGGGGTGATACCTAAACCGGGTTGCGTTGAGGCTGCCATTCTACCTTTTATACGCTGCGGTGCGCCCGCTGCGGTGCTGACGGTGACGTAACTGTTGAAATCGGTTGCTGTGAAAAGGAACGTTGGTGGGGTACTGTGGGCGAGATGGGCGATCGCGGCGGTTGTAATGTCCCCGCCCCAGCTATCCTCAATCGTCATCGCAATTCCGAGTTCAATGCACAGGTCTCTAGCGAGTTTCGCTTTAGTCAGTCCGCCGAATTTGCTTATTTTAATATTGACGACATCCATGGCGCGATCAGCATGAGCCCGTAAGAGGGCTTGGATGCTATCAATCGTTTCGTCGAGAACGAAAGGATGGTCTATGCGGTGCCGGATTGCGAGGCATTCTTCATAGGAAAGGCAGGGCTGCTCAATGTAGACATCCACATCGCGCACGCCTCGAACAACGCGGGCGGCTTGGTGCATTAACCAACCGGTATTCGCATCAGCGATCAGCACATCTCCGGGTTGCATTAGTTCGGCAGCCGCTTGGATGCGTTGAATATCGGTATTTGGGTCACCACCGACTTTCAACTGGAATTTGCGGTATCCTTCTTGGCGGTAGGTTGCGATCTTTGCCGCCATCTCATGCGGAGATTGTTGCGAAATCGCGCGATAGAGCATGAAGTCCGAGCCATACCTGCCGCCGAGGAGGGTGCAAACAGGTTGGTCTCCGATTTTACCGAGAATATCCCAACAGGCGATGTCGATTGCGGATTTTACATACGGGTGCCCCTTGAGTGCAGCATCCATGCGTTGATTGATCGGAAGCAATCGTGTAGGATCTTCACCGATAAGATGCGGGGCAAGTTCAGCAATGCCGGTGCGGGTCCCCGCTGCATAAGCAGGGAGATAGAAGGGGCCCAGTGGGCAGACCTCACCGTAACCAGTAATGCCTTCGTCTGTCTCTATTGAGACAATAGTGCTGTCGAAGACGGATACAGATTTTCCGCCAGACCAATTATAACTGCCCTCATGGAGCGGGAGATCGACTTGATAAGCGTTAATACAGCGAATTTTCACAAAAACTCCAAAATTGGGTAACAAAATCACCTAGACATTTCCGTGTTTGCGGGTTATTGAGGAAACTCCAAACCATTTTGTGCTATAACTACTTAATAATAGCAAGTTTAGCAAAAACCATCAAGAAAAATTAGTTGAATAAGGAGAACCTCATGAGATCAATAATTGCAGCTGTGTCAGGGCTTGCGACACTAGGCGTGTCGTGGATTTTTTTTAAACCTCCTTTCGGAAAAAATATCGTTCGTTTGAATACGGGCGATCGTGTGGTTGCACTCACCTTCGATGATGGACCGAAACCTCCGTATACGGATCAGATTCTTGACATCCTCAGCAAGCATGATGTCAAAGCTACCTTCTTTATGATCGGCAATCGGATTGAGAAACATCCTGAAACAGTGCAGCGCGTGATCGCTGAGGGGCACCAAATTGGAAATCACTCCTACAGCCATCCTGTACTCGGTTTCTGCCCGCCTGCCTATATTCAGCGAGAAATCGAACGCACAGATAAGCTGATTCGTCAAGCCGGGGTTACAGGTGAGCTCCTGATTCGAGCCCCGTTGTTAACAAGATTCCTGCCAGTCGCATGGGTACTTGCAAAAGGCAACCGGACCCATATCAGCTGCAATGCGTGGGGTTGGGATTGGATGACACAAAACGCTAATAAAATTGCAGGAGCCGTCCTGCGGAAGGTAAGATTATCCAAAGGTGCAGGTTCAATCGTCGTCCTACACGATGGAAAAGCAGAAAATCCGAACGCAAACCGTTCAGGAACTGTTAAAGCGACAGCGTTGATCATTACAGCGCTAAAGCGAGACGGGTACCGGTTTGTGCGGCTATCAGATGTGCTTTGAATATGGTTTATCAGCACAGTCTATTAGCGGCTATCGGTCCGTTCTTATATCTCTATGCGGTCAAATATTATCTGAAAAGTGTATCAAATCTACTGACTCCTAGAGACTTTTTCTGTGAATTAAGCCCCGTGATTTTAGGGCTTGCCTCCCTGTCTCCCTAAGTCAGCTCGGAAAGAAGGTTTGGCAGCTCGGCAATGTCGTTAATGGTAATACCTTGCCAGTTTTCTAACTCGGGTCGGTGTCGGTCGTAGACATCTGTTAAATCGGGCCACTTTAGTATCGGTAACATGCCGATCGCGGCCGCGCCCGTCAATTCTTCACTGCTCCCGTCTCCAACGTAAATAGATTCCTGGGGTTGAATTTTCAGGTGCTCACATACTATCTCATAGATGCGATGATCAGGCTTGTTAACCCCTTCCACACAAGAGAAAATGGGGGCATCAATGTAGGACGCTAAAGGTGAGTCAGGAAAGAGTAGTGGCACATCACGGTTGCAGTTAGTGACGAGTCCTATATGGAAGCCGTTGCGTTTCAGCATGCTTAATGCTTCCAAAACTTCGGTTTCAGGGATGACAGAATTTCGGGTGAACTCGTAACGCAAGCCGAGGCACTTCGCGATTTGTGCGTTATCTGCTTTAACACCTAAGCGTCGACAGACTTCCAGCATCTCCTCTTCGGGTGAACGGTTGCTGCCCGATACCCTGTTATAGAAGGTTTCTCCCATGACTTGCCAGAATTTTGGATAGGGTACATCCAGAATTTTCGCCATCCGCTTTTGGACGCGATCGTAGACTTGGCGACTGAAATTTTCGACCAGTGTCCCGTACAAATCGAACACAACGGCTTTGTAACGCATTTTCCGCGACTCTTTCATGATAAACCCCTTTTCCAGGCTGTCCAAAGTTCAGTTAATAAGCAGAAACCATCAACTTAAATATACCACGCCCACTTCTAGTTTTCAAGCACTTCGTCTGCTCCAAAACGTTATGTGATCCCAGAAAACACTTGCACCTAACCACCAAAACCCGTATAATAACGTAAACGTCAGAAATAAACCATTGTGTGTAGCCCAGACACTTCTTGTAGCATAGACGACCCGTCTGTGCCACCTCAACCTAAACAGGATTAATCTCAAAACAACATATGGACTTCCACACCCGCACCAACCGCTACCTACAGAGAATACAACACACCCGCGCCAACACCGCAGCAACACCAGAGCTCTCACTCTTCCCACACCTACACGCATTCCTCGCGGAAACAACCGCTAACCACTTCCACAGAAATACCATACACTTCCTCCAAGAATCGAAAAATATCGAGCAGATCGGCAGACCCGACTTCGTCGCAATAGACGGACTGCTCCCCATCGGCTACATCGAAGCAGAGTCATACCGCAGAGACCTCAACAAGCTCACAGGACACGCACAAGAGCAGAACAAACGATTTACCGAAAACCTAGATAACTTTATCCTGACCAACTTCGTCGACTTCCAGCTCTGGACAGACGGACAACTCCACGCACAAGCACGCGCCGGAGACGGCACCGCAAACTTGGAGATGTTATTGGAACGGTTCCTAAACGCCAAACCCGTTCAGATCGCCACACCAGAGGTGCTCGCCAGATACCTCGCCAGACGCACCCGAGAGCTACAGGTGCAAGTCGCCGCTGCACTCACTAATGAAAACAGCAACCTCTATCGGATGTTCTCCGCCTTCAAGGAGCTGCTGCTCTCTACATTGACCCCCGCTGATTTTGCGGATATGTATGCACAGACGCTCGCCTATGGACTATTCGCCGCCCGATGCACGCTGCCGAACGCCACAAACTTCTCACGACACACCGCCGCAGGAGCCCTTCCGAAATCCAACCCATTTCTTGTGCAGCTCTTTCATCAGATCGCATCGCCAACGCTAGAGGCGAACGTCATCTATATCCTCGACGACATCGCAACGCTCCTGCGAAACGTGCAGACAGAGATGATCCGCACGGCATTTTCTCCGGGAACTCACGCCGAGGATCCTGTTATCCACTTCTATGAGACCTTCCTCGCTGCGTATAATCCGGAGCGTCGGGTTGATCGGGGTGTCTACTATACGCCGCCCCAGGTGATCTCGTATATTGTGCGGTCTGTTGATAGCCTCTTGAAAACAGAGCTCGGTAGATCGGACGGTCTCGCGGATACCGATACGCTCATCCTCGACCCAGCGACGGGGACGGGCGGCTTTCTGTTGGCAGTGCTTGAGCAGATCCAGGCTTCTGTCACCTCGACCTACGGCTCGGGGGAATGGGCACAGTATATCAACGGGGATCTGGTGCGTCGCCTCTTTGGATTTGAGCTGCTTGTTGCGCCGTATACCATCGCACACTTGAAGTTGGGTCTCTTCTTAGAATCGCAAGGCTGGCGTGCGGATGAGCGTCTACGCATCTACCTCACCAACACACTAGAACAGCCGCAAGAGATGCAATCGCCGTTGCCGTTCACGGAGTTCATCTCCGAGGAGGCGAACGCTGCGTTGTCAGTGAAACGCGACGAACCCTCCTCGTCGTCCTCGGCAACCCACCCTATCCACGGAGCTCTGCCAATCCAAACCGGAACGCTGATAAAAGCTTAAACTTCATCGGGCAGCTCATGGAAGATTATAGGAGCGTCGATGGCGCACGGATGACAGAACAAAACGTTCAAGCCCTTCAAAGTGACTACGTCAAATTTATCCGGTGGGCACAATGGCGCATTGATAAAAATGGAGAAGGCGTTGTTGGATACATCGTAAATAACGGGTTTCTGTACGGTATCATCTTTCGCGGTATGCGACAGAGCCTGATCAACAGCTTCAACACCATCTACTGTCTTAACTTGCACGGCAGCGTTAGAATCGGAGAGATTGTCCCCGAAGGTAAAACCGATGAGAACGTCTTTGATATTCTGCAGGGAACAGCCATTCTGTTCTGTGTTAAAGAGCCGCACAACCCTGCACCCGCGAAAATCTACTATGCCGACGTGTGGGGCAGTCGCGTAGAAAAATACGAAACCCTCCTCAATACCGATGTTCAGAGCACAACGTGGACAGAGCTCACCCCCGACTCCCCGTTCTATCATTTCGTGCCACGTCACACGCAACACATAGAGGAATACGAAGTCGGATGGAGGATAACCGACATCTTTCAAGCAAGCTCAATCGGGATTGTTACCGCCCGAGATAAGTTAACAATCCATCGCACTGCCGAAGATGTTCGCGACACCGTAACCGACTTTGTCTCGCTCCCTGTAGACAAGGCCCGCGAAAAATACGGGTTGCCAAAAGACAGCCAAGATTGGAAGGTACATCTCGCCCAAGCAGACCTCCGCAATCATCCGAACACAGAAGAGCACATTGTGCCGATCAATTACCGGCCGTTTGACACGCGCTGGACCTACTACACAGGACGGTCGCGCGGCTTTCACTGTAGGCCACGACCGGCGATTATGCCGCATTTGCAAAAAGAAAACCTTGCCCTCGGCACATACCGCAGCTTCAAAAGCTCTACCACATGGCAGCACGTCTTTGTTACCAACGAGATTACCGATGCCTGTTGTATCTCAAATAAAGACGGTCCCACCCATGTATTCCCGCTCTATCTCTATCCAAACCCCAAAGAATTAGGACTTAACACAGAACGCTCCCTCAATTTCAAACCAACCTTTCTCACCGCGCTCTCAGAGGCGCTGGATGCCCAGCAGGTTCAACCCTTCCAGCTGCCCGAACGCGTCTCACCCGAGCAGATCCTCGCCTATCTCTACGCACTGCTCCATAGCCCCACCTATCGCAAACGGTACTACGACTTCCTCAAATACGACTACCCGCGTATCCCCATGCCGCGCAACAGCGAGCAGTTCCACACACTCGCATCGCTCGGGCAGCACCTCATGAACTGGCACCTCTTGAAAGACGTAGAAATTCCGGCGCGTCACCGCTTTGAGGGCGTGGGAGATGGCGTTGTCGGAAAGGTGCGTTATGTGGAGGGCGCGGTTTGGATGAATGCCACGCAATATTTCACAGACGTACCGCCGGAGGTCTGGGCGTATAAGATCGGCTCGTATCAGGTCTGTGAGAAGTGGCTTCGGGATCGTCGCGGGGAGGTGTTGCGTCATGAGGAGGTACGGCATTATCGTGCCATCTTAGTCTCTATTGCGGAGACCCTCACCCTCATGCAGCAAATCGACACAATCCTATGGTAGAAACCCTCTAAGAGAACGGTTAATGTCCGAGGGGAAGACTATTTTCGGCGGGATAGATAGGCAGATAGTGCGTAATCAAAGGGCGTTGCGGTATCCATCTGAATATAATCAATCTGGCTTGCGCCGCAGCCTCTACGATAGCTCTGGATAAACTCGTTGAGTTTCTGAAGATAATCTGTTTTTAACGTATCGGCTTGTGTTGAAAGCGTTTGTCCTGTTTCCATATCGCGAAAGACGACAGAACCGGTGTAAGGGAAGGCGAGTTCGGCAGGATCGAGTAGATGAAAGACAATCACTTCGTGTTTCTTATGCCGTAGATGCTTCAAGGCGGAAATGACTTGCGAGGGATCGTCGAGCAGATCGGAGATAACAATAACTAACCCACGTCTCACGATGCGTTTGGCGAGTTCGTGGAAGAGGCTGCTCAACCGTGTTTCCTGTCCCGGAGTCGCATTTTCCAAGGCGGTCATAATTGCCCGTAGGTGCGTTGCGGCGCCTCTTGGCGGAATATATTGTGTGATAGCGGTATCGAAGAGCGCTAGTCCGACGGAGTCCCGTTGCTTCAGCATAAGGTAGGTGAGGGTTGCTGCGAGATAACAACCGTATTCAAACTTCGTCAACCCGTCCTCTGCATGCTTGTAGTTCATGGATGCACTCTTATCAAGGAGAAGGTATGCCCGCAGATTGGTTTCCTCCTCAAATTTTTTGATATAATACCGATCGGATTTTCCGTAGACTTTCCAATCGATATAGCGGATTTCATCGCCTGGCATATATTGCCTGTGTTCTGCGAATTCGACGCTAAATCCTTGATATGGACTCTTGTGCAAGCCCGTGACGAATCCCTCAACGACGAGCCTTGCAACAAGCTCTAACCCGCCAATCCGGGAAAGGGCGACCGGGTCTAAATATTTATGTGATGTTTGCATAAGGTTTCTTTATAGAAGATGGAACGGTTTTTGTTTGTATCGTAGCCAGCTATTAGTTGCGCGGCGGCTTCGCCGCTACGGCAATCTGTCAAAAGCGCAATTTTTTCATGTCAGCAGCGGCTTAAGCCACCGGTTTGCTGTCTCTAGGTCCATTCCAATTCGTTCTGCATAGTTCGCGGCTTGATCTTCCCCAATTCTGGCAATGCTGAAATATCGGGCATCTGGGTGGGAATAGTACCATCCACTCACAGATGCGGCTGGGAACATCGCTAGGTTTTCAGTGAGAGCGATCCCGGTGTTTTCTGTAACGTTCAGCAAGTCAAACAACACCCGTTTTTGATTGTGGTCGGGACAGGCGGGGTAGCCTGGTGCGGGGCGAATTCCGCGATACCGTTCGGCGATTAAAGCCGCGTTATCCAGTGCCTCATCTGGGATGTAGCCCCAAAGTGTTGTCCGGACGTGTTGATGTATCTTTTCCGCGAATGCCTCTGCCAGGCGGTCTGCTAGTGCCTTTGTCATAATACTGTTATAATCGTCCTGCTTCCGCTCAAATTCAGCACACAGCTCAGAGACGCCGCTCCCAGTTGTTAGAGCAAAAGCCCCGATATAATCTTGAATGCCTGTTGCCTTGGGGGCGATGAAATCACCGAGGCTCAGGTTGGGTCTCATAAAAGGTTGTTCTGTCTGTTGACGGAGGTGGTGCACCGTAGCGGTCACCTTTGTTCGTGCGTTGTCTGCGTAAATCTCAGTATCTTCGCTAACCGCGTTGGCTGGGAAAAGCCCGACAACAGCCCGGGCTTGGAGTTTTTTCTGCTCAATGATGGTATAGAGAAGTGTTTTTGCGTCTTTAAGCAGTCTACGGGCTTCCGTCCCGACGTCCGCGTGTTCCAAGATATCGGGGTATTTCCCGCGGAGTCCCCAGGTGGTGAAAAAGGGGCTCCAATCGATATAATCTATGAGTTTGGCTAACGGATAATCGTCAAAGACTTGGGTGCCGAGCTGTTGGGGCGTAGCGGGGCGATAGCTCCGCCAATCCGGCGTAAATTTCCGCTGTTGTGCCACGTCAAACGGTAGCAGCTTCGCCTGTTTCCGATGTTTTGCACGTCGTTCCCGAATATCTGCGTATTCCTCCCGCGTCTGCTGTGTGAATTTCTGCTGTTTTTCGTTGTTCATTAAATTGCCGACAACCCCCACGCTTCGGGAGGCATCTTTGACGTGAACTGTTAAGCCGCTATAAGCCGTTTCGATCTGAACAGCGGTATGCACCTTTGAGGTCGTCGCCCCGCCGATGAGCAGCGGTATCCGAAAACCTTCACGTTCCATCTCTTCGGCGACGTTTACCATTTCATCTAATGAAGGAGTGATGAGTCCACTCAATCCGATGATATCAGCGTTTTCTTTGCGAGCGGTTTCCAGTATATCTTCTGCAGGGACCATGACCCCGAGGTCGACAATATCGTAGTTGTTGCATCCGAGTACAACTCCGACGATATTTTTCCCGATGTCGTGAACATCGCCCTTCACGGTTGCCATCACAATTTTGCCTCTCGATGGGATAGCGCCGGCTGCTTGTTCCTTTTCAATGTAGGGGGTGAGGTGTGCGACAGCTTTTTTCATCACGCGTGCGCTTTTCACCACTTGGGGTAGGAACATTTTCCCGTCCCCAAAAAGTTCACCGACGCGGTTCATGCCGTCCATCAATGGCCCCTCAATCACCTGTATCGGACGTTCGTAGCTTTGCCGTGCTTCCTCTGTGTCCGCTTCAATGTATTCAAGGATTCCTTCAACGAGTGCATGACGGAGTCGCTCTTCAACCGGCAATTTGCGCCATCTCCGATTCACACGCTTCTTTTTGCCTTTTCCGCGCAGCGTGTTAGCGAGATTAACGAGGCGTTCGGTCGCGTCTTCTCTGCGATCGAACAAAACATCTTCTACTGCCTCCAAAAGTGGCTTTGGCAAATCGTCATAGACAGCGAGCTGCCCGGCGTTGACGATTCCCATGTCCATGCCGGCGTTAATCGCATGATAGAGAAAGGCTGCGTGCATCGCCTCTCTGATGGCATCATTACCCCGGAAAGCGAATGAAATATTGCTGACACCGCCACTGAGGAGGGCGTGTGGGCATGCGGTTTTGATTTCTTCACACGCCTCTATAAATGCCTTTGCGTATGCGTTATGTTCCTCAATACCTGTTGCAACCGCAAAAATATTGGGATCGAAGATAATGTCCTCTGGGGGCAACCCGGCCTCTTCTGTCAAGAGTCGATATGCTCTACGGCAGATTTCCACCTTCCGTTCGCGGGTATCCGCTTGTCCGTCTTCGTCGAAGGCCATGACGATAACCGCTGCACCATATTGGCGGACTTGGCGTGCCTTTGATAAGAAGTCTTCCTCGCCCTCTTTTAAACTAATTGAGTTGACGACACCCTTGCCCTGAACACACGCTAATCCTGCTTCTATAACCTCCCATCGGCTGGAATCTAGCATGATAGGCACTCGACTGATGTCGGGTTCTGCTGCAATGAGGTTAAGGAACTTGACCATTGCGGTTTTGGCGTCTAACATACTCGCGTCCATGTTGATGTCAACCATCTGTGCCCCGTTTTCCACTTGGTCACGTGCCACTTCTAAGGCTGTCTCATAGTCATCGTTTTTGATGAGTGTTGCGAATCGGCGCGATCCCGTTACGTTTGTGCGTTCTCCAACGTTAACAAAGAGAGAGTCGGGCGTGATGTTGAACGCCTCCAAGCCGCTGAGGCGGCAGGCGTGTTTTTGTGGTCTAGGTTCGCGGGGTGGGTATTCAGCGGCGATCTTAGCAACAGCTTCAATATGTTCAGGGTGGCTGCCGCAGCAACCGCCGACGATGTTGACGAGTTGGTTTTCTGCGAATTCGCGCATCCAATTACCCATTTCTTCGGGGGTCTGTGTGTAGTGTCCGAGTTCATTCGGAAGCCCGGCGTTCGGATAACAGATAACAGGTATATCGGCTATTTTGGACATTTCGGCAAGGTAGGGGCGAATCTGTTGCGAGCCGAAGCCGCAGTTCAGCCCTACAGCGCTCAAATCGGCATGTCGAACAGAGTTCCAAAAAGCTTCGACTGTTTGTCCGGAGAGGTTTCTGCCGCCGCCGCCGCTTCTGTCGGAGGAGACGATGAGTGGCATGTCAATAGCTCTTGTTTCAATGAGGGCTTGTACGGCAAAGAGTGCGGCTTTACAGTTAAGTGTATCCATGACGGTCTCGATAAGGATGAGGTCAACGCCGCCATCAATCAGGCCTTCCGCTTGTGTGGTATATGCAGAGACAAGTTGTGAAAAGGTGATATTCCGATAGCCCGGATCGTTCACATGTGGCGAAATGGAGCAGCTTCGATTGGTAGGTCCCATGCTCCCGGCAACGAAACGTGGTTTGTCCGGTGATGTCCATTTATCTGCAACCTCGCGGGCGATGCGTGCAGCTGCATAGTTAACTTGATAGGCAATATCCTGAAGCTGATAGTCCGCCATTGATATCGATGTACTGGTAAAGGTATTTGTTTCGATGATGTCCGCCCCGGCATTGCAATAGTTGGCATGTATTTCTCTTACGATGTGGGGTTGCGTTATTGAAAGCAGATCGTTGTAACCTTTGAGCTCACAAGGGTGATTGGCAAATTTTTCCCCACGGAAATCGTCTTCTGTCAATCGGTAGGTTTGTAGCAGTGATCCCATCGCCCCGTCAAGGACCAGGATCCGCTTCTTCAGTTCATTTTTAAGTGTTATTTGTTGAGAATGTGCCATAGAATATATATTGTGTCCTTTGATAGATGCACGTGCCTACATTGCCCAAACGTCCTAGTGCCTATGCATTAAAGCTACAAGATAGTATACCACGTTGGACACCGTTTTGTCCACTTAAAGTCTGGAGAAACCTATGCAAAACCGAGGCGATATCCGCCAGGATTTACCGTTACATAAATATGCTGTCCATTTCGATATTCTGCCAGAGATATCGTATCTCAATCATGACCTAGTGATGTTAGTGGCGGACCTTTTGCCGATTTTTCGGGATTTTCCGCAAAATGTTCAGATTTCTGACAAGCGGGTGGACGAAGGCCTCGATTTTTGTCGTGTCGTCTTCTGGGCATCTGCCGAATCTCCAGAGGCAATTAAGAGCTTTGCAAACTGGTTTCAGGCGATATTCCGCGATGAGTCTATTGCCCAAGTATTAGAGCGTCTCGTTTTTTGTGCATTAGACGACCCCGAGGGTCTTGAAGTTATCCTAACCGATTGGACGCGCTTGGCTAATTGAAAAAGATTGACATATGAAAATAGATTGTGCTATAATACTATAATAGTATGAAATTAGTTTTCCAACACACAATTTGGTCAAATAGGAAAGGGTGATGAAATGATTCGGCGGACCTATAGAGGTAGAGGCAGAATTTTGCGCAAACCCTCACATTTTGAAAAGTGGCTGGTAGCAGTTATCCTCCTCTTCCTACTATCTGCCAACCGTGTATATCCTCAAACTGTCGATGAAATTTTTCATAATTTCAAAACGGCTTATGAGAAGTCTGAAAATTTTAGTGCGAACTTTGAGGAAACCACGCTCTTCGCGAATAAGAAGAGCGTCGCCCGTGGGCGCTTTATATTCCGTAGACCAAATCTGCTCCGCAAAGAATACGTCGATCGGAAAGATACCTCAAAAGTTGTCCAACTCACTGTTTTGGATGGGGAATACGGTTGGACCTATACACCTATACTCAACCAAGTCAATAAGATGAAGTTGAACAATCCGGAACGGCGAGAGTTGTTTCCCGGTATCGGGGCCTCGCTTGAGAATGTTCAACAGAACTATGATATGGCGTTGATTCCCGACGAATTTGCAAACCCGAAAGGGATCCATCACATCGAGCTGCAGCCTAAACTTCATATGGTAAGTACGAACGCCCAGGAAACGCTGCAAATTTGGGTAAAGACGGGTGAATGGCTACCTGTGCAATTTGGCTACGAAACCCGATTTGAGGACGGAACCCGTCAGAGCGTCATTGTCAAGCTCACACAGATTGAAAGAGATAAACAGTTGGCACGGGATCTTTTCAGGTTTGTTGTGCCTGAAGATGCTGAGGTGATCGATCTTTCCGAAAAAAAATAGAGAGCTCCGATTAGGGTATCTCTAACATTTTTCCAATATAATATGAATTTCAGTGTCCTTTTGCGGTTAGCAAATCTTCTGACGCTGTTACGTTTATTCTTGATACCGCCATTCATATTCTGTTTTCAGACAGATATGATGGTTCCAGCGCTCATTATTTTTCTTATTGCGGCAGTAACAGACAATCTTGATGGCAGAATCGCGCGAAGGCAAGGCGTGACTAGTTTCGGAAAATTTATGGATCCGCTTGCTGACAAGCTGCTCATTGGTGCTACTTTACTCTGTCTCGCTTTCTTTAAACATGTTGAAGATGGGCTTATTCCGATGTGGATGGTTGTCATCATCATGGGGCGTGAAGTCCTCGTTACAATTTTGCGAGTCGTTTTTATGACAAAATATGGACGAGTTGTTTCGGCAAGCCAATGGGGGAAGTATAAGATGGTTTCGCAGCTGATTGTAGCGGCTGCGGGTTTAGCTCTGCTCGCTTTTCAGAGCGAGTTGAATTCGGCATTAATTGTGCGGAACCGGGGCCCCATCTTTTTTATGATGCTTTTACCCCTAATTCTCACTGTTGCATCCGGCGTGGAATTTCTCGTCAACAACCGCAAATTTTTGTTTGCCTTGGCGCATTTGAGACGTTACGATCCGGAAACAGGGGCATGATCATGGCGGCTAAACGTGGGATTGTTCGCTGCTTTGTGGCTATTGAGATACCGCAATCGATACAAAAGTCGCTGCAACACATGCAAACCTGCCTTAACCCGGAGATTCGTAAAGCTTCATGGACAAAATTTGGAAACTTTCATCTCACGCTAAAGTTTTTGGGCGATGTTCACGCGCCAGCAGTTGAAGGTGTCGGTAAAGTCATGCAAAGCTTGGCAGCTGTCCAATCCTCCTTTTCGATTGAATTCGGTAAGATCGGGGCGTTTCCAAATTTGAGTCGTCCGCGTGTGCTGTGGGTAGGTGTCAAACATGGGGCGCCGACCGTCTCACGTCTTGCAAGTGTCGTAAATCTTGAGCTAAGGCATCTCGGTTTCGCTATAGACAAACGTTTTCATCCACACCTTACAGTTGCCCGGCTTCGAGCTCCGATGAATCTGAAACCGTTGAGAGACATGCTACAACGATACGATACAATTGACGGGGCTCTCATGAATGTGAACGAAATGACACTCATGCAGAGTCGCCTGCATCCGAACGGGGCGGTCTATACGCCGTTGAACTTATGTCATTTTTCTACGTAATTCCAGAATACAAAAAACTATTTTTGGCAGTAGGTGCCATAAAGGAGAAACCGCTAAAACATGCAAGATGAACAAAAGCAGCAAGCGATTAACCAAGCGATCTCACAAGTAGAACGTGAATTTGGTAAGGGTTCCATTATGCGCCTCGCTAGTGACGAGGTGGTGCCTGTTGAGGCAATTCCAACAGGGGCTCTTTCACTTGACCTCGCGCTCGGTGTCGGGGGAGTCCCGCGCGGCAGGATCACCGAAATTTTTGGACATGAAGGCACAGGGAAAACCACTTTGGCGCTCCATATTGTGGCTGAAGCCCAAAAATTGGGGGGCACAGCTGTCTTCATTGATGTTGAGCACGCCCTCGATACGACGTACGCTCGAAGTATCGGGGTCAACATGGAAAACTTGCTGATCGCGCAGCCTGATGCCGGGGAACAAGCCTTGGAAATTGTTGAGACTCTCATTCGCAGTGGGGCTATTGATGTCGTTGTTGTTGACTCTGTGGCAGCCTTAACCCCGCAAGCTGAAATTGAGGGCGAAATGGGCGATGCACACGTTGGACTGCTGCCTCGCTTGATGTCTAAGGCACTTCGTAAATTGTCGGGGGTCACCAATAAATCTCGGACGTGTGTCATTTTTACCAACCAGATCCGCCAAAAAATTGGAATCATGTTCGGTAACCCGGATACGACGCCGGGTGGACTCGCCCTTAAGTTTCATGCCTCTGTTCGTTTAGAACTCCGCCGCGGTAAACAGATCAAAGAGGGTACTGACGTCCTTGGGAGTAGCGTCCGGATCAAGGTCGTAAAGAATAAAGTTGCCCCGCCTTTTAAAGAGACAGAGTACGATTTGACCTTCGGGAAGGGGATATCCAAAGAGGGCAATCTCTTAGATATTGCTGTTGACAGAGAATTTATTCAGAAGAGCGGCTCTTGGTTCGCTTACAACGGAGAACGCATCGGTCAAGGCAGGACGAACTCTAAGAAATATCTCGAAGATAATCCGGAGATTATGGCAGAGATAGAAGCCAAGATACGAGAATCGCTGAATCTGTCACTCCCCCCAACAGCGGGGGCGATTCCTGAAGAAGACACGGAAGACGAAGGGTAGGCTATAGCGTGAAGTGCTGGACCTTTACGGCACGAATTTCTGATACCGCCCGTTTTTCGTTTAAAGTTTCCAATTTTCAGGTATATGAAATCGCCTGAGCGGGTTGATGAAACGGAGTCTGTAATTTTTTCTTGACACAAAATTTTCGGTGTGCTATACTCTAATGAATAGAGATGATTAGCGTAAAGCCTGAAGCCCGATTGAGGCTATTTATTTGTCTATCCGATCTTCGCTGTCACCGGTGAGGTCAAAAATACGTTTTGGAAAGTGAGAATTTCACGTATGGCTATCAAAAGAGGAAATTCCAAGGATTCCTTTGAAGAGCAAGATACATTTGATGCTGTCTGGTATCAACAGCAGATTCGTACGCTCCAAGGGACGGTTGATATGCTTCAAGATGAGCTCGAAGGCATGCGGCAGCAGCAACGTGCAGCCTATGTTAAAGATCTTGAAAGTCGACTCTATGAGATGCAGCGTGAGTTGATGACGGCGCATCGTCGAAACAAGAAGTTGACGGGGACCCTACAAGAAGCCAAAGAAAAACTCCAGATACTCAGGGAAAAGGTTGAACAGCTGAGCGCACCGCCAAATAATTATGCGGTTTTCCTGGGTGCAAACGAAGACGGCACCGTTGATGTCGACATTACCGGCAGAAAATGGCGGGTCAATCTTGATCCGGGACTCAAGGCACAAGATATCTCGGTCGGACAGGAAGTTATCGTCAACAGCGGGATGAATGTTGTCGGCGTTAAGGCTGCCGAGAGGCATGGCGAGGTCGTGAAAATTAAAGAACGGATTGACGATGAACTTGCTATCGTTAGTTTACGCATGGACGAAGAGCGTGTCGTTAGAGTCGCTGCAGCTCTCAAAGAGGTCGTTTTGAAAACTGGGGATAACGTGCTTCTCAACCATACCACAAGTATGCTCATGGAGAAACTTCCCAAACATGAAGTTGAAGATCTCTTTCTCGAAGAGGTACCAGACATCGGATACGCTGACATCGGAGGTCTTGATACACAGATAGAGGCAATTCGCGATGCTATTGAGATGCCGTATCTGTATCCGAAGGAGTACGAAGAATTCAACCTCTCGCCCCCTAAAGGTGTGCTTCTCTACGGCCCCCCGGGGTGTGGCAAAACTTTGATAGCTCGTGCGGTTGCCAGCGGGATTGCGGAGCGGGTTCGCAAGCAAACCGGCCGGGACGAAGTGCGCGGCTATTTTATTAATATCAAGGGCCCCGAGCTCCTCAATAAGTACGTTGGTGAAACTGAACGTAAAATTCGAGAGATATTTCAGAAGGCACGAGATAAGTCCAGAGAAGGTTTCCCGGTTATTATCTTCTTTGACGAAATGGACTCACTGTTCCGATCCAGAGGTATGGGAATCTCATCGGATATGGAGTCAACCCTTGTGCCGCAGTTTCTCGCCGAGATTGATGGCATAGAGAACCTACGAGACGTAATTGTCATTGGAGCTAGCAACCGTCAAGATCTGCTTGATCCAGCGGTTTTACGGCCCGGCAGACTAGACATTAAGATTAAAATCGACCGCCCCAGCCCGGAGGGTGCTAAAGACATCTTCGGCATATACCTAACACCAGAGCTGCCCTTTTCTGAGGATACCCGCCAGCAATTCGAGGGGGATCCTGAGGCAATCGCAAAACACTTTATTACTGAAGCGGTAGACGAAATGTATGCAACCACTGAGAAGAATCGATTTATTGAAGTAACTTACGCCCGCGGAGAACGCGAGACCCTCTTTTTCAAGGATTTTGTCAGTGGTGCGATGATTGAGAACATCGTGTCCCGCGCAAAGAAAACAGCGATCAAGCGGTTTATCGGTTCTGATGGGTTGGAAAAAGGGATGCGCCTTGATGATCTGAAAGGAGCTATCCAAGAAGAGTATCAAGAAAACGAGGACCTGCCGAACACGACAAATCCCGACGATTGGGCGAAAATTTCTGGTCGTAAAGGCGAAAAGATTGTCAATATCCGTGCCTTGATTAACGAACCTACACAAGAGAAAAAACAGAGCGTCCGTGTAACCCGCGGGGGCACTTTTCTTTGATGGCTTTCAGCTATGGACTGTCGGTTGCTGGAAGCTAAAACGGTCTTGATAGGTGCAAACGTCAGCAACCGCCGCAATGAATTATCGATGGCGAAAAAAATGCGAACTCCTATAATAATGGGAACAGAGACTGAGTATGGTATCTCAGTCAAAAACGCGCGTGAGCAAGACCCCGTCGCTGCCTCTACTTTGGTAGTCAATGCGTATAAAAGCTGCGTCGCGGATCTGCCGAGCCCTGGTGCTTCTGTCACGTGGGATTATGAACAAGAGAGTCCGTTAATGGATGCCCGCGGGTTTCAAGCCGAGGCGGATCGGATTCCTGCGGAGCCCGACACAGGTAGCACTGTCAACGACATCTTGATAAACGGTGGACGTTATTATGTGGACCACGCGCATCCTGAATATTGCACGCCTGAATGTAGTAACCCGCGCGACCTGCTCCTGTATGAAAAAGCAGGAGAATTAATATTAGAGGTCAGTAGAGCCGCAGCTGGACGTTTGCTGCTTGACAATCAAGAGATTATCATCTATAAAAACAATACCGATTACAAGGGGCATAGTTACGGGTCACATGAGAACTACCTCATGTCCCGAAAAATTCCGTTTGAGGACATTATTGATGGCTTAATCCCGTTCCTTGTCACTCGCATTATTATTACCGGGAGCGGCAAAGTCGGTGCCGAAAATACGGCTGACACCATAGATTATCAAATTTCTCAGCGTGCCGACTTCTTTGAACAAGAAGTGGGGCTGAGTACTATGGTAAATCGGCCGCTCATTAACACGCGCGATGAACCACACGCAGATGACAAACACTATCGCCGGTTGCATGTCATCGTTGGTGATTCTAACATGTCGGAGTTCAGCATCTATCTCAAGGCTGGTATTACTATGATTGCACTCCAGCTGATTGAAAAGGGGGTTGTCGAAGATCAATTTAGTTTGAAG
This sequence comes from Candidatus Poribacteria bacterium, assembly GCA_964291315.2. Classification (GTDB taxonomy): domain Bacteria; phylum Poribacteria; class WGA-4E; order WGA-4E; family WGA-3G; genus WGA-3G. The sequence goes on along the minus strand of OZ219753.1, from coordinate 1,353,192 downwards.
GAACCGGTCGCGGCGATAAAAAGCATCTCGCGCGATCTTTCCTGCAAAAACCCGATAGAACTCCAAGACGGAAGGGCGTGGACCCCGATAGAGGTGCAACGCGCATACCTTGAGCTGGCCCGGCAACATCTCACAGCTGAAGAACGGACCCCCGTGATCGAAGATGTACTTGAAAAATGGCAGTACGTGCTTGATAACTTAGCGGTTGACCCGAGCCGATTAGGGCACTATCTCGATTGGGTTATCAAAAAAAAGTTACTGGATGCCTATCGGAGGCGCCATGGATATCAATGGGACGATTCACACCTCCAGATGTTAGACTTGCAATACCATGATCTTCGTCCAGACAGAGGACTCTATATGAGACTAGCGAAGAATGGTCATGTTAAACGTTTACTGAGCCACGAAGAAGTTGTGCATGCGATGCATTATCCACCTATAGATACGCGGGCATACTTTCGCGGAACCTGTTTACGGAAATTTCCAGAGAGCATTTATAGTGCAAGCTGGAACTCAATGATTTTTATCAGTAAGTCAGGGGGGCTTGACAAAATTATAATGGATCGCCCCCACTTCGGTACACAACAGATCGTTGGCGAGTTGCTGAATACTTGTACAGCAGAGGAACTCGTTAGGGATATCCGAGGCGATGCTTCAAAGCAGTCGTCAGGGGTCAACAGTCAGTAGCAATTGTAGCAGCGGAACAAAACACAACCGCTACAAACGCTTTAATTAGATACCGATACGTATAAAAGGAGAAAACAATGTCTACTGAAAAACAACAGGAACACCTTGATCGGCAGGTTGATGGAACCGAAGAGATTCAGCCGAACGTTGAGCAGGGCGAAATGGACGAGGAATTTGTTGAAAACTTAGATGCGCTCCTTGATGAAATTGATGACATCTTGGAAGAAAATTCACAGGAATTCGTCGAAAACTATATCCAGCGGGGAGGGCAATAGGAGTGCTTGATCTCAGCGACTATGGCACCGCTAACTTCTTTGAAATCCTCAAACGTCGCCATCCTGAATTGTTAACAGGGCTCCATTCGTCTAATACTGGTTCCAATTCCGTTATAACGGAGTCCTCCGCCCAATATTATGAAGGGACAACAGTGCTTGCTGTGGTCTATAATGCTGGGGTTATTATGGCTGGTGACCGGCAGGCAACAGAAGGGCATCAAGTTGGTGAGCGGCGGATCCAGAAAGTCTATCCGGTGGATCGGCACTCTGCAATCGCTGTTGCGGGAGCCGCCGGCCCTTGCATTGAGATGGCAAAGCTCTTCCAAGTTGAAGTTGAATTTTATGAAAAAACGGAAGGTATCCGTCTGAGCTTGGAAGGGCAGGCAAACTTCCTTGCCCACTTAGTACGATCAAACCTCGGGCTCGCTATGCAGGGATTAGTCGTCTTGCCGCTCTTTGCCGGTTTTGACTTAAAACAACAACGCGGTAGGATATTTAAATATGATGCCGTCGGTGGTCGTTATGAGGAAGCGGACTATTACGCTATCGGCTCCGGTGGCAAAGATGCACGCGCGACGCTTAAAAAACGGTATAAGCCAGGAATCGCCTATCCGGAAACACTTGACATCGCCGCAGAAGCCCTCTGGGATGCTGCTGATGAGGATATAGCAACAGGTGGCCCTGATCTCATTCGGAAAATCTTCCCTACGTTTTACACCGTCACTAAAGAAGGAGTGACCGACATTCCTGAGACGACTGTTGAAGAGCTCTATAGAAGGTTGATAGCCCGTCTATAGTGCTGAGTTCAATGCACCTATAGTCAACTGGCACTAATGTCGTCTTCGTACTCCTCGGAACACAAAAAACACAGACATGTCCACACCTTATTATGTTTCCCCCGATCAAATTCGTCAGGATAAAGAAGATTTTGTCCGACGCGGCATTGCACAGGCAAAAGAGGTAGTCGTCTTAGAATACCGAGGGGGTCTCCTCATGGTTGCCGAGAACCCGCGCAAAACCATTTATAAGATTTCCGAAATTTATGACCGAATCGCTCTTGCAGCGGCAGGGCGGATTGCTGAATATGAAGCATTACGCGTCGCCGGTATCCGAGAATCTGAAATCAAAGGGTTCCGGTACTACCGAGAGGATGTCACTGCAAAATGGCTAACCAACCTCTACTCACAACATATGGGGGCAGTTGCCCAAGCATGGGATGCGAAACCTTTGGAGATCGAACTCCTTGTGTGTGAAATCGGGATGGCCGGTAACGAAGGAACAAGCCGGCGACAACACACTCAGATTTACCATATTGCGTTCGATGGTATCTACTCGGAAGAAGAAAAGTATGCCGTTATTGGCGGGCGTACTACTGCGATAACAGAAAGGCTGGAACAAGATTATACGGATGGACTAGAAATGGCGGCAGCACTCCGACTCGTAACAGAAACCTTTCAGAGTGTTGAAACAGAGACAGAGCTCGAAGCCGGGCATCAAATCACCCCCCAAACCATAGAGGTTGCTTGTCTTGAGCAGACCGCTGAACGCCGGAGATTCCGTCGCCTTTCGACTGAAGAGATCACATATCTTCTCTCATGATCTGCCAACTATTCAATGTGACACCGTTTGTTTGCAAATACAGCCAAGTTCATGATGGCAAAGGTATTTATCGAGAGGTAATTGATGAATCGTAGGATTTACGGACTGGAAACTGAATTCGGGATCATCTGGACCCCGGACGCGCCGCGTAGAAAAACACTCACTGTCCAGAACGTTGTGATGTATCTCTTCCGCGAAATCGTGGCGGGGAGAATGTATCCTGATGTTTTCCTTGAAAACGGTGCAAGGTTTTATCAAGATATAGGATGCCATCCAGAATATGCTACCCCAGAGTGTGATGACGTTGCTGAGCTGGTTGCTCACGATAAGGCAGGTGAGCGTATCATTACGCGCCTTGCAACAACAGCTGAAAGACGCATGCGCAATGATGGATTCTTCGGCAGGATATCCATTTTTAAGAACAACTTGGATACCCCCGGAAATACATACGGATGCCATGAAAACTATTTGATGGAGCGTCATGTCGATTTTCGACAGATCGCAGCACAGCTGATTCCATTCTTTGTGACGCGGCAGGTCTTCACAGGCGGGGGGAAAATCAAACCGAGGCATCAAGGTTATTACGCCATCTCGCAGCGGGCTGAACACATCCGGGAAGAAATCTCTATCGGCACAACAACCGCACGCGGAATTATCAACACACGCGATGAACCGCATGCGGATCGGGAGAAATATAGGCGCTTACACGTTATCGTGGGAGATTCAAACATGTCCGAATTTTCCACTTTTTTGAAAGTCGGAACCACCGGCATTATCCTCCGTATGATTGAAGACAATTTCATTGAACAACGTTTCGCCCTTCGGAACCCCGTTAGAGCTATACGCGATATTTCTAATGACATTACCTGCAAGCACCTCATTGAACTTCAAAACGGAAAGCGAGTCTCGGCTGTTCAGCTGCAATGGCAGTATTTAGAGTGTGCAAAACGCTACCTCGAACAAGCCGAATCTGATGCAACGACAACACAAATTATGGCGCGATGGGAGTATGTCCTCACCTGTTTAGAAAGTGATCCAACGCAGCTGGATCGCGAATTGGATTGGGTGATTAAGTGGAAGTGGTTACAGACATATCTCACAAGACGCGGTTTTGATTGGGACGCTCCGCAAGTCAAACACTTGGATTTAAAATACCATAACGTACGGCAGCAAGAAAGTCTTTACTATGCGCTCGAAAATCGGGGCGAGATTGAACGGATTGTCGGAGACGAGCAAATTCGGCGTGCTGAAAATTTCCCGCCTGAACGCACGAGAGCCAAGTTTAGAGGCAAATTCATCAAAAAAGTAAACCAAGGGAAAGTGCTGTGCGGGGTGAATTGGAGTTATATTCAACTTTATGAGCCATACCAGATTCTTTATCTTTCAACGGATCCTTTTAAACCCGAATTTGACGAAGCAAGCCGTACAATTTACTCAATTTAAAGAGTTGTCAACGAAATAACCCCAGCGTTCAGTAGAGCAGATCTTGTGGCAGGTGAAAACGATAAAAACCGCTGCCATCGTCTACTGAATGCCGATGACGATACAATACAACACTAATAACCAATCATAGGAGGCTTTTGATGCCACAACCAAAGTATGTCTACTTCTTTGGAGGTAGTGAGAGCGAAGGCGACGCTACAATGCGGTCGCTCCTCGGCGGGAAAGGAGCAAATCTTGCGGAGATGAGCAATCTCGGTATCCCTGTTCCGCCCGGCTTCACTATCTCCACTGAGGTCTGTAAATTATACTACGAAAATGACAAACAGTACCCCGCTGGGCTCGACGAACAGATTGACGAGAACTTAGCGAAATTAGAGGCCGCCCTCGGTTCAAAATTCGGTGATACCGAAAACCCACTCCTCCTTTCTGTGCGTTCTGGGGCTGCTGTCTCGATGCCCGGTATGATGGATACAATTCTCAACCTCGGTTTAAATGATGATGCAGTTAAAGGGCTGATCGCTAAATCCGAAAACAAACGTTTCGCTTATGATGCCTACCGGCGCTTCGTCCAGATGTTTGGAAATGTTGTGCTTAACGTCGATCACGATGAATTTGAGCATTTACTCGAAGAAAAGAAAAAGACTAAGGGCGTTACGTTAGATACTGAATTAGAAGCCCATGATTTAGTGGAACTCGTCCAAGAGTTTAAGAACATTGTTAGACAGCACACAGGCGATGATTTTCCTGATGAACCTCGACAGCAGCTAGACATGGCACGAGATGCTGTTTTTGAATCTTCTGGAAACCAGCGGGCTATTACCTACCGTCGGCTCAACGATATTTCCGAGGAGCTCGGGCGTACCGCTGTTAACGTCCAAGCGATGGTATTCGGAAATATGGGCGGAAGTTCTGGGACAGGAGTAGCCTTCACCCGGAACCCGTCAACTGGGGCAAACCAGTTCTATGGAGAATTCCTCATGAATGCCCAAGGCGAAGATGTGGTCGCCGGCATCCGTACACCGCTCCCCATCGCTGAATTGAAAAACATCTTGCCCGATGTGCATGAAGAATTGGTCGAGATCGGCTTAAATCTTGAGATGCACTATCGCGACATGCAAGATGTAGAATTTACGATTCAAGACGGCAAACTCTACATGCTCCAGACCCGTAACGGGAAACGTACCGGTCAAGCCGCTGTTCGCATCGCTGTTGAGATGGCTGAGGAACGTTTAATCGATAAGCGGACGGCTTTAACGCGCGTCCCGGCCAACGATCTCGATCAGCTGCTGCATCCGAGCGTTGACCCGGAGGCTAACGTTGAAGTGATCGCACAAGGTTTGCCTGCCTCCCCGGGTGCTGCTGTTGGCAAAGTTGTTTTCACTGCCCTCCACGCTGAAGAACTCGCGGCCAAAGGGGAAAAGGTTATTCTCGTTCGTACGGAAACATCACCAGAGGACATCGGCGGCATGGATGCCGCAGAGGGGATCCTCACTGCCCGCGGAGGCATGACAAGCCACGCTGCGGTCGTCGCCCGCGGGATGGGTAAGTGCTGTGTGGCAGGATGCTCTACTCTGTTCATTAATGAAAAAGCACGAGAATTTTACGCTGAGGGGAAACGCTACACTGAAGGTGATTTCATCACGCTCAACGGATCTACGGGGGATGTTCTCGAGGGAAAGGTCGCGCTTATCCAGCCTGAGCTGAGTGGTCAATTCGGAACTCTCATGGAATGGGCGGATGAAATCCGAACCTTAGGCATTCGCACGAACGCCGATACGCCTGAAGATGCGAAAAATGCTAGGCAATTTGGCGCGGAAGGGATCGGTCTCTGTCGCACCGAACATATGTTCTTCGGCACGGGGATTGATGCTGTGCGTGAGATGATACTTGCTGATGATATAGAAGAACGCCAGCAAGCATTGACAAAATTGCTCCCACATCAGCGCTCAGACTTCATCGGTATTTTCGAGGCGATGGCGGGTTACCCGGTCACGATTCGCACGCTTGATCCACCGCTCCATGAATTCCTGCCGAAAAGCGAGGCTGAGATCCTTGAATTGGCTGCTCGCATCGATGTGGAACCAGAAAAACTGCGGGGGCGTGTTGAAGAACTGCATGAGTTTAATCCGATGCTTGGGCATCGTGGATGTAGACTCGGTATCGTCTATCCAGAGATAACCGAGATGCAAGCCCGGGGCATCTTTGAAGCCGCTGTCGAGGTCTCAAAACGGGGGATCCCCGTCTTACCAGAGATTATGATTCCACTTGTCGGTCACATCAACGAATTATCTTTACAGCGCAAGATTGTTGTTGAAACAGCAGAAACTGTGTTTAAACAGACCAACACGCGCGTCGAGTATCTTATCGGCACGATGATTGAACTACCACGTGCAGCACTCACGGCTGACAAAATCGCTGCCGAGGCCGAATTCTTCTCATACGGCACCAATGATCTCACCCAGACGACATTCGGCATGAGTCGTGATGACGCAGTGAAATTTCTTGATACCTACGTCAGAAACGGTATTCTTGAATATGACCCGTTCCAGGTACTCGACCAGGACGGTGTTGGCAGTCTTTTGCAAATCGGTTCTGAAAAAGGGCGTGCAACACGGCCCGATCTCAAACTCGGTATCTGTGGTGAACATGGCGGGGAGCCGAATTCTGTGAAGTTCTGCCACGGCTTAGACTTCGATTACGTATCGTGCTCGCCGTTCCGTGTGCCGATTGCACGACTCGCCGCAGCACAAGCTGTCATTGAAAATGAGGGTTAGTGTAAACGGACGTGTCTTGTTATTATATAGGCGTGCATGACGGCAAAGCACGCCTATATAATAGATAAATCCGCTCTCGAAAAAAAGACAGCTTCCTTGAAAGGACAATAGACATGCTAATCGCAGACATAAACGAAATGGATGGGCGAACCTATCCGGCCCGTAGACTCACCAGAAATCTCGTCGGTGGTGCCTCTCCGATCCAGATAGATGAATTCTGTCTCGGGTTTGTCGTCTTAGAACCGAACGGTGGACAAGTGCCATGGCACAACCATGAACAAGAAGAGATCTACTTCATCGTTGAAGGTGAGGGCGAAATGTGTCTCGGCGAGGAACGTCAAACCATCTCGGCGGGGCAGACTGTATTTATCCCGTCTTGGAGTTTCCATCAATTGACAAATACCAGCGACACGCCGATGCATATGGTCTACTGCTACGGTCCCGCGGGCGATGTAGCTCACTGGAAACAGGAACTCGCTGGCACTCTCCCGAAGGCCGGCGTTGACGCACCGCCCCTGCCAGCGGGCGCAGCTCCGCAATGCACTGACAAACCTTAACCAAAGGACTATATATGGCGAATCATACCCAGCAGACACACCGCGTCGGTATCATCATGAACGGTGTGACCGGCCGGATGGGAACAAACCAGCATCTTATCCGATCTATATTGGCAATTGCAGAAGACGGGGGCATTCCGATCGGGGATGGCAGCGTTATTATGCCCGAACCGTTTCTCGTCGGTAGGAGTGCAGAGAAGCTTGAGAGATTAGCTGCAACTACCGGTGTTGAGAAGTGGAGCACGGATCTCGATACCGCCCTCGCTGATGATTCTTACGCTGTCTATTTCGACGCACAAGTTACCTCACGCCGGGTCGAGGCAGTCCAAGCCGCAATACGCGCTGGCAAACACATCTATTGTGAAAAACCGACTGCTACCACTACCGATGACGCTTATAGTCTCTATGAACAAGCAGCGAAAGCCGGACTCAAGAACGGTGTCGTTCAGGATAAGCTCTGGCTGCCCGGCATTCAGAAATTGAAACGCCTGATAGATGCTGACTTTTTCGGAGAGATTCTCGCAGTGCGAGGTGAGTTCGGCTATTGGGTTTTCCGAGGCGATGCCATTCCCACGCAGCGCCCCTCCTGGAACTACCGTGCCCAAGACGGAGGCGGTATTATTCTCGACATGTTCAGTCACTGGCGATACGTCATCGACCACCTATTCGGGGCAGTCAACTCCGTTTCCTGTATCGCTGCGACGCATCTGCCAGAAAGATGGGATGAGGAAGGCAAACCTTACACCTGCACAGCTGAAGATGCCGCCTATGCAACGTTTGAATTGAAAAACGGCATCATTGCACACTTTAACTCATCTTGGGCGGTCAGGGTTCGGCGGGACGATCTGCTGACTCTACACGTAGACGGTTTGAACGGCTCCGCTGTTGCAGGCTTGAGGGATTGTTGGATCCAACCGCTTTCCGGCACCCCACGTCCCGTCTGGAATCCTGACATAGAGCAACCGATTCAATTCTTCGATGGATGGCTCAAAATACCAGAACAGGAAGCCTATGAGAACGCATTTAGAGCACAGTGGGAGCTGTTCCTTCGACATATCGTGGCTGACGAACCGTTTCCGTGGACCCTCCTTGCAGGCGCGAAGGGCGTGCAATTAGCAGAAAAAGGCATGGAATCTTGCCAAACCCGCAAGTGGGTAGAGCTACCAGAGCTCTCCGCACTATGAACTAGATACACCCGAACGTACACCACATACTTGCGCTGAAGAGTCTAATCTACGACCACACATGTTATACAATCCGGTATAACAGCAAACCAGACTGATATGACCCCGTTGCAGTGTCACAAGAACCGCCGAAAAACGCATACCGCTTGTGCGTTAAGAGTGAACGTTTTTGGGCGATCCCCTTCATCTTCCTCTGCTGCGAACAAAAAAATAAAAAAAAACAAACTTTTTTCTCCGAGATGTATCTATACCTATTAAGAGGGCAACCTGTGTGTTATGTTGTTCTCTGTAAGAAGTATTTGAAAGCTATTTCCATTTGCTTGCACTGTGAACGTTTCGCTGGAAGATGTGTAGCGTTTGCGAAGAAGGAGAAGAGTCATGTCAACAGAGGTTCGTCATAAAGCAGGGGTTGTTATAGTTGAGCCCCGTGGCAAGATAATAGGTGAGCGTGTCTCGGAGCTACGGACTGCGATATTACCAGAGGTGAGCGCCTACGATGCGCCTCGGATCTTGATAGATTTATCACATGCACATCGTTTAGATTCCTCGGGTTTAGGGGTGCTGATGCAAGCGTATGTGCTGACGAAGCACAAGCGTGGGCGCATCGGTGTCATCCATGTCGGCAAACACATCAGGAGCTTACTGGTTATCACTCGCTTATTGACATCATTTGAGCATTTTAACAGCGAGTCTGCGGCGGTTGCAGCGTTTGCGAAATAGGTAAAGCAGCCTGCAGCGCCCCTTTTGTGTCCGTTTGAAAAAAAACACCACTTGTATCATGGAGCCACAGCTGGGATGCCGGCTGTGGCTTCGTCCTCACAATCACCATGCACGCTCATCATCTGGAACGATGCCGCATACAGGGTCATTTCAGCGTGATCCGATTGAATATACCACATCTTACAACTACTACATCTATGTGACGAGTTAATATTGTATGTTAGGGTTTGTTTTGGCCTAAAACGGGTGGTTTAAAACCGTCGTAACTTGAAACCCTTTTCCGGACTCAAAGGCTTTTGCGATGTTGGCTCGGAGAAGGAAAATACCGACTAACATCTGTGCACCGATGCCGATGTTCCCTTTGGGATTGAAAGTATACGCCGGGCCGGATACATGCCAAACTTGTCCTTCGTCTAAGAAGATAATCGCGAACGCAGTTTTGAAAAAACTCCACCTCAATAGGGTTGCTAAGCTGTGGTGATATTCAACGTTGAGTAGAAACCCGCGGTCTCCCGCAAAGGCATAGGGAGAAACGGTGTGCCCGAACTTGTAATTCATAAAACCTTCGGGTTCATTTTCTTCTCTGTACCAAGGATATCCGCGGAGTCCCGCTATCCCATTTATAACAAATTGGCGTTGAACGGGAAGTGATCTGTTGGAGAACCCGAAAAGAAATCGGGTGCGCACTCGGTGATCCCCGAGCGGAAAAGCGTACCGGAGGTGTAAGAGCAAACGTGTAAAATCGAAGTCGGATCCAAAGCGAGTATTGCTATGTTCGATGAGGAGGGTATTCTGCCATCCCAAAGATCTTCTTTTCAGGTCCCGAAAATCGTATTGGAAGGCGATGCTTCGCATTTTCCCGGGGCGTATTGGTGGGTTTTCCCTGACAGTGTAGGTTGAGCTCCAATTCGTGAGAAACCAATCTGTGCTTTTCTGTAGGCTCGACTGTGACTCTGCAAGCATTGTCATTTTGAACGTGTGAAGCGGCATTTCGGGTGACCATCGCATCGCGATCTCGGCACCTTGGCGAAGATAGTAATTTTGAAGGTCCGGTGCCCCGATAGTCCGTTGAAAATTAGGGAGCGGCATGTTCGGAAAGAGTTCAGGGGCAACGACATCTGTCAAACGGTGAATTTGTGCGGTGAGTCCGAGGCTCCACGTATGAAGCTTCCCCCAATTCGCCGTTCCACCCAAACGGTAGTGAAAACGCGGGTTGCCGAAGACATAATTGGCCTCTCCAAAGAGTTTGTGGGTGCGATCACTGACTGAATCGCTGAGGTTCCACACCCAAAACGGACCGACATTCTCTCTTTTACCGAATTCAATACCTGTTGCCCCGATCTCCCAGCCTGTCACTCGGTTGAAACCGAGACGCAGTTGGCGGTGGAAGCCGAGGTATACACCGGTAGAAAGCAGTTTTTCACTAAACGTAATTGTGGCGATATATTTCGAACTTTCCTTATCTACTTGTAAAGCGATCTCTTTAAAATAGGGAGCCGCTTTAAAGAGGGTCTCCAGCGCTTTTGAGAGGTCAGGCGACTGACTATTTTCGAGTGTCTGTCGGATGACCTGTTCTGAAATTTTCTGGTTTCCCCGGATTCGTATAGCGTGGATAGGCACGTCGCCAGCCCAAAAACGGGGGATGTTTTTTGAAGCCTGTAGGTCGTTTTTCTGCCCGACTAACGTGTCAGGTATTGATTCGTAGACAGGGCTACTGCCCGCCGCTGAGATAGTCATAGATCTTAGGAGTGAGACAGTTCGCGTAAGCGGCGGAGTCTCGCGCGGTGTAACAGAAGGCGTTCTCGTTGCTGGGGCAGTTTGAGCAGGCATTGATGTTTCCGCTCGCGCAGCTTTCACACTCTCAGAATTCAGGGACATGAGCTCCGGGATTTCAATACTGAGTTTATTGAGACCTGTGAGCAAGGCACCTAGCTGCTCTTCCGGGATCGCACCCGTGATGTTTATGAGGTACACTGTATCGGTGCTTTTTATCATAGCAAAGATCCCGTAAACAGTGTCGTTTTCTTGGAGGACATAGAGATGCAAAGTGGCACTTTCTAAATCATCTTCGGCGGGGAGTCTTAAAACGTGCCACTGGCGCGCTTCTAGAATATCTTGATAATATTCAACGATGTCCTTGAAACTGACGGACTGCCCTCGATAGCTGCGCAGGGAGAGAACATCGATAGTGTTAAACAACGGTGGTATATCCGAGGTTGGGTCCTCCATTAAAAGCGCGATAACTTGGCTATCTACATCGAAATTGAATTCAGAAGTCGGCAGTTTTGGACAATCAAAAGCTACAATACGGTTATCGGATTGTGAATGCCCGATAGGGTTAATCAGAAACAGAAGCGCTATCAAGACGTTAGTGACACATCTCATTTGGATACTCCGTGACAATTTGCAAAACCGCGAAAGAGATGCTTGTATTCAACAGCGCGGGTAGATATTTGGAAACACGGAGCCACAGCCGGCAATCCAGCTGTGACTCCGGGACGGAACAACTGTTTTTTCAAACGAACGCAAAAGGGGCGCTGCAGCCTTCTTTACCTATTTTCCAAACGCTGCAACCGCCGCAGACTCGCTGTTGAAATGCTCAAATGATGTCAATAACCGGCTGATAACCAGTAAGTTCCTGATGTGTTTGCCGACATGGATGACACCGATGCGCCCACGCTTGTGCTTCGTCAGCACATACGCTTGCATCAGCACCCCTAAACCCGAGGAATCTAAACGATGTGCATGCGATAAATCTATCAGAATACGAGGGGCATCACAGGCTCTCACCTCTGGTAATATCGCAGTCCGTAGCTCCGAGACACGCCCACCTATTATCTTGCCACGGGGCTCAACTATAACAACCCCTGCTTTATAACGAACCTCTGTTGACATGACTCTTCTCCTTCTTCGCAAACGCTACACATCTTCCAGCGAAACGTTCACACCTATAAGTGAAATCGGAATACTTTTCAAATGCTACTTACAGAGAACAACATAACACACAGGTTGCCCTCTTAATAGGTATATACACATCTCGGAGAAAAAAGTTTTATTTTTTTTCGTTTTTATTTTCAAATGAGAGTCTATGCTACAAGCGCCTATATAGTGACAGAGCGTCCGCCAAGATATTCAAGTCAAAGGAGATTACAAACGGAAACGGTTAATACACACGTCGTTTCTGTTCAAGGAGATCCATTTTAAGGAAGGCCAGGCGGTGCTTTCCAATCTATTTATAAATAAAAGAGGCACGGTTTTGAGACCGTGCCTCTTTTATGTTGTGCGACTACTTCAAGATAACCATTTTCCGCATAAGGGAGGTTGTATCGGTTTGGAGCTGGTAGAAGTAGATACCGCTCGCAACCGGTTCGCCGAGGGCGTTGCGTCCGTCCCAATACGCGGCGCGACTCCGGTGGGTGTAGTAGCCCGCGGTTTGATGCCCGAGGTTCAATGCCCGTATCAAGATGCCTTGGGCATCGTAGATGTTAATCCGCACCTCGGTGCTGTCCGCCAATTGATACGGTATCCAAGTTTCTGGGTTGAACGGGTTCGGATAGTTGGTTAACAACGTTGTCTCCGAGGGCCGCGCTGTTGCCAAGAGGTGTTGGAGATACATCAATGTGCGTCGCGTTGAGGGCGACATATCGTCGGATACCAGTACGCTCTCAATCTGTGCCTGAACCCGATCGAAATCGATGTCTAGTGCCTTCAGGTCTAGATTGATTGCGGGTGCTGCGGAAGTGTCCTCTGTGTTATTGATGACTGCGCGGAGGTCTTTTGCGTCCACCACTTTGTCACCGTTAACGTCGTATTTTGCGTTATATTTTCCGTCAAGGGCGAGTGCTACAAGGGTGACATCCTGATCGTCCACGCTGCCATCGCCATTGACATCGTATTTGGAGGTGGTTGGTTTTTTAGGCGTTGTCCCCTCTGATATCAAAGATGCCGGCTGGGCAGGAGTCGGGTTGTCTGTTATTGTGCCAAGCGCGATAGCACTCGGGTTAGCCAATCCGGTAACGATGTTTTTCGTCCACTTACCCGCGAGGTTCGAGCGCTGGATTGTACCTGAGCCCTTCGTCCAGTAAATTTTGTTGTCTGAACTATCCACTGCTACCGAAGTGGGTACATTGGAGGCGAAGGTTTTAAGGGTTTCGACGTTCTTGCCTGCGAGGTTGGAACGTTTGAGAGTCCCCCGTCCGCCTACACCGCTTTCGATCCAGTAAATTTTGCCTTTGGCGACGGCGATGCTCACAATATTGCCATCTGCCGTTGCAAGCGTTTCCGCCGTCTGCGGTGTGGCAGTGAGACTGGCCCTGCGGAGCCGGTTCAACTCTACCCAATAGACAAATTGGTTGTAAACCGCAATTGCGCTCGGGTTAGAGATATTCTGTACTTCGTTGGTGAGCTTGGAGCTCCCCGTTGCAGGGATAGATTGGATTCGGCCGCGGGAGTTTGTCCAATAGACCGTCTGGCTTGCCGCGTCAACGGCGATTCCGTTGGGGACAGCCGTCAACGTCTTGATAGTCCTGACGTTCTGTCCATTGAGGGCTGAACTCCGGATGGAACCTCTGTTTTCACCTACTTTCACAGCAAAATAGAGAGCTCCCTGTGCTGCATCCACTGCGATGTCCGTGACACCCGTGACATTCGGCAGGAGGTTCTCAACTGCGGCGCCGACGAGGCGATGGAGCGTGCCTTGGGCTCTACCAACCCAGTACATCGGTGGGCGCTGTGCGGCAGCCACGTGCACTTCTGCCCCCGACATCGCCCTGAAGGTAACAGGCGTCAGCCCTGTGACACGTGCAGTGACGGTGTTATTGCCGGAGTCAGCGCCGAGGGTCAGCACTGCCTGTGCGCGTCCGTTGCTATTCGTGGTTGCGCTCTGGGTGGAGAGGCTACCGCCGCCTGCGGTCACCGAAAATGAGACTGTCACCCCAGCAACTGGGTCGTCGAGGGCATCAGTCACTCTAACGACAAACGGGTTGGCAAGTCTGGCCCCGGGTCTACCGCTCTGGTTGTTTCCGGAGATAATCGTAATCGCGTCAGGCGGATCGGAGGTTGTGATCGTGAAAGTGACAGGATCCAGGTCGCCTGAATTGGCTCGAACTTCCAACGTTCCCGGGGAGGTAGGCGTGAAAAAGGTCGATGCATTGCCATCCTCGTCGGTTCGATCTCTACTGGGGCGAAGTCTCCCGTTTCCTTCAGTGACGGTGAACGTGACGAGTTCGAAGTCTACCCCATCTTCATCTGCATCTACAACTTGGACGGTGAGCTCTATCTCTTCGTTGATATCGCCGGTCAACGTTTCATCGCCGACGATGTTGATTGCATCGGGTGGCAATGTTGTTACCTCTGCCGTTGCAGTGAAGGTGACTGGGGAAATGGAACGGCCCCCGATTTCATCGGAATCTACGCTTACCCGGACGGTTACGGTGCCAGCGGAACTGCCGAGGGTGAGCGTTGAGCGTGCATTGCCACTCTCATCGGTCTGATCCATGCTATCAGAGAGCGTGCCGCTCCCGGATACAACTTCAAAATCGATCTCCACGAGATCAATGCCGTCGCCGTCTGTATCTAAGAGTTGAACGACAAACGGGTTGAGCACTGCCCCTGGTGCACCGGTCTGCTGGTTACCGCTCACCACTCTGAGGCGACTTGCGACAATCCCGCCGTCCGTCGGCGGAGGTGTGGTTGGGGTCGAGGGTGTGGTGGAATCGGGTGTAGTTGTAGGTGTAGTTGGGGTTGTGCCTCGTGTGCCGTTGACAGTAAAAGTTACGGAGCTGGCGCTCCCTGTAATGCTCGCCCGCACCTGCTGGCTTCCGCCGACTTGCGACGGCGCATAGCGAACACCGGCTTGACCCCTGTTATCTGTTGTGACTGTTACACTAGCACCACTGCTACTGCCAGAGGCTGCCCCTGGCTCTTCGTCTGAGCTGTTACTGAGTGTCCCGCCACTTAACGCGATGAACAGCACTGTTTGTCCTTTAACCAAGTGGCCGGCCGAATCTCGGACGCTAACCACCAAAGGGTTGGCGATGATTCCGTATTGATCGGCGCTCTGCCCGTTGCCGGATGCTATCACAATAGAGCTCACGACCGGGTTTTTTGCTACAGCCCTTGCCTGAAAAGCAACTGAAGCATTACTTCCCGAAGAACGCCCACTCAGGTGAGCATGGGCAACATTCTCAAGGGCATGCGCAGTCCGGTGCAGTACCCAAACAGCCTTGGCTTCGCCGTTGGCATTGGTTTTTACTACGGCTTGACCTTGGGTAGTGGTGAATGGAGTAGTGCCTGCACCATAAGCAACATGCAAATCGTCGGGCGTACCGAGATCTTTTATGAATATTGCAGCTTCGTCATTATCTGTTGTTTCTGGATCAAATGTAACGTTTACGCCAGAAATAGGCCGATTCGCAGTATCTGTCAGCCTAACAACGAACGGCTGGCCGAGAGCCGAGCCTACTGCGCCGGTCTGCTTATCGCCAGATACTATTTGTACCGTTTCCTCCCCATAGATATAGGTAGCCTGTATGGTTGAGCTAGCTCTTTGACCAACAATAGAGATAGCTATTCTGTTAGTACCTCCCCCCATACGAACATAGACAGGTGCCGCGGAAGATGTGGTCAGGTTTTTTGAAGTGGTACCTGCGTCCTTGCCATCTTCTTTGATAAAGACGGATCCGTTACCTGTAACCCTATAGTTTAATCGGATGTGCTCCCCGCTAAGGGTTAGCGGCGTTGAGGTTGAAAATTTTACATCCCCTCTAGCGGTCGTAACAGAGCTGCTGCTGAAGGCCGGAGCGTTAGTACTTGTAAAAGCGGGTGATACGTAGATCGTAAAGACCAAATCGTTGGCTTTGTCACCGGAGGTTCGATCCGAGATTGTAACGCTCATCTTGCCTGCTGCGCCGGAAGTCAGGGTTAATGTGTGAGAGCTGAGGAGCTGTCCTTTGCCGGCGGTTCCTCCCTCCGTTAAATCTTGGGTAGTTCCAGAAGCGTCAAAGTTTCCTACTTTCTTGAGAGAGCCTCCCGATACTGTAATCCGAGCCGTCTCTGAATCGGTGGAGGTGGAGGTAAAGGTGACTCCGAACCGAATGGTGAAGTCTGTTTGAGGTGCTACCAATGGGTAGTCGCTGGAGGTTCTGGTGAACCTGGTAATCGCGTCTGCGCCTCCCGGCACCCCGAACGCTAATACAAGCGTTATCAGCAGGCTTAAGGCGATTTTTTGCGTTATTACGTTTTTCATAAAGAAAATATCCTTCTCCTTGTCTTGTCAATGCATCACGTTTATCACGGAGTCTCCGCATGCCGTGATGTCTATTGTGATTTGAAAAAAACTGGTTACCCTGACCTTGTTTTTGACCCCCTGCTAGGATGGTAGGGCGGCAGTTCCTGTCAGCACAGGACCTAGCAGTGCCGCCCCAACAAGGTATTCCTATATTATACACGGACGTTAGAAAAAAAGTCAACTAAAAAGTCAATCGTTAATTTAACTATAAATCTGCGGTGACGGTTTCATTTTTTTTATCAAGTGGTGGGGCGTGTTGCAGTCGCGAAAAATAGGGGCAAATGTAGTGTAGTCAAATGTAGGCACATCTCAATTTCCTTGACAAACGCTTGAGAAAATGGGACAATAGTGAGCATGAAAAGTAAGCATGAAAGCTAAATTGGTCCAGAGGAGTCCGTGATGCAAAAGGTATTTATACTCTCTGTGCTCTTTTTTGTGATTGCCTCGCCTGTGTTTTGTGCGTTAACGGATGCCGATCTGAATAAGATACGGTTGATCATCAAAGAGGAGCTCAGCGAGGAGCTGAAGCCGATAAGAGCCGACATCGTGACCCTAAAGACTCAAGTCGCTGCCCTTAATGGGCGCATAGACGCTGTAAACGGGCGCATCGAGGGTGTAGAAGGGCGCATAGACGCTGTAAATGGGCGCATTGACGGCGTAGAAGGACGCATTGACGGCGTAAATGAACGCATCGGTGGTATAGAAAAAATGATGACGTGGCTGATGGTAATAATAGGGGTCGTTATAGGGCTGCCACAGGTGATAATGATGTGGCGCATTAGAAAAGAACGCATCTTCGAAAAGCAGATCGAGGCGCTGGCAGCAGATATAGAGACCCTCAAACAACAGCGAATAGTCCAACCATAAGGGGCAGCTTTTGCTGATACCCTTTATCCTATAAGTTCATTACGATAGTAGAGGCAGGAGGCAGACCTATGTGTAGCAAAATAAAAGCCGCTCCAACGCTCGTCTATCCCGAATCGGACGATAAACCTATGGCAGAAACCGACAAACACAGAAAACTTATGATCGACTGCATTCAGATGCTGGAGCACCACTTCCAAGATGTCAACGACGCATATGTCTCTGGCAATCTCATGATGTATTATGAGGAGGGGAACCCCAGGAAATCGGTATCGCCAGATGTGTTTGTTGTCTTCGGGGTCAGCAAAAAGGATCGGCGCACCTATCGGGTCTGGGAAGAGGGACACGCTCCCGATTTTGTGTTAGAGTTAGCGAGTCGCAGCACCTATCGGCAGGACTTGACTGCTAAGCGGGAGTTGTATGCGTCGGTGCTTGGGGTGCGTGAGTATTATATTTACGATCCTTATGGTGAGGTGTCGCCTTCTTTTCTCGGGTATCGTCTTGTTGATGGCGTGTATGAGGAGATAGGCTTCGTGAACGGTCGTCTGCCGTCGCTTGTGCTAGGTTTAGAGTTAGGCGAGCGTGATGGGGTTCTCGGGTTGTATGATCCTGTTCGTTCGGTATGGCTGGAGCCTTTGGATAAACAGGTTAGACACGCTGATGCACGGGCACAAGAAGCCGATGCCAGGGCGCAAGCAGAGGCAAGAGCCCGGCAAGAGGCTGATGCCCGAGCACAAGCAGAGGCAAAAGCACGACAACACGCCGATGCACGCGCAGACGCAGAGGCAAGAGCCCGGCAAGAGGCTGATGCACGCGCACAAGCTTTAGACGCAGAGCTCGCAGACGCATTGGCTGAACTCAAACGCCTAAAAACTGACACGTAATCATATACCCAACGCAACCTTGATAATTATTGAGATCAGCCACTTGATATATCCAGCTTTCGCTGATATACTTTATTCTATAAGTTTATTACGATAGTAGAGGCAGGAGGCAGACCTATGTGTAGCAAAATAAAAGCCGCTCCAACGCTCGTCTATCCCGAATCGGACGATAAACCTATGGCAGAAACCGACAAACACAGAAAACTTATGATCGACTGCATTCAGATGCTGGAGCACCACTTCCAAGATGTCAACGACGCATATGTCTCTGGCAATCTCATGCTGTATTATGAGGAGGGGAACCCGAGGAAATCGGTATCGCCAGATGTGTTTGTTGTCTTCGGGGTCAGCAAAAAGGATCGGCGCACCTATCGGGTCTGGGAAGAGGGACATGCGCCCGATTTTGTGTTAGAGTTAGCGAGTCGCAGCACCTATCGGCAGGACTTGACTGCTAAGCGTGAGTTGTATGCCTCGGTGCTTGGGGTGCGTGAGTATTACATTTACGATCCTTATGGCGAGGTGTCGCCCTCTTTTCTCGGGTATCGTCTTGTTGATGGTGTGTATGAGGAGATAGATTTTGCGGGGGATCGTCTGCCGTCGCTTGTGCTGGGTTTAGAGTTAGGCGAGCGTGATGGGGTTCTCGGGTTGTATGATCCTGTTCGTTCGGTATGGCTGGAGCCTTTGGATAAACAGGTTAGACACGCTGATGCACGGGCACAAGAAGCTGATGCCAGGGCGCAAGCAGAGGCAAAAGCACGACAAGAGGCTGATGCCAGGGCCGCAGAGGCCGATGCACGGGCAGCCACAGAGGCAAAAGCACGACAAGAGGCTGATGCCAGGGCACAAGCAGAGGCAAAAGCACGACAACAAGCCGATGCACGCGCAGCAGCTGCAGACGCAGAGCTCGCAGACGCATTGGCTGAAATAAAACGCCTGAAAACTGAAAAATAATGATTCCGTGATCAAACAGTATGGATAAACTCTATACAATAAGTTCATTACAACAAGAGAGACAGGAGGTAGTGCCATGCCGAGAAGCATAAAAGCCGTTCCAACGTTGGTCTACCCAGACCCAACGATCCTCTATCCCGAATCGGACGGTAAACCTATGGCAGAAACTGATAAACACAGAAGCCTCATGATGGATTGCATTCAGAAACTCAATCACCACTTCCGCAAGGTCAACGATGTATATGTCTCTGGCAATCTGATGCTGTATTATGAAGAGGGAAACCCTAAGAAATCCGTGTCTCCGGATGTGTTCGTTGTCTTCGGCGTCAGCAAACAGGATCGGCGCACCTATCGCGTCTGGGAAGAGGGACACGCGCCTAATTTTGTCTTAGAGTTGGCGAGTCCAAGCACCTACAGGCAGGACTTGACTGCTAAGCGTGAGTTGTATGCATCGGTGCTTGGGGTGCGTGAGTATTATATTTACGATCCTTATGGCGAGGTGTCGCCTTCTTTTCTCGGGTATCGTCTTGTGGACGGTGCGTATGAGGAGATAGGCTTCTTGGAAGGTCGTCTGCCGTCGCTTGTGCTGGGTTTAGAGTTAGGCGAGCGTGCGGGGCGACTGGGATTTTATGACCCTGTTCGTTCGGTATGGCTGCAGACTGCCGATGCACGAGCACAAGAAGCCGATGCACGGGCGCAAGCAGAGGCAAAAGCACGACAACACGCCGATGCCAGGGCCGCAGAGGCCGATGCACGCGCAGCCACAGAGGCAAAAGCACGACAAGAGGCTGATGCCAGGGCACAAGCAGAGGCAAAAGCACGACAACACGCCGATGCACGCGCAGCCGCTGCAGACGCAGAGCTCGCAGACGCATTGGCTGAACTCAAACGCCTAAAAACTGACACGTAATCATATACCCAACGCAACCTTGATAATTATTGAGATCAGCCACTTGATATATCCAGCTTTTGCTGATATACTTTATTCTATAAGTTCATTACGATAGTAGAGGCAGGAGGCAGACCTATGTGTAGCAAAATAAAAGCCGCTCCAACGCTCGTCTATCCCGAATCGGACGATAAACCTATGGCAGAAACCGACAAACACAGAAAACTTATGATCGACCGCATTCAGATGCTGGAGCACCACTTCCAAGATGTCAACGACGCATATGTCTCTGGCAATCTCATGCTGTATTATGAGGAGGGCAACCCGAGGAAATCGGTGTCGCCAGATGTGTTTGTTGTCTTCGGGGTGAGTAAAAAGCAGCGGCGCACCTATCGGGTCTGGGAAGAGGGGCAGGCACCTGATTTTATCTTAGAGTTAGCGAGTCGCAGCACGTATAGGCAGGACTTGACTGCTAAGCGTGAGTTGTATGCCTCGGTGCTTGGGGTGCGCGAGTATTACATTTACGATCCTTATGGTGAGGTGTCGCCTTCTTTTCTCGGGTATCGTCTTGTTGATGGCGTGTATGAGGAGATAGGCTTCGTGAACGGTCGTCTGCCGTCGGTTGTGCTGGGTTTAGAGTTAGGCGAGCGTGCGGGGCGACTGGGATTTTATGATCCTGTTCGTTCAGCGTGGCTGGAGCCTTTGGAGAGACGGGTTAGACACGCCGATGCACGAGCACAAGAAGCCGATGCACGGGCGCAAGCAGAGGCAAGAGCCCGGCAAGAGGCTGATGCACGAGCACAAGCAGAGGCAGACGCACGACAACAAGCCGATGCACGCGCAGACGCTTTAGACGCAGAGCTCGCAGACGCATTGGCTGAACTCAAACGCCTAAAAACTGACACGTAATCATATACCCAACGCAACCTTGATAATTATTGAGATCAGCCACTTGATATATCCAGCTTTTGCTGATATACTTTATTCTATAAGTTCATTACGATAGTAGAGGCAGGAGGCAGACCTATGTGTAGCAAAATAAAAGCCGCTCCAACGCTCGTCTATCCCGAATCGGACGATAAACCTATGGCAGAAACCGACAAACACAGAAAACTTATGATCGACTGCATTCAGATGCTGGAGCACCACTTCCAAGATGTCAACGACGCATATGTCTCTGGCAATCTCATGCTGTATTATGAGGAGGGGAACCCGAGGAAATCGGTGTCGCCAGATGTGTTTGTTGTCTTCGGGGTGAGTAAAAAGCAGCGGCGCACCTATCGGGTCTGGGAAGAGGGGCAGGCGCCTGATTTTATCTTAGAGTTAGCGAGTCGCAGCACCTATCGGCAGGACTTGACTGCTAAGCGTGAGTTGTATGCGTCGGTGCTTGGGGTGCGCGAGTATTACATTTACGATCCTTATGGTGAGGTGTCGCCTTCTTTTCTCGGGTATCGTCTTGTTGATGGTGTGTATGAGGAGATAGGTTTTGTGGGGGATCGTCTGCCGTCGGTTGTGCTGGGTTTAGAGTTAGGCGAGCGTGATGGGGTTCTCGGGTTGTATGATCCGGTGCGTTCGGTGTGGCTGGAGCCTTTGGAGAGACGGGTTAGACACGCCGATGCACGGGCACAAGAAGCCGATGCACGGGCACAAGCAGAGGCAAAAGCACGACAACGCGCAGAAACACGGGCAGCAGAGGCAGACGCACGGGCAGCCACAGAGGCAGACGCACGACAACAAGCCGATGCACGCGCAGACGCTGCAGACGCAGAGCTCGCAGACGCATTGGCTGAACTCAAACGCCTAAAAACTGACACGTAATCATATACCCAACGCAACCTTGATAATTATTGAGATCAGCCACTTGATATATCCAGCTTTTGCTGATATACTTTATTCTATAAGTTTATTACGATAGTAGAGGCAGGAGGCAGACCTATGTGTAGCAAAATAAAAGCCGCTCCAACGCTCGTCTATCCCGAATCGGACGATAAACCTATGGCAGAAACCGACAAACACAGAAAACTTATGATCGACTGCATTCAGATGCTGGAGCACCACTTCCAAGATGTCAACGACGCATATGTCTCTGGCAATCTCATGATGTATTATAAGGAGGGGAACCCGAGGAAATCGGTGTCGCCAGATGTGTTTGTTGTCTTCGGGGTGAGTAAAAAGCAGCGGCGCACCTATCGGGTCTGGGAAGAGGGGCAGGCGCCTGATTTTATCTTAGAGTTAGCGAGTCGCAGCACCTATCGGCAGGACTTGACTGCTAAGCGTGAGTTGTATGCGTCGGTGCTTGGGGTGCGCGAGTATTATATTTACGATCCTTATGGCGAGGTGTCGCCTTCTTTTCTCGGGTATCGTCTTGTTGATGGCGTGTATGAGGAGATAGGCTTCGTGAACGGTCGTCTGCCGTCGGTTGTGCTGGGTTTAGAGTTAGGCGAGCGTGATGGGGCTCTCGGGTTGTATGATCCTGTTCGTTCAGCGTGGCTAGAGCCTTTGGAGAGACGGGTTAGACACGCCGATGCACGCGCAGCCGCAGAGGCAAAGGCACGACAAGAGGCTGATGCACGAGCACAAGCAGAGGCAAAAGCACGACAAGAGGCTGATGCACGGGCCGCAGAGGCCGATGCCAGGGCAGCCACAGAGGCAGACGCACGACAACAAGCCGATGCACGCGCAGCCGCTGCAGACGCAGAGCTCGCAGACGCATTGGCTGAAATAAAACGCCTAAAAGCCGACAATTAATCATATACGTAACGCTGGCTTGATAATTGCTGAGATCAGCTGTGGATAGTGAGAGTACTTGCACAGCCTAACAGGTGGTGTGAGAAGCGCCGAAGAGGTACAGGAAACTGACAGTCTATGCTACAAGCCCCTCGCAGAGGAACCGAAACCGTTCTGCTACAAAAGGGCCTGCTCACTCTTTTTTCAAACTCACGTTATAGGTAAAAAAAATATCCGCCAGAGGTGTCCGTACGTTGTAAATGGACGCATCGGCGGTATAGAAAAAATGATAAGGTTTTCCGACTGATCCCGTCTTAGGGTTCCGCTGCACATCTTCCACACATCTTCTATAAGAGGTTCCTCTCAGCGTGAGGCAATTGCGGCAGTTTACCGGTGAAATAGTCTTGTATCTGATAGTGTTGCAAGCTCGGTATTTCCATTTTATATTTAGGATGCTTATAGCGTCCTGCGCGTGCGATTTCCTGTTTCATGCCGCGCGTGGGCGGTGTTGTAGCGACAAAGACTCCTAATTCAGCTTCTTGATTTCGCATAGCTGTTCTAAAATCGCGGAGATCTCCAAGCGTGTATTGACCGCCCTTGACTTGTGCCACCGCTTTCCCGAACGCTCGTCTCCCGTTGACTTTACCGATTGGGAATCTTAGGATACCGTCTATACCGCCATCGCCACCTTTCTTAGCATTCGATTTAAATTTCAATACGTGCGTGACAATCCATTCCGCGAAGTCTTGTGGGTTTCTGTGTGCTAGGTCTAACGCTTGAGGGGCGTTTTCAGGTGTTCCGGTAATAGTGATGTCGTCACGGAGGTGCGGAAAGTATTTCTCTATTTGTTGGGCGACAGTCCCGACGGCAAGGTAGGTGCGGTCTATACCTATCCATTGACGATTCAAGCTTTCTGCTGCGATGGCCGTTGTCCCGCAACCTGTAAATGGGTCTAAGACCCGATCACCCGCATTTGAGGACGCTTGTATAATGCGTTTGTAAAGTTCGACAGGTTTCTGTGTAGGGTAGCCTGCCCGTTCCGTGCTTGAGGGCGGGATAAAGTTGATGTCATGCCAGACATCGTGCATCAAGACCCCTCTTTTTGGGTTTTGCGCAAGACGTAGTTGCCGTCTTTGTGCTTTAATCGGACCAGTTTACCGTCGACAAAACCGCGCACTGTGTTTTCGATATATGATTCATCAGAAAAAGGTTGCAGCGGTTGTGTAAAGGTATGAGCGTCCGTTTTAGAATACCAGAAGATCACATCGTGCATTTTTTGAAAATGTCTAGAAGCGGCTGTCCACCGTTTGTAATGCCACACAATTTCATTTTTAAAATTCTGTGTACCGAACACGGCATCGAGTATGATTTTGAGGTAGTGGCTTGCCGTAGGATCACAATGCAGGTAAAGACTGCCGGTTTCCTTGAGAATGCGATGCATTTCTACAATGCGTACCGTCATCATAACTAGGTATGCCATCATAGGTATTTCGTTGAGGCATTGGCGTAGGCCTTGAATCGTGCTGCTGACCTGTTCCTCGGCATCGATGAGTAGTTCTTGATAGGTGCTCTCTGCTTCCGATCCCCATGTCCATGTATCTGAAAACGCTTTGACGAGGGCATCAGATTTTTGACCTTTCTCGGCTCTGTATGGCAAGAAGTAGTCTCGTTTGGAGTTGAAGGGCGGGTCGGTAGCGATCAAGTCGATACAAATATCGGAGAACTCCCGCATTGCCTGTAGATTATCGCCGCGTATTAATGTCCTATTCGATAGAGTCATCTGTTTTTAGGTCCCGGGCATCTGTAGCAAATGTGAAAGCTATTGTCCTATTTAAAGCGTCGTCTCAAATTTCTTCGCAAAAATTAAGGATCCTTGTTATACTTTTAATCCAAGTTAGGGTATCCATTTTTTAGTTAGCATCAGCTGTCTGTCAATTGTAGGAAATATGGACAGCCGGTGTCAAGTTTTTTTATCCGCCTCGCTATACTGAATACTGATTTGTTTCTAGGTAATTCTGCTATTCACGCGAATGTGTTACCTTAATAGTGAGAAATATTGTATAATAGCGGTATGACACAACAAAACATAACACTCCAAAAGCTGGACGAATACCGTTGGCGTATCCCGAAGAGCTACATGAAGGGCATGCGGGTTGATGGTATTGTCTATGCGAACGAGAAGCTTCTTGAGCATGCAAAAAGTGACGAGGCGTTGCAGCAGGTTGCGAACGTTGCGCATCTCCCGGGTATTGTCAAGCATTCGCTTGCGATGCCAGATTTGCACTGGGGTTACGGGTTCGTTATCGGCGGTGTCGCTGCCACAGATCCTCAAGCGGATGGTGTGGTCTCTCCGGGCGGGATTGGGTATGACATCAACTGCGGGGTTCGACTCATTCGAACGAATCTTGATGTTTCGCAGCTTGAAGGGAAGCGCGGGGAACTCGTCGGCAAGCTGTTTGAGAATATCCCGTGTGGTGTGGGTTCAAGCGGCAACATTCGGCTCACCCTTCAAGAAGAACGACAGATGTTAGAGAAAGGTGCGCTGTGGGCGATCGAGCGTGAATACGGACACGCCGGTGACCTCGACTTTACCGAGGCGACAGGTTTTCTAGACCACGCCGATGCCGCTGCTGCGAGCCGGCGCGCCTTAGAACGTGGTAAGAATCAGCTCGGAACGCTCGGGTCGGGTAACCACTTTCTTGAAGTGCAAGCGGTGGATCGCGTTTTTTACCGAGAAGCTGCTAACGCGATGGGGCTCAGCGAGGGCAGCATCTGTGTGATGATTCATACCGGTTCGCGTGGCTTCGGTTACCAGGTTTGCGATGAACACGTTAAAAGCTGGATTAAAGTTGCTGAAAGATACGGCATCACTCTCCCCGACCGGCAGCTTGCCTCAGCGCCAATCAATTCACCTGAGGGACAAGACTACATCGCTGCGATGGCGTGTGGTGCGAACTATGCATGGAACAATCGGCAGTGCATCATGCACCTTGTGCGCCAGACCTTCATGCAGTTTTTCGGAACGACAGCGGATGAGCTCGGTTTAGAGCTGGTCTACGATGTAGCCCACAATATTGGGAAGTTTGAAAAACACACGGTAGATGGAGAAGAACGGGAGTTATTTATCCATCGCAAAGGGGCAACGCGTGCATTTCCGGCGGGGCATCCAGAGATACCCGAAAAATACCAGAAAATTGGACAACCTGTTCTGATTCCTGGCGATATGGGCACTGCCTCTTATGTGCTTGTCGGTAAGCCCGGCGCGATGGCAGAGACGTGGGGGACAACCTGTCACGGTGCGGGCAGAGTTCTCTCCCGGCGAAAGGCGATCGCGTTGACAAAGGGTCGTTCCATTCAGAAGGATTTGGAGGCGCAAGGTATCTATGTGCGCGCTGAAGGCAGGCGCACGCTTCAGGAAGAAGTCCCAGAAGCATACAAGGATGTCGATGAAGTGGTTCGCGTTGTTGACGAAGCCGGTCTCTCGCGTCGTGTAGCGCGCCTCCGCCCTGTCGGGGTTGTGAAGGGTTAAAGCAGACAGCTGCCTATTTTTTAGTCATATTTGTTCGAACTTGTTCGAAAAACAGGCACTTTTATCCGGTAAATCGCTCAAAATAGTTATTTTGGGGTGGCACGACATTTGCTTTATTTTTCCGTGAGCCTCCTTAGGCAAGCTGGAGCCATATTCCTAAAAGGTGCAGCTGTCAAACCTCTGTTGCGTGAGTTAGGTTAGGACTCTGAGCCGTTTTGAACTAACGGGGAACATGGTTTCCGGCTTTTTTTCTTTGATGGATAATGAATAGTGACCACTTAATCCGATTAGAACAATTTTCGCAGCGTTTGAATCAACGTTCCTTCGGAGAACCATTTGCCTGCGATACGCCACGCGCTGCTAGAAAATGTGGGGTAGACGTGGATCATACGACTTAATTTTCTCAAAGTGGTTCCTGTTTGCATCGCCAAAACGTACTCGTGGATAACCTCGCCGGCATTGGTGCCGACAATATGAACCCCTAATATCTTTCCGCGCCAGCGACTCGCGATCACCTTCGTGAAGCCTTGTGTTTCCCCTTCAGCGACGGCTCTGTCAACGTCTGCTTGGTTGAGCGTAAAAACGTCGATGTCGCCATGTTTCTCACGTGCTTCTGCCTCTGTTAAACCACAGCGGGCCACTTCTGGATCAGAGAAAGTCGTCCAGGGTACAACTGCATAGTTAATCGCTCTGGCGAACGGAAAGAAGATGTTTCGGAGGAGTAGTTGTGCTTGGAACGCTGCAACATGCGTGAACAAATAGTGTCCAATTACATCACCGGCGGCATAGATATTTTTAACGCTCGTCTGCAGTCTACTATTCACTTCTATCCCGCGTTTGCCTAACCGTACGCCGATTCTGTCAAGTTCTAAGTCCTCAACGTTTGGTGCACGTCCTGCAGCGATTAGAATTTTATCGAATGTCTGTTCTACACTGCCTTCCTCCGGACTGGTGAGCATCACCTTTGTGCCTTCTCCGTTTTGCCTAACCTCCGTTATATTTGTGTTGAGTCGGATAGTGAGGCCGTCTGCTCGAAGGTAGCGTAGCATCTGTTCAGAGACCTCCGCGTCCTCCTTTGTCAAGATGCGGCTGCTGCGTTGTGCTATTGTTACATCAGCGCCGAGGCGATGAAAAGCTTGTCCAAGTTCGACACCGATCGGCCCTGCGCCGACAACGAGCATCCGATTCGGGCGTTCATCTAATTCCCAAACTGTTTCGCTATCGAGATACTCACAACTGTTCAATCCGGGTATTGGCGGGACGAGTGGGCGAGAGCCGGTGCTAATCACAAACTTTTTGCTTTTGAGGGTACGTGTCATGCCGTTCTCTGCGTCTTCGACGACGAAGGTGTCATCTGATTCAAAATGCCCTTTTCCGAAGATAACATCGATGCCTAGTTCTCGAAACCGTTCGGGGTTATCGTGTTCTTCTTCTATGGTGTGTTGTGCGCTTTGTATATACGTCATCACCTGCTGCCAATCGGCGGCAGTAGTCGTAGGGTCTATGGCAGCAACGCCGTATCTTTCTGCATTTCGGATGTAATTTGCGACTTTCGCTGCTTTGAGAAGTGCTTTGGACGGTACGCACCCGGTCCAGAGGCAATCGCCTCCGATGCGGTGTTTTTCTACGAGGGCGGTTTTTTTGCCTAACTTTGCGCCTGCTACTGCAAGCACTAGCCCAGCGCTTCCGCCACCGATGATGGTTAAATTATAGATCTCCACAGTTTTTCCCCATACTATGCTGTCTCTTATTGCGGTATCAATCTGATAGTCTACCGCCTGGATTATAGAGACCTAATCTATCATTGGAAGCTGGATATGTCAACGGAAAACTGAGGTAGAATGGATCGAACGATTTTCTTTGACAAAAAATCTGATACTTGATATAATAGCGGTTAGGATTTATGCCCAATTAATTGGCCCGGGTATCTTTTGTCCGGCAAGAGGAGAGAAACTCATGTATCAGATACGCGTTTTTATCAAGACACTGCACACAAACCTATATTCCGTATTAGGGATCGCTCTGTTATGTTTGACGGTTGTGTTAAGCGGTTGTAGTGAAACCCCCTCTGGTGGCAGCGGTTTTATGGATGTCGGCCGTGATGAACCAACCATCGTTGATTCTGCTCTCGCAATTAGCGTCTTTGATGATAGACCCGACGGTATCACGACGACGTTTGCTGCCGATGTCAATGAACAAGTGTTTTTATGGATTCTGTGGGATAATATCATAGAAGAACACGTCGTTGAGGTTTCGTGGTTCTCGCCAGATGAGGACGTAGAGGATCCACCGTTCTGGACCGAAAAAAAGAGGCTCACCTCAACGACTGGGGATAAAATCACTTGGTTCTACATAGACTTACCGGATACTACCGGGGAGTGGTTCGTGGAAATTTATCTGGATGATCTCTTTGAACGTAGCCATATCTTCTGGGTAGAATGACACCCGTAGAGCTCTATCAACACAGGCGGAGGAGAGAAGCGTGGAGAGACTCAAAATCACACATATCGGTACAGGCAGGCGCGGGAGCGGAACCTATCTGCCAATTATCTCAAAGTTGACAGACGATCTTGAATTGGTTGCAGTTTGCGATCAACGTGAAGAGAGCGCCACGGAACAAGCCGAAAAGTACAATGTCCCGGCTTACACTGATACTGAGCACATGTTGGATAGTGTGAAACCTGACATTTGTGCAATCGTCATTACGCCTAGTAATAATCATATTCCCGGCCTCCTCTGCTCCGAACGTGGAGTCAGTTATTGCACTGAAACGCCCATCGACACAGATCTGGGATGGGCAGACAAGATGATTACGTCTGCACAAACCAACGGCGCGAAGTTGGAAGTCAACGAAAACTACTACCGTGTTCCTACCGAACGCATCAAACGAGAAATGATTCTTGAAGGGGTTTTCGGCAGAGTCAATGTGGCTTATAACGACTTTCGGGGGCACGGGTACCACGGTATCGGACTTATCCGCAGCTACCTCGGTTTCGAAAATGAACCCGTGCAAGTTCACGGTTTCCGAAGACAGTATAACGTTCAGAATCACATCTGGCGGCAGGGGCAGCCTGAGCGCAACACTGAGGACTGGCAGCATGCTGTAATTGAGTTTAAAGATGGTGCGTTTGGTATTTTCAATTTTAGTAGCCTATCTTATGGCTCTCCCCTCCGTGGATTTAACGGTTCAAAATTCTATGCAGAGCGCGGGATGTGTTTCCGAAATGAGGCAGTCATCTTGAACGGCACCGCTGATGCCCAGCGTCCAATTCATATTGCTCGTAAAACGAATAGGGTTGATGGATACGAAACATTGGCTGCGCTTGTGGCGGATACCAAACCTAAAGTTGTTTGGGAGAACCCGTTACAAAATTATCCGCTCAGTGATGGCGAGATCAGCGTTGCATCGGAATTAATGAGCCTCGTCAATGCGGTTCGCAACGATACAGAGCCCGAATATGGCGCATACAACGGGCGGAAAGACCGCGAAATTGATGTTGCTATGGCGCGTTCATGGGCAAATGAGGGGGCCCCTATCTATTTCCCTTTTGAATACGAGAAACGTTAAGCCCTTTTTGGGATGCCCGGAACGCGTTACGTTTCCGTTGCGGTTTCCAAGAGAATTCTATATAATATTTAGGTAGAGAGTTGGAAAAATAAAAAAATGGAGGAATATTACTGTGAGAAAAATTCGGTCTATTCTGATACTTTTACTCGTCTTCAGTTGTAGCGGGGCGTTAATGAGCAACGAATGGGCAAATTACTATTTCCCAGATACTCTAGGAAGTTACTGGGTTTACGAAGACCAAAACGGCGAAGAGTTGACGCGGTATGCTATAGAAACAACAAATATTGAGGGCGACACCTATCGGGCCTTCAGTTATGAGCCCAGTTTAGAGAATTGGGCGGACTTTGAGCATCATATGCATCCGTATTACTATCAAGTCGGGGATGACTGGGTGGCGTTCTTCGTCGGGGAGGAGGTGCAAAACTCGACTAAGGCGGTCCAGACAGAGCAGATGGATGAAGCGTTGGTCTTCATGCGTCAGCAAATGCAGGCACAGGCCCCCGCAGGGTTTGACATCTCATTTGACATAGATTATGAGCTCGATGTAGCCTCGCAAGACTACTTCTATTTCCTGCCGACCCCTGGTACTTTTGATGAAGAATGGACGGCGCTTGAAGCAAATGTTACGGTGACTATGACTATCAATATCAGCGGAAGCGGCATAGAATTCCCCGGGGGTTCGACGCAAACGGCGACAACCTACACAAATTATGTAGAAATCGGGAAGATCACAGGCACAGAAACTGTAGAAACAGATGCCGGTACTTTCGAGGAGTGTTTGGTGGTTGAGTACCGGACAGACGTATCAAGTGAAACAGCTCTCTCCGCGGAAATTCCACAACAGCCGGGAGTGCAAGAACAAAAGGGCATATCAGTTACAACGCTCTGGTTGGCTCCGAATGTTGGTATTGTTAAGCTTACACAGGAACACCATCAAGACGAAGCCGCGGAGGCAATCGGGTTAGAGCCCCCCGAAGAGAAAGAATTTGAGTTGATCCGTTATGAAATCAAATCCGGTTCGGAGAGCGAATGAGTACCTTTCCTGTCTATCGCCCAAGGCGGCTTCGCGCGAATGAAAATCTGAGGCGACTGGTTCGCGAAACAACGCTTTCCGCTAGCGACCTTATCTATCCGATGTTCGTGGTTCCCGGGCGCGGCACTGCAACTGAAATTTCCGCAATGCCTGGGTGTTACCAGTACTCAATTGATACGCTCATCAGAGCTGCGAAAGAGCTTGCTGCAGTTGGAATTCCAGGGACAATCTTGTTCGGAATTCCGGCATCAAAAGACCCTTTCGGTTTAGCAGCTTATGCCGAGGATGGCATCATTCAACAAGCGGTTCGAGCCATTAAAGATAGCGAGCCTGACCTGTTGGTGATGACTGACGTTTGCCTCTGTGAATACACAGACCACGGGCATTGTGGGGTTGTTGAAGCCGGTGAAGTCCACAACGATCAGACGCTTGACCTTCTTGTGAAAGCGAGTCTTTCGCACGCGCGTGCGGGTGCGGATGTGATTGCGCCGTCAGACATGATGGATGGGCGCGTTGGGGCTATTCGCACAGCGTTGGATGAAAATGGATACCAAAAGATACCGATCATGGCGTATTCTGCTAAATACGCCTCGGGTTTTTACGGTCCCTTTCGTGCAGCAGCTGAATCTACGCCACAATTCGGAGACCGGCGTACGTATCAGATGGATCCAGGGAATGTGGAAGAGGCGTTACGGGAAGTTTCACTCGATATCGGAGAAGGTGCTGATATCCTCATGGTGAAGCCTGCACTAGCCTATCTTGATGTGATTCATCAAGTCAAGGCAGCATTTCAGATACCCGTTGCGGCCTACAACGTCAGTGGTGAGTATGCGATGATTAAAGCAGCGGCAGCAAACGGTTGGATCGACGAGGAGCGCGTTGCCCTTGAAGTGTTGACTGGCATAAAACGCGCGGGGGCAGACATGATTCTAACCTATTTTGCGAAGTCCGTTGTGGACTGGTTATAAGTTCGCTGTCAGCTATTAATAAAAAAGCCGTTAGCTGTGCCGGTTATGAGTTAGGATATGAGTAGCTGGAATCCTCGTGATTACTGTCTGCAACAGACGCGCCTGACTGCTGGTTGCCGATGGCTATAGAAATTTGGAGGAAATGTTTTGGAGGCGAGTAAGTCCTTAGCCGCATGGCAAAAATCACAACAATTTATACCCGGTGGCGTTAACAGCCCCGTTCGTAACTTCAGTAAAGTGGGCAGATATCCGCGTTTCATTGCCCGAGGTGTAGGCTCAAAAGTCTATGACCTCGATGGAAATGGGTACATTGATTATCTTGCTTCTTGGGGTCCCTTGGTTTTGGGGCATGCGCATCCCGAGGTTGTAGCCGCAGTCCGTTCGGCAGCGGCTAAGGGTACGAGTTTTGGTGCCCCGACGACATTAGAGACGGAACTCGCCGAAACCATCGTCGATGCGGTGCCTTCCATAGAACAGGTGCGCCTCGTCAACTCTGGTACTGAAGCGACAATGACTGCGATTCGCGTCGCTCGCGGGTATACGGGACGGGATAAAATTATTAAAATCGACGGATGCTATCACGGGCATGTGGACCATCTCTTGACAAAAGCAGGCTCAGGTGTCGCAACGTTTGGGATCTCCGATAGTGGAGGAGTCCCAGAAGATTTCGCGCGAAATACACTCACCGTGCCCTTTAATAATGCCGATGCTGTGCGTGAAGCAATAGCGGTTAACCCGGGCGAAATTGCATGTCTCATTCTTGAACCCATTATGGGAAATATGGGTATTGTTCCGCCCAAAGACGGCTACCTCACGGAACTCCGAGAGATCACTGAAGAGCACGGTGTCGTACTCATTTTTGATGAAGTTATTACCGGATTTCGCGTGGCGTATGGGGGCGCGCAATCTTACTATAACGTCACCCCAGACATGACCTGTTTAGGGAAAATTATTGGCGGAGGTTTGCCGGTCGGAGCTTATGGTGGAAATCGAGACATCATGCGATGTGTTGCCCCCGAGGGCGATGTCTATCAAGCTGGGACCCTCTCTGGCAATCCGTTAGCTGTGACTGCAGGCATAACGACGCTCAAGAAGCTGGCTGAGCCAGACGTTTATGAGCAATTGGAGAACAGGGCCGCTACCCTTGCTGAAGGCCTTGCTGCGGCAACCGAAGAATACGGTATCGACGCGTGGCACAGCCGTGTCGGCTCGATGCTGATGCTTTACTTCACCCCGGAAACCGTCACAGATGCGGATGGCGCGCGCACAGCAGATACGGATTGCTTTCAACAATACTTTTGGGGACTCATAGAACGTGGTATCTATGTCGCCCCTTCGCAATTTGAGGCGGGGTTTGTCTCTTTGGCCCATTCCGAAGATGACATCAACGAAACGCTTCAAGCCGCTACACAGGTATTGGCCGCGCTCTCTCAGTAGTCGTCAGCTTTAATGGTCACCAGTCCATTGGTCAAAAGGTGTTTTTTAACGAGATCTCAAAACTTAGATCTTTACAACGCGCCTCTTTGAACTGAATAACGGACAACCGATGACTTCTCAAGCTGATGCCCATTAAAGGAAACTGCATGTCCAGTTTTAATCAGATTCTTCAATTGATTGCGGATGACCTGGGTGCCGTTGAAACAAAACTTACCGAACAGACGGCCAGTGAGTATAGTTTCGTTGACATGGCGGTCGAGCATGTTGTTGCAGGAGGCGGCAAACGTCTCCGTCCGATGCTCGTGGTTTTGTCTGCCAGAGTTTGCGGATACCGAGGCAGCGATGCCCATACGCTCGCTGCTGTCGTTGAGCTTATACATGCGGCCTCACTTGTTCACGATGATGTCCTCGACGAGGCTACCATCCGCCGCGGACGGGAAACTTTACATGCCAAGTGGGGCAATAAAGTCGCTGTTCTTGTGGGGGACTACTTACATGCTCGCGTCCTTTCTATGCTGGTCTCCCGACGTGTTGATGACCCGGCGATGGCGATCCTCGCTGACACAACACAAGCGATGTGTGAGGGTGAGGTCATACACGCCTACAAAAGTGGCAATTTTGACATCTCCGAAACCGAATACCTCAAAATTATCAGTTTCAAAACCGGTAAACTGATTGCTGCCTCGTGTACTCTTGGTGCACATCTCGGCACTGCTGATTCAGAACAGATTGAAGCGCTTAGCGTCTATGGGGAACACATTGGAACGGCTTTCCAAATTGTCGATGATGTGCTTGACTTCACGGAAAATCCAAACAAATTGGGGAAAAACACGTTCGGTGATCTTCGAGACGGAAAGCTCACTTTTCCAATTATTTATGCTCGGAACATTTGTAATGATGCTGAAAAGCAGATGCTGGAAAAAACCTTGAATCCTAACACGGATGAAACAGAAGCGATCGCCTTTGTTGCATCGCTGTTTCAGCAGTATGCGGTTGAAACCCACTGCCTGGGTGTCGCTCAAGCTTATGCGGATCGGGCTAAAGCAGCCTTAGCAATTCTACCACAGAACGATGCGTGTCTTGCGCTCCAACAACTCGCAGATTATGTTGTCTCACGAGAGTCATGACATATAATAAAATGTTTTATCCAGCATACATAGATCTTCAGGATCGGGAATGCCTTGTTGTCGGCGGTGGCCCCGTTGCGGAGCGGAAAGTGGTCGCTATGCTTCTTAGTGGTGGTGATGTCACGGTAATCAGTCCGGATACAACGGAATTGCTAACCTTCCTGGCCCGTACCGGCACAATCCGTTGGCACAAGCGTCAGCTAAAGACAGGCGATACGGATGGCTATTTTCTTGTTTGTGCTGCAACCGATTTCACAGATATTAACAGTGCTGTCTTTATAGAAGCATACGAAAAAAACAAAATCCGTTTAGTTAATGTTATTGATGTTATCCCGCAATGCACTTTTGCCGCCGCCTCCGTTGTAACCGACGGTGAACTCATGCTCAGTATCTCCACGAGCGGGAATAGTCCAGCGACGAGTCGGCGGATCCGCGAGTATTTTGAGACATGCCTAAACGCAGATTCGCTATACACGCTCGGATACGAAAATGGAAAGCCGGTGCGGATTGAAAACCAAGGGCTCCGCTATCCTGTCTATCTCTTGTTGAAACGCCGGGAGTGCGTTGTCTTATACGGACAGAAAACAGAGGAGATTGAGCGACGCATTTCACTATTACATCAGTGTGGGGCATCTGTTGTGTGTCGATCACTTAGTGAGACGGAACCACATCATCTGGAAGATGCCTTCCTCGTTATTGCGGATACGTCTGCTGGTCACCCGGTGCTCTGTAGAAATGAGGGCGGGTTCGTTAAGGAGTTTCTTGATAAACCGAAGGCAGGCACCCTTTTTACACCGCCACTCATAAGAGATGCCAACCTGATTATTAGCGTCGCCGCTCGCAGCTATAGAACTGCTGAAAAGGCAGAGCGCCTCCGTAAAAGACTCGCGAGTCGCTTTGAAAATAAAGGTTATGGGGCATTTATTGAGTTTCTTGGGCAGTTACGTCCGGAGGTCCTTAGGGCTTTTCCGACCCCTAAAAAACGTTCCGACTTTTTTGAGAGACTCATCGACAACGTTGAAACGAACGACTCACTATCTCAGACCTGCTGCCTTAGACTCACAAACCCTGAATGTTCTGTGGAATGCCTTTTTAACTGGGTTCGGAAGGGTAGGTTGGAACGTGCCTGCACCTTTACTGCAAATCTGCTGGAAACGGACCGCGTAGAGAGTGTTGGATAATTGTGTTCGGATCCGCAATACGTCAACGACTCTGCCTGAAGTCGGGGCTCCATCTCTCAATTTTGATGATAAATTTTCTATTTCTTGTCACTCTTTTAATATACTTAGCAACAAGCATTTTTCACACGCTTTCGCTGGCGATCGGGACTCGTAGCGAAGGCTCAGTGCTTCGCCTGACAATTGAGCGTGTTGCCTTTTGGGGTACTATCGTCGGTTTCGGGTTTCTTACGTTGTTTATCCTGCTTTGGTGGCTAGAGCAGGGGCATTTCCCGATGACGCACTGGACGGACTCTATTGCATTTTTTGCGTGGGCGATCACACTGATTTATCTGCTCATTGTGCGGTTAACGCGGCTCCGCACACTCGGCAGTTTCGTTATGCCGGCGGCGTTCATTGCGATACTCATTTCATATAGTTTTGCAACG
Organism: Candidatus Poribacteria bacterium; assembly: GCA_964291315.2. Lineage (GTDB taxonomy): Bacteria > Poribacteria > WGA-4E > WGA-4E > WGA-3G > WGA-3G. The sequence goes on along the minus strand of OZ219753.1, from coordinate 1,317,082 downwards.
CATACCGCTGCGCTCCCGGAACCGCTGCAAAACTATTGGCTCCTGGCGCATACCACACTTATTTTTTTGGCGTATGCTGCGTTCATCGCAGCCTTCGGATTCGGGTTGATGTACCTGATCACAGAACGAAAAATCCGAAAGAAAATGGATGCCCTCTTTGACAGCTTGCTGCCCGCTCTAGGCATTTCCGATGAACTTGGATATCGCTGCACGATCCTCGGTGTAATTCTACTTACCCTAGGTGTTATCGTTGGGAGTCTCTGGACCCAATACATCGCGGATGTGCCTTGGAGATGGGTCGATGCGAAAGTGATCTCGACGCTTGTGACATGGTTTATCTACACTGCACAAATCGGGATCCGCCAATTTTGGGGCTGGCACGGACGCCGGGGTGCCTACGCCGCAATTATCGGTTTGGTCGCTGTTCTCTGTACCTATGTTGGTGTGGGCCTCTTTTTAGAGAGTATGCATACGTATAGATGAAGATGATGCTGATCGCTGCTAGTTGTTGAGAATCAGCAGCCGGGTCTCGAGGGCTCGGTCCCACAAGAAAACTGAATAGTCTTAGAATATACACTCTTAAGTTTGACATGACCGCTGCGTATGTGATATAATTTACCAAATGTACGCGTGTTGACCTTTTTGAACTTAAAAAAAAAAAATGAACCAAATTGTGTCCGTCGGAACCAGCCATCATGTTGCTCCTATTGAATTTAGAGAGAGATTGGCATTTTCGGAAGAACAACTCATTGACTCCCTCCAACGTTTGCGTGAATCTGACCAGGTTCAAGAGGCGGTGATTCTCTCCACCTGTAATCGTGTGGAGGTTTATGCCCATGTGAATTCAATCCCAAATGCGGAGGTGGCTGCCAAAATGCTTATTGATTTTCTTGCCCGCTGCCATCGGATTAGCATGGAATCGCTTAAAAATGGATGTTATCTTCATCATAATTTACAGACAATCCAACATCTCTTCAGAGTTACATCGAGCCTCGATTCTATGGTTGTCGGTGAGTCTCAGATCCTCGGGCAGGTCAAAGAGGCTTATGAGTTTTCTCGTTCATCTGGTAATGTTGGAACTGTTCTCAACCGTCTTTTCCCCAAAGCCTTTAGCGTTGGTAAACGGATTCGTTCGGAGACGACAATTACTGCGGGCGCTATCTCTATTAGTTACGCTGCTGTTGAGCTCGCCAAAAAGATTTTCAATACGCTTGAGGGGAAAACTGTCGCTATTATCGGGGCAGGTGAGATGAGCGAGCTTACTGCAAAGCATCTTGTTACAAATGGCGCCTCCAACGTTCTTGTTGCGAATCGCACTTACGAACGAGCAGTCAAAATTGCAGAGAAATTTAACGGCACCGCGCTCGCTTATGATAGCGACTTGGGTTTCCTTGTTGATGCAGATATTGTCATTAGCTCCACGGATTCCCCTGCGTATCTCATCAAACGTCAGCCTCTCGCCGCGGTTATGCGGAGACGGAAGCATCGATATATGTTCCTTATCGATATTGCAGTTCCACGCGACATTGACCCGGATGTGGGTAAAATCGATCATGCTTTCCTCTATAATATTGATGACCTTGAAGCCGTTGTGGCCTCTAACCTCAAAGACAGACATCAGGAGGCGGTTCGAGCGGAGCAGATCGTTTCTGAAGAAGCGAAACGTTTCTACAACCAATTACAAGTTTTTCAGGTTAATCCTACAATTAAAGCACTCCATCAGCAGTTTCGGCAGATAGCTGACACTGAATTGCAAGCCTGCCTCTACAAAACAGCTCTTTCGGATCAGCAAGAGGCTATTGTTACCTCTATGACGCAAGCGATTGTCAAAAAACTCCTCCACCATCCGATGCGGAATCTCCGCTGCGCCGTCAACGATGGAAGTGCCGATCACGCGCAATATGTCCAAGCCTTGCAAGAATTGTTCGCGCTGGATGTTAATGATGATAATTCGGAAGCGTAGGGAATACCTATATCCTCTCTCTGTATGCCCCTTGAATCATAAGGAATTTTGATGTACAACTCGCTTACAATCGGTACACGTGGCAGCCAACTCGCGCTTTGGCAGGCGCGATTTGTTAAGAATCAATTGGAGTCTTATTTTCCAGACCTCAAGATCGACCTAAAAATCATCAAAACCACTGGAGATACCATTCAAGACCGTACGCTTGTGGGGCTCGGCAAAGGGGTATTTACCAAGGAGATAGAGAACGCTCTTTTAAAAGAGGAGATCGATCTTGCGGTTCACAGTCTAAAGGATTTGCCAACAGAATTACCGCCGGGGCTCTGTATTGCCGCTATTCCAAAGCGGGAAGACCCACGCGATGTTCTTGTCACTGCTACCGGATACCCCTTGGAAGACTTAATAGGTGGTGCAAAGATCGGCACTACAAGTCTGCGCCGGAAAGGACAGTTTCTTCACATGCGCCCAAATTTACGGGTTGTTGACATTCGAGGGAACATTGATACGCGGTTACGTAAACTGCGCGAGACCGACCTTGACGGTATTATCCTCGCTGCAGCCGGTATCAAGCGCCTGTTTGGGCCGGACATCATCACACAATATTTTGATATAGATCGGATAGTACCTGCTGTTGGACAGGGGGCACTTGCGATTGAAACACGCGAAGGGGATCGCGCCGTCGGAGAGCTGCTTGAACCTCTAAACGACCGCAAGACTGTCGCTCAGGTTACCGCTGAAAGAACTGTGTTGGAACACCTCGGTGGCGGCTGTCAAGTCCCGGCCGGGGCACATGCTTGGTACGTCGAAGGTGGACTTTCACTGATAGGCACCGTCTGTCATCCAGAAGGAATCCATCGGATTATGGAAACCGCTACGGGAACAGCGGATGCGGCAGAGGATTTGGGCAGAATCGTAGCCGAAGGATTGCAAAATAGCGGCGCAACTGAGCTGCTAAGGTTATAAGGAAATACGGATGAATGTACCTTCAAGCAGACCAAACCCCGGGCTCGTTTACATTGTAGGGGCAGGTCCAGGCGACAGGAAACTTATCACACTCAAAGGCATGGAATGTCTTCAACGCGCCGATGTCGTCATCTACGATCTGCTACTAAATGATACGCTGCTTGAACACTGCCCTGCACACACCGAGAAAATTCGAGCCCCGGATCCGAGGACCCAGACCACTCGCCAAACCGAACTCAATCAATTGCTCGTTGAACATGCAAAAGCCGGGAAGGTAGTTGTGCGCCTCAAAGGCGGCGACCCCTACATCTTTGGAAGGGGCGGTGAAGAAGCCGCTGCTCTCACTGAGGCAGGCGTTCCGTTTGAGGTAGTTCCCGGTATCACCTCTGCGATTGCCGCATCTGCCTATGCGGGTATTCCGGCCACACATCGAGACTATGCTTCTTCGGTAGCGTTCGTTACGGGACATTCCGCCGCATTAGGTCCGGATTCAAAAATTAATTGGAAGGGCATCGCTACAGCAGTAGATACGCTTATCGTCTACATGGGAGTTGCTCACCTTCGTCAGATTACCGAGCGACTCATAACACATGGCCGAACCCCGCAAACCCCGGTGAGTTTGGTACATGTTGGAACGACACCACAACAGCAGGTTGTCCAAGGCACGCTTGACGATATTGTCAAAAAAGTGGAGAAGGTACAACTGAAAAGTCCAGCGGTTATCGTTATCGGTGAAGTGAATCGGCTGCGTGAGCAACTCCGTTGGTTTGATACCAAACCGCTATTCGGCAAACGGATTCTTGTGACACGCGCGCGCGCCCAAGCAAGCGTATTCGCAGACCTTTTGGAAGCGAACGGTGCTGAAGTCACCCAATTCCCCACAATACAGATCCAACCTATTGCCGGTGTAGACATACCTCCCCCGGAAAGATACGATTGGATTATCTTTACAAGTGTCAACGCTGTAGAAATCTTCTATGCACGCTTGCGCGAAGATGGCAAGGACGCTCGTGCCTTCGGCACGGGTAAAGTCTGTGCGGTTGGCGGCAAAACAGTCAACGCGCTGAACCGCATCGGTATTCATCCGGATTTTGTTCCGTCCTGCTCCCGCGGAAGTGCCATCGCTGCTGAAATCGAAGGGGTCAAGGGAAAGAGGATTCTCCTGCCACGTGCGAAAATCGCCGCTGCGGACGTACCCGACGGTTTGCGTGAGAGGGGAGCAATAGTTGACGAGGTCACGCTCTACGATACTGTCAAAATGACAGATGATAGCGATAAAAACAGGGACGAAATTGAAGCTGCTCTCTTGAACGGCAAGGTGGATCTCGTCACATTCACCAGTTCTTCAACGGTTACGAACTTCCTTGAAATGTTCTCTACACATGCTCCTGCAGTGTTGCTCGCTGATGTCAAGGTCGCCGTGATTGGTCCCACAACGCAAGAGACAGCAATGAGACATGACGTGCGGGTTGACGTGATAGCAAAGAAAGCCACAGTAGAGAGTCTTGTAGAAGCCATTGTTGAGACATGCAGTAACGTCGATGAGCTCACGCATGAGAGAAACGGAAACAAATAGCGTGGAAGATTTTCTTGAGCACCACTATTGGAAAGCGGTGACTTTTCTTGTGATCCTGATTTTAGCGGGCACCGGCTTTTGGGGGATGCGCCGATTTGCACCCGCCTTGTTCCTTGGAGAGCCCAATCTGATCGCTGTTCCGGATACACAACGTCCACAAGGTAGTACGGCAAAATCTCTCGTAGTGAACAAACCCGAGCTTCTTAACATCAATACTGCCTCTGCGAAAGAACTCCAAACGCTTCCTAATATTGGAGAACGGACGGCGGAAAGAATTATTGACCATCGTACACAACACGGAGCCTTCGCCACTGTGGATGCCCTTCAAGAGATCAAAGGCATCGGTCCGAAGACTATAGAAAAACTTAGACCTTTTGTCGATGCAGAATAACAGTCAATAGGGCGTATCTTTGTGGACGATCTATCCAAGCTTGGCGTGCCCTAGAAAGCTCTGAATTGTTACATGAAAACCCTTTAACTAGCTGTTGCTGATTGGTTACTGCCAACGATGACCGCCTTCTCTGTGAAGATATATTGGACGGGGATGTCCCATATTTGCGGGAACGTACTTTCGACAATTTGTATCTGATACGCTAGTCCGATGCTAACGGCCTGTGGGCACTGCGTAAGAAACCGATCATAGAACCCCTTTCCGTATCCTAAACGGTAGCCGTTAGCATCGAAAGCAACACCTGGAACAATAATCAGTTGTAGCTGAGGCGTTGGGAAAATAGGGCATGCCGCATTCGGCTCTAACGGTCCGTAGCGGTGTCGCACGAGTTCTGTTTTGGGGTCTTGAATTCGACGAGGCGTGAGTTCTAACCGGGGGTTGTCTATAGTGGGGGCGCAGACGGTTCTTTCTTGGTGAAGCAAGATATCTAGCAGCCCAAATGTTTCTACTTCACTTCTGATGCTCAGATAGAGCATCACGGTGTCGAAGCCTTCGCGCTGTATCCAGTTGACAAGAGACCTGACGATTTTTCGAGCGAGTGTACTTCGGATTTCTTCTGTGAGTCCATCACGGCGGTGGAGCGTTTCGGCACGGACGCGTTCCCGTTCCATCTCTTATTCCTTAGTCTTGGGTCGTTCGCGACTTTACTTATAGTACCGCACTTTCCCACAAACTTCTATAGTGTCGACAATCGCCATAATTACAGCATCAACCGGTTTGTTGCTTGTCACATGCGTCTGCCGCGCCGAGCTGCCTGTTGCAATAAGCACAATCTCACCTATCCCGGCCCCGACTGCATCCACAGCGACCGTATATTTTGGATCGACTTCACCATTCAGATCTACATCTTGGACAATCATCAATTTGCTGCCAATCAACTTTTCATCTTTCTGTGTCGCAACGACTGTCCCGGTAACTTTTCCAAGGATCATTTAGTTAAAAACCTTTCATGTTGGGATCAGTTTTTCTCCATCGCTGTTTTTTTGCGTTGTCAAATTTGAAGAGGTTCTATCATTGGTAATTATACGCGAAATTCCGTAAAATTTCAAGGGTTAATATAAAATCCATCTCATACGGAATTATTTTGTACGGCATCCTTCCTATATCTACGAAGTGCATCCAAAGATGTATATAGTCAGTGAAACTGAATGAAGTCGCGCTCATAGAACCTATGAGATTGACATTAAGTGCGTGATGTGTTAAGCTACTAGTGATTCTGATTTTTGGGGCATCCTTTCCAAATGCAACACCCACCTACATCGGAGGACAACTTGAGTCGAAATCACGCGGATATCATCGTTATCGGCGGCGGTATCATCGGATGTGCTATCGCTTATAATTGTGCTAAACGGAACATCCGACCTCTTATCATCGACAAAGCTGCTGCCGTGGGCACAGAAGCTTCATGGGCAGGTGCGGGGATTCTAACCTCACACGCGTCAACACATGAGCCTTATCCAGAGTTGTGTCGCGCAAGTCTCGCCCTCTATCCATCGTTGGCAGAAGAGCTGCGGGCAGAGACACAAATAGATATTGAATTCATTCAATCGGGAACGCTGTCGGTATTTTTCGATCCAGATGAAGCGGCAGGACTGATTGGTCTCGCGGATCGCCGTGTCAAAAGAGGCTTTTCAACGGAAATCTTGACAGCCGAGCAAGCATGGGGCTTAGAGCCAGCACTTTCGAGAGCTATTGCCGGTGCGGTCTTGTTTCCTGAAGATGCCCAGGTCCGCAATCCGAAGATGGTAGTCGCCCTCGCGAAGAGTGCATCGAAATTCGGGGCGGAATTCCGACTCGGGAGCTGTGCCACTAATTTTGTTCAGGAGAATGGACATGTTATCGGTGTCGTTGTGAACGGTGAAACCTTGTACGCTGACACTTTTGTGATTGCTAACGGATGCTGGGCAGGCGAACTCACGGCTCAACTTGGTGCCCCCATGCAGATTGGACCCGCGAAGGGACAGATTGTTCTCGTTGAAGCGATGCCGCCTCTTTTCGAACGTACGATTGATGGACTCGGCATCTACATCGTTCCGAGGGCAGATGGGAAGATACTGATCGGGGCAACGCTCGAATTCGTGGGGTACGATAAAAACGCAACGGTTGATGGAACCAAGCGGATGATTGAGGGAGCAGTTGCCATCGTTCCGCAGCTCGCGCACAGTACTTTCCTACAAACGTGGGCAGGCTTGCGCCCATACGCTAGAAAGGGACCTCTTCTCGGTTATCTCCCCGGATATGACAACGTTGTCTTGGCAGCTGGACACTTTAAAAATGGGATTCTTCTTGCGCCAATCACAGGGGAGCTGATAGCTGAACTTCTCACAACCGGTCAACCGTCATTGTCACTGGAACCGTTTCATCCAGTTGGAGGGTAACGAGACATCTACCCCGTGTAGAAAGTTATCGCAGTCCAAATATTTTTCATTTTAAATGAATTATTTTCAAATCTCTGGATTTAACTATTAGCAGCTTTTGTAATCAGAAAAAGGGGCATTAAATACCGCTCCTGTCTGACAATTTGATTAACCTAAAAAGGAGATTGTACAATGCATCAATACTTTTTGTGCTTAGCAGAGGCAGCGCCTCGCGATTGGATTAAGAGGGTATGGAGTAGCGGAACCGGAGGGAAAGTGCAAGGTTGTAATTTAGGAGAAAGAACCTCCTTGAAAGCGCGGGCATCTAAATCTGCTAGCGTGTTCCGTTGTTGGATTAGGACTCGATTATGGAGTAGGCACAGACCGAGGAGTGAGCAAGCGGGCATCCTTCTGTATGTAAGCAAAGGAGGGTTACACGCCTTCGCTTGATACGCTCCTCTTTGAGGAGACTAGCATGACACAAACTGATGAACAGTTAATGCTCTCTGTGAAAGATGGAAACAGAGACGCATTCCAAATTTTAACCGAACGGCATTACACAAATACATTAAACTTTATTTATCGGTTTGTTAAAAATCGACACCTGGCGGAGGACCTTTGCCAAGAGACGTTCCTGCGCTTATGGCGCTGCGTACCAACGTACCGCCCCATCGCGAAATTTAGGACGTTTCTTTATCACATCGCCAAAAACCTCTGCTTGAAACAGTTGGCGAAAGAGCAAAGGACACCCGAAATAGAATCATTAGATACACAATATGGAGATAGTGATGATGGCAACTGTCCTCCTATTGCTATCGCTATTGCAGATACCCGCTATTCACCGGAGGCACTGCTCATTGCCAAAGAGACCTACGAGGCAATTCAGGAGGCAATCAGCAAGCTCTCAAAAGAACACCAACTGGTGTTTCGCCTAACGGAAGTTCAGGGGCTGTCTTATCAAGAGGTCGCTGATATTGTCCAATGTCCGGTTGGCACGGTTGCCTCCCGGAAAAATGCTGCGATTCGACAGCTTCGGAAGTTTTTGGCACCCTACAGCGTGGGGCCCTGAAGTCCAGCGGTATTGTTGTAAATTATCAAATCTTTCGCTACAAAACAGCGTTCCGCTGTGTCCGGGGATGTCGTAGCGGTTAGTGTGTTGTGTCAATTAAATAAAATTGACGATTGTGGGCAATGTGGAACAGATGCGGGAGGGAGAAAGCCTCGGTGATATCTATATGAGGGGCTGTTCTTGCGATTGCAAGCGCCCCTCACAAGCTTCAACCAACATCGAAACGTCACGCTCCGCACCAAAAAGCGAGGGAGTCACTTTCAGCAGAATCCCCCGTGCTTAAGAGACGGGCGTATGTCAAGAGTCTACATTTTACCGGCGAGGGGTCTCAACCTCGCCATTTCTATTTTCTTCAGAAATCAACACAAAAGGAGTTGGACATGCAACCACATATTACTATCATTACACTCGGGGTCGTAGACCTGCCGCGCGCCATCGATTTTTATCACAACGGATTGGGCTTACCGATAAAAGATAAATCAGAGCGGATCGCGTTCTTTGAGATGACAGAGACTATACTCGCGCTCTATCCGAGAGACAAGCTCGCTGAAGATATTACAATTTCGCCTGAAGGCACAGGCTTTCAAGGGTTTACACTCGCCCATAACGTCGCCTCTCCAGAAGAGGTAGATCAGACTTTAGCAGAGGCGGTTGCTGCAGGGGCTGAACTGGTTAAACCCGGACAGAAGGCATTCTGGGGTGGCTATTCGGGCTACTTCAAAGATCCCGACGGCTTCTATTGGGAAGTCGCGCACAATCCGTTTTTATAAGAAAATATCAGTGGACAACTAGAATAAACTAGTGTATGATGTGAGGTAAATTAAAAGGGGAAACCGAACGCTTTTCTCTTAAACTTTCAGATAACAGATACGGACATAGCATCATGCAAAGCACTCCTGCCGACATTAAGGCACTCACCTTTGATGTCTTTGGCACAGTCGTAGACTGGTACAGCTCAATTGTTGCGGAAGGTGAAAAGTTTGGAAAGACACACGGCATTGATATAGATTGGACACAATTCACCTTGAAATGGCGGGCTGGTTACGGACCTGCGATGGACAAGGTGCGACAAGGCGAATTACCGTGGCAGAACATTGACGCGCTGCATCGACTGATTTTGGACGACCTTCTTAACGAATTTAATATTAACGATGTGCCTGAAACCGATAAGGATTATCTAAATAGAGCGTGGCATCGACTCAAGCCTTGGCCTGATGCAGTCGGCGGCTTGACACGGCTCCGTAAGCGGTACGTTGTTGCTACGCTCTCTAACGGTAATATCGCGCTGCTAACGAACATGGCAAAATTCGCAGGCCTGCCGTGGGATTGCGTCCTCTCTGCGGAATTAATGGGTCATTACAAACCCGACCTCAAAGTCTACAAGACTGCTGCTGCTTTACTTGGTTGGTCTCCGAGTGAAGTCATGATGGTTGCTGCACACCCTGGAGACCTCCGTGCCTCGAAAGCTGTCGGTTTTCAGACGGCTCTCGTGCCGCGGCCCTTGGAATATGGGCACGGCAGCGTCCAAGAGGTTACAGCATATCCGTCCGATGTGGTCGCTTGCGATTTTAATGAATTAGCAGATCTCTTAGAAGTGGAATAGACCGCAGGACAATCTCTGAAATGAATTTGATTCCAATTGCAGCGTTATTTTTAAAGGAGCGTTAATAGTGGAAAGGCGTGATAGATATTCAGAGGGTTGGCAGAGCATGAAGTTGAGTGAATGCATCACACTTGAAAGCGGCTCACGCCCACAAGGCGGGGTCCGTGGAATCCTTGAAGGAATACCCAGCCTTGGCGGCGAACACTTAAATACAGAAGGACGTTTTAACTTTGAAAAAATAAGATATATTCCTGCAGCATTTTTTAAATCACTGAACAGAGGACGTATTCACCCAAATGACATTATCGTTGTGAAAGATGGAGCAACAACTGGAAAAACCAGTTTTGTTGATAGCGATTTCCCATATAAAGAGGCTGCAGTTAATGAGCATCTGTTTATTGTGCGGGTAGACTCAGAGGTTGCTCTCCCAAAATTCGTGTTTTATTATCTCTTTAGCAGCAACGGACAGCAACAGATCCTCTCGGATTTTCGAGGAGCTACTGTTGGTGGTATCTCTCGTAATTTTCCGTTGAAAGTTGAGATTCCACTTCCACCGTTGGCGGAGCAGCGTCGCATTGTAGCCAAGCTAGAGGTGCTTTTTACACACTTAGACGCAGCGGTTGCCTGCCTCAAAAAAGTGCAAGTGCAGCTGCAGCAGTATAGACGGTCGATCCTCAAAGCTGCGTTCGAAGGAGCGTTGACGAAGGAATGGCGGGAAGAATATTCAGCGGAATTAAAACCGGTATCAGTTTCTGATAATTTGCCAAAAGGATGGGTTTGGACAACGCTCCAACAGGTCTGCTCACCCCCACAGTATGGATGGACAACAAAGGCAAACCCACAAGGAACGCTCCATTTACTCCGGACTACCGATATTACCACCGGGAATGTCAACTGGGAAACAGTTCCATACTGTGCAGAAGGACCGAAAGACAAAGAAAAATACCTTTTAAAAACAGGGGATATTCTCATTTCCCGAGCGGGCTCTGTTGGTTATAGTTACTTGGTTAAAAACCCACAAAATGCGGTGTTTGCGTCATATCTAATTCGTTTCAAGCCGTTACCGGTGATTGATGGGAACTACCTTGCATTTTTTCTCAAAAGTCCGGATTATTGGCGAACTATTTCAGAAGAAAAAGCAGGAATTGCTCTTCCAAACGTCAATGCTACAAAACTAAGGCAAATACAAGTCCCCCTTCCACCGCTGGCAGAGCAAGGGCACATCGTCACTGAAGTTGAGAGGTACCTTTCAGCTGCTGATGAGGTTGAAGCGACCGTCACGGCAGAGCTGGCACGTGCTGAACGTTTGCGACGGTCTATTTTGCAGCAGGCGTTCTCTGGTGAACTCGTTGTGCAGGATTCGGCAGATGAACCGGCAGAGCGGCTTCTGGCGCGAATGGAGACAGAACATTAACATGGCATTTAATCAAAATCTGTGGTAGAGTGAAGGTTGTATGGTTGTGTCAATTGTTCATTGAGCGATGAGAGTTACTGATTCGGTTTGCCAAGAACACTATTGTTTATTAGGTTCCGGTTGCCTAATGGCTTCTCAGTGAATATACTGAACCTCTCGGCAACATTTCGGAGGAAAAATAGAATGGATCAGATGCCAAAGGATAAAATTCGAATTGCTTTTATCGGTTGTGGTGGCATGTCATCGCAGTTGCAACAGTGCATACCGATGGTGCCAGCGTTTGAGTTTGTTGCTACTTGTGACCTTGTTGAGGGAAAGGCGGAATCGAATGCCCGAAGATTCGGCGCACTTCGACACTATACCGATTACGATGAGATGCTTAGTAAGGAAGATCTGTACGCGGTAGCGGTTGTTGGCAGGCCGGAGGATAAGCTACATCGAGACATTGGTGTTGAGTGTCTCCAACGCGGGTATCACATCTACACCGAAAAGCCGCCTGCGACCACCGCTGAGGGCGCGAGGAGACTCGTTGATGCGTCACATGAAACCGGCAAGACAGGTATGGTCGGCACAATGTGGCGGCATGCGCCGGCGCACCAGATTGCAAAGCAGCTAATCAATGAAGGAACGTTTGGTGAAGCCTGTCAATATCATACCCGATACCTCGCGCCGGGGCCGCGTCTTCGGGAAGCAGGTTCTCCGTTCGCATGGCCCTTCATGCTGGATCAGGTGATACATCCGACGGATTGTATGCGTTTCTTTATGGGGCAGGTCAGCGAGGTTTACGCGACGGGCATGGTTGACACTGCATCGAGCACCGTCTCAATATCCGTGAATCTGCGCTACAAGCAGGGCGGTATTGGCACGATGACGCTCGGCATCGGTCCGGTTTTGGAAGCAATGGTTTTCATCAAAGGCACAAACAACCAGGCAATTCAGGTATTGGAGACGCGCAAGTTGCGCCGTTACCGGACACCGACCTGGCTCGGCGAGGGCGGCGGTTATGCCGATACACCGACTGAAGAATGGGACCTCAACACCGCATTCCATGGGGTCGGCAGACCCGGGTATCTCGAAGAGATGCAGCATTGGGCAACGTCCTTACAGACGGGGACACAGCCGCATGCTAGTCTTGAGGATTCCTATCAAAACATGCGCGTTTTGGAGGCAATTAGTCGTAGTGTTGAAACAGGCGAAGTTGTTCAAATACCGATCAAAGAGCGTTAAATCCGCAACAATATGAATTGGGCACCGCGCGTTAAACCGATCAAAATCCGCCGGCTGTATCGATACGCTCGACTCGGTATCTACGATGATGTCCTGTTACACGATGTCGGTTGGGGGCTCTACGCTCGTTGTGCAGACATCGCTACAGTTGCCGATGTCTATCTTGAGGGGCGTGTGCCTTGTCCAAAATGCGGGACGAAGATCACACGCCGGGTGGATCCGCTTTTTAGTAAGGGTGAAGGTGGAACCCGCGAACAGTGGTTCCGTTGCTCGCACTGTTCTGTGCGCCTCCTCTGGCGCGACTGCCGGCAGGCACTCCGGGACACACCGCGATGCTTTGATTGCAGCGCAGTTCTATACAGAGAAGCTGTATTGCGATGTGCCTGTGGCAAAACCTGGGCTCAGGAAGCCTACAAGCAATCCGTGAGGACGCGTGTCCGCTTACCGTGTCCAAGCTGTCTTGCCCTTGTGCGTAGACCACCTCCGGTGGATCGAGTCCCTAAACGTCGACAGCCCAATCCTGATTTGCGATGCCCTAAATGTCAAAACGTTGCACGCCACCAGCACGGCAATATTGAATGCACGGTGTGCGGTTATAAACGGCGGTGGCGGGCTTACCGCAAGAGCCTAAAAAAGAGAGATGAAAGGCTCGAATGTGGACAGTGTGCACATACCTTCAAATGGCAGGCGTGGCGTAGAAGTGCCCGCTCCCTGAGTACTGGGAATCCACAACCCGCGCGTGATTTCGTTAAAAAATGGCGCGAGTGTCGCACGCCGCCGCAACGGATGATACAGATTGATAGCTTACTCCAGACTTTGCACGGCAGGGGGCCCTTAGCACCGCTGTTTATTGATAGTGGCGAACATACCATCCGCCAGATGCTCGACGATTTGGCATCACAGTTTTAAAATTTGTCCGGAGATACATCGGTTATGAGAATAGCAGCGGCTACAAACACACTTAGCCTATAAAGGAAAGTGCCCCTTTCATTTCTCTCCATGTTTTTGGAGAAAATTCTCTATGTGTGCGGCTACCTCTGGATCCATGGCTTTCAGTCTACGGACCCCCTCTTTCCGACCGTAGAGACTCAGCACTTGTAGTGCCTGAGTAGCCGTTTCAGGCGAGAAGCTCTGGCGCAGCCCAGCCGTTAAGTTCTTATCAGCGAGCACTTCCATTGATGTGTCTGTCGTGCCACTCACCGAGTCTCGCTGACTTGCAGAGAGTTGTTGACTCAACTCAGCTTCAATTTCCGCATCTGTCATCTCCAAGAACTGATCCAGTGGAATACCGACGGCTTTTTCAAAAAACTGCTGACTCTTTTCCCACTCAGAGGGATCTGATGTTTTGAGTTCAGTGAGGGCTCCCTTCAACGACTTAACCTCTTCTGCGGTGATGGCCGGTTCAGGATATCCCTGTGGAAGTTCTGCCGGTGTTCTGCCGGATGTTTCCGCTTGCTCTGTGGAAATTCGCTTCCCGTCCGCATCTACGTAAATGTCCTTGTACTCTACAGAAAAACGTAAATCCTCGTGTTCGGGGGGTGGGGGCAGTTTTTCCCAGGCCCAAGGCGGTGTGTTCTCCATCAGATCAGCATACTCCTGTATCTCTTGATGAAGATCTGGATCCTCAGCGCTGCCACTTGAACCGGCGTACTCGACATCCACAGTTCCGTCGGGTTTGTGAATTCTCCATTTATAGATTGTCAGCATATTCGGATAGAGTTTCGTGTAGAGACCGGTTGCATCATCTTTCTCCAACCCCACTATGTCCGGATCTGTCTTTTTTAATTCGGCAAAAACCCTTGCCATTTCACGTTCCTCCGACCCGTCGCTTTGCAGCACGGAAAAGCGGTGTTCAAGGATGGAGAGGAGTGCCTCTTTTGCGCCGAGTGCCATGTCTTCGGATGTCTTTACTTCCGCTATGGCAGCCGTAACATTTTCAAGTTCTTCTTGCCGGCGTTGCTGACGTTCATAGGTCTCTTCGGGGCTCTCTGCCGGTCGATGTTCTAAGCCGATCCCGGGGTTCTCAAGCATCAATTCTTCGATATGCGCGACAAACCGTTCATATTCCGCGTTCGGCAGTAAGGGTCCCCGTTGAGCATTGAACAGTTTCTCTAGTGCGAAAGTGCTATCAAGGTATACCTTTCTCTCTTCAGGAGTTAAGGTGCCTGAAAGGGCGTACAACTTCTCAAGGTGTCCTTGTGCTTCTTTAAGGATATCTGAATCTGGATGCGGCGGTTGTGCAGCTGGCATTCCGCCCGGTTGTCTTGCCTCTGGGTAGAGGTTTTGATTCTTCAAGCGAAAGACCCAGAAACCACAAGCAAGCACCGCGAGGCACAACAGCCCCCCGATGGCAAATTTCTTACGATTTAACACCATGTACTCCTTTAATTTAAGTAGGTAACACTCCATGTTTACCTACAAGTCGAAACAGACAGGGCGTGTATGTCTACCCTATATTTCTATGATGGACCCGGAGTTACTAGTAAGCACAATCATTCTTCATCGATATCTATTCAAGTAGCAGGGAATATAATAATATAAGCCCGAAAAAACGTCAATAGAAACATCAAACAGATTTTTTATTTACGAACAAAGGCAAATGTGGTATCCTTAAAGAAAATCTGTTCCACAAGAAATTGAAAGAGGATAGCAATGCCTGAGGCTCAAGTGATTGATAAGACAGAAATACTTGCTACAGTAGCATCGCTTCAGACTGATTTTAAAGCGCTCGGTATTGAAGAAGGAATGGTTTTATTAGTCCATTCCTCCTTGAGTGCCTTAGGTTGGGTTTGTGGTGGCGCGGTTGCTGTGATCATCGCCCTTCAGCAGGTTTTAGGCGAAGCTGGCACGCTTGTGATGCCGGCCCACTCAAGTGACCTCAGCGATCCGAGTCAGTGGGAAAACCCGCCTGTCCCCGAAGCGTGGTGGCAAACAATACGCGAGACGATGCCCGCCTACGATCCGGATTTGACCCCGACGCGGTCAATGGGTAAAATCGCTGAAACCTTCCGAACGCAAAAAGGCGTTCTCCGCAGTGTACATCCACAGCATTCTTTTTCTGCAAGCGGGCCGCATGCGTCATATATCATAGATGATCACTCTTTGGCATTTGGTCTGGGCGAAAATTCGCCGCTTGCCAGAATCTATGACCGGGCGGGTTCTATCCTGCTTCTCGGCGTGGGTCATTCACGCAATACCTCTATCCACCTTGCTGAATACCGGGCGTGCTTTCCGAGCAAGCGCGTTGTAAAAGAAGGGGCACCAATCTTGCAAGAAGGGTCAAGAAGATGGGTCACCTTTGAGGATATAGCTGTGAACGCTTCGGATTTCGGGCAGATCGGGACAGATTTTATGCGTTCTGACGCGGGAAAAGTGGTTCAGCGTGGTAGGGTCGGCATAGGAAACTGTCAGTTCATGCCCCAACGCGCTATTGTGGATTTCGCTGTAGGTTGGCTTGAAGAGAATAGGGCGTAGATCGGTGTTCCAAATTCCGAGATTACACCTTGAACAACAGTTTTGGAACATGAGTAGATCCGAGGAGAAATTCAGATGGCAGAATTAAAAGAACTTCACATATCTAACGATGCGATGGATGATCCGGAAGAGTTGCGTTGCCGCATCTCGGAGGAAGGTTACCTTTTCTTCAAGCGGCTGCAAAATCCAGACAAGCTCTGGGCGTTGCGGCGGGATATGTTAACAACGCTGCAGAAAGGCAGTTGGCTGGTTGCAGGGACGGATCCAATAGAGGGCATCGCTAATATTTCCGCCCAATGTACCGAGGGGGATCCGGAATACACAGCGGTATATCACGAGATATACAAGCTAGAATTGTTCCATCGGTCGGGCCATTGGCCCGAAGTTGTCGATATGGTGGAGAAGATTGTCGGCAGAGAAGTATTACCACATCCACAGAAGATTGCTCGCCTCTGGTTTCCTAAGTACACAGCACATACAACCCCCATCCATCAGGATTTTGTCCACTTCCAAGGAAATTTCCAGACCTACACCTGTTGGGTACCCGTCGGGGATTGTCCGATTGAATTAGGCGGGTTGGCAGTCTTGCCCGGTTCGCATAAGATTAACAAGGTCATGGAGCACCACTTTTCGCTCGGTGCCGGCAGTCTATGCGTTAATGAGGACGAATTGTCCGGCGAATGGCATTCTACGAATTATGAGATAGGTGACACGCTCATCTTCCCGGCCCTGACGGTTCATAAGGCATTGCCGAATTTGACCGAAGACCGGCTTCGCGTGTCGCTCGACAACCGCTACCAAGCACTTGGCGATCCCATCGCTGAGCATATGCTCGAACCGCACTTGAACATCTTCAATTCCCTTAATTGGAAGCATGTCTACCAGAATTGGGAGTCTGATGAACTAAAGTATTATTGGAAAGACCGCGATCTGACGGTCCGCGCAAGAGATTTCAGTTATGGAAATAAAGGGTTCGAGGAAGCATTGGAGTTGGCGAAAAATGGAGATGAACGCGCCATTCTACACTTAAACCGGGCTATCAAACGCGACCCGACGACTGAGTTAGCTCAACGTGCAGCAGCAGTCTTACAAGACATCGAGGTCAAGGGTGCTCAATAATGGCTTTCCGCTACAAAGAGATCGTGCCTTGGGGCAGATCGTTTGATGAGTACCTTGAGATGTTTGCTCTCTCTGAAGGAGATTTGACGCGGGGCATCGTAGGTGTAGGCGACGGCCCCGCGTCTTTTAATGCTCGGATGTATCAGCACGGTACACCGATAATTTCTGTAGATCCGATCTACCGGTATTCTGAAGCGGAGTTACGCCAACAAATCCAAGAAACCTACAAGGAGGTCATCGCGCAGGCCCGCGAGAATCAAGGTAAATTCGTCTGGACAAAATTCTCGTCTGTTGATGAATTAGCAGAGATCAGAATGCAGGCAATGGCGGAGTTCTGCCGAGACTTTGAGTGGGGCAAGCAACAAGGGCGATATGTGGAGGCATCACTGCCTAACCTGCCTTTTCCTGACCGCCGCTTTGACCTTGTGCTCTCCGCACATCTCCTTTTTTTCTATTCAGCAAATAGAGATCTAGCGTTTCATCTTAATGCTGTGCAAGAGCTGCTCCGTATCGGAACAGAAGTGAGAATTTTCCCCATCGTTGATGTCAACAGCAACCCTTCCGCCTTCTTTTTGCCTGTTATCAACGATCTTGAAAAAGACGGAATTGCTTGCTCAGTTGAGCGTGTTCCCTATCATTTCCAGAAAACTGGAAACGAGATGTTGCGTTTAAATCGTGATGTTATCTGAATTAGCGGCGCCTCTTCCGATATCTTCACAAAGTTAACATTCTTAAAATAGAGAGCCCATGTTGATATAGTGTCATTTAGCGTTTATTGAATTGGAAATTGGCATCCAACGCTTTCGCGACTCGAACTTGAGAGGCTTCAAGGTGTGCCAGACTATAATCGTCAAGTCTTCCTTGAATCGTTTGAAGCACATGCCCTATCCGGGCGTTGATTTGTGCAAGATGGCGGCGTGCAAGCGATCTAGCGTCTTCAGGCGTGCCCGCGTCTGCATCTAGCACAAGTTTGACGAGTTGCTTGAGGTGTTCGCGTTGTAAACCGCGGCGGAAACTGGAAATGAATGCGTCCGAGTTGGACCACTGTTTTCCGGCTATATTTCGATCCAATTCTGTCCAGACAGCGTCCGTAATGCCTGAGAAAAGTTCGGGGAGTGTAAAGGCATCTGCGCCTTTCGGAAACTTCAATTCTGTGTCTTGGATACGTGCCAAGACATTCGGGTAGAGCAACCGTTCTAAGATACGGTTTTGATAGCGTAGAATAATCTCATGGACAGGATAATCCAAACGTGTAGAGCTCCAATCATTTGTGCCCCAATCTCCCCAGCGGGTAATTGCAAGGCTGTTCAGCAGATCGGGTGGGAGATCGAAGGCGCTATCTGAGAGGGCGTGTTCTTTGAGGAATTCGAGTGCTTCACGTTGCTTGCTGGCTGGCACTGGCACGAATGGCAAACGTCCATTTTCATCGCCGCGGTGATCGCGATGGTGGTACTGTCCGCCTATATAACGGCTTGCCAGATACATAGCATAACCGTGTTCATAAAGCAACCTTCCAAACGCCTGCCTGACGCGTTGATACCCTTTTCCATCTTTTGTAACTTTGTCTGTGATTTTGCCCCAGAGTTCCACGACAATACCGCGCCGCCGTTTGGCAAACTCGAGCGGGTCGGCACCGAGGTCCCCGCGGTTGACCAACGGGTCGATGTCTCGGTAGCGATATGCGTTGGCATCTCCATCTGTAGCGTAGGTGAGTTCTGCGGTCGCAGCACGGCCAGCAATTTTGGACAATTCGTTTAATTCGCCTTCAGGTTTGCTTGCGGTAATCGGCTTGTAGGCGTATTCCACCACCCAATAATCCCAGGGGCCGATTGTTGGTGTGTAGTAGTGCCCCTGTTTTTCACCTTCCGGTGCAATATTCACAGCGTCATATTCCATAACAGAACCAATGAGGGCTTCGTTTTTCTTTTTGTTTAGATCGTCGAGAGAAAATATCGTACTCGCTTTAAAGTTGTGCCGTAACCCTAATGTATGTCCGACTTCGTGCATGGTCAATGCTCTAAGGGCTTCTCCGATAAATTCTTCTGGAAGCTCCCCGCCTTCATCAATCATCCCGCGTGCCTGTAGAACGCTGGTCATGAATCCGACTTGATGGGCCAGCCCTGATGCCATTTGACACCGGAACCGTGAAGATAGGTCAATCGGGTGATCGCGCTCATGCTCTAATTCATCAAAGAACGTCGTATAGACTCGCTGCCATCCTCTGATGAAGACATCGCTAATAAGAATATCGGCGTCTAATATTTGCCCGGTCAACGGATTCACGCGGGAGGGACCGATTGCGAATCCTGCGTCAACAACCCATCGGATTGTGTTGTATCGTGCGTCTTCGGGGTCCCAGTCCTCATAGTCCTGCTGGATCCGGGCTTCAATTGCATCGGCGAAGCCGATTTTTTCAAACGCCTTGTTCCATTCCAGGATCCCTTGCCGAATGTAAGGACGGAAGCGGTGCGGCACAGTTTTCTCAATGTAGAAGATAATCGGATCCATCGGCGGCGAGAGTTTAGCATCTTTGTCCGCTTTCTCCAAGTGCCAGCGTTGGACGTATCGTGCGAAGGGTTCATCGCTAGCTCGGGCTGAATAATCCTTGATTGTCGTCATGAAGTGTCCGAGTCTGTCGTCAGCTAAGCGGGGCTGATAGGAGTTGGCGGGGAGCGCGGCGAGGCTATAGTGCAGCGTCAATTGGATGCCACGGCTGTCAGGGACAGTCTCTATGTAGCTTTGTGAGGTATAGACAGCTTCCACTCTCAACTCCACTTTTTGGGGAATGCTTTGACTGTTCCCCAAGTGCTACGCGTTTTATCAAAGCGTGCATCAGCAGCAACCCTGCGTGCTAAGGGGAGTAGATCGGATATAAAGACCGGGGAGATATCCACTAAGAGGCTCTTCCGTTGTGGATGGATACTTTCAATCTTAAGAGAAAATAAGATGGAATCGTTGTAACTGTATTCAACCGCTTGGGCGGTCGGTGTGCCCTTTTTAGCCCGGTAGCGCACATTTTTTCGTACGAGATGCACGTTGTCGCCAACGCGCCGCCAGACGAGGAGCCAATCGTCCATTGTCATACCTGAGATGAGGTATCCTGTTCCTAAACCGCGCGATAGGCTGATCATGCATAGAAACGGCTGCTCCAATTGTGAGGGCTGGATTTCGCAATAGAGTTTTTCTTTTTTCAGATATAGTTTGAAAAAGCCGTCGTAGTTTTTACTGTCTTCAATCACCTTTGCAAAATCTTCAAATTCTTTTTTCTTTTCTGGCGACGCTCCCTGTGCGGCTTCCTGCGCACCTACAGGAAAACAACAACCAATTATTAGGGTTAAACAGAGCCAGAAAGTCAATTGGTACCGCATTGTGCCTTCTCCTTATTTTATTAACGGGGATGCATAATTGTTCTTGGGTCATCAACAAGTTGCCTTACAATTTTTACAATCATTAGTGCCGCGGACTTACAGGCAAAAAGGGGCATATAATGCTTCATCAAGTATACCACACTTTCAGACGGAAAGTAAACCTTTTTCATCGGAGAGCCGCGAGCAAGGGTTCGCGCCTACAGGTCGAGTCGGGATTGAGAAATCTGTTTTACAAGAAAAGAACACTGATCTCCCTGAAGTTTCCGAGATATATCTTGACAGAACAGGCATGTCTGTGTTATCCTACCCCAACGAATACTTTTACAAGGAGGCCAACCTTCCACTCCACGATAAAAAACACCTGTTTCGGCTGCGATGTGGAGAGAAGGTTGTACTGTTTATGCAAGTTGCAGCAATGTTTGGTAAAGGTAAAGGCGGAGTTGTTGAAAAACCAGATCCTCGGGCAGCAGGCGATATTGTCGTCGTCAAAATTCACGCTGTCCCCATGTGTACAGAGTACAAAGGATTTGAGGCTGGCGGCACCGGCGAACACTTCGGACATGAAGCCGCAGGTGAGGTCGTTGAAGTCGCGCAACCGGGTCGCTTCAAAGTGGGAGACCGTGTCGTCGTGCAACCCCAGAACGGTTGTGGCAAGTGCACACTGTGTGCCGTTGGTGAATATATCCATTGCCAGAATGGGCGTAATATTCGAGAGATGCTCCGGACCGATCCGGCTTCGGCAACTTATGCCCAATATATGCATAAGATAGACGAGTTGCTATCTCCAATCCCGGAGGGTGTCAGCTACGAACATGCAGGGATGGCATGCTGTGGACTTGGGCCGACATTCGGGGCGATGGAGCAGATGGGGGTTAGCGCCTTGGATACAGTCATGGTTACCGGTTTGGGCCCGGTCGGATTAGGCGGTATTATCAATGCACACTATCGCGGTGCGCGCGTCATCGGCGTAGAAAGTCACCCGTATCGTGCGGAGCTCGCCAAGAAATTAGGTGCAAAGGTTGTGTTTAACCCGACGGATTCGGATGTCTTGGAGCAGATTCTCGACTTCACGGACGGTGTCGGTGTTGACAAAGCCGTGGACTGTTCAGGGGCATCTGCCGCCCACCGGTTGATGATCGACGCTGCACGCCGGAAGGGACAGGTCACGTTTGTCGGTGAAGGCGGGGAATTTCCGCTCGCTGCGAGTCGGGATATGATTCGGAAGGGACTTGTTCTGCGCGGAAATTGGCACTACAACCTCGGTGATTATCCGAAATTAATAAAGGTGATTCAATCTGTGTCTGATCAGATAGACACTTTTGTCACACATACCTTCCCGATGCGTGATGTCCAAAAAGCGTGGGAGCTCCAAGCGACGGGCGAGTGCGGTAAGGTCGTACTGTATCCGTGGGAATAGCCGGCCAAGACTCCACACAAAGAGATGTGCGGTTGTTGCAAGACAACACATCATAGAGATGTAAACGCTGCGATAAACATAGTAGAGATTGCGGAAACCTCAACCTTTGGAACCTAGTCGGTATCAGGACTTGCGATCGCAAGCAATCCTCGTAGACTTCGGTTACTGAAGTTAGAACGCCACAATCCGCACTAAAAAGCAGGGGATTCGCTTTCAAAAGAATCCCCGTTGCTTTATTAACGGAGTATGTTAATTGCCGCGGCGGGTTCGGCAAGGTGTCTACTGAACATCAAAGTCTCCTATGATCTGAAACCTTATTTATGTGTTGGTTTGAGCAATTTTCTTGTATTCTGCTCGTGTCATCTCAAAGTCCAACGTTTTTCCGTCATCTACTTCTCGAGCTACCCTCAATCCGAGCGACTCCCATAACCTTTTTGAACGGGCATTGTCGGCACGGACATCCATCGCACAGAAACGGTCGATCTTTAGTTTTTCGAAAGCGTGTGCCATCAAGCGTCGAACGATCTCTTTTCCGTAGCCCTTACCCCACAGCGTTTTATCCCAGATTCCGATAGGTAGGCGCATCACTTTTTCGCCTTCAATTTTCGCCCGTTCCAGATTCATCCACTGCAAGCACGCCTCACCGATGGCTTTACGGCTCACTTTTTCTACGATTGTGAACAGAAATCCGTCTTTTCGCAAGGCCTTCCCGGCTCTTTTGAGGTATTCCTTTGTGACAGGTGCCTCAGGTGGAGATTCCTCCATTGCCATCAAAAAATCAAGGTCTCTGTAAAACGGAAGCGCGATATCAAAGTCTGCATCCTTAAAAGGTCGGAGTATCAGACGCTCCGTTTCTAAATGAATATTGTGTTCTGCAAAGTTATCCGGATGTACCATAGCAAAATTTTATTTAGCACGTATAACAGAAATAAAAGACATTTTCCTGAGTCTTTATGATACAATAGAAAAAAGGGGCACGCAAGGGAAATTGGACATCTCGCAATAGTGTGAGGCATCATTGCCTCAGAGCAAAGGAGAATTCTATGAGGATTAAAGACATTCGCGTCGTAGACATTGAACTGACGCCGAAACCGACAACAACGCCGCGCACACCGAGTCGTGCCAAAAGGTTTCAGCTGGCTCGTCCTATTGCGCGTTATCCGTCGTTCAACAGAAAAGCTAGACACGTCTCCTCTTCTGAGTGGAAACGTCCGGCATGTATTGTGACAGCAGAAGATGGCACTTGGGGCTTCGGTATCTCACTTTATAGCGGTCCCGTGACGCGGATTATCTCAGACCATTTTGCCCCGTTTCTGATTGGCGAAAATTGCATGGCGACTGAGAAATTGTGGGACATGATGGTACGATCATCAGCTGCTTTCGGGGCAACCGGCCTGACGAGTTATGCTATCAGTGCAGTCGATTGTGCCCTCTGGGACCTCAAAGGCAAAATTCTCAAAAGACCGGTTTATGAACTGCTCGGGGGACCGCAAAAAGAAAAAATTTTCTGCTACGCCTCCGGTTTTGATCAGGAATGGTACATGGAACTCGGGTTCAAAGCGACAAAACTCTTCACTCCGTGGGGGCCGGCACAAGGCTTAGAAGGACTACGAAAACTTGAAGAATTGGTTGCAACGACACGGGACGCAATTGGGGATACAGTTGATTTAATGTTGGACGCTTGGACCGGGTTTGACGTAGAACATACTGTACGTGTCTGTGAGACTATGAAACCTTACAGATTGAAGTGGTTGGAGGATTACATTCCGCCCGACGATTTTGTCGGCTATGAAACGGTACGCCAACGTGTCCCTTGGCAACCGCTTGCGACTGGCGAACATTGGTATCTGCCAACCGTGTTTGCGGCAGCGGCGGGTAGACGGCTCGTTGACATCTTCCAGCCCGATGTTCTGTGGTGTGGGGGCATTACGGCGGCAGCCAAAATCTGCCACATTGCTGAGGCAAACGGCATCTCCGTGATTACGCATGGCGGCATGAATTACCCATACGGGCAACATCTCGCATTTGCCATGCCTGCTATCACCTGGGGTGAGCGTTCTGAGGGCGTTTCTGCACCCGGCGTTCCTCTCAAAGAGATGGTTAAATTACCCGGAACCTCGGTCATCAAAGACGGCTATGTCGCCCCCTCAGACGCGCCGGGTTTCGGTCTTGACATTGACGAGGCGTGGATAGAACGTGTGATCGCGTAGAATTACCCCCACGTTTAAAACCTTATGAATGACGAAATTACAATCGCCAATCGGGCACATTGGGAAGCTGAAGTCTTAAGGAAAGGCGGTTTTACTGTCCCGTGGATAGACCTTGATAGAGACGATATTCTAAAGTACGCTGCAGGTCAACTTAATCCGATTCCGTACCATCTTTATCAAATTTATCCGGCGTATCTACTCAAAGATGTTGCTAACAAAAAGGGGTTGTGCCTCGCAGCAGGTGGCGGACAACAGTCAGCAGTATTCGGCCTGCTGAATGCTCATGTGACTGTGCTCGATTTCACGCAGGGGCAACTGGACGGAGATATTGCGGCTTCGAAACACTACGGTTATCCGATAGAAACGCTCCGCCTCAACATTCGAGATTTGTCCGCAATTGAAGATACCTCATTTGATTTTGTCTATCAAGGGCCTTCTATGAGCTGGATCCCCTCTGTGCATGAAATCTATAAAGGCGTATCAAGGATCATCCGTCCTAGCGGCTGGTATCGCGTAGATTTTGGTAATCCTGCAATGCACGCCTTGGAATGGGATGGAGAATTTTATCGTGTTGTTGAACCTTATTCTGAGAGGGTTTATAGGCATTCAGATGGGGCCTTCGACTTTCGACACTACTTGGCGGATATATTCAACGGACTTCTGGCTAACGGTTTTCGGATTGAGCATGTTGAGGAACGTCCTTGGACCCAACCCGATATTGATGCTCCCCCGGGAAGCTGGGCACACGAAATGGCTTACAATGTGAGTTTTGCCATCGTCGCGAAGAAAGAACCATCGGCACCGTGATACCTTTGGATGAAAAACTAAAATGTCTATTGATTTCGTTGAAGCACTCTCTACCGATAACTTAACCGCTATAAAAACAGCTCCTAAAGCCGATGTTCACTGTCATGCTTTCTTAAGTGCCCGTCGAGAAAACGTGGAGCACTGGCTCGGTCAGCGCCTAGCCGAGCCTCCTCAGAAAATGAGAGGACTTGCGGGGATGATGGAATACATAGATAGAATTTTAGCGCCCCACTTAGAACACCGTCAAGGTTTTGAGTTCATCGCGGTATCGGCGTTGAACAATGCCGTCCAAGAGGGGGTTGTTCTACTTGAAATGAGTTTCGACATCCGGTTGGTCAAGTTTTATCCGGGGGGTTTAACCGAACTTCGCGCATTTATTGAGCTGTTAGTTGAGCGGTATCAGGAGCAGATTGACGTGCGTCCCGAACTCGGTTTTGCGCGAGAGTGTGCTGCCGATCCAAAATGGATGGCATCGGCGCGCGAAGCGATAGAATTAGACATATTTCAATCGATTGATCTATATAGCCATCAAGAAGCGTGTGCGCCTGAAGCGGTGAAGTCTTTATATAAAAACGCCCGCAAAGCAGGGATGAAACTCAAAGCACATGTTGGCGAATTTGGGGGCGCGGAGGACATCAGGCGAACCGTTGAAGTGCTTAACCTAGACGAGGTACAGCACGGTATCGCTGCCGCAGAATCAGTCGAAGTCATGCAGTGGCTCTCGGAAAATCAGATTCAATTGAATGTGTGTCCAACGAGCAACGTGATGTTAGACGCTGTGCCGGATATCGCTTCACATCCCATTCGTATCTTATATGACAACGGCGTGCCGGTGACAGTCAACACAGACGATTTGTTAATATTCGGTCAAAGTGTCTCTGAAGAGTATCGGAATCTCTATCGAGCAGGGGTCTTCAGTGCTCAGGAATTAGAGGGTATTCGGTGTGCATCGCTCGCGCCTTAGCGAATTATACAGACAAAGAATAGACAAAGCTTACATCATGCCTGCTACGGTTACTCTACCCGTGGTTGTCTTGCAGATGGATTTCTTTGTAAACGGATTTTTGAGTTTTTTAACGGGAGTTCAATGCGCGCACCGTTGTGTAGATGTGATTCAATTATGCCAAAAATTAGTTCAGTGCTGGCATACGCGCACCGGACTCCACCTCGGGTGGGTTGTCCTGTATCTAACGCATGGACAAGGTCTTTGATCAAGTTTGCTGTGCTACTGGCTCGTTCAAAGGCAGGAAAAGTTTCGGGGGCTTGGCAGGTCCGCCACCCTGGTATGTCTTGCCGTTTACGGAGCTGCCACTGCCACCCGTTGTTCCAGCATGTAACGCTTCCTGCATCTCCAATTGCTTCCCACTCACCGCTTCGTGGCGTTAGGAGGGCATGCGCAATCACGCCGTTTTCAAACTGGATTGTTCCCGCCCCGGTCGGATCGGTTTGCAGCACATCCCCATCAAAAACCGAATCACCTTGCGGAAGATACCCTGTGAGCCAACTTGCAGGCGCATCACTATTCAAACGTAAAATTAGGTCGAAGTTATGGCTGGCTGTGTTGAAAAGTGTGCCGTTTGAATAGATAATCAAGGTTCGTAGGGTGCCAATTTCACCGCTGTCAATGACTTCCTTCATTTTGTCAAAGCCTGTATGCCACCGGCGATTTGTGCCGAGATTAAAGGCGACCCTGTTTTTTTCCACTGCAGCGAGCATCGCTGCCGCTTCGTGCATAGAAGCCGCCATCGCCTTTTCTGCATAGATGGCTTTCACGCCGTGCTCCGCTGCGTAAATAACAATTTCTGCGCGATGCTCGGGTTGTGTGGCAACACTGACGATATCAGGCTGTTCTTTTTCAAGCATGTCACGATAGTCAGTGTATTGATTAGATTTTGGAACATTATATCGGTTTCCAAAATGTTCCATGACTTCTAGACGCAGATCAGCACATGCGACGAGGTCGGTCCGTTCTTCGGCAAAAAAGCCTGCAGCGTGGGAATAAGGTAATTTAATGGCTTCGTAACCGGGGACTTCGTTATCAATAAAGGCACCCATCCGGCTACAGCCGATAACAGCGGCGCGATACGTTTTCATCGGTATACTCCCTCTCCTCAAGAAATTGAAATAGAACTTGCAGAACTCAGCTTTTTCAATTGTTCGTGATAAAGAATAGCGAATTTCGCGAAGCACGTCAAGGGAAAACCGTAAATGATGATCTTACTTGACATCTGCCCGACTTTGTGATAAATTATCGTGTATGTGTCCCTAAAATTGCGTTAAAAACAGCCCATTCGGCAATTAATTTGAGATAGCATTGCCTGTCAAACACCACCCTCAGGGCTACTTTTAATAGCGCCGCGCCCCTCTATGAGGCCCTTCGTCCGGGATATCCTGAAGAATTAATCGCGGCTGTTGTAGACCTCTCTGGCATTGAAAATCATAGCAGAATTCTTGAAATTGGCTGCGGTACTGGCAAAGCAACCCGTTCCTTTGCAGAACGTGGATATAAATTGGTATGTCTGGACATCGGTGCTGATCTCATCGCTGTTGCAAGAGAACAATTAAAGGAATTTCCAAATGTTTCTTTTGTGAGAGAATCATTTGAGACGTGGAAACTGGAGGGCAAATTCGATCTCACTATTTCTGCTACTGCTTTTCATTGGGTAGATCCTGTAGTGAGATACCTGAAGGTATCCGAGGCGCTTAATTCAGGCGGCTTTCTCGCGGTTTTCTCTCATCAGCATGTGAGAAGGAAAGAAGGATTCTTCGCGGAAGTTCAAAGCCTCTACGATAGATACTATCTTCGGCTAACTGCAGGCCGTCCAACGCAAGCTCCGCCTCTTTTGGGGATTGAAACCTTTCATCCCCCAATTCATAGAGAGTATCCGTGGACAGAAACGTATTCATCTGAACAATACATCGGGCTCCTGAGTACCTATTCGGATCACATCGCGTTACCAGATAAAAATAGGAGTCTCCTATTTGAGGGAATTGTCAATCTTATTGAGACGAGGTACAATGGCCGCGTAACCAAACACTACCGAGCTGTTCTTGACCTTCGGGAAAGAAGGTGAAAACGCATGCACCCTGTAACAGGTTACGCTACAAGGCAGAGCCCATACACTGAAGACCTCCAGCAGAACTTTTTTCTCTTGTTTTCTATTCGGAGTTCTGCTATCATATGCGTATGTCACAACTCAAACTCAAATCCACCCACAAACCGATCCGCGACTATTATGCCACGCTGCAGGCATACGAACAGCACAAGGCGACACACGAGGGGGCCGTCAGCAATCCGTTCGCCTTCTTGCTTGATACTTGCGCGAAGCAGATGAAAGCGACGCTCATCCCGCAATATCAGATGCACGCACCCAACGGAAACCGCATCGTGATTGACGGCGCAATCTTGGATGAATATAGCCTGCCACTCGCTTATTGGGAGGCAAAAGATATAGATGACGATCTCCCTAAAGCCGTTGAGGAGAAACGCGCGGCGGGGTATCCGCTCGACAACATCCTGTTCCAGAACCCACAGCGCGCTATTTTGTATCAGAACGGACAGGTCCTCTTAGACAGCGACATCCGCAACGCTGCAGGACTGATCGCTGCTCTTGAATGTCTATTCGCTTATCTGCCGCCGGCACTGGAAAATTGGCAGTCGGCTGTCAACGACTTCAAAGAACATGTGCCAGGGCTCGCCGGCAAGTTGAAGGAGCTCATAGAGGAGCAGCACACCGGGGACGCAGGGTTCCAAGCGGCATTTGCCAGCTTTTATGAGACCTGTCGCACGGCGATTAACCCCGAGCTCACACACGATGAAGTCGAGGAGATGCTGATCCAACATATCCTCACCGAACGGATCTTCCGCACGATGTTTAATAACTCGGATTTCACTCGACGGAACATCATCACCCGCGAGATTGAAAACGTGGTTGACGAACTGATCCGACAAGCATTCAGTCGTGAGGAGTTTCTAGCGCCTTTAGATCGTTTCTACCTTGCTATTGAACAGGCGGCGGGGCTCTGCAAAGACTTCTCACAGAAACAGAGCTTCCTCAATACGTTCTATGAGCAGTTCTTTCAAGGATTCTCCGAAGATACAGCTGATACACACGGTATCGTCTATACGCCGCAGCCGATCGTGGATTTCATGGTCAACAGCGTACAACACATTTTGAAAACTGAGTTTGATCGTTCGCTGTCGGACACGGGTGTGCATATCATAGACCCGTTTGTCGGCACGGGCAACTTCATCGTGCGGTTGATGCACGACATTCAAGGCGCAGCGTTAGAGGCGAAATACCGGAAGGAACTGCACTGCAACGAGGTGATGCTGTTGCCATATTACATCGCAAGCCTGAATATTGAGCAGGAGTATTTCCGTCGGACGGGTGCGTATCTGCCGTTTGAGGGTATCGTGCTGGCGGATACGTTCGAGCTGCTTGAGCCGGAGCAGGGGCAGCTCTTCACGCGCGAAAACACGGAGCGGGTGCAGCAGCAGAAGGCAGCGGACATGTTCGTAGTGCTCGGCAACCCGCCCTACAACGCCGGGCAGGACGATGAGAACGATAATAACAAGAATAGGAAGTATCCGCTCATGGATGCACGAGTTCGGGACACCTATTCACAAGATTCAAAAGCCTCGAACAAAAACGCCCTCTCGGATCCGTATGTGAAAGCGATCCGCTGGGCCTCCGACAGGATTGGAGCAGAGGGCGTTGTGGCACTGATAACGAATAACAGTTTTCTGGACGGCATCGCGTTTGATGGGGTGCGAAAGCACCTTGCGGCAGACTTCGATGCCCTCTACGTTCTCGACTTAGGCGGGGATGTGCAGAGCGGATCAAAGGGCTCGAGTGGCAATGTGTTTGGGATCTGTGTCGGGGTGAGTATCAACCTATTCGTGAAAAACAGAGGCAATTCTTCAGAGAAAGCACGAATCTTTTACTATCGCACGGATGAGTTGTGGAATAAAGATCAGAAGTTTGCGTTTCTGAATAACAGTCAACATGCAGGCGGTGTTGCGTGGCAGCCCATTGAACCCGATGCGCGGCACGCGTGGTTGACAGAGGGCCTGGATCCTGAGTTTGACACCTTTGTTCCGATGGGCACAAAGGCAGAAAAGGCAAAAAAAGGCGCTGCAACAGAAGTGATTTTCAAAACCTACAGTCGCGGTATCGTAACCTGTCGTGATGCGTGGGCTTACAATTTCAACCGAGACGCACTCACTGAAAATATAAATCGGATGATTGAAAATTACAATGCAGAAGTGGCGCGCTGGACACAACGAACAAATAGAGAGGCGACCGTTGATAATTTTGTGATCTATGACGATACAAAAATCAAGTGGAGTTCTGGTTTGAAAGGGAAGTTAAAGAACAGGCAAATGGCTGAATCTTCAGAGATAAAAGTTCGGACCTCTCTCTATCGCCCTTTTACGAAATCTAACCTCTACTTCGATCCCTTTTGGAACGAAAGACGTTATCAACAGCATCGGATATTCCCTACGCCGGAGACGGAATCAGAAAATCGGATGATTTGTGTCAACGGTATCGGCAGCAAGAAACCTTTTCACCCATTGATGGTAGCTGCGATTCCGTGCCTTGGTATAGTCGATGCGAATCAGTCGTTCCCTTTCTACATCTACAATGAAGACGGCACAAACCGCCGCGAAAATATCACCGATTGGGCGTTATCCACGTTCCGCTCTCACTACAAAGACGATGCCATCAGCAAGTGGGACATCTTCCACTACACCTATGGACTCTTGCATCACTCTGCCTACCGAGAGAGATACGAGGCAAACCTGAAGCGCGATCTGCCGCATATCCCCTTCGCGACAGACTTCTGGGCATTCGCTACCGCAGGCGCACAACTCGCAGACCTTCACATCAACTACGGAGCCGCACAGAAGTTCGAGCTAAAATATAGAGAAACGCCCGGCACGCCGATAGACTGGCGCGTGGAGAAGATGAAGCTGTCCAAAAACAAAACACAGTTGAAATATAACGAGTTCTTGACGTTGGACGGCATTCCAGCGGAGGCGTTTGCGTATCGGTTAGGCACTCGTTCAGCGTTGGAGTGGGTGATAGATCAGTATTGTGTGAAGACGCACAATCGGAGTGGACTGGTCAACGATCCAAATCGTTCGGATGCGCCGCGGTATATCGTGGATTTAGTGGCGCGCGTTATCACCGTCAGTCTAAAGACGTTGAAGATTGTTAAGCGTTTACCCTCGTTGCGGGCAGACCTAAAACAGAAAGAGAGGAATTAACTATGACAAGATGTGCACTTATCAGCGGCAGAGGTATGGGCTTGAGGCACGGTAAAAACTTTCACAATCATCCGGACGCGGAGATCGTAGCCGTGTGTGATATGGATGAGGAACTCCGCGCGAAAGCAGCAGAAAAATTTGGGGTTCCCGGGTACTCGTCGATCGAGGCGCTTATAGCGAATTGTGATGCCGAGCTTGCGCTGCTGATTGTCAATGAGACCCGTCGTATCCGGCCGCTGCAACAATTGCTGGAGGCGGGATGGAACGTATTCACGGAAAAACCGCTCTGTGGATTAGAAGGTCAAGCTCGGCTGCGTGAAGAGGATCTCAGAATCGCGTTGCCCGCTATTACAACGTGGCGTAACGCTAACGTCGAGTTCGGGATTGATTTCAATTATCGATTCATGCATCATTTTCGTAAACTGCATGATGATGTCACTGAGGATCGATTGGGTGAAATTCGGATGGTACACGCCCGGGCACACTTCAATTGCTGGTCACACGTCATTGATCAAATTCTCTGGACGATGGGGATGCCCGAGTGGGTGAGTGTTGTCGGCAATCCGGACGAAGCACGCGGTTGGTCTCGGCTTATTCATATTGGTTGGGAGACCGGTGTCATCGGGTCCCTGAGCGGTACGAACTTGTGGGGTTACGACGACCATCCGCTCCGTGTGAAAATTCTTGGCGATAAATCTTACAGTGAAGCACGCGGTTTGATGGGGTGGTATTGCCGCCGAGGAGCATACGGCTCCGAACCCGAGGAACTCTGGGAAGCTGAAAGCACGGATCCAGAAATGCCGAAATCCTTCAGACGCATGGCTGACAGTGTGATTAAAGCGGTGCAGGCCGATGTCCCTTTTCCTGCAGATGGCGAAGCGGCGTGGGACGAGCTGCTCTTCGAAGCGGCAGTCCACAGATCCGCCTTGCAAAGTGGTGTGCGCGTCTTTTTGGCAGATGTCGAGAGAGACGCGCTTAGATGAGTAATACCGAAAGCGTGGTGTTTAACGACACCTCTCTTTGGAACGCCAGTCAATCATTTTAGGCAGCCCCGCCTTTAACGGCGATCTTAATCGCGTCTTTCCCGTCTAAGTGGTAGCTGTGATGCAGTGCGTCGAAGCCTTTAGGGACATCTTCTAACGGAAGGATGTGGCTGACAAACCCTTCAAAGAGATGTGCATGTTTCTCAAGCATCGGGATGGCGCGAAGGAAATGCTTTTTTTCAAATCCCCATCCGGCTTCTAATCTTAGGTTTTTACGCATTAGCATCTGATTCGGATTGCAGTTAAAAGATCCGACATCTACGAAATGCCCATATACAACGTAAGTTCCGCCGTATTTGATATAATCTAATCCCTCGGGAATAGCATCGAGAAAGCCTGTGCATTCGTAGACGACCTCTGCGCCTTCGCTTTGGGGTGTGTTTTCATGGACAATTTTTTTCCGTTCTTGCGGGTTTGGCACTTCAGCGATGTCGACAGTGAGATCTGCCCCTAACCTTTTCGCCATTTCAAGTCTTCCCGGTGGGCCACCGACAACGATAAGCCGGCCTGCTCCGGAAACCCTTGCCCAATTGAGTGCAAGCAGCCCGATTGGGCCTGTTCCTTGAATCACCACTGTATCCCCAAATTCGATTTGTCCGCGGGAGACACAGTGTGCTGCGCAAGAGGCAGGTTCGGCGAGCACTGCAATTTCAGGGGGCAAATCAGTTTTAAGAAACATATTAGTTGACGGGTCAGAAAGGTAGATGTACTCACTAAACCCACCCCGCAAATACGGTTCTTCCTCTGCTTGAGAGAAACCGAGCCCACCGCTCGGTGAGAGGGCGATTCTGTCTCCTTCTTTAACAGGGTTTCCGAGGTAATCTGTTTCGACCCCTGCGCCTAAGGTATCAATCACACCTACGTTTTCATGTCCGAGGATAATATCATGTTTGATATGTTGAAATTCCCAGTTATGGAGGTCAGTGCCGCAAATACCGCCTAATTCTTGACGGACAAGGACTGTGCCAGGGGCTGGATCCACTATCGGATATTCTCGGATTTCAAAATTTTTGCCACTCATTACGGTGGCGCGCGCGGTTCTAGTTTCCATTGCAAACTCCTTAAGAAATTTTGACGACTATTTTGCCCAGTTTTTCACCTGTGAAAAGTGCCTTAAACGCCTTTGGTGCGTTTGCTAAGCCCTCTACGACTGTTTCTTCCCACTGTAGCTTTCCTGCAGATATCCACTGACGCATGTCCCGGTAAAATTCGACGTTGCGTTCCATGAAGTCAGTAACAATGAACCCTTGCAGTTTAATCCGTTTGACGATAGCAGAACTGAGGTTTGTCGGCCCCGGCGTTGGTTCGATATCGTTGTATTGAGAGATCATACCACACAGCGGGATACGTCCATGCATGTTCATCACTGCAAGAGCAGCTTCCAGATGTTTGCCCCCGACGTTTTCGAAGTAAATATCGAGCCCATTTGGACAGTGTTTCCTAAGCTCAGTCTCCAAGTCATTGATCTTTTTATAGTTAAAAGCCGCGTCAACCTTCGCTGTTTCTAGGAGCCACGTGACTTTTTCATCAGAACCTGCACTCGCGATGACTCGGCAGTCTTTGATCTTAGCGATTTGGCACACTATTGAACCGACAGCGCCCGCCGCTGCAGAAACGAAAACAGTTTCACCTGCCTTAGGCTGCCCGACATCTAAAAAACCGAAATAGGCGGTCAGTCCGGGCATACCGACTGCACCTAAGAAAGACTGTAGTGGGGCGATCGTCAGGTCCACAGCGTTCACACTTTCTGCGGGGGCGATGTAATGATCCCGCCACCCGAGCATACCCAGGACGTAATCGCCCACTTGGAACTGATCGCTCTCCGACTTCACAACCTGACCTGCGCAACCGCCTTCAAGCGGCTTGCCGAGTTCGACTCCGCGCAGGGTACCCCGCATATACGGGTCTACAGATGTGTAGAGGTTTTGGACCAGTACCTCTCCTTCAGCAGGTTCAGAAAGGGGCACCTCTACGAGCTCAAAATCGCCTGCCTTGGGCATACCGACGATCTTGTTCTTTAGACAGATTTGCCGGCTTACAAGATTCGACATCGTTTTCTCCTCGCGACTGATAACTTGATTTACCTGATTCGGTATTTGTGCAATAATAGCATATACCAGAAAAAATTCAAGATCAACGACACGCGTTCTTCAAGCAGCGTACACATATTAAGACACTCGAAAAAAGAGATGCTAATCTTATGAAATTCCGTTGATATTTGTCTGTGAATGTGGTTTGATTTGTATCAGTTAAAAACGCTGGCTGTTTCATTACAGGTCCTAAAAAGAAACCATGCTGCTACATGGCTCAAGCCAGCAGGGGATGCTGTAAATCTCTGGCACAGTCTAACAGACTTTACTACAAGGCAAAACCTAACAAGGACTGCTACTAAATATTAGGAAACAGAATGAACGAGCCGACTGTCAAATTTTTTAGAACTGATTTTGGGCATGAAGTGTATGATAAATGGTATCTTGAACATGCAAGCCACAATTTTGATTCTCCGGAATTTGTAAAACAGCAGATGCCTTTCTATGAAAAGGCGCTTCAATTGTCTAAAAGTGACAGCATATTAGAGGCAGGCTGCGGAATTGGAAGTTATTCGCGCGAATTTGCACGTCGCGGCTATCACGTTGTTGGATTGGACATATCGTCTAACTTTCTATCTGAGGCTCGGAGACTCACCCATAGCGAAAATTTGGAAATTGAATTTATTTTGGGCGACTACAATGAAATGATTTTTGAAGCAGCGTTTTCTGTCATTTTTTTTGAAGGTGCATTTTTCTATCCATCCAAGGAGCGTTTGGTGTCACTCCTAAAGCATGTCCATAAAGCACTAAAGCCTAATGGCAGGCTTTACTTTGTGCATTCAAATCCACCGATGCGAAAGAAGGGACTCCCAATAACGATTTGGAGCAAGATTAAGGAAAACGTATTCGTCCTGCAGGAGACTGAATGGGACGAAGGCAAAAAGGGCGAAAGATGCAGTTGGTTTAAAATAGATTTAGAGACACAGAGACATTACAGATGCGATTTTTTTCTGCAGCACCTCTCTCCCCACGAGCTTAGGAGCTGTCTTGTGGAAGCTGGTTTTATAGATTCCGATTTCTATAAAAAACGTAGACTGCAAGACTTCCATTCCGGCAATGACAGCGGGTTTTCTGTTGTGGCAAAAAAGTGATAGTAACCTAGGTATCTGACGTACATCGCAGCCCCTAACAAAGGATGCTGCAAACGCTATTGTATAAACTAATAGGAAACCATGCTACAATAATCTACTATAATGCCAGCTTGAATAATTATTTGGCTCCTCTTTGGATAAAAGGAGCCCTTGCACAGACTCACAGGCTATGCTACAAGCATTACTGCACACCCTAACAGGTAATGCTACAAAGGAGTCTACTCACTCTTTTTTCAAACTCACGTTACTATACTATGCAAACAAAGGAGATGTTCCCAATGCCACGCCCCTCGATTTTTCATCCTTATACATTTGGCGAAAAGGAACGAAAAACGTTAGATAGCGATGGACATTTCGTTCTGCCCGGTCTGCTCACGCCAGATACCCAAGAAAAATTGACGAACGCACTTTCGTCTATTCATGAACTCTCTTGCACGTCAAAAGAGGGACATGAACCTAACAGGTTTTCTGCAGAGTATGACAGTTACCTTGAAAGCCTAATCGCGCATCCACAGATGCTTGAGCTCGCGCGGAGGGTTTTAGGAGAAGATATACGATACGATCACTGTGTGAGTCTAAACCGTCCCGGAGGAAACGGCGGTATCGGATGGCATAGCCACGGGTATTCCGACGATGATCCGAGTTTGGGATTTGTGCGTATCTTTTTCTATGTCAACGGATTTGAACCCGACGATGGCGGTTTAAAAACCGTTCCAGGAAGCCATCTCTATCGGGATGCAAAGATTCATGCATCATCGGACGAAGCACTGCGCGAAGGTTGGCTCCTGGGGAAAAAGCACACAGAGACCGGAAAACCGCTTGAGATTGAGACGTTATCCGCACCTGCCGGCACAGTCGCCTTGATGTGGACGCATGCGGCACATGCAGTGAGTCCAAGAAAACCGGATAGTAATACACGGTGGTGTGTGGTCTACGCCTATCGGAATCCCGGTAGACCCTCCGGGGCACGTTGGATCACCCCCGAATTTGAACGGAAAACCATTCCTGGTGCAGAAAAATTGATGTCTCTTTACTAGCAAACAAAGACGGAAATGATTCCATCAAAGATATTTTAACCACATGCGGATAACAAGCAATAGATAACCGTTGTATACTACCGGGTACCGCGAGATTTTGCTTGCACATATTGGGTCTTAATGATATATTATAGTCAAAAATCCTTAAGGATAGTAGGACTTACATCGCTATAGAGAGTTGAGCATGGGCGATCATTGCGGGATTGCCTATAGAAAAGAAATGGAGGAAACGTTCTATAATGTCTCAAACACAACTATCATCTTTAAATCTTCCAAAGTGGGTTTGCCTGCCCTGTATGGGGCTTGTATCGCTTCTGTTAGGACTTGCTATCCTACTAGAACCTGCCTATGCTGAGAAACTTCAGTTTGATAGGGATATCCGACCAATCCTGTCTGATAAATGCTATGCATGCCACGGGCCCGATCCGGCGGTCCGGCAAGCCGACCTGCGACTTGACACAAAAGAGGGGGCATTTTCCGCCCCAAGTGGTTATCCGATCATCGTCCCGGGAGAACCTGAAAACAGCGAACTGGTCGTACGCATCACACACGCCGATGTTGACCAGCGAATGCCGCCGCAGATTTCCAA
Source organism: Candidatus Poribacteria bacterium (assembly GCA_964291315.2). Lineage (GTDB taxonomy): Bacteria > Poribacteria > WGA-4E > WGA-4E > WGA-3G > WGA-3G. The sequence continues at coordinate 1,279,940 of OZ219753.1, read as the reverse complement.
TCGGCAGCCAACACAAAAAGAGATCAACACGCTCATCCAGTGGATCGCTGAAGGAGCTGAATGGGAAGAACATTGGGCGTACAAACCGATTGAACGGCTTGACCCGCCTACGCTTGAAAACACGCCATGGGTTCGTAACCCGATTGATGCATTTATCCACCAAAGGTTAGAAAGGGAAGGGCTTGCTCCGTCTGTAGAAGCAGACAAACGGACGCTTATCCGCCGATTACACTTTGATCTGACAGGACTGCTGCCTACTCCCATTGAGGTAGATCGTTTTCTAAAGAGTGAAAACCCGGACACCTATGAATTACTAGTGAATAGACTTCTCTCTAAACCGCAGTACGGCGAACAGATGGCGATGTACTGGCTTGATCTAGTGCGCTATGCCGATACAAGCGGCTACCACTCTGACGAAAATGTGAGCGTCTGGCCCTATAGGGATTACGTGATCCAAGCGTTTAATGACAATATGCCGTTTGATCAGTTCACAGTGGAGAACCTTGCTGGCGATCTCCTACCACATGCCACGGTCGCCCAGAAGGTTGCCTCGGGGTATAACCGTTTGAATCAGACGACTGCTGAGGGCGGCGCGCAGGCGAAGGAATACCTCGCAATCTACGCCGCTGACAGGGTCCGCACGACTGCTTCTGTGTGGTTAGGGGCAACCCTCGGATGTGCACAGTGCCATGACCACAAATTCGATCCGTATACCGCGGAGGATTTTTACGGTTTTGCGGCATTTTTTGCCGATGTTGAGGGGCCTGGGGTTTATGCAGGGAGAAGCAAATGGGAACCGATTGTTATGCTCCCAACACCCGCACAAGAATCAGCGCTCCAAGACATTAACGAAGAATTGACAAGATTACAACAGCTATTCAAAGCATCATCGCCCGGATTGGAAGCTGAACGGACGGAGTGGGAAAACGAGGTGCTTTCACTGCTCGATGCAACCGATCCTGCCGATTTCGCATGGATAGACGACCGCCAAGTAAACGGCGGAAGAACAGAAGGCACATGGACGTTCGTTGCGAGAAATGAAGCACCTGTTTTTAGCAAGCTGTTATCCCGGCGGCAAACAGCTGCGCCTGAACAGACGGTCCAGCACAGCTTCCGTGCTGCACGTCGGACGTTTACTTTAGCAGAAAGTGACCGGCTTTTTGCTTATGTCTGGCTTGATTCTGCCTCACCCCCAGAGACAATTATGCTTCAATGGAATGACGGCACTTGGAACCACCGCGCATTTTGGGGTGAGGACAGAATTGAGTTTGGCGGAATAGGAAACGATACACCTGCACATAAGGCAATGGGCCCACTGCCAACCACCGGGGCATGGGTCCGTCTTGAGGTGGATCCAGCGGTTGTTGGATTGGAACCCGAGAGTGTTCTGAATGGGATGGCTTTCGTTCAATTTGGTGGGACAGCTTATTGGGATCTTGCTGGGGTTGCAACGACTCACGGCTCATCGTTAAGACATACGCATACGGAATCAGTTATTGATGCACTCCGGGTAGATCCTGCTGTCAGGACAGCAGCTCAGCGCGAACGGGTTGCAGCCGAGTATCGCCGTATCACACCCGCACTCGACGGAATCCGGAACCAGATTGCAAACTTACAAAAACAAAAAACTGAACTTGAAACAGATATCCCGTACTCGCTTACAACTGTATCCACGCTGCCTCGGACAACGCGTGTGTTACCGAGAGGCAACTGGATGGACAATTCGGGTGAGATTGTCGAACCGATGATACCGGCGTTTCTGGGTGATTTGGGTATCAAAAATCGCCGCCCAAACCGATTGGAACTTGCTCAGTGGATAGTGTCGAAGCAAAACCCGTTGACAGCTCGTGCCTTTGTGAACCGTCTGTGGGCACTCTATTTCGGAACCGGGTTGTCCCGGGTCCTGGACGATCTGGGTGCGCAAGGTGAATCACCGGTCCACCCTGAACTCTTAGATTGGCTCGCCTCGGAGTTTATGGACAGCGGTTGGAACGTCAAACATATCGTGAAACTTATTGTCACCTCAAGCGCTTATCGTCAATCCTCGAAACCGGATGAGGTATTGAACGAAAAAGATGCTTACAATCGCCTAATTGCCCGTCAGTCACGCTGGCGGCTCGATGCCGAAACAATTCGGGACAATGCCCTGCTCTTGAGTGGACTGCTTGTTTCCAAAATAGGGGGACCAAGTGTAAAGCCTTACCAACCGGTGGGATACTTTTCAAACCTAAATTTCCCGAAACGTGTCTACGTTCACGATACAGGGGAGGCCCAATATCGCCGGGGGCTCTATACACATTGGCAGCGCACCTTCTTACATCCGAGCTTGATGGCGTTTGATGCCCCGAGTCGTCAGGAGTGTACCGCTGAGCGGGCAACCTCTAACACGCCGATGCAAGCGTTGACACTCCTCAATGACCCCAGCTACGTTGAGGCGGCGCGCGTTTTCGCATCACGGATTATCCAAGAGGGCGGTGAATCTGTCGCTGAACGTGTCAACTGGGCGTATCAATGCGCGTTATCTCGCCTGCCGGAGCCAAAGGAATTGGAGATTGTGACACATCTCTATGAGAAGCATCAAGCAGAGTATACTGCGGATCTGGCGGCTGCCAATACGTTGATAACCGCCGGTGAATTGCCGGTGATTGAAGGTATTGAGCCGGAGCAATTGGCGGCGTGGACATCTGTGGCACGCGTGATATTAAACTTGCACGAGACAATTACGCGGTATTAATATGTAGACATCTGATGTTGAAGGACAATAAAAATGGCGAGAACTACCGACGAAAAGGTCAGCACCGTCTTAACGCAAAACACCTTTTGGTTCCAAGATAAAACATTTGAGGAAAAATATGAAGCACATATCACCCTTTTGAGGGAAACGTTGCTTATTTTGAGAAATCAGATTCAAAACCAAGGTCTTTCCAAAGCGTTAATTGAGAAGCTGCTTTTGGAAAAAACAAATGGACTAAAAGCTTTATTGACACTAACAGGTTTATCTAATGAGTACTTTAAGAGGTTAGTGAGTTTTATTCGTGTTGTTGTTGATGAGGAACTTTCCAAATTTTCCTACCGCGATCAATGGCTATCGGAAACAGAAGTGGATAAATCTTCTATATCGGAATGGTCCGATTCAAAAATCCAAAGTAAAATTCAAGAGTGTGCTAGCTTTAGGAAAGGTATTGTGAATATCCTTTATGAAGGTTCAACGGTACCCATATTATCTAGAACTCTTCCACTCTTTGAATTAAAAAAGTTAAGTTTTTCCAAGCTTAACTTTGAAGTTGAAGCAATGATTGATACCCTAGTTCGCTACAAGGAGAAAGGTTCTTACTCAGGAAAACATCAGAATAACCCGGAAGCTGTTATCGGAAATGTCTTAACTGAAATGGAGGTTAGTTTCGAGAATGGTGACCTAGATAAACTGAAGGCAAATGCTTTTGTAGAAAAACGCACGATGGATTTTATTATTCCTAACCGAAGTAACCCCCAAATTATTATTGAATCCTCATATTTGGCAACGACATCCTCAGGACAAGGCGATAAAGCAAAAACTGAAAATAATATTAGAGAACTTCTTAAGGTGCATTATCCCAAGGCACGCTTTTGGGGATTTGTTGACGGTATCGGCTGGTACGTTCGCAAAAAAGATTTGGAAAGAATGGTCGAAGCGTTTGAAGATGTTTTTACTTTGGCCCCAACAGAACTTAGACGTTTCAGTGAGTTATTAAGAGACATTTTGAGATAACATTAGTTTAAATAACCCTTCACAGATTATTTGAGGCATTTTATGGAGAAATATATTAACAGAATCATTGAGGGGGACTGTATAGAGATTATGCAAGGCATTCCCTCGGACAGTATCGATGTCACGTTTGCCGATCCACCGTTTAATCTGAAAAAGAAATATAGAACCTATAAAGACGAAAAGCTGGTAGAGGATTACCTCAATTGGTGTAAACAGTGGATATTAGAAATAGTCCGAATCACAAAACCGAGCGGATCCATCTTTTTGCATAATATCCCGAAATGGCTCACTTATTACGCAAGTTTCTTAAATGAAGTTGCAGATTTCCGGCACTGGATCGCATGGAACGCGCCGACATCCCCGATGGGCAAAACCTTGCAGCCTTCACACTACGGCATCTTGTTTTACGCAAAAAATAAGAAACAAAACAAATTCTATGAAGTCCGTTACCCGCATAAACGTTGTCGCAAATGTGGATACCTAATCAAGGACTACGGCGGAAAGAAAAAGATACTGCATCCATTCGGTCCCCTTGTTCCCGATGTCTGGACAGATATCCATCGTATCCGCCACAGTAAACATAGGGACCCGCACCCGTGTCAGCTTCCCGTTCATCTTTTGGAACGCCTTATTTTGATGAGCACGGATGAGGGTGATGTTCTCTTAGACCCGTTTGTAGGGGCTGGTACCACCGCTGTCGCCTCTGCAAGGTTGGGCAGGAAAATTATCGGTATAGACTTAGATCCGCAATATGTGGAAATCACACGGCGAAAGTTAGCACAAGAATCACCTAACTCTAAAATAGGCGATGTATGGGTCAGTTTTCACCGGGATGAAATCATCACAATTGCTGATAAAGACTGGGAATCCTTGAAGGCATCCTTTGTGATTCCCGAAGACGTGAGGTGTATTGACTTTGAGAAAATCAAAACAGGCAGTTTACCCGTCTCAACTGCGCCTCAAACCACTCAACAGTATTTGGACATTCAGGAAGCAGACTGTAACTGTTATTCTTGAACAAGAGAGGTAACTATGCCCATAGATATTCATGAAGAAACGAACCTTCGTCTTACAAGGCGGACATTCCTGGGAAAGACGGTGCGGGGTGTCGGGTCGCTCGCGCTTGCGTCTTTGCTGTCTCCATCAATCGGCACATCTGCGGACATTGAGAAATGGAGCGGTATTATCACCACGCCGCAGGCGCCACCGAAAGCCAAATGTATTATTCATCTCTGCATGGCAGGTGGTCCCTCACATTTAGAGACATTAGATCACAAGCCGAAACTGGCCGAGCTCCACGGACAGCCGATGCCAAAGTCTTTTACCGAAGGCCAACCCATTGCTCAGCTCCAAGGACAAGTCGACTCGCTCAAATGCCTCGGACCGACACACCAATTCAAGCGGTGGGGGCAATCAGGACAAGTGATGAGTAGCGCGTTCCCACATATCGGAAGCCTGGCTGACGATATTTGTATCATTCGTTCCATGAAAACCGAGCAGATTAATCACGATCCAGCCCACACTTTCATGAACACTGGCACTGCAATCGCTGGCAGGCCCAGCATGGGATCTTGGTTGCTCTACGGGCTCGGTAGCGAAAACGAAAATCTACCGGGTTACGTTGTGCTTATCTCTTCAGGCGGTGGCCAGGATCAACCGATCGCGACGAGACAGTGGCACAGCGGATTTCTCCCCGGTCAGTTCCAAGGTGTCCAGTTCCATTCAACCGGTGACCCGGTTCACTACGTTACCAACCCTGACGGTGTGAGTACAGAACAACAGCAGGATGTCATCAATGCAGTGCAAAACCTAAACGCGGTGTTCGACGAGACTGTAGACGATCCGACTATCGCGACGCGCATTAGCCAATACGAGATGGCATTCCGAATGCAGACCAGCGTTCCAGAGTTGACTGACCTATCGAAAGAACCTCAGCACATTCTTGATATGTACGGGGCTACACCGGGAGATGGATCCTATGCCTCAAACTGCCTGCTTGCGCGGCGACTAGCGGAACGTGGTGTCCGGTTCATTCAGCTTTACCACCGCGGTTGGGACCATCATGGCGGTATTGAGGGAGCTATCCAGACAACTGCTAGCTATGTTGATAAAGCAACCGCCGCCCTCGTTAACGACCTGAAACAACGTGGTATGTTAGAGCATACCTTAGTGATTTGGGGAGGCGAATTCGGCCGAACACCGATGGCACAAGGCACCGGACGCGATCACCATATCAAGGGATTCTCAATGTGGATGGCCGGCGGTGGCATCAAAGGCGGCATTAGTTATGGCAGCACCGATGAATTAGGTTACAACGCAGTTGAAAATATTGTGCACGTCCACGACTTCCACGCCACCATGCTCCACCTCTTTGGAATTAACCACGAGAAACTCGTCTACCGCTTCCAAGGGCGAGACTTCCGACTCACCGATGTCCACGGACACGTCGTCCGTGACATTTTGGCTTAAGAATTGCAGGCATGCCTCGTGAATCTCAAATGAAATTGGGTCGGTACCCCGACCTTTGCTACACTTACAAACCTTTTTCGAACCTATGTTAGAAAGGAAACTAGCAGATATGCCAAGAGAACTTATCGCCCCTGCCCAAGAACAGGTCGCCTTCCGGCACTATGAGAGTCCGGACTTACACTCCAACCAAATTCGCGTTAAGAGCGAGTTCGGCGCAGCGAAACACGGTTCAGAGATGGCAACTTATAAGGGTTATGCCGGCCCACGCGGGGCCTACGATGGAGAATATAAGATCTTTCGAGAAAATGGTACCGGAATGGTGAACTACCCTTCCGGGCTAGGTAACATGTGTGTTGGCGAAGTAACTGAAATCGGCGCGGATGTCACCGGAATCGAACTCGGAGCGCGTGTTTTTCGGCACAGTTCCTTCCGAGAGGAACATGTCTGGGATGCAGGATCCGTGCGCCTGCTTCCTGAAGGCGTGCCCTGGCAGGCAGCAGTCTGCCTGGATCCCACAGATTTCGCTCTCGGAGCCGTGCGTGATGGGCACGTCCGAATTGGTGATGCAGTCGCGGTCTTTGGATTGGGCGGTATTGGACTCATGGCACTGCAGCTCGCTAAATCGGCAGGTGCGTATCCCGTAATCGGTGTCGATCCGCTTGAAATACGCCGCAATGTGGCTCTTGAATGTGGAGCTGATATCGTCATTGACTCGGCAGCAGAGGATGCCGGGCTGGAAATTAAGAAGGCTACTAACAAGCGCGGTGCCGATGTTTGCATCGAATACAGCGGGCATCACAGTGCATTACAAGCAGCTATCCGCGGCGTGACGTATTTAGGAACGGTTGTCGCCGGGGCATGGCCGGGTATCTACCCAGCAGGATTAGACCTCGGCGCCGAAGCCCATTTCAATCGACCTACAATTATTTTTTCACGCGCTTGCAGCGAACCCAATCCGGAATATCCAAATTGGAACGAAGACAGACTCTTTGAAATCAGCTGGCGACTCCTTTGCAACGGCACCCTGCAATCTGAACCAATTGTGCAGCCTATCGTCGATTTCAACGATTTATTGGACGAATATCCGAAGATCGCAACACATCCAAGTGAAAATGTAAAATTAGGCGTTCGTTTCGCATAAATACTGTTTTCAGAAGTACGTGTAATTTTGAGTTACCTATGCTAAACTCTGACGTATCGATTTCTGAGTACTATCCTCTATGTTTTCTGTTGGGCAACTCTGTTGAAAACCAAACCGATGCGACTCCAATTCTATACGAAAGCAGATTGTCAGCTTTGTGACGAGGCAAAATTAATACTGCAGCGCATCGGAGCGAACACATCGTATCTGTCCATAACCGAAGTTGACATCACAAAAAATCTGGGACTGTTCACAAAATATAAGCGTCTAATTCCTGTGCTCGAGTTAGATGGACACAGACTTTTCACACACCGGACCCGCTATTGGAAGTTAGCATGGCAGCTCCGGTGGCATTGGATTCGGAAGGTTATAACCCAAAGAGATAGATGAGGTTTATACATGCTGGTTCTAAAGTCCGCCATAGAACTCGCTATAGAAAAGAGCACGAAGGTAAGCACGGCTTTTCGATCACGCGGTACAACACACCGATCTACTGTAACCGGAACATGCAGGATAGTGGCGAGTTTGCAAGCCTTGCTGGCGCGCATGTTGCTTACTTGCACTAATATATTTGACACCGCCGTCGCAGAGGCTTCGCTGCTCAACGTTGTTGAGCTTTATATGTCAGAAGATATTATTAGCAACGGATAGATGCTGCGCCATAGCGCAAAGGTATTGCCTTTGATACCAAGGGAAACAGCTTCATGGGCGGGCTGATCCGAGACGAGATAAATATGCTATAGGTATCTGAAGGGACCTCTTAACAATCCCGAAATCTTACGGCTTGGATTGAACCCCTTCTCTCGTGCGTTTGTTAAAATAATAAATGTGAGAGACGCTATAAAATCTGTTATACACTATTATAGCAATGTTCCTACTTGCTATAAGCGAAAGATAGAAACAGATAGAAGTACTAGTGTTAGTTCGTGGTATCCTCCGTAGGGATCCGGCATCAACCGGACCTATGTAACCTTGATAAAGGGCATCCTTCGGGCCCCATATCTAGGCAGTGGTCTAAAAAACGATAAGTAACATACGGATTTACCATTTATGAGTATCACAAATACTTCCACCTGAAAGTGCGATCCGTAGGGAGTCTACTTCTCGGCTGGTTTCAATTTGTCAAGGAACGGACTCAGCAGGTCTATCGGGATTGGGAAAACGACAGTTGAGTTTTTCTCCGCGCTGACCTCTACCAGCGCCTGCAGGAAGCGGAGCTGCACGGCTGTCGGAGTTCTACTGAGAATTTCCGCAGCGTTCGTTAGGACCTCCGCCGACTCGAACTCGCCCTCAGCGTGTGTGACTTTGGCGCGGCGTTCTCGTTCCGCTTCCGCCTGTTTCGCCATTGCGCGCTGCATCTCAACAGGCAGATCAACGTGTTTGATCTCCATGGATAGTACCTCAACTCCCCACGGTTCGCAATGCTTTTTGATAATATCCGCCAGGTCCTGGTTTAACTTTTCACGCTCCGAGAGCAGGTCATCGAGTTCTGCACGTCCAAGCGCGCTCCGCAGAGTTGTCTGTGCAGTTTGGGCGATAGCGAAACCGAAGTCCTCCACCTCAATCACCGCTTTATCGGGGTCGGTCACCCTGAAAGTCAGCACAGCATTGACACTGACAGAGACGTTATCCTTCGTGATAACATCTTGTGGGGTTACATCGTTAACGACAATCCTTAGGCTGACGCGTTGCATCCGTTCAATCCAGAACGGGATCATAAACACCAGCCCGGGGCCGCGAGTAGCTGTCAAGCGTCCGAGTCGGAAGATCACAGCGCGTTCATATTCTTTAAGGATTCGGATGCTCGTTCCAAGCATAACAACAACGGCAACGACAACTGCAAAATAGATCGGATCAATTTGTGGCATTTTTGGTATTTCTCCCTCCTAATGTGTACACGCTAGTGGATCTAACCGCTAAATCCAGTGATGTCGCGCGCCTTCTGAAAAAAGGCACGTTTGCGTGGCGTGTTGATTTGCCACTGCACCGGCACCGATTGGTAACCCTCATGATAGTTGTTCTCACCCGGGTCAAAGTAGCCCCATGAGGCGTACTGACTCACGGCTGCTATGAAATTGTTTAACGGTTTGTCAAAGTCAAAATGGTCATCTTCATTGAACAGAATCGGCATCGGACGGTAACCCGGCACTTGGCGCGTTTGTTGAACCATAGAGATAATACGGTTGGGATCTTTTACACCGTTCCCGTGGACTAGTAGGAAGTCCGAGGAACCGACGACATTTTCAAGCGGCACCCGACCGCCGCCATAACTCGTTCCGACGAGGAATCTATTACCATTGCGCGTGGTTGCTTTCACCCGTTCGATCAATTCATGCACCCGCGCGGGCTGTAGAATTTCGTGTGAATATCTGACGTTACATTCGTTGTTAACCTCAACGATAACATTGGTGTAGCCGTTATCGAGGAGCCATCCGGTTGCGTTGTCTACAGCCTGCTTGACAGCACCCTCGTCTTTCAAACGATGGTCTTGCCCAAAGTAGAAATAGCCGAGGATGACAACCATACCGAGTGCATCAGCAAAGTCGATAATGCGTCCTAGTCGCGACAGGTAATCCGGGTTGAGGCTGCCATCGGCTTCTATGCCGGAGTTGTGCCACGGCTGTGCTTTAGAGTAACCCTCCGGACTCCCGCCTTGGAGGTTAATAGTAAATGCTAACACACCGTGAGCACGCCAGATCGGCATCGCAGCTAAAAATTCACGCGTGTTGCGCTCAGCATCCCATTCGCCTGTATCCGGGTATTCCCACAAGTGAATCGTCTCTGGGTTTCTATCATCAAAGATGCCTTGCACCATGCGGGTGTTGATGAGCAACCCTTCTATTTTGTTATCTTGGTAGAAACGGCCGGGATAGGTAATTTCACCATTAATGTAAAATGCATCCTCAACGATGCTGACTGCTGTCTTCATTTCATTTTTCTCCTTAATATTAAATTCAAGACTTACGTGGTTGCTAGCGGGATCCCTTTGAGCACCGAAGACGTTACCGCTACCGATTAAGACGTTAGGCACAAGGGCAGCAGCAAAAGTGCAGGTAGTTACATCCTTTAAGAAATGTCGGCGCGAGATACGGGTTCGGTGTTCTCCAATTGTATTAAGCATATCGCGTCTCCTGACAATTACAAACACAAAAGAGGACTATTGCCTCTTTTGCGAGAGTGCTTTAAAGTACTGCCTTAATTGCTCGCGATATTGAAACGGAATATCCTCAAACTCTTTGGCATTTGGTGTGGTTTCTAACTTCCGAACAAGTTCGAGTAATTCCGGATGCAAGGGATGGGCCTCTTGTGTAGACCCTGAAGGCGTTTTCGCTACTTCGGCCTTGCGCTGCTTACCGACATCTCGTTTTTGCAGCGATCTTAAACTATCAAGCATCCGAGTTAAAATTTGAGCTTGCCTGTCAAGCACTTGTTCATCGAGACTCCCCTGTTGGAGTGTGTTCTCGACCTCGCGCATCTCCTCAGCAATCTCTTCAAGACTCCCGAGCATTTGTGACATCTGTTCTGCGCGTTCAGCGAGACGTTCAGTCGCCTCGCGAATAAGTTGCTGTTGTGCAGCGAGCTGCTGCATCATCTGTTGGAGCCCCGGCGTTTGTCCTTGATCCCGCATTTGTTGGCTCAGACGTTCCGCCATCTGGTTCAACTGCTCTTGACCTTCAGCGAGCTGTTGGAGCTGCTGCATCATGTTTTCAAGCCCGTCAGCACCCATTTGTTGGTTCATCTGTGCCATCGCTTCAAGCAGTTCAAAAATTGCTTGATTGAGATCGGCGAGTGCCATCCTTTGGATGGGGAGTGCAAGGCTCGGCTGCCGATCCTCTAAAGCGCGTGCAGCACGCTCAAGGGCATCGTTTGAAGCATTAAGATGCAAGACGACTTCGGGAGGCACCTGTATCTGCCGCCCCCCTAACTCCCGAAGCTTACTTGACAGTCGGCTAATCCCTTCCGCCGTAGTCAGTTCGTCTGCTGCAAGTTTTTGCAGCTTCAGTATCTCACTCTGGATATAGGCTTTCATCTGTCCGGCAACCAGGATATCGTTCGTTTGTGTGATGACTTTTTCATGGAGGTGAGAGAGGAGGAGCCCACTTTCAACGGCTTCGCGCATCACGGTTAAGCTTTCATTTGCGTTTGCTCCTTCCATAAATGCCAAGGCGTTGTCCAATCCTTGTGCCAGTTCTGTTAAAGTCTGTTCTGCTGCTCGCCCGGATTCGAGTGCCTCGCGGCTCTGCTCTTTTCGGAGATTGGTGCTCGTATCAGTGAGCGCTTCAGACAGTTTATACTCGTGGGCAAACTCGTTGAGGCGTAGGATTTCATCTGCGAGTCGCTCTATTTGTGGCGGGGCGTTCTCACCACTTTCAGCGAGTTCTCTCATCTCGGTGCCGAGCTTTTCTAATCTTTCGCTGAGCTGCCCGAATGCCTTACCGATTTTATCTTCTTTCTCTGCCAGGTCATTAAAACGGACGGGTTCAGTGGATGCCTCCAGTGTGTCCACCAGCTCTTGCTGTTGTTCAGCGAGTGCAGCCGCCTGTTTTGCAGCGGCTTCCAATTCCTGCTCAAGCAAGATCTGTTCGTAGAGCGACTTGGCTCGTTCCAACTGTTGCAAAAACTGCTCCTGGCTGAGATTAGCCTCTGTCATTGCTTCCTGGCGCTCGGTCATCTGCTGTTTTGCCAACGCCTCAGACAGCTTCTGTAAAATCTCTTTATGTTCTTCAGTGAGCGCCTTTTCCATCAGGTTCTGCAGCTCCTGATACTTCTTAATAGTTTCAGTATCAAAGAGTTGATTCTGTTCCATCTCCTCCGCTGTCTGTTTCATATTATCGATTAATTGTTTCGCTGTTTGCTGAATCTGTTGTTGGTGTTCAAACACCTGCTGCATGAGATTTTCATCGTTGCGCGTAAGTTCCTGATTTTTTCTACGCATCCGCTTCATACTATCCAAGAGGTTATCAACCAATCCAGTGGCATCGGCCTGCTCGTCAAAGAGTTCATCAAGCCCGCGTTGTTCGGCTTCCTGATCAGCGGCAACACTATCGTACATTTCTGATAGCGATGGGAAACGAAGCGTATAGGTGTGAGATTTACCAACGTTCGGCCCTGATACGTTGTCGTTGTCTAAGGCTTGAATGTAGTAAGAAAGCGTGTCGCCCGGAAAAATACCGATCTGATCTACATCCCACGTATGAGTCAGAAAAACAGCTCTACGGATCGCCGTCTCTTCGACGTTCCAACGTTTCAGCGGCACCTTTACTTCTTGAGCACCTTCAATCTCAATGCGGTGGACAAGTTGAAGTTCTTGTATGCCGTAGTCATCCATAGCTTCTACCTCCAATTCTACCAACATCGTATTGTCCAAGACGCTATCTCGGGCCGGTGCCACGATGGACACCATAGGAACAGCATCTTCAAAAACGGTAAGTGTGTGTGTAATCGGATCCCGATTCATAAAACCGTGGGTATCGGTAATGCGGATGTGATAACTGTCGCTTTTCTGTGCAATAAAAGAACCTTGTATGCGCTCTTTTTTTTGCGGGAGTATACTAGATTGCTGTTCAACCGAGGCTTTAATCTCCAAAGGCACATCGCCCGAGTCATCGAATACAAGAGACGCCTTCTCAATGGGTTTATTGCTTTCTCCAATGAAAACGACCTCTGTCCCAAAAAGCGTCTGGATATCACCAATATTTGCTGCGATCGTCTGGGGTTGTAGCTGTGTATAGGCGGGATAGTTAAGTCGGTACTGAAACTGTGTGACAATAGGTTCATTGCTGATTGTGAGTTGATATCTATTGGATACCACTCCGTTAACGGAGATATAGTATTGGATTGGACGACTCACTTTTTCAAGCGTCACCTGGTAATCCAAGGAAGTCTCCAAGACCTGTAAATTAAGTCCCACATCAATGGGCAGCTCTTGCATCAGGAGCGATTGCCAATTTGCCGTGGTGGTAACTTTATCCGCCTCTCCGATCCGATAGTAGAGTTCGACGGGCGCGCCAAGGTGTCCGTTTACTTTTGCGGTGATGCCTACATCCGTTCCGCGTTTAATCCGGATATTACCGGGTTGAATTTCTGTAATCCGAATAGATTTTTCTAAATCATCATATCCCACTTGCAATGTTGCGGGTAAAGCCTGAAACAATTGCGTGAACTCGACGAAGGTAGTCGGTAAAAAAAAGTGGGTGATAAACAGAAGACCAACGCCAGTGACAGCGATTCCCGCGCTTCGTCTGACTCTAGACAACTCGGACTGAAATATCGGGCTATCTTTCATCTGCTCTATATCGCTATTAGTCTGAACAATCAAGTGTTCTATAAACTCAGGAGCGTATCCGAAGCGGTTATCTGTTAATGCTTTCTGGAGTTGCACGGCACTTAGGATCCGATTTTCGGACGCAGATTCGTTTTCTATATGTGTTGATTCAAGCCGTGCTGCGACCGCTGCATCAGTCAATTTACGGCGAAGTGGCAGCACAAGCGTCCATACCACAGTATAAACCGCACTGCCTATTAATAGTAAGACGGTACCGATGCGTATCCAGTGCGAAAACGGGAACTGCCATACCCGCAAGCTAAATGCCAAAAAGATGAGAGCACCTGTTGTGGCAAGGGCAAGAATACCGGCACACCGCAGCCCACCTTCTAAGAAGATGAGCCATCGCCACTGTCTCCGAGTCTTACGGAGGTGTGCAATCAGATTCTCATAAGCCCGTTTTACATCTTGTCTCATAGTTCAACTCCAAATTTCAAGCTATTAATTGCTACTACTACCGAGCCGCTTATTAATGCGTCAAAACATAGATAGCGATATTAACCGCCATTTTTGCTGCGAGTTCTCTGACGTGCTGCGTATCTTCTGGATGTACGTCGGCATCCTCAAGCCCGTCACCGATGTCGGCGCTGTAAACGTAGTAGACGATCATTCTTCCATTGTGAAAGAGACCAAACCCTTGTGCGGGTTCCGCATCGTGTTCATGAATTTTAGGCAATCCGTCTAGTTCGTAGAAGCATCGGTAAATTAGATGTGTGTTCGGTATTAATTGTAATTCCTTATTCGGAAATACCCTCTGCATTTCACGCCGAAAACTCTTGTCAAGCCCGTAATCATCATTGGCAAACAGAAACCCACCGTTCATGAGATAGTCTTGCAAAATCTCAACTTCGCTTTCAGTGAATCGGATATTTCCGTGTCCGACAAGGTAGAGCATAGGGTGCTGGTAAAGGGTATGATCCGTCAATTTAAGTATCGTTCTATCTTCGGCAGTTTCAATATCCGCTCGCGTGCGAAGGAGGTGAAGCCAATTTTTAATTACTGTTGCGTCGCCGTACCAATCCCCGCCGCCGCCATAGTGGACTTGAGCGATTCTGAATTTCTCGCCTCCTTCCGGAGTACCGATTGCGGTGTAAAATAGGAAACAACACACCACAACTGAAAATCGCCACCTTCGTAATTGTACCATAAAGTATGCCACCTTTCCGGTTGGCGTTTAACTTGGGTTCGAATAACAGATGAAGTTAGGTAATCTCGCCAACAGAGACGGAGTATTTTCATCTTCAAACTAGTCCAATCCGCTTGCGCAAGAACCACTCTGTGCCTAATAACCCGACTACAGCAATGAGAATCAGCGGATGTGCCCAAAGTTCACGTTCAGTATCAACGAATACCCGGGTCTGAACATCCGCAACGTTTTCAGGGAGCGATTCCGCGTCTTCTATTGCGAAGTAAGCACCGCCAGTCTGCTCAGCGAGTTCTTCCAACAAGGCTTCATTGAGTTGCGGCATCTCCAATTCTATAAGTTGCGGGTGGACATAGATGTCGATATGATCCGTGCCTAATGTTAAATTCCCATGACGCCCGACTGCTCGAACCCGGTAGGTCCCTTTCTGTAATAACTCGAATTGTGCGGTATAAACATTTCCGATGTCGGAAGTTGTATTTTGTGTCGGGCTGCCGATTCGGAGCTGGAAAGGCATTCCATCAGGCGGCACGACCTCAATCTGGATCGTGGCCTCTGTTTGCTGCGAATAGGTATCAGAATACAAGTACGCCGTCACTTTAGCAGTATCTCCTATTGTGTAGGTTAGAGCATCTGTCGAGAGATAGAGTTTCTTATCATCCGTGTTGGTTGCCATCCATCGGAGGACTTGTGCCCAGAATCTCGAATAAATTGTCCGATAGCGACTCGCTTTAAAGGCTTTCGCGCCAAAATCCCAATTCCAGAGTCCTTCTGCCGCGACGAGAAGACTTTTACCTAAGCCTGCCCTTTGCAGAATCAGGATTGGAGCCCGTCTCTCATTCTCCATGAGAACAGTCGCCCCTGCTCTGAGATGGAATTCACTAAAAAACCGCGATAAAGAGATAGGAAGATTTTGCCACAGATCAGTACTGTTTTCTAGCGTGCTTCCGCCGTCACTCATCTGGAGCATCGGATGAAACATGCCGGATTGCGTCAGCTGCACAGTGAATTCTGTGTCGTGTACCCGGCATCCCCCTGCCGGGATGTCAATCGGTAGAAGATGTGCTAATTCCGTGTTCCTAAGTCCGTCTACACCGACCATATGCTGAGATGGGAGAAAAATAATAGGTTTGCCTTGTTTCTCAACGAAGTCAACAATTGCCAGTTGCTGCGCTGCGGTAAGATGCTTTTTACCCACATCGCCTAAAATTAGCACATCGTATTTGGAAAGCTCAAGAGATGTCTCGGGGAATCGCGTTATTTCAGATACCGATGTAGATTGGGGGTAATATCCATCTAAACGACGAACGGCTGTATCAACCGGCGGCTGCCTTAATCCGCTACGCGATAAAATTGCACAGGTCGCCTCAATATTTGGATCTCGTGTTAATACCCGTTTCAAGAAGGTGTAATCCCATCTCGGTCTGCCTTCAAGATAGAAGACATCGAGTTTTGCCTTCACAACCTTCACGAAAAATGTCTTTTGATTGTTCGCCTCTGTGAGCTCACCATCAAATACTGGAAGTGTGAGAGTATATTGGAAGTTGCCCTCCATCTCTGGGGTCAGCTTCAGTTCAATCACCTGTTTTGTCGTGATATTCATATGGGCGTTTTCTGCTAGGGGTTCGGGAACCTGCTGTGAATCAACGCCAAAAGTCAGCGTTGCGGTATCTATGAGCGTATTTCCGTTCGATTCACGCAAAGATATCTGTGTTGTCTTGCCGGTATAGCCAGTTTGCACCACATTCACCCGGATTGTGCTTTCATGACCCGTGTAGGCAATAGGGGCGTAATCAATGTGTTGAACCAGAATGTCTTTTGGTGGTTCTACTGCACCGACTCCTATTGTGTAGATGGGCACTTCTAACGCTGTCATTGCCGCCCAAGGGAACTGCCCCGAATTGTGTCCACCATCCGTAATGAGTACAACACCGGCAGTTTGTTGTCCTTTCCAGGTTGCTACAGCTTCTTGTATTGCCCCGCCAATGTCTGTAAGGGCCCCGTGAGGTTCAAGCTGCGGCGTGTCGGTATCAGCGTCTTGGGTAAGCGGTACACTTTGATGGAGCCCTGTATCAAAAGGGTAGAGATGAATCTCAAATCGATCCTTCAAAGCCTGGAGGAGTCCCCTCGGTGCATCAAATAGGAGTTGATTCACCTCACTCAGTCTCGCCTTTGGTGTTTGATCAATACGAGCGTCCACGATTTCCATACTTCGCGATGTATCTACGAGAACAGAGAGGTGTGTCGGCGGCGTAGTGTCCTTTTTCTCGCGAACAACGGGGGCTAAAAGACAAGCGATCAAGATTGACACTGCGAAGGTGCGCAGCATAACGAGCAAAACCCTATACCTCGGTGGCATGGAACGCGCCATTCGGAAGTAAACAAACAAGGTTACGCCGATAGCAATGCAGATACCGAGGGCGACTGCCCAGCCGGGCCAAAAATAGGTGAATCGCATATCTCTCCTTATTCCTTTCTCCACATATTATAGTGTAATTGGGAGGACGATGTCAAACCGAATTTTCCGTTTTACGGCCAGCGTGGTGGGTATACAGGCAATGCCATCGAACGCATGCCCCGAGGATGGGCTCTAAAAACTCGTACTAACGCCTACCAAAATGGAAGTTTTGTGGATCGGCTCAAATTGGGAGGCCCCGGACTCCGTTTCAACGCGGCGGAATCGGTACTCACGCAGCACAATTGTTTCAAACGGTGGCAGGATTGTATAACGTGCTTCTAAGCTGAAAGCTGATTTCTCGTCCAGGTCGAAAAGGTCTCCAAAGAAATTTGTCTCGCCGCCCTCGCCTATATTACGTTTAGTGTAGAAGGCCCGCAGCGAGAGACGTGGTGCTAATTTCGACGCGGTAGCTCCCATATAAAGTTTAGGTTCAATATTAGTATAGTCTTCAAGTGTTCCGAGGAAATGGATTTGCGGCAGTGGATGCCAGATGAACTGCGAGAAGAAGCCGCGGCTCGGCTCCGCGTTTGTCTCCAGCCCCAAAAACTGTGGACTGTTAGGCTCTGGTGATAGCGATTTCGCCGATTCATACGTATAGTCAAACACAGAAGGGATGTATCCATCCCCGAAGATACGGTATTCAATTTTAAAGAGCGCTTGCGTAAAAGAAAAACCAACACCAACAGCATTTCCCCAAGCAAGGGTTGTCTTCAGGCTATCTATTGCTGTAGCGGTTTCTAATATCGCCTCTCCCAATTCATCAGATAAAGTATTGAGGAACGCTATATCATCGTAGAGGTCCAACCGAAATGTACGCGTCTCAAAAATCCGGAACCCGACATCGAGCCCGAGTGCGCTCAGTGGTTCTTCGCCATCTTCCTGCAAATTTGGGTTGATGTCAGTAAGATAGGTTGCCCCGAGCTCAAGTCGTGCCAGGAGGTTGTTGTTCCCCTCCTGCTGGAAGGGGCGCAAAAATGCTCTGCCTCCAAAAATTGTAGGATTCCCGACATCATTGAGCATCGTTTCGACCCCATAGCGGTTTTCGGCACCCTTGAAATTCAGGCGTACGCCGCGCCGATCATAGTTAGAATAACCAGACATAATTGAACCGTGTCCAATTGTCAGATAATCTAGCTCCCCGAAACGCAAGTAAAACGGGTCATAAGGCTGCCCGTAGCGGACATAACGGACAAGTCGTAACCATGTGCTTGGATCGTCCCATGCTTCGCCATCTTCCGCAAGGATTTGGGGGACTTCGTCTTCAGCATAAGGATTGTAGAGTAGAATCAGGTCTAACCCGATGCCGACTTTCCCAAGCGGTATATCCGGCTGAAGCTGCACTTGAACATAGGCATCACCGTCAATAAAAGTTAAACCCCCGCCGTACAATCCACTTGTCAGAAAGTTGGGCGGTTCTACTTCGTTTAGGGATATATCTTCTTCAGAGGTCGCAGATTGTGACTCATCCTGAGCGGAAGTCGGTAGAATGAGGAAGAGGAATAATATTGCAAGCGTCGAAGCAAAAAAGAAAAGCTTTCTTAAAGAGAAATACCCGTTCATTTAGCAATAATCCTTCCATCCTTCATTTGGATAATCCGATCTGCATCTTTTTTTAACCCGTCGTGATGCGTCACGATCACGACGGTTGTCTGGTGTTCCTGACGTAATTCTCGAATCAGGCTCATTAAGTTGTCGCTTTGGCGACTATCTAAATTCGCTGTCGGTTCATCGGCGAAAATGACCTTCGGCCTATTCGCGAGGGCTCGGGCAAAAGAGACACGTTGTTTCTCACCGCCAGAAAGTTGGGCAGGACGATGGTGAAGTCGTTCACTTAAACCAACTTGTGTGAGGAGTTCCGTGGCCCGACCTTCTGCTTCTTCTGTTTTCGCCCGGGCGAGGTCCATTGCTATCATGACGTTTTCAAGCGCAGTGAGATAGGGGAGCAGGTGAAACAACTGGAACACAAATCCGATTTTCTCACGGCGAATCACACTCATATCTTGTACTTCCGGGTCAATGGGTTCGCCATCAATCTGGATATGCCCGGTATCGGGTGTTAAAATACAACCGAGGAGGCTGATGAGCGTTGTTTTCCCGCAACCACTATCCCCCATAATCATTACGAGTTCGCTTTCTTCAATAGTGATGTCAACGGAATCTATCGCGACGACAGTTGCCTCCGCTGTGCCAAAACGTTTCGTTAAGCCGTTCCCTTCTACTATTGCTGCCATACCCTATTCACCCTTTTAACGTTTACGTTCGGGCGATGCCTTCGCTGTTAGCATCGATCTACGGTTGTTAAGAGCCCCGCTTAGGTTATCAAAAGTTTGTTAACGATTTGAGTGCTGCTGGGGGGCACTTAATGCAGCACCTCAGGTTCAGTCGTCCAAAAAACCTTAAATTTCACCGCGGAAGGCGATCATCGGATCCACCGTGATCGCCTTCCGCGCCGCCAGGTAACCGCTTCCGCAACAAACGACAAAACTGATACACGTAACGATGATCGATTCAACAAAATTAATTGCAACGAAAATGGGGGCCGCCGCCGCAAAAATATAAGCGAGAAGAAGCCCGAGTCCTACGCCGACAGCGGACATTAACGCAACTTGCTTCAGCAAAAGGGCCATGACGTAACCGTTTGCAGCGCCGATCGCTTTTAGGACACCAATCTCCTGCGTCTTTTCAAGCATCGTTACATAGGTAATCATCCCGACAAGGATGCCTGCTGCTACCCACAACATCACACGCAAGAATTGCACCGCCTTCATCGGTTCATCAACGTAGTACTCAATGATGTTTCCAACTGTCTGTTTTAAAGTGCGTGTCTCGATGGTCTCAAAGGCATCGTATTGACTGGATACCTCTGGTACTGGGAAGTTTGCATGCACTCTGGCGAGCATCATGTTAACGTGCGGGGTATTGCCGAGCAAAAGTTTCTGGGCAAGGCGGATATCCATAAAAAGGAGCGGTGTGTCCAGCACGAACATCAGGCTTTTTGTTTTTCCGACAACCCGTACTTTCTCATCGGCAAGGGTTATCTGCTGCCCGATTTCCAAGCCCATTTTTTCATCGACCACCACCTCATAAGGGGCAGGATTTTCAGGCCTGTAGTCTTCAAATTTGCTTGGGGTAAACATTCTTCCCTCGATCGCTTGCTTGGGCCCCCCCAGTTTTCCGAGTGTGTAACCGACTACAATCGCTTTAGTGGACTTTCCACGTATGTTAGGGCGAGCTTGTGCAAAAACTAAGGGCGAAGCGGAATTTGGCACTAGGCCTTGACCTGCATTCAGAAACGCCATGTATTCCTCAACAACAAGAGAGAAGCCGATAAAGGCACCCCCGGAGCCTTCAGCGGAAATCCATAGGTCTGCTCCCGTTGATTCAACGTATTGCCGGGCCTGGATGCGCATGCCGTTCATAATACCGCCTAGCAGCAAGATGAGCGAAATCAGTACGGTGATACCGAGCGCTGTCAGCACTACCCTTGCTTGGCGATAGCGCATGTCTTTGAGGAATAGGGTCTTCATTTTAATAGCTGTCTTTATAAAGCCGTCAGTCTTTCATGCATGGTCAACCGTTTGCGGCGGTGCAGTTGGACGTGTTCAGGATACGTGCCCGTGTCTTTTTCAACCCCGGTGTCGCGTTCAAGGAAAAGCGGGAAATCAGATGCCGGAGGTTTCGCGTTATGATACGCATGGCTGTAGCTGCGCATAATAATCCGCTGTTCACGGTTAAGCGTCTCTAGCCACTCCGGCGAGGAGTGAAATCGGTCAGCAGAAGTCAGCCACGATGGACAATAGGCGACAAAAATATTGTAACGCACCACATCGCTCTCGTTCGGTTCTACACGGTGCCAGATGCTTGAGTGCATCACCGTCATCGTCCCTTTACGCGGGCAGACAACCCTTTCTCCAGAGATACTCTTGTGGGTATCGTAGCTGTCCATATACTGCTGGCGATGGCTCCCCGGTAGTACAACGAGGTTCCCCATCCTCGAGGTCGGCAAATCCGTCAGCCAATATCCGATCTTGATCTGTAAGGGTAGCTGCGGCGAGAACACCCCATAAGGCAGTGCACGCGCGCCATCCGGGTGCCACTGATTGTACTGTTTGCCACCGGGAGGCCGTAGGAAAAACTGGCTCTGATGGAGTTTGAGAAGCTCCCCGAACAGGTCATACGCAAAACCAACATGCCCCTCATGGTCGATTAAACCCGTAAAAACGGGATCGCGTTCAACGATGTTCTCCATGCCGAGGTAACTGCCTGGGGCATACTTCGGATTAGTAGCGGCAACCCGGTCTATTGCGTCAATATACGTTTGGATGTCTTCAGAATCAAGAGCATCTTCAATGCAGATAATGCCATCTTTGTTAAAAGTTTCCCACTGCTCTGGCGTGAATCCAGACGGTGCAACGCGATACTTCCGTTCGGTTTCCATTGATAACTCCTTATCTATTAATTCTCCTAGCACATTTCGTGCCAATCTACTGCCGCGGTGCAGATAAGGCTCTTTGCCAAATCTTCAGAAAAGATTGCACATAGAGGTACAAGTTTTATACTGATTGCACGGAATAGGACAGGCTCCCGAGTCATAGATGGTATTGAAACATGTTTGGAGGAAGTGTCAGACCTTGCAGCTACTTAATTCAAATTGAGGTTAAAACTGATGGTTCCCAGGATAGAACTTACGCAATTCTGGGGTGCGATCGGTTAGGCCCGCAGAGCCCCGGTAGACGAGCTATCGCAAAACATTAAGTGTTGGAAATCCGTGATTTTGCGTCCGTCCTGACAGACAGATGCTGGTACCACAGTTATACATGAACTGACGCTGCCTACATCTGGTTCTGAAGTATCCATACTGAAACTGCCTGAACAATGATCTGGTTTGCGCGTTCAACAATCGGATTTAACGACGGGATATGGGTGAACATTTTTTGGGCGCGCTGTTTCACATTCTCCACTGTAGACAGCTCAAGGATTTTCATCTCTTTGAGAAAATCTTCTACCGCTGACTGACCGATGCGGGTCCGGTTTCGGAGTTCAACCAATTCAGGAGTATGCGTCCATGCGTTCAAAACAGCCTTACCAATATGCTCAATGGAAAAACTCGCAGCGAGCTGCTGCGCGGCTCTTTCTATCGCGGCGACCGATAATTTGGAAACCCCTTTAATCACATGTGCAGGAGGCAGGCGAAGGTCCCAAACAATCCTAAAAATAGATAACACTTTGAGAATATAATAGGTAACATCAATTTGCCACCAATGAAATCCTTGCGGCGTAGCACTTGGAAAGTGATGATGGTTGTTATGCCATCCTTCACCTAGCGTAATAATAGCCAAGAACAAGTTGTTACGAGAACTATCTCCGGTGTCATAAGGTTGTTTGCCTATCACGTGGGAGAGCGAGTTAATTGTAAATGTCCCATGGTATAGGATCACAGTACTCAAGACAAATCCTACGATCAATCCAGACCAGCCGAGAAACGCCCAGACCAAAACAGCTAATACGAATGGCGGGAATCTTTCCCATTTATCTAACCACACCAGCTCTGGGTACTTCCGAAAATCCTTAATTAAAATGTAATCCGGCTCCCGTCCCTGCTTAGAAAAAATCCATAGTACATGGGAATACCAGAATCCATGTTGCACCGGTGAATGCACATCTTGCACTGTGTCGGAGTACTTATGGTGATGGCGGTGTTTCGACGCCCACCAGAGGACCCCGCGCTGCGCTGAACTCTGTCCCAGAAAAGCTAAAAAGAATTGGAATCCTCGGCTTGTTTTGAATGAACGATGCGAAAAGTAACGATGAAACCCCGCTGTGATTCCAAACATGCGGATAACGTACAAGGCCCCGCATACAATCCAATCTATGGTTTGAACATCCACCCAGAAAATAGCAAAGCATGCAAGATGCATAGCTATGAAAGGGAGAACGCGCGGATGAATAATGTCCGACGCCTCCGCCGGACTTGATGAACATGGATCTGTTGACAATTAATTCTCCTTCTTATGCACACGAGTTAAGTTTGTCTAAGTCATATTACGCTTCAGCTTTGGCAGTTTTGCGGTGGATCGCCCATAGACTCTCTGCAAGTCTAACCGCTCGGCCCCCGGAATTGCGTAAATCCTATCAAATTCAAATTAAGTATACTACATTTTATGAAAAGAGTCAAACACTCTGTTGCTTTGCCGGGGCGGTTTAGCTCACAGCTCCTTTTTGGATGTAAGGCAATTAAGCCTGCGGGGCATTAGCACTCTACTTCAAGATAACCATTTTTCGCATCTGGGAAGCCGCATCTGTCCGCAGTTGATAGAAGTAGACCCCGCTGGCAACCTGCTCTCCTAAACTGTTGAGACCATTCCAATACGCCGCACGATGTCTGTTCGTATAATAACCTGCCTCCTGATGCCCAAGTGCCAATGTGCGAATCAGATGCCCCTTGGTATCGTAAATGGTAATCTCGACATCGCTGCTGCTGACGAGTTGATACGGTATCCACGTCTCCGGATTGAACGGGTTGGGGTAGTTTGCGAGCAGCCGCGTGTTGTCAGGAAGTGAGGCGATGATAGGTGCGGCTGTGGCTACACCGTCTACCTCAAATCGGACAATTTCGGTGAAGTCTGCATAAAGTTTGTTGCCTGCCTTATCCCATACATTCATGCTACCAAGTCCCCAAGTGCCGGGAGCACTGCCGACAGGCAAAATAATGGTGCGATGACAGACTTGATAGCGGGTTGGATCCCTTGAAAAGTACATTTCGCCATATTCCTCATCGAGGTGATGAAAGGGGTATCCAAAACCCTGAGGATCGCGTAAAGATATGAGTGCCCTATCATATCCGCTGATATTATCTTTGACTCTAAAGGTAATGTCAACCCGCGTTTCGCCGTTGGGTGCCTCTGGATGTGTTGGTTCTGCCTGAATTGTAATCCTATTTAAATCCAGTTCAGGAGGTATAACATCGAGATTTGCTGTTTGAATCTCAATAGAGTCAGGCAACACGATCCAATCAGCGTTTTTTGCTAAATCCGTCATCCCGATCACAATATTGTAGGTGCCACTTGGCACATAGTCAGGCACAGAAATTCGGACACTTACTTCCCAGAGCCCATCTCTTTCTTGGAAATTTCCACTCCTTGTTTCGAAATATGCACCCCCTCTTAAGTTGGAGTAAAATTCTATACTTTGATCATGTACAATCCTTGCCGAAACCGATCTCATCCCAGTTTTCTCAACAAACTGCCATCGCGCTGTCAGAATTTGGTAGGCTCGTCCTTCTTCCGTGCTTGCTTCTGATAAAGAGAGACGCATTGAGTCTTTGACGTATTCTGGCGGTTCATCATCGTCATATGCAAGGGGACTGTCGATATAGAGTTTCCAGCCGAAATCGGTCTGTGACGCGAATCTTCTATTCCCGTGAGCGTCCCGGATGTTGATTTGGTCAGTGTGCCAGTAACCGTGAGGTGCATGTTTTGATAACGTTGTGCTCCCGCGCAGAATATGGCCCGAATCGATCCGCATGCCATCGGCTTCAACGGGGCTCATCGAAATATAGCCATTATTGGGGCTCCGCTTATCAACATTATAGATTGTAGTACTTGCGGATTTTGCAGCGTCCAAGTCGCTTTCTCCGTGAAGTTCAATTTCTACCGTTATCCGTTTATCTTCCTCAGGCTCACCTTCAACCTGTATGTCAACCCGTATAATCCGGCCCGGATACACATAATCTGGATAGAGGTTGTACACCTCAAACGTCAAGTCTTCACGAATCTTTGAGATATATCGCGTGCCGTGCATAACCCGGTTCTGAATGAATTCATACTTCGCAGGAGAACGAGATCGAAGTTTGTCAGGATTGACGATGTAATAACTGATGCTCTCTGCCATATCTTCATTCGGATTTACCCCGTGTGCGTAAGCAGAAACAAACTCAACCTGCTTCGTTGTTGACCAACCGTCGGGATCGCGCGGGTTTTTAAACCACCCGCCGAGTTCAATCCAATCCTGTTTCAGCTGTTCGTCAAAAAGATATTCCCACAAAAAATGTGCCTTTTCGTGTAAAATCAAACGGTGAATTGCTTCTAACCCATTTTCCCTAAAAGCAGCTTCCGTGAACTCAATATAACCTGCCCCTGTCCATGCAACTGCTGCCGCGGAAGGAATTGGATGAGGAAGCCCGTCCGAACGTCTAACGATATATTTTAAACCAGGGACTTTGTGCATGCCTTGTGGAAATTCCTCGAACATTGAAATCAGAGCGAGGAGTTCTTCGTTTTTGAATTCAGAAAAATGTCCAGCGTCTTCGCCCGTTGTGTGCCGCGTGAGTTCCTCGTAATCTGGAACGTTTATGCTAACGGCGTACCGATCCTCCAAAATGCGGTTGAGCTTGTATCTATCGGCACCATTATCGGTGACGAACCTGACGACAGCACGGTGGAGTCGCTTAGAGAAATATCTGCCGCGCACGCCTTCAATCTCTGCCAACAACGGTTCGGCATACCTAAACACTGCCTGATGGAGAGTGACGACTCGTTGGCCGTTCTGATATTCAACCTCAATATCGTTCTGTATGTGGCGATCGCTCAATCGCCACACAGAGGGAATTCCTCCGTGAATATTTCCCATTCCCCATCCAATAGAGTCAAAGGTCTTCAAGAGCTTGTAGGCGCGCCCTGGGCTCCATTCAGGGCCCAAGTGCACTTTGTATCTTCGCATTAATGAAAGGGACGCACTATGAGACGCAACCTGCACCGGTTGATCTAGCAACGTCACCTCTACCGGTTCATTTACGGTTGCACTTTCGCTCCCTTCCGGGGTCTCGTCTATTTCCCAATGGTATCTAAAGGTAGCACTGTGAGCGTAGGGGCTGCAAATTCCGCCTACAATCAGAATCGTTAAAATGGAAGCGAATTTGAAAGTTTTCAGCATTTCTTTTTCCCTTATTTTGTTTATCGTAGGCGATGGCTGAATAGCCAAAGCCTTTCCTGTGAACAAATTCAAACAGCAATTGGCATTAAGGATACCACATTAGGTAAAAAAGTCAATCGTTTTATCTCCGTTCCCGCAAGCCCCTTTAGTTTTATGTTTCTCTGTTATATTTTCACGAGAGTTTTGCTTTATCGAAGGATGCTGGTTTGCATCTGTCCGGTTTTTAAGATGTCAAAAATATCTCTATTCACACGAAACCGCGCAAATAAAGCGATTGTCGCGTCTACCCTCTCCACTAGTACTGACCCCGGGTAGAGAGCGTCTACAAGTGTAAGCGTTTTTTCACGGTGATTTAGTTCTTGGTTCTGCTTTGGATGTAGGGCAATTAAGCCTGCAGCGCCTTAGAAAAAAGCACAGGCTACTTTAAGATAACCATTTTGCGCATCTCGGAAGCCGCATCCGTCTGCAGTTGATAGAAGTAGACCCCGCTGGCAACCTGCTCTCCTAAACTGTTGAGACCGTTCCAATACGCCGCACGATGTCTGTTCGTATAATAACCTGCCTCCTGATGCCCAAGTGCCAATGTGCGAATCAGATGCCCCTTAGTATCGTAAATGGTAATCTCGACATCGCTGCTGTTGACGAGTTGATACGGTATCCACGTCTCCGGATTGAACGGGTTGGGGTAGTTTGAGAGCAGCCGCGTGTCGTCAGGAAGTGAGGCAATGATAGGGGCTGCAGTGGCTACACCGTCTACCTCAAATCGGACAATTTCAGTAAAATCCGCCCGAAGCACATTTTGTGCCTTATCCCATACGGTCATTTCAGCCAAACCCCAGATACCGGGAGCACTGCCAACAGGCAAAGTAATTGTTTTCTGATAGACTTGATAGCGGGTTGGATCCCTTGAAAAGTAGATGGCGTGAAAATCTTCATCGTAATGTCTAAAGAAGTGTGTTACGCCCTGAGGATCACGCAAAAGCATATCCGTTGAGCGATATCCGCTGATATTATCCTTAACGCGAAAAGTAATGTCAACCCGAGTTTCGCCGTTAGGTGCCTCCGGGCGTGTTGGTTCTGCCTGAATTGTGATCCTGCTTAAATCAAGGACAGGCGGGACACTATCCGGATTGGTTGTTACGATATCAATTGCAGCAGGTAGCTCGTCGGTGATGCTTTCTTCGTCCCTTAAGGTGTGCCCTGGATCGGTGAAGTGTACCCCTTGAACATTTAAAGCGACATCCTCCATCGAAATATAGTTAAGGGCATAACTGCCGCTCTGGAGGTAATTCGGAACGATAAGTCCAACACTGGCTTCGCCGGTTTCTGGATTATATTCTCCGTAATTCTCGCGCCGGGAATATGTTTCACGATGGCTATCGTTCATTTCGGCATAGACATTTTTTATATCGTTCTTATCGAAAAGTTTCCAGCGGGCGGTAACAATTTGATAAGCTTCTCCATTCTCAGTGGTTGCTTCTGATAAAGAGAGACGCATTGAGTTTTTGACGTATTGTGGCGGTTCGCAATCTGCAAGTGGATTGTCGATATGGAGTTTCCAGCCGAAATCGGTCTGTGCCGTGAGTCTCTCATTCCGTTGGGCATCCCAGATTCGGATTTGGTCAGGAGCCCAATAACCGTTTGCTGCATATTTTGATAGCTTTACTTGCCCGCGCAGAATATGGCCGGAAGCAATGTTCCTGCCATCATCCCCAACCGGTTGCATCCATGCAAGATCGAAATAGGTGCCCTTTTCGCTAAAGACTCTAATATATGCGGTTTGGGCAGCGTCTAAGGCGCTTTCTCCGTGAAGTTCAATTTCTACCGTTATCCGTTTATCTTCCTCAGGCTCACCTTCAACCTGTATGGCAACTCGTGTAATCCGGCCCGGATACACATAATCTGGATAGAGGTTATAGACCTCAAACGTCAAATCTTCACGAATCTTTGAGATATACCGTGTGCCGTGCATAACCCGGTTCTGAATGAACTCATACTTCGCAGGAGAACGGGAGCGCAGTTTGTCAGGATTGACGATGTAATAACTGATGCTCTCTGCCATATCCTCATTCGGATTTTTTCCGTGGGCGTAAGCAGAAACAAACTCAACCTGCTTCGTTGTTGACCAACCGTCGGGATCGCGCGGATTTTCAAACCACCCGCCGAGTTCAATCCAATCCTGTCTGAGCTGTTCGTCAAAAAGGTGCTCCCATAGGAAGTGTGCCTTTTCATGCAGGATCAGACGATGAATATAATCGGCACCTTGCTTCTTAAAAGCAGATTCCATAAACTCTATATAGCCTTCATTTGGCCATGCGACTGCTGGCGCACTAGGGTAAAACGGGTGCGGGGTTCCATCTAAACGCCGAACCAGGTAGTTGAGCCCCGGCGTTTTAATCATGCCTTGCGGAAATTCCTCAAGCATTGAGATCAGCAAGAGCAATTCTCTATTTTTGAATTCAGAAAAACGACCCGCATGTTCGCCCGTTGTGTGCCGCGTGAGTTCACTGTAATCTGGAACGTCTATGCTAACGGCGTACCGATCCTCCAAAATGCGGTTGAGCGCGTATCTATCGGCACCATTATCGGTGACGAACCTGACCACAGCGCGGTGGAGTCGCTTAGAGAAGTATGTGCCGCGCACGCCTTCAATTTCTGCTAACAACGGTTGGGCATACCTAAACACCGCCTGATGGAGAGTAACGACGCGTTGTCCGTTCTGATATTCAACCTTAATATCATTCTGTATGTGGCGACTGCTTAATCGCCAAACAGAGGGAGACACTGCTTGACTTGCTCCATAAAAATCATTTTTTTCTTGGGGCACAGCCTCAAAGGTCTGCAGGAGCTTGTAGGCACGCCCTGCACTCCATTCAGGGCCCAAGTGCACGGAATATTTCTGCATGAGTGCAAGGGACGCGCTATGAGAGGCGACCTGCACCGGTTCATCTCGCAACGTCACCTCTATAGGTTCAATTACGGTTGCACTTTCGCTCCCTTCGGGGGTCTCGTCTATTTCCCAATGGTATCTAAAGGAGGCACTGTGAGCGTAGGGGCTGCAAATTCCGCCTACAATCAGAATCGTTAAAATGGAAGCAAACTTGAACATTTTTAGCATTCTCTTTTTTCCTTGTTTTTTTTATTCTAGACGATGGCTGAATAGCCAAGAACTTTTCCTATAAATAGATTCAAACAGCAAGTGATATTAAGGATACCACATTAGGCAGAAAAAGTCAATAGCGCTAATATTTCTCAAATCGTTGTTTAAGTGAATGCTTATAGGTGTTGTCTTCTGTTTTGTTGATGAAAAGACGCAGCTGCTTTTCCCGTGGATGAGGATGTGAGTAAACTGCAGAGAGAGCAACGTCTCCATGAGTCTGTTGCTTGCCTACCAATACAAAACCGATTGAAAGAACTTTGCGGATCTGATAACATGTCCTCACATGAGAGGACCTCCTGAGAAGTATAACTCCGTTTAGAATGCCATCTCATGCCTAAAAATCAAGAACTTTTCTAAATAGATCGCATTTTCAGAACACTACACCGGCTCAGCCCAGCACCTGGCTTAGCGGAAACACTACTCTGAGAAATGTCAGTAAATCATAAAAACAACGCATTAAAAAGGAGACAAACGTTGGAAAAAATTCGTGAGATCAGCTCCCTATTGGAATCTGGAATTGAGGACTACGATGCTCAGATGAAAGTGCTACAGACAGAACGGTTGAAATATATTAGACTCTCACTAACCGACGGATTCGGTACGGAGGGCAGTGATTCTCAGCAGTCTTGGTTGCTTCACCTCAAACAGCTTGAGGATTCCCTTAAACTCCGATTAAATAGCATGCGCCAAGCGGTTCGGGAAGCTGCAGACACTATCCAGAAGGAGAACGCCTGATGGCAAAACTCGCGTTCCGTAGTACAGAAAAACGTTTGTGGTGTGCATTGCTGTTGATATGGTTTTTGGGTATATGGACAGGGACAGCACAAGAAATGGATACGCCCCAAATTATAGAAGAAGCAATCCGATATCAAAATCTGGGGTTGGCGTATCTTGAAGAATCACAGCTCTCAAAAGCGGTTGAGGCGTTTACAGAACTCGTGGAACTACTCCCCGAGGAGGCGATTGGTTACGGTAATCTTGCAGTCGCGCACCTGCGGCTCCAGCAAGCAGATACGGCTGAAGTATGGGTTAAACGCGGAATTACTGTGGCACCAATGGACAGCCGGTTACACTTTATTCTATCCGAGGTCTACCAGCTACAAGGACATCGTAAATTGGCGGTTGAGGCGATGAAGGAGGCTGTCCGATTGGCACCTGATGAATTAGAGTTTCGCTACAAGTTGGCGCGCCACTATCTCGGACAGCGAAACGACTCAGAGGCACAACAAGAGGCGGCTCGTCATCTCCAAGAACTTCATGCCCGGTCGCCAGTGAATATCGTAGTGTTATTGAAGCTGGCACAGGCAGTGTTGGCACAAGGCCAACTCAAGGAAGCAGAAGGTTTCAGTCGGGAATTAATGCATATTTTAGGAGACACTGACCCAGAAAAACTTGCATACCTTACACACGGCATCGACGCGATAAAGCAAAAGGATCTAAAACTCGCCTCACGAAACATCCGAATCTTTGAGAACCTGCATCGGGCAAGCGCACGCTATCAGCAGGGCATCGGCGAATTAGTAACCGACATCCTTGGACATCCGATAGAGACGTTCAGTCCAGCTTTTAAAGCTCGAATCACCGCGGAACAGATTCCACCCATTGAGGTGAAGTTTGAGGATGTGACTGAACGACTTGGGCTTGCAAATGTGGAAATCACGTCTACCGATGCTGTTGAGGTTTTACTAATCGACTACGATGCGGACGGAAACCTCGACCTATACATAGCCCCTACAGGAACTCTCTTTCGGAATAACAGCGGACAGTTTCTCCCTGCTCTTCAGCTTAGGAGAGAAAAACAAGATGTTTCAAATCTATACGCTACGGCGGTTGCAGATCTGGATAAAGATGGAACACAAGATTTTCTAATTCAAACCAGCAAAGAGATATTGCTTTTTCAAACAGATGCCTCCGAGAACTGGCAACAGTTTTCCCTCGTTGAATATGAACAATCAGGAGCAGAAACAGGTCTACTCCATCCGGTCGATTTTGACCATGACGGTGATCTAGACCTCTTCACATCTAGCAGGACGATGTATCGGAATAATGGAGATGGAACATTCACTGACGTTGGAGAGCAGACCTTTTTGACCGATACAGGTAGCACGCCCATAGGCCAAGAGGCACTGTCTGCTGATTTTGATGACGATGGGGATATAGACATCTTTGTTACCCACCGCGAAACCGGATGCACGCTCTACGATAATCTCCGACAAGGGCGGCTCCGCGCTGTTTCAAGTGAAACAGGGATTCCACAAAATGTTCAGTATACCGCATCTGCTGCTGGCGACTATGATAACGACGGAGACTTTGATATCTTCTTAGCGACAGCAGATCGTATCCACCTCTACCAGAATACCGGGGACGGAAGTTTCGTCGATGCATTGGGATCAGAAGCAGGTGTGCAAGGTCTACCGCCCGTTCTATTAGAAAACATAGATTACGACAACGACGGATTCCTTGATGTCTGGGTCGGTGGCGAGAACGGCATGTTCCTGTTTCGGAATGAGGGTGTTGGCAAGTTTACTGAACCTTATCCGTTCATGGAATCATCATCTCTAACAGACGAAGTACTTCTCAAGAATGCTATTGCGGGGGCAGTGGGTGACTATGACAACGATGGCGATCTTGACCTCTTTTTTGTTAACGCCGACCGACAACTGCGCGCGCTGCAAAACAACGGTGGGAATCAAAACAACTGGATACAGGTCCGGCTGGAGGGCCTCATCGCGGGAAACAACAAAGTCAATAAAGATGCTATCGGATCGAAGTTAGAGGTGAAAGTCGGTGAACTGTATCAATTGCGGTACGTATCCAAACAGATGTCGCACTTCGGGTTGGGAACATTTGACGCTGCAGATGTCGTCCGGGTTGTCTGGACAAATGGGGTACCACAGAATGTCGTTACCCCGCAGGCAAGACAGCGAATTCTGGAGAAACAGGTTTTGAAGGGTTCCTGCCCGTTCCTATACGTCTACAACGGTAATCGGTATGAATTCGTTACCGATCTGCTTTGGCGCGCACCTTTGGGGCTTGTCACATCAATGGGGTTTGTCGCACCTGACGAAACACGGGACTTCGTGAAAATATCCGGAGAACAGCTCCAACCGAAATCGGGCAAATATTCTATTCAAATTACCGAGGAATTGTGGGAAACCGCCTATTTTGACGAAGTGAAACTAATTGCGGTTGATCATCCTGCAAACACCGATATCTTTGTAGATGAACAGTATATACCGCCGCCGTTTGCAGAATTCAAGGTCTATAGTGTCGCCGAGAAGCGGTATCCGAAGTCAGCCGTCAACCATCACGGTGAAGATGTATCCGATGCCTTAAAGGCGTTTGATTACGATTATGCTATTGAACACGCGGCCGGCACCTATCAAGGGATTGTCGAACCACATGCTATTATTCTTGACCTCGGAGATATCCCAAATAAAGCACCTGTGACGCTTTTCCTCACAGGTTGGATTTTTCCGACCGACACAAGTATCAATATCGCTCTATCGCAGAATCCACGGATTAATCCACGTTTCCCTTCAGTCGCAGTGAAGGACAAAACGGGGAAGTGGACGACCGTTATAGATATGATAGGGATACCCGCAGGAAAAAACAAGACGATTACGGTTGACCTGACAGGCAAATTCCTATCGGATGATCGACGCGTTCGGATTGAAACCGATATGCAGATTTACTGGGATATGACATTTTTCACGGTTGGAGAACAATCCGTGCCGATGGAGATGACGACTTTGAATCCGGATAGCGCGGATCTGCACTACCGTGGTTTCTCCGAGATGTACCGGCCGAACCGTCATGCCCCGCACTTATTCGATTATCAAAAGGTAACAACAGCAGGCCAGTGGCGTGATCTGGCTGGATATTACACCCGTTACGGCGATGTCACTCCTCTGTTGCAGGAAGTCGACGACATGTATGTTATCCTCAATGCGGGGGACGAAATCACGGTGGAATTTGACGCTGTGCGCCTCCCCGCATTGAAGCCGGGTTGGGTGCGCGACTTTATCTTGTATAGTAACGGATGGGATAAAGATGGTGACATCAATACGCTTACATCGCAAACAGTTGAACCGCTACCCTTTCATGGAATGTCTGCCTATCCGTATCCGGGAACTGAACAGTATCCGAACGATGAAGCACATCAAGAATATCGTCGTAAATACAACACGCGCCGCGTGGAGCACCGACTACCGCCGCTGCGCTGAGAGATGATATAGCAAATACGGGAGAGCTGATGCGCCCTGGAACTCCGGTCTTCGAAGATAGAAATAGCTACTGTGAAATGTTCGACGCTTCACTTCTAATCCGGCGTAGCGGGACATAGAGCCATAGCGTCGCTACTGCCAGGAGGCCTGCCAAAACAGCGTAAGGGTGAGCCCCTTTCTCATAAAGCCAACCGCCGAGAAGCGGTCCCAAAATACGTCCTAAACTTGAAAAGGCATCCATGATACCGATAGCGGTCCCTTGACCTATCTGGGTTTGCTTGGAAATCCACGAGGTATTTGTTGGGCGAATGAGCTGGCTGCCGATGCCGGTAATAGTAATATATACGGTGAGCGTCGCAAAAGAGAAGGCACTAGCCAAAGGTGCTATAGAGAAGGCGCTCGGCAAAAGTGCTATACCGAGTGCGTTGAGAAGTAACCCAGCAAGAATGATCCGCAGCTCCCCTAATCTGTTGATTAATCTGCCGAGCAGCGCGCCCTGGATCGGCGCGACAATCGCGCCCATGATCATGAACATCCAGCCCATCTCTCGTTCCCCATAGTCCCACCCTTCTTCAATGAAAAGCGGGAAGATCACCTCCCATCCTGCAAAACTGAAGGTCGAGAAAAATGCGACGAGAAAAAGCGAGTTGAAAGGCGACTTCAGAGTCGCCCACTGGAATATTTGGTGTGGAGATACCCATTCGTGATGCTTTTCCCGAGGTTCATTGGTTCTAATTTCCTGTAGCGATTCCGGTAATAATCCGAGGACAAAAAGAAAATTTAAGACAGAGATAGCACCTGCGACAAAAAACGGAGTATTGTGGCTGCCCATGATACCGCCGATCGCTGGGCCAAGGATAAAACCGAGTCCCATCGCAGCACCCATCAATCCCATGCCTTTACCGCGCTCCTCAGATGTAGTTACATCGGCAACATAGGCCATGGTGGTCGGCATTACCGCTGCCGAAGCGATGCCCGCCGCGCCGCGTGCAATAAGGAGCCACACGTAATCTTTCGCTATTCCGAACCCGATCAAGGCAAAAGCGTTTCCAAGCAGGCCCAGCAGAATTGCGGGTTTTCGACCGTGTGTGTCCGACAACCTGCCCCAGATAGGGGCAAAGAGGAGTTGCATTCCGGCATAGATCGACATCAATATGGCAATTTCAGTGGGGGTTGCGCCGACATCTTGGGCGTAATAAGCGAGATTTGGAATGATGATGCCAAACCCAAGCATAACAAAAAACAGGGTTAGGAACAGCAAAAAAAGTCTTGATTTTTCCATCTAATTGGGCGTGAAAATCCGCAATGAAGCGTTTATACCTTCCTATGCTCTTGGATCGCCTTCTACAGATGCGATCCGAAGCGATTTTAGAACGTAATCCTGTTTATTGTAGCAGATGTAATCAGCAGATGTCAACTTAAAAGCAGCGATTAGCCGTGAGCGGCTGGCAGCCGGTAACTGAGCAACTTTAGATACATCACTTCTTTCTTTACGGATGACTGAAGACTGACAGCTTTTTAAAATTTATTATGGAAATTCTGCCGTATTTTTGGTATAATGCTATCGATTTCATAATTCAATTCGTTTAAAAAATCGTATTCATTAAACTTAAACATTGGAGGAAGCATGGCCACAGAATTTGTTCATCTACATAATCATAGCGAGTATAGCATGCTGGATGGAGCGTGTCGTATCGCCGATATGGTAGATTGGGCTGTCGAAAATAGTGCCCCCGCCGTTGCTCTCACCGATCATGGCAACATGTTCGGCGCATGGGAATTGTATGATAAAGCTAAGAAAGCAGGTGTCAAGCCAATCGTCGGATGTGAGGTATATGTAGCACCTGGAGATAGGAAGACACGCAGGAAAGAACAAGGCGGTCCCTATCATTTGACACTGCTCGCGGAAGATGCAACCGGTTATCAAAACCTCTTAAAATTGACATCGCTCGGCTATACAGAAGGCTTCTATAGCAAGCCGCGCATTGACATGGAGATCCTGCGCGAGTATCACCATGGAATCATCGCACTGACCGGGTGCATCCAAGGGCAGGTGCCGCAACTCGTCTGTTCAAATAGACGAGAGGAGGGGATCCAAAACTTCAAAACATTAGTAGAAATAATGGGCAAGCGGAACCTCTATGTTGAAGTGCAAAATCATTACATTGACAAGGAGCTTGAGGCATATCCAATAATGGTGGATTTGGCAAAAGAGTTCAACCTTCCGCTCGTGGGAACAAACGATTGTCACTACCTCCGCAAGTCCGACCATCAGATGCACGATGTCCTCCTCTGTATCCAAACGAAGAAAACTGTCAACGACCAGCAACGCCTACGGTTTGACAATCACTTCTACTTTAAAAATGTTGATGAAATGCGGGAAGTATTGAAGGGCTATCCGCCAGAAGCCATTAGCAACACGCTCGAAATAGCTAACCGGTGTGACCTTAAACTTGATTACGGCAAGAACCTGATGCCTGAATACGAAGTTCCGGCAGGCCATACGAACGATAGCTTTCTCAAAGAAATCTGTTATAAAAACTTACGGGAGAGATATGGTGGCGAACTGCCGGAGAATATCTGCCAACGGTTGGATTACGAGCTCGATATTATTAGTAAAACTGACTATTCGGGTTACTTCCTTATTGTGTGGGATTACGTTAAATATGCGCATAAGCATGGGTATCCGCTCTCGGCTCGGGGTTCTGCTGCCAGTAGTCTTGTGCTGTATGCCCTTGACGTAATCACTTTCAATCCGATGGACTACGACTGCCTCTTTGAACGGTTCTTAAATCTTGAACGTATCAGCCCGCCCGATATCGATATTGATTTCGCGGACCGGGCCCGTGAGCCCGTTATCAATTATCTTAGAGAAAAGTACGGTGAAGATTCCGTGGGTAAAGTCGCTACTTTTGCAACGCTGGGTGCGAAAGCCGCTATAGCGGATGTCGGGCGCGCCCTTGAGGTGCCACTCGAAAATGTCAAAACGTTAACCCGCCTTATCCCTAATACCCCCGGAATCACGATTGAGGAGGCCTTGGAAAAGGAACCGGAATTTCAGGACCTCGCTGATCGTCCAGAAAATAGAGAATTGATGGATCTCAGCAAAGCCGTCGAGGGAATGAAACGTCATGTTTCGTGCCATGCGTCTGCGATTGTTATTTCAAACGGCCCGCTAACCAATTATGTCCCGCTGTTCAAGGATAAACACGATCAGGTCGCATCACAATTTGAAGGTAAAACTGTTGAAGATGTCGGGATCGTTAAGTTTGATTCTCTCGGGCTGCGAAGTTTGACAGAAACGTATGATTGTCTGCAGATGATTAAGGTGATCCACGGTAAGGAGATAGAGTTAGAAGATATTCCTTTTGACGACGAAGAAACTTACGCGCTGATCAGTAAAGGGCTGATTAACGGCTTGTTCCAATTGGATGCTTCGCCGGGGATGTATCGGGTCGTCACGGATCTCAGGCCTGATACTTTTGATGAATTCTCAGCGATCCCTGCCCTGTATCGTCCCGGCCCGATCGAGAGCGGTTTTATGCAACAGTTCATAAACCGAAAGAACGGCTCAGAGGCGGTCGACCATATCCATGAGTCAATTGAAGGCATACTCGAAAGCACCTATGGTGTCTGTGTATATCAGGAACAGGTGATGCAGATTGCACGCGATATGGCGGGCTTTACCCTCGGCGAAGCAGATGTACTTCGTTCAGCCATGGGGAAAAAAGATGAGGAACTCCTCAAAGCGCAGCGTCAGAAATTTATTGAAGGGGCAATGAAAAACGATATCGGAAAGAAAGAAGCAGAAGACATATTTGAACTGCTTGAACCTTTTGCCCGTTATGCTTTCAACAAGTCACACACCGTTGCCTACTCAATGTTAGCCTATCGTATGGCGTATCTGAAAACACATTACCCGCACGAATTTCTAGCAGCACTGATGACGGGAGAAGCTGGCGATTCATCAAAAATCACGCGTTACCGGGCAGAATGTAAAAAACTTGCCGATTTTCTGGATGTAGAGATCAATCTTTTACCCCCCGATGTCAATAGCAGCAACAGGGAATTCACGGTGAACGGCAATGACGTCTGCTTTGGGCTTGTTGCCGTAAAAGGAGTCGGTGATAGTGTGATAGACGCCATTGTAGACGCGCGGGACGAGGGCGGTTTGTTCACTTCGTTAGAAAATTTCTGCGAACGTGTGGATCTTAAACAGGTTAACAAGCGGGCTGTTGAAAATTTAATTATGAGCGGTGCATTTGATTCACTCGAAGGACACCGCGCCCAGCACCTGATGAACTTAGAGAGTATCATGAAGGCAGCCCAAAGTGCACAAGCAGAACGCGATCGGGGACAAATGAGTCTTTTCGGTGATGCAGCAGAGGCTCAGCCGATAACTTCCATGATCACTGATGTCCCGGAATACGAGCCTTTAGAACGACTCAAGCAGGAAAAAGAACACCTCGGCTTCTACGTTACTGGACACCCTCTTGAAGAATATAGCGACATCATTGAGTACTATACAAGCACGAGTACGCAAACCCTCATTGAACATCCGATTGATGCAGAAGTTTTCGTGGTAGGTATGATAACAGAGGTTAAAAACCTTACTACAAAGAAAGGAGAACGGATGGCGGTGATCGGTTTCGAGGATCTGGAAGGTTCAGTGGAGGTCGTCGTTTTTCCTGAAGCCTACAAAACTGCAGGCGATCTCGTCGAGGATCGGGTGATTTGGATTCGAGGGAAAGTCAGTCAAAACAGCAGGAATCGAAAGAGTGAGGACGAAAACCAAAGAGAGCAACGTCAGATACAAGCTGACAGCATCGTAGATATTGAATCTGTTATCGAAAAACAGACTTCCGCGCTTGAAGTAACGATTCCTGAGGTGGACCTTGAAAATAGTGGGAAATTGGAGGCACTCCGGGAAATCGCAAGTGATAATAGCGGAGATAACGACTTAATTTTGCGTCTCATGACACCTCGCTATGGCCAAGTTATTGCGCAGTGTGCTCAAAAATACAGGGTCGCTCATAAACCGACAGTTATTGAAGAAGTAGAACAATTATTTGGCGAAAATTCTATCAAACCCAGCAATCGGACAATACGTGGGAACAAGCACCGCACCTCATATACAGATTTTGTCTAAAAGAAGAAAGGATGGAAGAATGGAACGAAGTCTCTTTTCTAACTTTCATCCTTCCTGCTTTACAAGCAGACCTTGATTCAAAGGGAAGGAAATTTGCTATGAAGTATCGTATACTCGGCAAAACGGGACTCAGCGTATCGGAGATCGGTTACGGCGGCGGTAGAGTTGGCCAAGAGCACGATGAGGCTGCACTCATCAGAATGCTCCATTATGCTATGGAGTGTGGCCTCAACTATCTTGACACCGCACCTGACTATGGCAGCGGTTACAGCGAGACGATTATCGGTAAGGCCATCAACGGACGACGCGAATCGTGTATCGTCGCAACCAAGACGGAAGAATACAACCCAGAAGGTATCGTGACAGATGTAGAAGGGAGCCTGCAACGGCTCGGCACAGACTACATCGATGTCCTGCAATTTCACGGCGGATGGTTTTATGCCGACGATATAGACACAATTCTCAATAGAGGCGGGTTGGAAACATATTTGAAACTGAAAGCAGATGGGAAAGTCCGGTTTATCGGGTTTTCGGCGGACGGCCCCTCTAGCGGCACAGAGCAGTTAATTGCCACCGCAGAATTTGACATGATGCAAATCCACTATAACCTCATGTACCAGAGTACTTGTGATGCGTTCGGGGGGCAAGGCGTGATCCCCGACGCAGTCTCACAAGAGATGGGGATTGTGCTGATGCGCTCTACCACAAGTAACGCCTTCCAGAATCTCATGAAGCACTGTTTTCCGAACGAGATGGCGAACGTTGACATCGATAGTTTTCTCCTCAACTACGCCTTGTCGAATCCGATGGTAAACGTCGCATTGATGAGCTTGCAGCGTATTGACGATGTAGATTGGACGAACGCGGTGTCCGACGCTGTCGATGCCCGGTTGGATTTGCGAACAGTTCATGGAAGGTAGGAAATACAGAGACCACAGTCTTCAGCGTGGTTTTTCATCTACCGATGCCTCGTCTTTACCTAACCGTTCTATAAGCCAACCAACATTCTCTAACGCTGCACTGTAGTCGTGAAGCCTAATTCTTAGCCCAGATATACCGCGTTGTTCTTGATCTACTGCCGCAGTGAAAGCACGGGGATTCTGCTGACAGTAACCCCGTGCTTTTGGATGTGGATTGTGGAGTTCCTATTTTGTTGATTTAAGCCGATAGGAAATTCCGGATAACGTAGTCGAGAATCCCGCCGTGTTTGTAGTATTCTACCTCTACGGGTGAGTCAATTCTGATGAGCAGCTGGGTCGTCTGCATGTCACCATTTGTTCTAACAATCTGCATCGTTGCCATCTGGCCAGGCTGAAGGGTGTCGGCAAATCCTGTGATGCTGATAATCTCGCTACCATCGAGATTGAGCGTTTCGACGTTTTCACCCGCTTTGAATTGCAAGGGCAAGACCCCCATACCGATGAGATTGCTGCGGTGGATTCGCTCGTAACTCTCCACGACGACGGCTTTGACGCCTAAGAGTTTAGGTCCCTTCGCTGCCCAGTCCCGGGAGCTTCCCATACCGTAGTCCTGTCCGGCAAAGATGACAGTCGGCACTCCATTTTCACGATAACGGAGTGCGGCTTCATAGATAGTGGTCTGTGTTCTTTCTGGATACTGAATCGTAAATCCGCCCTCAACCTCAGGGGTCATCCGGTTGCGAACGCGACGGTTGGCAAATGTGCCGCGGCTCATCACACGGTCGTTTCCACGTCTGGAGCCGTAGGTATTGAAATCGAGTACCTCAACGCCGTGTAACTGCAAATACTCGCCTGCGGGGCTCCCTGCGGCGATCGCGCCTGCTGGAGAGATATGATCAGTGGTGACGGAGTCCCCGAAGATACCGAGAACGCGTGCATCTACGATGTCAGAAATAGGTGCGGGATGGCGCGCGAAGTCTTCAAAGAAAGGTGGATGCTGGACGTAAGTGCTTCGCTCAT
Organism: Candidatus Poribacteria bacterium; assembly: GCA_964291315.2. GTDB lineage: Bacteria > Poribacteria > WGA-4E > WGA-4E > WGA-3G > WGA-3G. Next base: position 1,239,249 of record OZ219753.1, on the reverse strand, counting down.
TCCACGGGTAAAGAACACCTGCTGCGCCTGCAAGTTCTTCCCATTCGGGTGCTTGATTCCCGATAGCTTCGTACATCTCCCGGAAAGTTTGTCGATCAACGGCTGCTCCAACCATCTCAGCGATTTCTTGCTGGGTGGGCCAGATGTCCTTCAAGTAGACAGCGTCGCCTATATCGTTGTGTCCGATGGGTTCTGTGTTGAAGTCGATGTCAATCCGGCCTGCAAGCCCGTAGGCAACAACAAGCGGCGGTGACATGAGGAAGTTGGCTTTTATTTCTGGATGCACACGGGCTTCAAAATTCCGGTTACCACTCAAAACGCTAGCGGTGACAAGGTTACCTGCATCAATCGCCTCTTGAACGACATCGTTGAGCGGGCCGCTGTTCCCGATACAGGTTGTGCAGCCGTAACCGACGACGTTATAACCGAGTTCTTCGAGGTAAGGGAGCAGCCCCGTGTTCTGCAGGTATTCGGTTACAACCCGTGAACCGGGGGCCAGACTGGTCTTGACGTAATCAGGGACACGCAGCCCCTTTTCGACGGCTTTCTTAGCGAGCAACCCTGCACCAATCATAACAGAGGGGTTACTCGTGTTCGTGCAGCTGGTAATCGCGGAGATGGCAACGGAACCGTGCGTTATCGCATCAGGGTCGGTATCTAGCTTTGCCACGCCGAATCCATCTTCTGCCACGGGACGCGTGAGCAATTCAGTAAAGGTCTCTTTAACACTCGACAAGGCGATTCGATCTTGCGGACGTTTCGGGCCGGCGATACTCGGTTCGATACTCGCGAGATCGATTTCCAGAATATCAGAGTACTCGACATCGCCAAGACGGGGAATGCCGAACATGCCCTGTGCCTTGAGGTAGGATTCTACTACATCGATGTGTGCCTCATCACGGCCGGTAAGTCGAAGGTATTGCATCGTCTCAGCATCCGGTGGGAAGAATCCGATAGTTGCACCGTATTCGGGGCACATGTTTGAGAGGGTGGCTCGGTCGGGTAAGGAGAGTTTTTCTACACCTTCGCCAAAGAATTCAACAAATTTATCAACGACTGCAGCGACTCTGAGTCGTTGTGTTACAGTCAATACGAGGTCGGTTGCGGTCACGCCGTCCTGAAGTTCACCTATGAGATGGACACCAAGGACTTGGGGGGTCAGAATGTAAACGGGTTGCCCTAACATAGCCGCTTCTGCTTCGATGCCGCCGACACCCCATCCGACGATACCTAAGCCGTTAATCATGGTGGTGTGTGAATCCGTGCCGACGACAGTATCGGGATAGGCGAGCGAATCTTCCGCCATAACAACCTTAGCAAGGTATTCCAGATTCACTTGATGTACAATACCAATAGAGGGCGGAATAATGTTGAACTTTTCAAACGCCTGCTGTCCCCACTTCAGGAACTCGTAGCGTTCCTTGTTGCGTTCAAATTCACGTTGGGTATTGAACTGAAATGCATCTTCAGAGCCGTATGCATCAACCTGGATAGAGTGGTCGATGACTAAATCGACAGGGACGAGCGGTTCTATCATGCGTGCATCTCCGCCGAGAGCTGCCACAGCGGAGCGCATGGCGGCAATATCAACGACTAGAGGGACACCTGTGAAATCTTGGGCCACGACGCGCGCCGGCTTAAAGGGGATCTCCTTCGCTTCAGGAGATCGTGCGTCCCAATTCGCCAAATTCACGACATCCTCTTCTGTGATTTGGTGTCCATCGTAATTTCGTAATAACGACTCCAATAGAATGCGGAGACTGACGGGCAAAGTTGCAATTGAGCCGATACCGGCTTCTGCTAAGGCGGGGAGTGAATAGTAGGTGAACTCCTGCTCCCCAATGTCGAGTGTGCGGCGTGTCTGAAAAAGATCGTGATCAGGATAGGGCATCTGCTGACTCCTTTGTTGTATAGAGACTTTCTACTATTTTACCATAAGTTGCGTCGTATTTCAACCGTTTTAGAATAGCAATAGTGCTGTTTAAAGTCGGGATTTGGAAATCCGTCACGCAAGAAACGTTACTCGCGCTAAAAAGAAGAGTTGCATCTTACTCGGTAATGTGTTAAGTTAACAAAAAAACTGATCGCAACACCGAACACACAACCCCTTAACGAAAGGATCAATGTGTATCTCTCGAATAGATTGCTGGACAACCAGTGTTGGTACACGAACTGCGCCCTAAAATTTATAGCGTTACTCGTATTTCTGCTGGTATGCGGGTGTGATTCAACACAGCAGGGGGCATCACGTCCTTCCGAGGTGGAGGAGTCCGTGTCTCCCGAAGTCATTGCTGTTACACCTCCGCGTGCTGAAGATTGGTACATGTTTATGCACAACCTCGGTTTTTCCGGGATTAGCCCCGACAAACACCTGATGCCGCCCCTGAAGCTGTTGTGGAGATTCAAAACGGGTGGCCCCCTCCATGCCTCACCGGTGATTGCAAACGGTATCTTGTATATCGGGTCGACTGACGGAAAATTGTATGCGTTAGACGCGAAGCAGTGGGGGATTAAATGGGTGTTTGATGCCGGGGACGCTATCCGTTATTCTGCGACGGTGCTCGGTGATAGCGTCTACTTCAACGCACGAAACAATAAAATCCATGCATTGAGGGCACAAACAGGCAAAAAGCTGTGGAAATTCAAAACGAAAAGTTGGATGGACGGACCGCCCATCGTTGCCGATAACAAGGTTTATGTCGGCGCGTTTCCATCAAAAATCTACGTGCTGAACGCGAGGACGGGCGAACTTGAGGCGATGCATGAGCGGACAGTCCGAATTCATGGCATCGAATACGGATGTGCCAACGGCGTGTTCCGGCCAGTGTTCCCGGAGCACGCTGCCAAGGTATGGCGCGGTTATACGGCCGGAAGCGACAGCTATCCTGTTACAGCAAACGGCATTACTTACATCGGTGCGCGCGATGGACGTATCCACGGGTTTGATTCGGCATCACATACAGAAACTTGGATGTACCAGACAGGCGGTTTTGTAGATGCCGCACCTGCTATATCTGATGGCACTCTTTACGCAGCATCTGGCGACGGGTATGTTTACGCCTTCACGAACGCAGCTGCAGTCCCGGCAACTGCGGAACCCCGGCGATCAGGCGTTGTGGTCCACGACGAGGCACCGGTCTACACGACAAAAGATCAAAAGTCCGTGCTGTTACACCTCAATGCGGAAATGTCCTTGCCCATTGTGCAAGTTTCAGATGGGTGGTACGACATCGAGCTGCCGAACGGTGTCCGCGGGTGGATGGATAAATTTGCCTTCGGGGAATTTGAGGAGACAGACGGCATTTTGTTCAACACCACTTTTTGCCGGGAGCCTGACGGCTCAGCGCCATCCCCGCGCCGGCTGCAACTGATAGAGGGTGCTGAATACCCGCGCTGGAGCCCGGATGGGGAGTTGGTCGCGTTTCTGAAAAGGGACGATTTGAAAAGTAGATACTGGCGTGCAAATGAGTTGTGGATTATGGATCGGAAAGGGGCGCGAGCACGAAAATACTATATCGGCCAGTTTTACAATCCGCACCTCTCTTGGTCCCTGGATAGCAGGCTCGTCGCGTTTGAGGTTGATGAAAACGGTGAGCGCTATATCTACACAGTGGATTGGAAGTTCGGCCAGACGAAACAGTTGGTCCGTGGCGAGGGGCCCGCTTTTTCTCCGACCTCCAACCGTCTAGTGTTTAGAAGGCGCGAAAAGGAACTAGACATCATCTATCGAATCAATAGCGACGGTAGCGGTTTACGTGCTATTGCGCGGGTGCCCATCGAACGTCGACAGCGGACTTACACCTATCTACCTGCACCTTCTTGGGCACCTGACGGCACACGCGTCGCTTTTGGTGTAGATAACTCAAAATACGTGGGTATCCGCATTCAAGATATAGAGGGGCAGCGGATAAAAGAGATTCAGACGCAGCATCAACAGGTGCGACAACTCAATTGGGCAGCAGATAGCACCCGGATCGCATACGTTTTATCGGGCAGCAATAGACCCGGGCGGCGGATCGATAAGCAGCTGCACCTGTCGGAAACGGTTAGGGGCTTGACACAGAGCGAAATTTTGGCACACACATCACCGTCGTGGTCGCCGACCGGGAGGCGGTTGGCATATCTGGAGCGTGAGGACTGTGAGGGTATCCGCTGGAAGGTCTGGGTTTATGACCTAGAGAGCGGTAAGAAATTTCCAATTGCGCGGACTGCGCTAAAACTGACCTCGGTTGTCTGGATGCCAGACGGTCAGCATCTCTGCTTGTGGCATACCTCGGATTATTTGCGCGACAATGCGTATAAACCAGCGGTGACGAACGGTTGGATTGTGCCGATTGCCGAATAGAGGGAGTTGTAGCATAGACTGCCAGTCTGTGCTTCTTCGACGCTTGTAGCATAGGCTGTCGGTTTCCTGTGCGATTGAGTATCAACTCACAAATTGGACACCTTAAACTATGAGGGGAGGCACAACCTAACAGGTTATGACACAAGGGGACTGTAGTACAAGGCACCCCTCAGCAGGTTGTGCTACGAGGACTGCTGCAGCACAACCTAACAAGAAAAATGGAGTGAAATGCGTTAAACAGTAAAGATTCAAGGGGATACAGACTTTGCGCAACGGAACCCGCGGAGGTAGTGCGCGCCCGTAGGCGTACCGCCGAAGCGGTAGGCAACCCGCGCCTTCCGCTCCGCAGAGAATAGATCGCTCCAGGAGCCGCCACGCAAGACGCGTTTAGTCTTAATCTCTGCATAATTAGCTAATAGCCACTGAATACTAGACGCACCCGATAGCGGATTAGAAGTAGGTGAAATGGTATAGAAGTTTTTGTCATACGCATCCAGACACCACTCCCAGACATTCCCCACCATATCATAGAGACCATACCCATTCGCAGGATATCTACCCACTGTATACGTTCCACCGAGATATCCGCCGTAGTTCGCACGCGTGCGGCTAATCGTGTTTCCCCAGGGATACTTTAGCCCCGACTTGCCACCGCGTGCAGCTTTCTCCCACTCCGCCTCTGTGGGGAGCCGTTTGCCTGCCCACTTCGCATACGCCACGGCAGCATGCCAAAACACCCCAGCAACAGGATGGTTCGCCTCGCGCCGAGGATAGTTGGGAGGACTACTCCACCGAAATAGGTAGAACTGATTGTGTAAGTTGTGCGGCATACGGCTCTTCTGCCACTGTGGGTTCGCCAACACAAAACGCTTGAATTCCGCGTTCGTCACTTCATGTGTGTCCATGTAAAACGCATCTACGTAGACGGTATGGACGGGCTGCTCATCCGGGTAAGAATCTGCATCGTTGCTGCCCATCTCAAACTCACCCGCAGGAATTAACACCATGCCTTCGGGCGCAGCAGCAGCCTCCGGCGACGGCGGGGTGACACTAGGCACAGGAGGAGTAGCACCAGTACCTACACCATCACCAGCATCCGAAGGGGATACGGACCTCGCACAACGGAACCCGAGGCCGGAGTTCGAGGCCGGCGGCGAATAGGCGTTGCGGTGGGCGACCCGCACGTCCTGTGCTGTATCGTAGCAGTTGCCGCCACGAAAGACGCGGGACATCTTAATTTGGGTGTAATTATTTAATATTAGGAATATATTGGACAGTGTATTCACGTCCGATACGGGGTTACGAGCAGGGGACCGAACATAGAAGTTCCCGTCATACGCATCCAGACACCACTCGTAGACATTCCCGGCCATATCATAGAGACCATACCCATTCGCTGGATACGCACCCACTGCCGTCGTCCCACCGACATTATTGCCGTAGTTCGCGTGCGTATGGCTAATCGTGTTTCCCCAGGGATACTTTAGCCCCGACTTGCCGCCGCGTGCGGCTTTCTCCCACTCCGCCTCTGTGGGGAGCCGCTTGCCTGCCCACTTCGCATACGCCACTGCACCATACCAACTCACCCAAACCACAGGATGGTTCGCCTTGCCCGCAGGATAGTTATTAAAATCATCCCAATGCCTCAGGTAGTTTCCGCCGTGCAAGTTGTCCGGAATCCGGCTCTTCTGCCACTGTGGGTTCGCCAACACAAATCGCTGGAAGTCTGCGTTCGTCACTTCATGTGTGTCCATATAAAACGCATCCACGTAGACAGTATGAATGTGCGGCTTATCCCAGTAAGAATCTGCATCGTTGCTGCCCATCTCAAACTCGCCCGCAGGGATCAACACCATGCCCTCGGGCGGAGCAGGAGACTCCTGCGGCGGCGTAGGGGTAGTCGTAGCACCAGGACCCACACCATCGCCAGCACCCGGCGCATCCGGAACTACGGACACCCAGCCAGACGTGATATTCACAACAGAGCCATTCGAATACTTCATAAAACCATCCTCACGAACAAAACCCTCGCGAGAACGATTCACATAACTCAAATCAGAAAACTTCACGGCAGCACTCAGCTCGTCCGAGACTATCATAAACGAACGAGACGGATGAACCCAAAAACTAAACGTCACCTTATCAACGTTCGGTTTTATCGCCTCACCCGAACGCAAGATGCGGAAATAGATGCTGTTGTCTGACCACGCATAAAATTGCCGAGTCTCACCCGGAGCCAGGCGATAATGCCCGCGCGTCCGAAATCCGTTCGGAATATCTTCTTTCGCAGGCCGCCACGTCGAATGGATCACATCTACATTCTCATCTGTCTGATTCGTTACTTGGTTCGCCTTCCATTGCGCCGCTGCTAACTGAGCAACCGAAAACACCAGCACCGCCAAAATAGACAGAACGAACAATGTTCTTCTCATACCATTTCTACTTTTTTTCATTTATATTTAATATATTTGATAGAATGCACAACCTAACAGGTTATGCCACAAGTAAATCCTTTATGTTCTTGTAGCATAGGCTGATAGTCTGTGCCTCTTCAGTTCTTGTATCGTAGGCTGTTAGTTTCCTGTGCCTCTTCGGTGCTTATCACCCAACTCACATTACAAGTAAATCCTTACAAGCAACATGATACAATGCACAACCTAACAGGTTATGCTACAAGGGGACTATGCTACAAGGCACCCCTCAGCAGGTTGTGCCACGGGGACTGCTGCGGCACAACCTAAGAAGAAAAATGCGTTAAACAGTAAAGATTCAAGGGGATACAGACCTGACACAACGGAAACCGAAGAAGACATCCGTGACCGACGGCGCATTGAGGCCGCGAGCGGCGACCCGCACGTCCCGGGCAGTATTGGGCCAGGAACCGCCACGTAACACGCGGTCAGAATTAACTTCTTCATAGTTGTCTGATAACCACTTAATATTGGGTGCACCCGACAGCGGATTCCGAGCAGGAGAGGTGGCGTAGAACTCCTCGTCATACGCATCTAAGCACCATTCGTAGACGTTCCCCGCCATATCATGCAAACCGTACCCATTCGCTGCATAACTGCCTACCGCTGTCGTACTACCGGCATTGCCGGCGTAGTTGGCGTGTGTGCTATCAATCGTGTCGCCCCACGGATATTTCTGGCCCGATAGTCCGCCGCGTGCGGCATATTCCCACTCCGCTTCGGTCGGCAGCCGTTTATCTGCCCACTCCGCATACGCCATCGCGCCATACCAACTCACCTCAACAACCGGATGATCCGCGTACCCCGACACGGGCCGATACATGCCTGCTACAAGCTCAATGCGCGCCCCATCGGCGTTGATATCAGACCAATCATCGTTGCCCCAGGCATTCAGAAACGCCGCATATTCTGCGTTTGTCACTTCGTGCGTATCCATATAAAACGCGTCTACAGAGACGGTATGGATGGGCTGCTCATCCGCGCGAGAATCTGCATCGTTGCTACCCATCTGAAACTCCCCCGCAGGAATTAACACCATGTTCTCTGGCGGAGCAGGAGTCTCCTGCAACGGGCTAGTGACAACGCCAATATCTACAACCTCACAGGCGTAGAAAACGAAGCAGCATGCGCCGATAGCAAGCGCCGCAATCATAAGTTTCGGGATCCTCAAATACGTTTTCATCGGAAAATACTCCTTTTTTAAGTGTTTAATATTCCTCTTTCCCAACACAAGCGAGGAAAAGAGCGGATTGTTGCTATATCTATAGCAGAGACTGCTGCGGCACAGACTAACAGTCTATGCTACAAGTGCCGAAAAGAGCGTTGGCAATCAAAATGCCGCCTCAAGCAACGCGACCATATCGGCTTTTCTGCACTCCCTCGGATTGAATGTGTGACAGTGATCGAGCATTGCATCCGCGCTGAGTTTCGGGATCTTCGCTCGATCTAAGCCGGCGGCTCCGAGTCCGGCGGGCATATCTAGTTCAGTGTTAAACGCCCGAATTTTATCAATCGCAGCATGTGCTGCCGCGTCGGTGTCCATGTTCTCGGTTTCTACTCCTAAGGCACGCGCGATCTCAGCGTACTTCTCAGCTGCATGAGAAAAGTTAAATGCCATGACGGGTGGAAGGAGCAGGGCGTTCGCGACCCCGTGCGGGATCGGTGCGTCTGTGGAGAGCTGATGCGCCAAGGAGTGGACAGCGCCGAGCCCCTTTTGGAATGAGAATGCCGCCATGCATGAGCCGAGCAGCATCTCGCCCCGTGCGGTTATGTCTTCCCCGTTACGATAGACCTGCTGGATATTCGCACTTAACATCTTGAGTGCCTGTAACGCCACTCCCTCGGCAATCGGGTGGTACTTTGTCGCGACGTACGCCTCGATCCCATGGGTGATAGCATCCATACCGGTCGCAGCGGTGAGTGCGGGCGGCATACCGCCTATTATTGCGGGGTCAAGGAGTGCCACGTTCGCCATGTTAAACGGTGTAACGATTGCGCGCTTTCGCCAGCGATCGGTTGTCTGTAGCGATGTATCCGTGATAATCGCGCCTTGTGAGACCTCACTGCCCGTGCCAGCGGTTGTTGGAACGCATACGAGGGGCGGCATATCGCCGCGGATCCGTTCAATCCCGCCGCTATCAACATAGTAGGTCTCCAAAGGCGGCTCATGCGTTGTTAGGAGCCGAACGGCTTTTGCTGCATCCATCACGCTCCCGCCGCCGACAGCAACAACCACGTCGCATGCTTCCTTTTTGTAGACCTCCACCCCCGCGATGACGCTGAGGTCTGTCGGATTCGGTTGGATGTCTGAATAAGTGGCGTGCGCCAAACCGGCTGCCTCCAATACGTCTATTGCCTTGGCGAGGATACCGGCGTTGATAACCCCGCTGTCGCTCACCAAGAACGGCTTTCTGCCATCAAACATTTTGACGTACTTACCCAAATTTTGGATGGCATCGTTTCCAAATTCAATTCGTGGAGGTAAGAAGTAACTCAACATTTTGTTTCGATTCTTGGACCTTCGGGATGATACAGGTTACTGCAGCGTTTAATGTCAAAATCTATCTCACGGATTTGAGGTGTGCCCAGGTTGTTGCGAGTCTGTTTTTTGCGTCAACTGGCAACGAGGGACCATCGGGTCCGTAGACGAGGACATCGTCGTATTTTGCGACTGTGCTCCAGGTCGCGAGACCGACACGTCCGACACCGCCTTCGGTGTCATCATCCACCTTAGCGACTTCTTCATCGTCGAGGATCACCGTGTAACTATCGGGCGTATTGACAATCTTAATGTGGTACCAATCTTTATCTTTGATGGTGTGGTTGCTATTGGCCCCTGCTTTGCCGCCCCACGATTCGACTTGTGAGCGTGTATTGCCCCAGCCGCCGAGGTTCCACCAGTACTCCAGTGAAGGTTTGCGTTTTTCCATACGCGGTGGATGGTCTTCAAGTGCCTGTCCCCGTGGTTGCATTAAGCCTTGGCAGCGGAACATAATCAAGAATCCTTCGGCACCGCTGACCTTGCTGCCTCGGACTTCAAAGGTGTACTCATTCCAGGTATCATCCCAAAATTCGTCAGCGACAACACTCATACAGTTAAACGCATTCTGAAGTTGATGATATTGATCATCTTTGAATTCCCACTCCCCGAAAAGCGGTACCCATTTCTCTTTAGATGCCTTTGCATCGTCGAAATTGTCCTCAAAGTAGGTCTGTGCTGTCGCCACTGCAGCGACCCCTAAGGTGATTGCGCAGAGGGTGATGAACACGTTAAGTTTTTTCACAATAAGATTCTCCTTTCGGTTGTATTCGATGTAGCATGCATGATTCTCTGTTAGACTGTGCCTTTGTTATGTTTTCTTTCGTGGCATAGTTTCTTGTTAGGTTATGCTTTTCTATTCTACCGCAAGCAGTGAAGGGAAAAAAGGTTTCTCATCGGTCTCTGAATCACCTTCAAACAGCATATTGGCCAACTCACCAAGCCTCTGTCGCGCAATTTCGTTATACGCTTCTTCCTTTTCAATCATGACCCATCTCCGACTGTTTTGTTCAGCCACAACCGCTGTAGTTCCGGTCCCAGAGAATGGATCAAGAATGAGATCACCTTTATGAGTTCCCGCTAAGACAAGCCGATTGACAACAGCAACAGGCTTTTGTGACGGATGTTTCCCATACGTCCGTTCTGATCGTTTGGTAAGCGGAATCTCCCACACATTTCGCATTTGTTTGTTATTGTTTAGCCCTTTCATCACCTCATAATTGAACGTCCAATTTTTGGCCTTTTTGCTTTCATTGTTGACTGCCCAAACGATAAATTCAGTCGATTCGGTAAACATACGGCAGGTGATATTAGGTTGTGCATTAGGTTTGTACCAAACTAGTTGGCTGATGATTCGGCGGTCAAACAGGTTTTGAAGAATAAAACCGATTGTAAAGATACAGTGGAAAGACCCAAAAACAAACAAGTTTCCGTTTGTCTTCAGCACCCTTAATACCTCACGAAGCCAGTCAACCGTGAACTGAAAATAGTCGTCTTTTGCGAAAATATCCCACTGTTCCTGCATTGTAACATGGGAACTAAAGGCCCAACCCAACCCTTTTTTTCTCGACATATTAAATGGCGGGTCGGCAATACAACAATCGAAAACGCCATCAGGAAAAGATCGCAAAATCTTTAAACAGTTCCCCAATATAACTTGATTGATTGGAAGTTTTTGGGTGGTACCCTCCAAAATAGTCGGTGAATATTCAGTTTCTTCAGGAGACGAATCGAGCATTTCACTCTCCGCTACCATGGGAGATGCTTCTGTCTGTTTCAGCGGGTGAATTCCTGTTGAAAGATATTCAATCATTTGAGCTTTTTTTAACGATGAATACCCTTTCAATCCCCGCTTTTTGAGTTCTGCTTTTAACGCTCCGATCCTCAGGTCACGATAGTTCATAGTTTGCGTCTGCTGCTTTGTCCTTAATGGTTAATAGAAAATTCGGCAGAATTTAACAACACCCAATAGAGGTCTTCGTAAGCCAAGTCTTTATCTGAATAAAGGCTTCGCTCCAAATAACGTTGGAAATAGGTTCTATCTTTAGCCGTTGGCAGCCGAGATAGAATGTTGAGGTAAATGTACTCCACTCGGTCAAGCGGTTCACGCCATTTTTCGAGAACGTAATTAACGAAACCACCGCGTTTCTCATGACTCGCGCTATCATTCACCATACTTCCATTAATCATCATAAGAGCTTGCGGGAGGGTTCCGTTGAAGGCTTCGATTTCCTCCATTTCACCGTTATCTAGGAGAAACAGAAACCGCCTGAGGTGCTGGCGCTTTCTTTGCTCCAGAGCGCGCAGCATATCCTTACGATCTTTGCCACCTTGCTTTGCGAGACCTTCCATCTCGACTTGTTGGAGCCTTTCAAAGCCGGTGGCTTGTAGCATGGAATGGAAAAATTGCTCTGCACTGAGCGGTTTGACGTACGCATGCGAATAGTAAAGTTCATCCGCTTTGTTGCTTTCATTTGTCTCTGACGTGCGCTGGTAAGCCTCAGAATTGAGGATGGTCCGCATTAAGTGTTGCAAGTTATATCCGTGAATGACGAAATCGTCTGCAAGCCATTCCAATAGAGCTGGGTGGGTTGGCAGATTTTCTTCTCCGAATCCGTCTAGCGGTTCGACAAATGCGCGGCCCATAAAGTGCTTCCAAATCCGATTCACGAGTGCACGACTAAAATACGGATTCGATTTGTCGGTTATCCACTCTGCAAGCGCTTCGCGTTTTTTGACAGGCCTCCCGTTGTACTCGGTTCCATCAGGGAAACGAGGAAAGACCTTACTATCAAGCCTTCTTACCCACAGAGATTTTTGAGGTGTGTTGGTAATGAGAAAATTGTCTATCTTTTGCTTTTCACCTATCATATTCACTGTCTGGATAGATCCCTTTCTTTTACGCTCAATACCTGTGAAAAAGGCTGCGATGCCGTAGAAGTCCTCTTGTCGCCACGCCTCAGTTTTATGGTCGTGGCACTCGGCACATTGCATGGGGAGGCCTAAAAAGAAACGCGAGGTATGCGAAGTAAGAAGAACCGGTGACCGATTATAACGGAGGATATAATTCCCTGCAGCATTGTTCCGTAGCTCCCCATCAGCCGCGATGAGTTCCTGAACAAATTGGTTATAGGGCATATTCTTTTGTAGAGCATCCTTCACCCATGCCATTAATCCGATGCGGTAATCGTTATTATCACCGCGCTTGCCGATTAACCAGTCCACCCATAACCGTGTCCAATAGTCAACGAAGGCCTCACTCTGGAAGAGTTGATCGATTTCTCTCTGCCGTTTGCTGGATGCACCGTCTTTGAGGAAATCGAGAACTTTTTCAGGGGTCGGGATTGTTCCTGTCATGTCGAGATAGATACGGCGCAGAAATTCCGCGTCCGCCGATCTCCGAGACGGTTGGATCCTCTCTTTTTTAAGTACTGCGTTAATATGCCGATCCAGATGTTTGGTGCTCGCTGGTACATACCGCGGGGGCGTTGGCGAAAGCTTCGCGCAATTCAACGTCAAGCAGCCAAATACAAATAGTAGGAGAGAATAATAGGTAGATTTCCGAAAAAAGACTTTCATAATAAACAGGATCCCGATACAGTTAAACTCAGATTGTCTAATAAGTTTAACCCATTAATTGTGAGACATCAAGAAGAATTACTGAAAAAAAGGTTAGCTCCATCGAATGCCAGTCGGAATGATCCCAACGTCTTCACCTCGTCGCATTGCTTCAGCGGCATCAAGGATACTTGCTAAGTCGTGCTGCGGTTCATAATCCAGAAGCGTCTCGATTTTGCTCAAATCAAATTCAAAATAGAGGGATTCAGGGAGCTGGATGTCCACAAAACCCATCTTGTAGCGTTGAGAGAGATACGGAATGACCTCTTCATACTTGAAAACGCCCTTTCCACCAAGCGTGAATTCTTCACCGACAGCGGCATCCTTTTCGATGCCTAAAACTAAGCCTTGCACGATATCTCGCACATCCGTGAAATGTTCTTTGTAGGGTCGTCCATCAGGATTGCGTTTGAGTATAAACTTCTCCTGCCCATCCCAAAGACGTTTAACAGTATTTGCAGTCCCCAATTCGGCCGGGTCATCTCCCGTATAGCTCTTGTATCGATTGTAGATGGGACTGAAGGTGAATTGTCTCGGCAACCCCTTTTCGTTGAGAAATTCGCTCGGTTCAATCACGGTTGTGAACCTGAAGACGGTTGAAGGGACTCCATATTGGTGATAATAGGTCATGCAGAGTTCTTCACCAATCCATTTGGTAAGGAAGTAAGGCATGTGATGGTATTTGGCAACCATGTCTTCGGTAATGCGTTGATTGAAAAGGCGCCCTTTTTGGGTGAGTTCCCAATAGATGGCTTCTGTGGATGCATAAACAAGTCGGTGAATATTCGGGTTGAATTCACGGACACACTCCAAAATGTTGAGGGTACCCATCCCATTGATTGCCAGGTACTGGCGGTTATCAAAGGGACCTCCAAACGCAGCGGCGATATGATAGATAGCGTCCACGCCTTCAACGACTTTTTTAACATCTTCGTATTCGCGCAGATCGCCAAGCACGGTTTCAACACCTTGCGTCTCGTTCCATCTTCCGACGCGGTGGACATCACCCGGATAGACGAAGCTACGCACACTGTGCCCTTTTTCCAACAATTTTTTAACGAGATTGGAGCCAATCCGTCCTGTGCCCCCGGTGACCAAAATTTTCATCATTCTTTCTCCCAAAAATCGACAAGATATAAAAGAAGAGTGCACTTTAGGTGCTCGCAGCTCTTCCTTACAGCTATTTTCGTCGAGCTAGCTGTAAATGACAAGGGGTCAGTTGTCAGGATTTTAGCTCTGCCCACCTCACTGCTAATTTATGTTTGGGCTCCACAGAAAATGCGGTGCTGATGAGCTTTATATTATCTATTGCCCACCACCAATCATTCTGGGCATCAATGACACCGAAACTAATGATCATCTCAGTAGCATTTGCTGGGTTATCAATTGGGATTTCTAGCGTTTCGTTTATCTGTTCTCCATCGTTTATATCTTCCTCATGCATGTCGAGTGTAGGAATCGTAACCAGGGTGTGTGCTCCTGCGTCAATACCGACGCTCTTGAAGAATAGGATTCGTTCTTCCTTACCGCCGTCGAAACGCACTGTTATTTCTGCGCTTTGTGTATCTTCAGGGCGCCAACTCGAATCCAGGGTTAAGATGAGCGACTTTGCTGCGGCCCCCTTAATTTTAATGGAGGGCGTAATTAAGTGACCATTCCAGCGGCTAATAGCATCAGGATCGCCGTTCCCCTCCCAATCATCCCATTCGTCAGGATCAGAAACCGCTCCGTTACCTACGCCTTTGCCGTCATTGTGTACCCCTGTGAACTCACTCCGCCGTTGGTCCTCGGCTGTTCGTGTCCACCACTCAAGGTCAACAATCGCCCAAGTTCTCCATTCAGGCATTCCGAGGTTTTCGGGGTTCTCGTTTGTAATTTCCCAGCTGTCAGGCGGGGTGCCTGACCAGACCTTTTTATCTTTAATCTGTTCCATTATGCTTGATTCGAGGGGTACATCCTCAAAATCTTCTTCAAAGAGGACAGTATCGACTGCCCAAACCAATGATGTTACAAGACAAAAGGTTATTGTAAGAACCGCATGTGTAACGATTCTTGTGGTGGCGCTATTCATAATTAGCCTCCGAAGGGTTTTAACCCACTAACGATATTATAGGGTTGCGTCTGTTGGCAACTCACTATAAATATTATTAGCAGGCGAATACTCTGTTTCACATTTCAAATTTTGTCTTAACGCCAATTTGATAATTAATGATATGCGTTCAATAATAGTGTTTCTCAAGGTCCCTCTTTGGAGACGTACCTTGCTTATTTAAAAAGTAACAGCGTATCCTTCAGTGCGTGGATCCGATCCTCCGATGAGTGCGCCAGATTCAGGGTGGATCATGATCGCCTGTGCACTGCCTGGGGCGGCCCAATCTCCGAGGATATGGAGTTCATGCCCTCTCGCTGCTAACCCGTCCTTGGTATCCGAATCGAATCGGTGTTCCAATTGAAGGTCATTAGAGCAGGTGTGTGGGATAGTGGATTCCATTGGGTTCTGTAAACTCCGCCAGCGCGGGGCCGAGACGGCTTCTTGTGGGGTCATGCCAAAATCGAGCATGTGGGTAAGGAGCTGTAGGTTCGTCTGAACTTGGGTATCGGCACCGGGTGTACCGCACGCAATGAACGGTTGTCCATCTTTCGTGACGATAACGGGATTCATCGTGTGCCGCACGCGTTTACCCGGCATCAAACAGTTTGGGTGTTCTTCCTCTAAGTGCCAATAGGTCATTCGATTGTTCAAGAGGATGCCGGTGTCCCCTGCAACGAGGCTGGCTCCGAATCCCGACTGGATGCTCTGTAGTATACAGACGAGGTTTCCCGCCCGGTCTGCGGTGCAGAAGCAGGTGGTATCTTCATGTGCTTCCGGTCCCCCGGCGGAGACATCAATAGCTGCCTTATCCAAATCGATTCGTTCAGCTCGTTCAACAGCGTAGGATTTCGACAACATTCCGTCTAAAGGAACATCAACCCAATTCGGGTCTGCCATATATTTTTCTCGGTCCGCGAAAGCGAGTTTCTTCGCTTCTACCATCAGATGGACACTTTCGGCAGTACTACACCCCAAGGCTCGCAAGTCAAAGAGCTCAACGATATTCAATTCTTGAAGCAAGACATGCCCACTTGAATTAGGAGGCATCTCATAGACATCATACCCGCGGTAGTTGACGTGTATCGGGTCAGCCCAGTGTGCGCAGTAGCCAGCCATGTCCCCTGCAGTTAGAAGTCCATCATAGGCATGACTGAATTCTGCGATAGCTTTAGCAACTTCACCTTTGTAGAATACCTCCCTGCCATGTTTAGCAATCTTTCGGAGCGTTTTACCGAGGTTGGGGTTGGCAATGAATTGGCCGGCGCGGATGGGTTCCCCATCATCTGTAAAAATAGCCCGGCTGTCTGGCTCAGCGGCAAAACGTGGTGTCTCGCTTTTAAGACTGTCAGCGAGTCTCTCGCTCACAGGAAACCCGTCTTCACAGATAGCGATCGCGGGTGCAAAAACCTCCTCTAATTTGAGTGTGCCGTAGCGTTCGTGTGCAAGGAGCCACGCGTCTACGATTCCTGGCACGGAAACGCTTCGCATCCCTTTCATCGGGATTCCGCCGTGTTTGAGGTAGGTCTCTCGGGTTGCGGCACGCGGTGCGGATCCTGTCCCGTTTATCGCCTCGACCCTCCCGGTCTCCGCCCAATAGATGAGAATAAATCCGTCACCGCCGAGTCCAGAGCCAGCGGGTTCAACCATACCGAGCGCTACAGCAGTTGCGATAGCAGCGTCAACAGCGTTCCCCCCTATCATCATTGTTTGAATACCGGCTTGCGACGCGAGTATGTGTCCGGATGTAACCATACCATTTTTCCCCATCACGGAGGGACGAAATGCTGAACCGTGCGGCGATTGCATGCGGAAACCTCCAGTTTTTGTCGGTGTCGGTTGTCAGTTAAGCGTCTGATACCGTCAACACCTTTCCTGAGAAAGGGTGTGAACAACAGTTTCTGACAATTACTGTTTTGGAAACCGATAGCCGGTTAGTCGATCATTTTCTTAGTGAATGCTGCAACATCAATGCGTTCGTGCGTTCTTGCCGATTCATTGCAGGCTTCCATCAGCAGCCACGTTCCAAGGGTCGTCTCTTGCATCCATTTCCGGTCTGTACCGGCAGTAATTGCCTGAGCAAAAGCATCAAATTGGAGTCGGTCGTCCTCTATAAGCCCTGGGTGCAAATCTTGGAGTGTTAGATCCTCAACGATTTTACCGAGGCGGAAACGTTGAAGGTGGCCAGCATCTCGACGGATATCCCCATCTTTACCGTGAAAGGTCCAATTTCCACTCCACCCGAAGGCATCGGCATGCCCCGCCCGGGTGCCGGTATAAGAAAAAGGGGCACCGTTTGCGTATTCCATGAGCGCGTTGCCGCCAGCAGTGCCCCAAGCGTCAATTTGCCCGAGTTCGGGGTCCCGGCGGTTGTGGACATGCGCTGTGACATATTTTGGGAGTCCTTTCGCTGCAACGAGTTGATCGAGTTGATGACTTGTACCAGCATGGAAGAAAAGTCCATCTATATAAGCATCGGGTTGTCTAGAATCAGACCCAGTGTGGAGATTCTGTCGAATCCAGAATCGGCATTCACCCGTTAACATTTCACCAATACCGTCTTCTTCGCGAAGCCATTCTCTCATTTTTGCAGCAGCAGGATTCCAACGTTTGTTTTGTCCTTGAACGAGCATTAAATCAGGGTTCGCCTTGTGCGCTTGGATAATGGCATGAAATTCTGACTGTGTCGTAGCGATAGGTTTGACACAGAGGGTATGCATACCGAGATTTAGACTCTCAATAATTAACTTGGCGTGGACGGTCGTTGAGGCATAGATAAGACACGCTTGTGCGTCATGCTTCTCTTTCGCCTCGGTTATTGTCGTGTAGATCCGTTCTGTCAAGCCTTCGGGGGCGTTGTCTATTGATGAGATACCCGCTCGCGCGGCTTCAAGGTCGATGTCAACACACGCAACAGGCTCTAATCCTTGTGAATTAACTTGGGCTTGTAGACGCCCGTGCGCGAAATGGGTGCAGCCCACGTGAATCGTAGGGATCGGCATTCGTGAATCTCCTTAATAACGGCTATCAGTTGTTGGGCATCGGTGCCCCTTTGTGTCACTTAAAACGGTGAGGAAACCTCAACAACAGGTGGATTGATGAAGTCATGATATTTCTGCGCGACCTTCCCTATGGTTGCATCGCCTGCATGAATGAGAACACGGAATCGGAACTGCATCTGTTCACCTTCTTTAAGTGTGTAGGATCCATCTTTAGATGGGTCACCTTCAAAGGTACCGCCTCCGAAGATATTGGTTCCCATTAATCCATAATTCCGCACATGCCAATAAGTTGGATAGCGTGGGTTGACGAGGTGGTCAAAAACGGCAATCCCGACAGGTGTTCCATCAACGACCCCGGAATAATCACACCAGTTTGCCCGTTTTCCCCAAGTCTCCCTTTCATTGATACCGCCGAAAGCGTTCTCTATCTTCCCACCCTCTGAAGCATTCATCGACGGATGGACACGGATTGACATAATGCCACCCTCCTTGGTGTCTCCGAAGTGGACATCGCCCGCAGAGGCGATAAAACTTAAGTCTAGATCGAGAAGTGCGGCATCTTCCGGTAGGTTATAGACTCGGAAGTTCTGCTTATCTGTCATTAGGACATCGCCTTCTCGGGTCTCCCATCTATTTTCGGTATAAATTCTGCCGACAACAGCGCCGCCCTGTTTTTGTGTAAAATTTTGGTGTGCGATTCTTCCAGAATTGTTTCCTTCACCCCACAGATCGATATCATTCACCTCGCCATAGGCAACGTAAAGAGAACGGTGGTGCACGTGGTCTTTTGAAATGTCGCTCGTTTCGCCACGCGTTACTTCGCATCTATTCGGACCAAGAACGGGGAAAAAGTAGGGACGGAACTGCGTTTTCGCGTAGCGGAACGTCGTAAAGTGCCGGTTGTTAAGCGTAACAACGATGGTTTCGGCAGCTTCTTTTAGCTGAACACCGGCTCCGTCTGCAATGCTTCCTTCTGAGAGGGTGTAAGTTCGCGATTCACCGGCAGCGAGGCCATCAAGTATCCAATTTAAGGTCGTACCCCCGGCCTCGTTCGCATAACATTGTGCTGAAATGACGTTACCGGATGCTATATCTGTTAAAGTAACAGGACGATCGTGAAGTTGACTGATGCCAAGGTCTTCAACATCGGTACTCACGGGACATCCGTCTCGATCGTGGAACCCGGCGTTAACAGTGAACGTCGGAAGGTTCTGATTTGCCATAAATTCCTTTTCCCTATTTGGGTGCTTCTATGACTTTGGCATGATTTAGTTTTCGACTGCGGTTAAAAACGGGCAGCGTTTGAACGAAAGCGCTCCCACTAGCTTGTTAGGTTTCCTCAGAAGTGAGAGCGAGGATTGCTTCTTCCTCGCTACCGTAACTTTCAAAGACAGTCATTAACCGGCCGAGGATGAGAAGGTTTCGGATATGTGCACCTGCGTTGACGAGTGCAGTGCGTCCGCCTTTTCGGGAAACAGTGACATTTATAGAGACAAGCGTGCCGAGACCGCTACTGTCCATGCGAGTAACGTTCTCAAGGTTAAAGATAATTTTCGGGGCATCAAAGTACTCTTCAAGTTCTTCATTAATTTGTTCTCGAATTTCAGCACTTGCCGAACCAATCATGCGACCAGTGGGGCGTATAACGATAACCCCTTCTCTTTGACGTATTTCTGCTAACATCTATTTTCCTTTCTTCGTTGTTTGATGATTACACGAAAGTTGAATTACAGCTTATAGCTTAACAAAAAGATGTTTCAATAGGTTAAATATAGTTGATTTGAAAAAAATTGTCAAGATATTAGAAAATTTCTCTAACGCCCCGTGGAGGGCGCCGGTGGCCAGTGAAGTCCACGTTGTCCTGATAGTGCGCGGTTAGGAGACGGCTGATACTCGCGATCGGGTAAACCGACAAGTTCCCCGTCTTGCATCCAAGTTTCATCGTCTCCATAGAGTTCGCCTACTAGGAGATGTGTTAATCGCTGGAGTACCTCAGTATGCGCTGGTGAATCACTGAGGTCGTTCAATTCTCTCGGGTCTTCTTCGAGATCGAAGAGTTGGCGGTAATTTCCGGCGGCGTAGTAGATAAGTTTGAAACGGCCGTCATGAATCATCCGGGTTGCGCTGCCTCGGACCCCAATCTCACCGTATAACCATTCCCGTTTCTGGTCGCCCACCATAGGTAGTCCTTCGACTGTATCGGGGATGTCGATGCCTGCTAAGTGGAGCAGGGTTGGCATAACATCCTGCCACCCGACGAGACGGTCATCCACTCTATGATGTCCTACGCGTTCGTCTCCAGCGGTGCCGACGAGGATCATGGGTACATTAGCAGAATCTTCGTAGTAGAGTCGTTTCGCCCACATTCGATGATTCCCGAGCATATCACCGTGGTCAGATGTGAAGAGCAGAATTGTATTGTTCAACATGCCCTCTTCACGTAGGGTCCCAATAACAACCCGGAGTTGATGATCAATGTGTGTACAGAGGGCATAAAACGCTTGGCGCGCTGAACGAATCTGGTTTTCTGTAAAGTCTTCATCCTGTTTCTGGCGTGCCTTTACCGGTAAGGGGAGCTGTGAGGTCTGCTTTGCCCACTCGCCATAATAAGGCATGTCTACCTCAACATCACGATACATGTCCATATAGCATTGGAGCGGTGCAAGTGGCGGATGTGGATGGCAATAAGAGAGGTACCAAAATCCGGGGCGCGTCGGGTCGCGGCGCTTAAGCATCCGGACCATCTGCTGTGTGCTCCAATTCGTGACATGACAGTCCTCGGGCAGGTGCCACGGTCGATTAAGATAATCATTATTACACATGCCATGCGCGAATTGCTGGCCAGCGTAGCCCCTGTCCCCAAGGAAAAGCTCATAATCATCAATTGCACCGTACTGCAGTCTACCTTCTTCGCCTAAAAGCACATCGTCAAACCCGATGCGGTCGCGTTGTGGATAGACATGCAGTTTGCCGACAGCATACGCCTGGTATCCCGCGTTTCGAAAGGTTTGTGCGATTGTCGGGAGTCCATTGAGGCCTTGCTGATCGTTGAAGACCCTGTCTTTATGTGTGCGCGGTGTTGTCCCGGTCATCAAGGTTTTTCGTGCAGGTACACACACTGGACATTCACTGTACCCACGTGTGAAACGGGTACCAGCACGAGCGAGAGTATCTAATGTCGGAGTTTGGATAGCGGGATGTCCACTCACCCCCAAAAGTGAGTTGGGCCAGTGGTCTGTTGAAATCAAAAGTACATGTGGTTTATCAGACATGATTATTCCTTTCACCGATCACGCTGAGCATGCTAAGCATAGCACGGAAAATAAAACTCTTGAGCGGCTCGTTCGTCTGATTAATAAGGCTATGTCTTGGATTCGAAATTCTGTTGGCATCATCTTATCACAAGTTATTAGAATTAGCAAGCGAAAAGCCCTAAATAGACAGTTGCTGCTTATATCTGCATCACTGTTGTATTGGTTAGGTAGGGCGATTGGAAGCGGGTCATGTCGCCAACCTTACACCCAGGTACAGGGAAGAGACGCACAGATAAAGGTTTGGTAAGCCGCGCGGAGAGGGCAGCAACATCCTTTAGGATAGCAGCGAGTTGAGCTGTCGAAACATCACCTGGAATAGGAATTGTATCTAAGCCCGTACCGCAAACAGCAGAATAGAGAAGGAGACTGTCAAGGTTAAAGTACCCTGCTTCACTGCGTTTACCCAATCCGACATCTTCAAGGACAGGGAGCATTAATCCGGAATAGCCACACAGTGGCAGATCAAGTGATTGAAGTGTACGCGTCAGCTCTGCTGCGACAGTTAAGGTGCCACGCTCTCCGAAATGACCGGGCAGCTGTTGCTCTATTGCATACGCGATGCTTTCATCCCCCATCGGGGCAGGCGAAACGTCGATGCCGATAAACTTTATACCCCATTCATTTGAAAGCGTTTTTGCCAGTGTAACAATTTTCCCCCCCTCCGTTTCCATCAAAACCTTCAGATTTTGCAGTGCAGTTTCTAAATTCTCTGCACACGTGAACGCCTGCTTGACTAAATCAGATGCTTGCCATCCGATGCCGAAGTTCGTTCTAGTGTCTTGCCAATAGGCCGCCGGAAAAAAAGGGGTATTCGGTGGGCAGTTCATTAAAGCCGCAAATCGGAGGTTTCCATAACCTTCATCGGTTCCGCGCGCTATCTGTTGAATGATGCCTGCTACGCCCTCAGTAACCTCAGATGCTACATGTCCAGTCTGTGTTGCAAGCGTAACAGTAGCAAAAAGTATCTCGCTTTGGACAATAACATCGGCGACACAAGAGAGATGCGTCATAGTATACCTTTTGCCCGGCAGAATTGTTCCCAAGTTAAGGAACTCAATTCCTAACGCCCGAGCCTGGGACTCTAAGTTAAGAATAGTCTCTATATCGCGCGCTCCATCCCAAATTTGAGAGCTGACCCGTGTTGTTTGTACATCGTAACCGTTGGCTTCAAAATATGCTTGGCACGCTGTGTTAAATTTTGCGGCGCGCTGAAGTTGGTAGGGTGCGAAAGGGAAAGGGATACCTGTCGTAATTGTTCGGATTTTCATGTCACCAGCATTAGTTTCTCATGCAGAATCTTCGCCATACAGCCCGATGTGCCGATAACGTTGCTGCCTTTGTTGAACCAGTTGTTGAGATGGGATCTGCATCAATTCGGTAAGATGTTTACGTATTGCGCGCCTGACGCTGCGTGCTGCGGCTTCTGGATCTCTGTGCGCTCCACCGAGTGGTTCACGGATAACCTGGTCTATGATGCCCAACTTGAGCAGATCCGGGGCGGTCGGTTTATAACCCTCGGTTGCTTCGGGGGCGTGTTCACCTTTGTCCTTCCAAACGATTCCACTACACGCTTCAGGCGGTGCAACGCAGTAGATAGCGTACTCCATCATCAATACACGATTGCCGACCGCAATTGCCAGTGCTCCGCCGCTTCCACCTTCACCGATAATAACGACAAGAACAGGAACACGGAGTGCTATCATCTCAGCAAGATTTTCAGCGATCGCCCTGGCTTGTCCGTATTCTTCTGAACGGAGATCGAAGTGTGCGCCGGGTGTATCCACAAAACAGAGCAACGGACGGTTGAACTTATTCGCTAATTGCATTAAACGTCTTGCCTTGCGATAGCCATCTGGATGCGTGTAGCCGAAATTCATTTCTTGCCGTTCCTCAAGATTCGTCCCTTTTTGCTGTGCAAGACAGACAAGCGGTTGCCCATCGAACCACGCCAGTCCCCCGATCAGGGCGCGATCGTCGCCGTATAACTTATCCCCATGAAGCTCAGTAAATTCATCAAGAAGAGCATTAATATAAAAAGGGGCTTGGGGACGTTGTGCATGGCGTGCCAATCTCACTTTATCCCAGCGACTTAGCTTTTGAAAAGTCTGCTTTGTAAGTGTATCCGCGTTCTGTTTTAGGGCGTTCATCCCTTCCGCGATATCCAATTCAGGATGTGCTTGCGCGAAAGTTTCTAACTGTGCAAGATGCCGTTCTAATTCGATGAGCGGTTTCTCAAACTCAAGTTCTGCTGTGTTCATAATATGGTAATGATAGCATGATTCAAGGAGTAAATCAAAACGAAATCTAAACTTTACAAGACTATTTCATCTATCAAATCTTCCGCTACAAAAGCGTGTACCTCTGTGTCGGGGATGTCGTAGCGGTTAATCAGGCGCGTCAAGTAAATAAAATCACAAGCGAGAAACCGTGCCTATAACAAAACAGAAAGTGGATTTATTGCATCTGTCCTGCACCCTGCATTATCATTGCGATCATTTGGACGAGTTGCTTAAAATCGCCTAAAACGAGCAGGATTTTGGTGCGAATGCCGTTTTCTTCGGCTTTAGCGGAAAACCCGAGACTATAAGTCTCTGGCATATTCAGCAGCGCTCCAGAAAACATCTGCATCGGCGCGGCAGAATCCGGATCTACTTGTGCAATAATAGGTAAAATGCTATTAGCAGCAGTTATTGGGGAAATAGCTAAAAGCAGGTTATTGTCAGTTCCTAACATTTCAGAAAGTTTCTGATAGCTCTGATCCTCAGCAAGCGTCTCACCGGTCTCAGTCTGTCGGTCCAAAGCTGCCTTAATGATTTCGGGGCCGCCCATAGCGAGCAAAAGTTGGTTCTCATGAAAGGCATAGGACCACTTCCATGCCTGCGGCATTATACTAGAAGCAGTTGACGGCATGTCTTCAAAAACAGAGCCGATATTAGGAAAAACAAACGTTTGAATCTCGACACCGTTATGCATAATGGGCGCGGCCAAGTGGGCCCCATCATACATATTCAATTGCGACATATCACCAAGCTTGGCTTGCATGAGTTGCATTGTATTTTGGATCTGTTCAAGGAAGGTCTCAGCCATATAGGTTCTCACCTGCTGTTCATCCTTCAATCTATAGATAACCATAGAATCAGGAAGAACACCGTTGTTATAATCAACGCTGAATGCCGCTTCGCCGGCAAGAGAACCGTAAAATATTTCCGTTTGTTCAATAATTGTTTTGAGTAGAGCCGACTGTTCTGGGGTATCTGCCCCAAACATTCTTAGCCCGAAGACATTCATTTCAATCAGGAATTCTGGTTCGCCTTGAAAGCCACCGTTTATAAATGCTTGCTTTGGAAGCTTGTTGAGAAGTGCTAATTGATCGGAACCTATCTCTCTTAACAAGTTCTGAATCTTGCTGCCCGTTTTGAATGTCAGGAATTGTGCAAGTTGTACATCGGTTCCCTTCAGTTCAAGCGTGACACTTAGAGATCTTAGTTGATTCAGGATATCTCTAACATTCTTGGATACAGAGTTAAGGAAAGGTACAGCTTGCATTGCAGAGGGATCGCTCTCAAGATTGTCTCTGGCCGCTTCTAATTCTTTGTTAATTGATTCAGTGATGTCAGGGGTGACCGACTCAAGATCAAAATGGAGGGCCAGCTGTGCTGTTCCTTCAGAAACGTCAGCAAGGAACGAGTCATAGTTTGGCTTGGTTATGATAGCGGGTTTTGTTTTATGATACGTATCAATGACGCTTTCACAGATTTCAGGGGCTCGAGCAAAAACGAGAACGTCCTCTAGAATAGCGAAACTCCCGCCGCCGCCAGCTGCGTTCCAATAGGTTACACCCTTATATTCAACAGGTGCTGTTCCTTCGCTTTCGTCTGCAATCACCTGTTTCATGGCATCGGGTGCAGTGAGATGTACTGTTGCAGAAAGATCGGGCGGGCTCAAAGCGGTCATGAAGATTGCAAAGTCTTGATTCATATCCAACCCGATTTCCTCTAATTCGGCAAGGCTCTCAAATCCTGCGCCGAAAGCATCTGCTAAAATTCCAGCGAGGACCTCAGGTGGCTCAGCTATCGGTAGTAGATCTGCTGCCAGGGTATTAATTCGGTCATCCAATTCAGCGAGACTGGGGCAGTAGATGACTCCTAATACATGCGCTGGAATCAGATGCAGGACACTGCCACTCGGAACCTCTACCTTTAGTGTGTCTTCGGCTTTAGTTTCAGCGAGTGTTTCTTGTTCAGATGAATGTGGTTTATCTGTCAGGGCTGCCTCAGGAGAGGACGATTTGCCTGTCTCTTCTGTTTTCTGAGTTAAAGGTATTTCCGCGGTTTCCGGAGGCGCTGTCTGTTTAGCGCTACAACCGATGAATACAAACACCGTTAGTAGTAGTAACGCGATACCGTGTAAAGGCAAATATTTTTTCATGGGTTGCTCCCTTTTAATTAATTTAAATTGCGTTAATTGCGGGTCCATTGAAATGTGTAGCGTTAATTTTGGGTTTTTGTGATTCTTTCTTGGAGCTCATCAATTTCTTCATTGGAGGTTAAGACCCCGATTTCGACCTCATAGTGCCGTCTGCCGCCAGGTTCAATATGCTGTAGGGTACCGCGTTGACGTTCTTTTGCCCTGCCTTCCACGCCACAGTTGGATGGTTCTAGGCCGACAACATAGGTGCCTTCGCCACACATCTTCCATTGAACGAAGTTAGGGAACTGTGTTTTATGGTAGCGGACAGATATACCGATGCCTTGACCGTTGTTAAAATTGCGATTCACGAGAGCAACACGAATGTGGTTATCAACATCAGGTTCCATTTCGTGATAGAATGCTTGTTCTTGGAAATCAATGGTCGGCGGTTGGCAGAGGGTGTAGTTATTCAAGTCAGCGGCAGCGGTTTCATCTCGAGGTGTGATCTGTGAAGAGGGGGCGAGTAGCTCGCTGTGCTCGGTGAGGATCGGAAATCCAACGTTAATATGGAAGAGGTACATGTGGGGTGAATCTTGGTATCCGAGGTTTTCAACAATATCTTCGATATGTAATGTACGAGATCCTAGCTCCGTCCAAATTCTGCGAGTGCGAGCGAGGTGTTCGCCTAAAGCTGTGGTCTCTTTAACCTTGCCTTGCGCCCACAACATATAACGGTGCCCTTCCCAACGGCTGTCGACCCAGACGTTTTTCGCTGGAATATTGGAAACTCTACCGTGAAGTCCTAACGCTTCACCGTCATCTTTACAAGGTACACCGACTTGCTGCATTCCGCAGGTTGTCAGTAAACCGCCATAAAAATTCCGCAGCCAACCGAGTTCCATCGGTTCGTAATGTGCGGGATTGACATCGCCGGTGCTAGAGCGCCAACAGAGTGGTACCCCTTGATATTCGGCGTAAGATATGTCTAACCCTCGGCTCGGTAGTACAGTGAAGTTGAGACCGCTGCCGGTTCGGAAATCAATTGCATCGACGCCCTTTTCATTGCCATCTGTCAATTGATACATCTTGGCGTGGGCAATTTGTGACACATCTCCGACATGGCGAAGCAGCTGTGTTCTATCATACGTTGCACCATATAGATTTATCAAGCTAGGTTCTCCTTTTTTGGGTGCGGCTTGAGCATTTCAAATTTAAGGACGTTTCTTTGTAAGTGTAAGTCGAGAGTACGAAGGCAGATTGAGATTTTTCGTATTGCTGGAAAATAATTATAGCATAAGCGAGAAAAAAAGGCAAGTTTTTCGCAGTAGAGGCACAAAGATGGAAACAAACCTACAAGAAGAGAGGGGGGGTTGGAAATTCCTCCTACAAGCAACTACAGCGCTCAAAATTTCAAAAGGAGACCGAATCTTTCCTAATGGCTCCAGAAGAGGGTGACAATACCGGCAATCATCAAAGCAATGGACCACAACATGTCTAAATTAAACCACGCCTTGCGAAGTAAGGCAAGTCCTACAACCTCGTAAACAACGATTGCGACAATCCCGGTGACCAAGAAAAAACTGAGTGTATGTACGCCAACGGCGGACAACAACATCGCAGCACTATCTGTCATACTCGATGGTCCATGGTGCATGTGTCCAGAATGTCCCGCTGTAGGCATCCGTAACAAAAGTGGGGCAAGCATCAAACCTGCACCATGGGCGGAAGCCATTAGGAAAGACCAGATGGTTAAGTCCTTGAAGTTAACACGCATTCCCACCCATTTCGGATGCCGTGCTCGAAATAATTTGTATACGCCAAAGCCGAACAGGACAACTGCGCAAGCGATGCGAAGTACAGCCTCCGGGATCTGCTGTTGTGCTAATGCTATCAGTAGAACGACGACTCCGATGGAGATCGCATGTCCGAGTGCCATTGGAAACAGAGCAGCGATAACCGCAGTTCTCCGTTTTTCTTGCATGCCTAGGGCCACCGCGAAAAGCCATCCCATACCCGGGTTAATGCCGTGAAATACGCCAAGAAGTGTGTAGCTTAACCATGAGACAGTATCCATAAAAATATATTTCCATCTATAATATGAGGGTGCGGCAAGAGAATTCGCGCACCCTCTTTTCAAACAGGTATTGTAAGGGCAAACACCCTTTAGAGCACGAGGTTAAAAACACCCCGGCTGTATGCCTAGTCTATTAAGCTGTTATTAATTCTTACGAATAACAGAAAGTGTCCGATGAGCTATCGCCACCTTGTAAGCGAATCTGATGGGCACGCCCGTCTCCAAAACCGACGAAAAAGTTGGGGTCCAATTCGAGCCCGCCGTCCGGATGTATATCCGCTTTTACCATCCATCCGTTCGCGCCATCGGGGTAGAATTGGTTATCCCAGGCGACGTAGAGCGAATTCGTGAAATAGAGACGTTTTCCATCTCTGCTCAGTTCAACCATCTGCGGGCCCCCGCTGACGGGACCAGCTGCCGGATGTGGATAGGATGTTGTAATACCGCCTATTTTGAGCGTACCGGTATGCTTGGGATTGAAAGGATCAGATACGTCGTATTGTAACAGTTCACCGGTTCCCCAACAGGAGACATAAAGGAATCGGTCGTCCAAAGAGAGGATATGGTCGGTAACCAGGGGCGGTATCATACCAATATCCTTCAAGGCAGGCGGTAAATCCTCCGGATTTTCAGGGGCTCGTGCGGGAATATCAATAATCTTTTGAATGCCCCAATTGTCGCCATCTTTGTACCATGTCCAAATAGAACTAGAGAGGTCGTTCATATTCAGCACGGCATTGACAAAACCATAAGCTTTGGTTGGGTCGTGCGCGGGACGCAGTTCTAAGATCATCTGGTAGTCGTCCCCCAAATCTAAGGTTTGGATGTTTTTACGGTGTCGGATGTCCCAGATGTGAATTTTATGTCCAAATTTGCGCGCCCCTAGATCTTCAAGGCTGACCCCATTTTCAATCATTGCAGGATATCCCCATTCACTGGTAACGGCGATGTCGTAGCCCAAGTGCCACCAGAAATCGTAAGAGAGGGATTGAGAACCACGCTCAACTTCCCACTGCCCGAGGATATTGAAGTTGTAGTGGTCCATGAGGAATATACCACCAGGTCCCTCTTCAGAACCAGCTGAGGCGAGTGCACTGACGTAGATACCCTCGGGCCCACAATGTACCGTATGTGGACGCGTATACCCGGATCGATCTTCAACTTCATCAGCTGTCAAAGTCTTAACAAGTTGTGGTGCCTTCGGGTCGGGTTTCACATCAAGAATGTAAATATGAGACCCCCGTAGCGCTGGTACAACGAGAT
Source organism: Candidatus Poribacteria bacterium (assembly GCA_964291315.2). Taxonomy (GTDB): domain Bacteria; phylum Poribacteria; class WGA-4E; order WGA-4E; family WGA-3G; genus WGA-3G. The sequence goes on along the minus strand of OZ219753.1, from coordinate 1,210,124 downwards.
AGCGGCGTTCTACGTAAGGGTGCGGTGCATAAGGACAGAGCGCAGCACTACAAGCATTCCACCCAAAGTGGTGGATCTCGTCGCGAACGCCGAGCTCCAATCTATTGACAATTTGCCCATAGGTATCAGATGTTTCATTGAGGTCAACAACACACATAGCATCCGGTTTGCCGTCATCGCGAGGAGCGGCAACGTAAGCGAGCTCTTCAATAGGGGCTCCGATCGCCATCTTCGGCGATGGATAAAAAGTCGGATCAGGTTTCCACTGTTGTAACAAAGTTATTTCTCCTTATTAATAATTATCTTCGGTTATCAGTTGTCGGATAAAGAGGGCCCCTCTAACACATCATTCCACTCCGGGATCCTCGGGGTTTGGATAGATTAAAAACAGAGGTTATTATTCTGAGTAGACAGTTGACACTTAACCACTGACCGCTATCTTTTATCGTTTTGTGTGCGGTCAAGCCAACCGGGTAGTTTAATGTTCTCAGAAAGTCTCCATGCAGTTAAATAAAGTGAAGCCGTCCAACGGACAGCTTCGCGTGCTCGGTCGTTTGTGAAATTGAGCAATGCCGGTGTCGGATCGTCGAGATTCTGAAAGTCTTCTGCAAGTGCATAAACACTATCTACCAATCCGTGTCCTGCCTTAATCTGCTCTATTATTGCCGGCATGAGCCTGTCGACCGCTTTAATGTCTTGTGCTTCGGCGAGTTTCGCTGGATTAAGCTTCAAAATTTCAACTGCCGAATCCACCTTCTCATGGATCCCGTCATGCAGGCGTGTCCCGTCTTCTTGAACAATACCGTTAAAATGAATTGTCAGATGCAACGGTTGGCACATATCTTGTGCGTAGTGTGCTAGAAATCCTGCGTAGAGAAAACACTTATGTTGAATCATAGGATTATCGGGCCACTTGCGATATTCTGAGAAAGCGACCGCAAGTCGCTCTGTCCATTCTGCAAGTGCGTACGGGAGCGTCCCAACCTTCCGCGGGGTGAGTCCTAAATCAGCACAAAGCTCAATATGTGCCTCGCGTCCCTCTGGAATGGGGTGTTCTTTTAGCAGTTCTACATCGATATAATGTTCTCCGTATTCTGCCTGTCGTGCATGTGGTGTTTCCGGTCCTTTTGATATATCCGGGTCGTAGGCACAGTGCGCCACCATTTTCTCGGCGGCCTGAAAAAAATCAGGCATCTCTTCGGGAAGCGCCTTAACGGCTCCGCGCGTGAGGATATCATGTCCGCCGCCCCACCACGCCCATACAGGGGCAGTGTAGAGTATAGAAAACAGAATCAGGATTTTATAATAAAAGCGTTTCATATTTCTCCCTTCGTTAGTCAGCTGCCAGATATTCTGTAGCGTTCGATTCCTGCCATTGGAACTGAAGTTCGGCCATTTCATGCGGTTTAAAGGACATCGCTACTGTTTCCAAGGCGGGGCCAAGGATATCAATTTTGCTCAGGTCCGCGACACCGTAGCCCATTTCGTTTGCGTAATGAAAAAGTCCAATCTCTAACGGTTCAAATCCCATTGTCTTCGCTGCAGCAGCGTCCGCTGCGAAGACATCATCACTGGCAACAGCGATACCGAGCGGTACAGAGTCAGTCCCGCCGGGGCCGTTGCCCTGCAAACCGACAGTGCCATCAACGATGGCAATATCAGGTTTAAGGTGGCGTGAGAGGCGAAGTAGGTTAATATTGAGCGTCTGTGCCTCGCGCGGCAGCACACGGTCGGCGTGACTGTGGTAGCCGTGAATTTTAATCCGATCTGCTTTGTGCAAGGTGCCCATAATCAGATTCTTCATAGCAAGGGTCACGACCCCAACATCATGGGTTTTAGCAATAGCAACGGAGATCGTGCACGGACAATCCAGTACTATTTTCGGCATTCGCACGGTATCCTCCTTGCGTTCAGCAAGAAAAACCTTAGCTTTTAGCCACTCGGTTTCTTGATGTAAATCCACGAGTCGGATAGGGAGGTCGTATTCAGCTTGGAGTGCTTCATATCCGAAGATTTGGAACGCCTCACCGGAAAATTTCTCGTTCGCACCTTCCGCGATAATTACCTCTTTAGGAGGCTGCGGCGTACTGATCAGGAAATCAAGGGCACCGCGTATCGCATCCGGATGCGATGAAGCGAGCTGATTCGTGCTGGAGAGAAAATTCGGTTTCAACAATACCCGTTCACTGACCTTTGGTATAAGTTCCGCGCGTATACTGTTAAGTGCCTCAAAAACATTCGATCGTCGCCTCCCGGTTTTTGCAAGTCCCACTTTCGTACCCATAGAATTCCTCCTTATAATATATTCTGCGCCTGAAAACGCGTCAGCTAGGAAAATCTTCGTGTTCTGTATCAAGAATTTTTCTTAGAAACCCAGCGTGTCTTTCCAATAAAGCTTCTGCGTCTGTGGGGTTCAATCCATTTGCAAGCATTACAATGGCCAGCTTCGTGCGACCATTCGCTTGTGCCAATGCGGCTTCGGCAACAGCAGCCTCAACACCGGTAACAGCTTGAATGATGTGGATGCTCCGCGCAGTCAACTTCGCGTTAGAAACTCGAACATCCACCATCAGATTGTCGTAGACTTTTCCTAACTTTATCATAGAAACTGTGGTTAGCATGTTCAAGACGAGTTTGGTTGCTGTACCTGCCTTTAATCGGGTCGAGCCCGTGATGATCTCTGGACCGACAATTGGAACGATAAAATGGGTGACCCACTCCTTAAGTCGGTTAGGTGGTTGTGCACAACAGAGAAAAATTGTTGTTGCCCCAATGCAGTGTGCTTCCTTCAAAGCCCCGATGACGTAAGGCGTTCGCCCACTACTCGCAATTCCGAGGAGGACATCTTGTGGCGCGAGTTCACGTTTTCGGACAGCTTCTGCACCTCGTTGCGGTTTGTCCTCTTCGCCTTCCACAGAGCGGCGCAAAGCCACATCACCACCTGCGATAATTCCTTGCACCATTTCAGGAGGTGTACTAAAGGTTGGCGGACATTCGGAGGCATCTAACACGCCAAGTCTACCACTCGTACCCGCACCAACATAAAAGAGACGACCTCCATTACGAAACGCTGCAACACATAATTCAATGGCGTGTACAATTGCATCAGATTCTGCCTCTACTGCTGCAACAGCTTTTCGGTCTTCTTCGTGAAAAACCCGGACGATTTCTGAGATCGGTTTTAGGTCAATCTCGGTAGCATTCAGGTTTCGCTGCTCTGTTGGCGTTTGCATGTGTTCCTTTGACAGCAACACTTCCCCACTCTAATGTCGCTTGTGCTGATACTGTCTCATAAGCGAGGCACGTCTCGGAAGATGTACCGAGGCCACCGGTTGATCCCGCAAACCGGTGGTGGCGGAGTTTGTCAGTGAACATCGGTTGATAGGTGGAATGACCACCACTGAAAATAATATCAAACAGCACACCAGACCCTAGCTGTTCAAGTTTAAAGTAATATATCACATTTCGCGCGTAAAGGTCAATTCTTTTCCTATATTCTCAAAAACTTTGCAGGGGCGATCGACAGTTTTATCCGAAAAGAGGACTAAAGCATATACATAACACTTGCGGATATTGTGCCTAAGCGGACCCTGTAATTTCCCTTAACAAATAAAGTCAAAAGGAGGTTAATATAAAAAGGGAATGTCGGTCGCTCCGTATCAACCAAACGATTTAAGTGAATAGTGTCATTTATTTTAACCTGATCGCCATGAAATGTCAACCTATTTTTTTCTCTAATCCGAGCTTTATAGTTAACTTCTCTTTGATTAGAAAGACGAAGTGGGCAAGGACGGATTCCGGGGCACTTCGTTTTGAGGCGGCAGCGATCAAGTGTCGGCAGAATCAGACAGGAGGTGCGGTATTCTGTGCTTACGGAGGGGAAAAGAGACCAGGAAGAGAATGCGGTTAAGAACGTTGGGGGTGAAACAGGCATTCCACCCCCAACTTTGGTTAGTCGGATTCAGAGTTGTCTATCTCTGTCTAACCTTCTTGTCTGTTATTTATCAGACGATTTCAGCTCTCCCCAACGCGTTGTGAGTTTACCATTCGCAGAGACATCCCCACGCAGATGCGTCGTCCGTAACGTCGTGCGCACCCCATCCATAGAAACATCTTCTATCTGGTAATAATACACCACACTCGGCTTCGCAGTCGTATCTGTGTAGCGATACACATGCCTCTCAGACGTCGTGCCGTGGCCAGCAATCAGACCCTCGGCGTTGATAACCGCAAACTCACCGGTCTTGCTCTCACTGCGTAGGATATTGAACCCCGCATTGTTCAGCTCCGACTGCGTTACCCACGTAATCTCAACGTGGCCCGTCGAGACATCGCGCACAGGACGGAAACTCGAGAGCGACACGGGCAGCGGTCCCCCAGCACGATGACCCGGCGTGCCGATATCGTCACGATGTCCGTAGTACGTCAGCGAGGAACCCTTCCGCCAAGAGGTTTTCATCAGACCGTCATCCGCAGCATGCGGACCAGAACCCTCTGTCATGTTATTGAAGATGCCTCCAGACTTGCGCACAATAGACATCCGCACATCCCCACGCTTCGGCAGCTCCCACGCACGCTTGCGCAGACCCTCCACTATCTCAACGTTGCCAGCCGTGTCCATCACCCGCAACCGGGACTGACCACCTATGTTGACCTTTGCACGCAGCTCCAGACGGAAACCCTCCGCACTCAGCAACCGGCGACCGTTCGCCGCCAACCCTAAATCGCTACGATGCTTCTGTTGCAGATTGTATACGTAGTTCTCCGGCACATCGTTCACACCGTTCTTCGACACCAGCAGCAACGTCTGATTCGGCGGCAGATACGTCCCCGCAGCAAACGTGAAAGACGCATCCACATACGCATCTACGTTTGTGTCGGCGTTGCGGATCTCAAACTCCCACCCTTCAAGGTTTAGCGTCTCCGTCATAGAACTATTGTAGAGCTCTATCCACTGCACCAAGTCCCAGCGCGGTCCCGCATCATACATAATCTCGCTGATCGTCACTGTTCCATCAAACGCATAGTCGTCTTCAGTCGATGCGGTGTCTTTGTCATCAGCGATCACGCCCACTACCATGTTCGGATACCCCGGCGTGCCAGGGGAACTCGCCTTGTCAATCGTTTTATCTTTGCCGCGATCGTAGCCAGCACCCATGAAACCAAACGACTGCCAGTCGTCTTTGTGGACACGATTCGCACGAGACTTCGCCCAATACATCCCCTTCGCGTTTAAGTGCACACCCCGACCGAACGACATGCTCCGAGAAGAGAAGCTGTTCATACCACCGAAGTCGCTCTCATCCACATCTCCCGGCTTCGACCAGCCCACGAACGGCCAGAGGTACGTGTTGAACTTTCCATCTTCCATGCGCTTGAAGAACCCGTTGCCAGCGTAGTCTTTGATGTTCGTCGGCTTGCCAACGTCATCCGCACTATTCCGCGTGCGCAACAGGATCAAGAACTTGCCCGTAGCAGGCAGACTCAGATCCTTCGCAACCGCATACTTGTGCGTCGCACCCATATTGATGTCCGTTCTGTCCAACAGGTTGCTAACGTTCACACCCCCAGCGAGCTTAACGCTCTTCCCAGGCTCCCGATTATAGACCACCAGATACTCCCCCGGCCGCATCTTGTATTTCGGCAGCACCGCAAGGCTCGTCTCCGTGAAGTTGGCATCCCCAGACTCGTGGTAGCCGCTGCCATCAGTCTTCATCTTCCCCATCACCAAGCTCAACTTATAGTTCTCTATGCTTATAGATGCAGCTGCCGCATCATCGGTATTATAGAACAACTCTACCCAATCCAAGTTCGCACTTGACGGGTCGTTGTACACCTCATTGATGATGATGCCGGTAGCCGTGATATCTTCATCCTTAGGCGCCTTATCAAACCTTGTTACATGGGGACCGCCAGGATGAAGCACGTGAACGCTGCCCGGGGAACCGATGAAATGCCCCGCCATGTTCACGCGGCCGACGGACTCCTTCCAGGAGCTGGGTTCGCTGCCATCACCGAGTCCATCCAGGTTACCATCTTTGACCGCATACGCCTTCCCTGTGCTATCAAGTTTGATATCCCGATACATAGAGACCACAGGCGTCGGAGGCAGGCCGGCATTTGTGTTGCCATCGGTATCACCGTCTTTACCCGGCGCATCCGGGAACCAATTCCTACCCCAACGATCGATCGTTGATATACGATCCAAAAAGACATAATGATGGCGATAAAAATTAGAACCACCGCCCTGAGTTACTGATACTATATCACCCGGAGCAGGCATCTCGGTCGCATTACTATATGATCTGAATACCACCACATCGTTGCTTTTCAAAGGTTTATTGACGTAAAATTCAACCCATTGGGCCCCAAACTCGCCGGGACCATCAGTTCTCGCAGCGAAATCCCGACCCCACATGACCTCGCTGAAAACAATTGCCTGCTTGAGCGTCTGCGCCAAGGCTTTTGCCTCTTCGGTAGGCTCTAACGCGTCCGCACCCGCCTTTGTAGCAGCCCAACTTTTATGCTTAGCAAACGTGAACTGGCCCGTGTCGCCTGGAGACGGAATCGCCGCTGCAACGGCAAACCCGCCGCCTCCGCGGAATATCTCCTGCATTTCCTGCCACTCCACCGGAAAATAAGTCTCAGAAACAATTTCCTTCGGGCTCCCTTTTACCGTGTCCACGATGCCGTTGTCAGCGAGTGTGGGTGTTTCGCTCGCAGGGCTCAATGCTCCGGCTGTGAAAACATAAAAGCTACCTTTCTTCGATTGCCATGCGTTATCCTGCTGAAGAGCGGAAGCCTGGGATGTTGAGAAGAAACACACCAGGCCCAACACCACAAATAGTCTCATTTTATTCCATAACATTGACATTAGTCTCATCCTCCTCTGTTATTCATATATTAAACATAAATCAAATAAGAATGGAATCACGGATGACAGATCCATTCGCTCTGCTTACGAAATCAACTTTATGTGAAGAACCCTCCAGCTCTCCATAGGAAGAGGGAACGGGGGCAGCCTCCAAATTTCAGTCCGCCTTGTCCTTGCGTATTTTGAATGGCGGCACCAAGTGTCCCTAAAGGGCGTGAAAACGGAACGCCAGCATAAAACATATGAAAAGAATAGAGCGGCTGTCTCTTTTGCTATAGGATCGGCTTTGCTCCTGCCTATCTTCGGCTGCCGGACGCTCTGTGGCCGGTGTGCGATCTTGTGCTGTTGGGTCAGCTGGCGAGCAGGCGCAAAGTGGGTAGAGCCGCGGTGCGCCGGTATGTTTTGTGATAAAGGGGATAAAACACTTACTGTGTGTAAAGGTAAGGGGGGGGGTAATCGCTAAAAAGCCAACTAAATGCACGGATTAGACGATATAATAGGCACTGAATACCCAAGAGGGGGCTAAGCCGATCTGACGTGCTAATTCTGGAGCCTGTGTCTAAAGCTTTCATATGTCGCATAGATTACAAATTCACTTTCGGACTATTTCATGCTGCATCTTCTACAATATATTATTTATTAAGTATATCTTAAAACGCACCTCATGTCAAGTCTTTTTTCAGTTTCTCTGATATACAAGAAAAAAGTCACCTATTTTGCAGAAGAGTCATATAATACACACATGAGAGAACGCCTTTTGGTGAAGGTGTAACCACCTTATAGTTCATAGCTGATGACTATTTTATCAGTTCCCAGCGATTACGAGCTTTGTGAGATCAGCAACCGCATAAACATTCTGTCCAATTCGATTCAACAGCGCCAACCGGTTGGCGCGCAGGGCTGGTTCTTTCGCCATAACCAGCACTTCATCAAAGAATTTGTCGATAGTTGGCTGTAAAGCAGCCAGTTGCGCTAAGAGCTTACCGTAGTCACCTTCCCGAAGACTCCGCTTAAAGCCCGGCTCTAATTCAGTGATAACGTCAGACAATCGCTTTTCAGCCACTTCACGGAGCAACGTAGTCTCTACCGTCTCCGGGGGACGCTGCGGTAAAATTCGCAGCACCCGATTCAAGGCATTATAGACTGCCTCGAAACTCGGTGTCAAGCGAAATTCGGCAAGCGCGGTGGCGCGGCTGAAAACATCAATAACGTCAACCTCACCCACCGCTAACACAGCATCGGCAAGATCCGGAGCGAACCGCTGCGTTTGCAGCAAGATGACGCGTAGACGTTCTTTGATGAAGTTAAGAACGCTCGTCTCCGTATCGCCCGCCAACGCGACTCCGTAAAGTGAGTGTGCCTTTTGGACAACCGCCCCTAAAGAGAGTGACAGCTGCAGCTCTTGAACTATACGAATTGTGCCGAGGGCGTTTCGCCGTAACGAGTACGGGTCTTGCGAACCTGTCGGACGCTCTCCTATTCCGAAATAGCCGACAATCGTGTCGATCTTATCAGCGATAGAAACGATCGCACCGATCTCAGTTTCAGGCAGCGGCGTATCCGCACCAAGCGGTTGGTAGTGTTCCGCAATAGCCGCAGCAACAGATGCCACCTCGCCCGAGTTGCGCGCGTAATGTCGCCCTGTGATGCCCTGCAGTGATGGAAATTCTATAACCATTTGCGTCGTCAAGTCTGCCTTACACAACCACGCCGCGCGCGCCGCATGATGCACAGACGTTTCCGAAAGCCGCAGGTGGCCGCCGATATATGAAACAAGGGTCTTAAGTCGTTCCACCTTTTCTAAAAGCGAACCCAGTTTGGCATGGAAAACGACCGCACCTAAACGTTCCACCTTATCGGCAAGCCCGGTTTTCTGATCCTCCCGATAGAAAAACGCAGCATCGTTGAGGCGAGCATGGAGCACCCGTTCGTTTCCATGCCGAACACCCTCAATATTGCCATCTGTACCGTTGGAAATCGTAATAAATTTCGCAGCAAGAGCAGTCTCCGACATCCACATCGGAAAATAACGCTGATGCTTCTTCATAGCCGTGATTAGCACCTCAGACGGTATTTTCAGATGCGACTCGCTAAAATTGCCAACGACGGGCTGCGGGTTCTCTACGAGATAATTTACTGTGTCAAGCAATTCGTCGTCGAGTATAGGCAGACAACCTTCCGCTTTTAAAAGGGTTGCAACCTGTTTTTTGATCGTTTCACGGCGCTCATTTTGACAAACAATCACACCTGCGGCGCGCAGCCTCTCAGCATAGACCTCTAAGTCCGCGGATGCCAGGGCTATCGGCTCAGGATGCAAGGACCTATGTCCATAGGTGACGCGTCCCGCCTCCACGGCACCGTAGGTGCAGCTGACGACATCAGCGCCCAATAGTGCCACAAGCCATCGGATCGGGCGCGCGAAACGAGCGAAAGTGCCTGCATCCCCAGACTCTGTTTCCCAGCGCATCGTTTTCGGAAAGCGAAGGGCTTGGACCCATTCGGGCAGGAGTTTTTTCAAAACCGCCCGCGTCGGTTCGCCCGTTTCAAGTTTAGAGGCAGCAACATATTCGCCCCGCTCGGTTTCGACGATGCGGAGGGCGGCGAGCTCAACCCCTTGCGTCCGCGCGAAGCCGATAGCAGCTTTTGTCGGCTCGCCCCTCTCGTCATAAGCCACACGCTTTGGCGGTCCCACCACCTCTGTCTCTCGACTTTCTTGAAACGTCTTTACGCGCTTGATACTGACCGTAACCCGACGCGGAGTACCGAGCGTCTCGATGGCACCGAACGGGATCCTCTGATCTGTAAGTGACTCAGTTGCGATCTCGCGAAGCTGCGCAAGCACAGGCGGAACATAGCTCGCAGGTATCTCTTCCGTGCCGATTTCAAAAAGAAAATCAGCAGTCTCTTGAGACGGTGATACGGCGCTGTCGGTTACCGGAACGAAGCCGCTATCTCCGATAGGTTGAGTTCCCGTGCCGAAACGCCCCACAAGCGGGTGTGCCATCTCTTCACGTTGTTTGACGTAAGCCCGGGCAATCCGTTGGGCGAGCCGCCGCACACGTTCAATGTAACTGACCCGCTCTGTGACGCTGATAACACCGCGGGCATCAAGCATGTTGAAGGTGTGGGAACACTTCAGAACGTGATCAGTAGCCGGTAGCACTAACCCAGCATCTAGGCAGGCGTGCGTCTCCTTCTCGTAGGTGCCGAACAGCTCAAAAAGCATCTCTACATCGGCACGCTCAAAATTGTAAGTTGAATATTCGACTTCGCTCTGCCGATGTACATCCCCGTAGTTAACGTGTTCGTTCCAGCGGATGTCGAAGAAGTTATCCACATCTTGTAGGTAGAGCGCGATGCGTTCAAGCCCGTAGGTAATCTCAGCACAGACGGGCGCAAGGTCAATACTCCCCATCTGCTGAAAATAGGTGAATTGCGTGACCTCCGCGCCGTTCCACCAAACCTCCCAACCCAATCCAGACGCACCCAGGGTTGGGGACTCCCAGTCGTCTTCCACAAATCGGATATCGTTCTTGCGGGGCGAGATACCGAGATGATAAAGACTTTCAAGGTAGAGCGGAAGAACGTTCTCCGGGGCCGGCTTGAGAATGACCTGATATTGATAGTACGCGCCAACCCGAAAAGGGTTTTCACCGTATCTACCATCGGTTGGACGCCGGACCGGTTCTACATAGGCAACCTTCCACGGCTCCGGTCCGAGGCACCGTAAAAAGGTCGCGGGGTTAAATGTGCCTGCACCTACTTCTATATCACACGGATGTTGGATGATGCAGCCTTGGTCTGCCCAAAATTTTTCTAACGCCAAAATTATTTCTTGAAGGGTCATATCTATATTTTTCCGTAACCTGCTCCATTTTAGTCTGATTAATGCACCCCTATTCTAACACAACGGGCATTTTTAAGCAAAGCATTTTCAAAATGTGTGGGGCGTATTAGTTTTAAGAGGGCAGTCTACTTATGTGAGAAGGAACTATGAATGCTGGGTTTATTCATCTAAATTGGGATCCTTCCTTATTAAGTCTAGGGATTCACAATTCGCTGTTGCTTGAGTGTTTCGATTTCTTGTGTAAGCGTCTCAATCTGCTTTTCAAGTGCTTGATCTTTTCTGCTGCGCCTATTTGCTAAGATGCCCCACACCGTTGCAGCGATGGCGAGAATTGCCAAAGGGATACCGATGCAGGCAATAATGATGTTATTTTGTCTGTCAAAATTCTTTTGAATGGCACCGAAGTCGTTATTGACAGTATCTTTTAAATCTGCCACTTTCTCTTTTAGATTTGCAACTTCCAATTTTACGACCGCCAAATCAGTTTTTAGCGTTATGATGTCGGCTTTTATAGGCCTGATTTCTTCTTGAACAATCAAGCGCATCTGATTGAGGTCCGCGTTGGTTAACTCACCAAAAGCGGGTAAAGCAATCGTCGAAAATAGCGTCAAGAGAGCAAGTATCGTTTTCATGAGGTACTCCAAGTGCTAGTCCGTTTTATCCTTTAACTCTAGCAGGATGGGCAGAAACGGAGAAAGTCTCCACCAATTCGTAGCTGTATCACCCTAAACCCATTTAAACAGTGTAGCAGGTTGGCGTAAAATCGGCAAGTCATTTTTTGGGATTTGCTGGTACTAGTTTGGAGGCCGCCGTTCCTCCATTGAAAGATATGCCCTTCCTCAATCCACTTCCCCAGCAGATTCCAACCAATCAATAGCAGCTTGTTCGTCTTGCTCAATTGCGATCTCGACAGCGCACTTGGCTTGCTCTAAGAGGACTTTCGCACGCTGACGTAAACTGAAAGATTCAAGGACCTTTTGTTCAATCTCAGTCTGTTTTTCTTGGTACAGAATGGGTATGGCTGTTTCTGCTACCTGCTCCGCTCTCCAATGGGAAATTACCGATCCCCCGACATCTCGATTGACCTGTTCTTGAGTCAGGATAGAATTAAGTAGCAGCGTCAGGTATTCTTTTCCAATTTTATCCGTTTTGCTTTTTAATCGGAGTATCCCACTTGATGGAATCATCTTCTTCGGGGTTTTGCGCAGATAATAGGCTATGCCGGGGGTTGCATCCTTGCTGAGAAGGATCTCTCCCTGTTTTGGTTGATGTTCCTTGATTTTTACGTACAATTCTTCTGAAATGTACTTCTCTTGTGTAATTTCGAACGGACTGAGATTACTCACCCGAATGAACGGAATGCCGGCCTCAAGGTATTCTTTACTACCCACCTCAACACATTTTTTAAGCGTTGTCAAATTTCCCAAAGTGTCCCAACCACCTGAATAATTTTTGATAGCGTTGATGATGTCATCATATTTGGGCTGGAAATAGTCTGCATCAATTCTCCCCGCACTTTGGATATCTGAAAAGCTTTTGACGAAGGTTAACCGCTGCCTCGGTTGCCAGTTTGCGAGCCCGAGTTCAGTAAGAAGGAGCGTCTCTGCTTCGGTATAAGTCTGTTTGGATTTGTCGAGAGCGGAAATAGAATTTCTAACAGTGTCCACAATCAGCAATCGAAAAAATTTAGTAGGAACAAACAGAGGCGTATCCAAAACCTGACTGATTGAAACAGCAGGATACATGCTCGCCTTATCTGCCCTCATCAAACAGTTTATAAAGTAGTTGGTTTTGCAGAAAGCAAGTAGATACTCCGTCTCTATGTTGTTAGGTCTGAGAACTGCTAACCCGCTGCTACCGACAATACCATCGGCTTTAATGAGGGCAATCGCGTTTCTATTAGGTCTGACGGTAGAAACGACAACATCCCCTTTTTTTAAAAGAGAACGAGCTCGGTCCGGCTCCTGACCTAATTTTACTTTTGTCGTTTGATATTCAAAACTGTTCACTGAAATTTGAGAAATCTCGAGATATTCAAAGCCCCGATTTATAGGGGATGATTTGATGTTTGTTATGTTTTGACATACAAAATCCCTCAATTTTTGATGCACGGGAACAAGGGCACTATTTCGAATGAAAACGGGATGCCAGTATTGTGCATCAATCCTGAAGTCATAGACAGATTTAACGTCTGAAAAATTAACAATTGAATACTGCATCAAATGTTCTCCATGATCATTGAGAGTGTTAAGTAGAGCTGCTTAATGACACGTTTGTTTTCATCGGAGTTTGGTGCTAAATCTGCATGAAAAAGAGCACAGCGAACTTGATAGACGATCTCTATATAAGCCACAAACAAACGCTCAGGGGCGTTTTCGACCCACAGTTCATCATCTAATTTTATTTTTTCTTCATCGTTTTCATCAAACATCGATGGAGTTTCAAATGACAAGTGATTGTGTTCTTTTTCGACTAGGATAGAATCAAACTGGGGGCGTCCGTTGTTCCATTCAATAATACAGGATTCGAAACTAATTGTTTTATCAGAGCTCCTCCGCCCGTAACTGTAAGGAATGTGGGCGTTTACCAATGCTCTGTGTAGTTCTCCGAAGTATCCTCTAAAAAGAATACCGTTGAAACCCTCGCTCCTGATTAAGTCCGAAAATTTGTCATGAAGTGAGCCACCACCCCCTTTTAACTGCTCCAATTTAACTCTATCAGTCTTAGGTCCAAAATGCTTTTTCATCCATGCATTTAAGGAAAGCCATAAAGCCATAAAAGGTGGAATATAATCGATTTCCGCTTTTTCCTTCCAAAGTTCGATATTGTCAGAATTGGGCATTCTACCTCCAAAAACTTAATCCTTCACTCTTGGCCCACTGAATAAATTCTTCAGCAATACCGTTTGGTAGTTCGCCATCGTGGTTGTGCAGGTCGTGTTCGATAATCAGATGCCCATTCTTATCCAATTTGGGTTGCCCATTGGAATTTTTCAAGTAAATATAATCACCGGAGGTATCTTTGCCACCCTTATCGCTTACTGAAAAGAAGATAGGATAGTCCTCGACCCTGGGACACAGGGGGCCTTTAGATGGATCATCGTTCCACTTTTGCACGAAGAGGACGCTGGTTTTGGTGCCGGTGTGCGGTTTGAAGGTATTGGTATGCAAACCGACTATGGCTAAGATGCGGGCGTTCTCTGCGATGAAATCACGGACGTACTTGTCAGACGTATTGTTAAACCTACCTTGAGGCAGAACAATCGCCATGCGTCCCCCGGGTTTGAGGAAATCGAGGTTGCGTTCAATAAACAGAATATCGCGTCCGACTCTGTTTTGTGCTTTGCCATCCCTCTTAAAACCGAGGTTGTATTGGTGGAGGATGCGGCGTTCTTTGATATCTCCGGCAAAGGGCGGATTTGCCATCAGAACATCAAAATTAAACATTTTGTTATTCTCCGGTTCGACGCTTAGCGTTTTAAGTCTATCAAATCCTCTACCGTACGTCATTATCCATATCCTATCTTTCTCAGCTCTGTCACTCCAACGTTGGTAGTCTAACGTATTGAGGTGTAAGACGTTGGTCTCACCGTCTCCAGCAATTAGGTTGAGTGTTCTTGAAATCCTAACGGCTTTTTCATCAAAGTCGATGCCGAAGACTTTGAGGACGTGTTCTTTGTGCTCCGGCGGGATTTCAGCATTTGTAAAATTCCGCCCTGTAAGTTTGAAAACGGTATGTACTGGAAATCCGCAACTGCCTGCGGCAGTGTCGATCATATATTCACCTGGCTGCGGATTGAGCATCTTCACGCACATGTCTATGACGTGGCGAGGTGTGAAGTATTGCCCCTTTTCCCCCTTAGCTGATTTACTGACAAGGTATTCAAACGCCTCATCAATGACCCGCAGATTGGAGTTAAACAATTTTATGTTTTGTAAACTAGACACACAAACCGCAAGATGACTGTCAGAAAGTTTAAAAGTTGAGTACTCCGGAAAGACACCTGTCCACTGATTTTTCGCGTCGTCAAAAAGTCTCTGAATTTTAGTCTTCAGTTCCGAATCAGTTTGTCCTGTGTTCCTAAACGCCATCTTGCGGACTATGTTTTCATCTGGAATCTTTTCGACCGCTTTCCTAAGAGTCTCATAATCTGAGTTTTCGCCCTCGTAAGCGTGATCTGTTTCTTGGATAGCGGTGTTGATGCTTTGCTGTAAGTGATGATTGATAAACATCTTGTCGTTTTGGCTCTTGAATTCATCATAGAGTTTGGTAAAGATGAGTTTGAACACCTCCTCAAAAACGTCGACACCTGCGTTGGCGAGGACTTCGTCCTCTAATTCCAAAATGATATCCTTTAAGGATTTCCGATCAGTTGTGAGCTTATCATTGAGGATAAGGTCCTTGAGCGTAAAACGTTCGTTGAGTACGTCGGCGAGGGTTTGCTCGGCGTTGGGGATATCGGTAATATCTTCGAAGTAATTCGGGTCTTTTCGGTGGTAGTGTGAGATCTGTTGTCCGTTTGTCCATACAGCAATAGGGGCACCCGTGGCGTTGCAATAGGATCGGAGTTGATCCTTCCCATCTTGGAGCTTAGGCTTCTTTACCTCGATGATAATATACGGGGTATCCGGTCTATCTCTGTCGAGGATAACAATATCGGCGCGTTTTCGCTCTCTCCCAAAATTCACAACGTATTCAAACCGCACGCGATCTTGCGGATAGCGGTATTGCGTCAGCAGTCGTTCGAGGTAGAGTTGGCGGATGAGCTCCTCGGGTTTTAGCTGGATCGCTTTTCTACGGATGGGGCAGTAGATAATAGGTTTTTCCGTGCCTTGGATCTTTTCGGATAAATCCTGAATTTCGGATGTATTGAATAGGTCGAGGTGATATTTGCTGTCTTTGAGGACAGTTTCGATGATGCTGGGTTCGGTCATAGGTTCTCCGTGTTGTTTTTATTTCGCTAACAGTTATTATCTCTATTGCTCTATGTATCCCGTTTCGCCTTTTCCAAAAATTTCTTTACCTCTTCTATTGTGTATGGCCGTTTGCGACGGTGAATGACAGCATGACAATTCGGACAGACCGGCCGCAGATCGTCAATCGGATCTACACAATACCCTTCTCGAACCTTACTCAACGGTTTAAGGTGGTGAACGTGAATCAAACCCGCGGCTGCGGGCCCATAGATTTCCGACATATCTTGTGTGCATACCGCACAACAGGTGCCGTAGTATTCCAAGCACTTACGCCGGGCAGTCGGATTGCGCTCGTAAGCATTTACCGAGATCTGCTTACGCGTGCCTTCAGGGAAAACTTCATTTTCACTAACTTCTTCCGGCAGTTCTATATCAATTTGGGGTTGTGTTCCGGGTTCTAGTAGGGAGCATTTCAACTCTTGCCGTAAAAATTCCAAGATAGCCGGTTGGTATGCCCTTCGACTCTGAGGATGAAGTTTATATTTTAAGATTCCGATCCGTTTGACATAAGCACAATTTAGCTCCCAAACTGTGGGGAATAGTTTTTCCGAAGGATCAGCATCTGGAAAATAGTAGCCGTTCCGAGATGGAACAGGTTTGTACTCTGAATAGAGTCCAGTCTGCCACTGCCAACCCTGTGCTTCATTGAGGAGCATCATAGCCTGCGGCAGCTCTTCCAATGCTTCTAGATCAAGCGCCATCCAAACCTTGCCACGTTCTAGTGTAAAAGGCACTAAGTGCCCAACTGTGAGTCGGATTCTTGATTGGTTCGAAGGAACAACAACAACCCAGTTATCTGGTGCATGAGAGTGGGCATGTTTGATGCTCTCCGCGAACAGAGACAAGCACCGCAAACGGAGTGTTCGTTCCGGGTAGAGCTTTTCAAGGAGTTGTCTTATTTCGGCAACGGATTTGGTGGGCATTGTCTTCTCCTAACTCCCTTTTGCGCTAAATCCAACTTTTCTGATAAGTATCATTTCACACCTGATATAGTATGTCAAGTGTTAAATATCGGGAGCGTAAATCCCAAAGTCCTTCATCAGGTTCTCCATTTTGCCGAGCGGGCTTTCGGAAGTTAGCAGGATGAGGGCAATTATTATGCTTCATCTGACATATAATTTTGCAAATATTGCCCAATTTCTCGACTATTTTCGCTTATGTCAGTGAAATGTATTTCACAAACATCCTTGAAACGCAAAAATATATCATGAGTAGTTGTCTTGGCTCTTTCAAAAATACCGAGAGGCTGGTAATTCATCCCCCATGCCTTGAACTGGTGCAATGTGAGCGCTGCCGCTTGCGTTTTGGTATTACTATTTAGTGCAAACACGAATAAAGGCGGGAACCTTCCATTTATTCTACAATCTACTTTGTAAATCCCATGGGGATCGTTGGTCGGGTGCTGCCAGTTGAATGTAATATGTTGCGGTTCTACCTGTTGATACAAAAGCTCTCGGAAATCATGGAGAAACGTTGACCTAACCGTCTCTTTTGATAGATATGTAACGTCGATTATTTTCAGCAGCGCTTGGACAAAGTCATAGAGAGCTTCTCCATAACAGCCGTCAGATACATCCATAATTAATTCTCCCTCAGAGTCTTCGACTTGAAACATGGAGAGTGCCTTTAAAATGAGCTCCCGGCGTTTTCCATGATGGAGGCTGTGTTTCTCCATATAGTATGAAAGGTGCATGTAGGTGTGCGCCTCGTCTGATAGGACCCACCTATCCCCCATCTTCTTCAATACGATAACCAATTCATCTCCATCATTGAAATGGAAAGGAGTGAAGACAAGAAAACGGTCTTTGCCGTCTGCTGAAAGTTGTATCTCTGCGGAAACCTTAGCCATGAACTCTTTCTCTATAGTTGTAATTGACATTGGTTTTATCTCCTAGAGAAGTTTTAATTCTAGCTGTGCTGGCAGTTCAAAATTAGCGTCTTGTATAAGACACTGTAGGGCCCCTTCGAGGTTATTGTAGCGGTCCGTTTTTTCTGCATAACCTTCCTCATCGTAACCTCTCTCCTGATATCGTTCCGTCGCTAAATGTATATGATAACCGAAAATTTTTTGTTTTTCAATTTTGTTCCGGTGTAGACGCTTAGGTATACCGTTATAGCGGAGGATCCGAAAGGCTGCCCCAATCTTAGGGTTTATGACCGTTAATATCACCGAAAAGTATGATGGATATTTTTCGTTCAGGTTGGTTATGATACGGAATCGGTTACCGTTTTCTCCCATGATATACAAACTATTTTCCTTACATAGTCGTGCACGCCAGTCATCTGGCAAAACTTTAGGTTCATTAATTAAATCTACTATTTGTTGATCGGTGTATTTTATATTCATTAATGCTATTCACTAAAAAGTTTCAAGATGGGAGACTCATCGGTATAGATACCTACGATATATCTCTTATTTAAGAGGTTTGCTAAGGTTGATGGCATTGTACTGTATTTTGGCGCGTCTGTCAACTCATTTTAGCAGCGATCCATCGGGTGGGTCTTTTGGATCTCCGAGAGGTATTTCTGTTGCTAGAACGAACCGAGTGATGCGTATTCTATCAGAATCTGGAATTTGCGTGCTGTTCTGTCATGGCGTTTCGGTCATTCGATAAACCCGATAACGTCGCGTTTTCCCGTTTGCCGTGCCTACCTCACCTTCAAGCAACAACGGGTAGTCATACGCAATATCTTTGACAGAAAAGAGATACGGAATCGCGCCGGCTTCATGTGCTTCCTTCGCTTGTTCCTCGAAGTCTCGGGGCTCTTTCATGTGCCTGTTGTAAATCTGATAGGTTGACCTATCCGCATAGTACATCAAATCGAAATGTGCCCCGACGCGTTCATCGTCGAGAAAAAAGCAAGCGTTCTCTGGCAACTCACGTTGAAGACGTTGACCGCTAGCTACATAGAGCGGAGTCTGTGTGTTCCGCTCTGTCACCTTGTATGCAGCGTTCACATACTTTCCTGCATAGAACAAAGCGATGATCAGCGCTACACCCCGCAGCGCAAGCCACAACCATTTTTGAAACTCGTACCGGCGCACCAACAGATATACGCCTATAAGAACCGAGAGTATGATACCAAAACCGATGAGCTGTTCGACAATCCAGAAGTTCGTCTCAATAAACGGCGCGAATTTCTTGAGACCGTCGAACTGGTCCCGTGCCTTGACCAAGGTGCGTCCACCAGAAATGATAGTGACGGCAAGCATACCCGCACTCCAGATAGATGTATAGAGCCAATCCCGTTTTTGCCATGCACGACTGATGACAGCTGCCAAACACATCAGCAGCGGCGGCACGGCGATCATCGTTGCCGAGGGCGTTTTCGTCTGAGCAAACGTATGCGGAACGATGACACCGATGCCCCATGCCAATACAAAGAGCTCGGCTAAACGCCGACGTTTGAACAGTACCACCAACAGAGATAGCACAGCCGCGAAAAGGGCAGCGTAGAAGAGCGGGTAGAACAACGGCATATAGTCAAAGAGCGGGCGGTCCCAGCTTGCCCCCCAGTTTTCAACATCCGTATTCAGATGATCAATAACACGCTTGTGTTCCCACAAGAATTCTTTTCGGTAGTAGATCAGACAATAGACCGTCCACGGAGCGACCGTCACAAGCGCTGCGAAGAGTTGCAGCCCGATGTCCCTGAGACGGATTTTCACGCCTAACGTCTCGCCCGGCATATCTTCACATGAGGCACGCCTGCTCTCATAGATCCGTTTCCCTTGCGCAAAAGTCCAAACGACGAGTGCGATGCCGAAAGTGATTAAAGCGAGGTAGCTTTTAGACAGATAGGCGATCCCCATCGTAACGCCCGATAAAATATAATTTCTCGGTTTTCCAGTGCGAACGGCTCGAAGTAAGAACCAACAGGAGATCTGTACCCAGAGGAGCAGTGCGATGTCAATGTGATCTGAATAGCGATAGCCGTGCACAGATTCAAAGAGGAACGGGTTGAATCCATGCAGAAAGGCAACGATAAGTGCCGTCCGTTTGTCGAAAAGGTCGGCAGCAATGCGGAACGTGACCCACGTTGCGATAACAAGACTCACGGCAGCAGGCAAACGGAGGGCGAACGTATTGATGCCAAAAACAAGATGTGAAAGCCAAATGCTCCACATAGCCACAGGCGGCTTATGGAGCCAGATGTGGTTCTCCCCCCAGTTTTTATAGTCGTAAGAAAGCCACGGTTGATCGTAGAGCGTGAATTTGAGCGGGTGTTTCGTCAGATTCCGCGCAACAACCGCGTGAAACCCTTCATCCCAATAGGTAATCCCACTGTGCCCGACATGTCTTAGCACCAAAAACCCGGAAACAATCAAGATAGCGATTAGGATAATTTTTACGCGCGTCGATTCGTTTCTTAAACTGGTATCAGCAAAGTTCATTGGACTCTATTGCTAGGAGGTGGCTGCTTGAATGCCTACAAAACATTCTCAATGAACCGGAGACTCTTTAAACTCCGCTCTGTATGGTATTCGATGAAGCTACCCAATAAACGTTTGAGTTCTTGATGATTTCGGGTAGAGGCACGGATTCGGTTAAACCGTTCCCATTCCGACTTCCGGAGGGTCTTTAGCAATTCACAACTACCGGGGGCAATTGTGAGAGCCGCCCCGTCTCTACTTTCACAATCCCTACAAAGCACACCGCCATAGCGGACGCTGAACGTCACACCCACTTTGCCTAGCACACCGCCTCCTGCAGTTGAACGACAATTAACGCACCGCACAAGTTCGGGACCGTAGCCTGCACAATCCAATAACTTGATCTCGAACCCTCTTGCAAGCAGCGGAACATCGTCAGCGTCTGTCAAAAATCGATAAGTGGATCGGAGAAGAGCGAAAACTTCGGGGTGGGCAATACCTTCTGCTGTGATGCTGTCTACTAATTCAGCGAGATAACAACCGTACGTGATGCGGGTAAAGTCGGAACGGATTGCATCAAATCCGTTAAGCAGATTGAAGTCGGTGAGGTTCTGTAACTCCCGGTTTTCGCGATGTTGGAAGAGGAGCGTGCCGTAGTTAAGGAGTTCTAAGCTGCCGCCGAGCCGACTTTTCGGACTCTTTATGCCGTAAGCGACCGCTTTGATCTTGCCGAAATCATGGGTGTAAAAGGTAATAATTTTGTGAAATTCTTGAAGCGGTATGGCGCGTATGACGATCGCTTGCGTTTTTCGGGCTGCCATGGTTTTAGTGTGAACCCTGTCTCTGCTTCCCGCTAAGTAGTTTCCTCAACCGCCGTCTCGCCCTGCTGAGACTCCTTTTCTATAGTATCGCCAGCACCCTTCGCCGCAGCTCCCGCTTTATTAGCCTCCTGCGCTACTCTGCGACTTGCAGTCTCTGACTTCCCTACAGTCTTATTGGCATCAAACTCCCGATCAGCCTCTTGAAATATAGCATCAATATCATCTCTAGTTAAGCCATACCTTTGCGCTATAACCTCAAACGCCTTCTCCAATCTATTAAGCGTTCTATGCATAGCACTCGCATCAGCGTTAATCTTAATAGTTGCCATAATACTACTCCCTAAAATGTCCATAAACGGGCATTTTAAATTATTTTCTGTAGGCAGCTCATCCAAAAGTGGACAAGATTAATTTGTGAGTTTTATTATGTTTGAGGGGATAAAGTCGGGGCGAGAGGATTTGAACCTCCGACCTCCTGCTCCCGAAGCAGGCGCGCTAGCCGGGCTGCGCTACGCCCCGTTTTTTACTGTCTTGCCTCTTTCCATCCACTATCAAACTGGTAGCACCCTCCTAGCCGCCCCTACAAGAGGTGAAATAGGGGCGGTCAGGAGACCTAATCCAACAAGAACACAATAGCAGCCTTGCAACCGCTACCACACCAACAAAAGGAATAGAAGAACTATAAAGGTGCTCCTATAAGATAATGAAGTATACTGTAACAATTATACCTTTATTTTTAGCCGTTGTCAAATTAATTTCCAATTTATCTACAAAGTGCCATGTGTGTTACTCTTTTTGTAGATGCGGCGTCTGCAAGCTTCTTGTCGGCCCGTATACTCTTTAAGCATCCTCACTGTTATTAATATTTGGCATCCGGATATGGATTCTGTGGATGCGCCGTTCATCTGCCTCGAATATAGTGAATTGGATACCGCGGTATGTGAACTGCAGACTCTGTTCCGGAACACGCCCGAGGTGGTCCACGACAAATCCACCGATAGTATCAATATTTTCTGCTTCGAGCTCCGTGCCGAGTCTTTCGTTTAATTCTACCAGATTCATCCTCGCGTCAACCGAATGAGTGTCTGCATCTATCTGAACATAGGTATCTTGTTCATTGATTTCATCTTCGTCGTGAATCTCCCCCACAATTTCTTCGATGATGTTTTCTAATGTCACAATCCCCGCAGTGCCGCCGTATTCATCCACCACTATCGCAATATGCTGTTTATGGGCGCGGAGTTCTCGAAAAAGCTCGGAAATGTTTTTGCTTTCCGGCGTGAAGAAAGGTGACCGATCAACGATAAGCTCCCTGAGGTTGATAGGCTCGCCTGTTGCCCAGCAATCCAGCATATCTTTAGCATGCAAAACCCCAATAATACGGTCAATAGTCTCTTCATAAATGGGAATCCGCGTATGTCGGCACGTGATCGTTGTCTGTAAAACCTCTGCCGCCGAGGTGCTAACTTCAAGACAGACCATATCCGTTCGCGCAACCATGATCTCACGCGCCACTTTGTCCGGCAAGTCTAAAATTCGAGCGATCATCTCTCGATCATCAGGCTCTAAAATCTCTTGGCTGTCGGCAACATTGTCAAGCGTCTCTAAAACCTCGGGCGAAACCAAACTGTCTTGCGCCCAAGTCACCTTGCCACCGCACACACGGACGAGGAGATTCGCAACAAAATTCAGCGGAATTAAAACAATGAAACCGCCCCAATAGATAGCCCGCAGAACGCTAAGCGCCCGAATCGTCGCCTCACCAGTGCTGCCTTGAACATAATTCTTCGGGAACAACTCAGTAAAAATTACAAAACACACAACAGCAAGCGCAGCATTCGCAACAGGATAGGACCAAAAGGTCATGAACAACCTTACACTTGCAACGATCAGTATCGTTTTTGCCGTAATAATAGTGAGCGAGTAACGACGCGGATTGCGCAACAGCGAGGTAAGCACCTCATAACGTCTCCCGCCTTCCTCAGCGAACTTGAGGATATCGTCCCGCGTTAAACGAGTCAGCAGAACCTCAGCAGCTGAGAATAGCGCATTAATAATCAAAAGTATACCTAAGCTAACAAGTTTGATGGCTAAGGATAGGTCGTCCAAACCTAAAATCACGCTCCTTATAATACACCCATTTTTTTTACATTTTTCAAAAAACGGCAAACAATCGTGTTATCAGACCTGCAACGAGCCGAAGATAGCGCGCTGCTTTTCAAACATAACCCTAGCTTCACGCTCTGTCCGATGGTCGTAACCCAGCAAGTGCAGCATCCCGTGTACTGCAAGCACTGCAGCCTCGGTTTCAAAAGTACCGCGAACTCCGCTGAGACCACCTTCGCTTGACGCTTGGCGCGCCGCTGTCTCAAGCGATATAACTAGATCCCCAAGCAGGACAGAATTTATATCACTATCTGCCCCCTCACGCATAGCAAACGCTAACACATCTGTCGGCGCATCAATACCCCGATATTCCCGGTTGAGATATCTTATACCCGCATCATCCGTCAACAGAACGCTAACTTCATAGTCTTCAGCGTCGTGTGCCTTTAAGGTGGCGCTCACTGCAGCATAGACAACTTCCACGTCAAAGCCAGTATGACAACTCATATTCCTGATATTAATCAAAGCGGTTACCCTTCTTCGGCGGGCAGAGATGATGGATTTGTACCGTTCCGGCTAGTATTGTGCGGTGATGCCTGTTCATAAGCCTCTACGATACGCTGGACCAACTCGTGCCGTACAACATCGACTCTTGAGAAATAGATGAATTGGATCCCGTCGATACCTGAAAGCACCTCTTGCGCGTCTGCAAGCCCTGACACTTTGTGGGTCGGCAGGTCTGTCTGTGTAATATCGCCCGTGACAACCGCTTTCGAATCAAACCCGAGGCGCGTTAAGAACATTTTCATCTGTTCAATCGTAGCATTTTGTGCCTCATCCAAGACAACGAAAGAATTGTTAAGGGTTCTCCCACGCATGAAAGCGATAGGGGCAACCTCAATGACATTGCGCTCAATATAGTTATCCAACGTTTCTGGCGGCATCATATCGTAAAGCGCATCGTATAAAGGACGAAGATACGGGTGTACCTTGTCCGCAATATCCCCGGGTAGAAACCCCAGCCTCTCACCCGCTTCAACAGCAGGCCGTGTTAAGATAATCCGACTCACCTGCCCGCTTTTAAGAGCAGAAACGGCCATTGCCATCGCAAGATACGTCTTTCCAGTCCCAGCCGGTCCAATGCCGAAAACAAGATCGTTGCACTTAATCGCCCCAACATACCTTTTCTGCCCCGCGGTTTTAGGACGAATAACCCCGCGCTTTGAGAAAACCGGAATAGACTCAGCACCAGTTTCACCTAAATCGTCTGTCTCACCGGCACCTGATGCCCGGATAACATAGTTGACATCAGTTACCTGAATCCGCTCTCCTTTCCGGATGCGATGTAGCAGCGACTCTAGGACCGTCGTCACACGCTTAACCTCACTCACATTTTCACCGACAACAGCCAGACTGTCGCTCTTCAAAACAACGCGTACATCGAAATCGTTTTCGATGATCTTTAAGAAGGCATCGCTGTGCCCAAAAAGAGCTTGCACCTCAGCGTTACCCTGTATGGGAACCCTCTTCAATGCTTGTTTTTCCAATCGGATTCTAATCCTCCGTTTGATATAAGAAACCTATAAGTTCTGCCCTAATTAAGTATTTCGTTTAACTTACCATACATCCCTAGAAAAATCAATATTAGACGCTACCCTAGTTTAAGTCCGCTGCTAGGTACCTTTTCAAACGCCCGATTTGTTAGATCACTCACTCTCCGAGCTGTTTGCATAGGCCCCTCGCTTATTTTATTCTATAACGTTCTTAAAACAGAAGTCAAGTGATTTTATTCGTATCCATAGAATTTAACTTCACGGATCGAAGCCCCCTTAAGAGGAATTTCAACAATCGCATTTGCACCGCGCACAGAATTTTCCCTGTCCTCAATGCCGTCTGCACTCATGCGTAGATAAAGCACCTCGCGTTCAATTCGAAAACGCACCGGATTCAACCCCTCAATATCCTTGTGTTGTTTGTCGGCTACCCGTTCGAAAGCAACATCGAAACGAGGCGGATCATCAGTCGTTGTCATCATTGCAAAATTCGGAATCCGACGCGACGCCGGATATACTACTACATAGGAAACATACGTCGGGGCATTGAGCTTGATAATTGCTTCTGTGCGACGCTGCCCCTCAACCTGCGTTAAATAACGACGTTGCGCATACGCAAGCCGCCGACCCTCCCCTTCATCAAGGTGGTACGCCTTTCGAACAAACCCGTTCACTACAAAGGCGCCTTCCGTCTCTATATTGCCATCCACAAATTCCGGGTTAGACGCACAAGTCAGGCGCGACGCCATCATCTCATTGACCGGTTGATTCAGGGCGGCACACCCGATAATGCCGATAAGCAAAATAAACAGACCGTAGATGCGCATTTTCTCTCTCCTATTAGTTGTTAGCAGCCTGCCATCCGAACGGAAAACTGGATAGCAGGTCTTCGATGAGCGAGGCAGCTACCAATTTATGGCAATTATAACCGTTTTAGAGGCCACACCCCGCTAGCCAATCCAGCAGATTTATGTTAGAGACTCGGGACAGCGACATGGAAACGTTTCGCAGCTTCAACAAGGCGGTCCCAAGTCGGCTCTTCAATCGGGATACCCTCCCGCAAACGTTTTTCGCGACTCCGTTCCTCAAACTCTCCGGGAACGTAGATCTCGTCGACACCTGGAAGCCGCGCAGATGACTTCACCCACTTTACGAGATGTTCGATTTCGCGTTCATAATCGGCTAACTCTATAAAATCCGCAATTTTGATCGCAAACATTACGATACCACTTGCCCCACGCGTCGGAGCTTCACGACTACACCCCGCCCAAGAAAGCCCGCCCGCGATCGCATCTATCATCACACCAAGCCCGAACCCTTTGTGCCCAAATTGGAAACCACCCAGCGGCATAACGGCTGTATCTTGTGGACGTTGGCGAAACGCATTTGGATCAGTGAGCGCCTTCCCCTCCGAATCTATCATCCACCCTTCCGGTATCGACTCACCGCGGGCAGTGTGAACCAGCAGTTTTCCGCCCGCAACGACACTCAGTGTCATATCGAGGAGAAGCGGGGCACCCTCTTTTCGCGGCACGGAGATCGCAATCGGGTTCGGGGGCAGTCTTCGAGAGGTGCCACCGTGCGGGTGCATAAAGCGTCCACCGCCGTTGAGTAACACAATACCAATCATCCCCGCTCGCGCAGCAATGGGCGGGTATTCGCCCATGCGCCCCGCATGCCCACACCGGTGTAAGCCGACAGCGCCGATGGTGCAACACCGCGCCCTTTCAACAGCCATTTCCATCGCCTTACGCGCAGCAACCATCCCAAGCGCACCATTGGCATTGATGACGGTTGCTGCACCACCATTCCTGACAACCTCCATCTTATCTGCGGCGGCCCCCCCCTCCATACCGCCTATGTAGTTCGGGGCGTTGATGACACCGTGTGAATCATGCCCAACGAGATTAGAGTCAACAACGTGATCGCTGACGATACGAGCGTCCTCCTCCGTGCCACCAGCACCGCGATAAATATTATATACAAATTCCCTTAACACATCGTGAGATACAACTGGCATAAATGCCCCCTATCTGAATTCAGGATTTACGAAATGCATCCAGACGTTTCGCAGAATTTGCAACAAAACATAAAACGCATTAACCCGATGAATAGATGCTTTTCATGTCTCATGCTTTATGCTTCGCGAAAACCCGTATCTGTACGGTGCCAATTCTGCGCCTGATCTGGATCGCGGAACGGTATATTCCTACCCAACAGCTGTTTTAGAAGAGCGCTCTCACCCGCCAACTCAGCATCAGTCAACTGACGAGGCATATCCTCTTGCGGATAAACAACCGCCCTATTATACATACCGAGGAGTCCAACGCGCGGCGTAGCGGTTAGGTTTGGCCGAGATTGATGCCAGATCGCACCATTTGTGAAGAGGATAGAACCTTTCGGCGCAGCAGCAATACACATTTCCAGTCCATCCGCCTCTCCTAATTCCGGGCGGCGCAACGTTTTATGTGAACCCGGTATACACGCCGTTGCCCCATTCTCTACAGTGAAGTCGTCTAACATCCAAACGGTTTGTCCAGTCAGCGCACCCGACGGAAAAGGCGGCTGCATCGCCCAATACGGATAGTCGATGTGCCAGCCACCTGAGGGGGCACCGGGATCGACAATGTTCGCTGTAAACGTGGACGCAATCACATCTTCACCCAACAGCCGTTTCCACACACTTACAACAGTCGGATGCTGGATAAGCGAGCGGAAGATGGGCGCTTTCCGGACAATTGCCCAAACACGGCGGATTTTACCATCTCCATAACTATGGTCATGCCCATTTGCAAGGTCTTCTTCAACCAATTTCCAGACCACTTTGCAGACTTCATCTGCCTCCGCGACAGGAATCACGTTTTCAATGATATGAAAGCCAACCTCACGGAGATCGTGTTCAACGCGATCGAGCCTTTCAGAATCTAACGCCGATTTGATTTTTAACATATCCGCACCTCTAGACTACCGAATACGCGGTAGATTGCGAACCGCCTCAATAACCCGATCCTCCAAATTGTCGGCATCACTATCGGGAACCAGATTGTGTCTATCCATCCAGGCAATATTCTCCGCAACACTCTCTGTAACCGGAATCTGCGGCGTAAATTCAGGCAATACTGAGGCAAGCTTCTTGTGACTGAATATTTGGGTGTGCCCAAAGTTCCCACGCAACCCGCCGAACCTTTCAGGCGCCATTGCGATGAGCGTCTCTTGGGAGACATGTACAAGCTCTATAGCGACACCGAGTGCCTCCGCTGCCGCCCGGTGCCATTCGTCCCATGTGCGCGCGCGTGGGTGAACGATGTTATAAATTTCACCCAAACAGTCGGATCTTCCGAGTATATCTGCAAACGCAACTCCTGCATCGCGAGAGGACAGAAACTGAAAATAGTTGAGACCGTCACCCGCAGAAAGAATAGGCTTCCCTTTACGTAATCGGTCAATCCAACCACCGTCCCCGCCTACTTGTCGATGGAGGTTTATACCAGGACCATGTGTGTAAGAAGGTTTGAAGATAGTTACAGGGAAAGCTTCACGAGCGTGCGCCCCCAAGAGGAGATCATCGGCTGCAATTTTCCCGAGCCCATAGCCGGAGGTGCCTCGCAAAGATGCCGTTTCTGGAAGATTAATCCCACTGAAGGGCGGGCCATATGTCATAACAGTTGAACAGTGGACAAAGTGTCCAACGCGGCCCCGGCACGCGCGGATCGCAGAAGCAGCATCATCTGCATCGAAACTAATCATGTCAATGACAGCATCCCAGTTTTCCGCACTAACTTTCGCCTCGAAATCTTCACGATGCTTCCGATCACCGTGGATAACACGAACATCGGGCAGCGGCGCATCTACATGTTGCCCGCGGTTGAACAAGGCAACTTCATGGTTTCGGCTTTGCAGCGCCGCAACAATGCCGCGACTGATGTTGCCTGTCCCACCAATAACTAAGACCTTCATGAGTGATTATATCCTCTCTCTATCAAAGTGATTTCTGGGGCCGTTAAATTGTACAGCTCATACACTAACTCATCTATCTCCTGCTCTAGGTCGTGGACGCTAGGACTATCAGGTGCATCGAGGATCAGCTGGACTAGCTCTGAAAGCTGATCTTTGTGGGCTTCCGACCGCGCGGCTATTGGAACCCTGCTCATATCTCGATTTAAAAGAAATAGACATTTCAGCTCTGAGACCCAATGTTTTTTATAAGCATACCAACCGAAGAGTTTGCTGTTTAGAATTGTGAGCAGAGAAATATCATTCGTCGGGAAAAACGCAACACTGCCCAAAAGTATGCTCTGGTACGGATCGTAGGCTGCCTTCAGAGAAATAGTTCGGTATGAATAGAAAATCTTAGAGGCCTCCAGCATAGCATAAGACCTATAATTCGGTAATTCCCAATAGAAAACCGCCGAACCGTTCTTATGAAAACTCCGAGCCTGTAAGGCACCCCGATACGGATCCAGGTGAGCACTAATTGCCGGATAGGTCTCTTTAAAAATTTGCTTCGCCTCCGATGTATCTGATATGCGGGACCATGGCCACTCCATATCTGAGCTGCTTCGGAGGCAAATTATATATTTTAACTCGCCTGTCCATTTTTGCGCCACAAGCAAAGGCTTTATAATCTCTATACTCGCAGGGTCTTCATCCAGCAATTGTGCACGGGTGTCTTCATCTATGACGAAGGCATCGTTATAACCGGGGGAAACACCCAGACGGATATCCGCATACTTACCCAGCGGTTTTCCACTGTTTTGCAGCTTGATTAGTAAGTCTTCAGCTCGTGTTGAAGCACTTCTGCGACCTGTACGCACAGGTTTAGTTGCACGGGAAACGGCAGACTCTTGTACAGGTTTAGCCTGATCAGACTTAACCTGAGACGAAAAGAAAATAGAACGTTCATGTCCAAAGCCTGCGTTAATACGTGTGTTGTCTTGTACCCAGGTCCAGATGTCCAACTCTTCACTGTTCCAGGCGCTCGCCCCTGAATCGCTGAAGCGAGCAAAAGCGAAAGGTTGGAAGTTTTCAGCTGTACAGATAAAGAAAACCTCAGTGGGCCTGATGTTTTTCTGTGATAAACTGTCCGCGATCTGACGAAGAATCTCTGGATACCGCGACCCGGACTTAAACCTGATGAGAAAAGGCCTCTGCTTATCTAAGATGCTCTGCGGGAGCCCGCAAAAGTCATGACAATCTATAATTTGTTCAGCAATACTTTTTTCAAGCCCAAGATAAGGAAGCGGCAAAGGAAGAGCTACCTCCTCAAGCACCGCCTTTTCCGGAATTGGCAAATTCAGTTTTTCGTCCAAAAAGCGCATCAACGTATTGACATCGCTGACGCTTTGAAGATCATCTCGTGTTATTTTCGACATACCAATTTTCTCCTTCGTTTGCCCTATTATGTGAATTTAGGTGTCTTCAAGCTTTCCTATATTATATTAGCCTGAGTTTCGTATAAGGACAATACACCGCTGTATAGCGTGTCCGTATTTAAGAACAAGCACTCTCCCAAATACCTCACAGCTCAAAAATTTTCTTCTTTTCTCAAGACAATACCTGCCTGTTGTAGGAAAATGCTTCAAGTGTTTTCTAATAATTGCTACTCAGAATCACTGCTCGCTTTCACACTCGCCTGTTTTCGTTTGTTGCGTGTGAAGGATATCCCACCAAAACCGCTGATGATAGCGATATAAAACCCGAAGTCGTAAGCCCAACCACTGTTGTTGGGCTCGTAGAGGCGGATATCTGGATTAAACAGCAACCCCCATATTAATGCTACGGGGGCAATCCATCCATGCCAAATGCCCCAGAAAAACCCCGCAGGTTTCTCAAGCGTGTGCTTTCCATCGCCGGGTATGCACCCTGTGGCACTGATGAGCGCCAGCAGGAGCAGCAGGCAAACCAGTCTTTTGCCCACCTGCTTTCTCTCTATTGATGATATCACCATCTGTCTAATCATTAAAATCTTAGGCCTTGCATCCTCAAATCTTTAGAACCCTCTCAACATTTTTCGGAACGTCATCAATAGGACAAGCAAAGCTATAATGAAGCTCTCTTAGCGATAATTGAGCGCGCTAGCGCCCAATCTAAGCGCCGTCGATAGTTTCCATCACGGCGTAACCCCATGAATGCTGTCAGGAAAACATCGTGGGTTTTTTCACGAATTGTTGTTAAACGCATATTGAGTATATCTATATCCACGCCCCAGGGCACGCCAATTTTTGTAATCAAGCGACCCTGGTACCGGATAGGATAGTTTCCCAACTCTGCTGGCAGACAAAAACGGATAGAGGCAGAAACAGTATTATCTATTGCAATGAGACCGAGGTTTCCGTTGCGTTCATTGAATACAATACTGCGGTTGGAAGATGGGGTTGGAAGATGTCTGCGCAAATCGTTAAGCTCACCAAGAAACCGATTATTACGCCATATCCTAACATCCGGCATCGCGTCCGGGGTAAAGAGGGCAAGACCAACCGGATGCTCCGTGTCTTCAAACATAGGCAAGAGCTCTCTTTTGTTTATTTCTCCTCTTTCTGACCGTTGCATTTTCGGGACTAAGGAGATAAAATCGCGGAGTCGTTTCAGAAACAGACCGCTCCGGATGAACGCCTCCGGAATAATCGCTGCCACCCATCCACAATGTGTCAAACACTGCTCAAGCGCATATTTGTAGAGATCGTCATAAACGGTTGACGCTGGAAAGGGCAACCCGCGGCGAGTTGCAGAATTACGTGCCAACCAGGGCGGGTTGGTAATACACACATCGAACCCCTTAGGAAAGGCTGCAAGTGTGTCGCGGCGCACAACCTCTTTTGCCCCGGGCTCAATATCAAAAAATGCCCAATCTCGACACCACAAGTGTGATGCCTCAATCAGCCGTGGAATGTCCCCAGCACCCGCGAACGGTTCTAAAATTATCTGTCGTTCTAAGTCAAGCTCTTTTGCCCACGCCCGGAAAGGGTTTAGCCGAAACGGGTTCCCGCGCGTGTAGTAACGACCACTCGCTCGCTTTTCGTCCATGTTCTCCCTGTTTTCTCCGCCTTTTCTAATAGACAAGTCGCCATAGGTACACGTGTACGCCTTACGCCAGAAAGAGTGGAAATTTGTTCATTCATGCACTATCTGATTAATATAAACTTATTTGCCCTAAAATGTCAAGTCGAATTTTTCGTCTGACTGGGATAGATGTTCTACCAACCCCACAAATTCAACTTGACCTCCTAGTTAAATTTTGTTACAATACCGAAGGTATCATTAGTCGCTTACCAATCATAGCACATCAACGTCCTTGCTGAGAGGGTTGCCGCAGGCCAAACTCTCAACAAGAGCACACTATGAAAAAGGAGTTGAAGATGAAAAAGGGGATTTTCATCGTTTGCTACTACACCATTTTCGTTGTATCGTTCATCATGCTTCAGGGTTGTTCCGGTCCCCCAAAAATAAAAGCAACAGAAAATGTTATTTCCGGTGTCCCGACTGCAACGGAAACAACGTCGATAAGTTGCGGATGGGATTCGCAAAAAAACCCCGAAACGGGAAAAACAGAGAAAGTTTGGGTAAAACTTAGTGAATCTACGACTACCACATACTCAATCTTTAAAGAAGAGGCTCAGCAGAGTCATTCTGCATCGGAAGCCCCGACTGCGGGAAAACATTCGAATTCAAATATAGCGTACCTGTTCCTGGCATTTAGCTCCCTATTAGCATCTGGAGTTTTATTACTTGACTAATTTTGGGGACAAGAACATATTCAACACTGAACATTTGGGATTATCTCTATACTACAAATTTCTGATCTATGCAAAAAAAACAAGGATACGCCGATGCCAATTACCGACGCGATGCCGGAACTTCATAGAACCCTACAGTTCTTTCCGGTTAAAAACAAAAATCCGTTGACTTTAACACCTGCTCACATCAACCACTTCAATGAAAGAGGATTTATTTCACCGTTAGATGTCTTTTCTGAAGCCGAGATGTCAAAACACCGAGCCTACTTCGATCAACTCATGGAAAAAGCGTTGGCAGCGGGAATGAATAGCTACGCCATTAACGGGTGGCACACCCGTTGCCCAGGGCTCCACGATCTAGTTACAGACAGCAGGATTCTGGACTATGTGCAAGACCTGATCGGTGAAACACTGATTTGTTGGGGAACACACTACTTCTGCAAAATGCCAGGCGATGTTAAGCAGGTCAGTTGGCATCAAGACGCTTCGTATTGGCCCCTATCACCCAGCAAGACTGTGACCGTGTGGCTTGCTATTGACGATGCTGCAGTTGAGAATGGCGCAATGACCGTTATTCCCAAATCGCATTTGCACGGGCAAATCTCGTTTGAACGCAGCACCGCTGCGGAAAAGAATGTTCTCGGTCAGACCGTACATGACCCCTTGCAATACGGGGAGGCTCCTGTGCCGTTCGAGATGAAAGCCGGTCAGATGTCGCTGCATTCGGACCTGCTATTGCACGGTTCTGAACCAAACACGTCCGACCGCCGACGTTGTGGACTAACCATGCGCTTTGTGCCGCCCGATGTGCGCGCCGCAAACAATTGGAACCAGCGCGCAATCGTTGCCAGAGGCAGCGATCCAAGTGGGCATTGGGTGCATAACCCACGCCCAACCGAGGATAACCTTCCAGAACGCTAGATAGATTTATTGAGGGCAATTCAGTCTATGTTTCGAAGAGACCTTATCTTTGCTGCTATCTCGATTAGTGCAGCCGCAGGTTTTGTATTATTCGGCTACGAATTCATCCGTTCCGTGTCTTCCTCTCTATTCATTGAAGCGTATGGCGCAGAAAATCTGCCACGTGGGATGGTAGCAGTTCCACCGAGTATGATCGTGATGCTGTACGGATACGGCCGCCTCCTTTCATGGCAGGGTGCCACGCGGGCATTGGCAATAACCTCCCTCTTTTCCGGTATTTTAATTCTCGGATGTTACGCAGCACTTGCACGCGGACTGCATTTCGCCGCAGCTATCATCTACGTGTTTCGTGAAGCATATATCGTGATAGTTATCGAACAATTCTGGTCCTTTGTGAACAGTGTACTGACAACCGAGCAGGCAAAGCGAATTAATGGTCCCTTTTGCGCTGTTGGATCTATCGGAGCGTTTCTCGGTGGAACGTCTGTACATAGGTTAGCAACCAAGTTAGGTTCTGAAGTCTTACTGTTGTTCACAGCAGCATCCCTCGTCCCAACAGCCATACTCGGTGTTGCCGCTTACAAGCTCGGGGGCGAGCCTAAACCAACCGTAAAGGAGGCAGGAGGACAACTCGGGCATATCGGCGTAAAAACACTCTTTCGTTCCAGATACTTGGTTCTTATCGGGCTACTCATATTAACTACACAACTGGTCTCTACTGTACTGGATCTCCGGTTCAACGGATTAGCTGAATCGGAAATATCTGACAAAGATATGCGGACCGCATTTTTCGGCGGCGTCTACGGGAATCTCGGGTTGGCATCAGGTGTTTTGCAACTGCTGCTTGTACCGCTCGCACTCAGGTTTGTCGCCCTCCCGTACATTCACCTCAGTATTCCGATAGTTCACTTCGTCAGCAGCTGCGCTCTAACGGCATCACCCTCACTTCGGACCGGAACAGCAGCATATACGCTTTTTAAAGCCCTAGATTACTCGATTTTTCGGGCAGGCAAAGAACTGTTTTATATGCCGCTATCTTATGATTCTCGGTACCGTGTGAAACAGATTATTGACTCCTTCGGATATCGCTTCTCAAAAGGTGGCAGTGCTGCACTTATCGAATTAGTGAAACTAGCTGTGAAGACAATACCGGGAGCCGCCTTCTCAATCACGGCTACAGTGATGGCGACCGTCTGGGCACCGCTAGCTTTCAACTTGGCACGTATGTACCGGAAACTGCACAAGCCAGAAGCAGAGTAGATCTCGGAGAAATTCCATGCCCTATCGCCAACGGACCCCGGAACCACTGTCTTGGCAGGACAATTTATTGGCTAGATTTCATAACGGACGAGCTTCCGGGCCGCATCAGAAATTTGATCGGCATCCGGAATAACAAAATCCTCCATCACCGGAGCGAAGGGAACAGGTACTGGCTCCGCAGCTACACGCTCAATCGGGGCATCTAGATAATCAAAAGCTTCCCGCACAACGAGCGCGGCAATTTCTGCACCGAAACCCGCTCTACCCACCGCTTCATGGGCAATCAGCAGCCTATTCGTTTTCCGGACAGAGTCGAGGATACACGCTTTATCGAGCGGCATCAGTGTTCTCGGATCAATGATTTCAGCAGATATACCCTCATCAGCAAGTGTATCCGCGGCGGCGAGCGCATGCAAGACCATCCGTGAGGTCGCGAGAATCGTTATATCCTTACCCTCGCGCTTGATGTCGGCAACTCCCAACGGAATTGTGTATTCTTCATCCGGAATCTCCCCTTCTTCAGTATACAGAAGTTTGTGCTCAATAAACATGATCGGGTTGTCATCCCGGATTGCCGTCTTCAGGAGCCCTTTCGCATCATAGGGCGTCGAAGGCATAATAACGAGTAACCCCGGAATATGCACAAACCACGCCTCCAGACTCTGGGCATGCTGCGCAGCAGAGGAGCGACCAGCACCGCCTTGCGTCCGGATGACAAGGGGCACATTGAGTTGGCCACCTACCATATAGCGGATCTTTGCAACTTGGTTCACGATTTGGTCCATACCCACTGCCGTGAAGTCGATATACATCAGCTCAGCAACAGGCCGCATCCCTGTAACCGCTGCACCCAGAGCCGTCCCGATGATAGCCGCCTCCGAAATAGGAGTGTTTCGGACACGCTCCTTCCCAAATTCCCGGAAAAGTCCATCCGTTACTTTATAAGCACCACCGTATTCAGCAATATCCTCACCCATTATAAACACGGTGTCATCGCGCTGCATCTCCTCTGCCAACGCTTCTTTGAGGGCATCGCGATACGTAATCGTTTTCATTCAGTATCCCTTTCTGTTAAAACGCGTCCTCTACCTTCAACCATTCAAGAGTACGCGCAAATGCTGCCACCGTTTCCGTAACGTCTTCCGCTGTATGGGCCGCGGTTGTCATCCCACCATTAATAGGAAAATCAACACCGTTGAGCAACAAGCCACATCGGAGACGCGTCAACATATCCGTATGACCACTGCCCTTCAACTTCCGATAGTCCCATGCATACGGATCGAAGTCGGAGGTACGCATCTCTTTTTCACCGTGCCCGACAAGCAGCTTCAGCCCCGAAAATTCACCATAAACGACCCAGTCAAGCTTGTAACTGTCTATAACTGCGTTCAGTTCAGCGCGGAGCCGCGCCGCCGTGTCGTTCGCACGATTGTTCGGATCACCTGTTTTAACTAAATTGAGCATCGCAATGCCAGCAGAGGCGGAAAGCGGATTCGCGTTAAAAGTGCCAGGATGAGGCATTTTCAAACCATCAGCCTCTGACTTCATAGCAATCAGATCAAGAATTTCCCTCTTACCGACAAGCGCACCCCCCGGAAGTCCACCCGCTACAATTTTCGCAAGTGTTGTCAAATCAGGCGTGACGTTATAATACGCTTGCGCCCCACCTGGCGCGACGCGGAAACCGGTGATGACTTCGTCGAAAATCAGAAGGACACCGTATGCTTCCGTTAACTCGCGAAGCTGCTTTAGAAATATACCATTGGTCGGGACAACACCAAAGGAGGCACCCGTCGGTTCAAGTATGACACACGCGATGTCTCTGTCCTTTTTCAGCCACGTTTCGACAGCATCCAGGTCGTTTGGCGGGCATAAAAGTGTTGTGTCTCGCACGCCCTTAGGAATACCAGGAACGCTCATATCAAAAGGTGGATACGCCCCTAAGATCAGACTATCGTGCCAACCGTGGAAATGCCCAGCGAATTTTAAGACTCTATTTTTTCCAGTGTAGGTACGTGCAAGACGGATCGCCATCAGCGTCGCCTCCGTACCAGAACTAACAAAGCGAACACGCTCCGCCGACGGAACCAGTTGCGTCACAAGTGAACCCCATTCCAATTCCAGCGGATGGCAAGCACCGTAGTGTGTGCCTTGATGCATCTGTGTTGTCACCGCTTCTACGATCTCTCGCGGATTGTGACCGAGAAGGAGGGCACCATGACCCGCCCAATAATCGACGAACGCTTTACCAGTAAGTCCCCATTTTTTCGAGCCTTGGGCACCAGTGATATAGATCGGAAAGGGGGACATGTAACGTCCATCGTGTGTTACGCCATCCGGAAACAGTTGATTTGCTGCATCGGACATCTCTTTGTCTTTTACAAAAGTTTTGTGATAACGATCTAAAATGGTATGCATCTTTTCCCCCGCTTAGGTGCCGAAAAATAGTATAATCTCTTTGTTGCAAATAATTATATCATGTTCGCCTTCTGTTTGCGAAATGATTTTCTGCCCTCATCCGCTATACGTTACTGCTGACGAAGTTTGCACCGATACCGCCCCTATAAGAAAATGGAAGAATAGCGCTAGAGCGTGAAAATTTGACAAAAAACAGAAAGCCTTATAAAATAAATGAAAAAATGAATACGAGGAACAAAATGAAACTAGCAATATGCAACGAGATGTTTGAAAATTGGAAAATAGAGGATGTTTTCACCTATGCCGCCGAATTGGGATACGAGGCTGTTGAGATCGCCCCCTTTACGATAGCAGACTCAGTGTCCGACATCAGCGACGCTGAACGTTCGCGCATCCGCAAAGCCGCCGACAAGGCGAAAATAGAGATCGCCGGGCTCCATTGGCTGCTTGTCTCGCCGCCCGGTCTTTACATCAATCACCCAGAGGCAGAAATCCGTCAGGAAACCCGCGACTATTTTCTCGCGCTCATTCACTTATGTGCAGATTTAGGCGGACGCGTCATGGTAATCGGCTCACCACAACAACGGAACGTAATCGACCCGCTCTCTTTTGACGAGGCATGGGGCTACGCACAAGATACATTTTCACAAGGAGCACTGATCGCCGGTGAAAGGGACGTGATATTGTGTATGGAACCATTGTCAAGCGACCAAACAAATTTTATCACGAACCCCGAGAATGCCGTTGAAATGGTAAACGCTGTGAATCACCCTAACTTCCAAATGATCCTAGACGTTTGTAGCACTGCCAAAGAAGGTTTGGATATGCCCATGCAGATCCGTAACTGCGCCACGCACCTCGCACACTTCCACTCTAACGACGACAACGGTTACCTACCAGGTTCCGGCAATGTGGACTATCCACCAATCATCGAAGCATTGAAAGAAATCAACTATAGCGGTTATGTCTCAACAGAAGTTTTCGATTTCAAACCAGACCCGCCGACCATCGCAAAAAAGAGTATCGAGTTCCTCAAATCGCTCTTGTAGGAGAGGACATGAACAGCCTTATTCACGAATGTTATGACGCCTATAGCATGCTCAGGACAGAAATGAGCCGCTGGCTCAAACAGAGCACGCTACTTGATCCGCCGGGACCCAACGATGGCGGTGAGGATGAGGCCAACTACGCCCTTGCATGGTTTCCGCATTATCTAATCACCGGCGATACAACTATTC
Source organism: Candidatus Poribacteria bacterium (assembly GCA_964291315.2). Lineage (GTDB taxonomy): Bacteria > Poribacteria > WGA-4E > WGA-4E > WGA-3G > WGA-3G. Next base: position 1,172,002 of record OZ219753.1, on the reverse strand, counting down.
TGCAGCACTTCCATACACTGAAAGAGGCACTGCAAGGATGGGTGGAACGTTATTGCATCCACGGCTACGAACCGAAAGCCGAAGCACATCATGGTCCCGAACCTTTCCTGTTTTTCCTGCCACGTTACATCGGATTGAAACCCGAAGATACCGAAGCCATTCATCTCTTGACAGACGCTGCCGAACACATCGGGAATTGGGCACCAGAAGTCCCGCCCTGGTACGATTATACAAAGGATACATTCATCGGCTACAACATCGGGAGCCACTTCGTGGCAAACGATGAAAAAAACGCTTATGAAATGGCGGAGCATTTTCGATTTATCCACATCGCCATTGCCGCATACCGGGTGACCGGCGAAAAACGCTATCTGACATGGGCGCTGCGATACGGCAGAAAACGAGCTGAACGACTGATTGCCGCCACCGACCCGATACCGCTCCTCTGGACACTCAACGGAGAAGGCCTTGATGAAACCGCCGTCCATACAAAAAATTTGCATAGACTCGTCGCTAGTACACATCATGTTCCGGGTGACCCGCTGGCTGGAATTGAGGTTTTGCTGGCTTCTGGCGCTGTTTATGCCTTGGGGGATCTCTATCTGCTGTCTGGCGAGGACATCTTCAAAACAGCAGCAAAACGGATTGTTGAACCGTTAGTGACATCGTTGTGTGACCCGTATAACGATCCAGCAGCGGCAGCACTCAGTTATTATCGTTGGACATTCCATGACATCGGTTTTGACGACGAAATCCGTGCCGGATTAGTGGAACTTCCTGATAAACCGCCTGAACTGCTAGCGTTAATTTTCCCCCAAGAGATACGCCGCCGAGAACCCGGAGTTGGAAAACGAGCAGATATGGCGTACTGGGGGGAATGGTCAGATGACGGCTCCGTAAAACCCATCCGGGAACCCTCAACAGCTACATTGACATTGGCGTATCAGGTAACAGGAGAGATTACCTACGCGATGCGGGCATTGCGTAGTGCCGCAACGCGCCTACACATAGCAAGACGGGTGTTACGCGGCGGACGCGAACATGCAGACATGGGCGGTGCTGTGTGTTCAATTGCAGCCGGACACGGCCGGAATTGGGGGCAAGGTGCCGTCACTGCATGCTACGGCCCCCTACTTTTGGGAACGCGCGAGGTTCAAAGCAAGGTAACACAACTTCTGGAACTCCGCCACGGAGACAAACAGAATCACCCATCGTCTCTTCTCTCTCTAGTGCGACCTCTGCTCAGTTCAGAAAAACACACAGAAGTAACTTTCTACAACGGTGGTGATTCACCTCTCACGCTCTTGTGGCGACTACGAACCAATGAACCCACCGCATGGAACACAATAACCCTTGGTGTTGCTGAAATGCGACAATATTCGCTTTAAACAGATACTGTATCAACTGTTCATCTAACCAGGCCATCAAGAGCCTCGTCAATTTTAGCTTTCAGGTTCGCATCCTCAAGTTTCTCAGCGAGCCCACACGCCGTTTTAGAAAAAGAGTGGGTAGGCTCCTTTGTAGCATAACCTGTTAGGTTGCACAGTAGGAGTAGCATAGACTGTCAGTCCGCGCAGTGCCTTGTAGCATAGACTGTCAGTCTGGGCGTCCGTCCCCTAACTTGCTAGACTGTAGCGTCTACTATTTATCAGACGGTTTCAGCTCTCCCCAACGCGTCGTGAGCTTACTACTTGGACTGTCGCATAATCTATGAGAAAGTTATTATACAAATTATAGGTTCCGGGTTGCCGTCACGGATGGAGTAAACGGAATTTCCCTGTTACGGGACTGGCAAAGACGGTCGGGCCCCGCATACCGCCCGCCATTAATGCCGATACAGAAATCAAAGCAAAAATGCCTCTCATAGAGCCCTTCCTTACAAGCTTAACCCCCAAAATTCTGGGCAACGAGCGTCAGATCCAGAATATTGACAGTGCCGTCTGCGTTTACATCAGCCTTCGGATCCGTCTGACCGAAGCTGGCAGCCACAAGGGTGAGGTCCAAAACGTTCACAACGCCGTCCGCGTTTACGTCGTAAGATAACGCAGACGCGATTAGATTGGACTTGACTAGTTCAAAGACGATATCCTGATCGGTTTTAAATTTAACGGGGCCAAGATTCGGAGCAAGCCACTGGTAAGAGGTGGAACGGGCGATTCCTAACGCTGCAACAGTTTTTGCGCGTATCTCAATTTTCACACAGTTCTCGAAGGTTCCCGCCGGTGTATCTACGTCCTCAATCGCTACAACTTTGCTCACACTAGAAACTGTAGTTGCCCCTATTAGATCGACCTCCGTTTCACCCTGGAACTCCCATGTTTCTGTAAGCCCAAGTTTTGCCGGAAATAAAGTAGCTGGCGGTGAGAATTCTAAAGTCGCCGTACCGAAGATATCTCCAAATACGGTGACCAACTTATGAATCTTTATGCCTTCTCCGCCTACCTGCATAAAGAAGATACTGACATCCGCTGTGTTTGTACCTAAGACAGCCGTTGTGATTTCAAGAATCCGCGCCTGTTCTCCGTTAAAACGTTCGCCGGTTGTTCCAATTGTATAAGTGATTCTTTCAGTACCATCCTGGCTTTCCAAAATCCATATGTTTCCAACGTCAACAGGATAATAGTTTTGTGCACTTGCTGTGCTGACGAAGGTACAGAGCAGTCCAATGAGCAGTAGCGTGTTTCTGATCATTTTTTTCTTCCTTTCTGTTTTTAGAGCGACGAGTCTACAAAGCCGGACTTCGGTGCTCTGAAAAAAACGTCTTGGTGTAAACACCAAGACGTTTGCACAAACGAGCTTTGCTCTCTCTCCTACTTGAGGATAACCATCCGTCGGGTTGCAGCAAAATCCGATGTCTGCAACGTGTAGAAGTAGATACCACTCGCTACACGCTCACCTACCGCATTCCGACCATCCCAATACGCAGCACGCGACGGACTCGTATACGAACCTACCGCCTGCCATCCTAAGTCTAAACGCCGAACCAAACCACCCGAGACATCATAGATCTTTATTGACACCTCTGTCGAGGCACTCAACTGATACGGTATCCACGTTTCCGGGTTGAACGGATTCGGGAAGTTCTGTGCCAGAACGGTTTCCTGTGGACGCACGTCCCCAACCGTCATGTCCAAGCTCAGGAATGCGTTGCGAAGGTCAGCCGTGGTTATTGTGCGTTGGAAGGGACCTGAGACGAGTTGACCGCGGTCGTCGTAGAGCGCGATGGTGAGTCTATCGCCGGCTTCAATGACGCTATTGCGGTTAAGGTCTGCCCAGATGGCAGTAGATCGTCTCATAACGTCTGTGACGTTCTGTGTTGCGATACTGCCAGTGCGGAGATTCTCAGCGATGAGTGTGTAACCCGTGCCGGTCTCCATGCCCTGAATATCGCTCGTGACGATGAACGCCCATGCACTCTTGAATCTGGAGAGAGCAGGAGCAGCAGGAACTTCTTGGGGATCCGTCCCTTCTTCACCCATTTGTTTCCCGGCGGGAGTCTCCTCAGCAACGGTTTCAGGTTGGTTGTCCCATGCCGTCCCTATAAACGTTACCATCCCGCCAGTCGGCGTGTTGACAATATAACCTTTACCCCCCTCGATACTAAAACCGGCGTCATTATCAGCAATCGTGTAGCCCAGGAAATGCTGGTTAACCGCATTAAGTTTGATAACAGCTGTTGCACCAAGCATTTCTGACAACGATTTCGCGGTATATGAGGCTGTTGGCATTAATGGAACAGAAATCATATTCAAACCCGGATTGAGCGTTAAATCGAAAGCAGCACCAGAGACCACCGTTTCATCGGCAGGAACCTCTTCAGCCGGAGGTGTGACCTCACCCGGTGGCACTTCCTCAGTAGACGGTTGTTCTTCGACTGTGGGTACCTCTTCTACAGCAGGCACTTGTTCGGCGTGAGGCGTCTCCCCACCGGAGACTTCTCCAGCAGCCGTCGGTTTGACTAAGTTGTAACTCTCTAATTCAAAAACAATCTCTTGATCAGTCTGAAATTTGATTGGGCCGACCTCAGGTGCAAGCCAAATGTATTCTACCGGCCGTAGGGTTACCAATGCTGTAGTTATCTTGTAGGCTAATTCAATCTTAGCACAGTTCTCAAATGTGCCAGCCGGGGTCACAACAGACTCTATCGCGACTACTTCTGCACTCGTGGTGTTGGAGGAGGCACCTACTAGGAGGAGTTCTGTTTCCCCAGAAATCTGCCACTTTTGACCGAGCGATGGCGATGCCGGAAAAAAGAAGGTAGGCGGCTCATAGTTAACCTCGGCGATCCCGAATGTCCCTTCATCTGTGATAGATTGATGCAATGTAAGTCCTGTGTCGTCAGCCGAAATAAAATATTGATCGCTAACAATCACACCTGTACCGAGCGCCTCAGTGTCAATCTTAAGGACGAGAACCTCTACACCGTTAAAATTTTCGGTACCCGTGATCGCGTACCGGCGTTCCTCGGTGCCGTCAGCAGTGTTTAAAGTCCAAGTATTACCGATCTCTGTCGGATAATAGTTTTGTGCTGCTGTGAGCGCGGAACTACAAACAAGGCCCAATACCAAAAGCGGCATCAGCCAAAACACAAATTGGGAAGTCTTCATAACTTAAATCTCCTTTTTTCAAAAAAATACAAACTTGAATAATCTTCACAAGAACGGATACCATTCCTATGAAACCTGTGCAAGGACAGATGTAAGCACAAACCTCATCAAAAAGCAGAGCTCACGTCCCCCGCTGAGGTAATGCTATCCTGTTACGAAACATATTGATATCCAAACCACATTCCGATTACGATAGCGAGAATAGCGATGCCAATCACAACCAATGCAATTTTCCAACTCACCATATTAATTTCCAGAATCTACGAAATAATGACTAAATACTACCGTATTTGTCAAAGGTTTTCAATAAGAAATCGGAGACTTTGGCACTTCAATTATTACGAGCTTTTTAAATTAGTTGCTGAGGTTCTGTGCGATATGAACCAAATCCAAAATGTTAACGATGCCATCACCTGTCACATCCGCTTCGAAATCAGCGCTACCGAAGCGAACTGCCACAAAGGTAAGGTCCAAAATGTTCACAACACCATCCCCTGTTACATCGTAAGGTAAAGGTGGTGGTTCGATGTGAACATCTTCTTTTACAACGGTATCTGCCTTTAGCGTGTCAGGTACCTCAGGCGGCGTTAGCAGGTTATAGCTTGTTAGGGTGAATCGTAAACCGTCGCTGTTTTGGTATTGGACAGGACCTACCTCTGGCGCAAACCATTGGTAGGTAACAGAGTTAAGACTAAGAAACCCACCAGCTTGGAGCCGCATCTCTAATCGGATCTTGGCACAATTCTCAAACGTTCCAACAGACGTGATCACGTCTTCAAATCCAACCACTTCTAAGTCCGTAATACTCTCTCCTGATATCGTTAGTTGCATCAATTCTGCTTTTACAGCTGTTTCTATTTCCCATTTGTCGCCTAGTAGTAACCGGCGTGGGAAAAAAGTAGCAGGTTTCCGGAAATCCGCAGTCAGAGTAGCAAGTGTGTCCTCCAAGATAATTCTGTGGAGCTTGATAACTTCTGTGTCGAGAGTTAAATAATATTGATCAGTCTCAGCCTTGCCAGTGCTGAGTTCCTCAGTCTTAATTTTTAGGAGGATATGTTCTTCGCCATTTATAACTTCAGGGCCCTCAAGCGTATAGATGCTTCTTCGTTCACCATCGCTGCTCTCCAAAATCCACATATTGCCAATATCCGCCGGATAATAATTCTGTGCTGTGGCTGTGAACGAGGAAAAACAAGCAAAACTTAAGACTAGAACTGACTTGATCCAACGCAGCGGTACCGTTTTTTTCATACTTCAATTCTCCTTATATCTATTAGCAGCAACGAATTAGTGATATGACAACAGTGCATGTTTTTCGTGCTTGACTTTCTCCGGACTTCGTATGATAATACGGATATATTATCATGATTTATTGTATTTTGCAAGAAAAAAGTGCGTCGCGGATGTCACGGGCTCCGCTCCGCCGAACTATAAAGTGGCAAAAGGAGAAGCATAGATGCGTTTAGAAGGGCAGGTTGCAATCGTTACAGGGGGCGGCGGCGGCATTGGAAAAGCCACATGTCTTGCATTCGCCAAAGAAGGGGCAGATGTCGTACTCCCCGAAATCAACATGGCGAACGCGGCAGCGGCAGAAGCAGAAATCGCAGCACTCAATAGAACATGCAAAGTGATCGAAACAGATGTCGCGGACGGCGATTCGGTCCGTAAAATGGTTCAAGAAACACTTGACACCTTCGGGCGAATCGATATTTTGGTCAACAATGCCGGTATTTTTAGCTATACCCGTATAGAAGCATGTACAGAAGCCGAGTGGGATCGGATGATGGCCGTCAACCTCAAAGGAACGTTTCTCTGTTCACAAGCGGTGATGAAGACAATGAAGACACAACGATCCGGCCGCATTATCAACCTCGGCTCGTTAGCAGGCCAGGTTGGCGGACTAGTCGCCTCCGCAGCTTATTCCGCCTCCAAAGCCGGCGTGATGTGTCTGACCAAATCGTTGGCGCGCGTGCTTGGAGAATACGGGATTACCGTAAACTCCGTCGCCCCAGGCATCGCTGCAACCGAAATGGCAAAAAATCACCCTGATATGACAGATCAGATCCCACTCGGACGGATCGCTGATGCCGCAGAGATCGCAACTACTATCCTCTTCCTTGCCTCAGAAGAAGGACGTTATGTGACAGGCGCGACGCTCGATGTCAATGGCGGCATACGGATGGCATAAACCTATTTAAAAGGAGTAAAAATATATGGACCATAGAACACTTGGACGAGCCGGGGTACAGGTAGCACCACTCTGCCTCGGCACAATGATGTTCGGTGGACCAACAAATGAAAAGGATTCAATTCGGATTATTCACCAGGCAATGGAGGCAGGGATCAATTTTTTGGATACCGCCAATGTCTACAATGCCGGCGAATCAGAACGGATTACCGGGAAAGCGATCCGCTCCAACCGAGAAAAATGGGTGGTCGCGACAAAAGTACACGGTTCGATGGGAGATGACGTAAATGCAGCAGGCTCACACCGATTCCATATTATGTCGGCAGTGGAGGCAAGTCTTAAACGCCTCGGCACCGATCACATCGATGTTTATTACCTGCATCGCTCGGATACCTCGACACGTATTCTGGAATCGATCCGGGCTTTAGATGATTGCGTGAGGCAGGGCAAGGTACGCTATATCGCCTGTTCCAATTTTCAGGCGTGGCACATCTGTGAAGCACTCTGGACCAGCGAAAAATATCGATTGGAAGAATTCGTGTGTGTCCAACCCCTTTATAACATCGTCAATCGGGATATCGAAGTGGAACTGCTACCTTTTTGCCAGAAATACGGAATCGGAGTTGTACCCTATAGCCCATTGGCACGCGGGGTATTGTCCGGTAAATACTTGCCAGATAAAAAACCGCCCAAAGATTCCAGAGCAGCACGACAAGATAGACGGATTTCGCAGACCGAGCTGCGCACCGAAAGTTATGAAGTCGCACAGCAGCTCAAACCACTAGCGGAAGCACACGGGAAAACTTTGACGCAATTCTCACTGGCGTGGGTACTGGCAAATCCGGTCATCACTTCTATTATCATTGGACCGCGAACTATGGAACAACTTGAAGACAATTTAGGGTGTCTAGATTGCACACTAACGGCAGACGACGAAACAGCCATCAATGCATTAGTACCGCCTGGTGAACACACCGGCAAAGGATATAACGACCCAGCATATCCAATACTAGGACGGGTAACGGAGGATTAGCCAGCAAACGTATCATTGCCGATTTGATGCGCGGAGCGGCCAGTTTTACTGTGAATTTCTCACATGGAAAAAAGAAAAAAGAAACAGAGAGCGCCTGGGGTTAAAAGACGTTGGGGGGTGAAACATACGTTCCACCCCCCAACGTTTTGTTAGTTGATCTGTAGTAAGGTTAGCTTGTCTATTTCTAACCACCGTGTCTGCTATTTGTCAGACGATTTGAGCTCTCCCCAACGGGTTGTGAGCTTACCCCTCGCAGAGACATCCCCCCGCAGATGCGTCGTCCGTAGCGTCGTACGCACCCCGTCCATAGAGACATCTTCTATCTGGTAGTAATACACCACATTCGGCTTCGCAGTCGTATCTGTGTAGGTATACACGTGCTTCTCGGAGGTCGTGCCGTGCCCCGCAATCAGACCCTCGGCGTTGATAGCCTTGAACTCGCCGGTCTTGCTCTCGCTGCGCAGGATATTGAACCCGGCGTTGTTGAGCTCGGACTGCGTTACCCACGTAATTTCAACGTGTCCTGTCGAGACGTTGCGCACCGGGCGGAAACTTGAGAGTGAGACGGGTAGCGGTCCGCCGAGACGGTAGCCGGGCGTGCCGATATCGCTCCGCTGCCCGTAGAAGGTGAGCGAGGCACCTGCCAGATCCGAGTGTCGCCAAGAGGCTTCCATCGTGCCATTATCTGCATTGTGCGGTCCAGAACCCTCTGTCATGTCGTTGAACACACCGCCATAGGTCCGCACAATAGAGGTACGCAGCTCACCGCTTCCGGGGAAATCCCACATCTTCGTGCGTGAAGTGCCGTCTACCTCAAGGTTGCCGGCTGCGTCCATAAGCATCGGATCGCCACCGCTGACCTTCGCCCGCAGCTCCAAATAGAAACCTTCCGCATTCAGCAGCTGCCGACCAGACGTTGTCAACCTGAGATCGCTGCGGTGCTTCTCCAACAAGTTGTAGACATAGTTATCCGCAACATCGTTCGCAGCGCTGCTTGAGACGAGCAGCAGCGTCTGATTCGGCGGGATATACGCCCCTGCCTTAAAGGTGAGGGTTGCGTCGACATACAAGCTGCCTGCCTGGTTGCGGATATCTAACTCCCACCCCTCAAGGTTCACCGTATCCATCATAGAGCTGTTGTAGAGCTCTATCCACTGCACCAAGTTCGAGCGGGGACCCGCATCATACATAATCTCGCTGATGCTCACTTTGCCATCAAACGTGTAGTCGCCCTCGGAGACGTTGTTCACCGCCATGTTCGGATACCCCGGCGTGCCGGGGGAGGTCGCTGTGTCAAGAGATTTGTCTTTGCCGCGGTCGTAGCCAGTGCCGATGAACCCGAACGACTGCCAGTCGTCTTTGTGGACGCGGTTCGCACGAGACTTCGCGCCGTACATGCCCTGCGAATTGATCTGCACACCCCGACCGAACGACATACTTGTAGAGGCGAAGGTATTCATGCTACCGAAGTCCTCAACGTCTCCCGGGGACATCCATCCCACGAACGGCCAGACATCTGTATTGAACTTCCTATCTTCTATCCGTGTGAAGAACCCGTTGCCCGCATAGTCTATGACATTATCCGCCGTTTTCAGCTTCTCTTTTGCGTTGCGCAGCAGGATCAGGAACTTGCCTTCAGCGGGAAGTTTTAGGGATTCCGCAACCACATACTTGTGTGAGGCACCCGTGTTGACATCCGAGTCGTCCAAGAGACTCTGAAGGTTCGTACCCCCAGCGAACGCAGTACCGCGCCCCGGGTCTCGGTTATAGACCACTAGATACTCGCCCGGCTTCATCCTGTATTTCGGCAGCACCGCGAGGCTGGTGTCCGTGAAGTTGGCATCCCCGGACTGGTGATAGCCGCTGCCGTCCGTCATCATCTTGCCCATCACCAGGCTCAGCTGATAGTTTTCTATATTCACGGAGGCATCCGAGGCACTATCGCTATTATAGAACAACTCTATCCAGTCCAAGTTCTCATCTGAAGAGTCGTTTCGCACCTCGTTGATGATAATCCCGGTAGGGGAGATAGTCGCAGGTTTCATATCAAACTTGACGACAGAGGGACCGCCCACAGGCACGTGAACGCTGCCGGGGGAGCCGATATACTGACCCTCGATGTTAATCGAGCCGACGGAAGCCTCCCAGGACCCGGGGTCATCGCCCTCTCCGAGTCCCTTCAGTTTTCCGTTTTCATACGCATACGCCTTGCCTGTGGCATCCAGTTCGATCTTCCGATACATAGAGACCATGGGTGTCGGAGCTATGCCCTTCTCTGTGTTGCCGTCGGTATCCCCGTTGCTGCCTTTCAGACGCCACTGCCGGCCAAAGCGATCGACCGTGTGTACACGATCCAGAACGACATACTTGTTCAGGGTACCATTTTCAGTACGCTCAAACAGCTCCCCTGCGCGATACGCTAGACGGTCAGGAAATGCTCTAGTATCGTGCAGGCCGATGCCATCGTCCTTTTTCATAGCGCCTTGGCTGTAGAGTTCTATCCACTGCGGATTATCTGCGGTAAATGCTCTTGAAGGCACATCTGTCCCCCACATTATTTCGGTGATAACGAGATGGTGCTTGAGCTTCATCGCCTCCTCGGCTGTCGGATTAGGTTTCAAGCTATACTCCTTGTCCTCGTTATCAAAATCAGTCTGTGACGGCGCTTTCACTGTAAGGAGAAGCCCATGACCGCCTTCGAGTCTACTCCGTAGGTCACCCCAAAGTGTGTTATACTTGTTTGTACTTGTGCCGTACACCTTCCCTGTTGCTGCGTCCGTGATGCCGTTATTAGCAGAGACCGATGCATCCGCGGTAGCTTTCGCCCAGATAAGGAACGTTTTGGCTTTAAGCAGGTGGGTTTGGGAACCTCCCGTCACAATGTTAAGCGCGGAAGCCTGGGGTGTTGCGAAGAAACACACAAGCCCTAATACTACCAAAAGTTTCATTTTATTCCATAACATTACGTTTGTTCTCCTCTGTTATTGGTGACGCAAGCTTGACACATATTTGCATGAATATGTATCGAGCTTGCGTTATACGTTGTGTCTGCTATTTGTCAGACGATTTGAGCTCTCCCCACCGCGTCGTGAGTTTACCCCTCGCAGAGACATCGCCCCGCAGATGCGTCGTCCGTAACGTTGTGCGCACCCCGTCCATAGAGACGTCTTCTATCTGGTAGTAATAGACGGCGTTGGGTTTCGCAGCGGTATCTGTGTAGGTATACACGTGCTTCTCGGAGGTGGTGCCGTGTCCCGCAATCAGCCCCTTGGTGTTGATAACCGCAAACTCACCCGTCTTGCTCTCACTGCGTAGGATATTGAACCCGGCGTTGTTGAGCTCGGACTGCGTTACCCAGCTAATCTCAACGTGGCCCGTCGAGGCATCGCGCACCGGGCGGAAACTTGAGAGCGAAACGGGTAGCGGACCACCGACCCGGTAGCCGGGGGAACTGATATCGTCGCGGTGTCCGTAATACGTCAGCGAGGCACCTGCTAGGTTTGCCTGCCGCCAAGAGGCTTGCATCAACCCGTTATCGGGATTCGAACCGCCTTTATACGTGCGGGTGATAGACATCCGCATCTCACCGCGCTCGGGCAAATCCCAGGCGTGGGTGCGCACCGTCCCCGATATCTCAATGTTGCCGGCTGTGTCTACTACCATCAACGCCGAGTCACCGGCTTTGTTGACCTTCGCACGCAGCTCCAGATGGAAGCCCGCCGCACTCAGCAGCTGCCGACCCCGCACTGTCAAACCCAGAGCACTCCCGTGATTCTCCTGCAAGTTATAGACGTAGTTCTCTGCAACGTCGTTCGCACCATTGTTCGACACCAGCAGCAACGTCTGATTCGGCGGCAGATACGTGTCCGCATCAAATGTGAACTTCGCATTGACATACGAACCTGTCACTGTCCGCTCATTGCGGACCTCTAACTCCCAGCCCGCAAGGTCTAGCGTCTCCGTCATAGAGCTGTTGTAGAGTTCTATCCACTGCGCCAAGTTTGAGCGCGGCCCCGCATCATACATAATCTCGCTGATGCTCACTTTGCCATCGAAGGCGTAGTCATCGTCAGTGGATGCGGTGTTTTTGTCATCCGCGATCATACTCACCCCTATGTTCGGATACCCCGGCGTGCCAGGGGCACTCGCTGTGTCAACCGTTTTATCGCGCCCGCGATCGTAGCCAGCACCCATGAAACCGAAGGTCATCCAATCGTCTTTGTGAACACGGTTGGCACGAGACTTCGCCCAATACATGCCCTTCGCGCTCAACTGAGCCCCCCGACCAAACGACATACTTGTAGAGGCGAAGGTGTTCATGCTACCGAAGTCCTCAACGTCTCCCGGGGCAGACCACGCCACAAACGGCCACACACTCGTATCGAACTTCTTATCTTCCATGCGCTTAAAGAAACCGTTGCCGGCATAATCTTTGACATTTGACGGCTTGCCAACGTCATCCGCACTATTCCGCGTGCGCAGCAGGATCAAGAACTTCCCTTCAGCGGGCAGCTTCAGGTCTGTCTCTACCACATACTTGTGCGTGGCACCCTTTTTGATGTGCGTTTTCGCAGAGAGATCCTGAAGTTTTTCACCGCCAGCAAACCCAACACTCTTCCCAGGCTCCCGGTTATAGATCACGACATACTCGCCCGGTGTCATCTCGTATTTCGGCAGCACCGCGAGTTTGGTTTCCGTGAAGTTGGCATCGCCCGACTCGTGATAGCTCCCATCAGACTTCATCTTCCCCATCACCAGGCTCAGCTTATAGTTCTCTATATTCACGGGCTTGGCTTCGGGATCATCACTGTTATAGAGCAGCTCTATCCAATCCAAGTTCGCACTTGAGGGATCATTGCGCACCTCGTTAATGATAATGCCGGTAGGAGAGATAGAGGCGGGGGTCATAGTGAACTGGACTGCACCCGGTCCATCCGGATTAAGCGAGTGAACAGCCCCGGGACTCGCTATGTAATTACCTCTCATGAGATACTTACTCTTATATTTAGATGCCTCCCAGGAGCTGGCTTCGTTGCCTTCTCCGAGGCCCTTCAGTTTTCCATTTTCATAGGCATACGCCATACCCGTGGCATCTAGATCGATCTTCCGATACATAGAGGCCATCGCATTGTCAGGATCCCCGGTATCCCTATCGGTAGGTAGATCAATCTCAGTGGTAGAAGGATCAGCATCGGGCTCACCATCGGCAGTATCGCCATCCGCACCTTTCAGCTCCCACGGGTTACCAAAACGATCGATCGTGGCGACACGATCCAAAACAACAAACTTGCGCTCCCCATTACCGTCATCGTCCCACATGAACGTCTTACCCGGTTCGGGGACAGCGGCTTTGTCTAAACGGGGATGCGTGCGCCATCTGATATAATCGTTGGTTTTCAAAGCGGCGCCAGCGTTATAGAGTTCAAACCATTGCGCACCGGTTCTGTGCGGGGTATCCGTCCCCCAATTCACCTCGGTGATGACGATGCGGTGCTTCATCGCCATCAGATCCGCATCTGAGGCGTCGGCTTTTAGGGTATGGTTGGCAGCGCCATCGCTGGTAATTTCGGCTGCTAGCGGCACCCGCATTGAAATTGTGATGGCGCCGCCGCGCACCAGTAAATCCTTCAGGTCTACCAAATCATCGATCTGCCGCCCTTGTACCTCGTTACTTATACGAACGTCAGCGACAACGCCGACGTAAGGAGCACCCACAATTAAACTGAGATTTTTCATAATGAGCGAAAAGCTCTTGGCGTTCTTGAGTTTAGGCCAATTCTCATAGTTCGAGACAGTTAAAGTGCGAAGGATACCAAAAGCGTGTGTGGTTGCAAAAATAGATACGAGTGCTAAGACCACGAAAATTCTGATTTTATTCCATAACATTACTTCATTCTCCTCTGTTATTGATATTGGTTAAATATAGACATAATGAGAGATGACCGCAGAGATAGCGGCCCCATTCTCGCTTACTTACACGTCAACTTTATCCTGAGGGAACCCCCCTCAGATCTATTGATGTTAAGGCGTAACGGAGATTCTGCTGGAAACCTCCTGATTTCAACCTCCTTGTTCTCGCGCGTTAAATAGCAGTGCCAAAACTCCCTAAACTGTGTGCAAACAGAACAACAGAATAAAACAAAAACATATGAAAAGAATAGAACTACTGCTTCTTTTGCTATAGAATGGGGTTGGCTCGTGCCTCTCTTCCGCTGCGGGAGGCTCTTTAGTCGGTGTGAGATCCCGTGCTGTTGGGTCAGCTGGCAAGCAGGCGCAAAGCGGGTAGTGCGGTGGAGCGAGAGGATATTTTGTGATAGAGGGGATAAAGTACTTATTGTGTGTGGAGCGGGGGGGGGGCTAACAACCACAACAACAGCAAAGCTTAGGCGATATAACGGGCCCTGAATATCCAAGAGGTGGCTAAGCCTCGCTGACTTCATGATTCTGGGGGAAGTGTCTACAGCTTTCATATGTCGCATAGATTACAAATTCATTTTCGGACTATTTCGCCCTCTCTTTTCTACGATATATTAAATATATCTTAAAACGCACCTCAATGTCAAGTTTTTTTATCTAATTATATCTATCCCAATCGACGTAAATATGCCGATAGAAAAATCACTACTAACCCCAAAACCACGGTAATATTCATCCACGGCGCAGGACGCTTCTGATACACTTCAAACACCGGATACGGGAATGTTAGAAAAATTGCTAGTGTGAACATCAGAAAAACGATAAAGAATTTGATACCTAAGACGAAGATATAAGTCGAGTAATCTGAGGCAATAGGCGCAACAGCAGCACCGGCACGGGCGGTCCGAAAAAAAGTTATGAAATTGTACAGGCCTGAAATAAGCACTGTTAGCAATGATGCCCAGACAATACCACCGAAACGGCGCAGCGCTGCTGAGATCAATGCCGCGGGATCAGACGAAAGATTGGCAACTGGAAGAAGAACAACACGAAAGAAAAAGAAACCGCCTATTATTAGGACGACGGAACCGACATGTGTCCATTGCATCAACACTTTCAGAAACATTTCTCTAATGATCCGGTTTTCGCGCAGACTTTACTTACCGTTATCAAAATTGGGTTTTCGATCCAGACTGAAAATATTAGATATAATTACAGTAAACCCCCTAATTGTCTTTACACCCTAGGAGGCGAGATTGTCTAACATCACCAATCGATCGCATGTCAGTAATTGTAATATCTACTACCAAAGGCGCAACAACGACGGGCAAAAGGGGAGCCGGTCTGATATACCAATTCCCCTTCCCGTTTTCTGCGGTTCCCAAGTTAAACGACCGGTTTGCCACCGACAGGTTTGAAACAGGGCCGCGCCTGTTTGCAAGCGTCCGGAGACACGAATTGATCGTCGGGGCCAACAACTTGCATTGTACAATTGCACCAATAGTGGGAACCGGGGTTATTTTCAACGAGATTCTGCAAGTTACCGCCCGGAATATAAATCGCCTTTGACCGCAGGTATTGACATATCGGGCGATTAAAAAGTGGAAGTGCTTTTCCTTGTAACATGTCTATGCTCCTTTAGCCTGCAGCCATCATCGCCGCGCGACTGATGAGGTTCTGTGTTAACTTTACTTTATAGGCGTTGTCGTTCAACGGTCGCGCGTCCATGACAGCATCTGCTCCCGCCTTCTTGCCAACCGCTTCGTTGATTCTCATGCCTGTCAGTGCAGCTTCAGCCTCCTTAGAGCGCCAAGGTGCCGGGGCAACACCTCCGAGTACAACGCTGGCAGTTTTGCAAGTTTTCCCATCCATCTCGAAAACCCCCGCAACACTTGCCAGCGCAAAGTCCGGGGCACCTTTTTCGCGCGCCTTCAAGTAGAAGCTTTTCGTATCTGGTTTCGCAGCTGGCACCGTAACCTCAACAACAATTTCGTTAGGTTCAAGCACATTTTCACGGAACGGATTCGTTGCAGGCAAGGTAAAAAATTGCTCAAGAGGCATCATCTTTTCCCCCTCGGGTCCAACAATTTTGACAGAAGCCCCCAAGGCTATGAGCGCCGGCGCCAAGTCTGAAGGATGCACGATGTAGACCGGGTCGCCTCCGAGAATAGCGTGATATTTGCTCAAACCATCGACTGCATAGCAGGTGTCACCCGTTTTTTTGAGGCAGTTAATCGATTCATCGCGGTAATACCAGCACCGCGGGCGTTGGCAGAGGTTACCACCCAATGTGCCAACGTTCCGTATCTGTGGCGTCGCGACGGAGGCTGCCGCCTCTGCCAACACAGTGTAACCCTGTTGGATCGTCAAATGCTGTGCAATGTCGTCGACAGTGGCTAACGCCCCAATTCTTAAACCCGAAGCGTCAGCTGTAATACCGTCCATACCGGGCAACGTCTTAAGATTAATGAGCGTTTTGGGAGTCTCAACATATTCTTTGAGCTCCCCAAGGAGGTCTGTACCGCCAGCAATAAGCATAACTTCCCCCCAGCTGCTCTCACTCAGAAGCGAAGTGACCTGCTCAAGACTAGTGGCGTTAATATAACTAAATTTTTCCATTCCTTAGCTCCTTATACCTTTTCCTCGGCAAGCGCGTTAAGAACCCGATCCGGTGTTATCGGCAACTCTCGAATTCGCACACCGATCGCGTTATGAACAGCGTTAGCAATAGCACCGGGGGTTGGGATACATGGCGGTTCACCGACTCCGGTGACTCTACGATGAGTATCGAAAACAATGGATTTAATCTCAGGAATCTCAAAAGTTCCAGGCACTTTGTAATCCTCAAGATTCGCGTTGAGCATCCGCCCAGTTTGTGGGTCCATGAACCGTTCCTCAAGCAGCGCCTGCCCCAACCCCATGATAACACCACCATTAATCTGGCTTTCCGTGGTCAGACGGTTAATCGCCAATCCACAGTCTTGCACCGCCACAATCTTAATAACCTTGACAATACCCGTTTCCGTATCAACTTCAACCTCAGCGAACTGCGTACCAGCTGCACCGTTTTGGCGGAGTTCTTCATCCCAATATCCACCTTCGCTTATACTTTCCATACCCAGCTGTCCAGTCGCTTGTTTCCATGTAATGGTTTTGGTTCGATCAGAAACGACGTAAATCGTTTCACGGCCAACGCGGAGATCATCAATAGGGGCCTCAAGCATAGGGGCGATGCGCTCGAACAACTTCCGTTTTGCCGCTTCAGCCGCAGTCTTAATAACCGGAGCGACAGACGGTGTTGTTTGACTACCACCGCTGCCCCCAGAGGGTAAACCGGGCTGACTATCCCCAACCTTTACGACAATATCGGTTGGAGCGAGCCCAAGTTCTTCAGCAACAATAATTGCAATGACAGTACGAACACCCGTCCCGATGTCCTGCGTTCCAGTGACCGCTTCAACAGTGCCATCAGCGTTGATAGTAACCCGTGCCTCTGTACCGCGACCACCACCGCCGCCCCACTGTCCGCTTCCAACCCCCATGCCCCGCTTTTTCACATTTGTGCTGGAGCCTGGCACATTGTTACGACGATGCCAACCAATTTCTCGGGCACCGAGCGTGTACTGGGCTTGGCGCGTTTCGTTTGCATCGTTGATACGTCGAAACTCTAACGGGTCCATCCCGAGCTTCTCTGCCAGCTCATCCACCAGTGAGTCCATTGCGAATGAGGCTTGTGGATGCCCTGGGGCGCGCATTGCACGTTGGTTTCCAGCATTGACAGCAACATTCACTTTTTCAGTGCGCAAGTTTGGGACATGATAGACATAGGGGGCCTGGAAGCCAGCACCGCTGCTGATACCTCCCGTTCCATGGCCCTTCATATCATAAGCGATAAGACGTCCATCGTGGGTCGCACCTGCCCGAACATTTTGTGTCATTGAAGGACGATTGCCGGCAACGAGATGCTCCGCTTTACGCGTTAGCATTAGCTTCACCGCTCTACCAGTAATCCGTGCCAACTCAGCGGCAGCCCGTCCTTCTACACCAGGGCCGAATTTGCTGCCAAACCCGCCACCCATGTGCTCTGTGATGACCCTGACTTGGTTGGCTGGTAGTTCAAAGTGTTGCGCAAAGTCATTGCGAGTCCCGAAAACCGCTTGTGTTGACGCCCAAACAGTCAAGTTTTGTTCATCTTCCCACTCAGCAACGTGCCCGTGTGTTTCCAAACAGACATGTGTTTGAACTGCTGTCTTGTAGGTAGCCTCCACCTCAACAGCGGCTTCGGCGAATCCTGCTTCAAGATCACCGTCTTCTCTGATGTTAGGATTACTCTGGTTGCCCGCCCAATCCTCCCGGATTTGCGGCGCACCTGCCGCCATAGCTCCTTCTTCCGTGACGACATGCGCTAATTCTTCCAGATCGACATGAATCAACCGAATTGCGTCTTTGGCGATGTCATCCGTCTCTGCTGCAACAGCTGCCACTTCTTGACCTTGGTAGCGAAGCCTATTTCCAATTTCAATCAGCGGTATAATTGCTTTGACACCCGGAAGTGCTTCTGCCTCGCTTGTATCCAAACCGATAACGGTCGCATGCGCGACTTCAGAACGCAAAATCCGTCCGTAAAGCATGCCCGGTCGGTTGATGTCAAAGGTATATTTCGCTTTGCCAGTGACCTTATCGTTACCGGACAAACGATTTATCCGTTTGCCGATAAGACGTGATTCACTCGCTTCTTTCCATGATCCCATGCTTTTTTCTCCTATAAATGGCTGCTAGCTTGGAACAGCAGCCTCCCCGGCGCAGTAAGCCGAGGTGAGCTTTCAAATAGAGCCGTCGGGATCACATGTCCCGTGATGCGGTCTTGACAGCATCAAAGATGAACGGATAAGTTCCACAGCGACATGTATTGCCAGACAAACCGGTTTTAATTTCTTCAAGCGTCGGTTTTTTGTTCTCGTTTAACAGTGCCGCAGATGAGATGACAAAACCAGGCGTGCAGAACCCACACATGAGCGCATCGTGTTTGACAAATGCTTCCTGGACCGGATGTAAGGCATCTCCGGTTGCCAGCCCTTCGATAGTTGTTATGTCCTTACCTTGTGCATCCATCGCAAGCATCATACAAGCGTAGATCGCCTTCCCGTCTACCATAACGGTACAGCCGCCACATTCCCCTCGATCACAAATGAGTTTAGCACCTGTCAAGTCGATGGTATTTCCACCTGTATCAATCCCATCCCGTAAAACTGTCAAAAGTGTTGTGCGCGCTTCAACTTCAACTTCATAGGACTTCTCGTTGATCTTGAGTTGAATTGTCGCAGTAGAGATAGCATCGCCCGCTTGGGCCTCGGCGGCTTTCTCGCTGCCGATGAGGACACCAGGGACGACAGTCGCGGCAACAGTACCAGTGCCAACACCCTTCAAGAAACTCCGTCGCGAGATGCTTGTACCTTGTTTCTTTTCTTTATCGGACATCTGTTGTCTCCTTAATTGTACGTTTACAATCAAATTAACGTTCATATTCATCACGTTGGTTGAGCAAAGCGTTAGATCTCATTATTTAGTATAACAAAACGGACTTTTTTTATCAATAAAAAATCAGCACGAAACGATTAAGGCTCGGACTTTAGCGCCTCTCGCTTAGAACATAAACGGCCTGTAAAGAGAACAATTATGTAAGTAAGGCTCTTTATGATTGCAAAACGGGCATACCACCTTTTTATCGAGACTAAATCTGTTATAAATATCAAAAATTGACTGGCAATTTCTCTGTGAGTAGAGTATCATATTAATGTCATGAATTCATAAGAGCAATTGCTCAAGCGAAGTATTGCCAATTATTATAGGGGCGGTTCTGCCTCCTCAATTCTAAACAAAAAGGAGCTATCATGGCTGCAAATACGTTTGAAATTACTGACGATACGTTTCAAGGAATGGTGATTACATCCGACACACCGGTTGTTGTCGATTTCTGGGCGGAATGGTGCGGGCCCTGCAAGATGATCGCACCCATCTTGGAGGAACTCGCCGAAGAGAATTCCGATACTTTCAAAGTTGGAAAAGTGAATGTCGACGATAACCGCCAGACAGCAATGCAATACGGTGTTCGGAGTATCCCCACGCTCCTTGTATTCAAGGACGGGGCAGTTGCAGGACAGATTGTCGGCGCGATGCCTAAAGACACCCTCAAGAAAAAAATCCTAGACGTACTATAAACACCAACACCGCGTAATCACACACCTCATAGATAATGGAAGATTGGGAGAACAAAATGTTTCTTCCATTCTTCCCACCTTTTTATCTTTAAGACTCCGTATGTTCTGGCAATTCATCTACAACACGCTCTTTATCCCTACCATGTTCATCGCTTTTCACAGCACAAGGTATTGCAACCCCAAGATTCAGGAAGGGATCAAAGGACGAAAAAGAGTGTTTGGAGAACTGACAAGCCAGCTCCGGATATCACGAAATTTAGAGAAAACAACCTGGTTTCACTTCACATCTGTGGGGGAATTTGAACAGGCGAAACCGCTCATTGAAGCAATGTATGCAGAGACCCGGATTGTTTTAACCTTCTTTTCGCCCTCCGTTGCACCGAATGCACAGAGCTATCCCTACGCAGACGCAGCCGTTTATTTTCCGCTCGATACACCGCGGAACGCAGAACGTTTGCTGCAACTCATTGAACCTTCAATAATAGTTTTTTCAAAATTCGATATTTGGCCGAATCTTGTTTGGAAAGCATCAAATCAAGATATCCCAATTATCGTGGTAGCAGGAACACTACACGCCGAGTCGAAAAGACTATCCTATCTCGCAAAACCGTTTTTCCGAAGTGTGCATCAGTGTATCCGAGTACATTGTACCATCTCAGAAGCGGACGCGACGCGTTTTCAAGAACTTTGCTCACCAACACACGAAATTATTGTCACCGGTGATACCCGCTACGAACAAGTTTATCGACAGGCAATCGCTGTCGAACCTGATGCCGAATTTTTCCACGGCCAAAGAACCTTAAAACGACTTATTCTCGTCGCAGGGAGCACTTACACAGAAGATGAGCGAGTGTTGCTACCAGCTTACCAATTCCTGCGTCAAAATATGCAGGGCGATTTTCCACACCTGATTTTGGTGCCACACGAACCCACACCTGGACGCATAAAGGAAATTCGCCGACATCTAGAACGAGCAAAATCAGCCTACCGCTGTTTTTCAGAACTCACCCCTGAAATGGATCTGGCGGCAATAGATGTCCTTATCGTTGACAAAGTGGGGCTTCTTGCGAAGTTATATCGGTTAGCAGACATATCGTTTGTTGGCGGGAGCTTCCGCGGGAGCGTTCATAACGTGATGGAACCTGCTGCAATGGAGAAACCTGTTATCTTTGGACCAACTATCCAGAACGCGCACGAAGCATCCTTACTCTTGGATCGAGGGGGCGCAAAACTGGTTCATGACAGGCAACAGTTAGCAGATGTGATCAAAGCGTGGCTAGAGAACGAGACAGCGCGAACGACAGCCGGACGCATCGGCAAAAAAGTAATTGAGGAGAATCTAGGGGCAGTGGAACGGACTTTGATACGCTTGCAAGCGTTTTTGTAAGGTAATAAATAAATGTGAACTCGATCTAACAGTAAGAACAAGTCAGAGAAAAACGGACAACAAAGCCACTTCTCACCGAAAAAGCACCTCTTTTGTAGCATACAACAAGTACCCCGCACACATTCGGCATGGCTTCCTATTAGTTTGCATCATAACGACATAACTATGATGGTCTGATCCCTCCAGTATTCAACAATATTCGACTGATGTATGGTTTTCGCCTGAATCACACTTGGAATTAATTCCGGTTCTCCTCCGGTTGGAGCTGATACCGAATTGTCAAAACCGGACGCAATTTTTCATCAGCCGCCTCTTTTGAAGAAAAAACAATTGGCACACTACCTTCTTGTATGGCAAAGAGATATCCGTAGTTGTAATCGGGGTTCGCCACCCAAAAACGGACAGCCTCGGTGAGCAGTTCGCTTTTGAATGTATACCGTCTGTCTGCGCCTTGAATGTCACACGTACCGTCAATGCGGTGTGCAACATCCTCCGAACCATTGTAATCACTTTCATTATCCCCGTCTATTCCTGCTAACATCGCTTGCGCCGGGGGCCTGTTCCACGGGAGGTTGCGATGCAACGCACTGTTATAAGTAAGCTCGTTCTCTTTCGCACGGTCAGAGGTGCCTCTGCCCTCTCGCCACGGAAGTAAAACGCGGCGGAAAAGTACCGTCTGTGCAGTTTCTATCTCGCACGTCTGAACGTGTAGACTTATCGCTGCCTCTAAAACCTGTGTCGGCTCACGGATACCTATATCTTCAAACGCATCGAAGAGATCAAAGACTGCAAAAAAAACGCTCCCCGTTGGATCACATAGCAGAGTCTGTTCCGCTCCAGCATTGTTGTTCCAGGCCTTCCGATCTTTGTTGGCAAACAACGTGGTATCTTGCCCACCACCAGAAAATGTAACGGTGTCGCTTGTGCCGAAGGTTATTTCATTTACGGACGGAAGTGTTAGTAGTGTCTCAATTTGTAATTTTTGATGCGTAAGTCGATAGGTTATTCCCATTCGCAACGGCGTCGCAAGCGTCAGCAAGACGCGGTTCATTCGCTGATCCAATATTACGTATTCAAGTCGGATGTCTGATGTGATGCGATAATTTTCCCGGTTTTCTACCTCTTCTAGTAACAATTTTCCGTTGAACTGCAACTGAATCGCTGTTTGCGAAAGGGGGGCTGCCGCCAACAATTTTGGGGTATCTGCTGAATTAGCGACTAGGATGTGACAGAACAGCAGTGATAGAAATATGAGCAGCTTAGCTGTTACACGAAAATAGGTTTTCACAATAGCTCTCCAAGTTATTTACAGCGTTTCACTGAGTATCTACCGTGATAAAAGCAGCATTCAAAACGTCACGTTCCTGCCGTCCAGACGGCTTGTTAATAACCGCATCCTTGACGACAAAAGTACTGGAAGAGCCACCGTCAAGGTTAATCGCTTCCGTTGCTCCGAGTTCGATGAGTATGCTGGCAAGTTCATAAAGGGTTAGACCTGTGCTATATTGCGGTTGTCGTCCATCTGCAACGACCAAAAAGAGCTTGTCTGCGTTGTATCCGAGGGCTGTTCGGGGTTCATGGCTGAGGTTTAACACGGGGACACGTTTGCCTGGCGTATGCCGTTTTTCAGTGTTGTGCATCTCGACGAGCGTTTCGTTTATCTTACCATTTTTGAGAAGACGGAGTCGTCCCCCTATGGCGTGGCGGACTTGATTCCATTCGGGGGGCAAGAGGGAAACCGTGAGGATGCCATTCGCCCCAGTATTGAAAGCCGAAACACTTTGATCTTTAAATCTAGCATTAATCCAGAGAACTACCCCGTCTTTGGGAATTAGACTGTTGCCGCCACGTGAAATGTCCTCTACAGTGTAGCCGTGTTCATAATTCAGTGTTAACGGGAGAGGAAGCCCCCTGAGTATCACCTCTCTACCCCGGCGACGATGTGTGTGTGTCGTTTTACCAAGACTAGGAGTATAGAGGATGACCTGACACCCGTCAAGCCGCCTCTGATTGATACACCCAATCTGCAGCGTATGCATGTCTATTTGGAGACTGGCCTGCATTTCCACGGAAGAGCTTAGAAACTCCCCTGCTTCGGTTACGCCAAAACAAGCGTCCGTGTCGGTGGGTTGTGTCACTAGCTCACCCTCTTGGATATGGAGGTTTTCTAACACGCCGCCGTAACCACGCATATCCCCGAGAACTCCAAAACCGCCATTGACTGCAACGAGGACGCGTCGATCACCACGTTCGTTTCGCCGCATCGCCATGGAGCGCACAGTCTCTTTACCTAAGACTTGAGCGTTGGCAAGCCCTACCTCAAAGTGCAGTGTCGGTTCCTGCCGGGACATCTCAGCAACGTAGAGGACACATGTTTCGACATCCCAATGGTAACGATAGACTTGGACACCGGGGGCTATATCTTGGAATAATAATTCTTTTCTGCCACCGGCTTGTGTGAACGGGGTTGTCGTCAAGAAGATGCAGATGAGAATAGCAAATTTATACTTCACTACGAAAAATTTCAACAGCAAAATAATTAATGGGTTGTTCGATCGGTGGGTGCAGTTTCTTAACGATAAGGCGGACATCTTCAACCGCGAACTCGGATAAAATGACCGCTGCGATTTTTTCAGCCAGCGCCTCAATGAGTTGGAAAGACTGCTGTGTGCCAATTTCAATGATACATGTAACAACTTCGGCATAGTCGATCGTGTCTGTGAGTGAGTCCGTAGTGCCGGGGCATGCGAGGTTGTAACCCAAGACCGCGTCAATTTCATAATGGCCACCAACCTGACGTTCCGATTCAGGAACGCCGTGGTGGCCATGAAACCGTATTCCTTTGAGAATAATTTTATCCATACCTATTCTTCAGGAATTTTTTCGAACGTATGAGCGGGGTCAATCATATCTTTAACCTGTTTTCCGAACCTACCATTCGTGTAATCAATTGCACGAATTTTCCAGTCCGCGCCATCCTTCTTCAGGGCAGAAATTAGATCGCCCTGCTGATCACCCCATTTGTAAGAACCTCGTAAAACAGCTTCTTTACCTCGGCTGTTAATAGCAATGTGGGTGATCTCTATTGCCATTTCCCCACCGCGCAGCCGGAAAATTCCATCCCATGCCGCCGTTACAGCCTTCCATCCATCGTTTCTCTCAAAAGTGCCAGCCCAGAACGTCCACGCAGTGAAAACTGTTTTTTCCTCACTTTTGAGCCACACTTTTCCGAGTGTATCAACGTCTTTGTCTCCGTGGGCAGCAGCATACGCCGCATAGAGTTCACGGATCGCCTGCTCTTCAACTGCAAAGTCAATATTTCGTTCTACAGTTGGCGTTGTCTCCACCGGTTGAGAAGTTGGCGTGACTAAGGGTTCCGTCTCAGCTATTTCCGGTTCCGGATCGTCTCCACCACAGCCAACCAGGCTAGCGACAAGCAGCATGGCGACAAAGTAACAGATCGCTTTTAGTTTCATAGGTTGCCTCCCGTGTTAAGTCAAAAGTAGTGAATCATATCTACAAGCTCTCTTTATTCTATCAGAATCTTCAATAAAAATCAACACCATTGTGAATTTTACCAGAATTATTCAGCTTTTTATACGAGTGACCTCAGGCTCACTACCTTCTCGTCTAGATCAAAACCCAGAAATCTAGACCTGAATATCCCTACCGATCCGTAATAAACATGTTGTTTTAGAACCTATTTTGTGCTATACTTTACTAGTAAAATTCACAAATTATTATCTCTTAAACTTCTATCAAAAAGGAATCCCTATGAACGTTACTGTTAAATACTTTGCCGTATGTCATGAAATATTAGATAGATCTGAAGAAGAGATGGAGCTTCCGGAGGGAGCCACCGTCAAAACTATTCTGCAGCGTCTTGAGGAAGAGTGGCCAGAAATTGCTGAGTTTTATGAAGTGATGCAGATGTCTGTCAATTGGGAATACGCTACAGAGAACACTAAGCTAGCAGACGGAGATGAAATTGCTTTGATTCCACCTGTTACAGGGGGCAGCGATGTTTAAGATAACAACTGAAATCATCATAGGCCCAGAAGTGTCTGAAGCAGTGGAGGCCCCCGATGCTGGCGCGGTCGTGCTATTCCTTGGTACAGTTCGCAACAACACAAATGGCAGGGCGGTGAAACATCTTGAATATGAGGCATATCCGCCGATGGCCGAGAAGAAGATGGCTGAGATCGCGCAAGAAATAACCAAGAAATGGGGACTGGATCGCGTCGCTATAGTTCACCGCGTTGGAAAGCTGGAGATCGGCGAGGTCAGTGTAGCAGTCGCAGTCGCAGCACCGCATCGCAAAGACGCTTTTGAAGCCTGCAAGTATGCAATGGATCGCCTCAAACAGATAGTGCCTATCTGGAAACGAGAAGTATGGGCAGACGGTGAAGCGGAATGGGTAAAGCCAGACGCTGTCTTTTTCGATCCACCTAATACGCACAAAACCGATCAACAATAATATAAGCAGCCCATAAATGGCACTCTATATCAGACCTATATGTGGAAAATCTAGAGAACCCTTCTTTATCTCTCTGCCAGCCTGTTTATCAGGTACAGAACCGTTCTACGAACTGATTAAAAATTGAGACACCTCGTGGGAATTGATCCAGTGCCATCCATTCATCCACGGTGTGTGCCTGTCGAATGCTACCGGGACCGATAATGACAGTCTCCATGTACTGAGCAAAGACGGTGGCATCGGTGCTGTAGGCAACAGTTTGAGCAGCAGTTCCACCCGTAATTTCGAGCGCAGCGCGGATAATCTCTGCGTCTGGAGCCGTACGAACCGGGGGGGCATTGATGTACATATCGAATACTAAACCGTGCCTCTCAGCAGATTCACGCGCCCGATCTATCCATACCTGTGAATCATCTCCGGGCATTGGACGATAGTTTATGCTACAGACACTCAGCGGAGAGGTAACATTCGCTGCGCACTCACCATCACTGATAGTGATGTTCCAATCGGTGTAGGGCGGGATGAATTCATTGTTGAAATACTCGGTATTAGATGTCAGCTCCTCATAAATATCCCGCATTTCCGCAAGGAAGGGAATTAACTTCAGGTTTGCGTTATCACCTTCACCCGTGCTGCTGTGCGCTGCCCGCCCGTGCGCTGTAACCGTAAAGCGAACAGCCCCTTTATGCGCATATACCGCATATAGCTCTGTCGGTTCGCCAACAACACCGTACTGTGGAAATCCCCACCTTTTGAACATCTCCGATTTTTCTATAACTGCCCTTGCTCCCAAGTAACCCACCTCCTCATCAGCCGTGATTACAACGTAGAGCGGTGCCTTCAACTCAGACGCGGCGTAGCGCGATGCAGTTTCAATCATACAAGAGACGCTGCCTTTCATATCACAGCTGCCTCTGCCGTACATTTTCCCATCAGTAATTCGCGCTTCAAACGGATTCATTGACCAACCGATAGCAGGTACAGTGTCTATATGCCCCAGCAGTGCAAGTCCCGGTTCGCCCTGCTCAGGGCCTTTGTGCCCAATCAGATTTGCCTTCAGCACGCCCGCTGGATCTCTGTACTCAACCCGTTCCACTCTGCAATCAATGGACTCTAATGTCTCAGTCAGGAAGTCCATGACCTCAACGTTGCTGCGAGAACTTACTGTATTGTATCCAATGAGGGTTTTGGTTAATTCTTTTGCATCCATGGTTAAAAATTTTACAAAAAATGGAGAACTTTGTCAAGGATTTCCTCCGTTATCAGTCGTCAGTTGAGGTGATGTTCGAACACCTTTAAGGGACTGATCCCAGAACGGAAGATTAAAAAGGAGAAACAAAAGGCACCCCTATAATTGATATTCGTAGGCAGTAACAGCAACAGCAGCAATGGCGGCAGTTTCTGTTCGCAAAACATTTGCACCAAGCGTGACAGGGATACAACCGCTTCCAATCGCTGCCGTGATCTCCTGATCCGAAAATCCACCTTCAGGGCCGACGAAAACTGCAACGGCATCCGTTTTACAAGTCTCTTGTAGGACTGTCTTAATGTGTTGTGTCTCTGCGCGAGGACTAAGAAGCAGCCGGAGCGAAAAATTTTTGAGTTGTGTCAGATATGCCTCAAACTGCTGCGCCTCGCTTAACTTCGGTAACCACGCGCGTTTGCACTGCTTCGTAGCAGAAATAACAATGCGGTGCCAACGCGCATACCGCCTTTGACTCGGTTTTTGAAAGGCGCGCTCCGAATGGAGCGGTACAATTTGCGTAACCCCGAGTTCTGTCGTTTTCTGCAAAATCAGTTCCATCTTGTCGTTTTTAGGGATCCCTTGGAACAGCACAAGAGTAGGTGAAGGTTTCGGATGAAATTTGTGGGTATGAATTCGCGCTTCGCTTGAGGATCGATGTGCAAGTGAAGCAAGAGTCTCTGCAATATAGACGTTGCCTTTTCCATCAATAATTCGAATACTCTTTCCAGGCACTATACGTAAGACATTGCGGAGATGGTGCTGTTCCGAGCCAGTAATTGTGACGGTGTTAGTGTCGATATGAGAAGGTGGAACATAGAAGGTGTGCATCTAATATGGCACCTCTTGCGCTAAAGAGCGGCGGCTCCGGTGCCTTAAGCGGCGGCGGTCCGAAGTCTTTCAATAACTGATTCCGGGTTTTCGCTCCGGAAAATAGCCGTACCTGCCACAAGAATTGTAACCCCTTGCCGAATTGCAAGCGGGGCAATCTCTGTAGTTACGCCACCATCGACCGATATCTCAAGAGCCGGTTTCAATTTCTGCGCTATTTGATGCAAGGACGCTATTTTTTCAAGAGCATTGTGTTGGAAAACTTGACCTCCGAACCCAGGATCAACACTCATTGATAGGACCAAGTCGATGTCCGAGAAATAGGGTATAACTGTAGAGACGGGGGTTTTAGGTGAAAGCGCGAGTCCGCTCTTAAGCCCATGTGCTTTTATTGCAGAAATTACCGTTTCTGGCTTATCTTTACTCTCAATGTGGAAGGTGATTATATCGGCCCCTGCTGCAGCGAGCGCGTCAATATAGCGAATCGGATGCATCACCATGATATGCACATCAAAAGCAATTTGTGTCATTTCGCGCACAGCAGCGATGAACGGCGGACTGATACCAAAATTCGGGACGAATTCACCATCCATCACGTCAAAATGCAACATATCAGCACCGGCAGCGACTATGCGTCTTACCTCTTCACCGAGCCGACTGAA
The DNA here is from genome assembly GCA_964291315.2 of Candidatus Poribacteria bacterium. Taxonomy (GTDB): domain Bacteria; phylum Poribacteria; class WGA-4E; order WGA-4E; family WGA-3G; genus WGA-3G. The sequence goes on along the minus strand of OZ219753.1, from coordinate 1,143,440 downwards.
GTCAGCAGCGAGCAGTGAGGGAGCAATCTTAAGCGTAGAAATTTCTGTCCTCCTTAGCTCATCTTAATTATAAATGACTTCGGGCAATTTTTCACCATTTTCGTGGATAATCACGCGTGTCTTGCCAAAAACTCGAACCCCTTTTCGTTCCAAGTCAATCACTGTGCCGGGGGCATAGTGCTGATCTATTTCAGTGCGTTCACCGTAGTCGTCAATTATAACAATTCTGACATGGCGCGATAGTTTCCCTTCTTCGCTGACAGTATGCTTGAACGGTAAGGGACTACCAATCTTTTGGGAGGTGCCTTGCACACCACTGATTTCAAGGAGAACTAAATCTCCAGTTTGGACCATCGCGCCAGCTGAAGGGTTATGGGTAATAATCGCGCCAGCAGGAATCGTCGGATGGGAGCTATATCGTGTTTCAATTTTTAGGCCGACACCCTCTAGCGTAGATACAACATCATTCGCAGGCTGCTTTTGAAAATTCGGAAGCTGTAGGGATTGTGGTGTCGGGCCGCGGCTCACAAGGAGGTTGACCGGGGCTCCACGTTGTTGACCGCCACCCTCCGGTGGGGTTTGTGCAATCACAGTGCCTTGGACATAATTTTCAGAATGAACGTAGGCGACCCGGTTCGGACGAAATCCAGCCGCAGTTAAGACATCAAAGGCCACATCCTGCAATTTGCCAATAACAGAAGGAACAGGGGTCAGTTCCGCACCAATACTCACTGTGATTTGAACAGGCTGGTAGTGCTTGATCCTAAAATTAGCCTGCGGGTTTTGGATAACAACTTCACCCTTAGGGGCACTACTGCTGGCTTCTTGAAGAGTTTCTGAAGGTTGGAGACCAACATCACCAAGAATACGAACAGCTTCATAGTAGGTTTTACCGACAATATTCGGAACGAGTACCTCCTCGGTCCGAACCCACCTTGGAATAATCACAAAAATAACTAACAGCCCCGCTATACCAAGCAGTATTAAGAGATAGAGGAAAACCTTGAAGGTCGCAAATAAGGTATTATTAAGGTCATTCATTTTGCGCTTGTGTTAGGAATCGGTCGCTCGTTCGGAGTTGATAGCCGTTGATAAAATCTCGCGCTTCCATCGCCTTTTTAGTTGCCGGTTGCATTCGCAAAAGCTGGAGTGCCCCATCACCTGTCGCAACAAACAGTTTTTGCCTTCCTACTATTTCGAGCGTTCCCGGCGGCACATCGAGCAGCTGTGGCTGTGGTTGACAGCTGATAATTTTGAGCCTAATATTCTCGCGAAAAAAGGTGTACGCACCTGGCCAGATTGCTGTCCCCCTCACAAGATTGTGGATTGCAGTTGCCGGTTGATTCCAATTCATATGCCCGGACTCTTTTGTCAAGCGGGGAGCGTGTGTCGCTTCCGCGTCATTCTGGGGTGTCGCAGGTGGCGGAGCATTCCCTGGCATGTCTGATAGTACCCGGATAAGCCCTTTTGCACCGAGATTTGCTAACTGATCTGTCAAAGTAAAAGCCGTGTCTGCGTTTTCAATTCGGATCCGCTCCGAGCAGATAATGTCACCTGTATCCTCACCAGCATCTAATAACATTAGTGTCACCCCTGTTTCCTCCTCCCCATTAATTAACGCCCATTGAATAGGCGCAGCACCACGATACTTTGGAAGAATGGATGGATGCAGGTTGATAGTTCCGCACGGCGGAATATCTAAAACCGTCTGCGGCAAAAGTTGGCCGAAAGCAGCAACAACAATTACATCAGGAATGAGATTTTTAAGAGTCCGAACGAAATCCTGATTTCGCGCCCGAATAGGCTGATAAATCGGTAAGTTGTGTTGTGTTGCTACAACTTTGACAGGCGACGGGTTGAATCGCCGCCCGCGCCCACTTGGACGATCAGGCTGCGTAACAACACCTACAAGTTCAAAATTGTGTGAAATGAGCGATTTGAGGGCAGGAACAGCAAACTCGCTGGTACCCATAAAGAGAGTGCGCATTTTGTAGTTGTACAGCCATTCCAGTAGATTAACCAAAGTTAGAAACGAATTTGAATAAACGATATAGCAAAACCAGCAGCGGGCTCATTTGTCCATCTATTCAGAGCTTTATCTATCGATCCTTCTAGAGATCCGCCTCTATATTTTGCTGCGTATGGCGCGGTGTTCGACAGACGAGCGATTGGCCCTTCTATAGGCTCTTCCTCTTCAGGCAACGGAGGTTTGGTTCTTTCAGGAATACGTGGTGCAGCCCGGTCCACTTTGCGGGTATGGAACCAATCCCACAATCCGATAAATAGAGACAAAGAGACCGCACCGATACCGATTACCCGATAGTCCGCAACGGATAACTCAGGGGCAAATTGATTTTCGGTGTACATTTTAATGCCGCGCACAATCGCGTAGCTGTGAACAGCAGTGAACGGCAGTGAACTCAACGTAATAATCTCAAAACGACGCAACGCACTTTCACTATACTTTTCCGATGCCCCTTGTTGCGTCTGATTTTCTGGCGGCGCTACCCGAAATTGCGCTTCTGCATTTGAGACTATTGTAAGCGCAAGGCAGCTAAGCGTGAGAAACTGAGTGACAAATTTATACATAGATCACGTTCCTAAATGAAAAGCAGTTTTGGATTTCCGAATAGACTCACAGGCCTGTTTGTGGATCTCTCAATAGTCAGTCTTGATAATTTTCATTACGATGGCGAAATAGATAAACAATTAGCATGCCTGCCCCAATACAGACGGAAACATCAGCAATGTTGAACGTTGGCCAATACAATCCTTTACTTGCTATACCGAATTGAAGGAAATCGACGACTTCACCCAGGCGAATCCTGTCAATAAAGTTGCCAATAGCACCACCAAGCAGAAAGCCGAGTGAGGTTTGCATCCAGCGACTCTCCTTGAAACGTAAATAGTATGTGATGATGAAAACTAAGGCAGCGATAGTAATCAAAATAAGTAAAACTCTGTGTCCCGCAAGCACACCGAAAGCTGCCCCCGTATTTCTATCATGCCGGAGATTAAAGAACCCTGGAATGATCGGAATCACTTCTGTGATCTGAGTGATATGCATTTGCACAAACCACTTACTCACCCAATCCAATATTAGCATCGGGACCGCTACGTTGATTAGTGGCGCAGCAGTTTGCCAAGATATTTTAGACTTCTGTATTATGGACATTTTTGAGGGCCTCCCATTCCGCTTTTGCATCATCTTTCTTGGTAGGGGAAACCCCCATATCTTGCCTAATTGCAGGCGACACTGAACGCCAGCTTTTCTGAAAAATGCTCTGCTTATCGCTTCCGTCCGCTGAAGAGATCAGACGATAGAAATGTTCCGCCAAAAAAGGAGTCAGCGGCGCGAAACGTTGAAGAAGCGCGATGCTGATTTGTGGAAGTCTGTCCCGCGCTGTGTCAACAATTGCAGCATCACCCGATTCAAACAAGTGCACGTAGAATCCAAGATCTTGCTTACAGAAAGTCGTTAACATTTTCCACATCTCATGGAAACGTCGATGTTGATAAGCCGTCTCTACTTCTTTCAGAAACTGAGCCGTAACGGTTGTTACAACTAAATCAGTAGTGAAACTTTGATCAGCGACGGTAGTTCTGAGCCCATTCATATCTAATGTTTCGAGATTAGGTTCTGCCGGTGCCCCCGCAAGGTGAATATCCTCTTGTTCCACCTGCTGTTCATCAGAGGTCTGGGGGTGCCGATTGACCTCACGTGTTTCTCCCGGAGAGGAGAACCGATCCGTTTTATTCGCGTCTCCGTTTTCGGTATGTCCCTCTCTATTATCTTTTCCTTCCTCCCGCAATCTACGGACGAGAAAACTAACGTGTGCTAAGAAGGTTTGTAGCTGTTGATACTCGATTAGGCGATCCTCTGCAATCTCCTCAAGACGTTGCTGCGTAACCCGTTGCTCACTCAGATCAGCTGTCATGGCAACAAGACGTAACACATCCGCTGGATATTTGTTCAGGAAAGCCTCCTCAATTTCGATGTTGCTGCTAATTTTTGGCAGCGCATCAAGTTTTAGTTGTTTAAAAGGCTGACTTTCTTTAATCGGACGGCTTCTGGTAAGCGCAGCGGAGATAACACTGATTTCAGCCAACCATCTTATCCACTTAGAATCACTCTGACTCGGTTGTGGAACGAACATGATGCTTGTCGAACCACCAAGCGCTTTCTTGAAATCGGAACTGTCAACAATTTGAAGTAAGTTTGCAAAATGGCAGTCAATGATCGTAGCTTCTTTACGGAATTCACTTGAAGTACAGCTCGGACAGTGAGTATTGGCCGGTAAGAGCTCCTCTACACTTAATCGAAACCAAGATTCAAACCCACGCTGGACAGAGTTCCTGATGGCGCTGAGCGTATTTTTATCCGCCAGAGGTTTATCACACTGGTCACAGAGCAATATTGGTAAAGGCATCCCCCATTGGCGTTGTGATGAAACTTGCAAACTGTTGAAATTCAGCACTGCCGCTCGGACATCAACAATATTTTTGTGTTCCGTGTTCCCATAATTATCCCAATGATCTTGGGCGTTGAGGGATTGGACAGTGGCAGGATTTTCAGTAATAGAGAATTCCCATTGTGAACACGGGCGCAAAACTGCTAATTCCCCGCAGCGAGGACAGTGCGGTTCGTGCTGTTCTTCGTTATATCTTTTCAGAAGGTATCCAAACTTTTCTAATTGCAGGATAATAGGCTTTTCAACATCAGATAGATATAAACCGCACAAGTGACCAGCTTCTTCTGTCAACCTTCCCGTTTCGTCAAAAATAGGCGTGGAAACCATTTTTAATTCTTGTGCAATGTCGTAGCTGAGTTGATCATGAGCCGGACTTAGAGGCAGAACACCGGATTTTAAGAGATCCGTCGATTGCAAATGTGGAACATCTTTGATGAAACGTTCAGGAATCAACCTAATATCTAACTTTTTTGATGGAAAAAGCGGATGGGCTACAGTGCATCCTGTAAGTTCAGTTGCCTTGATCTCTTTAATCCGTCTAGGATAACGTTGGCTCTTAGCAAGATGTTGACAGAAATTTTTCAACTGTGGTTCGGTGAAAAGCAGAAATTCAGACGCGAATTGAGTGAGCCAATAGGTGGTATTCTCAGTAATCCCTAATTCCACCGTCCCTGCTATTTCTCGAAGGTAAGGCAGCTGCACACAGAAGAAAACATTAGTGCCAAATTCCTCTAAGCCAACATTGAACGGAAACTTTACAAAGCTTTTCAATGCCTGCGTTGGCCTCTGTATACCACTGGTTTCATTAAGCGGAATTGTGCATTTGGGACACCAGGGACTGAGTTGAGGGATGTCATAGAGGTAGCCAGAATCCCGTAATCGACTAATAAGAGCGATGAGTCTCGCTTCTTGCCGCGATTCAAGCCTCTTCTGCGAGGTATCCCAATCAGCAAAAATACCGAGCTCATGCAACCTCTTCTTCTGGGTTTCTAAAGCCTGTTTGTGGCGAGCCCGGCACCGCTTCCGAAGAGCAGAGAGTTTGATTGGAGATTTGGATTTCGCTGCTGCGATAACCTGTTCTTCTATCCAGAGCGAGTAAGTTTCCCACACCGGGACGTATGTGACGCGATGGCCGCACATTGACTCAGCTTTCAGGAAAATATCCTGAATAATCTTTCTACAAAACGTGTCAAGGGTCAATTGATGAACAAGAGTAGGCATCTCGCGAAGCACATAAGCTTGAGTTTCAAAGGAGGGAGAGGTCTGTTCCGGGTTAGCATCCGTTGTGTTACTTTCTTTACTCAATATAGCGTAAATATTGAGATCTGCCCAGATGTCGAGCATCGCTTTTTCTTCTACCCGGTCGGTTAGCTGGTGAGAACCTGATGCCTCGCCTATTTTCCCAGATTTACGTGTCGCGCCTTTCGCGGACAGAGTTCCTTTATCCATATTTTTCGTACGCTCGCTTCTAAAGCATTTACTGTTTTATCGAACAGATCTCTGGTACGGTTGTCCTTCGTTTATACTAATCGCCTCACCCCTGTTTATGGCAAGAGGGCCCGCTGCAAGATCATTAACAAAAAAATCAGGATAAATGGAGAGAGGTCAATACCAAGATTTCGAGACATTGGTCCGAGGGCCCTGCGAATCGGACCCAGCGCCGGATCCACGATGCGACTTGTCCACCAATAGATCTGCCTGATTGTCGAATTTTGTGTGCCATAAACAAACCATGAAAGAATAGCGTTTCCTATGACGACGAATACATAAAGGTCAATAAGCTGACTGAGAACCCAAGCCAGTAGATCCATAATTTTTTCTGTTATTTTCCGATCTTATGTGTTGTCGAGTTCTTTTGAACGTTGAGTTGCGGCGAGAATGGCTTCAGTAAGCGTTGCCCTCAAGCCCCCTTTTTCCAAAGCATGGAGTCCAGCGGCAGTTGTCCCACCCGGTGTTGTAACTCGATTCTTTAGAATCGCAGGATGTTCTTGTGTTCTGGCTAACATCGCTGCTGAACCTAATACGGTGTGTGTTGCAAGTTTTTGCGCATCTGACCGAGGTAAGCCCGCGTGCACACCAGCATCAGCCAAAGCTTCAATAAAAAGAGCAACATAGGCGGGGCCACTCCCACTCACACCGGTGACCGCATCAAGATGACGTTCTTCCATGACTAAAGTGCTGCCACAGGCGTTGAAAATTCTCTCTGCTATTGCAAGATGTTCTTTATTCGCTGTGCTACCCACTGTTAGTACCGAGATCGCTGCACCTACCGAAGCCGCGATATTCGGCATCACCCGAACAACAGCAGGTGGTGTATCAAAATAGGACTCGAGCGTTGTTGTCGACACACCGGCAGCGATGCTAATCAGCGATTGCGCCCTTGATAAATTGCATGCAACTTGTGGCAGAATGTGCGGAACAGCCGCGGGAGGCACTGCACAGAGAATCACGTCGGTCTTTTCTACCAAGGTATCAATGTCCCCAGCGTCATTTGTGCCCTTTTCATCACAGAGCTGCCTGACGAGCCGCGTATCCAGATCTGTAACCCAAATCTGCCGTGAGGGGAACGCCTTTCCAGCAATACCGCGCACAACGATGCCACCCATCTTTCCAACGCCTATCACACCTAATCGAAGGTCTTCTACCACTGTCTTTTCCTCTTAGAATTTCCACCGCTTGCTACTATATGTTTGAAACTTACGTTGAAGGGCAAAAGATTGCAGTTCCAATTCTAACAAGATTTGCCCCCTCTTCAATAGCAACCTCAAAGTCATTTGTCATTCCCATCGAGAGATACCGCATAGTAACTCCAGGGAATTTCTGGGATTCTATTTTTTCAGCAAGTGATCTGAGCAAAGCAAATGCCGGCCGGTTTACATCAGGTGAGTGGCTTAACTGTCCTATCGTCATCAATCCAGCAATATGTACTAGCGGGTACGCCTGCGCATCTTCCATAAATCCGAGCAAACCATCCGCATCTAAACCGTATTTACTAGCCTCACCGGTTGTGTTTACCTGAATTAAAACATCTGTCTGTTGTGAGCATTCTTCAGAACGGCGTGCTATCTCCGCTAAAAGTCGCAAACTGTCAACCGAATGAATCAGCGAGAAGATGTTTAATGCCGTTTTGACTTTATTTCTTTGCAAATGCCCGATGAGATGCCATCGGCATGCTCTATCAGCAGATGGAGCAACCTCGGTGTCAACCAAAGAATTCACTATTGTGTACTTCTGTTGGGCTTCTTGAACCCTATTTTCCCCGATGTCCACAACCCCAGTAGCAAGAACCGCCTGCATCTCTGCAACGGAACGCCCTTTTGTAACAACAACAAGCCTTATTGAACCTCCCGCGCGGTTACTGCGGGCAGCAGCGTTGGCGATACGCTGGTTGATACAAGAAAGGTTATCGGCAATCGATTTCAATTGACATGGCCCTCGTATGATGTCCTAAATCACGCCCTTCGATTCCAAAGTTGGCACAATTAAGAAGAACGAGTCAGGATGCAAAATCGCCCAGCGCTTGCGTATTCGAACCGTTCCTCGGCCGTTTTTGTTCTTGTATAGGTTTGTTTATATAAAAGAGTATACCTATAACCGCAACTAAGACCGCTACACTAACGATACCGATACCTATTGCTATACTGTGCGTTGCCTCTGTATAGACTTGCGTGACTTGCACTGCACTCACATTCTCAGACAACACCTCTTGGTACTTGAAGGGGTGATAAACGCCTTGTAAAATAAAAACCAACCCGATGATACCTATGATAATTGATAACGCCATGAAAAAGACTCGCATTTCCACCTTCCTCCAAGATATACTAAATTGTTACTGAACAGCGGTCTTTAAAGGCTATTGTATTTAATAAAATCAGGTCTTTGGAAAAAGACGTTCTGAAGCGGCGTGAGGTTACGACTGCAGGACTCGGACACGCTCCTTCCAGTGATGGCATTTCTATTATGTATATTAATAATACTATATCTTTACACAAAATGCAAATTTTTGTTAGATCCGAGAATCCGACCTCTTGAATAGTTGTTAGCTCTTCACGTCAAGTTGAATAAATGAAAGCATCCTACCTGTTTTCCCCGCTTCTACGCGGTGAGAAAAAAAAAGGTCGGTACGGCAGGCGGTACAGAACGCGGAGACTGAGATTGCGGAGGCGGGTACACCTATTTCGGTTAATTGGACAGCATTTGCGGTTTGCAAGCTCAAGTTTGTAGCACTGCGCACGATGTTCCCGAAGCGGACCGTAAATCGATCAAGCAATCCTGGACTGACGGTATAGCAGCATTTTTGGATGGATGGGCCTAAATGGACATGACACTTTATAGGGTGAGTTCCAAAACAGGTCTGCATGCGCTCAAGCGTATTCATTGCGATTCCTGCAAGCGTACCCCGCCAGCCCGCGTGAGCGATCCCAACAGCAGGGGTGGCAACATCTAAGATGAATATAGGAACACAATCCGCTGTGAATATACCTAAGGGCACCCCGCTTTGAGCCGAGATAAGGGCATCCGCTTCCGGATGTTGTTTGAAGACTACACCCGGGGTGTGATCAACGTCAATAACACAAGCACTGTGCACCTGCTCGCAATAGTGGATATCTGTGAACCCACTTTGCCGAAAGAAAATCTCTCTGTTGGTTGTAACCGCACTTAGATCGTCCCCAACATGTTCAGCAAGATTCATGGAGGCGTATGGGCCACGACTAACTCCTCCATGGCGGAAGGTGGTACCGGCAGTGACGATGCCGACGGTTTCAAGTTCCTGAATGGCTTGATACATCTTCACTGCTTGTAATCTTCTCGCGGCGGACTGAAAATGTCGAGGGCAACTGCAGGTTCATCTAGCGCTTTTGCACTGTGTTTCACATGAGATGGAATGAGGTAGGCATCTCCTTTTTTCAGGAGGCGGGAGTCACCATCAATAGTTAATTCAAACGTCCCCTCAAGTACCATTCCCATCTGCTCATGAGGATGGCTATGTTCCGCAACAACGCTATGCGGTTTCAAATCGACAAAGGACATCATTATTTTTTCACCATGAAGGGTCCGAATGCTGGCCCCGTCAAAAATCTGCGTTTCTGGTTGTTCATTGATGATAAAGAATGGCATTGTAAACCTCTTATCCTTTTCTGATCAAACATCTCTTCAAAACGGAAAAATCTACTATAGAAACCTATCTTTTTCAGGGGAAAGGAATGCCCGGTGTAACAGGCTCAACATAGAGCAACCTTTTACAATTTGAACAATAAACCGGCTCCTGATACTTTTCTGCCTCTTTAAGAGTCTGCGGTTGAAGGGCGATACGGCAACTACCACAAGTACCTCTTTTAACTAATGCCACAAAACCTATTTTCGTCTGTGCTGTTTTAGAACGGTTTGAAAGTCGAGCTTTCATCCATCTGTGGTATTCGCTTTTGAGCTTCTCATCGACCTTTGGAAGGAACGTCTTCCGATGCTTTAACTTTTCATCTCTCTCTGTTTTTAAGGCATGTAGTTTTTCTTCGAGTTCTTGCGTTCGAACATCTGTTTTTTTTATTTCTCGACTCACCGCGGCTTCTAGTTTTGCCAGCGCTTCCTTTACTTGGTCACTCTCTTCCATAAGAGCTAAGATGGCATCTTCAGTCTCTTCATCTTTGCTATCCAGAAATTCGATCTGGCGTTCCAGGGCAGTATAAGCTTCGTTAGATGTCACCGTCCGTTGTTCAGTCCGGTATTTTTCGCGTTGCACAGCGTTCATTTCAAGCTCAGCGTTTTTCGCACGCTGCCCCTTCTCTTTTTCCTCAAGTTCAGCCGATTTGACCGCAATCTCTTCCTCATATCGTTTGACTCCCTCCGCTAATTGTGCAATCTGCACCGGGATAGCCCGAATTTTTTCGCGGATAGATAACAGTTCCAAATCGTGTTCTTGCAATTGGTAGAGTAGAGCGAGTTGCTGCCGCAAAGACTCGTTAGCCATTAGATTTCTGACTCCTTTTCGACAAGATAGGCGAAGAAGATGCCGAGTTGATATAAAATGAACAGCGGTATCGCCATCAATAGCATTGAACCAGGATCAGCAGGGGTCAATAAAGCTGACATAATACAGATACCTAGCAGGGCATAATTCTGCTTTTCACGAAACCCGCGGGCATCAATTATGCCGATATATGACAGAAACGCCATCACTATCGGCAGCTCAAAAGCGATACCAAATCCCAAAATTAACCGGGTTACAAAATTAATATATTTTTCCAGATCCCAGATGTTAGGTAGCTCTGGAAGCAGTTGCGCAGAAAATTGTAAGACAACAGGCGTAACAATAAAGTAGGCAAAAGTGGCACCAAGAATAAAAAATGTGACAATGATTAAAAAGAGCGGAATAGCAAACCGTTGTTCCTCCCGATTTAACGCCGGAAAAACGAATGCCCAAACGTGATAAATGATTATCGGTAACGCCAATAGAATACCCGTGGTTATTCCTAATTTCAGGTACGCCATAATACCCTCTAAGGGGCCAACTTTCATGAGGGTAGCGTTGATGTTGGAATTTCCAGCACGCAAAGCGAGAGCGAGAAAACCAAGTATTGAACCTTCAGAACCAGGTGCGGTATCAATAGCATTCGCAATCAGAGTGTTCATAGAAGTTTCTAAAGGAAACTTAATGACGCGCTCGATAGGTTTACTAAAAGATAAACTCAACAACGTAAAAATAGCTATTGCGATTGCAGAAATGATAATGCGCCTTCGGAGCTCCTCAAGATGTTCCCAGAAGGTCATTGCAACATCGTTAGATCCCATAGTGGTATCGCTCACGAAATTAACGATTAAGACGACTTCGGACGTTTGATATTTCGATCCGTGTCCTTATCGATGTCATTTGCTGCTTTTGTCAGCTCATCTTGAATTTCGGTTCCAGCACTCTTGAATTCCCGGATCGCTTTACCGAGTGAACGCCCCATTTCCGGCAACTTCTTCGGCCCAAAAATGACTAGCGCCGCCACAAGTATGACAAAAATTTCCATCCCGCCTATTCCCATTTTATTGCTCCCTCCTTTGATGAGATATGGCAGTCCGTTACTCTCTAATAAGTATACCATGAAGCCGAGCTATCCGCAAACACTTTTTCGCCGGCAAAAACGTTTCAACTGTTTCACCGAATATCCTATGATCTCAACCTCGCGGGAAAAAGGTATCAATCCCTCCTTCAATGTCTTCGATAGGATGACCATACTTTTGTTGATAGTTGGCGTGGATCCTTTGTTCCGTTGCAGTTACTGACGTTAGTGGAAATGTGAGCGTTTCTCGGCTCTGCTTGCCAGATTCACTCATCGCAATGTTCATCTCTTGGTCCTGTCTCGCACGCGCTGCCCCGTATTCCGGTTCAGTATCGTTACGGATAGCTGTAGCAATGCTGATAAGCTCGTCCGCAACAGCGATTTGCCCTTCGGAAAGCGCATAGTTCTTAAGTGGGTTTTCCCACGTGACGGTTAGATGTGGAAGCCGCAGCTCGATCGCCTCAGTTACGTTGACCCCATCTACATCAATAGTAATGCGCCTCGGGCGATAAGCAACACCCTTCGCTCCGGATTGGAGTTCATCTGCCGGGGCGACATAGATGTCTTCGCCAACGATCGTACCTTTGCTGCCATCAATCTGTGAAACACCGATCTGTCCGCGCCCCAAAGACCTGGCGTGAATGACATTTGAGTACACCATGAGAGCGGTTGCTTTGTTGTGAAATTCGATAAAGCCGAGACTCCAATTCTCGCTCGTATGATGCCGCCTCATGCGGTCAATAATAGGAATCACAGGACTCGTTTGTGTGATACCGAGCACAGACTTCGGTTCACCACCAGCGCGGAGACGGAGCATGCTCATTCCGTGATAACCACCCTCATAGAAAATACGATAAATCCGAGATACTTCTCCGATAATATCTGCCTCAATAACTTTCGATAAGAACCGTTCTAGCGGGGCGCGGTAATAGTTTTCAGCTATCTCAAGTTTCACATTGTTCGTCCTAGCTCGTTCAATTATGAGATCAGCTGTGCGGAGCGTAACACCTATCGGGGTCTCACAGAGAATGTGGACACCCGCATCTGCCATGAAACAGCAGATTGAGTGGTGCGCAACACCGGGAACAGTGATATCCACAACATCTAGATCTTCCTGCGCAACGAGATCCCGAACGTTGGTGTACGGAGTCGCACCGTATTCTTTCGCATAGCGCGTTGCAGCCTCCGCGTCTATATCGCAGATTGCAACAAGGTTGTAGACATCTTTGAGTTTCGAAATAACCGGCAAATGGGCACCTGCACCCCGCCGTCCTGCACCGACTAAGGCAATATTGAGTTTGGACATAGAAAACCTCCTTAATAATAACAATAGACTATCAGATTGCCCTACATATTAGCAGATAGCCCAGAGTTTCGCAACCCATGCAAAGCTGTCAACCTCATAAAAAATATATGAACCACAATTGAATCGCTCCGCGCTGTAGGGGGCGCTGTCGACTTCCTTTTCACCGCGCCATCCCCGCCTCACGATACGTTCGTTGAATCAATGCCACCTCCGCATCTGTCAGCCCATACACCCGATACACCCACCGGTCTATCTCCCGCTCGATGTCGCGCACGTTATCGCTCTCTGGGGCTGCTAGTATCTGTTCAACGAGACATGATACTTCTGCTTTCTGTGTATCAGTGCAATCTGCCATAGGAACCTTCTCCATATGTTGCGAAAAGAAAGACAAACCTCCGCCTGCCCACGGGTCGTTGAGACTCTGAAATTTATGGCGTGCATACCAGTCAAACAGTCTACTATTCAAAATAGCAAAGACAGAAAGATCGTTAATGGGTATGAAGTGTGTTGAGTCTAACCCGTATGCCCCAGTTGTATCATAAACTGCGTAAAGAGCCTTTGAAATCTTTGAGTACAAAATCTTCGGTTTTTCAAACTCTGCATAGTATGCACACGATCGAAGTTCCCAATAAAATGTGCCCTGATCGTCCCTTTTGATCAAGCGCTTGCGATAGCCGAGCAAATGTTGATGGATTGCGGGGTAGGCTCTTGCAAAAATCCGTTCTGCCTCTGTGGTGTTGCTTGCATCTGACCAGGGCCAGTCTCTATTCGCACTGCTCTCTATCACTATTAGGTATTCATTTGCGGGTATTGCCTTCCATTTACGAAGATTACGCCCTCTGAGCAAAGGCTTTATGAGCTCATCGCTCTTCGGATCCTCGGAGATCAGCCGCTGCCGCACAGCCGCATCGATGATAAATGCCTTGTTATATCCTGTCTTCACTCCCATATAAAAACCTTCCTTGACATATTCGCCGAGGGGTGTGCCGGTGGTTTCGAGTTTCCGCAGGAGCTGCAGTGTCTCGGGCGATGCCAAGGTCCAGCCCTCCGCTGATAAATCACGCGGCTGCAGCCGAAACGCCCGATCCCGAAACGCCGCAGACAACCGCAGCACATCGGACGCCTCCCGAAACGTCGCCACCGAAAAAGGCGCTCCCTCTGATATAGCATTTTCAAGGATCAGGATACAGGTATCCACACTCGCTTTGAAGACAGCGACACTCCCGAAGTCAAGCAGCTGCTGAATGCGTTGGGCATCGCAGAAAAAGGCACGCAGTTTTCTGCCATACGCTGCCCGCAAAAACTTGTTCGAGGAGATATACGCCAAGATGCCGTGCCTCCGCAGCAGCTCCGTGCCGCGCTTGTAAAAATAGACGTAGAGGTCTGCGGTGCCGACATACACCTCTGGGAATAGCCGTTTGTAAGTCGGCTTCATCGCTTTGATAAGTTCTTGTCGCACATAAGGCGGGTTGCCAATCACAACATCAAAACCGCCCGCTTGGAAGACCTCCGGAAACTCAACCTGCCAGACAAACGCCTCCTCCGGGGCATCTTGCCAGCCTTGAAGATCCGCTCGGAGTGCGGCGATCTCCGCTCGGAGTGCCTCTTTCTTTGCGTCCCCGTGTGTGATGAAATAGTCCGCTTGTTTCTCCTGTATCGCTTGGATCAACGGCCTTTCAAGCGTCAGCTGTTCGGGGGCTGCACCGGTCAGGCTGTCTCCCACCGCCACCTTGTAATCCAAGTTCGGCAGTGGCTGCGGCACGGCGCCTTCGTAGTCTACTGTGAGGCTCAGCCAGAGGCGCAGCATCGCAATGTTGACCGCGAAGTCGTCTCTGTCCACACCGTAAAGGTTCCGCTGAATAATCTCCAGCTTGCGTTCATACACCGTGCCGGGATCGGTCTGATCGCTTTGGAACAGAGCATCGCGCAGGCGAAGCAGTTCGCCCATCATCCCGAGCAGGTACGCACCGCTCCCACACGCAGGATCACACACCCGTAAGCTCCGCAGCACCTCTAATACGCCCTCTGAATCGCGAATACCGGTGGCATCGCCACCGTCTACGAACTGTGTCAGGCATGCCGCGCTCTCCGTTGTCTGCGTCTGCAAGCAGAGCTTCAGGCTCTCCCGACACATGAAAGAGACAACCGCACGCGGCGTGTAGTAGCTCCCACTGGCGTGCCGCCCCGTGACCAGTTCCTCAAACACCTTACCCAGCATCTCCGGGTCTACTGCAACCTCTATGTCTAGCGGCGTGGACTCGGTGATCGTGAAGTTATAACGTTCGAAGAGGTTGAGGATGTCGGCAAAGGTGTCGTTCGGGAGATGCACTGCGTGTTGTTCATCATACGGCTGCATCTCGAAGAGGCCACCGTTGAGGAACGGCACATCGCCGCGCCGGGTGCGAGCGGCGGCATCTTCGGATCCGGACTCACCGGCGGGATTGCTGAGACCGTGGAAGAAGACGTAATAGAGCCGGTCGTTGAGCAAGCTCTCTGTGTGAGGTGCCTTGTGCTTATCAGAGATTACCCCCCCCGCTTCTTATAGATTCCGCACTGCCAGAGAGAGTCTCGATGCCCATTGCAGCCTCATACAACGCACGCAAGTAGTCCCGGCGACCCGCATACCGCAACCAACCCTTTCTCTCAAGAAAACGCAGAAACATCAAACGATTCAACAGACGCTGCGTATACAACCGACGAGCCTCCACAGCGCTCTCCGGGATCCCTGACAGCGAGGCCTCCACCAACGCAAAGACGCTCTTATACTCACGGAAAAACTGATCCGTCACAGCCGCCACATCAAACGCACGCTGCCATTTAGCAACCCACGCTTGCGACGACGAAAAACCGCCACGCGGAAACGCCAGAGCCGGCAGGTTGTATTCACACAGCGTCCGAAGGTGCGTATCCCCACGATCCCACGAGAATATAGACAGCACCGCATCCTGCCAAGACGCACCCGCACCTGCGAAGTGGGCAAACGCAAACCGATGAAAATCAGCAGTCGTGCAGATGAACAGCAGATGATCCAGCTCCCACGCAGGCAACCGTGCATCTCGGGTGCGCCTCTCCACCAGACCTCGCAGAACCCGCCGCAACTCCGTGCGATACACCCGCTCACTGCTGAATTCAACAAAGAAGATGCCCCACGGCTGCGAGCCGACCTCGGGAGAAAATCCCAACGCCTCGCGCGCGAACGGCGGCAGCTGCAGACAGTCAGCGACTCGTGCCTCAGACGTTTCATCAAGCTCCAGCTCTGATGACGACCACGGGAAAGCTATCTCGCCGAGCGTCACGTCTTCGGGGATCGGCCAGTCGAGAGTGTCACGAAAAAACGCTAAGAGCGTCTCAAAGTCAGTTATAGTATCAACAGTTTCAACGGGTATATATGACATTGGTATTCCTCAAGGGTTAGGCGATAAGTAAACGGATAACGGACATCTTGGAAAATAGACCCGACCAACGAGACGGGTGCTTCACTCTCCTAATATAGCACGCACCGCTTGTTTTGTCAAGCGAGGATAGCAGAGAGCAAATGCCGTCTGCCGCACGGGTTGCGAAAATCTCGGATATCTGCTAATATATTCAGCAGATGGCGAGCGTTCGCTTTCGTCATGATACACCTCAAAATACAGGATTTTATACAATGAGGTCTCTTCTATCAGAGATAACCTGAAATCTCACGTGAGTTGTATGACCGAACGGGTGATGCGCCGGATGCACAGTCTAACAGACTCTGCTACTAGCGCTACTGCCCCACATGACAGGTTATGCTACAAAGGAGTCTACTCACTCTTTTTTCAAGCTCACATTACTTTAATGGCGCAATCTCATGGAAAAGCAATTAAGCGGTTCCATGGACCTTTTCCGAGCGGCATTTGCACAAATCCGTGCGTTTATAACTTCGTTTGCCCTATTTCGTGCAACGGATACTGTTTTTAAACCCGCCAAAGCCGCAATAGCTCCACCTTCTCCGTTATATTTTACTTTGGCACGTAAATTGCTTATTTTATTTAGTGTAGCATGTTTTATTTTTTGTGCGTAACAATACAATTTGTCTCTCATCTATACTAGGAGTTTTAAAATGCTCAGACTCACCTGTTTTATGTTTGCAGTAGGCGTTCTGCTCACAAGCTGTGTGGGGCCGACACATTTAGTACCGATATCGGAACCGACGCAACATGAGAATCTACAACGGACTGTAGCGGTATGGCGGGGCACACACATTTCAAAAGCGATCCAGAAATGGGGATCACCCATCGAAGTTAGCGATGATGGAGCAGGTTGGCAAACTTATATCTGGGAAATACCTATACGCGGATTCTTCGCTGGACAAGAAGCGGATATACCCGGATTTCAATTCCGACAAAAACGCCGGCTCTCTCTTCTACATCGTCCGAGCGGCCTGAAGAGTGTAGGTGGATCTCACTTTTCAACAGGACACACCTATCAGCTCACGTTCTATACACGGCCAAACGGTATAATCTCCAAAACTGGGCTAAAAAGAATTTACGATCCGGCTTTGCGGGAACGGAAAAGGAGCAGTTTGAAATGAACAGATTCAGATTCATTCTATATTTTGCGTTCATTGCAAGTTTTTTGTTAGTTGGCTGTATGGCACCGACATATTTGATGAACGCCCCGAAACAGTCGCCGGAGAAAGAGATAGATCAAGCTCTGGAATCGTGGAACGAGATGCATATTTCACAAGCCATTCAGAAATGGGGGTCACCGCACGAAATGATGGGCGGAGAGGTTGGTCCAAAAATTTACGTCTGGCAGATGATTGTCCAGACTCCGCTATTGAGGCAAGCGTACCAAGATCTTTCGTCCGAACATGTCAAGGGTCGGTCGAGCCTTCCGGACGCTTTCTCATCGAGTAACGTTTTGTATGAGCTGGTCTTCTATACCCGTCCAAATGGTATAATCCACAAAAGCGACGCGAGAAGGTATCAGATGCCTATAGATGAGTCCTATTGGAAGAGGAAGCATATCTCAAGGGCGATTCAGGAGTGGGGAAATCCGCATGGAAGAACAGAAGACGAGGCTGGTTCAAAAATTTACATTTGGCGGACACCCACAGTGGAATTTCTACCGGCGGAATCCGGTGCAATCGCCTCTGGACAACAAGCCACCGTTTTGCACAACATAGCGGGAACATCCGCTGCAACAAGCGAAACTTGCGAAATCATGTTTTACACACACCGGAACGGTGTAATTTACAAAATGCTAATAAAAAAGGGCTAGATCTCTACGGTCTGCTCTGAGAATGTTAATGCTAGAGAATAAACCGATGAAGCTCCCGACAATTTCTATTTCGTCACATCGCGTCACGCGCCTCATTATCGGGGGTAATCCGTATAGTGGTATCTCACATCGCTCTGTGGCGGTATCAAAGGGCATGATAGATTACTATACAACGCACCAAATTAGGGAGGACCTCCAAGAGGCGGAGGGGACCGGTATTAATACCGTTCTTGCTCGCGCTGATAGGCACATCATGCGCGTCCTCAATGAATATTGGAACGCGGGCGGCACAATCCGGTGGATTGCTCAGACACCCAAAGATACAGAATATGCGAACCTTAGCGAATATGTAAAGTTTGTCGCGGGCTATAAACCGATTGCGATCTACCATCACGGCGGGACGACTGATAAGTTGTATGCGGAAGGGCACCTCGATTCATTGCGCGAGAGTCTCAAACGGATTCGGGATCTTGGTTGTGCAGTCGGACTGGGTACGCATGATCCTCAGGTTCTCAAGCATTGCTATACTGAAGGGTATGAGGTTGACTTTTATGTGTGTGCGTTGTATAATCATACAAGACATAGAGAGCGCTATCTAGCGAGTGATCGTTATGCGGCGTTTGCGGCGATACAAGCGATCCCAGTACCGATTATTGCCATTAAGGTATTAGCGGCCGGCAGAAACGAGCCGCGCGAAGCCCTGCAACTTGCACTTGAAAACATTAAGCCGACAGACGCTATGGCTGTGGGGATGTACACTCAATTTCAACCTGATCAGATCCGTCAGAATGCATTGACTGTTTCAAAATTATTGTCTGGATCAAAATGATCAGGAGGGAGGTAGAAGAGAATGGACAGGATTCCAGAGCTAGAAGTTATGGATACAGCGGAAACGGCTGAAGCCTACGATGCGATGGGGCACGGTGAGGTTGATCGTGCGTTTGTAGAGAGAGTTGTTGCGCTCGGTGCGAACGGTGGACATTTTCTTGATGTCGGCACGGGGCCGGCGCAAATTCCAATTTTACTCGCGCAGCGCTGTCCGAAGCTCCACATCACTGCTATCGACCTGTCCAAGGAGATGCTAAAAATAGCGAAACGGCGCATTAAAGATGCTGGTCTCACGGATCGGATAACCCTCGAACTTGTCGATGCTAAAAATCTGCCGTATCCGGATAACACTTTTGACGGACTTATCTCCAACAGTATCGTGCATCACATTCATGATGTGGAGAGAGCGCTTAGAGAGATGGGGCGGGTTGTGCGCCCGAAGGGTGCTGTTCTTATCCGCGATCTCATTCGCCCTGAGACACCGGCAGATGCTCAAGCATTTGTAGATCTCTACGCTGCGGATGACACTCCTCGTCAACGAAAGTTATACTACGACTCATTTCTGGCTGCGTTTACAATTGCTGAAATCAGTGAGTTGCTTACACAGGTAGACATGCCGGGGGTAGTTGTTGTGCAAAGCACGGATCGGCATTGGTCGATTGAGCGCGCTGTTTAATACTACTGTTGCATTCCAAAACCGCTAGGACACAAAGGCATTTCATCTTACTAGCGAGTAAGTATTGAACATCCTCATTTTTTGCGCGTTTTTTCTACGTTTGATTTTCACAAATATGTTATAATATTTACAAATCCTCAAGTTCTAGATTAAGAATTTGATCTTCCATAGGAGAAATTGCAATGCCCAAAGTTATCACTGTATTTTTGTTTTCTGCATTTCTGATTGTTGCTAATCTTAGTGTTGCCGACATCGCAAAAGATGGACTTGTTGCTTATTGGCCCTTTGATGAAGGCAAGGGTAAAGAAGCTACAGATGTCTCCGGCAACGGTCACGACGGGGAGTTTAATGGTGATCCGAAGTGGGTTGATGGAAAGTTTGGAACCGCGCTCGAATTTGACGGTGCGGACGATCATGTTATTGTTGCAGACAGTGCAGCCTTCGCGATTGAGGAGTCTATTACGCTCATGGCGTGGTTCAGCCCAAACGATTCAGTTACCGGACGCCGCTTGATGAGTAAAAATGATTCTATTTTTGTCATCTTTGATTTTGGTAACAAAGACAGTATAGACTTTCTGGTTAAACCGAATAATACCTTTGCGGAATCGACGACAACTGATTGGAAAGTTGGTGAGTGGTATCATTTTGCAGGAACGTTCGATGGAAAGACACTGAAGGTTTACATAAACGGGAAGCTTGAAGGAGATGCTGCCAACGGTGTGTTAATCGCTCCGTCTGCCTTGGATCTCTGGATTGGCGGTGATGATTTCGGCAACGCCACGGATCACTTTCCCGGTAAAATTGACGAAGTTAGGCTCTATGAGAAGACTCTAAGTGAGGCGGAGATCCAAAAGGTTATGGAGACACCACAGGCGGTAGAAGCCCGTGGAAAACTCACCACAGCGTGGGCGAGAATAAAGGAGATTTAGAAGGGATTTGCATGACGATCCAACAGAAACGTCCTGTCGTTATCATCATCCGAGACGGTTGGGGCAATAATCCGTATCCGGAGTGGAATCGAGCAAACGCTGTTCATCTTGCGAAGACTCCTATAGACACTTGGCTTCGGCAGCACTATCCGTATGTCCAAATTCGTACATCCGGGGAAGATGTGGGTTTGCCTGCAGGTGTTATCGGCAACAGTGAGGTTGGGCATCAGAACATCGGTGCGGGACGCGTCGTAAGTCAAGAGCTTCTTCGCATCAGCACTATGATCCGTTCGGGCGAGTTTGCCCAGAACAGGGTTCTTTTAAACGCGATTGCTCATGTCAAAAAACATAAAACACATCTTCATCTCATGGGGTTGGCGAGCGATGCAGGAGTTCATAGTTCACTGCAGCATCTCTACGGACTTCTCAGGCTGGCTAAAGCGAATGGACTCAAAACTAACCAAGTCTTGGTTCATAATTTTAGTGATGGACGCGACTGCCAGCCCGACCTTGGTATCGAGTTTTGTAAGCGGATCGAAGGGAAGTTGAAAGAGATCGGTATTGGGCGGATAGCCTCCGTTATCGGACGCTATTATGCGATGGATAGAGATGACCGGTGGGAGCGTGTTGAGGTGGCGTATCGCCTTTTGACGGAAGGAAGTGACACGCATGTCAAAACGGCTACGGATGCCTATCGCTATTATTATCAAAGCCCCGACGATGCTAACCGCAAAGGCGATGAGTTTGTGCGCCCGTCTGTTGTTGTTGGAAATGACGGTGAACCGCTACCGCGTATTACCGATGGCGATGCGGTTATTTTTTATAACTTCCGGGGCGATCGCCCGCGGGAGCTCACCAAAGCTTTTTGTCTCGATGAATTCCCATTTCAGTCAGAAGGCAAAGACGGGGTTGTGCGAGAAATGGGTTTTAAACGGAATTCCAAACTTGACGTTAAGTTTGTTACAATGACCGAGTATGAGCAAGAGATGCCTGTGGAAGCAGCTGTCAAAAAGCCGCCCAAAATGCGCAACACGCTCGGCGCTTACGTCAGTCAAGCGGGGTTAACGCAATTTCGATGTGCAGAGACTGAGAAGTTTCCGCATGTGACCTTCTTTTTTAACGACTACCGGGATGAACCGTATGAAGGCGAGGATCGGCAAATCATTGCTTCTCCGCGCGACGTGACAACCTACGATCAGAAGCCAGAGATGTCGGCCCCGGG
This sequence comes from Candidatus Poribacteria bacterium, assembly GCA_964291315.2. Classification (GTDB taxonomy): domain Bacteria; phylum Poribacteria; class WGA-4E; order WGA-4E; family WGA-3G; genus WGA-3G. Next base: position 1,121,717 of record OZ219753.1, on the reverse strand, counting down.
GGTGACATCGGAGATGTTGCGTCGAATCAACGCCGACGCATATGACTTGATGGTACTCAACTACGCCAACGGCGATATGGTAGGGCACACCGGGTCGCTGTCAGCTGCGATTAAAGCGGTTGAGACAGTTGATGTATGCGTAGGAAAAATAGTTGACGCTGTACTTAAAAAGGATGGTGCGCTCATTGTCACCGCCGACCACGGCAACTGTGAGCAGATGATTGATCCTGAAACTGGCGGTATTCATACGGCTCATACGACCTACGACGTGGATCTCATCGTTGTTGATAACCAACGCAAGGGCGAGCAGCTCCGCAGAGGTGGAAGACTTGCAGACATTGCTCCGACGGCGCTCCGTCTGCTTGGTTTATCACAACCTTCTGAGATGACTGGCGAAGCGTTAATTTCTTAATACCGTGAACTTGATAGATACTTCGCTCATTTTTGAATAAAGAGAAACTTTTGGTCTGCTGAATTGAAAAGATTGCCTGCTTAGTTTTAAGGTGATCCTACCAGCAACTGAATGCCCCTAACAGAACGGCTTTTTCTGCTGATTTCTATTCCGAGATCTGCTACGATATTCGTATGCCGAAACTCAGACTCAAACCTACCCACAAGCCGATCCGCGACTATTACGCCACGCTGCAGGCATACGACCACCACGACATCAGACATGAAGGCGCGGTGAGCTCTCCCTTCGAGGCACTCCTGCACGTCTGCGCGAGGCAGTTGAAAGCGACGCTCATTCCGCAGTATCAGATGCACGCACCCAACGGAAACCGCATCGTGATTGACGGCGCAATCTTAGATGAATATAGCCTGCCACTCGCTTATTGGGAAGCAAAAGACATAGATGACGATTTCCCTAAAGCCGTTGAGGAGAAACGTGCGGCGGGGTATCCACTCGACAACATCCTGTTTCAGAACCCGGAGCGTGCGATTGTGTATCAGAACGGACGGGTCGCCTTAGACAGCGACATCCGCAACGCTCCAGGACTGATCGCCACTCTTGAATGTCTGTTCGCTTATCTGCCGCCGGCACTAGAAAATTGGCAATCAGCTGTAAAAGACTTCAAAGAACATGTGCCCGCTCTCGCAGGCAAGTTGAAAGAGCTCATTAACCAGCGGCACGCGGTGGATACGGCATTCCAATCGGCATTTTCCAACTTTTATGAGACCTGTCGCACGGCGATCAACCCAGAGCTTCCACAAGACGCGGTTGAGGAGATGCTGATCCAACACATCCTCACCGAACGCATCTTCCGCACGATTTTCAACCGGTCGGACTTCGCGAATCGGAACATTATCGCTGTTGAGATAGAGAATGTCAGTGCTGCACTCATGCGGCATGCGGTGAGTCGGGATGTGTTTCTGGCACCTTTAGATCGTTTCTACACCGCTATTGAGCAAGCGGCACTGCTCTGCAAAGACTTCTCACAGAAACAGAGCTTCCTCAATACGTTCTATGAGAAGTTCTTTCAAGGGTTCTCCGAAGATACAGCCGACACACACGGCATTGTCTACACGCCGCAGCCGATCGTGGATTTCATGGTCAACAGCGTACAACACATTTTGAAAACCGAGTTTGATCGTTCGTTGTCGGATAGCGGTGTGCATATCATAGACCCGTTTGTCGGCACGGGCAACTTCATCGTGCGGCTGATGCAGTCCCTGGATCCGATCTCCCTGGAGCGAAAATACACCGCTAATCCACCGGAACTCCACTGCAACGAGGTGATGCTTTTGCCGTATTACATTGCGAGTTTGAACATTGAGCAGGAGTATTTCCGTCGGACGGGTGCGTATCTGCCGTTTGAGGGTATCGTGCTGGCGGATACGTTCGAGCTGCTTGAGCAGGAGCAGGGACAGCTCTTCACGCGCGAAAACACAGAGCGGGTGCAGGAGCAGAAGTCGGCGGACATGTTCGTAGTGATCGGCAACCCGCCTTATAACGCCGGGCAGCGGAGTGAGAACGACAACAACAAGAATAGGAAACACCCGCTCATGGACGCACGAGTTGCGGAGACGTATGTCAAAGACTCTGCAGCACAGACCCCAAATAACCTCTACGATCCGTATGTGAAGGCGATCCGATGGGCATCCGATCGTATTGGAGAGGAGGGCGTTGTGGCTCTGGTAACGAATAACAGTTTTCTGGACGGCATCGCGTTTGATGGGGTGCGAAAACACCTTGCGGCAGACTTCGATGCCCTCTACGTTCTCGACTTAGGCGGGAATGTGCAGCGCGGGTTAAAGGTCTCTCATGCGAATGTATTCAACATTCGGATAGGGGTGAGTATCAATCTATTCGTGAAAAATAGAGACAAGTCATCAGAGAAGCCGCGTATCTTTTACTATCGCACGGATGAGTTGTGGAATAGAGAGCAGAAGTTCGAGTTCTTGAATAAATGTCAGCATGTGGGCGGTGTTGCGTGGCGGTCCATTGAACCCGATGCGCGGCACGCATGGCTGACAGAAAGTCTGGACCCTGAGTTTGACACCTTCACGCCGATGGGGACTAAGGCAGCAAAAGCCTCTGCGGGAGAGACAGAGGGTGTTCTTTTCAAAACTTACAGTCTCGGTATCAGTACAAATCGTGATGCGTGGGTCTACAATTTCAACCGAGACGCACTCACTGAAAATATAAGCAGGATGATAGAAAATTACAACGCAGAGGGGGCGCGTTGGACACAAGGAACAAATAGGGAGGCGAACGTTGATAATTTTCTGATTTCCGATGCCACGAAGATCAAGTGGAGTTCGACGTTAAAGCGGAAACTACAGAGGGGTCAGACCACAGTATTTACAGAGGCGAAAATACGAACATCACTTTATCGTCCGTTTACGACTTTAAATCTCTACTTTGATCAAACAATGGACGACAGGCTTGCTATGTTTCCATCTATCTTTCCTACACCAGAAACTGAATCAGAAAATCGGGTAATCTGTGTCAACGTGACGCTAGAAAAACCCTTTACTTGTTTGATGGCTGCTTGTACTCCTAACCTTGTAGTAACGGGCGGGTTTGGATCACCAACCCAATGCTTTCCTTTCTACACCTATGACGAAGACGGGAGCAACCGCCGCGAAAATATCACCGACTGGACGTTATCCACGTTCCGCTCTCACTACAGGGACGATACCATCAGCAAGTGGGACATCTTCCACTACACCTATGGGCTCCTACATCATCCGGATTACCGCCAGAGATACGAGGCGAACCTCAAACGCGATCTGCCGCATATCCTCTTCACCACAGACTTCTGGGCGTTCGCTACCGCAGGCGCACAACTCGCAGACCTCCACGTTAACTACGAATCTCAACCGAAATACGAAAAACTCAGGTTGATGCAGAACCCCAAGGTGCCGCTCAACTGGCGCGTCGAAAAGATGCGGTTGTCCAAAGACAAGACACAGTTGAAATATAACGAGTTCTTGACGTTGGAGGGCATTCCAGCCGAGGCGTTTGCGTATCGGTCAGGCACTCGTTCAGCGTTGGAGTGGGTGATAGATCAGTATCGTGTGAAGACGCACAGTCGGAGCGGGCTGGTTACCGATCCGAATTGTGCGGATGCGCCGCGGTATATTGTGGATTTAGTGGCGCGCGTTATCACTGTCAGTCTTCGGACGGTAGCGATTGTTAAGCGTTTGCCGGCATTGTCTTTAGACTCGGGGACACCCGGACCTTTAGAAGGGTCGCAGCTTGTTAAAAAATAAAACCGCATAGATAGATGGTTCAAAATAAAGAGAAACTTTGTCCAATAAAGGAGGTTTTGGCATGTCTACCCCGATTGGCCAATCAATTAGGCCGGATTTCAGGCTATTTGCTGGGCGCGCGAATCCGGCGTTAGCGAAGGAGATCGCTGCGATTTTAGGCGTTGAACTCAGTAAGATTTCAATTAGTCCATTTCCGAACGATGAGACTCGTGTCCAAATTGAGGAAAGTATCCGCGGCACGGATATTTACGTGGTGCAGCCAACGAGTCAACCGGCGAATGAGAATCTTATGGAGCTGCTCATCGCGATTGACGCGATGAAACGTGCTTCGGCTCGGCAGATCACGGCTATTATTCCGTATTTTGGGTACTCCCGGCAAGATCACAAAACGACGGGTCGTGAGCCTATCAGCGCGAAGCTTGTGGCGAACCTTTTGACTACAGCCGGTGCGAGTCGTGTGATGGCTATTGATCTACACGTTCCCCAGATACAAGGTTTTTTCGATATCCCCATGGACCACTTGACAGCTTTAACAACTTTGACAAACTATTTTCGCGAAAGGCGGGTTGAAAACGGTGTAGTCGTTGCCCCGGATGCGGGTCGCGTCAAATTAGCGGAAAAATATGCGGATATTCTGCATCTTCCGTTGGCTGTGATGCACAAGCGGCGGACAGGTGTTGATGGGCAGACGGTTAAATTCGTAGAGCTTGTTGGAGAGGTTAAAGGGAAGACGCCGATCATTATTGACGATGAAATACAGACGGGTGGTAGCATTTACCAGCAAGCTCTCGCGTTAGCAGCAGCTGGCGCGGAGCCTGCTTATGTAAGTGTTGCCCATGCTGTGCTTGTTGGAATTTCGTTGGAACGGATCACTCATCCGTCTATTCGTGAGGTTGTTACTACTAATACAATCCCTGTGCCTGCTGAAAAGCAGTTAGGTGGGAAAATTAAGGTGCTATCTATTGCGCCCCTTCTCTCTGAGGCCATATTGCGGGTCCATCAGCATCGTTCAGTCAGCCAGGTTTTCCGGGATCAGCATCTCAACTTCCCCGTGTAACTCATGAAAAGTCTGTTTATAGTAGCGATAAGCACAGATGATTCCGATCCTGTATCTCAGCCATTGTGGTTCAAGCATCGGCGGCGGTGAAAAGCAGCTGGCGCATCTTGTGGAGAATATTGACCGGTCACACTATCAACCCCTTGTTGTTTGTCCTGATGATGGTGTTTTCGCGGAATACCTAAGGAGTGTTGGTATTCCAACGGTGGTTCTCGGTCTCCCGTCGTGGCGGAAAGCAAAATCGTTGCTAGTGCGGTATAGTGCGGCGAAAAAATTAGCCGCACTTGCCGAGGCTCATGAGGCAAAACTCATCCACACCTCCGATTCATGGTTCAACCCGTACCTATGGCATCTTAGAAAGCGGTTGAAAATACCTGCTATTTCACATGTTCGGACGCTGCTAACCTCGTCGCAAGTGAAGAAATACAGGTTTAATCGGATGGACAGCATTGTTGCTATCTCGGAGCGGAGCAAAAACTGGCTTATTCGATCAGGAATTGACGCTCACAAGGTTGCGGTTATACTGAATTGCGTCAATTTATCGGATTTCCGTCCCGCTCCCCTAAAAACAACTTCCGCGGAATATGTTGTTGGTATTGTAGGCAGGATTGAACCTTTCAAACGTCAAAAATTGTTCATTGAAATAGCGGCTAGGGTCGCTGCGCAGACAGGCAGCGTTCGGTTTTACATCGTAGGTGCAGCACTAGACACCCCGGATCACCGTGCCTATAATCGAGAAGTCCATGAACTGGTAGCGAAGTACCAGTTGCACGGGACGGTCCACTTCATGGGCCACCGTACTGATATGCCTGAGGTGATGCAAGGGCTTGATCTGCTTGTGACGCTTTCAGCGGGGAGCGTTATTGCGGAAGCGATGGCAGCGGGCACGCCGGTCCTCGGAACGGCAGTAGGGAGCGCATCTGAGATGATTGTCCACGGCGTAACGGGATACATCATGCCGCCAGAATCGACGCAGGAAATTGCAGACAAGATTATGGAACTTGCTACAGACCGGAGGCAAAGCGCCGCTATGGGGCAACGTGCAAGAAAATATGCGGAGGGGGCTTTCAGCGTTGAAACACACGTCCAAAAAGTACAAGAAGTTTATGAATACGTGCTTGGTGCCCGTGGCAGTGGTGTATTGGTATAATGTGCGCGATTGTGCGGAGTAGAACTTTCTGAGAAACCAAATTTTTATAATAAAAGATGTTGACAGAGATTAACATATTAGGGTATACTATCTATATGAAACATCGTTATGATAATGTAGCGAAATTTGTAACGAACGAATATACCGAACCTTTTGTAGAACTCATCCTCAAATATCCAAAAGTCACAGTATTGGAGAATTTAGCGACTGAACAAATCGTGCTTAAGACGCGTGAAACAGATAGCACTCTGAAGGTCCGTTTCGGTGATGAAGTTGCTATCCTTCATAACGAGTTTCAGGCATATGATAGTCGTGAACCAATGCCGCTTCGGATTGCAGGTTATAACGGATTCCTTATCAGAGAACATAGATTGAAAACTTATTCGAGTGTTCTCTACCTTCACCCGCATGCGGGCAGAAATGACCCTGGATACTATGAGTATGTCGGCTATGGATGTGAATACAAGCTTAAGTATAGGGTAATTCGGCTCATCGACATAGAGGGGCAATCAATCTTGGAGGCTGCGGTTCCCGGGTTACTGCCGCTCTCTCCGTTAATGAGACCGCCTGAACACATGGAGCCGACGCGCTGGTTAGAAACATGTATTGATGCTACCTTCACCTCAAACGTGGATCAGAACGACCGAGATCTCCTGCTTGCTGCTTTGGGGGTCTTTGGTGGTTTAGTCCATGATCCTCAAGTGATAAAACAATTTTTGCCGGAGGGTATTATGCAAGAATCTCCTTTTTTCCGCGAATACGTTCGAGAAGCAGAAGAACGCGCTATGGCACGTGGGTTAGAACGCGGGTTAGAACGCGGGTTAGAACGCGGGTTAGAACGCGGGCAGAGGAAGTGCGCTATTGAGTTGATCCTTGAATTACTGAGTGACCAGTTCCAGCCCGAGTCTGTGCAAACGTTAAAGGATGACCTTGAAAAAATTGAGGACTTAGATCATCTAAAAGCGTTGTTACGCGCAATTCCCAAAACCCCAAGCCTTGAGGTATTTAGGGAAACCTTACGCCAGCGGCCGGGTAGATAAAAAAACGGTTTGAATTTGCGTAAAACGGTAAACGCTGCAGATAGGAGGCAGTACAGTGCTGACACGAGAACAACTTGATTTTTATAACAGGAGTGGCTATATCGGCGTTGAAGCCGTATTAACGTCAGAGGAGGTCGTTGATCTTCAGCGCATCACCGATGAATTCGTTGAAAAATCGAGGGAAGTTACCAAACACACTGATATTTTTGACCTAGAACCAGGGCATACTTCTGCTACCCCGCGTGTACGGCGCATCAAAAATCCGGGGATCCACCACACTGTTTATGATCGGGCTTTACGGCATCCGAGGATTCTAGATATCGTGGAACAACTCATTGGCCCGGGGGTTCGATATAATGGGCATAAACTGAATATGAAATATCCGGAGTTCGGGAGCCCGGTTGAATGGCATCAGGATTGGGCGTTCTATCCACATACCAACGATAGTTTGCTGGCAGTAGGGGTTGTTATTGATGATATGAGCGTGGAGAACGGTGCCTTGATGATACTTCCGGGTTCACACAAGGGCCCGACTTTGGATCACCATCAAAATGGGGTGTTTGTTGGGGCGGTAACGGATCCCAATTTCACGCCAGCGGGTGCTGTACCTATCGAGTTAAAAGCAGGGGGTATCACTATTCATCATGTGCGAACGTTACACGGTTCTGCCCCGAATACATCTGAGAAGCCGCGCCGCTTGCTCCTGTTCCAATATTGTGCCGTAGACGCGTGGCCCCTGAAGGGTATCCCGGATTGGCACACTTTTAATAGCTTTATTATCCGTGGTGAGCCGACGAATGAGCCTCGCATCGTAGCTGCACCTGTCCGTATGCCGGAACCCCACGCTGAGCGGAAGGGTTCCATTTATGAAGTGCAATCTTTGCTTGAAACGCCGCTCTACACGAAGCAGCAGTAAGTTAAACACCAAGCGGCCTTACCTTCCATAAAAAAAGCGAGATCCTGGGACCTCGCTTTTTTCTCATAGAACGAAGCGCAAACCGATATCGCTCTACTGATTCGTGCTTAGTGGGTAACTTGGGCTCTAAAGCCTGCCCCTGCTCCTTCAATAGCCTTCACAAGTGCGTTGTTATCAACTTTACCCTTTTCAATTTTCACGACAGCCTTGTTTTCTTGCATAGAAACGCTGACAACTTCAGAAACACCGGCGACCTTTGTAAGTGCATCCTGCACCTTACTAGTACAACTACCTCAAGTCATGCCGGTTACAGCGAGTGTCACCTCTTCAATGTTTGCTTCCGTTGTCTGACTTGGAGCTTCTGTTGTTTTCTTTTCTGTGTCCGCACATGCAACGACGAGCAAAAGTGCCGCGAGACAGACAAATAGTATTCTTACATTTAATTGATACATAGGTTTGTACCTCTCATTTATAGCAGCGGTTTTCGAGACGCAGCTTTTAATGTTCTGCATTACAATCTGCTCAATTGAAGGGGCGAGCAAACCTCACCCCTTCAAAATTATGTCCTATTGGGCAACCTTGGCACTAAAACCAGCACCTTTAACTGCCTCGGTAAGCGCTGCAGTCGTCACTTTACCCTTTTTGATTCTTACGACAGCCGTATTCGTATCCGAAGAAACACTTACCACTTCCGAAACGCCTGTGACCTTGCTAAGTGCATCCTGCACTTTACCGGTACAGGATCCTCATGTCATACCTGTGACGTTCAGTGTTACCTCTTCAACGGCGGCTCCCTCCATGGATGCTGACATGTCGTCAGCCTTGGCTTCAGATTGCGTTGTGGCAGTTTCGATGGAAGTAGGGGTAGTCTCTGGCATTTCTGCTTTCTTCCCGATCATGCCGCACCCTACTATAAAAGCAAAGGCGACTAGGGCAATCAGCGATAATTTCGCGATACGCATGGGTTAACCTCCTTAGAATAATTATATGTCTCTATTATTTTAACAGATATTTGTTTTTTTAGCAAGATATTTTTACAGATTGAAAGAATGTCTACGGTATAGACAAAAATTTAGCGTCGACGATAACCTGCTTGTTCGGATAATGCATAGAGTTGCGAGTTCTTCATAAAGCGAATGTCTTGTCCTCGGAACTGTGCACCGTACCGTTTTTCTAGGAATAGGATCCGTTCCTGCCGGTCCGAAAGAGGCATCGTTTTTGAAGCCTGCATCTTCAGGAGTTCAGCACGAGACAGCTTCTTGGGATCTGGGGTGTTTGGAGGCGTTGCATAGTAACACTTCGGACATAACCTGTAACGCGGGTAGCGGAGCCGGCCACAGCTACAACGTGCTGTTCCATTGGTACCGCCAAGAACCTCTTTTTCTATCTTTCGGGATGTCATGAAGTTACCTCCGGTGTACATCTAGGAAGGTAAATACCTTCTGGATTCGTTGTAGCTGTTTGTGAAATCTCACAGCCCGCTCAAACTCCAGTGCTTCGGATGCGCTATCCCGTTTTGTGACGAGACTTTCCTGTACCTTTTGATACTCGCCATCCAATAGATTAACAATATCGGTTATTGTCTCTTTATAGAGTTGACTTGTAATCAGTGCTGCGCATGGTGCGTTACAACGTTTCAAATCGTACTCAAAACAGGCGCGGAACCCTGGTTTTGGAGTGATTTCGCTTTCACATGTGCGTACGGGGAAAATTCGTTGTAACACATCAATCGCTTCATCTGTCCATCGTCGGCTCGACAGCGGTCCGAAATACCTTGCGCCATCGGGTTGTGTTTCAGACACTCGTTCAAGTCGTGGGAATGGTTCTGCAACATCTATGCGTATATACCAAGGGCGCCGTCCGTACTTCATAGCGGTATTATAGGAGGGCTGGTACTCTTGGATTAACCGCGATTCTAAGAAGAGTGCTTCTTGCTCCGAACGACAAACCTGATATCGAACATCTGTCGTCCATCGGATAAGTTGTTTGATTTTGCGGGGGCGTTTTTTTACCTTATGGAGATAAGAACGGACCCGTTTGCGTAGGCATTTTGCCTTACCGATATAGAGAAGCCTTCCTGTAGCGCTGCGAAAAAAATAGACCCCTGGATCTGATGGAACATCAGCTACCATTTTTTGCGTCAACATTGTTTGATTCACATAGCAATATTTTCTTTAATCTATCATATCGCGCTAAATAATTCAACGGAAAAGATTTCCTCAAGCTGTCCAAACCCTTGAGATATTTTCTTTTTTATGCTAAACTTGTACAAAAATTAGGATATGTAATGTAGAGGCCTATTGCTCAAGTGTGGGTTTCATCTAACGGCAGAGCGATACCTTTTGGTGCAGGGGATGTTATTGAAGGAGTCCTGTGTCACGTTCAAGACATCTTCGTTTAAGGAGCGTTGTATACGTTGTAGACTTTTGTCGTGCTCTGGCCCGCGGAGTGTCCTTCCGATCTACAAAAAAGGAGGATTACAACGATGACACAATGGCAGCCAACCGCTGTCCAAAAATCACAATACGAAATTGAGGGCTATTTTATTCTTCGCAATGTTATCTCAGAAGACTTGGCAGCACAGCTCCGTGGGGTCATTCGTAATGTTCTGATGCTCCCGAACGCCGGTGAGTTTGCTGACTATGACCCCATGGATCCGATGGACGGCTCGCCACAAGGCCGCATTGCCCGCTTTCGAAAACTCGCCAACTTCTGCGTTGAATCTCCGCTGATATGGCACAACGTTCATGCCGGGCCTGCCCTGCTCAACATTGCGCGCTACTTCCTCGGCGATGACATCATTGTAAAGTTCAACAGTTGTTTTCTTAAACCGGCGCGCACCGGTGCTGCGACCCCATGGCACCAAGACAATGGCCTCTGGCGCGATGGGGATACTGAATCTTTCAATTTCTGGATAGCGCTTGAGCCCGCAGTTCAAGAAAATGGATGCATGCAGTTCATACCTAAGAGCCATAAAACTGAGGTTATTGAACACGTCTTATATGCCGATAGCATCCATGGGGAAATCCCACGTAAAGTCGTTCGGGGGATGATCGAAAAGTGCGGCGTACACCATATTGAGTTAGACACGGGAGATGCAGTTTTTTGGCATAGTAATATGTGGCATTACAGTCCACCGAATCCGAGTGAGAAAAGTCGTATTGCCGTTGCTGGTGTTTTAACAAATCCAGAGATTAACAAAAAGAGTGAACGTTTTTTCCCCAACAGCAAATGGGGAATGAAGAACGGTAAAGTGTGTACACAATTTCCGCCGGAAGCCGTTTCACGTGGGAATCGAACGAATCAACCACTAAGGCCGTTTCCACCTGCTAAGGGTTAGCATAATGTCAAGGGAGAAACCGAATATCGTTGTCTATCTCTCTGATGACCACGGATGGGAGCATCTCGGTTGCTACGGGAACAAGCATATCCAGACACCCCACTTAGACAGTCTGGCAGAAGAAGGTATTCGTTTTACGTACGCCTTCACCGTCACACCGACGTGTGCGCCGTCGCGTTCCACACTTTATACGGGGCTTTACCCGGCACGGCACGGGGCGATGGGAAACCACACAGAGTGCCGAGCGTCTCTTAAGACTTTGCCCAGCATGCTTCGGGATCTCGGTTATCGAGTTGCTATCGCCGGAAAAACGCACGTAAAGCCTGAAGCCCTCTTCAATTTTGAATATATTGGTGGATTCCGCCCGAAACGTGTCGAGCATAACCGGAAATACCGACAAGAAGGACTTGATACTGAACCTGTTGAACGTTTCCTTTCAAGCCATCGAAGAGAAAAGCGGCACCAACCTATTTGCCTTATCCTTGGGGACAGCAGTCCACATGTGACATGGGAACCCAACAAGATTTATAATCCGGATGCTTTGCCGCTCCCGCCCTATATTGCTGATACGCCGGTTGCTCGCAGAGCACTTGCTAACTATTATCAGGACATTACCACGATGGATACCCGCCTCGGTGAGGTCGATAAAATGCTAAAAGCATATGGATATTTCGACAACACGCTTTTTATTTACACAACCGACCATGGTTCCGAGTGGCCCCACTGTAAATGGACGTTGTATGACACCGGTATTCGCCTGCCGTTCCTCGCGAAATGGTACAGCGAGATTCCAGCGAATACGGTCTCGGATGCGCTGGTCTCACACGTCGATGTCTTACCGACGCTTGTAGATATCGCGGGCGGCGCGCCGCCGGAGGGTTTGGATGGTAGAAGTTTTAAGAACGTTTTGCTCGGGAAAGAGCTAACTTTTCGCGATAAAATTTACGGCACACACACTCGTGACGGAAATATGAACGTTTTTCCGCAGCGTTGTGTGCGTGATAGGAGGTATAAATATATTTTGAATTTGATGCCTGAAAACAGGTGGAGCACCCATTTTACCGAAGTTATAGGTATTCCAGATAGCCACGCTGAAGTATGGAAGAGTTGGATAAGAAAAGCCGAGTCAGACCCACAAGTTGCGCAACTCGTTTATCTCATGCAACACCATCCCGTAGAGGAACTGTACGATGTGACTCGTGATCCGTACGAGTTCAACAACCTGGCCTTTAACCTCGATATGCGTCCAACCCTTGAGAAGATGCGGTCAGACGTTCGAAAGTGGATGCATTCACAAAACGATGAGGGGAAACGTGAAACATGAAATCTGAAGCGATGAGGAATCATTTCATCACTCTGAAACGTTATACACCGTTCTCGGGTAACGGCAGTTTGGCTGGATTTTTTGTTGCAGTAGCTGTCGTTTTTCTGTGCTTTGCCTGCGATAATACAGAACAGGCAACACAGATCGTTACTTCCGCGGAAGAGGCGGTTGAACGTCTACCTCAGGGCGAAGGTCTGGATATCGGAGCGCTGGCTCCAGATTTTTCGATACCGGATAGTAGCGGAGATGCTCATAACCTTTCGCAGTATCGAGGACAAAAACTCGTTATTGTGTTCTATCGAATGGGCACATGAGGGATTTGTCGTACGCAACTCGGTGAGTTGCAAACAGGCTATGAAGACATCCGAGCTGAAGGTGCAGAACTTATCGCTATCAGCTCGGATCCACTGGCTGTTGTAGATTCAACACAGCAAGCACTTGAGGTCACTTATCCGTTGCTTTCGGATAAAAACAGCGAGGTGATTATTGCGTATAATGTCCGTGATCCGGGCGATGCCGATATCGCGCGGCCGGCAACCTATATTATTGATGGGGGCGGCCGCGTTGCATGGAAATTTCTTGATGTTAAAACTGGAGGGCGTCTCGGGCCTGACCAGATTATCACAGCATTAAAAAAAATGTAAATTGTGAAAGGATTTATCTAATATGATTGATGTCTGCTTTTTTGCTGACGAGGTTTCTAAAACCGATTTTGAGGAAGCTATCAAACTCGGTGTTGAAGCGGGGGCCAACACTGTTGAAATCCGCGGTGGTGTTTGGGGTAAACACGTAACCGAAATTGACGGTGAGGATGTTAAACGTGTCCAAGACGTTTTGGGTACCTATAATGTCCGCGTTGCAAGCATCGGGTCGCCGTTTGGGAAATGCTCGATCGACGATCCGCAAGCGTATGAGGAACACCGAAGACACTTCGATCGGATGGTGACACTAGCGCATGCTTTTGATACTGAAGTCATTCGCTGTTTCACTTTTTGGAACCCGAATCGTCGGATTAAAGGCGCGCCGCGTCCGGATATTAACGACTACATGGAGCGGATTGTCGAAAAGCTTGCAGTTGTTGTTCCGATCGCAGAAAGTGCGCAGGTTACAATGTGTTTTGAAAACGAGAGCGCGTGTCTTGCGGGGACCTGTGAAGAGACCCGGGCTGTCATCGATGCGCTTGGAAACAGCGCCGCCCTTACCTCTTGTTGGGATGTCAATAACGGTTTACACTGCGGAGAAAACCCTTTGCCGGATGGATATGCTCATATTAAGGGCTTGGTACGGCATGTACATGTAAAGCCCAATAGCAAGAAAAATCTTAATCCGATCAGCGATACAGGTTTGAATTATGAGCAGATCCTGGAGACGTTGGTTGCTGATGGCTTCACGGGCTCAGCGAGCATTGAGCATTGGGGACAGCCCGAAGACATGCTGAGCGGCATACGTCAACTACGCGGTGTCATTGAGGCAATGTAGGGATTTGCAGGTATAGGAGGAGCACGATGCAATTAAAACCAGACGCCCCGCAATTGACTTGGCAGGGGGTCATTTCTCTACAGAAAACCGAAGACTGGGTGATGCCCTGGCGGACGCCGCACCAAACGCATGTCCTATTTCCAGGGCCTTTACTTGAACGTTCGGCGATGCCTGCAGGGGTTCGTATCAGTTTTCGGAGCAATACCACACGGGTTGCAGGTAATATCGTAGCGCAGAGCGAAACGGGTATACTTGAACTTTGTTGTGACGGTGAAGTTGTGGCATCGCTTGACTTGACACAGAAAGATAATTTTACCTTCAACGGCTTACGCAATACCGAAAAATTGATTGAGCTATGGTTGCCGCAGTTCGGAAATTTTCGACTCCGTAACTTGGAGATAGATGACAGTGCAACTCTGGGTCGGTTTATTGACACGCGCCCTCGGTGGGTGACTTACGGTAGTTCCATCACTCAGTGTCGGACAGCGGCCTCACCGACACAGACATGGCCGGCGATTGTCGCGCGTGAAAGCGGGTTGAATTTAACATGTCTTGGTTATGGGGGACAGTGTCATCTCGATGGAATGGTAGCGCGGATGATTCGCGATTTACCTGCTGATTATATCTCAATGTGCCTGGGTATCAATATCCAGGGAGCATCTAGTTTGGGGCCGCGTGCGTTCCGGCCTGCAGTTATCGGGGTTACTCAGATTATCCGTGAGAAACACCCAGATACCCCACTTGTGTTAATGTCGCCTATCTGTTCTCCACCACGGGAGGAGACTCCGAATGCAGTGGGATTCCACTTGAAAGGGATGCGGGAAGAGATACGAGCTGCTGTCGAAGCGCTGCAATCACAAGGTGACATGCACGTTCATTACGTCGACGGGTTAAGTGTGTTTGGACATGAGCACGTTCATCTACTGCCAGATGCTCTGCATCCGGATGCGGAAGGCTACAATGTTATGGGCAAGAATTTCATAACCCAGGTTGCCAAGAAATTTTTCGTGTAGATTCACTTGTCTATGTAGGCGCGCTTTGCACAGCGCGCCTTGATATGTAAAACTAGTTGTTGGGTTTTTAGTCTATTTCCACAGCATTCCCTGTCTCTGCGGAAGTGTAAATGGCATCGGTTATTTTTTGAACAACAAGTGCTTTTTCCAAATTTGTCGAGGGTTGCCGGTTTTCCCTGATAGCAGCAGCGAAATCAGCCAAAGGGGTGCTATGTGGAATTTCGGGTGCTTCGCCTGCTTCATAAAGCGATACAGTCTCTACGCCGCCTTCTGTAGTTGTGCGGTTGTAAATGCTGCTCTTCAGTTTTTCATCTTGCATATTCAGTTTAAGAGAACCTTCTGTACCGATAATTTCCCATGCTGCATGCGAGTGCATTGTCATGAACTCTCCGCGCTCCACGCTTAGAACAATATTACCTTGGCATCGGATGAGTGCAGTATAGTGCGTTTCAGCGTCGGAACCGGGGGCGATGTGTGATTCAAACACTTGAGGTATAGTCCACGTTTGGGCAAATACGGTTTGTGGTCTCAGCTGCCAACCGGTGATGCCGAGCAGATAATCAAGGTCATAGCAGCCCCAGTTGACAAGTATACCGCCGCCGTTGAGTGCCTTAGTGAGTCGCCAAGCTGGTCGAGGGTTGTCTGGTTTCTCTCGCGCCCCGATGATAGCGCGGCAGTGAACGGTCCGGAGGTCTCCCAACCCGCCTGTTGTGATGAGCTGCGTTGCAAGTTGTGCAGCTGACGTGAAACGTTTGCGTGAGGAGCAGCATCCTGAGACCAAGTTTCCTCGGGCAGCGATGAGTTCTCCAACCTCAGCAGCGTTCATCGCGATTGGTTTTTCAATTAGAACGTGCTTACCTTTCTCAAATGCCCGTAGGGCTATCTCAGTTCGGTACTGCGTCGGAAAGGCGAGAACAACCGCTTCAATCGTCTCATCCTCAAGCAGGTCAAAACCGTTAGCGTACATTTGGGGTGGATTGAAGCGTTCGGTGGCAGTTTTTCTGTTCGCTTCGATTAGGTCCGCTGCGGCGATCAGCTCAATGTGCGGGGCCTCTGAGGCGATACTGAGATGTCTGCTTCCGATGACACCACAACCAATCACGCCCACTTTTACTGGGTCCATAATAATAGATGTTCCTTTCTGAAAATGAAGTCTTAGCATCTCTTGATCGATGTTAACAGTTGCATAACAAGCCCGAAAAAGGCTTTTAGTTAGTATGGCATACGGATGAATTGATGTCAAGAAAAGTGTGATAGCTGGTGTAGAAGCACTCTGCGTGGTGAGGTTTACGGGAATTAACAAACGAGTATTTTTCTCAGAGGTGTCTTGGTCGAAATTTGGAAATCCGCCCGATGAGGAAACTGAGTGCTCTGAAGTGATGCTAGTTTTCCGTTGACATGAATTGCGAAGTAGTGGTAGTATATAATGAAATGTAGGACGAATCATATAAACTTGAGATCCCGGTTATTCAACGGTACGAACCACTATTTAACACGAAGGGCGTTGCTTGCGGGCCGCTCTCTAAGAAGTAAGGAGGTCAGCGTTGACTCTACATCTGATGGGTGTGTTTTAACGCTGTGAAGCTTGATGAAACTAAGAGAACAAATATTATCTATTCTAGTAACCTTGTTCCTGCTCTGCACCGTGCAGTTTGCGATCGCGGAAAAAGCGTGGATGAAAGTGAGTGAATCTGAGTGGCATGCGCACTTTTCGGATGTCTTTTTTGTAGACGCGCAACACGGCTGGATTGTAGGTAGCAATTCAATAATTTTACATACGATTGACGGTGGGAAGACTTGGAACAGACAGCCGAGTCAACCGCTGCCATTTGACATTGTGCTAAAGAAGGTCCGCTTTATCGACCGGCAAACCGGCTGGGTTGTTGGAGACGACGGTACGGTCCTGAAAACGACCGATGGCGGGCAGACATGGATGAAAAAAAGCACGGGTACTCTCACTGCCTTGTTAGCTGTCTCTTTCGCCGATGCGCAACACGGTTGGGCAAGCGGGGACGGCGGGCTCATCATCCATACCAAAAATGGCGGAACAACGTGGACAAAACAGCAGCTCGATACAAACAATACAATCGAAGGGATCCATTTTGTGAGTCCTACAGTTGGTTGGGCAGCAGGTGGCGGCGGCACGCTTCTACATACCAAAAACGGAGGAGAAACATGGAAATTCCAAACCAGCGCAACAGTCAACACACTTGATGCTATCTTTATGTTAAATGACAAAGTTGGTTGGGCAGTCGGGGCCGGTGGAGCTATCGTCGCAACAGTTTATGGCACAAAGTGGGAAGATCAAAAGAGCAGGGTCCCACATTCTAACGGGATGCCCGAGCCTATTTGGGATGTCCATTTCGTCGATGAAAACGTCGGTATTGCTGCCGCTGAATTTGGTGTAATTTTGCGTACAACAGACGGTGGTACCACTTGGACACCGCTTGAATATCGACCGGTGGCATCGCGCCTACAAGGTATCCACATGCTCAGTCCAACTGAAGCATGGATGGTTGGAAACGACGCAACCATCCTACACACAACCGATGGGGGCGATACTTGGGATGTCATCTCTAGTTCGAGTCATCTACGGAGTGTGCATTTCCACGATGACAACGTTGGTTGGGCAGTCGGTTTATCAGGAAGTGTTCTCCACACTAACGATGGCGGCGAAACCTGGAACCCGCAATCGAGTGGAAATGTCTTTGAGCTCTTCGGTGTTGGATTCGTTGATGAAAACAAGGGGTATATTGTTGGAAGTAATGCAGCATTGGCGGAAACGCTCGATGGCGGGAAAACGTGGCACGGGGTTAGTGATCCGGGTGATGAGGGGCACGGCACGGCTGAGCGCATCATTTTTGAAGGTGTAATGAGTTGGCGGAGCGCGATGGGATCCTACGGGATGAGCTTCGGAACGTCAACACACGCTTGGGCGGTCGGTGAAACCGGACGCGTTATGCATACAAAAGACGCGGGGCAGACATGGCATGGACAAGAGATGGATCCAATGATGACAGGTGCAGGTTTTAATAATCTCTACGGTGTCCACTTCATAGACGACAATATTGGATGGATAGTTGGAGACGCGGGAACTATTGCGAAAACTATGGATGGTGGACAAAACTGGATCTCTATCTTGCAAGGGCCGAAGTTGAACGATGTCTACGCCGTTAGCGATCAGACAGCTTGGATTGCTGGTGATCAAGGTACCATTATGGCGACAACCGACGGTGGAGCTACATGGATTGATCAGACGGTACCTACGGATGCAAACCTCAATGCTGTTCTCTTCCGCGATGCTAATGAAGGTTGGGCAGCTGGGGAAAGAGGTTCAATTCTCCACACAACCGATGGAGGAGTCACTTGGCTGACGCAAAAATCACCTACGGAAAGCGATCTATGGGATCTCGTTAAAACTCCAAGCGGGCAAATTTGGGCAGTTGGCGATGGTACCACCATCATCCGTTATTAAATTTTGTTTCCCTAATTATAGGTGGGTAAGATCGATTGTCTACCTATTTCATAAATGTTACTCACAGAGGCGAACTTTTGTGGAAAACGCCTTTACCTAAATCCCGGAGGATACGACCACGATGCATCTACCGCGGTTCTGCCATTTCGTCGGTGTTGGCGGAGCCTTGCTATTACTCTTACTAAACTTTTCTGCTACGGCGCGGGAACCTAAAGTTTTAACATTAGAAGAAAGCATCGAAATTGCCAAGGAAAGCAATTTGGCCATTCAGATTGCTGAGCAAAACCTGAAAGCTGCCGAGTCACAAGTTCGCGCTGCTCTTGGAGGGCTTTTACCTCGTGTTACAGCTAATGGTAACTACACCTATTTCAAAGATGTTCAAAAATCAGTAATCCGAGCTGAGGGTGGTTTTGGGTTTCCCATGCCGGGCGGAGAGATGAATGAAATGCCGCCCCCTAGTGTGGAGAATGAGGCAGAGTTGATCGAATTGGAATTTGGGGCACATCACAACCTCCAAGGCACTGTCAACCTAACACAGCCAGTTTTTGCCTGGGGCCGTTATTATTACGGCTATCAGACCGCTAAACTCAATTACGAAGCAACTCAGCGCGAGGTTGATGCGGCTTATAACCAACTTCGTTTAGACGTATCCGAGGCTTTTTATAGCGCTTTGGTTGCGCAGGAGTTCGTCAGGGTTGCCCAACAGAGTGTCTCACTCGTCGAAAAGCAGCTTGGAATCGCAGAAGCATCCGTTGAGGTTGGTGCGGCGACTGATTTTGATGTGCTTCGCGCGAAGGTGCAACTTGCGAACGCCAAGTCGGGTCTCATTCGGGCCGAGAATGGGGTCCGCATTTCTAAAAACACTTATAAAACAGTGCTTAACATACCGATTGCTGGAGATGTAACTGTCGACGGTACCCTCGAAATACCGGGAGACCGCCAAAGACTGGCGTTAAATCTCGACGAATTGGTACAACGGGCGCTTGAAAACCGGCCTGAGGTGCATCGCACGCAGCTGAGCGAGCGAGCGGCTCGCAAACAGATCGATATTGCCAAAACTCGGCACCTTCCTGATCTCGGTCTGTTCTCAAACTACCAAATTTCACGGAATGAAAGACTAACCGAAATGAATAGGATATGGAGCGTCGGTTTCCAAATTAATATTCCGATTTTCGATGGCTTCGCAACGAGTGCGGCTGTGCAACAAACGGAATACGCTCTAAAACAGGTTCAGTTAGGTGGAAACCAAGTTAAATCGGGTGTCGAATTGGAGGTCCGGGCTGCCTATCTTAACCTCTTGAGTGCGCAAACGCTTATCGATGTTCAACGTGAGGCCGTTGCTCAAGCCCGGGAGAGCGTCCGAATTGCGAACCTACAGTTCGAAAATGGTATTATTACCACGGTTGCGTTGACTGACACGCAACTTGCCCTTGCTCAAGCAGAAGTTAACCGTCTCCAAGCACATCACGATTACGTGGTCGGCTTGACGAGGTTGGAAAAAGCGGTAGGACAAGCGCTGCAATAGAATAACCGCAAGCCTACAACTACTTACTGATAGCTACGGATCCGAGAACTAACAGCTATAAAACAGATACGTCATGGTCTACGAAGCATGTGCAGTGATAAAAAACATCCGAGAACGAACGGCTATAAAACAGATACAATTGCCTAACGAGGCCGGTTATAAGGAGAAAAAATGAAGAAAGTACTGATAGGTATCGGCATATTATTAGCGGTCGCAGTTTTGGCTGTACCCAGGTTCATGCAAGGTCAAAAACCGGTGTCTCAACAAGCCTCGGTTGTCACGCTTAAGCCGGTAGAAATCACAAAAGTCAAACGAGGTGAGATTCGTTTAGAGCATCAGCTGTCTGGAACGATTCAAGCAGAATCCCAAGTCAGCGTTTACCCGAAGATTGCTGGACGGCTTGTTACCTTAAATGTGGATGAAGGGGACCGTGTGCAAAGGGATGCGCCGCTCGCCACTGTGGAGTACGAAGAGTTACAACTTGCAGTGGAACAATCAGAAGCTGTGCTAGAATCGGCGGACATCGCCTATTCGCAAGCACAACAGCTTGCGGAAGTCAGGGTGCATTCACAAGTTATCCAAGCAGAAGCACAACTTCGCGCCGCAGAAATTGCACGCCAACAGGTAGTTGACCTCTCTGAAGTCCGAATAGTCACACAGATAGAACAGGCTCAGGCAGCATTAGAATCACTTGTCGCTAATCTTCAGAAGATTAAAAGCGGGGCCCGCGATGAAGACCGGAGGCAAGCAGAAGCGGGTCTAAGCCAAGCCGACGCGAATCTCAGTAACGTTAGGAGCAATTATGATCGGATGGCGCGCCTCTACGAGAACGGGGCGATTAGCCAGCAATCTCTTGAGAGCGCGAAGACGCAGTTGGACATCGCTGTAGCACAGCATAGGATTGCTACGGAGCAGCTCCAACTGATAGATAACGGTGCGCGTGTTGAGGATGTGCAGGCCATGGAGGCGCAGGTTGAGCAAGCAGAGGCTTCTCTCAGATTGGCAGAAACCCAATTTGCTACAAGAACCTGGGAAAAAGACATTGAACTCGCACATTCACAGGTAGAAACCGCCCGTGCTGGACTGCAGACCGCCAAGGCCTTAGAGACTGCAAGAAGTTGGGAGGGAGAGATTACGGCGGCGAAAACTGCGCGGACCCAAGCACACATCGCCGTCAAACTTGCTCAAAAGCGTTTAAAGGATGCCACAATTTACGCGCCGATTTCTGGGATCATCTCCAAATGCTACTTAGATTTAGGTGGGATGGCGCTTCCGGCAGCGCCAATTTTTGAGATTGTTAATACTGATACTGTCACTGCCACTGTTGATGTTATAGAGACGCAGTTGAGCCAATTAGGGCTGGATCGGGAGGCAACAATAGAGATCGAGGGTATAGATACGCCGCTGTCAGGTATTATTACTTTTATTAGTCCTACGCTACAAGCGGCTCGACGAACCGCCACCGCTGAGGTTCTTATTGAGAATCCGCAGGGGATTCTCAAGCCGGGAATGTTTGCGAAAGTCACCGTGCCTGTTAAAGTGAATACGGATGCTCTTCTGATTCCGCGTGCTTCACTGATTGATGATACCGCTACCAAAACACAAAATATCTTTATCGTTGAAGACAGTGTTAGCCGGCGGCGCACAGTGGAAATTGGTCTGCTGCGGGGCAGTGATGCTGAAGTATTGAGTGGGCTTATGGAAGGAGAGGCTGTCGTTACGGCAGGACAACACTCGCTGAAAGATGGAGAAGATGTTAGGGTCGTCAATCCTTAGAGGCTTGTTTCTCATGCGGCGACCCGGATTAATCCGTATAAGTCCAAAAATAAAAAGAGTTGATAAATTAACCCAGTTGACATAACATGATAGCAAACCTTGACTCTTCGAGTGAAACTCGGAGCGTGTTACTAGGATCAACATCGTGTTATCGGATGAAACAATAGGTCTAATTCATCTCAACTTGATGCAGGGAGTGGGTTCGAAAACAGTTCGGCAATTGGTTGAAGCTTTTGGCAGTGCTGTAGCAGTGCTGAAAGCATCAGATGCGGAGATACAGGAGGAACTTCAGAAGATTGGTGGCACTATACCTGCGGGTTTTAGGTTGGTTCACTATCCACTAGAACGTGAGTTAGAGCTTATTCGCCAACATCGGTGCAGTATCCTAACGTTTTACGATGACGCGTATCCACTGCTTCTAAAAAACATTAATTCTCCACCGCCGGTGCTCTATGTTAAAGGCGAATTGAAGCCCGAGGATATGCGCAGTATCTCCATAGTTGGCCCTCGGGAGGCACAGGATTACGGGCGGCGAGTAAGCTATCGGCTCAGTTCTCAACTCGCCAAAAGAGGAACGACGGTGGTCAGCGGATTGGCAAAAGGCATTGATGCTTGCGCACACCGCGGTGCGCTTGATGGCGGCGGTAGAACGATCGCGGTTTTGGGGAACGGGTTAAGCACTATCTACCCCGCTGAGCATTCTGATCTCGCTGAACAAATCGCACGATCTGGGGCGTTTATCTCTGAATTCCCGATGGACACGCCTCCAAAAAGGAAAAATTTTCCAATACGTAACCGTATCATTAGCGGCTTAACGCTCGGCACAATCGTAGTGGAAGCACCCATAGACAGTGGATCGCTTATAACAGCCAAACACGCACACAAGCAAGGACGAAAGGTGTTTGCAGTCCCTGGCCAGATTCTCTCGGAACGTTCAAGAGGGTGTCATGAATTAATCAAAAATGGCGCGATCCTTATTGACGAAGTAGACGATGTATTAGAGGCTGTTCGGCCCAATGGTACTTACGGTAAAATTCCCTATAAAACCTATAAGACCAAAGTAATACCTGTAGAGCAAAATCTGCTTTTTAATTACTTACCTATAGGCAGTCTAAATGAAGTACCAAGTGAAGTTGTGGTCGAACGGGCTGTTGTGGGCTATTTTAGGAGGCAATTTCCCAAATATTCTATAGAACTACAATATGAAATTCAGATGGGATCCTATACCGGGAGAGCTGACGTTGTGCTTACTGATGGGAAAAAAAAACTGCTAGCTATTGCGGAATGCAAGAAAATTGGATATATAGGGCCCGGCGTAGAACAGTTACAATCGTATCTAGCAGTTACTGATGCCCTCTTCGGCATATTCGCTAATGAGAAGAAGCCTGACCGCTGGACTTTTTATGAAAAGCGAGGGCAAAACACTCTTAAGCAGATTGAGCGCTCTGAATTCGAGGAACGAGTTGTTCAGGTTCCGTGATTCTTTTGGCTGCCGGATCCTATCGAAACTTTTTCCTGATCCCAGAAGGAACCAGTGAACCTCTGTGACAAGAGATTGATAAACGGAATAGCTTGGAATTAAGACAGATGAAAGTTGAAAAACTCCACGGCCCCAGGGTGCAACCTTTTCAGGTCTCTGAGTTGGAATACCTGTTACAGGACGACTCGCCAGAGCTTTTCTTTTCGCATGGTCTACAGAAAAGGGGAAGGATAATTGTAGCTTGTGCGCCCGCGAGGCTCGATATCATGGGCGGCATCGCCGATTACTGTGGTGCGAACGTACTTGAGATGACGCTGAATCGAAATGCGATCGCCGCGGGGCAGGCCAGAGATGATAGAAAGCTGTGTGCGGTTACGCTCAACGCCGGGAGCAAATTGAGACCTCATTTTTATCTCTCACTTGATAATTTCTATGCTGGTAGCACCCTTAAAACGTATCCGGAGGTCCGAGAATGCTTTAAAAAAGACCCTAAGACAGCCTGGGCAGGGTACATACTCGGGGCATTTTATGTACTTCTTCAGGAGGGAAAAATTGACCGATTTCCACACGGTGGGACTATTGTTATCAATAGCAATATTCCGATGGGGGGCGGCATAGCATCCTCTGCAGCCATTGAGGTTGCAACGTTGATGGTGCTCAATGAACTTTATAATTTAGAGCTAGACATGATGGAGATCGCAGGACTGGCACAAACCGTTGAGAACCGGATTGTCGGTGCTCCTTGTGGCATTATGGATCAGGTAACCTCTGTCGCAGGCCGGTCGACAAAGATTCTCTCACTGCTCTGTCAACCTGCTGAGATTCTGGAATTCATGTCACTTCCGTCAAATGTGAGCTTTGTCGGCATCTACACGAAGGTGCATAGGAGCACCGCGAGTGATGCCTATATTGACACACGCATCGGGACTTTTATCGGGTTGACTATCCTCAAAGCAGCTTTTGCGTCAGATACGGTTCTTGTAGAAGAGAGCTCGGGGCATAAATTAGACAATCAAGCTCGCAAAATATCGGAGGCATTAGCGGATAACTACTTGTGCAATCTTTCTGTACAAGATTTTCACAACCAGTGTGAGCACCTTCTGCCTGCAAAGATAAAGGGTAAGGTGTTTCTTGAAAGGTACGGTGAAACCGTTGATACAGCTACACAGGTAGAGCCCGAGAAGACCTATGTCGTGAAAAACCGAGTAGAACATGCTGTTTATGAGAATGCACGCGTTCAGCAGTTCATAACAGCTCTAAAAAACGTAGATAAAGATCCAGTGAACACTTCTGGCTATCTTGAAGAGGCGGGGAGCCTGATGTACGAATCCAACGTGAGTTATCGTGACTTGGCTGGACTTGGTTCTCCTGAAGTTGATGGTCTCGTAGATATCGCTTGGAAGATCGGGAAACGCGGCGGTATCTACGGTGCTAAAATTACGGGTGGCGGCGGCGGTGGCACTGCTGCCCTGCTCTGTCATGGCAGCGTAGAAAGTTCACTGACACAGATCCTCGCGGCTTACAAATTGGCATGGGGGATTGACGCGGAGCTGGTTAGCGGTAACGCTGCGGGGGCGTCTGAATTTGGACACATTTTGTGGGAATTGAAGGAACTCGAACCTCCTACACACTTCTAACGAACGGCTATCAGCAGTCAGCCGCTAGTAATTCAGTCAAGCGAACTCATGTGTAGGTTTGCTTCTCAAAGTGCTGATAGTCAATCACCAACGGCTGACTGCGACAAAGAAAGTGAAGAATTAACTGTGGAAAATTTAGATCAACGAAACGAGCGGCGTGGGTCTGGTGTCACCTGGCGCGCCATACTTATTGCCATCTTTTTAATTCCGCCCAACGTCTTTTGGGTCATCGAAGTTGAATGTGTTTGGCACTCGGGACATCCGACGACTATTTCTCTATTCTGGAATGTTGTCCTCAATATTTTTTTTCTGATCTTAATCAACCTATTCCTAAAGCGTGTTGCTCCGAGGTCAGCGTTAACACAAGGGGAGATGATTACGATCTACGCCATGCTCTCCATAGCGTCTGGTTTGGCAGGTCACGATACCTTGGCTTTAACGATTCCGGCACTTCCGCATGCTTTCTGGTTCGCGACGATTGAGAACGACTGGGCGGACATGTTCCACACTTACATTCCCCCGCATCTTGTTGTTGCGGACAAGGAAATTATCCGCGGTTTCTACGAGGGCAATACGCCTTTTTATAACGCCAAGATTGGTGGTGCGTGGATCATGCCGACGTTGTGGTGGACCTCTCTGGTTCTTGCTCTCGGTACTATTATGATCTGCCTGAATGTGCT
The DNA here is from genome assembly GCA_964291315.2 of Candidatus Poribacteria bacterium. GTDB lineage: Bacteria > Poribacteria > WGA-4E > WGA-4E > WGA-3G > WGA-3G. Next base: position 1,096,108 of record OZ219753.1, on the reverse strand, counting down.
GATTCGGAAACAGTGGACGGAGCATGAAAAATTAGCGTATCCGATTATTCAACTTCCAATGGCGATTACAGAGAAAGGCGGTGCGGCTCAGCTTTTCCGAAATCGTGTGCTGTGGTACGGGTTCATCATTGCTGCAGCCGTGAACATCTGGCACGGCTTGGCACACTTCTTTCCAATACTCCCTGATTTCAGCGTCCGGCATAACGCTCGGAACTGGGGTGCATTTTTCACCGAAAAACCATGGAACGCTGTCGGCAATATCCCGGTGCCGCTCTACCCCTTTGTCATCGGCTTAGGTTTCCTTTTACCGCTTGACCTTTCGTTTTCTTTGTGGTTTTTCTACATATTTGAGAAACTCCAGCGCGTTGCAGGGAGCCTGCTTGCAATTCCAGCGCCCTTTCCCTACGGGAGTGAACAGTCTATCGGCGGCTGGATGGCGATTTTTGTGATCGCGCTGATTGTAACCCGCAAGCATATTGCGAACGTTTTCCGCACAATCTTAGGGATGCCCGGGGCGATTGATGATTCACGAGAGCCTATTCGCTACCGAACCGCACTGCTGCTCATTCTCGTCGCGAGTCTCTATATTATTTGGTTCTGTCTGAGGGCAGGAATGACGCTCCCGATTATATTGCCTTTCTTCGCCTTCTTTTTTGCGATCTCGGTGGCTATCACGCGCGTGCGCGCGGAGCTTGGGCCTCCAGCGCATGAGATGGCAGGGATGTGCAACGCCCAACAATTCTTAATCAACATTTTGGGGACGCGCCGTATTGGCCCCAACAATCTCACGGTCTTTCCGTATTTTTGGTTCTTCAGCGGTCGTGGTTATCGTGAACACATTATGCCGCATCAACTTGAAGCCTTCAAAATGGCGGAACGCGCCAATATGAATACGAAACGCCTGGTACTTGCCATGGTCATTTCTCTGATCCTGGGGTCTCTGGCTTCATTTTGGGCAACACTGAGCGAACTCTACCGTCTCGGCGGGGCAGTTACCGGTGCAGGCGGCGGCATTGGCCCCTCGGTTGGACATATCGGGCAGTTCGGTTGGCTGGCCGGTCTGTTCGCCTTCCCACGCGATCCAAACGTTCCGGCAATGGCATTTATGGCGGGCGGTATGGGTTTCACGTTCCTCTTAATGTTCATGCGGATGCGTTTCATCTGGTGGCCCCTACATCCCGCAGGCTATCCTATCTCTATGACCTTCGGTGTCGGCTACTTTTGGAGCTGTCTAATTATTAGTAGTTTCCTCAAGTGGATGGCACTCCGATTCGGGGGGCCGGGAACGTATCGAACGATGGTACTCTTCTTTTTCGGGGTTATCCTCGGCGAATATTGCGTCGGGGCATTCTGGAGCGTCCTAAGCGTGATTATTCGGGAACCGATCTACGACTTCGCCCCGGGTTAGTAGAACGCAGTCCGCAGCCGGTATATAGGGCTTCAGCTGATAATTTATGAACAGAATTCGAGGCTTTTACTTTCTTATTTTCATTGTGTGTCTCATGCCAACTGCCACCGCTTTGGCGGCGGACGAAGGGGCGCATGCCGCTGAATTCCTCAGTCACGGTGTAGGTGCACGCGCCTTGGGAATGGGAAACGCGTTCGTTGCTATCGCTGACGATGCAACCGCTACCTATTGGAATCCGGCTGGTCTTACTAAGGTCAAAAAACATAGCTTTTCCGCTATGTATTCGGACACTTTCAGCAGCGGAGATGGTGCGTGGCTCAGCAGGGGCCTGGTTACTTACAACTTTCTTAACTACGTCTATCAAATCGAGGACATCGGCAGCGTCGGTCTGAGCTGGATCCGCCTGGGTATCGACGATATACCGCGCACGACCTTCATCGACGTTAACAACAACGGTTTCCTCGGTGACTTCCAAGATAAAAACGGCAACGGCATCAAGGAAGACGGTGAACCGTATATCGACAAACCGACAGTTGCTGAATATTTCAGTAATACCGATAACGCCTTACTTATCTCTTATGCGCGGCAAGTCCACTCAAGGGTTGCTGTCGGCGGCAACCTCAAACTTCTCAACCAGTCCATCTTTGAAAACAGTGGAAACGGCTTCGGTATTGACATCGGCTTGATTGCAGAACCTTACAAAGGCTTGCGCGCTGGGGCAATGGTATTGGATGCGACAGGCACACAAATTCGATGGGACACTGCCGATAAACCCACGTTCACGCGCACGCGCAGATTCCGAGTCGGCGCAGCATACCACTTTACTGTGCCACGTTTGGGGAAAGGCACAATCGGCGCAGACCTTGAGACCGACCAAGCCGATCTTGAGAGCGAAGACAGCGGCAGTGCAATCGTCCCTCGCATCGGCGCAGAATACTGGCTCCTCAATACTGTCGCTCTCCGCGGCGGGTGGAACGGGCACGGACTCGCAGCAGGTGTCGGGCTTCATTTACGGATAGAGACCATGTCCTTCTTTATTAACTACGCTTTCAACACCCACACCCTTGGTGGTTCACAACGCATCTCTGTCTCCGGGGAATTCTAATCCCTGATATCTGCGTAAATACCGTTAGGTGTCCGAGCGCCTTAAAGAGAGGTACGTATCGATAAAAAAATATTTGACAAAACGTCTCTTGCATATTTACCCGATGTTACTTTGCTTTAAGATACCTGTTTGCAGTCTTTGTCATCGCAATGAGTTATCTCTGTCCGTTCTATTTGTGGCAAAACCATCAACAACCTATTCGCTGCACCAGGGGAATTTCGCTAACCCCTCAAAGGGTCCGCCGGCGGTAACTTCGCGGATTTACGCATTGAACGGGGCGTTGGACCTCGGGCATCAACCCGCAGGAAACTATCAGAGTAAAGGACGTGCGGCGCATTGGGATGGCAGGAATGAGTTGGGGGAACGCGTGGCCAGCGGTCTCTATTTTTATACGCTCACCGCAGGTGAGTTCACGGCCACGCGGAAGATGTTGATGCGGAAATAAGCAGGACTTAACCCTGTCTTTAGAAAGGCGTTAGAAATCCATATGGGATGGCGTGTGGGCATACATCGATCTAGACTTTTACAAGGAGATGCACGAAGTCCGTTTCCCGTTAGATGAGATGTCATTTTATGAGAAACAGCTGTTTGGTGTCTTGAAAAGAAGGTCAATTTACACCTATTATTCAAATACAGGGAGATTCTCTATTCCAGAGTAGACGATCCTGATAAATACCGCGCCTCGATGTACAAACCCCAATTGATTTTACTCTCAAGCACTACTATGACGCGTGTTTGAGGTAAGATATCTGGCGGTATGCCATAGACTGCGTGAATCTTTAAGTCAACCTCATTTTATCAATTTATCAACAGGAAACTTTATGTCGTTTAACAAATTCAAACTTTTATCTTCTACAATAATTCTGTTTTTCAATTTCTTGCTCCTAAATTTTGCACAGGGCCCCACGATTCTTAAGCACGGCGGTTCTGTTCGGACGGTCAAATTCTCGCCTGTCAATAACGCACTGATTGCTAGTGCCGGGGACAGCAACACTATTAAATTGTGGAATTTGCGGGACAGCACTGTAGCCACCCTCAGAGGTCACACGGATCAAGTTAACTCGGTGGCATTCTCCCCAGACGGGCAATTGCTCGCCAGCGGTGGAGATGATTGGCGCTTCAAGTTGTGGGATGTCCGCACGCAACAGAACATCGCCACCCTGGAACACATTACAGACCGAACGCGTTCGCAAATCAAGGCGGTCGCGTTCTCTCCGGATGGACAGCTCCTTGCCACTGCCGGCAGCCATCTAAAGCTCTGGAACGTCAACAGCCAAACTGAAATGGCAACTGTGGAGCACGATGAGTATGTCTGGGCATCAGCGTTTTCACCGGATGGACAGCTCCACGCTTCAGGAGACGGAGCAGGACTCGTCAAGATCTGGGACATTCGAAAACGACAGGTTGTTTCTCGGCTTGAGTTGGACGCAGACAGGGTTTATACCCTCGCTTTTTCGCCCGATGGTAGAATCTTGGCAAGCGCCGGATACAACGGGCAAATTAAATTGTGGGCTGTCTCCAATTGGGCACTCCTCGGCACCCTCCAAAATCGAGGCACAACGTATGCCCTCGACTTCTCTCCAGATGGAAAAATATTGGTCAGTACCGGACACGGGGTAGTAACCCTTTGGTCGGTCGACAACGGGATGCAAATCACCTCTTTGACGGGGCACGCTGCCTGGAGCTACGGCGCGACCTTCGCCCCTGATGGAAAAACGCTCGCCAGTAGCGGCGACGACGGTACCGTGCTGATTCATAATATAGAGCCGCATCTACGCTCAATGCAACAGCGGAAAACGGTCCGCCTCATCTACTTCCTTCCGTTGAATAGGAGAGCACAGCCCGATATCAACACGAAATTAGATACCCTCATAAAGGATACACAACAATTTTACGCAGAACAGATGCACGCCCACGGATTCGGCAGAAAAACGTTTACGTTTGAAACCGACGCAACCGGAAATGCAGTCGTCCATCATGTAAATGGAGGATTTACCGATGCGTATTACGACTCTCAGACGCTCGATAAAGTCACGGAGGAAATTGAGGAACGGTTCAGTCTGTCCACAAATATCTACCTAATTGCGATAGAGACCGGCAGCGAAAGCATTGATCTCCAATGGTGCGGGAAAGGCGGAAGCCATTGGTTCGGCGGGAGGGCAATCGTCCCTGCTTCTGGAGCCTGTTTTGCCAGTGATACCGTTGGGCATGAGCTCGGACACGCCTTCGGATTAGAGCACGATTTTCGGGATGAAGCCTATCTGATGTCTTACGGGTCAAACCCGAATCAATTGTCCCGCTGTGCAGCCGAGTGGTTGGATGCCCACCCCTACTTCAACACGCATCAGAGCTCCTATGACGAACCCGCGACGATTACAATGCTCACGCCTCTTGAATTGCCGCAGAATACGATCCATTTCCGTTTTGAAGTCACCGATGCGGATGGGCTCCATCAAGCGCAGCTGACGATTCCGACCGGCGTTCTTGATCCGGCGGGCGGTCTGAAGCTGCACAGCTGCCAAGAATTAAAGGGTGAAAGCAACCTCATTCAATTTAAGACCGCCCAAGTAAACCCTGGACCCGCGACGGAGATAACCCTTCGAGTGATTGATGTGTCGGGCAACTACATGCTGAAGTCGTTTCCTATCGGCTTGGAGGGTGTCGCACAGGTTGATACCAATAGTGACGGGGTAATCGATCTGGAGGACTTGATGATAGTTGCCGCTCACTTCGGCACAACCGTTGTCCGTAGAATCAACGCCAACGCTGATGTGAACAACGACGGTTTTGTGAATCGCGAGGATCTGCTATTGATTGTGGAGGCGTTGGAGTCTCAGGAAGGCGCCCCGGCTGCCCCAAACCTGCTAGCTACAGCGAATTTACAACGGTGGATTCTTGAAGCAGCGCAGCACAACTCTGGCGATGCCATTTTCCAAAGAGGCATCGCGGTGTTAAGACAGCTGCTAATACAGTCACGTCCGACAGAGACAGTGCTCCTCTCCAACTACCCCAACCCGTTCAATCCGGAGACGTGGATCCCCTATCTGCTCGCCCAGCCTGCAGAGGTAACCTTGCGGATTTACGCGCCGAACGGGGCATTGGTTCGGGCATTGGACCTCGGGCATCAACCTGCCGGTGTCTATCAAACCAAAAGCCGTGCGGCGCATTGGGACGGTAAGAATGAGTTGGGGGAACGCGTGGCAAGCGGTCTCTATTTCTATACGCTCACCGCAGGTGAATTCACCGCCACCCGGAAGATGTTGATAAAAAAATAACCTGTGCGCCTGTTGCCTTGTGCTCTATCGCAAATTTCAGATTCGACCTAAGGAATTTAGAGCGTGAGGGCAGGAGGTAGCCCTCAACGAATCAGTAGAATTCATGTCTTTTATGCCCGAAATAAATCTGACAATAAGGGAAAAGTGTGATATAATATTAACGTCGTTAAGTTAGATTGACCTGTAGACAGAGGTTGGAGCAATGGGCATAAAAGAACGGAGACAAAGGGAAAAAGAACAGCTGCGGCAACAAATCTTACTTGCTGCGCGGGAACTCTTCGTCAATGAGGGCTATGAGAATGTTTCCATGCGAAGGATTGCCGACAAGATCGAATATTCCCCGACAACGATCTATCTTTATTTTAAAGATAAAGCGGATCTCTTAGATTCCGTTTGCCAGGAAACGCTCTTGCACCTGTTGAACACATTGGAGAAGCTAAGACGGGATACCGTCGATCCCGTCGAGACTTTGAGAAAAAGCGGGAAAGTCTACGTCGAGTTCGGTTTAAAATATCCGCAAGATTACAAATTAACCTTTGTGATCCGGCCCCAGTTCCAGAAGGGTTTGGGGCTTGAAGAGGGATCAATTGGTGAACGGGTGTTTAATTACTTACGAACAGTGGTCTCCGAATGCATCCGTCAGAAGAAGTTCCGCCGAATGGATATCGAGATGACAGGGCAGGTAATGTGGGCAGCGGTTCATGGGGTCACTCTACTCTTAATTGATTTTCCTGACTTCCCTTGGAGAGAAAAAGAGACCTTAATTGAGACAATAATTGAGACGACGATCAAGGGGTTGCAAGCATAGCATTACAATGATTGGGGGCAGATGCTGCTATTTTTTATGTTAATGCTATCCTATCCTCAATTCGCGATTCAGATAAAAATAAGGTACCTTAAGCCGTATAAGGTACCTTAAGCCGTAAAGGTCACGGGGTTACAGGCTTCACGCACCGAAAACCGAAGGTATTGGAACTACCGCGAGTCGAATATCCCTGGCGACTGGTGACCGACAAGTACAAGCCTTGCCTGTACCAGTTACCGCCGCGAACGACGCGGTAGTGGCGATTTCCAAACCTATTCGAGGGCGAGAAAATATCCAGGTTCGCGTTATAGTTATCTAATAGGTCTTGGATACTGGTTGCAATCGACAACGACACCGGATTGTGGGTCGGAGATTTTGCGTAGTAGTCAGCATCATACGCATCGAGACACCACTCCGTTGCATTCCCGATCATATCATAGAGACCGTACCCGTTCGGCGGATAACTACCGACTGGCGTCGAACGGCCGCGGCCGGGGTTATCATAGTTCGCCTTGGTTTTATCTATGGTGTCTCCCCAGGGATATTGCTTGCCGGCTAACCCGCCGCGTGCGGCATACTCCCACTCTGCTTCGGTTGGCAGTCGCTTTCCTGCCCACCCAGCATATTCCATTGCACCCCACCAGGTTACATAAGTGACAGGATGATTCTCATAGCCTGCTTGTGGGCGATACACACCGTCTACTAAGTTAATGGTTGTAGAAGGAAAACGATTGATATAAATCCACCGCCACCAGCCTCTTTCATGTTTGCCCGTTGCGTTGAGAAATGCCGCGTATTCTGCGTTTGTCACTTCATGTGTATCCATGTAAAATGCGTCTAAAGTGACAGTGTGAACAAGGCGTTCATCCGCATCACCGGTGGTCCTGCCCATTTGGAAGGTGCCCGCGGGGATCAACACCATGCCCGCAGGAGCATCGCTTTGATCAGGCACCGGAGTGGTATCCGGGTTTCCACTCGTGCCATCCGGGGTCTCTGAACCGCGGGTTGTCGTAAATGAGGCAGTGGACACCGACTTCACACACCGAAACCCGAGATCACCGCCCGTGCTCATCGGGAAACTATAGTCACGATTCGACACGCGAACAACCGAGGCGGAATAGAACCAAGAGCCGCCACGCAACACACGCTGCGAGTCAATGGTTATATAGGTGTCTATTACGGTGCTGTCGCCTGACAACGGGTTCTGCGCGGGAGAGGTGTCATAGAAGTTGTCGAGATACGTATCGAGACACCACTCAAATACGTTTCCTGCCATATCGTAGAGACCATAGCCGTTCGCAGCGTATGCCCCGCCTGCGGTTGTGTCCCCGATATTCCATCCGTAGTTCGCCTGGGGGGTGTCAATCGTATCGCCCCAGGGATATTGCTTGCCGGCTAAGCCGCCGCGTGCGGCGTATTCCCACTCGGCCTCGGTGGGGAGTCGTTTGCCTGCCCATGCGGCGTATGCCATGGCGCCATACCAAGAGACGCGAACGACAGGATGGTTCTCATAGCCTGCCTTCACACTATATCTTCCGTCTATCCGTTCTATGCGGGCATCACTGCTACCGAGAGCCAACCACTTATGGTCTGCGTCGGCGTGTTTGCCTTTTGCGTTGAGAAATGCGGCGTATTCTGCGTTCGTCACTTCATGCGTATCCATATAAAACGCATCTAAAGACACAGCGTGAACAGGGCTTTCATCCGCATCGCCGGTGGTGCTGCCCATTTGGAAGGTGCCCGCGGGGATCAACACCATGCCCGCAGGAGCTGACGGGTTTACCGGAGGCGCTGGCGTTTCAGGCGGCACTGGAGTGCCATCGTCACCGGCATTCCCGTTGCCGTTATTCCCATCATCTACAGGAGCTAACGGCACCCAATCAGCAGTCACCGTCACTTCCGAACCATTCTCATATACCATAAAACCATCTGACCGCACTAAATCCGCCGGCGAACGATCCGAGTAACTCAGACCCGACTGCTCTACTGTCGCAGAAACCTGATCCGAGACCAAACGAAACGAACGACGCGGATGCAACCAGAACCCAAACGTCTCCGAGCTGACCTCCGGTTTTAACGCACCCGCAGCGTTGGCAATCCGGAAATAGATCTCATTATCTGACCACGCATGAAACACGCGCCCCTTCCCAGGACGAATGCGATACGTGCCGCGCGTCCGAAACCCTTCAGGCCACCCCTTTTTCAGGTTCTCCAGCTTCCACGTCGCGTAGACTACATATAGATCGGCTTCCGTGGCATTTGTTATCACGCTCGCTACCCATTCCGGAACAGCGTCAGTCTCACCGGCGTTTCCACTATCTCCATCGCCTAGCGCATCATTGGCTGGAGCTGTCGGCACCCCACTCAGCGATACCCACTCCGTAGTCACTATCACTTCGGAACCGCCCGTATATTCCATAAACCCGTCCGAGTGGACTAACTGATTGCTTGAGCGATCCGAGTAGAGCAGTTGATCCACCGTCACAGACGATTCAAAGCCCTCCGAGACGACGCGGAACGACCGGTCGGGATGCACCCAGAAGGGGAACGTCTCCGAGCTGCCCTGTGGTTTTAGTGCACTCTGTGCGTTTGAAATACGGAAATAGATGCTGTTAGTAGACCAGGAATAAAAGATGCGGGACTTCCCGGGAGCAAGCCGGTAGGAGCCGCGGGTCCAGAACCCTGCGGGGATGCCCTTGTTAGTATCCTCAGCTTGCCATGTGCTCCTGATTACATACAAATTTTCATTTGTATTGTTTGTTACGAGGTTCATCTGCCATTCTGCCGCTGCGAACGGAACGCTCACAAATATGAGCACTGCAAAAGTGGAGAGAGCCAATACTATTCTTTGCATTTTGTGCCTCCTTTATCTTAATTAACTTCAGTTTGTAGATTAAATTCGAATTCAGGGTCAAAGAAGAATCTGTAAAAGTTATTACCGTAACGACTGCTCGGTTGCCGCCTCTGTTCACGCCCTGTTTTGGTCGTAATTTGCCGGCGGGGCGCGTTCGGGCTACTAGATCGATAAACGCGCGATTCGATCGTTCCAAGTTCTGAAAATCTTTGGAAATGATGTGAATCTCCGAAGGTAATCTCAATGTGCATACCGAATTTGGTAACCTTTTGTCCGTTTTTTCGTCCTATAGATACACCTATTAGAAAATAGTGTTGCAAAAAAGTTGAAAAGTGTAGTGTGTCTGGCAAAACAGTATGTTAGGATAGCTGTTAGGTCAGGCTGTTTTACTCATTACCTGAGATTCGCTCGAATGTGTTTTTGGCGATATTTTTCGGGTGTAAATGGACGCGTGAGTGTGCCATAGTCATTAACTGCATCAGGGGCAGTCGGTTTTTCGGCCCATGTCAGTTCTCCAGAAATAAAACGGATCAGCTGCGGTAATTTTCATGCCTATTCATTTTGTAGGTTCCGCGGGTTGAGCGCTAGCTTCTTCCGAAGCAATCTGTGGGATTTCCTGCTGAGTCTGTGTGGCCCGTGGAACAAGCAGGGAACGCATCACTGCGATTAAAAACCAGCTCAACAACCCGATGCCGGCTCCAACACCCATCGCAATTCCTGCTCCTTTGGGAGAGGCGATCCGGTCCAAGGTTTCCCGCTCGAGTTCGCATGAAATACTTTCGATATGTTTGACAGCAATTGTCCGTTTCTCGTCTTCTTGTACGTACTCAATAGTCGGTGCTGTGCTACCCTCTATTTTGATACCGGCGCTTCCTGAGGACGAGCTGATGTTCACTGAGTTATCCGATTGTTTGCTCACCCATTGGGCTTTTACACCGGTTATCCGATCTGCATCGCCAATTGGTTCTACTCGGGATTGAAATAGTACTTTTCCCAAGAGGCTGATGGTGATGTCCTTAGAGGTTGTTAAAGCGCTTCTCAAATTTTCTGAGATCACGATATTCTCCAATCATTATTACGGTATAGATAAGGTATTCGCTAGTATCTGTGTTTATACACACTCTTTGGATGTATTGTAGCGAAAATCTGTTCGAATGTCAAGGGGTCTCGTTCCAAACTACAATGATCCTGGTTTTTGATAAAAAACGCTTGACGAATCACACGTTTTGTGCAAGAATATATAGAGATTTGCGATTAGAAACCGGGGTCTATCAGATGCGCAGTGAACACGGGTGCGCTGTGAAAGTTACGTTCGGTTGTTAAGACTAAGTTTATTTGAGTAGGTCAACATTCTGGAAAGGGGAGTTTTCACATGCGGAATGCCCAAGATTCGCTGAAAGGTCAAACACTTTACGAACGCCAGATTCCACTTTTTCCATTACAAGTTGTTTTGTTTCCTGGTGGGCTCTTACCACTCCATATTTTTGAACCGCGTTATCGAACGATGGTTAAATTCTGCTTGGAACATGAGTCTGAATTTGGTGTTGTGCTCATTAGAGAAGGAGAGGAAGTGGATGAAGCTGCTGTCCCGCATGAAGTTGGAACGGCTGTCCGTATTCTTCGCGTTGAACACTTAGAGGAGGGTCGCATGTATATCATCACAGCTGGTGAGTATAGGTTTCAGATCCTTGAGGTTTTGGAGCATCACTCTTATCTCACAGGTCATATTCGGATGTTAGACGACCCGGACGCTGAAACTGAATCGGTATCAAAATCGCTCTCGATCGGGACGGAAGAGTTGTACAAAGCGTACGAGGCATTATCTAGCCGATTAATTTTTGGCTGGCAACCGCCGGAGGAACGTCCTGAGGATCCGCGGGAGCTTGCGTATCAGATCGCGACGCGCCTCCGTATTTCATTGGAAGAAAAACAGTCCTTATTGGAAACAATCCCATTAGCGAAACTCCTCACGCGCGAAACCGAAATTCTGACAGACGAGAATCGGCGGATCGCTTTCCAGCTAGCAGCGAAAAACAATTGACATTTTCAGAATGGCACTAAAGGCTCCTATCCATCAATTTACTGAAACCCAATCGATCCGGATTGCGCTTCGAGATTTTTTCTATGTCAGCAATATTCTGTCGTTATCTCGGTTCATCACGGCTCCGCTTATTTTTTACTTTATCTACCGTGAGCAGTGGATGTATGCGATTATTTCTGGCGGCATAGCTGTTATCACGGATCTATTAGACGGGTTCTGTGCCCGGCGTCTACACCAGCACACTGAACTTGGTTATATCTTAGATCCTGTGGCAGACAAGCTAGCAATTACTGCGGCGGTCTTCGCGCTTGCTATATTAAAATCTACTTTCCCGGAGTGGGCGTTCCTTGTAATTGTTATTCGTGATGTCTCAATCTTGATAGGAAATGGCATTTTAGCATATAAGGCAAGAGTGATTACCCGTTCCAACTTATGGGGTAAAGGTTCCAGTTTCTTTTTGTCAATTGCTATTATGCTTTATCTACTTCGTCCGCTCACGTCATTCTTACCGGAGAATATTGAGTTTTACAGTCTCTGTTTCGCCTTGGTATTTGTTTTTATTTCCACAGTGAGTTACGCTCGGCACATGCTTCGCGTGTTAAAAACCCACAGTCAGCGGTAACTTAGGTAGCAATTCGGAAATCTACACGCGAAGGGATTGTCAGAGCATGGAGCTTTCATGGTCAACAATAAAGATCGACAACAATTAGGGAGTGTCGTTGAGAGTGACAGCGGCTTCGCGAAATTTACAAAGCAGAGTCAAACCTCTCGCGGAAATGCAACTTGCACAGTCTATTTTGTTCTGAAGTGGGTATGTAGTGGACGACACCAATGGAGCACAATCTCTTGAATCATAATCCCTGAAAGGAAACAGTTGTGTCTACAAAGAAACCAAACGTTCTCTGGATTTACGGTGAGGATCTTTCTCCTGATCTGGGCTGTTACGGCACGTCTGCTGTGAGAACTCCAAACATCGACCGGCTCGCGTCGGAAGGTACTCGCTACACCAATGCTTTCGTTACATGTCCGGTTTGTTCGCCAAGTCGTTCTGCGTTGATCACGGGCACGTATCAGACTGCCTTTGATGCACATAACCACCGTAGCAATCGCGATAAACCACTCCGGGCGGATATGAGACTTATCACTGACTGTTTCACGGAAGCCGGTTATTTCACCTGCAACAGTCCAGGTCCGCCCTACAGCCGTCCCGGAAAGACCGATTTTAACTTCCAACGGGAACGCCCTTTTGAGGGTATAGACTGGAAAGGACGGGCTGAAGCGCAGCCTTTCTATGCCCAGATCAACATTCCAGATACGCACCGCGTTTTCAAACCCGATCTAGAACGTCCGATTTCTCCAGAGGCGGTCGAATTACCGCCTTACTATCCAGATCATCCGTTGACTCGCAAAGACTGGGCTCTGTATCTCGAAAGCATTCAGATTTTAGATAAGAAAGTAGGGCGAATCCTTGACCGCCTAGATTCTGAGGGACTCACCGAGAATACAATTATCTTTTTCCTGAGTGATCACGGGCGCGCGCATGTGCGCTGCAAGCAGTTTCTTTACGACGGCGGCATCCATATCCCGCTCATCGTCCGCTGGCCTGGGCACATTGAATCTGATAGTGTCAGTGAACAACTTATTAGCGGTGTCGATATCGCCCCGACGACGCTTGCACTTGCGGGTATCGAGGTGCCCAACTTTATGCAAGGACAGATTTTCGCTGGGCCAAAGGCGACCTCACGCAACGCAATCTTCGCAGCACGGGATCGATGCGACGGAACAGACGACAGAATACGGTGTGTCCGAACCCAGCGTTACAAACTCATTCGTAATTACCATCCGGAACGGCCCTATATGCAATTTAACGCTTACAAAAAGCAGCAGTATCCGCTCTGGAGCTTGATGCCGCTGCTTTCAAAAAAGGGTGAGTTGACTCCGGTGCAACAGCAGTTCATGCAAGAGACGCGTCCGGTTGAAGAGTTGTATGATCTCGAAGCAGATCCTTATGAAGTCAATAACCTTGCTGCCGATTCAGATTATGGGCTTCTGTGTAGCGAACTCGCTGCCCGCCTCGACACTTGGATGGCAGAAACAAGAGACATGGGCGAAACGCCTGAACCTTTAGCGGTCACCACTTACTGGGATGAGAACATGGCGGAACAATTTAAAGCGGGCATGGAAAGACGAGGACTCTCACACCATATCAGTGATGCAGATTACGTGGCTTGGTGGGAAAAACAGTTGCTAACCTGAAATGCCCCGAAACCTTAACCTTACGCGGAACGGTGGGGCTCAGTAAACGACAGGGTCCCCGAACACAGTGCTGGATTTCTAATATGGAACGGACTGCCTCTCTTTCCGAAAACTTTGTGGCCCTGTTTGCCCCATTGAACCAACAGAGCTACGCCGGATGGTTCAGTCTCGGTTTCGTTGACAATACAGACAGGGGTCGTATCCGTGACCCCTTCGCTGAATACTTGTAGGGGTGCTTCCAAACGGGTCGCGGCTAACGGTAAAATGAATAGACAGAGATTCCCCAAATAAGTCGAATGAGTACCCACATGCCTCCGACGACGAATTGTCCAAGGATCAGTCCTAAAAAGAGGGGGAGTACCTTATGATAAAGACGAATGCCACCAAAACGTAAAACAAGGTTCTTGATTGTCCAACTGATCAATACTGAAAACCAGAGCCACCCGAACGTCCATATACTGCTTGCGACGGCGTAGCCTGTTGGATGGAAGGGGAACATTGGGAATCGGGTTCGTAACCACCACAATAGACCTGTAAACACGAATCCGACTCCCATGAACGCTACTGCTGGGAAATTTGTCTCTGTGGGATAATAGAGCCATGACCGGAGCAGATTATAGCCGCCGCTTCCTAGGCCGGGATTCGCGCCGATATCATAGGAGACATGCAGATAGGCCCAAAACGAAGCGAGGATACCAAAGAAGATGCCACACATGAGTGCTACAACCATCCGTCCCGCTCGCATGTTTGCGACCTCTACGAGTTTAAAAGCCTCTAGTGTATGTGGCATTGGATGTGCTCGGTATCCGCGATTGAAGGCGAAATAGATGGACATCATAGTCAGGCTGGGTGGTGGAATCCTCCGTGAGCCGAGGGAATCAATAATAAATTGGCGTGGGTTGGCGACAAACATCTCATGTGTTGGTGGTCCTACCTCGGCGCGAACGCGTGTAATCCCAAGGGCAAGTAGATAGTAGATAGCAAAATACAGAGCTATCATCCAGACTGCCATTCCACCACGCTTGGAAAAAATAAAAAGAAAGAGAAGTCCGCCTATTAATCCTATAACTGGCCATCGGTAATTTGTAGCATCTTGGCTCTCTGGTGGTAGTTTTTTTTCTTTCTTTTTGATCAGGCTACTGAACACTGCATAAAAATGCTTACGTCCGCCGTAGAGTCCAAAACAAGCGATAGCCAAGTACGCTCCTACGCCTTGTGGGCCATCATATGGAAATCCGGGTAATACTTGTAATCCCATCGCGCTGCCCAATATACGTTCACCTTTCCAGAATAGATAGAAAAACCAGAGAGAGAACGACATTTCCAAGGGCATCAAAAAAGCGAGGCCAACACCGAACGAGAGGATATAAAGGGGAGTCCAACCTATTGCGCTCCAGGGTTTTTCAGTGAAGTAAATTCCAAGGTCCGCCTTACGGACTGGTATCTCTGGAAATGTGGGAAAGAATGCGTGAATCCCGTTAATTAGGTCAATGCTCCCGGCGATTGCGAATCCTGCCCACAGCATCTTGTTTTTAAAAAGTCGTCCATCGGAGTATGTCAGTTCTATCGGTAATCGGACGATTGGATAGGTGAGTCGTTCTCGATCGACCCATTGTTTCCGGAGGATCAGATCGATGCAAATCATCACCCAAATTAAGACGGTGAGAAAGATAGTCCACCACAAAATTGGTTTCCACCATGCAACGAGATATCTTTGGGTATAGAAGCTTGTATCGCCGTCGTAAAAATCTTGCAAGACTGAGATATCGCTAAGGGTCATCCAGCTTGGTAGGTAACGCCAGAAAAGTTGTTGCCATTCGTTTTCAGGGGTTGCGAACCAGAAACCGTTCGGAATAATTGGGACCACGGTCTGCATCATATCGTGTCCGGCGATCGCGGAGGAAATCGAGAGAATGACATAGATAGTTAGCAGTTCTCCTTGACGGAGCACAAAACGCGGAAAGAGTAGTTTGCACAAAAAATTCAAGCAAGTCAAAACTACCAAAGTCACCACGACATTGTAAATCAATGACATCGTTGTGGGCAAGGTGCTCCAGAAACGGAGGTGGTTTGCCATGATAAAATAGCTATTCGGCGGGATGAGTATGATACCCAGCAGAACTGCGCGAAAGGTGACACCCGGGTCAGCGGATTGCGGCGTTTCTTGAAGTTGTGTTGAATACTTTAAAGTGCTGGTTTCCATAAATGATTTCTGTGTCTAAGCTAAGTGGAAGAGAACAATTTTATCGTCTGGGCAGTCTGTCTGTCATGTCGACAAAACAAGCGTTCAAATTATAAAGGCATTCGTTTAATTAAAAGGGCGAACATCAGGGTGGATGCCCCACAAAACATCCCTATATTCCAGAGCCATAAATGCGTTAGATCTGCTCGAAGAATCGACAAGAGGGTGGACAATGGACTTATCGCTGCCAACATCGGCATCGCTTCAAACAGTGAAAAAGGGGTGAAAGGACAGAACGTTAATAGTAGAATGACTCCGTAACTTATTCCTTTTGCCCGAGTCGGACAGGTCTGTAACGCCACCGTGATACCGACGAGCGCAAAAAAGATAGAGCTCACCAATAACACCACACTGCATTTCATCCACTGCGATAATGCTAACCCCCCTATATAACTTGATAGTGCCAACAAGGGAACCGTCAGCCAAATATTCCATAGTGCCCAAAACACAAGAGCAGTGAGCTTGCCCGCCAAGATCTGCCAATTTGCCAAAGGGGTTAACGCAAGGAGCACACGGTTCTCTCCACGACATTTCCCCGCCAGATGCTCTGTGGCCATTGCTTCAACGGCATGCCTCGGCATCCAAAATTGGGCAACAAAAATGGCTATAATGAAGAGGACATATGTTTGTTGCCCCACGTCAATTGCATGCACCGTTCTGCGATATGCATAGAACTCAACTGCCGCTACAAAGAGCAAGAGTGAAAGCACACATAAAACGATGAATTGGATACGTCGATATCTCCGGGAATTGACATAGCAGTGGAGATCTTTAAGGATAACGGCTAACATAATTTTTTACTGCGAAGCGTGGTTTCCGTATGTGTATGTTTGGGGTCCTATTAGAGGATAGCGTGAGATTTCAGGTTATCTCTGATAGAAGAGACCTCATTGTATAAAATCCTGTATTTTGAGGTGTATCATGACGAAAGCGAACGCTCGCCATCTGCTGAATATATTAGCAGATATCCGAGATTTTCGCAACCCGTGCGGCAGACGGCATTTGCTCTCTGCTATCCTCGCTTGACAAAACAAGCGGTGCGTGCTATATTAGGAGAGTGAAGCACCCGTCTCGTTGGTCGGGTCTATTTTCCAAGATGTCCGTTATCCGTTTACTTATCGCCTAACCCTTGAGGAATACCAATGTCATATATACCCGTTGAAACTGTTGATACTATAACTGACTTTGAGACGCTCTTAGCGTTTTTTCGTGACACTCTCGACTGGCCGATCCCCGAAGACGTGACGCTCGGCGAGATAGCTTTCCCGTGGTCGTCATCAGAGCTGGAGCTTGATGAAACGGCTGAGGCACGAGTCGCTGACTGTCTGCAGCTGCCGCCGTTCGCGCGCGAGGCGTTGGGATTTTCTCCCGAGGTCGGCTCGCAGCCGTGGGGCATCTTCTTTGTTGAATTCAGCAGTGAGCGGGTGTATCGCACGGAGTTGCGGCGGGTTCTGCGAGGTCTGGTGGAGAGGCGCACCCGAGACGCACGGTTGCCTGCGTGGGAGCCGGATCATCTGCTATTCATCTGCACGACTGCTGATTTTCATCGGTTTGCGTTTGCCCACTTCGCAGGTGCGGGTGCGTCTTGGCAGGATGCGGTGCTGTCTATATTCTCGTGGGATCGTGGGGATACGCACCTTCGGACGCTGTGTGAATACAACCTGCCGGCTCTGGCGTTTCCGCGTGGCGGTTTTTCGTCGTCGCAAGCGTGGGTTGCTAAATGGCAGCGTGCGTTTGATGTGGCGGCTGTGACGGATCAGTTTTTCCGTGAGTATAAGAGCGTCTTTGCGTTGGTGGAGGCCTCGCTGTCAGGGATCCCGGAGAGCGCTGTGGAGGCTCGTCGGTTGTATACGCAGCGTCTGTTGAATCGTTTGATGTTTCTGCGTTTTCTTGAGAGAAAGGGTTGGTTGCGGTATGCGGGTCGCCGGGACTACTTGCGTGCGTTGTATGAGGCTGCAATGGGCATCGAGACTCTCTCTGGCAGTGCGGAATCTATAAGAAGCGGGGGGGGTAATCTCTGATAAGCACAAGGAGCCTCGGACAGAGAGCTTGCTCAACGACCGGCTCTATTACGTCTTCTTCCACGGTCTCAGCAATCCCGCCGGTGAGTCCGGATCCGAAGATGCCGCCGCTCGCACCCGGCGCGGCGATGTGCCGTTCCTCAACGGTGGCCTCTTCGAGATGCAGCCGTATGACGAACGAAACGCAGTGCATCTCCCGAACGACACCTTTGCCGACATCCTCAACCTCTTCGAACGTTATAACTTCACGATCACCGAGTCCACGCCGCTAGACATAGAGGTTGCAGTAGACCCGGAGATGCTGGGTAAGGTGTTTGAGGAACTGGTCACGGGGCGGCACGCCAGTGGGAGCTACTACACGCCGCGTGCGGTTGTCTCCTTCATGTGTCGGGAGAGCCTGAAGCTCTGCCTCGAGACGCAGACAACGGAGAGCGCGGCGTGCCTGACACAGTTTGTTGACAGAGGCGATGCCGCGGGGATCCGCGATTCAGAAGGTGTGTTAGCGGTGCTGCAGAACTTACGGGTGTGTGATCCTGCGTGTGGGAGCGGTGCGTATCTACTCGGGATGATGGGCGAACTGCTTCGCCTGCGCGATGCTCTCTTCCAAAGCGATCAGACCGATCCCGGCACGGTGTATGAACGCAAGCTGGATATTATTCAGCGGAACCTTTACGGCGTGGACAGAGACGACTTCGCTGTCAACATTGCGATGTTGCGCCTGTGGCTGAGCCTCACAGTAGACTATGAAGGCGACGTGCCGCAGCCGCTGCCGAACTTGGATTACAAAGTGGCGGTGGGGGACAGCCTGACCGGTGCAGCCCCGGAACAGCTGACGCTTGAAAGGCCGTTGATCCAAGCGATACAGGAGAAACAAGCGGACTATTTCATCACACACGGGGACGCAAAGAAAGAGGCACTCCGAGCGGAGATCGCCGCACTCCGAGCGGATCTTCAAGGCTGGCAAGATGCCCCGGAGGAGGCGTTTGTCTGGCAGGTTGAGTTTCCGGAGGTTTTTCAAGCCGGCGGTTTTGATGTTGTGATCGGCAACCCGCCTTATGTGAGAGATCAACTTATCGGACCGATGAAGCCGACTTTGGCACGCTTGTTTCCAGAAGTCTATGTGGGGAGAGCAGACCTCTACGTCTATTTTTACAAGCGCGGCACGGAGCTGCTGCGTAGGCACGGCATCTTGGCGTATATCTCCTCAAACAAGTTTTTGCGGGCGGCGTATGGCAGGAAACTACGGTCTTTCTTTACCGATGCCCAACGGCTCCACAGATTGCTTGACTTTGGGAGTGTCGCTGTCTTCAAAGCGAGTGTGGATACCTGTATCCTGATCCTTGAAAATGCCACATCAGATGGAGAGCCTGTTTCGGTGGCGACGTTTCGGGATGCGTCTGATGTGCCGCGGCTGTCTGCGGCGTTTCGGGATCGGGCGTTTCGGCTGCATCCGCGTGATTTATCAACGGAGAGCTGGACATTGACATCCCCCGACGCGCTGCGACTACTTGGAAAACTTCAACAGACTGGTACGTTGTTAGAAAAATATGTAAAAGGTGATCTTTACATAGGTGTGATAACTGGACGCAATGATGCATTTATCATCGATGAGTCTATGCGTCAGCAACTGATTTCCGGGGATCCAAAGAGCCGGGAACTGATAAAACCTTTGCTCAGAGGGCGCAATCTTCAGAAATGGAAGGCAATACCGGCAAATGAATACCTAATAGTGATAGAGAGCAGTGCGAATAGAGAGTGGCCCTGGTCAGATGTAAAAAGCACCTCAGAAGCAGAACAGGTTTTTCGAAGAACTTATCCTGCAATCTATCAACATCTGCATGGTTATCGCGAACGTTTGACTAAAAGGGATGCTCAGGGTAAATTTTATTGGGAACTTCGATCGTGTGCCTACTATGCCGAGTTCGAAAAACCGAAGATTGTTTATGCGGATATTAATCCATTTATGCGCGCTTGCTATGATACAACGAACTCATTTGGGTTAGACACAACATACTTCATACCGACCTATGATCTCTCCTTGCTTGCTATCTTAAACAGCACACTGCTTGATTGGTATGCACGTCATAAATTTCAGAGCCTCAACGACCCGTGGATGGGTGGCGGTTTGCGTTTCAAGTCTCAGTATATGCGCCGTACCCCAATAGCAGATCGGACTGATGCACAGAAAGTGGAGCTGTCGCGGCTCGTCGAGCAGATATTGGCAGATCCAGAGAGCGAGGGCGTGCAGGAGATCGAGCGGGAGATAGATGAGCGGGTGTATCGGGTGTATGAGCTAACGGATGCGGAGATCGCGTTGATTGAGCAGACGTATCGTGAGGCGGGGATGGCGGTGTGAGATCTAATAGCGATTCGGAGCCGCATATCTTCGGTTCCATGGAGGCGTGAAGAGTGAACCGCCATATATTTTTGACTTGATTATATTTTTAATACACACATATACTAGTGCTTGTAGTGTAAGTTATACAAAGACGAATTATTTAAGTTTTATCAAAGTGCCCCTGAGAGATTCCTTCGGGTAAGAATCTAGGCGATCTTTTTGTGCATCCGTGTCTGACCTCCACTGTGTGGGTCTGAGCTTGGCAGACACCGAATCCTCCTTAGCGTTGGCTCAGTGTCTTTTCAAAGTGCTGGTGCGATCGCACCTGAAATTTTATTTCGGCAAAGAAACGATATGTGGGCAGAGAACCGATGACATTAAACGAACCATACTTCAAACGCTTCGTTTTCATCTTAATTGATGGTGCCCCTTATGCGATCTTTAGAGAGTTGCTTGAGAATGGTGATCTTCCGAACATTAAAAGGCATGTTGTAGACCGCGGCGGTCTGAACAGAGCGATCTCTGTTTTTCCATCAACAACGGGGCCTGCCTTTGTGCCTTTTTTCATGGGGTTATACCCGGGCACAGCCAATATCCCGGGTATCCGTTGGTTATCCAAATCAGAATTTCAGTCCCCGCACCGTTTCAAACGCCCCGGCATCTGCAGTTATATGGGAATTGATGGGCTGTATTTTGAAGCCGATCTACCGGCAGGTTATCCAACACTCTTCAACTTTTTCTCATCTGCAAGCAATATCTACAACCTTCTCACTCGTGGCTGTCTACCTTCTAAAAACCTGACTCGGTGGATAAAACCGTTTTTCTACACTTATGCCCATTTTTCGCATAGATGGAGTTTTGTCAATCGGGCAGCAACCCGGTATTTGTACGAAGCTGCTGAAGCCGGGGACAAGTTCGTGATGTGCCTTTTTCCAGCGGTCGATACCTTTTCACATCTCACAGATATACGTTCTGCACATGTGCTTCAGACCTATAGAGAGATAGATACGGCTATTGGACATCTAGTCCACTCTTTACAAAAAGCGAATACCCTAGAGGAAACGCTCATTCTGATTACTAGTGACCACGGAATGACGGACACACATACGCACATTGATATTCCACAACATTTAGACAACAACGGTTGGCCTTGCCTGCATTATCCGAAGATCTGGCGGCAGAGCGCGGTGTCCGCTAGTATGGTATCAGGAAACGGGATGACACATCTCTATTTTAAAAACAGATCTGCTAAAAAAGGATGGGGTGGACGCACATCTTTCGAGAAACTTCAACAGACGGGAGTTCCTGCTTCATTGATTGAATTGGATGGATTGGGTCTGGTCGCGGGGCAGAGCGAAACAGGCGACATTATCGTGCAAAGTCGAACGGGCCAAGGCAGAATCAGGTGCTATTCACAAGATGTAGAGCACGACACTTCACAACCGGCACAGTCCCCCTTTAAACATGCAGATTCGCTGCGCTTCTCCTATCGGTTTACTGGAACAGACCCGCTCGGATACGCTGTCTGCTACGAAAATCTGTCCTCACATGAGGCATTACATGAAACGTACGACAGCCGGTACCCGGATGGCATCGTCCAATTGTGGCAGATTTTCAGGAGCGAACGAACGGGGGATCTGGTTCTCAGCGCTGAAAGTGGTTATGATCTTCGCGCCCGTTACGAAGTACCTAAACATCAGGCGACACACGGTGCCCTAATCGCGGAGCATCTGTCCATCCCACTTGCAACGAGCTACCCGATCGCCGAAAAGCACATCCGTTCGGTTGATATTTTTCCAACGGTGTTAAGCCTGTGTGGACACACCTTTGCGCAACACGCTGTTGATGGCAGAGTCGTCAGGTAAACCTATGCACTCCATCCGCTATCAGAAACAACGCTTGCTTATGCTATTGACTTTGAATGATGAAGCTGCTACTATTTTAATAAATACAAAACATTCACACGAAAGGGAGCCTGATGGGAATACTCACACAAACACATCGTAGCCATTTTGATGAATACGGTTACATGGTCATCGAAAACGCTGTTCCAACAGAGCTATGTGATGCAGTCGTTGATGCAATTTTTGCGTTTTTGGAAATGGATGCTTCAGATCCAAACGATTGGTATCGCGCGCCTCATAAACCTGGCGCGGGGATGGTGGAGATGTATCAACACCAAGCGATGTGGAACGTCTACCAACATCCGCCGATCCACCAAATCTATACCGAGGTCTACGGCACTCATCGTATTTGGGTGCATCCGGACCGAGTCAACATGAAACCGCCGAGGCATCCCGACTATCCTGAGTGGGACCATAAGGGCATGTACCATTGGGATGCCGACACCTCAAAGCTACCTATTCGTTTCCACACACAAGGTGTACTATTTCTGACAGATACGGCTGACAATCAGGGTTCATTTGTCTGCTGGCCGGGCGCGCATAAGTCTTTAATTGCTGAGGAAAATCCGTGGGTGCCAGAGATTTCCCCTGAAAAGTTCGTTCAGGTGCCTGGGAAGGCGGGTTCGATGCTGATTTGGCATGTAGCCCTTCCACACGGCAATGGCCGAAATACGGCTCATAAACCGCGATTGGCGCAATACATGAACTTCTACCCTGTTCCTAATCCGATGGATGAAGCGAGACGGCAAGAACGGATCACATTATGGAGGGAGCGCCGGGCACTTGGACGAGGTCCTTATCCAGGGGACCCGCGCGGTTGGGAAGCCCAAAATTATGGGCCCGCGGAACTGACATCTTTGGGGCGGAAACTACTCGGACTGGATCTGTGGGATTAATTAATATTTTTTAATTATCCCCCAGCTGGTGGTTAATTTCCGTTGTGGATCCACACCGAGCGCTGCTTGTAATCCATTATCCCTGATTGCCTTAATTTGATCTTCAGTCAGGTCCACGCTAAAAATGGCGACTTCATCGAAGAGCCCGAACATAAAGTCATGGTGTGCTAAGAAGTCACCTATATTCACCTCCTGAGCCTTGTCATTGGTGTCCATTACTTGATCGTTGCCCTCTTTGGTTTGAAGCTCGCCGTCGACGTAGAGATCGTGGTCTTTCACTGCGCCTGCCCCCTTGGGAAAAACCACTGCCATGTGATGCCATTCTTTATCACAGACGTTGTCTGCCCCGTAATTTTGCCCGCCAGCGACCTCAATTCTTAAGTTGCACTCAGCGCCTCTCAGGTGTGCCCGCACATAATATTTTTCTCCTGTCTGGTCGGGGCCCCACTTCACCCATGAATGTTCTCTTGTGTCTCCGGCTTTAAACCAGAAAACTGTTGTTCGGGGGTCTGTTCCTCCAATCCCGGCGTAGCCGGTGATAACTAAATTATCATCTTTACCGTCGTAATCCAGACATGTTCCAAACACTCCTTTAGTGTATTTCGCCCCAGATATTTCTCCGTCTCTACGGTTTTCAGAGAGATCTTTGGCAACACTACCTCTCCCCTCATCAAAAAGATAAGCGACCTCAACGGTTTTCGGATCAAGCACAGCAAAAGAACCAATACTTGCAACTAAGATCCCAAAAGCGATAACGATCAACGAGATTGTGGCAAATTCTGTCCAATTTCTAATTTTCATCTTCACTCCTCCTTTATTGATTGTCCGCTATTATACGACATTTACCGAAATTGTCAAATTATCTGCTTGACACACCTCATTCCGACACAGAGAAACGAGGAGTTGTAGCGGGAATTTTGATAAGAAGAGGTCTTAATTGTGTCTGTTTTCCAAAAGTCGAAGAAGGAGTAGCCGTAAGCAGCTTAAATTGATTGTTGACAAATAATTAAAAAAAGTGTAAAATTAAAAAAATAGGTTCGAGTTCAGTATTATAAGGAAATAAAAAGGAGAAGATTATGCCAACCACGATTCGTCAAAAAGATGGTGTTGCGATTTTAGAACCGAGTGGAAAGATAATGGGATCGGCAGTTTCAGAGTTACGCGAGGCGATTGTTTCACAAATAGATGCCATTGATGAACCACGCATTCTCATTAATTTTGAACGCGTTAATATGATGGATAGTTCTGGTCTCGGTACACTCATGGGTGCCCACGTTACCGCAACGCGCAAGAACGGTCGTATTGGAGTCATTAATGTGGGAAGAAATATCAAAAATCTGATAGTTCGAAGCCGGCTTGTTAGCATCTTTGAACATTTTAATAGTGAGCAGGAGGCGGTTACGGAACTATCAAGTGAGCGTTAAATTGTGTTGTTCGGAGACTATCCGACGCTTCAAATGGATTGGAGTCTTAGGAGAGTCTCCTAAAACATTCAAACCTTGTGGAAAACAGAAAAATTTATACATGAGGATGAGTAGTTTTTGGAGCGTTTTATCGGATGATCACACTGAGAAAGTTATAGACTTGGGGAAACAGAGTTTTGTTGAGAACGTGCTGCCCCCCGGTCCAGCAGCTTCTTCGGATGCTCAGCACTATGAAGCACTGAGGCGAAAGTGCTGGTAGGCCTTCAAAGCGGCGAGTTCCGGTCTAGCCAAATCGCCGAAGAGGCTACCTATTGATGAATAAATCGGCATTCAAAGTCTACATCATATGATATGTTGTTCAGTTTGCGGAGTCGACAAACGCTACTGAACGTCCTATAAGATCGTAATGTATCAGTGCCTTCGGTTAGTATACCGAGTGGCAACGGTTTGAGACAGGAATTTCGGGGTTAAATTTGTCGTCTTTTATGAGATGTATCTAAACTTAAAGGAACACAATATTATGGCAATCACTGTGTCGGAGAGGGAAGGGGTAGTGATTTTTAGATTGACGGGTAGAATGATCGCCCCCGGTGTCAAAGAGATATCGGAAGCTGTAGAAGCAGCTTTAGTAACCCAAACCTCTCCGCCAAAATTCCTATTTGACTTTAAAGAAGTAACTGGAATGGATAGTTCTGGGCTCGGTGTATTAATGAAAGTGTATTCCGATATTCACCCGCGTGGGGGCGAAATCGCTGTGATTAATGTGAACAAGCAGGTCAAAAACCTCATCGTCATGGCGCGGTTAATCACCGTTTTTAACAGTTTTGAGAGTGAAGAAGAAGCTATTGCTGCCTTGCTACGTCACTAGCAGTGGAGTTCTGGCTGGCTTAATTTTGATTGCAGCGTAGCTTGGTTCGTAAGACCTGCAAGTAATCCAGTAAGTATCACAATTATAAAGGACATCTCATGATTAAAAACATCCTCGTCGCTATTGGCAGTACGGATTATGAAAAAAATGCTTTTGAGTATGCTGGGCAATTGGCGGTGCTTTTAGAGACCCATCTATCATGCGTTTTCTTTCAAGACAGCAGCCATGGTGGAAACGCTGAGGTTGCCGAACCTATTCTGCGTCGAACGGAAGCAGAATGTGCGCTTTACGACTTTTTGGATTATCATGTTGAAGCAGTGGCTGGTAACCCGCGACAAATGATCTGCGAAAAGGCACAATCCGCCGACCTCGTGGTTGTAGGTCTTCCTGAAGATGTAAAATCAGGACGCCTGAAATATATTCAGAATCAAATTGATGATGTTCTGCTGCATATTACAAGACCTATTATCGTGGTGCATGAACAGTGTACACTTTTGCGGAAGATTCTCGCTGTCCATCATGGGGATGTCTACTCCGATAATGTTTTAGGGCTTGTTGCGGAAATCGGTGAGCTGACGAAAGCCTCGATCCTTGGACTCGCGCTCTCAAATACGCAATTTGAAGCCACTCAAATTAAACAGCAGATGGCTGCGTACCTGGAATACTATGACGTTGAAGCCGATTTCCTGACTGCCCGCGGCTTTACCGGAGCGAATGTTCTGGAAAATGCAGAAGCAAACGATTGCGATTTAATTGCCCTGAGTGCAAGTCATCACGGTAGGCTATACGAACTTGTTTTTCAAAGTACGACACAAACTGTTGTTAAACTAGCGAGCCGTGCGGTGTTGGTAACTAGGTAGCTCGCTAGCAAGCGTGACTGTGCAGTGCAAGGTGCCTCTGACTCGTAACTATTGGAGCGGAAACATGAAGCAGCTTAAAAACGTAGCGCGCGCGCTTGACGTAACAGACGTAACAGAAGATATCGTCGAAATTAATCCTTTTCTTGAAATCTCCACTGACATGTTTGGATATATTAGGTGTGACGGAGGTATTGTTGCGATTAACTCGGCCTGGCAAACCATCCTGGGAATCCCTCCTTCAGAAATACGAGGACAACAGTGGGGTACCTACATACACTCCGAGGATAGACAGAAGACCCTTGCCGAAGTTGAAAAAGTAAAGATTGGCGAATGTGAGAGCGTTAACTTTGAGAACCGCTTTCAGTGTAAAGACACGTCGTATAAGTGGTTGAAATGGCATGTTACAAAGTGTTCTAAGAAAAAGATCTGTTATCTAGTCATCAGGGACATCACGCTGCGAAAAGAGTTGGAAGCGAAGGTGAAAGAAAATGAAACACGTTTCCAGCAGCTGGTGGTAAAGCATACTGAAGAAAGCGACTTCTTGCATACCCTGATGGAAAATACGCCAGATCACATCTATTTTAAGGATACAGAAAGTCGATTTATTCGAATTAATCGATCTTTAGCGGCACATTTTGGTTTGAAAAGTCCATCAGAAGCGGTACTAAAAACAGATTTTGATTTTTTCACACGTGAACATGCACAGCAAGCCTATCAAGATGAGCAGAGCGTTATCAAATCTGGGAAACCGATCGAAGCGAAACAGGAAAAAGAGACGTGGCCAGATGAACAAGACACGTGGGTGTCAACCACGAAAGTTCCGATTCTCGATAGAGACGGTCGTATTAAAGGGACGTGTGGTATCTCAAGAGACATAACTGAATACTATCGCGTCCAACAAGCAGTCCAGGATTCTGAAGCGAAATGGCGTTCTCTTGTTGAGAGTGCGCCGGATACTATCTCAACTATGGATCTTGATTGTCGTCTGACCTTTGTCAATAGGTTTCCAGCTGGCACTGGGTTGAACGCTCAAAACGTTATCGGGAAAAGCATTTTTGATTTTCTCACGGAGGAACATCATGAACGGTTTAGGGTGGCTTGTGCCCGAGTCATTGAAACTGGTGGAGTCGCCACCTATGAAGTTCAAGGGCAGGTGAGCAGATATTGGTACGCCTCCTGTCTAGGGCCCATCAAGCATGAGGGTCAGCTGGTAGGCTTCGTGATGACTTCAACAGATATAACCGATCGAAAGCAGGCGGAAATCGAATTGCAGCGGAGCGAGGAGCGCTTTCGGCGTGCTGTGCTGAATGCCCCGTTGCCAATCATGATTCACTCCGAAGATGGGGAAATCTTGCAAATCAGCCGTGCATGGACGGAATTAACTGGGTATACCCATGTAGACGTTCCTACGGTCTCGAAGTGGCTTGAACAGGCCAGCAGTAAGGAGGCTGAAGCAATCCGGACCCACCTTGGTCAATTGTATCATTCCACAGAACGAGTGGCAGAGGGCGAGTACGAGATTCTCACCAAGCCAGGCGAAAAGCAGATCTGGGAATTTAGTTCATCTTTGCTTGGGGAGCTTCCGGACAACAAGCGCTTGGGCATTAGTATGGCACTGAACGTTACGGAGCGAATAAAAACCCAGAAAGCGATGCAACAAGCAAAGGAAGTCGCTGAATATGCAAGTCGTGCAAAAAGCGATTTCCTTGCAAATATGAGCCATGAGCTCCGCACACCACTAAATGCGATCATCGGATTCGCCGAAATTTTGAGAGACGAGCTTGTTGGAAGCATCAACGCTGAACAGAAAGAATGTATCAACGATATTCATATAAGTGGTCAGCATTTATTGGAGATGATTAACGACATTCTCGACTTATCAAAAATTGAAGCTGGCAAGATGGTGCTGCAAATAGAAAAGTTCTCTATTGTTGAAGCCGTGGAAGAGGTGAACGCTATTATCACCGCACTCGCTCTGAAAAAGGGGCTGGATCTTACCTTGACATATAAACAGACCTGTACAATTGAAGCCGACCGGATCAAACTTAAACAGATCTTTTACAATTTACTCTCCAATGCGGTAAAGTTTACGCCAGAAGGCGGAAAAGTTACGACAAAGTTAGAATTCACTGAGACAATGTTGCGTGCGCAGGTTATAGATACAGGGATAGGTATTTCTGAAGCAGATCAAACCAAACTCTTTGCCCCATTTACACAAATTGATACATCAAAGTCTCGCCGGTATGGAGGGACCGGGCTGGGTTTAGCATTAACGCAGAGATTGGTTGGCTTGCATGGCGGCGAAATTAGCGTTAAAAGTCAGGAAGGGCAAGGGAGCAATTTCACCGTGATAATTCCGCTGCGACGTTTGGAAATTGAAACTAGTAACGAGTCTGATGGAATAGCATAGATTTCGGGAATGGAAACTTAGTGCTGCAACTCCGGTTGATTTCGGGCTGCGGGCATGAATAGAGGGCAACCCGTGAAAAGCGAAGAATTGTGCCCTGTCAAAAGAGGGGCAGAAACACCGAAACGCATCTTGGTAATTGAGGACCAAGAGTTGAACCGCAAAGTTGTCCGGATTGTGTTGCAGTCGAAGGGCTATACAGTTGTTGAGGCGACTGATGCTGTTGAGGCCATTGCTAGTCTAGAAAATACCACGCCACAACTCATTCTCTTGGATATTGCGTTACCGGGGCAAAGTGGTGAGGAATTGGCGCAGAGCATTAAAGCCAGCATTGATTGGGGAGATATACCGATTATTGCATTAACAGCTGCAGCAATGTCTGGTGACAGGGAACGGATTCTCAAAGCAGGGTGCGATGACTACCTCAGTAAACCTATTGACATTAAGGTACTCGTAGAACGCGTAGAAGCCCATCTTAGAAGGACAGAAACATGAATTCTGAAACGACTCCGGAAGCACAAAAAGCCTCTAAAATTCTTGTGGTTGATGATGAACCTAAGAATGTTAGAATACTAGAGATCCATCTCAATGCGCAAGGTTACAACGTTTGTACCGCTGAGGATGGCGTTGAGGCACTCGATATTCTTGAGAAAGAGAAACCGGATCTGATCTTACTTGATATTAACATGCCTAAGATGAATGGCTTTGAAGTCGTCAAGCAGGTTCGTGCAAATAAGACGACTGAATTTATTCCGATTGTGATGATAACTGCGCTGCGCGATACGCGCGAAAACCGAATTGAGTCTATTGAAGTGGGTGCCGATGATTTTATCGAAAAACCCTTTGATAGTTTAGAAGTCTTGGCGCGAGTCCGCTCTCTCCTACGGATCAAGGGGTATCAGGACACACTAGCCAGACATAATGCTCGTTTGGAAGAAGAGCTCCAAATGGCACGGAGTATCCAGGAGATTCTGATTCCTCAGAACGGGGTTCAGGAATTATCTGGGTTTCGGATTGCTTCCCGGTGTTGCCCGGAAATGGCTGTCGGTGGGGATTTCTTTGATGTTTGGGAAATCATGCCGAATCGGCTGGGGGTTTTTATCTCGGATGTTATGGGTCATGGCGTTTCAGCCGCTTTTGTGACTGTCTTCATTAAAACGATTTTGGCGGAATTCCAAGAATTGGTTGAGGATAATCCGGGGCATCTGCTCGAAGGATTGAACACTCGTTTTAACGATCTGATTAGTTCACGGCTGTTTATGTTTGCGACTGCGTTTTGTGGGATCATTGATCTCGGCAAAGAAGAACTGATTTGTGCAAATGCTGGACATTCTTTTCCTTTCTTGTATGACGAGCATCAACAAACCTATTATGCTATCGGCGATAAAAATATTGGAAACGGTTTAGGCATTTGGCGGGAATCAGTTTATGAAACTGCACATTACCCGTTCAGTCGATTAAGCAAGATATTTCTTTATACCGATGGTGTTTACGAGGCCAAGAATCCACAAGGGGAAGAATTCACGATAGAAAACCTCCAAAAATTGGTGAGCGAGTGTGCGGCGCAGCCAGCAGCGGAGCTCATCTCAAGTGTTTCAAAAGCAGTCGATACTTTCACAGTGAACTGTCCGAAAGACGATGATCTAACACTTATTGCGATTGAGGCTGTCGGAGGCGATTAAAGCTTGGATTTGCTAGATCTTAAGAGATGGAAAACAACTCGGACATCTGTACCGCCGGTCTCGTTGCATCGCATCTCATGAGTATCAGAAAGAGATTTCGCGATGAAAATGCCGTGTCCTCGCTCATTGGTTGGAGAACGATTTGCCTCAATTTCCAAAAGTCTTTCACAAGTTAACCAACACTTTCCGCTGACATCTCCCGGCCCAGTATCCCTCACTACAATTTCAAGGGCATGTGTGTCCGCACTTATCTGCAATTTGATACCAACTGCAGCATTAGCTGAACCGTGATGTACTGCGTTGCTACAAACTTCGTCAAGCACGAGTTGGATGTCTGCGAGGCGTTTTCTAGAAAATCCGAGGCTTTGGGCCAAGGTCCCGATGAACGCTCGGACAGGTTCAATATAAAAAACGGTGCTTGGGATATTAAGTTCAATTTCTGCTTTCGCCATATGTTAAGATTTAATAGGTTTCAAATGCAGCGAGGGCGCTGTGTTCTGATTCATAGATTTCAAGGACACTTGAAGCCCCGATAAGGTGGAAGGTGCGCGCCAAGTTGTCGGCAAGTGCGCAAATTTTAAGGTCGCCGCCATTCTGTCGGAGACGTTTGGCAACACCTACAAGTGCCCCCACGGCGGTACTATTGATATGACTTACTTCGCTGAGGTTAACGACCACTCTGTCCACTTTCTCGACTAAAAGGTCTTCAAGTACTTTCCGTAAATCAGATGCTCCGTAACTACTTAAGTCTGTTTTTATCTCGATGATCTTAATGCCGGACTCCTCGCGGAGTTTCATTAATTGGGTTGAGTCCATAGAAATTACCTCTTCTTATAGATGACTAGTCGGCTTAATTAGGATTGTTTTCTGTGAATTCTATCTTAATTCAAGGAAAAAGTCAAGCAAAATTTTGTCATTGAATATCGAGGTATGGTCGTTTTTTTAGGGAGATCAAATCGCGATGCAAAAAATTGTTGCTTTTCTGACCGCATTTATGGTATACTATTATGTAACCGATTTGGAAGTGTTAAAAGCACTTTGAATATAAGGAGGAACTGGCGGATTAACGCGGTTGTGCGTTTTTAAATGGACCAGGTATCTTAATGAACAACGAACAAGCAAATACAAGCGTATCCACTGTTGATGTGGAAGAAGAACAGTCTTCAACTGAAAACTCGGTTGAGGTACATCAGGATACGGCAAGCGAGACAGAATCTCTAGAAGCTGTGCAGGCAGCTTCAACAACCGATGCAGAGATTGAGATGCATGAAGAAGCTTCGAGCAGTGAAGTAGAAACGGCTGCAGGGGATCTAGACTCTGAACAAGCGGTATCATCTACGGATGAAGCCCCGCCTGAACAGATAGTTGAGACCGAACCTGAAGAGGGTGCGGAGGCGATTCCTGAGAGTGAGGCGGATAGTGAACAAGCGGCAGAGGTTACTGATGAAAACGTATCTGAAGAGGAAGTGGCAGCGCCGGAAGAGTCACTAGAACCGATGAGCGCTGAATCTCTTGAAGAAGCGTATGATAATTCGATCAAAGCATTTACCGACGGTGAGATTGTTAAAGGAACCGTCGTGGATGTCACCCGCGATGAGGTGATGATCGATATAGGCTTTAAGTCGGAGGGCTACATTCCAGCATCCGAATTTGATATTGGGGAAAACGATTTACCTGCTTTACAGGCCGGGGATCAAATCGATGTCTACATTGTTAGGCGTGAAGACTCGGAAGGGCAAATAGTTCTTTCAAAGAAGATAGCTGACCAGACTCTCATTTGGGATGAGATAGCGACCGCGTATGAGACTAGCGCACCTGTCAAAGGTCGTATCACCCAACGTATTAAAGGTGGATTACGGGTAACTATCGGCTCTCTGCGAGGTTTTTTGCCGGCTTCACAGGTTGAACTCCGGCCCATCCAGAACCTTGAGCAGTATGTGGGTCAGACGCTTGACATGACAGTTATCAGTCTCAGTAAGCGCCGGCACAACATCGTCTTGTCTCGTCGCGCCTGCTTAGAGGCAGAATTGGTGAAAAAGCGCTTGGAAGTCCTCAGTGCGCTTGAAGTAGGTCAACTCGTCAAGGGCGTGGTAAAAAATATTACGGCTTTCGGGGCATTTGTGGATCTTGGTGGTGTTGATGGGTTGCTCCATAAAACAGACCTGGCCTGGAAACGCATCCATCACCCCTCTGACGTTGTTTCAGTTGGAGAAGAAATTGAGGTCCAAGTCATCGGTATCGATCCGGAGAACGAGAAGATTTCGTTGGGTTTGAAACAGAAAACGCCAGATCCATGGGCAAACATTGAGGAGAAGTACCCAATTGGCTCCAGAGTTAATGGTGTTGTTGTGAACATTGTCAACTATGGGGCATTTTTGCAGCTTGAAGAAGGTGTAGAAGGACTGATTCATGTATCTGAAATGGCATGGACTCGGCGCAATGTCGCGCCATCAAGGATTGTCAACAAAGGCGATAAAATTGAAGCGGTCGTGCTTGAAATCTCAAGGGGAGACAAACGTATTTCACTTGGACTTAAGCAGCTGCAACAGAATCCTTGGGAGCTTTTAGAAGAACGAGCCCCGGTTGGTAGCAAAATCACCGGGCGTATTCGAAACTTGACGAATTTTGGTGTATTTGTTGAAATCGAACCCGGGATCGACGGTTTGATTCATACTTCGGATATCTCATGGACGAAACGGGGAGCTGCAGCCAATGCGGACCTTAAAGAAGGTAGTGAAATTGAGGTAGTTGTGCTACAAATTGACGCTGCTGAGCGGCGGGTTTCACTTGGGCTGAAGCAGGTGCAGCCGGATCCTTGGGAAGAAGTGCCAGAGAAGTACAAAGTTGGTTCTGTTGTCCGAGGCACAATCGTCAATCTCACCAGTTTTGGGGCGTTCACAAAGCTTGAGGAGGGCATTGAAGGTTTAATTCATATCTCTGAACTTGCGAACCACCGGATTGAAAAACCGGAAGAGATTGTTTCTGTTGGAGACGAGCTAGACCTAAAAGTGATTAATCTGTTTCCAAAAGAACGGCGCATCGGGCTTAGCTTGAAAGCGCTCATTGCCGAACAAGAACGGGCGGCAGCCCCTGAGGAGGCGCAGCCAACTCAAAAGGAAAAACGGTACGAGCGTCCGCCTCGTCCACGGCGAGAAAGGACACCCCGACGCCGAATGCCGGCACACGAGGAAACTCCCACGACACTGGGGCATCTACTCAAAGAAGAAATGGGTAAGTCAAACGCTGAAAGTTTGGAGAGCACTGAGAGTTCTGAGAATACCGCGAATACCGAGAATACTGAGAACTCCGAGAATTAACGTCCCTTGTATCTTCTGCCCGGACCAGATTCACGCTTTCGGTGTGGAAACAGGTGCCTAGAAGAAAACCTTGCTACAGAGATGTTGACATTTAAGTGTAGACGTGGAGGTTAAGTCTGTCCGTTTTCTACATTTATGTGTAAGAGTGGGTCTTGGGATCCACTCTTCATCTCTTACACCTAAAGTTTAGCAATTATGATACGGTTGAGAGATACATATATAAACTGGGAGCCCCGGAATTGAGCAAAAATTTTCTATTTACGTCCGAGTCTGTCACTGAGGGACATCCGGACAAAGTCGCAGACCAGATCTCCGACGCGGTGCTTGATGCTATACTAGCAACCGACCCTATGGGTAGAGTCGGCTGTGAGACTTTGGTCACAACAGGGCTTGTTGTTATCGCTGGCGAGATCACTACAACTACAAACTACGACGATAAGCAAATTGCACGGCGCGTACTTACCGATATCGGGTACACTCATATTGAATACGGTTTTGACGCTGACCGAAGCGCTGTCTTGAGCATCATTGATAAACAATCGCCTGATATTGCGCTGGGGGTGGACCTAGGCGGTGCGGGCGACCAAGGTTTGATGTTTGGATACGCTTGCACCGAAACGCCAGAATTAATGCCGTTGCCGATTACTCTTGCGCATCAATTAACGAGGCGCTTGGCAGAAGTTCGGAAGGACGGTATCCTTCCCTTTATTCGGCCTGATGGGAAATCTCAAGTGACAGTTGAATATGCCGATAATGAACCTAAGGCTGTTACGACAGTTGTTATCTCCTCACAACATGATCCGGATGTCGACGTGGATACTCGCCTCCGGGAATCAATTATCGAAGAGGTAATCAAAAAAGTTATACCTGAAAATCTCCGAAGTCCAGATATTAAATATCATATTAATCCAACAGGACGCTTTGTAACCGGAGGTCCGCAAGGGGATGCCGGATTAACCGGGCGAAAGATTATTGCTGATACGTATGGGGGCATGGGACGACATGGTGGTGGGGCACTTTCTGGGAAGGATCCAACTAAAGTAGATCGAAGTGCGACTTATGCAGCTCGGCATGTTGCTAAAAACATCGTTGCAGCTGGGCGTGCGGAACGTTGTGAGATCCAAATTTCTTATGCAATCGGGAGAGCGGACCCCATTTCTGTCATGGTAGATACCTTCGGGACAGGTGATGATGAAGCCCTTACAAAACTTGTTAACACCCATTTTGATTTAACGCCAATCGGTATTATTGAACGGTTGAAGTTGCGTCGGCCTATCTATCAAAACACAGCTGCCTACGGGCATTTCGGGCGCGAAGCCCCTGGTTTTACTTGGGAAGAAACCGATTACATCGAAAAACTCCGGTAGTTTGAAGAAGATCGAAAATATTAGCGAAAAAGGAAAGTGATGAACTACGATATTAAAACAACAGACCTCGCGTCAACAGGGAAACAACGAATCGATTGGGCACATCGATTCATGCCAGTACTGGAATCCATCCGAGAACGGTTCGCGAGGGAACGGCCTTTGGAGGGATTAAGGATAGCAGCCTGTTTGCACGTTACAACTGAAACAGCAAATTTGATGAAGACGTTGAAAGCAGGCGGCGCGGAGGCAGTTGTGTGTGCATCAAACCCGCTCAGCACTCAAGATGATGTCGCTGCCTCTCTTGTTGTTGACGAAAAGATCGGTGTTTTTGCAGTTGACGGTGTGGACACAGAAACCTATTATAAACACATTGATGCGGTCCTTGATACACAACCTGCGATTACCATGGACGATGGGGCTGATCTTGTCTCAAGGCTTCACTCTGAAGAAACTAACCCTGCGTTAATTGAGCGGGTGGTTGCTGGAACAGAGGAAACAACCACCGGGGTCATCCGTCTCAAAAGTATGGCGAACGAGGGTGTCCTGAGATATCCTATCCTTGCTGTCAACGACGCTCATACAAAACATTTTTTTGACAACCGATACGGTACAGGGCAGAGCACACTTGACGGTATTATCAGGGCGACCAATCTTCTGATTGCTGGGACGACAGTTGTCATAGCGGGCTACGGGTGGTGCGGGAGAGGGGTTGCCAGTCGTGCACGCGGTTTAGGGGCAAACGTTATTGTAACTGAAGTCGATCCATTGAGAGCGTTAGAAGCCGTGATGGACGGATTCAGAGTTATGCCGATGCAACAAGCGGTTCAAGAAGCCGGTTTGGTCGTGACGCTTACAGGGGATATTCACGTTTTGCGTAAGGAACATTTTGAAGTGATGAAGGATGGCGCGATTATCGCGAATTCCGGTCATTTCGACGTAGAAATTGATATCCCTGCGTTGGAAAAGCTAAGCTGCGACATAGGGAACGCGCGACCGTATGTAAACGTGTATACACTCGCGGATGGCAGGAAACTCTACCTCGTAGGTGAAGGCAGATTGGTAAACCTCGCTGCGGCAGAAGGGCATCCTGCTAGTGTCATGGATATGAGTTTTGCGAATCAGGCATTATCCGTTGAATACATCGCTAAGAACCGTGACAGTCTTGAAAACCGTGTATACAATGTTCCTAAATCTATCGACGAAAGCGTGGCTCAATTGAAGCTACAAGCGTTCGGCATTCATATTGACACACTCACGCCTGAGCAAGAAAAATACCTTAACTCGTGGGAAATCGGAACTTAGCTCTGTTGTGAACGTTAGCGCTTTATGGGGTGGCTTATGAAAAAATCAGAGATTTGGGAATGGATTATACTGCTTGTATCCGCGGTCCTTTTATTTCCAATCATGGCATCCTCTCAGAAAATAGCGTTGCCTTTGCCTGCGTCGTTGTTAAAGGTCTTGGGTATCTTGCAGTATCCGATAGTTGTTGTACTTGGTGTAATCGTTGTTCGGCGTTTGCGACGGGTTATGCATGCATTACGCGAAAATAAAAATAGGCCGGGGCCTTTCTGATTTTAAAAACAGGAATTTGCGCCTATATATTTGGGGAAACAGAAACTTAAGGTATGGGAGTTTTGGTCGTTGGAACAGTTACTTTAGATACGGTGGAGACCCCGAGTACACGCGTTGAAGATGTACTAGGTGGTTCTGGCGTGTACGCCGCTGTCGCGGCGAATTTTTTTAAGAACGCTGTGCAGCTTGTTGGTGTTATCGGTGCTGATTTCCCGGGTGCGTACACAGAGTTCCTTGAGACTCAAGGCATCGATCTCCAAGGTCTAAAGCAGATTGATTCTGGCAAATCGTTTCGATGGGGCGGGCGTTATGCCGCAGATTTTAACGTACGAGATACACTTTTCACAGAATTAAATGTTGTTAGGGATTTCCAGCCTGTTTTACCTGAAACTTATAGGGAGACTCCGTATCTTTTTTTAGCGAATAATTCCCCGCTGCTACAATTGAGCATCATTGAACAAGCGAAGGATTCGAAGTTCATTGTTTGCGATACGATGGATTTTTGGATTAATGAGGAGCGGGAGGCATTAGAAGCCCTCTTAAGACGTGTAGATGTTCTCATTTTAAATGACAGTGAGGCGCGCTTGTTCACCGGTGATTCCAATTTGATGCGGGCGGCCCGAGAGATTCTACGTTATGGTCCAAAAAGGGTTATCATTAAAAAGGGGGAGCATGGTGCTATCAGCGTCACAGAGTCGTCCTTCTTTAGTGCGCCTGCGTATCCACTCACACAGGTAACAGATCCTACAGGGGCAGGAGATAGTTTTGCGGGGGGCATGATGGGGTATCTTGCATCGGTTGACGATACTTCTGAGAAGGCGGTACGCAGTGCAATGATTTACGGCACGGTTCTTGCCTCTTTTAATATTGAAGATTTCAGCGTTGACAGACAAAAGCGCGTTCGGTTTTCTGAAATTTTGGCGCGCTATGATGAACTCCAAGAAGCTGTCCGTTTTTAACGCACACTGTGAATTGCCTTGCCCATCACGGCTTCGGCGGATTCCATGATCATTTCTGAAAGGGTAGGATGTGCATGAACAGTCTGTGCAATGTCGCTTGCTGTTGCTCCCAATCGGAGGGCGACGGCGGCTTCATGAATAAGTGTTGACGCGTGCGCGCCGACGATGTGAATGCCGAGAATATCGCCGCTATCGGCATCAGAGACAGTTTTGACAAATCCATCTGTTTGACGTAGTCCTAACGCTTTTGCGTTCGCTGCGTAAGGGAATCGACCGATTTTTACTTCATACCCTTCAAGTGTTGCTTCTTCTTCTGTCATTCCGACGTGTCCAATTTCGGGTAAGGTGAAAACACACCATGGAATGACCTGATAATCCATCTCAACGCCGGCACCAAGGCAGTTTTGTGCGGCGACTTTCCCTTCTGCCGATGCCACGTGTGCCAACAGATAACGGCTGGCCACATCTCCGACCGAATAAATATTGAAAACGTTCGTGCGCATCTGTGCATCCACAACGATTTTCCCGCCATTGGTGCGAATACCAACTTTTTCTAAACCTACCCTATCTGTATTGTAGCGCCTGCCGATTGAAACAAGCATTTTTTCTGCAGTGATCTCTTCGCCGGAGTTAAGCACAGCTGTTACCTGTGTGCCTGTTTTTTTGACACCGGTAAGTTTCACACCGGTATGGATCGTGATGCCTTTGCGCTTCATGAAGTGCTGAATGTGTCGGATAACTTGAATATCTTCGGACACCAAAATGGTAGGGAGAAGTTCCACTATTGTCACTCG
Organism: Candidatus Poribacteria bacterium; assembly: GCA_964291315.2. GTDB lineage: Bacteria > Poribacteria > WGA-4E > WGA-4E > WGA-3G > WGA-3G. The sequence goes on along the minus strand of OZ219753.1, from coordinate 1,057,713 downwards.
GCACCCGAGGGCATTGAAGATAGAAGCAAATTCGCATCCGGATACACCGCCGCCAACGATTAGCAGGCTTTCAGGAAGCTCTGTAAGATTGAGAATGCCTGTTGTCGTCAAAACTTGGTTCTCATCGATCTCAAAGAGCGGTGGTTTCGCGGGTTCTGAACCTGTCGCAATAATAACATTTTTCGTGTGCAACTGTTCAGTTGCACCATCAGGCTTGTTGACAATGATCGTATTTTTATCGATAAGCTCGGCTGTTCCGTTACGGACATCGACCACGTTCGCCTTCAATAATTGCGCGATGCCCCGTTCTAACTGTTGGACAACAGTGGTTTTGTGGTTCAACACTTGCGTATAATCAATTGTCGTCTCCCCGTTGATATGTACACCGAAAGCAGAAGCTTGCTGCATCTGTGTAGCGAGATTCGCAACAGCAAAAAGGGTTTTTGTTGGAATACACCCTCGGTTCAGACAAGTTCCGCCCCACGCCCCTTTTTCTATCAGGCAGACCGTTCCACCGAGTTGTGCAGCTTTGATGGCTGCAACGTATCCGCCCGGCCCGCCGCCGATAATTATGACATCGTATGTAGACATAACTGCTCCTATCTTTTGAGATGAATTTAATTTTATCACAAAGGGGAAGGCGTGTCAAATTGATAGGTACTGTAGATGCCTCGTGATTCGAAGTAACGTTTTGCGTACATACTAAAGATTAATGTTCTACACCCGGTACGCCTGTTGTGCTACATTTGACAAAACAAGCGGTGCGTGCTATATTAGGAGAGTGAAGCACCCGTCTCGTTGGTCGGGTCTATTTTCCAAGATGTCCGTTATCCGTTTACTTATCGCCTAACCCTTGAGGAATACCAATGTCATATATACCCGTTGAAACTGTTGATACTATAACTGACTTTGAGACGCTCTTAGCGTTCTTTCGTGACACTCTCGACTGGCCGATCCCCGAAGACGTGACGCTCGGCGAGATAGCTTTCCCGTGGTCGTCAGCAGAGCTGGATCTTGATGAAACGGCTGAGGCACGAGTCGCTGACTGTCTGCAGCTGCCGCCGTTCGCGCGCGAGGCGTTGGGATTTTCTCCCGAGGTCGGCTCGCAGCCGTGGGGCATCTTCTTTGTTGAATTCAGCAGTGAGCGGGTGTATCGCACGGAGTTGCGGCGGGTTCTGCGGGGTCTGGTTGAAAGGCGCGCCCGAGACGCACGGCTGCCTGCGTGGGAGCTGGATCATCTGCTATTCATCTGCACGACTGCTGATTTTCATCGGTTTGCGTTTGCCCACTTCGCAGGTGCGGGTGCGTCTTGGCAGGATGCGGTGCTGTCTATATTCTCGTGGGATCGTGGGGATACGCACCTTCGGACGCTGTGTGAATACAACCTGCCGGCTCTGGCGTTTCCGCGTGGCGGTTTTTCGTCGTCGCAAGCGTGGGTTGCTAAATGGCAGCGTGCGTTTGATGTGGCGGCTGTGACGGATCAGTTTTTCCGTGAGTATAAGAGCGTCTTCGAATTAGTGGAGGCGGCACTGTCAGGGATCCCAAAGAGCGAGGCGGATGAGCGTCGGTTGTATACGCAGCGTCTGTTGAATCGTTTGATGTTTCTGCGTTTTCTTGAGAGAAAAGGTTGGTTGCGGTATGCGGGTCGTCGGGACTACTTCCGTGCGTTGTATGAGGCGGCGGTGGGTATAGAATCGTCGTCTGGCAGTGCGGAATCGACAAGAAGCGGGGGGGGTAATCTCTGATAAGCACAAGGAGCCTCACACAGAGAGCTTGCTCAACGACCGGCTCTATTACGTCTTCTTCCACGGTCTCAGCAATCCCGCCGGTGAGTCCGGATCCGAAGATGCCGCCGCTCGCACCCGGCGCGGCGATGTGCCGTTCCTCAACGGTGGACTCTTCGAGATGCAGCCGTATGATGAACAACACGCAGTGGATCTGCCGAACGACACCTTCGCTGACATCCTCAACCTCTTTGAACGTTATAACTTCACGATCACCGAATCGACGCCGCTAGACATAGAGGTTGCAGTAGACCCGGAGATGCTGGGTAAGGTGTTTGAGGAACTGGTCACGGGGCGGCACGCCAGTGGGAGCTACTACACGCCGCGTGCGGTTGTCTCTTTCATGTGCAGGGAGAGCCTGAAGCTCTGCTTGCAGAAGCAGACAACGGAGAGCGCGGCGTGCCTGACACAGTTCGTAGACGGTGGCGATGCCACGGGCATTCGCGATTCAGAGGGCGTGTTAGCGGTGCTGCAGAACTTACGGGTGTGTGATCCTGCGTGTGGGAGCGGTGCGTATCTACTCGGGATGATGGGCGAACTGCTCCGCCTGCGCGATGCTCTGTTCCAAAGCGATCAGACCGATACTCGTACGGTGTATGAACGCAAGCTGGAGATTATCCGGAAGAACCTTTACGGCGTGGACAGAGACGACTTCGCTGTCAACATTGCGATGTTGCGCCTCTGGCTGAGCCTCACAGTAGACTATGAAGGCGATGTGCCGCAGCCGCTGCCGAACTTGGATTACAAAGTGGCGGTGGGAGACAGCCTGACCGGTGCAGCCCCGGAACAGATGACGCTTGACAGGCCGTGGATCCAAAAGATACAAGAGAAACAAGCGGACTATCTCGTTACGCATGTCGATGCGAAAAAACAGGCACTCCGAGCGGAGATCGCCGCACTCCGAGCGGATCTTCAAGGCTGGCAAGCGAGTGCTGATGAGTTTGTCTGGCAGGTGGAGTTTCCGGAGGTTTTTCAAGCGGGCGGCTTTGACATTGTGATTGGCAACCCGCCTTATGTGCGACAAGAACTTATCAAAGCGATGAAGCCGACTTACAAGCGGCTATTCCCAGAGGTGTATGTCGGCACCGCAGACCTCTACGTCTATTTTTACAAGCGCGGCACGGAGCTGCTGCGGAGGCACGGCATCTTGGCGTATATCTCCTCAAACAAGTTTTTGCGGGCAGCGTATGGTAGAAAACTGCGCGCATTTTTCTCCGATGCCCAACGCATTCAGCGGCTGCTTGACTTCGGGAGTGTCGCTGTCTTCAAAGCGAGTGTGGATACCTGTATCCTGATCCTTGAAAATGCTATATCAGAGGGAGCGCCTTTTTCGGTGGCGACGTTTCGGGATGCGTCTGATGTGCTGCGGCTGTCTGCGGCGTTTCGGGAGCGGGCGTTTCGGCTGCAGCCGCGTGATTTATCAGCGGAGGGCTGGACCTTGGCATCGCCCGAGACACTGCAGCTCCTGCGGAAACTCGAAACCACCGGCACACCCCTCGGCGAATATGTCAAGGAAGGTTTTTATATGGGAGTGAAGACAGGATATAACAAGGCATTTATCATCGATGCGGCTGTGCGGCAGCGCCTGATCTCCGAGGATCCGAAGAGCAATGAGCTCATAAAGCCTTTGCTCAGAGGGCGAGACCTTAGAAAGTGGCGGACGGATAGCACAGGGCAATATCTCATCTTCACACGGCACGGGGTTGAGATTGACCAGTATCCGGCTGTCAAGAAACATCTGAATCAGTATAGAAGAAACTTGGAGCCGAAAAAAAGTAGAGCCGAAAAATATGGGAGGAAAATGGGCAGTTATAAGTGGTATGAGATCCAAGACGTTGTCGCATACCATGCAGAGTTTGAAAAACCGAAGATTTTGTACTCAAAGATTTCAAAGGCTCTTTACGCAGTTTATGATACAACTGGGGCATACGGGTTAGACTCAACACACTTCATACCCATTAACGATCTTTCTGTCTTTGCTATTTTGAATAGTAGACTGTTTGACTGGTATGCACGCCATAAATTTCAGAGTCTCAACGACCCGTGGGCAGGCGGAGGTTTGTCTTTCTTTTCGCAACATATGGAGAAGGTTCCTATGGCAGATTGCACTGATACACAGAAAGCAGAAGTATCATGTCTCGTTGAACAGATACTAGCAGCCCCAGAGAGCGATAACGTGCGCGACATCGAGCGGGAGATAGACCGGTGGGTGTATCGGGTGTATGGGCTGACAGATGCGGAGGTGGCATTGATTCAACGAACGTATCGTGAGGCGGGGATGGCGGTGTGAAAAAAGAAGTCGACATCGTCCCCTACAGCGCGGACACCAACTGAGCTGCAGGACGAATCTACAGCCCCTTTGAACCCGGGCGGTGTGAAGCGACATAGGTAAGCCCTTGCAGCCAATCCCTCTGTAATAACATTTTCGAGATTATAATTGCCATGCCTAGCGATAAACACTATAAAACTTAATCTGTAGCATTTAATGCGGAATACCCAATTGGTGCATCCTACGGTGAATCGCCGCACGAGCCTCTTGGAATGGACGCGAAAGGAATTCTAAATGCTCATCTTCCCCATGATGATGTGTCACAGTGCCAGGTTCATAGTGGCGCGCTGTCTGTTGAATATACGACAAGCCACCTTCAATCAAAGTCAGCATATAATTCGCCGTTTCCGGATCAAACATCCACCACTCGCCCCCAACAGCGATGTAGATCGGGGAAGTGTGCGCAATAATACCGCGGCCCCATCCATCGTGATGTGGAACAGCTTGCGCATAGTTCGGACCACCGCATCGCGCCGCAATCCAAGAGTGTTTGTCCACTTCCAACCGCGCTTTGAGATGTAAACGCCCTTGGCCCGCCTCATCCCCAGTGGAAGCAACCACCTCGCCCGCTTGAATAATTTGCAGCGTGTGGATCGGAAAAATAGAATCCGCAGACGCTTCAACCTCAACTGTGCCACCGTTACCAGGCAGGTTAATAGTGCTACCAATTGGCTGCCCTTCAACTGTGAGACGGATCATCGGACCACCACTCAGAAACGTGTTGCCAGCACTCATGTATCTGCACCAATTATCGTAATTGAATTCCACATTGTCAGGGATATGCACATAAGTGCGATAAACGCCTACCGGCACATCGCTGCTCATCTTATCCGTTCCACCAACAAGCGGCAATTTATAGCCACAGTTGAGATAACGGTAGTACTCAGTATGTCCATACATAGCATTCGTGAGATACTCAACAGCATCTACACGCCCAGTGGCAATGAGCGTCGCGGGTTCGCAATTCGGGTTCGGAATATGCGGTAACACCACCGTACCGCCTTGTGCATGACAAGCATCTGCCCAATGCGAAAGCGTGGTCTCCATATTCCCACCCAACTCCGCCTCCCCAGGACCATCAGAACACCACGGAGCAACCTGCTGCTTTAAACCCAGCAGTGTAAGATGCCCCAAAACATGCTGGCGGTTCTCCTGAGTCGCATACACAATGCTTTGACCATCAGCAGAAACCGTGGGGCCTCCAATGAATTCCTCTGTATTTGTGAAGAGATGCCCCCACTGTGAGAGCAGAAGATTCACAACACCCAGATCCTCGCCTTGCGCCTCCGTATGCGCACCTTGAGTAGACAGAAAGTGGACATGTGTATCCCCGCTGAAATAACGTTCCGCTTTCATATCGCACCACCGCTTTATGCGCAACGTCAGATCGCGTTGACCAGGCCTTATGTTAACAGTCGTCCGTAACGGCGTATATTCAAACCCGCGGGCAACATCGACAATAACGTCCCCACGCGGCAACCATCCCTGGCATGTGCCATCAATGTATGCATAACTAATCTGTCCGAGACGGACATCACCACCCACATCCACATGCCATGTGCCATTATTTGAGTTGACGTGCGCATGGTGCCCATGCGGAGCATAAGGCACACCGTGTGCAGAACGAAAATGAACCCGACACGGTACAGGCTTGTTCGTGTCATCATCAATCACAGTAGTGTGCACCCAGTTTCTACCGGAGTCAATAACCTCTACTTTGACGCGTCTGTTCGGTTGAAGAGACCCTTTTTCTTCGACTGTACCCCAATTGACGCTGCCGAGCGTCTCACCGTGGTTCTTGACTTCAACGGTGGCAGACGGGGTAGCCGATACTTCAACATACGCTGGGCTGCTCTTAGTGTTTTGAGATTCACCCCACCCTTTGAAACTATCCTCGATAAACGCATCGCACGTGCTCTCCGGCAACGGATACGGGTAGGTTGCAACGCCACGATCGACGCTAACTTCCATATCAAAAGGTTTACCCGCATCATCGGACTGCAGAAGCGTGATTTTGACCTCACGACGCGCACGACGCGGTATCGGATCCTCGTCAAGGTAACCCAGCGTGATCGCAGCAACGATAAAACACCGCTCCTGCGGCTGAATTTCAATTGACGCAACATCAACATCATCCCTCAAATTTTTCCACACCCACAGATAGTAGTCGCGCGGCGTGCCCTGGCTCACCTCAGTTTGCCGGTTGCCCGCAGCTCCCCACGCCCCTTCATAACGAGGCAATAAATTTTCCTGACAATCAGGAATAGCAAGAAAGGTCTGTTGCCCCCAACCTTGTGGAACACTACCAATCTCGAAACGCTCGCGAATCGGCACACTCACAGTTTCACCGTCAATGTAATGGAAAACATAATTCGCAATTAATCTACCAATCGGCTCGCCCTCAGGAATATACGTTTCAAGCAAACGATGGACAAATATGAACCGCCTCGGCCTGGCATTAATAGAAACCCGGATAGGATCGGCGTTAACATCCTTACCGAAACCCAAGAAACAGGGCGACCCTTCAGCGATGTCGAAAGGAAGTCCGTGAAGAGTCCGTGCCCCCACATTCGGAGTCGCTCTCTCCCCGATAATCTCTGGGCCGACATTGCACAAAGCAGAAAGTGAAATCGGTTGATAATCCCTCATAATAAACCTCAATTGTTAGCGAGTGAACAGTTAGCTAAAGCGGAAAATCAATTGACCGACCCTGTTCAGAGGACATATAGAACGCTTGCATCAACTCCGTGAGATTACGCCCATCTTGGATAGTAATCGTTACCGGTTCATCACGAAGAATCGCATTAATCCACTGTTGTATCGGTTCAGGCGGCGCTGCCGGTGCCTTAGCAATATATTCCGCTTTTTCTTCATCAGAAAGTTTACGGGTTTCAAAATGTCTCCCGCCATGCCCCGCAGCAAACGAACCTTCTGTTCCGTAAATCTCAAGCATATTCGGGCCCGAGCGATGTGTCCACGCAACATCAATCACCCCAAGCGCCTTATTCGCAAACTCAACAACTGAAACACTGTTATCATCAATGGGAAAGTTACCACTGAAATTGTTAATCTTGGCTATCGCATTTCGCGGTTCACCCATCAGCCAGCGGATAACATCAACCCGGTGACATCCCAAGTCAAAAAGCGCACCGCCACCGGCACGATCGCTATCAGCGAACCAGGCACTTGGGCCGCTGAACCATTTATCCAACGCGGCAGAATGCGCAATCCGCCCCCTGCCGAACGTGATGTCCCCGAGCAATCCATCGTCAATCGCTTTTTTGGCAAACAGAATCTCCGAATTGCAACGAGAAGGCAGCGAAATCATGAACTTTACACCCGATTTCTCAACAGCGTCAATAATAAGATCACACTCCGCAACAGTAATCGCAAGCGCCTTCTCTGTGAAGATATGTTTTCCAGCTTCAGCCGCAGCAATCATCACGCGCGGGTGATCGGACGTGATAGCGTCAACAACAACCGCATCCACATCATCACGACTCAGAACCTCATCCAAGTCACTGTAGAATGCAACTCCGTATTCCTCCGCCGCTGCTCTGCCCCCATATTCCTCTTCATCCCAAACAGCAACGAGCTCGGTTTCAGGGTTCTCGTTAATCTTTCGAGCATAACCCCCGGCGTGAACATGTGCCATGCTAATCTTTGCGACTTTAATCATCGAATCCTCCTTCTCAGCAACATTTGTTAGTCATACTCACAACAACTAAAGTAGAAACAGCGCTATAAGAGTATATAACACACTTTACAGCGCGTCTCACATCTGTTTTCAGAACAGTACAAAAAAACACGCAACCCAAACCGTAAGATGGGACGCTGTTAAGAAGCCCCTTCAGAATTATCTCATCCCCCCGACAGCAGAACGGGTTGCAAGGTGATTCCAACCACGGAGAACCAATCGGACATTGGTATGGCGGTTTTCGGGTTCAATCTCATCGTTACCCGCATGCATCTGAACGAGAACACTCTTGCGGGTCTGATCCGAACGGTTCGGCATTGAACCATGCAGGGTAAAATAACTAAAGAAAAGCACATCGCCCGGTTCCGCCTCTAAAGCGGTCGCCCTCTCAAGCGGATATCGCTCTGTAACTTCAGCATTAATACCGCCTCCCATCATACCGTCGGTACGCCCCAACTTGTGGGAACCCGGATACACACGCACACACCCCATCTCATCACTGGCATCCGAAACGTAAATAATCGCAGCGATCATGCTGTCTTTGAGGGACGGGAAGTACTGCCAATCTTGGTGCATCGGGAAAGGTGCACCTTTCTCCGGCGGCTTACAGAAGAGTTTGGAATGGTGAAGAATAATATCGGTTCCCAGGATGGACTCCGTAATATCAAGAAACTTCTCCTGCATGAACGCCTGCATCCAAACCGCAGAAAAACTCTGAATATTATGCGTATGGATGATAACAGATTCACCCCCATCAAGGGCATCCATCAATTTGCCACCCCACCGCGCATTCACGTTCTCATCGCTTTTAAGCAGCTGCTCTACAACCCGATCGAAATCATTTTCCATCACAGCAATTTCTGCGGATGAATAGACACCTCTGGCGAAATAGTACCCATTTTCGTGAAAAAATTTTCTTATATCTGACATTCTGTTTTTGTTACCTCTAGAAAAAGTGCATTCAACCAATTGGACGAACCAGTCTGTGCAATATTAACATCAGCGCTCTCCTCCCGCAACTTGCGAAACGTATTAAATACAACAAATCGCCCACCATTCAGAATTCCGATAAATGTCCTGTTTTGAAGTTCAGACCCACACAAGCCTGGAACATCCTCAAGCCGGTTAGTAGCAATCACTACCGTTTTCCCCATGGCTCGCAGCTCACCAAGCAGCTCAACCATTTCAGCCTGACCGCTCGGATCAAGAGCACTGAGGGGCTCATCCAGCAACCATAACTGGGGTTCATGTAGGAAAGTTTTGGCGAACAAAAGCCGCTGACGCTCACCTATTGATAGCATACCCGTCTTAACATCGCCCAAGTGTTCGATGTCCATGAGTTCCAGCACAGCCTTAATCGCGGGACCACGCTCACGCCTGTTTAATCTATATGCAGCAGCGAAAAAATTCAGATACGCCTCTACTGATAGATCAGGATACCCCTCAAACATGACAGGAATATAACCGATAGACGGACGCACCTGTTTCAAATTTGCAAACGCGTCAACGCCAGAAATAGAAACACCGCCCGAGGTCGGTTCAACCAAAGTTGCTAAAATGTTGAGCAAGAGCGTCTTCCCCGCCCCATTTCTACCCAGCAGGATAAGGCACTCCCCAGGCGCCACTCGGAACGTGAGCTCCGCAAGATACGACTTTTTGTCAAAAAATTTACACAAGTTTTGGACATCAAGCATTAGCTCAATTCAGATCAACTTTGACGGATCTACCCAACGCAGCGGATTGCCACGCAGCCTCGGTTAATTGGATAACGCGCAAACCATTCTCAACACCGATCGGATTTTCTGTCCGCTCACCGCGGATGAGTTCAATAAACGCAACATCTTTGTTCCCCGATGCTGGCATCTCAGACACATCCACAGGTTCTAAGCTACCCTCCCGTCTTTGACGATAGAGCTGACCATCGCGGAGATAGAGCGAACCTTCTTCTAACCAGATAGAAAACGATTCTTGAACCCCGCCGTAGGCATGCCCAACGATACTGATGTTACACAAAGCACCCGTATCGAACTTAATCGACATTGCCGTGAGAACATCTACCTCAATATCCAAGTTGTCGATCATCGCAAAAACGATATCCGGACTCGCCTCCAGCACCCAAAGAAGAATGTCAATGAGATGACTTCCCGAATCGTTCAACTGACCACCACCGCCGAGAAACGGATCCTGGCGCCATTTGCCTCGTTGATTCCGATACCAATTCTGTGATTGCTGGGCAGCAACAAAATTAACCCGTCCGAGCTCACCACTCTGGACAACTTTACGGCAGTATCGATACGCAGGACTCAAATGCCGCTGGTAACCTATCATCAGGTGCAAGCCGGTCTCCTCTACTTTCGCTATCACCCGTTTGGCGTGATCTACCGTGCAGACCATCGGCTTTTCCGTATGCACATGGCACCCAGCATCAAGCGAATCCATAATGTGTTGGAAATGCAAACCGTGCGGCGAACTAATAACAACAGCGTCCGGATTAGAAGCCGCTAACATCTCAGCATGGTCAGAATAGGCCGGAACAGAGGCAGCCAAGCCAACATGATCCTTGAACGCATCAAGCGAACCAGCACTCGGATCCGCAAGCGCAACAATTTCTACGTTCTCAACACTCGACACGACCCGTCCATGGCCACGGGCATTACCACCACATCCAATGAAGGCAAAATTTAATTTCTGTTTTCGCATAAGCGCTCCTGAATCTATTATCGCTCCTATAACTTAAACCTTGATCTATAGACTATCAGATCACTGATAAAAACGCAAGCCTTAATTTTATTACGATCAGGTGCACTCGCGATACCCAACAATGAATCGTAAAACGTTCAAAAAATGAACAGCCCTGAACAGATTATGGCGAAAATCTATCTAAATCGCCCTAGTTTAGCCAAAACGCGTCAATGGCACGCGATTTGCTATAACCCTTAGCTAAAGCTCATGAAGAAAGGAGAAATTTGCGATGAAAAAATTGTTTTATATTTTTTTTACAATAAATTTAAGCCTGTTGATGAATTGGACCCCATGGGCGGCTGCAGAAAACAGGAGAGACGATGAAATTGTCACACTGGAGAAGATAAACGTTACAGCCACCCGGGCTAAGAAAGAACTATTCGATACACCTAATTCTGTTAGTGTCCTTAACTTAAGTCAATTAGAACGAAGCAACGCAGAACACGCATCCAACCTACTCCGTGACTCCGTCGGCGTAATCGCACAAGAGACAACAGTCGGACAAGGTTCACCCATGCTCCGGAGCTTAACCGGTTACCAAAGCCTAATACAAGTTGATTGGGTCCGCCTCAATAATTCAACATTTCGTTCGGGACCAAATCAATACACAGCAACCATCGCCCCAGAAATATTAGATCGCGCAGAAGTGCTGCTCGGTTCAAGTTCCACGCTGTATGGAAGCGGGGCAATGGGCGGCGTTGTCAGTTTCTTTACGAAAGACATGCCGATTGATCTATCACAAAAAACCTGGGCCATACAACCCAGACTCCTGGCCCGCTATTCAACCGCTACACAAGAACGGCTCAGCCGCTTGGAGGTAACAGGAAACCAAGGCCGATTCGGATTTATTGCCAGCGGGGGCGTACGATTCTACGGAGACGTAGACCCAGGCAGAGGATACAACCTCCACTACAAAAATCGGAAGTATGAAATAGTGGACAATATACCCGCCGGGGTGCAGCTCTACGCCTATGATGAGGTAAACGCAATAGAAAAAGATAACATCCCCGACAAATGGCTTATTGACAGTGAGGGACCCTTAGCCTGGCGAGCCTACGACGCTAACGCAAAACTCGGATATCAAATTAACGATACAAGCAGAATCAGCTTTGCTTACCAAATGTGGAGACAACCCCAAACACCGCGGTACGATAAAATCGCACCACAAGAGTTTGCAGAATTCTTCTTTGAACCTCAAAACCGGGACCTCCTTTATGCCAATTATATAGTTAACCCCCGACCAGCGAACCTTGACACCATCCGAGTAACAGCCTCTTATCACCGCCAAAAAGAGGGACGAAACGAGGTGATACGAGGAGCAACAGCCCGACGACAGCGACATGATACTGTTAACACCATAGGCTTAACAGCACAAGCTGCCAGCTCCATCCTTCCCCGGCAACGTTTGATTGCGGGAGCCGAATTCTATTTCGATACAATACAGGGGCATACCGTCAAAACCGATAAAGGCATACAAAATATTGATGAAAGCAAGGGGCGATTTATTAGCGGCTCTCAGTTCTGGGACGCAAGTGTGTACCTTCAAGATGAAATTACAATACATGACCGCATTGAACTCATACTCGGCGGCCGCGCTACGGTTTATCAAACCCATGCAGACCTTTCTGCCCGAGATCCAGCCTTTGACGAGTTCAATGTATTCGACAACAGCTTCACAGGAAGCGCCGGAGTCGTCGTCGGTTTAACGGAATACCTGAACTTCGTCAGCACCTTTGGAACCGCTTTTCGCGCACCCTCTCTAAATGACACAACCGCAGTAGAAGTTACAAACGAAGGAGTCACCGCACCGAGCCCCGACCTGAAACCAGAAACTTCGTGGACAGTTGAAGCCGGTTTTAAGGCACAGCATTCCTACTTCAGCGGCACCTTAACGCTGTTCTACAGCCAGGTGAACGGCTTAGTGGGACGCAAACCTGTTCAACAAGCATACGAAGATCAAGAGATACCGCAACTCCATCAAGACCTAATCAGACAGTACGACGATATTGACGTACTCGTCTTTGATAATATCGATCAAGCCCAGCTTCTAGGGTTCGAATTAGCAGGCATTATTCCAATCCAATCCGGTTTTTCGGCCTTTGGCAATGCCGCATTGCTACAGGGCGAAATTCTCAAGGTTGCAGGAGAAGCACCAGATCCGAGTAAGCCATGGGAAGCACGAATCCGTAGAGAACCCCCATTCAACGGCATCCTTGGAATCCAATGGGATCCTTTAAACACGCCTTACTGGGCAGTCTTTTTCGTGCGGGCAGCAGCTGAACAGAGACGTTTAAACAGAAGCGATATCCGAGACCCGCGCATACAGGGAACTACGCGCGACCCAGCAACAGTTAACTTTGACTCCAACGGAAACGCTACAGATGCCGGAACCCCAGGATGGTGGACACTCAACATTCGCAGTGGAATCAAGATTTTTGATTATACACGTTTGACACTATCGCTCGATAATCTACTTGATAAACGGTACCGGCAACACGGTTCAGGTATAAATTCACCAGGTTTCAACGTGAGCTTAAGTCTAGACAACCGATTCTAAACAACCAGCATGTAAAGAGCATAGTTGAAAACTGCCCCTACAATTTACGAGATTCCAAATTTTTTCTTGATAAATTCAACTACAATTTCCGGCACTATCTCCGCCAATTTCTCTGCGTTTAACCCCTGCTGCGCCATCTGCACAACTTCCATCACCAGGGTAGAACTGATATATGCATATCTCGTATTCGCCATCATGAAGAGGGTATCAACATCCGGCGCAATCTGCTGATTCATCCGCGCCATCTTGAACTCCCATTCAAAATCGGAAACCGCGCGGAGACCCCGAACAATCGTGCACGCCCCACGCGCCTGCGCATAATGAACTGTTAACCCAGTATAACCATCAATCGTCGCCTGCGGATACGGTTCAATAACCACCCCAAGCATCTCGGTGCGTTCCTCAAACGTGAAACGCGCAGGCTTAGCAGGATTGACACCTATAGCCACTATAAGCTCATCAAAGATACCGAGATTGCAAATCCGATCAATAAGGTCAATGTGCCCATTTGTAACGGGATCAAAACTCGCTGGAAATATGGCGATTTTTTTCGGCATATAGCCTCCTATCGTCGCAAAAAAAGTGGACAAAAACGCTCCAAAACACCCTACCATTATACCACACCACATAGGGTTGTGCAAATTCACGAAAAAAGTTGACCGTATCTCTACACACATGATATAATACCAATATCACATAACTAGGAGGCCAACGAATGGCAAAAATTAACACACTCGTTTTTGCAGGGGGCGCAATTCACGACTGGAAAGGGTGCAGTGATGAAATCGTGAAAACCCTTTCACAGCGAGATGAATTTCATATTACTAGAGTCGAACAAGACCTCGACACCCTCGTCTCACCGAATTTAGACCCCTACGATCTCATCGTTTTCTATTACACTATAGGTGAGATTTCAGACGCTCAAAAGAACGGTCTGCTCAACCATATCGCTTCAGGCAAAGGCTATGTCGGCGTACACTCTGCAGCCGATTCATTCCGCGAGTGTCCAGAATATCGTTCAATGGTAGGCGGACATTTTGTCACACACCCGCGCTACCGAGACTACCAAGTCAGCATCGTCGATACCGACCATGAAATCACAGAAGGCCTCGACGAATTCACCGTGACAGACGAACAATACATCCTTGATTACGACCCCCGGAACCATGTCCTAGCATCAGCTTTGTGGAAAGGCAATGCAGCACCAGTGGCATGGACAAAAAATTGGGGGAAAGGTAAAGTTTTCTATCTTGCACTCGGCCACGATGCAGCCGCATGCCGGCACGAAATGTTTGGCACACTCCTGCAGCGCGGCGCACTCTGGGCAGGCAGAACCAACAACGAATAAGCCCTACAACTTTTCGTTATAGCGGATATACAGTCCCGTTGAAGCGCGAGGTCATCGCAATGCAAGCTTTCACACAATACATTCTAAACTTCGCGCTCAACAGCATTCTGCATTTCTTATCAATGAAGATCTCCTAAGAGCCCCAAAAAGACATGAAACAGCAGATCACCGATATTCAGGCAGTGCCTGAATTGCCCTCATATTCCCAGATCTTCCTAAATGGCGCACCATTTGTTGTCCTTCATACCGTTTTGATTGAAAACTTCGGGCTGCGCATCGGTTTGCAGATTGAAACCGAAGTCATTGAAAAGTTAATTGCAGCCGATGAAGTAATGCGCGCGAAAAACTACGCCCTCAAATTATGCCGCGAAGAAATAAGTAATCAAGCAGTGGACGAAACAGAAAACCCCCTGCCTATAGCAAAGCCAAAAACCTATACCAAAAGTGAGATGAGGCAACAACTCGCAACAGAAAATTTTTCGGAAAAAGCCATCCAGACAGTTATTGATGAACTAATTGATTCAGGGCATATTCGCGACCGAAAATACGCCGAGAATTGGGTGGCACGGCGGCAAAAATCCAATCCACGCGGCAAAATCTTACTAAAACATGAACTGCTCAATAAGGGCGTTGAACGCGAAACCGCCGAACAAGTCGTCGCACAAGTAGAAACCACAGAAGAAACCAAGCTCGCACTTCAAATCGCCCAGAAACGCATGAAACAGTACCGCCAGTTACCAGCTCACGTCGCTAAACGCCGACTACACGGATTTTTGGCGCGGCGCGGATTTGAATCGGAAATTGTGCAACAGGTCATTAACCAAATTTTTTAACACATCGGGGCAAATTACCAAGACTATCTACCCAGATTTTTGGCTTGACTTCATCTAGGCAAATAGACTATAATTGATATAGCAGAAATAAGATGTGGAGAACCCGCAACAACCGAGGAGCCTAAAGAAATACCGAATCTACCGTTAACCGCTTTGAGACTCAAAATATCGCGGCCCAAACGCAACTAGACCCTAACTGTCTTTCTATAGCTTCACTCCGCAAACGCCCCTTAGGAGAATATCTATACATGACATCAGACGAGATTAGAACCAGTTTCCTTGAATACTTCCGCAAACACGGACACACAATCGTCCCAAGCGCATCCTTGATACCTGCCGATGACCCAACCTTGTTGTTCACCAACGCCGGCATGAACCAATTCAAGGACGTGTTCCTAGGTATCGGGCAACGCGAGTATACACGCGCCGTTGATACCCAAAGATGTTTGCGAGTCAGCGGAAAACACAACGATCTTGAAGAAGTCGGCCATTCGCCCAGCCATCACACCTTCTTCGAAATGCTTGGAAACTGGTCATTTGGGGACTATTATAAGCAGGAAGCCATCGCATTCGCTTGGGAATTGGTAACCGAATTCTGGCAGATTCCCGCAGAGCGGCTCTGGGCAACGATATACCTCGAGGACGACGAAACAGAAAAACTTTGGCTGCAAGAAACCGACCTCCCACTCTCGCGGATCCGCCGCTGTGATAAAGATAACTTTTGGGAAATGGGAGAAACAGGACCCTGCGGGCCATGCAGCGAACTTTTTGTTGATATGGGAGTCGACGCCTTCCCCGAAACCGCATCCGATCCCAACGCCGGCCCAAACACCAGCGAGAGATTCCGAGAATTCTGGAACCTGGTGTTCATTCAATACAATCGAAATAAGAACGGCGCACTTGAACCCCTGCCTACAACACACGTGGACACAGGTATGGGGTTCGAACGGATTACCTCCATATTACAAGCAGTTGACTCAAACTACAAGACAGACCTGTTTGTGCCCCTTTTGTCAACTATCTCTGACATCACAGAAACTGCGTATTCTGATGACGAACTCGGGTTACCCCACCGAGTGATCGCCGATCACATCAGATGTTTAACCTTCGCAATTGGCGACGGCGTGATGCCCTCTAATGAAGGACGCGGCTACGTCATCCGCCGAATCTTGCGACGCGCTGTACTTTACGGCAAAAAATTAAATATGAACGAAGCCTTCATTTACCGACTCGTCGATAAGGTAATTGAATTGCTCGGAGACGTCTTCCCCGATATCCTACCAGGCCGTGAATTCATCACCCGCACAATTCAAACCGAAGAACAGCGCTTCCATCAAACAATCGAACGCGGACTAGAACTCCTTGACACCTCATTCAACACTCTCACAGAAAAAAAGGAAAACGAACTTGACGGAAAGCGCGCTTTCGAGTTGTACGATACGTTCGGATTCCCGCTCGATTTGACACAAATGCTTGCTCGCGAACGCGGTTTCACTGTCGACGCAGCTGGATTCGAACACAGCATGGAAACCCAACGCGCACAAGGACGCGCAGCATGGCAGCTAAAAGACCGTTCAAAGCAAGACCCAATCGCTGTTTATGCCGAAATTCTCAAAGAACATGGAGAAACTGAATTCGTCGGCTACACACAACACAATATACAGGCAGAAATTGTCGCCTTAATTGCCGATTCCGAGCGAGTCAGCAGCGCACAACAAGACGATGAAGTATTCGTCATCCTGAACCGCACCCCTTTTTACGGTGAGTCCGGCGGACAAGTCGGTGATGTCGGCACTATTGAAAACCAAAGCGCACAACTGCATGTACAAAACACGCTCAAACCCTCTGCCGATTTAGTCGTTCATAAGTGTCAGGTGCTAAACGGCAAAATTAAACCATATACGCTTGTGAACGCACACATTGACACCACACATAGAAGCGCCATCGCTATAAGTCACACCGCAACGCATCTCTTGCACAGCGGCTTGCGACGAGTACTCGGAACACACGTGGCACAAGCAGGATCCCTCGTTGAAGCCGGCAGACTCCGGTTCGACTTTTCACACTACGAAGCCGTCTCACTACAACAACTCCGCGAGATTGAAGAATTTGTCAACGAGAAGATCCGTGCAAACGATGCGCTATCTATCAACGAAATGCCATTAAATCAAGCAAAAGCAACAGGGGCATTAGCCTCTTCGGAGACCAGTACGGAAGCATTGTGCGAGTCGTGCAAGCCGGCGAATATAGTGTTGAATTATGCGGAGGCACACACGTCAATGCAACCGGCGAAATCGGTTTCGTCAAACTGATAGCCGAAAGTAGTATTGCCGCAGGCGTTAGGCGCCTTGAAGCACTAACCGGCACAGCTGCAGTATCAGTAGTCCAAGATGACACCCTCCTCCTTTCCAATATAGCCAACCTGTTGAAAACGCCTAAAACAGGTTTGCCCGAACGCATCGAACGATTGCTCCAAGAGCAAAGAGAACTGGAACAGGAGCTCCAACAACTGAAGAAACAGAAAGCCCTCGCTAATATCGGCAACTTGGTCGACCAAACCACAATTGTGCAGGACGTGCAAATCGTCGCTTCAGTCGTGCCCAACACAGAGCGAGAAGGGTTACGACGACTCGTCGATGAACTCAAAAATCGCCTGGAATCTGGCATCGTAGCACTAGCATCTGTCACAGGAGACAGCGCAGCGTTCGTAGTCGGGGTAACTCCCGACATTGTGAAAAATCGCGGGTTGCATGCCGGTAAAATCATCTCCGAGCTAACCCAACTCGCAGACGGCCGCGGCGGCGGGCATCCCGAGCTCGCACAAGGAGGCAGCAAAAATACAAGCAAAGTCAACGCCGCAATCGCTGCTGCCCCCGAAATTGTCAAGAAACACGTTGAAATTTGAACATGCAGACACCACGCCTTTTACAGCAGAAAAAAAGACGTGGCTATAATATATATATAAAGGAGAAGTTATGGAGTGGAGTGTTGTTGCCTCAATTTTTTGGAAATTTGGTCTCGGTGTTTTGCTACTCGCACTTACAGCCCTAGCAGGCTATCTATGCGCAGCAATTGGTAACCTCTCCAACTCGCTGAATAGTATCCGAAACACTTTAAATTCCACGGAAAGTATCCTCAACCAAGAAATCGCTGAATTGATATCAGATGTCGATAAGACTGTCAAAGAAGTCAATAAAGAACTACCAGGATTGCTGCAAAATCTAAACGGATTGACCGCCTCTTTGCAGAAAATCAGCGAATCTGAGATTCAACCAACCGTACATAATATCCAAGAAATGAGCGAGGCACTAAATCAAAGTATTCAGGAACTTCAAGAATTGGTTCAAAAAGTCGGCAATTTCTCCGGGCAAACAATCGAACAAGCCACTTTTTTCCGAAACCAATTAGCAGTTTCGCTAGCTGATATCGTCGGCATGTGGCAAGGTATCAAAGCCGGATGGGACAGTTTCGCCTCGTCTCCAGCGCCTCACCACGAAAAAAAAACACCAGCGGCAGAAACATCCGAAGCGTAGCCTAATATAAATTCTTCGCATGAAAGGAAATGCACATAACATTTGTATCGCTACCTGCATGTTGCAAAAATAGCGATTGCATCAAGCGGGAAATGTCAGAATCAAAATCTTCTGACCCGTTTTTTGTAAACGCCAATCTCAAGTTTTGGGCTATACCCAAAACAAATCAATCATTTACTTAATAGAAAGGACAAAAAAATGAGCAATAATGGACAAAACAATGGACTCGGCATGATTTTCGCTTTCTTCACAGGATTTATGGCAGGAGCTGTCATCAGTCTGCTTTACGCACCCACTTCCGGCAGAGAAACCCGCCAGAAAATTCGCGATAAATCTGTTGAAGCAAAGCATCGAACCGTCGAGTTTGCACAGCAAACCTCCGATAGTGCACGACAGAACGCACAAGACCTCATAAAACAAGGCAAAGAGAGCGTCCAAGGCGCCGTAGATAGCAGCAAAGAACGGATACACGCCGCAGGTGAACAAGTCAAAGAGGCCGTGGACGCCGGACGCAGAGTCTCCGCAGATGTTCGTGCAAAAATTGCCGGCTCCATCCCAGGGATGAGTGACACAAACGAAGACGACGAAAACACCGCCGAGGACGCCTAAGCAGCTCTTCACTGTAGAGTGAGCGGGCGCTAAGCCCGCTCCTCACAACTACTACCAATACAGCCACATTCAATGAGCTCGCAACAGAAATAGTGTCTCTCTTAAAATCAATGGAAATCGCAAATTTAAAAACCCTACTTGAACAAGTCAAACACGGAAAACTCACAGTAGAAGATGCACTACAGTCTCTCCGACTCCTTCCGTTCGAAGACTTAGGGTTTTCAAAAATTGATCATCACCGGCAACTTCGTACCGGATTTCCAGAAGTCATTTTCTGTGAGGGAAAGACGGTGACACACGTGAAACAGATTAGCGAACGTATCCTAGCCGCAGGGCATCCACTCCTAGCAACTCGAGCCACACCGGATATGTACGAAGCCGTGAAGGAAATCGCATCCGAAGCACGCTATAATGCCCTTGCACGAACGATCACCCTTGTCCAATCCGAAGAAACAGGGGCCGCCGGTATCCTCGTTGTCTCCGCAGGTACATCTGACTTGCCCGTAGCCGAGGAAGCCGCCGAAACAGCACAAATCATGGGAAACCAACCCGAACGACTTTACGATGTCGGAGTCGCAGGGTTACACCGATTAATAAGCAATCATCAGAAACTTCTCACAGCGCGCGTTATTATCGTTGTCGCCGGTATGGAAGGCGCACTCCCAAGCGTAGTCGGCGGACTAGTCAACTGCCCAGTCATTGCCGTACCAACAAGCATCGGTTACGGCGCCAGTTTCGGCGGACTAGCCGCACTATTAGGCATGCTTAACAGTTGCGCATCCGGCGTTACCGTCGTGAACATTGATAACGGTTTCGGGGCAGGTTATAGCGCCTCTCTCATCAATCAGCTTATAGCATAACTCGCTAACTCCCTATTTTAAAGACCACTCCTCTTTCTCACCTCTAATTTTCAGCACAGCGGTTACACTTGCCCCTTTTGACATCCGTTCTGAATCAAAACCACTCTTAGAAAAGTAGTGGTCAGCCTTTATTTGCACGGTACTGGCATTGATAACAAGAGTGACAACGTCGTTTCCAATTGTGCAGCGAATTTGATACGGCACAGAGTCGGTATTGACTGCCCTATAAGAATGCCGGCGCCAAGAAATACCACAAGTTTCAGCATAAGTTGTGAGAGCACTTGTAGCGGCCTCTTCGATATTGCTGCGAGTAGTGAGAACCTGTCGCGCGGCTCTCGCCGCCGCCCTGGCAGCACATTCCAAGCGCTCCTGAACCACTTTGAGGGCTATCTCTTCCCTTCTGTCTTCAGGGCTACTTTTTCGTAACGCCATATAAACCATCGTTCCCACTACACCCACAAAGGCGATTGTGATGAGAACAACAGTGCCCCGCAATTCACGGCGCCGCGTTATATCCTCAAAATCTTCACGATGGTGTGGATAGAAAGTATCATGCGCTGAAACCCGGGGCAACCAACATAGCAGCGCAATACATAAAACTAGAAACGCAAAAACAAAAAGAAATCTAGGCATCCTTTACACCTCCGTTTGCAATCATTATAGCAGGTAAGCATTGAAGCGTCAATTCCATACACGCAGCATCTACTAAATTACATACAACAAAAATTTGACTTTAAACTCTGAATTTGATACAATACGTAAATAGATTATGAATTAAGGAGGCAGAAATTTGCAGCAGAAAAAACCAATCGAAGAACAGATTGATCTCCCTTTCTTGGAATCGCTACGGATTAGCTTCCAAAGCTTGAAAATACGTTTCGGACGCTCCATTATTACAACAGCAGGCATCACGCTCGGAATAGCTTTCTTAGTCTCCGTATGGACAAATAACGAAATTGACCTCGCCCTACAAGAAAGCGGACGACAATCAACAATTAACACTTTTGAAGACACAACCGAACAAGGTATTACCACAAAAGATATCTGGTTGATCGTTATGTCATTGATCGTTTGTGTCGTCGGAATCGCAAATTCGATGCTGATGGCCGTCACAGAACGCTTCCGAGAAATTGGCACAATGAAATGCCTAGGCGCATTAGACGGATTCGTGGTCCGCCTCTTTTTACTCGAATCAGGATTCCAAGGATTTTCAGGCGCACTCATCGGCGCACTCATTGGTACGCTCGGAGCCGTACTCTTAGGACTTAAAGACTACGGCTTAGACCTGTTTTTCTATTTCCCACTCTTACCAGTGCAGCCTGAAGAAGGCCCCATGCGCCTCGGAGTCATAGTTATTATCTTATTAGGATGCTTTCTCGGAATGATACTAGCCGTAATCGGCTCATCGTTTCCAGCATGGCGCGCCGCAAAACTACCACCCGCTGAGGCAATGCGCACCGAGGTTTAACCGCAGCTAAACATGACCCTTGTAACGCAACAGAAAAACCACTGACGCACCACTCTACAACCGCGTCGCACAACAAAGAAGGAAAAGGTTATGGCTGATATCGTCGTGAAAACCGAAAACGTCGTCAAAGAATACCGAATGGGCTCAAATGTACTCCGCGCTTTAGACGGCATCAATATTGAGATCCAGCGCGGAGAATACATCTCCCTAATGGGACCCTCCGGATCCGGCAAATCTACCCTCTTTAACATGATTGGCGCACTTGATACCCCTACAGACGGACAAGTGTACATCGACGGGCAAAATATGTCCCAACTTTCCCAAAGACAGATCGCAGCCTTTCGATGCCACCGAGTCGGTTATATCTTTCAAAGCTATAACCTGCTGCCCGTCCGAAGCGCACACGGCAACGTAACCCTACCGATGATCTTCGCCGGACTCCCCGAAAAGGCACGAAATGAGAAAGCCGAAAAACTGCTCGCCATGGTAGGACTCGGAGACAGGATGTACCATCTGCCCGACGAACTCTCCGGCGGACAACGACAACGCGTCGCTATCGCTAGAGCCCTCGCAAATGACCCCAGCATCGTCCTCGCAGACGAACCAACAGCAAATCTCGATACCGTTATAGGACGCGAAATTATCGACCTGATTAAACAGCTCAATGAAGATCAAGGCGTCACAATAATCTCGGCTACACATGACCTCAAGATGCTCGACGTCTCTGATAGGATTGTAGACATCCGAGACGGCCTCGTCGAACGAGTCAGAAATCGAAACGAAATTGACATCGAAGTCGGGGAAGTCGGCGGTCATTAACAAACACCACAAACAACTAAGCCGACACCTCAGATAAGCCGACCGGACGGTTCTCACGAAACGACCTCAGCGCAGCTAGCCCCATTGCAACAGGAGCACGCCCATCCGCACCTGTAACCACGGGCACAGTATCCTCTTGAATACACGCAAAAAACGACCGTAACTCCGAAAGGTAGGCAGCCTTATAACGCTCCACAAAAAAGTATGGAGGCAGCGCACCGCGAGTCGCCTCACTACCACTGAAGGTAACAGTATCCGTCAACGGATTTGCCGCCGTAATCATCCCCTTTGAACCAAAAACTTCAACTCGCTGGTCATAACCGTAGACAGCCTCTCTGCTATTGTCAATCGTTGCAATAACACCGTTTTGGAATCGTAAGGTGATAACAGCCGTATCAATGTCACCCGCCTCACCGATTCGAGAATCTACACGCACCGCCCCTATAGCATAAACCTCTACAACTTCATCCCCGATAAGATAGCGCGCCATGTCAAAATCATGGATGCTCATGTCAAGAAAAATACCACCGGAGCCCTTGATATATTCAATCGGCGGCGGTGCCGGGTCACGACTCGTAATGCGCAAGATATTGGGCTCACCAATCTCCCCAGAAATGATCGCCTCGCGAACTCGCATGAAACTCACATCAAACCTACGCTGGAAACCAACCTGAAATTTAACCCCCGCCCTCTCAACGATAGACAAAGTCTCGTCAATCTGTTTCAAATCCAATGCAATCGGTTTCTCACAAAACACATGCTTCGCAGCTTTCGCAGCCGCTTGACAGATTTCCACATGTGTATCGGTAGCGGAGGCGATAAGCACCGCATCAATCTCTGAATTGGCTAATAGCTCGGTGTAATCATCTGTGGTTTCCGCCACACTAAACTGTGCCGCGAGATTGTCCACAATCGGGCGTTCAAGACCACAAAGCGCCACAAGATCAGCTTCCGGTATACTCTGAACGAGGTGCTCAATATGCATTTTGCCGATACGCCCTGTTCCGATAACACCAACTCCGATCTTAGCCGTTTTGACCATTTGAGTTTCCCTTCTTTTATCAAAATTTTATCACTTTTAAATCCTAAAGCGATTCAGAGGTTGCCACAAAATATTCTATCGTGTTATGATCTTCCCAAATTATAGCAGACTTACCAAAGGGGCGCAATGATGGTTGAAACATCGCTCGAACTACTCAAATCACTGACACAAGCAGACGGAATTCCCGGACATGAAGCAGAGGTCCGACAGATCTTTCGCAACAGACTCGCCAACGCCGGCACAATAAAAACCGACCGACTCGGCAGCATCTTTTGTGAACGCACCGGAACCGCACAACAACCAAGAATTTTGCTCGATTCACACATGGACGAAGTCGGTTTTATGGTGCAATATCTGACCGATGACGGCTACGTCAAATTCCTGCCCATCGGGAGCTGGTGGGCACATACATTGCTAGCACAACGAGTCACCATCACAACAAAAATGGGCAAAATACCAGGCATTATCGGCTCTACACCGCCACACTTGTTCGGGGCAGAAGCACGGGATAAAGTTATGGACACAAGAGACCTTTTTATCGACATCGGCGCAGAAAACCGCGAACAAGCAGCCGAGACGTTCGGCGTGCTTCCAGGATGTCCAATTGCCCCCTATGGACCGTTTATGCCCATGAAAAATAGGAAGCTGTTCTCCGCAAAAGCCTTCGATAACCGAGCCGGAGTCGCAATCGTTATTGAAGCACTCCTAGCACTTAAAACGCATCCCAATACCGTTATCAGCGCCGGAACCGTCCAAGAAGAAGTCGGGATGCGAGGCGCAAAAACGCTCACATCAACCGTCCAACCCGACATCGCTATTGTGATCGAAGGCTCCCCCGCAGATGATACACCCGGACTAGGCAACAGAGCATCCCAAGGTAAACTCAACGGCGGCGTACAAATCCGGTTATACGACCCATCCATGATCGTCAACCCAAAACTAGCCGAATTTGTAATTCAAACCGCAGAACAGCACCACATCCCCTATCAGATCGCGATCCGTCAATCCGGCGGAACCGACGGCGGCTCCATTCATCAGGCTAACAGAGGCATCCCTTCTATTGTGCTCGGGGTACCAGCACGTTATGTGCATAGTCATGTCTCAATTATCAACATTGACGACTACACTGCAACCTTGGAATTGGTTAAGCAACTCATACATCAGATAGACTCATCCACGCTAAAACGATTTTTGTTCGATGAGACACACTTTAGGAACGTTTGAAAAAAAGAAAGAAAACCCCTCACTTCATCGGAGGATAATAAGCAATGGCACGCCTGCCAAAAGTCTCTTTTTGTGACTATCAAATCAGTAAACTAGTGATAGGAGACAATCCGATTTACGGCTACTCCCACTTTAACCAACTCCTTTCACAACATCAGAAAGAATATCATACACCAGAACAAGTCGTCGCAACCCTGAAACGAGCAGAAGAAGTCGGAATTAATAGCTGGCAGAATAGCCTGACAGAACGTTCACTTGCCGACCTGCAACGTTACCGAAACCAAGGCGGCACAATGAACTGGTTTTGCC
Organism: Candidatus Poribacteria bacterium; assembly: GCA_964291315.2. Taxonomy (GTDB): domain Bacteria; phylum Poribacteria; class WGA-4E; order WGA-4E; family WGA-3G; genus WGA-3G. The sequence continues at coordinate 1,032,559 of OZ219753.1, read as the reverse complement.
TCAGCCCAGGCAGACTTTGGTACGACAAACCCAACGCAGTCTTTGAGGCAGCAAAACACAATCCATTCGGCATGGCCCCACACGGCGGCGGCGTCGCACAAAGATGTTTGCAAGAAAAAAAACTTGCACACCTCCAAGACATCCTCAAACGAATCCGCGATACCGGAGCACTCGTCGGGTTATCCGTACATGACCCAAAACTCCTGCATGTCGCCGAAGACGAAGCATGGGATATAGACTACTACATGACCGGACTTTATAACCTCCACGGCGGGGCAGATAAGTTCAAAAAGAAATTCGGCTACGCCGCCCTCGGCGAAATTTACGCACGCGAAGACCGCGACAAAATGTGCAACGCGATACAGCGCACTGATAAACCATGTCTTATCTTCAAAGTCTTAGCAGCAGGAAGGACAATCGAAAGCCCACAACACATCCGAAAAGAAATCAAATTCGCATTAAAGCATAGCAAACCGACCGACCCTTTACTGATCGGCATGTACCAACAGTTTGGCGATCAGATCGGCCAGAATACCCAATTGATCACGGAACTCTGTGAGGAATTAGGATAGATAGCTTTGTACACCTTTCAAATCGGTTAAAAACGTTGGGGGGTGAAACAGGCGTTCCACCCCCCAACGTTTTGTTAGTTGATCTGTAAGGTTAGCTTGTCTATTTCTAACCGCTGTGTCTGCTATTTGTCAGACGATTTGAGTTCTCCCCACCGCGTCGTGAGCTTACCCCTCGCAGAGACATCCCCACGCAGATGCGTCGTCCGTAACGTCGTACGCACCCCGTCCATAGAGACGTCTTCTATCTGGTAGTAATACACCACATTCGGCTTCGCAGTCGTATCTGTGTAGCGATACACATGCTTCTCGGACGTCGTGCCGTGCCCCGCAATCAGACCCTCGGCGTTGATAGCCTTGAACTCGCCGGTCTTGCTCTCGCTGCGCAGGATATTGAACCCCGCATTGTTGAGTTCGGACTGCGTTACCCAGCTAATCTCAACATGGCCCGTCGAGGCATCGCGCACAGGACGGAAACTCGAGAGTGAAACCGGCAACGGGCCACCGCGCCGATAACCCGGGGAGCCGATATCGCTCCGCTGCCCGTAGAAGGTCAACGAGGCCATACTAGACTGCCGCCACGAGGCCGCCATCGTCCCATCATTCGCATCGTGCGGTCCAGAACCCTCTGTCATGTCGTTGAACACACCTCCATAGGTCCGCACAATAGAGGTCCGCATCTCACCGCTTCCGGGCAAATCCCACATCTTCGTGAGTGAAGTACCGTCTACCTCAAGGTTGCCGGCTGCATCCATAACCATCGGATCGCCACCGCTGACCTTCGCACGCAGCTCCAAATAGAAGCCCGCCGCACTCAGCAGCTGCCGACCAGACGCCGTCAACCTGAGATCACTACGGTGCTTCTCCAACAGGTTGTAGACATAGTTATCCGCAACATCGTTCGCAGCACTACTCGAGACCAGCAGCAGCGTCTGATTCGGCGGGATATACGCCCCTGCCTTAAAGGTGAGGGTTGCGTCGACATACAAGCCGCCTGTCTCCTGGTTGCGAATATCTAACTCCCACCCCTCAAGGTTCACCGTATCCATCATAGAGCTGTTGTACAACTCTATCCACTGCACCAAGTTCGAGCGGGGCCCCGTATCATACATAATCTCGCTGATGCTCACTTTGCCATCAAACGTGTAGTCGCCCTCGGAGACGTTGTTCACCGCCATGTTCGGATACCCCGGCGTGCCAGGGGACGTCACTGTGTCAACAGATCTATCTTTGCCGCGGTCGTAGCCAGTGCCGATGAACCCAAACGACTGCCAGTCGTCTTTGTGAACGCGGTTCGCACGAGACTTCGCCCAATACATGCCCTGCGAATTGATCTGCACACCCCGACCAAAAGACATGTTCCGAGAGGCGAAGGTATTCATGCTACCGAAGTCCTCAACGTCTCCCGGGGACATCCATCCCACGAACGGCCAAACGTCTGTATTGAACTTCCTATCTTCTACCCGTGTGAAGAAACCATTGCCCGCATAGTCTATGACATTATCCGCCGTTTTCAGCTTCTCTTTTGCGTTGCGCAGCAGGATCAGGAACTTGCCTTCAGCCGGAAGTTTTAGATCCTTCGCAACCACATACTTGTGTGAGGCTCCCGTGTTGACATCCGAGTCGTCCAAGAGACTCTGAAGGTTCGTACCCCCAGCGAAAGCAATACCGCGCCCCGGGTCTCGGTTATAGATCACGACATACTCGCCCGGCTTCATACTATATTTCGGCAGCACCGCCAAGCTCGTGTCCGTGAAGTTGGCATCCCCAGACTCGTGATACCCGCTACCATCCGTCATCATCTTGCCCATCACCAGGCTCAGCTGGTAGTTCTCTATATTCACGGGCGCATCCGAGGCACTATCGCTATTATAGAACAACTCTATCCAGTCCAAGTTCACACTTGACGTATCGTTTCGCACCTCGTTGATGATAATACCGGTAGGGGAGATAGCCGCAGGTTTCATATCAAAGTTGACAACATGTGGACCGCCCAAAGGCACATGAACGCTGCCGGGGGACCCGATATACTGACCCTCGATGTTAATCGAGCCGACCGAAGTCTCCCAGGAACCGGGTTCACTGCCCTCTCCGAGTCCCTTCAGTTTTCCGTTTTCATAGGCATACGCCTTGCCTGTGGCATCCAGTTCGATCTTCCGATACATAGAGACCATGGGCATCGGAGCTATGCCCTTCTCTGAGTTGCCGTCGGTATCCCCGTTGCTACCTTTCAGTTTCCACTGCCGGCCAAAGCGATCGACCGTGTGTACACGATCCAGAACGACATACTTGCGCTTGACCTTGACCCCTCCAACGGTTTCCTCACGCTCAAACATCTCACCTGCGCGAGGCACTAGAGCGTCAAGATTAATTCTAGTATTTTGCATGCCGATGGCATCGTTCTTTTTCATAGCGCCTTGGCTGTAGAGTTCTATCCACTGCGGATTATCTGCGGTAAATGCTCTTGAAGGCACATCTTGTCCCCACATTACTTCGGTGATAACGAGTTGGTGCTTGAGCTTCATCGCCTCCTCCGCTGTCGGATTAGGTTTCAAGCTATACTCTTTGTCCTCGTTATCAAAATCAGTCTGTGACGGCGCTCGCAATGTAATGACTATCCCATGACCGCCTTCGAGTCTATCCCGTAGGTCACCCCAAAGATAGGTGTACTTTGGATCAGCTGTGGAGGACCAACTGCCGTACACCTTCCCTGTTGCTGCGTCCGTGATGCCGTTATTAGCAGAGACCGCTGAATCCGCGGTAGCTTTCGCCCAGATAAGGAACGTTTTGGCTTTAAGCAGGTGGGTTTGGGAACCTCCCGTCACAATGTTAAGCGCGGAAGCCTGGGGGGTTGCAAAGAGACACACAAGCCCTAACACTACCAAAACTCTCATTTTATTCCATAACATTATTTTTGTTCTCCTCTGTTATTGGTGACGCAAACTTGACACATATTTGCATGAATATGTATCGAGCTTGCGTTATATGTTGTGTCTGCTATTTGTCAGACGATTTCAGCTCTCCCCACCGCGTTGTGAGCTTACCACTTGCAGAGACATCCCCACGCAGATGCGTCGTCCGTAACGTCGTCCGCACCCCGTCCATAGAGACGTCTTCTATCTGGTAGTAATACACCACGTTCGGCTTCGCAGCGGTATCTGTGTAGCGATACACATGCTTCTCGGACGTCGTGCCGTGTCCGGCAATCAGACCCTTCGTGTTGATAACCGCAAACTCACCCGTCTTGCTTTCGCTGCGCAGGATATTGAACCCCGCGTTGTTGAGCTCGGACTGCGTTACCCAGGTAATCTCAACGTGGCCCGTCGAGGCATCGCGCACAGGACGGAAACTCGAGAGTGAAACCGGCAACGGACCACCGACCCGGTAGCCAGGGGAACCGATATCGTCCCGGTGTCCGTAGTACGTCAGCGAGGCACCTGCTAGGTTTGCCTGCCGCCAAGAGGCTTGCATCAAACCATCATCCGGATTGGAACCGCCTTTATACGTGCGGGTGATAGACATCCGCATCTCACCGCGCTCGGGCAAATCCCAGGCGTGGGTGCGCACCGTCCCCGATATCTCAAGGTTGCCAGCTGTGTCTACTACCATCAACGCCGAGTCACCGCTTGTGTTGACCTTCGCACGAAGCTCCAGATGGAAGCCCGCCGCACTCAGCAGCTGCCGACCCCGCACTGTCAAACCCAGAGCAGTCCCGTGCTTCTCCTGCAAGTTATAGACGTAGTTCTCCGCAACATCGTTCGCACCATTGTTCGACACCAGCAGCAACGTCTGATTCGGCGGCAGATACGTGTCCGCAGCAAATGTGAACTTCGCATTGACATAAGAACCCATCTCTGTCCGCTCATTGCGAACCTCTAACTCCCAGCCCGCAAGGTCTAGCGTCTCTGTCATAGAGCTGTTGTACAACTCTATCCACTGCGCCAAGTTCGAGCGCGGCCCCGCATCAAACATAATCTCGCTGATGCTCACTTTCCCATCGAAGACGTAGTCATCGTCAGTCGATGCGGTGTTTTTGTCATCCGCGATCATACTCACCCCTATGTTCGGATACCCCGGCGTGCCAGGGGCACTCGCTGTGTCAACCGTTTTATCGCGCCCGCGATCGTAGCCAGCACCCATGAAACCGAACGTCATCCAATCGTCTTTGTGAACACGGTTCGCACGAGACTTCGCCCAATACATGCCCTTCGAGCTCAACTGGGCCCCCCGACCGAACGACATACTCGTAGAGGCGAAGGTGTTCATGCTACCGAAGTCCTCAACGTCTCCCGGGGCAGACCACGCCACAAACGGCCACACACTCGTATCGAACTTCTTATCTTCCATGCGCTTAAAGAAACCGTTGCCGGCATAATCTTTGACATTTGACGGCTTGCCAACGTCATCCGCACTATTCCGCGTGCGCAGCAGGATCAAGAACTTGCCTTCAGCAGGCAGCTTCAGGTCTGCCTCTACCACATACTTGTGTGTGGCACCCTTTTTGATGTGCGTTTTCGCAGAGAGATCCTGAAGTTTTTCACCGCCAGCAAACGTAACACTCTTCCCAGGCTCCCGGTTATAGACCACTACATACTCGCCCGGTGTCATCTCGTATTTCGGCAGCACAGCGAGTTTGGTCTCCGTGAAGTTGGCATCACCCGACTCGTGATAGCTGCCATCAGACTTCATCTTCCCCATCACCAGGCTCAGCTTATAGTTCTCTATATTCACAGGCTTGGCTTCGGGATCATCACTGTTATAGAACAGCTCTATCCAATCCAAGTTCTCGTCTGAAGAGTCGTTTCGCACCTCGTTGATGATGATGCCTGTGTGAGAGATAGAGGCGGGGGTCATATTAAACAAGGCTGCACCCGGGCCACCCGGATTTTTCGAGTGGACTGCCCCGGGACTCCCTTTGTAATTGCCATAGAGGATATACTTACCCTTATATTTAGACGCCTCCCAGGAGCTGGCTGCGTTGCCTTCTCCGAGGCCTTTCAGTTTTCCGCCTTCCACTTTATACGCCATACCCGTGTCATCTAGATCGATCTTGCGATACATGGAGGTCATCGCATTGTCAGGATCCCCGGTATCCCTATCGGTAGGTAGATCAATCTCAGTGGTAGAAGGATCAGCATCGGGCTCACCATCGGCAGTATCGCCATCCGCACCTTTCAGCTCCCACGGGTTACCAAAACGATCGATCGTGGCGACACGATCCAAAACAACAAACTTGCGCTCCCCATTACCGTCATCGTCCCACATGAACGTCTTACCCGGTTCAGGGACAGCGGCGGCGTCTAAACTGGCATGCGTGCGCCATCTGATATAATCCTTGGATTTCAAAGTGCCGGCGTTATAGAGTTCAAACCATTGCGCACCGGTTCTGTGCGGGGTATCCGTCCCCCAATTCACCTCGGTGATGACGACACGGTGCTTCATCTTCATCAGATCCGCAGCTGACGCATCGGCTTTCAGGCTATGCTTGTCAGCGCCATCGCTGGTAATTTCGGCTGCCGTCGGCACCCGCATTGAAATTGTGATGGCGCCGCCGCGCACCAGTAAATCCTTCAGGTCTGCCAAATCATCGACTTCCTGCCCATGTACATCGTTAGCTATACGCTGGTTAACGCCAATACTTCTGTCAACTTTAGGAGTGGCAACAATGAGAGCGTAACTCTTCATAATGATCGAAAAGCCCTTGGCTTTCTTGAGTTGAGTCCACTGCTGATAGGCATCGTTACCCGTGCCAGTTACAGGTCCAAAGATACCAAAAGTGTGTGTGGTTGCAAAGACAAACATGATCCCTAAAACCACGAAAATTCTAATTTTATTCCATAACATTACGTGCATTCTCCTCTGTTATTGTTAAGTTAAAGATAGACAAGATAAGAGATGGAGTCAAGGTTGACAAATCCATGCCCTCTCTTTACGAAATCAACTTTATGCCGAGAATCTCTCTCAACTCCCCCCATTATTCTCTATATCGCACTCACGCTAGATTTCAGAAAAAAAAAAATAACAAAATCTGACGATAGGATGAGCAACAGATACAGCTTGAAACTGCAAAGATCAACACTCTATAATACCAGTGATGGACGCAGAAATTGCGAATCCACTCTCTCTTACTTACACGTCAAATTTACGCTGAGGGAAAACCTCAGTTCTCTATATTTAAGTGTTACTTCAGTGCCGTTTTCTTTGAGAAACCGCCCGATTTCCAGCACCCTTGAATGACATCTGGAGTTACAACATAGGTTCGCACCTTAAAAAATAGCGGCGCGTAAGGACATACATTTTAATAGTATACAGGCCTATAACGCAAAAAGTCAAGAAAACGTATCAAAAAAAATAGGAATGCTGCTTCCTTCTGTCATGCTTCTTCTGAATTAAGCAGATAGAGCTAACATCACCGATCAATGTCACTCTCCTACCTACATAACAGTGCCAATTTCCAATTATATCTTTAAAGTCGCCCGAATGCAAATATTTTTTCACGACAAAAAATTCGCGGATACAACGCACAAAGCCCCTTAAACCTCAAACGCTTTTCAAGCTCGCGTTAGATTAGATTAGATTAAAGGCGCGGCATATGATATAATGCCTGAGAGACACGTTCCTGAATTTAGGCCGGATCTTGCTACATAAACAGACGCATCTTTGTCTCAAGAATGCTTTGCAGTGGCGTAGTTTTTTGACGCTCGCCTTTTCACGCAGCAGACTGCTGAAGAGTCCCTATTTTTAACGAAAATGCGCTCCGCTCGTATCCTATAGCGTAACGGATAAACGAACAAACCTGAGGACTCGAAAATCCGCGCATCCAAAGGCTCCTAACATACGCGCAGCCTCAGATCTATATCCCAACGGTTCTCTTGTGTAAATTAAAGAAAATAAGCGATCGCCCCGACGAAAAGCACCTCTATCGCATAAAAAACAGTAAGCGTGATAGAAAAGATAGCAGATATCCAGCTGCATTTCGGTTTGCCCTTGTGTCTGCCGAAGTCCATCTTGAAATCTGTGTCGCTTTGCTGCCGTACATCCTCATAGACTTGCCGAAACAGACGTTCCTGACAGAGAAAGTAACCGTCCAAAATCCAAAAACCTACAATCGGAAGGAAAAGCGTCAAAACGAAATACGGGTTCTGTAGATCTGCTCTAGCGATTAAAACCATGGCTGCGACAAGAATCGTCATACTCCAGCTTTTGAGGATGGAACTGTTACGACCCAAACGATTAATAACCGCTTGTGTCATCTCTAAGTGCTTTACAACTTTTTCCATCCCGTTCATGCGTTTATCTCCTTTACGCTGCTTTCAATTATCTGACATCTTCTCTTTCAACACAATGAAAATTTCGGTTCATAAACGGGGTTCCTACACATAGGACGTTGTGCTTATACAATTTTTGTCTCTAACAAACAACACGTTAAACACCTTAAAAACGTGTTGTTCGGAGCGAGTCAGTCCACAACCAATCGATTGCGTTAATCAGTTCGTTTTGTTTCCCTTGCAGCATCACCTCAATGAGCGCCGGCCTTTCAGCCGCAAGAGCCTCGCCGAGAGTCGCCTTGAAGTCCCGCAAATTTTCAACCCGCTCCGCATACGCACCAAAAGAACGCGCGAACTCTACGAAATCAGGATTAAGCAGGTCAGTATCAATTGTGCGCCCCTCACAACTTTTCAATTGCGAACCTTTAATCGCTGACAAAGCCCCATCATTAACGACAATCGCCACAACGTTAATGCCGTATTTCATAGCCGTTGCCATTTCTACGGCACCCATCAAGAAACCGCCATCGCCACTAAAACAGATAACCGGACGCTCAGGATAGGCAACTTTCGCACCGATAGCCGCAGGATAGGCATGTCCTAACGCCACACCGATATTCGGGTAGAGGAAGGTCCGTGGATCGTAGATCGGAAATTCAGCAAATGAGGCGTAGCCCAAAGCGTGGACATCAATCGCGTAGATAGTGTCGCGTGGAAGCACCTCTTGTAATTCATGAATAATCGGTAACGCAGGCTGCGCCTCAAACTTCGCTCGGAGCTTTGCCACTATTTCGCTCCAGTCGTTTTGACCGGGAATAACCTCTTCTATGAGCGCTTGCAAACTCAACTTCAAGTCGCCAACCACACCGACATCACACGGATATTCAAGCCCGATCTCGTTCGCATCTTCATCAATCTGAATGAACGTGTCCGGCAACGCCAGACTCCAATTTCGGGTATCGATAGAGGTAAAACGCGGCCCAATTCCGATGAGACAATCGGCGCGTTGGAGCGCCTCGCGGCCGAGATAACCGTAGCAAATTTGGAGCGCTAACGGATGGTCTTCCGGCAGAACGCCTTTTGCGTTCCGAGTAACAATAACAGGGGCGTTTAATTTTTCTGCAAGGAGACGTAATTCTTCGCGGGCATTTGAGTGAAACACTGCGGAACCAGCGAAGATCAAGGGCATTCTGGCATTGCGGACCATTTCAACAGCCGCGCCGAGATCCGTATCGTCGGGTCGCGCTAATTCGCTTCGCTCTACACGCGCGGGGATCCGAACCTCGCCTTCCGCTGTGACAACATCAGTTGGAAATTCTAACACTGTGGGCCCCGGCCTGCCGTTTCGCATCGCTTTAAAGGCGTTTTCAACAACAACCGGTATCTCAGCAACAGTATGAGCAATAGCACAATATTTCGTAATAGGTTCAAAAAAGCGCATCTGGTCTAATCCGTGAAACATCTTGCTCGGATGTTTGCTATAGAATCTGGAATCGCTCTGCCCCGTAAGCAGTAAGACGGGCGAGCAATCCGTGAACGCCTCTAGAATTCCGGTAGACGCGTTGCTTGCCCCGGGGCCCGGCACTGTGATAGCCACCCCGGGTTCGCCTGTTGCGCGTGCAAAACCATCCGCCATCTGCGTTGCCGCGTATTCATGTCGAACAAGATACGGAGCGATCACATCCTTGCCGCGCCGCAGCAAAGCATCGTAGATATGGATATTTTGGGTGCCCGGCATGCCAAAAATTGCCGAAACACCTTGCGCTTTCAAGCATTCAATCAGAATATCTCCGCCTTTCACGTATTAGTCTCCTCTATGTTTTCTGATAAAGTTTTCCAGCCACGCATCCGGGTTATGTCCAAGTCGGCGCAGTAATTGACACCCGATCCGTTTTAGAAAATTTGGAATAAGGTTAAAGAGCCTGAGTTGCCAATTCATAATTGCTAAGGAATCACGGTTACAGATACCCCTTACAACAAGGCGTTGCCAGTGGTTTTGTCAAAAAAACGCATCCGATCGGCGGCAAAAGTAACGTATACTTGCTGTCCAATCTCTGCTTGAAAGTCGGGGACTGTGCATGCCTTAAGTATTGTATGTACGCCTGCGGCATCAGTGCCGAGCGTTAGTTCGACTACTGTTTCTGCGCCGAGCGGCTCAATGCTATAGACCTCAGCGCCAAACGCATTTGCCATCGCTTGATGCCTCACACTAACATCTTCAGGATGTATTCCGAAAACAAATTCTCGATTTGGATCGCTGTCCTTTAAAATTTTGCTAATATTTCGGTTCTGGATTGTTACCGAATTGCGCTGCAGTGTCTCGCCTGCCAAAGTCAAACGCAGTTCGCCGTTGGCACTAGAGATTTCAGACGGGATGCAGTTCATGCTAGGGTTACCCATGAATCCCGCGACAAAGAGATTCGCCGGGTGGTCGTAGATGTCAGCGGGGGTTCCCAGCTGTTGTATTCTGCCCGCTTCCAAGACAGCGATCCGGTCTGCCATGGACATCGCTTCAACCTGATCGTGCGTCACATAGAGAGTAGTTGTGCCGAGCTCCCGCTGTCTCCAACGTATCTCGGCGCGCATTTCTGCGCGGAGCTTCGCGTCAAGATTAGAGATAGGCTCATCCATCAGGAAGACTTGAGGGCGCCGGACCATAGCCCGCCCGAGGCCAACGCGCTGGGTTTCGCCACCGCTCAATTGATTCGGCCTTCGCGCAAGAAGATGCTCAATATGGAGCATCTCCGCAATATCCCTAACGCGCCGGTCAATTTCTTCCCCAGACAAAGATCTCGGATGGAGTGGAAACGCCATGTTCTCATAAACGCTGAGATGTGGATAGAGGATATGAGATTGGAACACGAAAGCGACATCACGTTCCGCCGGGGTTTTATCGTTAACGCTCACACCATTTAAGTAGATCGTGCCCTCTTCCGGTTTGTCCAAGCCTGCGATACAGCGAAGCGTGGTCGTTTTCCCAGCGCTCGTTTGTCCGAGGAGAACAAAGAACTCCTCGTCTCGAATATCAAGACTGATGTCGTCAAGTGCGGTCAGATCACCGAATCGCTTCGTAATGTTTTCGAGTTTTACTGTCGCCATAAACCGTGCTATAATTCTGCCATTGTAAATATATCTATAAAAGTATAGCATGAAGTATAGCATGAATTGTGTTTCGTTTCAACAAGCCCTGGTAAAATAGCCGTTAATAAACCCGGGGCTAAAAAATAGATGCAATACATAAGGCATATCGGTTATAATTATTGAGCTGTTTATCAGTCGGCATGACGAATAAAATAGCTGCATCCTCTGTCGGAAGCGGAAAGGAAGCGGAAAGTAAAAGGTCAAAAAAGATATGCTGGATCGCCAAAACGCAAAACAGAGCCCTCAAAGAAACCTGTCTGTCATCGACAAGATCAGACGCCGATACGATTTAACGCCCGCTATCATGACGGTTTTGGGGTTAACAACGCTGTTTTTTGTTGTCTTCCTCATATACCCCCTCCTCTATGTTTTCAAGGAAGCATTCTGGATAGAAAACAAATTTAACCTCGTCTACTTCAAATTGATGGTTACCGACCCTAACATCCGAGAGCTGGTTATCAACAGTTTCAAAATCGGGGTTGCGGTTACAACGGCCACAAGCTTTGTGAGTCTCCCCCTAGCCTATTTTTTAACGCGATTCCGGTATCCAGGCCGCAACACATTACGAGCTGTTATCCTGATCCCGATGATCATGCCGCCTTTCGTGGGCGCAATTGGCATGCAGCAGTTCTTCGGACTATATGGCAGCATCAATATGCTCCTTGTGAAACTGAACTTGATCGACATAACCGAAACTATCGACTGGTTCCGCGGCGGCTTCTGGGGAGTGGTGATGCTCTCAACACTGCACCTGTATCCCATAATGTATCTCAACATTGTCGCAGCACTCGCAAACGTAGACCCCAGCTTAGAGGAAGCCGCAGAAAATATGGGCGCATCACGTTTTCAGGTCTTCCGGCAGATAACGCTCCCCTTGATGATGCCCGGCTACTTCGCCGGCGCAATACTAGTCTTTATCTGGGCATTCACCGATCTCGGCACCCCCCTAATCTTCGATTACAACGAAGTTATCGCAGTCCGCATTTTCCGACAAGTAACCGAGGCGAACGCCAACCCCATGGGATACGCCTTAGTGGTGCTAATCATTGCTCTAACAGCACTCGCCTTCTATTTTTCCAAACGGTGGACCGGGAGCAGACATTATGAAATGCTCGGCAGAGGACATGTAACCTCACGCGAAGTGGAGGCAAGCCGGATCATGCGCACGGTTATCTACCTGTTTATCGGCGGATTGACACTCATGGCGCTGTTACCACACATCAGCGTTATTATGGTCTCTTTAACGCCAGATGCCAGCGCATGGCGACTGAGCGTGCTGCCAAAATCATGGACATTGTCACACTACGTGGAAACCTTCACACACGACGATACGCTCCCGAGTATTCTTAACAGCCTGAAATACAGTATTTTCAGTACACTGCTGGCGCTAGTCGTCGGGGTTGTGGTCTCCTATCTGTTGACTCGCAAACGCCTCCCCTTCCAGAATCTATTGGACGCGGTTGCAATGCTCCCCCTCGCTCTACCAGGAGTCGCAATCGCGTTTGGGTATCTCGGCAGCTTCTCAGATACAACCTTCGTGCTGCGGCATCTGCCAGAACGTTTTATCTCTCTGATCGATCCACGTCAGAACCCAACCTTTCTCCTGATTATCAGCTATGCAGTGCGACGGCTACCCTACATGCTGCGCTCTATCTATGCCGGACTTCAGCAGACCAGCGTCTCATATGAAGAAGCATCACAAAATATGGGCGCCACGCCGATCCGGACGTTATATAAAATTACACTGCCCCTGGTCATCGCAAATATCCTGGCCGGCGCGATTCTGGTATTCTCCTTCTCAATGCTCGAAGTAAGCGACAGCTTAATACTAGCAATGAAAGACCAGCACTATCCGATTACAAAAGCAATTTGGTCACTCTCTCAACGCCCCGATCACGGCCCCTACACGGCGAGCGCACTCGGCGTGGTCGGCATGTTAATCCTAATTGCCTGCCTGCTCGGCGCAGGGCGTGTACTCGGCGGAAAATTAGGGGAAATTTTTCGGATTTAAGAGCCAACTTAAAAGCCAAAAGGGCGCAAACCAGAGCCTGCAGCCAATAGCTAGCGGAAAAGCAGAACACACCTTAACACGTTTACTGTGAGTATTGTCAACCCAACGAAAACAGGTGAGATAATGGAGAGTTTGGATACAACAATTCGCAAAGCACTTTTAGACGCACAAGATGCACTATACCGCTTTACGCAAAACCCCGAAAATATCGCAACCATCGCGAAAACCGCAGAAATGATGCACGATGTGTTTGAACAGCAAGGCAGAATCTTCACCTGTGGAAACGGCGGAAGCTTGTGTGACGCAGTCCATTTTGCTGAAGAATGCACCGGAAAATTTCGACACAATCGGCAACCGCTACCAGTGATCGCCCTCAGCGACGCAGGACATATCACTTGTACAGCAAACGACTTCGGCTTTCAAGAAATCTTTGCACGCCCGTTATCCGCACTCGCACAGCCCGGCGACCTATTGGTAGCGCTCTCAACAAGCGGGAACTCAGCCAATGTCGTTCGAGCAGCCGAAACAGCGAAATCACTCAACGCACGCGTGTTTGGATTGATCGGCGGAGATGGCGGAAAACTCAAAGAATACGCTGATATTTACCTTATCGCCCCCGGCAACACCCCAGATCGCATCCAAGAAATTCACATTAAGGTATTGCACATCCTGATAGAGCATGTTGAACGACTGATGTTCCCTGAAAATTATTATAAAGTCAAAAAAAACGGAGGGTTTCAATGAACACAAGTTCTTTACAAAAAAACAGACACGCGGCTATTCGATCTCAAAAGGAAGCGCTGCGCCGTCGCTTGGAGGCGGTTCTCCTGAGCTGCTGTGTACTCATTTTACTGTTAACAGCCTCTTTTGTGGATGCCGCAAAAATGGAAGACCTGATACCACAAGATAGCTTTTTCTACCTCAAGCTACAGGATATAGATGAAATCTACAACGAGATCGAGACTTCTGAAGATTGGGAGAAAGTGTTTGGGCAATTGTCAGAAACGCCAGCGTTCGGAGACATACAACAAGGAGCAGCGATGGTGCAAGGGATCCTTGGCACAGACCTGCTGAGCATAATTGAATCAATAGGCTACCGCACCGCAATGACGCTATGGTCAAATACAGATGACGCTCTACAAATCGGCGTGATTATACACTCAGGCGGGAACCGCGGCGAACTCCAACGACTTATCAAAATTGTGGAGGGGTTCGTAGGTATGGGCGAGGCAAATACCCTTCACAGAAACGCCGGCAAATACCGGAAAGTTCACTACAACCTGATGGAGCTGGAAGGACAAAACATCAAGTACGGATTTGTGGACGACTTTCTCATAGCAGGGGCCGGCGACGGAGCCTTTGAGAAGCTACTGGATACCCTCAAGAAGGAAGCCCCCTCAATAGCAGAAAATACCCGCTACGCACACATATCCCAAAAATCGAGATCCGCACAAGTATCCCTTTTTTGCGACGTACAGCAGACCTTAAACGGTTTATCAATAGAGAGAGAGCGCACAGACCTGAATGACTTAGAGGAAATTATAATATTCTTGGAGGATATTAAATTATTGGAAGTTCTGTTCGGAGAACTCGATCTGTTAGAGAGCGGCAAGTTCTTCACGCTGCACGGACAATTTACGCAGCACGCCATCGAGCAGCTCCATGACTTATATCCAAACCTCCAACATCGCGTGAAAGCCGCAAATCCGTTCAAAACGGTCAAAGCCGTATCTACAGAGGAAGACTTGTTCGTGGCTATCTCACCCGTAGTCTCTGAATTTATCTGGCAATTACTTAGCAAATCCATCGCTGAAGAGACCGACGGCGGTACCCATACAACCGTCTCTTTTTTCGAAAATCTTTTAAAACTGAACTTGGAAGAGGATATCATCCCAGGCCTAACGGGCGAACTAGCCATATCAGTACACGACCTTGCCGAGTTGGACCCGAGTACCTTGGAAAATCTAGAAATTGGGTTCGACGGCGCGTTGCGTTTAGATGCGGAAGGTATCAACACACAAGGCGCTCTTATTTTTGATGCCAGCAACGCCGTGAAATGGAACCAATTGAACAACAGTGTTTCCAACTTACATGATCTCGCTGTTTCTCGAAACGACTATAACGGGTTAACAGTATCTACCTTCGCAACAAATATGCACTATAGCGAGGTGGACGGCCTCTCTATTTTGGGTTTCTCGACGGAGCAGATACATGCACTCATCGATGAAATCAGAAACAGTAAACGTTCCCTTCACTTCAAGGAGACCCCAGAATCTACTGTCGCCGTCGCACAACTGAATGTGGCGCGGGCATTGGTGCTTGAGAAGGAACCACCCCCTCCTGATAGGGTTCTCGTCAATCCCAGCGAGGCTTCGCCCCTGCTAGCCTGGATCTCGGTTAAAGAGGAGGAAGCCTCGTTAGAAATGACCCTATCGCGAAGCAGCACCGCACTTGAAGCCCTCGCAAGATTAATCCCATTCTTCATTTGGCGTATGGAACAACAATAGACTGTCACATTAAAACGCTCAAGGAGGCACAGCTGTGATTCAGAGACGATGGTTCTGGGTTATAACAACAGTTATCGGTATTTTGATCGGT
Organism: Candidatus Poribacteria bacterium; assembly: GCA_964291315.2. Classification (GTDB taxonomy): domain Bacteria; phylum Poribacteria; class WGA-4E; order WGA-4E; family WGA-3G; genus WGA-3G. The sequence continues at coordinate 1,016,972 of OZ219753.1, read as the reverse complement.
TTGGGAAGCGGTCAACTCATCCAATTTCAGAAAGCAACCGCCGAGGGGCAACACAGTTTCTCGCAACTCAGAGCAGAGCTCAACGCTTTAAAGGCGAAACAGAGAACACTGCAAGCAGAATGGCAGGCCGAATTATTGGCACAAGTCGTGCCAACTTTGACCAACACATCTGATAGAGCGAAACGGCAATTTGTGGATTTCTTACAACAGATCGGGAATTCGGGCACGCCTGCACTCATCGCTATGCTCCAGGATCCATCTGAACAGATTCGACGGAAGGCGGCCGATAAATTAGGGGCAATCGGGGAACGAGAAAGAAAAGCAAAACGGAACGTTGATGCCATCGCTATCGGACTTACAACAGCACTCCAAGACCCCTCTCACAACGTTCTTCGCGAAGCGATCCAAGAATTAGCAGATGTTCTGCCGACCTCTGCTGAATCGCTTGCTGTCGTTGTTCCGGCACTTATCGCAGTGCGCACAAGAGGAGACTCGGCGACGCGCGCCGATGTGCTTGATCTATTAGGACGTATTGGGGAAAGCCTCTCAAAAAATGGGGAAACTACCGATCCTATCCGCAACGCCCTGATCGCCGGGCTCACCGATAAATCGTCAAAGGTTCGAACCAATGCCATAGATGAGTTGTCTGATATACGAGCAGCTTCTTCAGAAACTTTCACCGCATTGATAGGTAGACTCGCAGACAGATCTAAATCGGTCCGGAACCGTGCCGAAAACGCATTGATTGAGCTTGGTAACATCGACATGGACACAGCGATTCCGATGTTAGCAGACGCATTTGAGCAGAGCAGAGCACCTGCGGTGCGCCATCGGATTGTGGATGTGCTCGGCGGTATTGCCGAGAACGTCAAAACAATTACAGACTCTCATGAAATAATTGTCGAAACACTCCTCGTAGCGCTGCAAGACCCCCATGAAAACGTTCGTCGGAACGCAGCTGACGAGCTCGGGGAAATGCGCGCCACTTCGCCCGATGTCCGCTCCGCATTGGAAAATGCATTCAATGATAAGGCTAAAAAGGTCCGGAACGCCGCGCGGAAAGCAATGCGACGGATTAAGAGGAACAAATAGTATGTTTAAGCGACCAACCGTTCTGTTTCTTTCACCGGATACCATTACCGTTGCCGTTTGGCGCTCTAATTCTTCCACGCTCATGCTTATTACAGCATAAGGCCTATTTTCTATGAATATATCTAACAGAACGTTATTTATTTCGGATAATCTGCCCATTTTGCGAGGCATAAATTCTGAATCTATCGATCTTATCTATCTCGATCCCCCTTTTAATACCAATAGGCGATACAAGGCACCTATCGGATCGCCCGCTGAAGGTGCCGAATTTAAAGACATTTGGACAGACGAGGACATAAAACACGAGTGGCACGGCGAAATTGCTGAGATCCATGAGGAACTTTATCAGGTTATTCAAGCATCTGAAGTTATCTCAGATCGCTCTATGAAGATTTACCTGATGGCGATGGCGGTACGTCTCTTTGAAATGAAGCGGATATTGAAACCAACCGGCAGCATCTACTTGCATTGCGATCCAACCGCAAGCCACTACTTGAAATTGGTAATGGACGGTCTCTTCGGCAGGAAGAACTTCCGCAATGAGATTGTTTGGAGAAAATATGGCGGCAGGAAAAACAACGCAACACGTAAGTTCGCCACACAGCATGATACTATACTCTTCTATGCTAAAAGCCGCGACAGCTTCTTCTCACCCTTCTATTTACCTATTTCAGATAGAGAAATAAAAAAGAGTTACAAGTACACTGATGAAGATGGCAGACCTTATCGACTCAGTCGGGGTAGGCGCTATCAACTCACGGGTGAGCAACGACGCATCTATTTAGATGAGCAACCAGGGGCAGCGGTTGGGTCGCTCTGGGTCGAAGATGGGCTGCAGCTCAACACCTCGTCACATGAACGAACCGGCTATCCGACCCAAAAACCGTTAAAGCTGCTTAAACGCGTCATCAAGGCATCGTCTAACGTCGGGGACATCCTCTTAGACCCGTTCTGTGGATGTGCCACCGCTTGTGTCGCAGCAGAGCAGCTGGACAGGCAGTGGATCGGCATAGATATTTCGCCTTCTGCCGAGGTTATCACGAAGCTGCGGCTTGACGAGGCGAGTCAGCAGGGCAGTCTATTATCGCCGGTCAAGATGTCAGATGTCACAGTGACCAGCACCGCGCCATCCAGAACCGACCAACCGCACACTGCCGTCCAAAGACGACTTCCGGGGGCGCGGGAGCATAAACATCAACTCTACGGCATTCAAGAGGGCAGATGCGCCGGATGTGATTACCTGCTGCCCTTCCGAAATCTAACGATAGATCATATTCAACCGCAATCTAAAGGCGGAACCGACCATATTGCAAACCTCCAGCTCCTTTGCGCTGCGTGCAACTCACTTAAAGGCGATCGCCCACAGGAATATCTAAAACAGCAGCTGCAAGAGCGAAATATGGTTTTCCGTGACAAACTGCTGTAAATAGTATATATTAACCCTTATGATATCCAACAGTTTTTCTTTAAGACTAAAGAATCTGTTTTAGACCCGTGTTAAACTTATTCGCCCCTGTTACGTCTTAAAAATAGAGGCGAGAATCGTTCAAAAAGTTGACGTACTAACAGAAAAATAGAGCGGGAATCGCTCTAGTGGGTTCATGTATTGGAGCATACACATCATGCAACAGACACTCAACACAGCCTCTCTTGTTGAAATGGTCCGACACGCATCCGCAATCTCCGAGCAAGACTATCAAAACATTGTCAGCGAAATAAAACAGACCGGCGCCTCCGAAACCTCTGTGCTTTCCAAGCACGGTGTCTCACCTGAAATCCTCGCACTCGCCACAAAAGGGGTGGAATACGGAACACCTTTCACACAGCTGGAAACTATTCTCCCCGAAACTGCCGTGCTTGAAAAAGTCTCTCCAGGATTCGCATACCGCAATAAGATTGTGCCTATAGAATTAGTGGACGACGAGCTCACCGTTGCAATGGCAGATGTTTTGAATGTCGTGCTCATTGACGAGCTCCAGCTTATCACGAACTGCCAAGTCGTACCAGTCCTTGCCGATGAAGCCGACATCGATGAGGCAATTGTTCGTCTTTACGGGCGTACAGCAGAGAGCCTTCTCAGCGCCGGTATCAAGGGGCCAGTTGGCGCCACAACTACGCTTGAACGTGAAACAATTGATGACTTCGGCATTGATGAGAAAGACCTCAGCCAAGACCCAACAGTCATCCATGCCGTTGACCAGATGATCATTGACGCGGTTCGAATGGGAGCCAGTGATATACACATTGAACCCTACCCAACGCAGCTGAAAATTCGGTTCCGTGTTGACGGCGTCTTGGAAAATCAACCACAGCCGCCCGCCTACTTACAATCAGCGATCACCTCTCGTGTGAAAATTATGGCCGGTATGGACGTCGCAGAGCGAAGACGGCCCCAAGATGGCAAAATTAGCCGACAGATCGGCAGCGTCGGGAATCGACAGATAGACCTCCGTGTCTCCACCGTCCCAACTGTTGCCACCCTGCACGGCGAAAGTGTTGTACTCCGTATCCTCGATCGACAGTCCATTGAGTTCGGGCTTGAAGAACTCGGGTTAACTGCGAATAACCTCGACCTTTTCCACCGTATGATTCGCAAACCGCACGGTATTATTCTCGCAACAGGTCCCACGGGCAGTGGCAAAACAACCTCGCTTTATGCATGCTTGAAAGAGATCAACTCCCCAGATGTAAAAATCATTACGCTTGAGGACCCGGTGGAGTACGAACTAGAGGGGATCAACCAGATTCAGGTGAACCCGGATATCGACTTTACCTTTGCCGACGGACTCCGCCATATTTTACGGCAGGACCCTGACAAGGTACTGGTCGGCGAAATTCGAGATTACGAAACCGCAGAAATGGCAATTCATACCTCGCTTACAGGACATCTTGTGTTTAGCACGCTTCACACCAACGATGCACCCGGCGCTATTACACGACTTATCGACATGAAGGTTGAACCTTATCTCGTCGCCTCCACCGTCGAGGGCATTATAGCCCAACGGCTTGCCCGCCGGGTTTGCAAGCACTGTTGCGAGATGTATGCACCTGAAACGCATGAGCTCACTGAAATTATGGGTAACGGTGACGCTGACTTCATCCGTCCAGACGTGAAGATTCCCAAAGCCGTCGGCTGCAAGGAGTGCCGCGGACGTGGTTACAGAGGAAGAATCGGCATTTTTGAAGTGCTGTTCATGACCGAAGAAATCCGCGCAACAGCGCTTAAACAGGCATCAACAAGTGAAATCCGGCGTCTCGCGATCCGATTGGGGATGAGAAGCCTGCGCGAAGATGGCTGGCACAAAGTTGCCGCAGGTTTGACAACTGTTGAAGAAGTGATTCGCTTAACACAGGAAGACGAATTTGACCTCGGCACCGGGGAAATCTGAAACGTTTTTAGGCCATCCCTACTGTCAAAAAATATAACGGAGGATGCATTGTGCCGCTATTCCGATACGAAGCAGTCACACATAGTGGCGGAACAGTTAACAATACCTTGGAGGCTGAATCGAAAGCCCAGCTGATCTCCCGGCTGCGCCAAATGGGGTACTGGCCGACAAATATCGTCGAGGAAACAGAAAAAACCGCTTCAGCTGATATACGACGGTGGCTCCAGCTCGGTCAACGCAGGCTCAAAGCCGCAGATGTCGAATTCTTTACATACCAGCTGGCAACGCTCGTAAACGCACACGTCCCACTGCCGCGCGCCTTAGAGGTTACGCTCGGACAAATCCAGAGCCCTGTGCTCCACCGCATTGTGTCACAAGTCAAACACGAAGTTGAACACGGGGCAACGTTTCACGACGCACTCACGGAACATCCCAGAGCGTTTTCAAATCTCTATGTTAATATGGTTCGCGCCGGGGAAAGCGGCGGGGTGCTCGGCCTAGTCCTAGAACGCCTAGCGGAATTTGCAGAACGACAGCGACTCCTAAAAAATGATGTCGTTTCAGCTCTCTTTTATCCAGCAATCTTATTGACACTTAGTGTCACCGCTGTTATAGTGCTTATGATATTTGTTATACCGAATTTCACTGCAATGTTCAACGATTTGGGGGTGGCGTTACCGCTTCCAACCCAAATCCTCATTAATGGAACAACCGCTTTTCAAAATTACGGATGGCTAGCACTCCTAGCTGTTATCATAGGCTCAGCAGGATTAAGACAGTATCTTCAACGGGAGACAGGTCAGGTTTGGTTTGACAGATTGAAACTCAAATTGCCCCTCATAGGGCCTATTTTTAGCACGTTTGCTATCGTGCGTTTCACACGCACAATGGCAACATTATTAGAAAACGGCGTGCGCATGTTACCCGCACTCCGAGTCGTCAAAGACACAGTTGGTAACAAAGTCTACAGAAATGTGATCGCGGCGGCAGAAGTAGAAGTTGAACAGGGCTCTACCCTTTCACGCGAGCTTGGAAAAAGTAAGGATTTCCCCGAATTCGTCACACATATGGTAGCCGTCGGCGAAGAATCAGGGGAACCCGTTCACCTGCTCACCAAACTTTCTGAATATTATGACTTAGAAATAAAGAAAAGTCTTGAACGCTTAACGAGCTCTATCGGTCCCCTTGTTATTTTGCTGATGGGAATTATTATCGGGTTTATCGCCGTTGCGATGATTCTCCCAATCTTTGAGGCAAACCAGCTATTCAGCAATTAACAGCCGATACGCATTAAAATGGACACTGTTTAATCAAACGTGTTCTAAACAACTGCGGCCGGTGAAGCGGTCGACTGATAGCCAATAGAGGAGAAACAGAAAAATGTACACGTCCTTGAAATCCGACGAATCTGGGCTAACCTTAATCGAACTCACAATCGTGATTGTTATCCTAGGTATCCTCGCAGCCTTTATCGCACCGCGTGTGATAAACGCACCGCAACAGGCAAAAGTTGCAAAAGCGCAAACCGAAATTAACGGCATTAAAACCGCATTAGAGCAGTACGCAATAACAACAGGCGAATACCCAACAACAGAGCAAGGACTGAACGCTTTGTGGCGTGCACCGAGCCCCGCACCAGCAAACTGGCAGGGACCTTATGTCGACAGTCCGAGTTTCATAGATCCATGGAATAGCCCGTACGTCTACCGTCAACCCAGCACCCACTACGGCTATGACTACGATCTCTACTCAATGGGCAAAGATGGCAAGGTGGGCGGTACCGACCTAGACGCCGACATCACAAATTGGGTTGACGAGACAACCGGGGTCTATTAAACGCAGTGTCGCGGCACTATCAAGGCTTGTTTATAGGTTATCATCAGAGACACTTCAAGAGCGTTAACGGCAGGAGTGAAATGTGAAGGATCGTAACCGCTTCTTTTACCTTTCCAAGTATCAGCAGCTATCTCCAGTTAATGGGGGCAGGCTATCCACAAATCTGGGATTTACAATCACGGAGCTGTTGCTTGTTTTGACGTTGATCGGGGTGCTCTCCGCAATTTCCATGCCCGCCCTAAAGGGTTTCGCGGCAACACGCCGCCTAAAATCCTCTGCACACACACTCCGTAGTCTACTCACCTTTGCAAGAGACATGGCAATAACAGATAGGACAACGTACCTGGTCGTCTTCGATCTCGACAGCAACCGATATTGGCTTGCCTCTAGCGAAACGTTTAACCCACGCGACCCGCTCAAGTCATCGGTTACGGCTCAAAATTCAACAGTGTTAGCCGCTCTCCAGAACAACAATATGGAGAGAGCCAATGTTACATCAAGAAACAGCACGCAACAGAATCCTATGTCTCGTACCAGCGGTATCCTTGGTGTGCCGCACGCAATGGAACAGAACGTGGCCTTAGCCTCAATCGTAACCCGCCTCAACGGCAGAACCGTGCAAACCGATTCCGGCGTGGCTTACGTCTATTTTTCACCGCACGCAACCTCTGAGGAAACCCTTGTGTATCTCCGTAACTCGCGAAATCAGGTAATGTCTGTAGCTGTGGAAGCGGCCAGCGGACGAGTTCGCGTCCGGCAGCTTGTGCCTAGCGAAATTGAAATGTTAGGGTTTGCAGCCGAAAATTAAGCACCCGTTCCACCGTATCTGAAGCGTTTCCCACAATTGTCAACGGAAAGCACTAAAAACATGTGGACTTTAATCAAGCACGCAATCCAAAAAGAGAGAAACGGCTTTACGCTCATCGAGATATTGGTAACGTTAACGATTCTCGCTGCTGCGCTGCCTGCACTTTTGCAGGCGTTTGCGTCCGCTACACGTAACCAAGGACTTTCAGACAACAGCACAACTGCCCTCTACCTTCTCAAATTCCGGATGGCAGAAATTGAGATGAGCGGCTACCCGGAGGTCGGAGAGGAGACAGGTGAATTCGGGGAAAACACCCGTTATCAGTGGCGCTCTGTTGTTGAAGATGTTCAATCTGAACAGGTTGAAAACGTCCGGCGAGTTACGGTCACCGTCACATGGCAACACAGAAGTAGAGAACGTTCAATGGCTATGAGCACATTTATGGCCGACCGCCAGAAGCCTCAAAGTCAATAGAGACCAATAGAGTCGGATTGCCGCAACGAGCTCTCACAGGAAATAAGATGCCCTACTATAAACCGAGACACCGCATACCAAAAAAAGTGCACGCGAAAGAATTCCTCGCTCACGTCACCACTGAAAATGGGTTGACACTCATCGAAATGCTCATGGCGGTTAGCATACTCGTTATTATAGGCGGCTCGGCATATTTTGCTTTCAAGACAGCTGTAGATGCCTATCATAAGACAGAGGCACGGATCTTGGCAGCACAAAGATGCCGGGTAGCTATGGGGCGACTTGTAACCGATCTGGGAAACATACTGGCCTCGGCCGAAGAACCCGAGCTTGCACTCTATACGCAAGATGGTCCGAGTCAAGTTGGCGAACGCGATATGTTAAGCTTCGTCACACTCGCAAACACAGATCCAGATCCCTTTCTAGAAGAGCTGGCAAGCTTTCAACGCCAGAACGCTGCACAAGCCCCACCGCTTCTAAGCGATGTGCAACGCGTGGCTTACTTCGTAGGCGCTGAACCGCCCCCAGGTGAATCCGCTTTAAGTTCAGGAGCGTTCCAAGGCGGAATTGCAGACGAGACAAGTGCCGAGGAGCCCGGTGAATACGCCCTCTTTCGAGTCGCAACGACAACCCTCGATCCTGAATCCGTTATCGCTGTCTTGTTACAAAGTGGTCAGGTTCCAGAAACGGACGAGAACGGCGATCCTATTTACGTCAACGTAGCACCTCTTGTTGGGGGACTTGTCAGCTTCGATCTGAAATATTTTGATGGAGAAACAGAAAATTGGAGACCCTCCTGGGACGATACAGAAAGTATACCGAGAGCCGTTCAAATCCTTATAACCGTCCAAGGCGGACTAGAGCAAACAATAAATATGGATACAACCCAACGCGGAACGCAAAATCAGCCAGCATCACAGCCAAACAGTATGACACAATCAACGATGGTATATCTACCCGCAAGTGCTACTGCAGGAGCCGAACGCTAGGGAAAATGGACAAATGCGGCAGTTTATAAAGCAGACTTTTCACTCACTATGCAAGGAGCAGCGCGGCTTATCCCTCATTTCAACCCTCTGGATACTGACGATCCTCTCAATTTTGGCAACGCAGCTCCTCTATTCCATTCATATAGAGCAACGGACGCAGCGGAATTTCTTGGACAGAGCCAAATTTCACTACGCCGCGAGAGCCGGGTTCGAATGGACACTGGCGCGGATGCGTGATGACCAGACACCTTTCGATTCACTCGGGGAAAGCTGGGTCAACCCGCTTGAAGGACAGATCGAAGATGGAGTCCAACCCGGTAATTACTTAAACTATCGTGTAACTATCACGGATGAGGCATCAAAAGTGAATGTCAATACCGCCGATGCAGGCATCATCAGCAATTTGCTCGCCCAAGCCGGGGCCAATCCAGATGATATGTTAACCGAAGAACTTGCCAACAAAATCGTGGAAGGGCAGCCCTACCGCACAGTCCGAGATCTCGCTCGAGTAGACGGCATGACCGCCGAGCTTCTCTACGGGGCACAGCAGGCAAGTGGTTCCACACAAACCAGCATGACAGCGGGAAGGGATAGCGGGGCAGCACCCGGTAATCCACAGGCATCCGCAACCGATAAACAACCTGGGCTTGTTGACTTGGCTACTATCTATTCCATCGACGCAAGCACAGATCCGGAGGGGCAAGCACTGGTCAATATTAACACCGCCGAGGCAGCTGCACTGACCAACATCAACGGGCAGCAAGGGCAACCTGTCTTTACACAAGGCGAGGCGGAATCACTGATCCAGCAACGCGATGTCGACAAGCTTGCCGCACTAGTAGATGTCCAAGCCGTCTCCGACGAAATTTTCAACAATATTCAAAACCGGTTGACTACCGAAGAATCAGCTGAAGACACACAAGGCGAGGAAAACAGCGATCCCAACGCACAAAACAGGCAACAGCAAGACGAAAATGGGCAAATTAATATTAATACCGCTGATGTTGAAACCCTAGAAACCTTACCAGGGGTAGATCAAGGAATCGCCGAGCGGCTTGTCAACCATCGAGACACACAAGGGGTTTTTCAGAACATTGACGCTATCAAAGATGTCAAAATGTTAACACAGCAAGAATTCATCGCGATTGTCGATAAAATAACACTAAAAGATGAGGAAACCCGGAGCGGACTGATTAATATAAATACAGCCCCACCGGAGATCTTGGCACTACTACCCGGGATGGACCCAGAAAAGGCGTTAGCAATTGTCACACGCAGGGAGCAAGACCCTCCCGATACTTCGCAAATACAAAGCTTTACGGATGAAGAAATAACCGGAAATCCGTTTACGAATATCTCACAACTCTCTGAACTAACAGAGATTGACTTCGACACGTTTCGCGAAGTAGTTGACTGGGTGACCTACCGCTCACACGGATACCGAATCGAAGCAAACGGGGTCGATATCGCCGGGGAAACTATTTCAACATGTATCGGTATCATTGACCGAACAGGCAATGAGATGCAGCTCCAATATTGGCGGCAAGATTTTTAAATCGTCAAACTTTTAATCCAGCGCACCTACTGTCTCAATGCATCTCTAATTTTAAATCAACGTTGACAAGGACAACCCTGCTGAGGAGCAGTCGTTAAAAAAATGGGAAAAAACCAAGTCGTGGCGATAGATATCGGCACAAACACAGCGAAAATGGTTCAACTCGAGCTATCGTCCACAGGTGTGCATCTCATCAATGCGAACGTTGTGACGTATTCAGATGGAGCAGATCGACAGCAAGCTGTCGACTCCGTAGCCCAGCTTTGGAAATCCTTAGACAACCGACTGACGCAGCATAACTTTCTTTCCCTATTTAGCAGAAATCGCACAGAAATCGCGGTTGCTCTTCCACGGTTCCTAGTGAGTACAAAACGTTTAGGAAACCTACCAGACGCAACCGATCAGCAGCTCGCCGGTATCGTCGCCCTCGCAGCAGAAACAGAGCTCCCTTTTCGGGTCGATGAGGCGATCTTTACCTACCACGATGTCCAGCGCATCTCAGACGGAGTTTCAGTTGAGCTAATATCGACTCGCCGCTCCACAGTCACAGATTACCTCCATTTTCTCGAACAAATCGGCGTGTCGGCCTCTGCCGTCATACCTTCAACCATAGCCATTGCTGAAGTCGCCGCCAGAAGCGCTTGCACACAACCAACTTTCATCGTTGACATCGGGACTGAACACGCAGACTTCTGCTTCATACAAGATGGGGTTCTTCGGTTCTCGCGGAGTTTCAGGCTCTCCGCACAACCTTCTTCTGAACGTCAGAACCATGCACCCAACATTGATGCCGGAGCAGTCCAGGAACAGCAGCACGTCTCGACCACGGAACCGCTTGCATCTGAATGGACAGCGCATCTCATTAGCGAACTCCGACGTTCAATTGCTGCCTCAAAGATATATTCAGAAACTGATGACCTTGGGAGACCAGAAAATGTAGGCGGCACCGAAGCCCTCACACCCTCAGAAATTGAGGCCGAGCTCTGGCTATGTGGCAGCGGCTCGCGCCTTCCCGAACTAACAACGGCTTGTGAAACTGACCTCGGCAGAATAACACGCCTCTGGAATCCCGTTGACGCTCTCGAGCACTCCGAAGGTATTGACATGCACCTCGCAAGCGCTCAAGTAAAAGCAGCTCTCGATGAATGGGGGGACACCCTCGCTGTACCCCTAGGGGTTGCTCTTAATGCCGTAAACCCTGCAACAAAAGTGTCGCTCCTGCCGAAAGAAGCCGTCGAAATGCTGACCCAGTCAACACGCCAACGTCAACTTTTCGCCTCCGCCGGATTAGGCGCCCTGATTATCTGTGGGGGCCTTTTTAGCAGCTATACGCTCCACCGCACGCAGCAGCACAAGTCGGATGCAGTGAACAGACAACTCGCCTATTACGCACAACCTATGGCATCAGCCAAGGTGCAGCTCAGTCGGGAATTAGCAATCACAGACATGCTAGCGCATCATATCTCGCCCCTCGATATCCTCCACGTGCTCAGCGAGATGTTTCGAGATAGGACACAGGTGGCGTGGACCAACTTCAATATTACCAATCTCAACGTACCAGAAAACGCACGTATTACCTTCAACCTAGAGAGTAGCTCACACAACGCAATCAATTCCCTCTTGGCAACCCTCAACCGCTCACAGGTTTTTACCAACGTTCAAGCGGGCGAGGTTACAACCGCAGCTCAAAGTGGGAGACAGGCTTTCCAAGTGCAGGTGCGATGTAACCTTACCGCCTCTGCTGTCCGGGCGTTCGCGAAGAAACGCTACCCGCCCCCTGAGCTATCAGCAGATGAGATCCAAACAGAGCCCGAATCCAACGATAACCAACCCGCGTCGACAGATGAGATGCAAACAGAGCCCGAATCTAACGATAACCAACCCGCGTCGGAAACTGACGAAAATAGAGACAATGAAAAAGACGAATAAAACGCCCGTCTTCGCTGTTTTTGAGAAACATGCGCGTTTATAGAAAGGTCGCTCATGGAATTGAATTTTGAATTAACGCCTCGAATTAAAATCTTACTCGGTATTTTGGGGTGTCTGCTTTTAGCTATGCTTGGGCTACAAGTCGTCCCGGCTTTTTACGATCTGTTTACAAATAGAGATATTGAAGCAAGACAAGAGGAGTTGTTAAAAAGCGAGAATTTAGTCTACGCCGCCGGTATATTCAAAGCAGTTGAATATGAAATTTACAAGGCGACAGGACTAGCCCCTCCGGCTTCACGGATGGCACCTCGTGTACAAAACGCTGTTACGCTTTTTGACAGAGGGTCTCCGGAAACTGTTGTTCGGGCACACATTGACGCACTTGTTAGAAGAGCCGGTATCCAGCAAAATTATCAACTTCTCACAAAACCGGGGACTGCTAAACAGACCCAAAAACTGACCATGCAAACACGGGAAAACCTGGTGCGCTACCTCTACTTCAAACATCTAGAGGCAGAAGAACAGGAACTTATAGCAATTGTTGAACCACAGGAAGGCATAGGCGCCTTCAAAAACCTCATGGACGCATGGCTCTCTGGCAGTGAAAACGACAAGGAGCCAGAACCCGTCACGCAAAAACAGGAACCCAAGCACAACACCCGGCCAACGGATCCGATAGCAGCAGCAGCAGCATGGAAATTTGCACCGCTTCCGGAAACCATCCCTATTTCGATTCGCATTAAACTCGCAGCGTTCATCAAGGCCATGACACTGCAGGATTTACGCGGGGCAACAGACTTCACACACGGTTTCTTTGACACCCAAGTTCACAAAACCACAGTTCCCGCCGTATCCGGTATTTTCGGTATCGGGGCAAAGCCTGCTACTGTCGAAGTCCAGTTGCGGGCAGATAGCAAGCTATTGGATTTTCTCAATGAGGCGCTAGACACAGTCGAGACCGAAGAACCGTTAGATCCAGACAAAGTGCAGCGCGCACTTGTTGAGTATGTCAAAAAGATCCAAGAACAACAAGCAGAGCTTGTCGATCGACTGGCATCAGCACCGCCAACCTATCAAACCGAAATGTATGTGGCGGAGATGAAATTCAAAACAGATCTCGAAAAGCTCGTAAAATTAAATTATCTTCTCGAAACAAATGCGAAGTGGCTAACAGTGCGCGACCTGCGAATCTCCCCTGATAAGCAGGCTGAATCGCGCTCCATGGCAGCGCGCGGTCGGAATCCAGGAAGCGACAGGGCATCAGAATTAAATGTGGATATATTTCTTGTCGCTCGAATATTTTAAATATGTATCGGTTATGGGTCGTCAGTTTTCGGTTAAACCAGATATTGTGGAATTAAATAGTAACCCGAAGTTGATACCCGACAATTAACACCCCTTCAAAAGGATCGGATTTATGCAAGGACGCAAACTTTTATCTATCTCACTGCTCTGTCTGGGCCTGTTCACCGTTGCACTCGTTGAACCGCTCGCGCAGGAACAAGAACCTACAATGCGCGTCGCCCAAACAGACGAAGAGGGCCGGGCAATTCGTTTTGACTTTAACTTTACCAGCCAAGAACTAAAAGGCTTATTTCAGTGGCTTTCACGAGAAACAGATCTCACAATTATCGCCAGCGAAGAGGACATCCGAGATAAAAGATTTTCACTGATTAACCTGAGAAATGTAACCCTTGAAGAGATCATAGAAAAAATTAAAACTGTCTTGACCCAGTATGACCTCACGCTCATTCAGACTGATAACACGCTCTTAATTACAACGTTCGCTCGCGCGATAGCAACAAAAGGCACTGTCAAAAATATTGCACCCGATCCTGATCTCGTCGATATGACAGACGAGATTCAAACCTACATCATCCAATTAAATAGCGTGGTTGCCTCCGAACAAGTAGACAGGTTGAAACCGCTTCTGAATAAACAGGCAAACATCTTTGCAGACACCGCCACAAATACGCTCATTATAACGGATGTCGCCTCGAATATACGGCGCATCGTTTCCATTCTCCAAGTCGCTGACGAGGGGGAACGTTTCCCGCTAAAGATCCTCATTATGCCGCTTGCGTATGCTGAAGCAGGCACGCTGGCCCAAACGTTGACCAACATTTTTCAGGGGACAGACGACGACAACAGACAGGCCAAAAGCAGTGGCCCAGGGATGAGTGCCGAAGAAGCAGTCGAGGCAGCCGCGGAGATGAAAGCCGGCGGTGTCGGCTATGAGGTTCTAGACGGCGCAATCAAGATCGTTGCTGAAACAAGCTCTAATTCACTAGTGCTGAAAGCCTCTGAGGCAAACCTGGTGTTCCTCCGAGAGATCGTTAAAGAGCTCGATGTCGCACCGAGCTTACAGACACAAATACGGACCTTCCGCCTCGATTATGCGTCTGCTGAGGATGTCGCTGAAATACTTCAAGAGATTCTTACGGGCGAACGTAACCAAAATAGAGGCAGAATGGACGCTTGGGAGCGCGCAAAGTTTAGACAGTTCCAACGTGAACAAGGCGTAGATCAATCGCAGGGAATCGTTGGCAACATCAACGTTTCTCACAATGCACGACTCAACATCCTGGTTGTCTCCTCAGATCCGCGGAATTTCTCTATCATCGAAAAAATTATCGCAGAACTTGACCAAGAACAGACACAAGAAGAAATCAGACTCTATTTTCTTAAGTTTGCAGACGCTGAGACGCTCGTGCCGAGCCTACAGGACCTTTTTGAAGGCGGCAGTGCCGGTAGAGACAGAGATCGTCCATGGTGGGAACGTCGACCCCGGCGATCTAATGAAGAAAGCAGCGGCGGATTTGGAGTGCAAGGCGAGGTGCATCTCGTTGCCGATTTGAGACTCAATGCCATCCTTATCTCTACAAGCGCCCAGAACTTTGAGACGATCGACGGACTCATCCAAAAACTTGACGTCAATATGCCAGACCAGGAATGGGGCACGCGAATGTATAAACTCAAATATGCAGACGCAGAGAACGTCGCAGCCGTCATTAACAACGTCTACCAAGGGAGCTCAGGGAACACAGGGAACTTCTTCTTTTTCCTTGCCGAACGCCAAAGGAATCAGACCCAAGGATCACTCGCCGGGAACGTAACAGCTGAAGCCTACCCGACGCTCAATGCTGTGATTGTATCTACAGCAACGCAACGCAATTTTGAGCTCATCACAGAATTTATCAACTCCATGGATGTGCCAACACCCGAGGGGCAGAGAGAAATTACGGAGACAATTCGCTTAGAGTACGGCAATGCCGAACAACTGCAGCAGGTCCTGCAACAGGTCTGGGAAGGGGACGATAGCGGCGGCGGTTTTAGCTTCAGTCGTTTTTTCGCATCAGGCGGCAGACAAGAACAACAAGACATTAACTCCTTACGTGGAAAAGTTACTATTTTTGCCGACACCGATACCAATTCACTCATCGTCACAACCCAGCAACGTTACCTCCCAGCTGTTAAAGCTCTGATCAGTAAATTAGATTTTGTGCGCGGACAAGTGTGGATAGACATCCAGATCCTGGAAGTTACACTTGATGAGACAACGAAGCTCGGGATTGAGCTCACTGCAAAAGAGAATAGAATCTTCGGTGTCACAGCAAGCCCTGGTAACCCCCTCGTCGGAGAATTCGAAAGTCAGCTCGGGATTGATCAAGAAATTTCCGGTTTTAACATCGGTTTAGCAACCAAGGAATACATGTCTTTGCTCCACGCGCTCATTCGCGAGAACAAAGTGCAGACACTATCAACACCATCGCTTTTAACGCGAGATTCATGGAACGCTACATGGAGTAGCGGGCGACGCATTCCCTATCTCCAGAGCGTTGATACGACTAGCATTTTGGGCGAGGCTGTCTCACAACCGCTATTCAACTATGATTTCATCGATCCACCAGTCGGTATTAACATTTCCCTCACGCCTTATATCGCTAAATCGCAAGTCGGTGAAGATGGCAAACGGACAATTGGTTTAAATATTGAAAACATCAGCGCTAGCAATTTCATCGAGTTCACCGCGTTCAACGCACCTATTACTGATGACAACGCTATTAGTGTCTATATCGATGTTGAAGATGGACAGCAGATTGTGGTTGGCGGTATCATACGACAGAAACAGAAAGAGGTCGAAAACAAGCTCCCGATCTTAGGCGATATTCCTTTGATCGGTAGACTCTTTAAAGACACCGAAACAACTGTTGAAAATACTGAGATCGTAATTATTATTACCCCGCATATCGTTGATATCAAGAAACCAGAAGACCTTGAAAAACTCAAAGAAAAAGCGGAGAATTGGCAGAATAACGGGGCAATAAAAAAGGAAGAAGAAACTGAAACAGAATAGGTGCTCCCTGAATTGGCTGTTGATACTTATAAACAGGGGTGCTCTGTTTTCCGCCTGCTAATGTCTGAAGAAGACAATTCCGAGGTAAAATCGATAGAATGTAAAAAAAATTGACATACTTGACAGTTTAATGTATAATTAAAGTAGAAAGTATGAAAGAAGATAATTCCGCAGGTAAAATCGATAGGGCGTGTTAACCCTATCACCGTTGGTTCATCCAGCAATGAAACGCATGAAAGCTTTAACGGTTAAGACACTACCCGGAACGCCAAGGTTCCGCGGCAATATTTCCACTGTGCAGCGCGCTTCCTATCTGCGAAGTTCTGCTGTTCTCTTGCTTTTTAGCAAGGCGTGCCCTCCCCATGCTCTACATACGTTAATTATTTTATATTACGCGTATTACAAGCCGGTTTTGGAAACTTTAAAGGTTTGCTGCCTTTTCGCTCGCGCCTGTTCCATTTTATACGGAACGCTTCTGCGCGGGCTTTTTTTATTACAGGGGGAGGCACTCACTGTTGGGTTCCCTGTTGTGCGCCTTGCGCACGTCAGCAGGTTTGACACGTAAACAGCAAAATAGGTCAAGAGGTATGGTTTGACATGTCCGTAGATGTTTAAGGCTTCAGCAGTTTATGTCAAATCTCGCGGAATCACTATTAAATCGAATACTCATTTTATGTGATATTAAAAAATTGGAGGGAACTGCCGTGCAAAAGAGAGTTATCTCTCTTGTCTTGTTAGTGTCGATTCTGCTATTGTGTGAGATGAGCACCGCAGAGCTTCTCGTAGCCGACGACTTTAAGGGCGGGAAACTGAACGATAAGTACTGGAAGGGCCAAGAGGAGTCCTGGGACGTAAAAGGCGGCCATCTGGAAATCCACAGAGTTGAAGGCGATGGTAACGGGGACGTTGATTTTGGCTACGGACTGATAGAATTTGAGGATTTCGGGCTACGGCTTGACTTCCATTTGCTCGTCGATCCTTTCGCAAGCAAAATGGAATTGTTATTTCGCGCTAACGAGGACCTTCACTTCTATCAATTGATTATTACACCTGCTGATGGGGCGGGGCGCCCGAATTCTGCACGTTGGTACAAACGTGAAGGGAATGATCGGGGTACCTGGAACGAGTATCGCGAACTCAGAACGGAATTGCCGATTGAGGTCGTATCAAAACAGTGGTACACGCTCGCACTGCTCGGAGACGGCAATATGTTCCAACTCTACATCAAGGAGCAGGGCGCCCTGGTTTTTGAGAAGGTTACCGAGTGGAGAGACCCAAAAAATCTTCATCCAAGAGGAGTGTTCGGTATTCACACCAATCAGCTCCAACACTACTACATTGACAATTTTTATCTTTACGATAGACCAGGCGAGGTTAATCTCGCGGTCAAATCTGAAGGCAAGCTTGCTCTCACATGGGCAAGTTTGAGACAATAACGTTTCGTCTCAAAGAAACACACTACCTATAAATATATTTCCAAAAAGGAGATCAGTTGACAATGAAGCAACTTTTCCACATTTCAGCTCTCGGCGTAGCAATGTTCGCACTTGTTTTAACAAGTGGGTTTGCTGCAGATCTGGCGATCTACTCGGGCCCTACAAACTCGGGTTGGATCTCACAAGAGGCTGCTATTGCGAACGCTGAGACAATCATGAACGACGACAGAATGCAAACCATTTTCGAAAGTATTGAAAACTACGGAGACGGTGATGAAGTCGGTTCCGATTCCCCATTAGGTCAATGGTTGATAGCACACACCGGGAACGGGCAACAGGATGTTTTCATCGCTGCGTCCGGAACCGCCCCGAGTGCGATCTATCAATTCCCGAATGTAGATCCCGACGGTTCCAACATCGAGAACTTCGTTGAAGACGGGAACGTTTTTATCAACGTTGCAGACTGGATTTTGTATATGAGCTATGAAGGCGGCACGCGGAGCGCAGATAACGGTCCAAGCGGGGCGGCGAATGTTTTTGACATCGAAGGCCTCTCTTTCGGCAACCGCGGTGGCCCGCAGGTGCCCACAGATGCTGGTGAGCAATACCTCCCATCGTTGATGGGATTCCAGTCCGACCGTCCCTGGCACCTTGAGCAGTTTGACGGGACAGATTGGGAAGTTACCGCTTTCGCACTTTCAGAAGACGATCCGAATTCCGCCGATCCAGCAGTTGCTGTTAACACAACCTACGGCGGCGTTATCGCCGCGATGTGGCAGAAGGCACAACCTGATTGGGACGGAGACGATCCACGCGCAGTCGGCGTTATAGAATTTATCGCTAACTGGCTCATGGAACACGGAAGCTTGACAACTCCAGTCGAAGCTCAGGACAAAGTAGCGACAACTTGGGGCCGAATTAAATCGAGCCTATAGTCGTTTTTTTCAGTAAAACTGTGGGTGGCACGGACGTGCTACCCGCACATATTCATTAAATTTCAAATCACATACTGGTAGAAATCAAAAAGGAGATTTCGTGTATTATGAAAATTTATGTAAGTGTAGCTCTGTTTGCTCTTTTCAGCTGCGTAGCTACAGTTTCAGCAAACGATCTCGCATTTTACTCAGGCCCAACTAACCCTGGGTGGATATCTGATGGCGCGGTTGCCGAAAATGTCAAGGTAATCAGGAACGATCCCGGTGTCAAAGCGCTCTTTAACAGCATAGAAGATTTTGGCGACGGCGACGAAGAAGGCGATAATTCCCCACTCGCAAAATGGTGTGTTGAACACACAGGCAACGGGCAACAAGATGTTATTATCCTCGCCTCTGGTACTACACCGAGCGGACTTTATCCGTTCCCAAACAAAAAACCGGATGGCTCGAATGTAGAAAATTTCATTGATGAAGGGAATGTTGTCATTAACGTGGCAGATTGGATTTTCTACATGAGCTACGAGGGCGGTGTTCGGAGTCCAGATAACGGCCCCGCAGGTGCAGCGAATATCTTTGATATCCCTGGATTAACTTTCTCTGACCGAGGTGGTAACTTTGAAGCGACTGACCTCGGCAAAAAGGTTCTTCCTTCGTTTAAAGACTATAAATCCAATCGTCCGTGGCACCTTGAACTGTTTGACGGTTCGGATTGGGATGTGGTCTCTTTCGCATTGGCAGATAAAACTACGGCAGATCCAGCCGTAGCCGTTAGCAAATCGCCCGGTAAAGATGGAACGGGTATGATTGCAGCGATGTGGCAAAAATCGCAGCCTATTTGGGCAGACAAACCGGATATTCGAGGCATCGGGGTTGTTGAATTTATCAACAATTGGCTTGCTGAAGAGGGAACGTTCGATGTTGAAGCCAAAAACAAGTTAGCCACAACCTGGGGATCCCTCAAGCAAACTCGTTAATTTAGCATACCTTTTCGTTGAGACAGCATTAGGCTGTTTTGACCTCTTATATACCAAAGATGCCGCTGTGTTGCTGAAGTAATGCAGCGGTATTTTCTTAACCTTTTGTTAAACAGACCGATGACCGCCGGTAGCAGTTGCTTCTATCGGATATGACCGTAGAGTCTGGCAAGCTTTTCTGGTGCAACTCCGATAAAATAGAGCAAAGTAATGAGCCAGTTCTTTAACGTCGTCCTCACAATTCCTCTTGTTTCCCAACGGCGCGCGGATATATGGATACAAGGCGTAAGCAGTGTGGTTTTGCCAAGTCGTCGCAACGCTTTGGAGAATTCCATTTCCTCCAGAATTGAGACGTTTGGGAAGCCTCCAATTTTCTCGAAATTCGCTCGCGTGAGGAAAATGCCGCTATCTCCATAAAATACTTTTAGATACTTGCCTCGGATATCGCCCGCTTTCTCAATAAGACGGTACAAGATGTTTTTTCCATCAATTTTTTGACGAAACCCGCCGCCAACGTAACCTGAAGCCAGCGCTCTTGCTACTGCATCGAATGCCCCCGGTTCAAGCCAGATATCAGCGTGCAGGAAGATGAAGATGTCCCCTGTCGCTGCCGTGGCCCCAGCATTCAGCTGCTTCGCCCTCCCTCGCTCCGATACAACCACTCGTCCATATCTTTTTGCAATACAAACCGAGGTATCCGTACTCCCACCGTCTACAACAATAAGTTCTTGAGATTTTAATTCTGACTGTAGCCGAGAGAGCATTTTCTCCAAAGTCTTCGCCTCGTTCAGAGTCGGAATGATAACTGAAATTTTCTGTAATGTGTGCATTGCGAACTACGGTAGGTTTTACAGATCAGCTCCGGCGAGGTTAAGTCCCCTTGTCTGTAGAAGCGCAGAGCGTTTTGGTGTACGTTATGTAACCCACTAAAAGCGCATCTGTTCTTTACTATTTACCAAAGGAAGTTTTCAAAAACTGGTTGAGAGCAAGTATCGGAAAGACAGACGCATAAATCGGATCGGCATATCCGCCGATAATCTCCCAATAGATACCCACAGACTGTTCGGGCCATGAACCGTCTCCTTCTTGACGTTGCAATAGAAAACGAATCCCGTTTTGAGCAGCAGGGCTTTCCGGGGCGGCAAGCAGGAGTGCATAAGTGCTCCATGCAGTCTGCTCTATTGTGCTTTCAGTTGGGTTTCCAAACATATCTTCACCCCAACCGCCGTCTGCGTTTTGGCTGCCTTCCAACCATTGAATGCCTTGTTGGACTTCGGGTAACTCTTTTAGTCCAACCTTGACAAATGCGATGAGGGCGCACGCGGTGCCGTATGTATCTTTCGCCAACCAGAGGTCCCGCCAATAGCCCTCTCGGCTGATTTGCTTACGAAGCCAAGCGATACCGCGCTTCATCTCACGATGCATATTAGGTTTATCTGTGAGGTCGCTCCGATCCAATTCAAAAAGTGCCTCAATGGCGTGTGCGGTGATGCTGACACATCCGACATCGCCTTGCCCGGGTTGGTAAGTGCTCCAACCCCCATCGCGACCTTGTTGGCTCTTTAACCACGCAACTCCACGGCGAATGGAGTCATCTAAAGCCTCTCTGTTAGGGGCGTTCTTCAGGCGGAGCGAACGGATAAGTGCCAATGTGCCGAGCGCGGTATCGTCAGCATCGCTCGGCAGGGAGCTGTCGTCTAACCCCGAGAACGCCCAACCGCCGTCGGTGTTCTGATGTTTGACGAGCCATTGTGCTGCGCGCCAGACTCTATCAGTGAGCTGGATATCCACCGGCAGAACCCCGTCATCAAGAGAAGACACGATCTCTGTTAAAGCCGTGACGCTCAACGCTGTATCCCAAACGTTCAAGTTCAACGCCTCTCGGCATCCGCCGTCAGGATTCCGCGTTGTCTCAAGCCAAGCAGTACCGCGCGCAATAAGCGCGGCGATCTCTTCATCGGCTCCCCACCTCTTTTCTAATTCAATAAGTGCCAAAACTGAAAGGGCTGTGATGTAGTTGACGCGAAACCAACTTCCGTCGCTGAGGACTCGGGCTTTTAACCAGGCAACAAGCGATTCAATCATGTCAGGGCGGCGGGTTGTGTTGAGTTCAATTAAAATAAAGACAGCGACGAGCGTATGTTGCTCGGCAATGAAGAGAGCATCGAACATTGCGGTATTAAACAAAGCCACAGGCGGTAACCGATGCCGTGGGGGAGACAATCGCTTGCCGAGGAAGGGAATTTTTGTCAGTTGCCGGGCAAGTTTCATGAGAGGCAGCGCGTTTTCTGAGAACGTCAGTTCGTGCCAGTCAAATTGCTCAAAGGCGGCATACGTTAATTTGACGTGCGCGAGATGCGGCGGAAGTTTTGGGACAGATGCCAGTAGGTTTTGGAGCAGTGGTTGTGATGAGCGGGCGTGTATCTGCTCAAGAATCACGCGCACAAATCGAGTTGCCTCTGTATTTGATATGTTTGCCGTATCCAATCCCCAGCTGCCGTCTTCATTTTGTTGGGTGATGAACCATCGGATAAGGTCAGGATCTGGGGTTTCGCCTTGTGCGAGTTGAATCCAGGCATAAGCGCACGTCGGGAAGGTGCTTGAGGAGAGCTGTCCCTCAAAGCGTCCGTCTTCGTCCTGTTGCGTGAGCAAGGCGGCAATGCCGCGCGTCAGAGCTGATATAACTTGTTCTTTCATAATGTCTCATCGTTCGAATTTAATGCATATTTTAGCATAGAAATAGAGAAAGTGTCAACTGTTTAGATCAGAAGGGCCTGCTAATCCACATTCTCAATTGACTATAACCGCCAGAATATGTTATAATTTCTTACGGAATCAGGCACGTTATAATGGACTTACAGTTAAAGAAACAGACCGAATAGGAACAAGTAGGGGCCTTCAGCAACAACGGATCCTTACGACTTAGAGTCCGATGAAATGCCTGCATATCTTTATATCTCCGTATAAAACTTCCTGAGAGGCAATAGCATGTTCAACGCTCGCTTTCTGCATACATTGTTCTTAATTTTTTATGCTCTATTTTTTGCATTCATAGCTCTATTTACAAGCTCTGCCGAAGAGGATGCTGAGCCTGTCCGGATGGAAAAGATCGTTGTAACACCGGGCCGTTTTACAATTTATGACGGGACTGCAGCCAGAATATCGCTATCTAAAGCGGAAATTGAACGTTTCCCGCTAATTGACAACGATGTAATGCGGGCAGCACATATCTTTCCGGGTGTGGTTTCAAGCGATTACAGCGCGCGATTCAGCGTGCGAGGCGGTGAAAAAGATAATATTTCGGTCAGATTGGACGGAATGGAACTCTACAACCCTTATCATCTTCAGGACTTCGGGGGCGCTGTATCACTGATAAGTATTGATCTTATTCAGAACACGGAATTGCTCATCGGTGGATTCCCTGCAAAATACGGCGAAAAGATGTCCGGAGTCTTTGATCTGACGACGAGAACAGCAAACACCAAGAAGTTCTCTGCTAACTTTGGCGTAGATTTAATTAACGCGACAGCCACCTTGGAAGGACCAATCAAAGAAAGCGGCAGTTGGATTCTGTCAGCACGGCGCGGGTATATCGACCTAATTCTGATGCTCATGGACATCGATGAAAACTATAAACCGCAGTACGCCGATGTCTTCAGCAAACTCACTTATCAGATTACGCCTGCCGATACGGTGACGCTCAATGGGCTTTACGGATGGGACAAAAATCGGATCCGTGTGGACGACCTAGATAATAATTTGGATTCTCAATACGATAATTCCATGGCTTGGATGAAGTGGCGGCATACATTTGGTTCTTCACATTGGACAGATGTTTTTCTTTTCGGCGGCACCTCTCGTCAAGATAGAACAACAGGGAAGGCAGATGTGGATGACAGGGACTTCCAATTTTTAGGAGCAAAAACGGAGCTCACAGCAAACCTTTTTGAAAAACATACGTTTCATAGTGGTGTAACATGGCGATGGTTAACAGCACAATACCAGTATGACGTTCAGGAACGACAAGCAGGCATAAACGTTTATAAGCCAATTCACGCCGATGTTGACAAGAGCGGAGCTGAATTCAATGCCTTCCTCCAAGATGAGTGGCAGCTCCATCCTAAACTTGCCCTGAATATTGGCGCACGCTATCTCTATCAGCAGTATCAGGAAGAAGGTATACAACGTTATGAGATCGGCCCTCGAGTCGCTCTCGCTGTAAAACCTACCCAGACCATCACCTTGCGCGGAGCATGGGGCATTTATCATCAACCTATTCATTTAATGGGGATCCCTGTAGAAGACGGAATTGAGACAGTGAGGCGCGCGGAGCGAGCAGTGCATTACGTCATCGGGACTGAGTATGCCCCCACTGATAATTTTTTGGTGAACGTTGAAGGGTACTATAACACGTTTGATAATTTGGTTGGACGACTACGTGAGTTCGGGAGACAGAATCAGGTTTTTGTCCCGCCTGAATCTGGAAAAGCAAAGGGCGTTGATCTGTTCACGACACATACGGTTTCCAGTCGTTTTGCGTGGACGCTCGGTTATGCATACGGCATTGCAGAAGAGGACGTGGGTGGAGCGACGATTTTTCGCCAGCATGACCGGAGACATTCTTTCGCTGTCAGTGGGAATTACCAATTCGCCCCGGCTTGGTATCTCTATCTGAGTTGGCGTTTTCATACAGGTGAACCCAGAACGCCGCTTAGGCACGAAGAAGTGCGTTTAGCGGACGGGCGTATCGCCTGTGACCGGCAGTTTGGAGATACGCACTCGGCACGAATGCCTGCTTACCATAGCCTCGATTTTCGCATTACCAAGCGGAGCCCACATCGCAGATGGACGTTGTCTTGGTATTTTCAGATTTTGAATTTGTACAACCATACAAATGTAGACCAATACGCATTTAGCGAAGTTCGCGATGAAGAGTCGAATGCTGTTGTCGGCTGTGAGATTGAAGAAGAACCAATGTTTCCGATCGTGCCAACGTTGGGCATCACGATAAACTTCTAGCAGTTTGAAATAGCCCGTTAGACTCTTTCTGATTGCTAGTCATAAATTCGTAAATTCCGTATTTTCAAGAAGACAAAAAATGTTCAAGCATATCAAGCAAGCATTGAGAAAAATATGGTGGTATTCTACTGCAAAGTCGCGGGCCCGGAAACTGCCAAAGGCTGCACCAAGTGTAGTGGAGGCAATCTTTCCGCTAGACACAGATACCTATAGTATTACACCACAGCATCTTAAAGCGATGATGCAGGAAGGTAAATCGTTTGTTCTCTTAGACGTGCGGGAGGAGTGGGAGTATCAGATGGTTCACCTTGAAGGGGCAATTTCCATTCCGGTCAGCGAGTTATTGAAGCGGTTTAGAGAAATTAAACCCGGGTGTGAATTGGTGGTCTATTGCCACTGGGGTATGCGAAGTCTTGATGCGGCGTTTCTTTTGCAACAACTCGGTTTTAAATCGACTAAGTATCTATTGGGCGGTATCGATCGATGGTCACAGGAAATTGATCCTCACATCCTACGGTATTAATAGCTGTTGGCAGCACAGTTTCGGTTGTGGATTCAGAAGTTTCTTGTGTGTTGTCACCGAGTCTCTTTCACCGCCGGTTTTTGACGAGTGACGGTCATCAATACCTATTACTGCTCCGCTTTGAAGTCCCGGCTCTGGAGTCCATATTTTTGCATCCGATGCTGAAGCTTCCGACGCGAGATGCCAAGCAAATTTGCAGCTTGAATTTGTGTGCCTTTGCTCTTTTCTAATGCCCTGCAGATATATTCTTTGATAATTTCATCAAGGGAAACACCTTCCTCTGGAATATCAAACTCAATATCTGTGGTCGGCAGCGAGGTATCTAAGATCTCCGGAGGAAGCTCGTTCCTATCAATCACCTCATTTTCTGAGAGAACAAAGATACGCCGAAGGTAATTTTCTAACTGCCGAATATTGCCGGGCCACTCATAACGCCTGAGGGCAGACATCGCTTGCGGGGTGACCTGCTTAGGTAAAGCCTCAACATACTCGTTGCTAAACTTTTGGATTAAAAAATTCACAAGCAGCGGAATGTCTTCCGGATGTTCCCTTAAGGCCGGTATGTGTAGCGGAATAACATTCAACCGAAAATAGAGGTCGTCTCGGAAGCCCCCATCTCGAACCGCTTGAATGAGATCCTTATTTGTTGCAGCGATTACACAGACATCTACTTTGATGCTCTGGGTCCCACCGATGCGCCGGATCTCTCGTTCCTCAAGGACTTGTAAAAGTTTGCTCTGGGTTTGAATAGGTAAATCCCCGATCTCATCAAGAAAAAGCACACCGTGGTTCGCCACCTCAAAAAGCCCTTTTTTCTGCTGCGCCGCATCTGTAAAAGCTCCCTTTTCGTGTCCAAATAGTTCGCTCTCAATAAGTGTATCCGGAATTGCACCGCAGTTAATAGCTATGAACGGCTTCTCTTTTCGGGCACCGTGCTTATGAAGCGCACGGGCGATCAGACTTTTACCTGACCCCGTTTCTCCTGTAATCAGTACCTGAGTAACGCCGCGGTGAAGAATTCGCGCCATATTTTTCAAGAGTTCGCGCATTTTCTCACTTTGACCCACAATTTCATCAACCTGAATGTCAGGAGTTGACGCGTCGCTTTCCTCTTCAATGTCTGTCAGGGCACCACGGGTCTGCAGAGCATGTTTTACTTCTCGTTTAAGAACCTCAATCTGAATAGGTTTTTCAAGGTAGTAAAACGCTCCTTCGTGAGCGACAAGGTTGACAGCATCGTTAAGCTCTGCGTAAGCCGTCATGATAAGAACGGGTAAATCTGGATCCGTCCGCTTTATTCTTCGAAGCAGATCACGCCCCTCAAAGCGCGAAGACATCCACATATCGCTGATAACGAGATCGAACATCTGCTCCTCCAAGGTCCCTAGCGCGGCGTGGCTGTCGGCGACAACTTCTACAGTATAACCTTCTCGTTTCAAAATACGTTTCAGAATTGTTAGTTGGGCTCGATCATCATCTACGATCAGTATTGATGCCATTGTCCGAATCCTCCTTATCTGAGCGGGACTGTTAAGGACCTTTACCTTGCTCAAGCGGAAACCTGATTTTAAAAGCCGTTCCCATGCCCATCTTACTGCGAACCTCGATGTTGCCTTTATGTGCAGTGATAATCTGATGTGAGATTGCGAGGCCGAGGCCGGTACCGCCCGTAGCGTCTTTCGTAGTAAAATAGGCATCGTAAATCTGATCCTGGATTTCATCAGGAATACCAATGCCTGTATCTCTGATTTCAAGGACGACCTGCGGAGAGACGCTCTCTATTTGCTCCAACACGGTGGTTACATAAACACTGCCGCCTTTGGGCATAGCTTGAATGCTATTTTGGACAAGATTAAAAAGCGTCTGCCGCATTAACGTCGAATCTAATGGAATATCAGGCACGGTTTCATCATAGCTTCTAATTATCTGAACTTTCGCCTCTTCCGCGACGAGCGTGAATTCGGATAGCACCCCGTCCATGAGCAGGTTGAGATTTACGGGTTCCATATTTAATCTTCTTGGTTGGTTCAAAGCGAGGAATTGCTCCGAAATTTGCTTCAGCTCACTTATCTTTCCGTCAACAATCTCTAAAAGTTCCCTCGCTTCTTCAATATCTTCAGGATTAACCTTCGGCTGGGAAAAGACAGATTTCAGATATTGCGCCGTCATACCAATCGAATTCAGCGGGTTGCGGATTTCGTGAGCTACACCGGCCGCAAATTGACCTAAAGCCGCAATCCGTCTTGAATGCGAATCACGGAGTTGCCAAAGCATCTTTGCAAGATTATAGGTTGCCCTCCCGATTTCATCCGACGAATAGGTCTCCTGAGATGAGAATTGCCCGCTTTCTGCCCTCTGAACAATCTCTGTCATACGTTCTAAAGGCTTCATAATCAGCTGATTCGTCGTCAAATCAATCAGAATCACAAGTAGGGCTCCAACAATAACGATGAGTACTGCATGCATCAGCAGCGAGTATCGAATCGACCTGTCGATATAAGGGACATCAAAAAGTACTTGTATGTAGCCGGTTAACGCTTTCTGAATCCACAAGGTATCACCTTGCTTCCACAGATTATAGAGATCGCCTTTTCCGTGATCTGTCATTCGCCAGCGTTTCCCTTTCTCCTCGGTTAATAAGGGGTCGTCCGGCACGTAAACATTTTCGCCAAACACGCTCACCCAGATTTCATACGGCAACGTCCCATCATCTAGCAGAGGTTCGTATGCAAAATCGTGCGCTTCCAGCTCGACAGGTTTCGGCCCGGTCAAACGCACAATGTATTTGATAACAATAGCCGTTGCATTCTGGCCTTCAACAGTATGTATTATCGCGCCTTTTGTGTCAATTTGCTTAAGATCCTCCGGATCAAGATTTATATCAACAGCAGCTTCAGCAGCAAGTAGACTGGCACGAACCCGTGTATCATTTAAAGAGACGTGGACATTCAGCACATCACGCATATCCGGATGTTCCCGCTTCAACTTATTCAGCATTTGATCCAGTTGCTTCGCATCAAATACCTCTGTAGTTTCGATCTTTTTCTCAATGGAATTAAGAATTGTGTTTTCAACGATCTTCCTCAGTTCAGCCCCCCGTTCTGCTCCTAAGGCGTGAAGGGCATTCATTTCACTCCGGACACGGATGCTATCAAAAAAGTAAAATGCTACAAGAATTGCCATCACGCTGAGATTGATAACAAGCGAATATTTCCATTGGAGTCTCATTTTAACTCATCACTCGTCGCACGGCTTTTTTCCACTGCACGAGTTTTAGATTGCGTTGGTCTGCGTTAATTTGTGGTGAAAAAACGTTGGCTTTAAGTGTTTTGTTGTCGAGTTTCGCTTGCTTAGATCGACGCGCCTCTAGCTCTTCCATATTGCTCCATACACCGGTGGTAATTCCCGCAAGGTATGCAGCGCCCAATCCGGTTGACTCTATTTGCGCGGGGCGTTCTACATCTATTCCGAGAATATCCGCTTGGAACTGCATGAGAAAATTATTTGCGGCAGCACCGCCGTCTACGCGTAATCGATGGATCCTCCCATCTGTCTCGTCAAGCATAGCGGCAACGACATCCGCCGATTGATAAGCGATTGATTCTAAGGTGGCCCGGACGATTTGTTCGCGCGTGGTGCCTCGAGTGAGTCCGAGGATAGCGCCTCGTGCTTCGGGGTCCCAATACGGTGCCCCGAGCCCGGTAAAAGCAGGCACAACGAAAACACCGCCCGCATCGGAGATACGGTTTGCGATGTCCTCGGTTTCCCGGGCTGTACTGATAATGTGAATCCCGTCTCGGAGCCATTGGACAGCAGCCCCGGCGGCGAACACACTTCCTTCTAAGGCGTAAACTGGGTTTTCATCTAAGCTGCAAGCAAGTGTTGTTAGAAGTCCCGTCTCTGTGTCAACCTTTTCAGTACCCGTATTTAGCATAAGGAAACACCCCGTACCATAGGTGTTTTTTGCCATGCCGGGCTCTGTGCACAACTGACCGAAGAGCGCTGCCTGCTGATCGCCTGCAACCCCGGCAATAGGAATACCGTCTAAGGATATATTTTTACCGAAGGTTTCAAGCCAAAAATTACGGTAAAAATTGGCAGTGCCGAAATTGTTAGCAGAGGGACAAACTTCGGGTAACACAGACCTTGGGACGTTGAAGATTTCCAAAAGATCTTCGTCCCATGAAAGTGTGTTGATATTAAAGAGCTGCGTGCGCGATGCGTTTGTATAATCCGTTTTATGTACTGCTTTATCTGTTAGCTTCCATAACAACCACGTGTCTACAGTTCCGAATGCCAGTTCACCACGCTCTGCGCGTTCCCGGGCACCGCTAACGTTGTCTAGTATCCATGCTATCTTTGTTCCAGAAAAGTAAGCATCAAGCACAAGACCTGTTTTTGTCCTTATTTCTTCGGCAAATCCCTCTTTTTCGAGGGCAATGCATATATCTGCAGTGCGTCGGCATTGCCAGACAATTGCTGGATAGATCGGTTTCCCTGTTTGTCTATCCCAGATAAGCGTAGTTTCGCGTTGATTTGTGATACCTATAGCAACAACATTCGGACGGTTGTCTTCAAAGAGAGCGTCTATTGCTCGTAGCGTGGCGTGCCAAATTTCCTCTGGATCGTGTTCTACCCAACCGGGATGCGGGTAGAACTGTGTAAATTCTTTATAGCCCTGGGCGGTGATGTTACCCTCTAGGTCAACGAGGAGAGTGGTTGTGCCTGTTGTGCCTTGGTCAATTGAGAGGATGCAAGCAGTATCGGGCATGCTATGGGCAACTCCTAGACTCTTTTTCTTTTTAAAATAACATGCGAACGAGAAAAGAGCAAGTGAAATAGAGATAATCTACGGCTATTTAGCTTTGGACATCAGTTGTCAACTGCTAGGAGTAGGTGTTTTTAGAAGTACCTCCTTCCATGTTAACAGATCTCTAGAATTCAAGGGTTGGCAGGATGATAGTTGATAAGTCAGCAGTCAGGATTTGGATAATCTTCCAACAAGAGAGCTGGGTGATACCAAATTTTTGTTAATTCATGTTGACATTGAAGCTATCATTGGGTATAATAATAGATTAGTGTTATGTTTTTAATCCATTTCGTGGGGCGATCAATACTTACATTAAATAGTGTTTCTTTTTCTCCTCAAGCGTATGTAAAAATCTACAGATCTTCCGACTAACTAGACGTGTCGCTTGCGGGATTGAAACAGCGAAAAGGTAAATTAGATAATTTCACTATTCAACTGATTTACAAAAGATATATTGTAGTGAACATAAATAGATGTCCAATAGTTTGGAGAGGAGTAAATGTTGTGAAAAAGGCTTTGCTTTGTATGCTTGTCGTGTTCTGTTTGACTGCACCCCATGCTTATTCGCAGATCGAGTGGGATGCTGAAAAATTTATGCCGTTGTCCGAAGTGAAACAAGGTATGAGCGCAAAGGGCTACACGGTGTTTTCCGGAATAACTGTCGAAGAATTTGAATGCAAAGTTGTTAGCATCGAATACAATTTTTCCCCGGGTTGGCATGTGATCTGGTGCGAGGGGCTTAGCGATAATTTCAAACGAACGGGGGTCGCCGGCGGTATGAGCGGGAGTCCAGTTTACATTGCCGGAAGACTCGCCGGGGCAGTGTCACTCGGATCGTTCAATCAGCGCGAACATTCAAATCTCTTTGGTGTAACACCGATCGAATTAATGGTGAAGGTAGCCCAACGCGGAATGAAACCTAATTTGACTTACGAAGGCACCCAACTCTTTAACCTCGGCACAGAAAATGCAACCAGTTTTGAAGATTCAGATGAATTTCTCTCTCTATTCCATGAGGGTAGAGCACTGCAAGAACGCGAATCTTTTGGGGCAGGCCTTCTGAAGAGTATTGTCGATTCCCCGGGGCGGGAGCATTCGACCAGGTTATCCATACCCGTTGCTCTGCCAGCGCTTAACCCAGAAGCGATGCAGATTGTTAAGTCGCTTTTTGATAGGTTTAATTTTACACCAGTGCAAACAGCCGGCAGTGGGAGCCCCGTAAAAGAATCACCTGTGGAGGCCGGGCAAATAGTAGGAACGGAGTTTGTGCGCGGCGATGTCACGTTATTCGGCTATGGAACGATTACCTATACAGCTGGAAACGAGTTACTTGGCTATGGACATGCCGGATTTGGAGAAGGTAACGTCAACCTGCCGCTTTCTGGTGGCTATGTACATTATATTCTACCAATGCGGACACGTTCTGTCAAGTGGGCATCTCCAACGCAACCCATCGGCACCCTAGTGCAAGACCGAGACCCTGCGATCGCTGGCATCATAGGACGACATCCGAGCTACATCCCGGTAAATATGAATTTACAGACAACGGATGGAAAACAACACCAGAAGTATTATGAAGTAATTCGGCATCGTAGTTTTTCTCCTATCTATACCGGAATGGCTGCGTGGTTTTTAATAGATGGACTTGAATTCTATGGTAACGACCACACGCTCAATCTGGAAGCAGTTGTTACCCTGAAAGATCATCCCGACCTTAAGACGCGTGAGTTGGTTTACAAGAATATCTATTCTTCCAGCAGTTCACCAGGGGCAGGAGTCATGATGACTCTTCTGTCGCCGCTAGCACAACTAGGCAATAATTCTTATACAAATGTTCAGGTCGAGAACGTCAACCTTGATCTAAAAATAGGAGACAGACGGCGGACAGCGCGGATTCAGAGCCTTCGGATAGATAAGCTCCGGTACCGTCCGGGCGATACTGTTGAAGTAGAAGTAACGCTTCAGCCGTACCTTGAATCACCAATAACAGAAATAGGAACCATAACGATTCCTAAGGATACGCCAGAAGGTCTTATCATGCTTCTCGCCGGTAATGCAAATTTTCACGAGGCGTGGCAGCGGGCTCGCGCCCCGTTTAATTTTCGTCATAAGAACATCAACCAGCTTGTTGAACTGCTGAAACGTGGGGAAAATAACGCCGACATTATTATGGAACTGTTTGTGCCTGAACCAGGCCTGACCGTTCAAGGAAAAGAATTCGAGAGTTTACCCCTGTCAGTGATGTCTGTGATGAACACCGCAAAGCAGTCTGGGGGTAGTGGTTACACGACTGGAACGACCTTGCACATTGATAGAGTCCCCACTGATCACGTTATATCTGGAAGCGGCATCATCCGCTTGGTTGTCGACAGAAACGCTGAATAGTAGCAAACAGCACAAAAAAAATGGAGGCATGTAACCTTCCCCTGTCTAGCTCAGTAGTTAGATCTGGATAGGTGCTTGTCTCTTTACAGGCCTGGAAGGCTAAACGAATTATATACAAAAACTTAAATTGGGCAGCTTGCAACACCGTTTTCAAGCTTCGCCAAGCCTATAGGAGGGCATTTTCAATGCGCCGTGTCATCTCCTTTTGGAGTCTTCTTTTAACCATCTTTACTTTCGCAAACGCAGCACTTGCAGTCAAGACCTCTGTGTGGGAGCAGAAACATCACGCCGATTTTGAGGCAGGCAAACGCAAAGGACTATCACTGACGAGTACGGGTGCCGTAATGTTAGCTCCAAAAATTGATTCTTTTACAAAGCTGAAGGAAACACAGATATGGGCACTTGCTGAGGATGCAGCAGGAAATCTCTATGCTGGCACCGGGAACGAAGGGAAAATTTATAAAGTTAACGCAGGTGCGGACAGCGCAGAACTTTATTACAATTCACCAGAAGTTACAATTTATAGTCTCGCTATCGGTCCCGACGATGCTCTCTACGCCGGTACAGGACCTGACGGGTTGATTTACAAAATCACTGATGCCACCACACCACCTCAGACAATTCTGAATAAAGGTGATAAGTACGTATGGGCGCTGCAGTTTGACGAAGCGGGGAATCTCTACGCTGCAACAGGTACAGACGGTAAGATTTACAAAATCACACCGGAAGGGGAATCAAGCGTCCTCTTTGATGCTGAAGAGAAGAACATCATGACGCTGCTGGTTCAGGAAAACAGTTTCTATGCTGGCAGCAGCGACAATGGTATCATCTACCATGTTATGAACGATGGTACAGCGAAGGTCATCTATCAAGCAAAAGAAAAAGAGGTGCGTGCACTTGAGGTAGATAGTCAAGGGAATCTGTACGCCGCAGTTGTTACCTCGGCACCCGCGGAACCTTCAAGGGGCCGCCGGGGGCCAAATGGTCCGCCGCCGCCGAGTGCACCGCCGCCGCCTGGTGGTGGCCCGCCGGAAGAAAACACGTCTAACATCTACAAAATCCGACCGGATGGGACTGTTGTACCCGTTTGGAATTCGCCTGAACCGCTCATTTTGGCGATCGTCCTCGAAAGTGACACCCAAATTCTCGCTGGGACCGGAGATGATGGAAAACTCTACCGGATTAACCCGATGAGCGGAGATTACGTTGAAGTCGGAAAGTGTTCAGCAAACCAGGTCATCGCCATACACCAAAAAGAGCTGGCAGGGAAAACTCAAACGCTCCTCGCTACAGGCAACCCCGGTAAACTCTTTACGCTCACACAGACTTACGTTAAAGAAGGCACGCTTGAGTCAACAGTTCATAACGCCCAAAGTCTGTCACGTTGGGGAAAGCTCTCATGGAAAGGTGAAATGAGCGAAGGGGCATCTATCTCCTTTTCAACCCGTACTGGAAATACCAAAAAGCCGGATGACACATGGAACGACTGGTCAGAGGCATTGACCACTGCAGAAGGTTCTCAGATACCGAACGCCGATGCACAGTACATCCAGTGGCGCGCGAAGTTCACAACGAGTGATGAAGCGCAAACACCTACCTTGAAAAAGGTTACGCTCGCTTCAGCGCAGGCAAATATTGAACCACGGTTTACGAGTATCGAGGTGGATGACGGTAGAAGCAGTAGGAATAGAGAACAAGGCCGGCGCTCCCCTGGCGGATTAGCTCCCCCGGGGCCGCGCGGCGGCGACAGCGGGCGATCCAATAACGGAAATAACGCCCCTACCAAAAACTGGAAGGTTAACTGGAAAGTAGAAGATCCAAACGATGATACGTTGCAGTATACCCTCTACTACAAAGCAGTTACGGATAGCAACTGGCGGCTTCTAAAAAAAGAACTTTCCAAAGCGGAATACGAATGGGACATCACCACCGTTGGGGACGGTCAATACGTCGTAAAGGCCGTTGCTACTGACAAACTTAGCAACCCAATTGGTTGGGCAAAATCTGTTGAGAAGGTTAGCCTCCCGTTTGAGATAGATAACACGCAACCCTCTATTGGAGAAGTTCAAATCATCGCGAACGGTAATCGCACATACAAAATCTCTTGTGATGTTTTGGATATAAGCACACCAATAGAGAAAGCAGTCTATAAAATCGACAGTGATGAACACTGGAAAGCAATCTTCCCTGATGATGGCATCTTCGATTCCAAACAGGAAAAACTTTTATTGGAAACCGGCGAACTCCCCGAAGGTTTGCATACAATTACCATTCGAGTAACGGATAGAGCCCAAAATATGGCAGTGCGCCGCGCAAGCTTCTAAGCGTTTTTAGCAAATTTTAAAAATGGTAGGGCGAGTTTTAAGCTCACCCTACCATTTTTTTTCTTTTACAGAATGCTATGCTCTTTACCGTGTCACAGCCTCTATTGACGCGTAAGCGATATCTAGAAGTGTGTCTAACTCTGACATCGAAATCTGCAACGGTGGCATCAAGACAATGGTATTAACAAGCGGACGAAGCAGGGCACCACGGGTGAGCGCCTCTTTGCAAACCCTGATACCGACCTTATCTTCCAATGGATAAGACATGTTGGTGTCTCGGTTTTTCATTAGCTCCACACCAGCAGCAAATCCACATACCCGCACGTCTGCGACATGCGGGAGCGTATAGAAGTGTTGAAGCCGATTTCCGAAGTGTTCAATAGTCGGTTGGAGCCGGGCAAGCAGGTTTTCACGCTCGAAAATAGCAATATTTTCTAGGGCGACAGCACAAGCTAGAGGGTTGCCAGTGAAGGTGTGTCCGTGGAAGAAAGCTTTGAGGTCTCTGTATTCACCGAGGAAAGCGTTATAAATTTCATCTGTGGTTAACGTCGCAGCAAGTGGAAGATAGCCGGCAGCGAGACCTTTAGCTGTACATAAGAGGTCAGGAGTCACGGTTTCATGTTCACATGCCCACATTTTGCCGGTGCGTCCAAAACCTGTCATCACTTCATCAACGATGAGAAGGGTTTCCGACCGTTTTGCCAATGCTGAGAGTTCTTTCAAAAATCCTTTCGGGGAAATTAGCATCCCGCCAGCCCCTTGAATTAAGGGTTCCACAATGATACCAGCAATTTGTCCAGTATATTCCGAAAGTGCGCTCTCTACGGCATTGAGCCATTCGACTTTAACCCGCGAGGCATCCGTATTGCAGAAGCGATAGACTTCAGGAGCAGATACACGGATACTTCTGAAGAGGAGCGGATCAAAAGCCGTGTGGAAACTATCAATCCCGCCAACGCTCATAGAACCTATGGTGTCCCCGTGGTATGCCTTGTCAAAGTGAATAAACCATTTACGTCGGAGTTGTCCCCTATGCTGCCAATACTGATATGCCATCTTCAAAGCAACTTCGACAGCGGTTGAACCGTTATCCGAATAAAATACCTTATTGAGCCCGGCCGGCGTGAGTTCTACTAATTTTTTTGCAAGTCGAATTGCGGGTACATTACTATAACCGAGCAATGTGCTGTGCGCGATTTTATCAATTTGTGCTTTGAGCGCCGTGTTGATCTCAGCATGAGTGTGTCCGTGGATGTTCGTCCACATAGATGCCATACCGTCAATATACCGATTGCCATCAATATCAGTGAGGTAGCACCCGTCACCGCGTTGAATAATAACTGGTTCTTCTGCCAACCAATCCTGCATTTGAGTGAACGGGTGCCAGAGATAACGCTTATCCCAAGCGACAAGCGTTTTTTTATCGAGCATAGTCTATATTAATGTGAGTTTGGAAAAAGGAGGTTTTGCTTTAATTAAGGGTTAGAGAACCCTGGTTCTATCATTATTTTAGGGGAAACCCTCTTATGTAAGAAAATTCTGCTGGTTTTCGTCATTGTTATCGTCTGTTTTACGATATTTACCTACGTTCCTACCTTGTGATTTGCGTTCCTTAAAGCTCGTCCGTACATCATGCAACGCGAGTTCTTCTTGGATTTTAGGCATCTCATTAAGAGCATTATCCACTCTGCCGCTGGTCATCTTCAAATACGTAGGGCTTCTGTCAATGCCTATATATTTATGTCCTAACAGCTTTGCTGCAACAGCGGTCGTGCCGCTGCCAATATAGGGGTCTAGCACAATCCCTTGTGTTTCTGTACCCAGGATGGATATAATGACACGGGCTGGCAGCCAGATAGGAAAGGGGGCAGGATGCGGATTCTTCCTGCCATTTTCAGGCACACCGCGCCATACAGATGTCAACTTCGCATCACAGGATCTCAGTTCTTTTCCGATTAAGTAGTCTCCGATAGGCTTATACAACCAATAAACGCG
Source organism: Candidatus Poribacteria bacterium (assembly GCA_964291315.2). Classification (GTDB taxonomy): domain Bacteria; phylum Poribacteria; class WGA-4E; order WGA-4E; family WGA-3G; genus WGA-3G. The sequence continues at coordinate 980,142 of OZ219753.1, read as the reverse complement.
CTCCTCTACTTGCCAAAACCGCCAGCCACGTATGTTTGCTGCGATCGCCCTGTCCCAAATGATCTCCTGCTTTACTGTCCATTCGGTTTTACGCAGCCAGTCCATAGGATGATACATGTTGCCTCTATTCCATCGGAGTTTATGATTATAGAAAAATGAACCGCCGGGTGCGGTTACCCGGTAAATCTCGTTCAGCACATCTATTTGGTTCTGCTGATACTCGGGTTCAGGCACAGCATCTTTGTAGGCATCATACACCACATTTTTCACAAGCCAGCCTTTCTGTTTTTCTTGCTTGTTATATGGAGGCGAAGTAATCCCGACATTGATAACATTATCGTCTATCTTATCTAGAACGCTAAGAGTATTGCCTTCAATGAGTTTCCCTTCTTCGAGGGTGGCCCCTGTAATTTGTCTACTGTCCAACAAGTCCTCTTTAAGAAGACGGTTCTTGGCAATATTCATTGTGTTGTCTTCTCCAAATGCTCGAACACCCCTTTTGTTATGTAGAGCTGTGCTTTGATGAGTTTCTGCCCGGACGCGGCATAAATTATTTTCAAGCTATCCGCATCTTTGTAATGACCAAATGAAAAAGCTGCACTTCGTAGGTATTGCCCGGTGATGTCGCCATTTGGAAATCTGTCCTCAAGTCTATCGCGCAAACGAGATGTGAAACCTGGTTCGTTGAAACTAAACTCGAATATGTGAATGAGGATGCCATCAACAAAACCAGCAACTAGCATCTTCGGGTTCTCCGTTTGGTGCCTTTGGAACTTTGCCCAAGTGTAATCTGTAAAATTACCTGCACCGTTTAATTTACGAGGACGTTTTGCATCCGAGCGAACATTACGAGGTTTGATTTCACAGTGTTCGACCTTTATTGTCTTTAGACTTGCCGAGCAGCTTGGCGTTGATTTCGGCGTGTTCTTTTGTGGTGTAATCTATGATAAGTTGTAAAAGATCAGCATTCATGTCTGTGATTTTCCTAAGAGGTGCGAAAAGCATCGGTAACTGCGTTGAATAAAAAAATGAAAGCGTTGCGCTTCCCTATACCAGCGGCTTCGCTTTATTTAGAGATAAGCCAAATATCTACAAGACCACGTTAGATTAGCGGTTGTGCTATCCCTTAAGTTTCGCGTAATGGACCGTCGGCTCAAGCCCAAGTGCCTCACAGCTTCCATTTTTCGCGACGACAATTGTCAGTACCTTGTCCCGATAAACCGCCTGAAAATCCTCGGGTTGCCCTGAGAGCGGTAAGATGTTTGTGAAACCGTTTGGAAACGAACTTGCACGTCCCAATACAGAAGCGAACCTTGGATCATCCAGCTGCGTCTGAACAGTTAAAATACTTTCAGGGTGCGGTGTTTCGCCAGGTACATAGGGTGAATGCAGATTAATTTCATAGGTGTAGTCGGGCATTCGATCGGGCAGTTCATACTTTTCTTTCGCAACAGAATTGGGAACCCATCTGGGGAACTCAATTTCAACTTCGTAGTGATTCGCCGTTTCTGTGATGCGGTTCACCATACCGTAACGTCTGTAACGCTCTCGCACATCATCGGAGTAGACAGCACCAGCGGTATCTACCGATCCGGGGACTGTTGTACGCCCCGTTTCAGGCGTAACGACCAGCACAGAACGGAATGCCTTTAACAGCGGCAGAGCAGCTAACGAAGGAAGCCAACCGTAGAACGCTGCACCATAACGTTGTTGCTCGACGGTGGAATTGAATTCATCTTTAAATCGATAAAGACCCTCTGCGATTCCAATCACTATCCCCAAAAAGATCATCAGATTGCCTTGGCTGGTGAAAACGCTGGCCCCTTGCACTCTGACAGCGATCAAGAACAAGAGAATCGGATAAAGCGCTATGTTAATTAAACAGTTGATGCCAGTTGATACAGCTGCACTGAAGACTCTTGAATTTCCAGCTATTTCCTCAAGTTGTATTTTAAACTTCGCTGAGAACGCACCAAGGAGCGGCTGCATGAGCATTGTCAAAAGATTAAACGGGGGCCGCAACCGTGAATCTGGCACTTCTGGCACTTGCACGAATTCTTCAGGGATGCCCTGTTCCTTGACCTTGCGCTTTGTCCCCGCCTCGTCGTCCGCACTTTCTGTGGTTTCGGGTTTGACGAAGGTCTCAAAAAATTTACGGTTTATCTCAATATATCCTTGCCAATCGGCAGGCACATCACTTTCCATGGAGATGGCATCGACAGGGCATGCGGGTACACATGCTGCACAGTCAATACACTCATCAGGGTTAATATAAAGCTGCTTTTCGCCTTCCGTGGTATGTATGCAGTCAACGGGACAAACATCAACACAGGCAGTATCCATTACGTCAATGCACGGTTCACAAATTATGTAAGCCATTTTTCCCTCCTTTTTGCTGGTGCTTCAACATTAAGTATATCACAATTCATTGAAGATAGCAAACAAATATTGCTATGAGATATTCAATCTTTAAGGGTTGGCAGTTGTGGTTTAGTAGGTGTTCTTGGTAAGGGGCCTTCCTGCCAGAAGGATAGGTGTTGGTAAGCACCTGAATGTGGATTGCAGGGATTTCACAAGAAATACGAATTGACAAATATAACTTTTAGCGCCTATAATAAGATACAAACTCCCACGTTTTTCATAGATACTATAATTTCCCATAGAGGAATAAAACCTTCCAACAAATAGATCGCTGAAAGCAGCAGCTACAATGTTGAACATAGCCCCTGAAGACTTTATTGTTGAAGAACTCCCGCTTTATGAACCCGCGTGTGAAGGAGTACATACCTTTTTTGCTATCCGGAAAGTTAACCTGACCACATTAGAGGCGATCAACCGAATTGCAAGAGAGCTACAAGTGCCTCCACGAAATTTCGGTTACGCCGGGCTAAAAGATAAAAATGCAATCACAACACAGGTGTTATCTGTAGAAGGCATACCCCCAGAACAGGTTTTGAAGATTGGACAACCAGTTATCGACGTATTATGGGCAGAACGGCACAGACATAAATTGAGAGTGGGCCACTTGTCAGGCAACCGCTTTCGAATAACAGTGCGTGCCTTCGATCAAACCCAACTTCAAACAATCAAGACTGTGATGGAAGAATTGGTAACCAAAGGTGTCCCCAATCGGTTCGGCATTCAGCGATTCGGAAATAGAAACAATTCACATCTGATCGGTAAAGCTTTAATGAGGGCGGACTGGGAAACGGTGATGCAGTATATCCTTACAGATGGCGCAATACCGAACGCTGTTACTCGGCGGATACAACGGGAATTAGCATGCACATCTGCAGCCAACGCAGTCCTATGTATTCCATATCGTCTCCGAAAATTATTTTTATCCGCATATCAGGCGTACCTGTTTAATTGTATTCTGGCGAAACGATCCCCGGACTTAGAGAAACTTTCTGATGGCGATCTCGCAATAAAACATAGCAACGGAGCCCCTTTTCTCGTTAAGAGCGCGAAGCACGAACAACATCGGGCAGACGCTTTTGAAATCAGTCCATCGGGCCCAATTTTCGGATACAAAATGCGTCTACCCGCGGGCGATGTATTGGCATTAGAATCCGCTGCTCTCCGCGATGAACGGATTTACCGTGAGGCATTTCGTAAGGTTGTTGGGATCCGGTTACCCGGTACGCGCAGAGCTTTACGGATACCCATGACCCTTGAGGATGTTTCCGCAGCCGATAATACAGGTATCTGTCTGAGTTTCATACTACCAGCAGGCAGCTACGCCACAGTTGTGTTGGAGGAAGTGGTATCTAATTTACAATTTTCAGGATTTTAAGCACCTTGGACACCAAAATTACGTTTTATCTTTTCACTTATAAACTATTAGGAATGTTAAAAACCCAAGCAAAGCCTCTTTTTTGTTGACACATTGCGGAAAAATACAGTAAAATTAAGATAATCTTTTAATATGATGTTCGTTAGATGTTGATTCTCCAGAACGCACCATTTCCACTGTTTTTTTCGATATTTTGAAACCCAGTTGGGTGCATCTACGTTATATGATTTAGCATGTTATTATAAGGATTTTTTATAGGTAAAGGAGCAGATAGTAATGGCGCGCCAAATATCTAAGGACTTATCTGCTGTCGAAGATACCTATCTCGCAACGCAAGCGAAAGCCGGTAATGATGCTGCGTTTAGGCAATTGTTCGACAAGCACTATAAGTGGGTGTATAACAAAGCTCACCGAATGCTTGGGAACTACCAAGATGCGGAAGAGGTCGCCTCAGATGTGTTTATCAAGGTCTGGCAAAAGCTGGGCAAATGGGACACTGAGCAGGGCAGTTTTCAAGCATGGCTAAATACAGTAGCACGAAATACAATCATTGACGCGATACGGAAACGGGATCGGATCCGAGACCGACCGCTCAGTGGTTTACCCGGTGAAGACGAGCAACCGTTGAGTGAATATGAAGATCCATGTCCAGGACCCGAACAAGAATTTGAAGCCGCCGAAGCACAAAGACTCTTGGAGGCCGCCCTAGAGCAAGTGACAAAACCGAACCACCGCATCGCGTGGATGTTGCGCCACTTAGAGGGATACAGTATTGCAGAGATTGCTCGCATCCTCAATAGGAAAGACGGCACTGTGAAGATATGGATCTTCCGGTGTACGGAAGAGCTGCGCAAAATTCTGATCGCTAAAGGTATCCAATGGATATATTAAACATGTGCTTCTTGCAAGCTTCGAAAAAATCTATAGAAATTTAGTGAACATAAATTAATGGGAGGATTAACCATTATGAGCTTTTGGAAAAGATTGCGAAGGCCTAATATCTCAGCAGATGAGCTGAAGAAAGCCGAGGTATTAGAAGCATATACGCGATGGTTAAAAAATGAAAGGTTATCACGTAAGCAGAAACGCCTTTTGAAAAACAGTAATAATTTGCCAGAGTTTCAACCCTTGAAACAGCTGGTCGACTTTGCCCATTACCGCTTTGAAGAGCGAGAAAACATCCTACCGCGCCCTGGAGCAGAAGAACGATCTCGCGCGCGGGTCATGGCGGAAATTCGAGGCGAAACACCGGAAACGGTTGCTACCGATGGACTGATGCCGCAATTTGGCTACAGTCCACAAGGAATGGGCAGCGAGACAACTGAAATTATGCAGGTTGACGGGTCCCTACCAACTGCCGATGCCGTAGAATCCTGGGACACTGAGCAATCAGTTGCACCCCGAGAAGTATCAAAACGCTATAACACCATCCAGACGCTTTCTCGTCTACACGTTCGATTTGAAGCCAAAGACGAAGAAGTATACCTTACAGATTTAGGGAGCTCCGATGCAACTTATGTTGATAATCAACCTGTTGAAACGCAGGCTCGCGTTCAATCCGGAACTACCCTAAAATGCGGAAAAGTCAGTTTTAAGATCGTTGATATTAAATAGACATTCGCAATCACATAGGAGAAGGGGGGTGCTGTACATTGGCAGGCTGTCTTGAATGTGCTTCATTTCCTTGTAGAAACAGTGCGCTTAAATTATACCCGTTCACTGGCGCTATCGCATTTTCGACAAGCAGCGCTCAGTTACAGGAAAGCATGCTATGTTGAGGCAATCCAACACTACCTTGCTGGCTTGAAATTGGGTTCGGTACAGCACCACTACATTTATGCAGATATCGCGAAAGCCTACGAGATGATTGGAAAGTGGGATAACGCCTTGGCATGTCTTGACATCGCCTTGCGGTTATGCCCAGATTCACCAACCGCCTTGAGGCGAAAAGCGCGGGTGCTTGACGAAAAAGCATGCTATGACGCGCTAATTTGTTCAAACGATCTTCGGGAACCGCCGCCTCAAGCATTCCTTAAACGGTTGGAACAAGATCCCACGCAACCTACTAAACAGGTCGTAGTTTCTAATTCCTTCAAGCTCATCTGCCCCTCTGCCATGAGTCCACAAGCAATGTGGGACATCTACCAACTGGTTCATAAAACGCGCGCTGACTTGGGCAAGATGTTTGGATGCTACCCGCTCCTCCCCCCTTCCGTTTCGATTACTAATTCGAGCGGCGCTAACCAAGTTCAACGCTCGCTTCCAAAGTGGGCAAGTGGGTTTTACAACGGCAGCATTCACTTGGAATACTGCGCCGCAGGGGATCCCGTCCTGAGCGTCCTATACGCGCTGTTACGACACGAATGGGTGCATTTGTTGGTTGATCATCTAACAGACGGATCTTGCCCCGTGTGGCTTAACGAAGGACTTGCACAAAACATAGCTCGTCCGATGTTCCAATCCGAGCGGTTTGTGTTAAAGAACGCTATTGACAAAAATCGGCTACTTTCGTTTGCAACGTTGAGCCACCCATTTAGCGAACTGCCCATACACACCCGCAAATTGGCTTATATCCAATCGGCATCGATAGCAACGTTCCTCATCCATGAATTCGGGTTCCCGAAAATCCGTGAATTCCTCCACGAGCTCCGGATCGGTAACGACACAGCAGCTGCATTTGAGAAGGTATTTGAGCAGGGTTTGACGGAAGTACCGCTAGCAGGGGTATCCTAAGCACATAGATGTCAAACCACTCATAAACAATGACCAAATTAGATATCGGTATCCTCATCCTTGTTGCCTTAGCCGGCCTGAGTTGTTACCGAGCAGGTTTTACTCGGAGCGCATGGGGGATATTCGCGCTGATCACAGGCTTCGCTGCGGCCTTTCATTTTTGGCCTACCGTAGCCCCCTTAATCCAAAAGCTCATAGAAAACCCGGCTTTTTCGAAATGGACAAGCATTGTAGCCCTCATTATCGTTGTCACTCTTATCGTAGATACCCTCTTCGAACGCGTCCAGCGAGTTATTGAGAAGGGGGTTTTAGGGTGGTTGAATCGGCTGCTAGGGCTCTGCTTCGGCATTGCCTCAGGCGGGCTTTTAATCGCTTTTGTGCTTATTCTGCTTAACACCTATGCTGGAGATCGCTTCAAGAGCGAGATTGAGAACTCTCGTTTCGCCCCGCAACTGCTTGATATTGGCAACAACGTTTGGACCGCTAGCAAACAGCAGGTACAGAAACGGATCGATACCGAGTGAGTGTCTTTTTTTTGCATAGAAAAGGGCGTGATAATCCGTTAGGGGAATCCTAGCGACTATCACGCCCTTGTTTGTATTTTCAGCGCCTTTCAGCGATTTATCCCAGCGGATAAATGGCGAGGGATTCTCAAAACCGCTCGCCACGGAATACCTAATCCGCTACCGGCACCCACTGAGGAGTGACGGTCACTGTAGAACCGCTTGGATACTGAATATAACCATCAGATAGAACTAACTTGCTCCTCAGGCACGACGAGTAGAGCAGATCACTTCTCTTTATCGGACCAAATGCAGTCGAGACTAACCGAAACCTACGCCAAAACGTCTCGTGACTCCAGTATTGCACCGTCTCCGTGTTGCTCTCCGGTTTTAACGCATTCTCCTTGTTTGTAATACGGAAATAGATATGGTTATTCCCAAACGAATGAAACGTCATCGACTGCCCCGGATAGATACGATAGGAACCGCGCGTCCGGTATCCTGCGGGCCACCCCTCGGCCTCATCCACAGCTTTCTGTGTGGAGTAGGTCACATACAACTTCTCTGTCGTCATATTCTTTACGATGCTCTGTGTCCAATCCGGGACAACGTAAGGAGGCGCTTCATCGCTGACAGGCGGGGGAGTGATACCCGTTCCACTCAGATAGACCCAATCCCGGGTGATCGTCACATCAGTGCCGCCTAAGTACCTTATAAACCCGTCCGACTGCACCAATTGATCGCTCGAAGGCTCGGCCTCATCGAGGTTATCTACCGTGACAGAACCCGCAAAACGTTGTGAGACGACCCGGAATTTCAAGGTTGGATGGATCCAGAAAGGGATCGTCGTCATGCCACTCGTCGGTTTGATCGCACCTGTATCGTCTGCGACACGGAGATAGATGCTGTTAGTTGACCAAGAATAGAATGCGCGGGATTTCCCGGGTTCGATTAAGTAGTGGCCCCGCACTTTATACCCGGCTGGGACTCCGCTTCCAGTGTTTTCAGCGGCGTGCCATGTCGAGGAGACCACGGTCACATCGTCTTTGGTGTTATTTGTGACGATGGTCTCTTTCCATTCTTCCAATTTAGCAATTTTAGTCTTGACCTTATTCGAAGCGACAACAGGCACATGAACGCTGCCGGGGGAACCGATGTACTGACCCTCGAGGTTAATCGAGCCCGCAGAAGCCTCCCAGGAACCGGGTTCACTCCCGTATCCGAGTCCCTTCAGCTTTCCATTTTCATACGCATACGCCTTCCCTGTGCTATCCAGATCGATCTTCCGATACATAGAGACCATTGGGGTTGGAGGTGTGCCTTTGGTATTCCCGTTGCTGCCTTTCAGCTGCCAAGTCTGCCCAAAACGATCGACCGTGTGTACACGATCCAGAACGACATACTTGTTCAGGATACCACCTTCCTCACGCTCAAACAGCTCACCTGGGCGATACGCTAGACGGTCAGGAAGTTTTCTAGTATTGTGCAGGCCGATGCCATCGTTCTTTTTCATAGCGCCTTGGCTGTAGATTTCTAGCCACTGCGGATTATCTGCGGTAAAGGCTCTTGAAGGGGTATCCTGTCCCCACATTATTTCGGTGATAACGAGTTGGTGCTTGAGCTTCATCGCCTCCTCCGCTGTCGGATTAGGTTTCAAGCTATACTCATTGGACTTGTCATCAAACTGAGCCTGTGACGGCGCTTTTACTGTAAGGAGAAGCCCATGACCGCCTTCGAGTCTATCCCGTAGGTCACCGAAAAGCCAGGTGTACTTTGGATCAGCTGTGGAGGACCAACTGCCGTACACCTTCCCTGTTGCTGCGTTCGTGATGCCGTTATTAGCAGAGACCGCTGGATCCGCAGTAGCTTTCGCCCAGATAAGGAACGTTTTGGCTTTAAGCAGGTGCGTTTGGGAACCTCCCGTCACAATGTTAAGCGCGGAAGCCTGGGGGGTTGCAAAGAGACACACAAGCCCTAACACTACCAAAAGTTTCATTTCACTCCGTAACATTTCGTTTGTTCTCCTCTGTTATTGGTGGCGCGAGCTTGACAAATATTTGGATAAAGATGTATCCCGATCACGCTGTACCTATTTTCAAGCTCGCACCATTATGCTGATAACTACTTCATTATCAACATTTTACGGGTTGCAGTGAAGGAACCTGCTTCAATCGTATAGAAATAGAGACCGCTTGCAACAGTTTCCCCAGCTTCATTGCGACCGTCCCAATACGCTGCACGCGACTTGCTCTGGTAGACACCGGGAGCCTGATGCCCTAAGGAGAGCATCCGGACCAGACTGCCATCGACTGAATAGATAGAGACTTTCACATCAGCCGCATCTGCAAGATCGTAGGGAATCCAGGTCTCCGGGTTGAACGGGTTCGGATAGTTCGCAAGCAGTACCGATTGTTTAGGAGCTGTCAGCTGCTTTTCCGACGGCAGAAGCAGACTGTCCTCGGAGGCCTGTTGCCTTGCATGCACAAGAGCGGGTTCTAGTTCGCCCGGCTCCGTCGGTTTCTCATTAGGTTCAGTGATAAATTGCAAAACTACTTTCGAATGAGGTTTCGCCACGCCGCCGGGTTCCGTGGGTTTCGCCTCAAGCTCGGTGATGAATTGCAGTTCTGCTTCTAGCTCCGATATAGCCGAGGGGCTATTCGAACTAGTCTGCGCCTTACTCCAAGCGTGAAAAGTGAAACCGCAGGCGGCAATAGCAAGCACTGCAATGATAAGTTTCGGGATCGTCACATACGTTTTCATTGAAAAATTCTCCTATGTTGCGTTTCCCTCCCACCTTCCTTTTCAAAAGGAGAGGACGGAATTGACTAAACTGAACTTCCGGTCATAGCCGGTTGCCCATTATTATTTGTCATCTTTAAGCAGATCATTAACGTCTTACCTGCTTTTCAAGTCAACGAGTTAATGATACCACAAACTTATTTAATCTGTCAAGTTTTTTATTCTAACGCAAGCTTGATAAATATGCAGCTCATCTTTGAATAAAGAGCTTCCCTGGCACAACCCAACAGTTATGGTACAAAAGCGCCCTAGCCATCTGTCCTAAACAGAGAAGTTTTTGCTAAACAGTTACCACTCCGCCCGCTTAAGGAATTCTAATGTCATTAAGGTATGTCCCTCAGCGTTCGGATGAACACCGTCTTGCGTTGTCCACAGCGCACCGGGGCGGGCAGCAACAGCGCGATCAAACGCAGCATTTGTGCGGACCAAGCGTGCGTCAAACTGTTTGGCGAGTCTGTGAATGCTCTCGTTATACGCATCTACAGCCAACGGGCGCGGCATATCAACGTCTTCCTCAATGTAGAAAATTTCAAACAGAAAAAGAGGGATATCCAGTTCGGTTTTTGTGTGTGTGAGGATTCTGCGGTAGCATGCCTCCCAAATAGGTAAATATTCTTCCGTAGAAACACCCTCCGCATGCTGCCGACCGGCATTGTTAATACCGATCTTAACGGAGAGCCAATCCGGTTTTTCGGCAATAACATCAGGATCCCAGCGCTTTTCTAAGCCTTCAACAATATCGCCGCTAATGCCTTTGTTGACATAAGTGATGTCCCGTTGTGGATATTTTGCAGTGATGAGCTCGCTTATTTTGCGGACATATCCGTGCCCTAAGGGCGCGTGCGCATCGCGCCGCCCGCAATCTGTGATGCTATCTCCGATGAAAAGAACCTTGTCTCCGGATTGAAATAACAGATTATTCACAAAGTGTCTCCTAGATGTGATATACTAAATGATAAAGTTAGCCGTTGTTAGCTAGCTATCCGTGATGAGTTAAGAGGGGCATCTGTAACCGATATTCCGCCTAGATAGATCCGCGTAGGCATGAATTGTCAGAACAGACGTTCTTAACTGCGCACCCTAATTTATCAGATATTAGGTAATATGCCAAGTTAATTGTCTTATAGCGGCATTCCGTAATCGATTCATAGGTGTCCTCATATCAATCATCAGGAAGTGCTTAGGGGCCTTACATCATGGTGTTGGCTAGCAGGTAGATGAATGTGGTTGTTTTGTTACGGAAAACCGGTGAGGCCAGAGACCTCGCCTATTGAGTGAGTAAAAACGTTTCATGAAAAATATCGGCGTTCTTCACGTTATCACGGATACAAGGCTGCAATCTCAGTTCACACATGCCGAACTAGCGGAATTGGCAATTCAAGGTGGGGCGGATACGGTGCAATTTCGACAAAAACACGGCACAACTCGCGAATTGATAGCAACCGCACAAAAGATGCAGGAAGTATGTAAGGCGCATAAAATTCCGTTGATTGTGAATGACAGAGCAGACATCGCGCTGGCTGTCGGTGCAGCAGGTGCGCACTTTGGGCAAGACGATATGCACGTCTCCATCGGGAGACGGATTTTCCCGCCGGAAGCTCTTATTGGGGCATCTGCTCGAACTGAAGAAAAAATACTCGAAGCAATTACAGAAGGCGCTGATTACATCGGGTTCGGTCCCATCTACGGCACAACTTCAAAACCAGACGCGGAAACGGCTAAGGGCCTAGAGCATCTCCAGCGAATGTGTGACATCGCGGCATGCCCTGTTATCGCCATCGGCGGCATTGGCGTAGAAACCGCCAGTGATGTAATTCGGGCAGGCGCACACGGCATTGCTGTGATCTCCGCTGTGTGCGCACATCCTGAACCAGCTATCGCGACGCAAGCACTCCTGACCGAAATTCAGGAGGCGAAGTGAATAAAAAGAATATAGGAATGTTTATGAATGATATAACTAACTTTAAACAGCCCCTTAAACAGTTCAAAAAACAGTTCAGAGAGATCGATGAGAGCTACAAGCCGGATTTAAAAAAAATAGACGAGGCCTCTGTACAGAAGGTATGGAATGATCAACGTTTTTTCGACACCGATATGGAATCAATTGACAGGCGCCCAATCCGTGTGTTAAAACCCGGCGTTTGGAACCATGATGAGGGACCCGATTTCATGCATGCCGAGATTGAGATTGATGGCAAGCTCTGTATTGGCGATATTGAGATCCATGTCTGTTCCTCGGAATGGTATGCACACAAACATCACCTCAATTCGCGGTATAATCGTGTTATTCTCCACGCCGTCTTCTTTAACGATGACTTCAATTTGCGGACGCGCCTTCAGAACGGCAAACGTGTTCCAACTTTGGAGATGCTGAAATGGATCGACAAACCCATCGGCGATCTATACGATACTGCCGAAGAAAAAACAGCAGCCGAGGGTAGCTGTCGAATCACAGGCAAACCGCTGAATATGGAAGCGCTGAAAGGCGTTTTTGAGTCTTTGGGACGTGAACGTTTCCTAGAGAAAGCAGAGTCCGTGCGTATTCTAAGAACGCGGCTCGATTTTGAGCAAATTCTCTATGAGGGCATTATGGAGGCACTGGGGTATAGTCAAAATAGCAAGGCGATGCGCGAGCTAGCACAGCACGTTCCCTTCGCCGATCTCGATCAGAAATCCGAGGCAGAGACTCAGGCTATTCTGTTTGGAATTGCCGGACTCCTACCGTCACAGCGGGAGAAACCACTCTCTGATGAGGCAGCCAGCGATCCGAGTATTAGAACGTTAGAGACGTTATGGTCAACTTCCGCATATGCAGAGATGCCGCGGCGCATGCGAGAGACTCACTGGCGTTTCGCCGGTAGACCCGCGAACCATCCTATCCGACGTATCGCCGCAATGAGTCAATTAATAGGTCAATGTCAAGGCAGTCTAATGATGTATTTTCTGCCCACATGTGAAAAGTCCGCATCCACGGATACCGAAAAAGCTATTACGAAGGAACTACAAACGTTGTTGACGCTTGAAGCGACGGGCTATTGGGAAACACACAGTACCTTCGGGGTAAGCACTGCCCGCAAGATGGCCCTGATCGGAAATCAGAGAGCAGTGGAGATTATTGTCAATAAAATTTTACCGGTTGTCTATATCTGGGCAGTTGAATCGGAGAGCCAGACATTGCAAGAGACCATTCTAAACCTATATAGTGTCGCTCCAAAGTCATCCGGAAACAAGATTATCCGTAAGATTGATGAACAAATCTTTACTGAAGCGCAGCAGCTGCGGCACTTGAAACCAACAGCCAAAATTGAGCAAGGGATTCTTCGCCTCCACAAAAACTATTGTTCGGATTGGCTCTGTGACTTGTGTCCTATTTTGGAGCACGATGCAGTTGCATCAGAGGAAAATTAGTATGGGCGCAAAATTTACACCACTCACAGACGAAGCTTATTGGACAACGCTTTGGGACGCTCAACAGCATAAGGTGCGCCATCTGCGTTGGATCTATGTAGCAAATCGCCAACTCGCTGATTTATTCCATCGCGCGCTTTCCGGTTTTAAACAGCCAACACTCATTGAGTTGGGATGCGCCGATTCGTTATGGCTCCCGTATCTTTCCCAGCGCTATGAAAGCGACTGCTACGGCGTCGATTTTTCAGCATTGGGGTGTCAACTCGCTGAACGCAACCTTGCACTTGCAGGCGCAAAAGGTACAATTATCTGTGAAGACCTGTTCACATACGTCAAAGAGCAGCACGCAGCGTTTGACTTCGTGTACTCCATGGGGTTAATAGAGCATTTCAGTGACCCGCGGGCGATTCTAGAGGAGATGTATCATCTTCTCAAACCCGGGGGGACGATGCTGACGATAGCACCGAATTTGCGCGGGATGTACACACCAATAGCCCGCGTTGCAAGTCCGAAGCTCTTGGCGACTCACAACGTAATTCCACCCAAGCATCTGGCTACAAGATTGCACGCCGCCGGTTTTGATGTGACCGCGTACGGCTATACGGGCGGCCCCCTCAAGCTAAGTGTTGTCGATTACTCTCCATGGCGCACCGTTATCGGTAAATGGGGACATGAAGTGGTTTGCAAATGTGTTAACTTAACCGATATTGTTGTAGGCAACCTATTGGCGGCGCTTCGCGTGCCGAATCAGCAGCTAACATCGCCATATGTCTACGCGCTCTCTAGAAAACCGAACCGCGACCAGCAGAGGTTGCAGGACGCGAGAGCGTCGTAACAGCGATATGCCTCCAAAGCCCAATGAATAAAAAAAGGGACACTATGAACATCAAACCAAAAACCATCTTCACCGGCGACAACTTACAGATCATGCGCGGCATGAACACTCAATCCGTTGATCTCATCTATCTCGATCCACCTTTCAATAGCAAAGCAAACTACGCTGCCCCCATCGGCTCACAAGCCGCAGGCGCCGAGTTCAAGGATACCTGGACGCTCAACGATGTAGACATCACCTGGCTCGACCTCATTGAGACAAAGCATCCCGCTCTCAACCGTGTTATCCACGCTGCAATCGTAGACAGCGATAAGGCATATCTCATCTACATGGCAGTGCGGTTGCTGGAAATGAAACGGGTCCTCACTCATACAGGCTCTATCTATCTACACTGCGATCCAACTATGTCGCATTATCTCAAGATTATGATGGACGCTGTATTCGGAAGGCAGAACTTTCGGAACGAGATTGTGTGGCACTATAAGAAGTTTCCGAATAAAGCTCGATACTTCCAACAGAATCACGATACTATCTTGATGTATTCTGCTACAAAAGATTACAACTTTAACAAGCTTTATCATAAAGCCTTAACAGAAAATCAGAAGCAGATACAACAACGTGGATACAACACAAAATCAAGCGGTGGAAAAAAAATCGTTTCGATCTATGACAGATCCAACCCCAAAGTGATCGCTAAATTACCTATGTGGCAACAAGAAGGAAGAAAAATTTACGATGTCCAACAACCCGAACAACCCCCAGGCCCCGCAATAGATGATATATGGAACATGTCTATTGTTGGGCCAAGATCCGCAGAAAAGACAGGCTATCCGACACAGAAACCGCTTAAGTTATTAGAACGCATCATCAAGGCATCCAGCAACACAGGCGACGTTGTCTTTGACCCCTTCTGTGGCTGCGCAACAACTTGCGTAGCAGCAGATAGACTGCAGCGCAACTGGATAGGTATTGACATCAGCCCGAAAGCCGCAGAGCTAGTCGTCAGACGCATAAAAAACGAGCAAGGCCTGTTCCAGAAGATTATTCACCGAACAGATATTCCCAAACGCACAGATCTAGGTAAGCTCCCACGCTACAACAGACCGGAAAACAGAACAGCGCTATATGGCAAGCAGAAAGGATATTGCAGCGGATGCAAAGAGCATTTCCAAGAACAACACCTTGAAATTGACCATATCATTGCCAAATCCGTCGGAGGCACTGATCATACCTCCAATCTCCAGCTGCTTTGCGGACACTGCAATCGCGTAAAGGGTAACCGCGGACAAGAATATCTCGTTACTAAACTCAAATCAGAATAATAGAGAGAGGACAGGCATAAACGCGGCCTCTAATTTTTTTACGGGGTACTTACATCGGATCAACACGCCAAAAACCGAAAGAGTCCATAAACTTTATTGAGAAAAAGGAGAAAATATTATGAGAGCACTGTACTTTTTGACAATTACGCTGCTTTGTGTTTCTACGGCTATGGCAGAGGAAACTTTCTTTTCTGCGTTGGAGAGCAAAGCGGAAGTTGAAAAGGAGGGAGCCACTGTTGACGGAGGAAGCTTCAAACCAGGGAAATACGGCAACGGGTTTGTGAGCGAAGAAGTAGGCGACGTTATCCACTTTCCAGTGGATGGACACCTTGTCAACCTTGACGAAGGGAGTGTCGAGTTATGGGTAACGATGGGCTTGGACACCGCGGAGATCGAGAGTGAACTTTTCATGTTCATGACTTACAAACGCGGAACCGACGCCATATTTCTACAATTCGACACCGGTGGGATCGCCCGAATGAGGATTAAAAGCGCCGGTGCATGGCATAACGCAGACAGCGCAGCACTGAAATGGAAAAGCGGAGAGCATCATCACATGGCAGGCACTTGGGGACCAGACGGTTTGAAACTCTATCTAGATGGCAAACTCGAAGGGGATGCCCCTTTCAAAAAAGGACCTACCGTGTTCGCGGAAACCTTTGAGATTAATAACGCTTCTCCACCGGATCCAAAATTTCCGACGAACTGTGTCGTTGACGGATTGCGCCTTTCTGACCATCAGAAGGCCCCTGAGGAATTTGTGATGGAGGATCCCGCAGAGGTTGAATCCATCGGGAAACTTGCAACAACATGGGCCCGGATTAGACGCACCAAGTAACAACACAATACAGATGCGGTGGCGGATATTTTGGCATGACGGTTCTTTCTGATTGGAAGTTGTCTAGCGTAAATGCTCTGTGCCGCGATGTTCTGCGATCCATGTCTTTAAGGGCACGTCAGCGTCCGTAGGTTGCCACCAGCCTTTAATATCCACACCATCGCCTAACAATTGCCGTCGAATCGGACTACATTTTTCAAGAAGCGCCGACGGCATGAGATTGTAATCTAGACCCCGCAGCCAACGGTAACTATATCCCATGAAGAGTACTTTTCGCGTTACATCAGAGAAATTCCAACCGCGTGAATGCCACATCCGTCTATCGAAGAGGACAGCAGTGCCGCGTTTGACGAGCAGATCCATTGCTCCTTCTGGATCTCCATCAGGATCGTTTTCACTGTTGGGCGGGCGTGTATCGAGCGTATGGCTCCCGGGAATAAGACGCATTGCACCGTTGTCGCGGTCGACCACATCGCTTAGCCAATAGCTCACCTTCAATGAAAGACGCGGATGTGGACGCTCCATTTCCGGAACAGGTCTACCGCCGTCTTGATGCCAATGCGCCGCTCTGCTAACGCGAGGCGTATCCGGAGGCTCCGGCGGGTACATGATGAGATGTGAGATATAGAGTTGGATGTTCCAACCCAGGATGTCCCAAAGTAGCGGAAACACCTTCTTAGTGTCGAGCAGCTCCAATAGCAAGTCGTCTTCAGAGACAGCGCGAAACTTGGATAGTAATGTGTGTGGTTCTATCCCTGTTTTGGCGCGTTCTTCGGCATCAATTCGGTCTGCAACTGCCTCTAAGCCATCTGTCATCTCAGCACTAATAGCATCCTCAACAATGAGATACCCGGTGTCGTTAAATGTTGTGAGCTGCTCTGCAGTTGCACAATAGTCTAACCAGCTTGCGTCCATGTGTTATCCCCTCCGAGTTGTTAACGCAGGACAGGTGTCTTAATCCATCCACACGTCGTTGTGATCTTGTCACTGCCAACGGATAAAACCGTTCTTCTCCATATTTTCCAGAATCTGTTTGAGCCGAATTGAACGGACTTCCTTGCATTATATCAAAAAAATGTGATTTGTGACTAACTTTTTTCAGTGGGCATGTCTCTATTATAGAAACAGAATACGTCACTCAATTTAACGGACAGTTGTGACGTTAAGTTTTGGATAAATTCCGAACTACATTTCGGAATTGAGCGAATTTTTGAAAATGGCAACCCTACTACTAACTTTTCTGTAGAAATGGCATTAGCGAATAATATAAGAAAGTGAAAGGAAGTTCCCTGAGAACGAACGGATATAGCGGATCTCACATAACCTTCCTCTTCACACACTATTATAAAAGGAGCAAAAAAATGTTAAGGCAAAGTTTAGCACTCCTCACCTTCCTCGTCATGATAGCAGCACCAGCAGCTGTCCAGTCTCTTCCGCCAGGGGGGCATGAGACGAGTCATCCCGCCCTCTATGCCGAATATAAGCGTGTCTCCCTGATCGAACAGTTCAATGATGTGCCAGGGATTGAGGAACTCGCCGAGGCGATTGCTGTCGGCACATACAAAACGCGCGCAGACATACCCATGACCCTCGACGAAGCGGTCGCACACATAAGGGCAACAAACGAGCTCTTTCCCGATGCGGACACCCAGAGAACGCTTGAGTATCTAGAGCGCATAACAGATTCCAAGGAGCCCTATACCTCAAAAATTGGTGAAGATGAACGTTTTGCACTGATTCTTCAACCGCTCTTAGAGGAGTTTGGCGAAGTAGAGGCTATGCGCATCTTCAAGAGACTGGACCCGCAAGCGGCGATGGAAATAAAACGACTCTTGCTCCAGGACCCGACAAAAGACCCGGCAGTGATAGAAGCTATATTTAGCGATGAAACCGTAGATATTGCCGGCGCAGAGGGCGAGTCCGCAAGGCCGGATCCACCGCCAGGGTGGCATGAGACGAGTCATCCCGCCCTCTATGCCGAATATAAGCGTGTCTCCCTGATTAAACAGTTCAATGATGTGCCAGGGATTGAGCAACTCGCCGAGGCGATTGCTGTCGGCACATATAAAACGCGCGCAGACATACCCATGACCCTCGACGAAGCGGTCGCACACATAAGGGCAACAAACGAGCTCTTTCCCGATGCGGACACCCAGAGAACGCTTGAGTATCTAGAGCGCATAACAGATTCCAAGGAGCCCTATACCTCAAAAATTGGTGAAGATGAACGTTTTGCACTGATTCTTCAACCGCTTGTAGAAGCATTTGGCGAGGCAGAGGCTATACGCATCTTCAAAAGACTGGACCCGCAAGGGGCGATGGAACTCAAACAGCTCCTGCTCCAGGACCCGACAAAAGACCCCGCAGAGATAGAGGCTATATTTAGCGATGAGGTCCTAGAAGACCCCGACGAGTGATACGCGCGGTTTCAAAGGTTTGTCTACAGGTTGGCATCTCAGTGGTTTATTGGGGTGCCAACTTTAACAACGGACGCATGCCAAAGATCGTGTGATGTGCAACCAACTCTTTTCGGTGTGCATGCCTCCATTGAAAACAAGGTTGTGCAGTTGCGTTTTCGGGTAAGTTCCGAGTTAAATTGCGGAATTGAGCGAATTTTTGAGAAAAACTGCAAAAAAATGCGATCTTACCCTTAACTTTTTCTGCCGAGAGGTAATATATATAGTGAAGATCGCCAGAAATGACGGTGGCGAATAATATAGACGAGTGGAAGGAAGTTTTCTGAGGGCGGATTGATACAGCGGATGTATCAGCGGATCTCACATAACCTTCCTCCTCACACACTATAAAAGGAGCAAAAAAATGTTAACGCGAAGTTTGGCACTCTTGACCCTCCTCGTCATGATAGCAGCACCGGTAGTTATCATGACTCTCCCGGGGAAAACCGAGGCGGGTCCAATAACGGTCTGGAGCGGTAAGGAGTACTATAAGTGTGTCAGGGACGATGGCAAGACCTGTGTTGATAAATGGAGATACTACTCGGAGAGTTATGAGCCCTCGAACCACAGAGAGTCTCACAGACCTCACGAGACGAACTATGTTTATCGCGACAACCGTACTACTGACATCGTGACGTCTTGCAGCGGCTGCTGCGCTCCGTGGTAGTCTCTCGGAGCGAGAGTGGCTCGTGTCAAGAACATGTGCAAGTAGTAAATGTTCTCCGAGTGCTTATTGATGTGTTTAGAGAAATAACACATACTTTACATGAGCCCATTCCGTATGTAATGTGAGGAATAGGTGGTTGGCATCTCAGCGGTTTATTGGGGTGCCAACTTTAACAACGCACGGAAAGAAGGAGGGGAAAAGATGATACTGCGAGTTTTGCGAATTGCCTCGGTTGCCGTTTTGGCATTTTGCGTTGGTTTAGCGGTCTACCTGCAGGTTGACAAGCACCAGTTTAGCAGCAGGCTCCCAGCACCACCGCCAGCAGACCAACATGATCACGACACACCGCCAGCCGAGGCATCACACACAGGCGAGGAGGACTCCCAGACAGGTGTAACTGATCCAAAGAAACCGCCCGAGGCATCCTGGTTGCACGATGATGGCGCTCCACACACCCACGGAGACGTTGATCCCTGGACAGCACTGATCTTCAAAGAGGACGAGGAAGCGGCAGCGGACGAGGAAGGCGAGCCGTATCCGCCTCCCAGATGGTATGAGACGACCGATCCAGCTCTCTATGCGGAATATAACCGTGTCTCCCTGATTAAACAGTTCAGCGATGTTCCGGGGATTGAGGAACTCGCCGAGGCGATTGCTGTCGGCACATACAAAATGATGGCAGAGATACCTCAAACTATTGACGAAGCTCTCGCACACGTAAGGGCATCAAACGCACTCTTTCCGGATGTGGACACTCAGAGAACTATTGAATATCTGGAGGAGATAAAGGCTTCGGGGCGGCCGTATAAACCCACGTATGGGCCTATTGTCAAGCCGGTTGATGAGGGGGCTCGCTTTAAGCCGATCCTTCAGCCGCTCATAGGGGAATTTGGCTTTGTAGAGGCTATACGCATCTTCAAAAGACTGGATCCAGAAGGAGCGATGGAATTCAAGCGGATCTTGCACCAGGACCCAACAAGAGACCCGGCGGAGACAGAGGCGCTATTTAGTGATGATGAGTGATACGCGAGGGTTCAGTTGATATGCAAGTAATAGATCGTTGGCATCTCAGTGGTTTGCTGGGGTGCCAACTTTAACAACGGACGCATGCGAAAAAAAGAAGGAGAAGATAAGATGATACTGCGAGTTTTGCGAATTGCCTCGGTTGCCGTTTTGGTGTTTTGCGTTGGTTTAGCCGTCTACCTGCAGGTTGACAAGCACCAGTTTAGCAGCAGGCTCCCAGCACCACCGCCAGCAGAGCAACATGATCACGACACACCGCCAGCTGAGGCATCGCACACAGGCGATGAGGGCTCCCAGATGGGTGCAGCGGATTCTAAGCAGTCGCCCGAGGCATCCTGGTTGCACGATGATAGCTCTGTGCATACCCACGGAGACGTTGATCCGTCGACTTCACTAATCTTCACAGAGGACGAGGAGGCAGCAGATGAGGAAGGCGAGCCGTATTCGTCTCCAGAATGGAGTGATATGAGTGATCCTGCCCTATTTGCTGAATATTATCGCTCCTTATTGATTGAACAGTTCAGCCATGTCCCGGGGATTGAGGAGCTCGCTGAGAAAATTGCTGCCCAGACATACAACATAATGACGGAGAATCCTGAAATTACGGTACACGTAAGGGCATCAAGCGAGATTTTACCGAATTCGGACACTCGGAGAACTACTGTGTATGTGGATTGGGTAGAGGGTTCGGGGGAACCGTCGTTTGGTCCTATTGTGGAGCAGGTTGATGAGGGTGCGCGTTTTGAGCCGATCGTTAGACCGCTTGTAGAGGAATTTGGCTTTGTAGAGGCCATACGCATCTACAAGATGCTAGATCCACAAGGGGCGATGGAATTCAAGCGGATCTTGCACCAGGACCCGACAAGAGACCCGGCGGAGACAGAGGCGCTATTTAGTGATGATGAGTGATACGCGGGGGTTCAGTTGATATGCAAGTAATAGATCGTTGGCATCTCAGTGGTTTGCTGGGGTGCCAATTTTAACAACGCACGCATGCGAAAGATCGTGTGATGTGCAACCAACTCTTTTCGGTGTGCATGCCTCCATTGAAAACAAGGTTGTGCAGTTGCGTTTTTGGGTAAGTTCCGAGTTAAATTGCGGGATTGAGCGAATTTTTGAGAAAAACTGCAAAAAATGATCTTACTGTTAACTTTTTCTGTTGATAATTAATATATAGTTGTGGTAGTATATAGTGAAGATCGCCAGAAATGACGTTGGCGAATAATATAGGCAAGTGGAAGGAAGTTTTCTGAGGACAGATTGATACAACGGATGTATCAGCGGATCTCACATAACCTTCCTCTTCACACAACCTAAAAAAGGAGATAGAAAATGTTAAGGCAAAGTTTCGCGCTCTTTATCCTCCTCGTCATGATAGCAGCACCGGTAGCTATCATGACCCTCCCGGGGAAAACCGAGGCAGGTCCAAGAAGAGTCTGGAGCGGTACGGAGTATTATAAGTGTACCCAGGACGGCGGCCAGACATGTATTGACATATCGAGACCCTACTCGGATACCGATGAGCCATGGTACCACAGAGTGTTTTTTCACAGCGACCACGATACGTACTATGTTAATCGGGACAGAGAGACTACTGACCGTGTGACGTCCTGCAGTGGCTGCTGCGCTCCGTGGTAGCCTCTGGTAGCGGAATTGGCTCATGTCAAGATACGTGCAAGCGGAAAATCCTCCGAGTGCTTATTGATGTGTTTAGAGGAATAGCACACACCTTTACATGAGCCCATCATTCCGCGCGTAATGAAAGAATAGATCGTTGGCATCTCAGTGGTTTATTGGGGTGCCAACTCTAACAACGGACGGAAAGAAGAAGGGGAAAAGATGATACTGCGAGTTTTACGAATAGCCTCGGTTGCGGTTTTGGTATTTTGCGTTGGTTTAGCGGTTTACCTGCAGGTTGACAAGCGCCAGTTTAGCGGCCGTATCGCGGCACCGCAGACAGTGGAGCGGCATGATCACAACACGCTGCCGGCTGAGGCATCACACACAGGCGATGAGGGCTCCCAGACGGGTGCAGCGGATTCTAAGAAGTCACCCGAGGCTTCTTGGTTGCACGATGATGGTGCTGCACACACCCACGGAGACGTTGATCCCTGGACAGCACTGATCTTCAAAGAGGACGAGGAAGCGGCAGCGGACGAGGAAGGCGAGCCGTATCCGCCTTCCAGATGGTATGAGACGACCGATCCAGCTCTCTATGCGGAATATAAGCGCGCGCAGCTCATTAAACAGTTCAGCGATGTACCAGGGATTGAGGAACTCGCCGAGGCGATTGCTGTCGGTACATACAAAATGATGGCGGAGATACCTGAAACTATTGACGAAGCTCTCGCACACGTAAGGGCAACAAATGAACTCTGGCCCCATCCGGACACTCAGAGAACTATTGAGTCTCTGGAGGAGATAAAGGCTTCGGGGCGGCCGTATAACCCGACGTTTGGGCCTATTGTGAAACCTGTTGATCCGAGTCCGCGTTTTAAGGCGATACTTCAGCCGCTCTTAGAGGAGTTTGGCGAGGTAGAGGCTATGCGCATCTTCAAGAGACTGGACCCACAAGCGGCGATGGAATTCAAACAGCTCTTGCTCCAGGACCCGACAAAAGACCCCGCGGTGATAGAAGCTGCATTTAGCGATGAGGTCCTAGAAGACGCCGATGAGTGATACGCGGGGATTTCAAACGTTGCTGTACGGGTTGGCATCGCAGCGGTTTGCTGGGGTGCCAACTTTAGACACTGTTTATAGTGAAACCTAAAAACAGAGAGGCATTTTTTCTCATCTAATTCATTCTAAACGTTCCTATAGAATGCGGAGGCTTAAACATGAAAACTATTCAGCTCGCTTCGGAGATTGGGAAATGGGGGATTTTGTGTGTTATCCTATTTATTGCCTTCTGGATCCGCATCCAAGGGGTCGATAACATTCCATTTGGACAGTTCACGGAGACAGATGCCTACCTCTATTTTTCGCAGGCACAACTTGTATCTGAACATGGACAATTACCCGAACGTGATATGTCTCGATGGGTACCGATAGGTAGAGATTTAGGACAAACGTTGAACCTCTACCCTTATGTGGTTGCATATACCCACAAGTTGACGACACTTTTCTACCCCACGCTATCGTTGTACGATTTCATGCTCTTTGCTCCCGTGGTTTGCTTCGTAATTGGATTAGGAGCCCTCTGTCTTTTTCTCAACCGAGCTTATGGATATACCTTTGCGATGAGTGTAGGAGTGCTGTTGGCAACCTTGCCGAGTGCGGTGGAGCGCAGTGCTGCCGGTTTCAGTGATCGAGACAGTTTTTGTTGGCTGTTGGGCGTACTTGCTGTCACTACGTATTTAGCAAAGGAACAAACCCAACGCCGGAGGCCGCGTTTTATCCTCGCAGCGCTTTCAGGCTTTTTTGTTTTCCTAGGTGGTTTAGCTTGGGAAGGTTTCGGTGTTTTCGTCTTAGTGATCCTTTGCGCAGAAGTGTGGCGGTTTATCGCTTCAGAAGAAACTAATCCTATAGGAGAGTATCTGTTATGGGTTTTGATGTTTGTGCCAGGGCTATTTCTTTTCTCCCCCGCCTATCGAAGCACTCAAGGATTTTCCACGCATCTGACAGCATTAATGTTAATGCCTCCCTTAGTGGTTTTGGCGTTGTATTCTATCAGGGCCCTGCTTGAAACCAGAAAAGCGTTTTTGAACCGGTTCCGTTCTCACGCGCGATTGATAGCCTTTTTGCTAACCTTGTTTAGTCTTATGATTGGAGGCCTCTATTTTCTCAGTCAGCAACACACGTTTGATCTAAGCACTGTTCCGTTTAGCGATAGTCGGTTAATGCAGACGGTTACAGAGTTAAGGACACCGCATTACGATTATTGGATGTTTCGGTTCGGAGGGGTCTGGTTACTCGGGAGCATCGGCTTGATGGTCGCCAGCATGCGGCTGTGGGAACAAAAAGGCACGGTTTTAGTTCTGCCAATCGGTTTATTTGTTTTGACGACGTTCTTTCAGGAGCCGCTCCGTAGCTTCTTCGGTACAGAGATGTGTGATCTTCTCTTTTTCTGCTCACTGATTTTAGTTGCAGGCGCTGCGTTGGGAGTTGCCCTCTGGCGAAAAGCCCCTGTGAAAAACGAGCTCTGTTATGTGGCTTTAGCAGCGTGGTTCATACTTTGGGTAGCACTCTCTCGTGACGCAAAACGGTACGATTTCTTTATTGGGGTGCCTACTGTTTTCTTTGCCATAGAATTTGTGAGCGTTATATCAGAAACTGTGAGAAAAAAGATTAACTTAAGGATTCCGCAGACTGTATTAAAAAGCGGCACCGCCGTTGCGATGTTAGCTGCCCTTCTGTTTTGGTTGCCGGGCGGCGGATACGCCAAAAGAAGTGTCTACGCAGCGAATGGCCTGAGACAGGTAGTACCCGGCGGCACAACCTTGGAGAAAGGATTAAGTTGGATAAAAGCAGAACTTAACGACACCACCGTGGTCGCTGCGAATTGGGGATACGGCAGCATGCTCAACGTCCTTGGCGGCGTTAAGACGGTCATCGATCAAGATCACTTCATTCAACACTGGATACATCTCTATTGCCGGCACGTTTTCTCCGCCCAATCCGAGAAAGAAGCGTTGGCATTTCTTAAGACGCATGGTGCAACGCATTTGATGCTAACCGAAAATGACTTGGTTCGACACGCCCGAGGGTATTCGTTTATTGGCAGCGACGCTAACTTTGATCGGAGGTTTGAGCTGATAGACTTACACGCACATTATGCAGCAGGTACTAAATACCGTCTGTTTGCCTCCACAAATGCTACGCCTTTTGTAGCGATTGACCTTAACTTTAGTACCGACCTTGACAAAACGCTTTCAGTGACCGCGCGCCTGAAAGACGGAACACAGGTTGAAATGCCTCATGCTGCCTTCGTTGGTAACAGACGTGTCGACTCTCAAAACCGAGCAAGGCTGAATCCTGACCTGCTTGATACGCAAGCAAACCTTGAATCTGTCTCGATGGGAGGCGCCGTCCTCTACTTTGATGAGCAAGCACGGCTTCATAGGGCCTACTATATACCACCGGTCGGTTGGAACAACCTCTCCGTTCGACTGTTTTTTCGAGGATTGGCAAGCGACGCTTTTGTTTCCGTGTTCCCCACAGAAAATGTAGAAACAGCCAAGATAAAGGTTTGGAAAATTCGGTATCCCGCCGATATAACTTCTAACCCTGAATTTTTGGCAACACATGCTGCAGATTAAAAGAGACTGGATCCTTGTAACAAAACTTTACCACCCTTTTACTTGATTCGAAAATGGGCACTGTGCTATATTTATAGGAGAGTCTATTGGTTGTTTGCAACTTTTGCAAACGCGAATACAAATTACGTTTTTAGTTGTGAGGAAATATGTACGAACCAAGTGTGTGATGCTGTGTTTCGTGGGTTGCTATCTTCGGGACACGCATCGTTTTAGAACAAACATGTGCCAGGAGGTAGATTATGACGCTGAGATGTCAATTCAAGGGCCCGAAGTGTCCCCCGTATGCGCACAAAGGGGTTTTCGAGGCAGATAACGCAACGTTGATTCGCTTTGAAGCTGACTTGAAGCGGTGTGCAAAGTGTACTGCAAACGCGGCACCAGCACTCCCATCTTTTCAGGACGACCTACTGCAAATTGCACGGATAACGCTTTGGAAAAAAGGACCCGGATTTAAACCCGACAACATACAAGGGGCCTGTTTCCGAACATATATGCTTCCAAGAATCTGTGGGGCTTTGACAAGAGCCAAGAAAACAGAGCAGCAACACCTTCAACGTTTTACACCCGCTTTCAGTGCAAACGATTTTCTTCAAGAGGGCGTAGAAACAAGCGCGCAGGTACAAGATAACTTTGTGGATGCACTCATCTGGGAGATGTGGAATACCGATTTTGAACGAGCGCTGCCCCAGCTGGAAGATTGCCTGACCAGCCGCGAGCAGCAAGTGTTCACATGCATTCGTGCAAATATGAAACAGCGCAACATCGCTGAAGCTCTAGCACTCAGCAAGCCGAGAGTCAACCAACTCCTAAAACAGGTGGAGCGGAAGTTGATACAGGCATGTCAAACCCTCGGGCTGATTGGGTAAAGGAAAATCCAATGAACAATGAATACAGGCGATTGCCGAGTCCAGTGTGAAGACTGAGCTGCAATCGCCTTCTCTTTTTAACTTTCTATCCGTTCAATAATCTCACCGGTCTCCCGCTCTCTGAAGATACGTTTGAGGCTGCCGTCGGGCATGCGCTCATCTTTGAGGTGGGCATAACGTTCATCAGCATCGCCTTGAACGGTTACGATGTCAGTAGCTTCGAGGGAGCCCCGCCAGTCTTGAATGTCGACCGGCTCCCACTGTTTTGAGTCGGCCGATTTATAGCACGCATCGATGATGGCGTTGACGACGTATCCGTCGTAGAAGGTTTCCAAGGGCTCACGTTTTTCGTCCATCGCATTGAACATATCAAGGAACATATCCCGGTAACCGAGCTCTGCCACTTCATCACCGACAGGGAAAAGCCAGCCCGTATCACTCTCTGCTTTCTCTGCCACATATCCGCCTTGCCCAACCGCTGTGAACATTTCGTAGCCTGTCCGGAGCCAGTGGTTGAGCCAGATAGTGCCCTCACTCCCAGAGATTTCGTCACGTAGATCCATACCACCGCGGAACGCCCAACCGACTTCGAACTGTCCCATTGCACCGCTCTCGAACCGGATGAGCGCGATGCCGTGATCTTCCGCATCAATAGGATGCACAAGCGTGTCCGCCCAGCACATTACCTCAAGAGGCCTGTTATCCTTCCCTACAAAGTTTCGGATGATCTCAATGCAGTGGCATCCCATGTCGACGATAGCACCACCGCCAGCCTGCTCCAAATCCCAGAACCAATCGCTGTGGGGCCCGGGGTGTGTTTCGCGGGAACGCACCCATAGAACTTTACCAAGCGCACCGTTTTGAACGGATGCCAGCGCTTTGAGCGTTTTTGGAGGATAGACGAGATCCTCAAGATAACCACCGAATATGCCCGCGCTTTCAACGATATCTAACATCACCCTCGCCTCGGCAGCAGTACGTCCCAGAGGCTTTGTGCAAAGAATGGATTTGCCGGCAGCAGCAGCCAACTCCACGGCCCTCAGATGCAAGTTGTTCGGTAACCCGATGATGACAGTATCGGTCTCAGGGTGATTGACGGCTTCCGTTAGATCAGCGGTTGCATGCGGGATATTCCACTCTTCAGCAAACGCATCTGCGCGTTCTTTGCGTCGAGAGTAGACGCTGTGAACGCGATCCGCCCCACGTTGGCTGTGGAGCGTCATCGTATAAAACATTCCGATGAGTCCCGTGCCGAGCATGGTGACATTGTGGTTTTTCAGTTCTGACATCAGTTCTCCTTTTTAGGTATCACACACGTCCCATAGATTGACCGGGCAGCAGCACGCGCGTGCATTGCGTATTGATTTTAACGGATACCTATTCTGACTTATATCCTGCGATGACTCCCCAATCGTTGACTGTCCAGCAGTGATTTTGATCGGTTGCATGAACGCCTTTGAGGGTTGCACTGCCCGGTATATTAGACAGCGTCCACGTCTGGCCGCCATTTTGGGTATGTAGAACAGAATTGAAGCCTCCCACCGCCCAACCGACGTTAGCATCGACGAAGATAATATCGTGCAGGTCGTCATAAGATTCAGTTTTTTGTTCCGTCCATGTTTCGCCGCCGTCAGCCGTATGTAAGATGAGTCCTTCCTGTCCACAAATCCATCCGGTGTTTTCATCGAAGAAATGGATACCGAATAGGTTGTTATCGAATCCGGGATCATGTTTTTCCCAGGTTTCGCCGCCGTCTGCTGTGTGCATGAGCGTTCCGAAGGAGCCGATGACCCAACCTGTCGTTGGAGAAACGAACCAGATATTTTCAAGGTTGTTGCGAGTCTCACCGACGCGTGCGCGTTCAGAGCTGCCCACCCACGTTTCCCCACCATCGGTTGTTTTGAGGATCGTATTTTCGGATCCAGCGATGAATCCGGTTGTTTCACTAATCATCTGGATACCCATCAAATTGGCTCGGAGACGCCCGGGTCTGCCATCTCGCCCAGGAGTATCGCTCATTGCGATTTTACGCGCCCAAGTTTTGCCGCCATCCTCGGTTTTAAGGATAGTGGCTCTGCCCCCGGTGATATACCCAACATTTGCGTCTATAAAATGGATATTATAGAGGGGCACAGGGCCACCCCGGCCAAACATACCGCCCGGGGGGGCGCCTTGCCTCTGTCCGGTGCCCGGGGGACGCATATCGACATCCAGCTTCGTCCAAGTTGTGCCGCCGTCGGTTGTTACCAATATTAAACCGTTATCTCCGACCACCCATCCGTTTGTGTTATTTGTGAAATAGACATCGTGCAACATGCCCTCAATACCGTCCCCGCGGAGGATATCGTCTTCACGCAGGACAGTCCATTCTGCCTGCGCAACTATGTCTATAGACAAAAAAGAGGCAGTCCCAATCAAGATTCCGAGCAAGATAATAATTGTTCTGACCATGATAATTCTCCTTTGGATTTGTCATCAATTATCTGCCTTCAGTCTTCAGTAGAGCAGTTGCACTTATGAGTACTGTCTCTTATTGATGCAACTGAAAGGCGTTATAGATTTGGCGGGCCCGCTTTTCAACATTTTTTAGATAATCTTGACCTATCTGTTGTTTATAAAGTTCGGTTAATTCGCCGCTGGCCTCACCGAATTTTGTGGCAAACTTCCGGCACTCTTCTTTATCTTTACCGGAAGCGTAAGCTTTCGTCTTTGCATCAGTGCCGGATTTTCGCACTTCAACACACTTATCACGAAATCTGAGATAGCTCCCGTCTCCGACAAACCGGACATCTTCCAGATCCTTGAAGTTGAGATCAGGAAGCGCATCTGAAAGGATGTTACGCGCCTGATCCAGGCCTATCTTCCCATCGTGGAGAGCAATAGCGATTCCGAGAAAAAATAAGTCGTTTTTGTCGCGACTTGTTTCGCCTACTAGCTGTGCCGCGCGTAGTTTTTCTGGGTTCGGCTCAGATTCATTGTAATAGGTAATGTCCACCCGTACATCGCAGGTCGCAGTGATGTGACTTTCATTAAAAAGAGCAGCAAGGTAATCGGAGAGAAAGCTGTTGGCCCCCTGGCAATGGGCGGTGAGCGCAGTTACTAGGATCATGGATTCGCCTGCGGATTTCTCGCGCATCGCAATAGCTGCACGACCCCCTTGGCTCCGAATCAGATTTTCGGGCCCGGTAATCATACCACCGCTCTCTTCACCGGCAAAAAGAAGCCTCGGTTGAACCCCGAGTGAGATCGTCTCACCGTAGACATCTTGGATAATAACAGGTGCCTCCGGGGCATTGACAATTTGACGCTCTATTTTTTTCATGACAGCAGCGATTTCCTTGAAACCGACCGGCACGTTAACCACACGGACACCGTTTGCAGCCGCCCACTGGTCCCAGGCAAGGGCGGACGGCGTCGTCTTAATCATGAAGCGCGGATGGTTTGACCAGAGCCCGGAAGTTTTAAGCTGTTTAGCGTAGAAATCCATCAACATCAGAAACGCTTGGTTGGGCGTGTAAATTGTCAAGAGACGCTCATCACCGAGGTCCAGTACATCGATGCCGAGGCCTTCTAACGTTTCCGCACGCGACGCTCTTTCTATCTGACAAACCACAAGTCTATCACCGTCCGGATCAGTAGCCTCGATCACCGTACCAACGGGTTGGGCTTCCAGTTTGGTTGCATAATCTACGGATTTGACAACATCACGGATGCTGAAGTCGCAACCAAGGTCGTAAAATTCAACGCTGCCACTTTTCGGATTGCGGTCAAGTTTGCCGATGTTGTGATAAAGCGGGTCCGCTTCGGTATGTAGCCACCGGACAGAGCTAGCGATCCCTAATCGCTCGAAGATCGCGCGCATCGGGCGATACATGCAGCCGCCGACGCAATCCACGACAACCCGGGGTTTGACCTTACGAATCAGGTCGAGATTCGCAGCCGTCGCGACACCGGCTTTAAGGTAGCGAGCGTAGAGTTGTACACCGTCGTGGAGCTCATCAAGCCGATCAAAGTCTATGTGTGTGTCGTTGACTGCACTGAACCGGATAGGGTAACCTTCAATTTCAGCCGTTTTGAGAATCTCTTCGATCTTGTTGACAAAACGCGCGGATTCTTCAGGCAGATACTGACTGCCCTGATTGTTGAGGTCTTTAGTCGCATTCTTGGTACTGACGGAGTGGCTTGACGTAACGTGTTCACCGCCATCGAGGTCCAACGTGAAAATCAAGAACGACGCCATCCAGATCGGTAGCGTACCGAAGGCTTTCGGTACGTAGGTACAGATGCCCTGCGCAGCCTGGATGCGCGCAATGTGTTCTAGATACTTCTCTGAATTGTATCGGACTTCACGCCCTCCGATTTTCTCGACGCACTTTCCATCGGCAATTTCATTAGCCACAAGGCTCTTGGCAAGCGTGGCTAAGACAATCCCAATCTGGTTAATCGGAAAGCGGGTGTCCCAAGGATATAAGATATTTTGTGGCCCGCGGATCCCAGCGGTTGAGACTTCAGCCTCTCTGGCGTAGTTGCGAAACCACTCCCAAAGGTTTAAACGTTGGATGAGCGCCTTGTCCAACCAGAATGTGAACGCGTCCGTTTCCTCTTGTGGAAACAAAGGTATTTTAACAGCACCGGGGGTATTTTGCTCAACCACAGCGAAGAGCAGCTGTTCAGTGTGGTCTCTTTTCCGACGGTAACTTTCGTGAACTGTGATAATCATTAATGCTCTCCGTCCTACGAATAGGAATTTAATAGATATGTTATCACAGTTCTGTTTTTTTTTCAAATCCGACGTGATAACTTTTCGAGCAGATTACCAACGTCTTACTCATGTGAAGTCAACGCCAGAGGTATCCGCTTGTTACCACTCGGTTTTTGCATGAGGTTGAGGGCGTTCCGTGGCTGGGCAGCGAGTTGGCGTAATGCTTTTACGAGATGTCAAGACGAACGCTCAGCCGAGCTTAGAAAAATCTTAAGCCGAGACGTTCCCGTTGCTGTCTCGGCTCCTCTCCAATGCCTCTTGGAATGCAGCGAGACTCGCTGTCTGCAGTGCCGCACGGCGGAGTGCCTTGAGACGCGGCAGAGACTGAATACGCCCAAGAACAGACGCAACCTGCGACAAGGCGCTAGCGTTGAAACGCAGCTCCAAGGTCTCAAGAATGCCTTCTATCAGACTCTCTCGGGCACCCCGCTCTATGCCTTGCTCAAGACCCTCTTCTCTACCGCGTTCTATGCCTTGCTCAAGACCCTCTTCTCTACCGCGTTCTATGCCTTGCTCGATGCCTTGCTCAAGACCCTCCTCTCTACCGCGTTCTATGCCTTGCTCAAGACCGCGTTCTATGCCTTGCTGAAGAAAATGTTGAATAACCGATGACTCTTGCATGATCGCCTCCATTATCGCCTCACGAATCGACGAATACTCAAATATCAAACCGCTCAATATCGCTAAATCTGCCAGATAGTCTCCCTTTGACGCACTCTCCGCATACACTGACTCCGCAACCGATACGCACCGCCGAAGCCACGCAGCACCAGACGCATCACCCGACGGACGCATCAACGGCGTAAACGGGATCAAACCCTTCACACCCGAATCCAGAAAATGAGAACCATCTATATCATACAGACGGATCACCTTGTAGCCGATACGAACCTCATACCCAGGAAACGATTGAACATACGCTCCAGGATCCCGCCGGCCCGCACGCGGGTGCAGGTAGATCACATGTGAGTAAATCGGCAGTTGAAACTGCTCTATGCCCCTGCCGATGTAACCCGCCATACGATACTGCATCGGCACAGTGCCGCTATCCCGCGTCTGTATCTCCAAATGCACAATCGCAGGCTCACCACCCACACGCACCTCTATGAAGCTATCCGCTCTGTTTGATTGGACGGTCGGCTGCTCGGTCTCTAAAACCCGGATCGCCTCCACATCCGCCGTGCCGAGGGCGAACTCCATCCAGTCCTGTGGGTTTTGATGGATAATCGCCTTGGAAACAGTATCGTATTGGCTATGCCGCTTAACACTTGACTGTTGTTGATCTCTCATACGCCCTGGAATGCTCCTGCTATCCTTTCTGTTCGCACTACTGAGTTAATAGTATAATTTACCACATACAAACCGCAAAAATCAAAGAAATAGAGTAGCAAACCATACCACAAAGCACAGATACTGAACCTACAGCAGAAACTAGCAGGCTCTGCCACATCCGCATTAAGACGAGGCGTTCCCGTTGCTGTCTCGGCTCCTCTCCAATGCCTCTTGGAATGCACCGAGGCTCGCTGTCTGCAGTGCCTCACGGCGGAGTGCCTTGAGACGCGGCAGAGACTGAACACGCCCCAGAGCAGACGCAACCTGCGACAAGGCGCTAGCGTTGAAACGCAGCTCCAAGGTCTCAAGAATGCCTTCTATCAGACTCTCTCGGGCACCCCGCTCGATGCCTTGCTCAAGACCCTCTTCTCTACCGCGCTCTATGCCTTGCTCGATGCCTTGCTCAAGACCCTCCTCTCTACCGCGTTCTATGCCTTGCTCAAGACCGCGTTCTATGCCTTGCTGAAGAAAATGTTGAATAACCGATGACTCTTGCATGATCGCCTCCATTATCGCCTCACGAATCGACGAATACTCAAATATCAAACCGCTCAATATCGCTAAATCTGCCAGATAGTCTCCCTTTGACGCACTCTCCGCATACACTGACTCCGCAACCGATACGCACCGCCGAAGCCACGCAGCACCAGACGCATCACCCGACGGACGCATCAACGGCGTAAACGGGATCAAACCCTTCACACCCGAATCCAGAAAATGAGAACCCTCTATATCATACAGACGAATCACCTTGTAGCCGATACGAACCTCATACCCAGGAAACGATTGAACATACGCTCCAGGATCCCGCCGGCCCGCACGCGGATGCAGGTAGATCACATGTGAGTAAATCGGCAACTGAAACTGCTCTATGCCCCTGCCGATGTAGCCCGCCATACGATACGGCATCGGCACCGCGCCGCTGTCACGCGTCTGGATCTCAAGATGCACAATCGCAGGCTCACCACCCACACGCACCTCTATGAAACTATCCGCTCTGTTTGATTGGACGGTCGGCTGCTCGGTCTCTAAAACCCGGATCGCCTCCACGTCTGTGGTTCCGAGGGCGAACTCCGTCCAATCCTGTGGGTTTTGATGGATAATCGCCTTGGAAACAGTATCGTATTGGCTATGCCGCTTAGATTCTTGTTGATCTCGCATAGTCGCTGCACTGACTGAATGCCAGCAATGCTAGTGCACTCCTTTCCGGTATCATTAGTTATCATGGATAAGGTAATACTATAGTCTACCACACACTGACTGCGAAAGTCAAACGAAAACCAAAATATCTCTATGCGGAACACTCCCCCATTTTCCCTCGGGCGTGTCTGCTTCCAATTATACCTATCTTTCTATCCGCTGTCAAGTTTTTTCGCATACGTCTCGAGAGCTATCTGCTTGTTGATACCCGGTTTTTGCATGAGGTTGAAAACGTCCCGCAGGAACCACCAACCGAAAAACGAAAACAGACTAACGCAATTTATGCCGATTCGTCTCCGGTTGCCAACTGCGAATTAATTCCGTCTCTAATGCCAACGTCTGCTTCGGATCCTCAGTAAAAACGACAGAAAAATGGATGAGTTCCCCGAAGGTGCGCAGTTGTATCCGAAGCTCTGGATTCTGTTCATCGGAGAGATGTTGGAGCAAGCGCCGGCGGATACACGTCGTTGAGACCCCAACGTAGAGACGCTCATATCCGCCTATCGCATCGGTTAACCAGAGGGCATAGAGGCCGCAGCGCCGCTTCGGGAGATTCGAGACTGTCTCCCGGGTGAAGGGGACCCGCCCCTGCTCTAATTGGTACTGGATGCGAAATAGAGAGGTGTTCATCGTTAAAACGGAGGCACAGGTTGGCAGGTTATGTTACAAGTATTGCACAGGAAACCAACATCCTATACTACAAGTCCGGCTATGCACAAGCTCACGGAGAACCATGCAACAACGAACCTTGCTGTGCATCGTGGATTTGTTGATCGATCCTGTCCCAAGAGGTCACAAGCGTATTGAAAAGCACAGCGTTCTCAGCGTTGCCCTGCCGATCGTAATGACTATAGAGGATTCGGGCGAGCCGTTCTACGGATCCAATCGGGTCAGAGGTTTCGTTGCTGTGCATTGCGCGCCCCACTTCTGCTGCGCCGTCTATACCCCTACCCTCTTCATTGCTGGGGTTGAGGTGGTATGCCATCAGATGGCACGCCTCCCACGTGGTTATCTCCGACAGCAACAACTTCGCATTCGGATGGTTGTCGTCGTAAGCGCCAAGCGGTAACAGCTGCACGCTCCCTCTTTCAGCCGTGAGGGCCCGCCCATGCAGCGCATCGATGCTGATGTTGTTTGCGCGCGCCAGCACCTCCGCACTGCCGTAGGCGGCCGCGTCGAACCCGTGCTGCTTGAACCATGCAAGGCAGAAACGGGTATGTGAGTCGAACTCGCCTTCCTGCTCGGCGTGGTATCTGTCGATTTCCTCGTTGATTTTGATGAGCGCCTCTCGCACAGACACCGTCTCTAGTTTCCCGTTTCGGGTGGTTTTGACGCTCTTGTAGCGCGAATACACCTCCATGCCCGGGCCGATGGCGGCCTGCGCAAGGTCCACGGGCGCGATGTGTGCCTCGCGCGTGAGTCGGTCGAGCGCAGGGGGCATTTCAGCTCTAAGGGCGTTGAGGAACGCGCCCAACCCGATATTTTGCGCGGTGTCGGGGCGCGGCCGGCAAACCAGAACCACAGAAGAGGCGATGGCATTTGAGTTTTGCGCGCGTAATCTGGTAGTACTTTCTGTGCGCATGGGCCACGTGCCGACTATCTGGTAGCCGGTGGAAATGAGCGCCGTGAGCATCGTTTCCCAGCCCGTGGAGGCTCTGCCGCCGCGCTCCTCCTCTTGCTGTTTGTAGGCGTAGAAGATGGCGGTCGGGTATTCACCGGAGCAACGTTCGCGGAGCCGCTTTAGCGTCTCACGCAAACGTTCCTCAAAACGGAGGCGCGGGTTCTCGAAGCGGTGCCGATTTGCAACGATTTCTTCTGCTTTGGGGGTTGCCATGCCGGCGAACAGCTCGGGATAGATGCCTCGCAGCGGTTTCCTGAGCCAAACGTAGAAAAAATCGGCAAGATCCGCATACCCGATGTAGTCGTAGTACGGGGGATCCGTGACGACGATGGGGGCATCCGCTGCGTGTGGCGTTGTGGCGGCATCCGCCTGATACACTTCGCTTCTGTTGGCGGCAGCCGGCAGCCGTTCCACGGCTTTCGCTATGAGCTCTATATGCCCCATCCAGTTTCGCGTTGAGGCGGAGAACGGGTTGGCTTCCGCAAAATCCCAAGTCATGCCAATTCCCTGGATCGCAAAAGAGTGAGCGATCACTTCACGCGTGTTTTCCCACATTGTACCCCTGTTTCCACTGGCAGCCATTTTCCCGACGGCGAGGGATAGATAGGTGCAGAGGGTGTCCGCATATGTCTCTGTCCCCCCGTCTTGTAGAATAGCGTGCCGAACCTCTGACAGCAGATCGCTGAAGGTGCTCAAGGCGGCGAGCTGCCGCGCGGTGAAGAGCTCGTGCCACTCCGTCACACCGTAGTTCTGGATCATAAATCCCAGCGCCTGCTCTGGCAGCCGGCTTGTCGGTTTCCACTCCGGCGCAGCAGAGTGGGCGATCTGGATGTGGGCCTCCGTTGGAGAGACGAAAAGTTTCCTCCGGTCGCCTTCCGCGACTATAGAGTGCATGATTTCTCCCATCTTGCCGGCTCTTGCCTGTTCCCGGACGTATTCTAATTTGGCAGAGGCACCACACGCAGGGCAGACAACTCCGTGGCGGCTCACGGTGCCCGTATCTGGCACTCCGTTACGGTGATCTTGAACAGTGAAGGAGAGCGTTCGCGATGTTGCGTCGACGACAGGGCGGGTCCAGTGCCTGTTTCTGTTTTTTTTAGAGATCTGAAAGGTTTTGATTAGCGGTATGGTGAGCCGGCACGCCGGGTTGGCGCATTGCACTGTGCGCGACCATACCCACGCGATCACGGTGGCCTCGGTTCCGTCTGGCAGCTTCGCCTTCGGATAGAGGTGTCCGATGCGGGTGTGTGCCTCTTCACGCATCCAACGTCCGTAGTAGCGGATGTCGTTTGCCAGTCCGGAGGTGCCGCGCCACCCCTTCAACGAGTCTGCAATCGGATTCACGGGCGGTTGACCGTGGCACTGAGGCGGCAGCTCCATCAACGCCTTGTTGATGAGCACTGCCACCGGATTGAGGTCTGAGGCGCGCGCGGGGAGCCCGAGTCGTTGCGCCTCCAGCGGAATGGAGCCGCCGCCACAGAACGGGTCGTAGACCGTTGGTGCGTTTTCAGCCAGGTAGCGCAAGACCGCTTCTGACTCTGTGGGTGCGGTCTCTCCGCGCGAGCGGGCGATGCACCGGGCAATCTCATAACGCGCCTTCGCCAAAACGCCTTCGTTGGTGGTGTTCTCCCACTTCACGAGTTGCCTGATAAGCGCATGAAGTCTCTCGCGTTCGGCTTGCGCCTGTGGTTCATCCAGATAGGATCCGGGATCGTCGACCATGCTGGCAAAGAGGACGGCTCGACAGGCAGCGAGCGGTCTGCGGGCCCACCAGAGGTGCAGTGTGCAAGGGTGTCCGTGGCGAATTGACTTTTCACGCGAGGATTCACGGTTGATGTGGTCTAAGGGGAGGTCGACCTCAATCAGTTTCTTGGCACGGTTCATTCGGGT
Source organism: Candidatus Poribacteria bacterium (assembly GCA_964291315.2). GTDB lineage: Bacteria > Poribacteria > WGA-4E > WGA-4E > WGA-3G > WGA-3G. The sequence continues at coordinate 942,833 of OZ219753.1, read as the reverse complement.
CGCTCCCCTCTATTTGGGTTCAGCCTCAACTTCAACGTTGAGTTGAACCCCGTTTTCTTTGACAGAACGTTCAATGTTTGGAGAGAACCCCTCTGCTTTATCGGCGGTGATGCTAATCTCTATGTTAACGTTGCCGCCGTCTGCCCGTAAGGGGGCGATGATCTCTTCGCGGAGGTCATTTATGTCGTCAAGCGAAATTTCACCTGCCACAGTTTTGCGGGCGACGATGCGTTTGGCACCTGAGGTTGCGGTCTCTTTTTGGGCAGCGGCGGTGCTGGGTTCAATCAGCAGTCCGTTGAGGGTTACAACGTTTGGCGGTAGTGCCTGCCGGAAAAACAGGTCTTCGTAGGTGTCGGTGTCTTCGGCGATTCCGGTAGCGTAACCGAATTGCCCATCAGGCACCCCTCTTTCAATCGATTCAATCAAGCTTCCCTCTTTCAGATCGTCTTCGTCGAAGTGTGCGGGCATCATCTGGTGGACCTGTTCGACCTGGATGTGCGGCTGTTTGGTGCCCCAGACGTGTTCGTCCAAGACGGGTGTGAGAGATGCCAGTGTGAGTTTCGGTTTAACGCTTGCGATGTCGGGTTTGACGATCAGCCCTTCGGGCGTTAAGGCAGCTATCTCTTGTTTAAAGTGCAGCCCGTGGTAGTCTTCTTGATCGGCATCGTAGCGTTCTGCGTATCCGAAGGTTCCGTTTTCCACGCCCTCTTTAACCGCAGTTGTGAGCACTTCTCTGGTTTCCAATCTGGGCATATGGACGTATTGTGCCATCATTTCCCACACCTTCTGAACGCTGATGTGGTTTTGATCCTTCCATATGTATTCGGTTAAGCGTGCGTTGAGCTCTTCCGGGGTTTCGTAGCCGATGAGGGCCCCCCGTGTTCTGAGTGCCTCCAAGGCGCCTTCCACGATGTCGCCGGTCTCTGCGGCCTTCGTCTGTTCGGGTGTCAACGTAAGTTCCGGATGTTGCGGGTCGAGTTGTGCCGGTGCAATGGCGAATCGCCACGCCTTTGGGATGGTTCTACGGACAGCTTCCTCTGCTTTCCTGAGGCTCGCTTGCGCCTGCCTTAGACGCTCATCTTTGAGACCTCGGATGCGCTGGTCACCTTGTGTAATGGAGTGCCAAGCGAGGTATTCGCGCGTGTAGCTCTTTAGATCCCGCATATCGTCTGTTTTTGATGCAAGAAAGAGGGGCGTATTCTGATAGACGCGTTTGCCCGTGGTGTGCTGCTTGAGGATGCGCTCTGCTGCAGACGTTGCCTCGTCGGTTTCCGCGGAACGGCTCCGCAGTAGCTTATCGGGCGGCAGGATAACAAGGTGGGGCACATCTCTGTCCGGGACAGCCTCTAAGTCCTCCGGGCAGATAACCGGTTTCGATGTGTGCCTTCTGACAGCCTCCGTGATTTGCGAGACGATGTGTTCGTGGAGTTCCGCCTCGCTGATCTGCTCTGCGCGGTCGATGGCGACCTTGTTGAGATTTTCTTCGGTGTGAAAGTAGTATCTATTCTCATCGTTGTAGAAATAGTGGAGGCTGCCGCGCATTTCGGTGAGTGCTTCGGTATAGACGCTAGATCTGTGTCCCGGTTGTGCAGTGCCGAGGAGGATGCGGGGTGTATCGATGCCGCGGATAGCGCCGCCGGGGCAGCTGCCGAGGAAGACAGCTCGTGCGATTCGGCGCGCCGCGCCCCCGCATTGTGCGAAATCTTTTCGTTGCTGGTCGATGAGGTCTGCGCGCCCGTCATTGCTGTCCGCTTCCGCGAAGACCGCCTCCCAACGCCCCGGCAGGATTTTCTCAAATTCGCCGGTGACGCTCGGATCGTCGAGCGGTAGGTTCCCCGGCATGATGAGCGGCGAGTTGTCGTTACTTCGATAGAGTCGGCTGATACAGCTCGCCATGAGGCGCAGCACGCCGCGCGTGCGTTGGAATCTGTGAATGGTTGACCAGTCGGCGTGGAGACGTTCAAATATCTCGGGGTGGATCGGATAGCACGCCTTCATGCGGTCGAGGTAACGTTGCTCGTGCACCCCTTGCGGGAATACCTTCCGGTTTCTATTGTACATGGCGACGAACGCCTCACAGGTGCGGTCGCGTTCAGTTTCGTCGATCTGGTTGCCGAAGAGTCTGCGGCGTACGATTTCAAATGATTCGCTGGTCTCCAGCGGTTTCCAGATGGCTTCGATGCGTTCCATACGGACCTCAAGCGTTGCGAGGATGGTTTCGCCTTCGATGCCGCCTGCTTCCTGTTGACTCGTTGGCAACGTTACGACAACCACGACGTTTTTTGCGCGACGTGCGGATTCGGTGAGCGCTTGGATAAAGGTGTAATGCACGCCGAGCAGATCGTCGTCGTTGAAGTTGAGCATGTAAGCGACCAGTTCATCTATAAGGATGACGCAAGGTCCTACGTGTTCAAAGAGTTTGTCCAATTGTGCGCCGAGGGGTGCGGAGTCTTGTCGTCTCGCTGCCTCGCCGATGAGGTTGTATGCGGGCTGCCCGCCGAGTTGGTACGCCATGACTCCCCAGAGCGTATTGAGCGGGTCTCCGTTCTCTTTTGTCACCTCGGGATCTGTGGGTGCCAGGTAAGTGCCTTCTAGGACGGCGACTTTGGGCTGCAGATTTCGCGCCCCGTCCCATCCGGATTCCTGCGCGATGGCGTGAATGTCGGCGCGCAAGTTATCCGTATCGGGATCAGCGGGGAGTTGTGTGAGTTCGTCGATGCTCTTGGCGAGATGATAAAGAGCGATGAGGCCGTGCGTTTTGCCGCCGCCGAATCCTGTTTTGGTTTGGATCACGGGTGCGCTGCCCTTGCCTGCAAGACGTTGGAGGGCGCTGGTCAGCAGCGATCGGAGACCTGCTGTGAGATGCGTCTGCTTAAAGAAGCTGACAGCGTTGCCGTAGCTGGTTGCGCTGGCGCGTCCATCGTAGACCTCTTGTAGATTCGCTGCCAGCTCTGCGTCTTCAAAAGTGCCTTGTGTGAGTTCAAGATTTGGGGGGATCACCTCGCGCCAAGGCTTGAGACCACTCTTATTGGCAGCGGGCCTTGGGCGTGCGGCTGTAGCAGATGCGTTGCGGCTGCCTGTTGCTGAAGTCGGCTGTGCTTTTTCTTCGGTGCCGGTGAGTTCCTGCCGCAGCTCCTCAACCCGCTGTTTCTGCTCAGGCGCGTTAATCCTGCCGAGTACGTCGGCGATGTCGTGCAAGCGGGCCCGGGTGTATTCGGCATCAAGATCGGTGCCATCAGGGTGTGCGGCTTTGTTACGGGCTTGCGCGATGACGTATAAGTGATTTTGCACCGTCATATCGCCGTTGAATCGCCGGCTAAAGGCCTCCCCGTGCCAATTTCTGCTAACGAGGGCAGGGAAATTGCTGATGTCGATGACGGCCTCAACGTCGCCGCCGTTCGCTTGCAGACGTTCTTGGAATTGGAGCTCTTGTTTGGGCAGTGAGTCGTAAAGGATTTCTTCGACGGTTCTGCCGCGCACCTGTTTCAAAGTGTTGACGATGAAGGGGCGCATGGCATCGCGATAGATGTCGAGCGCCCTGTTGAGAATATCTCGGCAGGGCCGTTCTATCGCGTTCATGGTTGGCCCCCTCCCCGACCCGGATTATCGACAGACAGTGGAGACGGCGTGCAGGCATCAGAACCTGATATGAATTGTTTAGGGCGCTGGCTTTTAAAACTACTTAACTTTAGTAAAGCGGGGGGGGGCGGTAATAGGTGAGGACTTGTGTACCGGAGCGGAGGGCGCTGCTCTGCCCCGTGCGATAGAGTGGCATCGCTGATGTTTTTGTTGATATGTTCGGGTTGCTCACGATCTTGTTCCTATTAATCTAAATTTTTAGTTATATGTTAATTATACCATAATTGTTTTTAGTATTCAAATTAAAAACTGTGTAGCACAGACTAACAGGTCATGCTACACGTATTGCACAGGATACCAACAACCTATGCTACAAGTAGAGTCTATGCTACAGCTGTCTCCCATGTGGGCGCTCTACGCTACAAGTAGAGTCTATGCTACGAGTGTAGCACAGACTAACAGCCTATGCTACAACGGTGTTTGTGTCTCCACATCGCGTCGGAAGAAGGAAGATATCCTGCTTGAAAATGCCCAGAGGAACCCAATAGGGATCCATAAAAAGCCGAGGTCACTGACTTTTTTCGCAACTAAAAGAGCTTTATCTTCAAAATGGAGCGTGATTCCCTCATCTTTACTTTTTTCTGTCGAGTACACCATGCCATTGAACTCGCCCCAATCCCATAGCAGCTGAGCCTTCATTGTGGAGTCTGCGAAAGTGAAATAGAAGAGGATCGGAACGATTAGCGGAGACCACAAACTGAACAAGAGGAGGCAGATCAACACTTTAGATAAAATCTTGAATATGCTTGAAACAGATTTTTTCATAAACAACACAACCTTCTTTGTATGGCAGGTAACCCATAGGTTACCTGCCGGAGAGTTAAAAACGTTTTATGACCATTAGTTACACATTCTGCAGAGACTACCATTATAGATGTTACTAGATTTTGATCGTTTACAATCCCACGTGACACGTGAGCTGTAACTGAAATTGTGAGCATCTGCTTCAGACGAAAAAGTGTTCGTTGGATCGGATTGGTAACGAATGCCATCTACGGCGGCTTTTCCATGCACATAATAGAAATAATCTATCGCATAAGTGTCATCGAGATTTTGCGAATAGCTCACTGTCTGCCTCGGGTTGAACTCCCTATACACCCCAGACCACCATGTACCGCTTTGCGACGAAGAAGAACTGTATGCTGAAGCAGATATGCGGTAGGTACCTTTCCAGCCGTAGGCCTTCAGGTAGGCGTATCCTTCATACTTGATATGATTTTCACCACGCCCTTCTTCAGGGTAGTCTATATCCACTTGAGACAATGCTTTCGTGTAGGCACTGACCGCATTCGGCGGAGACGGTCTCTCTCGCGCTCTAGAGCGGACAAACTTTTCGAGTGAAGTTTTCTTGTAAAGCTGTGAGTTGTAACCATTCAAAACGTCGACACAGAAAAAGAATGTCAATATCAAGCTAAAAATAACACTCATCTTTTTCATCGGTGTTACCTCCTATTTTTGGGTAAATCCAAAAATGTGTACGGGTCAATGCCTCCTTCACTATAAGGGATGAAGGTTATATCTGAAGGCAGATCCGCTTCGGAGAGACTTTCATGTTCCCCTAAGTTTTCAGTGATGGATTCCAGACGCATCGCGGCCGCGGGATCGCCGGACACCTGTAAAATGTATCTAACAGGTCCATCAGGGCCGCTCGTCTCACCCCATTCGATATAGAGCGTATCCTTGAGCGTCGGATATACCAAGCCGTTCGTCATGTCCGCAGCAATCACTTCAGTTCCCTGTTTCCAGAGTTTTATCATGACGCGTGCCATTAACTCCCAGTCTGGGTCTGACTCGTCTACGATTTGATCCCAACTTTGAAGGTGGGGGAAATCGGCTGGAATTTCAGGATACGGTCCAAAGCCGAAGGGCGAAACAGGGACATCCTCGGCGATGTCCTCCTCTGCGGTGGAGTCTTCGGGCAAGGATGTATCTTCGATCTCGTTAGGTAGCTCCTCGGTCGCCTCGGAGGTCGGTGTGTCCGGGTTTTCATCGAGTGTATTCACACGTACGGGTGTCTCGGTCTCTGTCGGAACGTCAACTGCTGCGGGGCGTGTCTCGTTCTGTTCCGCATGCTCCTGCAAAGATCGGTTGTGCTGTTCCATCGCTTTTTCTGTCGTGCGTTGAGGGTGGCAACTATACAGCAGGCTACCGACCACCAGCAGCACAAAGAACGCCAGCCCTACTTGGAGCCAGCGGCGGGAAAGTACATCGCCAAACATAATATTACCTCTATCATAAAATTGTTAGGTTTCTGGTTAATTCCAATCATACCACGCATATTTTGGGGTTTCAACCTTTTTCTGAGGGCTATGCGGCACAGCCTAACAGGAAACCATGCTACAACGGATGATGTTGCACAAGGTAGCAACACAAACTATTGCTCGCGGTCGGAGATCAGCAGGTCGAAGGAATTGCTCTGCCACCCGCCTTCCATAGCGATGTTATCTCTCGTTTGTCGTAAACGTTTAACCATACGTTCTTTCATGCGTCGGAGAACGTGCTTATAGCCGAGCTGGTTGGCTACGTTATGGAGTTCGTGCGGATCGCTCTTCATGTCGTAGAGTTCATCTTCACTGTAAGGGTTGTAGACGTATTTCCATGAGTCCGTTCTTACCATTCTAACGGAGGCGAGGGTTGGTTCGTAGCCGTGGAATTCAGCGAACGCATCGTCGGGCCAATCGTCCACGGTTTCGCCTTTTAACAGCCGCACGATTGATCTACCGTCAAGTTTCGGTGGGGGTTGCCTGCCGGTATTGAGATGTTCAGGCATGGATGCGCCGCAGAGGTCTAAGAAGGTCGGCATGAGGTCTACAAGGTTCACGAATGCGTCACATGTCGTGCCGGGGGGCGTTGTGCCAGGCCAACGGATCACAAGCGGGATGTGATGTGTTTCCTCGTACATGTGGAAACCTTTGTTGAACAAGCGATGACTGCCGAGCATATCGCCGTGATCGGTTGAAAAGAGGACAACGGTGTTTTCTGCCAAACCGTTCGCCTCAAGGCAGTCGAGGATTCGTCTGATCTGGTCGTCAATAAAGGTGCAAAACCCCCAGTAGGCAGCGATGACTTTCTGCCAGTCCGGCCACGTCAGATGGCTGGCGTTCCATCGGAGCATCTCCTTCTGTTGAATGAGCGGTTTGTTGATGAACTGTTCATCAAAGTTGCCCCACCGTTCAACGGTATCTGGGTCGTACATGGCATGGTAAGGGGCTGGTACGGCGTAGGGGAAGTGCGGTCCGAAGAAGTTCGCTGCGATCATAAACGGTTGTTCAGAATCGGCGTAGTCGTTGAGCAGTTCAATGGTTTTATCTGCCGTCCAGGCCTCCATCGTGCGTTCTGCCGGCAGCGGGAGTTTTCCGTAGAACGGTGCCTCGCCGCCCCATTCAAACGGCTGCACAGCGTCCCTGTCGATCCTGAAGTCAATACCGTCATCACGGAGCCACTGATGCCACTCGCTATAGGGGTGCCACTTGTGGTATCCCCAGAATTCTGTATCGCCTTCCTTGGCGAGATGCCATTTGCCGATGCAACTCACTCGATAGCCTGCTTGGCTTAAGAGTTTTGGATACGCGGGTTTGTCGAGGATCTGGTTCGCGAACACACCGTTAAAATTTCCCATATTTGAAAGTTGTCCGTGATTATGAGGATAGAGTCCCGTGAGCAGCGACCCTCGTGCGGGTGAACAGAGTGCAATAGGTGTGTAGGCGTTCGTGAATCGCATCCCCGTCGCTGCGATGTCATCAACGGCGGGCGTTCTGCATATCGGTGCCCCGTTGCATCCGAGGGCATCGAAACGTTGCTGGTCGGTGAGTAGGAAAAGAATATTGGGATGTTGTGCCATATTTATGGTCCCTTCTCTGCTTTGAGAATCAAGCGGGTTCGGATACGATAGCGATATTTTTCGGTCCCTTGAAGCCCAGCGCAATCCGTTCAAATCGGACGGCGTGTCGGCGGTAAAAGTCTTCAATTGCAGTTAATAATTCAGACTGCCCGCGCCGCTGTTCATCCCAGAAATTGCAACACGGAATAATTATAGCAGGACGAACGAGTGCAGCCTCTCCTAATTGACGAAGCGCACCGTCCGGATGGAGCCCAACTAACAGATCGTAGTAGTCCGCCATCTCAGGCTCGAATTGTTCAGGTCGATGCTCAATACCTTTGAGAACCGCGCGCCTCGGATCGATGAGCTCGCATGCAAAGTTTTTCTTTTTTGTGAGAAGCCGTGTTAATATCCCTTTGCCACCGGCGACATCCGCAACGCACTGGATCCTGTTGGCGTATCGCGAGGCGACGAAATCTGCGACGGCTTCAAATCGTCGCGGGTCTCCGTAGACAGGGTGTTGGTTTCTGCTCATTTTAAGTTCTCTGGATTTAACGGCTGCAAATCGGTGTGAATAAAGCGACCCTCCTTGCGGATCAAGTCTCCATCGAAGTACATTTCGCCACCGCCATACTCGGGCGTTTGGATCATCACCATGTCCCAATGCACAGCAGAGCTGACACCGTTGTCGGCTTCCTCATACGCCTGACCGGGCGTAAAGTGAAAGGACCCTGCAATCTTTTCGTCAAACAGAATATCCAGCATCGGTTCTCTGATATACGGATTGAACGCAATCGCAAACTCACCGATATAGCGCGCACCTTCGTCTGTGTCGAGAATATCTGTGAGTCTCTGCGTGTTGTTCGCAGTTGCCTCGACGATCTTGCCGTTCTCAAAGTGGAGCTGAATATCCGTAAAAGTCGTTCCCTGATAGATAGTCGGGGTATTGAAACGGATTTTGCCGTTGACCGATTCTCGAACGGGGGCAGTAAAGCATTCGCCGTCCGGAATGTTCTTCTCGCCGGCGCACGGGATAACCGGTATGTCCTTGATGCTGAAGCGCAAATCAGTGCCCACCCCGGTGATGTGGACATCGTCCGTTTCCTCCATGAGAGATCTGAGCGGCTGCATGGCACGTTCCATCCGACTGTAGTCCAGCGTACACACATCGAAGTAGTAGTCCTCGAACGCCTCTGTGCTCATTTTTGCCTGTTGTGCCATCGACGGGTAGGGCCACCGGAGAACAACCCATTTCGTGTGCGGTACCCGGATCGCATTGAGAGGCTTCACCCAGCACTTTTGATAACGTTGAATCGCCTCCGACGGTACATCAGACATCTCTGTGATATTGTGACTGCCCCGGATGCCGATGTACGCCTGAACCTTTTTCATACGGTATGTTTCGTATTCACCGCTTAATTTTATGCCGGCCTCGTTCCCACCGAGGATAATTTCGCGTTGAATGCGATTCTGCTTAAGCTCAACAAGCGGGATTCCACCAGCCTTCCGGACGGCGCGAATAAGAGCAATGACCATCTCCTGTGGAATGTCGATGCCCTCTATGAGCACAACTTCATCGGGTTGGATTTTGGTAGAATGGGTCGTCAGTACGTTTGCGAGCTGGTCAAGTCGTGGATCGTGCATATTTACCTCAAAGTGATTCTCTTATATATGTAAAAATTCAGGGGCGAGCTTTGTAAAACGTTTCAACTCTCAAAACAGTCTGTAATGTTATCTATGAGCGATGCCCACCACGTCTCACCTGCGTCGATTCGTAACAGGTGGGTGCTCCGCGACGTATCGTTCGCGCCCAATCCTGCTTCAATAATCTCCGTGCATGGATCGTTTTCGAGGTGTCTGCCAATTTTAACTTCCAGACGCTCAGGCGAACGGACAGCGAGCACATTTATGATCTCCGCGCACTGTAGATCCAGCAGGAAGTCGATGTTCCAATGTAAGGTTTTGTCGTGCTTCGGCAGCGGGTTGCGAGGTTCTAAACCGCATTCAATGAAACATCTGATCATCTCCGCTCGGATAAGGTGTGGTGGTTTATCGGCGCTGCGCGTTGCGTGACGAGTGAGCCGACGGGCAAGTGAAGTGGCCCCCTTTTCTGAAAGCGCAGAGCCTACATAGGTGTAGTCCCCGGCGCCGAGTGAAATCGGTCTCCCCTTCTTGAACCCTCCGAATGTTAATGCAGTATCTTCTTTAAGGCGGATCCGTAGGATATAGGTTCCCGCTTGTGAGACATCGCCGCTGATAACAACGCTCGGAATTTTCATTGCAGTAATCTATAGGTTACATCTGTGTCAGCTTTGTGCATGAGGAACAAAATACGCCCCCGTTAGCACCTGTCATGCTTTTTGAGCTGTTCGTACTTCACGCTACCACGGTTCACTCCTTCTCGAATGTAGTCTATCACAATTCGGGAAAGATCACAAGCTTAAATTACCGTGGCGGAAAATTGTGCGACTGAATCCACAGCATTTTGCGGGTTGCAATAGAAAAAAAAATCTGTTAGAATGTTAATAATGAAATTAATAAAAAAAAAAAGGTTTAATATGCGAACAACAGTATTTATTTTGTCTGCTTTTGCGGCGCTCCTGTTTTTGGGTGCCTCATTTGCAAACGCACAAGAATGGCAGAAAAGCGTCATAACAAATGAGACAGATGAGAACGTGTATGTAGTCCGTTCAACGTGGAAGGCTGGGAAACCAAAAAAAGGATTCCCGAGGGGGTTCCGGACGCGCGGAACTTACCGTATTCGCCCAGGTAAGAGCCGTTCATTTTATTCATGGGCGGATAACAGTATCTATTTCCGTATTGCAAACTCGGCAGGAGCACTAAAACCGGAGAGCAGTGCATCGACATCTCATTTCTGGGTGCATCCGGATCGGTCGTTTCGGCTTGTTTCTGAGGCATTTGATACTTCCGTGACGGTGGATCAGCTCCTGTATTCGGATCATTCGGGCGATGTGTTGGTTCATTCGGACGGTTTCCTGCGGTACTCAAGCGGTTCAGATGTGACAGTTACATCGGCATGGGTGTCTCTGAGTGGCGAGCCGGTGTCGCTTGTCAACGAGGACGATGAAAACGACAACACTGACAATAGCAGCAGCACGCCCGCGATTCAACAAGACACGGGCCCTGCGGGCATGGTGCTGATCCCCGCAGGCACCTTCCAGATGGGCAGCACCACAGGCGACACCGATGAAAGTCCCGTTCACCCTGTCTCTGTAGAGGCGTTTCATATGGATACGCATGAGGTGACGAACGCAGAATACGCGGCGTTTCTCAATGCGAAAGGGAAACATGCGGATGCGGGTCATACGTGGCTGTCTCTCGGTAGCAGCGATGTGCGCATTGAGCTTATAGCGGGAACGTATCGTGCGAAGACCGGATATGCAAATCATCCTGTTGTTCGGGTGAGCTGGTACGGGGCGATGGCGTATGCTGCCTGGGCAGGAAAACGACTCCCCACCGAGGCAGAGTGGGAATACGCCGCACGCGGCGGCTTAGCCGGCAAGCAATATCCCTGGGGCGATACCATAGACACGACCCAGGCGAACTACGGATGGAATATCGCGGACACAACCCCAGGCGGCACATACGCCGCCAACGGCTATGGGCTCTACGATATGGCAGGAAACGTATTTGAGTGGTGTCTCGATACGTATCTCGACAACTTCTATGACACCTCCCCCGCGCAGAACCCGTTGTCAGGCGACAGCACCATAATAGACACCTATACAACCGTTGATTCGCAGCGCGTGTTGCGTGGCGGCTCTTGGTTCTATTCAGCCTCGGTTGTTCGCGTCTCGAATCGTGACTATAGTTTCCCGATGAGCACGGGCGGTGACCTCGGGTTTCGATGTGTGAAGTCAGTGCCGGCTGCACCGGTTGCGCCGGTTACGCCAACACCCGTTTTAGCAGAAACCTCGGACGAGACTGATGATAACAATGACGACGGCTCCGGTGGCGATGATGCTGATGATGCCGATGATGACAACGTTGGCACAAATAGATATACGGGCAATTTTATAGTGGATTGCGTCTATTTTAAGCCCAGTGATGCCGAAGAAATAGCAACAGACAAAATCAAACGAACGATAGAAGCCGCACAAGCGCTATGCGCAGAAGAGATGAACCGACACGGATTCGGACGTAAAACGTTCAGACTAGATCGGGATACCGATGGCGAGATTATAATTCATAAATTCAACGGCCGTAACGGGTGGCGCAGCTACAGTCAAACCGAGGACACCTATGGAAAACTGAAACCTGAACTGCCCGACAGATTCAACGAAGACACTCCTCCCTGGAATAAACAGGATCGCGTGCGATTGATTATTGTAGGCGGCGCGAAATTCGTAGACGGCAACCTCTGGGGGGTCGGATGGTCCCTGTCCGGGTACAGATGTGGCGGCACCGCTATCATAGCCGGCAATAGTAGAGGACTCACTGCAGAGGTGATCTTTCATGAGCTCGGGCATACCTTTGGACTGTTTCATAAACCTGAAGGTATGGATCCGTACGCACTAGAAGAGTATGAGGCGCGATGGTTAGATAAACACTACCATTTCAATGACAACGAGAGAAATGTTGTTCTGCCTTCTGTTGACCAGAGCACCCTTAAGCTCACTGCAGTTGGCGCTGATACTATCAAGCTAGAAATCGCAGCCGCAGCGGATTTAGGATTACATCAAGCCAAAATTTACAGGCTTGCCGACATCATAGTTATAGGGCATGATTACTTCAACGGCGAGAAAAATGCTATTATCTCCATTCAAGCACCCAGGCACATGTGGTCAGATAGAATGAGGATCAGATTGATGGACCGCCAGGGGAACTACATTGCTGCACCTATGGACATCCAGCTGCCGGCACCTCAGTCGTCTGCGCTGCCGAAGCCGCAACCGAGCAACGCCGCAGACTCTAACGATGATAATATGATCTGAAAAGGATACCGTTGGTTACAGCTTAACGCAAGTTTGATAATTATTGGGTTCATTTTTGAATACACAGAAAATCTGCGCATCCTAACGAGTTAGGCTACAAAAGTGCGCGGCTTTGGACAAAGAGAACCTTTGCACAGACTAACAATTTCTGATACAAGACTCATCAGAGTAAAGGAGAAAGACAGCTGATGGCAAACGCACAAGAAATTGGTTGGAGAGCGGTTAGCAAAACAGGCGTTGTTGCGGCAGGTGGAGCGCCGGCTGTCGCAGCGGGGATCGAAATTCTGGAAGCAGGTGGGAACGCCGCAGATGCAGCAGCGGGCACAATTCTCGCCCTCAACGTTACCGACCACGGCGCATGCTCCATCGGCGGCGAAGTGCCGCTCCTTATCTATAACGCCGCGAAACAGGAAGTGAAAGCGCTCTCTGGACAAGGAAGCGCCCCACTGTCCGAAACAGCTATCAATTGGTATATGGAAAACGGTATCCCGGATCGGGACATCAAAATGGCACCTGTACCCTCAGTTGTGGATCTCTGCACAACAACGCTCAAGCTGTACGGCACAAAAACGTTTGAGGACATCGTTGCCCCCACACTGACCCTCCTAGATGACGGGGAAGCAGAGTGGCACGCTGAATTAGGCATCACCCTCCGTCGGTTGATCGAAGAGGAGCGAGGAACACCTGGAAACCGTGAGGAAAAAGTGCAGGCAGCGAGCGATCGGTTCTACGGGCGGAACGGCGTTAATACCGATATTGCCGACACCCTAGAGACATTTTACATTGAAAACGGAGGCTTCCTTCGAAAAAGGGACCTCGCTGCGCATGCTACGCGCGTTGAAGACCCCGTAAGCGTAGAATATCGCGGATATACAGTCTACAAGTGCGGTCCGTGGACCCAGGGGCCCTATCTCTGTCAAGCGCTCCGCTTACTGGAAGGCTTTGATCTCAAATCGATGGGGCATTTCTCAGCAGAGTACGTGCATATCGTCACCGAGGCTCTCAAATTGGCGATGGCCGATCGGGACATGTACTACGGCGACCCGGAATTTGTGGACGTTCCGCTATCTGCACTGCTTTCGGATGCGTATACCCAAATCCGCCGATCCCTAATTGATATGAACGCTGCGTCACAAGAAGCACGACCCGGCGATGTAGAAAAAATGAAACCTTTAAAAGCAGAAGGGCTTTTCAGACCGGGAGTCGGCGGAACAACAACGTGCGTGGTCGCTGACCGATGGGGAAATGTCGTTGCTGCTACACCGAGCGCTAACGTGTATCACGCGGGCGGTACGCTTGGACCGACCGGGGTCAGTTATGGCAACCGTTTACGAAGCCTGAACACGACACCCGGACATCCGAACTGTATCCAACCAGGAAAACGTCCGCGAATTACCTTGACTCCTACATTGGTACTTAAGGACGAAGCCCCAGTTTTAGCGATTAGTGTGGCTGGCGGAGACTTGCAAGACCAAGCCACGCTGAACCTGCTGTTGAATTTCATTGAGTTTGGCATGCAACCCGAAGATGCCGTTACAGCTCCCCGGTTTGCCACAGATCATCATCAAGACTCCTTCGATCCTAACCCTAACCGTGTAGAGACTTTTAAACAGGCAGGGTCACTGACAATCAGTGACGATGTGAGTGAAACTGTTCGGCATGAACTTGTGAAACGGGGGCACCAACTTAAAACACAAGCCACTGCCATTGCCGAGCCTGTCATGCTCCATGTCAATAGCGAAAACGGGACGTACTGTGCTGCAGGGGATCCCGCTGCGGGAAGACACGCGGCAGGCTTAAATGTCTAGAGGGCAGAAGGAGGATTAGTGCGCTCTCCGCGGCAGCACATGTGCCCTATCAAACAGTTCATGGTTTACGAAGAATAAAAGAATTGAAAACTCTGCCTCGATGCGGCTCTAATCGCCGGTAGTATTCCAACCTAAATAGCGGCTGTAGGACTTGAAGCATCACTGCTGTTTGCCAAAAGGAGAAAAAACGCTTCGGTTCATATCTGTCCTTTTCCCAGATGCCCTCGAAGTTTTCGTCACCCCACATACCCAAATACATTAACCCGTTTTCGTTGAGTCGGTTTGAGATTAATCTCAAAACGCGATCGAAATCGCGTTTCGGTATGTGTAAGAGACAGTTCATGGTATAGACAGCATCAAACGTCTCCTTAATTTCGTCGAGATCGTAGCAATCTAAGAGCCGCACAGGGACCCCCCTTTCCGAGGTGAGTTTCACCATCGTTGGAGTGTTATCTACCGCGAAAACCCGGATCCCTTGCTTTTGAAAGTGCTGTGCGTCTTGCCCATGCCCACAACCGATTTCAAGGAGGGTTTCACGTCTCTCATTCCTTAAGAATCTTAGAAATTCAGACCGTTCTTGTCCCCTGAATCCGTCCGGGGAGTGAGATGCCCTTTCGTGAGCGTACTTTTCGTACGTCTTAACAAGTGCCTCGGTGAATTGCATCATACCTGTGCCTGCCTTTCGTATGGAGACTGGGGCTTCAACCCCAAGGAGATAACGAGGTTAGAAATCACTTCTACAAAGAAACATTCTCTGCCCTACAAGAAAACCGGGAACCTAAGGAATAGGCGAACGTTTCGGTCTATTTGAAAGATATATTGACCTACCTCCAGTCGTCGTCCGGCGGGTAAATGTTGGAACTGCCGCGGCCTGCGCCTTTAAGTTCGCTCTCATCGAACCAATCTTTGACAGTATCTCGCCACTTGATGAAATGTGGGGTTTTCAGATGCTCTTCGAAGGCCGCTTTATCTACATACACCTCATACAGCCAGATTCGGTTCGGATCTGCACCATCTTGAATAACATCGAACCTCAGGCAACCGGGCTCATTCTCAATAGAACCTTTCGCATCGTCAAGCATTGCATCGAGGAACGCCTCTCTGTGTGCTTCTTTAATCTGAAGGGGGGCGATGATAACATACATACTCTTTCCTCCTAATCTTTATCTAACTCTCTTTTCGGTTTCGACGTGACGACACCGAATTGACACTAGCCTATCACAATTAGAGATAGATGTCAACGAATATAAGATAGGCATCAAGTCATGTTTTATCTAACGGATAGCTATTTCAAACGGCTGCTAGTTCTCGAGGGCGCTTCTAGCCACAATCCGATACATCGGCGCTAACCGAAAACCCTCGCGGAGCACAGTCGGACAATACCCAGGAGACCATAAAAAAATGCAATCTCAATTTGCTAGAATTGGTTTTATTGGACTTGGAAACATGGGCGGAAGGATGGCAGAGAATCTTCACAGCGCCGGATACCCGCTCATTGGATATGATATTGATGCAGTAAAATGCAAAACCCTTGCCACAATAGGAGCAACTGCTGCCAAAGACGCGACCGAAGTCGTAAAAAACAGCGAGGTCGTCATGACCAGCTTGCGTTCTTCCCAGGTTTTTTGCAGGGTTGCCGAGGAACTCCTCATCCCCGCTGCTCGCGACGGACAAGTTTTTATCGATCTAGGTACAACAGAAGTAGAGAGGACACGCGAGATAGCAACAGCACTCACCCAAAAACAGGCTACGTTGATAGACGCACCGGTCAGTGGCGGCACCCACGGAGCTGAAACAGGAACGCTCCGTATTTTCGTTGGAGGCGACGCGGCAGTCGTCGAAAAATGTCGCCCGATCTTGGAAGTTCTCGGAGAACCGAGCTACGTGGTCTACTGCGGCCCCAGTGGTTCAGGACAGATTGTTAAAGGTGTGAATCAACTCGCTATGGGGCTTGGCGATGCAGCATTCATGGAAGCGATGGCATTCGGGATCCGCGCAGGTGTAGATCCGGAGGCTATCCGAGCAGCAATTAGTATGGGGACCGGATGGCGTGGACAGTTCGATAGGATCGCGAAACGAATCATTGACGGAAAAGGAGCAGCACTAGTGGTTAAATACCCAGAGCTGCCCTATTTCCTTGCAGCAGCAGAAGCAAGCGGATTTCAGATCCCATTGACCGAAACACTTTACGAGTTCTGTAAAAAAGGAAATCACCAGATGTTCGACAATATGAACCGCCCATCGCTCTCATTTTGGCAGGCATTGACAGCAGAATCCAACCATGAAGAAGATTAGGCCGCAGCGGGACGGGACCGTGAAATTTTTCTTACACAAAGAAACAGGCGCGGGAAACAGAACGTATGACGTTTAACCCCGGGCAGAACGCTGGCGGAAGAATCGGATAAGCGGTTTTACATACGGCTCATCTGTTCTGATATGAATAGAATCAATCTGATTTGATCGGAACATTTGCCTCCGATCAGCATCAAGGCGCTGGTTAATTTCTCTATATAATTGCCGGGCTTCCCCGGAACGAGTATCAATAACGACTGTCGCTCCACTCTCAGCATCCGCTAATTCTATAAGTCCAACATTCGGTAATTCCGTCTCCCGTCTGTCTTGTAGAATCACAGCAATAAGGGAATGCCGTTTACTGCTTAAACGCAACTGCTTTTCGTAGCCTGTATCCTTAAAATCAGAGATGAGGAACACAACGCTGTGCGGTTTGAGGACGCGGTCGAGAAATGCCAACGCGTCCTCGATCCTTGTGCCACGCTGCTCCGGTTCAAAACGGAGAATATCTCGAACAACGCGCAAGACGTGTCTCCTCCCCTTCCGTGGCGCGACGAAGTGCTCAACGGTGTCAGTAAAACAGATCAATCCCACCTTGTCGTTATTCTTAATAGCAGAAAAAGCGAGGAGCGCTGCAATTTCGGCCGCGATTTCTGACTTCGTCTTCGCAATACTTCCGAACCCGGTGGAAGCACTCATATCAACAACCAACATCAGAGCAAGTTCCCGTTCTTCTACATGCTTTTTGATGTAAGCCTGTCCCATGCGTGCAGTCACATTCCAATCGATCGTCCGGATCTCATCGCCTGCCTGATATTCACGGACCTCATCGAAGGTGATCCCCTGTCCTTTGAACACGCTCTCATATTCTCCAGCAAAAACGGTATTGACGAGCCGATCGGTAAATATCTCTATCCGTTGAATTTTTTTCACTATCTCTTTTTCGTTCATCGGTTCTGTATTGTGGAATCAAAATAGTTGCTTAATGATCTAAATGTTATTATACTATCAAGAAAGAAAAGAAATATCAAGACTTTCTAGCGGCTGTCGGCAGTCAGCGATGCCAGAAATTGCCCTCGCCGGAGCCTGAGAACCGATAACCGATTTCAGGATACCTATGCAAAATATTTTTTTGGATGATACCGCAATTGAAATCCACCGTGAAATTCAACCGGGGAACATTCGTCACGTTGTTTTTGATTTTGACGGCACAATCTCCCTTATCCGAGACGGCTGGCAAAACGTGATGGTCCCGATGATGATTGAATGCCTCCAAACTGAAACAAGCACAACCGAGACGCAAGAACAACTTGAAGCACTGGTCGTTGAATTCGTGGATAGATTGACAGGCAAACAGACTATCTATCAGATGATCGAATTAAGCGCCGAAATTTCCAAGCGCGGCGGAAAACCGAAGGACCCCCTCCTTTATAAAGACGAATATAACCACCGGCTGCTCCCTATCGTTGAGAAACGCATTGCCGGACTCGCAGCCGGGAGTTTGTCTGCCGAGCCCTTGCGCGTTCCCATGTGTGCCGAGTTTCTACACAACCTGCGTGAAATGCAGATAAGCTGCTATCTTGCAAGCGGAACCGATGTCGAATTCGTGAAAAATGAGGCGGCGCTCCTTGAAGTTGCAGCATACTTTGACGGCGGAATTTTCGGCGCACTGCGGGAATATAAAAAATTTTCTAAAGCAATGGTCATCCGGAAAATCATCACAGATTTTAAGCTTAACGGAAACGAACTCCTCATTGTTGGAGACGGATACGTGGAAATCGAAAACGCGAAAGAAGTCGAGGCAATTGCCATCGGTGTCGCATCTGTAGAAGACAATAGATACAACATGAACGCCAACAAACGGGAGCGCCTCATCCGCGCCGGGGCAGATATTATCATCCGAGATTTCAGCGAGGGCAAACAGCTACTAGATTATCTATTCAACTCGTAGAACTTATTTCATAACTAAACCAACGAGGAGGCCTCTATGGCAACATACGCGAAAGGATCCGTTCACCCTTCAGAACTACTTGAATTTCGAGACAATCAGACAGGCACACATATTTATCAACTCACAAACGATACCTCTATCAATCATAATCTCTACTTTTTGACCTCTTCCTTCACACCCAATCAAGAATGCCTCATCTTTACTTCCTACCGTTCAGGAAAACCAAACTTTTTCAAACTACGATTCCCTAACGGCGATATCGTGCAGCTGACAGATGCCGATGACATCCACGGCTACTCCGGGGTAATTTCCAAAGACGGCACCGAGCTCTTTTACACGCAAGGCGAAACTATAAAAGCGATTTGCCTCGATACATTGACGGAACGTGTGCTCGCAGAATTTCCGGGCGGAAGCCTCGGAGAATGCAGCGTCAGCACGGATGAACAGTTTATCGTGACCGCAATGAAGCACGATGATAAATCACACATTACGGTGACCGCTACCGATGGCAGTGGCGGCAACGTTATCTATACATCTCCGAATCAGACAATTATCCATCCACAGTTTCATCCGAAGCACCCAGAACTCATCGCGTATTCCGGTGATCCAGCACCGCGTATGTGGACTATCAAACGAGATGGCACGCAAAACAAAAGCCTCTATCAACATGATAATAACGAGTTTCTTGTCCACGAAACCTTCCTCGGCACGCTAGACGAACTGATTGTGACGCATTGGCCCTATGCGCTTCGCCGGATGTCGCTGGAAACGCTACAGATGCAGACAATAGCCGATTTTAATGCATGGCATATTGCCAGCAATCGCAACGGAACGAAAGTGTTGTGCGACACCGTTCACCCTGACATCGGTCTAAGGTTGGTAGATGTAGAATCAGGTGAACACATACCTATCTGTTATCCGCAGAGTTCATCAAGCGGTAGCCAATGGAAAACAGATCGATATGCCCTTGCCGAAGACTGGGCGGCAGCGCAGCAAGCCGGCGATCGGAAGAAATCCTTGAGCTGGATGGAAATGAAGGTGGATACAGTTTACGGACCGCAGTGGACGCATCCACACCCCTCTTTCAGTCCAGATGAAACAGCTGTTGTCTACACATCGGATCTGTCGGGGCATTCACAGGTTTATGTCGCCCTGATTTCATAACCAGGAACATGCTGAGCCTGCTTAGAAGATCAGACCTGTGATAAGATAGATGCGGAAAGCGGCTCTAACTCCATAATCTATCGTGCGACCGTTCAGAATCCCATTCTGTTGTCGGTGCAAAGTACGCCTTCTCATCGCGATGCAGATGTTCTCGGATGACCTCTTCATTTAGGTCAATGCCTAGCCCGGGAGTTTCGGGGACAGTGATATAGCCATCTTGGATGATTGGGTTCGGCAAGCCGGTCACCATTTCATCCCACCAAGGGTTGTCAACAGAGTGGTTTTCTAACACCAGGAAGTTCGATGTCGATGCAGCACAATGGACGCTTGCCATTGCAGCGACAGGGGTGCCTGCCATGTGGAGTGCCATTGCAATGCCGTACTCCTCTGCAAGATCACCAATCTTCTTTGTCTCTAAGATTCCGCCAGATGTCGCAATATCTGGATGCGCTATGGCAATCCCTCGACTCCTGAACAACGGCATGAAGCCCTCTTTGCAGTAGATGTCCTCGCCAGTACAGATCGGTGTTGCACACGAATTTGAGAGACGAACGTACTGATCCGTATACTGCCAGGGCACCATATCTTCTAGCCACGCGAGGTTATATTTCTCCAATGCCCGCGCCAAACGAATACAATCCTCGATGCCGATATGCCCAAAGTGATCGACCGAAAGTGGAACCTCATAACCAATCATTTCCCGAACAGTTTCTACATACTCACACAGTATAGCAATGCCTTTTTCAGTGAGACGGATACCGGTAAACGGATGCATCAGGTTAGAGGTTTCCAGATGTGCCGCTGGCGCAGAAAGCGTCCCAGGCGTTTCGCGAAGCATCTGGATGCCGAGATCCATCTTCAGAAAGGTGAATCCGCTCTCCATACGGGCTTGGAGCACCTTGCCCATTTCCTCGGGATCTCTGAGCGAAGGCGTATCGCTATAGCATCGGATTCTGTCCCGGAATTTGCCACCAGCGAGTTGATAACACGGAACCCCATAAGCTTTGCCTGCCAAATCCATGAGAGCCATTTCGATAGCACAAATGCCTCCGCCTTGTCGGGCATGGTGACCAAACTGTTTGATCTGCCGGAAGATTTTATCTACGTTACACGGATTTTCACCCAAAATGCGGCTCTTAAGCATAAGCGCGTATGTCGAGCTCGCACCGTCACGTATTTCACCGAGGCCGTAAATGCCTTGGTTCGTGTCCAACCTCAAGATCGGACCGCCCGTTTCAGTCCGAACCACACGCATGTCAGTGATTTTTAGGGCTGATGGCACGGAAGAAGTGTTAACATTCGAGAGTATCTGTTGATCTTCCATTTATAGATCCTTTCCTAATATGATATCTAAAGCGGTATCCAATACGGTTAGATGGAGCGCTGCACGTTGCTGAACTTGCCACGCCGTCGGTGTCTCGGAAATAATAACATGTTCGCTGTGAAAATGCAATAGATACGGGGCTAGACCTTGCGTGCCCCATGAAGCAGCCACTTTGTAGACCCCTTCTGAAAGGTTTGGTGCCTCTTCACCAGGATCCTCTAGATCTATCGGCCCAATTGCTTTCGCAGCAGCCGCAAGATCAGATCCGATATACTTCTCGTTCCGATTGCCCTCATAGAGATAGAAACCCGCCGCCTCGTAATCTTCGTGGAAATCTATCGTGAGCCGGAATTGGATTTGTGTCAGCGCTTTTTTGACGACAGTAACCTCAGCGACATCATCGGCCTCAAAAGCACGGTTGATGTCTATACCATCAAATGTCTCTCGCGTGTTACGAACATAACCGTACGGGTTAATACAAGGAATTACTAAAAACGAAAAGTTTTTCAGGAGTTGAGTGTTATCACGCTCAAGGAATTGTAAGACCGCTTCAACACCTGCAGGTTCATCACCATGCACACCGCCTGTGATAAGAACAAGGCGCGGGCACGAGGCAGACGCTGTCAAGTGAATTTGATGTATCGGGTAGCCGTGGACGCTGCCGATCACTTCCATAGGTCGGTTTGAGTGTTTCAAACGCTCAATAATGCCAACGTAATTGCGCAAGTCTAGAAGCTCCTTAACAGATGTAATTATCAAAAGTTCGGCTATAAACCCTGTTCCTCTGTGGCGCGGATGTAGTAGCAGTTATAGAAGGCATGCTGAACGGACAGATTGCCTCCAGCATGGAATGCGGGCCGCTCTACAAAAAATGTGTTTGACATCTACCGTATTTTCTGATAGAATTTTGCTAAATCTGTATCGCCAAGGACACAAAAGATGCCAACCGAAGCAGAACTCTACGATGCCGCACTTACTCATTTTGCAAAAAACGATCTTGAGGCAGCTATCCAAGCGTTCAAAGAATTAATTGAGGCTTATCCGAAGTACATCGAAGGGTACCTTGGGCTGGGGCACGCTTATGAGCGGCTAGGTTTATACGATGAAGCCATTGAAGCTGTTCAGAAAGCAATAGAGATCGATCCCAAGGACCCGCTCGTCTATACCAGTTTATCCGTTTGTTACCAACGCAAAGGCATGATTCAAGAGGCAGAAGATGCAATGGCAAAGTCGCAGCAGGTCCAAATGGCAGCTTCTGTTTCATCTACATAAGTCGTAGAATGTGGGTGTTCGCACAATTGCTGATCGCTCACTGAATGAGATCCGCATGCCAACTGCGCCGGGGCTCACTTAGAAGATACCGCATCAATTTCTTATTTTTATCTAAGCAGCTCAAGAGCTCTCTCAATCTTAGCTTTAAGATCCGCGACATCGGTTTTTATGCATATTGCTAAGACCGTAAGCGATACTCGCCCCGGCCCAGTCTCCCTATTAGATAAGACTTACGAAATTTAGCTTGTGCGTTACATTTTATAACCGTTCTTTACTCTTATTTGGACATCGTCAATCAGAACGGTTAGGAAACCTCACCCACCGGGGGACGATGGTGTCTGTCCATTTTCACCATTTACCACAAATTGCAAGGTCATTGACTCTCCGGGCTGCAAATCGTGCCACTCCTCTAATAGGTCGTATAGCTTCTGCCGCATGGCCTCTAGCTGCTCGTCCGTGATGTGCACAGGAAGTGTCTCACTGTGGCTCTGAAATATACCGTCAGCTTCTAGGGCTCCCTCCAACACATCTGCTTGTAATAGCGCCACAATCGGTTCAACGTTGACCGCTTCTTTCGGAATTTTAAAAGGACGCGTCGATCTTGGAACGTTGAAATCGGGTATATTATACCCTTTTGCGACAAGCCCGAAAAAGGCGTTTTCAAAACCGAGCGTTGTTTCAATGACATAGTGAGCAAAGTCGTGATGCACAAACCCGCCGTAGAGATGTGTCCAAGTAAAACTACCGTCGTCCCGGACACAGGTGAGTGTATCGGGTTTGTGTTTCCATTGATGCCTACCTTTTTTGAAACGGATAACCATGTCCTGAACCTCTACTTGGAACTCTTTGGGCTTCTCCATAAAGTTGAGAGTCTCCGATTAACCCCTTTAGCGGGGTGAGGACGTTAATGGAAGATCTCCTTGAAAACTTCAGTGACAGGTTCTAAATGGAATACCTCCTTGAAGACTTCAGTGACATGTTCTACGAAGAGAAACTCAACACCGGTTTGGATGTCTTCAGGCACCTCAATAAAGTGTTTCTCGTTGCCCTGTGGCATAATAATTCTTTTGATGCCGGCCTGCTTTGCCGCAAGAATTTTTTCCTTGACACCACCGATAGGAAGCACCCGACCCCTGAGCGTCAGCTCACCTGTCATAGCAATTTTAGGACTAATCCGCTTCCGGGTGGCAATAGAAGCAAGAGCAGTTGCGATCGTAATGCCCGCTGACGGCCCATCTTTTGGAATCGCCCCCGCAGGCACATGGATATGGAGGTCGCTCTCTAGTACAACCGGGTCAAATTTGAGAGCATCCGCCTGGGATTTGACATAAGTGAGCGCAGTTTGTGCAGATTCTTGCATGACCTCACCAATTTGGCCCGTAACGCGAAGCTGCGCATCTCTATCTGTCTTCTTAGTAGCAGCAGCTTCAACAAAAAGAATTTCGCCACCCGCAGGAGTAACGGATAAACCAGTCGCAACTCCGATATCCGCCCTACGACTCGCAATCTCAGAATCGAATTTCGGGGGACCTAAATACGTCGGAATGTCCTTATCTGTAATGGTCGTTCTTTCAGTGTGCCCTTCCGCAACACGACGTGCAACTTTCCGGCAGAGCGTGCCGAGTTCGCGCTCTAAATTTCGAACGCCCGCTTCACGGGTATACTCACCCGCTACTTTTCTAATCGCCTTAGCTCGGATGCTTATCAGATTCTTTTTAAGCCCATTTGCGTCCACTTGGCGCGGAATAAGGTACTGCTTGGCGATAACCAATTTTTCGTTAGCCGTGTAACCCGGGAGCTCTATTGTTTCCATCCGGTCACGTAACGGCGGCGGAATAGTGTGAAGTTGATTCGCCGTTGTGACAAACATCACCTTTGATAGATCAAACGGAACATCAAGATAGTTGTCAGTGAATGAGTGATTCTGTTCCGGATCAAGAACCTCAAGCAGGGCAGCAGCCGGGTCCCCCCGGAAATCAGAACCAAGTTTGTCAATTTCATCAAGCATGAAGACCGGGTTGTTAGATTCCGCTTGACGGAGCCCTTTGATGATCCTGCCGGGCATGGAACCTATATAGGTGCGCCGATGCCCTCGGATCTCCGCTTCATCGTGCATGCCGCCCAATGAAATACGGACAAATTCTCTGTTCATCGCACGAGCGATTGATCTACCGAGTGAGGTCTTGCCAACACCAGGAGGACCAACAAAGCAGAAAATGGGACCCTTCATTTCCGTTTTCAGCATACATACAGCGAGATACTCCAAGATTCGTTCTTTGACTTTCTCGAGATCATAGTGATCTGCATCCAGAATTTTCTGGGCAACCGGTAGATCTAAAATATCTTCGGTACTCACACTCCACGGCAGGTTAAGCAGCCAATCCAAGTAATTTCGAGAAACAGTCGATTCAGGTGAGAACGACTGCATTTTGGATAGACGTTTTAGCTCCTTTTCAGCTGCTTGCTTCGCTTTGTCAGGCATTTCAGCTTTGTGCAACTGTTCCCGCATTTCGTCAATTTCAAGACTGAGATCATCTGCTTCACCGAGCTCGCTCTGAATCGCCTTAAGTTGTTCTCGAAGGTAGTACTCGCGTTGCCCCTTGTTAATGACAGCTTGGGCATTGTTTTGTATTTTGCTCTCTAATTCATGCAAGTTAAGTTCTTTAGCCAGAATAACAGCGAGCGCGCTCAACCGTTCATACACAGGCACAATCTCTAAAATCCGCTGTTTGTCGTGTGGTTTCAAGTCCAGTACGGCGGCGATGTAATCAGCGAAGCTACACGGTTCATCAAACATCGTTTTCGTGATACTTCCGTACTCTTCCTGGTAACGAGACGACAACTGCACAATCCGCTGGAATACTTCATCGTTGCTGCGCACCAACGCCTCAATCTCCAAATTCTGATCTTCACTGGTATCAGGCTCTTCCTCATCGTTGCCAATAATATTAACTCTCGCTTTAATGAAAGGCTCTATATGCAAAATTTCTTCAATCCGGACGCGTTCTCGCCCGTGTGCAAGAAACAGCACGTCATTACCTTCAGTTTTGTAGCGGAGAATATGAATTAGACTTCCAATCGGGCTAAGATCGCCCGCGGTAATATCCTTAATATCGTCCTTTTTGGGACGAAAGATGCAAAGCATTCTTTCGGCTTGCATAGCCTCTTCAACAGCCGCAGTTGCCATTTTCCCCGAAAGCGCAACGTGATGCGGCGGGAAAGGCGGTACAGGCGGCATATACGGAAAAACAACCAAGTCATCCAGAGGAAGAAGCGGTAATTCTTGGACGAGTTCCTCTTGATCAATGATATCTTCTATCTTTTCCTTGTCTCTTTGTTTGGTTACCATGTTTTTTCTCCTATTTAATATCTATCGATTATCAGTTGCCGGCCAATAGACGTTTTTTAACAATCTACTCCTTCTTCGGTCTCATGACGTAGTGAATTGTTACATCAACCTTCCTCTTCTGACACATAACCGACTGTTGACACCGGACTCCTACATTACTAGAACCACTTAATCTTTAACCCAGTCTACATGACGATCACGGCCAAAACTGATATAGGGTGGTATTCGCAAAAATACTACCAATGCTCCACAAGCTTCCACACAAGTAGTCTCCGAGAGCGAGACCGAGGAAAAACGGCACTATGCGCCTATAGGCTTTAAGCCCGCCTTGATGTAGCACAAGTGCTTTCGCTACCCAGGCGGCAAAAAGACAACTCCAGAGGTTGTACATCCCCCAGCTGTTCGCCATCGCATAGCCGAGCGGGTGCAAAGGCCACCAGAGGAATCGGGTGCGCAAAAGTGTGAGGCCGAATGCGACTCCTGCTCCGCCTCCGATAAAGGCAAGCGCAGGAAGATCTGTCCCTTGCGGATAGTTTAACCAGTTTTCAAGCTGTCTATAAACGCCTCTCCCGAAGCCGAGCGCCCACGGTCCATAATAACCCGTTTCAGCACCATGTCGGTAGTAACTATCTAAAAGTAGCCAAAACACAGCTATCGCCCCAACAACGGTCGCGATCAGAATCGCAGCAGCAGTATGTTGCGGA
The DNA here is from genome assembly GCA_964291315.2 of Candidatus Poribacteria bacterium. Lineage (GTDB taxonomy): Bacteria > Poribacteria > WGA-4E > WGA-4E > WGA-3G > WGA-3G. The sequence goes on along the minus strand of OZ219753.1, from coordinate 916,555 downwards.
TGTATCCCCCGGCGTTCTGAAATTTTCAAGGCCTCAAGTTCTTGTGGCATCGGGTGCGCTCGATATGCCCGATTAAAGAACATATACAGTGAGAAAACGGTTTTTGTGCCCGTCGTCAAACGTTGTGTGCCAAAGGCCGTCACGATTAGCCCATGGGGGTCAACCCTATGTAAATCATGAACTAAAAACCCCAATTCCGCGCGAAGACGCGCGACCATAGTCGCAAGGAGGAAGTACAAACCAAAAAAGATCGGGATCACCCAAAGCGACATTCCAGCTTTGTAGGAAAAGACGCTCAAAAATAGAAACCCGATTACAATGCCCAAGAAAGCGATATGGTAAGGCATCGGTTCCCGCCGCATATCCATTTTCGATGTGCCGCGGAAACCATCTACAATCCCGTTGAAAATTCGCCTGAAATGTGTTCTACCAACCCAACCAGCGGCTCCAAGAAGCACTATATATGCACCAAAACTCTGCGAATCCGCATAAGGAAATCCCGGCAAGCTTCGCACACCGATAATGCTCCCCGCCATCAACTCAAATTTGTATATCCAATAGAACGCCCAACAAGAAAAAAGTAGATCTAATGGAATCAAGAAACTTATGCCGATCGCAAAAGGATAAAACGAAAGCCGAACACCTCCCATCGCGTTCCAAGGACGCCCCGTAAAAAACTGACTAATGTTTTGCCGCTTAACAGGCAGATACGGCACCGCAGGATAAATGGAATTCAGCAAATTTAGGAGACTAATCGCCGCTGCAACCCCGAACCCTAACCACATCAACTTATTTTTGAAAAAACGAGTATTCGCCTCCGTCATCGCAAGCGGCAACTGGATAATTGGATACGTTAAACGCTCTCGCTCCGTCCACTGGATACGAAGGAACGTATTGATACACAACATGACGAACATTAACACAACAATAAAAACTGTCCACCATGCAACAGGAGCTGCCCAAGCAGAAAGGTGGGCCTTACGGTAAAGACTTGATTGACCCTCATAATATCCGGACAAGACACCAGGATCCTGGACAGTTAACCATGTTGGAAGGTCTTTCCAAAAAAGTTGCTGCCACTCATTCTCAGACGTTGCAAATCGAAACGGATGCCCAAGGATAGTAACCAAGATTTCCATCATATCGTGCGAACAAAGCGACGAAACAATGCACAACATGACATAGACCGTTAGCAATTCAGGCGAGGTCAACCGCAGTTTCGATGAGATTTTCCCTAATGCAGCGCTGAAAACCAGCAACCAAAAAATAATGAAAATCACATTCGAGAGCGGATGGATTAATGTCGGATGTGTATAACGGACTACCTCTAGCTCTATAATCCAAAAAATATTGAGCGGGATCAGAAGCATCGCGACGGTAAATGCCTTGAGTGTTAAACCGCGTTCGCCTCTGAAATCGAAGCGCACCTGGGAGGTTCCATCTACCTTCCCCATGTTGCTTGTCATATTACTCCCTTATCTATCCCTGCACTCACCGAATCCATCCGCGCTCGCCTTCAATGATTACCTCCGTCTCGAATTTCGCGCAGTGCCGTTGATAATTCTGTAAAGTCTTTATTGCTTGATCTCCCGTAAGAATGCTCGGGAACTGATCCGCTCCAATTTCGGAATCAGTCGGTTTTTGCATAGATTCCACAGGCCGTACAGGGACCCTCGATGGATCCGCCAAAATTGGAATTAATTCAATCGATTTGAGCTCGCCCGATTCAAACCTTGCCTTCGGAATAACTATGTGTGAGTGCTGCTTATCGTAGGTATCATAGATGAAATCCGCAAGACTATAGACAATCGGTTTTCTCTGATACAACTCAATACCGTTAAAGGTATGTAGCTGCTGACACAAAATCATATCTGCCCCAGCATCAATGAGCGCCTGCGCAAAAATCCGTTGTCGTCCGATGCTGTCATCGACAGCCCGATCTTGTCTGCCCCAGTGTAACCAGACAATCACGAGCGCTGCCTCCGCCCTTGCCTGCTCAACCGCTTGTATCATTTCGCTATAAACCGCATAAGCCAGCGGGTCCTCAGTGTAACGACTGAACTCATTTAACCGATAATAGCCAAGCAGGCAGACTTGTGCAGACTGGGTCCCAGTATTAACCGTGACCCACGCGGGAAGTCTTGCCGTTTCAGTATCCTTACCGGCCCCAATCGGTTTCACGTTGTACCATTCCAATTCTGCAATTGTATCTTCCAACGCTTCAAAACCGAAGTCCATCACATGCGGAGAAGCTAAACACACAGCGTCAAAACCGGCGTTAGCGATAGCACGCCCAAGCCCCGGGGCCGATCGAAACGGGTTTTTGACACCGTACCGTGGCTCCCCTCTTTCCGAGATGCTGGCGTTTAGGGAAGCAGTAGCGACGTCCGCGGACTGAATCAAGGCAGCAGTGCCTTGAAAAAATACTCCTGCTCCCTCCCTAATTAACGAGGTCATACGACTACTGACGGTAATATCACCCACAGCGAGAACTGAAATCTCGGTTGGTGCCTCTGCTTCATCCGCAGCAATACCCTTAGAGATCCCACCCAAAATTGTCAGAAGAACAGCTATCAGAGCACCTGCTGCCCAAGCTTTCAGATGTCGGTTTTCAGTACAGAGGACATCGTAAATATTATGAACATTTACAACTGCGGAACGTTTAACCGATAACTGAAAGGCGGTATCATGAACGCCCTGATAACTAGCACCCGCAATAATAATACCACTAGCTTTCGTCATTCTCTGAGATCCCATCTAAGACTTCATCAAGCTCCAGATTTATTCCGAATTCATTCAACAAATTCTCGTCTTTCAATTTCATTCCCAGCATAATGAGGGTTTCCGCTAAAGTTAGCCGGTCAACTTTTGTGGTTTCAAGGGTTTCAGTTTCAGAGACTAACTCTGTGCGTAAGGTCTCCTGATTCCGACGTGCTTGTTCTCGGAGTAGTTTGGTTTCACCGCTGAGTCGATCAATTTCCGTTTGAAATTCATGGGCGAATTCGTTTACTAACGTTGATAATTTTTGGAGATCTGCTTCGCCACGCGCAGTAATTCCGTCTAACCTCGCATCGATCTTTGCGTCAATGAGCCCCTCAATTTTGTTTAAGGAGAGCCCAGCATCTTCGTTCCCAAACTTGGCAGAAACACTACGAATATCAGCCTTAACCTCTGCTATTTCTTCGGTAACCCGCCTGTCTATACGAGTGAGTTTGTCATCAACTTGGTGTCGCATGCCCTCTAATTCTTGGCTGAGAGTACGCAAACGTCTATTATAACTCCTGATATACCTACCCAGAATGCTGTCACGAAGCTGGGATTCTAACTGCTCTCGTGCCGGTTCCGTTTCGGTTTCCGTGTTCTCATGCTCTAGGCCTTGGAAGTCCATAGGTTCTCGCATCTATTTTGTTCCTCCTGTTCTGAGAATATTCGTGCTCTGATGCCCCCAAACGCTGCTTATGGATAATTATAAACGTTTTCAGACTGCCCTAGTGTATCAGGTTCTGTGGAATCCATATCTGAGTGTCTATTATTGACCTCGCGGTTCGCATGGAACTCGCGTAAAATACAGCTAACGATCTCTTCTGTATAGGCTTGTGCTCTAACAGTCTGCTGGTTTGCTTCCCAAGCCATCCGTGCCGCAGCCTCGAAGTATTCAGCATGTTTATAGGCATCAAGGAGGTCGCTGCCTCGTGAAAACGTGCCATGCCCTATCCAATAGAGGATATATCGTTCTGGACCCTCACTATTCTGAAAAAGGCGCAGACTCTCATAGGACAGTTCCGGAATCCCCGGAGCTCGCTCCTCCACGAATCCAATTCCGCTGGACGCATCGTATATAATTGGGGTTTCTGGCTCGTACCCCCTGAGGAAGTCATAAAATCGATCCGGCGCGCCATGCTCCGTGCGAGAGATCAGGTTCAAAAACTTTGGCTGCAAATGGACAAGCGCATTAAACCCTCGTTCCTCTAACTGTTCAAAAATGAGAAGATAGTGGAACATCTCACTTGTTGGTGCCGGCGGTTCAACACCGGGGCACTTTTCATCCAATGTTATCTGATCTGGCGTGCCGAAACGCATCCGATAATGCTCTCCATCCGGCTCAACCTCAATCAACGTTACATTGAGTGCCGGATGTTCAATACCAATCATGTCTAAACGTGATCCCGATTTTGTCAGCAGTACATGTCTGCCAGCTAACTCTTTAACAACGATTTGCGGGGGTAATTGATAACGTGGCGAGGTTTCATAAGGGATGAGACATGCATCTTCAACAGGCTCCGTTAAGAGATAGCCCATATTTCCAGCAGTCGCCCACAAATATTCATGAGCATGGGCATGGGCACCCACCCAACCCATCTGACCTATTAACGTCCCACATTCACTGTCAGGCGAAATTGGACGTAGATGAGGATGATACCCGCGGTCCTGCCAGCGCTTATAAGAATAGGTCTGCGGCGGCGGCGGCATCAAAGCATTCGTTAAATACGGATTGGCCAATGTTGAATCCACTCGCGATACACCTCCTTTTATAGTTGTTGGGCCCCAACTGTCAGGCACCGGCTCGTTCTTTACGGCAGCCGTAAACGCTGGAGACCTCACCGATCACGCTTAATCCATAACTGACAACTATTAACTATAACATGTCTAAGAGAAAATAGCAAATTAAAGGACTTATAAGGGACTATAAACATTCAGAAGAACCAGAACGCTTATACAAATCAGTTGAAACAGCTACCGAAACTGTGGTAAAATTTGTCAATACAGTAGCTTGTACTAGAATGTAGATAATAAAAATTCTATGTAACGAAAGGCACAAATAGATAATGCGAACTGAAACAGACAGTATGGGCGAGCTTCAAGTTCCGGATAATCGATATTGGGGGGCACAGACGCAGCGCGCGCTCCAAAATTTTAAGATTGGGACTGAACAGCTGCCACGCGCCTCTATATGGGCACTCGGAACCATCAAACAGGCAGTGGCCCAAGTGAACGCTGATCTTGGACTACTCCAACCCAGGCTTGCCCAAGCAATTAGCAGGGCAGCAGCAGAAGTCATTGATGGTACGTTGGATAGCCATTTCCCGCTCCGTATCTGGCAGACAGGTAGTGGCACACAAACAAATATGAACGTCAATGAGGTGATAGCGAATCGCGCCATTGAAATGCTCGGCGGAGAACTTGGCAGTAAAGATCCCGTTCATCCGAATGACCATGTTAACAAATCGCAGTCAACAAACGACGTTTTCCCTACATCTATCCATCTGGCGATGGTCAAACAAATTGAGGAGCATTTGTTGCCGCGCTTGGTTGAGCTGAAAACCGCATTCTCCGAGAAAGTGTCCGAATTTTCAGATATTGTTAAAATTGGACGGACACATCTGATGGATGCAACCCCGCTTACGCTCGGACAAGAATTTAGCGCTTATGTCCAACAACTGGCCGCAACAGAACAACGGATCAAGACTTCACTTCCACAACTTTGTGAGCTCCCAATTGGCGGTACGGCTGTTGGGACAGGATTAAATACCCATCCTGACTACGCAGCACAAGTTGTGGAGAAGCTTTCGGAAACAACAGGAATCCGTCAACTGAAACGGGCACCGAACGCATTCGAGGCGCTAGCATCAAGAGATGCAGTGGTGAGCACAAGCGGCGCGTTGAAAACGCTCGCCGTCGGGTTGTTTAAAATAGCAAACGATATCCGATGGCTCGCTTCAGGACCACGGTGCGGCCTCGGCGAATTACGCTTACCAGAAATGGAACCAGGGAGCTCTATCATGCCCGGAAAGGTAAACCCAACCCAATGCGAAGCCGTCACGATGGTGTGCGCACAAGTTATAGGGAACGATACCACCTTGGCATTCGCAGGGGCGAACGGTACGTTGCAATTGAATGTGTTTATGCCTGTGATTGCATATAACGCCCTGCAATCTATACAACTTCTCGGGGACGCATGTGAATCGTTCCAAACAAATTGTGTTGAAGGTATCCTTCCAGACACTGCAGTGATTGGACATCACTTGTCGAGCTCTCTAATGCTCGTAACTGCTCTGACCCCACATATCGGGTACGACAGAGCAGCAAAGGTGGCACAATATGCCCATGAGCAGGGATGCACACTCCGCGAAGCTGCCGTTGCCTTAGAGGTATTGACCGGAGAGGCTTTCGACAACCTTGTCGTGCCAGCGGATATGACGCACCCGAATTTGGGTTGAAATTAGATCCCGGCGGCTAGCGGTCAGCGACAAAACTCTATGAACGTTATACATTTTACATAACACGCCCCGGGGGTTCCCGATAATTATTAAGACGACGAAAGGGTGGAAGGTAATATACCTTCCACCCTTTCGTTTTTTCTATTCACATTTACTTACGACCTTAATCATCGTCCCCGGTCTCTACCATTTCGGGGTCAACAGAGTGAACCTCTAAGCTCCGAAAATCAGGGAATCCACTACCGACAGGGATCAGTCGCCCGAGGATGACGTTCTCTTTCAACCCGTAGAGTTTATCGGTTTGTCCAGTGACCGCGGCATCGGTCAGAACTTTCGTCGTCTGTTGGAAAGAAGCAGCAGAAATAAAGCTATCTGTGCTCAAGGAAGCCTTACTGATGCCTTGGAGAATCGGTTCACCAACAGCAGGGATACCGCCACTTGCCTCAACTTCACTGTTAACACGTTGGAATTCTCTGCGCTGTACCTCATCGTTTGAATAGAAACGGGTATCTCCCGGTTCTTTGATACGAATCTTGGTTAACATCTGCCGAACGATTGTCTCAACGTGTTTATCATTGATAGTGCCCGCACCGTAGACTTTTTGGACCTCGTCCACAAGGTATGCCCAAACTGCTTCCTCACCTTCAACAGACACCCCCTCGATCGTAGTACGCCCAATGCGTAAAATATCGTGTGGATTCAGAAAGCCATCAGTCAAAGTATCGCCTGCATTGACCCAATCGCCCTCAGCGACGCGGCGTTTTTCATCAGGGATCGGATAGAGCCGACTTTTGTAGTCTCCATGTTCAACCCGATAGTTGGGCACACCGTTCTTTATCCCCGCCGACCTGACGTATCCCTCAATTTCGGCAATCTCAGCGGCATCATCGGTTTTCGGAGGGCGCGCCTCAAATAGTTCAGTGACACGTGGAATACCTGCCACAATGTCGCTGTTCGCAGTTCTTTCGTGGAGCTCCGCAAGAGTTTCACCCGCCTGAATTTTATCACCCTCTTTAATATCAAAAGAGTAACCTAGCGGAATCACATGCGGCACGCGAGTTCCATCGCCCATCTCAATCTCAATACGCATCCGTAAGGCCAGCTCGTCCACTTCAAATCCAGGACATTCCCCCTTCTTGACACTATCAGCTGTCGCAGGTGGTAACACATCCCCCTCACTATAGAAGCGATCTGCGCTATGCTCAGAAGGTGTCTCCGCAGCCAGCTTTGCGCTAGCCGCTTCCCGATGCCCGATCGGAACAAAGTGGGCGCGTTCCGATTCGAGAGCGCTATTCGGGTTAGCAGTTTTTGTTGTCACAAAGCTTGCATGGTAAACATCAGTGAGAGTGTAGGTGGGTTGCTGGCTTTCCTTCTTAAGTTTACGATATTCCTTGGTGGAAAATTCAGCCCCAAGCTTAAGAGGATCCTCAATATTCCGTTTATCTTCAAGGATCCGGTAATTCTCAATTACAGCATCGAAACCTTTGAACTTTCGGTTGTATGATTTGTACTTAGCCTCGGTCAGTTCCCCACCTACTTCTAATTCCCCCTTGAGATCAGGGTGATACACAGCAAGAACCGTGTACCCTCTTGTAAGCTCAACCTTAAGAGAAGTCTCCGATTTCAAGAGCGCCCTCTTTTGCGTTTCTGTGAGGCGCTGGCCAACAGTTAACGTTGTAGTCTCGCCCTCAATCTTTGTTACCTCAAAATAGGATTCAACATCAAACCCTCTGTATTGGCGACGCGACGCGTTGACCTCCTTGGATGTGAGTTGATCTCCTTCCTCGAAGGGACAATCGTCGCGGTTAACAGCTGTGACCCGATAGAGACGCTCCGCCTTAATCGCATCACTCGGCGTCTCGGATGCTTTTTCATCAAAGGTAACAGCAGGATATTCTATACCCAACTGTTTTTTCTCAGTATCCGTAAGCAGGTCACCTTGTTTGAGCGGGCAACTAGGATGATAGACTCGTCCTACGCGGTGCTTCAGAGGCGGTGCTTCAAAACCAGGGAATTTCCGATGCGCGCGTTCTACCTCGTCCTTTGTTAGCTCATCGCCGACTTCAAAAAGACAATCAGGATGATACACAGCTGTGACAATGTACTGTTCAGTTTCCTGCCTCTCAACTTTAAATGACCGTTCAAGCCGCTTGTACTGCGTGCAAGCCTCCGCGTATTGACGCTCAGTTAGCTCTTGCCCCTTCCTAAGCGGCGGAACCTCCGAGGATGTGTCTTCCTCCGACCGAGCCGGCTGCTTAAGAAGAGCAGGAGCATCCGGAATTTCAGTACTCATGACGTAGACAGGCTTTGAATCCACCTCAAAGGGCGTAAGCCACGGCATAATCTCTTCCGCCGAAATCTCTTCCCCTACTTCAAACGGAAAGGCTTCACTTGTCTTCTCGTCGATATGATAAACCCGCTTGAAATTAGCATCTCGTTCTTCACTACTAAGAGAAGCATCAACCACAGCATTCTCGGCGAGAGTATCGAAGGTGAGACGAGCGTCTGTTTCCGAATCTACATAGTGCCATTTTCCGCCAAACTGCTGTCGAATTTCGTTCTTCAACGTTTCCGCGTTATCGACGGTAAGCAGATCACCCGACTTCAGATCGACATCCGGATGGTTTACCTTTGTCACGCGAACGTGAATCTCTGCGAAACGCTGGAAACCGTGTTTTTCTTGTGCCTCAACGTATTGAACCTGAGATAGGCGATCACCGGCCTTCAAATCGCAGTACCTATCTAATACATCAGTAACTTTATACTGCCACGCTTTAGTGTCAAAACCTTTGTAACGTTCAGTATTTTCGACATATTGCTTCTCGCTGAGAAGCTCGCCTTGACGCAATTGGCACTCCGGGTGATTAACTTTCAAGACCTTATAGGCAGGTCCATCAAGGTTCATACGATCCTCAGTCGCTATCCAGAGATTGCCCTCTTTTCGGACCGTGCGGCCAGGTTGGAAATCGAGAAACCGCGTAGTTCCGCTAACCTTAGATAAAATCCTGCGCTGACGGGCTTCAGAAACGTCTTCTACAGCACCCCCAGTATGGAACGTCCGCATCGTGAGCTGTGTTCCCGGCTCCCCGATAGATTGCGCCGCAATGATGCCGATAGCTTCGCCAACATTGACGAGACTATTCGTCGTGAGATCGTTGCCGTAGCACTTGGCGCACACACCCTCCTCCGCTTCGCAGGTCAATACAGAACGGACTTTTACTACTCTTATACCAAGCTTGCCAATCTCTTCCGCTCTCTCTGCTGAGATGATATGATTCGCAGGAACCAACACATCATCAGTCTCTGGATGCACGACGTCTTCCGCAGCAGCACGCCCATTAATCTGAAAAGCGATATCTGAACGCGCAGTCGAAAATTTCTGGATACTATTAAACGTTCCACAGTCTTGGGCGGTAACACGGACCTCTTGCGCAACATCCACCAGCTTCCGAGTGAGATATCCGGATGCAGCGGTTTTCATCGCAGTGTCAACCAGGCCTTTACGCGAACCGTAGGTAGAATTAAAATAGTCAATAACATCTAAACCTTCACGATAAGAGCAGAAATAGTTAGGAAGCTCGTCCCCTTGACTGTAATTAGATGTCCCTATGGGCGGAATGAGAATGTTGCCGTCCTGTTTTGCCTTCAACCCGATGAAAGCACTGATCTGCATAAACGGATTTTTGCGCGCACGCGCCCCGCTGTCTGCCATGATATGCACTGGACTGAACCCTTCTACCGCTTCATTTTCTGTCTCTGTACCATCGGGATCGACATACGGATGAAGTTTGCGCATATCCCCGCGTTCAACAAGCGGGGTCCTTATCTTAGGCAAGGTACTGAACATCTCATCTTCTATTTTATTCATTGCGTCCATCCAAATGCGGATCTGCTTGTTTTCGTACTCCTCCCCATCACTTGCAGACGCATCTTCTAGAAGCGTATCGATTTGTGACTGTGCATTGTTGACCAAGGCATTCCGGTTCTCAGGAGTCAGATAATCCTTGATACCGGGTGAAATGCCACTCAACGTTGCATACTCCAAAGCAAGTTTTTGGATTTTCTCAAGCATCTCGGTTGCTGCACGCGTACCCAATTCGGGGTGGTTAAAACATTTGCGGGTTAGAGCAGACAGTGCTCTCCCACCCGCCTCATCATTGAAAAATGGGAGCTGCTGATGAGAATATGTATCTTCCCACGTTAACTCATCTGGTAATACCTCGTTAAAGATAATCCTCCCCACCGTTGTCAAAATAGGCTCTATAGCTTTTCCATTTCCGCGAGGACTACAGAAGTATTGAATGCTATCATGTAGATGCAGTTGACCCGCTACATGAGCAGCGATTACATCTTCAGAACGGGTGTAGCGCCGGTGATACCACGGTTTGTCCCGAAGGGCATCAAAAGTGCCGGGGGACTTCACTGTATATGCGTCGTGCAAGAGCGTCGCATCTTCAGCGTGTTCAGGCAACGTCTTAGTGAGGAAGCCGGCTCCAAGGACCATGTCAAGTTCCGGAACAGTAACAGGTTCCCCATGTGAGGGTTTGAGAATATTATGACTGCTGAGCATCAAAAGTTTCGCTTCAGCCTGCGCCTCAACGGTGATTGGTACGTGAACTGCCATCTGGTCTCCGTCAAAGTCAGCGTTGAATGCCTTACAGACGAGCGGCGGAATTCTGATCGATTTTCCCTCTACCAAAACCGGCTGAAATGCTTGAATGCCCAACCGGTGTAATGTCGGTGGCCGGTTAAGCAAGACCGGATGGTCTGCAATCACTTCCTCTACGACTTCCCATATAGGCGAGTCAGCGCTAAGGTTTTCGACCAAATATTTGGCGCGTTTAATCGTCTGCGCATAGTTATGCGTTTGGAGTCTTTCAATAATGAACGGTTTGAACAGCTCCACCGCCATTTGTTTCGGAATACCACATTGGTGCAGCGCCAATTCAGGACCAACCACAATAACACTCCGGGCAGAATAGTCAACCCGTTTTCCCAAAAGGTTCTGGCGGAAACGCCCAGTCTTACCTTTAAGAACATCAGCAAGCGATTTGAGCGGGCGGTTACCGGGACCGGTGACACGCCTACCGTGCCGACCGTTGTCGAAAAATGCGTCGACTGCTTCTTGGAGCATCCGCTTCTCGTTCCGGAGAATGACCTCTGGAGAACGGAGTTGTATCAACTTACGGAGTCGGTTGTTGCGATTAATAATGCGACGATAGAGATCATTGAGGTCACTCGTAGCGAAACGCCCACCTTCAAGGGGGACAAGCGGTCGCAAATCAGGCGGGATAACCGGGATTACATCGAGAATCATCCACTCAGGGCGTTGTCCAACGTCTGCAAACTCAGCTATTTGCTTCAACTGCTTAGTGAGTTTAAGCTTTTTCTGATGACTCGAGGTTTCCTTCAAGGCCTCACTTAACTGCTTCACCTCTTCTTCAAGATCAATACCACTCAAAATTTCGCGGATTACTTCGGCACCTGTTCCAGCACGGAATCCACCCGGGTATTTCTTCATGTTTTCAAGGTACTCAAGCTCAGTTAAAACCTGCCGAGGGTCCAAGGGGCACTCCGGATCCGTTACCTCAATCACAATAAAAGCATCGAAGTAAAGCACAAGCTCAACCTGCCGAGAAGAGAGCTCACAGAAAATACCAAGGCGAGAGGGGATACCTTTGAAGTACCATATATGAGAAACAGGCGCAGCGAGTTGGATGTAACCAAGTCGCTCTCTGCGAACCTTGTGTTTCGCAACTTCAACACCACAACGGTCACATATTATCCCCGCATGCTTCTTACGCTTATACTTGCCGCAACTACATTCCCAAGTCTTTTGAGGACCGAAAATGGCCTCACAGAAAAGCCCATCGGATTCAGGTCGAAAAGAACGGTAGTTAATTGTCTCTGACTTCTTGACCTCACCGCAGTTACATGTTCCTTTCTCTGGACAAATAAAAGGACCGTCTGTAGCCTTAGTAGGTTTCCTACGTCTGCAACTGGTCTGCTTCGCTGCGTCTTTAATCTGTTCAGGCGAAGCTATCTTTAAGGTAATGCTGTCAAACGTCTTGTTCATGAGTCCTCCTTATTTTAAGGTTGTCGGTTTTCACTACGCTCACTTTGGCGCTTAAGTTATTCATGCTTGTCAGCTGATACTTATTATTAATCCTCACCATCATCACTGTCTTTGTCAAGAGAGACATGGATTCCGAGTGTTTGGAGTTCACGGACGAGAACTTTGAACGATTCTGGGGTACCCGGGGGCGGCGGGTTAAATCCTTTAACAATCGTCTCATAGATGTCGCGTCTGCCCTCAGTGTCATCTGACTTGATAGTGAGCATCTCTTGGAGTGTATGTGCCGCACCATAAGCCTCTAGCGCCCAAACTTCCATCTCACCAAGACGTTGCCCTCCATGCTGCGCCTTACCCCCCAAAGGCTGCTGCGTAACGAGGGAATAGGGACCTGTAGAACGAGCATGCATCTTATCAGCAACAAGGTGGTTGAGCTTCAGGAAATAGACATGTCCGACTGTTACCTCTTGTGCAAAAGGCTCGCCTGTCCTACCGTCATAAAGAATACTTTTACCAGTCTGCTTACTGCGTTCCGGGAGATCGGTTTTGCTGAGCATCTCAAAAATTTCCTCCTCTGTTGCCCCATCAAAAACAGGAGATTCCGCTCGGATACCGAGTTCATGACACGCCCACCCAAGATGGATCTCCAATATTTGACCTACGTTCATTCGAGAAGGTACCCCCAACGGGTTCAACACCAATTCAACCGGGGTGCCGTCCGGAAGATACGGCATATCTTCCTCAGGCAAGATTTTGGCAACAACTCCTTTGTTACCATAACGGCCTGCCATCTTATCGCCAACAGAAATCGGACGCTTACTCGCAACATAGACCTTCACACGTTTGATGACACCGGGTTTCAATTCATCTCCCATTTCCAATTGATGGAGGGCGCGCTCTCTTTCTCCCGTGTAATCGGTTATTCTGCCCTGCGCCATCTCTTCAACCCGTTGAATGTGTTCCATCGCTTCCACATCGGTTACCCGGATGTCCGAGAATGACAACCTAGAGGTCTTGCGAGCCTTTTGGTACTCAGTATCAGAAACATACTCCTCAAGCGGTAGTGTGCAACTCGGGTCGAAAATTGTGGTGACACGCCAAACATTCTCGGTCTTAAGATCTTTAGCAGTTAGCGCAAGTGAGTCGCGCGCCTGAGGCGTTAAGTACTGACCGGCTGCAATAGGACGTTCCGGAAAGTCTCTGCAGATTTGCTGATATTCGACATCAGAAACGGTCTGGTCAACCGCCAATGGAAACTCATCATCAAAAACTTGCGTAATGCGCCAAAATATCTCTATTTGTAGATCCGGATACGTTTGGCTGAATTCCTCCCATTCACTTTGGGTAAGCATTTGTCCCTTCTTGGGGACGTTGCTAGCCGTTTCGAGTTGTGTGACAACAGCCTGCTCAAATTCAGAACGTGCTACCGGTTGCAATTCGGTATTGTCCGCTAATTCATAGAAATCCCAATTATCAGGTTCTGAGTTTTCTTCGGTTATCAGTACTCCAAATCGAGCCCCCGCCTCAGTAAAAGCTTCTTTAAGCTGCTCAGAATGATAACCCTCTTCACGGTGAGATTCCTCACACACAACGACCGCAACCGCGCTACCATCGGCACCATGAAGCACAACATCGACAAAATCCGACTGCATTCTTAAGGGCTCTATCGTCTCGTTGAGAATCGGCTCAGCATTTTCTAAGAGTGGCGCACAAATCCGACTGAGATATGCTTGTACTTGGTTAACGGTCTCAGGATCAAAGTGTGACGATCCGGAAACATCTTTTATCATCCCATCGTTTCCATCAGGTTCAGCAGCTATCGGCTCTTCAACTGAAAAGTCAGGATAATGCACAGCAATAGTCGGGATAGATTCAGGCACTTCTGTTACGTGATACAGCGTTTCAGCTCTGAAAGACGCGGAGACTGTGTCCTCGATTATCGTATAGTACGAATCAGCTGTGAAGCCGGAAATATAGGTATCTAAAATCTCGGCGGTTAACGTCTCCCCGACATCAGCGAAAGGAGTAGCAGTATCAGGGCCAGCAAATACGTAAAGTGGGGCGGCGAGCTCACATCCGATGAGTGTTTTACGAATCTCCTCAATTTTCCGATGACGTATAGAAGCGAGCTGCTCGCGCCAAGTCTGCTCAATCTGCTTGCGTTTCGACTCAAAATGCAACGCCTCAGGAATTGAGGGATCGGAGTCACTTAGTGACCAGCCCCGTCGCGGGGCAGTATCCAGCTTCCGCGAGAATACCTTTACATCAATGACAACACCTTCCACACCAGGACGGACATAAGTAGAAGCATCTTTGACCTCCTTAACCTTTTCACCAAAGATTGCGTGGAGTAACTTCTGCTCAGGTCCATACTCACTTTCACCTTTAGGGGTAATCTTTCCGACGAGTATGCTTCCCGTACCAACAACACTGCCAATCCGAATAATTCCCTCTTCGTCGAGTTGCGTAAGTTGCTGTTCACCAACGTTTGGAATATCACGCGTAATTTCCTCCGGACCTACTTTTGTCTCACGCGCCTCCACCTCAAATTCTTCAATGTGGACAGAAGTAAAGGTATCCCTCTTAATGAGTCCCTCACTGATGAGAATAGAGTCTTCGTAGTTGTGTCCACCCCAGGGCATATAAGCACAGAGGACATTGCGTCCGAGGGCGAGTTCTCCGTTCTCTGTAGAAGTACCATCAGCAATCACCTGTCCGATTTCTACTTTATCCCCAACAGCGACAATAGGACGTTGGTGAATACAAGTTCCACTGTTGCTGCGCTTGAACGTCTGAAGTTTGTAGATATCGTAACCCATCTCACTGAATGTATTTTCGCCCTTATCCTGATGCAGCGTTTCGCCCGTGTAAATGAGAATTTCATCCGCGGAGACGCTTGTAACGGTTCCGGCACGTGTCGCTGTTATGAGTGCTCCCGAATATCGCGCAGCCGGCTCCTCCATCCCGGTTCCGACCAAGGGTGCCTCTGGCCGGATGAGCGGCACAGCTTGGCGCTGGTGGTTGGATCCCATCAAGGCGCGGTTCGCATCCTCATGCTCTAGGAACGGGACAAGTGCAGCAGAAACACCAACAATTTGTTGCGGAGCAACCCCGATATAATTGACGCTCTCCATAGGAAGAGAGAATACGTCCTCTCCAGTGCGGACAGGCAAAAGCCGGTCAACAGCATCAACATCTGCATTGGCAGCGCGGGGTATCGCCTTCGCTGCAATGTAGGCGGTGTCCTCGCTGTCAGCAGATAAGTAAACTACCGAACCGTTACCGCCCTCTTTTTTCTTAGCGTCGTTACCTGCCTCAACTTTATGATACGGAGTCTCTATAAAACCGTAAGGATTTATTCGTCCATAGCAAGCTAGAGAAACAATGAGTCCAATCGAGGGACCTTCAGGGGTTTCCAAGGGACAGATCCGGCCATAGTGCGTAGGATGTACATCTCGGACAGCCGCAGTCGCCCTATCTCGCTGGAGACCACCAGGCCCAATCGCCGAGATACGACGTTTGTGTGTCAGTTCATCCAACGGATTAATTTGCTGCATAAACTGGGACAGCTGGTTTGAACCAAAGAATTCACGGAGGGCCATCATCAGAGGTTTCGGATTGACGAGTGTAGACGGTAAGATCTTATCAATATCGCTCGCGGTACTCAACCGCTCACGCGTCGTTCTGCGAATCTGAAATAGTCCTATCCGAAACTGATTTTCGAGCAATTCTCCGATAACACGCACACGCCGATTGCCGAGGTGATCGAGATCGTCTTTTGGGTTGAGTCCATTATGCACTCTAAGAAAATAGGCTAGCGTGGCAGCGATATCTTCCGGGCGCAGAGTGCGCACAGTCTCTGACGGCGGTTCTCCGTAAACAGCGGTATTCTGAAACTTTTTATTCAGCTTGTATCTTCCAACTACCGCCAAATCATAACGATTCGGATCAAAAAGTAACCATGATAGGTGTTTGCTTGCATTTTCTATACTAGCTGGCTCACCAGGTCTTAACGTGCGAAAAATGTCGAGTAATGCCGCATCTTTCAAACTATGCTGCTCCGGGTAATCTGCTTGCCGGTCTTGCTCTAAAGTATTGCGTAAAAACCGAATATGCTGACAATCTACTTCATCAAGCACTGTGAGTGCCTCAACAGCGGATTCTTGCAGGCGCTCTAACTCGGTTTTAGTGAGGAGTGTATTTGCTGTGAGAAGTACTTCGCCGGTGTCTTGACTGATAACATCTTCGGCGCAGACACGGCCTTCACAGTCTTCGGACGACGCTTTCTCGACTGTGAAGGCCGTTTTGCCATAACGGGTGCATGCCGCCTCGTACTCCGAATCTGTTAAAATCTGCCCAACAACAAACTCACATCGACTGTTAGGAAGGTCAAGGACGCGTCGGAGGAGATCAGTTTCAAAGCCTTTCCATTTTCTACGAAGACGGATACGCTCTCCATATGAAATTTCCTGTCCAACGTCGAGAGAGCAGTCTTTGTCGGTTACAGCAGTAACCCGATAGCACTTCTCTGCTTCAATTCCTGGATAATCCTTTTTTGCCTGCCGGAATTCCGAACTATTCAGCAAGTCACCGGGTTTAATCTGCTTTGCAGGCGCTTCCACATGGGTAACACGCCACCCATCAAATACAAGCCTTTCCGTTTTGGCATAGAGCTTCAGGATATCCGCATCGGACTCCCAACCAAGGGCTCGAAGTAAGACGGTTGCAGGCAATTTTTTGCGTTTGTCAATACGCACATAGATATGGTCCTTGGCATCTACTTCAAATTCGACCCAAGCACCTCGATAAGGAATAATTTGTGCTGTTGTTGTGCGGCGCCCGGTTTGTAACAACTTCTCAAGAAAAATAACACCCGGGGAGCGATGTAACTGGCTTACGATTACACGCTCACTGCCGTTGACAACGAAACTGCCAGTCTCAGTCATTAACGGAACTTCACCGAGATAGACATCGGATTCGCGAATATCAACAACATGAGGATCATCTGCATCTGGATCTGCCTCGCGTAGAACTAACCTAATACGGGCAGTGAGGGATACCTGATACGTTACACCACGGGCAATGCACTCTTGGAGCGTGTACTTCGGCGTACCCAGGCTATAGCTGACAAATTCAAGACTATTGACATCCGAAAAGTCTCGAATAGGAAAGATCTCCTTAAATACAGTTTGGAGACCGGTGTCTTTACGTTCATCCGGCGGAACATCTCGTTGTAAAAATTTGTTATACGAGAGGCCTTGAGTTTCTATGAGATCTGGGAGCGGGGCTCTAACTTGTGTCTTGGCAAACGATAGTCTGTTCTTTTTTCGACTTGGCTTTGTGTTCACTGAATGAAGCCTCCCTATTTGGCGGTGGTTATGCAGCGTAAAATAGACTTTTTGACATCCGCTGCCAGCGAGATTTGGTTAAATACCGCTGTGAGTCATGCTAACATTGCTTCCCTTGCGCGTAAACCAACTGAGACACTTGTAGTTGGTAACCTCTGCGGGCTGCCACAAGCCCCGCTACTGGGAGCAACCCTCCCAGATACTTTACTCTAAATATTGATCGCGCAAACACCGTCATGATGATACTTACTTAAAACCATACCTGTTGTGAATACCTGTCAGATCGCTAATAACAACCTTCCTAAGCTGATGATGCCGTTTCCACTTGCACCGCAGATATCTGGCCCACTGAATAGAACCCTTTTGACACTGAGCCAACTTTCTACGAAACCACGCAGATCCTTTATGCCGAAGACAGTATAGAGACCCGATATACCGCCCCTTATAGTTTTCTACGCGTTGTCCGTAAGAAACGAGCAGATTTCACTAACATCCACACGGAGACAGCCCCACCCGCTATCAGACGGAAGGAGATTGTCGGAATACGTAAAATGCAATTCAAAAACTTGTGGCCAGATAAGTCTCATCAAAACAATCTACTTAGTATTGGCGGACATAAATCTGTCTTTGGGGAGAGGTGTTTATCCCCGGCCCTTTGTAGGCACTAACGATGTAGAAGCCGCGACGTGCAGTGGATACCCGCGTTGATGTCGAAACAGATTCATCAACTCGACACACTCGTTCCACACCTTCGCAGACTCCGCATAAATAGGGGTGTGGGGAGCTTTAACTTCCTGGTGCGAACGACTTTCACAATCAGAACCTGGTACATCGCTGGTATAGACCGTTTTACCCGTTGATTCGTATTGAGGGTCTTTTGTTTCAAATTTGAGGGCATAGTCAACTCACCAAGATGTTAGTTTCTATGCCTATGTGTTAACACATTTCAAAAGAAAAGCGATAAAATATGCCAGGGTGCCTGCCTACACCTGCCATCGTACGAGTGGCTGTTCTAGCGGGCAGATATAATAAAAAAGCCCGTCCCTGTTAAATGCCTTTTCCTTTTCGAATATAGCAACATAGCATAACAGAGTATTATACATTATAATTCAGCAAATGTCAAGAAAAAATAAAAAAATATATTTTTTCCCTTTTCAGAAATAATCCGGAACGTTTACTTGCCACAAATAAGATGAGTATTCAGGCGTAAATTATCGGAAAACTAAATGCCCCTGGTTCAAACAACGAAGCGTTGACACGATAAAAATTGTCTGGTATACTCGACAGTACACAATTCTGGATAGCAGCGCATGCAGCTCATGCTATCGGTTAGGCTATGGAGAGCAGCATGGGGACAATTACAATACCGCGACCTGTTAAAGCTATCATTGGAGTGCTGACTCCAGAACCTTGCCTGCTGCCAACTGTTTACTCTCAACTAACACACCATTTGGGTCCCATTGATTTCACGAGTGAACTGATACCTTTCACAAGTACAATGTATTACGAGAGTGAGATGGGAACCGGTATTCAAAGACAGTTTATCAGTTTTGAAAGATTGATTGATGCCAGCATATTGGCAGAAATGAAATTATTTACAAATAAAGTGGAGCAAACTTTCGCTATAAAAAAGTCGGCAGGAGCGGCGCGCCGTGTAAATTTAGATGCAGGATACCTCTGCATGGCGAAACTTGTACTCGCCTCAACTAAAGACAACGCGCACCGCCTCTACCTGCGCAACGGCATTTATGCCGAAATTACACTCCGCTTCTACCGCAAAACCTTTCAACCTTGGGAATGGAGTTATCCTGACTACCGTTCTCCAACATATATTGCTATCTTTAATCAAATTCGCGCAATCTATAGGAATCAATTAGTAGAAAATGCAGAAATTTCTTAAAAAAACACGAAAAAGGGTCTCTGTATACGACCAGAAAATAGCGTTTTCGATCGTTCTTACAGTTGTTTTTTGCGTATGCTCTATAGGTAGTCTAAATGCCGATCCTACAGACCCAGCCCCTCGAGCCCGGGCACGTGACCTCGGCATCCAGATTGGCACCATGCCAACCGGGCCACACAATGCCATTACGGACGTAACCGGGGTCAAGGTCGGGAACGTCACTCTGAACGAAGGTGATTCGATCCGTACCGGCGTTACTGCTATTCTGCCAAGCGATGATATCTGGACAACACGTCTGTTTGGAGCAGCACATACCATTCACGGCAACGGGGAAGCAACAGGCATCGCTCGTATAAATCAAGCAGGTTGGATTGAATCCCCCATTTTGCTTACAAATACGCTCAGCGTAGGAGCAGTTCATGATGGCATTGTCCGCTACATTGTGAAGCGTTACCCGGACGACAACATTGTCCTACCAATCGTGGCTGAATGCTACGATGGAGGGTTGAATGACATCAGCGGCCTCCATGTCAAAGCAGAACACGTGATTGAAGCTATAGAAAACGCCACAAGCGGCCCCGTCGCAGAAGGTTGCGTTGGCGGCGGAATGGGCATGCGATGCTACGGGTTCAAAGCAGGTATCGGCACATCCTCACGCGTTCTCCCCGAAAAACAAGGCGGCTGGACAATAGGGGTCCTCGTTAACGCTAACGGAGGCAGACGTTCCGAATTGCGAATTGACGGTGTTTCAGTTGGCAAAGCAATCATAGACTCCCCACCCAAATTGGGCAGAGAGGGCTCTTTTATCATCGTTATCGCGACTGATGCTCCCTTGACGCATCGCCAACTCAAACAGCTCGCCATACGGGCAACACACGGACTCGCTCGAACAGGAACACCGAGTACTAATGGCAGCGGCGAATTCGTTATCGCTTTTTCCAACGCAAATGTTTTCCCACGCACCACTGAAAGCGGCACCTTTCAAATCAAGATGTTAGTCAATAGCCGTTTAAGCGCACTGTTCCAAGCAGTCATTGAGGCAACAGAGGAAGCTATTATCAATTCAATGACGATGGCAACCACAACAACCGGTATTAACGGACGGACGATGTTTGCAATTCCCTTGGACGAGTTGCAAGACGTGATGAAAGCCAACAAAAACCGAACTTCGCCTAAGCCGAAGTAGAACCCTTGACTCCGGGGCCAAGAGACTCCGGCACAACATCGTAGTGCGAAAATTCCAATGTAAAAGCCCCACGCCCCCGCGTCATCGAGCGGAGTTGGGTTGTGTATTGAAACGTTTCTGACAAAGGGATAAAGGCATTGATGACGTTTACAGAGGCATCTTGCATAGCACTCTCATTAATCTGAGCACGACGTGAATTTAGGTCTCCGATAACGCTGCCGACATGTTCATTAGAAACGGTGATATGTATCCGCATAATCGGTTCTAAGAGTAAGGGCCTCGCCTTTCCGACAGCATTTTCAAACGCAAGAACAGCTGCTGCTTCGAATGCAATTTCCGAGGAATCAGTCGGATGATAAGTACCTCCCGTCAGTGTTACTTTGACATCTTGCAGCGGGTAGCCGATACGTGGTCCGGTTCCCATCGCACCTTCAAGTGCATTCTCAATAGATGCTATATATTGCCGCGGAATCTGCGTTTCGTCTGTCTCATCCTCAAACTGAAATCCGTTGCCGCGTTCTAAGGGTTCGACCCTGAGCAACACGTCGCCATAAATACCTTCCTCATCCGTTTTATGAATATATGTCCCGCGAGCTTCTGCCACAATGCCGATCGTTTCGCGATACGCGACCTGAAGTTTACTAACCCGGGCCTTAACACCAAATTCACGTATCATCCGGTCGGTCAAAACCTCCAGATGGAGTTCGCCCATTCCTGAGATAACCCGCTGCCCGGTATCCTTGTCGATCCCGACTGTAAACGTCGGATCCTCGTCCATCAATTTTTCGAGGGTTTCCTCCAATGTATCCGCATCGCTAGCACGTTCAGGCTCAATAGCGATAGATATCACCGGTTCTGGAAATGTGATCGCTTCGAGCAGAATCGGTTCTTTTTCATCGGTGACCGTGTCACCCGTTTTCGTGTGCTTGAGTCCGACCAAGGCGACAATATCGCCGGCATAAGCAGTGTCAGATACAGTCTCTTTATTCGCGTGCATCTGCAAAATCCGATTAACGCGTTCTCGCTTCTCAGAACGGACGTTATAAACAACGTCTCCCCGTTTCAACGCGCCTGAATAGAGACGACAATACACGAGTTTGTCTACAGTCGGATGACTTACTACCTTAAACGCTAAAGCTGCGAGGGGGCCTGCTTCATCTGCAGTGCGAGTCATCCTACCTGTTTCGGTAGTTGTATCTTTTGAGCTTCCCGAATGCCGCTTTAGAGAGACTGTATGTGGCAAGGTGCCTTCGATGGGCGGGACATCAACAGGAGAAGGAAGAAAATCGATCACCGCATCAAGCAGAGGCTGAACCCCCTGATTCTTGAGGGAGCTTCCACACAATACAGGCACTAATGCTCCTTTTAGCGTCGCTGCGCGAATACCTGCCAATAACTCGCGGTAGCTGATATCCGCCCCGCCTAAGTATTTTTCAAGCAAGATTTCATCTTCAACAGCGATATTTTCAAGCAGACTCTCTTGCGCCTGGGCCACCTCAGCTTCAAGTTCAGAAGGAATCTCCGTTTCTGTATAGGTCTGTCCAGAATCAGTCGCATCCCAATGCATCGCCTTTTGTGTCAGCACATCGATAATACCCGTGAAATCGGGGCCTTCACCGATAGGTAATTGGAGCGGAAGAGGCGTTGCATCTAAACGCTCTTGAATCATCTCTAGAACGCGATCGAAATTCGCACCAACTCTATCCATTTTATTGATGAAAACGATACGTGGTACGTTATAACGTTCCGCCTGGCACCAGACATTTTCAGATTGCGGTTCGACACCGCCAACAGCACAAAAAAGTGCAATAGCACCATCTAAGACCCTGAATGAGCGCTCCACCTCTACGGTGAAATCTACATGTCCAGGGGTATCAATGAGATGAATTGCATGTTGACGCCAGAAACAGGTAGTCGCGGCAGCTGTAATCGTCACACCGCGTTCCCGTTCCTGTACCATCCAATCCATCTCAGCAGTGCCATCATCTACTGCACCGATTTTATGCTTTTTTCCGGTGTAAAACAGGATCCGTTCAGTTGTAGTTGTTTTACCAGCATCAATGTGTGCAGCAATGCCGATGTTGCGAACATTTTCAATCGGGTATTCGCGTGCCATCTTTTCCTTTGGTCCCGCCCCTACCGGCCGTTGTTCCACTGCAGGACAACACCGAGGAAACCGGGATCCCATTCCATGAGCAGTTGATACGCCTTCGGGGCATCCTCGCCAAGCACACGATGACTAATCAACGAGGCAACATTAAGCCGTTTCTGTACGATCAGCGATAGTAACAAGCGACTATCGTCTTCAAGCGTCCAGAAATTCGATGAAGATTCTTGCCGTGGACGGATTGAGTTGTGTGCGCCATAAAGGATAAGTCCCTTCTTATGCACGTCTCGGTAGAAGTTCACACTCGACGTTTCCCCGCGTGTGCTTGCCAATAGGATTACACGCGCCCCCCAACCAGCTGCAGCCAAGGCGGTCCTAATGCCATCTGGATGCCCGGTTGCCTCAATGCTGATCGACGGACCATTACCGTTAGTGGCATCCCTTAGCTGTGCGGAGAAATCGGCAGCCTCTGGATTGAGAACATAGTCTGCTCCGACCTCTTTAGCAAGCTCAAGTCGAGCATCAGTAAGATCAGCTGCAATAAGCGGCATAGCCCCACTAAGTTTTGAGAGTTGCATAGCAAGTAAGCCGATAAGACCTTGTCCTAAAACCAACGTAGCCTCACCTAATTCAATCCTTGCCTTGCGAACGCCCTGTAATGCGATCGCACCCAAATTGAAAAAGACAATTTCTTCGGCAGGAACATCGCTAGAGGTAACCTTTAACAAGCGGCTGGGGCAGGTTACAAAGTGACTAGTGTGTCCCTGGGTTGAAGCAACCCGTTCGCCCACCTTGTAGCTCGTAACCAATTTTCCAACCTCTACGACTCTACCGATATTGCTGTACCCAGGGCGCGACGGATATCGGCCCTGGGCGTTCGGGAGGTGTAATAAAAAGGCACGCTCTGTGCCGGGGCTGATGAGCGTGCATTCCGTAGCAACAAGCACCTCATCATCCCCGACAGAGGGCAAGGTAAACGTCTCAATTTCAACCTTGGCATGACTGGGCCAAACGACCCGCTGGGCTTTCATCAGCAGTCTGTTCCTCTCAATACCAATGAGCGTTAATTATCGATCCGATGTCGAAACTTTCACCGTAACATAGCCCCCGCCACGTCCATCTGGCGATTTGACATAGAGGAGAACTTTTTCCTTTTTCTCTTTTTTCACTTTCTTAACATGCTCAGAATACGTCTTAAGATCCTCCACGGATCTCCATTCTATCTCTTGAATGAGATACCCGCGTCTGATACCTTTTTTCTGAGCATCGCTACGTCTTTCGACCTCCGTGACGATTACACCCGTTTCGCTTGGAGAGTATCCGTAGCGCTGCGCAATTACCGGATTTAGATCTTGAACGCGGATGCCCGCAAACAATTCTTCTTGCTCTCGGCGAAATATTCTGTCTTCGGGTGTATTGACAACTTCAGCTGTTCTCTCTGCTAACTCGACAGTGAGTTGTTTCTCTTGACTCCCCCGTCGTAGCACCTTTAATTCCACAGGTTTGCCTACTTTTGTGGCAGCAACAGTGTACATCATATGCTGTATGCCTCGAACCGTTTTTCCATCAAATTCGAGGATGATATCGCGGGGTTGGATTCCGGCTTTTTCAGCGGGGCTATCTTTGATAACTCGTTCGACAATGACACCCTTTGGTTCTTCAAATTGCAGTTTATCTGCTAAATCATATCCGACTGCATCCATCTGGATTCCGAGCCAGCCGCGTACAACTTTTCCGTTTTCGATCAGATCTGGTATCAGCTGTTTCGCCATGTTACCCGAAACAGCGAAACCGAGACCGATGTTCCCTCTAGAATAACCGCCAGTGGCGATTAAGGTATTGATACCGACTAGCTCACCGCGAATGTTAATCAGGGCACCGCCACTGTTGCCACGGTTAATGGGTGCGTCGGTTTGAATAAAGTCACTGTACGGAACACTAGCGCTGAATTCAGTCCTGCTTTTTGCACTAACGATGCCGCGCGTTACACTCTGCGAAAGACCCAGCGGTGATCCTATTGCAATCACCCATTCGCCAACTTCAAGGGCATCTGAATCGCCGAATTGTAAAGTGGGTAGGGCTTTCTCATCTATTTTAATGAGGGCAAGATCGCTGCCACCACCCCTTCGACTTGCCGAATCACTACCGACTAATTCGCCTTCATACTCCCGACCGTTTGCGAGGATGACAGTAATATCGTCAACGCCGTCAATGACATGATTGTTCGTTAAAATATAGCCATCCTCGCGAACGATCACGCCTGAACCGAGGCCCGTGATTGGTTCTATTTCAGCTTCTGGATCAACTTCGAATTCAGGACCAAAGAAGTACCTGTAAAAATCATCACCGAAACGACTGCTCGGCGGCCGCCTCTGTTCACGCACTGTTTTGGTCGTAATTTGCACAACGGCCGGGCGCGTTCGTGCTACTAGATCAATAAAAGCACGATTCGAGCGCTCCAAGTACTGAAAATCATCCGATGTTTGAAGTGTGTCATTGGTCTGCCCGATTGCAGTTTGCAACGTGAGATCATCCGCTTCCCGGTCAATAACAACCGCTACTACGATGACAAACGCCGCTAAAATCAATAATACCCGTACTGGGTTATGTAGTCTGCTCCTGAGTTTGGACATTATATAAACCTCCTGATGTAATTTTGAGCAGGTACCGAATCTGGTAACCTTTTTTTAATTGGTCCGTTTTTTCGCCTTACAGATACACCTATTACAAAATAAAGTTGCAAAAAAGAAAAACGTAGCGTCTCTGGCAAAATACTGTGTTGGAATAGCTGCGTGGTGAGGTTGTATTTACGTGCCACGTGAAATTTGGTCGACATGTTCTTGGACAATATTCTTCGGACATAATCGAATGAACAACCATGCCCCCGGTACAAGAATCACAAAAGCTCCGATGAAAATGTCGTCAATGCGACCGAAAATCGGGAGAAAATCGAAATCGAGGGGGTTGAGTAAGTAGGCAGCAGCAAATATAATAGCGATGAATTCAGCGAGAATCAGAATCGCCTTGCGATGGATAGGGATCCGTTGATCGCCAAAGAGTCGCCATGTGAGTTTGGCAAAGTTTGGAATATGAAAAAGAAAACGTAAAAATCGAAGGGGACCCCGACTTTTACCACCGAAGAAAAACGAGTTCAACATATGTTAAAGTCTACTAAACTCTTTTTTTTGATGCAAATCAATTTGTGATACCCACAACGGATAAATCCATGTGTTTCTTATCGCCTTTTAGACACTTGACTCGATATCAGATGTATTCCATCACAACCTTTTATCAATCCACGCCACAACTTTTTCGACCATGACAGCACTACCCTCGCCAGAAAAAACATGATCTACGCCCGGCATCTCAAGGAGATCTGTTTGCTCACTTGCGTATTGAAGAATGTCGTGGCTATCTTCGATAGGGACAATATCGTCTTCGGTGCCGTGGACGAGCAGCCAGGGCACCTCGAATTCACTTGCACGTTCTGCAACACTGCCAATCGTTGCCATGTCATCCATATAGGCCTGTGACAGCGGACAGTCCGGTTCATCCCACATGAAGCCCTCGTTCGGTGTGATGTCGCCAAATTCGCGTGCTGCAAACGCTCGTGTATTCACCATCCCGGCAAGCGAGACGAGAATTTGGATGCGTTGATCGCCAGCGGCGCGCAAGACACCAACCGCGCCACCCATGCTATGGCCGACATAGCACACACGATATCCTTTGATCGTATCAATGATACTCCCCAGGTCCGCAACCTCTTTTGTGATAGTTGAATCTGTAAATGCGCCTTCCGATTCACCGTTGCCTGAAAATGAGAAGCGCAGGGCAGAGATACCTGCAGCCGCAAGCCCTTCCGCCAAAGCAACGAGGGCAGGACGATCTTTATTGCCAGTGACACCATGTCCAATCACCACAATTCTGCCGGCCTTGCCCTCATGAAAGGTATAATCGAGACGTTCACCGTGTTCGTTTCTAATTTCACCAAACATATTTTCCCTGCTTATATCGGAATCAGGTGTCAATTAAGAGGTGTGGTCGTTAGAGATGCTTTCTCTGCCACCAGCAAGTAGCTGACACCTGTAAATAGATTAGCGTCCGTTGTTTCTTAATGCCTGAACAACCTTTTCAGGTTTAATGGGCAATTCGGTAATCCGCACACCGACAGCATTTTTGACGGCGTTTGCCATGGTTGCCAATGTCGGCGTGATTGGCGGTTCACCAACACCTTTAGCACCGTAAGGACCATTGGGTGCCGGGACTTCAACGATAACAGACTTTACTGTAGGAAGATCTGCAGAGGTCGGGACGCGGTAGTCAACAAACCCAGGATTGATATTACCGCTTTCGCAGTATTGCATCTCCTCCATCATCGCCCAAGCGTAGCCTTGAACGGTTCCGCCCTCAATCTGGCCTTCGACGGCCATTGGATTAATAGCGAAGCCCACATCTTGCGAAGCCACCAGTTTAAGCACCCGAGTCCTGCCGGTCTCCGGGTCCACCTCAACCTTGGCAATCTGCGCAGCAAGTGCAGGTGTACTGGATTGGCGCGCGAAGGCACCCTTTCCAACAATAGGCCCACCTGTTGTGGAGAGACTATACGCAGCGAGTTCACCCAATGAAATAGATTTCGGTGGATCAGCGCTGACAACATGAACAGCACCTTCCCTGAGCTCAAGGTTGTCAACGTTCATGTTGAGTCGCTCCGATGCCAGCTCAAGAATACGGCAGTGTGCATCTTCAGCCGCTAATTTAGCAGTGTTACCCATTGTGAAGGTGACAACGCTTCCACCCGAACCCGTTGAATAAGGGGCAGAGTCAGTATCTCCCCGCCGAATCGTGACATTCTCATAAGGCACAGTCAAAATTTCGGCAACAATCTGTGAAATTGCAGTGTCTGTTCCAGTGATGTCCATAGAACCGTGAAAGATACGAACACTGCCATCCTCATGCACAGAAACATAGACGCCGCCAGGCCCACATCCGTTTGTCCAATCCCCGACAGCAACGCCCCATCCTTGGTTTTCACCTGCTTTCCGATCCCACCATCCAGCAGCATCAGCCACAGCTTGTAAAGTCTCTTTGTATCCGACCTTAGGTTCACTCCCACCCGCCGGAACAGAATCACCCTCTTCGCGCATATTCAGCAGACGGAATTCAACTGGATCCATACCGACCCGCTCAGCAATTTCGTCGAGCTGGGATTCTCCCGCAAAAATGGCCTGTGGCGCACCGGGTGCCCTATAGGCAGCTGTACCAGACTTGTTGGTATGAACACCGTAAGCGTCTACCTTGAGATTGGGAATCTTGTAGACCCCACGAACACGAATTGTGCTACCGATCGACGCACCGGAGACAGAACCAGAATCCCAAAAAGCGAGTGCTTGGCGCGCAAGGATACGACCATCTTTAGAAGCACCTGTCTTCAACTTAATAACACAGCCCGGGGCCGGTCTCCCATCTGTAAATTCCTCTTCGCGCGTCATCTGGACCCGAACCGGCCGACCTGTTCTCTGGGAAAGCAGAACAGCCGGAACATGCGTAATGATAACCCCAAAACGTCCACCAAAACCGCCGCCCATCGTTGTCCCGATAACATTAATTCGAGTCAACGGAATCCCCAATGTTCCAGCAATGCCAGAACGGATAGCGAAGGGACCCTGGGTCGACGCCCAGACAGTGATTTTGCCAGACGAGTCAGCACTTGCAACAGAAACATGAGGTTCCATATAGGTTTGATGAACACGGGGAATCACGTACGTATCTTCAACAACAACATCGGACTCAGCAAACCCTTTTTCAACATCCCCCGCCTCAGAATGGCTTTCGGCAGAAATGTTGTAATAAACTTCATCAGGATAGGCCTCTAATGCAGCTTCAAGCTTGCTAATTTCATCACTATGATCGTTCTCTTTATCACGCGAAAGTCTGCGGATTTTCGCTGCGGTCTCCCGTCGGTTGGGGCCATCCTTTGTGTCATCGCTGTGTAGACGCGGAGCAGACGGTTTAATCGCCTCCATAACGTCCTGAACAACCGGTAGAACCTCATAATCAATCTTAATGAGTTCAGCTGCTTCCTCAGCAATATCAGGATCCGTTGCAGCAACAGCAGCAACGGGTTCACCGAAATAAAGCACCTTACCTGTTGCGAAAACCCTACGCCCGCTCGGCACAGCGTCCTGGGTAATAATCGCCTTGACTCCGGGAAGCTTCTCGGCTTTGCTAGTGTCAATACCGAGTATGTTAGCATGGGCATGCTTGCTACGCACAAGCTTACCGTAGAGCATTCCGGGCGGATGTACATCCGCCCCGTATTGCGCAGCACCAGTCACTTTTTCAACCGCATCAACCCGTTCGACCTTTTGACCGACAACAGTATATTCTGACATCTAATACTCCTTTCAGCAGATAGCATAGGCGCACTCAAAAACGTACCTATTAAAATAACCTTTCAGGCAGTCCAATAATTTTTAAGCAGTTGCGCGAATCTCTTCCGCGGCTTTCATGACCGCCTCAAGAATCTTCGTGTATCCTGTACAGCGACAGATATTCCCACCAAGAGCATGCCTGAATTCTTCTTCGCTCCGATCCGGATCTTCATCTAAGAGCGCTTTTGATGCAATAATAAAACCGGGCGTGCAGAAACCACACTGATACCCCCCAGTGTCAATAAACGCCTGTTGAATAGGATGGAGCTCACCTCCGCTCGCTAGGCCCTCAATCGTCGTGATCTCTTTGCCAGAAGCAGTGACAGCAAGCACCATACAAGAGGTGACGGCTTTGCCGTCAACGATCACAGTGCAGGCACCACAGTCCCCTGTGCTACACCCTTCTTTGGTTCCAGTCAAACCAACCGTGTCGCGAAGTACAGCCAACAAGGTCTTACGTGGTTCGATGAGTAAATCGTGTGTGTCGCCATTAACCTTCAGATTGACTTGGTATTTTGCCATATTTTTCCCTTTATATATAACATATTTATAATAATGCCATAGTTCAAAACGAGCCGCATCTTTATTCCCGGGCAGATCTGTTTGGAAACAAATTTTGGGATCTATGCTCTCGCGACAGCCTCTTGTAAAGTTCGCTTCGTAAGCACGTCAACCATTTCTTTGCGATGTTGCGCGGAGCACCGTAAATCAGATATCGGACTAGCTGCAGCCGCAGCGGCTTCACCCGCCTGTGCTAGAAGTTCAGCCGTCAGCTCCTTCCCTGATAGTAGATTTTCTGCTTCAATCGCGCGAATCGGGGTAGGGGCAACCGCTGCAAGTCCAATCCGCGCCTCTCTAATTACACCGTTGTCAACATTGACAGCAGCAGCAACTCCGATAAACGCTAAATCCATAACCTCCCGGATTTTGTGCTTGATATAGTGGGATCCAGATACAGCACCCGGCAGACGAAAACACGTAATGATCTCACCCGGTACCAAGGCGGTCTGACCCGGGCCCGTGAAGAGCTCGCTGATTGGCAGAGTCCGCTCACCATCAGCACCGGCGATGTCGACCTGAGCATCAGCAACAAGCAGACCGGCAACAGTATCCGCTGCCGGAGAAGCATGCGCAATGTTTCCACCGATAGTAGCGAGGTTCCGGATCTGGATAGAACCAATTTCTGCAGCACCCTCTGCCAAAGCAGCATGCCGTTGTTGGATATCCGCTGATAATTCAACCGTTCGAACTTTCGTCATCGCACCAATCTTAATGCTACCGTCGGCTGCAGCGCTAATGCCAGCCAACCCGGGAATTTTCTGAAGACTAATCACAGATTGTGGCGTTTCAGTGAGCGCTTTCATACCGATAACAAGGTCAGTCCCGCCAGCAAGAAGCTGCGCTTGCTCCTCCCTAAACAGACGAGATGCCTCTGCAAGGGTAGTCGGTTCAAAAAACTCAAAACTTCTCAAATTTAATCCTCCGTTTTACGTTCCTCCAAAAAAGGAGTTTGCAGTCTATAGGTGCCGCACACCCAGCGACATCTTAAATCATATCTGATTAAGGGTTTATTGTCAACCTTAAATTCCTCAGAATACAACCTTATGGAATCGGCCAACCCGGTATCGGTTCAGCGCGGAGCGCCTCTAGTTGATAAAGTTCCTCAACACTAACCTCGCGACCGAGTTTGGCAGACAAAAGTGCACCACTCATAATCTCGGTAACATTCAGACCGATACCACCGTTGCTAACAGGCTGCGCCTCGCTGTTACAAGCATCAAGAAAATCACGAAACTTATCGGGGAAAGCCTTATCTGGCAGCTCCAACGAAGTCTCGACGAGATCCCCTTGATAACGCCTACGATTGCCTTGATCGTCAGTGTCCCATTTGCCTTTTTCAAGGAAGAGCTTATCGTTGTTAAACGAACCCTTAGACCCAAAAATAAAGATGCCTTGTGGCTGGCCTGACATATTACTTGACCAACCATTTTCATAAGTGAAGGACATGCCGTTGGTAAACCGCACAAAGACAGAGGCATGTTCCTCAACATCGTTAATTTCTTTACCTGTGTACTCAGGAAGCATTCCACGGTAGGCAATCCCGCTAATAGTCGCAGGTTGCGGAGAACCGAGCAAATACAGAGAACGGTTGATGAGATAGACACCGGTATCATATATCGTTCCACCACCACTAAAAACGGAATTGAGGAACCACCCGCCGTAACCGAACATATCCACATTGGGTCTGCCGCGGACGCGGTAACTAGTCAGGCGTCCGTAGTAGACATCGCCGAGCTTGCCAGAGGTGATGTAATCGCGAATCGCATAACTTGTCGGATCCAGACAAGTACCCCCGCTCTGATAAGCGAGTTTAACGCCAGCTGCATCACAAGCATCCCGCATATTCCGCGCCTCTGTCGCGGTACGAGCCATCGGCTTTTCACAGAAAACATGCAACCCCGCTTTCGCAGCTGCAACTGTCGCAGGTTCATGAACGAACGGCGGTAACGCAAGACTGACCGCGTCTAAATCGCATACCTTCAACATCTCGTTGTAGTCGCTAAAGATTTTGACTCCCTTGTTAGCATATTCTCTCAAGAGTGCAGCATCGACCCTCAAATGCTCGCGTGCCTCCGAGGTCTCTGCTTTTTCCGCAGCAGCAGACGTCGCCTCCGCATTAGACGCTGCAACAGAAACTACCTCCGCGGCTCTCCGTCTTACGTTCGCCTCCACCGTATCGCAGATAGCCACGATGTCGGCATGCTGCGGATGTGCAAGGTATCCACGGATATGGGAACCCGATATCATACCACATCCAATAAGTCCAATTTTGATCCGTTTTGACATTCTGATGCTCCTTGATAACGTTGATACTGTTTTCCTAACCGCGAGCGTTGATGTGTATATCTCCCACTATGGAACCTACTACTTTTCAATGCCAGAACCTCACAGCAATCAACGGAGTACTTTACAATAAGCCTGAGGGCGTATGTCCCGCTCCTACTTTGACGTGTGTATCAGCTAACTGGGTTTGCACATGTGCAATGCACTCTTGCAAGTTTTTGAAGGGCGAATGCGGATAGGACTCTATGCTAAAGTTAAGGTCATTTTCGCCGAAGGTTACCATATCTACACCGGGTTTGGCAAATCTGCTGACGTTAATCACAGCATTAACTGATTCGATTTGCAAAATAAGAATACCGGTGCTGTTCCACCACTCAGCGTAGCCAAGACGGCCCAAGCCCTGTTTTATGCCGTAGCTACTGCTAGGACCCCAACTCCGTCTCCCCATCTGAGGATAGTAGAAAGCATCAATTGCCTCGTTCACTGTCTCCACAGTCTCCACTTGCGGCACGACAATCGCCAGAGGACCCAGATCCAAGAGATTACCTATGAGATACGCGTGGCGAGTATGTTTGATGCGAAGCTGCACACCCACATCGAATTCGCTCGCCATTGCGCAATATTCGACCAGTTTGTCTTCATTTGCGGGCCCGTGTTGATGGTCAACACTGACTAAATCGTAGTTGCTTTGACCGAGAACAGCTTCCATGTCATCTCGCGTGCAACCAAACGGGATGCCAGAGGCGATGTTAATCGCTGCTTTACTATGAATACGCTGCTTTAAAGACACTATGCTATCCTCCTTGGAGACCAATTAAGTTATGTAATTATTATAACTTTAAGCCTCCGCTGATGCCCAATCTGTCTGAAGTTTGAAAAAATATTTCGGACCTTCTACGAAAAGACACCTCCAATTAACAAACCCGTTTTCCGCCTCATCCGTGATTCAGAAAATTCATCTTTACATTATCAGTCAAATTCTGAATCTTTATTCAGCTTTCACTACAAAACGCCGCAGGTTCTGAAGCATCTTGCGTTAAAAATGGCATCTGTCTTATTAAGATAGTGTCAGTTTTATTATAGAGACTTACAGATTTTTGTCAAGGCATTTTGAGGTCGCGAAAAGAGTTAAGGATTAGTCCCCCGGAGTATACTACTAAGGCAACGACAACGTATCTGCAGAATCGGAGATACCCTTTGCCTCTCGCTCTCGCTTCGCTTTATAGCCATTTAATTTGTTATACAAAGAACTTAAACTCATTCCTAGTATTTTTGCTGTTTTTGCCCTATTCCCATCGAACTGCGCCAGAGTTTTCAAGATCCACATTCTTTCTACTTCCTTTAGCGTTAACCCGATCGGCAGTTCCACCGTGTCTGGCGTACACGATCTGCCCCTTTCCAACACTAAAGACGATCTTTGTCCCTTCGAATCCTGAATTTCTTGCGGCAGGTCCTGCGGTAAGATAACGCCATTTTTGACGAAAAGGCAGGCGCGGAAGATGACATTTTCTAATTGGCGTATATTGCCCGGCCAGGGGTAACTTTGGAGACATTCTAGGGTAGCGGATGCTATTTTGGGGCCAGAGGCCCCTTGGGGTTGCCAGTGTTTGCACACAAAGTGTTCTGCCAACAAGTGAATGTCTCCCCGCCGTTCTCTCAACGCAGGCAACGACAGAGAAACTACATTCAATCGATAATAGAGATCCTCGCGCAAGCTGCCATTTTTAACACACTGCTGAAGATCGCGGTTGGTCGCTGCAACAACCCGAAAATCCACCGGGATTGACCTCGTGCCGCCGACACACTCAATTTTCCGTTCTTGAAGTGTCCGTAGCAACTTCGGTTGGAGGCACAAGGGCATTTCACCGATTTCATCAAGGAAAATCGTGCTCTTGTGTGCCCTTTCAAACTTACCTATGCGTCGCGCCGTAGCACCCGTAAATGCTCCTTTTTCATGTCCAAACAGCTCGCTTTCGAATAGGGTGTCCGGTATTGCTGCACAATTGACAACCACCATCTCCTCCGGCGAACGACTACTACTTTGATGTAAGGCATGCGCGATCAGCTCTTTGCCTGTTCCGGTTTCCCCTTGAATCAGCACGGGGGCGTTTGTGTCCGCAACAGTCTGCACCTTTTCGAGGGCCGCAACAAGCTCTGGACTTGTGCCAAAGATACCGGTATAATTTCCATGCAATCTGTACCGACTCCGATCCTCTTCCGTTCTAGCTCTTTTCCTATCATGAGACCTTTTGCTGCTTTTCATCACTTCTACCTCCCCTTTCACTTTTTGGAGTGCTGATCTTACTGAAATAGAGTCATGAACTTTTCAAGCACGTTCGCTGCTATTTAGTACTTCATAGATACAGCGAGGAGAAACTGCGTATATTTCAAAATGCTAACACATTACGCAAAACGTGACAAGCGAAATGTTTAGTCTCTGATGTTTCTAATAGTAGCTTGACGTAGAATATATTCCATATTTTGGAGGATAATTTTCCAAAATATGGAAAATTACCATATTTTATAAACGCCGAAGCATACCTAAATCTCTCTAACAGTATAGATACTTTAAATTGGCACAAGACTTGCTTATAAACAATTCTTAAGAGGCAAAACGTCAATTATGAAAACTCCTTTCTATCCTTACGAAGGTAGAAAGGGCTCTTAACTAAAAAGGATTGAAGCCATGTCACGAAAAAATCTTATCATAGGCGGGTTCTTGGGCATCACCCTCATCGTCAGCGTTTTTTTTCTCCTCAAACCGCGCCAGCAAATAAGCGCAGAAGCCCGCACACATTTTGACAAAATCTATTCTCTCTCAGGAAAACTCACCCCTGAACAAAAAGAGACCTATTTTCAGAGCGCTTCGACTTTAGAAAAAATCTCTGTCGAAGAGGGGAGATTCCCTCAGGAAGAGATGGACCTACTGACAAAACACCTCCGGCAATTAGTCGCTCACAATCCAGACCTGATTCTGAGTGCCCAGGAATATGACCGCCGGGGTGGACACCTCCATGGACATACACACGGAACCTTAGACGCGGATGCGGATTCGGAAAAACAGGAAGAACTTGATAGCATTCAGCAAGCCATGGAAGAATTGGAGGCATCAGACCTGCCAGAGGGCACTAAAGAGGGGCTCCGCGCGATTCTCTCTCTGCGGAAGCGCTCGCTTCTACGAACCGAGGAAGAAACTGCGGAGCTGAACAACGTTTTCGCAGAATACTTAAAGACCGACCCAGAAATCGTCGGTGTAGAGAAAAACTTAAAAACAGGCGAATATATAAAACTCTACCCCAATATGCTGACCGTTGAAGGGCGGAGAATCCATCACGCCGACGGAACCATCGAAAGGTTCGTTACAGGGCTATCGGCGATGTCCAACAGTCCAGCGAATGAACAAGCATTAGAAGCGTATAGCAAGGCAGTAGAAAATACCCCGCCTTGGGAGCCACTTCCTCAAACCCCGGACATTGAAGGATTACGAATCTCTTTTGATTTCGAAGAGGTATATCCCACTACGGAAGGCGGCATCACAACAAGCGAAACGCAGCAGGAGACAGCTACCGCCCCTTCTGCAGCTGATCCTGATACGGCAGCAAACAGCCCCACAGATCCGACAGAATTGCAGCATACCATAGATAAGGCGTTTGCGCTGCAGGACACCTTGGAAAATACGGACACACGCGAGATGCCAACAGAAGAACTTTCTAAGTTCTTAGAGACAGCCATCGGCATACCGATAGATCGGTTCCTAGAAATGAGTGACGCAGAAATTGAAGAAGCACTAGGAAAACTATTTACCTCCAGCCCCTCAGAAATTAGAAGCTCACGCCTACCGCAACAAGGCCAGATACCCAACACATCAGAAGGCAGCTTTGTAGAGGATCTTCGCACCCGTTTCTCTCCAGTACGTGTGAACCGCGCTGTCGCTATCATAAATCAGTATGGTCCTGAGGAAGGGCTCCGTAGAGTCAAGGAGGTTGATCCAGACATCGCAAAACAACTGGAACCCCACCTCCCACAAGAGAAAGCAAACGAAAGATAGACCGACTACAACTAAATCGCGTGTTACCCCTTGGGGCGAATGCACATCGTCATCAGCAGTTTGAAAACTGTCTGCGGACATAGAATATAACACGCGCAACGTTATAGAGAGGCACCCTCCAACGTCGAAGGTGTCCTCTCTTATACAAAAAGACTCTAGAGCAGACAATTAACCCTTCCCAATTCCTGCCTAAATATGCCCTTACGCTAATCAAATAATAACGTTGAAAACTTTATCTAATCCTGCTAACCTCTATACATAACAAGCATAGAAACCACGGAGTGGAATCAATGTTTATCTAATCGCCAACGGAGGAGCAGAATGCGTTTAAAGAACAAAGTATGTATTATTACAGGCGGCGGAAGCGGCATTGGCCGCGGCGCCGCCTTGACGATGACAGAAGAAGGAGCAACCGTTGTTATCGTAGGTAGAACCGAATCAAAATTAGAGACTGTCACTTCCAAAATTGCGGCAGCCGGGGGAACAGCAGTGAGTTACGTCCTCAACGTGGCTGACTATGACGCCGTCGAACAAATGGTTACCGATGTGCTCAACACCTTCGGACAAATCGATGTGCTTGTGAACAACGCCGGACACAGCTCACATCACCGGCGAATTCTGAACACAACCCCTGAAGAAATACGATCGGTTATTAATTCAAACCTGATTGGTACATTTTTCTGCACAAAAGCAGTTGTACCAGCAATGCTGAAAGCAAAATCAGGCACTATCATTAATATCTCATCGCTTGCGGCGGTCACCCCAGGACCCTTTAGCGGTTTTGCTTACGGCGCCGCGAAAGCAGCCATTATCAACTTCACTGAATTTCTCAATGCCGACTTACGGAATACCGGCATCCGCGCGAGTGTCGTAGTACCAGGCGAGGTAGCAACACCCATTCTGGACAAACGCCCAATCCCACCAGATGCCGATGCTCGCGCAACAATGGTAGACGTTGACGAAACCTCAGCCGCTATCCTACTCATCGCAGCTCTGCCGCAGCGCAGCAACATTCCAGAATTAGTTATACGCCCGACAATGCATCGCAATATGACAGGCGAAATTGTCGAACTAGACAACTGATTGCCGCATACGCCCCGGTGAGTCCGAACTAACGATAGATAGAAGTTTCAGGATGGTAGCGTGCCCAAGCGAACCAATAAATGTTAACAGCAGGCAAACGCTCCAACTTCGTTCTTTTTTCTCTTCCAGATGCCGCCGCACCTGTAATGAGATTCCACCGAATGCCGGTGTTGTCCTCTACAAATTGCCGGTCTTGTGTGCTAAAGGTTCGGGTCTCGCCCGCCACATGCCGCGTGAAGACTGCCGTCGCGAACGAGCTCTTGTCGTGAAAAATAAGCAGCGGAATCCCGCCAAGTGTATCGTTAATCACCGCATTTTTAGCGAAGCGCGTTAATGGGTAAGCACGGAAACGCGGCGTACCATCTTTCGCTGACACCCGAACACCTATCACAACGGATTTGTTCGGTAACCTATCATCGGTGTACTTCATTCCGATGACACCCGCACGATCGCTAGCGTGATAGTCTGCGTAGATATCTTGGCCTAGACTCTCACGCATCTCACCTCTCGTAGAAACAGATAGCACCCTGGTTTCAGGATAATTCAGCCGCCAGGTTTGCCACGCAATCTGTGGGGTAGAAACCAAAGGTCTTAGGCGCTCCTCTTTTAAAGGACCCTTTACTGCCTCTCCTGTTATATGTGACCAAAGGGTGCGCGTCTGATGGTCGTACATCAAGAGCGCATCCCGCCATAATTTACCACTGACACCGAAGATATAGGTTTTACCCTTAAGCTCCCGGCTATACACGATAGCCGTTTTGCAGAGGGGTCACCAAGTAACCGCAATTTTGCGCCCACCAACAACATCGTTGACGATTTCGTGCCCATTGAGCAGATAGAGCGAGTAGACACGGTTTTCGCCATTGAAACTGACCCCAATAACAGGGGCAGCCGCATCAAGCTCCGCCTCGTTAGCAGACACAAATTGTGGATCCGTAATAGCCGGAATAGCATCAAAAGGGAGCAACGTTCTGATCGAATCATCGGCATAGTCAGCAGCCACTGTACCAAAAAGAACGAAAAGTAATAACGAAAAAGTGAGAAGGCAGTGTTTCATCGGTGTTCAATCCTTTTATCCAAGGCGATCTCGTCTCTGCTATTTCGTGCACTACGTTTCACAGATATTAACTTAACACAGGCTTGATAAAGAAAAAATAAAGAGGAACCTTTTCTTTTTTTTTCACCGGGCAGAGTTACCGATGCTTTTTGGACCTCTAAATCTTTTTCAAACTCACATTAACAGACATTATACACCCTCTGAACCGTAAATGCTAACACTTTTCAGTCTCTAACCAAGGCAGCTGGCAGTTACTTACTACTGTGAGGATTAACGCAGATGACTTGGGTTGTGCAATCGGAACGATGCCCTGTGCAGCATAACTGCTGGATTGTGCAATGAGAACTAAACAGATTGTTGGAATTATACACAAGCACGAATGTTGTCAAAAACATCTTCAGATTGTCTTGACAAATTACGTTGACTATGATAGTATAAAGTTAACTGATTTTTTAACACGGTACTGCAGAAATCGCGGGATAGATACAATGCCTGCTATAGTATGTAGATATTCAATTCTCGCTGTTTTGCGAAGAGGGCGATCTATCTGATCATATAAAACCGCGCATCGCCTACAATTGATAAATTTCATAAATTCATATTTAAACACCTTATGATTGTCATATCAACCTATAACAATTGCCTGCGCTATATTATTGGTAAAATTATCATCTCGGTTGCCCTGATTTACGGGATCAGTATGTCGGCTGCCGCGTCCCCTAAGGCACGCACACATCTACCCGTTAGCTCTATCGCTGTCAGCGATGATGCTTTAGCCACCTTTTTTAATCCATCTGGACTCGCTACCGGGCGGGGCTTAAACCTATATTATCTCCGAACATATCAGAGCAATTGGTCAGGGGACGATGCTTTCTTTCTTGCTGTACCAAATGCGGGTTTTGGTATCGAATTCGCTACCGCTGACACAGATACAACCTTTACGCGCTATACACTCTCCGGTGGACGGCACCTCGGAAATTCGCTCTACTTAGGTACCGGCTACAGTTGGATAAATTCAGACAATAAAACCTATAACGATTTCCGATCCCTCTCCCTTGGACTGATGTACCGCCAACGCTACTTTTCAATCGGGGCAATGGCTCGCGACCTGAATCAACCCAAGTTGCCCGGTGAAAAGCTCGGGCGCACTTACGATGTAGGTTTAGCCATTCGACCCAGAACATGGCGAACAACGCTCTCTATCGATATGCAAAAAACACAAGGGATAGAAGGCATCGATCTCCGGTACGCTTTAGAAATACGTCCAATTCGCGAAGTGATGCTTCAAAGCACTTTAAATAGCGATATGAGTTTCGACATCAGGTTTGGCATTAACATCGGAAATTGGGGATTCGGCACACAAAACAGCTTCGGCAAAAACAGGGAAACACAAACCAGTGTCGGTTACTTTCATTTTTCTAATACCCAGACAACCAAGCGGTTGCGGCGCCGGCGTATGTTCATTGATCTCCAGATGGATTCCCTCAAACACGTTTCGTCAATTGTGAGAGCGGATGAAGATGTTGCCGGTATCCTTGTCCGTATCAACGGCAGCCAATACGGCATGGCGGAACTTCAAGAAATGGCCGACGCCCTACAGAAATTCAAGGAATCTGACCGTCTTGTTCTCTGCTACCTGACCAACTGCTCCACCGGAGACTATATTGTCGCATCCGCCTGTGATGGCATCCTAATACACCCCTTCGCCGAAGTCCGATTGATCGGATTGCGGACAGAACGCTCCTTCTACAAAGGCAGCTTAGACCTACTCGGCATTAGAGCCGATATCGAACACATCGGCAAATATAAATCGGCATCTGAATCACTCACAAAAAAGGAAATGTCCGAGGCACAACGCGAAGTCCAGAACATCATCTTGGACGACCTCTATCAACAACTCGTAAACGCCATCGCGGCCGGACGAGGGTGGACCCCCGAGACAGTCAAAAAACGCATCGACGAGGGACCCTATACAGCACGCCAGGCCCTCCGCGCAGAACTCGTCGATCGACTTGTCTATGAAGACCAGCTGAAAGAAGTTGTCACCCAACTCACCGATAAACCAACAGACCTGTTAACCCTCGATGAATACGCAGGAAATAGATTGTATACACAGAACTGGCAGGTCCCGCGACCGAAGATTGCAGTCATCGAAGCCAAAGGATTAATGGTAACAGGAAACAGCTTCATCGACCCGTTTACGGGCACACAAGTAATGGGCGCGGACACGATTGTGGACGCAATCGAGACAGCAAAATATGACCATACTATTAAAGCCGTTGTCTTACGAATCGACAGTAGCGGAGGACTTGTTGTCGCCGCTGACACTATATGGCGGGCATTGGTCAAACTTACCAAGGTGAAACCCTTGATAGTCTCAATGGGCGACGTGGCAGCATCAGGCGGCTACTACATCGCCGCACCCGCAAGCATTATCGTTGCCGAACCCGGGACAATCACTGGTTCCATCGGGGTAATTGGCGGGAAGTATAGCTTGAAAGGCCTCTATGAAAAACTTGGAGTCCGAAAGGAAATCCTTAAACGCGGAGAACACGCCGATTTTTATACAGACTACAGCGACTACCCGCCCTCCGAACAAGCAATTATACACAAACAAATTAAGGAAATCTATGATGAATTCATTGCAAAAGTCGCCCTCGGACGAAACCAATTAACAATAAATGAGGTCGATAAACTTGGACAAGGACGCATCTGGTCAGGCAGACAGGCAAAAGAAAACGGCTTGGTAGATGAACTCGGTGGACTGAATCTCGCCCTCGCGATTGCACAAGAATATGCCGACCTAAAAGGAAAAACAGCTGACATAGTCTATCTCCCTAAGCAGACATGGATGTCACAACTTCTCAGAGGCCTTCACCCACTCTATAAAGCTGCATCCAACCAGACCAATCCGCAGAACCCAACCGTGAACCTGCCAGCCACAACACAGTACGGAGGTTTCACGGACACACTGAAACTCATAAATATCCTTAAGCAACAGCGAACTTTTCTCCTGATGCCGTACCACATAGCGATCGGTCAATAAATGGCAACGGATCGTTTCATGAATCTCTGACAGAACCTTTCAAATGACGAAAAAACGAAAAACAGCGCCTCGGAGCCACCATTAAAATGCTATTATCCCAAAACTATGAGAACCTACGCAAGAAGATGGTCGAGAAGCAAATCAAAGCGCGCGGCATCCACACCCCGCAAATACTTGCTGTCATGAAAAAAATAGAGCGGCACCTTTTTGTAGAACCAGAATATCTGAATATAGCATACCAAGACAGCCCAATTCCAATCAACTCTCAACAAACAGTGTCCCAGCCATATATCGTTGCATTAATGACGGATTTGTTGAAACTGACACCCGCTTCAAAAGTACTAGAGATCGGAACAGGATGTGGCTACCAAACAGCTATCTTAGCAGAACTAGCGAATAAGGTTTATTCAGTCGAGATTTTACCGCACCTTGCCAAAATTGCCAAAACCCGATTAACGCACCTTAACTATCGGAATATTTATTTTAAAGAAGGCAACGGCCATTACGGCTGGCAAGAACATGCTCCCTATGATGCTGTGCTTGTAGCAGCCGCACCCACAACCGTTCCAAAGCCCTTGGTCCAGCAACTCAAGAACGATGGAAGAATGGTTATTCCAATCGGTGACGACCAACAAGACCTCCTTTTAATTCAGAAAAAAGCACACACTAAAGCGGACTCCGAACCATTGCTGGAAACTACAAAGGTTATAGGAGTCAGCTTCGTACCTATGACCGGTTCTTCTAACTAAACTTTTTATCAAGATTCTCCAAAAGACAAGCGATTCATTGACAAAGCACACCTACCGAACCTGAAGCGTGCAAACCGCAAAAATGAATATTGCTAAAAGGAAACAATAGCTTGAAACACAGACCTCATATAATTCTACTGATCGCCCTATTTTTCCCAATAGGTGCCTCCGCGACCTTCAACGACATCGGGATCGGGGCAAGACCCTTGGGTTTAGCAGGCGCTTTTGTTGCCCTCGCCGATGATAGCAACGCTGCAAGCTACAATGCCGCTGGACTCGGCTATATAGACACAACTCAAATTGGAGCAACACATGCACGGCGATTCAATGGGTTTATCACGTACAATAGTATCAGCGGTATTATCCCGCTCCAACGAATAGGATCCCTCGGCGCGAGCCTCGAGGTCTTGGCAGAAGATTCCGAGATATATCAGGAACAGGTAATCCGTATCTCTTACGGAAACGCCCCTCTCAAACAATTGGCGATCGGTGTCAATTTGAAACTCTTCGGTACCGCTTTCGATGAAACAAACGAATTCGTCGCCGAGAATCCGTATTTTGTCAATACCTCCAGCTCAGCCCTCTCATTAGACCTCGGCGTGATTGCCAAACCATTTCAGAGCTTGAGCCTCGGCGCCTCCGTAGAAAACCTACTTCCAGCAAACACAAGTATCTCTGAGACACACACAGACTCGGTGCCACTGAACGTCCGCGCAGGTCTAGTATATAGACTCGAATCTATAGCGGAAATGAGTACCCAAGGCGAAACCGTTAGCAACTTGTTGAAATCAAGTCTAGGAACGCTCGAGATCGCCTCCCGAAACGGTGAAATCTATATACGCACAGGCATAGAAATCTGGCTAAACACAAACATCGCCCTCCGCGGCGGATATGCCGCGAAAAATGGTGTAAACACCGCAACAATGCTCTGTTTTGGCGGAAGCACTAAAATTCCGATCAGCAGCACCCATCTCCAACTCGACTATGGCCTTCAAACGCTCACCGGAGACCTCCAAAACGGTACAACCCAACGGTTCTCACTTAACCTACTATTTTAAAGAGGACTTCGCTTCATGAAAAAAACAGTCATCGTTCTCATAATCATCTGTAGTTTGTTCAGCAACAGCAAGAGTTTTGGGGCAGTTACTTCCGTCGGAGAAATTAATGTCACAGGCGAAACCAAAGGCGTTGTCCCCGCTAGTTCAACAGTGCCATTGGTTGTAACCCTTGTCGTTGATAGATCTTTGGCAGAACCAGGTGAAGAAATTAAAACCATCGAAGTCTTAATGCCCACCGGATTTCTGACCCAACCGCCCTCTTTTAAACAAATCAGACGAGACGGAAATCCAATTGCAGCGAGAGCGGTAGTCTCTGGCGGAACCGTCCTACGCGTTGAGTTAGCAGATGCCGTCGTCGATTTTCAGAACTCAATCTATGAAATTACGTTCGACGCCCGAACACCAAATACCGTCATCTTAGAAACGGTGTTCAGAGCTCGACTGCGTAACCTCCAAGACACTCCTATCGGAGAATTTATCCGATCCGGCCAGGCAGACGGGAAACTCAACAATGATGACTTTACCTTAGAGGTAATTGCCAACGTCCCGCCCGAGCCAGTCATCGATTTTATTGCTAGCCCCGATGCAACAGGCGAGAACGATGTGACGCTACGCTGGCAGAAATCCGAGGACTTGGACATCAACGGCTACCTCATCTACAGAGATAAAGAACCCCCTATCAATGTTGAAAACCGTTCCGCAACAACGTTTCGCGAGATAAACGTGCCACCAGGAAGTCACACATATCAGATAACCGCTTATAAAACGCTCTTTTTGCAATCCGAACGTTCCACAGTTCAAACAGTAGAAGTATCAACCGATACTGCTGCACCAGAACCGCCGTCGATGCTGAGCATTATTAACTC
This sequence comes from Candidatus Poribacteria bacterium, assembly GCA_964291315.2. Classification (GTDB taxonomy): domain Bacteria; phylum Poribacteria; class WGA-4E; order WGA-4E; family WGA-3G; genus WGA-3G. The sequence goes on along the minus strand of OZ219753.1, from coordinate 872,541 downwards.
AAGCGATGGTGTCGAAGTGCTTTGGAAACCGAGCGTCAGTCGCGACGTAACAACCTACCGGGTACTCTTCGGATCACCTGAAACCAACCGACTCACCCCTCTCCCAAACGGAGAAATACGCGAAACAAAAACAGAATATAAATTTATTGATACCCGACCTTTATCTATAGGAAGCTTTACTTACGCAGTTATCGCTGTTGACGAAGCAAATAACAGATCCGAACCTATACAGAAAAAACTCCGTCTGTTTGACAAACCCTATCCAAACCCATTCACACCGCTCTCTCCAAATCCAGATTTCAATCAAGTTGTGTTCCCCGCACGCGCACTTGAAGATGCCTCGGGCGAATTCACAGTGCTTATTTACAGTATTGATGGAAGCCTCGTCAAAACCTTAACCGCGATGCCGGGAGAAACAGTCTTGACATGGACCGGACGCGACGAAAACGCGGAAATTGTAGAAAGCGGCGTTTATGTGTATCAACTTCAAGTAGGCGAAAGTTTTGAAACAGGCACTTTGATTGTTGCTAAGTAGATTGCAACGTCGCAAGCAATGCCAAACCCGCATTTCTACATAGGAACGTGAGAAGATCACGAACACAACTGAAATTACAAAAAAAATTATTGACTTATTTTTTAATTCACGGTTATAATATAAAAATGGCTTTTGTCAACACAATATGCCTTGGCTATAGGTGTTCAGAACCCAATCTCCCGAGAGATAGACTAAGACACCTTCTATTCACAGCCTCATATTTAAAGGCACACCGCTAGTGTAATAATATCTTCGGTGTACCTCAACGCTTGAAAACCTGCTTATAGAAGCTGATAAAATAAAGGAGAAAGAATAAAGATGAATAAATTGAAGTCACACGGACTTCGGTTCAGACGAAACAGTTTAAAACTCACATTGCATTTAGCAACCCTTCTAGCCGTAGCAACCGCTTACTCCATTTTTGCTGCTTTACCATCCGCGGAAGCCTGGACAGTCCTGCAAGAACGTGATCCAGACTTCCGAGATTACATGTCGCTCACCTTTACTAGCAAAAACACGGGGTGGGTAGTCGGCGCAGCATCATTCGAGGACTTCGAGAACCCCGGGTTTATCGGTTACACGACAAACGGCGGAGCATCCTGGAAGAAATCGGAGGTCAAAATTAGCGCCGATTTAGCCGAAGTTTACTTCTTAGATGATAAATACGGATGGGCAGTCGGCGCAAACGGTACAATCGTAGCAACTACTAACGGTCAAGACTGGGACCTGCAAGCAAGCAAAGTCGGAAACGGTCTTAAAGACATCTACTTCGCTAATAAAGATATCGGGTTCGCCGTAGGAGAAAGCGACACAATCCTTTCCACAAGAAACGGCGGACGTTCATGGAAAGTCCTCCAAGGAGGACTCCTCGGGCAAATTGGTGATGACGACGCGAATATGTACAACGCTGTCCAGTTCCTAAATGAAGAAACAGGCTGGCTCGCAGGAGTCCACGTGAGCCCCAGCGCAAAAACGCAGAGCTCCCTCATTCAGAAAACCACTGACGGGGCGCGGAGCTGGGTCACGCAAGACACCGGGAGAGAAGACATTCTCGAAGACATCTTCTTTCTTAATGCCTCAATAGGATGGGCAGTCGGCGAAAATGGCGTAATCCTTCACACCAACAACGGCGGCGAAACTTGGACAGATCAGACCAGCGGCACACAGGAAACCCTGCGAAGCGTCGGGTTCGCTGACGAAAATAACGGATGGGCCACCGGAGGCGACCTGGGAGTTGGGGCCATCCTACATACAACAGATGGCGGCAAAACTTGGCAACTCGAAGAATATAAGGAAAAATTGGTCAAAGTCTTTGTACTTGATGAAAAAAACGTGTGGCTAGCAAGCTCCACAGGAACCATCATGCATCTGGAATAAAGCATCACATAACGGAGTAGAAGCATCACAGATACTGCTACTCCTTAGATCCACATCTGAAACCAATATACAATTCTAGAACTCAGGTTTGCCACTTGCCGTCCAAACCTGAACGAACCATTTTTTGTGGTATAGGAGGTATAATTTTGGAAATATCCACATTCGCCCCGCGGATGAATCGATTGGGAACAGAATCCGCTTTCGAAGTGCTTGCCAAAGCAAAACAATTAGAAGCACAAGGCAGAAACATCATCCACTTAGAGATAGGGCAGCCAGATTTCACAACACCGATTAACATCATCGAGGCAGCATACCAAGCAATGAAGGACGGGCATACCGGCTACTGTCCATCCGCAGGGTTACCAGAGTTTCGAGAAGTTATCGCAGAACACATAACAGAAACCCGCAGAGTCAATATACACCCCGACGAAGTGACGGTGACACCTGGGGCTAAGCCAATCATTTTCTTTACGATCTTGGCACTCATCGATGATGGCGATGAAGTAATTTATCCAGAACCGGGCTTCCCCGTTTATGAATCAGTCATCGACTTCATCGGCGGGAAAGCTGTACCCCTGCCGCTCCGCGAGGAAGTAGATTTCCGGTTCCGATTCGACGAGCTGTCCAGCGCAATCTCCGATCGAACAAAATTACTGATTCTCAACTCCCCGCAGAACCCCACAGGCGGAACACTAACCCTAGAAGACCTCAAAGCCATCGCAGAACTTGCAGAAAAACATAACTTTTATGTGCTTACCGATGAAGTCTACTCTCGCATTCTCTATGAAGGACAACACCACAGCATCATCAACCTCCCCGGCATGAAGAAGCGAACTATTCTCATTGATGGTCACTCTAAAACCTACGCAATGACAGGATGGCGACTCGGATACGGAATCGCTCCACGAGAAATCGCAGATAAGATTACACAGCTAACGATTAACTCCAATTCATGTACCGCTACCTTCACACAAATCGCCGGAATAGAGGCACTCACCGGCCCACAAACATTTGTCACAGAAATGGTAAGCGAATTTCAGAAACGACGTGACGCTATTGTGAACGGACTGAACGCTATCGAAGGAGTGAGCTGCATTAAACCGCTCGGCTCATTCTATGTATTCCCCAACGTCACACAACTCCCTCTTTCCTGTGAAACGCTCGCTGATCATCTAATGGATGAAGCAGATGTCGCTTTATTGCCAGGCACATCCTTCGGCAAATATGGCGACGGTTATCTCCGCCTGTCGTACGCGAACTCATTGGAAAATATCCAAGAGGCATTGGATAGAATGAAAACTGCAATTATGAAATTGTAGCAACACCAATAGGTATCAGTTCAGAGACCTCTGTTAACGAAAACTCCTAACTGATAACCTAAGACTGACAAACAATCGTAGAGGATAATAGGATCTTTTTTATATGCCTCACAATTTCAAGAAAGCTACCGCCCGGATCCCAGCCAGCACAACAAATTTGGGGCCCGGCTTTGATGTGCTAGGACTCGCTTTACAGCTCTATAGTACAGTCACATTGGAACCATCCGAAACAAAAACTGAAGTCGTTGTAAGCGGCGTAGACACCGATAAAATACAAAGTACACCAGAACACATAGCGTTCCAAGCAGTAGAACTAGTTTTCAAGCAAAGTGGAACCAAACGCCCAAACGGCTTCAAATTATATATAAACAACGGCATACCGGCAACTCGCGGATTGGGGGGCAGTGGTACAGCTATTCTCGGGGGATTGTTGACCGCAAACGCCCTGTGTCACACACCATTTTCTGACGTTGAACTCCTTAACTTTGCAACACAAATGGAGGGACACCCAGACAACGTGGCAGCATCTTTATATGGGGGTATCGTTGTCTCAGCACAAGAGAATGGAGAAGTGCATACCATTCAGATGCCATGTCCGCCTGAACTCTCTGTTGTACTCGCTATTCCAGATTTTCCGCTCTCAACCCAAAGAGCACGCACGGTTCTACCACAATATGTTCCCTTCTCGGATGCGATCTATAATACAAGCCGCAGTACACTCCTCATTGCTAGCATCGCCACCAAGCAATTTGAAATGTTGAGAGTCGCTATGAAGGATAAACTCCATCAGCCCTATCGAACCTCACTGATCCCAGGGTTTAAAGAGGTTGCTGAAGCTGCCACTGACGCTGGGGCACTTAGCGTTGCTCTGAGCGGCGCAGGTCCAACCATAGCAGCCTATTGTCTAGAAAACCCCGAAAAGATTGCAAAAGAGATGCAGCGTGCATTCAAAAACCATCAAATAATCTGCAACAGCAAGATCCTAAAGCCAGATGCACACGGAACAAAGGTGCATGTGTTTTGCTAGCACCCCGAAATATCAATCAGGATTGCTAACTTTGGAATTTCATGGGGACATAGGTTCCCCAATCCGCTAAAGCCTTGCACTTAAAAAAATATGATACCAAATTTTTATACCGAAAACATTGCATCCATATTGAATAAATTCAACTCCAGTATCAACCAAGGGTTGAGCGCTTCCGCTGTAGAAAAAGCGAAAGCACAGTATGGCACGAACGATCTGGAACCCATGGAAAAAACGCCGCCTCTTAAAGAGATCCTAGGGCCACTGGTTACATGGCGCATCATCGTTCTGACATTAGCAATGATTACCTTGATTATCGCCTTTACCAAGGAAGCAAGCGGTATTAGTCTTTCTACGATAGGAGTTGTTGCAGCTGTCTTAATTCTGCATATCGGATGGGCGTATCTGACAAACCATCAAAACCGCAACCGCGACAAGAGCATACGCCAACTTATGGCACACAGTGTCAAAGTCATCCGGGACGGAAAAACAGACAGATACCCCCCCGAAGACATCTTGCCGGGTGATCTACTCCCCCTCACGGCAGGCGACTATGTGCCAGCTGATGCCCGAATTATCGAATCTGAAGGACTGAGGATCGACGAATCCGCACTCTTTGGTACTCAAGAACCAGTAATGAAAACAAGCTCGGATATTACTGAGGCAGGCGTACCACCACAAAAACAAAAAAATATGGCATTCGGGGGAACATACATCACGGCAGGACACGGATTCGCAATTGTTGTACAGACAGGAAAAGACCTGGAAATACGAAAACAACGACGTGATGTCCATGCACCGAAAACCCGGAACACCCTGGCAGAAAATGAGGCGCAAAACCTCCACAACACTATGAAAGTGGCAGGAGCAATTGTTGCCAGCATAACTGTTGGAGTCGCTTGGTGGTTTGAATATCAGAAGCAGTCAACCGATTGGTACGCACTGCTATACCTTGGAGTACTCTTCATCCTTGCCGCTACACCACACGATGCCATTTCATTGCTGCGGGTCTCTTTTTCGCAGCATACCCAAAAACTATTGGCAAAAGGCATTATATTACGAAACCCACGCAGCCTTGAAAAATTGAGCCGCATTACCGCCTTCTGCGCAAATGAAGAAGGCCTCTCTACAACACGAACATTAACAATCTCTAATCTCTTTGTGGATGAACAACTCGTTGACGGTAACGCCTTGCAGCAGTGGTTAGACTCTTTGCAAAGCCTGTCCCCCAGAGAACGACAAGAGACGGTTGAGACAATGCCGACCCGCGGAAAAATCCCGCAAGGTGTGCCTCACCTGCTATTTACAGCTGGACTCTGTATTTCTAACCAACAACAAACAGATAATTCCGAGACTCCCAATATAGAGGAAGACTCAAACACACGAACACCAAACGAGGCTCTTTCAGCACAAGCAACCATTCAAAAAGCGATCCAACAACTCGGCTACCAACTCAATGCGCTGCACCACAAACTCCCCTTGGTAGATTCATACCCCGCCACACGTAATTACGGATATCAGATGAAGGTGTTCGAGGCAGAACCAGAGAACTATTCCAATGTCATTTTTGGGGACGCACAGATAGTGCTTGATACTTGTGCAGAAGTCTTTATCGGTGGCGAAATTGTACCGATGCAAGATGACCGATACGAGAAATACTGCGAAGCTATTAACTACCTACTTACCACTAGAGCCCAGATTTACGGAGTCGCCTTCCACTCCTCCGACGTTATTTTGAAACCACAGGAAATGGAAAACAGCGCAACATTTTTGGGGTTTATCGCGCTCTCTGTCAGCAACAGTGAACAAACAAAGAAGGTGCTCAAATCCAGCCTTGATACCGGACTTAAAATTATCCTCATGGCAGAAGATACAAAACAACAGACAATCGATTTCGCCAAGGACCTCGGGTTAATTCACAACAGAAAATCAGTCGTATCCGCCGACGAACTAGAAGAAATTCCACGTGAAAAATTCGACGCAGAAAACTCAAAGTGGCTTGCTTATTCTCAACCCAACTGGGAACAACGCAGAAATATTGTTCTCAGCCTGAAACGACAAGGACAAATCGTGGGATTCCTCGGCGAAAATAGCGCAGACCTGCGCGCCATGAACGTCGCCAACACTACGCTCGCAGATAGCAACCGAGCATCACATGTCGTTCAAGCCGTCGCTGACGGATTAATCGACACAAAAGGCTTTCAAGCAGTAAGAGACGGACTACTTTACGCACGAGAAGCATATCACAATATCGCCGGCTTTCTAAGATGGAGTTTCTCCTGCACGCTCTCCTTACTCCTAACACTTACCTTCGGCACAATCTTACATTACCTCTATAAACTGCCTATGCCTTTGACGTTAACACAAGTCATTTGGGTGCAATTCCTCCTAACCTTACTGCCCTCATTAGCGGTCGGAACAGAAAAAATATTTGCAGATGAAAAACATCACCGACCAACCCTTTTTTCCACTTCCCGCTTCTTCTCGAAAACAACACTTGTAGATATTATTTGCCGTTCTGCAACCATCGCGCTGATGACGGTTATCCCGTTTTTCTTCCTGCTTTGGAACTCGCCTGCCCTCTCTGATCCGCTCGGCATTTCGACATTACTGAAAAATGTATTCTCCACTTCAAATCCGACAAATCAGGAAATCCCGGATATCTCAATAGCGCGAACAGTCGCATGTACCACGCTGATTCTTACACAATTGACGACATGTTGGCAAACATTGCGGTATCCATGGGAACCGCTCTTCCAGCGGATGTTTGCCAATACCCAACTCCTCATCGTCTTCTTCACCTGCATCGCACTTCATCTGATTGCTGTCTATGTCGAACCTATTAGGCAATTCTTGGGGATGGCACATCTCAAATGGGAATGGCAGTGGGCAGTTTTGTTCAGTCTGACACTATTTTTCTTACCACTAAACCTAGCGATAAATACACGCCCTGATGAAGGGTATTAACATTACATCAGACGTTAGAGAACAGCAGCACCCGGATAACCTGAACCGGTTAAACCCAAAACCCGTAGGTAGGAATTCCAGCGATAATTCCGAGAATTGTCCACAGACTGCCGACTGTAAACTCTCCTAAGATTAATCCCAAGAAGAACGGAGATATCTTGCGATGTTGAATCACACCGCCATATTGAAGAATAAGCCACTTGATCAACCAGCTCAGGAATAGACAACTCCACGTAACGTTCATGCCCCAACTTGTTGAGATAGCAAATCCAGCAGGATGAAATGGCCACCAAACGAAACGCATCCGAAAAAACATAAGCACCGTTGTCAACAGAAAACCGACCCCCATAAACCCGCTCTCCGGTATAAGCGCCCCTTCAGGCGCTTGTAACCATCCAGCAAGGCGACGATACGGCTCTATGCCGAAAGCACTCAGAGACGGCGAATAAGCCCGCACTTCCATGCCCAAGCGATAAGCACGATCAATCAACGCCCAAAACCCCGCCAATGAACCCAAAACAGTTGCTAACGTCAAAGCGAAAACTATGCGATGCATTGTCATGTTTGTACGCTCCATGATTTTGAAACCCTCCAACTGGTGCGGCATCGGATGACTCCGATATGCACGATTGATAAACCAAAACATGGAAAACATAATAAGGTTGTTTCTACCCAACCGGCGTGTGCCGACAGTGCGAGTCAATATTTCATCCGGACCAGAATAGTGTAAGTCATGAACAGGAGTACCTAACTCAGCGCGCATCCGAGTTATAGCAATGGAAATCATATAGTAAACTACAAAAAATGTGAACATCACCCACACTTCAGCCTCACCGTAGTAACAGAAAACAGTAAGAAACCCCATTACGGCTATCAGGCAGAAAGTAGCTGCCCGATACGACATCGGTTCGCTTGAAGCAGACGTTTCACTGTTTTTCCGCTGGGTATTCAGGCCAAGAACAGTTCTTCCAACCCGCAAAAGATGCCTTCGACTTGCCCAAATTGCCAAAATGCATAGCGCAAGATAGCCACCAGACGCTTGCTCACTCATATAAGGGAAGCCAGGGAGGCTGCGCAGCCCAAGCGCAGCACCAAAAACCCGCATAAACCGCCAATACCAGAAGAAAAACCAACAAGAGAACGAAAGATCCAGCGGGATAAAGAAACCAAGTCCAATAGCAAAAGGATAGAATGAAAACGGGATTCTACCCATAGCGTTCCACGGACTCTCTGTAAAGATTTGAACACTCCGCACACGCGTTCGTAATTCAGGTAAAATCGGATACAGAAAGTTGATACCATTCCAGAGAGCAAGCGCACCTGCAATCCCAAAGCCGATCCACATCAGCCTGTTTTGAAAAAGACGATTTTGGGGTGTCTCTGTTAATTGAAGTGGTAACTGAATTATAGGATAACTGAGCTTTTCGTGTTCAATCCACTGTTTTCGGACGATTATATTAATGCAAAGCATCCCAAAAACCAACAACGTAATAAAAGCAGTCCACCACAGAACAGGAGTTGCCCAACCCAATAACGTTCTAACCGTATAAAGGGGCAGCTCCCCTTCATAATAGCCGTATAAGAGCTTTGTGTCACTAACAGTAAGCCACTCTGGGAGAAATGGCACAAACAACTGCTGCCACTCATTTTCTGGCGTTGCAAAGCGGAACGCATGTCCCAACATCGGCACCAAAATTTCAAGCATGTCATGACCAGCGATACCTGAAGCAATAGATAACATCAGGTAAACAACTACTAATTCGCTCTGCGCCAAGGTCAGCCTCGGTAGAAAACGCCGCAACAATTGATTCACACCTATTACCACGAAGAGGCTAAAGATTACGTTGAAAAAGAGAGAAATCGTCACAGGATGCCCTGAATATCGGATAACCTCCATCTCAATAACCCAATAACAGTTAATCGGTATGAGGATAACAGCAATAAGTATAGATTTGAGTGTGACACCGTGGGCAGGAATGTGAGATGCTGCTAAGGAAGGAAGGGTTTCATCTTTCATATAAAATACTGCCTCGGTAACTGCGAAATGATTTTGCTTTTTTACAAATCCATTGGTAGACGGGTTGCTTAACACCACATTCTACAATGGCCTCATGCATATTTTTAACAACTTTATCACACAAACCACGACCTGTCAACCCTTTAAAGACATAGCCATTCAGTTTTCCCCATAGGACATCATAATCTCTGCCGGATGCTACCCATGCATCCAACGTTGACTCCTTTTATTGTAGAAATAAGCGCCTGCCCGCGACTATTTGTAGGGAAACCGAAGAGATTAGAAAACAGAATAGCCCAGGCGTTAGCCAAACCGATGTTAATTATCAAAGAATGCTAAAGAAAAACTGCAGTAGCAAAATAGACTTTTCTTAATAACTTCCACATGATATAATAAATTTTGTCATGTGGGTCTTCAGGAGCGCACTTTAATCTGCAACTTGCCGCAACAAACCTGGACGCGAAAATGAATCCATTCCGTTACATTAAAAAACGAATCGAGAAATTTTTCTACAACGCTTATCAGAGACGTTTGGAGTCCGAGGCGAATAAATGGAACGTTCCACGGCATATTGGCGTGATCCTTGACGGCAATCGCCGTTACGCTAAAGCCAGTGGACTTGATAATGTCATCAAGGGCCACCACGAAGGCGCAAATAAATTGGAAGAGGTGCTGCATTGGTGTGACGAATTAGGCATCAAAGTCTTCTCAATTTGGATATTCTCGCTTGATAACTTTAAACGCGCAGCACATGAAGTGGAAGGTATCCTCGGACTAATCGAAGGAAAAATGCGCGAACTCGTCACAATTGAGGGACTCCATGAGAATCAAATTAAAGTTCGAGCAATGGGGCAAATAGAACTACTACCCCTCAGCCTTCAAGAAGCAATTCGGCACGCAGAGGAAGCAACCCAACATTACGACAAGTTTATCCTAAACGTCGCCGTCGCATATGGCGGACGCGAGGAAATTATAGAGGCACTCCGAGGACACCTAAAAGCCGAAAGGGATAGCGGCAAAACAATCTGCCAAGTCGCAGACGAACTAACTGTGGACAAAATAACGCCCTATCTCTATACCTCAGACCTCCCCGACCCGGAGCTAATCATCCGGACAAGTGGAGAGGTCCGGCTATCCGGATTTTTGCTCTGGCAGAGCGTCTACTCAGAATTCTACTTCTGTGACACATACTGGCCATCGTTTCGAAAGATCGACTTTCTTCGCGCACTGCGCGCTTATAGCCAACGCAAGCGACGATTCGGAAAATAAAGTGACTCGCACCAAACCGCCTCGCTTCCAACTTTTACTGTGAGAAAAGCGAAGAGAGCTTTGTCAACGCTACCAACGTTCGTAACCATTACACGCTCTACTAACACTTAAAAACCCAGGAGCCCGCTACTAAGGAGTGAACACATGCGATTTGGAATTTGTACGAGTTTAGAAAATGTCAACAGACTTGCAGAAGTTGGATACGACTACATCGAATTAGGAGTACAACCGGCGCTAATGCCGGAGGCAGACGAAACCGAATTTCAGAAAATCCGTGATCAAGCGGCAAACGCACCTTTAAACCCCGAGACGTTCTCAGGGTTCATCCCGCGCGATCTGCGCGTCGTAGGCGATACAGTGGACCTGCCACGCCTAGCCCGCTATGTCGAAACCGCCTGTCGCAGAGCCAGCGAAATCGGCGGCAAGATTATTGTCTACGGAAGCAGCGCTTCACGGAACATAGGAGAAGGCTACTCACGCGAACGGGCGTTAGCACAGATCGCAGAATTCTTAGAAATGGCAGCAGAGCACGCACAAACACACAACATGACTATTGTCATCGAACCAATTTGCTCACAAGAAGGAAACATTCTGCGGACAGTTGCAGACGCACTCGCCATGGCAAAACGAGTGAACCGCAAACCTATCAAAGTACTAGCAGACCTCTACCATATGTGGCAGGAAAAAGAACCAATGCAAAACATCATCAATGCCGCAGAGTGGCTTGCACACGCCCACATCGCGGAACCTGTCAAACGCTCCTACCCGGGAAATGACGAGTTTGACTTTACAAATTTCTTTGCAGCATTACAGGCAGCTGGATATGACGGCCGCGTCTCGTGTGAATGTAAATTTGATAACTTTGATGAAGATGTCGAGACCGCCCTGAAAACTATGAAGTTTTACGTCTAAGAGACCTTTACACTTTTAGGGGGTGGAATTTATCCTTATACAAGAACAAGGCAGAGTCATCCGCGCACGAACAGGACTTTATGATGTTCAATACAAAGACCTTACCCTGCGATGCACACTCCGCGGCAACCTCAAACGGAAACGCCGTTCTCAAACCGGACGTAGAGTATACGCAGACCCGGCCGCTGTCGGGGACCACGTCATCTTCACACAGATCGATCAAGAAGAAGGCGTAATAGAGGACATTCTACCTCGCGAGACAAAATTCTCGCGGCAATACGCCGGCAAACATGGCGATATCGAACAAGTTATTGTTGCCAACGCACATCAAATCATAGCCGTTGTTTCTACACTCATGCCCGCACTCAACTTTAGAACGCTAGACAGATTCCTGATCTTAGCGGAGGCAGGCGATATGCAAGCAATTATATGTCTAAATAAAATGGATCTAGTGGACCCTACACAACAAAAAGAACTCTCTGATGTTTTTGCTAATTATGAAAAATTGGGGATTCAGGTTTTATATACAAGCATCAACGACCTTAAGAGCCTTGAAGCACTGCGGCACGTGCTACAACATAAATTCAGTGTGATCGTCGGGGCTTCTGGGGTCGGAAAATCCAGCTTGTTGAACGCACTTCAACCGAATTTAAAACTACGAACCGCGGAAATCGGCAGTAAAACACAGAAGGGACGACATACAACAACCCTTGTGGAACTTTTCACCCTAGACTGCGGCGGCGAAGTCGCCGATACCCCTGGCATCCGCGAGATCGGGTTGTGGGGTGTTGATACAGAAAATTTAGAACACTATTTCCCTGAGATGAAGCCCTACCTCGGCGATTGTAGATACAACGATTGTGCGCATGTCACAGAGCCCGACTGTGCTATTCAAGAGGCCGTTGAAACCGGAGAAATACACGCTGAGCGCTATCGAAGCTACGTCGTGCTGCGCACAGACAACACAACGGAAATGTGATTTTAAGGTGAATGCAATATAAATTTAGATGGATATAGAACGGAAGTATCCGTTCCTTTAAACTAACCTGAGCTAAAAAAAGTTTAAACCTTAGCGCGGCTTGATCTATCGTGTCCATTTTAAATGGCTAGCGCATGTGAAACCAGTGAGAATACAACAAATTCCCGACAGTTCCAAGTGTTTTGCTATGAAGTTGCAGCAGTTGAATTTACCTTACGAAAAGCTTGATTTTGAGAAATCAAAGCAGATATAGCAGAGCTGCTGTGCCAGTTTGTCGATGCAGGCCTCATAAAAGAGAATCCGTAAATGGTTTCCGATACGTCTAATTCCCCCAGCGCCGAAACAGAAAATCGCCCTTCTGCCATAAAGACGTTGCGGCGTTTTTTCTTCGTGACGTGGCAAGTCAGCCCATTTGGGGCAATCGCACAGGCACTTCTGACGCTCATACACGGTTGTATCCCAATAGGGGTCCTCTGGGCCAGTCGGGGGCTGGTGAACCTCATTACGGCTATTCTCTCCAAGGAAACCCAACCCAGTTTAGAAACCGCTGCCCCTTGGGTGATTGCGTTATTCCTTTTGGCGATAGTCAGAAACATAGCAGGCACTTGTGATGGATACTTGAGGTGGAATATGCAAAACCTCATAAGACTCCATCAGCAGCGTGCTTTGATTGAAGCCGCAACCCATATAAATTACGTGGTTTTCGATCAACCGCAGACATATGATTTGATACAACGAGCGCGGCAAGCACTGAACCATCGTCTCACGAATCTCCTACGGTTTCTCACGGAGATCGGGCAGCTCTGTGTAACGCTGGTCGGATACGGTATCCTGTTGTGGCGTGCCGATCCACTTCTTGTGCTTGTGGTGGTGTTTCCCGCGTTTCCCTCCGCTTGGCTCAAAGTCAAGGCAGCCGAGCGTGGGTATACCCACGATTACGATGCAACGCCTGTCCGCCGTATGATGGCCTACCTGCTGAGCCTATTGCTCGGTACGTCCTCTGGACAGGAAGTGCGACTCTATGGACTTTTCGATCTGCTTTTCGGACGGTGGCGAACGAACCATCAAAAATGGCGGAAAGAATCGCTTGCAAAGCTTTGGATGGAAGCAAGAGCCTCAATCGGTACAACACTCGCTGAACTTGTCGCCTATGCGATAGCGATAGGCATCCTTGCGGCGCGGATCGTAGATGGCAATCTCACGCTCGGAGATTATGTTGTCCTCACGGGTGCTGCGGCATCCTTCCAAGGAAATTTGGAGACCTTACTCACCCAAATACAAGACCTACTTGAAGATTTGCCGTTGCTTCGAGATTTACATGTCTTTCTTGAACGCGCAGAAGAGCATCGCATTCAGGCAGGAACTGAGAGGTTTCCTCAGCCGCTACAAGAAGGCGTGACGGTTCGTAATCTCCGATTCCGATATCCGGAAGCCGAAGAAGATGTGCTACAGGACATAAATTTTCAGGTGTGTCCCGGGGAGATAATTAGCATCGTAGGGGTCAACGGAGCTGGAAAGTCAACACTTATCAAACTATTGCTTGGTTTGTATAAGCCAGAGGCTGGAACGATCTGCTACGATGGGGTAAATGTCGCGTCTATTGCCCCTGATCAGTTTGCACGCAACTGTGCCGCTGTTTTCCAAGATTTTACTCGTTTTCGTCGACCCGTGCGGGAAGAGCTGGTCCCTGGCCCCCCGAACTTCCATATTGACGACGACGCGCTTTGGCAAGTCGTCACACAACTCGGGCTGCAGGACACTTTGAGGTCCTTTCCACGCGGTTTGGATACATTCCTAGACCCTTCACTCGGTGAAGAAGGTGAAGGTGCCGAGCTCTCTGGTGGTGAATGGCAAAAGATAGTACTAGCACGCGCTTTGGTTCGGAATCCGCAAGTGCTTGTGCTTGACGAACCAACTGCCACACTGGACCCAGAAGCCGAGCTCGAACTCTACGAGCGGGTCATTGAACTCGCAGCGGGGCGCACGACGTTTTTGATCTCACATCGAATGGGATCCGCCCGCCTCGCTGACCGGATCTTGGTACTAGATGGGGGGCGTATTGTCGAAGACGGCACCCATGTGGAGCTGCTTGCAAGGGAAGGACTCTACGCACAGCTTTTTTACACCCAAGCACATTGGTACCGTTGAAAGTAGCAGACATGACGAAAAACATGTGCTTTTTCGGTCTAGGTCGCTTTTTACCTGTTTTGGCATTCTGACACTTTTTGCGAAATAGCCAACCGCCCGGCAGTAAAGAAACCACAGCTGACTGTAGACAATGTAAAGAGAAGTGAAAACCGCAATGCGAAATGTGAAAGAAAAAGTAGAGGAATGGGGCGTAGCCGCCAAGGAGAGCCTCTCCACCTACATCCGAACACTGCACCTTATTTGGCAGAGCGGCCCAATCACCGTCTTGGGCATGATGATTCTGACATTATCCCTCGGTGTTCTGCCCGCCTGCGATTTCTTCGTGACAGAGCACTTAGTCAATGCAATCACTGCCTCGATAGGCGATGCAAGCTGGTTGCGTACAGTGGGGCCTTGGCTCATCGGATTGATCGTCTTACGAATTGTTAGCACCAGCATAGACCTCTTACGCGAACCGATGCGACACCATGTGCGGGAAAACATCGAAGCCAGCGTTAACGAACGTATCGTTGAGAGAGCAGAGACAACACCGTTCATCGAATGCCAAACCGCCGCGTTTCAGAACGCATTAGCACGAGCGCGTGCCATCTCGGGCGAGCAACTTGAGGAGATTCTATGGTGGATCGTTGACAGCCTTCAACAATTAATCAGTGTTGCAACACTTGGCATCGTGCTCTGGCGTTATCATCCGTTGCTGACTTTACTCCCTGTGGTGAGTGGCACGGCGTCTTGGTGGAGTGGTTCGCGTTTTGCTGCAGATGTCTACAATTTTGACGTGGAACAGACACCCAAACGGAGAGAGCGAGATGCAATAGAGGGGATCCTGACAGAGCGGCGGGCTGGCAAGGAAGTCAGGTTATATCAAGCACATGCGATTTGGATAGAGCACTGGCAACAATTATGGCGAGCGTTGATAAACGGACAACGAGCAATTGAACGACGGAAATTTCTGGCGCATCTTGCTATCGACCTCATGCGCGGCGGGTTGTATGTTTGCTCCCTTATTTTCTTATTGCGTGTTGTTTTTCAGGGCGGACTGAGTGTCGGCACCTATATTGCCGCTGCCGCTGCCCTAATCAGTCTGGATGGCATCTGGAACGAGGTTGCGAGTTATTTTCAATGGATAGGAGACGATATGCGCCGATTGTCAGGCGATCTGTATCCGTTTTTGGACGAGAATCCAGACCCCCTGGCTCAGAAACCGACTTTCTCCGCCGCAAGACAGAAAACCCCATCGGTTGTGGAACCGCAGTCTGATTTTCCCAAAACCGAATTGCAGCCAGATAGCAGTGATACGAAAACAGACATTGTGTTAGAGAACGTTGCGTTCTTCTATCCGAACGCCCAAGAACCGGCATTAAATCACATAACACTGACATTCAAAAGAGGTGAGCGAGTTGCACTCGTTGGCCCCAATGGTGCGGGTAAAACCACCCTGGCCCGTTTACTGCTGGGGCTCTATCGTCCGGACACAGGTGTCATTCGTGTTGGGAATGTACCCTTAGCTCCTGAAAATCACCAGCAGTGGATGAAGCAGTGCAGTGCAGTGTTTCAGGACTTCACGCAGTACCACCTCACCGCACGAGATAATATTATCTTTGGGGATGTGGAGCGTCCCGCGCGTATGGAGGAGGCAGCTGTTGCCGGGGGTGCAGTTGATGTCATTGACAGACTCCCAGAAGCATACGATGCCGTGCTAGGGCCCACGTTCGGAGGCCGCGAGCTTTCAGGCGGCGAATGGCAGCGGCTAGCGACCGCCCGAAGTTTCATGCGGGAAACACCGTGGCTAGTCGTCCTTGATGAACCTACCGCCGCACTCGACCCATTAGCAGAACAAGCGGTCTATGAACAATTTAGTCAACGAAGTACCGGACGCACATCGGTGTTAATATCGCATCGTCTGTCTTCTGTCCGCACCTGTGATCGGATTCTCGTTCTTGAGAATGGTACTCTTGTTGAGGACGGCAGTCATGAGGCATTATTAGCAAAAGGCGGGCTTTATGCCAAGTTTTTCAAAGCACAAGCTCAAGGGTATGTTTGAGAAAACCTCTCTCAATAGAGAAACCGCTGAGAACATAGAAGATCATCTCATTCTGTTCTCAGTGCCTCAAGAGGGGATAATTGTGAGGCTTTCACCGCGGGATAAAGTCCAAAGAAAATACCGATGCAGGCTGAAATGGTTACCGAGATTGTAATCCATTGTGGAGACAGCACAACCGGCCACTGCGGAACTACTTTAACTATCTTAACAGCGAGGATTGCACAACCATATCCAACACCAATCCCTAGCCCAATACCAAACAGACCGCCCATACAGCACAACACAACGGACTCGATTAAAAACTGATAGAAAATATCTCGCCGGGGGGCACCAATGGCGCGGCGGATGCCAATCTCCCGAGTCCGTTGGTTCACAGAAACGAGCATCATGTTCATAATACCGACGCTCCCGACAAAGAGCGAAAAGCTCGCAATACTGCTTAGCATGACCTTTAGAATTCGACTGATTTTATCGAGTGATTTTATACTTTCAGTATGAAAACTGATGTCAAAAAAATTGTCCTGATTCCGATGTCGTTTTCTGAGAACGGCTTTTACTTCCTCGGCGGCTTTTCCAAAAGACTCCCTGCCTTTGCCTTTCACTTTGACCTGGAGATAGTTGAGATGGTGCTTCCCTGTAAATCTAGCTTGTGCGGTTGTCAAGGGCAGGAACACAATGTCATCCCAACTAAATCCCCATTGAAGGCTTCTTCCGCGCTCTACCATTACGCCTACAACAGTAAAACGCACGGGTCTGCCTCTACTGCTAGTTTGCTTCGTCAATCTGATTTCTTTTCCAACGGGGTTCTGAGTGCCGAACAATTCCGTTGCTACTTCACTTCCAAGGACACAGACCTTTCTCCGATTATCGAACTCGTCTTCCGAAAAGAAACGCCCGTGCTGAAGATTCCAATTCATCGCAACCGGGAAGAAAGCATCAACACCATCATATTCGGTCCATTTTGCGGTTCCCTCTTCGGCTTGCGCGAGCACCGTAGAAGAAATACTCGGAATCACATACGCAACGGAAGGGGATTCGGCTTCAATTGCTAGGGCATCTTCATACGTCAAATGTTCACCGCTACGGTTGGGGATCACTCGGTCACCACGCCAAATCCAGGGATTCCGACTCACCGTAAACTCACAGCCATACTTTTGAAGCTCTTGCTGAACAATAACCTTCGCGCCATCGCCGATAGCGAGCATTGCAAGCACCGCAGCAATTCCAATAGTGATTCCTAACAGGGTTAACACAGAACGAAATTTTTCCTGTGATATCGCCAAAAGTGCGGTAGAAAAGGCTTCCTGAAAGTTCATTTTTCTTCCCTTGTGCGCTGCAGGGGTGTCGTTTGTTTACAAGGTCAGTAAACACCTGGCGTCCGTGACGCTGTCTGTCGCCGATGAGGTGTTTCTGAAAAAGCGGATTCTCATTGATTCGGTGATCAAGGTTCTGAAAAATCGGACGCAGCTGGAAGATACATTTTTTTTTATCAAACCCACGTTAATTGTAGACTTCACCGTAGGCGTAACGCCTTGCACACAGCTAAAAATTCCATAGACGAAGTACCCGGACACGCCCACCAATGGATATGCCACATCCAGCACAACAAAACATTCTTTACAGACAAGCGGAAAGTTTAGGTATTCTCGCGGATACAACGGTAAGATTCAGAATACAATGTTATGTCCTTTGAATTCATCTTAATAATTTTTTATACCGAGGAAAAACGCTCCCGCGCATAAGCCAAACGCTCCGGCACACCTATATCAATCCAATCCGCAACTGTTGGCAACGCATAAAGATTAGAAACAAACGGGAAAACATCGCGCTCCAGCGAAAAGACTTCCTGCCCCTGCGGAAACACCTCACCAATACCTCTATCAAAAAGATATATCGCACCATTAACATATCCAGCACGACACGCCGACTGTTTTTCGTGGAAACCCCGAACCTTCCCATCCTTGTCACACACAATTTCACCGTAAGGACGGATATCCGGGACATGCACACTTAACAGTAGCCCCTCCATCCCTTCACAAAACCGGGACAACATCTCCGCAAGTGAAAAGCCCGAAAGTAAGATATCTCCGTTCAACACGAAAAACGGAGAAGTGTCTACCTGCTTCATAGCGTTCTGAGTTGCACCCCCTGTACCAAGCCTTTTTCCCTCCTGCGCGTATCGGATACGCATCCCAGCGTAAATCTCACCCACATGCTCATAAAGCGCATCGTGTAGATGCCCAGACGCCAAGATAACCTCGGTAACATTCGCAGCCTCCAACAATTGGATTTGCCGCTCCAAAACGGTTTTCCCAGCAATCTCTAATAAGACTTTCGGGAGTGTCTTCACCGCTTCACCCAGCCGCGTCGCGAGCCCCCCACATAGAATGACAGCTTGCATCTTTATTTACTCTTCCTCAATCAGAAAAACACAGACCCCATAAAGGCAAACGCTATAGAATACTAAAAAATAACGAGTTACACTGTCAGCGTAACCTCATTCTGTTTCACAATCTCCTTGATATGTCCATACGCTGCAGATGCTACTAACTCTAACGTTTCCGGGGACAATCGATCGAGAATGGGCTGCGGGAAACTATGTGCACCTGAATATTGCGGGGCATACCGCAAAACGAGAAACCTTCGATCCCGCGCTTTCGGTTTCCAGCGCAACACACCATGCGTCAGCAATTCTGAGATAATCACAATGTCGCCTGCTTTCGGTGTAATATTGACGAAAACCGGATCCTCAAGCGGGTCTATGCCGTCAACCTCATTAAGGGTCAATAGCTCTTTCGGACGATCAAACTCGCTTTTATGTGAGCCCGGAACCACGATGAGACCACCATCACCGGGGTAGACATCTGTGAAATAAGGAAAGCAGACAAAATTGTCACAGTAGATATGTCCGTTGTTAACCTCATAACGGGTACTATACCGTCCGAAATCATCACGTGCACAGTGGAGACCACCTGGGTTCACTCGCGCGCGTTCGCCAACCTCCCACAAATCGTGCGTATCGTGCTTCAGTGAACCTCTGACAAATCGCGGTTGATTGTCAGTCAACTCTTTGATAATGGGCCATAGTGCTCTGTGCACGGTTAAACACTCAAGCGATTTATCGAAAGCAAATCCGTGCTGATGAAGTCCTCGAATCTCAAAGCCCGATGGCAGCTGGTCAGCAGGACATGTAATATACCTATCAACCGCCTCAGCAGCTTCTGCTAACGCATCACCGGCGATGACCTCCTCCAAATGAAGGTATCCGGTTACATCAAACAGGTAACGTTGTTTCGGTGTCATTTTTCTAATGTCCCTTGCGGTTCGGTGAGTGGGCAGTTTTCCGGTTCCACTCCGTAATCCCGGTTTTATTTCGTTTCAAGCTGCACGCTATCTTAACTGGCAGAGTCGCGAGTCAACCGCTGTTCTACAAGCGCACACCGAAAAAATTCACTGAAAAAAACTGGCCTAACCGCTGATAACTATTCATAAGTAGAACTTTCCGCCAGAAAACACATTTTCAAGTTGAAGCCGTAACATAATGTGAGCTTGATAAAAAATAATTGATGTTTTGTCGTATAAAGAGACCCCTGTTTAGTATAACAAGTAGTATAATAAGGGGATCACATCTTATACTAAAGGAGTTCTCACATCTGTATTGTATCACTCTTCTGCAGAATAGACAACTTTTTTCTCACATCCGAAGAGAAAGCAGGGGCTGCAGCACCTAGCAAAGTATCCTGTGTCAGAAGGCGCGATCGCCTCCGAGCAAGATGATGCAGATCCACATTGCCTTCTATCAAAACCAGTATCAGACCTTTAAGCACTTTTATAGGGCAACTGGGTACCTCCGATTTTTTTTGATAAAAAAACTTGACATGATGGGCGCTTTAAGATATAATTATATTATAGGGGAAATATGGAACAAGAGATAACCCGAAAATGAAACTGATCGGCTCTGTCAAACGTACCTTTTTTAACCCATTAAGGCACGCGAAGACTCTGCATATACTCACAGAGGACTTAGCAACCCTCTTCCTGTTAGGTGATCGCTATATCATTTAGGTTCTGATGTTTCGTCGCTTTTGGGCCGTCTCCGCCCTTTCCCTTACTTCACGTATGAAAACCAATTTATTCCTTTTAGCCCAAACCGTAAGAGCATCGCACACAGAAGATAGTCAGGAGCAATATTCACACCCATCAACAAAAGATTTTGTTATTCTTTATTGACTTTTTGTGTTATACTATTGTATCATATTAAAACTCTTTTAGCACTGACGTTTAAGACGCAACCAAAAGAGGAAATCAAATCAACGGATAATATAGAGAACTGAAGGGGACCTCGGCATAAAGCCGGGTTCACGGAGAAAACAAACCTCCAATCTCTATTCTATCTCTTAATCTTGTCTATGCTTAACACAGACTTGATAAATATCGGATTCATCTTTGGATACAAAGCACCCTCGCTGAACCAAACAGGTTGTGCCACAAGAGCTGAACCCGGTCATTTATGAAGATCACGTTATGTTTAACTTAACAACAGAGGAGAATCAAAGTAATGTTAATGTTATCGAATAAAATGAGACTCTTGGTAGTATTGGGACTTGTGTGTCTCTTCGCAACGACGCAGGTTTCCGCACAGCTGGAACTTGTGACTGGAGCAACCGCAGGTTACTTCAATGAAGCCAAAAAGTTCTTTGTCATGGCTAAATCTAGCGATCAAGCTGATAACGGCATCAGAGCAACAGCAAAAGGGAAGGCGTACACCGGCGGTACGCTTTGGAATGACCTAAAGGATAGACTTAATGGCGGTGAAGGGTTTATCCTTACATTGAAATTGCCAACAACGCTTGAAACTTCTGATGGTGGAAACGTTATGAACACGTTAAAGCCCGATCTGACAGAGGCCGAGGCGATGAAGTACAAGCACCATCTCGTTGTCACCGAAATAATGTGGGGAACGGATTCCCCTAGTAGAAACACAGCGCAGTGGATAGAAGTATATGGCCATGGCACTTTGAAAGAAAGTGACCTGATCGGCCTCAGTTGGTGGTACCTTGCTGACCTTGAAAAACGTGCTCCGGGTATGATGTTTTCCGACGATAACGGCAAGTATGTCGTTCTAGATCGCGTAATGACCACCGATGGCTTTGGCCGACAATGGCAGCTGAAAGGCAACAACGGCGACATCGACGGCAACCAAGAGGCCGGCACTCCTCCCACGGATATGGTCTCTATGTACCGGAAGATCGACCTAGATAGCACAGGGAAAGCCTATGCACTCGCAGGTGGAAAACTCAAGGGAATCGGCGACGGCCGAGAACCCGGTTCCTGGGAAGCTTCCGCAGGCAGAATTAACCTCACAGGCCGTTACATCGGCTCCCCAGGGAGCGTTCACGTGCCACTCGGCGGTCCGGATGTAGTGAAGTTTGATAAAAACCCCGCCTCCTTCTCCGATAAAGGCATCATCATCAACGAAGTGCGCAACGACCCCTCAAGCGCAAACTTGGACTGGATAGAGCTCTTCTATAATAGCAGTGATGCATCAGATCGCGCCATCAATATAGAGAACTATGAGCTCAGCCTCGTCACAGGGAAAATGAAGGCCGACGGCACCGGCTATCAAGAATCAGGCGACGCCAACTTCGCAGACACCAGCCTCGCCGTACTGCCGAAATACAGAATGAAGCCCGGCGAGTATCTCGTCATCTATAACCGAGACCCCGGGAAAAACGTCGGGTTCGCCGGAGGCACAAACCTTCAAGACATCTTGGACAATACACAAGTCAACAAGGGCGCCTCACACAAATACGTGGTCGCTAGCGACCTCAACCTGCCCGCTACAGGCAAGTTCCTGATCCTGCTACGAACCCGAAACCACGCCGATGACGTCGGCAAACCCACAAATATCAAAGACTACGCCGGCAACGGATTCTTCACACGAAAAGAAGATAAGAAGTTCAATACCGGAATCTGGCCGTTCGTAGGATGGACAAAGCCCGGAGACCTTGATGATAATGATTTCGGCGGTATGAACACATTCGCCTCTCAAAATATGTCGTTCGGCCGAGGCGTTAACATCACCGGCGGTAAGTACGTGGCAAAGTCGCGCGCAAACCGCGTCCACAAAGACGACTGGCAGTCATTCGGATTCACCGGCACCGGCTACGACCGCGGTAAAGATAAAGAAATGGATACCGCAACCTCCCCCGGCACACCAGGATATCCGAACATGGCCGTCAACGAAATCTCCAACGGAGACTACTCCTTCGACGGAAAAGTAACGATCAGTGAAATTATGTACGATGCGGGGCCCCGAGCTAACCTAGCCCAATGGATAGAACTCTACAACAGCTCTATGATGGATACGGTGAACCTCGAAGGCTGGCAGTTAGAGATCCTCAACAAGGCAGCAGGCATAGGATCATACGTCGACGCAACTCTCACCTTTGAGGCAGGAACATACATTCCACCCAATCAGACCCTGCTGATCGTCTCCCGTAGCGGTGTAAACAACGTCGCAGAAAACTACGTCTATAACCTAAATGAGAAGCACCAAAACGATCTCGGGCTAGCAACCCGCGGGCGACTACTGCTGAGCGCCGAAGGCTTTCACCTAGAGCTGCGCGCAAAAATCAGCGGAGGCAGCCCAACAGTTATGGACACAGCCAGCAACCTTACCATAGAAGACGGGATGCGCAAACAGGCATGGGCACTGCCCGAAAGCGGCGAAACGCGAGCCTCTATTGTGCGAACCTATGGCGGGGTGTTCACCGGCGAAATGGCGGGTTCTGGACCAAATGCTGCGGATAACGGGCTAATGCAAACCTCTTGGCGGAAATCTGACTCTGTGGATGCATCGCTCGCATTCTACGGACACCGGAACGATGTCAGCACACCCGGCTACCGCAGCGGCGGACCGCTACCCGTTTCACTTTCCAGCTTCCGGCCCGTGCGCAACAACGCAACAGGACACGTCCAGATTACTTGGATAACGCAGTCCGAACTCAACAACGCAGGCTTCAACATCCTGCGCAGTGAGAGCGAAACCGGCGCATTCAAGACTATCAACACCAAAGGGCTAATCGCTGGACACGGCACGACATCCGAAAAGCATGTCTACACCTACACGGATACCACAGCGAAACCCAACGTGGTCTATTACTACCAGATACAAGACGTCTCTATGGACGGCGTGCGCACGACCTTACGCACGACGCACCTGCGCGGGAACGTCTCCGCAAGTGGTAAACTCACAACCCGTTGGAGTGAGCTCAAATCGTCTGACAAATAGCAGACACTGCGTTAACACAGATAATACACATCTAAAACTAACCGAACGTTGGGGGTGGAACGCACGTTTCACCCCCAACGTCTTTTAACCGTCTTGCAGCAGAGACCGCCCTTGCAGCATAACCTATCAACCTGCGCAAAGGAATTCGCATGAACCGCCAACACACCAACAGCGAAGACACCATCACAACCCTATTCGTCGAACACCTAATGCCGATGAGCACCACCTGGCGCATTTACGAACAAACAACAAAACCGCTCGTCGAAAATCAGCGGAAACCCGATATAATTATCCGCACAGTCGAACGCTATCCGATGGCGGTCGAAGTAAAAATCGACCCTAAGCACACTTCCAACGAAACCGGCATAGAGCAGGCACGCGAACATTACCTCGGCAAAACCCTCCGCACCACCCTCGAAACCGTTGCTAGTGCAATAGCAATCCGCATTCCGCACAGATTCCGCACAATGCCACGCCACGACATCCAAGAGCACTTAAAAAGCACCGACGACTTCAAGTACGTCCTGCTCAGTCTTGAAACGCCCGACAGATTCCCAAGAGAAGGATGGCTTAAAGGACGAATCGCAGACATCGCAACAGCCATCCGAATCGGCGCAACGCCTATCGCTAAAATTGAGGAAGCCGCAGCACTACTCGAAAACGGTATCTATCGCGCAGCCGTTATCGTCAACACCGCCATCCAACACCGACCCCATATCGGCGAAAAAATAGCCCAACTCCTTATACAAGAACCCGGCGAACAAACAACCCAAATGGCGATGTTGATTATCAGCAACGCACTCGTCTTCCAGAGCTCCATCGCCCGAAAACCAGACCTGGAAAACGTCCCCTCCCTCAGCGAATTTACCACAACCTACGGACACCTCGACTCAGACGAAGTACTCCGCGCATGGCGCGAAATCCAAAAAGTTAACTACGCCCCAATTTTTAACGTCGCCTACACTCTCGTCGAAACACTCGCAGCCGACGACAGACTCGTCGGCGAGATCCTCAGCGTACTGCGAGATACCGCACGCGAACTAGAAAAAATGGGACTCGCACAAGAACATGAACTCGCCGGCATTGTGTTCCAGAAACTCATCGACAACCGAAAAATTCTCAAAGCCAACTACACGCGACCCGAATCCTCTGCTCTCCTCTCCGCACTCGCATTACCAGAACTCACAAAAGACCCTAAAAAAATTAAAATCGCAGACTTCGCCTGCGGCACAGGATCACTCCTCAACGGCGTCTATCAACGCCTACTCATGCTTTACGAACAAGCCGGCGGCAACGCGGAAACCATCCATCAATATATGATGGAAAACAATCTCGTCGGATGCGACATCCTACCGAACGCAGCACACCTGACCGCATCCATCATCGCAAGTACCTATCCCGACGTCCGCATCGGCGGCACGCGCATCCACACAATGCCCTACGGCACCCAACGCGCCGACGGACTTTACGCCATCGGCGCACTTAACCTGCTCAGCGACCCAGCAGGCACGCTCCCTTTAAACCTCGGCGCAACCGAAACCGCCACCGGAAAAGGCTCCGAAACCACCGACCTGCGCGACGCCTTCAAACATAACGAATTTGACATCGTCATCCAAAATCCACCCTACACACGGAGCGGTGCCGATAGTAACACTAATATCCTCAAAAATATTTTCGCCGACCAAAAAGAAGCTGCAGCAATGCGTGCATCGCGAATGGCGCAGGGACGTCGACTTACCGGGAACAACCCAGGAGCGGGACCAGACTTCGTTGATTTGGCAGACAGAATGCTGAAACGCAACGGTTCAATGGCATTTGTACTGCCTGTCCCAGCTATCACCGGAGATAGTTGGAAGAAGGTCCGAAGGTTGTGGGCAGAAGAATATCACGATGTGCTTGTCATCACTATCGCACACGAGGAAATTGAAAAATGCGCCTTCTCAGCAGATACCAATATGGCGGAATGCCTCGTCGTCGCGAAAAAAGGGAAACGTAAAAATACAGGACACGGCACATTCGTCTGTCTCACGCGATGCCCGCACGGTGAATTGGAAGCGTTAGAAGTCGCGAAAGAATTCCATAGGTTGAAAAATATCCGCCAGCTGGACGACACCCTTAGTGGCGGCGAACCCCTCCACATAGGCGATGAGATTATTGGACATGCAATAGCCGCCCCTATCGCTCAAGCAGATGCAGGATGGCCCCTTTCACGGGTTAAAGACATGAACGTCGTCCAGACAGCTCACGCTCTCGCCAACGGACTAATACGGACTCCCCGACAAACCTCAGATATTCAAATCGCTATATGTCCAGTTTCAGCAATCGGGACGCTAGGTATTGGCGGAAGTGATATAAAAGGCGGCGGCGGCAGAGGAGCGTTTGACGTGCAAAAGGGATGCCCTGATACCGCCATATATCCATGCTTGTGGCATCTAGATTCAAATTCAGACTCCCAGCGGGCAATGCTCGTTCAACCAGATTCCCACGCCCAACCGCGCCCAAACTCCGCTGAAAAAGTTCAGAAAATCATGAGATTAAACGGACGAGCCCATTACAATATGGAATTGCAGTTTAATGCCAATTCGCTCATACAGATGTTCACAGAACAAAATGTTATCGGTGTCAACAAACTCCCGAATGTTGTTTTTGACAACAAAATTTATGAATATGCATGGACGTTGTGGTGCAATTCAACGTTCGGTCTGCTTTGTCATTGGTATCGGAGCAGCAAGCAGCAGCAAGGGCGCGGAATCCTAAGTCGTGCCACTTTTAACGCCATGCCCACGTTGGATGTCCAGGCGCTCTCCGACGAATCTCTCACAAGCGCGAAACAGGTTTTCAACGAGCTGAAGCGTCAGAAAATGTTACCGTTTAATGAGATAGACTCCGACCCTGTCCGTCATGAATTGGATCGACGGCTGTTATCGGAGGTGCTCTGTATAACGGAGGAAGAACGCCCGGACGTTCACGAGGGGCTTGCCCTCCTCCGCAAAATGCTATGCCAAGAGCCGAGCATCCACGGCGGAAAAAAATCTAAGGTTAAATTCGCTGAGTCCTAGCCTTGTAAGTCCAAATTACCACTTGAGATATTTCTGAATTTCTGCTAAAATAACATGCGTTTGAAAAAGTTTTAGAGAGGCGCTTTTGTTCCATAATAACCCGCACTTGTAGCATAACCTATTAGGTTGTGCCTGAGACGAGCTGCCATAGTCCGAGCTAGCGGATGTGCCAGCAACAGCTCCACTACGTGAGGATGCTCCAGCAACACCGCATAGTGCAACGCCGTGTTACCAGCAGACACGCCCAGTGGAAGATAGATGAGCACCACTCATAGAGATATTTCGTTTTGTATTTGACTTCTGCAATCGGTGTGTGGTAGACTATACCATATACACTCACTCCTGCTAAGAGAAAGGAGCGCCCGAGCATTCCAGCTACTATGAGAGAGCAAAAAGAGCGTTCAACGCCTAAGCGCCATAGCCAATATGATACTGTTTCCAAGGCGATTATCCATCAAAACCCACAAGATTGGACAGAGTTCGCACTCGGCACAGCAGACGTGGAGGCAATCCGCGTCTTAGAGACCGAGCAGCCCACCATCCAATCAAACAGAGCCGATAGTTTCATAGAGGTGCGTCTGGGCGGCGAGCCTGCGATTGTGCATTTGGAGATACAGACGCGGGACAGCGGAGCAGTGCCGATGCAGTATCGGATGGCGGGCTACATCGGCAGGGGCATCGAGCAGTTTCAACTCCCGATTTACTCTCACGTCATCTACCTGCATCCGCGTGCGGGCCGGCGGGATCCTGGAGCGTATGTGCAATCGGCTCCTGGGTATGAGGTGCGCATCGGCTACAAGGTGATCCGTCTGTATGATATAGAAGGCTCTCATTTTCTGGATGCGGGTGTGAAAGGTTTGATCCCGTTTACGCCGTTGATGCGTCCCTCGGCGGATGCGTCGTCGGGCGATGCGTGGCTTCGGCGGTGTGTATCGGTTGCGGAGTCAGTGTATGCGGAGAGTGTATCAAAAGGTGAGTATCTAACAGATTTAGGCATTCTGAGCGGATTGATATTTGAGTATTCCTCGATTCGTGAGACGATAATGGAGGCGATCATGCAAGAGTCATCGGTTATTCAACATTTCCTTCAGCAAGGCATTGAACGCGGCATAGAGCAAGGCATTGAACGCGGCATAGAGCGCGGTAGAGAGGAAGGCAGAGAGGAAGGCAGAGAGGAAGGCAGAGAGCAAGGCACCCGAGAGAGCCTGATAGAAGGCATCCTCGAGACCTTGGAACTGCGGTTCAGCGGCAGCACCTTATCAGAGGTGGCAGCCACACTCCAGCAGATCCACGCCCTGCCCCGCCTCAAGGCACTCCGCAGAGAGGCACTCCAGACAGAAAGCCTCACCGCATTCCAAGAGGCGTTAGACAGCAGCCGAAACACAAACGCAAACCACTCGGCCTTCTAGCATAACCTGTTAGGTTGTGCCTGAGACGAGCTGCCATAGTCCGAGCTAGCGGATGTGCCAGCAACAGCTCCACTATAGCGGGACGCTCCAACAACACCGCATAGTGCAACGCTGTGTTACCAGCAGACACGCCCAGTGGAAGATAGATGAGCACCACTCATAGAGATATTTCGTTTTGTATTTGACTTCTGCAATCGGTGTGTGGTAGACTATACCATATACACTCACTCCTGCTAAGAGAAAGGAGCGCCCGAGCATTCCAGCTACTATGAGAGAGCAAAAAGAGCGTTCAACGCCTAAGCGCCATAGCCAATATGATACTGTTTCCAAAGCGATTATCCATCAAAACCCACAAGATTGGACAGAGTTCGCCCTCGGCACAGCAGACGTGGAGGCAATCCGCATCTTAGAGACCGAGCAGCCGACCGTCCAATCAAACAGAGCCGATAGTTTCATAGAGGTGCGTCTGGGTGGCGAGCCTGCGATTGTGCATTTGGAGATACAGACGCGGGATAGCGGCACGGTGCCGATGCAGTATCGGATGGCGGGCTACATCGGCAGGGGCATAGAGCAGTTTCAACTCCCGATTTACTCACACGTGATCTACCTGCATCCGCGTGCGGGCCGGCGGGATCCTGGAGCGTATGTGCAATCGGCTCCTGGGTATGAGGTGCGCATCGGCTACAAAGTGATCCGTCTGTATGATATAGAGGGCTCTCATTTTCTGGATGCGGGTGTGAAAGGTTTGATCCCGTTTACGCCGTTGATGCGTCCCTCGGCAGATGCGTCGTCGGGCGATGCGTGGCTTCGGCGGTGTGTATCGGTTGCGGAGTCAGTGTATGCGGAGAGTGTATCAAAAGGTGAGTATTTGACAGATTTAGGCATTCTGAGCGGATTGATATTTGAGTATTCCTCGATTCGTGAGACGATAATGGAGGCGATCATGCAAGAGTCATCGGTTATTCAACATTTCCTTCAGCAAGGCATTGAACGCGGCATAGAGCAAGGCATTGAACGCGGCATAGAGCGCGGTAGAGAGGAAGGCAGAGAGGAAGGCAGAGAGCAAGGCACCCGAGAGAGCCTGATAGAAGGCATCCTCGAGACCTTGGAACTGCGGTTCAGCGGCAGCACCTTATCAGAGGTGGCAGCCACACTCCAGCAGATCCACGCCCTGCCCCGCCTCAAGGCACTCCGCAGAGAGGCACTCCAGACAGAAAGCCTCACCGCATTCCAAGAGGCGTTAGACAGCAGCCGAAACACAAACGCAAACCACTCGGCCTTCTAGCATAACCTGTTAGGTTGTGCCTGAGACGAGCTGCCATAGTCCGAGCTAGCGGATGTGCCAGCAACAGCTCCACTATAGCGGGACGCTCCAACAACACCGCATAGTGCAACGCTGTGTTACCAGCAGACACGCCCAGTGGAAGATAGATGAGCACCACTCATAGAGATATTTCGTTTTGTATTTGACTTCTGCAATCGGTGTGTGGTAGACTATACCATATACACTCACTCCTGCTAAGAGAAAGGAGCGCCCGAGCATTCCAGCTACTATGAGAGAGCAAAAAGAGCGTTCAACGCCTAAGCGCCATAGCCAATATGATACTGTTTCCAAAGCGATTATCCATCAAAACCCACAAGATTGGACAGAGTTCGCCCTCGGCACAGCAGACGTGGAGGCAATCCGCGTCTTAGAGACCGAGCAGCCCACCATCCAATCAAACAGAGCCGATAGTTTCATAGAGGTGCGTCTGGGTGGCGAGCCTGCGATTGTGCATTTGGAGATACAGACGCGGGATAGCGGAGCAGTGCCGATGCAGTATCGGATGGCGGGCTACATCGGCAGGGGCATAGAGCAGTTTCAACTCCCGATTTACTCACACGTCATCTACCTGCATCCGCGTGCGGGCCGGCGGGATCCTGGAGCGTATGTGCAATCGGCTCCTGGGTATGAGGTGCGCATCGGCTACAAGGTGATCCGTCTGTATGATATAGAAGGCTCTCATTTTCTGGATGCGGGTGTGAAAGGTTTGATCCCGTTTACGCCGTTGATGCGTCCCTCGGCGGATGCGTCGTCGGGCGATGCGTGGCTTCGGCGGTGTGTATCGGTTGCGGAGTCAGTGTATGCGGAGAGTGTATCAAAAGGTGAGTATTTGACAGATTTAGGCATTCTGAGCGGATTGATATTTGAGTATTCCTCGATTCGTGAGACGATAATGGAGGCGATCATGCAAGAGTCATCGGTTATTCAACATTTCCTTCAGCAAGGCATTGAACGCGGCATAGAGCGCGGTAGAGAGGAAGGCAGAGAGGAAGGCAGAGAGCAAGGCACCCGAGAGAGCCTGATAGAAGGCATCCTCGAGACCTTGGAACTGCGGTTCAGCGGCAGCACCTTATCAGAGGTGGCAACCACACTCCAGCAGATCCACGCCCTGCCCCGCCTCAAGGCGCTCCGCAGAGAGGCACTCCAGACAGAAAGCCTCACCGCATTCCAAGAGGCGTTAGACAGCAGCCGAAACACTAACGCAAACCACTCGGCCTTCTAGCATAACCTGTTAGGTTGTACCTGAGACGAGCTGCCATAGTCCGAGCTAGCGGTTGGCATCCGGAGGACGCATCGCCTGCGTTTCACTTCCGCCCAACTCGCTTATAGCGGGACGCTCCAACAACACCGCATAGTGCAACGCTGTGTTGCCGAAAGAGTCACGAGCGTTGTGCTCGAGATTAGGACCGTCACGCAAGAGGTCCCGCACATTATCCTCCCCGCCATGCCTCACCCCAAATATCAACGGATAACGCGGCTCGCAGTTACCACCGAACTTGTCCCCTCGGCGACGTTCTACATGCAAATAATCGGGGAAAAAACAGTCGCCATCACGTTGCCCCTCGTGAAGGGTCTTATACATCCAGATAATACCGTTCTTGTCGTCCTCGGCGATATACGGCTGTGGCTGGCCGTGGAGATGATCTAAACTCGACATCGACGACGACGGCTGCTTGCCTTGGGTGCTAGCAAGACCTCTTGAATCTATCGAAACAGCCGTGCGTGAAATTATACGTCACCACCCACTGCGGCTCATGCACATGCTTTATCAGAATGGTCGACTGTTTTACCCGGCTTACACTAAATCCTTGTGCGGCAGGTGTGCTGCTGAAAAAGAGTCCACACATCACTAACAACACCAAGCACCGGCTGAGCGTCCGCCCGTGTCTCTGTATATGCCTCTTTTAGGCATGATAACTTGTAAGTATGAATATTGTCAAGCTCTATGAACTCTAATAACGTGAGTTTGACACACAATTATCAACTCACATCTGACATATGCGAAAAACTTGACAACGGACAGAGAGAATGGTAAAGCCCGCGCTAAACCTCCTTCCCTGAATACATAGCTGGGTACGCCCTTCGCTTGACAGCATCAAACATTATTTTATTGGCGAAAGCTAACGAACATATGAAGGTTTGAGAATAAACAATGATCTGCGGTAGGTATGACGTATGCCTATCCAAATTCCACTTGAGATATTTCTGAATTTCTGCTAAAATAACATGGGTTTGAAAAAGGTTAAGAGAGGCGCTTTCGTTCCATACCCCGCACTTGTAGCATAGGCTGGCAGCCTGTGCCACTTTCAACTAAAAAAATCCAAGGAGCAAAATAAATGGCACAAGATACAATTCAGGTCGGTATTATCGGCGCCGGTGCAAATACAAAATCACGACATATTCCCGGACTACAAGCCCTCGAAAACGTCGAAATCATCGGCGTCTGCAACCGCAGCGAAGCATCCTCACGACAGGTAGCTGATACGTTCGGCATCCCCAAAACCTACAACAACTGGCAACACGCTATCGCCGACCCAGATACCAACGCAATCGTCATCGGCACATGGCCCTATATGCACTGCCGCGCTACCGTAGCAGCACTAGAAGCAGATAAGCACGTGATGTGTGAAGCCCGAATGGCAATGAACGCAAAAGAAGCACATATCATGCGCGACGCATCACGCCAAAAAACGCATCTCATCGCCCAAATCGTCCCCTCACCCATGACGCTCAGAGTAGATAACACCATAAAACGCCTCATCGCCGAAGGATACATCGGCGACATACTCGCCGTAGAAACACGCGCAGGCGGCACATTCCTTGACACACAAGCACCACTTCAGTGGAGACAAGACTTCGACCTCAGCGGGCTTAACATCATGAGCATGGGAATCTGGTACGAAGCATTAATCCGATGGGTCGGAGAAGCCACACAAGTTTTCGCCATGGGCAAAACCTTTGTCAAAATGCGACCAGACCCTGAAGGCACAATGCGCCCCGTCCGAATCCCCGAACACATCGACATCGTCGGAGAGCTCGCCTGTGGCGCACAACTGCACCTACAAATCTCTAACGTCGCAGGACTCGCAGGAGCACCAGAAGTCTATCTCTTCGGCAGCAACGGAACCTTGCGCTTCTCACAGAATCGCCTCTTCGCCGGGCAAAAGAGCAACCCCAACCTCACCGAAATAGATATTCCCGACACCGAAGCCGGCACCTGGCGCGTCGAAGAAGAATTCGTGAACGCAATCCGTGGCAAAGAAATTATAACCCACACCGACTTTGAAACAGGCGTGAAGTATATGGAATTTACACAAGCCGTCACACAAAGCATGCAGACCGGCACAACCATTGCCCTGCCACTAGACTAGGCAAGATACTTGTAGCATAGGTTGTTAGTTTCCTGTGCATCTTCAACGCGCTTATACTCTTGTAGCATAGACTGTGAGTCTGTGCAACGCCCTTGTAGCATAGACTGTGAGTCTGTGCATCTTCAACACACTTAAAGGAGAAACAGTTGACATTAGGAGAACTCTTTAATCTTTGTCAAGATATAGAACTACGACAAGCAAAACTATACGCCGCCCTCTCGCTCCTCCTCGGAGATGTTGACGAACGGGTCGCACGCTTCTGGGAACAGATGAGCATGGAGGAATGGCAGCACTACATCCTCGTCGACTTCGGGCGTTCCGTCTCTGTTGATGCGTTCGGCATTGA
This sequence comes from Candidatus Poribacteria bacterium, assembly GCA_964291315.2. GTDB lineage: Bacteria > Poribacteria > WGA-4E > WGA-4E > WGA-3G > WGA-3G. The sequence goes on along the minus strand of OZ219753.1, from coordinate 839,150 downwards.
TTCACCTATAACGGAATTAGAGGATATACCCGTTCAACAAATTACAGACGCACTAAAAGCACACGAGCAGAAAGTCAACAGCGGAGAGATTTCACTCGACGAAGCATTTGAAATCGCAATCGCCATTGAGGGAAGCGAAGCCGATACCATCTACATGCACCTCCTCTCTATTATGCGACAAGCCATCCAACAGAGCAATCAACCCTATCTGATGGACAGAATCGTGCAAGTCGAGAAAGACATGGTATCACACGTAACCGGACTGGTTAAGGCAACCCAAAAATTCGCCAAAAACCCCGCACTGATCCGGCAAGCACACCGTCTAGAAGCACAACACAGATAGCACGCTACGTCCAAACTACGAATGCTGCGCATTGCACAGCAAATTCCCACCCTGGGCGCAAGCCGTCCGCTCAAGTTGTAAGGTGGCATGACTGATGCCGAAATGTGTCTGCAACTCGACGTTAAGCCGCTCAAGAACCCGATCAGGAGCTACAACCGCCTCTTCAGAAACCACAACGTGCGCACTCAACGCACAATAGTTGGAGCACAACGACCAAATGTGCAAATCGTGAATATCTTCCACCATATCTAAGCCTCGAAGATGTGCAGCAACCGTGTGCGCGTCCGCGTCCCGCGGCGAATTCTCCAGCAAGATATGCACCGCCTCACGCGTCACATTCACCGCACCAATCAGGATAATGCCACCAATCAGAAAACTCAGCAAAGCGTCAACCGAATACCAACCAGTCCAATAGATAATCGCACCACCAACCACCACAGCCACCGAAGAGAGCGTATCCCCTATCACATGCAGCACCGCACTCCGCACATTAAGATTGCCATCACTCTCACCATGCAGCCGCCATAAGATAAGCAGGTTACCCACGAAACCGAGACACGCCACAACAAACATACCCGCCACTTTTATCTCCGACGGAGACACGTAACGCTGATACGCCTCGTAGAAAATCCAAGCAGAGATCGCGATGAGGGACACACCGTTCACAAAAGCAGCGAACACCTCCGCCCGATGATACCCATACGTCCGAAACGCAGTCGCAGGACGAGTCGACAGGTAAATCGCCAACCAGCTAATTAACAGCGAAAACGCATCCGACATCACATGCACCGCATCGCTTAATAACGCCAGACTCCCTGACCAGATACCACCGATCAGCTCAAACAGAAAAACACACAACGTCACAACGACTGCAAACTTGAACTTCTTCTGAAGATGAGTCTGATGCCCATGCCCGCACCCATCGCCAGAATGCGGATGATCGTGACTGTGACCCTGCACAACGTCCCCCTTTCTTCACCGAATAGAGAACCTCGCCCTATAATGCCGACCCGTTTAATCCGAATCCGTAGAGGCGTTCTTCGATTCGCTACCCGTATCCGTCTTCTTCTCTTTTTTTTCGCCTTTGTCCGATTTCCCTTTGTCCGACGAACCACTTTTCTCTTTCTCCGCAGATTCTTTATAACCCTCACTGCGGTAATCCGTGGTGTAAAACCCCGAACCTCTGAAAATCAAACCAGCACCAGCACCAATCAGCCGCTTCACCTTGCCATGACACTCCGGACACGCCTTAATCGGCGCGGCAGTAATGCCCTGAAACCGATCAAAACGCACATCACAGGCAAGGCACTTATACTCGTATGTAGGCATATAAAACCATCCTCCATTTCAGCATATCCATAAATCCCAACTACTATTGAAAAGTTTGTTGATAAAAATACAAAATTTTGGTAAATTTTAACCGCTACATAGACAAAAGTCAAGTTTTTTTCCGAAATAAGAACTCTGACAACAAACCTTATCTCAATCGAACAATCGAAGCTGCACCCTATCTTCCAACATGAGCAGCCGAAAGGAAAAACTTTGCAAATACTACCCGCAATCGACCTCCGCGACGGCAAGTGTGTCAACCTAATTCAAGGCATCGCAACACAAGAAACAATCTTTTCAGACGCACCCGTAGAAATCGCCTTAAAATGGCAGGCAGAAGGCGCCCAATACCTCCATCTCGTAGACCTAGACGGAGCATTTCAAAACGAATCCGCGAACCTCCACATCGTCAGCGACATTATCGACGCCCTCGAAATACCCGTCCAACTCGGCGGCGGCATCCGCAGCCTCGAACACTTAGACACTGTGCTATCTTTGCACGTCGACCGCGCCATATTAGGCACTATCGCTCTCAAGCAACCCGACTTCGTGAAACACGCATGCACTAAATACGGAGAACGCATCGCCCTCGGCATTGACGCAAAAGACGGCATGGTCGCAACACAAGGATGGCTAGAGATCTCACAAAAACCCGCCACCGAATTCGCACAAGAAATGGCAGAAGTCCACACCATCATCTACACCGACATCAAAAGCGACGGTATGCTCAACGGACCAAATCTCAACGCAACCGCCGATATCGTCAACGCAGCCTCTGCAAACGTAATCGCCTCAGGCGGCGTCACATCCCTCACCGACATAGCCGCCCTGAAACAAATCGGAGCCACCGGCGCAATTATAGGACGCGCCTTATATACCGGAGATCTGGCCCTGCGCGACGCTATTGCTGCCGCCAGTTAAAAGAAGAACCCAACTTCTCCAGAATAGATTTACCTGGAGCAGAAACACTAGCAGCCTGGGCCACTTCAACGCCTCTCATACAACCTATTAGACTATGCAAGAACCTCCTTTATCCAAGCTCTGTTTCCCTTGACATACCCTTTTGTGAAGGTGTATAATAAGCATAAACCTTCTATTAGAAGTTCAAGAATCCCGAAAACACACGAAAAGAGACTCCCTAAAAACAAACTATGAACACACATTCAAATTACGACCTCATCGTTATCGGCGGCGGACCCGCCGGAAGCACCGTCGCAACCCTCGTCGCCGAACACGGACATCGCGTCCTACTCCTAGAACGAGAAACCGAACCCAAATTCAAAATCGGTGAATCGCTCATACCCGCAACCTACTGGACATTCAAGAGACTCGGTATGCTCGAAAAATTGCGAAACAGCCACTTCCCACAGAAACACAGCGTCCAATTCTATTCACGCACCGGCAAAGCCGCAAAACCCTTCTACTTCTTCCAAACCAACCCACATGAGAGCGCTGTCACATGGCAGGTCCTACGAAGCGAATTTGACGAAATGCTCCTAGACAACGCAAAAGAAAAAGGCGTACAAGTGCAACGTGGAATCAGGGTGCAAGAGGTGATTTTTGACGGAAATGCAGCCACCGGTGTTGTGATCCAAGGGGTAAACCGCAAACACGAAACCCTCAACGCAACGATCATCGCCGATTCTACAGGACAACGATCCCTTATCGCACGACAACTCAAGATCAATACCACAGAACCAAATCTCAAAATGGCATCCCTCTTTACACACTACGAAGGCGCATATAGAGACAACGGCATCGACGCAGGCGCAACCCTCATACTACACACAAAAGAAAAAGACTCCTGGTTCTGGTCCATCCCGCTACCCTATAACCGCACAAGCATCGGAGTCGTCGGCGAACTCCGATACCTCCTGCAAAACCGACGAAATGTCGACCGTAAACTTGATGCGCAGCAAATTTTCACCGAAGAACTCACAAAATGCACACCCCTACAGAAACGACTTAAAGGAGCAACGCAGCTCTTCCCCATCCAAACTACCAAAGATTTCTCATATCGCGCCAAACGAATCGCAGGAAACCGATGGGTCTTGGTAGGCGACGCATTCGGATTCCTAGACCCCGTCTACTCAACAGGACTCTTTTTGGCACTCAAATCCGGCGAAATGGCAGCAGACGCAATCCTCGAAGCATTCAAAAAAAATAACTTCTCCGAAGAAAAACTCGGCAGCTTCGGACAAACATTCGTAGACGGCATGGAAACATTCCGAAAACTCGTCTACGCTTTTTACACTAAAGAATTTAGCTTCGCGCGATTTCTGACCCAATACCCAGAACATCAAGCAGGCATCATCGACATTCTGAGTGGCGACGTATTTAGAAAAGACGTAACCCACATTTTCCCAGCGATGGCCAAAATGTGCCCACTCCCACCTGAGATGCCCCTCAAGTAATACAGAACACGCGCTATATCATAGATTGGAGAACCCCATGAAATCAGGCCTATACTATCTATCAATTCTCTCTCTGCTCTTCGCCTTCGCATGCAATAACACCCCAAAACAAGACACCCGGCAAGCTCAGAAGAACGGTACAACGCCCAAGTTAGTCAACGACGACACCTCAAAACGCCGCTATATTAGTGTCGGAACAGCACCCGCAGGCGGCGCATTCTTTGTCGTCGGCTCCGCAATCGCAGAAGTCGTCGCCGGAAATACACCCAATACCACCTGGGAAATCACAGCCGAAGCCACAAAAGGCACACAGGAAAACATCCGACGCATCGTCAAAAACGAATTAGAATTCGCACTTGCAAACGCAGCAATCTCATACTTCGCAGCACGAGGCGAAGGCGCATGGGAAACCCAACACCCCATCCGCACCGTCATGACGCTAGCACCAAATGTCGGACTCTTTCTTACACCACAAAACTCAGATATACGTAAAATTAAGGACTTCACAGGAAAACGAATTGTCGTCGGACCCGCAGGCGCAGGCTTCCAATATTTTCTCAAACCCATCTTGGCAGCACACGGTATCACCTACGACGATTTCACACCTATTAACAGCACCTACATCGGCGCAGTAGACCTATTAGCAGACGGATCAGCCGCAGCCGCATTCATCGGCGGCGCCATACCCACACCCGCAGCCACACAAGCCAGCACATCTCAAAACATCTTTTTCATACCGTTTGACGACAACGCAAAACAGCAACTTTCCGCAGAATACCCCTTCTTTAACCCCATAACCATACCCGCAAACACTTACAAAGGACAAACACAACCCTTGGACAGTATGAACGTAGGAGCCATGCATCTCATTACCGCCCAAAACGCAGATGAAAATATGGTCTACACCTTCACAAAAACTTTGTACACGCACCGAGCCGAAGTCGTCAAACGACACGGCGCCGGAAAAGCCATCAACCCGAAAAATGCCGTCAAAAACACCGGCACCGCCTTCCACCCCGGCGCCATCCGCTTCTATCGCGAAATCGGCATCTGGAACGAATAAACCAAATCTCTTGCGCTGCTAAGCTTACTTAGCAGAATAGAACAGATAAAAAAAGACACCTCCAGGAGACATTTCTTATGAGAAACCCACTTTTTTCATTCATTGCCATAGCAGTCGTGATATTTGCCTGCACCGCACATACATATGGAGAAGACCTAACCCAACGCGCCCTACCCCAAGGAGCGAAGGCACGCCTCGGCAAAGGCCTGATAGGAGAAATCGCCTATTCTCCCGACGGCAACCGCTTAGCCGTCGCAAGTGGTATCGGTATCTGGCTCTATGACGCACAAACAGGCGAAGAACTCGACCTACTCATAGGAGATATGGACGAAGTCTGGCGCGTCTCGTTCAGCCCCGACGGGCAAACACTCGCAACTGCGGACGCGGATAACCACGTACGTCTGTGGGACCTTCACACAAGAAGGCAGCTCCGCCCAATCACAGAACATTGGGGGTCAGTCAATAGTGTAGCGTTCAGTCCAGATGCACAAACACTCGCAACTACCAGTCATGATAAGACCGTGCAATTGTGGAACGCTACAACCGGACAACCCCTCCGCACCCTCGTCGGACATGAAAACGGGACCAACAGCGTGGCGTTCAGCCCCGATGGACAAACACTGGCGAGTGGGAGCTCTGATAAAACCGTGCGCCTGTGGAATGCCACAACTGGCGAAAATATCCACACCCTCACCGGACATACGGAGGAGATCTGGAGCGTGGCGTTCAGCCCCGATGGACAAACACTGGCGAGTGGGAGCTCTGATAAAACCGTGCGCCTATGGAATGCCACAACAGGTGAAAATATCCACACCCTCACCGGACATACAGGGCTGATCGGTAACGTAGTCTTCAGCCCCGATGCACAAACCCTCGCAACGGGTAGTTTTGATAAAACCGTACGCCTATGGGACGTTTCAACAGGACAACCCCGCCGCACTATCATAGGGTGTATGGGGTGGAACGCAGCCTTCAGTCCCGACGGACAAACGCTCGCAGGCGGCGGGGCTGATAGTACCGTTCGTCTGTGGGATGTGTCAACCGGAAAAACCATCCGCACAATCGCTGAACATACGGGGCTGATCATTAACGTAGCCTTCAGCCCGGATGGGCAAACACTCGCAACTAGCAGTGGTGTTCTGGAGAATACAGGTAACGCAGTGCGTTTGTGGGATGTGTCAACGAGGCAGCAGCTCCACACTATCACAGGTCATACAGGACCCGTCAATACCGTCGCATTCAGTCCCAACGGACAAACACTCGCAACTGCCAGCGACGATACTACACTCCGGCTCTGGAACGCCACAACAGGGCAACACCTCCGCACTATCACAGGTCATACAGGACCCGTCAATACCGTCGCATTCAGTCCCAATGAACAAACACTCGCAACCGGCAGTGAGGATAAAACCTTGCGCCTGTGGAACGCCACAACTGCACAAACCCTCCGCACTATCACCGGACATACCGAGGCAGTCAATACCATCGCATTCAGTCCCAATGCACAGACCCTCGCAACCGGCAGTGGCGATAACACCGTGCGCCTATGGAATGCTACAACCGGACAGCACCTCCGCACTATCATTGGACATAAAGAACCGGTCGAAAGCGTCGCATTCAGCCCCGATGGGCAGACACTCGCAACCGGCAGTGGCGATAAAACCGTGCGCCTATGGGAGGTTAGCACAGGAAAACACCTCCGCACACTCACCGGACATACAGGACCCGTCCATAACGTAGTCTTTCGTGATGCGGAGTCCGTCGTAAGTAGCAGTTGGGATGGAACAGTCTGCTGGAATGCTACATCTGGACTGCATCTCCGCAGATTCGCAGGACATACAAGTTCAGTCTACATAGCATTGAGCCCGGATGGGCAGACACTTGCAAGCGGCAGTATGGATGGAACAGTGCTGCTATGGGACCTGACACAGCCCGCATGGAAATAAAACACAACGTTTGGAGATGGCCACCGCGGATAGGGCGCTGCTGAAAAAACGGATGCCTAAGAAAAAGCAGCAAACCCACAAACTAAAAGCGGATCCATCCCCCGCGTTTGTGGCAAAAGGAGACTTTTTTATGAGAAACAGATTTTTTTCATTCATTGCGATAGGAGCTGTGATCTTTGCATGTGCAGCACAAGATGATTTGACGCAACAGGGTCTGCCCGAAGGTGCGAAGAGACGCCTCGGCAAAGGCTCGATAGGAGAAGTTGCCTATTCTCCGGACGGCAGCCGCTTAGCGGTTGTGAGCACTATCGGTATCTGGCTCTATGACATAAATACAGGCGAAGAACTTGACCTGATCACAGGACACAAGGGTGCTGTCTATACCGTAGCCTTCAGTCCCAATGGGCAGACACTGGCGAGTGGCGGCTCTGATAAGACTGTCCGTCTATGGAACAGTACAACAGGTGAGCACCTTCACACGATCACCGGACATACGAGTTCGGTCTATACCGTAATCTTCAGTCCAGATGGACAAACGCTCGCAACTGCCAGTAAGGATACTACTCTCCGGCTCTGGAACAGTAAAACAGGTGAGCATCTCCGCACACTCACCGGACATACAGGGTCTGTCAATAGCGTGGCATTTAGCCCGGGCGGACAAACACTCACAACTGCCAGTGATGATGACACTGTGCGCCTGTGGGAGGTCTCAACAGGGAGAAATATCCAAACACTGGATGGAGATATGGAAGGAGTCGTAGGCGTAGCGTTTAGTCCAGATGGACAGACGCTCGCAAGTGGCGGCTCTGATAACACCGTGCGCCTGTGGAATGCCACAACAGGTGAAAATATCCAAACACTCATAGGACATACGGATTTTGTCAGTAGCATAGCGTTTAGTCCAGATGGACAAACACTCACAACTGGTAGTCTTGATAAAACCGTGCGCCTATGGGACGTTTCAACAGGACAGCCTCTCCGCACGCTCGCTGGAGATATGGAGGCAGTCGTAGGCGTAGCGTTTAGTCCAGATGGGCAAACACTCACAACTGCCAGTGTATATGACACCGTGCGCCTGTGGGAGGTCGCAACAGGGCGGTACCTCCGCACGCTCGCAGAACATATGAGCGTTGTCAATAGTGTAGTGTTTAGCCCAGATGGGCAAACACTCACAACTGCCAGTACGGATACTACTCTCCGGCTCTGGAACGCTACAACTGGGCAGCAACTCCGCACATTCATTGGACATGTGGATTTTGTCGGTAGCGTAGCGTTTAGCCCAGATGGACAAACACTCGCAAGCGGCAGTTGGGATAACACCGTGCGGCTGTGGGAGGTCTCAACGGGAAGGCACCTCCGCACTATCGCAGAACATACGCATTGGGTCAGTAGCGTAGCGTTTAGCCCAGATGGGCAAACACTCGCAAGTGGCAGTTGGGATAACACCGTGCGGCTGTGGGAGGTCTCAACGGGAAGGCACCTCCGTACACTCACCGGACATACGAGGTCGGTCGAGAGCGTAGCCTTCAGTGCTAATGGGCAGACACTCGCGAGTGCCGGTCTTGGTAACTTGCAGCTGTGGAACACTACGACAGGTGAGCATCTCCGCACACTCACCGGACATACGGATTCAGTCGAGAGCGTAGCGTTTAGCCCAGATGGGCAAACACTCGCAAGTGGTAGCTCTGATAACACCGGGCGACTGTGGGATTTTTCAACAGGAAGACATCTCCGCACACTCACCGGACATACGGGGTCGGTCGGTAGCGTGGCGTTTAGCCCAGATGGACAAACACTCGCAAGCGGCAGTTGGGATAACACCGTGCGGCTGTGGGATTTTTCAACAGGAAGACATCTCCGCACATTCACCGGACATACGGGGTGGATCGAGAGTGTGGCGTTTAGCCCCGACGGACAAACGCTCGCAAGCGGCAGTATGGATGGAACAGTGCTGCTCTGGGACCTGACACAGCCCGCACCAAAATAAATCGAAACGTTTTTCGAAAAAAACTTGACAACAGCACTCTTTTGTGCTATTATTATATAACCTAATGCCGAGATAGCTCAGTCGGTAGAGCAGAGGACTGAAAATCCTTGTGTCGGCAGTTCGATTCTGCCTCTCGGCATTTTTCTTTCTCTCCAACTCTAATACCTTGCTAAGCCGGTGTAGCTCAGTGGAAGAGCAACTGATTCGTAATCAGTAGGTCGGAGGTTCAAATCCTCTCATCGGCTCCTTGTTTAATAATCCGACCCTCAACACGCTATCTAAAGCCAAACGAACCACAATCAAGCCACTATTCATTTCCCGCAGCTCGCTGCTCAGCCGCAACATCCTCCTCAAGCGACTTGACATTCGCTAAAACAGTCGGATGCGGCTCAAGCTCATACACCTTCCGGTACATCTCCAATGCTGCCGCCTTATCACCAAGGAAACTAGCATAAATCTCACCCATCCGCTCCAGAGCCCGAACCTCTTCTGGATCAAGCTCCACAATCCGTTCATAAACCAGGAGCGCATCCGCGTACTGACGCGTCCCAATATCCAGCCGTTCAAGCGCACTTGCACGAGTGAACAACAAGCGAATCAGATCGTTCACCACTTCGTCCATCTCCGGACGCTTCTCATGCGCCTCTTCCAGCAAACGGACTGACTCCGACTCAAGCCGTCTAATCTCAACCAGATCCGCATCGGTAAATTCTCGATCGAGAAACTGATACGCCTGAAGCATCTTCGCATATGTCCTAGATAGCTGAAGCCGAGCAAGAATACCGATCGCCGCTTTTTCGGAGGAAACCTCTCTCAACTCCGGATCGTTTTGGATAGCCCTCCTATAGTATTCAGCAGCCGATTTCAGCTGCTGGCTACCCTGATAGAGCACACCCAGCAGATAGTGTGCCTCCGCATGATACGCATCATGATCCAGCACTTTAAGAAATTCCTCTGTCGCCTCACTGAGTAAGCCCTCATCTCGAAACAATTTACCGCGCAGAAGCCGAACACCGCTATGTTCCGGATCAATGCGGGCAGCATGCTCCAAACGCGCTTTCGCATCTTTCAACCAATTACTGTGTGAATAGATCTCCGCAATACGCAGATTCGCATGCAGACGCGCTTCCGCAGTTGACCAAGACGTACCATCTACCGAAAAACTATCTGCATCCCCGAGCGCCTCTAAGGCTCGCAAACCTTCCCAATAAAACAGAGCAGCATCCGCAAGATCTTGTTTCGCAAAAAGCGCATCCGCCCTCTCAATGATAGTGGAAATCTGACCCACAGCCGGCACCTCAGACTCCGCACTCCCACCCCGAATATAGAAAACAGCAAGCACAATAAAACCAAGGACCGCCAACACTTCCGCATAAAACAGCCAACTCCGTAAGGAAAGTAAAGATCTTACATCAAACGACATGTCAACTCCCCGCATACTATAACGCCCCGCCCTCAATCTCGTTAAGAATGCCCAACATCTCCTCTGGCCCAACAAAACCTGTCAATCGCTTCAGAACCTTACCTTCAGCCTCCATGAAAATAACCACCGGCAACCCAGGAATTTGATATTTCTCCGTCAAAGCCTCAGTAACTTCAGAACTACGCGTGAAGTCAAGCTTAACATTAACATAGTCAGCAAGCCTCTCCGCCACAGCAGGATCAGCAAAAGTCTTGTGATCGAGTTCCTTACAAGCAGCACACCACGACGCGTAGAAATCGAGCATTACCCTCTTGCCCTCGCGTTTCGCAATTTCAAACCCCTCCGATTCATCATACACCCAGTCCAGATGAGGACCCGCAGGCTCCTGAATACCGCCAACAAACATATAGACACCGAAAATAGCCAACAGGAGACCACACGCTTTTTGGACTTGCATACGGCGCGGGATGCCCCTGAAGCGATCTGTCAACTTACCGAGCCACACCCCAACCAGCAGTAAACCCCCGGCAACCACGAAAAACGGCAACGAATTCTGAAGAAACGCTTGCAACGGCGGAAAAGTATCTTTGAGGAAGTAAAGCGCCATCGTAATGATAGCAATACCGAAAACATTTTCTAACACATACATCCAGCCACCAGAACGCGGCAACGCAGCCAGCAGACCCGAGAAAGTGCCAATCCCGATAAACAGAAGACCCATCCCGAAAGCATACGTGAACATAAGCCAGAAACCGAGAAACAAGCTGCCCGTCGTTGCAATATACGTCAGCACAACCGCCAACGCAGGACCCGTACACGGCGCAGCAATCACGCCCGCAACCGTTCCCATAGCAAACGCACCAGCGAATCCCGTACCACCAACGGCGTTCAGACGGTTCTGCACCGCATACGGCAACCGAATTTCAAATACACCGAACATGGACAGACCTAAGGACACCAGAATCAAACTGATAAATCCCACAACCCAGGGATTCGCCATGATCTGACCAAAAACCGCACCCGTTGACGCCACCGCTACTCCTAAAATCGAATACGTGATAACGATGCCCAGCACATATACAAAGGAAAGTAGGAAAGATTTGAAAAGTCCCGTAGACTCGTTCGCACCAAAAATAGAGACAGTGATCGGGATAAGTGGATAGACGCACGGGGTCAGACTCGTCAAAATGCCGCCAACAAACACAAGCAGAAACGCCAACCATACCTGCCCGCCAGAAAGTGCACGTGCAAGGGTGCCACCACCGCTACCTGACGCAGACGCAGCTCCAAACTCAATGCCGGCGAAAACCGCTTTGTTGATCGGCCGAACCGTCCCCGTCATACCCACAATTTCAACCGGGATAGCAATAGCAAGCGTCTCAGGAAGCAGACACTGATCGTCGTTGCAAGCTTGATAACGCAACTGCACGTCCAATACTATCGGTTCAATGGGTACATCCCGACTCGAATCGACTTGAATGCCAATAGTAACGGTATCATGGTAGACCGGAGCCTCTCCGATTGAACCCAGTTTTAACACTTCGCCTACCGGATACACTGCCTCCTCAAACGTGAGATATGGAGTATCCGGAAGAATTACTTCAGTAGCAATAAGCCCTTCACCCGCCGGATTCGCGTTGACATGCCACCCTTCACTAATCTCCACAACAACCGCAATTTGGAATTGACTCCCTGGATGCACTTTGTCAACCGACAAGTAACCTCTCGCAGAAAGTTTCTCCACAGAGCGCTTTTCAGGAAAACCGAAGTCTGCCAGCTGTGCAAAGACGCAACTCGGAAACACTATCACAATGAACATTAGCAGCAAACCGAAAAGTGATCTATGCAGTCTAAAATTTCTTAACATACACCAGCAACCCTCTATTATCTCGGTTCAAGCACAACACACGGGAGAATCATCTCTTCAAGCGAAATGCCACCATGTTGGAAACTACCATAGAAGAGATCTTTGTAAATATCAAACTGTCTTTCATAAACAAAATAGTAGTCCTCTTTAGCGATAACATAGCTCTTCCCCGCCGCACTACCCGGCAGACGATGCGTCTCCGGATCCCTTATGAGGTAACCCGCATCAGGATCACAGACCATACGCTTCCCCTCCTTAAACCGTAACCCGTTAGTCAAGGCAGTTTGACTCGATATCTTCGCCGCATTCTGACAGAGGATAGAACCATGATCTGACGTTAAAACTACCGTTATGCCGCGATCCGCTACCATTTTCAATATCTTATACACCCAAGAATGCTGAAACCACGCATGCACAAGCGTCCGGAAGGCCGCCTCATCCGGAATCAACTGCCGAAGTAAATCCGCCTCATAACGGGTGTGAGTCAGCATATCCAATAAATCAACAACAATCGCCTCCAAGCTAATCCGGTTAGCCATACTCAGCCACTGTAAATATTGCTCCTCCCCCTGCGTGTCAAAAATCTTAAAATAATGCATCGGCGGCTTCAACGCAATACCATGACGCTCAAGCTGCAAACGCATCAACTCTTTCTCATGCCGATTGATGCTCGTATGCACTTTGTCCGGCTCCGCATATAGATGCGGATACCGATCAGCCAACTCAAGCGGAAACAAACCACTAAAAATCGCATTTCGCGCATAACGAGTCGCCGTCGGTAGAATCGAATAGTAATAGTGCGTCGTTATCTCAAACATCGGGTAAAGCAGTGGCTCAATCTTCAACCACTGATCCAAGCGCATGCAATCCATTACAACAAACAACACCTGTTTCCCAGCTTGAATCTCAGGGATTACATACCTATAAACCACATCCACCGATAAGATAGGCGATTCTTCACTCGCAAACCACTTACCGTAGTTGTCTTGAATATAATCGGCAAACGCAGCGTTCGCCTCCTCTTTTCGCATCGCATGAATGACTTTCAGCTCATCTACGTTACGCAGCGTGTCAAGCTGTAGATCCCACTTGATGAGATCAAGATAAGTATCAATCCACCCTTGCCAACTGCTGCCGTAGTTAGGTTTTAGCATCGTTGGATCCGAGTGGTACCCGCTATTGAAATTCTGGACATAAGCCCGAGGCACATACGCCTCGCGCACCGCCTGCTTTTCAGTCAGAAAAGCGAGAGAAGCCCCCAATTGTTTGCACAATATCTTCTCTAAAGACTCATCCACCCGACCCGCCGGCATCATAAAGATGTTGGTAACACCATGAAAAATCGCCTCTCCTCTTACTTCATCCCCCTCTTCACACGTTAAAAGTAGAATAGGAATATGCGCATCTAAGTTTCGGATATGCGCAAGTAGATTCTCCTCTCGCGCCGACCCACCATAATGCAACAACGCAGCATCATACGTCCCATCCTTGAGCAACTTAATGCCGCATGGAACCCCATTTGCTACCGACACATCGTAACCCTCAGACGCTAAAAAGGAAAGATAAGGTTCTAACCTTATATCTACCTGCTCTTCAGAATACCGAGCTCCCGCCTCAGCGTTTGAGCCCCCAGCATTAGAAACCTCACTATCAATCCACAAAACCCTCCCTCTCTTCTTTCTCATATTATATACCCCTCTTGCAATATAGGCTTGCAATTATGTCACACGCCATCTTATATCTTAAGACATCTGCACTATTGCCTGCCCGATTTTTCCGAGGTGAGTAGTTGTGAAGCTCCCCATGAAGCGCAGAAAAGTCCGCCACGGTATTCTAGTGAGCGAAACAGAATCTAAATACTCGCAATGAACCTCCCCGGACTCAGCAAACCATCCACATCGAATTTAGCTTTAACCTGTTTCATTAAATGAAGTGTGTCTCCGACTGGCCCCCAAACGTCAATAAGCCGTTTGAGCTCAGGCGGCGCCGTCTCTATGATCAGATTCCCTTCTAACCTCAAGGCAGCCTGACGCAGACGAGTTAGCACATCCGCAAGATCCTGCCAATCAGTTTCTGTTACCGAAGCTATTCTGAGATACAATACACCGCTCCCAAGTAAACCCATCACTTGCACAGCCGCAGCCCAACTCGCACCCATAATCTGATCAGAAAACGCAGCCATATCAGTCCGTTTCAAGTGTATCTTCACAATTACAGGCCCAGTCTCCACGTCATTTGCAGGGAATTCCTGAATACCCTCTTGAAGACGGCGTTGCGATACACCCGCTACAGTTGTTACACCTATTGCACCGTTTTGTTCCAAAATCTCCTGACTTCGCGCCAACTGCCACGATACAGCCTCAGAATCCCCGCCAAACCCAGCTAACAACATGAACCTTCTGTTATCCGGTCTCTCTGATCCGAGACACTCCGTTTGCGCACACATCGGATCGAAATTAATAAACAAATTTACAAACATCGGTAAGATCTGAGAGCGAACAATCGCTAAACCTGTGCTGACTGCAGAGCGAATATCTCGAAACACTGCTTTGAGTATCGCCTGCTGTGCCGGTATAGGCGACAATTTGAGCGAGACTTCAGTAATAATGCCCAACGTTCCGTAGGCACCTATATAAAGTTTGTTAAGATCATACCCAGCAACATTCTTTACCACTTTCCCACCACTTTTTACAACAGTCCCGTCCGCCTGAACAACCCGCATCCCCAGCACCTGGCTTCGCGCAGTTCCATATCGCAGGCGGAGGAAACCACTTGCATTTGATGCCACAATCCCACCAAGCGTACAGTGTTCCGCATAAGGCGGATTCATAGCCAAAAACTGCCGATGTCGCCCTAACACCGTTTGCAGCTCCCGCAAACGAATACCTGCCTCTACAGTCACAGTCAGATCCGCAGGTTCATACTCAACAACACTATTCAGACGCGCCGTCGTCAGAACCACATCCACTCTCCGCGGAAGGTTGCCGATACCAAGCTTCGTGCCCGACCCCGCAGGAATAACCGAAAGCCCCCGTTTTGCAGCAAAGCGAAGCACCGCTTGTATTTCTCGGACACATGTTGGCGAGATCACCGCCCTCGGTCTGTATCCATCAACAACATAAGAACCACATGACCCATCTGAAAGGAGGCCTGAACCCCCAACAATCTCTCTAAGCTCATCGTGCAAAGTACATGAATTTCCCATCTGTTCTCTTTTTCTCTCATTAGTGCGCAATAATTTTCTGTGAACGCCACGGACCGCAAACACCTACAAAAACCGGCATGATACTCAAGAAGCAACACAGCTTACATCAGACTGCACACCTAGCTTCTCATAAGATTCAGCAGTCGGGAAAATCTTCCCCGGATTACAGAGACCCTTGGAGTCAAAAATGCCCTTCACTGTCGCCATCACCTGCAAATCCGCAGCACTAAAAATTAACGGCATATAATCCATCTTCTCAACACCAACACCGTGTTCACCAGTAATTGTTCCACCAACTTCAGCACATACCATCAAGATCTCCTTATTGACCAGCTCTACACGCTCACACTGATCCGCATCGCGTTCGTTGAACAGAACAATCGGGTGGATGTTACCATCACCAGCATGGAACACATTGGCAATCGGAATCTGATATTTCTCAGAGATCTCGGAGATACGCCGCAACACCTTCGGCAGCGTCGTCCTCGGAACAACCCCATCTTGAGTGATATAGTTCGGAGCAAGCCGCCCGAACGAACCAAACGCACTTTTCCGAGCCTTCCAAAGCTCCTGACGCTCCAACTCATCTTTCGCATAACTCACATCCCGCGCATTATGCTGCCCGAATATCTGCAAAATCCGATCCGCTTGCTTTTGCATGCCCGCATCAATACCGTCGAGTTCCACAATCAAAATAGCCTCAGCATCAAGCGGAAAACCAAAATGGAAAGCTTCTTCCAAAGCACGAATCACCAGACGATCCATCATCTCAAGCGCCGCAGGAATAATACCCGCACCAATAATTGTCGACACCGCATTTGAAGCATCATCCATCCTTTCAAAAACCGCAAGAGCAGTCTGATACGCCTCCGGATTACGAGTGAGACGAACCACCGCTTTAGTCACTATCCCAAAAGTACCCTCCGAACCGATCATCACCCCACGAAGATCATAACCGAGAACCTCCTCAACACTACCACCCAGCTCAATAATCTCGCCATCCGGTAAAACTACCTCTAGACCAAGCACATGATCAGACGTGACACCGTACTTCAAGGTATGCGGACCACCAGAATTCTCCGCAATATTGCCACCAATCGTACACGCCTGCTGACTCGACGGATCCGGCGCATAATGATAACCATCGCTCTGAACCGATTGGGTCAGCAATAGATTAACAACCCCAGGCTCAACCACCGCCTGTTCGTTTTCAATATCTATCTCTAAGATACGATCCATACGATTCAAGGCAATAATAATACCACCTCGAATAGAGAGCATGCCGCCACTTAAACCAGTACCGCCACCGCGAGCAACGAACGGCACACCGTACCTATTCGCCAACTTTACCACATCCGATACCTGAGCCGCTGTATCTACAAAGACAACAACATCCGGCACCGCCTTAAAGGAGGGCGCAGCATCACATTCATACACCGATAGCGCAGTCGCATCTGTGAGAACATTTTCACAACCCAAAAGCGTGGAGAGCTCAACAACAAGCTGTTCTTTTCCATCCATAGTCTATCTCTTTCAACCTCCCACAGAGCAGTTTTAATTCTCATTATCCTTAAGTCTACCACAATTTTAGCGGAATGTCCAATCAGAAATAGCGCCTAGGCACCTAACGTTTTTTCTTTATCTGGTAAACTACTGCAGAATATGTTATAATTGTAACGCGAGTTTGGAAAAGATTTAGAGACGGCTCTTTTGTAGCACAACCTGCTCGACTGTGCAAGATCTCGCTTTATCCAAAGATCTACCAAATAACTATCAAACTCACTTAAATCGTAGTATCTGGTACAGCCAACCAGTACGCAAGTAAAAAGAAATTTTCCACACATATGAGACATATGAATAGACGAAGGAGACAAAATGCGAAAATCAATATTAGCTCTAGGAATCATCTGTTACATCGCTTCAACACCCGGACAAATCTGCCACGCTAAAATTGACCCAGAAACAGCCGTCGGCGTCTGGCTCCTCGATGAAGGCACCGGCAAAACAACCAAAGATTCTTCAGGACTCGGACACGAAGGCACAATCAATGGAGCCAAGTGGAAAGACGGGAAAATCGGAAAAGCACTCGAATTTGACGGCGCACAATGGGTGTCAATCGAATCAACACCACAACTGCAACTCGGCGAAGAACTCACCATGCTAGCTTGGTTCTACGCCACCGATATTTCCACATGGAGACAAATCATCGCTAAAAGTGACGAATATCTCTTGCGCATCGACCCACCCCAAGAAGGCAATAAAATGTCCGCATTTGTTAAACCAGGCGGCAGCTGGGAACCCAGAGCCTCTGCAAACGTCCCAGACGAAGACACCTGGACCCACTTCGCCGCAACTTACAACGCCAACGAAAAAAACGAACAACTCACCGTCTATGTAAACGGGGAAAAAGCAGGCACCAGCACACGCCCAGGAAAAACCGCCGCTACACTAAACCCCGTCGAAATCGGGAGATGGGGCGACGGATCATACTTCGTCGGTATTATTGACGAAGCCGCTATCTTCAACACAGTACTCACCGAAGACGACATAATGACCATCATAGAACACGGACTAGCAGATGCCCTGGGCGGATTAAACGTTGAACCAACAGGAAAATTGGCAGTCACATGGGCAGACCTCAAAGTAAATCGGTAACCCAGAACTCCCGTTAGACTACAAAAAAGAAGGAGACCTTCTACCCTCATGTCCATTCCGAAAATATCCGTGAATAACCCTGTTTTAGCAAACATGTTGATGATTATCATCACCGTTTTTGGGGTCTACGCATGGATAAACCTGCCACGAGAACTCACACCAGAAATCGAACTACAGAGCGCAACCGTCACAACCCTATACCCAGGCGCCTCCCCAGAAGAAGTTGAAAAACTCGTCACTGCCCCTATCGAAGACGCTATTGAAGAAAACGTCGGGAAAATCAACCTATTGCTCTCTATCTCTTCAGAAGGACGATCCGTGATCTCGGTCGATTTTGAAGAAATGGGGAACCGAGATTACGACAAGGAAATCGAAAACCTACGCACCGCTGTCGAACGAGTAGACGAATTACCCGAAGAAATTTTAGACGACCCTATCGTCGAAGAACTCGATGTCTCATCCGGATTCCCTATGTTGACAATCGTTGTTGGCGGAGACATTTCCGAACGACAGATGCGGACTATTGCCGAAAACCTCAAAGATGAAATCTTAGACATCAAAAACATTGCATCTGTCCGGATAGCAGGACTCCGTGAAAGGGAAATCTGGATTGAGATGGACCCTGATCGATTGAGGGCCTATCAGATCCCAATCGCAAATGTCGTCGCTGTACTCGGTGCCAGCAACTTGAACCTGCCTGCAGGCACAATGGAACTCGGAAACACCGAATTCATGGTGCGCACAATGGGCGAATTTGCAGACCCCGACGCAATCGCGGAAACCATTGTCGCCGTTCAACCCACAGGTACTCCCTTACGACTAAAGGACGTTGCAACCATTTCAGACACTTACGAAGACCCGCGAACCCTCTCACGAATTAACGGCGAACCTTCTATTAGTTTGAGCGTTCAAAAAAAGACCGAAGGAAATACAATCGCCCTAGTTGCTCAACTCCGCGAACTCGTAAAAAAACGAAAAACCGACCTGCCCGAAGGAGCACAGCTAACCGCTGTTAACGACTACTCCGTTATACTCAAGGAAAGATTGGGAATACTTGAAACAAACGCACTCTTCGGTTTAGCGCTCGTCGTACTAATGCTCTTCCTCTTTATCGGGTGGCGAAACGCAATGTTCGCCGCACTAGGCATACCCGTCGCATTCATGGCAACATTTTGCTTCATGTTCCTCGGAGGATACACACTCAGCGGCGTTTCCTTGTTTGGGCTCATTTTGGTAGTCGGCATCGTTGTAGACGACGCTATCGTCGTTGTGGAAAATATCTACCGACATATCGAATTAGGCGCATCACCAAAGGTCGCCGCAATACGCGGAGCAGAGGAAGTCGGCTGGCCAGTTCTCGCAGCAAGCTTAACGACGATCTGTGCTTTTGGACCCTTAATGTTCATGTCCGGTGTTTCTGGTCAGTTCATGCGAGTCGTCCCAATTATGGCTATCCTCGTCCTCGTGGCATCGCTATTCGAAGTCTTCGCCATCTTACCCGCACACGTCGCAGAATGGGGGAAACCAAAACACCGAAACCCAAACACTAGACCTCAGGGAAACCAAAACAACCCTACGAATACCGCTACCTTAAGTGCCGCCATCGTCGCCTTTTTACATGGATTTGGCACCGTGTTTGACCGCATCCGAAACCGATACGTTAGAATTTTGAAAATGACAATCCGACACCGATACGCCTTTGTCGGATCTGTACTCCTTATCGGCTTAGTTGCATGCGTTAGCGCATTTGTAGTGCTCGACAAGGAACTTTTCCCCGGAGAAGATTTTCCACAATTTTATGTCAAAGCCGAAATGCCACCCTCCTACGGCATCCAAGAGACAACCGCTGTAATCGCCCAAATCGAAACTGCCGCGAAAACGCTGCCCTCAAGTGAAGTCGCAGCAATCGTCAGCAACATCGGACTACATACACCTACTTCCGGGTTGTTTGAAGGTGTTTCCTACGGCTCAAATTTCGGAGAAGTTATTATCGAACTCGAACCAAAGCAAAAACGGAAACGCAGCGTTGATGACATCATCGCAGAACTGAGAACCAAAACCGCAACAGTCAGTGGAATCGAACAACTGAATTTCATCACACAAGAAGGCGGACCACCACAAGGCGCAGACGTTGAAGTCAAGGTAAAAGGACCAAGGTTCAATCAACTCACAGAACTCTCCGAGGTCCTTAAAGCAGCGCTCCTTCAGATAGACGGGGTTTACGACATCCGCGATGACTTTCGGACAGGAAAATCCGAACTCCGGATCTACCTAAAACCGGAAAAAGCACATCAATACGGGCTAACTACATTCCAAGTCGCACAAACAGTGCGCACTGCTATTGAAGGAGCTAAGGCCACAACCTATCGCGAAGCAGACGAAGCAATTGATGTTGTAGTCAAATATCAGGAAGATAACCTTGCAAACCTCACACAGCTGAGTAACCTCTTAATCGCAACCCCCACCGGGGCGATTGTCCCACTCAAAGACGTCGCCGATATTACAGAAGAAAAGGGATACTCCGATATTCGCCGATTCGACGGAGAACGAGCCATCACAGTTTACGCCTCCGTAGACACCACCAAAACAACCGCTTTTAAAGTGAATCAGACACTCATTAGCGCTTTCACCGATGTAGAAGCACTCTACCCAGGATACCAGCTCGACTTCCGAGGAATCTTTGACGAAATCATAGAATCCTTCTCCGAGCTCTGGAAACTATTCGTTGTTGGACTCCTCCTAATCTACGTCGTACTAGGCGCACAATTCAAATCGTTCCTACAACCAATTATCATCATGTTTGCCGTCCCATTCGGAATGATAGGCGCCATGGTAGGACTCCTCCTTTCCAACGCAACACTTAGCATCATCGCAATGTTTGGTATCGTCGCACTCTCCGGAGTTGTCGTCAATGATTCCATCGTTCTTATCGACTTTATCAACAAATACCGCGAAAGAGGCTATAACAAATGGTACGCAATTCTGAAAGGCGGAAGCATCCGATTGCGGCCCATCATCCTTACCTCACTGACCACGATCTTTGGACTCATCCCCATGGCCATTGGCTTGGGTGGCAAATCACCGATCTGGATGCCCATGGCATATACAATTATCTTCGGACTTTCCTTCGCAACAACGATGACCCTACTCGTCATGCCCGCCCTCTACGCAATCACAACAGATATACGAAAACTCTTCCTGAGAAATCCAGAAGAACGTTTCCGAACCATCTCAGACGAGGATTTGTTCGCATCCGCAACCCCCGCTGACGATTAACCAAAGCACCGAAGCCAAATGCCTGAATCCCAATCAATCTCGCTTCTACACTCAAAAAAATAGGAACAGAAATATGAAAATTACCTTTATCGGTGCCGGCGGCATCGCCAGAAATTACCGCCAAAGCCTGAGGCAACTTCAACGTCCCATCGCCGCAGTCTGCGACATAAACCCTGAACGCGCCGCAGCTACCGCCGCTCAAGAAAAAGCAAACCCATACACCAACCCCAATGAGATGCTACACAAAGAAAAACCAGATGTCGTGTTCATCTGCATTCCACCAGGCGCACATACCACCCAAGTTGCTGACGCAGCAACATCCGGCACCGCCCTCTTTGTCGCTAAACCCGTTGCACCAGATTTGGAAACCGCACAACGCACCCGCGAGGTAATTGACACCGCAGGAGTCATCACTCAAGTCGGCTACATGGCACGATACAGCGACATCACAGCAAAAGCAAAGGCGTTAGTCGGAGAACAACAACTCGCTATGGGAATCGGACGGTTTCTCACCCGTATGGGGACTAACCATCCATGGTGGGGAAAATACCAGGTATCGCGCGGACAAATCGTAGAACAGACAACACACGTTTTCGACCTCATCCGCTATTTTCTCGGCGACGTAGCCAATGTTCACGCATACGGTATTAAGAGAGTCTCCAAAGGTATCGCAGACTTTGAGGAATGCACCGTTTGCAATATGCAGTTTGAGAACGGAGCAGTCGGAAGCATCACCAGCACATGCATCGCCCGCGCACATGACAACTTCGCAACCGAACTAGTAGGCGATACCCTCTATCTCAAACTCACACACGATCTCAAATTGCAAGGACAAATCGGCGAAGAATCAATCGACTATACCGGCACAGAAGCAGGATACTTCCGGCAGGTTGAGCAGTTCATCAAAACCGTCGAGGCAAACGAACCAGACAGAGTCCTTTCTTCCTACGCCGACGCCGTCAAGACGCTTGCCGTCACACTCGCTGCGAATCGATCATTGGAAACTGGACAAGTTGAACACGTCAGAGAATAGCGAATCCAAGCATGAAGAATGCCAAAAATGAAGAACGTCAAAGATGAAGAATATCAGGAAGGAAGAACGCCCACGCTAGAAAAACGTCAAATACGGCCTACCAGTTATCTCCCGCCATAACAGCACCGCAAGTTCGCGAGCATGGTAATCCCCCCACATAGAAGCCTCACCACACGGAATCTTCCGACCCTCCGGCACATAATCCCAGCCATTCGGACGATGATACACCGAATGCAACAATAACCCCTGATCTGCCGCAGATTCAGACAGATACGGTTCAGCGAAAAGAGTCCTCGCTACTGTTAACCCAGCTTGGTAATAGGAAGCTCCTGCGTCTGATTCACCATGTTTTTGGAGGTAATTACCGAGACGAATCAACCCTTGTGCAGCGATCGCTGCGGCAGAGCTATCCACCGGTTCAAGGTCGTTAAACGGATCCGCAGGCACAGACAAATAATCACCCAGCTTCGCTAACCCAGGGGCACCCGTATCCCAATACGGAATCCCGTCCTGCGCGGTATTCTCAATGTAAAAATCAGCAGTAGCTTCCGCAGCTTTGCGCATGTGCGCCGTTGCAAGCGCATACCCACCGTAAGGCTCAAGGTCTTCTCCAGAAAGTGTGTCAAAAAATTCCAGCTGCTCGGCATAGCCCGTGATGATCCAGGCCAAACCACGCGTCCAAGTCGTAAAAGGTGAATAGCCCTGCTGCGTACTCGGACAACGATAGTTGCCATCGGCCGTATTGAAGATAGATTCATGCACCACCCGTCCACGCAAATCAAAAACATCACGCCCCTCACCATAGTAGACATTGTACGCTGCTGTCGTCTGTGAATGCTGGAGCAGACGCTCCAAGAGACTAATGGCAACATCTCCTTCACCCATAAGCACTGCACCAAGCGTATGGCCCAGCGCCAACGCCCGTAAAGAACGGATAGTGTCTGAAAAAAGCGAATGCCCACCATTAAAGGAGGCAATATATCCCATTCCATCTCTAATCCGAGTCCACCGACTCGCCTGCACAGCAGCGGAAGCCTTTAGCGCCAGCTCATAGAAATCCATCTCGCTGCCATCCCACGGAATCAATCTCTCCCGCATCAGGCGACGGAGGTTACCGTAAGTTGAAACATTGTTAAAACCATGGTCATGCACACCCATGTGTGTGACATGCGGGGCCATTTTTTCAATCGTGTTCCGCCTACCGATTTCAAGGAACCGCTCATCACCTGTAGCATCAAATTGAAGAATAGCTGAACCAAATTGGAAACCTTGTGTCCACTCCGTCCAACCACGGGTCGTATACGTACCCGCAACAGTGAACACCGGCGTGCCCCTCTCAGGCGACCACGTGTCCTCAATCGCTAAAATCTTTCGACCTGAACATTCAAAAAGATTCTCAATCTGAGACTTCAGGTCAGCAATACCAAAAGAATAGTCTATCTGCATCTACTACAGGTGCCTCCTCAGTCTACTAAAACCGCATTACAACGCCTCTTCAAGACTCGTGTCTCTATACCGTTCACGTATCACTTCGATAAGGTTGGTTGTCGATTTACCAGGAACGTTCAAACCAACAATAACCTTACCACCGTTTGCTTCAACGATATCCTTTTCAACCAGCTGCTCCACTCTATAATCCCCACCTTTAACGTGGACATCCGGCTTGAGCTCAGAAAGCAGATCGACCGGCGTTAACTCCGGAAAGATGACGACATAACTGACACACGCCAAACCAGCAAGCATCTCCGCACGCTCCGCCTCAGGAACAAGTGGACGATTTTCGCCTTTAAGCCGACGAACCGAGCTGTCACTATTAACCGCCACCACAAGCAAATCACCGAGTCGACGCGCTGCTTCCAGGTAGCGGAGATGCCCTAAATGCAACACATCAAAACAGCCGTTAGTCGTAACAATAACCGCACCCTCTGATTTCGCGCACTCAAGAATACACGCAAGTCGGCCGCGGCCATAAATTTTTTGACTTGACATTTTCCCCTAACAGGCACACCTGCTCAACCTTCCACAAAGTTTTTCAGTACACCCACCCATAAGTAACCTGATTCACGGTGGTTCATGATTACGCTCAACCACTCTGGAGCATGGAGAATCCCTAACAGTCGAAACACTCCCTGCCAATGACATGGCAGCACGGATTCAATAACGAAAATAGTTTAGCATGCCTCTCAGCGTTTCGCAAGTTTTTCTGCATTGCACGATTGCCAACTTTTTGCTATAATGTGAACCATTCCTCAAGTGAAAAATTCCACGTAACAGGAGAAAAAAAATGACAGAAAAAAACCAATATACACATAACAGACTGCCCATCTGTACCCTCGGCGCAGATGGACACGGTAAAACAACGCTGACCGCGGCAATGACGAAAGTTATCGCAAGAATCGGAGCAATCCACACAGACAGAGACACCGATTTTAACGCACAGAACCCAACTCATCACCCAATCCGAGAGGGCGTCGGCATCACCTACCGCGCCATCGCCTATGAAACCAGCGGCAAATTTTATACACAAATCGACTGCGAAACGTCCACTGATATTGTCAAAATGCTGATCAGCGGCTCTCCGAAAATCCACGCAGCAATCTGGGTAGTCAACGCTATTCAGGGTGTCACACCCGACTCCGAAGCACATCTCCAACTCGCCAAACAGCTGAACCTACCACAGATAATCTCTTTTCTTAATACAGCAGGACTTCCCGGAGACGACGAAATCGTGGACATCTGCAAACAAGAGATGAATGAACTCTTAAATACCTATGGAGAAACAAAAAAAATAGCACCTATCGTCGTCGGGGACGCACGTAAGGCACTAAACTATAAAAAAGATAAGATTACTTCTGATCAATGGCAACCGATCGTTGACCTGATCGCCACCATGAATAGCACAATGCCACCACCTGTGAACAGACAACGCTTACCCCTTATCATGCCAATTTATGAGATTACCGAGGAAACAAAACACTACGTATCTGTCCGGGGCGAAATTATACACGGACAACTCGCCGTCGGACAAGCAGTAGACGTTGTCGGTAACGGGGACAGAATCAAAACGCGGGTTACCGGTATTAAAGAAGACGAAGTATCCGTCGAATCTGAACCCGGCTGGCTGTCCATCGGGCAGGTACTTTGTACACCCAAAACCCTCAAATCCCACTCTGAGTTTAACGCACTCATCTATCTACTGACATCTGAAGAGAGCGGCACACATATACCGCTTATCGAAAACGATAGACCCCACATACACCTATGGAGTGTTGATATACCATCACGCCTCCACCTCCCACCTGAACTTTCACTCATCACACCAGGCACTTACGCACATGTCAAAGTCGAACTTGACACGCCCCTGGTGATGGAGATCGGCACTCGGTTTGAGGTGAAGAAAATGGGCATCCGAATCGGATTCGGTGTCGTAACAACTCTGACATAACGGGAGTTTGATAAATAGTTCACTCTTTTCTTTCCCCAAAGAGAACCCCTTTGGTATAATAATATAATAACCGGAGTTTGATACACACTTCCTTAAGAGAGCGAATATCGGTGTGATTTTTCCGGTTATATCTGCTATACTTTGCCATAAAGATATTTTGTTTTCGATTTGACTTCCGCAGTCCATATGTGGTAGACTATACGATTAACTCTCTAATGATAACTAATAACACCGAAACGGAGCGCACAAGCATTACTAGCATTCAGCCAGTGCAGCCACTATGCGAGATCAACAAGAATCTAAGCGGCACAGCCAATACGATACCGTCTCAAAAGCGATTATCCATCAAAACCCACAGGACTGGATAGAGTTCGCCCTCGGCACAGCGGATGTGGAGGCAATCCGCGTCTTAGAGACCGAGCAGCCGACCGTCCAATCAAACAGAGCCGATAGCTTCATAGAGGTGAACCTCGCTGGAGAAACCGCTATTGTGCATCTTGAGATACAGACGCGGGACAGCGGAGCAGTGCCGATGCAGTATCGGATGGCGGGCTACATCGGCAGGGGCATAGAGCAGTTTCAACTGCCGATTTACTCACACGTGATCTACTTGCATCCGCGTGCGGGACGGCGGGATCCGGGGGCGTATGTCCAATCGGCTCCTGGGTATGAGGTGCGCATCGGCTACAAGGTGATCCGTCTGTATGATATAGAGGGTTCTCATTTTCTGGATTCGGGTGTGAAAGGTTTGATCCCGTTTACGCCGTTGATGCGTCCCTCGGCAGATGCGTCGTCGGGCGATGCGTGGCTTCGGCGGTGCGTATCGGTTGCGGAGTCAGTATATGTGGAAAGCGCGTCAAAAGGTGAGTATTTGACAGATTTAGCGATATTGAGTGGCTTGATATTTGAGTATTCGTCGATTCGTGAGACGATAATGGAGGCGATCATGCAAGAGTCATCGGTTATTCAACATTTTCTTCAGCAAGGCATAGAACGCGGCCTTGAGCAAGGCATAGAACGCGGTAGAGAGGAGGGCCTTGAACAAGGCATAGAGCGGGGTGCCCGAGAGAGCCTCATAGAAGGCATCCTTGAGATCTTGGAACTGCGTTTCAATGATAGCGCCTTATCACAGGTGGCATCTGCCCTGCGGCGTATTCAGTCTCTACTGCGCCTCAAGGCACTCCGCCGTGAGGCACTGCAGACAGCGAGTCTCGCAGCATTCCAAGAGGCGTTGGACACAAACCGAGACACCAACGGAAACGCCTCGGCCTCGTAGCATCACCTGTTAGATTGTGCCCGCACGCCAAAACCTATCTGGCACACACAGACAGTCTATGCTACGACGGACGAGCTGCCACAGTCCCTGCTAGCGGGTGGCATCGGGAGACTCATCGCCTGCGTTTCACTTCCGCCCAAGTTGCCGTCAAATGACGCATCGTAGGCACAATACGCAACGGCGGTATCTTGGCAGTCGGATGTGCCTCGATAAGCCTTGCCATCTTCACCTGTCCCAACCTGGGAGCTAACTCCGCTGGTCCCCCCACCATCCAAAACATTGACTACGATTTAGGATGCGCCAGCAATAGCTCCACTACTCGCGAACGCTCCAGCAATACGGCATAACGCAACGCAGTGTTACCGTAGGAATCGCGAGCATTGTGCTCAACATTAGGCTCCATCATATTTCGCTTGGCAGCAGATATCCCTCTGTCTACCGATTACATCGGTTGTATAGCTGGAGCTCCAACCCGTTTTCTCTGATCAATGAATCGCCTCGCCTTGAGCTCATACCTTGGTAGTGTTCCAAGTGGCACCGATTTTACCACCGCACGCAAACCTAACGCATCTCGGATAGCCTCTGTTACCGAATTCACAGTCGCAATAGGGTTCGGAGCTGTGGACTCAACCTGAATTTCAATTTCATCAAACGTTTCGGTACTGTAGACACGCACAGCGAATTCGCGAATCTCTGAAAACTTGAGAATAATATTTTCGATCGTGGCCGGATAAACATTCAGACCGCGGATGATCAGCACGTCATCCAGTCTGCCAATAACGCCACCCTCAAGAACCCGACTCTTTCTTCCACATGCACACGGCACCGATTTGAGATTAACATAGTCGCCTGTCTTGTAGCGGATAACCGGCATGCCAATTCGCCCTAAATTCGTGATGACCAATTCCCCCGCAGCCGACGGGGTCCCAGTTTTCGGATCAAGCACCTCACAAATAAATTCGTCTTCGTTGAGATGCACACCCGCCTGCGGTTCACACATAACGCCCCACGCACCCACCTCTGTGGCACCAGCATGGTCATAAGCACGCGCACCCCAACAGCGCTCAATCCGTTGTTTCGTTGCAGGTAGACTCGCCCCAGGCTCACCCGCATGCAGAGTTACCCGCACCGAAGATTCTTCACGAAGATTAATGCCCGATTGCGCCGCAACCTCGGCAAGCCGCAACGCATACGTCGGAGTACAAATTAACACCGTCACATCGTTACTGAGAATCGCACGAATACGCTGCTCAGAAGTGAAACCACCATTCGCAATTGTAAGAGCACCAAGCTGCTGCGCACCCTGGTAGGCACTCCAGAAACCGATAAACGGACCAAACGAAAAAGCAGGCAGAAGCCGATCCGCCGATGTCACGCCCGCAGCAGCGTAAACCGACCGCCAACATTTACCCCACCACCGCCAAGACTCCGACGTATCCAACCACCGTAAAGGGGAACCAGTTGTACCCGAAGTGCGATGCACACAAGTATAACGCTCCAACGGAAAAGTTAGATTGGTACCATACGGCGGATGCAACACCTGATCCGCACTCAGCTCTTCCTTCGTTGTAAAAGGCAAACGCCCATAATCACGCAACGTCTGTACATCGCTTGAACGCGTAATCCCAGCATTCATAAGCTTTCGCCGATAGAAGGTATTTGTCGCTAACACCGAAGCCAGCATCTCGCGCAGACGACATAATTGTGTATCCATACTCATATCTTAAGTGTATCGCGTGTTCTGGTATTCCGGAGCATAGAAAGCAGGCAGCAGACTATCGACGCGGAGCAAACCGCGTTCTGTCAACCGAATCTCGTCTAACTCCGCATCGACGAGCAGCATCCCATCGTTCTGGAGTTTATCATACGCATCAGCGTAAAACGTAAGGATATCCGCATCAAATTTTGCCTTGAAATAAGAAGGTCTAATTTTCCCAAGTTTGAGCTGGAGGATCATCTCCCGCGTCAACCGTTCCGCCGCCGTCGGCTTGAACGCTCTATAAATTGGGAAACCGCCGCCCTCAAGACAGCCGAGGTAATTTCCCCACGCAGGTGCATTCTGAAAATGAATTCCGCCGAGATGCGAAAAAGAAGCTACCCCGGTACCTATCATATCGCTGCCCTGCCATACCGCATCACGATAAACGAACTCACACGGCTTATCTTTCTTAACAACTGTATACGCGCTCGATTGCACGTAACCGGCACACACAAACTCTTCAAAAGCGTATTGGTGCCATTCACGTTTAAGCTTCCAATCTGCTACAGGAAGGGCGTTACCACCAAGAATGCCCTTGGAATAGACGGTGTTGAACGGCAATTCCAACTGATAGATAGTGACACTGTCCGGCTCAAGCTCAAGCGTTTTGCTGACGGTTTCACGCCAACTCTCCCAAGTTTCACCGATCATACCCGAGATCAGATCAATGTTAACCTGGTCAAATGCTAACGACTTTATCCACGGCACAATGCGATAAACCTCTTTCGAAAGATGTGCCCTCCCATTTTCAGCAAGGATTTCGTCGTTCAGATTTTCAACACCCAAACTCAAGCGGGTCACACCGATCCCTTTGATGGCCTCTACCTTCTTTTCTGTTAACGTCCCGGGTTCACACTCAAACGCGACCTCCTCAGCAGCATCCCACGGAACCACACGTTTTACCCTGCCAACAAGCGTTGTGAGATGCTTCACGCTGATATAGGACGGAGTACCACCGCCAAAGTAAACGAATCTCAGAGGTCTACCTGCAATAGCCGGTTGTCTGCTGTAAAGCTCGATCTCCTTGACGAGAGCGTTCAGATATGTCTCAATTTCCGCACTATTCTTATCGGTATAGACCCGAAAATAACAGAATTTACACCGTTTCCGGCAAAACGGGATGTGAAGATAGAGACCAAACGGGGCATCAGGACACCGGCGCTCACCAAGCACCCGCTCCACTTCCGGGACATCTAAGTCACCCCATGCAGAATACGGCGGGTAGTTCGAGACAAAGACGCTCCCAACGGTCGTCTGTTTCGAATCTATACCACCCGTCGCCGGTTCAGGTTTTGTTTCAGGCATTATTGTGATCCTCTTCCTTGGATATGTTTTGACCCCTTTTAAATCCCGCGGCATACAATGTAACACACAAGGCAGGTCTAACCTCCTACCGTTGCTGAGAAATTTATCTCTGATAGGTCAATCTTTAAAAACTAATTTCCAAAACAATACAGAATTCCATCATCAGTTCCAATGTAAATCCTGCCATCGGCAACACTCGGGGAAGCAACAATTGATGAACCCGTTGCAAATTCCCACACTGATTCGCCACTAGATACATCTAAAGCAACAAACAAACCCCGAGTCGTTCCAAAGAAAACGCGCGCACCTACAATAACAGCAGACGACTCGATCCGGGATCTCGCCGTATAAGTCCATAACGGATCCCCGGTCTCCGGCGAAAGCGCGTGTACCATCTTGTCTCGCCCACCGATAATAACTAAGCCATCAGTGAGCGCAGCTGAGGCGAAAAATGGAAACCCCCGCTTCGGATGCCGATACCGCCATGCGATCTCACCCAACTCTAAATTAACACCCAATATTTCATTACCGTACGTGCCACAATAGACATGATCCCCTAACACCGCAGCACTCGCACCTACATACGCACCAAGATTAACCTGACGTATTTGTGCACCGCCGTCAGCAGTGAGAACACGAAGGTAACTGTCACATCCCGTGACGATAACAAAGCTCTCATCCCGATCAACCCCCTTCACAGTTCGTGTCCAGATACCAGGGGTGCCATGGACATACCCTTCTGTCTCAAATTTCCACGCCAGCTTCCCGTCTTCCCGGTTCAGACAGTAGAGGAATCCATCATACGAACCAAATAACACACCCTCCCCCGCAAAATTCGCTGATGATATAATTTCGCCCTCTGTCTGAAATTGCCATTTTATCTCCCGAGTGCTAATATCTACCGCATAGAACACCCCTTCACCATCGCCAAAGTAGATAACTCCATTGTAGACAGAAGGAGACGCTTTAATGGAACCCTTCGCTTGGAAACCCCACCGCTTTTCTCCAGTTTCAGCAGCAATGGCATACAACGAACCGTCTAATGCTCCAATATATACAGTACCATCAACAACCGCTGCAGTAGATTCAATCATATCTCCGGCCTGAAAAGTCCAACGCAATCGCAGATTTTCCGGGAGACCCGTGTCAGCAACACCGGTCAATTGCGCGTTACCGCGAAAGCTCGCCCAATTCGCAAAAGTGGTCTGCCCAATGAAAAGCAGTAAAAATAACACACTTTTTATAAGCAGCCGGTATAGAGAACAGCCTGTATTAATAATAGATCGCTTCATAAAGGGTCATCAAATCTTGTGGGCTCAGCGGACGCGGATTAAACTGCGCCGTCCACTGCGCTGACGCTTCTTTGGCTAATATCGGTAAGTCCGTACTCGGTATAGGATATTGGACACCGC
Source organism: Candidatus Poribacteria bacterium (assembly GCA_964291315.2). GTDB lineage: Bacteria > Poribacteria > WGA-4E > WGA-4E > WGA-3G > WGA-3G. The sequence goes on along the minus strand of OZ219753.1, from coordinate 807,412 downwards.
ACGCCTGCAACGTGTTCGGTAAATTACCAACATCTTTTAATTCAGCAACCCTATCCGCCAAATCTCCACCTGGGTGAAGTTGACGATAGCAGTCACCCACAACCGTCTCGTTAAATCGAATCACATGGGGTAACATCAACGCAACTGCAACACCGTGCGTAATACCGTATCTCGCTGTTAATGGATTCGCGCAAGCGTGTGCCGCACCTAACATTGAATTTTCGATCGCAAGTCCAGCAAGGTAAGCACCGAATAACATATGACTCCGTGCCACAGTGCTTTCAGGGGCCAAGGCTGATTCAAAATTCGCCTCTAACAACCGCCAAGCGTGTTGTGAAAACATCTGAGACATCAGATTACGCCTAGTTGAAACCGAACTCTCAACCGCATGCGCGACCGCATCTATACCTGTCACAGCTACCACGGAGCTCGGTAAAGTCTCAGCCAGAGTAGCATCCAAAATGACCGTCCCAAATTTCGCTTTGATGTCTCCACACGCCATCTTGATATGTGTCTCGCGCTGCGCGATGAGCGCGAAAGATTGGGCCTCGCTTCCAGTGCCGATAGTCGTCGGAATGCCTATAGACGGTAGCATCGGCAGAGACGCTCTGTTGATGCCCCAGTAATCCTCCATTTTGCCGCCATTTGTGAGCAGGAAGTTCACCCCTTTCGCGCAATCCATCGGACTACCGCCACCAAGCCCGATGATAAGATCTACCGGGGCATCCGTCTTCGCAGCCGCAACAGCAGCCTCCACATCTTCAGTCGTCGGGTTCGACATAACATCAGCAAAAATAGATACACCAATCCCTTCACTTTGCAACGCCAATACAGCCCTCGCAAGAATACCCGCTTTTTCGATGCCGCGGTCGGTCACAATAAAGACGCAGCCAGCCCCCAGCATCCGAGTCAACTTACCTAATTTCTCAATACTGTTTTTACCGAAAATAACGCTCTGTGTTAACTCGGTCTCAAAAGCTTGCATATCCCTGTTTTACGATTTAATTAACATGGCGGCTTTCCATTTCACATCGTCCTACTCTATTTTTTATATGATACCAAAAGCGGAACAACAAAGTCAAGCTAGAAAAGATTCACAAGCCATTGCCAATAAAATGGCGGCGAATCAAGTGGAAAACAGATTGGCATTTCGACAAAAAATACGGTATAATGTTTGTCTGTAATGTGCTGAAAATAAGGCATACTGATGATACGCAGTCTTACCATGAACACCGCAAACACTTGAATAACAAAGGTTGGAGAAAATTGGAATTTAAGCCTGATAATTTCACACATAGAGAAGGAGAAACCAATATGGCGATTTATGAAACAACGCCGCAAACGTCCGCCGCCCCTACACACGAATACCAACTCTATCCAGAAACGGACGGAAAACCCATGGCCGCAAGCGATAAGCATAGACACACACTCATACGGATACTCCGAGCCCTCGAAACTTTCTTTACCGATAAACCAGAGGTGTATGTCTCCGGAGATATCCTGATGTACTATGTGCACGGAGACCCGCGGAAAGTCGTCTCGCCAGATGTGCTGGTCTCCTTCGGCATAGGTCAGAAGCATCGTCAGACCTATCGCGTCTGGGAAGAGGGCAAACCCCCGGACTTCGTCATGGAGTTAGCAAGTGAAACAACTTATGAGCGGGACCTGGGCGAGAAAAAGCAGCTTTATGCCAGCCTAGGAGTTACCGATTACTTCTTATGTGATATAGAAGGGCTCTACCTCCCTACACCCCTCATGGGATGGACCTTAGACGGAGGCAGCTATCATGCGGCGCAGCAGACGACTGACGGCGGCGTGCCGTCCTTCGCGCTAGGTCTGGAGTTATACCTGCTCCCGGCTGGAGGCTTACGGTTTTATGTCCCCACCACGCAGCAGTGGCTGCTCATGCCAGAAGAGGCAGCCGAGGCACGAGCCGAACAGGAAACCCGCGCACGCCAGCAGGCAGAAGAACAAGCCCAACAAGCCGAGGCACGAGCCGAACAAGCAGAGACAGAGCTCGCAGACCTCCAAGCAGAGCTTGCACAACTCCGCAGAAACGCACCATAACAGCAACACGGAAACGCCACCAACCTTCAGAAAACAGTCGGAGGAGTCAAATACCTAACCCCTATGAAGTTCCGACGCAAACAGACAACTTATCCCCAGGCCTCATGTAAAAACCGCAGCCAGTTACCGTGCATGATAGCAGCAACGTCCGAATCACTATAACCCCGGGCAGCCAGCAAATCCGGTATCTTCTGTAAGTCAGCGATAGTGTCCAAATCGCTCGGAGACTGCTCACGTCCATATCCCCCGTCTAAATCTGTACCGATAGCAGCATGCAGGTTGTTACCCGCAAGCTGACAGACATAATCAATATGATCCACCACACTGTTCAAAGTAACCTCCGCGTTGGAAGCCTCACCAGTAATCCAGCCGGCTTGGAGCATCCACGCATCGAAAGCAGCACCAATCACACCGCCACGCTCAAAAATCGCCCTTAATTGCTCATCACTGAATTGCCGTTGATGCGGAACAAGCGCACGACAGTTGTTGTGACTCGCGTGGACTAAACCGGCGTAGTGATCCAATGCCTGCCAGAACGACTGATCCGAGCAATGCGTGAGATCCAAAACAACACCTAACCGATCCATCTCAGCAAGCAGCGGACGACCCAGTTCAGTGAGACCGTTTTCTGTGCCTGTCCCACCAGCATAGCGTCCCCGACCGTAGTGTGTCAATCCCAACAAGCGTAAACCACCATCAACCCACGATCCTAACTGAGCCGGAGTCAGAATCGGATCAGCACCTTCCATACCAATCACAAACCCCAACGGGGGCGTGTTATCGTAATCGCTAGCATCGCCTATTGCCGAGCTTTCCCATCTCCGCCAACCGTCGATGTGTCTGTCCAAGTTCTCCTTGTTCGTGATGATACGAACGTAGCCCATGTCTTCTAAGGCACGGTAGTAAGCAAGCTGCCCCCGGGCAATGCCGTAAGACTGAGCAGAGGTAGCATAATCAGAATGAGGAGAAGGACTGCCAGTCGAACGAGCAAAAAGTGTAACAAAACTCAACGCAATGCGCCCACGACGCATCTCAGGAAGCGCCACAGTACCTTGAGCACGTCCTTTACCAGACATCCGCGCCTCTTGGGTCCGAATCGTGTAGACAGAACTTAGCAAATCCCGGTTCCCTTGTAAGGCGTTCATAGACAGATCAAGATGCGCATCAATAATTAGCATAGTGTGTTCCTTAAATATATCGGGATCGGAATTAAAAAAATCATGAATTGCAAGCCGGAGATATTTCTGAGACACGCATCCTGCTGTTTCAGGGACTACCCAAGTTGAAATGCTCGTTGTCTATAGAGATGCTCGAACAAATTGCCCTCATGCGGAGCGTCCCAAGAGATCTGGTTCGTCGGAACAGCACCCAAATTGAGTCGATCAATCAGCGGCGTAGAAACAAGCTCACCTCTTAATGAAGCATCTTCAGTGATCGCAGTGACAACAAGGGTTTCACCAATAGACCTGACTAATTCTCTTCGCGACACCTCCACAACACTCACAAACGGGAACGGGAATTCAATGTTCGCTAACGGATGCTCCACATCCTCACACCAGATAACAGTCGGCCTGAGGAAAGTACATCCATCTAATTCCACAACTCGATCTCCGGTTGTCAATTCTGTCGCACCAGGCTCTTTCAAATGTCGATCAATGAGCGATGAAATGCCGTGCGCAGCTTTCGGATTCGCCCACGCTGCGATCCCCGCACCTGGGGCATCCAGCGGTTTCGGCTCAATAACCGCTAAGCGGCATGCCAACGCTTCAGCAATCTCGCGACCACATGCTGTCACCCATACACCAGAAGCATTAATACAGGACCTGCCACCGTTTTTCGCAACCGATTCTACAATGAGATCAAGGTGCCGCCTCCAATCGTTAGCTTCGCCTTCGTGGATGATAATTTTGCTCCGACCCGGTCCATGGATTTCAACGCCAGGCCTGTTTAACCATGGAGCAACGGTCGAACCACCACCAAAAAGCAGAGAACGCCCACAACGCGACAGAATTTCGCTGGCACCAGCATAATCGGTCGGATAGAAACTGAACCCCTCCGGAGAAACACCCGCCGCTATAAACGCCTGGGCGATACGATACGGAGTCCACGGATCCTCGCGCCCCGGTTTTAAAATAAGAGGAACTTTCAAAGGAATCGACGGCAACCACAACGAATGCACACCCGGCGAATTGCTCGGCAACACAGCACCCAAAGCGTCTGTCTCACAGACATAACTCAACATCCGACCGTTTTGGAGGCCCCAACCGTTATCAAGCACGCTTAGATCCAAGCCACAGGTGAGCCCATCCAAAACAGCATCCATGTTCTCCAAAACGCCCTGAATCTTGACGAGATTCTGCCGGCAGAGAACCTCCGGTAACCCCGTTGTCCCAGAAACCTGCCGGATATAGTCTGTCGGAGACTGCTCAGCACCATCAAGAGGCAACGTCGATCTTGCGAAAAAACGCGACGCCTCCTTACAGAAAGTAATCAACTCAGCAACAGAACGTTGTCCAAGCACTTTTCTTAGGCGATCGCTCTCAACGAGATCCTTCGCTATCAATCCACGATTAGCTTGGCTCACCTCAACGAAGGGATCACCCGTTCTAATATGCGACACCCTGACGGTGTTCAAACTTTTGTAAAGATGTCCAGCGCGTAGAATTGGAATATGTATCATCGTCTAATGCTCAGCTAAACCATAACAGCGGAGAAAACCGCAAGCAGGCTCCCTAAAAACCCAACTACCATGTAATCTTTGCTATCCATCCAGAAGCCGCATCGCAATAGAGGAAACCGCTACCGTAGATGGATAAACCGTGCGGCTCAGGATACTCTTCAGATACCTCGATCACATCAAGCTCCACACCATCATCTAAATCAAGCTTGACGATAAGCCTGTCAGCCGTGTGGGTCACCCAAAGCCCATCTTCAACCCGAACCATACCGTGCCCACGCCCATACGGCAACGGGAGCGTTTTCTGCACAGACCAATCCGAAATCCTAACCTTATGTGTGACCTGATTCTTAAGCGTCTGAACCCACAAATGCCCCACATCATAATTGTCATACTCGACACCGTGGGTGCCACCACCATCCGGGATCGGGTAGCGGCCAAGGGTCTCACCGGTCTCAGAATCAACTTTGAAAATCTCACCCGCACCCGGCTGCGCATCTGTCGATCGAACCGGACGCCAGCGCTCTCCAGAACCGTTTGCAGCCAACCAAAGCACACCATCTCCATACGTCATGCCACTCGTGTTCGAAGATTCACTCGGAATATCGCGAATGAGCCTCGGCACAGCATAGTCCGCATCCGAAGTGACTTCAACTAAGGCAACTCTATCACTCATCTGGTCAACAACCCACAAACCCGCGTCTGTCAATTGCAGACCGTTCGGCACCGAATAGGGAGAACGGAAAACTTTTTCAATCTTTGCCAACATACTATTTAAACACCTCTTGGGGGATTATAAGTCTTTGCGAAACCCGTTAGGTTTTTCAGACAAGAGCCCATTGAATCGGAGCAGACCACTCGTGTGAATCTATACCCGGTTAATAAACCCCTACGACAACGCTCTCCTGGAGTTCAGTGAGGAGACGCAGACTCTCAACACCGTCCCACGGATACTCCAGAATCGGCTCAGCACGCTCAGCCTCATCACGCTCCAAAAAACGCGGCATGAAAAATTCCTTCGTCAATGTCGTCAACATGACGCGGCCCGTTTCACCGTAAGCCACAGACTCCTCCGGATTTTCCGGGTTAACCAACTCAATGACAGCCCGCGGCTGCGGCGGATAGTAGATAATCGCATAGTTATCCGCCGGATCAAACGGTTTGCAAGTCGCCAACCCCATCAACGTGTTGCCATACGTCGGGACAAAATCTATCCCCGGCACAAGCTCCTCACGCGCAAAGCGATGAAACTGCGCATCCATCTCAGTGCCACCACAGAAAATACCGCTGATACCCACTTTTGGCAATGAGATCTTCTCACACAACGCCTCCAATAGCTTCGGCGTTGTGAAAAGACACCGAACGTTTTCATGCGCACGCAGCACGTTGAGCGCCTGTGATACAACATGGTTTTTATACGCCGCCAACTCCTCATTTCTCCCGTAACGCACAAGCTGGTTCACCCAACGCGGATCCACATCCACATGGAAACAGATACCGCCCCGATGCTGAGCAAGATGCTCAACAGCCAGACGCAAGCGGCGCGGGCCCGTCGGTCCCAACATCAGCCAATCACCACCCAGCGGAAAACCCACACCGGACAACGTTTCGCTAAACAATTCATAATCGATCTGAAAATCTCGAACACTAGTCCGAGTTTTAGGAACACCCGTCGAACCACCCGTCTCAAAAACGTAAATTGGTTCATCCGCATAAGCCTTAGGCACCCACTGCCGAACAGGACCCCCACGAAGCCATTCATCTTGGAAATGCCCAAGACACTTGAGATCAGCGTAACCCCTAATCTCTTTTCTCGGATTGAAGTCAAGCCTCTCCGCGAATGCCAACCAGAACGGAGAACCAGTCTTTGGACTAAAGTGCCATTTGACCATCTCCCTCACATGAGCATCAAGCGCCTTTTGGGCATCAGCAACTTTTCGAAGCAATTTCATTTGCATAAAAACCTTTTACACAGCGCCATCTACCTGGCACTTGTCAAGTCATAACCGACTCTCTGAACCGTTCACTCAAATTAACGACCTTATCTCTTCTCCTCTATCGCAATCAGTGTATTACGAGTAACAATGTAGAGCACACCATCCTTTGCAACCGGAGTCGTATAGACAGCACTACTCATGTTCGTTTCAAAGAGCAACTGCTTCGTTTTTCCCGCTTTGAGCACAACCACATCACCGTCTTCATCGCCAAGATAAACTTTACCATCTACAACGTAAGGCGAACCCCAGATAGCCGCAAAAGTGTCATGCTTCCAGTAAAGATCACCCGTGTTTACATCTAAACAGTAGAGAAAACCACTCAGATCCGACACATACAAGAGACCATCAGCAATCGCTACAGTGGACATCGTACGATTGAACTGCTCATCACCGAAGTGCCAGACCGCACCTGTCTCAGTAATATCACCCGTCTGTGATGCGTCAATACACCAGAGGTGCCCTACCCCTTCGCCATGCTCAGGATCCTGACCCACAGCAACAAACACCTTCCCATCATAGATAACAGGCGTTGAAATAACATTGTTGCGTGTCCCACGCCCTCCAAGTTTCCAAACAGAATCTTTCGGATTACAATCAAACTTCCAAATGATGGCACCGGTTTCAGGCACAAACGCATAAACCCAGCCATCACCACCCGGGATAATAACCTGCGGAACACCATTGATGACACCATAAGCCGGGTTTGACCACTGCCCATGCAGTATATTTTCTCCCGGCGAAGCATCCTCCCACACAAGCTCCCCCGTCTGCTTATTCAAAGCGATGAAAGACGGCGCATCCGGGGAAGGAATATGGATATGCCCCTCATCAACCCCGTTACTTGTTTCCAAAAACAGAAGATCGCCGACAGCCAACGGGGAACACGTAGCAAGATTATGTGGGAAAACATCCAACTCCGCCATCATATCATAAACCCAGATAATGTCCGCATCTATCTCGCTCGTTTCAGCCTCTTCAGTAAATGGACCATCGTTCTCACCATCCAAAAACCCTTCTGTGTCAATACAGACAACTTCGCAACGATTAGAAACGTAATAGAGCCGATCGCCCTCAATAAACGGCGTCGAACAGATGCCTTGCAGCGGCCAGTCATTAACCCGCCCAGAGGTCAATTTCGTGTGCGTCGACTGCCACAGAAATTTGCCATCCGACTCGTTAAAGGCCTTGATGACCCCGCGGTCACCCGTCAACTTCGGATTGCGGAGCGCCTTATTGTTCGTACCAACAAAAACTTTGCCACCAATGATGAGCGGCCCCGCATAACTTTGTGAACCGAGCTCCGCCATCCACTTAATATTCTCACCGCTCGCTAAATCCCAACTCGCCGCGATACCCTCTTCCTCAGAGACCATGTTACGACTCAACGTGCCACCCCACAACGCAATCTCTTCCTCTGCCGAAGCCGCAGCTACCGCAAAACTAAAAAGAACCACAAGCTTTATGATGCCAGCACATCGTGATTTCCAAAAAAAATTCAATTCAACAACTCCTTTGTCTTCATATTACGCACACTATTATCTAGTGCTACCATACTTTAAGATTGTCATAATAGATATTCGCCGGAGAATAACCATAGATACCCGGACTCCCCTCGCGATTCGGCAACGGATCCTCAGCTGTGATCGTCCACTCACCCGGCTCAGGATCACCGCGCCGCCAGACCTTGCCACGAATCAACGCCTTGTCATCCGTAATTTCTACCATCATTTTCATTGTGTACCAGACATCCGTCTCCCAAGAAAAATCAATCGTCTCTGCCATCCGTAAGTCCGACGCCCAAGAACGAATCTGCAAACGTTGATGCCTACCCTGCATATCCAACGTGTAACGATTTGCTATGAGACCCATATCCGGCAACTTACGCCTGTTCTTTGTACCCATCAGATCAATTTGAATCTGATAACCCGTCATCGTCGCAGGACCAATATACACATTAGACCGGTCTAAACCGACCCTCGCAGGCGTTTTGACCAAGACTTTGTTCCCATCTCTCTCACGCACAAAGAATTTGCCAGCCGCACCAATCCAATGCGTCGGAATCTTTTCCAGCGCAACCGCCTCAAAATCCTCCGTCCACGGAAGAGACGGAATGACCCGAACCCGCGCCATCGCCTTCATAGCACCCGATTGCACGGTAACCTCGCCCGCATGCGCAACCGAACCCGCAGCCGGGGTAAATTCACTGTCTCGCAAGATACCGCTTAAACCCGTTTGCGTCCACGCCAACGCAACCAAACCACTCGTCCGCTCGCCGTTCGCATCAAAACCGATAACACTGAATTCAACCGGCTCACCAGAAGTAAGCGCCTCAGCCGGCGTAATCAGAAGTGAAACAGCAGGAGCCGTCGACAGCGCCACGGGCTCGGGGAGTATCTCTTTCTTCGCGCAACCCACGGCAAGCACACATACAATCAACAACCCATAAATCAGAATAGAAATTCGCATCAGTCCGTCTTCCTCCCAAGACAATAGAGGTGCTCTTCTGTAGTAAAGTAAATCCGTCCGTTCGCTATAGCCGGCGAACCGAAAATTTCAACGTAATGATCCTCGGCTGTCCGATCTATCTCCTCGCTGCTGAGCGTCTCGCAGCTCGTCTCACCAGGCCGCAGAATAACAAATACCCCGTTGACTTCCGGAACATAGAGCTTACCGTCTGCCCAAACAGGCGAACCCTTCCCGACTTTACCGATGTTATGTAACCAGAGCCGCTCCCCCGTATCAGCATTAAACGCATGAACGTTGGCAGAATTATCCACAACATAGAGCCGCCCACCCTGAAGCGCAGGCGACGCATAACCAACATTAATACCATCATACCGCCAAACTTCATGCGTTTCAGTGACATCCCCAGCACCCGTCGCATCTATACACACAACGCGACCCATCTCAGTATTGTCTATATTTTCTTCGCTGTGTGAGGCGTAGACCTTCGATCCCGAAACCACCACAGACGTGTTAATGCCCCGCTGACTCAATTTAAATCCCCAAACCATCGCACCCGTACTCTGCTGCATACCGTAGATGCCGCCATCAGCGTTCCCACCGATGATCAGCCGCTGACCGTTAATGTCAGCCACAACCGGGGTAGAATAAGTCGTGTCTAAGGGCCTACCACCCGGCGTTGAAATCCAGATAAGCTCACCCGTCCGTTTGTCGAAAGCGAAATAACGATGCCGAGTAACCGCTTGATCACCCCAACCCGCATTGAGAAAGCTAATCACAACGAGATCACCCGCAAGAATAGGCGTATGAACGCGACCGCCGTAACCCGATATCCGCCCATATTCTTCTGTGAGCGAACGAGACCACAGAACACGCCCGTCCTTGTCGAAACAGAAAAAGAGCCCCTGCACACCATGCGCATAGATATGACCCGTCTCCGGATCGCCCACAAGACTCGTCCAACCAACCCGATTGAAAGTGATTGTGGTGTGAAAAACGTTGAACTGATAATTCCAAAGCAGCTCACCGGTCTCCGCATCGAAACAAGCCACCCGCTCCTGCTCAGTAATATCCTTGCCGACGCGACCCATGACGTATACCCGGCCGTTAAGGACCACCGGCGTAGAACGCCCTACAAATGCTGTCTTCCACAGCAGGTTTTCGCCTTCAACCGACCAATCCGAGATCAACCCAGTCTCAGCAGAAGTACCATCTTGATTCGGGCCACGCCAGCTTGGCCAATCGCCCGCAAGCGCCTGAAGCGGAAATGCAAGCAGAACAAGCCAGATAAATAACCCACCTTTGAATAGCAAATTTCGGCTCCCAAACCTCCCAATTTCTGAATACCCAGTTTTGATTGGCAAACCGCTCCACACATTCGGTTTTCGGTAGTGCAAATTGCTGTTCCTCCTCATCTATTTTTTCTTTATCTATTTGTAACGTTAAAACTAATAAAAAGAACTTTAAGATAATTATAGCAGCCTTGACCCTTCCTTGCCACATTTATTTTTCACAAACTTCACACTTGCAAGTTACCCTAATAAATGCTAAAATATACCTACATTCTCTCACTATACCTATATTTTAGGTTGTGCAAGGGGTTTTTATCAAAGATAAGCCCCATATTTATCAAACCCGCGTTATCCGTATTCATATCCTGTCACATTTACAGGGAAAGTGAAAACCCGCTATGCCAAACGCAACACAAAACTATCTAGACCGCCAAACCAGAAGTCAGCAGACCAACACCGGCTTCCAAAAAGTCCTTGAGTATATCCGCGAGAAAGCCCAATCCGAAAGAAAAAAGGGCGAACTCTTCGAACGCTTGATGCAGAAATATTTCACCGAAGACCCAGACTATAAAGAACAATTCTCCGAAGTCTACCTCTGGAAAGAATGGGCAGCACAACGATCAGAGTTCGACGGCACAGATATCGGCATCGACCTCGTCGCAGAAAAACACGACGGCGGACGCTGCGCCATTCAATGCAAATGCTACGAAGAAACCACACGCATCTCAAAACCTGATATCGACTCATTCATCTCCGCCTCCGCAAGCGACCTCTTTAACTCACAAATCCTCGTCCATACAGGCGGCGAAATAGGACAAAACGCCCTCCGAACAATCGCACCCCTAAAAGAGACATTCCGAATCATCCGATTCAGCGACCTTGAAAACAGCCCCTTCGAATGGCCCGATCTGAGCCTCCAGGAGCCAGAGCAGCTCACCTACAAACAGAAACGATTCCACCTAAAGGACCATCAGCGAGAGGCGTTTGATGACGTTATCAACGGCTTCAAACAAGCCGACCGCGGCAAACTTATCATGGCATGCGGCACCGGCAAAACCTTCACCGCCCTCAACATCGCTGAATACATCGCCGGAGCCGGCGGCAGCGTGCTATACCTCGTCCCCTCTATCAGCCTGCTCTCACAAGCAATGCGTGAATTCTCAGAACAACGCGGACGCCCCCACAGCTACATCGGCATCTGCTCCGATACACGCGCAGGAAACACCGCCGAGGACTCGTCTATCCAAGAACTGAAAATCCCCGTTACCACAGACCCAGCCGCAATCTCCGAGGTACTGCAGCACGCTGACAGCGATAAAATGAAAGTCGTTTTCTGCACCTATCAGTCGCTACCGCTAATTGAAACCGCACAAGCCGAAGGCGCACCACCTTTTGATATAATTTTCTGTGATGAAGCACACAGAACCACCGGTATTGATACACCCGGCGACAAAACCTCGCCCTTTATTCTCGTCCACGATGCCAACCGAATTCACGCAAATAAACGCCTCTATATGACCGCCACGCCCAGAATTCATGCCGATACCACCAAGAAAAAAGCCGCAGACTATAACGCAGAAGTCTTCTCTATGGACGACCAAGAAAAATATGGACCCGAATTCCACCGACTCCGATTCTCCAAAGCCGTCGAAATCGGGGAACTCGCCGACTACAAAGTCGCTATCTTCGGCATATCAGAAAATGAAGTCACCGATAAACTCAGCGGCGATACCGGCAAATACAGCAGCGAAATTAATATCAACGACGCCACCCGAATTATCGGATGCTGGCGCGCCTTACAAAATCCCGAGAACAAGCACACTGATGACCAAACGCTGAGACCCCTCAGACGCGTTATCGCATTCACAAACAAAATTAGCGAATCAAAGGCACTCGCCAATTATTGGAACGCTGTCGTTGAAGATGCCCTCGAAAAACTCCCAGAAGAAGAACAGCCCAACAACTTCCACTGCGAAACCAAGCACGTCGACGGAACAGACCACGCACTCAACAGAAAAATACGCCTCGATTGGCTCAAGAGCGAAGATGAAGACGACAGCGTCTGCAGAATCCTCTCAAATGCCAGATGTCTCTCCGAAGGAATCGACATCCCAGCACTCGACGCCGTCATCTTCTATAAACCCCGAAAATCCCACATAGACGTTGTGCAAGCAGTCGGACGCGTCATGCGAAAAGCACCAGGAAAGCAATACGGATACGTCATTCTGCCCGTCGCTATACCCGACGATACCGACCCCGCAAAAGCCCTCAACGACAACGAACGATTCTCTAACGTCTGGAGCGTCCTCAACGCACTCCGATCACACGACGACAGATTCGACGCAAAAATTAACAGCATCGACCTCAATAAACAGCTCCCCGAATCCATCGTGATCGGCGGGAAAGGCGACGAAGACCCCGCATGGCCCGGCAAACAACTCACTCTCTTACCCATCGAAATTCCCGCAGAAGCCATCCTCTCAAAAATAGTGGAAAAATGCGGCGACAAACGATACTGAGAAAACTGGGCAAAGGACGTCGCACACATCTTCAACCGACTCGTCGACCGAATCGTGAACCTCCTGAAAAACCCCGAAAATAGCGCCCTCAACCAACGATTTGAAAGCTTCTACGCAGAACTTAAAGAGACCATTAACGCCTCAATTACCCGCGAAAACGCCATCGATATGATCGCACAGCACATCCTGACCAGCCCCGTCTTCGACGCGCTTTTCGTAGACTACGACTTCTCAGCAGGCAACCCCGTCGCTCAGACCCTAGACGCCCTGGAAAAGCAGTTCGCAACATTCGGACTCGGCAGCGAAACACGCGACCTGCAACCCTTCTATCACAGCGTCCGAACCCGCGTCAGCGGACTCAACAGCACCGCAGGACGACAAACCGTCTTATCAGACCTCTACGAACAATTTTTCAAGAAGGCACTCAAAAAAGAGTCTGAACGACTCGGGATCGCCTACACCCCCATACCCGTTGTGGATTTCGTCCTGCATACCGTCAATGAGGTACTACAAGCAGAATTCGGAAAATCTATCAGCGACGAAGGCGTGCATATCCTCGACCCGTTCACCGGCACCGGCACTTTCCTGGTGCAGCTGCTGCAATCCGGGCTCATCCAACCAGAAGATCTTGAGCGCAAATACCGCGAGGAGCTCCACGCAAACGAAATCCTCCTGCTCGCCTACTACATCGCCTCTGTCAACATCGAAGAAGCCTTCCGCACACAGCGCGGCGGAGATAGCCGCTACGAACCCTTTGACGGCATTGTGCTGACCGACACCTTCAACCTGAACAAAACAGAAGACCCCACTCTCTTCCCGAAAGACCTTATGGCAGAAAACAACCAGCGCGCCGAGCAGCAACAGCAGCTCCCCATTCAAGTGATCATCGGCAATCCGCCCTGGTCAGCAGGACAACGCAGTTCCGCAGACAACAACCCAAACGTGGCATATCCCGAACTTGGGGAGCGGGTCAGGGAAACTTATACTGCGCGCTCCACGGCACAGCTGAAAAATAGCCTCTACGATACCTACAAAATGGCAATCCGCTGGGCCTCCGATAGAATTAATAATCAACACGGCATCGTCGCATTTGTCACCAACGGCTCATGGATTGAAGGAACGTCGAATTCAGGCGTTCGGGCGTGCTTGGCAGAGGAATTCAGCTCAATCCACGTCCTGCATCTGCGCGGAGATCAGCGGACGCAAGGGGAAAGATCACGTCGGGAGGGTGGAAAGATATTTGGCAGCGGTTCACGCGCACCCGTGGCCATCACAATCCTCGTTAAGAACTCAAACGCAGCACACAACGAATGCAAAATCCACTACCGAGACATCGGCGATTATCTGACCCGCGAGCAGAAGCTGGCAGCACTAGAAGAAGCGGGCTCTATAAAAGGTTTCACAGGTTGGGAAACCATCGCGCCCGATAGACACCACGATTGGATTAAGCAGCGCACCGATGCGTTCGCTACGTTCTATCCGATCGGTACAAAAGAAACAAAAGCAGGTCAGACGGATGATGCCATTCTTCAACTGTATTCGCCAGGAATGTCAACAGGCAAAGACGCATACGTCTACAATTTTTCACGGGATACTCTTGCCAAAAACGCGCTACAGATGACACAAGACTATCTATCCGCACTTCGCGAATTTTCGGAGAACCCTCAACGCACAGCAGATCAAGTGGCGGGACACTACACAAAAAACGTCAAATGGAATAAAGAACTCAAGGATAACTTGAAAAAGAAGACAGAAACCGCCTTCGATGCTAAGTATATCAGAAGATGTATGTATCGCCCTTTCATTGCCACTCATTTTTACGCGGATTACACCTTTATTACTAGAAAAGGACTGATAGATAGAATGTTCCCCGAAGATTCAAGTGAAAACCGTGTCATTTGTGTCCCCGGCAAGGGATGGAAGACCCACTTTTCCGTTCTAATAACCGATGTAATGGCAGACCTTAACCTTAACGAAGCCGGAACGCAATGTTTCCCACGGTGGCGATATCCGAAACCCTCAGAGACACAGCAGATAACGGGCGCATGCCAACCCGAGCGCGTAGACAACATTTCAGACACCGCCCTGCGCGCCTTTCAGCAGCATTACAAAGATGAGGCGCTCACAAAAGACGACATCTTCGACTACGTCTACGGCATTCTGCATGCACCCAGTTATTCCGAACGATTCGCAAACGATTTATCCAAAATGCTGCCGCGCATCCCATTCGCACCAGACTTTCGCGCCTTTGCTGAAGCTGGGAAAGCACTCGCAAAACTGCACCTCAATTATGAAACCTGTCAAAAGTATCAAGGGCTTAAAGTCCAGCCCCGGGACCTTTCTCTATTCTACGGAGTAAAACCCGAGCACTTTCTACTCGGAACGCGCGCGATGCGGTTTGCCGATAAAAAAACAAAGCACACGCTCATCATCAACGAATACATCCAATTAGCCAGGATCCCAAAAGAGGCACACCAATATGTCGTTAACGGCAGAACACCGCTAGAGTGGTTTATTGACCGGTATCGCATCAAACGGGACCGCGACAGCGGAATCGTTAACGACGCAAACGGTTGGTTTGAGGACCCCGGCGACCTCATCACCGCCATAAGACGCATCGTCTATATGAGCGTTGAATCCGCCAAAATTATTGAGAACCTCCCATCCGAAGTAACTCCTACAACTTGAACACCCGATAATCATCTAGACAGCTGCGGATGTGCGGCACCGCAGGGAAAGTGAAAACCCGCTATGCCAAACGCAACACAAAACTATCTAGACCTCCAAACCAGAAGTCAGCAGACCAGCCCCGGCTTCCAAGTTGAACTCGGGGAACTCGCCGACTACAAAGCCGCTAGCTTCGGCATATCAGAAAAGGATGTCGCACACATCTTCACCCGACTCGTCGACCGAATCGTGAACCTCCTGAAAAACCCCGAAAATAGCACCCTCAACCAACAATTCGAAAACTTCTATACAGAACTTAAAGAGACCATTAACACCGCAATTACCCGCGAAAACGCCATCGATATGATCGCGCAGCACATCCTAACCAGTCCCGTCTTCGACGCACTTTTCGTAGACTACGACTTCTCAGCAGGCAACCCCGTCGCTCAGACCCTAGACGCCCTAGAAAAGCAGTTCGCAACATTCGGACTCGGCAGCGAAACACAAGACTTGCAACCCTTCTATGACAGCGTCCGAACCCGCGTCAGCGGACTCAACAGCACCGCAGGACGACAAACCGTCTTATCAGACCTCTACGAACAACTTTTCAAGAAGGCACTCAAAAAAGAGTCTGAACGACTCGGGATCGCCTACACACCCATACCCGTTGTGGATTTCGTCCTGCATACCGTCAATGAGGTACTAAAAACAGAATTCGGAAAAACGATCAGCGACGAAGGCGTGCATATCCTCGACCCGTTCACCGGCACCGGCACCTTCCTGGTGCAGCTGCTGCAATCCGGGCTCATCCAGCCACAAGATCTGGAACGCAAATACCGCACAGAACTCCACGCAAACGAAATCCTCCTGCTCGCCTACTACATCGCCTCTGTCAACATCGAAGAAGCCTTCCGCACACAGCGCGGCGGCGATAGCCGCTACGAACCTTTTGACGGCATTGTGCTGACCGACACCTTCAACCTAAACAAAACAGAAGACCCCACTCTCTTCCCGAAAGACCTTATGGCAGAAAACAACCAGCGCGCCGAGCACCAACAGCAGCTCCCCATCCAAGTGATCATCGGCAATCCGCCCTGGTCAGCAGGACAAAAAAATGCCGCGGACGATAACCCTAATGCTAGATACCCTGAGCTTGAAGAACGAATCAAATCAACCTATGCAGCTCACGCTAACACAAAACTTGTTAGACACCTCTATAACTTATATAAGATGGCAATCCGATGGGCTTCCGATAGAATTCATGAACAGAAAAATGGAATTGTCGCATTCGTTACACCTGCTTCCTGGATCGACAGACCCACAAGTCAAGGATTCCGTGCATACTTACCAAAGGAATTCAGCTCTATTTACGCTTTGAACCTACTCGGGGATGCCACAGTATATGGACAGCAGGGGCAACACGAAGGAGAAGGAGTCTTTGGAGGCGCAACCCAATCGCCCGTTGCAATTACAATCCTGATTAAGAACGCAAACGCCCCAAATAACGAATGCCGTATCTATTACCGAGATATAGGCCGGAACCTCAAACGTAAAGAAAAATTGGAGAAACTGCAACAGGCAAAATCAATATCAGGATTTACGGATTGGCAACTTATCAAACCCGACGCACACCACGATTGGATCCGACAACGCAACGACGTATTTACTGAATTCTATCCGATGGGCACTGAGGAAGCAAAAAAAGGGAAAGCAGATAATGCTATATTTCAAATGTATTCGTTAGGGGTGTCAACAAACCGAGACGCATACGTCTACAATTTTTCACGCGATACTCTCGCCAAAAACGCGCTGCAGATGACACAAGACTATCTATCCGCGCTTCGCGAATTTTCGGAGAACCCCCAACGCACAGTAGATCAAGTGGTGGAACACTACACAGAAAATGTCAAATGGAATAGAGAACTCAAGAATAACTTGAAAAGGCAGACAGAAACCGCCTTCGATGCTAAGTATATCAGGAGATGTATGTATCGCCCTTTCATTGCCACTCATTTTTACGCGGATTACACCTTTATTACTGTAAAAGGGCAAATAGATAGAATGTTCCCCGAAGATTCAAGTGAAAACCGGGTCATTTGTGTCCCCGGCAAGGGATGGAAAACCCACTTTTCCGTTCTAATAACCGATGTAATGACAGACCTTAACCTTAACGAAGCCGGAACGCAATGTTTCCCACGGTGGCGATACCCAAAACCCTCAGAGACACAGCAGATAACAGGCGCATGCCAACCCGAGCGCGTAGACAACATTTCAGACACCGCCCTGCACGCCTTTCAGCAGCATTACAAAGACGATACGCTCACAAAAGACGACATCTTCGACTACGCCTACGGCATTCTGCATGCACGCAATTATTCCGAACGATTCGCAAACGATTTATCCAAAATGCTGCCGCGCATCCCGTATGCCCCAGACTTCCGTGCTTTTGCTGAAGCGGGGAAAGCACTCGCAAAACTGCACCTCAATTATGAAACGTGCAAAAGGTATCCTAATATTAAAGTTGAACCCGTCACGCCCTCCCTCCTTCCGGGAGCGGAGCAGCCAAAGCATTTTCGGTTAGGCACACGCGCGATGCGGTTTGCCGACAAAAAAACAAAGAAGACGCTCATCATCAACGAGCATCTCCAATTAGCCGGGATCCCAAAAGAGGCACACCAATATGTCGTTAACGGCAGAACACCGCTAGAGTGGTTTATGAACCGGTATCTCATTAAGCTCCCAGAAAACAACAACCGCATTCTCAACGACCCAAACGGTTGGTTTGACAACCCCCGCGACCTCATCACCGCCATAGAACGCATCGTCTATATGAGCGTTGAATCCGCCAAAATCATTGAGAACCTCCCATCCGAAGTAACTCCTACAACTTGAACACCCGATAATCATCTAGACAGCTGCGCACGCACGACACCGCAAGTTCAAAGCCCCCTCAGGAGAGAAACCCACCGTTTCCACGCTGCCTTAGTAGCCGTTTTCTGTGCTTCGTCGGCATCCGTTCCCATACCGCGCCTCAAGAAAGCGTGTCCAACGCCTTCGTAGATCACAGGCTCATAGGTGACCTTTGCAGCATCGGCTGCTGCTTTTGTTGCGTCAATCGTGGCATTGATGCGGTTGTCGCTTTCACCGTAGAAACCATACACCGGCACAGATATCTTAGGCACATCCGCTACCGCCGGAGCACGCCCATAGAACACAAAACCCGCAGCAATTGTATCAGACGTGACGGCATAACTGAAAGTTTGACCACCGCCCCAACAGAACCCCGAAACCGCTACTGTGTCGTTTGTTGAAGGCAGCTCCCGCGCATACCGCTGAACCGCGTCCAGATCCGACATAACCTGAGCAGAGGAAAGCTCTCGGATAGACCGACGAACATCATCGCCCGACGCAAAACCATCAGTGCCGCTACCCTCAGGCCCCATACCAGAAAGCAGGTCGGGACAAATTGCAACGAAACCTTCCGCAGCCAGTCTATCGGCTACGAGCCGTATCCAGTCTGTCAGTCCAAATATCTCATGAATAACAATAATAGCCGTTGCGGGCTCCTTCACTTCCGGGTAAACCACAAACGCGTTGACGACACGCCCATCCGCACCCGGCACTTTCACCCACTCGCCGTGGCGCGGCGACGCTTCAAGAGCCGCCTTCGCACTGTCAGCACCCACACTGTTAACCGTGAACAACCCTGTCAAAATAACACCCAACATAACAGCATTGAATATCTGCATTTTTCACTCCCTATTTCTCTCTGTTCTGAAGTATAGATCTCACAACCTTTTCCATCTCAACGGCCGGCATCGCACCGAACAAGAAGAAACGGATATCCGCACTGCTCCAGCTAAACGTCCGAGTCCGACCACGCTGATGCGTATACACGCGCGTACCCTCAATCACCCTCGGCTCTTCTCTGCGCCTATTGCTACGACGACGCGGCTTATCGGTCGTTTCAAATATGGAGAAACCCAATAACCCATCCGTATAAATCAGATGGATCGTCTTCTTTCTATTGTTTACGCGATGAATCTCTTGCAGCTGAAAACCGGGCGGCAGGTATGCAGGTTGAATAGGCGCAGTCTCAAGGATTTTACCCGCCTCAGAAAGCGAAATCGCGTAACCCTGCTCACGCTCCGGCATTAGCTCTCCTTGAACTAACTGCCATTTACGCTCCACAGCCGCAGAATCAAAACTAATCCGAGTATACACAAGAATCGCCCGGAGAACATCATCAGCATCAAAGGTCTCAACCCGCAAAATCACCCCATTTTCGCGCGCAAAAAAAATACGATGCATCGGCCTGCCAGCAAACTTCGGGGTAATCGTTAAAATATCAGTCTCATGACTCGCTATCTTCTCCGTCGACACCGAGGTCGCTAGATCATAGTTCTCCGCAATAAGTCCAATCTCCTTCTCTGAAAATAGACCCCTGACCCTGCGCCACTTACGACCCTCCAACCGTTTTTCACGAATATGCCCGCGACCGACGCCACGCTCACGCCACCGATCGCTTCCACGACTACCACTCAATTCATCGCCATGGGAACCCCTAAACGACTTACGCTTGCCCACCGCAGATAGCTCCATCCCATACGCAACACCCGGCGGTTGATGAATAACCATCTCTTCATAGGTCCCTACACCTCTCGACGAATTAACCGTCTTCAAGCGCACACCTACATAGCTAACCTTACGCTCAGCCTCCGCAAGCCGTTCAAGCGTACCGAAATCCGCAAAAAGCACAGCCGGCACACACATCAAACTAAAGAGTAGAGACAACGAAACGCTCAAATTTTTATAATACAAAATTGAATAGCTATAAATTCGCATCGATTCATCTACCAGTTAACTGTTGGGAAAAATTGCCAATGCCCACATTTTCCAGATACAGATTCAGAAACATCTCGGTATCCCCGTCCTGTCCAGGCAACGGCAACGGCGCTGCCTCATCATCTGAAAACGGGCTACCTATCTGTTCCGTATGAAGACCAAAGTAAAAATCCAGCGTCTCTTCATAGTGAGAACCGGACGGATAAAAGTAGAACGCACCTAAAACCAGCGCAAGCGTCAAGATACCGGTCGCACCCGCCGTAACAGGACGGAGGAACCAGCGCCCAATATCCAATAGCCGGCCACCAATAGCCGGCAGCCGTAAAAGACGAACAGCCACCTCCCCGCTCACACCCGGCACCTGATCACCTATACGCGCCATTACGCCCCTCTGAATAGATGACGGCGCACGACGCTCAAGCCCTTTGATCCGCTCACGATTCCGCCGAAAACCAGCAAGCTGCGCAGAACATGCATCGCAGCAGCGGAGATGCGCTTCCAATCGCTCACGCACCACAGGCGCTAATTCCCCATCTAAATAAGCCGATAATTCATCTTGAAACCGCGCATGGATCTCCGCCATCACGCTATCCTTCAACCTCGACGGCACAGCACTTGAGAGACCAGCAATCAACCGACGATTCTTTTCCAACACCGACAGCATATCAGCACACTCAACGCAAGAACCCACATGCGCTTCCAACCGCTCACGCACCACAGGCGCTAATTCCCCATCTAAATAAGCCGATAATTCCTTCTCAATACTTTGATGATCCATGTCTTCAAATCCAACGTGGCAGCAAAACGGAACTACCACTCAAACCGCTCCAATTCTGTTTTCAGCGCCTGCCGAGCCTCATGCAACCGAGACTTGACCCGACCAAGCGTACAACCCAAAATTTCAGAAATCTCTTCGTAAGTGTGCTCCCGCAGCTCACGCAACACCAGTATCTCTCTGTGACTCTCTTTAAGCTTCCCTAAGGCCCTATGAACAATATCTCTCTCTTCCGAACGCAGCGCCGCCTTCTCAGGACTCAACATATCCAGCGGAACCCACGACTGCGAATCATCAATCTCCATCGGATCCGTTTTCCGACGCTGATACCGATCCATCTGATTAAGACACTTGTTTTTCACAACGCGGTAAAGCCACGTGGAAAAACGAGAACGAAACTCAAATTTCCCTATATTCTCCCACACAGAAAGAAACACATCCTGCGAAACATCCTCCGCATCATGGTGATGACCCAAAAGACCATACGCAATGTTGTAAACCCAATCTTGATAACGAACAACAAGAATTTCCATCGCATCAACATCGCCCTGCTGACAGCGCAAAACCAACTCTTGCTCTTGCACCCGATC
Organism: Candidatus Poribacteria bacterium; assembly: GCA_964291315.2. Lineage (GTDB taxonomy): Bacteria > Poribacteria > WGA-4E > WGA-4E > WGA-3G > WGA-3G. The sequence goes on along the minus strand of OZ219753.1, from coordinate 785,520 downwards.
TAATTCTGCTGTGTCTCCCATCTCCGTACAATTTTCCATAGCAGCTGTAAGTGTTGCAACGGACATACTTTTTCTCCAAATATAAAAAAATGCTCTCTATAAATGTCATACCTCAATTAGCAGGAGGCCGTACCGGTATCCCAGCGCCAATCGTCTTTACCAGCCACTACAAACCCTTAAACAACCGCCGATAACCGATAAACCACCCGCTACTTCATTAGACTAAACAGAAAACAAAAGGTTCGGTTTTTAACGATACCTATTTTCCTTACCGGGGGTAGTCTCCACACGTCTCAGCTCCCCGCTCCCATTCGGCCACCTGCCGAGAGCAACATCCGCCTCCTGCTTTTCAAACGTCACACTATCAAGCACCTGATTACCGCGTGTATCGCTATCAATGAGAGCCACAGTTTCACCGCCACGCGACAACTTAAAATTCGCATGGAGACCAGCTTCAGCTCTACCGTCCTCATCTAACCACACAAGCAGATACCCCCGCGCAGGAATCGCCGTACCCTCCGGAAACGCCCACTTTTTCGGATTGTCCATTTTATCCGTTAAATACATCCCAGACAGACTTACAACAGCGTCCGTCACGTTGTACAGCTCAAGCCAATCCTCGTATTGCCCCTGCGGATCCGTCACGCTACCCGTGTTAGCCGCCATCAGCTCATTGATGACAACAGGCCCCTTTACCGCCATAGGCACACGCGCCCGATACTGCGCAGCACCCAACTCCGCACGCACCGGCGAAAAAACCGAGGTGCCATGAGTCCCCACCGCATTCGCCTCAACATAATAGTAAACCAGCGTTCCCGCTGAAAACGCAGGGATTGTACCAACAAAACTCTTATCGCTCAACTGTGTCATCCGCACACGATTAAAAACAGAATACCGTTGAGCACTGTAATGCAACAAAACCGAGTCAACCCCAACAGACTCGTCAAGAACTGCCCTAACGCGCACAGACGTATCCGCTATCGGAGCGGTTTCAGGTTCGACAGCCACTGAGAGAATTTTCAGGGTCGGCCTATTCAACTCCGGATGACCCAACAGATATTCACGACGACGAGTGATAAAATCCCTAAGACCCGGCAACGCCTGACCGGCAAACTCCTCGTATCCGTAAAGTTTTTTATCGTCTTTTTCGACATCCGCATCTATGAGCGCCATGTATCCTTCAACAACCGGACCCAGTACTTCCCAATCAAGCCATTCATCTACAACAGTGCGCACATGCGCAAGATAACGGGCCCGCCACTCCGGATGTGAAAGCAGCCGTTTAATAAGAGGACGAGCTGAGTCGCCTTCATGCGTCACCGGCGAGATCATGCCATCCGTGAGCTCGCCCCAAGACCAGTTACCCGGACCGCCGCGACCACCGCGACCACCAGGACCACCGCGACCCCCACGCGCGAACCTGATACTCTCATTGTTGTCATGCGGTATAAGATGGAACCTACCCTTCACATCCTGATAAATCGCGTAATCCCCGCCCTTGTGGATGTAACCATCATCATCCATGAACACATTTGATACAGCAAGCTGCCACAACACCTGATCCACGTTCAGTAAAGACGGAAGACCCTGCACCAGCACCTCATCAGACGTTTCATCGCTCAGCATTCGACAGAGCGCGATGAGACCCGACCAGGGATCCTCAACATTGCGCGTCTTCAGCTGGTACGTCTCTCGATACGCTGCAGGATCCTCACCGTTATAATTCAACGCACCACCGCTACCAGGACCCACTTTCCAACGCACACCACCTTTTGTGCCAAACCACTCCGCAAGAAAATCTTTATTATACTGCTGAAGATTGATATAAACACCCCAGTTTTCACCATTAACGACCAATTTCACAAAGTTCGTTTTCATCGCCGGCATATACGCGCGGGATATCCGATTGTAGAGAACCTCGCGCAGAAAAGAAGCATCAACATGCCCGTTCAGCAGGTTCAGCGTCTTGTAACCATAGAGACGCTGACCAGCTTCACCGTAATCAACCGCAATATTAAAGGACTTCTTTTCCGAATCAACCGTGAAATAGGAGGAAGTGCCCCGAAAATGCACCCCTACGTCCGAGTAGACCTCCCCATCCACAATTAATTCAGCCGGAACCTCAATATCCGTGCGATAAAACGCGTTCATCTGCTGATACCAATCCTCATGATGAAACCGGAGATAGAGCGTCCGGACCGTCTCCGCATCGTAGAGCAGCGGGGAACCTTCCGGCACAGAAGTTAGACTCGCCTGCACATCGTTCTGAACACCCTCATTCAATCTGGACGCACTCAGCAGCGTAGCAGTGCCACCCTCACGCGCATCCAACGCAGCCTGGCGCTCAGCACCCGTTAATTTTCCATCACTATCTTTATCGAACCGTTCAACCAGCTTCTCTGCAAGCCTAGGACCCCGACCACGACCCCTGCCACCAAAGCCTCCCTCCGGCTGACCCGTAACCTCCATCCGCGCAATCTCTTCAGAACTGAGGGTATCCCCGATGAGCGCCTCCAGACTTGTAACCCGAAACATAAGCCCATCTTCTTCAGCACTCAGCTCACCGTCTCTGTTGAGATCGAACCGATTTTCCTCCGACGATAACGCCGACGCTTTTTGATCGCTTTCAACATCTGCCCCTAACACACACCCAACCATTATCAGAACAATCAACATTACCGATCTAAATTGTTTCACCGTATTCTCCTCCTAAATTGTGTAGACCTATCTCGTATAGAAAAACCCAGATTTCCAACCGGTGTGCTCACTCTTTATCCAGCTTTACCTCTGTCACTTTTTCAATACCCGATAGCTCGTTAAAAAATTCGATCCACCTTTGTGGATCCGTTAGTTTAATTCGGAAATTCAACTCGACCACACCGCTCCTTTTTATCCGTTTTTCAAGTAACCGCTCATAAATCAGATACCTCTCGAAAACAGGACGATAGAGCGCTTCTAAACCCGGATCCGGCGGAAGACAAAACCCCAAGCTAAATTCATTGCTATTGCCGAAGTGTTCATGCCACTGGTAGATACCCAATATAATAATACCGATAAGCACAGCCGCTGAAACCGCAACAGACGGATTCCCAGCACCAACCGCCATCCCTATAGCCAACGCATAAAACACAAAACCGATATCACGCGGATCTTGGATAGCCGTACGAAAACGGATAATAGACAACGCACCTACCAAACTAAACGCTCGCGCAATGCTATCACCGATAATCACCATCACAACCGAAATCAGCATGCACAAAATAATGAGCGTATCCGTAAACGACTTCTGCGGAATCTCCGCATGCGTCCACCGATAAATGTTAACAATAAAAACACCCAGCACAAACGCAAGCAGCACCCTCAGTGCATCCGCACCCAATGTTAAAAGCGATGGAAAAGTTAAAAAATCAAACAATACGTTCGTTCCAATCTCTCATCACAAAAATTTAGAAATAACCTACCATAATTTGACAAACTTGTGGAGAAATTGTTGGAAAATTGTGCAACAAACCGCATTAATAAACTGTTTCCGAACAAAAACCGCACTACAGCCAGCCGATACCACTCAAAATTATCAATCTTCAGACGATCTCCCCGGTGAAGACCCATAGAGACGCATCTGATCAATATTACCCAATGCCGATGACAAGACAATACGAATAGCATCCGTAACAAGAAGCGTGCGAATACTATACGGCGACTGTCGAATCGGAGTCTTGAAAGTTTTGACAACACGCCAACGGCCTTCACCCATCCGAGCGTAAACCGTCATATTTTTTAAAGGCTCAATCGAATCAAAATAGATCTCAATCCGACTGATAGTCCGCTTTTCAGGCAGTACCCACTTGTAGATTGACCCCAGACCGCTCTCCGATATCTCGTATATCTCTCTCATCCCATCATCAACGCGAACGCTACTTTGCGTCACCACAGGGAGACAGCTCAAATTTGACGATAGAAACAATGCACATACGAAAACAACAATATGGAAAAGCTTCTTTTCACATCTCATGACCTGTCTCCCCTACCTTAGAACTGTCTTAAACCTCACCCTCCTGACGGATCAGGAAACCAACAAATATCCCCGAGAAAAACAGAATTGCCAATGCATACGGCGCCGCTTCAGCGAACATCGCCTCTGACGTATAACTCCAAACATTGAGAGAAAGCGTCTCATAACCAGCAGGTGATAAGAGAAACGTAAAAGGCAATTCCTTCATCGTCGCAACAAAAACCAAAGCGGTAGCTGTTAACACAGCACGAAGCAGAACCGGCAATAGGACCCGCAAAAACGCCTGGAGCGGCGGGTAGCCCAAAGATCGCGCCGCCTCCTCTAAATGCGGCGAAGCTTGATAGAGCGAACTCCTAATCGGACCAATCGCCTCCGCCAAAAAATGCAACGTGCAAGCGTAAATCAACACCGGTAACGTCTTATAAATCAACGGCAAAGTGTGTAAAACAAAAAAAATGAGCGACAAAGCAAACGCCAGCGGAGGAATAGCATACACAATATAAGCAACACGCCCCACTACGCTCGACAACCGCGAAGAATGACGCACCTCAATATAAGCCAACGGAATCGCCAAAAACGCACACAAAAACCCCACCGGTAACGCCACCGAGAGCGAACCTGTCAACGCCCCTATAAGTCCATGCAAAGCGGACAGATCAAAACCTCTGAAAATCCAGAGAAATACCGCACCAGCAGGAATAATCACTGTGATGAACGCCAATACGCACAGGTAGGTATACGCTAGAACGCTCCAGCTCCCCAACGGTACGATGGACGACTGACGAGAAGTACCACGCCCAGCCCGGTGAAGCTCCACCCGCTTTAAGAAACGCGTCTCAACATAGAGCAGCCCCACAGTAAAACCAAGAAGCATCAGAGCAAGCCACGCCGCATAAATATGCTCAAATGAGAACGTATACTCAATGTACAACGCGTAACTAAACGTTTCATAACGCATCAACGACACAACACCGAAGTCACCAAGTACATGTAGACTGATGATCAATCCGCTCGCATAAAAAGCAGGACGCAATTGCGGCAGGATAACCCGCCAGAAAACCTCAGGATACCGATAACCCAGATTTTGCGCCGATTCCTCAACACTCGGATCAAGCCCGCGCAACGCGGCACGTAGATTCAAAAAAAGATACGGGCTCGTATAGGCACTAAGCGCAAGAAGAGCACCCCAATAACCACTTAAACGAGGAATGCTCCGACCGAACAACTCCGCAACAATACCAGTATTGCCGCCGAGGGCCAAAAACCCATAGGCCATTACGTAGCCCGGAATCGCTAACGGCAGCGCACTCAACACAGTAAACAGACGCTTGTACTTCAGATCCGTACGGCTCGTTAACCACGCAGCAGGAGTCGCTACTAGCACGTTCAGGAGGAGAACACCGATTGTCAGAAAGAGTGTGTTGAGAAAGAGCTTTGCGTTGCGCCAGCGGAAAACTACCTCCAAAAGAGCCGCACCCTCCGCCGAAAACGCTTTCGTGAGCAGATAGCCCAACGGGATAAGGCCACCCAAACCTACCACAAACACAGGAATAAAAAAATACCGGGACAAACCTAACGCGCGCGCCTCGGCACCCAATCTCTGTAGCCTCAACATCCTGGATTATAAAATCTCAAGCTTTTGCAGCAGCTTAACCGTGCCTTCAAGATCGTCCATATCATTGAGGTTAAATACCGGAGCAACCCGAATCAAATCGGATAACGGCAACAGATCCGCATTCCGCGTTACACCTTCAATAACCGGATATTCAAAAACATCGCTCGTAAAATACTGCTGGGCTTCAGCAGATAACAAAAATTCTACAAATTTCAAGGCTACCTCCTTGTCCTTTGCACTCTTCAGCACGCCGACCCCGGCAATGTTAACCAAATTCCCCGGATCGCCCGCCTTAAAAAACGTTTGGGCAACAGGATACTCCGAATCCGTCTTTTTGAAACGGAGAAGGTAGTAGTGATTCGGCAAACCCAAATCAATCTCACCCGCAGCGAGCGCCTCAATGATCGGCGTATTCTTCGCATACTTCTTCACACCATTCGCTTTCATGCCACGCAACCACTCTACTGTCTTCGCCTCACCGATCTGGACCCGCAACGCCGTTACAAACGCCTGGAAAGAACCATTCGTCGGCGCCCAACCCACTCTACCTCTCCACATCGGCTGCGTTAAATCAAAGAGACTTTGTGGCAGTTCTTCCACTTTCACACGCTCCGGAGAATACGCGAGGACGCGCGCCCTACCGCTCGTCGCAACCCACCGACCCGCCACATCACGGAAACTTGAAGGCACTTTCGTGAGTATCGACTCCGGTAACGTCTCAAACAGTTCCTTTTTGCTAACCGCACCAAGCGCACCTGCATCCTGAGCCCAAAAAAGCGCCGCAGGACTCCTCGACCCCTCTGTCAGCAGCGCAGCCGCTAACTGAGTCGTACCACCATAATTCGCCTTCACTTGGATGCCAGTCGCCTCCTCAAACTGTCTGAGGATCGGTTCAACAAGACTCTTGCTGCGCCCAGAATAAACCGTCAACGTTTCACCGTGACTCGACACCACAAGCGAAACGATACCCGTGAAAACCAACAAAAACATCACAACGCAATTGAACAAGCCAAATCGATTCTTAAACATAATATCTCCTTTTAAAACCTATATGCTATATCTATACAAATAAAAAACGTTATCTCTTTTGTCAAACGCAGCCGCAATAAGTTCGGAATTAATTAGGACAAATAGACGCACAGCATGGCAAGCACCTAACGCTTCGGTAGCACCCGCCAGCGCGTGCTCATGCCCGCTGTGATATGGTCAGCAACATGGCAATGGTAAAGCCAGTTACCAAGCGTTTTCGCTGTCATGTCCACCGTCACCATAGTGCCAGGGAGCAGCTCTACAACGTCAGTGCGCTTCCCCGAATTCAGCACCGTTTGACCATGCCAATGCGCAGTGTGCATGTCAACTTCAGTGCCCAATCCAATAAGATACCAACGCACCCTATCCTGCTCCTCAACCTCCAAACCTTGCAAATTACCGAAAATAAAACCGTTGATGGCATGCTTGAGGTTTCCCTCCTCCGCTTCTTCAACGGATGCATACGCCTCACGCTGACCACCTTTGACGATCTCACGACCATTCTCATCAAAAACAAGAAACAACGTAGTAAAAGCCTTGTCAATGTCCCTCGGACGCGGATCCGCTGTAGAACGTTCCATCCCTTTTTTAGTCACAACGATGCTTCCGATTAAGCCGTCGTAGACTTCCGTAACCGCATCAACATGTGAATGATAAATCCACACAATAGAAGACGGATCGTTCGGGCCCGGCGCAGCATCGCTATCTGCCTTCCACTGATAAGTGAAGCTACTACCCGGCTTTACCGCAGCACCAGAACCTTTCATATCCGCCCCTTCGTTTTCTTCATCATACTGCAACCCATGAACATGCATGCTGAGCGGCTTATCCGCACGATTGAGAAAGTGAACCCTCACATTATCCCCTTCTACCGCATGAATCTGCGGCCCGAGAATACCCATCCATACAGGCTGCTCGACTCGCGCCGTGTAGGTGCCATCACTGTACTGAATGTAACGATATTTCTCATAGATAAGCGCCTTGCCCCAAACGTCTAAACCCATCGAGGGGCGAATGAGGTTTTGACCGCTCGGCGCATAATTCCATTCGACCCTCTCAGCAGCAATCCAATACTCTCGAGTCGCCGCTTCCACACACACAGCGCAAGAGCATAACAGAATGCTCACGAATGCAATCCCTTTGTAAAAAGTTACGTCCAAAAAACGGTATAACCGATAAGCAACGCTTAGAAACAGAAACACATTTCTGAATTTGAGACTCATTTTCAAATAAAAGATGTTAAAGCAGCGCCAAAACTATCTTCATATCTTCCTTATTAAAAACCTTTACAGGTTAAACTTAAAATTTAGACAATTATACCACAAAAGTAACGGAGTGTCAAACACAGAAAAAACGAACATCCAGCCGCCTATCGCGCACAAGACCTTGATGACACCCTAAAAAATCCCGCCGCTCATCGGCCAAAGGCCGTCAAAAGCAACCCTAAAAATCTGTGAAATCCTAATAAACCGTCTCTCAATCAACGCCCCCACTTCTGCAAGCCCCGGATCCAGAAGCTGTCCAGCAGCTGCATGTTACCGAGCGTATCATCCCCAGCCAGCGCTGAGACTCATCTAACCTTACCTATAATTCGCTATACTGATTTGGCATATCCAGAAATAAAAATGGGCGTGAAAGCTGTCAGCAAAAGCCTAACCGCTATCACGCCCTAGTTTGTAGCTTCAACGCCTTTCAGCAATTTATCTCAAGATAAAACGCATTCAGCAATAAAGCTTCAAGGAGAAACTGACTTCACACAACGAAAACCGACGTTGCGGAACGAGCTCTTAGGCGAATCGCGGACGCGGTTGGCGACCCGCACGCTCCGTGCCCCACCGGTCCAGGAGCTGCCACGCAAGACACGGGATGAATTAACTTCCATATAGTTATCCAACAGCCACTTAATGTTCGGAGCACCTGACAACGGGTTATGGAAAGCCGAGATGGTATAAAAGTTACCACTATACTCATCCAGACACCACTCCCAGACATTCCCCGCGACATCATACAGACCATAACCATTCGCGGGATAACTGCCAACGGCTGTCGTATCACCGACATTACTGCGGTCGTAGTTCGCCTTCACGGACAGATATGCTTCAAGCGTCTCGTGAGAAGTCGTATCACCGACATTACTGCGGTAGTAGTTCGCCCGCGTGCTATCAATCCTGTTACCCCAGGGATATTCCTTACCCGACTTGCCGCCGCGTGCAGCATATTCCCACTCGGCCTCGGTGGGTAGCCGCTTGCCTGCCCACTCCGCATACGCCATCGCACCATACCAACTCACCTCAACAACAGGATGATTCGCATACCCCGACGTCGCACTATACACACCGTCTACTAACGCAATGTGCGCATGAACATCCCCGATATTCAACCATATCTGACCCGCATCGGCGTGTTTGCCCTTCGCATTGAGAAACACCGCGTATTCAGTGTTCGTCACCTCGTGTGTATCTATATAAAACGCATCTAAAGACACAGAATGAACGGGTTTTTCACGGATTTTACCACTGTCGCTGCCCATCTGGAAGGTGCCAGCGGGGATCAAGACCATGCCTTCAGGAACGGCAGGAGCTGGCGGGTTTACCGGAGGCACTGGCGTTTCAGGCGGTACTGGAGTGACATCGTCATTCCCGTTATCATCATTCCTGTCATCTATAGGAGAGACCGGCACCCAATCAGCAGTCACCGTCACGTCAGAACCGCTCTCATATACCATAAAACCATCCGAACGCTCTAACTTCGACACCGAACGATCCGAGTAACTCAGACCCGACTGCTCTACTGTCGCAGCGACCTGATCCGAGACCAGCCGAAACGAACGACGCGGATGCAACCAGAACCCAAACGTCTCCGAACTCGCCTCCGGTTTTAACGCTCCCGCAGCATTGGCAATCCGAAAATAGATCTCGTTATCCGCCCAGGCATGAAATACGCGCCCCTTCCCTGAACGAATGCGATACGTGCCGCGCGTCCGAAACCCCTCCGGATACCCCTTTTTCAGGTTCTCCAACTTCCACGTCGCGTAGACTACATATAGATCGGCTTCCGTGGCATTTGTTATCACGCTCGCTACCCACGCAGGCGGCGCAACATCGCCACCGGGCGGACCCCCATCGTTTCCGAGCTCGTCATTTGGCGGAGCAGTCGGCTGCCCATCTAGCAACACCCACGCCGGAGTGACAACCACTGCCGAGCCGCCCGTATAGCTGACAAACCCCTCTAATTGAACCAACTGACCCGGCGAACGATCAGTGTAAAGCAGCTGATCCGTTGTCACAGAGGCATCGAGCGTCTGTGAGACAACGCGGAAGGAGCGCTTCGGATGAGCCCAGAACGCAAAAGCGGTGGTGCCGCTGTTCGCTTTTATCGCACCCGCAGCGTTTGAAATACGGAAATACATGCTGTTGGTGTCCCAGGAATGGAAAATCCTGGACATCCCGGGCGGGATGCGGTATGAGCCGCGGGTCCGGAACCCTACGGGGATACCTTTGTTATCATCCGCTGCCTGCCAGGTGCTCTTGATCACATAGATCTCTTCGAGCGTGTTATTGGTTACCAGGTTCTCTTGCCATTCTGCCGTCGCGAACGGGACAAGCGCAAATACGAGTGCGGCGAGTGTGGACAGAACCACTACTGTTCTTTTCATTTTTTCGCTCTTTTCTCTGTGAAGATACACAGACGGATGTTTATCACTTATTTTTTGTGAAGTTAACGGGGGGGGTGATGCTTAGTAAAAAATAACCCGACAACAGAACCTAGCCGATACCCAGAACACCACACACAGGAATCTTCGCTAAATCCTCTCGACATTCCAACAGAAGTATAAGTGCCTAAAACTTTCATAGATTACTTCCTTCCCTCATTTTCATACTCTATTAATAGTATATAATAAAATATCGAGTTTGTCAAGTTAAAACGATCCGCCACTTCTAAAAGCCCCGTGTCCAGCAGCTGCATGTCACCGATCGTATCATCCCCAGCCAGCGCTGAGACTCATCTAACCTTACCTATAATTCGCTATACTGATTTGGCATATCCAGAAATAAAAATGGGCGTGAAAGCTGTCAGCAAAAGCCTAACCGCTATCACGCCCTAGTTTGTAGATTCAACGCCTTTCAGCGATTTATCTCAAGATAAAACGCATTCGGCAATAAAGTTTCAAGGAGAAACAGGCTTCACACAACGAAACCCGTAGGTGCCGTTCGTGACCGAGGGCGGAACGAAGAGGCGGTAGGTGACACGCACAACCTGAGCTGTATTGAGCCAAGAACCGCCACGCAACACGCGGGACACAGAATCACCCGTTTCTATGTAGTTATCTAATAACCACTGAATACTGGACGCACCAGACAACGGATTCCGGACAGGAGAAGTCGCATAGAACCCCCTATCATACGCATCCAGACACCACTCCCAGACATTACCTACCATATCATACAGACCATACCCATTCGCCGCATAACTCCCTACTGCTGTCGGCCTAAGGGTCTTTCTGCCGTATCTCGCCCGCGTCTTGTCTATCGTGTCGCCCCACGGATATTTCTTACCGGAGAGCCCACCGCGCGCAGCATACTCCCACTCCGCCTCCGTCGGCAGCCGCTTGCCCGCCCACGCAGCATAAGCCATCGCACCATACCAAGTCACATAAGTGACAGGATAATTCGCATAGGCCGGCACCGGCGTATACCTACCGTCTGATAAACTAATCTTTACCAGATCACTAGCATCGTTGAAATAGACCCAGGTATTACCCGCATCGGTATGTTTCCCCTTTGCATTGAGAAACGCCGCGTATTCTGCGTTCGTCACTTCATGCGTATCCATATAAAACGCATCTAAAGACACTGTGTGAATAGGACTTTCATCCACATGGGCACTGTCACTGCCCATCTCGAAAGTGCCTGCAGGAATCAAAACCATACCTGCAGGAACAGCAGAAACTGGCGGCGGCGGAGCAGTAGACACCGGCACCCAACTTGAAGTGACACTCACTTCAAGCCCATTCCCGGTCTCATATACCATAAAGCCGTCCGAGTGCGCTAACGCCTCCTTGGCACGATCCGAATACAGCAGCTCCGACTTCATTACACCATTGTCGAAACGACCCGACACAACACGAAAGTTCTTATTCGGATGAACCCAGAACTCGAACGTGCCACTGCTGCTCTCCGGTTTTAACGCACCATCCGCGTTTGATATACGGAAATACGCCTCATTATCCGCCCACGAATGAAACACTCTGCCCCTACCGGGACGAATACGATAAGTGCCCCGCGTCCGAAACCCTTCAGGCAACCCCTTCCTCTGCCTCTCAACCTTCCAAGTCGCAAAGACCACGTATATATCTTCTTCCCGCTCATTTCTTACAACGTTCTCTACCCACGCAGGCGGAGCAACATCTTCAACAGGCCGACCGCCATCGTCTCCGAGCTCGTCATTTGGCGGAGCAGTCGGCTCTCCACCTAGCAATACCCACCCCGGAGTGACAACCACTGCCGAGCCGCCCGTATAGCTGACAAATCCCTCCAATCGAGCCAACTGATCCGGCGAACGATCAGAGTAAAGCAGCTGACCCGTTGTCACAGAGGCATCGAACGTCTGTGAGACAACGCGGAAGGAGCGATCCGGATGAGCCCAGAACGCAAAAGCCGTCGTGCCGCTGTTCGCTTTTATCGCACTATCTGCATTTGAAATACGGAAATAGATGTTGTTAGTGTCCCAGGAATAGAACACTTTGGACTTCCCAGGAGCAAGCCGGTAAGAGCCACGCGTCCAGAACCCTGCGGGAATGCCTTTGCCCGCAGCCGCTGCCTGCCAGGTGCTCTTGATCACATAGATCTCTTCAAGCGTGTTATTGGTTACCATGTTCTCTTGCCATTCTGCCGCCGCGAACGGGACGTTGGTAAACAGGAACGCGGCAAGCATGCAGAGAACCACTACTGTTCTTTTCATTTTATGCCTCCTTTTATCTGTGAAAACACACAGAAATCTGTTTATTACGTGTTGCTTGTGAAGTTAAAGGGAAGGGGGGATGCTTAGTAAAAAATAACCCGACAACAGAACCTAGCCGATACCCAGAACACCACACACAGGAATCTTCGCTAAATCCTCTAGACATCTCAACAGGAGTAGAAGCGTCTAAAACTTTCACGGATTATTTCTCTTCCTAAGGACTATACTTTCTTTAATAGTATATCATAAAACATCCAATGTGTCAAGCACACTGTTTTTAAAAGTGCCTATAGCATAGACTGTCAGTCTGGGCCACTTCAGTTCTTGTAGTATAGACTGCCAGTTTCCTGCTCACGTTACAAGTATAAGATTACTTTATAGAAGCACGAATTAAGGAATTTATCACAATTGTACTTTCTTAGCAAAACACTCTCTCTTTCTCTCACCGTAGAATACACTCCCAGATGCCGAAACCTTACACGTCTCCTGCCCTTTCACTCTCCGAGAAAAAAAACTAAACTTTTTCCAGCCAAACGTATATAATATATACACAACAACCGCAAGCCTCAGGCGGAAGATACCAGCGAGGAACAAGCCAACACGCACCAAAATTTTAGATTTAATAGAGCCGCTGAACGGACTTCTTAACACCCCAAACCTCTGCGTTTGGATCAAATTCCATTTACTCACAAAATTTTGACTCGGGCAACAGAACATGCTATACTCTCTTATAGAAACTAATAACAAAATACAGGAGTGATTATTCAACCCTGTAGCCGGGGCGACGGTATTCCCGTAGGTCAATAAGGGCCCCGGTTCCAGCACTTCAGATCAAGTCAGTCGACTAAACAACAATAAGAAGCACACGGATTTAGCCGTTGTGGATATCACATAGATAATAGGGCCCGCGAACAAAAAAACCAAACCTTTTTCTTTGGAACACTGCTTATAAACAAAGCAGGGCGATGAGGGGCGTGCCGGCCCCTCCGCAGTGTCTCAGGACGCAAGGCGGCACCCTTGCCCTCCGAGGTTTCACAAGGAGGTCCCTGATGAACACACACCGTGGACCGCATTTCTCAGCAAAATGCCCGTTTCATGTTCTCCCTGAAGACCCTTTATCTGCCACGGACTCTATCGCACACTGCGTTAAATGTGTGACGAGCCAGAACGCAACTTTGAAGGATCAATCCGAAGACTTTAAACAGACCGCCTTTCTGACGGTGATAGAAGCGACTCCGAAGTATGACCCCGATCACCCCAGCGGCGCGAGTTTTATCACCTTTATCAAATCTAAAGTCTGTTGCGCCCTCTGGCAGCAACGGCGGGAGGTCCTTAAATATCTGCTGTGCGGCGATGTCGCATCCGAGGAAGAAGAAACCGCGACAGAAGAACCCACGCCCCTCGCTGCCCATTTACGCAACGCCGCATGCTCCACAGAGAGCCTCGAAGACAACGTGATAGACGACTTGGAGACCCAGCAGTTCCAAGCCGCACTCCCGGCACTCTTCCTACGCCTGACAGACCCCGAAAAAATCGCTATCAGATTGAAATATTTCAGCGACGCTACAGGCACCGAGATCGCCAAAACACTCGGGGTATCTCACGGACGCGTTAGCCAACTCCTCAAACGCGCCCGCACAAAACTCCGAAAAGCATACACGTCGTGGCTAAGCTGTAATGCTTAAGAGGGACCCAAAACAATCCGTAACCGACTACTAAACAACGCATATGCAAACCTAAGGCGGCGACACGGTGGCCCGGAGATCAAACAATCACAGCCACCTTGTCACCGCCTATATTAGAATCAGTTTTTGTTTTTTCAAAACATTATTGAGTATCAGGGGAGCATTCTCTAAGTAGCGCTTTTTCGGAGCCGAACCCCTTCGATTGTGCTGGGATACCTGAGCAGAAACCCCGGGCTTCCGAGCAGTTCATGCGCCTGCCACAAACAAGGAACCAGTGAAAATGCTAGTAAAAACAATTTTTATATCTATTGCCCTCGGAGCAACCTTGGTCTGTCTCGTCGTGATCTTCCACGCAAGTCGCCCAGCAACCGAAAAGCAGCAACCCAACCGTGAATTCGTCCTAGCAACAGGAAAATGCGCCGCCTGCCACCGCAGGGAAACAGCCGCAGTTGTACATCAATTTGAAACAAGCGGACACGCGAAACACGGGGTCAGCTGCTTAGATTGCCATCACGCCGTCGAAGGACAAGAGACGCTCGCACACCGTGGATTTACAATCGCCAAGCAGCTGACAGCAAAAAATTGCAGCACCTGTCACACCACAGAGTACCGGCAATTTCTAAGAAGCCGGCACGCAGCACCAGCCTGGGCCGCAGTTACCGGCGCAAAAGACTTTACCACCGAGCAGATCGCATTCTCAGAAAAATACCACAAAGGTGCTGTCGATCGCCCAGCAAATCGATTGGCCACCCTCAAAGGCCAAAGCGCCATCAACGTCGGATGCCTCGGATGCCACGACATCGGCAAACCCAACCCCGACGGATCTATCGGCACATGCACCGCATGCCACGCTCGCCACTCAACCTCTATCGCATTGGCACGACAACCAGAAACCTGCGGGCAATGCCACATGGGACCCGACCATTCACAGCTCGAAATCTTCCACGAATCCAAGCACGGCGTGCTTTACAACGCACAAAAATCTCAAATGAACCTCAACACACCGCCCGCAAATCTCACAACAGCAGATATGCCCGTGCCCACCTGCGCCACATGCCACCTCAGCGGATTAGACGGATTGGACGTGACACACGATACCACAACGAGACTCTCTTATTGGCTCTTCGCAGCCGTCTCCGAGAAACGACCCACCTATCAGCAAGCACAAGACGCTATGAAAGAAACATGCCTAAAATGCCACGCCCGATCACACGTCGAAACATACTACCAAGAAGCCGAAGAAGTCGTCACAGATACCAACCAGAAAATCGCTGAAGCACAAGCACTAATGACCCAACTCCGCACAGAAGGACTACTCACCGAAGAACCTTTTGATGAACCAATCGAATTCCTATTCTTCGACCTCTGGCACTACTACGGACGAACAGCAAAACACGGGGCTTTTATGGGCGGCGCAGACTTCGTGCAATGGCACGGAAATTATGAACTCCTACGAAAAACTACGGAGATGAAGAACATTGCTGCAGAACTTCGAGCAAAAGCTGCGAAACAATAACGGGTTCGCAGCAACACTCCTAGACCTTTACATCCTTGTAAACCTCACATTCTTGGGACTTGACGTGTTCATCGCTCATTCTATCAACGCCTTTGCCAGCCCCGCCGAATGGATCCCTTTCTATTTCTCTCTAGCAGCCGCACTTCTAATGACACCCATCATGTTCAGCAAAAACCCGTACTACCGAAAATGGTGCAGACTCAGTATCGGCGGATTAGCCATAGCCGTCGGAATCACCGGGATGCTACTTCACCTAAGCAGCGGTTTTTTCACAGCACTCACCCTAAAAAGCCTCGTCTACGCAGCACCCTTCGTCGCACCACTCGCCTATACAGGAATCGGCATGCTCCTCATTACAAACCAAATAATCCCAGATACCGAACGCCACTGGGCAGAATGGATCACATTCCTAGCAGGCGCCGGCTGGTGCGGCAACTTCCTGCTCTCAGCTATAGACCACGCACAAAACGGATTCTTTGTACCAACAGAATGGATACCCGTCATAACCAGCGCACTCGCCGTCGGATACCTCCTAACACACGACTGGAAAACCAATCAAACAGCAGCCTCAACATACGGAATCGCCATCTTCACACTTAACTTTTTCGTCGGAATCACCGGATCCCTCTTCCACCTCATCGCAGATTTGCAAATCCCCGCAACGCGCCAAATCGACAGATTCCTCTACGGAGCACCGCTGCTAGCACCACTCCTCTTCCCAAACCTATCGCTGCTAGCGATACTCGGAATCTGGAAAATATCAAATAGACCCACAGAATCCACTAAAAACAGCTAATGAACACAACCAACATGAAAATTATCGCAGAATCTGTTTGAAAATATATCTGAAACCTGTTATCATAATTCCGTTACACCGCTTTAATCACCGATGAGAAGTTTCCAGATTAGGAATAACCGCATACGCAAAACACTATCATAACTTCCGAAACTCTATGAAAATTATACACACCGCCGATTGGCATATTGGACAACGACTCCACGAACGTTCCCGACTTGACGAACACAAACAATTCCTCGATTGGCTCCTCGAAACAATCCAGAAGCAGAATGTCGAACTCCTCCTAGTCTCAGGCGATATTTTCGACACCTCCCTACCGTCAGCAGAAGCAACCGAACTCTATTACCGTTTCCTCTACCGCCTTTTTGATGAAACCCAAACCTATGCACTCATCACCGCAGGCAATCACGACTCAGCACAACACTTGGAAGCACCACGTGAGTTCCTAAAAATGGGCAGAATTCACGTCATCGGTCCGCCCCCCGAACCCACCGAGTGTCTCTTCCTATTTCCACCCAACGCTCCCCGAGTCGCAGTCGCCGCCGTCCCATACATACTAGAAAGCGACCTCCGATACCTCGCCTATCAAACACAAGGGGAACGAAACGAAAGATACCGAGAAAAACTCAAAACGTTCTACGCCCAATGCGCCCTTGCAATGCCAAACCATCTCCCCAAAATTTTGATGGGACACCTCTTCGTTCAAGGCGGAGCAGTGACAGATTCCGAACGAAATATCCAAATCGGCGGCGCAACTGCTATCCGCGCCACCGATTTCCCCGAGGGCATCGACTACGTCGCATTAGGACACCTGCACAGACCACAGGCAATTGATGGCACTAATTACCCGATCCGGTACTCGGGATCACCTATTCCGCTGCGATTTAACGAAACCAGCTATACCAAAGCAGTATACCTCCTGGAATTCTCTGATAACGGAACACTAGTGTCTGGCAAGAATATCAAAATTCCTGTCTTCAAGGAATTATGTACCGTCGAAGGAAACGAATCAGCGGTGCTGTTAGAAGCCAGGACCGGCACCTGGGACAAAAAATACATCCAAGTTAAACTGACACTGGACACACCCAAAACAGGAATCAACGATGAAATCCGACAAGCGTTTAGCAAACGCGGCGGCGAGGTACTCAGTGTCGAAATCACACTTCCTGAAATAACACGCGACCTAGAAATCTCTGTCGAAGATATGAAACGCCCCGAGGAAATCTTTGAACAACTACACAGAACAAAATTTAATGGCGAACCCCCAGACCAAACATTGGCTCAAACATTTAGCGAACTCATACAGATCGTTGAGGCAACCGAATGAAATTATGCAGACTCAAGCTTAAAAACCTAAACAGTTTCCGTAGAGAAATAGACATCAATTTTGAAGAACCAGTATTAGCCGACGCCTCCATCGTAGCAATCACCGGGCCAACAGGCGCAGGAAAAACCACCTTGTTGGACGCAATTTGTGTCGCACTCTACGGGAAAACACCCCGACTAACCGGTGGGAAAAGGAACCAAAACCGAAACCATCTTGTCAGCCATGGTGAAAAACACGGAGTCGCTGAAATCCACTTTATCGCAAACGGCACACGTTATATTGCTACCTGCTCTATCAACCGCAACAGCGCTCCGAAAGTGCAGCTCTCTTACGCAGCCGACGGTAAATTAATCAGCGATAAACTCACAAGCACAGGAAAGTCTCTCGGATCAAGCCAAAAGTCGGTGAGCCAAGAAGTTGAAGCCATCTTAGGATTAGATTTTATGGCCTTCAAGCGCTCCGTCATGTTGGCACAAGGCGAGTTCGCCGCCTTCCTCAAGGCAATCCCCGAAGATAGACGCCAAATTTTGGAAGCAACAGCAGGAATTAGTATCTATGATACCCTGAAAAACGCACTAGATGAAAAGGTGAAAGCAGCCGACAAAGCGAATACCGAGATCCTTGACAAACTCAAGCAAATCCCCGAAGCCTCTCACACACAACTTGGAAAAGCACAAACACACCTCAATAGCTTGGAATCAGAAGCCGAGGCGTTAAACGCAAAAATCCAGAAAATCCAGCGAGAAAAAGATCTAGAAACCAAACGCAAAGCCGACTACGAAAACCTCCTATCTTCACAGAAACGGCGCGCAGAGCTCTTAGACACACAACAACAGATCGATACCCTCCGAGCAGAGCGAGAAAACGCCGAACAAGCCAGGGACCTTCGCGCTGAAAAACGGGAGTATGATACCGCAACATCTGACCTCAAAGAGGCCAAGGCTGAACACTATAGAGCCACAACCGAAAAAACCGGGGCCGAGGAACAGGTCAAAATCGACCAAGCTAATTTTGACAAAAAGGCGACATACTATCAGACAGCATTAACTGAATACAAGCAGAAGGTAGAGGTCTACACAAATGCTAAATTAGATGTGGAACGAGCAGCCGATCAATCCGACGAAGCGGAGAGCCGCAAGCCCAAATTAACAGAACTGGAAAGTCAGATAGGCACACTTTCAAACCAGTTGATAAACAGAAAGGTTGAGCAAACCAAACTACAGAAGCAGATTAATGAGGCCCAAACCTTTTTAAATCAGAATCAGCTCCCATCGGATAGGCAACACCGCCTCAACCGCGCAAACACCCTTCTTGTACAACTCGAGTCGCATCAAGGACAGTTAGAGACTGTAGTGGCAGCCAAAGATCAACACGCTGAAAATGCGGTGTCGTTAAAGGATAAAATTAAAGCCTTGTCCGAGATCTATGAAAAACAACGGGTAGAAAACGCAGACGCAAAAACTCGCTTAGACACCACCACCTCTGAATTGAACAAGCTACGAGCAACTGGGACCCGCGAAGAATGGATTGACCGGAAACGACAAGCAGCCCAGGCACACCCCCTAGTGCAAAGGTATGAAAAGGTATTAAACGATTTAGAGTACTTCTCAGAAAGGACAACTGAATTAAGTGACACTGGATCGACATTGAATGTGGAGCTTGTACAAATCGAAGAGGAACTACAAGAAAAAGTGGAGGTGTGCAGATCCACTACGGAAGCGGTTGAACATTGTGAGGTGGCACTAAGAACTGTGATGTTGTCAAATCCAATCAATCAACTCCGACAACGCCTTCATACTGGAGAACCTTGTTTGGTGTGCGGAGCTACAGAGCATCCGTTTGCTGGCACTATTGAAGCTGATAGTGAAAATTTGATACAGGATGCTGAGAATGCTTTGGCGAACGCGAAAGCTGACCGACAAACTGCACAAAATCAGATGCAGAATTTGCGGACGCAACGAGATCAACTGCAACAGAATCAGCACAATGTCCTCAACCAATGTAAAGAGCTTTGGGCAAAAGCGGTTGCGTTCCAAGGCGAGACGGAAACGCTTGAGGGACAATGGAGAGAAGTTTATCCAGACCTTACGATTTCGTTCGATTGGGTTGAAGAGGACATTGATGTTTCATCTGATTGGATAGCTGAACAAGTTGGGGTAGCGGATACTGCTATTACAGAACTTCGAGATGCCGAGCAAGTACAAACCGAAGCATCTCATGCCTACCAGACCACCTCACACCAACTCGAAACCACTGAAAACCAGATGAAGCGTGAACAACAACTTCTCAAGGATGCCGAAGCACAACTCCAAGAGGTCGACGATGCTATTGCCGATTCGCAAGCAGATATTATCGCTACTGAAGAACGTTTCTGGGCCTTGCTACCGGAGAATTTTCATGAACACACACCGGCTGCAGCATTGGACAGCTTCCGCGAAAAGGTTGAGGAGGTCGCAACACGTTCAGATGAATGCCGCGATCTAAATACCAATTTGGAACGCCTCAACGACAACATTAAAACCAGCCAACGTGACCTAGAGAATTTGCAGGCTAACCGCGCGGAACTACAAACCGAGATAGAAACATATCAACGCAACGCAGAAGCTTTGCTAAGCACCGTACGCGAGAAAACCCGCGGGTTGGAAACAGCAGACGAGATTAACGCTGCTATTGGGGCATTGGAGACAGAACTGCAATCCAAAGAAAACGCGCGCGATGATGCCCAGCAGCAATTGAAGAACAATCAACACCTACTCACTCAGACGCAAACCGCTCACCAGATCTCCGAAAATCGGCATGCGAACGCCCAAAAAAAATGTGAGACGGCACAGAAAGTCTACCTCGAAAAACTAAGGAGCGCAGGTTTTGATTCACCCAAAGCACACGCCGACGCCTTCCGAGATGAAGCACAACTCCAAGCGCTCACCCACCAGATCGACGACTACCACAACGAGATGCAACAGCTTGAGCGAACCATCACCGAATTGAAAACGCTATTTGGCAAGACTCCGTTTGATTCAGAAGCACTCACACGAATCGAGAGCGAAGCCGAAAAAACCGAGCGGATGCTCAAAGCAGCACATCAAAAAACAGGAGGGCAACAAGAGGAAATTAAAAACTTGAAAGACGCTCTCGAAAAACGCCAAGCACTCGACAACACACACCGTAAAACGCAACACGAATTAGACCGCTGGCAGCGATTGGATGAGGTCATACCCAGCAACACCCTACGCGACTTCGCACTAGAGATTATGTTCAAGCAAATGGGCAAACTAGCCAACAAGCAACTCGATTACCTCACCTCCCAACGCTACCAGCTTAAAATCCAATCCATCGGCGACCTAACCATCATCGACCGATGGAACGCCAACGAAGAACGACCCGTCCAAACGCTCTCCGGCGGCGAATCCTTCTTGACGAGTCTCGCACTCGCACTCGCTCTGACAGACCTGAGCAGCGGACGCGCACAACTACACTCCCTCTTCCTCGACGAAGGATTCGGCACACTAGACACCCAAACACTCGATACCGCTATCGCAGCACTCGAAGGACTACGTATGCAGGGACGCAGCATCTTCCTTATCAGCCACGTCCAAGAACTAACAAGACGAATACCCGTCAAAATTAATGTTAAAAAACATGGAGACGGCAGCTCGTCTGTGCAAATTCAAAATTAAGTTAACACTATTGGAGGTTTCACATGAAATTCGGTTTTATGTCGTCTGTCTGTCCAACCCTAACACTTCCACAACTCATTGATAGGGCAAAACATTATAACTACGAACACCTAGAGCTTCGCGTGGAGTGGGATCATCAACACGGTGTGGAATTGAATTCAACACCCCAACAACTCCGAGACGCACGCAACCGATTTGCAGAAAGCGGCATCCAACTCTCTTGCATCGCCACAGGCTGCCGGTTCATCAACCCCGACAGCAACACACGCAAACAGCAGGTAGAACTCCTCAAACGATATATAGACCTCGCAGCGGAAATGCAGGCAAAAAATATTCGTATCTTCGGGGATAAAGTGCCAGAAACACCTATTGAGGTATCACAAGCTCTAGATTGGGAAGCAGAAGGCATTCGCGCTTGCGACAAACTAGCCGGAGAAGCCGGAGTCACGCTCTGCCTCGAAACACACGGCAACCTCATCGCCAGCTGGGTCACCGAAACCATATACCGAGCAAACGCAAAAAATACCTTCGTCAATTGGCACGCAGCACATCACGTCCGACACGGAGAACCCATCAGCGTCGCTTACGTGCATCTGCGCGGCAAAGTCCGACACGCACACGTTAACTTTGGAGACAACGGCCCAATCCCAGAAACCGAAAAAGACTCTCTCACGCTACTTGCACAAGACGGATATGACGGATTCGTCTCTATAGAGGTTATCAACCCAAAGGATCCAGAAACCGTACTCCAACGGCACGCAGAACTCTATAAAACACTATAGAACAAACCAACACCGAATCCTAAACGCCAAATGACTCACCGCAACCACAGGTGTTCTTGGCGTTTGGATTCGTTATTTTGAATCCCGAATCCATTAAGCCATCGTTATAGTCCAGCACCGAACCAGCAAGATACAACGTGCTCCTCGGATCAATAAACACCTTCAAGCCATGAAATTCAAACACCTTGTCGGTATCTTTCGCAGAACTGAACTCAAGACTGTATTGGAAACCGGAGCATCCACCACCGACCACTTGCATCCGTAAACCCAACTCGGACTCAGACCGAGTCTCATCGTGGCTAATGAGCGTAATAGCTTTTTGAGCAGCAGACTCTGTAACAGTAATCATTATACTTACATCTCCTTTTTAGACATAAAATCAGCGACTGCCCCTTCCAGAACTTTCGAGGCAGCGTCAGCGTAACGAAACTTCTCCGGGGGCAAACCGCCTAACGCCTCCGAAATCTGGACACCCGTCGTTTTAAGCGCCTCTGAAAACTCGCTGCCTATAACCATTTCCGTAAGCACAGACGCACTCGCAATAGCTGTAGGACAACCAAACGCCCTGAACTTCGCCTTAACAATCACACCCCGCACCACCTTGAGTGTCAACTTTATCATCTCGCCCTCGGCAGCAGAACCCACAACGGCTACACCGTTCGCATCAGAAACACTTCCAACATTGCGCGGATTCTCGTAATGTTCAATTACCTGTGGCGTATACACCAAACATACCCTACATAACTTTTCTATTCAGAGCAAACCTATTTTCAAAATTATACAACATTTTCAACCGCCTGTCAAATCCGCATTCTACTTACGCCCAGAAACCAGAGACACCTTAAGCAGACACAACACTGTCTACATCGGATATTTTGGGATCCAACTCCGCCTGGCACTCCGCACAGTGACCAATAATCTCATTGCGGAAACGCACCGGCTTAAACTGATGAGCCTCACACACCGATTTCTGCAACGCATCAATCTGAGGTTCTTTAAACTCAATAATCTGATTGCAGCGGAGACAAATCAAATGCGCATGCTCCTGGAGCGAGTGAATACGCTCATAACGCGTGTTTTTATGAGCATCAATGAACTCGGTTAACAAACCGCTCTTTACAAGCAGCGGCAACGTCCGATAGATAGTCGGACGCGACACCAGATACCCGTTCCGGCGCATCTGAACCAAGAGATCCTCCGTCTGAAAATGACCCGGATACTCAAAAACTTGGTTCAAAATAGCCAAACGCTTCCGAGTCAAACGCAACCCACAACTTTTAAGATAGTCCTCAAACCGCTTCACAAACTCCCCATCCAACCCGGACTTATCGCTAGCCGTCTGCATTTTTGACCCCTTTTATTAATAACTATATCTGTTTAAACAAGAGAGAACGGCAGGACGGCGCCAACCTATTCTTCACAGCGTACTTATAAAAAAGCTCAAGACCCGCAATCTCAGACTCACCCAAATCAAACTTGATGTGACGCTGTAAATAAGCAACGCAAAGCGCCTCAGGCAACCCTAACTTTTTCGACTCAACACGAGCAATTTCCGGGATATCCGAGATGCCCCGCGCCTTCGAGGCCAAGAGCAGCTCCGGCAAGTCACCGAGATCCACCTCACGCCGCGCTACCCAGCACGCATACACAAAAGGGAGACCAGCAAACCGATACCACGCCTCACCCAAATCAAGACTATAGGCAGTTGAACCAAGATGCCTCAACGCTGAATCACCGATGAGAAGAATCGCATCAACACCCGCATCAACACCCGCACAAAGAACTCGCTGTGGATCTACCGTCGGCGCACACGCAGTAAAACACGGCGATATCTGATACATTTCAGCAAGCAAAATCTTTAACAGCGCAACAGAAGTCCTAGAATTTGTATCAAGCGCAACCCGTCGAATTTCCCGAATCGGCACACGACTAAATAATTGGATACTCAAAATACAGCCATGCGAAGCAATCGATATACCCGGTAAAATGCAGTAAGCACCACGCAACGGATCCGACCGAAAATACTCTATACTCGAAATGAGACCCACATCAATCTCACCCGCACTTAAGCGCATAGCAGCACGACTCGGGACATTCACACTCAACTCTATATCCGCACGGATCTCACCATTCAACAACGGATAAATCAGCGGCTTTGTATTCAAAAACGATACCGCTTCGACCCTTAAGCGGCTTTTCTGTACCACTGATTCCCCTCTCGCACAATCTCATTGTAAAGTGTATCACGCTCAACAGCCACAAAACCTGCCTCTTCAATCAGATGCACTAACTCCGAAACCGAAACCGCCTCCGGCGTGTCCGCACCCGCCATATGCGTGATCTTCTCCTCCGTCACAGTACCATCAATATCATCAGCACCAAAACACAGCGCCACCTGAGCCGTCTTCAAACCCGTCATAATCCAATAAACTTTGATATGCGGGATATTGTCCAACATCAAACGCGCAACAGCAACATTCCGAATATCTGTCAAACCCGTCGTCGAAGGCAGATAGGCCATCCGCGTGTTCGCCGGATGAAACGCCAACGGTATGAACGTCACAAATCCACCCGACTTATCCTGCTGCTCACGCAATCTGATCAAATGGTCAACCCTGTCTTCAACCGTCTCAAGATGTCCATACAGCATCGTCGCATTCGTCGAAATACCGAGACGATGCGCAATATCGTGGACCTCTAACCAGCCCGATGCACTCAACTTCCCGGGACAAACTTTCTCACGAGTCTCCTCCGCAAAAATCTCAGCACCACCACCCGGCAGTGAATCTAAGCCCGCTTCCCTTAACGCCAACAGTATCTCTTCTATGGACATCTTAAAAATACGTGAGAAGTGATGAATTTCCACAGCAGTGAAAAATTTCAGATGCACCTCCGGCATCCGCTCCTTCAATCCACGAATAATATCCAGATAATAGTCAAACGGTAACTTCGGATGCAAACCACCCACACTGTGAATCTCAGTGCACCCCTGATCCAGCGAATACATCGCCTTGTCCAAAAACTCGTCAACGCTCAACTCCCAAGCACCATCACTCTTTATGTTCTTTCGCGCAAACGCACAAAAATGGCACCGAGCATGGAGAATACACACATTCGAATAGTCAATGTGTTGATTAATATTATAGTAGGTGAGGTTTCCATTAAGACGCTCACGCACACGATTCGCAATAAATCCAACGCCCGTAATATCCTCGCTTTCGTAAAGCGAAACACCATCCGCAAAGCAGAGACGCTCCTCTGCCTCAACCTTTTCATAGATGGCAGGCAATTTCGGGTCGCTAAAGCGATTGTAGTTACCCATTATTTTTCTCTTCCTGAATCAATTATCAATCTTTCTCTGCTTCGACGCAGCTCATAGCCCAAATTTTTCTATCCACAACCTAAAAAAAACTTGACACATATACAATAGTCAAAGTATTATAGCATGATATCCTTAAAGAATGCAACTCTTTTAACACAAATTACCACACTTTTCCCAACGGGAAAGGAAGTAAAACTTATGTCAAAATTAGGACTTATTCACTATAACTATGCCAGCAAATCACTAGACGATTTTCTGAGATTTACCAGCGAAACAGGATTCAGCTACGTCGAACTCCAAATAGGAGACATCTGGCACACCGAAACAACCACGCCCGAACAAAACGCCGAAAACGTCAGAAAACAGGTCGAACACTACGGACTACAAGTCTCCGCACTCGCAGCAGGAAACGATTTCGTACTGCTCGAAGAACAAGCCATCCGAGCCCAAGTTCAACGAATGGAGCACATCGCCAAACTCGCCAAACTGCTCGGCACATCAACACTCCGCACCGAGGGCGGCAACCCCAAAGACAACGTCCCAGAAAACCGATGGATCGAAGCCATGGCAACATGCCTCACACGATGCCTCGAATTCGCAGAACACCACGAAGTCTACCTCGCAGTTGACAACCACGGCAACGTTACCAATGACGGAGATCTGCAGGTAGAACTCTTTACACGCGTCAATTCTAAATACGTCGGCGCCAACATGGACACAATGAATTACCGCTGGGCAGGCCACGACCTAGAGACAGTCGGCAGATATTATGAAATCATCGCCCCCTATACACTGCACACGCACCTGAAAGACGGAACAGGCACACGCGCCAACTACCGCGGCGAAGCACTCGGCGAAGGCGAAATAGACCTCACACGCGCAATACGAGCCCTGAAAAACGCAGGATACAACGGCGTCTGGTGCTGTGAATATGAGGGAACAGAAAACGACGGAACCGGACAACAAAAAAGCTTCACATGGATGCAAGAAAACCTCTAACCCTATGAACAAGCAACCCCACATTATCACACTCACAACTGACTTCGGCATGAGCGACGCTTATGCAGGAGTTATGAAAGGCGTAATCCTCAGTATTAACCCAAACGCACGCATAGTCGACATCACACACGACATCCCAGCACAAGACATTCACGAAGCCGCATTCTTAATCCACTCAGCACACCGCTACTTCCCCCAAGGCACAATTCATACCCTCGTCGTTGACCCAGGAGTAGGAAGCCACCGACAAGCAATCGTTTGCCAAACGCAACACGCTCTCTTCGTCTGCCCCGATAACGGCATACTGACCTACCTCCTACAAGAAACCGAGAATGAAACAGCACCCGCAAAAAACACAATCGCAATTCAAAACCCAGATTACTTTTTGACAGAAGTGAGCAACACGTTCCACGGCCGAGATATTTTCGCACCCGTTGCAGCACATCTATCCCTCGGCGTACCGCTCACAAACATCGGACCCAGCATCCAAAACCCCGTCCAGATCCCCATTCAGAAACCACAACGCTCCATAAATACCTTGACCGGACAGATTGTCAAAATCGATACCTTCGGAAACGCTATAACAAATATCTCGGATAGCATGCTCGCCGACTTCTCACACGCAGCACCATATCAGATTAACATAAGAAACACAACCATTAGACACCTGAAAACAACCTACGCCAATGCCAAAATAGGCGAACCACTGGCTATTATCGGCAGTAACGGACTCCTAGAAATCGCTGTAAATGGCGGCAGCGCCAAAAAAACTTTGGGAATCACGCAAGGCGATACCCTCAAGATTCAGAAGCACACTTGAATATATAAACCACAGCACCCTAAATAAAAGCCATAACAGCCAAAAGGAGAAAACACACATTGAACCAGATAACCTTAACAGGAATCAAACCAACAGGGCAGCCCCATATCGGAAACTACCTCGGTATGATTAAACCCGCACTAGAACTCGCAGAAAACTATCAGGCACTCTACTTCATCGCAGATTACCACGCACTCACAACCGTAAGAAACCCGAAAGAATTGACATATCTAACCCATCAAGTAACCGCAACATGGCTAGCACTCGGGTTAAACCCCGACGAGGTAATCTTCTACCGACAATCCGACATCCCAGAAGTCTTCGAACTCTCCTGGATCCTAGCATGTTTCACACCAAAAGGACTACTCAACCGCGCACACGCCTATAAAGCTCTCGCTGATGAAAACATCGCCGCAGGCCGACAAGCCGATAAAAATATCAACGCAGGACTTTTCACCTACCCAGTCCTGATGGCCGCAGACATCCTACTCTTCGGGACACACCTCGTACCCGTCGGACTCGACCAGCAACAACACCTCGAAATTACACGCGATATCGCCTCAACTTTCAACAAAAATTATGGACACATCTTCACCATACCACAAGCCGTCATCCGAGAAAACGTCAGGACTATCCCCGGAACCGACGGCAGAAAAATGAGCAAAAGCTATAACAACGTCATACCCATCTTTGCACCGCCTAACCAAATCCGAAAACCCGTGATGCGAATCGTAACCGATTCCAAACGCCCAGAAGACCCAAAAGAACCCGACACATGCAACATCTTCGCTATCTATCAACACTTCGCTGACACCCATGCCATCACCGCAAAACGAGAACGCTACCGCAACGGCGGACTCGCCTACGGCGAAATGAAAAAAGAGCTCTTCGCGCTGTTAGATACCACATTTTCTGACAAGCGCAACCGATATAACGATCTGATGAAAAATCCCCAAGCACTAAACACCGTGCTTGAAAAAGGGGCAGAAAAGGCACGCGATATCGCCGCACCAATTTTGGCAAAAGTTCGAAAAGCCATCGGCGTGGCCCATTAAACAGAAATAGATAAATTTCACAACCGCGGGGAAATAACTACAGAATAGAGAAAAACACAGAAAAGATAAGCACAAACTATAGAAAATCCGCCTCTATCTGCTCAGGAGAACCCATCGCCCGATAGATATACGTCCATTCCGTCACCAAGTAGTTATAATGCGACGCAGCCTCCGTATCGCCGCGCTCCTCATAGTGGCTGTATAATATCAGAGCCAAACGTCTCGCTCCATCATAATCACGCATCAAGCGCGCAACCCGCGCGCACCCCTGAATGCCACCGCTGAACTCACTGTGAGACAGATGCCACGCCATCCGAAGACACCCCTCCCACGACGACATCTCGCGACCCTCCGACCGATCCGCATATTCCTCCGATCTCAACAGACGCACTTCGCCCGGAGACGACAGCAGCAGCGTGTCATGCATCGCCTCGATATGAACGCCCTTCGCCTTCGAAAGCGCCTCTGCATCCCCGAAACTGCCCGCCGAGTAGCCGTGCTGCCGCAGCCACGTCAAACAGAACTGCGTCTCTGTGTCCAATTGTCCCATCACCTTCTCGTGATAGGCGGTAATGGCGTTGTTGATGTGCTGCAGCGCCTCTCGTATGGAGACAACTTCGCCGCTCATGCGCGTCACGCTGCGATAGCGGGAGTAGATCTCCATGCCGGGGCCGATAGCGGCTTGTGCCAAGTCGACCGGTCTGATGTTTGCGATGCGGGTGAGCCGGTCGAGCGCTGCAGGCATCTCATGTTCCAAGGCGCGTATGAAGGCGTTTCTGTCGCTGCGCGGTGCATCCTCAGGGCGCGGTCTGCACACCAATAGAATAGAGGAGGTGAGCGTATTTTTACCTGTTTTCTGCCCTTTTTCTACCTCTGTTCGCAGGGGCCAGGTGGCGACGATCTGAAAGCCGGCGTTGATAGTTGCCTCCAGCATCGTCTCCCATCCGGTAGAGGTCTTCCCGTCTTGTTCTTTTTCCTGCTGCTTATAGGCGTAGAAAATAGACGTTGGATATCTATCTGAACAATAGCGACGCATCTGCCGAAACGACTCGCTCAGTAGATCCTCAAAATGCTGTTTCGGGTCCTCGAATCGTGAGCTGGCGACGATCTCTTCCGCCTTTGGTGTTGTCATCCCGGCGAACAGCTCGGGATAGGTGTTGCGCAGGAGGGGTCTAAGCCAGACATAAAAAAAATCAGAGAGGTCTGCGTAGCCGATGTTATCGTAGTAGGGGGGATCCGTGATGATAACAGGTGCATCTTGGGCGTGTGGCGTGGTGCACACATCCGCCTGATGTGCCTCGCCAAGGTTCACAGGTGCAGGTAGATTCTCTACCGCCTTTGAAACCCACTCTATTTGTGCCATCCAATTTTGTGTTGACGTAGAAAAAGGGTTCGCTTCAGCAAATGACCAAGTCATCTGAATTCTATGTGATGTAAAAAGCGTACGAACTCTTGGATCTTGCCACCATGCAAAGCTGCAATGACTCTCCGCTGTTTTCTCGATAGCCAAGGACAGATAGGTAAAGACAGCATCGGCATACACTTCGGTTGCACCCTCCTGAGTCATCCGAGCGTGAACTTCGGATAACAGCTCGGAGAAGGTGTTGAGTGCAGTCAACTGCCGTTCTGTGAAAAGTTGATGCCAATTCGTAAATCCATAATTCTGAGCTGCAAATCCTAACGCCTGTTCTGGTAATCTTCCTCTTGGGCGCCGGACGGATTCAACAGACTGAGCGACCTGAATGTGTGTTTCAGCAGGTGCCAAGAATAACTTTCGGTGTTCTCCCTCAGCAACTATCGCTGTCATTGTCTCTCCCATCCTGCCGGCTTTCCCCTGCTCCCGGATATAAGGCAGCTTCGCAGCCGCACCACAACCGCAACAATACGCACCCGTGCGCATCACCGTGGGCGCCGGCAACCCATCAGCGTCGGTCTGCACAACCCACGATATGGTATTCGTCTCTCTGTCAACCACCGGCTTAATGTAGCGCTCATGTCCACGCTTTTTCGACAACTGGAACGTCTTTATCAACGGTATCTGCAGCCCACACGCCGGGTTAATACACAACACCGTGCGCGCCCACAGCCACGCAACCACAGTAGCTGAAGTGCCGTCGTGCAACTGCACCTTCGGATAGAGATGCCCAATCCGCTTGTATGCCTCTTCGCGCATCCACGCACCATAGTAGCGGATGTCCGCTGCCAAGCCCGCAGTGCCTCTCCACGCAACGCGAGCTTTACTTTTCGCACCGCCGGAGAACATCCCCATCGGATCCGCCTCCGGGTTGACCGGTGGCTCATCGTGGAACTTCGGTGGCAGTTCAATCATCGCCTTGTTAATCAACACGGGGAGCGGGTTCAGGTCGGAGCCTCGAGCGTTCAGGCCTAAGCGCTGTGCCTCAAGCGGAACCGAACCGCCGCCACAGAAGGGATCGTAGACAGCAGGGGCGTGCTTGTGCAGATACCGCAAAACCGCCTCTGGATTCTCTTTGTGCCGCTCACGAAACTCAGTCAGGTCTTCTCCGTTGTTGCGGGCAACGGAGCAGCCGATCTCATAGCGAGCCTCTGCCAGCAGATTTTCGTTGTTGCTGTTCTGCCAGACGATGAGCCGTTTAATGATGTCGTAGAGCCGGTCGCGTTCGGCTCCCTGTTCATCTTCGGTTGGAAATTCGTCCTCACATTCGGCGGGATCGTCGACGAAGCTGGCGAAGACAATGGCGCGGCAGGCAGCAAGCGGGCGGCGCGCCCAATAGCGGTGCAACGTTGACGGGTGTCCATGTGTCAGCGCTCCATCCTTTGCAGATTCTATGTTGATAGCTTGAAGGGGTATATTAACTTCAATCAGCTTTCTGCGGTGAGCCATCTGATCTCACACCTCGCCACGCTTAGCGCACCGAACTTCCATCGTCGTCTCCGCCAAAAGCGGGAACCCTTAAACTACAACCGGGATCGAAGGATTTTCTGGTACTCGGCATGCGCATCCTGCGGATCCAACGCCGTATCCAGCACCCGACGGAGACACTGCACGAAACCCACCGGAGCATCTTCACCGAAAATAGTGCGCCCAAACAAAATCGCCCGGCCACCATTGCTAACCACGTTGTGCGCCAACGCAAAGGTGCTACGCGCATTTTGACGAGGACCACCCAAAGCACCAATGACCAAGGTCGCATCAAATTGACACAACTCACGCCACACCTCAGCTGTTGTGTAGGCGGTCTTAATAAAACGCGGACGCTGATGCTTCCGAAGATAACTCATCGTCCGAACAATAGAATCAGCAACATACATACCACGCTTTTCATCGTCCATCCCCGGCAACTTAACGTTCGGTAAAAATACCTCCAAGAGATGGTCAAAACCCTCAATTTCCCCAACAACATGCGCAAATTGCACATACGCTTGCAGCATCCGATCATCAGCCACAGGATCATTGTTGAGCGTAATAGAATACAAACCCAAGTTCACTCGACACTCCAGCGCCGGCCCAATCAACGCCTCACAATAACGCTGCATATCTTCCGGAAAAACCGTCTGAAACGGAAGAGACGGCCGCGAAGTATAGATACCAAAACGCGGATTCCAGATAGCCGTCTCCGAATTCATACGGACAATAGGCGTAGTCCCACTACTTTCAAACAGATTCTCCTCAAGCGCCAACGCCTCCGCATCAGCAGGAGTCATCAACAGACCATCCAGCTGCCCATCCGCAACAAGATCACGCTGAAGCTGCAAGAACTCAGCATGCGTCCGATAGTGCGGCCTCGGATGCTGAACCTCGCCAAGCCCCTTGATACCCGCAGACGCAAGCGGATCAGCCGCAAAAACCAAAATCGGACTGCCAGCAAGCAGCTCCGAGTCAGCAAGCTTATCAAATATCCGGTTCCCCATTTATTATCAATTCCTTTTTCAGTCGTTTATCAATTAACTATTAGAGCGTATTTGTCGGATCAATATCAACTACAAATTCAACCCCGCTCAATTTAACCGCATCCGGCGGCTCACGCATCAAAGACCGAAGCGGGCGAACTATCTTTTCTACAGAACCACTTCGAAGCAAAAGATGCCACCGAAATTTGCCCTCTATTTTCGAGAGCGGCGCCGGCGCCGGACCAAGGATCTCTACATCTAACTCCCCTACCTCTCCAGTACCAAGTACACGTGAGACCCCGCCTGAACCCACACGCAAACCTTCAAGATACTCACGAACAACATGCGCAGCCTTGATAACCGCTCCCTCGTCCTTACCACGCAACACAAGCATCGCTACATGCGAAAACGGCGGGTAACGGAAAGCACTGCGAGCCTCAAGCTCACGTCTATAAAAACCAACATAGTCGTGATGCTGCGCAGCCGCAATACTGTAATGATCAGGCAGATACGTCTGAATCACCACTTTACCCTCCAAATCCGCACGACCAGAACGACCAGCAACCTGCGTCAGTAAACTGAAAGTCTGCTCACTCGCCCGAAAATCCGGAAGATTCAGTGCCGTGTCCGCAGCAATCACACCCACAAGCGTAACATTCGGAAAGTCTAAACCCTTAGACACCATCTGCGTACCTATCAGAATATCTATTTCTTGACCCGCAAATGCCTCTAAAATCTGCTGATGCGCGCCCTTCCGGGCAGTCGTATCCGCATCAAAACGCCTCACATTAGCACCCGGAAACGCCTTCATCACCTCACGCTCAACCGCCTCCGTACCAATCCCAAAATAGCGAATAGCAGGACTACTACACTGCGGACACGCAGAACGCGTTCGACGCTTAGCACCACAATGATGGCAGACAAGCTGACCCGTCGAAAAATGATACGTCATCGAAATAGAACAACTGTCACACCCCTCTACATACCCACAGTTTCGACAGAAAACATAAGTGGAGTGACCCCGGCGGTTCAAAAAAAGTATGATCTGCTCCCGACGAACAAGCCGCTCTTCAATCGACCTCCGCAGAAGATCAGAAAAAATCGTCCGATTCCCCTTCTTCAACTCACTCCGCATATCAACAATAGAAACATCCGGCATCTTCCTATTCAGCACACGCTCACGAAGATTGAGCAACCGATACCGACCCTTCTCCGCCAAATGAAAACTCTCAAGAGACGGAGTCGCACTACCCAAAAGCAACGGACAATTCGCAAGCTCACTCCGTTTCTGAGCAACCTCCCGCGCATGATAACGCGGCGCCACATCCGACTTATAGGCATCCGAATGCTCCTCGTCTATGATTAGCAACCCAAGATCCCGCACCGGCGCAAAAACCGCAGAACGCGGACCAATCACAATAGTAGCCTCACCACGCCGAATACGATGCCACTGGTCATGACGCTCGCCATCACTCAAACCACTATGAAGAACAGCAACCTGATCCCCAAAACGCCCAACAAAACGAGACGCCGTTTGCGGAGTCAACGATATCTCCGGAACCAATACAATAACCGACTTACCGCTCTCAAGAACCTCCGCCATCGCTTGCATGTAGACTTCCGTTTTTCCACTACCCGTTACACCATGCAACAGAAACGTCGGCGAACCACCAACAGTATCATCAGCATGCACCGCCAGCACCCGCCGAATCTCCCCAAGCGCCAAAGATTGAGCCACGTTCAACCGCAACGGCTGCGTCCGAGCAACAGGATCAGCACTCAACGGATTGCGCACAACCCGCGCCTGTTTAATACGAACCAACCCCCGTCTCTCAAGCGTCCGGAGGGTCGCAACGCTAGTGTTTACGCGCCTCGTCAACTCCTTTGTCGTTAAAGGAACCCCTTCATCAAGAAGATGCTGCAGAAGCTCAGCCCGCTTGCCATCACCAATACGCCGACGGCTACCTGAAACCGATACAGACGAACTCCCATCAGCGTCCATTACACACCTAAGCTGCGCAATCTCTGATTCAATAGCAGCCTCTGGCAAGGCTAAACACACAACAGAAGACATCTGCGTAGAAGCCTTCGCTTTATGAACAATCTCAACACCTACAACACCCTTCTCTCGAAGAACAGTAAGCCTTCGACGAAGTTGCTGGAGGCTTAAGCCCGTCCGGCGCACAAGTTGATGCGGAGAAAGAGACCCTTCCGCCTCCAAAATCGCAACAACCCGCTTTTCTTCCGATCCGCTCGGCAACGGAGCATCAGGTAACAGACGAATACGCTGCCGCTTTTGCATCCGCACAGCCGCCGGCACCGCACAAAAAAGAGCAACACCCCACGAAGAAACATAATAATCCGCCATCCATCTCGTCAACCGCAGCATCCCCGCAGAAAACGTGGGCTTCTCATCCAAACAGTCAGAAATATCTTTGATACGATCAGGAGCAAGATCAGTCTCCTGAACCCGTTCAACCACCACACCCTCCGCAAGGGTACGACGAAACGGAGCTAAGACCCGCACACCCGGACGCAAAACCATATCAAGCCGCGACGGCACACCATACGTAAAAACCTGATTAACCGGCAGCGGAAAAGCAACATTCACATACCCCATATCTTCTCTGTCCGTGATAAGCACCTAATTTACACCTCTGCCAAATGAGACATCACCTTCTGAATATCAGCCCACACCTCGCGCTTCGCATCCGGGTTCCGCAACAAATACGCCGGGTGGTAAGTCGGCATAACCACCGGAGCCGTTCTGTGTGGCAAAACCCGCAACCCCGCAACATTACACGGGTAGAATTCACCCCGCAGCTTGCTAATACCAACCTTCTTACGCAGTAGCATCTGCGCCGCAAAACTACCCAAAGCCACAACAACCTTCGGCTGAACCAGCTCTATTTGACGAATCAGATAAGGACTACAAGTTTCAACCTCAACCGGCTCCGGATTCCTGTTACCGGGCGGACGGCATTTAAGCACATTCGCAATATAAACCTCCGAACGTTTGAGCTTCATACCCGACTCAATAATTTGAGTCAGTAACTTCCCCGCCTTACCCACAAAAGGCTCGCCTTGCCGGTCTTCATCAGCCCCCGGCGCCTCTCCGATGAACATAAGATCAGCGTTCGGATCACCAGAACCAAAAACAACCTGCGTCCGCGTCTCATGTAAACCACACTCCGTACAACCCGCCGCCTGAGTAGTCAGCGCCGGCAAGTCGAAATGAGCATAAGGCGAATCCTGATCAGGCTCATCTCCCTCTAATTCTGTGAAACCAAGTTCAAGTTGTTCTTCCACGTATTCCCTCACACTTGCAATGAGCTCTATGTACTCTTGTAGCAGATCGTTCCTATTCATTTTTAATCTATCACATAAATTCATCTAAAAAAAAAGAGAAACACTTCAGAAACGCAGCTTTTCCAGCCCACCTCTTAATTCCGCAAATCGTGAATTAAAGAGATTCCATCGAACCACGTAATATACAGAAAGAGCGCAATCAGAAGCACAATGCTGACCTGCTGAACGATCTCTTGCGCCTTCCGAGGCATCGGCTTCCCACGAATCTTCTCAACCGCGAAAAACAGCAACTGCCCACCATCCGCAATCGGAATAGGTAAAAGATTGACAATACACAGGTTAATGCTAATAAAACCAATGAAGAAGAGCGCACTGCTTAAACCAACTCTCTCAAACATGCGACTCGTTGCACTCGCTATACCAATCGGACCCGCAAGATGTTTCGGGGAAACCTCGCCGCCTACCAATTGTTCCAACGTCCTACCCACAGTTGTAAAAGTCAGCCAAGTCGACTCAGCCCCTTTCCCGAAACCAGTAAGCAGGTCATACTCCGGAATTGGCGGCGCTTTCGATGTGAACGACATCCCGCTCAGCACAGTCTCCCACGCCAAACCAAACGGCGGCCCATCCGACACCGAACCCTGAGTATCACCAACAAGAGTCACCTCGCTTAAATTGCCATCCCGAATTAAGCCCAAGACTACAGATTCACCCGCAGCGGCTTTGAGCTGTGAATAGAACGCAGCATTGTCAATCGATTCACCGTTAAACGTAACAAGAATATCCCCATTCTGAATGCCCGCATTTTCAGCGATACCCTCTTCCTGAACATTCGCAACCAAACCCCAATGAACCGGCATCTCCAGCGTCAACGGGCTACCCTCACGACGAATACCAACACTGACAGACAGCTCATTTTCGCTGATACGTCGATAAAGCGCACGATGCTGCTCCGCAACCCAAGGCGCAGCCGGATCCCAGATATCGTAACCGAAATTAGGAACACCATACACCGGCTCCCCATTAACCGTCTCAACTAAGTCAACCACTTGAAAACCCGCTTCTGCAGCAAGGCTACCTTCCATGACGCGCCCAACGACCGCCTCCTTTTTAGCCGCTACCTTCAACTTCCCCATGTCACCCCTGATACCTGAAACAGCCTCAGGCGTAACATACAACGTCCGCTGCACGCCCTCCCGTTCCACCAGAACCTCTAACTCTCTATTCGCACTCGTCAAGATACGCGTCGTGAACACCGTCCAATGTGTGACCGCATCACCGTTGACTGCAAGCACCGTATCCCCAGGCATAAGCCCCCCTTTAGCACCCGAACCATCATCGGCAACCCAACCAAGTTGAACAGGAACCTGCGCACCAAGCGACTGCCCCGTCAAACCACTGATCAACCGCTCCGAATCTGAATTGAGACCCGCAGCAAAGACAATCCAATATACCAAAATACCGAATAAGAGGTTCACTACCGGGCCCGCAGCCACAACAAACGCACGCCGCCCAACAGAAGCACTCGCAAACTCACCCTCAGCACCCGTCTGCTCAGTCGGACTCTCACCTTCCATCTGCACATAACCACCGAAAGGCAACAGCGAAATCCTATATTCCGTCTCCTCCCGCTGAATCCCAAACAACTTGGGACCGAAACCAATAGAGAAAGTGTTCACTTTAATGCCACACCGCTTCGCCGCCCAAAAATGACCAAGCTCATGAATAAAAATGATGAAACCGAGCGGAATTATCGCAAGAAAAATCGTCTTGATATAAGGAATTATCGAAAGAAGAAGGTCTATTAAAAATTGCATGATATTTATTCGCCCCTTTTTCGTTAAGTGTCGATTCTGTAGTCAATCATCAGCCGCACATCGCAAACATGGACTGCCTAATCACCGTAAAACGCCACTGCTGACCCCTTTTTTAAACGCCCTCACACTTTTACCTTAGCCCCTCTCTTTTATGAGCGCATGCGCAGTCGCTTTTGCCCAATGATCAACCTCAAGAATGTCCGAAAGGGTCGGATCAGCGATCAACGTATGTTTATCCATCACACGTGCAAGAATAGCAGGTATATCCATAAAACCGATGCGAGTATTAAGAAAAGCCTCTACCGCAACCTCGTCCGCACTGCTTAACACAACAGGAAGCGTGCCGCCAACTTCCGCAGCATCATACGCCAAAGAGAGACACGGAAATTTCTCAAAGTCAACAGGCTCAAAGTGTAACGCAGAAGCCTCCCGTAAATCCAAACGCGGCACAGGAGCAGAAAGCCGACGCGGATAGGTGAGCGCATATTGAATCATGATCCGCATATCCGTCGGACCCAGCTGCGCAATCGTAGAACCATCCATCCACTCCACCATAGAATGGATAATGCTCTCCGGATGCACTACAACCTCAATCTTAGAGAGCTCCATATTAAACAACCATTTCGCCTCTATCACTTCAAGCCCTTTGTTCATCATCGTTGCAGAATCTATTGTGATTTTCTTACCCATTTTCCAATTCGGATGCAGAAGCGCCTGCTGCGGCGTTACACTATGAAAATCCGATGTCGGCAACATACGAAAAGGACCACCCGACGCAGTAATCAACAGACGATGGATCTCTGCCTGCCGCCCACGTGCACCTTCCAAACACTGGAAAATAGCACTCATCTCACCATCAATCGGTATCAAATTAACGCCCTTCTCCCGAACAGCAGCGTTAACCAGCGCACCCGCCATCACCATCACCTCTTTATTCACAAAAGCGATGTCTTTGCCAGCATCAATCGCTGCTAAAGTCGGGAGCAACCCAGCACTACCACCCATCCCCTCCAAAACTTGAGAGGCCGCAGGCATAGTCGCCACAGCTTCAATGCCTTCAGCACCAGAGAACACCTCTGTCCCATTAAAGCCACGAATTCGCTCACGGAGACTTGCGGCCGCTAGCGGCTCATTGAGCGCTACCAATTCCGGACGGTAACGCCGAACCTGCCGCTCAAGTGTATCAACATCCCGGTTCGCCGCAAGACCAACAACCTTAAATTCATCAGGATGTGTCTCAACAACACGCAAGGCGTTTTTTCCAATAGACCCCGTGCTACCGAGGATCGCGATATGCTTCATGTCTCTTTTTTCTAGCAATCAACCTCGGCGAACAGCTATCAATCAAAACCACAACAGCCACAACATTTGCTCCTGCCACACACAATGTTCAAAACCAAACACCAGCCGATAGAACCTAGGCCAGATGTCCCGTGAGTTTCAGATAGTAATACAGCACCGGCGTGCTGAAAATTAAACTGTCACACCTATCAAGAAACCCACCGTGACCAGGAATCACGTCTCCCGAGTCCTTAACGCCCGCAGTCCGTTTCATAAGCGAAGCACTAAGATCCCCAAGCTGCCCCAAGACAGTCAATAACAGCCCAATGATCGCAGCATGGACAAAAGAAATTCTACCCTCTAGGAGAATCCCGCCAAGCAGAAAACCAACCAGAGTCCCTATAATCAAGCCACCCAGAGTCCCTTCAACCGTTTTCCGCGGGCTGACCGGGGTACCAAGCCTACGCTTCCCTAGTAACCTACCAACAATGTAGGCACCCGTGTCACTACACCAAATGATGCCCGCCAATAGAAAGCAGAGACGCATACCGATAGAACCCGAATTTCGTAGCAAAATAAGATGATAGCCCACCGCCCAACCAATCATTAAAATGCCCGTCAATTTCAGCGTGACAGTAAACAGCTCCCCAGCAATCTGACCCCTAAAAATACTCTCAGCAAAAACGTAGATGAGCACAAAAGTGAGAAAACTAAACATCACCGTCGCCTGCGAAACCGACAACGTTTTTGTCAATCCAGGCAAAAAGTACGCCAATAGACAGAAAGCTACTGTCATCAAAACCGGCATTACAACGCTCAACTTTTCAGAAAAACGTTGCGCAAGCCGACAATACTCAACTTGCATCATTAGCACAACAACTGATATGAAGAGTAGATAAAGCCAGCTCCCTTGGTAAACAATCAGGAGGACCAGGGGGACCAAGACAACGACACTCAAGGTTCGCCGCCAAAACATAGTTTCTGTTCCTTCCTCAAATCAGTTCGGATAGCCAGATGCGGCAGGCATATTCGCGCTCGGTCCACAAATAAATATCAACAACAATCCTGGAATCGTAGGAGGGACTTTCTAATACAACGTCATTTGTCAACATCACAAGCCGCCGGAATTCGCGACTACATACAAAAATCCATCCAAACCGCACAATTAACGCCTAAGTCTCTAGCAACTCCGATTCCTTAGCACCAACCAATTCATCAATCCGATCAATGTAAGTATCAGTCAGCTGTTGAATCGGATCAGAACTCGACTTCCCACGCTTTTTATCACCACCGCGCGCACGGCTCTTACCACCGCCACCAGAAGAATCACCACCCTCTAGCTTTTTGACGGCATCGTTAGCATCACGACGAATGTTCCGTATAGCTACTTTGCCCTCTTCCGCCAATTTGCGAACCACCTTTGTTAATTCAGTCCGACGCTCCAAAGTGAGCTCAGGCAC
Organism: Candidatus Poribacteria bacterium; assembly: GCA_964291315.2. GTDB lineage: Bacteria > Poribacteria > WGA-4E > WGA-4E > WGA-3G > WGA-3G. Next base: position 745,184 of record OZ219753.1, on the reverse strand, counting down.
TTGAATCCGGATTACGCTGCCATCGTTGTTCGTTGAAAAACCTAAATCCGAATGCGCTATCGCCTTTTCAATTTCTGTGATGAGCGTCTTATCCCACGGTTGGATAACCAGCAGACGAGGCTCAGGAGTCGTAATTGTACCCACCTGGCTAAGCGGGTTCTTACTACCGTAGTAATTAACAGTCACTTGATCCAACAACGCCGGCGTTGCTCGACCCGTCTGCACATGCGCCAACTTCGCCGCCGTTGCCTCTACAGTCTTCTTCATCCGGGACTCGGTCTGTTGAATGATCTCTTGCATCTGAATTTCCCTATAAACGTTTGCGACGCTCCAAAAGGCGTCGTGGACAACCAGCCTAAAAACCAACCGTCCATATTTCGTAATTCCGAAGCCGCTCTCTACCGATGGAAATTGATTCCCCGTTTCAAGCCACCTCAAATCCAGTCAATCAATTTTCAGATATACCTCAACGGGCAGTTAGGTCTCACACAAAAGAGACGCAGACAAGAAAGCCGAAATATCACGGACTCGGTTACCCGCATACGCTCGACTTCAAACCCTATCTCTTTACTGACCCAACACGTAAAGAACAAACCGCTTAACAACAATATTCTCCCCTAACTGCGCAATCGTGTCCTTTACGAGCGTCTCTACAGTTTTGTCTGTATCGCGAATATAGGGCTGCTGCAGAAGACAAGTCTCTGAGTAAAATTTAGAGATACGACCCTCAACAATCCGATCAGCGATATGTTCAGGCTTACCCTCTTTCTCCGCCTGCGCTTTAAGAACCGCTTTTTCAGCCTCCAAATCCTCAACCGGAACCTCGGCTTCGCTCAGATACCTCGGCTTCGCTGCCGCTACCTGCATCGCAATTTCCTTGCCTAATTGCTGGAATTGCTCCGTCCGCGCAACAAAATCCGTCTCACAATTCAGCTCTACCAACGTACCGATACGACTACCGGGATGGATATAAGAGACAATCAACCCCTCTTCGGTGGCCCTACCACCTTTGACCTCGGACGCCTTTAAACCCTGCTCCCGCAGCTTCTGAATCGCTCGATCAATATCCCCATCCGTTTCCGCAAGCGCCTTTTTACAGTCCATAATACCCGCACCCGTGCGCGAACGGAGTTCACTAACCATTTTTGCTGTGATTGCCATTACTCCCTCCTCTTATTTTAAATACATCTGTTTATGCTACTCACACCCCAAACAGAACAAAATATCCCCTAGATTAGAGACTGAGTAGTCCGGGTGTCCCTCTCCTATTTCTGGTGTCAACGCCTCTAATTGGCGTTCTATAAGAACGCTTATCATGCCCGCACCACTCGCACCAGAAATATCTTTTTCAAGAGAATCTCCGATAAACAGCGCCTCTCTGCAGGAAACACCCGCACGTTCACACGCCACTTTGAAAATTTTAATATCCGGTTTTCTGACCCCGACCTCATCGGAAATTGTTACCGATTGAACTCGTCCGATGAGACCCAAGTGTCGGACTTTGGAAAGTTGACTGTCGGGGTGTTCATCATGCGCCCCGTTTGTAATGATACCGACATGGTATGCACGCAGCCTCTCAAGAACCCAAACATCATCGTAGAGACGTAAACTCGTGAGGTAACGCATACTCAAAAAGTCGTTGAGCTCTGATGCAATTTTACCCCCGGGCACATCCATTTCTCTGAATAAACAACGAAAACGCGCATCTCGCGCCTCCGCCATAGTGAGTTTCCCAGCATCAACTTGCTGAAGGAGTTTCTGATTTACTGTTCCCCACGCCTTCGCCCAAGCCTTTTCCGAAATATCCGAAAAGCCCTGCCCGCGGAAACGCCGAAACGTCTCTCTTTCTGCGATACACCATGCTGCATCGGAATCGCAGAGCGTATTATCCAAGTCAAAGAAAACTGCCTTAATCACTCATCTCTCTCTTTTACCAATATAATCCTGATCGTTCACGACAACTCAACACACATAACATTGAGTAGTAAATAAGCATGTCGGCAACAAACATATCATCAGGCACAAATAGGTTAACTTGAACCCATACATATTGGAATGATCAATTAAGGCCCCTTCCAAAAAAGAACGCCCCCGCATCAACATTTATTCAGATCGCTGACGCGAAGGTCTTCTACCTCTTCTCCCCTGATGCGGAGAACGCGCACGCTGCTCGTTTTCACCGATCGTCTCAGGTTCCGCAGATAACTTGGCACCCTCAAGAATCGCCTCGCTTTGCACCTCACGCCGTTCAGTGTCCAGCATGACATCCAGCTCTTGCGACGACTCAGCAGCTTTTTCAACGGCACCCGCAACCTCCGCCCCTTCTAACGCACCACCGCGACCCTCAATCACCGCCTCCGCCAAAACAGAACAAATAAGATTGATCGAACGAATCGCATCATCGTTCCCAGGAACAGGAAGATCAATCGGATCAGGATCGCAATTCGTATCAACCAACGCTATAATCGGCACATCCAATTTGTTCGCTTCAGCAATAGCAGTGTGTTCCTTCCGAATATCAGTCACTACCAATACGTCCGGAATTTTTTTCATCGATCTAATCCCGCTGAGGTTGTTGTCAAGCTTCCCCTTTTCACGACGCAGAGACATTACCTCTTTCTTCGGCATCTGTTCAAACAAACCACCCGCCTCATCAGCATCAAGTTTGTCAAGCCGATTGACACTCCGACGAATCGTCTGAAAATTCGTCAGCATGCCACCTAACCAACGATGGTTCACGTAGTACATGCCACAACGCAACGCCTCCGAGCGAACAGCCTCTTGCGATTGACGTTTCGTGCCAACAAATAAAACAGTACCACCCTTCCCCGCAACTTCCTGAACGTACTCAACTGCTGTCTCAAGCATCCGTAACGTTTTTTGCAAATCAATTATATAAATACCGTTCCGCTCAGCGAAAATGTATTCCGCCATCTTCGGATTCCAGCGACGAGTCTGATGCCCAAAGTGAACTCCGCATTCAAGGAGTTCTTTCATTGTAACTGCCAAAAAAAACCTCCTAAGGTTTGTAGGCGTAACCGAGATTCCTACAGGGTTTCCGCATCCACCTCCTTCATATTCGCATCAGACTCCCAATATGAGAGAACCCGCTGTGCAAATCAAGAGGCGTGTCGTATCCTTTTTTATCACGCTTTCCAGAAAACGAAAATTTCAATTTCAATATAAACGTCTGTTCAACAAATTAATACATATATTTTACCACACAAACTGCTGAATTTCAAGTTTAACTTTTAGAGAGCAAGCACCGACTTGTTATTGTCAAACCTAATATTTGATCATCGGTTGTTAGCACTGACACCCCTTATCCATCCGCTGACCGCGATGCTGCCCTCTATAGACAAATTTTTCAAACGCCAACTTCTGATTGTATCCAGCAGCCGGAGGCACCTTCCACAGAAAGAACAAATACATCGACACACCCTCAATTTATTTATTCTGGAATTCAATCACGCTCTATGCTATACTAGAAAATAGGAGGATATACCATTGCAGCACCTAATTCAACCAATCGCCGCCCACTTCAAAACAGACCCAAAATCCATCCGCCTCGAACCGATCCAACACGGAACAAGAATCCGACACAACGTCTGTTCACTCAATATCGGCACCGACAAATACCTACTCAAACAGCATGACATCAAAACCGCCGTCGGCGAATCCAAATACACGCCATGCCAGATAGAAACCAAGGTACTGTCCATGTTACACCAGGACCGCTGTCCAGTCCCACAAGTCATTTGGCATTCATTGGAACTTCATGCTCTCTTGTTACAGTGGTGCGGAGAGCAGACGCTTGATGCCATCGCGCAATCTGATGAAACACCCCCTGTCAACATCGAATCACTGCTACAGACAACCCTTCAAAAACTGTGTGAGATCGAAACCCGTTTCGCAACACACACCGAGCAGCTTCGACCTTACATCTTCCGTTTTGACGCACACCAGCACCTGAAAAATTCATTGGAGCGCGGCATAAAGGTTATCGGTTACCTTTCCCACCTCGGCAAAAAAAACATGCCACCTACACAGGCAGAAACCCTCATAGAGAAATGGAACGCACTCGCCATCCGGCTACAGCTCGCACCAACCGCACTCGGCAGCCTAGACAACAACGCACGCAATATTGTAATCACAGGCGAAACCCCCACTTTCATCGACTTCGCCAGTATCGGCTGGAATTGGCAGGAAATCCGACTCGTACAAATTCTCAATAGCATCGGGGCATTTTTGCCCAGAACAACAAAAAACGCAAACTTCGTTTCCCTCTTAAACAGAAAACTCGTCAATACCTACGCAGAATGGGTATGCACACACCGAGAACGCAGCTCCCCAGCAGAGATCGCAGCCCGTGTTGACGCACATCATTTGCTCTTTTATCTCTCAGCCATCCACCGAATAATTCAATCCGTTGCAAAACCCGAAACCCCCGAAAGCAAAATGTTGATACAGGCATGGGGCAATACCACACACAGATTCCAATCCGCACTAACCCAAATTATTAACCCCAAACTAAGCAACGATACCGATATAGCAGAAATTCGGGAAATGATTGGCACATTTCGCGCATAACCCCGTACACATCATTCCTTAAGCGTCTCCTGGAGAACTGTCTGGCTAAGCTCCTTGAGAAACACTTCCACCTCCGGCGTAGATGGCTTTTTTGTATAGAACTCAGTCTGATACAACTTCAGGACATCATAGAGCTCACCTAGATTAGTCCGTCGATGGCGATTCGCCTCCCGGACCCTACCAAATACGATAACGATCTGCTCCTCTGAGATACCGTCTGGCCGATTTTGAGTCTTCAGATGTTTTTCAACACCGTCGAGCGCACGTTCTGCCATCCAATAACGAGTCCCCTCGATGCCGCCAACCCTACGGTAGACAACCACACCCACAATTAAACAAACACCCACAACTGCCAACAAGAAAATGAGTATTCGTCTATAACAGCCTCTCAGTTTTCTGTTTATATTTAACATGTCCGTTTGACATACGCCCACAGCGAAAGCACGCGGAATTCCACTGGCCAGTAACTTCCTGACTTTTGCGATACGTTCTCGATCTTATCCCCAACCTAATCTGTAGCAGAAACTCTCAAGCTCTGCTACATCCGCATTAAGCCGAGACGTTTGCGTTGCTGCCTCGACTCCTCTCCAACGCCTCTTGGAATGCACCGAGACTCTCTGTCTGCACTGCCTCACGGCGAAGCACCTTGAGACGCGGCAGAGACTGAATACGCCCCAGAGCAGACACAACCTGTGATAAGGCACTAGCGCTGAACCGCAGTTCCAAGATCTCAAGGATACCTTCTATCAGACTATCCCGGGCACCCCGCTCTATACCTTGCTCAAGACCGCGTTCTATACCTTGCTGAAGAAAATGTTGAATAACCGATGACTCTTGCATGATCGCCTCCATTATCGCCTCACGAATCGACGAATACTCAAATATCAAACCGCTCAGAATGCCTAAATCTGTGAGATATTCACTCTTTGACACACTCTCCGCATACACTGACTCCGCAACCGATACGCACCGCCGAAGCCACGCATCGCCCGACGCATCTGCCGAGGAACGCATCAACGGCGTAAACGGAATCAAAATTAAGCCGAGGCGTTCCCGTTGCTGTCTCGGATCCTCTCCAACGCCTCTTGGAATGCACCGAGGCTCGCTGTCTGCAGTGCCTCACGGCGAAGCGCCTTGAGACGCGGCAGAGACTGAACACGCCCCAGAGCAGACGCAACCTGTGATAAGGTGCTGCCGCTGAACCGCAGTTCTAAGGTCTCAAGGATGCCTTCTATCAGACTATCCCGGGCACCCCGCTCTATGCCTTGTTCAAGGCCCTCCTCTCTACCGCGTTCTATGCCTTGCTCAAGGCCCTCCTCTCTACCGCGTTCTATGCCTTGCTCAAGGCCCTCCTCTCTACCCCGCTCTATGCCTTGCTCAAGACCGCGTTCTATACCTTGCTGAAGAAAATGTTGAATAACCGATGACTCTTGCATGATCGCCTCCATTATCGCCTCACGAATCGACGAATACTCAAATATCAAACCGCTCAGAATGCCTAAATCTGTGAGATACTCACTCTTTGACACACTCTCCGCATACACTGACTCCGCAACCGACACACACCGCCGAAGCCACGCAACACCAGACGCATCACCCGACGGACGCATCAACGGCGTAAACGGAATCAAACCCTTCACACCCGAATCCAAGAACCGAGAACCATCTGTATCATACAGACGAATCACCTTGTAGCCGATACGAACCTCATACCCAGGAAACGATTGAACATACGCTCCAGGATCCCGCCGGCCCGCACGCGGATACAGGTAGATCACGCGTGAGTAAATCGGCAACTGAAACTGCTCTATGCCCCTGCCGATGTAGCCCGCCATACGATACGGCATCGGCACCGCGCCACTATCCCGCGTCTGGATCTCAAGATGCACAATCGCAGGCTCACCACCCACACGCACCTCTATGAAACTATCCGCTCTATTTGACTTCACCGTCGGCTGCTCGGTCTCTAAAACACGAATTGCCTCCACGTCTCTCCTGCCGAGGGCAAACTCCGTCCAGTCCTGTGGGTTTTGGTGAATAATCGCCTTGGAAACAGTATCGTATTGGCTGTGCCGCTTAACACTTGACTGTTCTTGTTGATCTCTCATACGCGCTCGAATGCTCCTGCTATCCTTTCTGTTCGCACTACTGAGTTAATAGTATAATTTACCACATACAAACCGCAAAAATCAAAGAAATAGAGCCCTTCCATTTCAAGACTAAACCTACCTCGGCAATTGGATGGAAACTACCAGAAAACTAAATAGCTCCGTAGTAAAGTATAGCAGATAGCGCGTGAAAAATCACGCTATATCCGTTTAAGACGACTTTGCCTGATGTAGACCTGCAAAGACCGGAGTCCACAGAACCGCCCTAACCGACACCCGCATGCCGAGAACCGACACCCCATCAGCACGCGAAAATCAGAAACCAGAGATCCAGAACATACGGCAGCCTTAGATTTTCCCCTTACGTATTGTTAATTCCGTCTTCAATTTCTTATTTCCTATGAACTTTGTTCCGTGTGAATCAAAGTATTCAAACCGCCCCTCAAGAACATCAAACACCGCAACATCAGCGACCGCACCAACTTTCAAGTGACCAAGTTCTGCCTCCCGCCGAATAGCCTTTGCAGCACTAAATGTCGCTTTCTCTATCACATCCGCAAGCGGCAAACCTAAATGCATCAACTTTGACAATGTCGTCGGCAGATCGTAAACAGGACCATTGACGTTTCCGGTGTGCAAATCTGTGCTGATCACATCAGAAATAAACCCCTGCTCCATCGCACGCTGAGCAATTTCATAACGAAAACTCCCCGCACCGTGCCCAACATCAAAAATAATGCCATCTTCACGCGCCTGCCACGCTTCAGGGATAACCCTACCTTTTGCATCAACGATGCTGTCACCATTACCCTGAAAACAGTGCGTAATCACATCGCCAGCACGCAGAAGACCCAAAACCTCCGGGAGCGGCACACCAGCACCAATATGGCACATAACAGGGGCACCCGCCTCCTCAGCCGCTTGGATAGCCAACTTCAACGGCTCAACACCATTCTCACCAACTTGCATCTTACCTTGACGCACCTTAACCCCAACAGCAACATCCGGGTACTCTTGCAGCGTCTCCGCAACCCGATCAGGCGCAGCATAAGCCATATCGATCATCTCACCCAACGGACCATAAACAAGACCAATCCCCGAAATGTGAATGTAACTGAGAATATTGGTACGCGCCGGCTCAACGATGAATTCCCGAAAACCCGGAAAAGTCACCCAACTCGGGCTACCCGCATCCACTACCGTCGTCGTACCAGCCGTCGGACAAACCGCATCCGCCCTAATACCCCAAGTCGTCACACCATAATACACATGCGTATGGATGTCTATCAGCCCAGGCGTAACATACCTGTCTTTGACAAAAACAGTCTCTACCGCCGCACACTCCGGAATATCCAACTCGATCGCCGCAACACTGCCATCAGCAATCGCAACATCGCGCCGAGCGTGCAAACCTTGCGCAGCATCAAGGACAATGCCACCTTTCAATAGAAGGTCATATTTCATTTTCACGCTGAATCCCAGCTCTTGTTACGCCTCAATAAGTTCAATCTGAACATTATCAGGACCCTTGAAAAACGCCATCATAAGACCCTCAGGCTTCAAATCTTCAAGCTCCGCACCTCTCGCTCGAAGATCCGCAACAGCCGCATCCAGATCCTCTACCGTAAAAGCAAGCTGATAGACACCATAACGCGGATTGCCACTACTAGCCTCTACCTCCATATCACCTAACTTCGGAGAAAGAAATATCCGCTCCCCACCAATGTCCATGCGGACAATTTTCAACCCCCGAACATCAACCGTCTCAACAACTTTACCATCAAACATCTTTTCATAGTAACTGACTGCACTATCCAAATCCTCACACCGAAGATGGACATGATGAAATTTAACTGCCACTCTTAATACTCCCTTTCATTAGAAAAAGCGCGCCTAACACGCGCAACTAAAAACATAATACATCATAAAAGATATACTATTATCGCATAACGTTCCGATTCTGTCAAATCATTTTTGGACCAAATAGCGACTCCGACCCTATAAATTCTAGAAAAATAAATTAATTGAAGAAAACAAACCTTTCTGAATCAAATCTGACCCAAGAATAAACCAAAACCTAAATTAAACGTTTAATACAATAAAAAAACAATTAACATTCACCTCGTTTTAAAATAAAAAATGGAGCAAAAAATGACAACACAAATTCGCCAACAAAATGGCATCTCAATTGTGAAACCATCTGGAAAGATCGTAGGAGACTCTGTATCGGCGCTACGGGAAATCATCTTACCAGAAATAGAAGGATCCCATACACCACGAATTCTCATCGACTTCAAAAACGTCAAAATGATTGACAGCTCAGGACTCGGAACTCTCATGGAAGCACGCGCAGCCGCTACACGAAAAAACGGACGCATCGCTGCCATCCATGCCGGACAAAATATAAAAAATCTGATCGTCCTGAGCCGAGTCATGAAACTATTCGAGCATTTCGACAACGAAAATACCGCAATTTCAGCACTATCCTCCTAAATCCAAAATTCAATTAAAGCCACAAAGGAGGGGCTCTTCGCACCTCCTTTTTTCATACCACAAACACACAGATCCTTAGGAGCCAAACATAGCATGCCACTTGAAAAATCCACAACCCTCCAAGCAGAACATATTCAACTACTTGCACACGAATTCGCAGAACAGAAACCACCAGACAGCATCACGCAACTTGAACCAATCGCCGATTTCGAAGAACTCTACACCTTCACACAAACACATCCAACTCCCATCGAATTCTCACCACACAACCCCGCATGGCGATTGGAAGCTGTGGCAGCACGAACCATCGAGGCAGTCGCAATCGCCGCACATGAACAACTTCTAGATACCGGATACACCGAACTCGCCCGTATCCTATTAGAGCACACCGAATACCTCTACACCTATTCAGAAGGCAAGCCACGCCCCAAGCTCGAAGCAGGAAGTGCCCTGGCGCTAGCCGGCACACTCTGTGCCTCACTACCACAAGCCACCCTCTGGCAACTCGCCGGATTCGGAAGAGTTGCAACACCACTCACACTGATCTCTCCCAAACCAACAGATTCACACCTTACACTCCCCCTTAACACCGCTCTTTCGCTCGCAAATCAACGAAAACTCCCAATCCTAGAAGGCGCGGTAACCGCCTATAACACCGTTCTCGCCCCTAATTTCATACCGATAAACCCATACAAATTGCCGTTAAACGCTCACGACTTCTTTGATACGCTCAACCTGGATTTTCCCGGAATGCAGGCAGTGAAAACAGCACTGATCGCAGACAACATATCCGCTGCCAAGTCCGAATACACCGCCTTTCGACAGACCTTCTTAGACGCAAAAATTGCAGACAAGACGTTCCATCTACCGAAAAGGTCCGATACATACACCACCGCAAAAAACTATCTCGAATCCCTACTTCACCTATCTATTCACCCCACTCCCGCACTCAAGGCAACTACCGAAATCGGTATCGCGGCAACCCTGTTCCCTGAATGCCGGCACAGCGAAACGCTCCTTCTCTTAGCATTGCGCCGCTACCATTGGATTAACAACGCCTTCTTCCATACAGACGGCTTCCATAAAGACCGAACGGTCTCCGCACAAGTCGAAGCAATCACAGATTTTAACAGATTCCTCTCCTTTTGCGGGAAACACACAGCACACGTTGAATTCCTTAAAGAAGCCGTTGAAAAGCAAGTAAAAGCATGTATCCATTTAAGCCAACCTGACACACAGCTCCCTTCATGCGGAGCATCGCCCAACCCGAATATCAACCTCCTTGAAATCCGCTCCATCGACAACAGCAGCGCCCACAGCAACGAGATCCCATATCCCGATACCACTTCCCACCCGCTACATGAAACCGGCTGGTACGTAATGAGAAATAACTGGACACCTGATGCCCAATACCTCTTTCTGGACACACGCCCACACGGAAAAACAAACGCCCACAACATCATATCACAACTCACACTCCACGCCCACGCACAAGAGCTAACAACCGCCTCTATACGCCTACTTGACGGTAAACCCGTAGATGAGAGCGCGCTCCACAGAAGATGGATCGCTACACCAGCATTCGATTGGTTCGAAGGCTGGCGCGCATTAACACCACACGCCGAAAACTCACAAACCGCTAATATCCATCACAAACGCTCTCTCTTCTACCTCAAAGGCGAATATTTCATCTTGCACGACCTGCTCCTCGCACAGAATACACACACCCTAGAGCAGGTTTTCTCGCTGAACCGACAAACCTCGCTCCACACTTCGGAGAATACACTCACTGTATGGACACAATCCCCGGGCAAAAGCACGCTCTTCCTCGGAGCAACTGCAACACCCGAGCTCACGCTAACGTTAGATGCAGACACCGCTACCTATCGACTAAATGGCGAATCACCACTAGTGCTGAACACGATCCTATTTCCTATGCAACCCGAGGCCAACACGCACCCAACCCTTACCAACCTTCCAGTCCGTACAGACGCAGATGTCTTGGCAACGGGCTTCACGCTGCAGCTGCACAACACAACCGACACCTTCCTTATCTCCGACGACGGATTAACCGAAATGTCAGCAGCCGATATTACTTTTGTCGGAGAATATCTCTACTTACGCCAAGCACCCACAAACCCTGATGTCCAATTCACAATGCTAAACGGCAGGTTCTTACAAGTCGGCTCACGAGTACTTGTCGATCTCGACGAACCCCGCGAAAGTTATGTGCACTAGGACCCCCGCGCGAAGCTTTTTTCTACGCTAACTTGCAACATAGACTGTCAGTTTCCCGCGCAGTAACCCTTGCAGCATAACCTAGCAGTTTCCCGTGCAGTACCTCTTGTAGCATAGACTGTTAGTCTGTGCATCCACACTTGCAGCATACACTCGCAGTCTGCGCAGTAGCTCTTGTAGCATAGACTGTCAGTCTGTGCAAGACCCTTTTAGCATAGACTGATAGCCTGTGCATCCACACTTTTAGCATAGGCTGATAGCCTGTGCATAAGTGAACGGTGTGAACATGTCGCTACCTTACTTCCTTATAATTTGAAAAATTTCTGGACACACATTCCGAAAACACTTGCACCTAACCACCAAAACCCGTATAATAACGTAAACGTCAGAAATAAACCATTGTGTGTAGCCCAGACACTTCTTGTAGCATAGACGAGCCGTCTGTGCCACCTCAACCTAAACAGGATTAACCTCAAAACAACATATGGACTTCCACACCCGCACCAACCGCTACCTACAGAAAATACAACACACCCGCGCCAACACCGCAGCAACATCAGAACTCTCGCTCTTCCCACACCTACACGCATTCCTCGCGGAAACAACCGCTAACCACTTCCACAGAAATACCATACACTTCCTCCAAGAACCCAAACATATCGAGCAGATCGGCAGACCCGACTTCGTCGCAATAGACGGACTGCTCCCCATCGGCTACATCGAAGCCGAATCAAACCGCAGAGACCTCAACAAGCTCACAGGACACGCACAAGAGCAGAACAAACGATTTACCGAAAACTTGGACAACTTCATTCTCACCAACTTCGTCGACTTCCAGCTCTGGACAGACGGACAACTCCACGCACAAGCACGCGCCGGAGACGGCACCGCAAACTTGGAGATGTTATTGGAACGGTTCCTAAACGCCAAACCCGTTCAGATCGCCACACCAGAGGTGCTCGCCAGATACCTCGCCAGACGCACCCGAGAACTACAGGTGCAAGTCGCCGCTGCACTCACTAATGAAAACAGCAACCTCTATCGGATGTTCTCCGCCTTCAAGGAGCTGCTGCTCTCTACATTGACCCCCGCTGATTTTGCGGATATGTATGCACAGACGCTCGCCTATGGACTATTCGCCGCCCGATGCACGCTGCCAAACGCCACGAACTTCTCACGACACACCGCCGCAGGAGCCCTTCCCAGATCCAACCCATTTCTTGTGCAGCTCTTTCATCAGATCGCATCGCCAACGCTAGAGGCGAACGTTATCTATATCCTCGACGACATCGCAACGCTCCTGCGAAACGTGCAGACAGAGATGATCCGCACGGCATTTTCTCCGGGAACTCACGCCGAGGATCCTGTTATCCACTTCTATGAGACCTTCCTCGCTGCGTATAATCCGGAGCGTCGGGTTGATCGGGGTGTCTACTACACGCCGCCCCAGGTGATCTCCTACATCGTCAGATCCATTGATAGCCTCTTGAAAACAGAGCTCGGTAGATCGGACGGTCTCGCGGATACCGATACACTCATCCTCGACCCAGCGACGGGGACGGGCGGCTTTCTGTTGGCAGTGCTTGAGCAGATCCAGGCTTCTGTCACCTCGACCTACGGCTCGGGGGAATGGGCACAGTATATCAACGGGGATCTGGTGCGTCGTATTTTTGGATTTGAGCTGCTTGTTGCGCCGTATACCATCGCACACTTGAAGTTAGGTCTCTTCTTAGAATCGCAAGGCTGGCGTGCAGATGAGCGTCTGCGCATCTACCTCACCAACACACTAGAGCAGCCGCAAGAGATGCAGTCGCCGTTGCCGTTCACGGAGTTCATCTCCGAGGAGGCGAATGCTGCGTTGTCAGTCAAACGCGACGAACCCCTCCTCGTCATCCTCGGCAATCCGCCTTATAAACGCCATTCCCTTAACCCGAGCCGTTTGAAGGGAAAGCTAACCTTTATCGGTGAACTTATTGAGGATTACAAACAGATAGACGGAGTCCCCCTCGGGGAAGCAACTTCAAAAGCACTTCAAGACGACTATGTGAAGTTTATCCGATGGGCACAGTGGCACATGGATAAAAATGGCGAAGGTATTATCGGTTATATTGTCAGCAATAATTTCCTTGAAGCCCCCACCGTCCGCGGCATGCGTCAAAGTCTATTAAACAGTTTTAACACCATCTATGCACTCAACCTACACGGGAGTATCATAAAACAAGAATCTGTCCCTGACGGACAGAAAGATGAAAATGTATTTGATATACAACTCGGGGTTACCATCTTACTATGTGTCAAGCACCACAATAATCCCGCGCTAGCAAAAGTCCACTATGCAGACCTATACGGGAGCCGAAAAGAAAAATATGAAACACTTTCACAGATAGACGTGCAAACCACTGAGTGGAGTGAATTGCAACCGACCTCACCCCACTATCTTCTTGTGCCACAAGTAACAGAGCACAAGACTGAGTATGAAAACGGATGGCAAATTACCGACATCTTTCAAGCAAGCTCAATCGGGGTTGTTACCGCCCGAGATAAGTTAACAATCCATCGCACTGCCGAAGATGTTCGCGACACCGTAACCGACTTTGTCTCGCTCCCTATAGAAAAGGCCCGCGAAAAATACGGGTTGCCAAAAGACAGCCAAGATTGGCAGGTACATCTCGCCCAAGCAGACCTCCGCAATCATCCGAACACAGAACAGCACATTGTGCCGATCAATTACCGGCCGTTTGACACGCGCTGGACCTACTACACAGGACGGTCGCGCGGCTTTCACTGTAGGCCACGACCGGCGATTATGCCGCATTTACGCAGCGAAAACCTTGCCCTCGGCACATGTCGTATTGTTACAGGGCCTGTGTGGCAACATGCCCTGGTAACCGATACAATTACAGAAAACCGTTATATATCCAACAGTGGAAGTGAATCTGGTCATGTATTCCCGCTCTATCTCTATCCAAATCCCAAAGAATTAGGACTTAACACAGAACGCTCCCTCAATTTCAAACCAACCTTCCTCACCGCGCTCTCAGGCGCGCTAGATGCCCAGCAGGTTCAACCCTTCCAGCTGCCCGAACGCGTCTCACCCGAGCAGATCCTCGCCTATCTCTACGCACTGCTCCATAGCCCCACCTATCGCAAACGGTACTACGACTTCCTCAAATACGACTACCCGCGTATCCCCATGCCGCGCAACCGTGAGCAGTTCCACACACTCGCATCGCTCGGGCAGCACCTCATGAACTGGCACCTCTTGAAAGACGTAGAAATTCCCGCGCGTCACCGCTTTGAGGGCGTAGGAGATGGCGTTGTTGGAAAGGTGCGTTATGTGGAGGGCGCTGTTTGGATGAATGCCACGCAATATTTCACAGACGTACCGCCGGAGGTTTGGGCGTATAAGATCGGCTCGTATCAGGTCTGTGAGAAGTGGCTTCGGGATCGTCGCGGGGAGACGTTGCGTCATGAGGAGGTACGGCATTATCGTGCCATCTTAGTCTCTATTGCGGAAACCCTCACCCTCATGCAGCAAATTGACACAATCTTATGGTAACCTCTGCCTCCTCAGTTCCTGTAGCATAGGTTGTTCTTGTAGCATAGACTGGCAGCCTGTGCCGTAGTGCTTGTAGCAGAGACTGTCGGTTTCCTGTGCCTCCGCCCTTGTAGCAGAGACTGTCGGTTTCCTGTGCCTCCGCAGGGTGAACCCACTACTAATTATCAAGCTCGCGTTAAAGTAGAACCTCACCAGCAATGCAAACAGCTTAGAGCGGTATGTCCTCTTCCGTAACCTCTGTAAGATACCCAGCTTGTTGCTGAAAAACCTGATGTTGATGAGTCCTAATAACAGGGCGCGGTCTACTTCCATATTTCTCCATGAATTTTCGATATGCCGGATAATTTCTTAAGAGTTGATGACCATCCCCGGGCTGCTCCGCGTGACAACCGATACAGAGTGCCACTAAGTCCTCAGAATCGTTAAATATTGTCCCCCATTTATGGTGTGCATGCAGAAAATAAGGATCATCTTTTAGGTCAATACTGCATGCCGCACACCTCCAATGTGCTCTTTCACGGCAAGCTTTAGAACGCTCCTGCCACTCCGGCGATGAATAATCAAACTCATAATCAAAAGACTCAAGCCAATCTGCAAGCGGGAATTTCGCTGGATCTTTAGGAAACACACCCAAACCATACATCTGCTCTAATTCACCCAAACAATTTCTACAGAGCTTGAGCTTATAAGGGCTTAATTCATCGCTACTAGAAAGTTTCACTAGAAAATTGCCACTCGATCTTCTTGTTGCATGGTACCTATCATACTCCCCTCTTCTTTGCATATCTTGAAGCGTTGTACAGTTCACAACATGGTACTTAGGATAGCTACCGTATCTGCTTTGATAATTCCAAGCGTCTTGTAGATGAAGAACAACTTTCCTATCTTTAACTGTAGGAATTCCATCAACAATTATATAATCGCTCGGTGAAGGAACAATTACGCCGTCCCGTACCAATTTAATATCAATGGTATCTATAATCGGGATAGATGATACCTTCATCTTCTTTAAAAGTTTATCTAATTCTGGAAATACTGTTGGCAGGTTCAATCTATCTCTCCTAATCTATCATCTAGTTTCATAACTTGCCGAAGTTCCTCAATAAGTTTTTCAGATTTTGTAACAACCCGGAATTCGACCCGCCGAGACTCGCCCCTATTTTCCATCAGGAGATCTACCGCTCTCTCTATGTCTACAGCACTATATTCAGACCCCGGCAATTTTTGCCTAAGCGTGGCGACAACATCTTCTCGGCTACCCCTGCTGTCTTTTGACAAACGACGAATCTGTTGGTGCAATTGACGAATCTCTCCTGACGAAATACCTGATTCCCTTTCTACGATACGATAAGTGTTCGTAGGACGCGAATAGACAGCATCCAGATTTAGTCTGAGCTGGCTAGAGGATAACCCATGAGCAGTCAAATGTTTCCGCAACCACGCACCATCTTTCCGATGTGCCAACCATAGAACATAATCAAGCACATTTCTCGCCCGATTTTGAGATAACTCCATGTTCCTAATATACGCCTCATTCCCAGTGACCTGCTCAAACCACTCACTAGAAGTATGACCCTCAATACGAATCTCCGATATCTCATCTTTATACTTAGCCTTGGTTAAAATACCGATGTAGCGCGGAATAAAATCGCGTAAGATCGCTCTGAAAGCATTCGGAGGATGAGCTTTGCCTTGTGGAAATTGCTCCTTAAAACCGATAGCTAGCGTTGTCTTATCCAAATGCCCCCGCCACTCCTCCCGAAACTTCTCTCTTTTTTCCCGAGTTCCCTCAAATTCTTCCTCCAACTCTTTAGACAGATCCTCCCGCAACTTGGCGTAAGCTTGAAGCTGTTCATCAATTCGATCGGTTTTGTTCTTAGCATTCACCATATAACTAATAGCGATAAAGAGAAATATAACCATTAACCCTGTCATCACATCAGATATAGAGACCCAGTGTTCCTCAGTCTCCTGTCCCTGTGTACTAAACAATCTCTCGATCATGTATTAACCCCCTTCCTTCCATGATAACGTGAATGAAAAAAGAGTGAGTAGAGTTCTTCTGTAGCAGAACCTGTTCTGCTGTGCCATAATCCTTGTAGCCTAGGCTGTCGGTTTCCTATGCAGCAGCACCTGTAGCATAGGCTGGCAGCCTGTGCAGTAGCCCTTAGCATAGACTAGCAGCCTATGCCATAGTGCTTATAGCATAAGCTGTCGGTTTCCTGTGCCTCCGTAGATGAACCCACTAATTATCAAGCCGACGAAATACGATACGATCAAGCCCCTCTTTTCCCTGAACATAACCGATAACGATCTGTTAATACGGGAAATCGTCATCCCTCTGATTACTTTTTGCCAAGTTTACAAGTTTATGAAGTTCTTCTGTTAATGGACTATAATCCTCAACAAACTTTTCAGAGAGTCCTGCAAGCCTTCCTCCTAATAAATTCAGAGATTTTGTCAAACTTGCTTCCAGTTCTGTCTCCAATCTATTGAAGTTTAATTGCAATTCATCGGTAAGACGTGACACCGCCTGTTGTTGAACTTTTATAGCAGATTGAGACGCATCAGCCGTCTGCGAGACCTCTTGCATTGTATCATTGACTCGTCCTCCAAGTGCGTTTATGGTTGTTTGAAGAGTGGTTCCATGGTTATCCAATGCCGTACGTTGAGATTCCATACTTCTATGGGAATCGCTGATAGCCGCCGCCACTGTATCAGAAAAAGCTGTCGTCACCTCATTTATGGTTGTTTGAAGAGTTGTGCTATAGTTATCCAATGCCGTACGTTGAGATTCCATACTTCTATGGGAATCACCGATAGCCGTCGCCACCGTATCAGAAAAAGCTGTCGTCACCTCATTTAAAGTGTCTTCCAATCGCTGGGTGAGGTTTCTAGCAAAGCTCGTCGCTAACTGAACCATATGGTCTTTACTTCTCTCAAACACATCGTCAAGCTGAGATCCAACACCAGCTATAGTTTCCTGAAATTCTCTGCTAGCAGCCGCAGTGCTACTTTCAAGCTCCCCAAATCGTTCTGTTAACGCCTCCCGTTGCTGATTCATGCTAGCGTGAGCCTGAGCAATAGTAGTTTCAACGGACTCCGAAAAGCGCACACTAAGCCGATCGAATTTTTCAGTGTTATCTCCAACGACCCTCTCTATAAGTTCAGTTTGTTCTGCTAGCGCCCCGCGCTGGGACTCTACGCTTTTCTGTGAATCGGCAATTGCTGTCTGAACAGTACTCGAGAAACCCGTTGTAAGTTCGTCTAATCTCTCCTCAATCAGCGGAAACGCTTCAAGCGCCCTTTCACGCAAGGCACTGAAAGCATCCAATTGATCGTTTAGCGTGTGAAGAATCGGATCCAATTTTTCAGTACAATCCACAATACGCTCGCTCCGGACCGCAATTGTATTTGACGATTCCGCTATTGACGCAACCGCTTCTCTGGATTTTTCAATACTCTCTGCTGCAATCCGAAATTCATTAGCCAGCTCATCCATCTGTTGACGGTACTGCTCTTGCCACTCGACCGTTTTCCCAACCGCTTCGTTTAGCTGCTTGAAATTTTCACCAAACTGCTCAGTAATCTTGGCATTAAAATCTTCAATCACACTCTTAAGCGCCTCAATCAATTCATCAGTCGCAAGTTTCGCAATACCTTCAGCAACATTCTCAGAAAACGCATGGAACTCCTTTATCAGTGAATCATGCTTCTCGGAAAAAGTCACCGCTAACTTTTCCAATTGCGTATTCAAAGCACCTTGACCCTCAGTAAGTGCCCCCTGCAAATTAGCTAACGTTTCACGCGTTTTGATACCCTCTTCCCTCTGTAATGCGATCAGATCCTCATGTTTTTCGACAATAGCTGCAGTTAAAGTATCATGCTTCTCCGAAACAGTAGTTGTTAACCCGCGTAATTGCACAACAGTCTCATGTTGCCCTCCAGTCAGAGACGTATGAATACCAGCCAGATCGTCTTTAATACTACCTAAAGCACCGCGGGTTTCGATACCTTCATCTTTAATCGTTTTGTTCAATGTTACCATTTGCGCTAAAAGATTCATTTCGCCCGACGTTTGAACATTTTTGAGCGTTGCTGTTAACTGATCTACAAACTTGTCCAGCGTTGTACCTTCATCCGAATCCTGGATGCTAATTACCCAGGACCTTCCTTTCAAAATAATTGCAGACAAAATACCGGCAAGCGAGGTTAGGAAAGCAAGTTTTAGACCCCCTAATAAATCAGGAATGCTCCGTTCAATATTTACAATATCGAAATCTTGAAGTCCCCAATAGATTCCCCCAAATGTTCCAAATATACCAATAATTGTTAGAATTGATGCCGCTGTGTTGGCATGTGTATGCCATCTATTCTTCAGAAGGTGCCACACCACACCTACAAGAACAATTTGGACCAAAATATATATTATTGTAAAGATAAAAACATCCATAAACCCTCCTTACAAATCTGATCATTCGCAATTATAATACAACATAGAAAAACAAGCAACGCCGAAAAGGCTTCACAGTTAAATTTGCTAGCCCTTTTCTCCCAGTTTCTTACGAATAAAACGGACAATAAGATAGATGATTGGATAAAAAATTGCGATCGCAATAAGTTTATAATATACGGACTCCGGTTGTGACAATAACCCAATAGCCAATATTAACACAGCGATGCCCTTCAGCCACCGCCGCTTTGCTACAATGAATACAATCAACGAAGGCAGGAAAAGCATTCTGGTAAATTCTCCTTTGTAAATCTATAATTTCCAAGTGTACCGCGAAATACCGAAAAAAGGTAAGAGATCGCTTACTAAACCTTACTGGTTCGATTAAAAGTTTAGATGATCCGCACTGTCCGGTGGTGGGGTATTGTTTCAATTCCATAAAGGGAGGCTGTCTTAGGCTTATTCAGTGTATCGCATTTGTTTTGATTCCATACTGGTTCGATTATAAAGGATGCAACTATCACTGCTCGGCATACCTAGTGAGTTTTGATTCCAAACTGGTTCGATTAAAAGCCACAGCCAATAAGATACTGTTTCGATTCGTAAATAGTTTTGATTCCATACTGGTTCGATTAAAAGACTTTATGGAAGCCATCAATATATTATACCCGATCCTTATCAACTGTCTCAACACTATTTTTTCAATGTTACACGGGGCTCTATTAAAACTCGCTGGCCGTGTGCGTTCTGCTGGGTTCGATCAATGTCTGTCGCCGGGTTCGTGTAGGAAACTGATGGTTGGGTTGAGCTGCGTCCCATAGATTTCGGTCAGACAGGCGGCATACATCAATGAATTGCCGAAGGAGATTGCGGCGTTAATAGGATTATCGAGGGGCACCGGGTGCAAGTTTGCAAGGGGTTTGTAATGTCAGGATGGTGTTGAAAGCGGTATAGTAGAGGTCTCGGACGCTGCCTTCATATCCCATCAATTCATCGGTATTCTTCGCTGTGCAGGCTTCTATACACATAGCACCCCACCCCTAAAAAAATATATTGACGAATATGCCAAATATAGTGTATCATTTAACTAGGTTTATAGTAAAGTTGATAATCGTTTACGGATAGGAATTCCAAGCACAATGCAAAACGGCACCGGAAAAAACCAAATCGAAGAAGCCATAGAGATCGCAGCCGAAGCACATCAAGGCCAATACCGAAAAGGCACACGCATACCCTACATCACACACCCTTATGCCGTCGGAGTCATACTCATGGAAGCAGGATGCACAGAAGCCGTGATCATCGCAGGAATCTTACACGACACCATCGAAGACACACACCTAACACTAGACTTCATTCAGAAACGCTTCGGCAAACACATCGCACACATCGTCGACGGCTGCTCCGAAAACAAAGCACTCCGCTGGCGCGCACGCAAAACCGAACGAATCGAAGCACTCAGCGCTGCCAGTCCAGAAGTCTGCACTGTGACATGCGCAGACAAGCTCCACAACCTGCGAACAATCATATCAGAACATCACATAATTGGCGACACCGTCTGGAACCGATTCCACGGAGGTATCCAACACCAAGCATGGTATTACCGAAGCATCCTCGACGCAATTTCCAAACGAGACACCGCCTTGCAAAAAACAGCCGACCGAACCACACTATCCAAATGCCACAGTCATCAACACGCCCAATCCGAGGTGAAAACCACCACGCTTCAACAAAAGAGCACTGACAAACACACCGAGCACAAACCACCGCAAACAGAAAGCTTTGTAAACCGTCAGCTCTTTCAACAGTTTCAACAAGCCGTAGCCCATCTATTTGAAGGAGAACATCAATGAAGATCGCTTACGCCTTTAGGCGATGCACCTTATACCCTTATAACAGCCCAGGATTTCCCACCGAAGCCACACACAGAAAAAACTTCCTAAAAAAAGTTAAAGCCATCGGCTTCGACGGAATCGAACTCCCCGCAATGAATTTAACAGACACCGAAATTAAAAACCTCCGCGCCGAACTAGAGGACGCAGGCACCCCTTGTGTCGCCATACGCGGCGGAGGCGGCGCAGCACACCCGCGCGTCGCAGCAACCAACAAACACCGCATGACCCAAGCCGTTCACTTCGCCTCAAAAATCGGCGCAGGTGTCGTCAACGCCACAGTCACCACGCCACCACGCCACCCAAACGGAAAAGGCACATACCGTGGAGAACCCGTTTCCCAAGGCTCAAGTCGCCTAGCAACCAATGCCGACTATCAACTGACAGCCAGCTCTGTGAGCGAAGTCGCAACTATCGCCTCAGACCTCGGAGTAGATATCTCTATTGAAATCCATCAAAATTCCATCGCCGATAACAGCTGGTCAGCACTGCATCTGATCCAACTCATCGACGCACCAAATGTCGGCATAAATCCAGACCTAGGCAACATTTATTGGACATACGACATCCCAGAAGAATCCTGTGAAGATGCCATTACCGCCGTCGCACCACATGTCAACTACTGGCACTGCAAGAACCTCTACCGCGTGCATATCCCCGACTTAGAAACCGCCATCTACGTCCAAGCACCGCTACCTGACGGTGAAATCGACTACCGCTTTGCAATCTCAACCTTGGCAGCCGCAAACTACAACGGCTACTGCGCAATCGAAGGTGTCCGCCACGGGGACCAATTCCTGCAAGACAGCCGAAGTCTAACCTACGTGAAATCTGTCTTAGCCGATTTGGAGGAATAGCAGAATCAACTATCAAAACGTTCCAACCCATTTTCAGCCATCAATAACCCAATTGTGCAAACGCAATAACGTTCTTAACCGACCACGCCAATTGCTAATAGAGACGAAATAAAATGACAAAAAAGAAAATCCGACTCACCGCAACCGTCAAATGCGCCGGGTGAGCTTCAAAACTCGCTCCAGGGGAGCTCGCACACATTTTAAATAAGATCCCAAAGTCCAACGACCCCAACCTCCTCGTCGGCACAGAAACCTCCGACGATGCCGGGATCTACCGCATTGCCAACGACATAGCCCTCGTTAACACCGTCGACTATTTCACACCCATCGTCGACGACCCCTACACATTCGGAGCCATCGCCGCAACAAACTCACTCAGTGATGTCTATAGCATGGGCGGAATACCAAAAACCGCACTAAATATCACCTGCTGGCCAAAAACAGACCTAGACCTGTCCATCCTCGGCGATATTGTCAAAGGCGGCACCGAAAAAGCAATGCAAGCAGAAACCGCTCTCGTCGGCGGGCACACCGTAGACGCACCAGAACTAATGTACGGACTCGCAGTGACAGGTATCGTGCACCCCGAAAAATTCGTCAGAAACTACGGCGCACAACCCGGAGACGCACTCATACTAACCAAAAATCTCGGCATCGGTATCCTTACCACAGGCCTCAAATTTGACAAAATCAGCGACACCGTCCTACCGCAACTCGTCGAATCCATGACACGACTCAACGCATCCGCATCACAAATCATGCTGAAATACAGCGCAACCGCTTGCACAGACATCACCGGATACGGACTACTAGGACACGCAGCAGAAATGGCAGCAGGAAACAACGCACATCTAAAAATTGACAGCAACGCAATACCTTACTTCCCTGATGCACCCAAACTCGTCGCACAAAACACCTATACGCAAGCCTATCTCGCGAATAAAGCCTTCCTCGCCGACAAGGTAACCTTCCGAACAGACAACGCAGCAATGAAGCATATCTTGATGGAAGCAGAAACCTCCGGCGGACTACTCTTCTCGCTGCCCGCCGAAAACGCCAACGCAGCCCTAACAGAACTCCACGCAGCCGATTGCCCAGAAGCAGCACTTATTGGAGAAGTCACCACAGGAGATAACGCACATATAGAAGTGTTTTAAGACAAAACAAACCAATAATGCTATCGAATAAAATGTTAATAATACTATAGCATTATGATAATTTTTCGCCCGCAACGCTATCTTATAGCTTTAATACCGCTATTTTATAGCAAATAATGCATAATGTCAAGTTTTTATTGCTTTTTGAGGGACAACAACCCTATCAAAAATATTACAAGGAGCCGCACACTCACAGCCAGCAGTCGATCTAAAAAATGAACAAAACACAACTCGCTAAACAAATCCGCGCCGTTTCATACCTCACAGGAAAATTCAAACTCCGTTCCGGGAATACCAGTGATTTTTATTGGGATAAATACCGATTTGAGAGCGACCCCAAACTGCTCGCCGCAACCGCTGCAGAAATAGCGACATTACTACCAACAAACTGTGACGGCCTAGCAGGCCTAGAATTAGGAGGCATCCCCCTCGCAACCGCCGTCTCATTGCACACAGGAATCCCCTGTTTCTACGTCCGGAAAGAACCCAAAAACTACGGCACTTGCAACCTCATAGAGGGCGGAGCAAAAACACACAGCAACCTCGTCGTCATAGAGGACGTGATCACAACAGCAGGACAAGTCTGCACATCTATCAAGCAGATTCGAAACGCAGGCTACACAGTAGAACACGTCATAGCAGTTATTGACCGACAAGCAGGCGGCGCAGAAAAAATCGAAGCACTCGGCTGCTCCTTCACACCCGTCTTCACTCTCGCAGCATTGGAAACAGCGGGCAGTTGAAGGGGCACGGCCGGGATATTATGCCCCATAATCGGACCATTGGAAACCATCGGTCTGGGATAACGCAAGCAGCACGGACACTTTACAGAAAGTGACAAAAAAATGAAAATACTGTTTATCGGAGACATTGTCGGAAATCCAGGAAGAGCAGCAACAACACAATTTCTCAGGCAACACCGACACGAATACGATTTTATTGTTGCCAATGGAGAAAATGCAGCAGGCGGTAAAGGATTGACCTTCGAAATCGTAGACCAACTCTTAGCCTCCGGAGTCTCTGTAATTACAACCGGAAACCACGTTTGGGATAAAAGAGAAGTTTTAGATTTTATAGACACAACCCCACAGCTGATACGCCCCGCAAACTATCCCGCAGAAGTGCCAGGACGCGGCGTAACAGTCGCCACCTCTGATGATGAACAAACCCAGCTCGCTGTCATCAACCTCGCAGGACAAATTTTCATGAATAGATACACCAACCCGTTTCATGCCCTCAATAAAATCCTGCTTGAAATGGAAACAGTGACACCGTACATCCTCCTCGACTTCCATGCCGAAGCAACATCCGAGAAAATCGCTATGGGCTGGCACGCCGACGGAAGAGCCGGAGCAGTCATCGGCACACATACACACGTCCAGACAGCCGACGCACGCATCCTTCCCGAAGGCACCGCTTACATTACAGACGTCGGTATGACAGGACCACACGACTCCGTCATCGGCACACGCATCGAGGAAGTAGTCGACGGATTTTTGACAATGATGCCCAAACGCTTCGTCATCGCGAAAGACAACGTTAAACTTTGTGCAGCCGAAATAGAACTCGACGAAAACACAGGAATGGCCCTCAGCATCACGCCACATCAATATCAATTCTAATGGAGATTCGATAAAACGCACCCACACACACTACAAACTTTTAAAATGCACAGTACACACCGCATAACCGTAAACCAAATATTGAGAGGTTTCGTTAAATAAACACACAGATGCAAATACAGATTGAAATGTCCATACCAACAAACACTGTCCATAGTGTCACTGAAATAACGAACCTCTTGAAACACCTGATAGAGCAGCACCAACCCTTTCAAAACGCATCAGTGCGCGGAGAGGTGTCAAACTGCCACTTCCACAGTTCCGGGCATATCTATTTCACACTCAAGGACGCTAAAACCCAAATCGATTGTGTCCTTTGGCGGAACATTGCAAACCGATTTCGGCACCTGCTCCGCGCCGGCAAGGAGGTGCAGATACAAGGAAAAATTGTCGTCTACCCACCGCACGGCAAATACCAGATGACCGTGAAAAAGGTGCAACCGCTAGGCATTGGCGACTTGCAAAGAAAATTTGAGGAACTGAAACAGCGACTTGCCGAAGAAGGGCTGTTTGATAAAGCACATAAAAAACCATTACCAGAATTTCCGCAAAAAATCGGAGTCATCACATCAGCAACAGGCGCAGCATTTCAAGACATCTGTCAGCAGTTGGATAAACGCTATCCGTTAGCCGAAGTTCTACTGCATCCCACGCTCGTTCAAGGCGAAGGCGCACCAGAAGGCATCGCACATGCCATCAGAATCCTGAACCAACGACATGATATAGACATCCTAATCGTAGGACGCGGCGGCGGCTCACTTGAAGACCTCTGGGCATTTAACGAAGAAATAGTAGTGCGCGCCATTGCCGCCTCTACAATTCCAATTGTCTCCGCCGTCGGACATGAAATAGATTACACCCTCTCCGATCTGGCAGCAGATCACAGAGCAGCAACACCGTCTGCAGCGGCCACAGCAATCGCCCCCGATCAGGACGAACTCCTCGCTAGGTTGGACGCACACACCGCTTTACTTCAGCGCCTCATCCGGAACCGTTTTGAAAAGCACAAAACGCACCTACAAGAATTCGAAACACATCTGTCTCCAACGCGCCGTAAGGAAGCAATCTATCAACTTGATCAGAGAATAGACGCTCTAGATACCGCGTGCAGGACAGCTATCGATCGGCACCTTGGCCAGGCCGAACGTGAATTCCAGGTACTCACAGAACGTCTAAACGCACTCAGCCCATTAGCAACCTTAAAACGCGGATATAGCATCAGTCAGAAAATCAGTGGGGAGATATTAACCTCAATCAAACAGGTATCCGTAGATGACAGAATTGAGGTGCAGTTAGCACACGGAAAACTCGCATGCCGTATTGAACAAATCCAGGAAACAGTTGGACTAAAGAAGTGATTTTAGTAATTTGTTGTAACGCTTATGTTTACTGAATTTACAACACATCTTTATGGGTACAGCAACGTTGAATAAAAGATTTACTTTTTATGGAATTTATTGATCTTTTTGCAGGTTTGGGTTGTTTTCATCAAGCACTCACACATTTGGGACATAAATGTGTTTATGCCTGCGAAATTAATTCAATCTGGAAAGTCTCCATAGATTTTGAAATACAAGGA
This sequence comes from Candidatus Poribacteria bacterium, assembly GCA_964291315.2. GTDB lineage: Bacteria > Poribacteria > WGA-4E > WGA-4E > WGA-3G > WGA-3G. Next base: position 718,636 of record OZ219753.1, on the reverse strand, counting down.
ATACGTGTCAGTGGTTTTGCAGCAATCCGCAGCATGGGAGTAGCGAGTGGAGCTGGTTTTTCACTATTTAGAAGAAAGCGTCTAATAGTCGAGAAGTATCTCCCATCAGAAATTTTTGGAAGTCCAAATACTTTCCGCAGTCAACGCTTATTTGGTGAACTCCACATTGAAGGGGCAGGGGTTAGTTTCGCGAAGGATAGCTTTAATTGGGACGAGAATCAGGAAAACGCTGTCGTAGAAGAGTTGAAGTGGTATAGTATAGTATAGTATAGAAAAAATAAAGGTGGCGACCTAGAAAAAACGCAAATAGGGAAATAAAAATGACGATGGAATTGGACTACAGAGAAATCAAGATTCACACGAGTGAACTTGATGAGCGTTTGATTATGGACGATGTGGATTCCGAAGATTCGATCAATCCGAGAACGTGCATAAATGCAGAGACGGTTGATCGCTACAAAGAGTCTATCATAGACTATATAGCGAATGACCAAGAGTTTTCAGCAGTTTGGCATAGACCGCCTGAAGCGGTTGAGACCGAAGAAGAGGGCGTATATCTCTTGACGAGTGGTTATCATACCATAACGGCGCTTAAAGCGGCGATTGCGGAGATTGAGAATAATCCCGATCATGAATTAGAAAAGGGCGAGCTTAAATATAGTGATCTGTTCGTAAACTTTGATGTTATAGTCAAAGTGTATGAGTCCGATGACTATGACTATAAAGATACCGCAAGGTATATCGCCAGTTTTTCGAATGTGCATGGTTTATCTCTAACGCATGGCGAAAAGCAGAAGGCGGCGTATAATGCCTTGAGTGTCATGAATTTGACGAGATATGATTTTGATCCCGATTTCAGACCTTTCGTCAATGACAGAAAACTTGCGGCGATGCTTGGGATGAGCAAGTCAACCGTTTATAATATGCGGCAGGTTGTGCTTGCCGAGCGGTTTGGTGACCCAGTAGATACAGACCCAGTACCGCCTAAGGTTTCCGAAGAAAGCGTTTCGGAAGAGATAACTGACTCTGTTGATGAGGCAGTATCAGATGTAGAGGCGATGTCAATAGAGATCGTCAATGAGGGAGGGGCTGATGCTGATGTGCCGATGCCGACGGTTGAGGGCTTAGCGATTGACCTTGAGGAGGAGACTCCCGAGATCGCTGAATCGGAATCTACTCCTAAACCAGAACCTGAACCTCCAAAAGTTGTTTCCCACATTGTAAAGGTGGAATTTCAAGGGAAAGATTGGGAAATTGATTTAAACACTCCACTCATATACTTTATCAAATTACCGGAGGGAAATGTTATAAAAATAGGTATAACAAATTCTGTTAAGGGACTTATCCAACGCAAAGCAAGCGCACAAACCTATTTTGTTGAGGATGTGATATTCTTAGGTGTAAAGACCTTTGATGTAGGCCATGACCCAAAACCGGATGAGCAAGAATTGCTCAATCGCTTTGGTCGTGCAAATACAGAACGGAACGATTCTGAACTTGTCGGGGATAATGATGAAATTAGAGAGTATATTAATGAGAACTGTTCCGCTGCCGATCCTTATCTTTATGCAGCTCGTAGATCATAATATTGTAGCGATAGGATGGACATAGTAAACCCTCTAATTCAACATCGGTAATTTGTTACATAATGATCAGTCAGTCTTTAAGTGTTTTTAAATTCGTTTTTTCGTCCAAAACTACTAACAGAAATAAAGGTAGCACCTAACTTATTTTCTGGTAAATTATAGAAATAAGTTGACCTTTAAAGCTCTATAAGTTAAAAGGCATAGGTAAGTCTTTTACATAGAGTGACTGAAAATTTTAAGCCAGGAGTTGAAAAAATCCAGCCCACTGCCAATAACCAAATAAACGGAGGTAGTATGTGACTTTTGAAGAAAAACTGGCAGAACTCTCAAAGATAGCTGAACAACTAGAACAACGTAATGATCTGCAACTTGAGGACTCGTTGGAACTTTTCGAGAAAGGTATCGGACTAGTCTTGTCGTGTAGGGCAATGCTCGAAGACGCAGAACAACGGGTAACAAACGTTCTCGAAACAGACCCTTAAAGTTTAAACCCGAACCACCGCATCTGTTGCCCTTGCAGACTCAGAAACATTAATAAACCATTCAAACCCAAAGCAGATTCTCTGACCCATTTTGGACCGGTGTTGACAACCGAAACACCATCCAGAAGCACATACTTAAAAATATGCTTTTAGAAAACATTAATAGCCCCGCAGATTTAAAAACGCTTGAAATAGATGAGCTAAAAACGATCGCAGAAGAAATGCGAACCTATCTGTTAGAGGTGCTTTCCCAACACCCAGGACACTTCGCCCCGAATTTTGGCACTATTGAATTGGCGATCGCACTGCATACCGTCTTTAATACACCGCGCGATAAATTAGTGTGGGACATCGGGCATCAAGCTTACCCACATAAATTGCTCACCGGTAGAAGAGAAGAATTCCCAACCTTGCGACAGAGCGGCGGTATCAGCGGATTCCTCAGTAGAACCGAAAGTGATTATGACGTTTTCGGCGCCGGACACTCTAGCACCTCTATCGCTGCCGCGTTAGGCATCGCGACAGCCCGAGACCTTATCAATGAAACTTACAAAGTTGTCGCTATCATCGGAGACGGCGGCTTGACAGGAGGAATGGCATTTGAAGCTCTCAACGCCGCAGGCGATTTCAGAAACGATATGGTTGTGATTCTCAATGACAACAACATGTCGATCTCCGCAACTGTCGGAGCCTTCTCAAAACACTTTCACAAAGTCACAAGCTCACCACAGTATAACTTCCTGCGTTCCAGCGCCAAAGGATTAATGAACCTAATCTCAGCTGACGCCGGACAAATAGCCCGGAAAATCGAAGCATCCCTGAAACCAGGAACGCTCTTCGAGGAATTCGGATTCCGATACTTCGGACCACTCGATGGCAACGATTTGGAGGCGTTGATACCCGTGCTCACCGGCATCCGAAACCTCACAGGCCCAATTTTACTACATGTCGTGACCGAAAAGGGACGCGGCTACGCACCAGCTGAAGCAGACCCAATCGGATTCTATAGCGTCAGCAGTCCATTTAACCTCAAAACAGGAAAAGCAAATAAACCAAAAACACCAACACTTACCTATACCGACGTGTTCAGTCAAACACTCATTGAATTAGCAAAACGGGACACACGGATCGTCGGGGTAACCGCAGCAATGCCAGGCGGTACAGGACTCGACAAGTTTGCAGAAGTGTTTCCCAGCAGGTGTTTTGACCTCGGGTTAGCGGAACAATGCGCTGTCACATTCGCAGGAGGTCTTGCAGCACAAGGAATGCGACCCGTCGCCGCTATCTATTCCACTTTCCTTCAACGAAGTTATGACCAAGTGTTACACGACGTCTGTATCCAAAACCTACCGGTCATATTCGCATTGGACAGAAGCGGTCTTGTCGGCGCAGACGGACCAACACACCACGGCGTCTTCGATGTCGCATACCTGCGCTCTATCCCGAATATGGTCCTCATGGCACCCAAAGATGAAAATGAACTACAAGCCATGGTAAAAACCGCACTCGTTTACGAAGGCGGACCAATTGCGTTCCGATATCCGCGCGGCACCGGAGTAGGTGTAAAGATGGCAATAGAATTAAAAGCACTCCCGATTGGAAAAAGTGAGATCGTTAGAGACGGAGAAGACGTGCTAGTCATCGCTATCGGCAACCGCGTCTATCCCGCATTGGAGGCAGCACAAACATTAGCGGATTCAGGAATTTCCGCCGCAGTCGTTAACGCACGGTTTGTAAAACCTCTAGATACTGAAACAATATTACCGCTTGCAGAAAGTATCGGGAAAATCATTACCGTTGAAGATGGAGTCGTAATGGGCGGTTTCGGCGGAGCAGTCTTGGAGGCACTCGCTGAAGCAGGCATCACAAACGTACGCGTCAAGAATCTCGGGATCCCCGACAAATTCATTGAGCATGGCGAAGTCAAGCACCTTCACGCGCTCTGTCAATGCGACGCAACCGCTATTGCCCGTACAGCAAAAATGATAGCCTAACCCGTCATCGGCGGATAGCAGAAACTAGAGAACTATAAACTAACAAAACATGCAACGGATAGACACCTTCTTGGTAGAGCATCAATTCGTGCAGAGTCGAGAACAAGCAAAACGACTCATACTCGCCGGGGCGGTAACGGTTAACGGCAATCCGAGTATTAAGCCGGGACAACGTATCCCTAACGATGCAAAGGTCGTCGTGCTAGCGCGACAGAAATATGTGAGTCGTGGTGGTTTCAAAATGGAAAAAGCATTATCTACATTTGGTGTAGATGTATACGACCGTGTCGCCCTAGATGTCGGGGCATCGACTGGAGGCTTCACAGATTGTCTGCTGCAACACGGCGCAAGATTTGTCTACGCCGTTGATGTTGGTTACGGACAACTCGCTTGGAAACTTCGCACACACCCACAGGTCCTACTGATCGAGCGAACAAACATCCGGCATTTAACGCTGTCTCAGCTAGAAACGCCGCCATCGCACCATGCAGAAAACTTTATCTCTATTGCCGTCATTGATGTCTCTTTTATTTCTCTCCGGACAGTGCTACCGAGTGTCGTCACACTTCTCACGCAACAAAACAGAGGCCAAAGGTCAAATATCAGACACCAGCAAAAAGAGCTTGTGGAGACAGGAACTCACACACAACAAGCAGATAATTTAACTGACAACAAGACATCACCTGATAGCTGTTTTGATATTATAGCACTCCTCAAGCCCCAATTTGAAGCGGGGAAAGTGCATGTCAAAAAAGGCGGGGTTGTTTCTGATAAACGGGTACACATCGAAACAATAAATAATCTAAAGACTTTTATTGCACAGAGACTCGGCGCAACAGTAAGGCACCTGACCTATTCGCCGATCCATACGGACATCGCAAATATTGAGTATCTGCTTTGGATTAGACTCAACCGAGATTCGCAAGCTGATGCCCCCCAACATGGCAGACTCTGTGAACAGACGATCGCGGAAATCGTAGAATCCGCACACCAAACAAAAAACAGGCAGCAATAACTATCAGCCGTCAGGAAATCAGCAGTTTGTGGTCAGAAGTAAAATTCAGCAACTGCTACGCACTAAATGCTGATAACGAATAGCCAAAGGAACAGAAAATGGAAAAACAGAATAGGAAATCCAACGCCGGCACCGAACGTGTTAGCGAGAGCAGACAGTTTTGGAGACCCGCAAATCTCGCTAAAATATTTGTTTCTTTGAGCATAGTATTTATCTGTGGTGCCTTTTTCTTCATCCGATCAGAGGCTTTCCTGAATTGGGTAGAAGGGCAACTGGAAGCTGAAATCAGAAATCGACTAACAGACGGCTATACTGTGGACATTGGAAAAATAAAAGGAAATATACTCGGGAGCGTTACCATTACGGGTATTTCGATCTCAAAGGAAAATGAACCAAAACCACCTATAGTCTCCACAGGGAAAGTTGTTCTTAAATACAATCTTTTTAGACTCTTAACCCGCAGGTTTGAAGTAAAGAATCTGGAAGTGTCCGAACCACAGATTCACGCTGTTCGATATCCCGACGATAGCCTAAATCTTACACACATTCTTAAAGACTCAAACAAGTCTCAAGATACTTCACTCTTTGATTTCGCTGCAGGACATATTAGATGTAATCGTGGCAAGTTTACTTACTTCGATGCCCAACAGAATCTCCGTGTAGCCATCAGCGACGTTTCTATCCGAGTGAACGGGGAACTCAACACATGGAATCATGATGGAGAATTACGGATCGGGAAAGGAAGTTTCACACTCAACGGTGCCGAAACAGCAATTAACAACTTCGACGCAGACTTCGTCCTATTAGCAGACCAGAGCAGATTAGAGAATTTTTATTTCGCATTCGGCAAATCCGAGTTGAGGATTAAAGCAGATCTTAGACAAGGTGAAAATGGAAACGCCTGGAATGCTGTTCTTAATCTAGAACTAGATGTTTCAGATGTCCAACAGTTTTTCGACAAAGATATAGAACTAGACGGGGTATTGGAAGCAACGTTGGAAGCAGAAGGCACCAATTCTGCTTTGGATGTTAAGACCTTTGTTGCAAGCATGCCTATGCTTTCCATCACGAACGCGGCAAACGATCGAAAAATAGCGTTGGCGGAATTAGAGGCAGAGGCGCGTCTCATGCATTCACCGAGCCCAACTTTCGAGTTGACGAACCTCAGCACCAAAATCGCCGAAGGCGCGCTATCAGGATCCGGAAGTATCATATTGAAAAACACGCCTGAAGGCAACATACTCGCCCAACTCAAACAACTCACAACCCTACCATTTATCTACTCAGGGCAATGGCACGCAGCAGAAATACAGGTGCTCCCGTTTCTGTCGATATTTGCACAGCTTCCCGAATACCTATCAGACAGCAGAGGACATCTCTCAGGCACGGCAAGTTTCACCGGAGACAGCACCAACCTCTCAAGTCTCAAGCTCCACGGAGAAGCAACGTTAGCAGAGACGACACTCAACGGGACTCTGATTGAAGATTCAACGCTCAATTGCACAATCGAACAAGGCGAATTGAAGGCGAATGCAAATTTTGATGAGGCAGAAATTGAGGTTACAGGCATATTCCCGTTAGGGCAGCAGGACTTCCTAGACATTCACGCAGTGAATATCAATATCGACAAATTGACACAGATCGTCAACACCGAGGATATCGGAGGTACCGGGACATCGTCCGCAAAATTGTCATCTAGCGGTAGCCTCGAAGGATCCCTAGAGGTGCCAAACGCAACCTTTAACAACATACCGCTAGGCGTTTTAACTAGCCATTACCGTTATGAAGCCGGAAAAGTATTTATCGAGAACGGCTCGCTAACGAAAAGCACAATCGGCAACCAACAGCACGCAGCCGAAAGTCAATACAAGAGTCATACCACGATTAACGGGACCGTTGAGGTTAAAGACGACTTTCCAGCTGATTTCAGCATCGTGGCAGATCCTGTTTACATCCAGCACTATCCGAAACTATTGTTAGGGGCAGAACACCCAATAGACGGCAAATGCAATGGCGAACTCAAATTAGACGGAACGCTCACCCATCTCGATGGTAGGGCAGACTTCAGGGTTACTGACAGCGTAGCATGGGGGGTCCACTTAGACCCGCTAATACTCCCGCTGAGAATTGAAGATTATAACATCAGCATTACCGATTTTAAGATAACCACGCGCGGGCAGCAGATTACGATGAATATTACCGTGGCTGCCAACGGCGAGCTTGATCTTCTGTTGCAAAACGAAGCACCGATCCGCTTTGAAGAAATTGCGAAAGCCGCAAATATAACCGATTTTCCTTTTGAAGGTGGATTCGATGTCCGGTTCGTTGGGGCACTAAGGCAGTCGGAGGACGCAGATTTTCGAGTCGAACTAGGCTCCTCAGATATAACGTATCTAGACGCGCAAAGAGGCGTTAAGCATCTTCTAGGCGATGCCACCCTCCTCGGTAAACTTATAGAACGAAAAAATACCACCGGCGAAGCAGATATCTATGACTTTCAAGGACACGGCTTTGATGCAACAAGCCAAATTAGTGGCACTGTAAGTATGGAGCCAGACAACCCATACCGCTTTGTAGTAGAAAGTACAGGAATCGATGTCGCCCCTTTTTTGCGTATCTTGCATCCGACGCTTAACCCGATTATAGGAACTGCTGACGGACATGTTTCAGTTCGCGGAAAGATAGCCGACTTAGCACCAACACCGACATCCGCCGAACCACGTAAAGAGCAGATATATCCATATGATGTTGATATTTACATCGCTACCTCTCAACTTCGCTATGAAAATCCGACACGACAAGAAATACCGTTCACAAATGCAGAGCCGATTCGTCTACACCTCAGAGATGACAAATGGACAATCGAGGCACTCCGCCTAGCAACCTCACAAGATGACTCCGCCTTTATTCAATTGGCAGGAACCTTTAACGCGAAAACTGAGGCGATGGATCTCCGAAGTAAAACTGACGACTTCGCACTCCGTCCATTCGCTGCAGCATTCGGTATCCCAGAGGAAGTCCTGCAGACGAGCACTGCCCGTTACGAGCTATACATCACCGGAACCCCCGAACTCCCGGTCGTCGAAGCAGAATGGGCAATTCCGACGCTGACATTGAAAACAGAAATCGGAGAGATCTACATCAGTGACGCAAGCGGCGGGATGGTATATCAAGAAAATGTTCTGACACTTGATGAAAAGTGCGCTTTTAAAATTTTCGGTAACGATGTAAGTGTCGGCGGATACATTGATATTCAGCCCGAAAACGTCAACCGTTCAGAGCTACACCTCCGCGCCGACACAATTGCTCTTGATCTTACCACCTTCCCAATAGAGGTTATCAACGAACTTAGCTCTGGCAACGAAATAACTGGATCGTTGGAGGCCTCATTAGAAATTGGAGGGACGATCGTTGAACCACATGCAATACTATACGCTGAAACGGCGGTACAGCAGCCGATCCGCATCGCGTCTTATATTCCATCTATCACACTAGAGAGACTTCGCGTAGATATTAATATAGACGCAGAATCGGTGCATATCCAAACCCTGGAAGCAAACGGACAGATGGGGGCTGGCCCCTATCGTGCCAAAGGAGAAGCCGTGTTCTCACGCCAGCAGGCAGACACAATGCTTTTCGAACTTGAGATATCGGCATCACAATTGGAGATTGGAGACTACGGTATCGCTTCCGGGGAGGTTAAACTCAGCGGCACAAGCTTAGAACCACACGAAATTACTGTGGTTGGCAAAATAGATGAGTTAGTACTCGATGGATACGATCTCCATCTCACAAATAACGCCCCACTCCAATTCCGATCCGATCCCGGGTTATCTATTACCGGCAATGAGGAAACCCTCGCAGTAGAAATCCAGCTACAAATTACATCATCTTTGATGAACGCAGCCCTCTACGTGAGTATGGGCGGCAGTCTCGAGAACCCAGCTATCACGGCAGCGTGGAACGGCACCCTCAATCAAAAAGAGTGGAAAGGAAATGTCCAGTACAGCAGCAGACAGATAGAAATTAGTGAGATAACGTTAAAAGATAACTTAGGAAAGTTGACTCTCACCGGCGTTATCCCCTTCGATTTGACCTTCACAGTGATGGATATTTCCGAAAGACTTCTCACCGAACCCATCAACCTGCGCCTCCAAGGCAGGGAACTACCGCTGGATTTTTTCCCCAATCTTGATATACTCTTTTCAGAGACAGACGGCACTGTTGATATAGACTTGGCACTGCAGGGTACTAGTCGTGTCCCGCATATCGCGGGCAGTCTATCCGTCGAGGCACAGCGGCTTGTACTGACGAATTTCCACGAGCCGATCCAGAACATGAGTGTTCAACTGACGGCTCGTGAAAATGTAATCAATATCAAAACCCTCCAATTTAAGATGGGATCAGGATATGGTAGTCTTCAAGAGGGACAACTGATATTGAGCGGATTAGTGCCTGAAGAATTCAGATTAAAAGCAATGCGGTTTGAACGATTCCCACTCGGCTCAACGGTTGCAGCAGCACTACCACCAGAAGCAATAGAAGACATTCAAGGGCATCTAACAGCTAGGCTTGAGACGTTGATAGTTCCTCTCAACAGCTTCTTTGCAGGCATGGAGACGATACCGCTGCCCCAAATCCGAGAAATACCTTCACTTGTAAATATCGCAGCAGTTTCAACAGCACGTTTTTCAATAGACAGTGTTCGGCTCGCGTTTAAGGCGTTCGATCGACATTACGATTTTCAAGACCCGCAGCCGACCTCGATAGTCTTCAGCAACGGGATTGCGGCTTTAGCGAATACGTTCAACCTTCAGAATCAGGAAACGTTCTTAATCAAGCAGACCTTTAGCAGTGAGGACAGAAAACCCGACGGACTGATCGGTGAAGAACAGATAGTCGCAGATCAGACCACGCTTAGCGTTGATGCAGGCAGCACATGGAAAACAAATGGTGAATTCGATATAGCACTGCGCGTCGCGAACTTTGATGTCTCAGCGTTAACAGATGCCTGGCCCCCCTCTTATAGGGTAACCGGTGTGCTGTCCGGAACATTACAATTGAGCGGGACAAGCGAAAACCCCAAAATAACCCTTCGACGACATGCAAGCGATCCTGCTGAACTCTACCTGCAAGATGTACCGATTGATCTTCGGTGGAGGGTCCGCTATCAAAATGGAAAATGGGAAATTTCAACCAAACGTTATGTTGAAATCACGTTTGGTGAGAACCTACTGACCTTCTCAGGGACGATACCCTATCAACTAAAATTGATTCCCTTTTTGAGGCGATTACAACAGATACCAGGAAAGGTTTGGCAGCAGATCCGACAGACCCCGATGAACGCTACCTTAGATGTTAAGGTAAAGGACCTCAATATGCTACCACTTGTAGTCAGGGGGCTCGGATCCGCAACCGGTAGAGGTGATATTCATGTCGAACTGACAGGCACAATCGAGGCACCACAAGCGATAGGCAGTGTATTTTTCAACGGTATAGATCTTGAATTTCCCGACACCGGTATTTCTGTTAAGGAAATGGAAGGGGAAATTCGCTTATCAGAAAAAGGAGCCAACATTACAGAATGTCAAGGGAAGTTGAATAATGGAAACTTTTCGATCCAAGGACATATCGCTGCACCCGCAGACAGGCAGATATGGCAGACACCACCGGTCCTAGATTTGTCGACCAATGTTACAGAAGTGGTCTTTGAACAGCCAGAGACGTACAAAGCAAACCTTGATTTTGCAGAATTGCGTTTACATGGAGAACTGCTGCGTCCGTACTTAACGGGCAGTCTGAGGATAAACAGTGGTTACTATCAGCAAAACTGGGAAATCGTCCAAGACTGGTTGACGGGCGTTTCAATAAAAGAGGCAGATGTCGCATTGGCAAACCCAATTTTGCAGGAGTTGCACCTTGATATAGATGTTGATATTCCTAGCGATTTCCGTGTACTTTCATCCATCACAGGACCAACAGATATTGAAATCGCTTGCTTAGGCAAACTTATTGGGCCCATCAACCAACCGGTTTTCAGTGGGAACGTGTCAGTACAGAGTGGGAAAATAGGATTGATCACCCAACCTTTTGAGTTCATTGAAGGTTCTAGAATTAGCAATCGGAGTACTTTCAATTTTAATCCGGACCTAAATATTTCCCTGAGGACCCCAGAACGGATTCGCGGGGTGCTACCCAGAGATGAGAGTATAATAGATATCCAAGTTTATGCTGCATTTACTGGCACTCTAAATAATCCTAACTTCACGCTGAGCGCACCTACCACAACGACAACCGAGGTTCTCACACACGAAGAAATCATCGCATTCCTCATCCGCAACGCTGCGTTCTCCAGAACGCTCGGCGGACTTACGTTTAGTCTCCAGCGCCCGTTTGAAGAAGATGCACGCTCTATCATCGCCGAGTACCCCCTTACAAACAATATGTCGATTAAAATCGAGACCAATGATCGAGGAGAACACGGGGTCGACATCGAGTTCAAAGGACGTTTTTAAAGGTGCATAGTACGCACGGACTCCGTCATCCCTTTCAGCTTTCAGTCAAACCTCTGATATTCAGAACTTTTCCCCAACGGAGTGCACGATAACGGAAGACTGACTGCTGACTGCAACTAGAAAATGCTTATGGGTTGTGCAAATTACAAAACATTCGTCGTCGGAAATTTGATCCGTTTTGTCCTATTATTCTGTTGTTTCCCGCTCGGATCTATTGGCGCAAATGAGGCATCTGAATCTGATGTAGAACGCATCATAAAGATAGACTATCGGATTGATGCGGAACCTGTAACCTTAACTACAGAACAACTCAATATTCTCAGAAATCAGAGGGCAATACGTGTTGGAGACAAATTGTCTCGGTACGCTATCCAACAGAGCCTTAAAACGCTCTACGCCACACAACGATACGCCCAGATTCAGGTCTACACCCAGCAAACGCCTGCTGGAATTGTTTTAACCTATCAACTCATTCCATTTGCGCGCATTGAAGAAATTGTGATTATCGGCGTTCCACAGACAGAATTCAGACGTGCTATTAATCAAGTGTTGAGGACAAAACCAAAGGGCACATACGTTCCTGAAATTGTAGAGACTGATATTAGCCGTATCGAGCAAGTGTGCCAAGATTATGGATATTTTAACGCTAAGGTCACGGTTTCAGATATCCCAGCCCGAGTGGTTACGCAACAGGCAGAAGAGACCCGTTCGCCAACCGTTACGTTAATCTATCAGATAACATTAGCGGAGGCATCCACGATTCGCAAATTAGAATTTCTCGGTAATTCCGCTATACCCACATATCGACTTAATGCCGCTTGTAGTTTTAGCAAGCATTCTCCAGTTTACAACAAGTCCGCTGTGGATATCGACGCGGGGGCACTGAAAGCGCTTTACGAAGAAAATCGTTATCTGACTACTACTGTCGTACCGACCTTTTCTCATGAAACCGGTGTGCTGCAATTTCAGATCAACGAGGGCAAGCAAGTTCAGTTTAAGTTTGTTTCAGATGTCGGGGAAGTTCCATTGTCACACCAAGATACCTTCAGAAAAGATATAGTTTCTCTAATCAACACTTCCAACACTGCTGTGTGGAAACGCAGGATAAAATCCTATTTCAAAGCTCAAGGGTACCATGATACCACTGTAGATGAAGAAGTTGTGGAGGCTTCCGAGGTCCAGTTGGTGATTAACCCTGGCATACGCTATATCGTCACTAGTATCAGTTTCTTAGGGAATAGGGCATTTTCGGATACGAAGTTGCTACGCGAGATGACGATGAAACCAATCCAAGGGTTTCTACAGAATTTGCAAGCTCACATTGCAACAGTGTTGTTCCAACGGGAACAGAGACACTTTTTTTATGAACAAAAACTCGCTATGGACATCGATCGTCTGAGACTCTTGTATGGGAGAGCCGGTTATCCGAAAACATCTATCAGAGCCACGCTTGATAAAAAGCTCTCAAGTCGTCGAAACATCGGTGAAATTGAAATACGTATTGTAATTGTTGAGGAGCAAAAAGAAATGATTCACCGATGTGTCATCAATGGGAACCAGGTGTTAGATACCGCTACGCTCCTTAGACGTTTGCAAAGTGAACTTCCACTCCCACAACCGAACACCTCGCTAAAGCGCAATGCCTACCAAGACGCAGTCTTAAAAGCCTATCAGGAGCTCGGTTATATTGATGCTGTGGTTAATAACACGTACTTGCCACAGACAGAAACACCCATATTTCAGATGAGCGGCAATTTTTCGGAACTCCTTGCGGACGGAAAGATTCCGTTGAAGATCCGAGATACGTTTGAAACACACAACTTGGCACTTGAAGATATCTTCATAGCCGCCAATATCGGTAATCGTTGGAGCCTCCAAGACTTTGATGGCAATCCGCGCTACACATTCATACAGGAGGCAGAACACATTAAAGTTTTTGAACACGGAGTTCTCTACCTCACTGTGGTTAAAGAAGGAAAACAGGTCGCATTTGGAAAGTTCTACTTTGAGGGCGATACAGAGGTCGTGAAACAGCACGTTTTAGATCGAGAAGTGGTACATCTCGAGGGAACGATTTGGACATCGGAGAAGTTGAACCGCGCTCGACAGAATCTTTACAGTTTAGGAGTTTTCCGTGGTGTTCAGGCGGAGCGCCTTAGAATTGAACAGATAATACCACAGAACACAGCACGGAATCGAAAGAAAGAAAATCCGATCGACTCTCTTAAGAGTGATTCTGTTTTAATAAAACTAGAAAAACAGCTGCCACGCACCTATAGTCTTAGCGGCGGCTATAGCTCTGCAGTAGGGGCTAGGCTGACAGGAGAGGTAGCTGATAGCAACTTTCTATTTAAGCGGAACATCCGCGGGCGCTTACGTGGTAGATTGGGATGGCGTGATGAGTTAGGCTATCTGTTTGATGCTACACTCACTGAACCGTGGCTCATCGAACGAACCCGCGGCAGCCTCCAATTATCCGGAAGACGATTAGAGATAGACGATTACGTTCGTGCCCTGCAAGGGAGTTTCATCCTTAGCAGACAGCTATTCGAAGCTAACTACGTTAATTTACGATATAACTACAAGCATTTGAGCCAGCCAGTCCCAACATCAGTCCAAGACGCGACAACAGTGAGCAGCCTGCGTTTTTCTTGGACGTATGATAGTCGTGTACGCTATTTGAATCCGACCGCTGGAATGTTGAACGCAATTACACTTGAATACGCAGGCGGCTTTTTACAAGGCGAAACCGGCTTCATCAAAACCACAACTGATACACGGCACTACCAGAAACTCGGAGGTATTGTATTAGCAACAGCACTACGTCTTGGTGTTACCACGGGATTACATTCAAATCGCCGCGCCGAACTCATCTCTTTTGAACGGTTTTGGGCCGGCGGGAGTACAACAGTTCGGGGTTATGCAGAACGTTCTCTGGGGCCGGAGGATATCACAGGTATCCATCGGGGCGATGTGCAATTCATCTTTAACACGGAGTTGCGTTTCCCGATCTATAGTGTGGTTCGCGGCGCGATCTTTTTTGATACAGGGAACGTCTGGGATTCACTAGAAGATATTGATACAGTAGAGCCGTTGCCGTCCTCTGTTGGTGCCGGCATCTACTTGGATCTAGGAGCACTTACAGGCGGAATTGGTTATGCCATCCCATTCGTGTCTGTTCCAACAGCGGATACAAATAGAATTCATTTTCGCCTAGGCGGAACATTCTAAGGGTTTAGAACCCACGCGTCTCTTCTTATACTTAAAGCCCTCCTGATAAAAACATTTGGGAGATTAAATACAACCAACTAATTTGAGCGCCCGTACGGTTTCCCTAACGCCAGCGGAGCTTCCGCACGACCGACGAATCCTGCCAAGACCGCCAAACAGAGAAGGTAAGGGAGCATTAAGAATATTTGATACGGAACATCCCAGCCCAGGGCCTGAAACCGCGCATCCAGCGCCGAACCGAGCCCGAAGAGCAATGCTGCACCGCACGCCTTGATCGGATGCCACTTTCCAAAAATAACTATTGCTAAGGCTATAAACCCGCGCCCCACCGTCATTCCAGGAGTAAAATATGGAACATCTGCAAGCGAGAGATAACCGCCAGCGATACCTGCCATCGCACCCCCAAATAGTAGACACATTGTTCTCAAACGGAGGACATCAGCACCAGCCGCGGCGATTGCTCTCGGGTGTTCACCACAAGCGCGGACTCTGAGTCCGAGGTGTGTTTGGTAAAGAAAAAAATAGACGCACGGCACAAGCAGAAATGCAATGTAAACGAGAATATTGTGTGAAAATAGCACACGCCCAATAAAAGGGAGTCGTGAGAGCAGCGGGATGTCTATCTGCTGAAATGCTGGCACACCTTTCGCCATACCTGTCTCGCCGAAGAGTCGCTGATAGACAACTTCGGTTAAACCTAATGCCAAGAGCGTCATTGCGGTGCCGATGATGACTTGGTCGCCGCGCATCCTTATAGCACATAGGGCAAACAGAGCAGCGGCGGTAAGTCCACTGAGACCTGCCATCAAAAGCCCGAACCACGGCGCGATCATAGTGAATTCTGCAGTGTAGAACGAGCCTACCATCCCAAAAAACGCCCCGATGAGCATCATACCTTCAATACCGATGTTAAGCACACCGGCACGTTGGGAGATAACCTCACCTAATGCTGCCAATAGGAGCGGGGTCGTTCCACGAATTGTTGCTGAGAAAATATCTTCAAACATGTTGTTTGTCAGTCTACTATTGAACGGACGGTAATCATTAATGCAGAAACTGTGCCCAATTAAATAACTATACCTTCGTTTACAACTGTAGAACCTTTGAGAGTAATTGTCAAACCCTCTTACGAAAAAGCTGAATAGAGCTGTAGCCAATAACGAATAATAGGATGGTCGCCTGCATCACTAAGGTCACTTTATCAGAAATACCGACCTCACGCTGCATGCTATAGGAACCTGTTGTAAGTACACCGAACAACAAAGCAGCAGCAACCGTCACCAGCGGGTTCAGTCTTGCTAATAAAGCGACAGCGATTGCTGTGTAACCATATCCAGGTGAAAAGTTGAGAAATAGCCGCCGAGTCAATGCAGTCAGTTCAATTGCGCCGCCGAGTCCTGCAAGCGCACCACTAATAAAAAAGACACGGAGGGTATTCTGGACAATCGAAATCCCTGCTGATTCTGCTGCAGCCGCTCCCTCTCCTACCGCGCGAAGTTGAAACCCGAACGTTGTTCTAAATAAGACAAAGGTGAGAATAATCGCCAGGACCACAGCGATAACTATTCCCAGATGTACCCGATGGGGCGGGATGAGACGAGGCAGAAATACCCATTCGACTATCCGGTCGCTCTGCGGGCCACGCTGAGCTGTTTCCCACAACGGACCACCATCTATCATCATACTTACCAGATGAAGCGCAATATAGTTCAACATGATCGTACTGATGACTTCGTTGACCCCACGTGTCACTTTGAGGATTGCAGGAATGAGCCCCCAAACTCCGCCTGCAAATGCTGCAAAACAGAGGCAGACTGGCACAGCAATCCACGAAGTTTGAGGGAAAAATGGAGCAAATTTTGTCCCGAACCATGTCGCTGTTAGCGCACCTATCAGAAACTGCCCTTCGGCACCAATATTCCAAATTCCACACCGAAACGCCATGGCAACCGAAAGCCCCGCCATCAAAAACGGTGTGCTTTTCACTAACGTCTCCCCGAATTTTCGCCCGCTACCAAATGCTCCGGCCACCGCTGCCTCATAGGCTTCTAATGGGTTATAGTGGCATAACAACATTATAATGGCATTCGTGATAAACGCACTCACAAGAATTACAACAGGTGTTACCAACCATCGAATTTTCAAACTATTTTTTAAATTATCGAATATGGTCATTGCTCCACTACGTTCCCAATGGTTTTGGGCGAATTCCTACGCGACTGAGAATATTACGAGTCTTGAAAGAAACTCTCCGATCCACACAACCCGCTATTCCTGCGCATAGTTTTCTCCGGTCATTAACAAACCGAGAGCCTCAATGTCATTGCGTTGTGCGGTTGCTTCGATGAGTTCGCCTCTTGACATGACATAGAGTCGATCGCTCAATAGCAAAACCTCATCGAGTTCTGTTGAAATTAATAGAACGGATTTTTCTTTTTCACATTGTGCCAATAAATTCTCGTGTACATAACGTGCTGCGTTAACATCTAAACCGCGTGTGGGGTTAACCGCAATAAGAAGCTCGGGATGAAGTGAAATTTCTCGTGCAATAACAATTTTCTGTTGATTGCCACCGGAGAGTGCAGATACTGGTATATCAGCAACTGCGGGGCGGATATCATAATCCGCGATGAGCTGCGCCGCGGTTTCCCGTTTCTTCTTTTGGCTAAGAACATGCCACTCTGCAAGGTTTTCTAAATGTGTAATATTCAGTAGCAGGTTCTCGGTAATTGAGAACGCTGCGATGACTCCGGTTGTCTGCCTATCTTCAGGGATATAACCGACCCCGAGATGTCGAACCGCCTTGATTCCTTTTGGACTCACATTCAAGATGCTTATTTTTCCAGATACGCTGGGTCGCAACCCCATAATTGCTTCAGCGAGTTCGCGTTGTCCATTACCGTCAACTCCAGCGATGCCCACAATTTCACCGCGCCGGGTTTCCATAGAGACATTCGAAACTGCATCTACATTCCGATCTCCCAAGACTGTCAAATTCGAAACCTGAAGGACACTTTCTGCCGGCTTGCTCTCGGGTTCCGCACTCGTTGATCTTTCAACTTCGTTGATGTCTTCTCCAATCATCTCTCTTGCAAGTTCCCGTGCAGTTAGCTCTCCCGTTTTACCGAGATAAACTTTCTTACCGCGTCTTAAGACAGTTATCCTATCGCTGATGTCTAAAACCTCCTTCATCTTGTGGCTGATGAAGATGATAGCGCGGGCATCGGCCTGGAGTTTGCGTAGAATGGCGAAGAAGCCTCCTACCTCTTGTGGGCTTAGAACAGCTGTCGGTTCATCAAGAATCAGAATCCGGGCATCCGCTGCAAGCGCTTTTAGGATCTCTACACGCTGTTTTAAACCTACCGATAGGCTCCGGACCGGGGCACTCGGATCTACAGCTAGGCCGAACTGCACCGAAAGTGCTTCGGTGATACGGATAGCCTCTTTTTTATTAAAACGGAACTTCCGCCACCAATTCTTGCGATTCCCGTTCGCCGGTATGCCTATTGGCGTGTTTTGACGCAGTTGTCCCATACTCAAAGCGATGTTTTCGGCGACACTCAGATTCTCAACAAGCATGAAATGTTGATGCACCATGCCAATACCGCTAACGATGGCATCACGTGGTGACTTCGCACGCAGTTCATACCGCCAATTCTCCCGATCTGTAACATAGATGCGTCCCGCCGACGGTTGGTAAAGTCCATAGATAAGGTTCATCAGAGTGGACTTACCGGCACCATTTTCGCCTAAGATGGCGTGGATTTCACCAGGTCGTAATTCAAAATTGACACTATCAACCGCAACGAAGTCTCCGAAAATTTTCGTAACATTCCGAAGTTCGAGGATGTTTGCTACCATAGTTGTCCAAATCAGGAGTCACAGAATCAGAGGGTTTTTCAGAATAGGAGGACATTCACACCCATAACACGCAAAAGTCTCGGTTCAACGCGGATACCGATGCCCCCGAATTTTGTCTGTGAGTATGTAGCAAAACCATAAAACGCTATCTTCTCACTTGTCATGTCGCAGACAGTGGCATCAGCGAGTCTATAAAAATTGACATTGCGAATTTCATCAATCAACGGATCTGCGTTTTCATCTCGCCAGATGACATTTTGAACGAACTGGACACCATTCGAATGTAGAGTGATGTCGATATCTTTTTGGGGATCCATCCGTCCCATTTTCTCAAATACTCTATCTGTAAAGGAGCGGCCGGGCGGTGAGGCCCAGAAACCTGATTCCCTTTTGCCGACCTGTATCGGTCCTTGACCCACGAAAATGCCTTTGTGGAACGGATGATCGAAGGCGAATTCTTGGACGACAATATAGCCTGCTAGCGTGTAGAACGGAAAGACAAACGGACGATAAAAATTTGCTCCGACACCGCCTAAACAAAGTCTTGTATCGCTTTGAACTACTAAATGAGTTTTTGTATTTATCTTGACTTCAAAAGGACTTTTCATATTTCTCATTGGTATTAACTGCTGAAACCGCCAGATAAAAAATGTTAGTATATTATAGGCTTTCTGAAAAGTATATGATATTTGTCGCAGTGTGTCAACAGCAATTCTGTGATAGGTTACGCCTTTTTATGGAATAAGCACAAATGTTAGTCCGGAAAGCCAATAGAATCAACGTCCGAAAAAAAATATCCGATATGTTTGCTGACACACAACCCTGATCGACTTGATTGCTGACTGTTAAAACCAAATGACTCTGAGCCTACATTATTCACTTTACTTTTTTCTATAAAAGTGCTATATTGTATAGACACACATCTATAAAGTGAGGAAAAATTCGACATGCAACATTTATCTTACAAGTTACGAAAAAATGTTACAACCTACAAGCCATTTCTGTGCCTCTTCGCAATAGGGATTATATTTGCTGTGCAGATAAACCTGGAGGCAAAAGACTCTGAGAAATTTAAGGTCGCTATGCTCCTCCCAGGTTCAATCAGTGATGCCGGATGGAACGCTTTGGCTTATGAAGGACTAAAAGCGATTGAAAAACAACTCAGCGCCAAAATCAGCCACGCTGAGGCACGAACACCAACAGATCAGGAAGAACAATTCCGTTCCTATGCACTGGATGGTTACCACATGGTGTTTGGACACGGCTATGAGTTTCAAGATCCGGCAAAGGCAGTAGCCCCGGATTTCCCTGAGACGATTTTCATTACCTCGTCTGGTGGCACGGTCACCGATAACATCTCAGCAGCCAACTTTCGTGTTGAGCAGCCCGCGTATCTTTTAGGCATGATTGCAGGCATGATGACCCAGACGAACAAACTTGGTGTTATGGGTGGACAGAACATTCCATCCGTGAATAGCACGTTTATGGCATTTGAAGGCGGCGCAAAGAGTGCGAACCCGGATGTAGAGGTGTCTTGGGTATACGTCGGGAATTGGGAGGACATCGGCAAAGGCAAGGAGCTTGCACTTGCACAGATTAATGAAGGCGTCGACTTCATCTTTCCGAACGCGGATGCAGCTGGACTCGGTGCCTTTGAGGCTGCAGAAACTGCTCAAAGAGAAGGGAAAACGGTGTACACGTTCGGCGCGAACCGCGACAAAAGTGCGATATCTCCAACAACTGTGATCGCAAATGCTGTGATTACACCGAACGCGTTTGTAAAAATTGCCGAGATTGTTAAAAACAGAAAATTTAAACCTCAGATTTATACTTTCAACATGGTAACAGATGAAGCGATCACACTTACCTATAATCCAGCGTTGAAAGACAAGGTGCCGGAGCCCGTACAAAAAGCCGTTGAAGAGGCAAAAGCGAGAATCCTTGCCGGTGAGTTAAAGGTGCCGCAGATCGATTTCACTGAAAAAGAGACTGACTAAGATCAAGCGTTTTTTCAAGCAATATCTTGTTAGCGTGTTTACAAAACGCACCACGAACACGTGGAAAAAATGACACCTTAAATTAACCATAGTGATTTTTATTTTTTGTTATATTAATTTGTAATATGCCTGTCTAAGAATCGCTGAACCCTTACATGGAATAGACACCTTAAAAATTACGCGCCAGCATTGCCACCTATAAACCTATTTCGCTGAAGAATAGGAATACCCATGCATCTAATTCCGTATTTGGAGCATGATCATGACGCATAAAATCGAAATTGATGAGGTTCAAGTTCCCTTCTCCGAGGGTGAAACGATCCTTGAGATCGCCCAACGCCATGAAAAAGAGATTCCAACGCTCTGCTATGATCCAAGGCTTGAACCTTTCGGTGGCTGTCGTCTCTGTATTGTCGAGCTAGAGGGTGCGCGAAATCCTGTGCCATCTTGCACAACAAAAGCAACACCCGGGATGGTAGTCAGAACGACAACTCATACAATAGAGGCTTACCGAAAAACGCTTGTCGAAATGGTTATTAGTGAGAACCGGGAGGTAGATGTATCCCCATTACGAGGGTATGCTTCCAGAGAACTCGCAGACCTCCGCGACAAATACAAAATTAACGATCCACCTATAACCGGGGCAACATCTGGCGCAAGCAAAGCTGATGACGACAACCCTTTTATCCTCAGAGATTATGACCTCTGTATCTCCTGTTATCGATGCGTCCGTGTCTGTGCTGAACAAGAAGGTGACCATGCCATTAACATCATGAACCGCGGCTTTCATACCCAAATTACAACCGAGTTTGACAGACTCCTCAAGGACTCGGCTTGCACCTTTTGTGGACAGTGCATCCAGACTTGCCCGACCGGGGCACTTGCTGACAAAAAAGCACTCCGCGCCTTTAACGATATAGAAGACGCTGTCCCTGACAAAACACGGACAATCTGTCCATATTGCGGGGTCGGGTGTTCCGTTGATGTGCTGACGAAACATGAGAGGATTGTTGGCATTCATCCGGCGATGGACGGACCCGCAAATCAGGGGGCACTTTGTGTCAAAGGGCAATTCGCTTACGACTTTGTTCAACATCCAGATCGGTTGAAAATCCCGCTCATCCGCGGCGCTGATGGGGAACTGCACAAGACTACATGGGATAATGCCCTTGATAGGGCCGCCAAGGGTTTCCACACGGTCAATGTACAACATGGTAGACATAGCATCTACGGTGTTGCTTCTGGGCGCGCACCCACCGAGGCCGCATATCTCATGCAGAAGTTTATTCGTGCCGGGTTTGGTACAAACTATATCGACAATTGTAGCCGCGCCTGACACGCCCCGACCGTTGCCGGTCTGGCAGCGACAATCGGACGTGGGGCGATGTCTAATCCACTCATCGACATGCAAAAACCGGACGTGATTTTCTGTATCGGGACAAATATGACCGAGTGCCATCCCGTCGCCGCAACCGGACTAAAAAAAGCGATTGCCCGCGGGGCAAAACTGATTGTTGCAGATCCACGACGCATCGGGTTATCAGAAATATCAGACCTCTATCTGCCGCTCCGCGTCGGTTCGGATACAGCTCTCCTGTTGGGAATGGCACACGTCATCGCTCGCGAAGGTTTAATTGATGAAGAATTCATCAAAAATCGCACAACCGGATTCGAGGAATTCTTTGAGCACATCAGTCAGTGGACCCCGGAGTGGGCAGAAACCATTACAGGAGTGCCCGCAAAAGATATTGAGACCGCATCTATGTGGTACGGCGGAGCCGATAAGAGTGCTATCTACTACACGTTAGGAATCACAGAGCATATCTGTGGTGTTGAGAATGTTCAGAGCTTGTGCAATCTTGCCTTGATGACCGGCAATATCGGGCGAGAGGGAACTGGTATTAACCCGATGCGCGGACAGAATAATATCCAAGGGGCAGGGGATAGCGGTGCATTACCAAATAACTACCCCGGATTCCAGTCTGTTACAGATACTGAGCATCAGGCAAAGTTTAAAGCAGAATACGGCAGAGAAATTGATTTAGAGAAAGGTATTACTAAGGTTACTGCTTTGGAGCTCTGTGGTGACAGCATCTACGCAATGCTCATTGACGGCGAAAACACGTTGATCTCTGACCCGGACCGGCGACATTGTGAACACGCTCTCGCCTCGCTGGAGCACCTCGTCGTTATTGACATTTTCCTGACTGAGACCGCAGAACTCGCTGATGTTGTGCTGCCAGCAACCGCATGGGGTGAAACGGATGGGGTCTGCACGAATACAGAACGACGGGTCCAGCGGATGCGCGCTGCAGTGCCACCGCCAGGTGAAGCAAAACCGGATTGGTGGATTATTTGTCAAATCGCCCAACGCCTCGGTCTTAACGGTTTTGATTTCGATGCCCCGAAACCGATTTTCAATGAGCTCTGTCGAGTTTCGCCTATTTATGCAGGTCTAGATTGGGAACGCATTGAGAAAGGCGAGTATCAATGGCCCGTACCCCACAAAGGACATACCGGCACACCGATACTCCATAAAAAGACATTTGTCAACGGGCGTGGTATCTTTTCAAATGTACATTACCGAGACCCTGCTGAGACAATTAGCGAAGCGTTTCCAATCTGGCTGACAACGGGGAGGCGTTTGCAGTCGTATCACACCCGGACGCAAACAGGTAGAGCAGAAGGGATTGATTATCTTTTACCTGAGGAATCGTTGGAAGTCAATCCGGAGGACCTCAAGAAATGGAAAATAGCAGATGGCGAATGGTGTAAAATGAGTAGTGCGCGCGGAAGCATCACTATCAAAGTGAAAGCAACGCACCGTTCACCGCGCGGCACAGTTTTCGCTAGTTTCAGCTTCGCAGATGTACCGGTTAATTTATTAACTGGTTCCGGCTACGACCCGGTTACTCACACAGCTGAGCTAAAAGTGTGTCCGGTCCGCCTAGAACCACTTTAGTTTTAGTTAGTTATTATTTTTTTGGTTCGCGGTTAAGAAGGGTTTGTGCCATAAAAATATAATGTAATTCACAGAATCTTTTTCCGAAACTAAATCAAGGAGACGCGCTATGGATTGGAAATCGCGCTAGCCGGAACAGTATGTGGATGTAGAGGCTTTAAAGCAACGGTTGCAACATGAAGGTTTTGATGCTTACGAGTGGAACGGGCACCTGGACGGCACCTATCTCGACTATATCTACACGCAAGATGAAGTCGTCTGCATCCCATCTGACACAGCAGATATGGAAATTGAAAACTCAAATGAAACTGTCAAAGCAGCGGACCGCATAAACGTGTCTGCGAATACCTACCAGTCGATTACCGTTACGGGCAAAGCACTACTAGTTGTCTTGACCGGTAATGCGAACAAGTTGAAATTATATTTCTATTTAAAATAATAAAGAGGAATTTATGAACATTACTGTCAAAACAGGCGGAGTTGCTCAAGAGCAGAGCGATGTTATTGCCATAGGTGTACTGGAAAACCCTGATTTCTACAGCGCGCCTCTTCAAAATATAGAGCAGGCCATCGGCGGACGCATTCGTGAACTCATAAACCTTGGGGACTTCACGGGCAAACATAAAACAACAAGTTGGCTTTATACAAACAGGGTCATAAGTACACCCCGCGTGCTATTAGTAGGTTTAGGCGAATACCACGATCTCACTACCGAGCAAGTCCGTCAGGCAGCAGGACACGCTGCACGGAAGATCCGAGACATGGGCTTAAGAACTGTGACAATTCCTATCCCTGCCGAAACCACGCCGGAGATGATCCAAGCGGCTACAGAGGCATGCATCCTTTCGCTCTATCAATTTAATGAGCATAAAACCGATAGCAGTGTTGACGATGAAAAGAAAAAGATCGAATCCATCACGTTTTTGGTTGAAAATGAGCAGAACCGAGCAACGATAGAAGACGCTGTTCAACGTGCGGAGGTGATAGCCAATGGAACCCTCCTCGCCCGTGATTTAAGCAATCAACCGGGGAACCACCTTACACCCACGCAGCTCGCCGAAAAGGCCGCAGTAGTGGCAGGGGTAACAGGAATCAATTGTGAAATTTTTGACAAAGCAACATTGGCAGAAAAAGGGTTCAGAACTCTCCTTGCTGTATCACAAGGCAGCGTTGAAGAACCTCGATTTATTATCCTTGAATACGTTCCAGACGGTGAAGGGCAAGATACTGTCATGCTGCTTGGGAAAGGAATTACCTTTGATACAGGGGGAATTTCCTTGAAATCCGGGGGTGGTATGCACGAGATGAAACATGATATGTCGGGTGCTGCTGCAGTGATAGGAGCAATGCAGGTGATCGGTCAACTCAAGCCGAATGTGCATGTGATCGGTGCAATTGCTGCCACGGAGAACATGCCCGGCGGAACAGCTATTAAGCCCGGGGACGTTGTTACTTCCTACAGCGGAAAAACAATCGAAATTCTCAATACAGACGCAGAGGGACGCTTGGTGTTAGCAGATGCCCTCGGTTGGTCAGCACAGTATAATCCTAAAGGCGTTATTGACTTAGCAACGCTCACCGGAGCTGTGATTACCTGCTTAGGACATATCGCTGCTGGAGCAATGACCACGAACCCAGAACTAATGGCAAAGGTGAAATCCGCTGCGATAAAGACACACGAACGCGTCTGGGAACTGCCGCTCTGGGATGATTACGACGCAGGCGTTAAAAGCAAGATCGCGGATGTCCAAAATATCGGAGACGGAACAGCTGGCACAATTGCAGGCGGCGCATTCTTGAAAAAATTTGCCGAGGGTTATCCGTGGGTCCATCTTGATATTGCGGGGACGGCTTGGGGCATGAAGGGATCAAGTTATATTCCAGAAGGTGCTTCGGGCTACGGGGTACGACTGTTAGTGCAACTGGTCGAAGACTGGTAAACCTTCAACTAATTGCCTCAAATTCCTAAAGTGAGAGAGATTTGGCAAAGCCTCTCTCACAAACTCAAAAATCGAGCATAAATATATATTGTATCACTCTTTTGCCAAATATACGTTTTTGCGTCAACAAAACGTATGGTCTGCAGCGGTTTGCAAAGTACGCCGTGTCAAAGAAACCCGGTCGTCTGTGAGATCTGCATCCGAGCGAGGTTGTCTATTCTCTATCTGACATTTTAGTGGATGATAGTCAAAAAGGTGTCCCCGATTTTTTTATAAAAAAACTTGACATTGAGGTGCGTTTTAAGATATATTTAATATATCGTAGAAAAGAGAGGGCGAAATAGTCCAAAAATGAATTTGTAATCTATGCGACATATGAAAGCTTTAGACACTCCCTCCAGAATCATGAAGTCAGAGAGGCTTAGCCCCCTCTCGGATATTCAGTGCCCATTATATCGCCTAAGCTCTGCTGTTGTTGTGGTTATTAGCGATTACCCCCCCCACTCCACACACAATAAGTGTTTTATCCCCTCTATCACAAAATATATCCTCGCTCTACCATGTTACCCGCTTTGCGCCTGCTTGCCAGCTGACCCAACAGCACGAGATCTCACACCGGCAAAAGAGCCTCCCGCAGCGGAAGATAGGCAGGAGCCACCCCCATTCTATAGCAAAAGAAGCAGTAGTTCTATTCTTTTCATATGTTTTTGTTTTATTCTGTTGTTCTGTTTGCACACAGTTTAGGAAGTTTTGGCACTGCTATTTAACGCGCGAGAACAAGGAGGTTGAAATCAGGAGGTTTCCAGCAGAATCTCCGTTACGCCTTAACATCAATAGATCTGAGGGGGTTCCCTCAGGATAAAGTTGACGTGTAAGTAAGCGAGAATGGGGCCGCTATCTCTGCGGTCATCTCTCATCGTGTCTATATTTAACCAATATCAATAACAGAGGAGAACAAACGTAATGTTATGGAATAAAATCAGAATTTTCGTAGTCTTAGGGCTCATGTTTGTCTTTGCAACCACACACGCTTTTGGTATCACCGTACCTGTTATAACTGGCAATGACTATAAGACTTGGACTGAACTCAAGAAATCCAAGGGCTTTACGCTCATTATGAAGGATAGGGGTCTCGGTGCCGGTAACCAGAGCGTTGCTGCTAACGTGCGTATAGATAACGCTGTACACGCGCGGGAGGTCACTGATTTGGCAGACCTGAAGGATTTACTGGTGCGCGGCGGCGCAATCACAATCTCAATGCGGGTGCCGCTAGCAGCCGAAATTACCGCCGATGGAGCTGACAAGCATACCCTAAAAGCCGACGCGTCAGATGCGGATCTGATGAAGATGAAGCACCGCATCGTCATCACCGAGGTGAATTGGGGAACGGATTTCCCGCGCAGAACCGGTGCCCAATGGTTTGAACTCTATAACGCTGGCGTCGCTTTGAAAGCCAACGATTATATCAGATGGCGCACGCATCCCCGTTTAGACAAAGCCGCTGTCCCCGAACCGGGTCAGACGTTCATGTGGGACGATGATGATGATACGGGCACAGATGACCGCAAGTTTGTTGTTTTGGATCGCGTCGCCACGATCGATCGTTTTGGTAACCCGTGGGAGCTGAAAGGTGCGGATGGCGATACTGCCGATGGTGAGCCCGATGCTGATCCTTCTACCACTGAGATTGATCTACCTACCGATAGGGATACCGGGGATCCTGACAATGCGATGGTCTCCATGTATCGCAAGATCGATCTAGATGACACGGGTATGGCGTATAAAGTGGAAGGTGGAAAACTAAAAGGGCTCGGGGAAGGCAACGAAGCAAGCTCCTGGGAAGCCTCTAAATATCGCTATAGT
Source organism: Candidatus Poribacteria bacterium (assembly GCA_964291315.2). GTDB lineage: Bacteria > Poribacteria > WGA-4E > WGA-4E > WGA-3G > WGA-3G. The sequence continues at coordinate 691,190 of OZ219753.1, read as the reverse complement.
TACTTCTCAGGTAATTATAAAGGGAGTCCGGGGGAAGTTCACTCGCTTAATCCGGGTGGCCCGGGTGCAGCCTTGTTTAATATGACCCCTGCCTCTATCTCTCACACAGGCATCATCATCAACGAGGTGCGCAACGATCCCTCAAGTGCGAACTTGGATTGGATAGAGCTGCTCTATAACAGTGATGATCCCGAAGCCAAGCCCGTGAATATAGAGAACTATAAGTTGAGCCTGGTGATGGGGAAGATGAAGGCTGATGGGAGCTATCACGAGTCGGGCGATGCGAACTTCACGGAGACCAAACTCGCTGTGCTGCCGAAATACGAGATGACACCGGGCGAGTATGTCGTGATCTATAACCGGGAGCCTGGGAAGAGCGTTGGGTTCGCTGGCGGTGAAAAACTTCAGGATCTCTCTGCGAAAACGCATATCAAAAAGGGTGCCACACACAAGTATGTGGTAGAGACAGACCTGAAGCTGCCTGCTGAAGGCAAGTTCTTGATCCTGTTGCGCACGCGGAATCATGCCGATGACGTTGGCAAGCCGTCAAACGTCAAGGACTACGTCGGCAACGGTTTCTTCAAGCGCATGGAAGATAAGAAGTTCGATACAAGTGTGTGGCCGTTTGTAGCGTGGTCTGCCCCGGGAGACGTTGAGGACTTCGGTAGCATGAATACCTTCGCCTCTACGAGTATGTCGTTCGGTCGGGAGGCTCAGTTGAATGCGAAGGGCATGTATTGGGCGAAGTCTCGTGCGAACCGCGTTCACAAAGACGATTGGATGACCTTCGGGTTCATGGGTGCCGGCTACGATCGCGGGCGCGATAAAACGGTTGACACAGCGACTTCCCCTGGCACGCCGGGGTATCCGAACATAGGGGTGAGTATGATCGCGGATGACAAAAACACCGCATCGACTGACGATGACTACGTCTTCGATGGCAAAGTGAGCATCAGCGAGATTATGTTTGATGCGGGGCCCCGCGGCAACTTGGCGCAGTGGATAGAACTCTACAACAGCTCTATGAGCGAGACCATAGACCTTGCGGGCTGGGAGTTAGAGGTTCGCAATGAGCGGACAGTGACGGGTTCGTATGTCAATGCGAAGTTCACATTTGCTGCGGACACGTATCTGCCGCCGAATCAGACGTTGCTGCTAGTGTCGAACAATGGTGCGAACGATGTTGCGGAGAACTACGTTTATAACTTGCAGGAGAAGCACGGGAGTGCTCTGGGTTTGACAATGCGGGGTCGGCAGCTGCTGAGTGCGGCGGGCTTCCATCTGGAGCTTCGTGCGAAGGTCAACAAAGACGGTGACTCGGCGTTGATGGCTGTGGACACAGCCGGCAACATTGAGATATCGGGGACGGTGCGCACCCACGCCTGGGATTTGCCCGAGCGCGGTGAGATGCGGATGTCTATCACCCGCACGTATAAAGGCGGTTCCAATCCGGATGATGGTTTGATGCAAGCCTCTTGGCGGCAGTCAAACCTAGCAGGGGCCTCGCTGACGTATTACGGACACCGCGACGATATCAGTTCCCCCGGCTATCGGGTCGGTGGTCCGCTACCCGTTTCCCTCTCAAGTTTCCGGCCTGTGCGCAACGTCTCGACGGGCCCCGTTGAGATTACGTGGGTGACGCAGTCCGAACTCAACAACGCCGGGTTCAATATCCTACGCAGTGAGAGCAAGACGGGCGAGTTCAAGGCTATCAACACCAAGGGTCTGATTGCGGGACACGGCACGACCTCCGAGAAGCACGTCTATACCTACACAGATACCACTGCGAAACCCAACGCCGTCTATTACTACCAGATAGAAGACGTCTCTATGGACGGGGTGCGCACAACGTTACGGACGACGCATCTGCGGGGGGATGTCTCTGCGAGGGGTAAGCTCACGACGCGTTGGGGAGAGCTCAAATCGTCTGACAAATAGCAGACACAACATATAACGCAAGCTTGATACATATTCATGCAAATATGTATCAAGCTTGCGTCACCAATAACAGAGGAGAACAAACGTAATGTTATGGAATAAAATGAGAGTTTTGGTAGTGTTAGGGCTTGTGTGTCTCTTCACGATGCCGCAAGCTTCAGCGCAGCTGACCAGGGTTGCCGGCGCAGATGAAGTCTATGCTGAACTCAAAGCCGGCAAAAAGTTTATTGTCTATGCTAAATCTGGAGAGAAAGCGGATAACGGCATCTTGCCCGCAGCAAAAGGGCGGATCCTAAACCCCGCTCAATTTTGGAGTAACCTACGGGATAGGATCCAAGCAGGTGGTTCGTTTTTTTTCGCAATGAGAGTGCCAACACAGGCTGAATTTACTAACCCCGAAGAGCATACGTTAAAACCTGATATAACAGCGGCCGAGGCGATGAAGTTCAAACACCTTATCATTATGACCGAAATAATGTGGGGGACAGATTCCCCTTCAAGAGCAGGGACCGCAAAGAATCCGCAATGGATTGAATTCTACAGCCAAAGTCCTCTCAAAGAGAAAGATCGTGCCATATGGATCATCGGACCTACAACCCCGCCGGATCTTGCAACTAAGTCTGCGGGTGAGATGTATGAGCGGAACGGTCGCAAGTTTGTTATTCTGGATCGCGTAAGAACGATTGATCGTTTTGGCAGACTTTGGGAGCTGAAAGGTAGCAACGGTGATACCGACGGCAACACAGAGAAGGGCATAGCTCCGATGCCCATGGTCTCTATGTATCGGAAGATAGAGCTGGATGCCACAGGCAAGGCGTATGCGTATGAAAACGGAAAACTGAAGGGACTCGGGGACGGCAGTGAACCCGGTTCCTGGGAGGCTTCAGTCGGCTCGATTAACATCAGCGGTCAGTATATCGGCTCCCCCGGCAGCGTTCACGTGCCTGTGGGCGGTCCCTCTGTCGTCAAGTTTGATATGAAACCTGCGGCTATCTCACCTACCGGGATTATCATCAACGAGGTGCGAAACGACTCTTCAGATGAGAACTTGGACTGGATAGAGCTGCTCTATAATAGCGATAGTGCCTCGGATGCCCCCGTGAATATAGAAAACTATCAGCTGAGCCTGGTGATGGGCAAGATGATGACAGACGGTAGCGGGTATCACGAGTCGGGCGATGCCAACTTCACGGACACCAGCCTCGCGGTGCTGCCAAAATATAGTATGAAGCCGGGCGAGTATGTCGTCGTCTACAACCGAGACCCGGGGCGAAGTATTAAGTTCGCTGGGGGTACGAACCTTCAGAGCCTCTTGGACGAATCGGATGTCAACACGGGTGCCTCGCACAAGTATGTGGTTGCGGAATCCCTAAAACTTCCCGCTGAAGGCAAGTTCCTGATCCTGCTACGCAACGCAAAAGAGAAGCTGAAAACGGCGGATAATGTCATAGACTATGCGGGCAATGGTTTCTTCACACGGATGGAAGATAGGAAGTTCAATACAGATGTTTGGCCGTTCGTGGGATGGATGTCCCCGGGAGACGTTGAGGACTTCGGTAGCATGAATACCTTCGCCTCTACAAGTATGTCGTTCGGTCGGGGTGTGCAGATCAATTCGCAGGGCATGTACGGCGCGAAGTCTCGTGCGAACCGCGTCCACAAAGACGACTGGCAGTCGTTCGGGTTCATCGGCACTGGCTACGACCGCGGCAAAGACAAATCTCTTGACACAGCGACCTCCCCCGGCACGCCGGGGTATCCGAACATGGCGGTGAACAACGTCTCCGAGGGCGACTACACGTTTGATGGCAAAGTGAGCATCAGCGAGATTATGTATGATGCGGGTCCCCGCTCGAACTTGGTGCAGTGGATAGAGCTCTACAACAGCTCTATGATGGATACGGTGAACCTTGAGGGGTGGGAGTTAGATATCCGCAACCAGGCAGGCGGCTTGTATGTCGACGCGGACCTCACCTTTAAGGCAGGGGCGTATATCCCGCCGAATCAGACGCTGCTGCTCGTCTCAAGCAGTGCTGCGAACGATGTTGCGGATAACTATGTCTACAACCTGTTGGAGAAGCACCGCAGCGATCTCAGGTTGACAACATCTGGTCGGCAGCTGCTGAATGCGGAAGGTTTCTATTTGGAGCTGCGGGCGAAGGTCAGCGGTGGCGATCCGATGCTTATGGACGCAGCCGGCAACCTTGAGGTAGACGGTACTTCACGCACGAAGATGTGGGATCTGCCCGGAAGCGGTGAGCTGCGTACCTCTATTGTGCGGGTCTATGGGGGTGTGTTCAACGACATGACAGAGGGTTCTGGACCGCACAATGCAGATGACGGCACGATGGAAGCCTCTTGGCGACACTCGGATCTGGCAGGTGCCTCGCTCACCTTCTACGGGCAGCGGAGCGATATCGGCACCCCCGGCTACCGTCTCGGCGGACCGCTACCCGTCTCACTCTCAAGTTTCCGCCCGGTGCGCAACGTCTCGACAAGCCACGTTGAAATTAGCTGGGTAACGCAGTCCGAGCTCAACAACGCCGGGTTCAATATCCTGCGCAGCGAGAGCAAGACGGGCGAGTTCAAGGCTATCAACGCCGAGGGTCTGATTGCGGGGCACGGCACGACCTCCGAGAAGCACGTCTATACCTACACAGATACCACTGCGAAACCCAACGCCGTCTATTACTACCAGATAGAAGACGTCTCTATGGACGGGGTGCGCACAACGTTACGGACGACGCATCTGCGTGGGGATGTCTCTGCAAGTGGCAAACTCACAACCCGTTGGGGAGAGCTCAAATCGTCTGACAAATAGCAGACACAGCGGTTAGAAATAGACAAGCTAACCTTACAAATCAACTAATAAGACGTTGGGGGGTGGAACGCCTGTTCCACCCCCCAACGTTTTTAACCGCAGCCGCTACCTTGCCTCTTTTCCTTTCCGTAGGCACAAAATATCACACATCCTCACTGATGCTGCTGACACTTGAACGCTGCCGACTCAAAAGCGGAATGCCCCGGAATACGTCCTTGCCCGCTTTACCTTTCTAATGAAAGAGAGTTTAACTATAAAACTCGGATTAAATTTAGGTTCGATTGTGTTAGCAGTGAGTTGTTGTTAGACGCTGATTTGGGTCTGTCAACGGAAGAAACTTACGAGCAACAATAACAATTTTCAAATTTGCGGGGCTGCGAGAACAAGAAAATTTCAGCAAATCGAGGCTGATCGAAAACCTCTCCTGGACAGGATCCACGGGTTTAAACCGCACTTGATTATCAGTGAGAAAGCGAAAGGCTTAGGAGCTGCATTGGCCCCCGGTAACCGGAATGACAGGGGCCATGTGCTAATATTAGTTTCGTCATCCTTCAGACCGAAGCTGGATGAGCTTATTAACAGCGTGGATATAAGCGCGTGCGCTCGCTTCTATGATGTCGGTGCTAGCACCGTGTCCAGTGATAATGTTTCCGTTGTCCTGCACCTTTAAAGAGACTTCACCGATAGCGTCTTCCCCGCCGGTTACAGAACGGATTTGATAGTCTATGAGGTGCAATTGAATGTCAACAATTTTGGTGATTGCTTTGAACGCAGCATCAACAGGTCCGTCTCCTGTTGATGCCATTTCAACGATGCCATCTTCTGTCTGAATTCCCACCGTTGTTGTTGGTGAGATTTTCGTTCCGCTGACGACCTGAATATAGTCAAGTTCAAAGACAGAGGGAATCGGGCGAATTTCATCACTCATAATCGCTTCAAGGTCAGCATCCTGTACCGATTTTTTCTTGTCTGCAACGCTGAGGAATCGTTCATAAACTTTGTCTAACTCTTCTAGACTCACCTCGTAACCGAGCTCGTGGAGACGGTGCCTGAGGGCATTGCGTCCAGAACGAGGACTGAGGATAAGTTGGCTCTCCTTCCATCCAATTTCTTTTGGATCAATGATCTCAAAAGTTACGCGCGATTTGATGATGCCATCTTGATGGATACCGGAACTATGAGCGAAGGCGTTAGCACCAACGATTGCCTTATTCGGCTGAACAATAATGCCCATCGTTCGACTGACACGCCGGCTAATCGGGACGATTTCCTTAGCGTTAATCTCTGTATAATATTCTTTGAAGTAATCACGCCGTGTTCGGATTGCCATCACAACTTCTTCTAGCGAGGTGTTTCCCGCACGCTCTCCAAGACCGTTGATTGTGCATTCCACCTGCCTTGCACCTTGCTCAATTGCCATGAGACTGTTAGCAACAGCTAATCCTAGGTCGTTGTGGCAGTGTACACTAATGATAGCATCGTTAACATTAGGTACATTCTCCACAATGCCTTTAATCAATTCTCCAAATTCCGTCGGTACTGTCCACCCAACAGTTTCTGGGATGTTGATGACAGTAGCGCCTGCAGCGATGGTCCCTTCAACCACTTCGTAAAGGAAAGGAAGTTCTGTCCGCCCCGCGTCCATAGGTGAAAACTCGACGCTAGCATCGGGGTGGTCTTGACATAAACTTTTCGCGTAGCCAACTGCATCGGTTGCCATTCTGAGTGTATCAGCAGGCGTTGTGCGCGTAATACGCTCCATGTGGATCGGTGATGTTCCCACAAACGTATGAATACGGGCCCGTGGTGCATCCGCAATCGCCTTCCACGCTGCTGTGATGTCTTTCTCCACAACACGAGAAAGCGCGCAAATTTCAGGACCTTCCACTTCGTTGGCGATTCGCTCGACGGCATCGAAATCCCCCGGGGACGAAATCGGAAATCCAGCTTCAATAACATCAACATTTAATCTAGCGAGATGCTTAGCAATCTCCAGTTTTTCCTCAATACCCAGAGCAGCCCCCGGTGTCTGTTCTGCATCGCGGAGAGTTGTATCAAAAATGTAGACTTTTTGTTGAGTGGGCTCAAAATCGTCCACGACTGTGTTCCTCCAAATTTTGTTGTGTATATTTTCTAAACGATTACCGGCTATCAACAGTCAGTAGTTCACTGTGGAAACCTTTTTCAACGCTTTTCCTACTACAATATTCTGTGGTTAATTGCCAATAACTAATAGCTTTTAAGATGATTAGATTTCGCGACCGACAGCGATAGCAATCGGTTTCAGTTCCTGCATCAGTGTTTCAAACTGATACGGAAATAGGGACTGTGCCCCGTCTCCCGTCATCGAATGGTCTGGATCGTTATGCACCTCAAGTAAGAGACCGTCCGCACCAGCAGCTACAGATGCTTTTGTCATATCACACACCAAACTCCGGATGCCGGTTCCATGACTTGGATCGACAATAATAGGTAGATGACTCAATTCATGGATAATAGGCACTGCGTTCAAATCAAGGGTGTTACGGGTATGTGTTTCAAAAGTCCGAATCCCACGCTCACAGAGAATGACATTCGGGTTGCCTTCAGAAAGGATATATTCAGCAGCAAGTAACCATTCTTCAATTGTTGCGGACATCCCGCGCTTGAGAATAACAGGTTTCTCTACCTGTCCAACTTCCCGTAATAGGTAGAAATTTGTCATGTTCCGCGTGCCGAGTTGGAACATGTCTGTATATTCCCCGACGAGTTCGACTTCGTGTGGAGTCATAACTTCTGTGACAATACTGAGTCCTGTTTCATCTTTCGCAGCGTTTAGCATTTTGAGTGCTTCCTCGCCATAGCCTTGGAAACTGTAGGGACCCGTTCTGGGCTTAAAAGCACCGCCCCTGATGAAGCTCGCTCCTGCTTTTTGAACCTGTCTGGCGATCGTCACGATCTGATCAGTACTTTCTACAGCACATGGACCCGCGATGACAGGGACATGCCGCCCACCAATCTTCGTGCCGTTGACAGCGATAACTGTCGGTTCATCTCGAAACTCGCGACTCGCTAACTTGAATGGCGCAGTGATCGCCATCGTTCGCTCGACACCCGACATTGACTCTATAGGGATGTCACCAAGCAAAGTTTTGTCTCCTATCACCCCGATCACTGTGTGTCGTTCGCCCGTTGAAACTTGTGCTTTCAATCCAACTCCCTCAATCCGTTTAACAACCGCATCGATATCTGCCCGTGTTGCATCGGTCTTCGTCACGATTACCATGCTCTTCAACTACCTCCGCCTTTTCATAAAAAATTGAGACCCTTTCCAGCAACAGATGGGGCCCCGGTGTCGTAAGCCGCACCGAAGAATAATTTTATCTGTCGGAAATTAAATTTGGTTAAAAAAAAATTACCCAACATCGAATTTTTCTTCAACGCTGGGTGGTGATAATAGAACCGGTTAAAAATAGCATTACTTACGAAGCTTCACCACCTAGCGTAGCTGTAAAAATAAAGGTACAGATACACATAGAACTCAAGTGCGGCGTTTAACAACAAATTTTCGCCTTTAAGTTGCACAAAAGGTGTAAAAGCAGCCCATATATACAGAGGGACATTGACTGAAGGATCAGGATCAATCCGTAGACAAGATATTGGTGCAGTAACCGTATTGTCTTGAAGCGTTTGCATTTTCAAGTGCCTATTTAGTATCATGATCTACCCCAAACTTCAAAAGTGAATTGTGCCATTAACGCAGATGTTCCTATAGGTTAGGACGCTACATACGAAAAAGCGTTTATATTTTTCGTAAGGCATTGCACTTTTAAAAGATGCACACTCTGATTGCCATTAAAATAACTATATCTATTATATAATAACACACTTTTTAATGCAAGTCAAATTTCTTTTTGCACAAAATAGCATTGACCCATGGAGCAAGGTGTGCTAAAATACGAAAAAAGCAAAAATGTAAGGAACGTTATGAAAAGAGAAGAAAAATTTACTCCAATCACTATCGGAATTATGGGCGGATCCGCTTCCGGAAAAACAACGTTCGCCCGTGCTTTGGCAGCAGCGCTTGAGGAATTCATGCCTGTCGTGCTGAACCAAGACTCGTATTTCCGTAACTGGTCCGAATACTCAGAAGCCGAACGGGAACACGTAATTACGGCTAATCATCCAAATGCTGTCTTATGGGATGCCCTCATCAAAGATATCAAAAAACTTCGCAAGCGTGGCACTATTGAAATACCAACACCTGGCACCCGGGCAGCACAACGTGGCGACGAAAAAACGAGTATTCAACCTAGCGATGTCCTTATCGTAGAAGGACATCTTATTTTTTGGAGTGCAGATTTGAGAAAGTTAATGGACATCAAATTGTTCCTTGATGTAGATGCCCACGAGCGGGTCTTGCGCCGGATGCTCCGCGATGTTGCACAACGTGGCGGCGATTTGGAATGGTGTATTAATTGGTACCGACGCGATGTCTTGCCCAATTTTCCTGTCTATACGGAACCTGGCAAACAGTACGCTGATTTGATTATCCCATTCCAACATGAAAACAACGTTGCATTGCAAACACTTGTCGCAGGCATCCAGAGGCGGATTCGAGAAACCGCTGCTTCATCATAACGCAGTCTCAGATGATCTTCTCTTTTATAATATGCTTCCAATAGCATTTACAACTTATTTCAATTTCACTCATATCCTCCAAACCAATGTTCTGCCCAATTTTAGCGCCTTCCGCAGCTGTTAGTGTAAGTCCAAGATAAGATAAATCTACCCGGTATAATGGGCCAACCTATATCGGATTTATCAGAGTCATTTTGACACCGTGCACTGCCACATTGGCAGCGGTGGTGTCAATGTGGCAAACCCAAATTGTCCGTAACTCCTCCGCAGACCTCCCTCAAACCTCTCTTTAGGTTTCCGTTCTAAGTAGACAGGCACCCAGCATACCCACAAACAGTGGATTGGCGTGCTTAGCTAACGGTAGAAACTAGTTTGGCACGCAATTTGCTTCTGTTTATATGTAAGTAAATCTGCGAAGACTTCGGATTGCCTCGAAAAAAATTGGCACACAATTTGCAACAACGTTTATATAAATAAAATCAAAAGGAGAAAAAAATGAATTACCTAACGACTCGCAAACCAATGCGAAATCTGTTCAGCCTCCACAACGAAATGGGACGGGTCTTTGGAGACCTTTTTGGATCTCGCGAAGGTGGAACGGATTCGGAAGAGCACACTTGGATGCCAGTAGTAGATGTGTCTGAAACAGAAACCAACTTTGAGATTCGCGCGGAACTCCCAGGAGTGTCGGAGAATGATGTGAAGGTTTCTGTAACCGACAACCGCCTCACCATCAACGGCGAAAAACGTCACGAGGAGAAAACGGAGGGCAAAAACTACCACCGTGCGGAAAGATGGTACGGCAGATTCCAGAGAAGTTTCACACTACCGAGACACGTCGAAACCGCCAGCATCAAGGCGGGATTTAAAAACGGTATTCTGACCCTAACAATCCCGAAAGCAGAAATCGCGAAACCAACAGAAGTTCCGATTTCGATAAATACTTAATTATGCTGACATGCCTCGTTTGTGTATTCAATAAGCGAGGCGCTCCCAAAATACGAGAAATATACGAAACACAAGACCACATGTTAAAGGAGAATTAAAAATGACATATTTGACTTTACATCAACCAGTAGGAAACCTGCTCAGGTTTTACGGGCCATCTTCTGGACTGCATCACACAAGTACTGACGAGGAAACATACAAATGGACACCTTCAGTTGATATTTCTGAAACTCAAGAGGGCTTCGAAATCCAGGCCGAGCTACCGGGGGTCACAAAGGACGACCTGCATGTTTCTGTCAAGGATAACATATTAACGCTTAGCGGAGAAAAACGTCAGGAAAAGGTTGATGATGCACAGAACTATCGTCGAATAGAACGACACTACGGCAGTTTCCAAAGAAAATTCAGGCTTCCACGGGAAGTAGAGACTGACAACATCAAAGCTGAATACAGCGATGGGGTGTTAATGCTCTCCATTCCGAAACCGGAAGCGGCGAAGCCAACCGTAATCCCGGTCGCCACAGGGGCCTAAACAATCTATCCAAACAAACCAAACAAAAAGGCTGGCATATGAACGTGCCAGCCTTCTTTCTGTTCATGAGAAGCGGTCTAGGCGATAGCTTCTGTAGTATAACCTGTTAGGTTGTACTACCTTCCGTTCATATGACTAGAGGTCTTATAAAATTCGAGGGACATGTCCAGTGTACGCCGGGGTGTATCGGAAGTTTCGATAAACTAGACTAAGCCGTGGGCAAGCACAATCTCTAATAAACCAATGTTGTACACCTGAGATTTTTCTTGACCACACACTATTTTTCTTGTAAAATTCTTAAAGTTGAAAAATATCTAACGAGGTTTGACAACACATCGCTAGAGACTAGTAGTCTACTCTACGCAAAAGGCTCTAGTGAAAACGCAGCTGAGACTTTGCCTATCGGTGGACTCTGGGGATCTAGTAGGAAAATCTAAAAAACTATGGAAACCTTCAAGGCAAGGCACCTAACAAAATTAAGTGGCGGAGAAAAAGGTTCCCTAAATCATAACCAGGCAGGGCTGCAGGATTTTTTCATACACAAAACAGTATCAGACCATACCTCTAAACGCTTTAGAAGGTTCTATTTAGCAAGCAAAGGCGAACGGAGAATTCTTATGAAAAAAGAAATTAGAAGCGACATTAAAGGAATTGATAGGTTTATTTTTGCATCTGGTGCGGATCGAGAACAACTCCACCTCCATATATCAGAAGTCGGCCCCAAACAACGCGCACATCCGCCCCATACACACGATGGACAAGAAATATTCTACGTGTTTTCAGGAGAAGGTGAAGTACTACTTGGTGAAGAGACACACCGGATCAGGAATAACGAAGCTGTTCACGTCGATTGTCAAGTCCTACATGGAATACGTAACGTCGGTGAGACACCACTCCGTTATGCCGTGATTATCGCCAAAAGATAGTAGATACTGAAAGCAGTCACATTTAACCGGACTTGACAAAAGCCGCTGCTATTCCGCAGGATCTTCTGGCAATGGATCTATCCATAAATGATAGATGCCGTAAACGCCCGTAGCAATCAAGACGATTCCGACACCAGCTAATCCGCGGCGTATCCAAATCGGTTGTAAAAAGACCGGTAGATTAACAACTATCCAATGTGGTTGCAAGAGTTTCGACATAGCGATACTAAAATAGAGGACCCCGTAAGCGATGAGTCCAATATCACTTGCTAAAGCCTGTTTCCGCGGTGTGACTGGCAATTTAAAAGGATTAAGAAGATAGTCGCCCGAAAAAATCAAGGTGAGCCCTACTATCAGAAAAGTGGAAAGTATCATGCTCGGATACCCTGAATGCCGGAGCGTTAACAATAAACAAATACTGATGCTTCCCAATAGCAGACTCATCGCGCCTTGCAGAATTTGATAGCTCCTATTTTGTACAATCATTTTTCCTTTTTCTCACTCAAATCGGACACGCGGATCCACTAAAGTATAACTAATGTCAGTTAGAACCAGGCTGATAATGTACAGCACCGACCCAAGATACACCATGCTCCGCACAATTGCGAAATCTTGTGCTTGAATAGCTTCGATCAGAAAACTTCCTAATCCCGGAATTGCAAAAAATGCCTCTATCAACAAACTTCCGAGGAAGAGGTACGGGATCGTTGATACAACGTTTGTCAAAATCGGAATCATAGCGTTCTTAAGTGCATGTTTAAAAAGAATTATTACTTCACTTAACCCTTTTGCCCGTGCCGTTCGTATATAGTCCCGATTGACCTCCTCAAGAAATATTGTCCGATAGAAACGAATTCCGACACCGATCCCACTAATAACACCAATCATCACAGGCAGTGCTACGAATTTGAACATGTTGGTACCAGCATTATATCCAGAAATCGGGAAGAGGCGCAATATTTTCCCGAATATCCATTGCCCACCAATGATATAGAAGAGCGCTGACACAGACATAAGGATAACAGCAACGATTGTGCCCCAGAAATCGACGTAAGTTGCACGATAGTAAGCCACAATCATTGAAACGGTAATATTCACAGAGAGCCCAAGTAGAAATGTTGGCAGTGCAATAGCGAAACTTGCCCACATCCGCTGTGAAATTTGTGACGTAATATTAATATTGTTCCTATCCGAGGTTCCAAAATCAAAGAGAAAGAGTTTAAACGATTTTTGAAAGAAGATAGTTTCCGTAAATCGCTGGCTTCCAGATACCTCTGCATTGAACCAAAGTGGCAGATGATACCCGTTTTGTTTTTTCCAATTATTAACATCTTCTTGCGTAATATTTTTCTCTCCGAGAATTGTACGCGCCATTTGGTCAGGCGAGTTCACCACGAAAAAAAGCAAAAAGACAATGAGGTTTACGCCGATTAAAATTGGAATCGCGTAAAGGGTTCGACGGATAATATAGCTAAGCATTTTTTATCATTTGCCCTGCGCCACTCATGTTTGATAAAGACTATAGGCAGCTTACGACTTGCCTCGTTCCTGTTTCCAAATCGTCATGATAGCAGGAACCGTCCCTAAAATAAGGAATGCAGCACATAACCATAGAGGCCAGAGAATAGGCCGATTCCACTCTTGACGGTTTTCCGCCCGTTGCGTTGCATCAACACGAAGATATTTTAGCGCTCTCGTCCCCATGGAACTCGGTTTATTGTTTTTTAGCCATTCGTGTGACAAATCAAAATCAACAGGATGATAGGTAAAAACCCAAGGGGCATCTTGTTGCAGCAGGCGCTTCATCTTTCGGATGATCGCCAAGCGTTCTGGCGAATTTGTCATATTTTTCATCTCTTCAAAGAGACGATCGAATTCTGGGTTGTCATAATTAGCAGCGTTCTCCCCATCGTGTCGGGCCTTGCTGTTCGGACCATAGAGAAGGAACATAAAATTCTCCGCGTCGGGGTAGTCAGCATGCCATCCCCAAAAGATCATCTGAAAATTCCCGTTCTTTACCTTATCTCGAAAACGATTATAGTCAGTAGTACGACTTTCCATGGTAATTCCGAGCTGTTCTAACTTGTTCCGCATCCACGTTAAAGCAGCCGTGGCACCAGCCGTGTTCCATGTATTGTCGAAAGATATGACAAGAGGGTTACCCTTACTATCCTGTCCCCCCGGATACCCCGCTTCCGCGAGAAGTTTACGTGCTACTTCAATAGATTTGCGAGCTGGATGCTTCCTCTCCTCATCCCAATCGTACATATAAGGATTAATACCGATCTCATCGGCTTCGTAACCAAAGATACCCGGCGGAATCGGACTGTGTGAGATTATACCGCGTCCATTCAGAAAAATTTCAATGTACTCTTCATAATTAATAGCAATCGAAATCGCCTGACGGAGTTTCTGTTTCTTATCAGTATACCCGCCAACAGTATCATCAAGCATATTAAAGGCTAAATAGAGGGTCGTCGGTTCTATGTTAGTCCGTAAAATTATCCCTTTCGTTCCCAATGCTTCGCTCGCTGACGGACTTCCGGTATCGCTGAAAACGACCGCACTATCAAACGTATCTGAGGAGATGCCGGAGATGTCGTAATAACCTTGTAAGAATTTATTCCAACGCGGAATATATTCTTTTTCTAATTTGTAGACAGCTTTCGGTATAAACGGAATGATTTCCCGGGCATCGTCCAAAAGTCCGTTTTCTCTATCCACAGCTTCCCCGCTTGACGGGTAGTGTTCGACCCGAAAGTTTTCGTTTTTGACGAGTACTATCTCCTTATGTGAGATAAGTGTTTCTATCCGATAGGCACCGGTTCCTACGGGAAATCTATCAATTGTAATGTTCCGTTCTTTCACAACAGGTTGAGCGTAAAAATCAATTGCCTCATGAGGCATTGGGGCGAAGAAGGGCATTGCTAACCAGTACACGAACTGAGGATATTTCGCCTTGAGAACAATTTTATAAGTATACCGATCCACGACTTCTACGCCCGGGAAAGGATGATCAGCCTCACCATCAGAAACGGCATTAGCATACGCTTCCATACCAACTATATAATCTTGCAACGTGCTGAGAATAGGACAGGAGACCTTTGGGTCTGCCATGCGTTTAATCTGATAAACATAATCCGCGGCGATAAGTTCACGCGTCCCTGTCATCAGGAAATCTTTAACTTGGGTAAAACCCTTCACATCTACTGCTGTCAGATCGCGATAACGCCACTCCCCACTTTCGGTTTTTGCGAAACACGGATGGGGCTGATACATGATGCCCGGACGAATACGGATCTCATACACAGCGCGCGCAACGGACGACGCTGGTGCATCGGATGACAACGGGGCCCCAGCAGCATCGAAATATTGAGGTTGCGGTATAGTTTCAGCCGTCAACGACACTAACTCGTACGGACGCTTTAGGTAATGATACTGTAGCGGCGGCTCATAAATTTGCTGGAGGAATCTATATTCGTCCGAACTGTAGGACACTGCAGGATCAAAATGCTTTGGCTCCGCACGAAACGTATCATAATAGATAGCCTCGTTCTGTTCAGACTTCGGATATGGATTGTTTGGAACCCCGCAACCAATACAGACAATAGCCAACGTTAGAATTACGAAGTATCGCATTGAAAAATTCGGCAATTTGATTCTCATCAATTTTTCTTAATGCCCTATAAGTATAACGTTCCTCTGATGCTAAAATGCATAAAAGACGGTGAGAGATACTAAGGGACCAAATTCGAAAGCATCGCTCTCGTCATATACCCCTTCTAACAGGGCAGCCGTGTCATCATAGAGCGTTTCTTGGCTCAAAGGCAACATCAGTGTCAGAGATACTGGAATATCGTAAGGTGTTGCAACCAATGCCCCCACGGATGCCATGCTGAAGCGGATCCCTGTATTGATGTCCTGTTCGCCTGCCCAATACGCGTAAGATTGATAAAATCCGAGATAACCTGTTTGAAACGAAAGCCAAGCATTGAGACGATAACTCAGCCCTGCTGTGTAGGTAAACACTCTGGAACCACGATAAGTTTTGTTATTTTCATAGAATGGAAACTTCCCGCGGATACTGCCATTTGCTCTGAGTCCGTTGTAGATCGGGACACCGTAATGTAAATCCGCGACCGGATTAAAGGTCCCAGTGCCAAACTGAATATGGAGATGCTCAAGACCAGCATCTCCTAATTTCCAGGGGTCTTCTTCGGTTTTGCCGAATGGGACTGTTGTTCCGATACGCCCCACTAAGAAATCATCTGCCATCAAAACGCTTGACGTCCGATATCCCAAAAAAACATCTGTGTCCGTGGGCCCCGTGTAGGTCTCATTTCGATGATGGTTGTCTCGATTACGTATAATCGCTTCGAGTTGAGCGTCGGAAACAGGCTCAATTTCCTCAATAGTCGCCTCTTGGGCTTTGACTTCGTACGGGATATTTGCTTCAAGCATCCACTGCAAATTAAAGTGGTATTTTAGTCCAACATCAACGCGAAAAATGTTTAGGGTAACATGGTGTCGATGCAACGGCACATCTATGACTTGCCCGGCGGCGGAAATCCCTTTTTTTTCCAAGTGTCCGCCTTGTGCATCAAACCACCCCATCATACTGAATGTCCCCTCGAACCGTTTCATCTTTTCTGAAGTCAAACTGACTTCACTTAACCCGATCCCGCCACGCGGGATTGCAGGGTTGCTTCAGGCCCCTCAGCTTTCTTGAGCAAAGGCGACCGAGAGACTGATGAATTGGAGACAAATCAGTAGCAAAAGGACCCGAACCATCATAGTGGGTTTTTCTCCGTTTCTAAGTTAAGCCATTGCATCTCAGCATTATCAAGTTTAAGTGCAGCCGCGCCGACGGAAGATTCCATTTCTGTTAGATTCAAAGGGCCAACAACCGGCAAAACAGGAAAAGAAAGATTTAGGCAATACGCTAGAGATACTTGAATAGCAGAGTAGCCAGACTTCACTCCCAATTCTTTTGCGCGTTCAAGCCTTTCAAAGTTGTTATCGTTATAGTAAACGCGTACCATATCGCGGTCTTTGGGATTCTCTTGTGTAAATGCCCCGCTGAAAAAACCTCGTGCTTGTGAAGACCACGGCATCAATGGAAACTGACTTTCGTTATGCCATTTGCGTGCAGCATCATCAACGCAAACACAACCTGCCCACATCGGCTCCCTCGGCACAGCTAGACTAATGTTGTTGCTGCAAGCGACAAACCCAGCAAGTCCGTTTTCCGCCGCGTAGGTGTTAGCCTCAATGATACGCTGCGGCTGCCAGTTAGAGGCAGCAATAGCACGAAGGTGTCCAGCACCTATTTCTTCATTCAAATAGTCGATGATTGTGCTGACCGGAATCACAGGATCATCCCGATGGAGCATGTAGAGGTCTATATAATCAGTCCGGAGCCGTGCAATACTTTCATCAAGATCGGCTTTTAGTTCTTCAGGAGAGAGACGCGGACGTGGAACCTTAACTTGTGGATGCCCACCTTTATCAATAAGAAAAACATCGTCACGGTTGTTGCGTTGCCGCATCCAAAGTCCAATGAGCATCTCGCTATCGCCGCCACCATAACCGTGAGCTGTGTCGAGCGCATTTCCACCGGCTGCAAAAAAAGCATCTAGCATCTCGGTGCTGTAGTCAAATTTCAACGGGGAAAACATCATGGTCCCCAGGATCAGTTGTGAAATATCTTTATTGATTCCGGGAATTTCTATCTGCTTCATTACAAAACATTCCTTTTTTATCTCAGCACTCAAGTTGCACCGTTTATCATAGAAAACTTCGGCATACAAACATCATTATAACACATCCGGAATCTAAAAACCAGACGAAAATATGTATCAAGGAAGGTGGTTTTCGAGGAATAGTTGTACAGCTATATGCTCTCCGTTTTCAGCTGCTCACATCCGGCTGTGCCCCTCCCGCTCAAATGTCACCAGCAACGCGGCCAGCCCTTCCACAATTGCCGGATATGTTTCCCAAACATTGTTCGTTTCACCTGGGTCATCGTAGATATGATACAATTGACCGGGACCGCTCGGATCAGGGCCACCATCACGAGGTGGGGGCCATCCACCTGAACCTTGCGTTCCCAGAATCAGTTTCCAAGCGTCGTGCCGAATAGAGAAAGCGCCGGTGCTTGAGTGATGCACAATAGCCGATCGCAACAGATGTTCTGTCTCCTCACCTAATAGTGTAGATAAAATGTTACAACTGTCCTGCCCAGCGGTTTCAGGGATTTCTGATCCGACGATAGCTGCACATGTTGCCATAAGATCTGTGAGACACATCAGAGCATCGGTCTCGGTATTCGGTGCAATAACACCGGGCCAACGTGCAATCAAAGGTTCGCGGTGCCCGCCTTCCCAGATATGCGCTTTGTAACCACGCCAAGCACCGCATGACTTGTGATTGTAGAGATGATACGGCATGGGACTATTATCGCCTTGAATTCGATCACCGGGCAGAGCACCGTTATCACTTGTGACGAAGAGTAGCGTCTCCTCAGTTTTACCGGTCCGCTCTAAGACGTCCATTACCTCTCCTACCATCCAATCCACAAGCCACACAAGATCACCGCGGGGCCCAGCCCTGCTTTGACCGCGTGCAAAGTCTGGAACAACCGCCTCTGTGCAAGGTTCATGCGGTGCTGAAGGAGTCAGGTACAAAAAAAACGGGGCATCCGCGTCGGCTTGTCCTTCAATATACTCAACGGCTCTCTGTGCAATAATCGGATCGGCATCCTTATGATGCCACCCTGGAACCATCATTCCAGGGCGACTCGTGAACTCTGGAACGTTATGATAGACACTTGGAATGTCGATAAAAGTATCGTTCTCAATGAACCCGTAAGGGGGCTGGCATGTTGGGCACCCAGCGTTTCCATAAAAATAGTCGAAACCGAGATCGATGGGACCACCAGTGAGCGGGGCAGTGAAGTCGATATGTTCTTCCAATTCACGTTCTGCGTTCTGCCAAGGGAGCGGGGCACTGAAATCGAAGTCGTAGCTGGAGTGCGTTGAAAATTCAAGCCCTAAATGCCATTTGCCAATACAAGCGGTGTTATAACCAGCATCCTTTAGGAGTCCGGCAACCGTCAGACGCTCGCGTTCGATAAGCGGTGGTTCGTACCCATATAGCACGCCGTGTTTAAGTCGACTCCGCCAGCAGTAGCGTCCAGTTAAAACGCCATATCGTGTCGGCGTACAAACAGCAGAAGGAGAATGGGCATCAGTGAAACGAATTCCTTCTCGAGCAAGTCTATCCATATTAGGCGTAGGAATCTTTGACAACGGGTTGTAACAGCCGACATCACCGTATCCCATGTCGTCTGCCATGATGAAAACAATATTCGGCAATTTATGTGTACTCATGAGATCTCCCGATGAAAGTTAAGGCATCGTGTCCCGAGTTACAATAGCTTCGCCTTTAATTCGGCGATGTCCTTGTCAATTGAAGATTCTTCCGCATAACTTACAAATTCGCGCTCTAATTCTGTATCTTGATATGCGACATCTATCTCAGCGGCAGCTTTTGCTAATGTAGTCGCCTCAGTTGCCTCTTGCTCCATCTTCGTAAGAGTTTCGAACGCCTTATTGTCCTGTACCTCTTTTAGTATCTCACGGAGGTGTGCTTCAGCATCAACATTTCTGTGTTGTGCCACGACAACGGTTTTCTTTGTCTCCATCTCCATCAACTGTCGCTGAAGATGTTCAAAGAGGTCCCTAAGTGTACGAACGATCCGTTTCTGTTCTTCCGATTGTGTCCTATATTTTTCCGCTAATCGTTTACATTCGTTCCGTTTTTCGAGAGCCTCGCGAGCTAGGTCTTCACGTCCCACCTTGAGATTGACAACAGCCCGTTCTTGCCATCTTTCCACCTGCATGACGGCACTCTCATAAGCGTCCTGAAACTGCTTTTCAACGCCGATAGAGGCATCAACTTTCCTGCGAGCTTCCGAAAGTTTACTTTTCAGCTCATCGATGACAGTTTCCAAAACCCCTTCCGCCTCTTCGGTTTCTGTCAATTCGGGAACCGGTTCAAATTCCACAACAACTGTCTCAGCAAACGCATCTCCAAGGCGTTGGCGTTTACTTCCAAATAACCAGAAGAAGTCCAAGGGCTGAAAAACCCCTGCAAATCGCCGAAGAAAAGCATCTTTGAAAGTACAAGGTTTACCGTCTTTGAGTCGGATAACTTGTAAAGACAACAGTTTCTTTCCGATCCCCTGACCGCTTCTGAAGCCGTCGATAAAAAACAGACCGAATCCGCACAAGGCAATGCTGCAAAGAAGCCATAACATGTCCACAGGATACCCTATCTGCACAACACGAAAAGTATCTAACATGATCAGAAACAGCAAAGAACCTGATACTGTGGTACCTAAAAGCATGAGGTCTATAAAGAATGCGTATAAACGTTTCATTCGAGATGCTAACTTAAATTTTTTCTTTCCAATCTTAATAGATTTCACTTTGCAACTCCTTTGACATCTTCCGCTAGCAAAAGCTGTGCAGATTCCTCTATGAGTCGTGCTAACATTGCTTTGCTTGTGCAAAAACAGACGAGGCAACTATAGTCGGTAACTTCTGGAGACTGCCATGGGTCCGACTACTGAGAGCATCCCTCCTAGGGACATTCTATAGATAGTTATCGATCCGGCAACATCGCGAGGATAGTTTCTTACCCGTATATATTAACACATTTCAGATGAAAAACAAGAAAAACATGCCAGAGTGCCTACACCTGTCATCGTCTGATCGGCAGTTTTGGCAGGATAAAATAGAAACGTCAAAATCTGCTGAAACACGATCTCCGTAAACCAATTTAATACAATCCTGCTATATATAGATTCTGCAGGAGTGAAAAAGGATAGTAAAATCGAGATCGGAAGTAAGGTACAAAGCACCAGAACCCTACCCATCAATATTACAAACTTGGTACAGTGACAGAGACTTCGCGCCCGCCGGCATTTTCGGAAGTAAGGTACAAAGCACCAGAACCCTACCCATCAATATTACAAACTTGGTACAGTGACAGAGACTTCGCGCCCGCCGGCATTTGAGGAATCGATGACACCTTGAATGATAACGTTCGTGAGCATCACACCGTACGGGTCAATCGGTGAAGATTTGCCTTCACGAACAGCATCTACAAACGCAGTATCTTCCGCCCGGAATACGTCAACTGATTCAAACTCGGTGAACGCCTCGTCGAATATCTCCCCGTCCTTGTCGCCGTAGACACGGACCCCTTCTTCTGGGCCTCGGACTTCACCGATGCCGAGACGGAGTCCTGCTTTTTTACCGAGGAAAATCGTTCCACCAAGCGAATCCATGTTCATGCACCAGCATGTTTTGAATACCATGCGGGCTCCGTTTTCAAACACAACCCAACCGACACCAAAATCTTCAACTTCGGTTTCTTTTAAGGCAGGGTTCCATGTGTTATGTAGGCTGAGATAATTAGAGGTGATTCCGGATACTGCGACAGGTTTCGGGTGTCCCATTAGATAGAGGGCAGTATCTAAGGCATAAACACCTATGTCGGCAGATGCCCCCAAACCGGCTGTTGATTTCCGGATAAAACTCCCACCGGGGTTTCCGCGGCGGCGGTCAGCAACGGTTTCAACGTAGTATATGTCACCTAAGGTGCCTGCATCAACAATGTTTTTTGCTTTAGTGACCTCTGGTGAGTATCGGAGTTTAAGCCCGATCATCAGGATTTTATCGTTTTCTATTGCTGCACGCCACATTGAAGCAGCAGCGTCCAAGGTTGCCTCCATCGGTTTCTCACAGAAAACATGTTTACCTGCATTGAGTGCAGCAACCGTAGGGGGTGCATGTACACCCGTTGGGGTACAGACGTAGACCGCCTCAATCTCGTCCATTTTGAGCATTGTGTTGTAGTCAGAAAATGTATGTTTGATGCCCCAACGTTCACTTGCACGCTCAAGGTTAGCTGGCACAAGGTCCGCGGCGGCAATTATTTCTCCACCATCAATTTCAGCGATGGCACCGCAGTGTGCCTGGGCAATACCACCTGCTCCAATCAAGCCTAATTTAACTGTTCTCATTTTTAGCTCCTTATTATATCCATATTCCCTCTTAATTTTATCCCATTGTCCTTTGAAAGTCAAGCGAAAACTATTGTAGTTATTTTCGCTCGTCTATTAAATGAAGGAAGCAAGACGGAGGTTTAGATTGAGTGATTGACTCCTAAAAAAGAAACCGATTGACACAACTCACGCACTATGTTATATTTCAACCAGATGACTGGCTTTTGAGGAGGGCATTGTGAAAGCTGCACAATTTTATGGTGGAAAAGATATAAGGGTAGAAACGGTACCAGATCCGACCCCTGAAGAAGGACAGGTACTCATCCAAGTAGAAGCCGCAGGGATCTGCGGCAGCGATCTCCACGGCTACCATCACCAACCCAAGCAATCCGTATCGCCCCACATTGGCGGGCATGAGTTAATGGGAGAAATTATTGATAGCGGTAAGGGAGTTACTGGCTATAGAAAAGGGATGCATGTAGCAGTTGAACCGATTAGTCCATGTAACGACTGTCCAGAATGCTACAACGGCAACTATAACATCTGTGGAAATTTGCGGCATGGCGGTGGCGGTTTCGCAGAGTTTATGGTAGCACAAGCCCCAAATATCTATCTCTTGCCAGAGAGCATTTCCGTTGCTGGAGGCGCGTTGGTAGAAGTCTACGCTGTGGCAGTCCACGCAGTTAACAGAGCAAGGGTGTCGCCGGGCGATCGCGTCGCTATTATCGGTAGTGGCCCGGTCGGGTTAACAATCGCACAAGTGGCGGATGTCGCAGGGGCAACCTCTATCGCTATGATCGGAAAGCCAGATGGACCGCTACAAATTGCTCATGAAGCCGTCGGAGCTGTGCCTATTAATGTGGATAAAATAGACGCTACAGAAGCTATCCAGAGCTGGAGCGATGGTAGAGGAGCAGATATTGTCTTTGAGGCAGTCGGTGGCACGGCAAATACACTAGAACAAGCGACGGAGATCTCCGCGAAACGTGGTAAGATCTGTATGGTAGGCGGACACCGTACCCCCCTCACCTTCACAGAACAATTTGCTCGAAGTCGAGAACTCACGGTGATCTGGTCTTTCTGTTACGGGAGGCGTGGTGGGAAAACGGAGTTCCAAGTTGCCATTGATCTGCTTGCAGCTGGTAAACTCGATCCGAATTTGCTAATTACACACAGATTCAACTTAGATGATATTAATGAAGCTTTTGCTGTCGCTGCCGGACGTGATCAATACGGATCTGTTAAAGTTCTCGTGATGCCTAACTATTAGTGGAGGTAGAATGGAAAAACTTAAAGTGCTCATATTTGTAGGGACAGAAGGTGTTTACCATGATCACACCGGAAACGGACAGTTCCTGACATCAATGCTCAACGATACTGACAATATTGAAGCCGATTTCTCACAAGATTATAGCGTGCTAGTTAATCGACTTATCGGATATAACACAGTGCTTTTTTACACAGATATCGGGGAACTCACGGCAGCACAAGAGAAAGGACTACTTGACTATATCCAAACAGGAGGCGGATTCTTCGGGTTGCACACTGCAGCTGCTTCGTTTAGGGAATCCAACGGCTACCACGGGATGCTCAACGGGTTCTTCAACGGGCATAGCCCGTACATGGATTTCACGGTTACTGTGAGTGATGCAAACCATCCAATTACGGAGGGACTAACTGATTTTAAGGTCAGAGACGAACTGTACTATCTAAAGCACGACCCCACTGCATCTCACTATTTGATGCACGCCTACGATGAGACGAAGGATGAGAAGCATGTTATGGCGTTCCACCATATGTGTGGCAAGGGTAAGGTTTTCTATTTCGCATTAGGTCACGACATGGCTGTGCTTGAGAATCCGAATTTCCAGACGGTTATCCGTCGAGGCGTGCTGTGGACTGGAAATAAACTTTGATGCATGTCATACCCAAATTGATTGAATTCATCTACAGTTCAATCCAACCTATAACTATTTTATTATAGGAAGCCCAAGAATTACTTATGCGCATTAGCTTTGGCGAGGTTTCCTAACCTCGCCAAAACCATACATAGGGACTCATAGTGCTATACCATTTCGCGTGCAGGATAGTGCTTATCGTTCGGTGATATATCTGTCGGATCGTTTAGGACAGCCGTTTCCGGAGGTACCATAATCTGATCTTCACTCACCGGATCGTCGGTTTCAGTACGCCACTGTTCCAAACGCTCACGCATCTCCGTTAAAACGTTTGCATAATCCGGGTGCTCAGCAAGATTGTGTGCTTCTGATGGGTCGAACACGACATCGTACAACCTTTCTAATTCAACAGGTTTATCACCCCAACCGTGTTCCATCATAAATGTTTTACTGATACTGTCGTCACAATTCGGTAGTGCCCATTTTTCAGCGGTATCATACCGCTTGATATATTTCCACCGTTTGGTGCGGACAGCCCGTTGCGGTTCATAACAGCAGTGGTAGTTAACTTCAGCAAAGACAGCATCTCGAATGTCGTCCGCCTCTCCACGTACTAGTGGAAGCAGAGAGTTGCCTTGGAGTCTCGAGGGTGCTTCAATCCCTGCCAATTCGCATATCGTCGGGAAGAGGTCAACATGACTGACTAATCCATCCACTACTTGCCCACCGTTAAAACCTCCGGGGCCGCGAACAATCAACATCACACCGATCCCGTGATCGCTGAGGTGACACTTCATACGCGGGAAGGCGAGACCATGATCCGTTGTACATATCACTACGGTATTCTCGGTGAGGCCGTTTTCTTCAAGGGCATCAAAAACCACCGCCATTTTTCTATCCAGCGTCCGGGCTGCGTCTATGTATTCCGCCATATCTTGCCGTGTGACGAGTGTGTCCGGGAACGGAGCGGGCGGCTTCACATAGCGAGGATCGGTTTTCGGTTCATCATCCGGAGGCGGATCGAAGCCTTTTCTGCGGCGATGTGTTTCACTAAATCCCACATCCAAAAAAAAGGGAGCATCGTGTTGCTCAGCGATGAAGTTCCGTGCGCGTTCTTCCGCACCTACCCGAACAGTTCCTTCAGATAAAAGCCGTTGATACCCGGTTTCTTTCAGATCCCGAACGACATGCTGGAATCCTGCCAAAGCTGTGGTGTATCCTGCTCGATTCAAAGTGTAGGTTATGAGATGCTCAGGAATAGGCAGGCTCCATCCGCGGTTTGCTAAGCCCCCCATACCGCAGCTATGCGCATATTGCCCGGTGAGAAGAGCAGCGCGAGATGGCGAACAAGTAGGGTTTGCACAAAAGGCGCTTCGGAAGACAACCCCCTCTTCTGCCAGCTTTTGTATGTTCGACGTTGGAATCGCATGTCCATAAGGTTGAACATAGCGCCCTGTGTCGTGTGAATGAATGTAGACTATATTGGGTTTGTTCATATAATGTAACCTTTGATATAAAGTAAGCTCGCTTTCTCAGCCGCAGATTCTGAATCACCAAGTGACACCCGCCATCCTACACCGCTCTGTAGACAACGATGAACCTCCCTGTCCTTGGTGGACCAACAACTGACTATTGTTATTGAGGTATTACAGCTCCCGATTCAATTAGTCCTACTAAAAGTTGAATGTACGGCCGGGATCCCAATGGATGTGCTAGTTCAGGACCCCATCGCGGCAGAAAGCGGAATCCCTCTATTTGTTTCAAAGGTCTTAGAAGCGCTTCGAAGGGGCAGATAGCAAAACAAATGGACACAATCATTTGTAGTCGAAAATCAGCAAGGACTCTTACAGAGGGGCTGCTGAATCGCAACTTTTGCTATGACACTGTCCAAGTTTCACCAGCGTTGAGTAGTGCCTCAAGATCTCCCTCACCCATCCGTTCCTTTGTGCTGTGAACCTGGTTGACCATCTCATCTTCATAACAGGGATGGCGGACACTGCGGAAAATGCCGATCGGATGCGGCATATTAGGTGTGTCACTCATACCCGCAAGAAAGTTTGCTAAGGTGGTGTCTTCAGCATATCGGTCGTGAACGATAAGGTCATCCGTGGTATACTGCCCTCTTGTGGTTTCCACAACTTCAGGTTGGAACCCGTTCAATCGGATACCTTTGTTTCGCTCTGCCCCGAAAACGAGCGGTTCACCGTGCTCCAAGAACACCGTATTGTCAGCCTTCGTCTCTTTTTCTGTGTATTGAAAGAAAGTACCATCGTTAAAGATGTTACAATTCTGGTAAATTTCAATGAAGGAAGTGCCCTTATGTTCAAAGGCTGACTTAATAACCGTCCGCAAGTGATCCGGATCTCGGTCAAGCGAACGGGCAACAAAAGTCGCACCCGAAGCTAGGGCGAGACTGATCGGATTGAAGGGGGCCTCCAGAGAGCCGAGCGGAGTTGAGTACGTCTGCTTTCCTTGCTCTGAAGTCGGAGAATATTGGCCCTTGGTAAGTCCGTAGATGCGGTTGTTGAAAAGCAACATGTTGATGTCGAAATTACGGCGCATCAAATGGATAAAGTGGTTACCTCCTATTGAGAGGGCATCGCCATCCCCTGTGATCACCCAGACAGATAGGGCCGGGTTTGCCATCTTGACACCCGAGGCAATCGTTGGCGCTCTACCGTGGATCGTATGGAAACCGTAGGTGTTCATGTAGTACGGGAACCGACTTGAACACCCAATACCGGAGATAAATACAATGTTCTCACGCGGAACGCCGAGTTCAGGCATAATCCGTTGTGTCTGGGCAAGAATAGAATAGTCACCACAACCAGGGCACCAGCGGGTGTCTTGGTCGGATTCAAAATCCTTTTTTGAGAGGGTGCGGATGCCAGCCGGAATGTGTGATGTTCCTTTCCTTTTAGCGCGCAGGGTTCTTTCTTTTTTCATGATGTTTACCACCTTTTACAGTAAAGCCGATAATAGAAGGTATATTATCGTAGCTGACGACATTGGAAATCGTTTCGAAATTCCAAACACATGCATGCTGCGCCAGCAAGAAACATTTTAGATACACAAGGCTAAAAGCGCCCTAATTCTTTAAATATCGCGGCAATTTTGGACTGCAACTCAAAAACATGGAAAGGTTGCCCCTGCACCTTGTTAAACCCAATTGCATCGATAAGATAGGTGGCACGGATAAGTTGGAGGAGCTGACCACTGTTGAGTTCGGGAATTAGAACTTTTGTAAATCTATTTAGGATGTCAGCTAAATCTTTGGGAAAAGGATTAAGGTGTCGAAGATGAACGTGTGCAACCGGGAGACCGTCTTCAATGCAATCTTCTACTGCGGTTCGGATTGTACCGTAAGTACCGCCCCATCCGAGAAGTAGAAGGTCGCCCTCCTGCGCACCAAATATCTCTGTCGACGGCATATCCCTAGCGATGCGCGCAACTTTTTCTGCCCGGATTTCTACCATCCTTTGGTGGTTCTCAGAATCATAACTGACATGACCTGTTATATCGGACTTTTCTAAGCCGCCGATACGGTGTTCTAAGCCGGGAGTACCAGGTTTCGCCCACGGCCGCGCTAAGGTCTCCGGATCGCGCTGATAGGGTTCAAATCCATTCCCATGGGCATGCTCGCGTCGTGCAAAATCCGCTTTAATTTCAGGTAATTCAGAGAGATCCGGAATTTTCCACGGTTCAGCCCCCATACCGATATAGAGATCTGAAAGGAAGATCACCGGGGTCCTATACTTCACCGCGATACGGCAAGCTTCGTAAACAGTCTCAAAACAGTCGGACGGGCGAGAGGGCGCAACGATCGGAATAGGCGATTCTCCATTCCTACCGTAAAACATTTGCAACAGATCGGACTGTTCTGTCTTCGTGGGCATTCCGGTTGAGGGGCCTGCACGCTGGATGTTGCACACCACAAGCGGCAACTCTGCAATCATAGCAAGATTGATGGCTTCAGACTTAAGGGCAAGCCCGGGACCGCTACTCCCGGTTACACCGAGTGAACCACTAAACGCAGCACCAATTGCGACCCCAACGGCAGCGATCTCATCTTCCATTTGCATCGTTACAACCCCGAAATTCCGATATTGGGCGAGTCCATGTAGAATATCACTCGCCGGGGTTATAGGATAGCTTCCGTAGACGAGAGGAAGCCCCGATTGATGTGAAGCTGCGATGAGGCCAAGCACAGTTGCCATGTTCCCTTCGATGTTCCGGTAAGTTCCAGGTTCAAAGGGCGCGGGTTTCACCTCATAGGAAACAGCAAACTGTTCAGTGGCCTCACAGTAGGCATTGCCGGCGCGGAGAGCTAGAACGTTACCTTCTATATACTGAGGCCTATTGGCGAACTTCGCCTTCACCCACTTCATTGTATATTCCAGGGAACGGTTGTAGAGCCATAAGATCATACCGAGCGCGAAAAAGTTTTTACACCGGTCAATCTCTCGTGTGGAAAGGTCTGTTGTTTCCAGAGCTTTGCGAGTGAGACGTGTGAGCTCGACCCGGAAAACCTGGTACTTGGCGAGTGTGCCATCTTCAAGCGGATTGTTCTCGTATCCGGCGAGACGCAGCGAGCGCCTTGCAAAGTTATCAAGATTAAGAATAAGAATACCGTTTGGTTTAAGTTTATGAAGATGGACTTTTAACGCTGCAGGGTTCATCGCTACAAGCACATCACAGAGATCTCCTGGTGTATGAATCTGTTCACTTGAGAAACGGAGTTGGAACCCGGAGATCCCAGCTAGCGACCCGGCGGGAGCGCGAATCTCAGCAGGATAATCCGGTAGCGTAGCGACATCATTACCTATGAGGGCAGTCGTTTCTGTCATTTGTGTGCCAATGGTCTGCGACCCATCCCCCGAGTCGCCAGCAAATAGGATAATCGCCTCCTCAATTTGTTCTACTGGCTTGCGCATCACAATAGCTTCCTTTTTCTGATAGAGACATCTCTAAAAAGTGAGCGCCTCTACACAATATGATACTAAAACATTTAGGCCCCTTCTCGGGCTTTCATAGCATCTCGAACGGGCCTCGGAGGAAGTGCTAAAACTTCTTGCGGAAATTCCTCGACGAGATATGAGATAACATCACGAATCGAAACCATGCCTATCGGCCGGTTCGCTGCATCAACAATAGGAACATGTCGGTAGTGGCCGCGCGCCATATAGAGAATCGCAGCGTTCAAGGAATCTTCCGGTTTCGCTGTCTGGGGGTTCGCTATCATGAAGTGTCTAACACCCACGTGGTCCAGATCTCCAACCTGTTTGTTAAGAATTTTATTTAGGACATCTCTCTCACTGAAAATTCCACATAGATAACCGTCTTCTACGACAGGCGCTGCGCCGACATTCTTTGCTAAGAGTAAGTCAATCGCCTCGTTCACACTGCTATTGATGTCGACAGTGACAATAGGGCGCATCAGATTTTTGAGCGACACCTGAATTTCTCGCGCGTCCCATGCCCTTAGTGCAGCCTCTTGGTCCATCTGCTCCAATTCTTCATTAATAGCTAAATCATAAAGCATAGTTGCCCCTCACGCTTGATTTTCTATGAATATAGCGATATGTTCGAGAATATCGCGGGTTGAAACTATACCGATCGGATACGCTTCACCTTGGTCGTCCCAGACGCAGAGAGGTAAGTGTCGAAAATGTCCTAGGTGCATCAAGTTTAGGGCAAAAGCAATCGGATCACTAGCGCGGAGCGTTTCCGGTTCCGCTGTCATCACCTGCTCAACCTTAAATGCTGAGGGCGCAGCACGCTGCCCGCTAACGTGACGGATTAAGTCACGTTCGGTGATGATTCCAACTAATTGTTCATCCGCATCAACAACGAGAACACACCCTTTCCTTTCTTCCTGCATCATATCAATGGCAACGGAAACCGGAGAACCGATTTGCACGGTAACAGGTTGTTTGTAATCGAGCGTACTAATTGGTAAAGACAGCGTTCTTGCGTCCATCGCGTATATTCCTTTAAATTATAACGTCAGAAAACGGATTTTAGTTTCTTACTTTTCTATATTACCTCGTGTTAATAAAGGATACCACATTTCTTGCCAACTTGCAAGTACATTCTCGCGGCGGCGATGAAGGAGTGAAGGTCAGCGTTCGTTCACCAGAACCAAAAGCAAAAGGTGGCTCCCTTAAAGAGCTTTTCTCTTTTATTTCGGCGACGCTGCAGGTATATTCCTGAGCATCTCCCAACACAGATTCTAATTGCATAGACTGCCACTCTTGTGTCATAGATCTTCGCTCCTCCGCGATTAACTTTGAGATGCTCGTTTAAGCATGCTACTATATTAAGACTTTCTAGGTCGACAAGCTATCATTTCAAAAACGTTTATTCTTTGGTGTTGTACTTTCTACGGTGTGCATTTCTTCTGCAGGTGCCCCCCGATTTCCGACACCTATAAACTTTGGAAATACCGCCTACAGGGGAAGGCGAAGGAGTAACATGTGAAAGCTGTTACATTTGAAAATATTGTTAGCGCAAGACAGGTTATGGAGCGCTTTTTAAAAGAGACACCTGTAATCCATTATCCTGAGTTATCCAAACGGCTTGGATTCCAAGCATACATCAAACACGAAAATCATCTGCCGACTGGGAGCTTTAAGGTGCGAGGTGGACTGAACTTCATGCGTCATCTACCGAAAGCCCACCGCAAAAAAGGCGTGATTACAGCAACCCGTGGAAACCACGGTCAATCTATTGCTTACGCTGCAGCAGCGTTCGATGTCAAGGCAACGGTTGTTGTACCCCATGGAAACAACCCCGAGAAGAACTGTGCGATGAAAGCCTTAGGGGCTGAGCTGATTGAACACGGATCGGATTTTGACGAGGCCCTTGAATTGTGCGAAAAACTCCAAGCAGCGCGAGATCTTTACTACGTTCATCCATGTATGGAACCAGCGCTGTTTCACGGGGTCGGCACCTATTCGATTGAGATCTTCGAAAGTGTTCCGGATGTAGATGCAATTATCGTACCTATTGGAGGCGGGAGCGGGTGTTGCGGTGCTATTACTGTCTCGAAAGCGATTAAACCGAGCACTAAAGTCATTGGCGTGCAAGCAGAAAACGCACCAGCTATCTACCGATCTTGGAAAGCCGGAGAACCTGTGGAAACCGATTCATGTGATACAATTGCCGATGGCCTTGCAACACGTTCCGCATTTCCGTTGCCACTCTCCATTATCCAAGAGGGCATTCACGATATCGTTCTCGTCAGTGAAGCCGAGCTGCAGGACGGTATTCGCTCAGCAGTGCGCTGGACGCACAATCTGGCAGAAGGCGCGGGCGCGGCACCCATCGCAGCAGCATATAAACTCACGGATAGACTCGCAGGCAAACGCGTAGTGATGGTGATGAGCGGCGGGAACTTGGACACAGAAACGCTTAAATCCGTACTCACCTACCAATTGTGAATTACGTAAACAGGGGCGGACGTTTCAATCAACCGAAGGCTCACCGAGTCCGCACCTTCTCTAAATTCGTTGCGAAGGGCATTTGTTAAATCTGGATGAATGTGAAACGATGCTAACTCCCAACGCAAATTTTCGCTCTTTTCGACGACCGCGTTTGGAACATCGGCAATCAGTGAAACGCGTTGCAACCCACTGCTTTTTCGGAACAGTCGGATTGTCGATAAAACATAGTGGATGGTTTGTCTCGGATCCCGCATCTCGGCTCTGTAGTTTTCACTTGTAGAAAGCCGGTAACGTCCAAAACACATCAGTTTTAAATTCCCAAGAAATTGATCCGTCTCATATCTGTTTGGGCGCGGCAAACCTCCGTAAATGATGATCTGTCGGCACCCGTACTGCTCTAAGGCATAATCCACAGCGAGCTGCCCATCTGTCCAATCTTTGTCCGTCTGCCCAATCCACTCCTGAACCGTCTGTTTCGCTTTTGTGGCGTTGCCCGAAACCGAGTCCATATCCCCAATGTGTACGTCAGGAACAATGGGTAGTGCTGCGCGCCGGTTTAACTCATCAAAGATACGAATACCACCATCCGCACAGATAAGCGGAAACCGATTTTCTACTGCGTTTTTAATCTCGTGAAAATAGAAGGCACAATAGCGTAGGTCGTAATAACCGTTGAGAAAAATCAGTGCTGCTCTCATGTTCCTAGCTCTCTGCCCTATAAGGCTTGCCGAATCATCACATTATAAGAGGGAATCAGGTGAGTCGGGTAATAGGAAAGTTTGACACGCCTTAGGTTCTCTAATCCTGAATCGTCCATAGCATTAATCCATTTGTAAGTCCCCACGAACTCACGACAGAATTCCCGAAAAATAAATTGTGCCAGCCCCCTTATATCAAGGTCCGTGACTTCAAGCAATACACAGAATGTATCAGCGTTTAGCGGATAGCCGAAAGTATAACCTCTGATCTCACCGTTAATACGGACGACCCTACCGACCAATCCAAGTACATCTGCATGTGTAATAGCGGTTCGGTGCGCGGCCCGAGAATCGTCAAGCATCGCGCGATAGACTTCACTGTTGATTTGTGAAGCACGTTCAGTGTACCATGCCTCATAAAGCGCGAAACATGCCTCGCGGTCAGTCGGATAATACCGGATGAGCTTTAACGACGGGTAACGTCTGACAAAAGCGTTATACGAGCTCCGCTTACTCTTGTAGCGATTGCCCCTTAAACTGCTAAGGGCCTCCGTTTCATAAAGATATTCCGGCTCCTTCAGAGTACCACAAAACCCGTTTTTCTCAAAGAGACAGAACATTTCCTGTGGCACATTTTCGATGCGTGCAATGTGCAGATTTCGACTGGATTTCAACATAAACCGATACGCCTCACACACCGCATTCAGATAATTACAGCTGCCGAGCTCATAGGGAATAGGCAAAATTGGCATGAAATAGTCCTCGCCCTGTTTTGCGTAAACACACAGATATTTTGCTATCTCTCCCCAATAAAACATGAAATGATCTCGCCATATATAGATCGGAGCGAACGCATAACTTGACAAACACGGGGACGCTTGACACATGTATCCATCAAAAATTGGTTTGTCATTGCGTGTTAACGGTTGCAGTCTCATCGTTCAACTCGTCCGAAGCATAGCAATCAGAAGATCACTACGTCTAAGCGTGTGGACAATCCTCACAGCATCTTGGTATTCGCCGATGAGACTCCAGTTCGAGATGATCTGCTCGTTAATCTCTTCGGATTCAACATAATTGACGACATCGCGGATGTGCCGCTGAAAAATTTCTGTCTCGAAGCGTTCCTCTGCGAATGGGCAGAGGGTGTCTACACCGAGCACAACTTCGCTTCCGTCTTCACTGAACATCAAGGCAAACGGATAAAGTTGACAATCAAGCGGGCGCATCGGATAGATGGTACAGCATCCGGTTTCTGAGTCGAAAAAGGGGCAGATGTAGAAATTCTCGTGCGGTTTTAGTTGAATCTGCGCGCTCTTTCCGTCGGTTTGTGAACGGAACACGGAGGGATCCGCCCCGTGTGTTACTACCTTCTCTCTTTCTACTTCCGTGAAGATAGGAGCAAGCGGACTGTCTGCCTCTAAAAATCGACAGCATACATCACACGAAAAGCAGACCTCGGTGGGGATGATTTGATAGAACGCAGCTTTTGGCGAGTTAAGTGTTTGCATCTTCATTTTTTGTTGTGGCAAATTTGCGGAGCTATTTTATAAGGATACAAGCAAAAATATTTACTATTAGCGCATTAAGCAACAATTTTCCTTATCTCATCAATTACGATATAAATCTCCGCCTCGGTTAACCCGGGGTGAAGCGGAAGACTGACAACGCGTTCAAACGCCGCCTCGGCACACGGAAAGTCGCCTGTACGATACCCGTATTTTTTCTGATAAAACTCGAAGAGGTGTAAAGGGATATAGTGGACACTGCATTCAATGTTTGCGGCGTGTAGGGCTTCGACAAAGGCATCCCTGTTACCAGTGTGGAGTTGGATAATGTAGAGGTGCCAAGAATGTGTGTTCGGATTATTAGGTATCGCAGGAGTACTGATTTGTGGGAAATTCGATAGTTCCTTTTGATAGATATGGGCAAAATCTCGGCGGCGTTTATGCTGTTTGTTGAGTTTCCTGAGTTGGCACAATCCCATCGCCGCTTGAATATCTGTCATGTTGTACTTATACCCTTCAGTCGCGATGTCGTACCGCCAAATGCTCCGCTGTGATTGGCGCACCCACGCATCTTTGTCGATGCCGTGAAGCCGCATCGTTCGGAGACGTTTAGCGAATACGTCATTGTGAGTCGTAATCATACCTCCTTCTCCTGTCGTGAGATTTTTATTGGCGTAGAAACTAAAAGCGGATAAATCACCGATACTACCAATGTATTGACCTTTATATTCGGCCGGAATGGCGTGAGCTGCGTCGTCGATGAGCGTGAGGTCATGAGCTTGACAGATGTTCTGTAAGGTCTCCATATCGCAAGAAAAACCAGCAAAATGTACGGGTAGTATCGCCTTCGTGCGCGGAGTTATCGCCTCTTCAATCTGGGTCACATCAATATTTAATGTATCGGGCCGGATGTCAACAAAAACAGGCTTCGCCCCGACATATCCAATTGCTTCAGCTGTCGCAGTGAAGGTGTAAGGTGTTGTGATGACCTCGTCGCCACTACTGACACCGGCTACAACCAGACTCAGATGTAGTGCCGCTGTACAGGAACTCACAGCAATCGCATGCTTCACCCCGAGGTATCCCGCGAAAGCACGTTCAAACTCACGCACTCTAGTACCCATGCTAATCCATTTGGAGGTGAGCACTTGGCTAACAGCTTCGATTTCGGTGTCGTCAATCCAAGGACGACTAAACGGTATAAAAGGCTTTCTAGCTATGGTTGGCCCCCTATTTTTCGGTGATATATTTTTTGCAGGAGGTGATCGCTTATCAGTGCTTATGTTTTCAATCTAGGTTCAACCTTCGATGCAAAACCGACCTTGACTCGGTTGTGCCGGGGTGCTTATCCGAGTGCAGGCAAGACACAATCTCGCCCGCAAACATCGGAAAATCATTGATCAACTTAATTCGCGGGTTACGGAGTAGGTTAATCAACCTTTAATAGAAGCCCAAGTCGTTGCGAGCTTATTCAAAGGTTCAATGTCAGCTGCTCCTTTTAATCCTTGGGTCATAAGGGTGTTGATATCAGCCTCGTCCAAGGCCTCGCTGAAAATGACGAAATCGTCAATTATTCCGGAGAAAAACTGGCCCCATTGCCCATGCTGTCCGGTGGGTAAATAAATTCCGATTACCAGCGGCTTGTCGCTTAACGGATTTCTTCCTAAGTTAGGTGTGGTTACCCCAGAAGCGAGTTCGTCAGCGTCTAGATATACGCCAAACTCTTCCCCATCCCAAGTAACGGCGATATGATGCCAATCGGTATCAGGGTCCCACGGGGCATCTATAAAGTGAAGCGTTCCGGCTGGATCGTGGGTGTGGTGTCGGATATTTCCACTATCCCACCAGAATCCAGGAGCCCAGTCGTCCTTAGCTACAACTGCCATGCCCTCCGCGGGCGGGGCATCTAATTTAAACCAAAGGGCAATGGTGTGTTCAGCACCAACGTTTAAAGAATCATCGTGAGCAACTTCCACATAATCATCCGAACCATCAAGACTCACTGCCTTACCAAATTTACCATCAACCCAATTTGCTCCCCCCTCAATTGTAGCGTTATTGCCCATCCCGGAGGAATCCTCTGCGGTGTCACCGCGCCCTTCGTCGAAGAGCCACATCGCGACACAATTCCCAAAGTCAATTTCAGCAGAGCTGATACCTCCCAGTATGAGACTCATAACTATTGAACTGACACATACTCGTTTTAACCTTGAAATTACCGTTGTTTTCATCTTTTATTGTCTCCTTCATTATCTCCGCGAAAGCCAACAAATCATTCGCTAGCTACTATTAAAATCAAATAGATAGAGCAAATACTCTAACTATACTATAACGTGAGTTTGAAAAAGATTTAAGGGTTCCAAAAAGCATCGGTAACTCCGTTAGGTGAAAGAAATGAAAAGGTTGAGATTCCTTATCCCAACAGGTCTCTCTTTATTCAAAAATGAACCACCATATATTTATCAAACTCGCGTTAACTATAGTTAATTGTAAATAAAAAGATCAATTTGTCAACTTAAAAAAGACATCTGTTCACCGGGCATGGTGGGAATAATCAAAATTGATAAAGGGCGCGCCTGACATTGCGGATGAAGTATTATGAGAACGGAGAGCTGAGTTGAAAAAAAATGCCTATCAGATCTAAAATGATCCTAACAGCAGAGATTTTTCTCTTGTCTTCTATTCGGAGTTCTGCTATTATATGCGTATGTCACAACTCAAACTCAAACCCACCCACAAACCGATCCGCGACTATTATGCCACGCTGCAGGCATACAACCAGCACGACATCAGACATGAAGGCGCGGTGAGTTCTCCATTCGAGACACTCCTGCACACCTGCGCGAAGCAGGTGGAAGCGACGCTCATCCCGCAATATCAGATGCACACACCCAACGGAAACCGCATCGTGATTGACGGCGCAATCTTGGACGAATACAGCCTGCCACTCGCCTATTGGGAGGCAAAAGATATTGATGACGATCTCCCTAAGGCCGTTGAGGAGAAACGCGCGGCGGGGTATCCGCTCGACAACATCCTGTTCCAGAACCCACAGCGCGCGATTTTGTATCAGAACGGAGCAGAGGTGCTCGATGTAGACATTACTGCGCCGGTCTCTCTGATCGCTGCTCTTGAAGGTCTGTTCGCTTATCTGCCGCCGGCATTGGAAAATTGGCAATCGGCTGTCAACGACTTCAAAGAACATGTGCCGGCTCTCGCAGGCAAGTTGAAAGAGCTCATTAACCAGCGACACGCGGTGGATACGGCATTCCAAGCAGCATTCGCCAACTTCTATGAGACCTGCCGCGCGACGATTAACCCCGAACTCTCACAAGATGCCGTGGAGGAGATGCTGATCCAACATCTCCTCACCGAACGGATCTTCCGCACGGTGTTTAATAACTCCGCCTTCACTCGTCGGAACATCATCGCCCGCGAGATTGAAAACGTGGTGGATAAACTGATCCGGCAAGCCTTCAGCAGGGAAGATTTTCTTGCACCCCTAGATCGTTTCTACACCGCCATTGAGCAGGCGGCACTGCTCTGCAAAGATTTCTCACAGAAGCAGAGTTTTCTCAATACGTTCTATGAGAAGTTCTTTCAAGGGTTTTCCGAAGATACAGCCGATACACACGGCATCGTCTATACGCCGCAGCCGATCGTGGATTTCATGGTCAATAGTGTGCAACATCTATTAGAGACAGAGTTTGATCGTTCGCTGTCGGATAGCGGTGTGCATATCATAGACCCGTTTGTCGGCACGGGCAACTTTATCGTGCGGTTGATGCGCGATATTCAAGGAACAGCGTTAGAGGCGAAATACCGGAAGGAGCTGCACTGCAACGAGGTGATGCTTTTGCCGTATTACATTGCAAGCCTGAACATTGAGCAGGAGTATTTCCGTCGGACGGGTACGTATCTGCCGTTTGAGGGGATCGTGCTGGCGGAT
This sequence comes from Candidatus Poribacteria bacterium, assembly GCA_964291315.2. Lineage (GTDB taxonomy): Bacteria > Poribacteria > WGA-4E > WGA-4E > WGA-3G > WGA-3G. The sequence goes on along the minus strand of OZ219753.1, from coordinate 653,832 downwards.
ACGTTCGAGCTGCTTGAGCAGGAGCAGGGACAGCTCTTCACGCGTGAGAACACGGAGCGGGTGCAGGAGCAGAAGACTGCGGATATGTTCGTAGTGATCGGCAATCCCCCCTACAATGCCGGGCAGGACGACGAGAACGACAATAACAAGAACCGGAAGTATCCGCTCATGGACGCACGAGTTCGGGACACCTATTCACAAGATTCAGAAGCCTCGAACAAAAACGCTCTCTCGGATCCGTATGTGAAAGCGATCCGCTGGGCATCTGATAGGATTGGAGCAGAGGGCATCGTGGCACTTGTGACGAACAATAGTTTTCTGGACGGCATCGCGTTTGATGGGGTGCGAAAACACCTTGCGACAGACTTCGATGCAATCTACGTTCTCGACTTAGGCGGAAATGTGCAGCGCGGATTAAAGGTCTCTCATGCGAATGTATTCAACATTCGGATAGGGGTGAGTATCAATCTGCTCGTGAAAAACAGAGACAGGTCATCAGAGCAGCCGCGGATATTTTACTATCGCACGGATGAGTTGTGGAATAGAGATCAGAAGTTTGAGTTTCTAAATAAATGTCAGCATGTGGGCGGTGTTGCGTGGCAGCCCATTGAACCCGATGCGCGGCATGCGTGGCTCACCGAAGGGCTGGCACCTGAGTTTGAGACCTTTATTCCGATGGGAACTAAGGCAGCGAAGGCGGCACGAGGAACGGGATTGGCCACGATTTTTAAAACCTATAGTAACGGTGCGAAGACCAATCGTGATGCGTGGGTCTACAATTTCAACCGAGACGCGCTCACTGAAAATATAAGTCGGATGATAGAAAATTACAACGCAGAGGTGGCGCGTTGGACACAACGAACAAATAGAGAGGCGACCGTTGATAATTTTGTGGTCTATGATGATACAAAAATCAAGTGGAGTCGGGATTTAAAAGCGAAATTGAAACGAGGAACAGTTGCCAAATATGAGGATCACAAGCTGAGGACCTCTCTTTATCGCCCCTTTACAAAATCACATCTTTACTTCGACCGAACTATGAGCGATAGGGTATCCCTATTTCCATCTATTTTCCCGACACTAGAGACAGAGGCAGAAAATCGGGTGATCTGTGTCAACGTGACGCTAGAAAAACCCTTTACTTGTTTGATGACTGCTTGTATTCCTGACCTTGTAGTAACAGGCGGGTTTGGATCACCAACCCAATGCTTACCCTTCTACACCTATGACGAAGACGGCACAAACCGCCGCGAAAATATCACCGACTGGGCATTGGCAGAATTCCGAACCCGCTATGCAGACAACACCATTGGCAAGTGGGATGTCTTCCACTACACCTATGCTCTCCTACATCATCCGGACTATCGAGAGAGATACGAGGCAAACCTGAAGCGCGATCTGCCACATATCCCGTTCGCGACAGACTTCTGGGCATTCGCTACCGCAGGCGCACAACTCGCAGACCTTCACATCAACTACGAAGCCGCACGGAAGTTCGAGCTGAAATACAGAGAAACGCCCGACACGCCGCTCAACTGGTGCGTGGAGAAGATGAAGCTGTCCAAAGACAAAACACAGTTGAAATATAACGACTTCTTGACGTTGGAAGGCATTCCTGCCGAGGCGTTTGAATATCGGTTAGGCACTCGTTCAGCGTTGGAGTGGGTGATAGATCAGTATTGTGTGAAGACACACAATCGGAGCGGACTGGTCAACGATCCGAATAGTTCAGAGGCACCGCGGTATATTGTGGATTTGGTGGCGCGCGTTATCAGTGTCACTCTAAAAACGGTGGAGATTGTTAAGAGGTTGCCGCAATTGTCTTTAGACTCGCGGATACCCGGACCTCACACGTAACCTCCGAAATAACCGTCGTTGTAGTATAAACTGTCAGTCTGTGCAACGCTGTTGTAGCCTAACCTATTAGGTTGTGCAAGTTCCCGCTTTATCCTATATATTTAACTTTACGGGACATCCATTCCGTTTTGTTTTTCTTATAGGGGCGAGTGCTACTGTTGACAAACACAAGTATAATTTTTCTTGCAAAAATTATAGGATCCATTTATAATATTGCGATGAAATACCGAAATATTGCGATGAAATACCGAATCGCATATCAGGTATTAATTCGATGCCTATAACAACTTCCATGATTTCTATACGGAGGAGAAGAAACATGAAAAGCGTTCGTATCAGTCTTATGTTAGCGCTAATATTTGCACTTGCATTTGTTAGTGCTCCGAGAGCGGATAACCACCGCTCCCTAACCATCGTCTGGGCAGAATGGGATCCTGCTAACTTTTTGCAGGAGCTTTCAAAAGACTTCACAGATGAAACAGGGATCGCTGTCGATGTCATTCAAATCCCGTGGCCCAATTTCCAAGATAAGGTATTCACAGCTTTTGTTGGGAAAAGCGACCTTTACGACATTGTCATCGGCGATAGCCAATGGCTTGGTAGGAACTCCCAAGGCGGCAATTACATCGATCTAACCAATTGGATTAATGAGAATATTGATGTGAGTTCTATCTACGGACCCGCGATGACAGCATTTGCAGAATATCCAAAAGGTAGCAGCACATATTGGGCGCTGCCCGCGCAAGTTGATGCTGCCGGGTATGTCTACCGGAAAGACCTGTTTGAGGATCCAAAAGAGATGGGGGCGTTCGAAGAAAGATATGGCTACGCGCTCGCCCCCCCAAAAACTTATGACCAACTCCGTGATATTGCGGAATTCTTTACGCGCCCAGCCCAAGACCTCTACGGCATCGCAACATGGTATAGCAAGGAATACGACGGTATCACCATGGGTTTCCAACAAGTAATGTGGAGTTTTGGGGGTGCATATGGGAACGTAGATACCTACGAAGTCGAGGGATATATCAACACAGAAGATGTCGTCAAAGCCCTTGAATTCTACACCGACCTGCTCCAATTCGCCCCGCCTGATGCCCCGAATTACTATTGGGCGGAGACCTTGAACGCTTACACTGCAGGCAAAGTTGCTATGGCAATGAATTATTTCGCCTTTTTCCCGGGGGTCGTGAATGCTGAAACAAATCCTATTTCGCACGACAAGAGTGGTTTCTTTGTCGCCCCTGCTGGCCCGAAGGGGCACTATGTCAGTATTGGTGGACAAGGGATGTCCGTTTCTTCCTATTCTAAAAATAAGGATATTGCCAAGCAGTATATGAAATGGTTTATGCAGAAACCTGTCCAAGAGAAATGGGCTGCACTCGGGGGGTTCACACCACACAAAGAGGTTTTGCAGTCCGCGGTCTTTACGACAGCAACCCCATTTAACGGAGCCTTCGCTGCGAGTTTCCCGTACCTTCGCGATTTTTGGGCGGTCCCGGAATACGCGGAACTCCTTGAGGTCTGCCAGACGAATTGGAGTGAAGCCATCTCCAAAATCAAATCTGCAAAGGAGGCCCTCAACGCTATCGCAAGAAAGCATGAATATATCTTTGAGGAGGCTGGTTACTACGACCAATAAAGCTCACAAGGGTGGAAAATTGAATCCCATTCTTTCTACCCTTCCCCTTCCATTCCAGCAGAGCGCTTTTAGATGATTACCCCGACTTCGTAAAGAATATGCAAACTAACCCGCACTACACAACCTCGCGTGGAATGAGCGATTACCAATTGAAGATGGCATTTATCATGCCTACCATGATCTTGCTCGTCTTGATGAACATCTTCCCACTGCTTTGGTCCCTATACCTGAGTTTTCACCGCTACAAAGCCTCAATGCCTGCAGCTCCGAAATTTATCGGCGTGCGTAATTATACACGTCTCCTCCAGGATCCAGATATCTGGGGGTACTTTCAAACGACCGCCTACTTCGTGCTACTTGCAGTCGCTGCACAATTCTTTATTGGATTCGGATTGGCATTGCTCCTCAACCGAGATTTTCGATACAAAGGGTTTGTCACAACACTACTCTTACTTCCAATGATGCTATCGCCCGTTGTGGTTGGGCTCTTCTGGCGGTTTATCCTTTACTCGGATAATTCCGGATTACTAAACTTTTTTCTCACCCCGTTCCTGCAGGCACCTATCGGTTGGACGACTAATCCGAAAGTGGCAATGTTAGCAGTTGTAATTGTAGATACGTGGATGTGGGCTCCGTTCATGATGCTAATCGCTTTGGCGGGGCTGAGTGCAGTTCCTAAATACCTCTATGAAGCTGCTGATGTCGATAGAGCCTCTGCATGGTTCAAGTTTCGGTGGATAACACTACCGTTGGTAGCGCCGCTTCTTCTCATCGCCCTCCTTTTCCGAACGATGGACGCCTTCAAAATGTTCGACATCGTCTATGTCCTTACGCGAGAAGGCGGCCCTGGCACCTCCACGGAAACTGTGTCAATGAACCTCTACAAACTCGCCTTTCGCAACTATAACACAGGTAAAGCCTGCGCGATGGCATATATCTTACTCATTATTATCGTTGCATTGAGTAATATCTACGTAAAGTACCTTAACCGTGTTAAAGGAGAGACATAGGAGATACAAGGTCTTTTAGCGAGTTCTTCTGTGGGCGGGATCCGCAAATTCTGACCTATCCTCAAAAAACTAAAGCAAAATGACTTCAATTGGAAACACGATGCGGAACAGAAAAAAACTTGGCCATTACCTCATATTAGCATTTGTTGCTGTAGTTGTTATTATCTATATCGCTCCGATTTATTGGATCTTGGCAACGTCACTGAAGGGGTTAGCAGATATCACCACAAAACTTCCGAGGTTTATCTTCCGTATATCCCTGGAGAACTATCAGAAGTTAATGCCTTCAGAGGGAGTACCGGGCGTAACATATCTCTTCTTAGCAGAAGTGCTTTTCAGTTTACTTCTCTTCGGCCTCTTTTCTCTTGTTAAGGCAACCTCATTTGGTGGCCTGTCCCTCCGAAGTCTCGGCTTGGTTTGGAACGGGACTTTCATTTTCACCTGTCTTTATAGTTTTCTGAGCCTACCGCCATTGCAGAGCCGTCTCCAAACGGACCCCCGTTTCAATTTTCTTTTCTTGATTGTTGGTACAGTTATAGCCTATTTCTTGGTGGCACCGTTCAAGAAAACAAAAGGTGTTACCACCCAAGTTTCAAAAAAACATAGGCTTACATTTGTCCTGCCGAGCGTTTTTGGTACCATAGCGGTTTGCGTTGCGTTAGCGAGTGGTGGATCCAAATATTTTTACCAACTGCTTAATAGTATTATCATCGGTGGCGGCAGTACAATTCTTGCCGTAGGACTTGGAACGCTTGCGGCTTATGCGTTCTCCCGATTCAATGTCGCTGGAAAAGACGATCTGCTCTTTTTTATCCTCAGTACACGAATGCTCCCGCCTGTGGTCGTTGTCATTCCAATCTATCTAATGTATAGCGCGCTCGGACTACGAGACACACACTTTGGGTTGATTTTACTCTATACTACCTTTAATATTTCGTTCGCTGTGTGGCTCATGAAAGGGTTCATTGATGAGATTCCAAAGGAATATGAGGATGCCGCACTCGTTGATGGTTACTCTCGGTTCCAAACTTTCCTGAAGGTGATTTTACCGCAATCTGTTACAGGCATTGCTGCAACAGCTGTATTTTGTCTCATTACGGCGTGGAACGAGTTTGTCTTTGCATTGGTACTCACCGAGGTCGGCGGCAAAGCCGTAACCGCGCCGCCCTCAATTACTAGCGCGACCGGGGTTACAGGGATGGATTGGGGCAAAATCGCTGCTGGCACCTTTGTCTTTCTGCTGCCGGTTGCTGTTTTTACCTTCTTGATGCGTAACCATTTACTCCGGGGTGTCACATTTGGCGCAGTGAAGAAGTAAAACGCATCTCTTTAAAGAGCGGTGTGAACTCGAGAGGTTGAGCTTGTTTAGGAGTTTGATGAAGCCCTCCGCATAAAACAGTGTGAAACATTTGTCCTATTCTGGATGTTGGTTGCGATTTGCCGCATTTGGGTTGTGATATTCATCGAACCACAAATAAACAAGATATTTTTTCATTGAATAGCTCCTCCTACATCATAAACCACATCCCTATTTGTCCTGCAAGTATACCTAGTAGTGCACCCGCGAGCACATCGGTCGGATAGTGGACACCGAGATATACGCGTGCAACGCCGACCGAAATTGCCCAGCTAAACGTCGGGAGCTGTAAGGTCGGAAAGGTATTCGCCAACAATGTCATCATCAGAAAAGCAGAGGCAGTGTGTCCTGATGGAAAACTAAATCGATCGGGCGGACGCACGCGAAAGTGAACATCTACAATCCGCTCGTAGGGTCGGTCACGTTTCATTGATTGTTTGATAAGGTGGTAGAGGAGTCTCTCAAGCGGAAATGCAAGTGCTGCTGATAGCAGAAATGGCTTGCTGGTAGCCCCTCCGAACGTCAGGTGTACATAAAGTCCGATAAACGGGTATAAACACCCATTTGCGCTCCAAGAAATGCTACGAAATGAGCGGTTCAGGACTCTTTTATCGCCCCAACCAAAGATACGATGAAACAGCAAAGTATCCCATCGGGTTAGACTATTTGTAAATTCTCTAAGCATAACGTACAAAGTTAGTAGGTACTCTAACGGTGCAAACCTATTGTATCTTTCAGCTCCGTGCATGCTGTCCGAATGTATTTCACTAAAGTTTCACATAATCACCTAAGGTCCCGGAGCGCGATGACACGGTAATCGTTTTCCACGTGGACTCGTGGAGAGGTACGCTATATATGTCTCAAATTCCAATATCGCGTATGAACCCATGGATGTTCAAGGTCCGGTACACCGGGGAACGTCAGAATTGCTACATTTCCGTTCCTCGTCGCCAAAGGTAAGCACAACGGGTTTGTCAAGAATTTCTTCCTGTTAAGCCTGTGACGTTTTAAAAAGTCTCAGGCTAGCCTGTCCAAAGTCTTACTTGCGTATCAACATTTTCCGCATAGCAGTGAACTCACCTGCGGAAAACGTAACGTATTATATCCCGTTTGTTAGATTATTATAATAGCCAACCCCAGTTTAAATCAAGAAAAAGTTGTAGAGTTAGCTAACTGCCAATAAATAAGCATGTTTTGTAACAACATTTGTGTCACCTTAAAATGAGGTTTGACTATTGACAGCTACAAAAGAAAAGTGTTGACAAAAATTCTGAAATATTTTAAGGTATTAAAAACGGAGGTAAAAACCATGATTGATCGACGCGGATTTTTAAAATCGATGGCAAGTCTAACGACGGGTATCCTTTTATCCTCGGCTTGTGCAGAAGGTGACGAAGCAAATACAGCTACTGATCGTTTAGGCACGCTCCTACCGACACGGAAACTTGGGCGCACAGGAGAAGCGGTAACTATGCTTGCAGTTGGCGGATGGCATATAGGAGAAATGCCAGAAGCCGAAGCTCAAAAAACAATTGAGACGGCGTTGGAAGGCGGGGTCAGATTCTTTGATAGTGCAGAATCTTATCAAGCCGGAGGGAGCGAGAGCCGCTTAGGAAAATTACTGGTCCCCAAATACCGTGACGATGTATTTCTTATGACGAAAACGACAGCTGTCACTGCTGAGGAAGCTTGGAGACACCTCGAGGGCTCGCTTGCCCGTTTGAATACCGATTGGCTTGATCTCTGGCAAGTGCATGCGATCAGGAACCCCGCGGATGTAGATGAACGGATTGATAATAGCATCCTTGATATAATGATAGAAGCAAAGGAAACAGGAAAAACGCGCTATATCGGATTCACAGGGCATTCGAGTCCTGCAGCTCATGAACGGATGCTTGAACGGACCGATATTTTCGATGCGTGTCAATTATCAACGAACCTTGTTGATGTAGCTTACGAGAGTTTCATTGAAAAAGTCGTCCCGACCCTCGTCGAACGTAATATAGGGGTGATTGGAATGAAGGCTCTTGCAAATGGGGGTTTTTTCGGTGGCACGCAGCACGGTAAACATGGATCACATCCAAAGGTTGTCCCTGATAGAGTCAGCATTCCAGAAGCAGTTCGGTTCGTCTGGTCCTTACCAGTAAGTACACTTGTTACCGGACCAGACAATGCAGCGCAGATGCAAGAGAAAATAGACATCGCCAAAAATTTCACGGGCATGGAAGATACTGAACGCCAAGCACTCATAGAAAAGGTTGAGGATATGGCTGGAACAACGGTCGAGTTTTACAAAGCCTGATGTTGTCTTATAGTGGTGGAAAACTCATACAAAAGATACTTCATGTCGACCTTTACTATCGCCTACGTCTTGGTTTGTCTTTATGTCTTTGTCAAAGCAGATGTTACATTTACAAACGCTTCTCATCCGTCCAGTATCGAATTTCGGCACTTCATTGGTGCAACGGGTGAAGGGTACGTACATATTTGGAACAATGCGGATGTGCTTTTTGGATTACGATTCTAACAGGAATTCGGACATTCTGATCGGAAACGAAATAACTTGAAAATCCGCAGAGGCAGCAGGCAATACCGCACAGCCCTACCGAAACATAGGGAACGGCCGATTCACCCGTTAGAGAATCCAAACCAATTTCTCAACAATTTGTCCAAATTAATAATTAAGTCTGCTAATTAGCTGGTCCAATTTTGTATTGTTATGTTAAAACTTATAAACCACAATTCCCAAAAGTTTTGCTTTGAACAAGACAGCTTCATGGAGCTTGTGGAAATCTCGATCACTTAGGAGGATGAAAATGCGTCACGTTATATTTTTCACGCTGCTGATAGCTGCACTTTCCGCAGCGACACTCCTTGCCTCTGCTGCTGATATAGAAGAGGGGCTTTGGATGTATCTACCTATGAACGAAGGAGCAGGAAACAAGGTCGTCGACCACGGGCCCCACAATTTTGACACGGAACTCAGTAAAACTGCCCCCAAATGGGTCGATGCCAAACAAGACGACCTTGGGCAAGCGATGGAGTTTGACGGCAAATCAACCTACATCAAAATTGATATGGCTGGTCAAAACAAAGACCTCGATTCTCACTTTGATAAAAGCAAAGGCATCACTATCTGTGCATGGGTGAAGGTGCTAAAAGTTGGAACCGATCCCCATGCACAAACCCGGCAGCCGATCGTCATGAAAGGTTCTGGCGGACAGTGGGAATTCTCGCTCTATGTTTACGACGATTTCGGGGCAGGAATGTCGGTCTGGACGTGTCCGGGCACTGGTGTTTCTGAACCCAACGGGCCGGGCACAGCACCACAAGGGAAATGGATCCATCAATGCGGTACCTTTCAATTGGAAGAAGGGGTCCGGGTTTATGTGGACGGAGAGAAGGACCCAGTCGCCGAAGCACCCGATAACGGCCAGGGGCCTTGTGAAACCGGCAACCGTCCTGTATTCATCGCACACCGCGAGGATGGACAATGGTTAAACGCTGTGATCGCCGAGGTCTATATGTGGGAAAGAGTAATTGACATCGATGAGATGAACCTTGCTATGAATACAATTGGAGGGTTGGCTGTTCAGCCAGATGGGAAACTAACGACCACTTGGGGGAATATAAAACGTCGATAATAATTTTTTTAACGGGGGCGGACAAAGAACATGCCCGCCCCTTATAGTTTCGTTAAAATATTCCACGCCTATTTACAAAGGAGACGCAATCTGTGTTAAATCCGAGGCATCACCACACAGGCTGCTTAAACCCGATGTCACAGGTCTCCTCTCCCTAATCGCCAATACTGACAGCGAAAGACACCATCCGCGTCCACTAAGCCATTATTCCATCAGAAGCTGGATTCATTTTGAACCCGCCCGCCATAATATTATTATAAGGTTCTTCTGCCGGGCGCCCAACCGGGCGCATTTCAGGCGTGTGGTACCCGAAGCGAACCGCTTTCCGCCACTGATCTGTCCGATTGACTTCCGACCAATGGATAAGGCAATAACTAAAGAAGATGACATCCCCTGCTTTCGCCGGGATCGGGATCGAGTCGACAAAATCCGGATGGAATTTGTCGGTAGGTAGGTGTGGAGCTGTACCTTCACCGGTGATGTGTTCCCGCGGTCCCTCCTTATGACTACCAGGGACGACCCGCAGAGCCCCACTCTCAAACGGAGCGTCGTCAAGATGGACAAGACAATCGACGAAATCAAGACCATCGTGTGGGTAGAATGGATAGTCTTGATGCATCGGAAAGGGCGTACCTCTTTCTGGTGGTTTTGCGTGTAGCACTGTATGATGCCACTGAATAGTATCACCGATGAGGGATTGCACCGCACCTGTCAAGCGTTCATGGAAAATCACTCGACCCCATGTTGCCGAGTAGAAATGTGGATTGTGCATAAAGACAGCCTTCGTCGTTTGCTGGTCTTCTTCCTTGAGGTAGCGTGTACGCCAAGGGCCTGGCCAGCCGATCGTCTCCTGCCCCCAATTGTTGATAATTTTTACCATTTCAGATGCCAGCTCTTTTGTCTCTCCAGGTGTAAAAAGTTGATCTACCTTAAGATAACCGTTCTCATGGTAAAATTCGACTTGTTCTTGCATTAGCATGTTCAGCCTCCTTGTTGCTATTGAACGTGTTCACTGCTTACCGAAAATTTTACTTGCTCTCCATTCTAACTTCAAAATCCTTCATTTGTCAACCTACTTTGTGTTTGCGGATGCAGGTATATTTTGCCAAGAGGTTGTCAAAATCAGGATTTACGGGATTGCCGATCTATAAAATAGCCGAGGATGCCTCATCCGGACGTTGTATTTCGATTCACTTCCTCTTTGTAAAAGCGAGCTCCGGCTTGTACCCATATCTCAACTCCTCCTTTTAGGAACATGCTTCAATTAGTTCTCCTTTTTGCCCACCGACAACTAAGATAAAAACAAATACTTGCATTAATTTACAATCTGTTATATCATGTTTGTATTCCCTATCAAGCAGAAAAGGAAAAAAATCAATGAGTCTTTTGGGTATTGACGTAGGAACAACAGGATGTAAAGTTATCGCCTTTCGCGAAGATGGCACTGTTCTCGAACAAGCGTATGGTGAGTATCCGTTGATCCACCCGCAACCCGGCTGGTCCGAACTTGACGCGAATGTCGTCTGGGAGAACATAGCAACCGGCATCCAGCAGGTTGCAACACAAGCAAAATCTGATCCGATTGAGGCAATCTGTGTTGCTTCACAGGGCGAAGCTGTAACCCCGGTATCCGCTGATAGACAGGTTTTAGCAAACGCTATTACCACTTTCGATGCACGCACGTCCGGCATCTGCGCTGAACTTAGAGAATGCATAACACCGCTTGAAGTGATGCAAATCACCGGGATGCCGATAAGCGATATTCATACCTTAGCGAAACTCGTCTGGATGCGGAGGAATCAACCGGACATCTATCGACAGGTATGGAAATTCCTCGGTTTCGAGGATTTCGTTTATTTCAAACTCGGTGCTGCGCCAGTTGTGGACTACTCCCTCGCTGCTCGCACAATGGCGTTTGATATTATCAACAAATCATGGTCGGAAAAAATGCTCGGCCTCGCGGGTATAGATGTATCCCTTTTTCCGGATACCGCCCCCTCAGGAACAGTCATCGGTGGAGTAGACCCCAAGGTGGCTACAAGCCTCGGTCTACCGCAAGGTGTTGTATGCGTTACAGGCGGACACGACCAACCGTGTGGTGCTCTAGGATCGGGGAGCATCCGGAGTGGTCAGGTTATGGATGCAACCGGTACCGTTGAATGTATTGCACCAACTTTTACGGAACCTATTATCAACCAACAAATGATAGACGGTAATTTTGCTTGCTATCCACATGTCGTGGATGGGTTGTACGTGACACTAGGTTTTGTATCCAGCGGTGGTGTTGTACTGCGATGGTTCAGAGACACGCTTGCACAAGCAGAGATCGTCCAAGCGGAGTCAGAAGGACGTGATGTTTACGATATATTGATGGAAAAGTTACCCGATGATCCGGGAACAGCAATGGTGCTTCCTCACTTCACGGGTTCAGGAACCCCACATCTCGATCTAGAATCGAAAGGGGCAATTGTTGGACTAACACTTTCAACAACAAAGGGCGAGCTCATCAAAGCAATTTTGGAAGGCATTAGTTATGAAATTAAACAGAATCTTGCTATGTTGCAGGACGCAGGTGTCGTAATCAACGAGGTGCGTGCCATCGGTGGCGGCGCGAAGTCCGAGAAGTGGCTCCAGCTTAAAGCCGACATGTTTGGGAAAAAAGTAACAGCGCTTGATATATCCGAGGGGGTATGTCTCGGTACTGCTATCCTAGCTGGGACAGCAATCGGAAAGTATGATTCTATTGAAACGGCTGTTCAGCAGTTAGTTACGCCGCGTGATCTATACTATCCGCGTGAGGCAGTCGCACAGCGTTACAACGAAAAATTAAAAACCTATGAACAGATTTATCCGGCGCTACATGCCCTCAATTGCAAGGTATAATACCAGTACGTAGTTTGGGTTAAACAGGCCATAATTCTAGGTGTATTTACGCCGGAGGCCCACAGTTTTTCAGGAGATTTAAGCCCGCCGGAAAGACGAAACCCGGCACATCGCTCTGGACGGATCCACACAAATGAAGAGACACGTTGTCGGCATTGACATCGGAGGAACAAAACTTGCTACTGTTGTTGCTGATAGTACCGGACATATTCTCAACAAAGTACGTAGACTAACCTTTGCCGAAAGAGGGCCGGAATACACACTCCAATTGCTGTTTGATATGATTCACGAGACCCTCGAATGGGCAAGACTAAAACGGAAGGCAATTTCGGCGATAGGCGTGAGTTGCGGCGGGCCATTAGATACAAAAACTGGAGTAGTTTATTCACCGCCCAATTTGCCCGGGTGGAATGCCCTACCTCTGAAAGCGCTCATAGAATCTAAGTCCCAGATTCCTGTGACCATTGAGAACGATGCCAATGCAAGTGCACTTGCAGAATACAGATTCGGCGGCGGCCGCGGTCACAATGCTGTTCTCTATATGACGATGAGCACAGGCATCGGCGGCGGTATAGTCCTTAATGGACAAGTCTATCATGGAGCTAACGACAGTGCGGGAGAAGTCGGACATCAGATACTTCTGCCAGACGGACCGCCCTGCGGATGCGGCAAGCGTGGATGCCTTGAAGCCCTCTGCTCAGGTCCAGCTATTGCAGGCCGAGCCCAAGCGGCAATCCGAAATGAAGACCCATCAATAACTGCACTTTTAGACCTTACCGATGGATGTATCGAAGATGTTAGATCGGAACACGTACTTGAAGCCGCACGTCGAGGCGATGGCTTAGCATTGCGGATCGTCGAAGAGACTGCATATTACATGGGCTGGGGGATCGCCAATTTGGTCAACATTTTGAACCCCGATATCGTTTTACTGGGAACAATTGCGATTGCTGCCGGTGATCTTTTACTCGACCCGATCCGGAAGACGGTTTCAGAATTTGCCATGACGCGCCCCGCCGAAGCGGTTGAAATTACCAGCGCACAGTTAGGTGAAGCATTGGGCGATCTCGCTGCTATCGCACTGGTTATCTAAATTCTACTGCATGTCAGCAACCAATTTAGCATTTACGAGGTCTTATTTGTAGCATAAATTTTAGTCCTGATAGCAAACACTATGTGTTAATCATTTACACGGCAATTTTTCAAATGTTCAAGTTTTGTAGCATCAGACCAAATAAAGGAAAACAAAAATTCAAAATGGAAAGAATACAAACTTATATTTCACATGTTCAAGAAGTTTTGGCACGACTCACATTAGCAGATGTCCAACGTTCCATAGATGTTATTATGGAAGCATATTACGCTGAAAAACAGATTTTCGTGATTGGTAACGGTGGCAGCGCCTCTACGGCATCACATCTCGCCTGTGACTTGGGGAAAGGTACGAGTGTCCGCGGTAAGCCTCGTTTTCGAGTCATCAGTCTAACCGACAACGTTGCAACAATGACTGCCTGGTCCAATGATATCGCCTACGAGGATGTTTTCATGGAGCAGCTGAAAAACCTTGTGAATCCTGAAGATGTCATTATTGCTATCAGTGCAAGTGGAAATTCCGAAAACGTCCTTCGTGCGATGCAGCACGCCAGAAACATCGGCTGCAAAACGATCGGATGGAGCGGATTTGGCGGTGGCAAGTTAGCATCTATTTGTGATGTCAATGTTGTTGTAGAGAGCGATCGTTATGGACCCATAGAAGATGTCCATCTGATTCTGAATCATGTTCTCCACGCGTGGATCCAAGAAGAACTCGCCTCCAACTAAGGCGAGAGGGCGTTCCATCCTGTTGTTTCAGAAGGGATTTCCAAGTTCCGAATGCTGTTAGCTAGACAAATGACAGCTAAATGACAATACACCTTGACGCATAGAATTATCTTAAGATATAATAAATTGACAACCAATCTTCTCTTTTAAACGATTTGTGCTAAAAACATGCCAGAGTCAAAAGATATAGAATTGGCAATTCCAACAAATGTAGGATAAGGAGTGTATCATGAGACGCGAAACGATGCTTGTAGGCTGTGTGATCCTTTTAATCGTATGCCTCGTCATGAGAGGAGATCTGTCTGCACAAGACAACGCGTTGGTTTACGTGATTGATATCCGAAACGAGATCGGAAGCGGTCTTGGCACCTACATTAGCGATAGTATTCAGTTGGCTGAAGAAGCCGGTGCTGATGCTATTGTCTTCGATGTAGACACACCAGGGGGTCGGGTGGATTCTGCTGTCAATATCATCCGCTCCATTCAAGATACGCAGCTGCCCACGATCGCTTTTGTCAATAGACAGGCTATTTCGGCAGGGGCAATGATTTCTATCGCTTGTAATCAGATTGTGATGACCTCGGGTGGAACCATCGGTGATTCCGCGCCTGTTGATATCCAAGGACAGGAAGCCGGTGAAAAGGCAATATCGTATATCCAAGGAACCATCCGCTCAACCGCTGAACGGGAGAATCGGAACCCTGATATCGCTGAAGCAATGGTAGACAAAGAGCTCGTTCTTGTCAAACTCTCAGACGGACAGATTGTCAAGCTCCGCCCTGAAGAATACGCCACGCGTGAGGGAGACGGGGAGCAAATGGAAATCCTCTGCGCACAAGGGAAACTGCTCACGCTCTCTACCAAACAAGCCCTCCAATACAATTTTGCGGATGCACAAGCCGAAACTGTCACGGAACTGTTGGCACAATACCAAATTGTTGAGGTTGCCGGCACTAAACTACCTCTCACAGAAGAAGGTATTAAGAAACAACAGCGCACCTACGGTTTTTCAGAAGTAACACCCCTGAAAACTCTCACAGATGCCCGGGTCGTCGCAGTTGAGGCGACGTTAGCGGATAAAATTGTTTTCTTTCTCACAAACCCGCTCATCAGCTCGCTGCTACTTTCCTTGGGACTTCTCGGTATTTTCATAGAAATTCGCACTCCCGGTTTCGGGATCCCTGGGTTCCTTGGACTGCTTTGCGTCGGCCTCTTCTTCGGAGGACACATGCTAACAAAAATCGGGGCAGAATGGGCCTTCTTGCTCTTTCTCCTTGGAATCGCGCTAATCGCTTTGGAGATTTTTGTTGTTCCCGGTTTCGGTATCGCAGGCATTTTCGGAATTACGTTCATGTTAGCAAGTGCCTTTTTCGTTTTCGATAAGGCTTACGATTTTCGAAATGCAATCCTATGGCTTTCAGTCTCTGTAATCTTAAGCGCTGCATTGAGCATCCTTGCTGTAGTTTTACTCCCTGAAACGCAGCTTTTCCGAAAATTTGCACTATCGACGGTCATGGACGCTCAAATGGGGTACCATTCGTCTAGTCCTGAGGATTTTCAAGACTACCTCGGGAAACCCGGTACTGCTCTGACTCCCTTGCGCCCCTCTGGAACAGCAAGGATCGAAAATAAAAGGGTGGACGTTGTCACGGTTGGTGATTTCATTCCGCAAAACAGTGCTATTAGAGTCATAGAAGTGGAGGGCTCCAAGGTCTTTGTGGAAGCAGTTGAAGACACTTAATTCTATCGTGCTCTGCCAGTAACGGTTCGGAGCCTTAGTATACGAAATCGTGTTTACTAGATGGATATTCCGGTTCATTCGGTACCGTGTGACAGATCCGACTGCTACATAGCGTCCATGTGCTCGATATAGAGTAAACCATGTGGTTTCTAATTTTTTCTCATCATTGGTAGATTTGGTAGGAAAACCTGGTACGGTAATCACCTCTTTACAACTGGCCGGTGATCCCCTGATTGGTGAACACCGCGTTGATATTGTCACACAAGGTGAATTTGTCCGCGCTAAAACTGAGATTGCGGTGATTTTGTCAAAAGCAGTAGTGCTGTTCACAGTTTACAACAGAATGGGTATTGGTTGTAGGTTATAAGTTGTAGATCAAATTAATTAAGGACTAACAACCTCGTACTAAATACCAAAACCCACAATAAAGTTCTCGAAATCGATAACGGAAAACTGACAACTATTCGTAGGAGAAAAATAATGGATGTTTTTACAGGGGGAATTGCCCTTGTTGTTCTGATTGTTATTATTGCGTTTTTTTGGTTTGTCCCTGTTGGGCTCTGGATAGCCGCTGTCGCCGCAGGGGTTCCACTTCGGATTATTGATCTGATTGGGATGCGCTTAAGGCGAGTCAATCCTAATATCATTGTCAAAGGGTTGATCAGTGCCCACAAGGCTGGGTTGAAGTTAGCAACTGCAGCCTTAGAAGCCCACTATCTCGCTGGAGGTAATGTCCTTAATGTCGTTAGTGCGCTCATTGCGGCAGATAAAGCTAGAATTGAACTCACTTTTCAACGCTCCTCCGCTATCGACTTGGCGGGCCGTGATGTGTTTGAAGCGGTTCAAGTCAGTGTTAACCCTCGCGTAATCACTACCCCCCGTATCAGTGCACTAGCTCTGGATGGTGTGGAATTGATCACGACTGTGCGTATCACAGTACGGACCAACATCAATCGGCTCGTTGGAGGGGCGGGCGAGGAAACTATCATTGCACGCGTTGGCGAAGGCATTATCAGTGCTATTGGCGCCTCTGAGACCTATGAAGATGTTCTAGAAAACCCAGATATTATCTCAAAAACGGTCCTTGATCGCGGACTTGATGCTGGTACTGCTTTTGAAATCCTTTCTATTGATATCGCTGATGTCAACGTCGGCAAAAATATCGGGGCGGAACTCCAAGCAGAACAAGCCGAAGCTGATTTAGTTGTAGCACAGGCAAAAGCGGAAGAACGGAGAGCAATGGCAGTAGCCCAAAAACAGGAAATGACCGCTAATGTACAAAAGAAGCGTGCCCAAGTCGTTGAAGCGGAAGCATTGGTCCCCCGAGCACTTGCTAGTGCTTTCCGGGAAGGCAATTTAAACATGACGGAACAATAACGCAACTTACCTAAGCGCTGTCAGATGGTGGCGCTGGATTAATGGAGAATCGTACACATGGCACCAATAATGATCGCAATTATTGCCGTTCTGGTGGTTTTGTTCATAATTATTATCACTTGGCTTGTTCCAGTTGGTCTGTGGATCACTGCTATTGCAGCGGGCGTGAAGGTAGGTATTTTCGACCTCGTTGCGATGCGCTTGCGGCGAGTACCGCCGGCTGCAATCGTCGAACCGCAGATTAACGCAACAAAAGCAGGCTTGACTTTGTCACTTGATGACCTCGAAGCACATTATCTCGCTGGAGGACGCGTAGGTAGCGTTGTAGCAGCACTAATCGCTGCAGATAAAGCTAACATTGACCTCGGATTTGCACAGGCTGCCGCAATTGACCTTGCAGGACGTGATGTCTTGCAAGCTGTTCAAGTCAGTGTTACACCAGAGATTATTGACATCCCTGAAAAAAGCGAGGCCAACAACGGCATCACTGCAGTTGCTCGCGACGGCATTCAGTTGATTGTTAAAGCTCGTGTTACAGTAAGAGCTGACATCGACCGGTTGGTCGGCGGTGCGACTGAAGACACTATCCGCGCCAGAGTCGGAGAGGGAATTATTACAACCATCGGTTCGGCTGCAAGCCACAAACAGGTTTTGGAGAACCCGGTTCTCATCTCGGAAACAGTCCTATCAAAAGGGTTATCGGCAGGCACTGCCTTCGAAATCCTCTCTATTGATATTGCCGATATAAACGTAGGTGAAAACGTCGGGGCTAAATTACAGACAGACCAAGCACAGGCTGAACTCAAGATAGCGCGCGCAAAAGCAGAAGAGCGGAGGGCTCGCGCCGAAGCCGAAGAAGAAGAAAATAAGGCACTTGTAGAAGAAAAGACCGTTGGACTGATTGAAGCAGAAGCAGAAATCCCGCGATCTATTGCGGACTCGTTTGATTCGCAGAGAATGAGTGTTATGGACTATTATACCCTCCGCAATATCCTTGCGGATACGGAAATGCGTCAATCTATCGCTTCACCAGGCGGCACACAAGAAGTGGACACAACCCGATCCGCACATTCGCTCGGATTGTCATAGTTTGTACGCTTACAATGCTTCAAAGGAGGAATGTCGATGGAAGAGATCACTCAGATACTGGTAGCACTTGCTATATTTTTAACGTTTGCCTTACGTAGTTCGCGTCGGCGCGGACAAGAAGAGGACACTGAAAAGGGGGAAAATACTGTGCCAGAAGGCGAAGTCACGCCACCACCTTTCATGGAAAACTTTCCGTTCGAGACACAGCTCGAGGACATGATACCGCAACAGGAAGAAGCTGGCAAACCTCCGATCACCGAGGAACCAGTGGTTGTTGCTGTCCAAGAACCCGTTGAGCCTCCAAAACCGCAACCGCCTCCTGTGCCTGTTGAATCTTCTTCAGGAATACGCTCAGTTCCTGCTACGGCGCTGCTAGATTTGTCACCACAAACGTTTCGCCAAGGAGTCATCCTTCGAGAGATCCTTGGGCGCCCCAGATCACGCCAACGCGGTGCACCTTTCCAAAATAGAGAAATATAAGCTTTCTGCTGATTCGTCTCTTTTGTAAAGTTTTTCTGATCTCCTTGGTCTTTCTGTCGTTCACCGACTCTTTCTGCCATCAAGAAGTTACCGAACAACCGCTTCTTTTCTGCGCCGAATTGCCTCTATCATGACACGGGTCGATAATTCCTATGTAAGTCTACCAAGGCAGAATCAGAGCGCCGATGAAACGGGTGTTAATTTTGTATCGCTTCACGATAATGCGATTAATACCCCTGTTTTATCGCGTGCTTAGAACAGGAGCATGGAAAGTAATATGCATATTGTCTCCAATATCATAGATTTACAGCTCCAGTACCCTTTCAAAATTGCTCGTCGTACAACGGACACATATCGGCAAGTCATCTCTGTAGAAATTGACGGTGGAATCGGCGAAACAGCACCAGCACGTTTTTACGGTGAGACTGTCCAAACGGTTTGTGTGGCATTGAAGGTTATTGGATCAGAACTCCCCGAAAATCTCGACGCAATCCAGGATGTAATGGTGACTATTGAGGCAAAGCTCGGTGGTAATTATGCCGCAAAATCTGCTATTGATATGGCACTCCACGATCGACTTGCTAAGAAACTTGGAGTGCCGCTCTATCAACTCTGGGGCCTTAACCCACATAAGACCCCTTACACATCCTTTACAATTGGACTTGATGAACCGGAGGTGATGGCAGAGAAAGTCAGAAAAGCTGAGGACTATCCTATCCTCAAAGTCAAACTCGGTACATCTCGTGATATTGAAATAATTCAAGCACTCCGCGAAGTAACGGACAAACCTCTCTATGTTGACGCAAATACAGCTTGGACACCCAAAGAAGCCATTCATAAGATTCGTGCACTTGCCCGATATGGCGTTGAATTGGTGGAACAACCGACAAAACCCGAAAATCTGTCGGGACTCAAGTTCGTCTGCCAACATTCAGAGTTACCAATTATTGCCGATGAAAGCGTCAAGCGCGCAATTGATATCCCAGCACTGGCCGAATGTGTTGACGGAATCAATATTAAACTTACTAAATGTGGCGGCTTACTTGAAGCACACAGAATGATAAACGTCGCACGTACTCACGGTTTGAGTGTTATGCTCGGGTGTATGATAGAGACCTCCCTCGCTATCACCGCAGCGGCACACCTAACCCCACTCGTAGATTATGCCGATTTGGACGGGAATCTGCTCGTTGTAAACGATCCATACACCGGTGTAACACTTGACAAAGGGAAACTGATACTACCAGAACACCCCGGCATCGGCGTTAACTCAAAAGAGGTTTCGACGTCGGCCAAACAATGACTCAAACAAAATGGAGAAACTAACAATGACAAAACGCAAACGCAACGTCCTCATCACCGGCGGCACCGGTATATTAGGCAGCGCTGTCACTAAAGCCTACCTCGCTCAAGGAGACAGCGTTGCTGTCACGTATCTGTTTGAAAATGAAGTTGAACGCTTCAAAAAATTCAACCTTGAGCTCAGCGAAGAAGTGGCCTTCTTGCCGGCAAACGTTACCGAGGAAACGGATGTCCAACAAAGCATTCAAGAATTTCTTTTCCAATTTGACCGATTGCACATCTTGGTAAATATCGTCGGAGGGTTTGTTGGAGGAATCCCGACCGCAGAACTTGATGTAGATAAGTGGGATTTCATGATGAACCTTAACCTCAAATCTGTTTTCCTCTGCTGCAAGGCAGCTATTCCACATATGACCGCACAAGCGTATGGTAAAATCATTAATGTCTCTGCGCGCGCTGGCTTAAAAGGTGAAGCCGGTTTAAGTGCATATTGTGTTTCCAAAGGCGGGGTTCGCACCTTAACGGAGGCACTAGCTGCCGAGGTGATGGATTCAGGGGTCAATATCAACGCCATTATGCCAAGTATTATGGATACTCCCGCCAATCGAGAGACTATGCCGGGCGAAGACCACGACCGGTGGGTTGCGCCTGCCGATGTTGCCAAGGTTATTTGCTTCCTTACTTCTGATGATGCAACTATCATTAACGGTGCCGCCATTCCTGTTTACGGCAGAGCCTAGGCGCGTGAATGGCCCCATAATGACTGGCCTTTTCATAAAACTTATAGAAAAGTAGCCTGTTTAAACCTATCCAAAAATCTAATACCTTGAATAGGTGCGGTCCTCTATGCTCTCGTCTACGGATACCAGCTAGTGCTGCTCGCGTGACAGTGAAGGTGACGGTTCCTGTCATATGAAAGTTACAATACAAGATTGAACAATAGGAGGGTGATTTTTTGTGTTTAAACAGAATGGAACGACTCTCAAACCTATCTTTATTGGCAGAAGCTTACCCTGTTTTTCACCATAGCCCTTTTTTGTTTAGTCGGACGTGATCGCCTTCAACCAGGTGTTACCTCCACCGATTTAGAAAAACCTGCCAGTATGCCATGTATCAGAATCGGGTTCATTTATAGCCCGCCTGACCCTGGCACGACCCGGAATGGTGCGGAATTAGCAGTTGCTCTCGCAAATGAGGGTGGAGGAATTAAAAGGGCACCAATATACCTTCTCGTCCGAGACGACAAAAAATATCCGCCTACAGCGTTCAACATGCAGAAGAATTAATCGATCTTGGGGTATCAGCAATTGTTGGTCCAGACTATTCTACAATCGCAATGGAAGTTAGTAAAGTCATCCGCGAGCATGAAATACCCCTGCTAACGACCTACCCGACAAATCCGCGGGTCCCAGAAAACAGCGATTTCGTGTTCATGACGGCATATACTGACCCTTATCAGGCAAACATAATGGCAAATTTCGCTATTCAGGAGTTGAACGCAGCAACTGCCGCTACGCTAACAGAAATAAATAGTAGCTATTCCCAAGGATTGACAGAGGTTTTTGTGGAAGCCTTTACTGCAGCGGTACAGTTGCAATTCGCCAACTTTACGAAGCAGGAACGACAGACTATACCGAGCAACTCACCGGGATTGCTGCCGTGGATCCGCCTGTGGATGTTATATTTTTACCCGGCTTGGGTCCTGAATTTCCACTTACTGTCAAGCAAGCGAAAGACACTCATATCGGCATCACCGCAACATTCCTCGGGGTGATGGATGGGACAGACCCGATCTTGCTGACATCGCTGGAGAGGCGGTTAACGGGAGCTTATTTGTGAATCATTTCTCACCAGATGGAACAGCGGAACAGTTAGATGAAAGAGCACGGCTATTTATCAATGCCTATACTGATCGGTTTGGTATGCCCCCGGATGGCCCAGCAGCACTAGGATATGATGCCGTTAACATTCTCATTGCAGCGATGAAACGCACATCTCAACTGACCCCCGTGTCAATTTGCGACCAAATTCAGGTGACACAAAACTACAGAGGGCAACAACACTGTTATATTTTGATGAAAACCGGCATGCAATCAAAGGTGCTGTTATCAACACCATTATGGACGAAAATATCCGCTTTCATCGATCTATAGAGCCGTAATTACGTTGTATAATCGTATTTTGCTGCCGGTTGGAAGAAAGCATACAAAAGCGGCATGAATGGTGATTTCCACTTTCGAGGTACAGAACGAGTATTCACTCATCTGCAAGGAATAAAGGGATGGCGGATGGCCATAACCTAATCATTCGCGAAACGGCTTTTGCAGTTGCGTCTGCACGATTCTCTCTAAAATCTGCAGGCGCAAGGCTGTTTCTACATCTGCAACTTCCTGTCTACCGGCGAGGTTATCTGTTTCGTTCGAGTCGTTTTGTACATTAAAGAGAAGGTAAACCGTGCCATCCGAGTTGATAGCAGCCTTCCATTCTCGATTTAACAACATAATCTCTCCATGTATTTCAGATATTGCGAAATCTCGGTGCACAGATTGCGGTTCTGCTAACACCGGGCACAACGACTTGCCAAACTGAGGGTGTTGCAATTCACCATCTGCCATTTCAACGAGTGTTGGACCAATGTCTATCCATTCGACTAGATTCTCACAGACCGCTCCAGCATTCGATTTATCCGGTGTTCGAACAAGTAACGGTATCCTGACTGCGCCGTTGAGGAAGTTACTTTTGTAGATAAGTCCATAATCTCCGTTCATTTCACCGTGGTCGGAGGTATGAACGATGATTGTGTTCTCAAGTTCACCGCGAGCCTCAATTGCATCGAGAATGTCGCCAACCTGTGCATCAATGAGCGTCACATTCCCCGCATAATTGGCACGCAGTTTCCCAACCTCGCCGGGTTCAAACGTCGGTTTCACCCGATCCATCAGTCTATCTAAGTGTCCATGTGGACGTTCTTCTGTAGGTGGGCGTAGAATAGCAGATGGCATCTCTTCCGGATCGTACATATTAGCATAGGGTTCCGGGGTATCCCATGGTTCGTGTGGTCCTCCAAAACTCACCCAGCAGAACCAAGGTTCTGATCGGCCGTAGTTCTGTAGATATTGTTTCGCTTGTTGTCCTACATAGACATCAGCATAGTCCTCAAGTCCGAGGACAGACGGACGCACAAGGTGCGGTTTCGTTCTGAACCGTTCGCGATAATCGGTACGATAGGCATTCCATACCCCTTTTGCTTCCCACTCCGATGTCATGTGTGACAGAACAGTAGCACTTGCCCGGGGGCCACCGATCTCGTTCACGTCGTCCAATCCATAAGCGTTCATTAACCCTTCACGTTCTCGCAGATCGCCGTTGTGTGGGTGAAGATGCGTTTTGCCGAATAGGCTCGTCCGGTAACCCGCGGCCCGCACTGCTTGCATCCAGGTCGGTGTTGTAGCAGGCATCTGATGATTCATATTATCCCAAACACCGGTATTATGTGGATATAAACCTGTTGCCAAGCTAAGACGCGTCGGAATACAGACCGGGGATGTCGTGACACAGTTGGTGAACCTAATTCCTTCACTCGCGATACGATCCAAATTCGGGGTTCGCACCCAGTCACCGCTGCAGCCCATCGCGTCCCATCGCTGCTGATCGGTCATCAGAAGAAGAATATTCGGGGTTTGCATAGTTATCCCCTTTCAATTCCAGCCACCGTAAAGGCACGCGATAATGTTTCGTAAGAAAGAGACGCAGCAGCGAGCGGATCGTAATCTTCACGCGCTTGCACCATAAAACTTATTTCGGCAGTGATGAACCCATCATATCCGTGTGCCTGCATCTGTTTGAGATATTCTACATAGTCGAACTGGCCTTCACCAGGTATGAGAAACTCGTAGTTAGGTGCAGTGCCGTGTTGGTCCTTGACATGTGTATGTATCGATACCGCAGCTAACGCTGCTACCGTCTCCTCCGTGGACATACCAACAATATCAAAATGGCTAATATCGAAGTTAACTTTAAGGTATGGAGAATTGATGATTGCCAGAAGTTCTAGTATCTTCGTAGGCGTATCGATGATTGCGCCGACGTGTGGTTCCATAGCAATGATGATACCGCGCGAGGCACTATAATCTATGAGTTTTCCGACCCGTTCGACGAGGAGCTCTTTTCGGGTGTTCCACTCCTCTGGCTTGCCACCTGGCGTTGTATTTACCGCGGGAGGTTCATCACCTTGAGCGAGTTCTATTGCTAAATCAACGCCACCTTTCAGCCTCCACATATTTTGGGCATGCCTGTCTGGATCAGTTTCCAACAGACTTGAGTGTGCAGCGATTGCGGGTAACGCCAAATCATGCTCTTTCAGAAGAGACGCGATCCGTTTCCTCTGCGCAGCGTCAAGTGTGCTGAGTTCGGTCGTAAAGCGAGGGATAATAGTGAGTTCAAGTCCATCGTATCCGAGCCCCGCTATATGAGAAACAGCAGTATCTATAGGCACAGTAGGCATACCCCAAGTGCTATATCCAAGTTTCATACAGTTTTCTCCCAAGGTCTAATGAGGAAAAGGGCCCGAACTACCTGACTGCCCTATAACAGTATCAAAAAATTGTAGCGAGCCAATCGTTTAGCAGAAAATCGATGCGTTGAATGAGAAGTGCAACACGTCCCATGACCGTGTTACCGAATGCTGAACCGAACCCTATCATAAGAAAGGCGATACCTACCTTTGAAAGCCATTTAATAGGACCCCGGTGTTCTACAGAGAAAAAGAAATAAGTGAGTGTACAAATCACCCCGATCACCATCAGAACAGCGTCGAAAATATCCCAGCCAGAGAGGGTTCCAGCATGAATAGCACCGAAAGGCTCAACTGTTCCCCGGGTCTGCTCAAAAATGTTAGCACGCAGCACATTCGGAATGGCCAGCCCCGACCCAATACCTATAAGGATCGCACTAGGCCACCGAATTAACCAGGTATGCCGCGGCGACAACCCTGAAAAATACAGCAAACCGATCCATATAGGAATCAATTTTATGAGACCAGCTAGAGAATCGCCTCTTACCGCTTCATAAAAAGGCTGCCACGCGAACGGAATAAATGCTTGATGAATCGAGATCACAATACTGTATCCGAGGGATATACCTACCAAGAGATGTTCCGCAAACCGGTAAAATGGATTCTCTCGGTACAGAAAACTGTAAATGCAGAAGGTCAAAAATGCGGCAATCCAGATGCCAAAAAGTTCCATCAATTTACTCCTCTCGCCCTCGCTGAATGAAGAACGCAATATTTCCAATAGCGACTAAACCTATAATGAGTAAGTGAACAAACGATTCAATGTTGATCCATAATGTCCCTTTTGCCGGTGCATCTATTAAGCATTCATACTCCGCAGCCCCAGCAATCCCTCGAATCAGACCAATTAATTGTCCAGTTTGCAAATACGGATACATCTGTGAGATAATAACGCCGGTGACACCTGCTGCGATCTGTAGATTGAATTGTCCGTTTGCATAGGTAATCCAAGTTTCCGTGAGCTGCCCAGAAGACAAATCGACAAGGAGATCAATTTGATCATAGTTGATAACATTTTGCATCAACGGGATTTCCGAGATCGGTTTTCCGTTGTAATCTGTGTCAAAAATACTAGCAATTTCCGTTCCCATGCCGAGAATAACTAATTGATTTCCAGAACGATAACCCAAGAAAACATAGTCCTCACCATCAACCGCACCTGTTTCCGATACAACTTCTTGAATCAATGCGCTACCCATAGTCGTGCCCTCCGGATAAAGTGTGAGAGCAATCACCCTTATATCTTTAGCAAAACACTGCTTCATGATCGACCTTGCCATCGGATTCAGCTCTGCTAAGGAAGAGGGGCCATAGTCAAAGGCGAGCATGATCGTTCCGCCGGCCGGTATAGCTTCAATATAATCGTAGAGTTGTTGTGTAGGTTCTGATACCGGGATCGGCATGCTCACTGGAACCAGTGTCGGTACGATAACCGACAGAGTCACGAGAATGAAGATGATCCGACGGTCTATATTCGTCAATCTTTCAAACATTCGCTAGTCTCCTCCACCAAGATACGAGCGTTCAATTCCCAAGATGATCCGGATGGATTGTGAGATAACCCCTAAGCTGATACCAAGGATAATTCCACGTCTTGCGGATAGATTCGGGTTATCCAAAATCCACTGTTGCATGATTGAGGCACCATTATCCCAGGGCAACCAAGAGAACAGTGAGTTCCAAATTAGGTCCCCTACTGGAACGTTACCCAGCATTACAATGAGAGCCGTGATCAACAGCAAACTCGCCTCAATCGTTCTCGCTCGAAAAGCACGGTATGCCGCTGAGGCAACGAAGAAAGCGAGGAGTGAGAACATCGTCGCTTCCATAGGAACTTGAATGTTGTTGAATAACCACTCAAAGATAGGATTTTGCGGTCCAAAGGGGATACCTATCACCACCATCGCCAGAATCCCGACAAATATAAAAATACTATATTGCCAATGTTCTACGCGACGGTGAATCCGCGTGAGGTGTGTTCGGATGAGTGTGAGTGAACTTAAGATAAGTGCGAAAGAAGTGATAATCAATGCCCACTCAGTGACTTCTCGGTAAAGGTTTTGAGCGGCCGAATGTGGTATGAAGTGTGTGAAGATCATCGTAATCCCAAAAACGAAACAAAAAATTAAAGGAACTTGTCGGCGCATAAGACCTCCTAACTTACCCGCTGTAGAAGTGTTGTGATCCAGTTAAAACCCGCTAATTCAAGAAACACACCTGAAACAATGACAGCGAAAATAATCGCTTTCCCCCAATCTTGCCCTCTTATACTGCCGAGAAGCATGGGTTCTCTAGAAAGATAAGCGCTTGCAGTATAGAGTTCTTCCCCAATCAGAGTATAATCACACGCTGTGATCAAGAACGGGAGTTGATGCTCGGAATCTGTCCCCGCAATCTGGATTGCACCAATAGAATTCCCAGTTTCCGCGAGGATAAGTGATTCGGCATAAAAAGTCCCTTGTAGAAATATCGCTGCTGGTTTCTCGCGTAACATTATGCCGTCCACACCCGCGGCATAAGCAAACTGGCTATCAGTGAGGAAGAAAATATTGTCTTCGTTATAAGAATCCGGACGCCCTTCGTTGAGATATGCCGTTTTTACCATCTCGCGCACAACATTCATCACAATCGGATCCCGGCAGGGCACATGCAAAGGAGTTTCATAATCTGCAGTTCGACGAGCGACCTGTCCTAAAATGTTCATACTCGCGATCGTAGCCGCCTCACTCACGCCACCGAGCCCAAGGATATAGAGAATTGAGCGTCCCATTTCCGTAGCGCGGCCAATGGCTTCATTTACGGCTTCCAGCCCTGGAATTCGTCGAATGAAAACATCTGCGCCACTGCGCGCCTGATAAATACTCACAACAATCGCAACCGAAAAGGCCAACATCGCAATGAACAGCGGAATTTTACCCGTGTGAAACCACTCACCTGACCCTTTCACAGGTGCAGTCTCTTCGGATTCTACTGTTGCTTCTGTTTCGCTAATTGCTCGCACAATATAGGCATACGCCCTTCCTTTCTCGATCGTGGAATCAACATAAGTTGTTGTCTCAAAAGGCAACAGCTCCCCAACCTCTTCGAGACCGCCTCCCGCAACCCGGCGCAGAATTTGGTATTCGCTGATACTGCTATCCTCCGGGGCTGCATCCCACTTAATAGTGATACTGCTTCCATCATCGTTCGGAGTATCCACTGCTGTCACGTTTGAAGGAGACGTAAGCACCTGGCTAAACCCTATGCTAACGCTTAGACACAAAACCCAGCAGAAAACTAAGGACTGAATCTTTTTTTTCATAAATTATGTTTCCTTGTTTATCTGATAGCCGGCAACTCATAATGTCTAGCAGCCGCTCAGAAACATTGTGAAACCGCTTCCATAATGTCCTGATCATCAACATCATTTCGTATAACAACTTCTCCAATACGGGTTGGTAAAACGAGACGGAGTTTGCCGCCTAATGTTTTCTTGTCCAAATACAGAGCCTTACACAGTACCTCAGAAGCGATATCCAGCGGGAAAGCAATTGGCAAGTTCGCCCGTTTCAGAAGGGCTTGTTGCCGCTGAAAATCGGTATCAGAGAACATCCCCAAATGAACAGCTAATTGTGCCGCGCAGTTCATACCGATAGAGATCGCTTCACCGTGCCGATATCTGTTGTAATGTGTCAGTGCTTCAAGCGCGTGGCCAAAGGTATGACCATAGTTGAGCACCATCCGCACCCCACTCTCTTTCTCATCTTTCGCGACGATCTCCGCCTTGTTAATGCACGCGCAGGCAATCATCTCACTGAGTATAGCACTCTCCAGATTCAAGATGGCATCAAGATTTTCCTCGATCTTCTCAAATAAGGGTTCGTCTCGGATAACGCCCATTTTAATAACTTCAATAAGCCCCGCTCGGATGTCCCGCTGCGGTAGACTTTCGAGCGTCCGCACATCAATAAGCACCAACTTCGGTTGGTGGAATGCCCCAATAAGATTTTTGCCTTTTGAATGATTAATTGCTGTCTTGCCACCGACGCTGGCATCAACCTGTGCTTGTAGTGTGGTCGGAATCTGAATATAAGGTATACCGCGCATGTACACCGCCGCTGCAAACCCCGCTAAATCCCCGATGACACCGCCCCCGAGGGCAATTAGAGTTGAAGCTCGGTCGAATTGATGATCTACCAAACTGTCCAATATATGCGAAAACTGCTCCAACGATTTGCTCTCTTCTCCAGCGGGCACTTCAATCGTGCAAACATCAAGTCCAGTAGCTTCAAGGCTCCGCTGAACGATAGGTGCATAATGCCTTTGAACGTAGGTGTCCGAAGCAATAAACACCTTATGCGACTTGATATAGGGCAACAGCAGCTCGCCGACTCGTTCGAGGAAATCTGCTCCGACAATGATCGGATAACTATTATCCTCGAGTTCCACACGTAAAGTTTTCACCGTTTTCCCCACCTACTCTTTTTCGCATAGACTTGTCTTATGTATCCGGTGATTTCTCCAAACGAACGCCCCGTCGTCTCTACCCTATAATCAGCTTCTGCATAGTATCGCTGTCGTTCTGCCAACATCATCCGAATTTTGGCGAGTGCATCGGGCGTTTGGAGCAGCGGACGATGCATCTGATGTCGAACCCGCCGATATATCTCTTCTGGTGTTGCCGTTAGACAGAAAACAATTCCATTGTGTTTTAGCGTTGCTATGTTGTTTTCTCTCAAGACGACACCGCCACCTGTAGAGATAACATGATTATACAGCCTTGACGTTTTGCGAACCGCTTCACTTTCAATATCTCGGAAAGCTGGTTCACCATTTTCCTCAAAGATGTTGCTGATGCAACATCCGCTATCCCGCTCAATGATGTCGTCTGTATCTATGTAGCACATCCATAACTGTGAGGCAAGCTGTCTGCCAACAGTGGTCTTCCCGGTTCCCATAAAACCGACAAGCACAATGTTAGGCTTTCTTACGAACGATCGTTTCACCTGTTTCCCGCCTTTACTGTGAGTGAATGTTTCTTTGTCAATACTAATGGACCATTCACTGCTGTAGTTAGAAATGTGGACATTCGCAGCCTCCGCTAACTGATACGGTATTCCCATCTGTGGATTGAACGATTACGGATAGTAGCTTCTTACTCTCTAGGCTAAGCAACACGCTATAGTAGAGCTCCAATCCAGATTGGATCCATATTTATCCAACGCCCCTCAAATGGTTGACAGAGATATTGCTTTATATAAAAAATTTTTATTATAATAGCACTTTTGAGAAATATTGTAAAGGTTTTTGCAAGAATTCTTAAGGTATGATACAATTATGGCATAACTGGCGAGCCTATCGCAAACGCAGGAATCCTGAGAGAAGAGGAGCAGCAAATGTCACGACAACTCAGAATGGTACGCCCTGATTTAAAACATTTACCTGAACTCGAACTTCCAGCAGGCTACAGTCTGCGCACTTACCTTGAAGGGGATGAAATGCATTGGGCACGCATCATTAGTGATTCGTTTGGTGGTAAGGAACGCACTGCAGAAGATACGCGGGAACAGGTTACCAGCAGAACGGCGTTTCTTCCCGAGGGTTTCTACTTCGCAACGCATAGCGGTATCCCGGTCGGCACTGCTTGCGCGTGGAGGCAATCTACTGATGAAAAGGAGATTGGGTACGTCCATATGGTTGGTGTCCTCGCCGAACATACTGGACATAAACTCGGAAAATGGGTTTCACTCGCTGTCCTCTACTATCTCCGGGACCATGGATTCAAATGTGCTATGCTGGACACCGACGTTTTTCGTATCCCGGCTATTAAAACCTATCTAAATTTAGGATTCATACCCGTTTATGTGGAGGAAGTACATAGAGAACGGTGGCAAAACGTTTTTGAGAAACTAAAACTCCCGTTGATGTCCGCACAGATCGAAAACCTCCGAAGCATGCTCCCTGATAATCTCTGGACAAAAGTTTCATCTTAAAGGTAAATGGAAGATCAGCTCATAACGATTCAGCGCGATTTGGAAAATTTACTGACGCTCTGATTTCCTGACAGCTATCGTATCCGAGCTTATCAGGTATGAATGCCATAAACAGCGTTGGCGACGTGTTTTTGACAAGGCATCTCAAAAAATGAGATTACTTCGAGCACTCAAAACTAGTTTCAATTTCCCCGGTAACTATATTATTTTCGCCATCCTTATTATTGGTCTCGTTATCCGTCTTATCGGTATAAACGTCGGTTTGCCTGATTCCCCAGACCCACGTGAAATAATCATTGCCCACGATGTCCTGAACCTCATTCACCTTACCGCAGTCCCTGATACATATAACTGGCCCGGAACAGCATGGTTTTACTTAATTGCTGCGATAGGTAAATTGCTGTCACTTGGAGGCTTATATCTAACGGAAACACATGTAATTTTATTGGCGCGATGCATCAATACTCTACTCTCTACAGCAACCCTTTGGTTTACCTATTGCATTGGGCTGCGGTGTTACAACAGACGTGTTGGACAAATAGCAGCAGGACTCCTCGCCATCGCAATGTTACACGCTACCAACGAATCGCGCTTCGCGCTTGTTGACATCCCAGCGACCTTCTCCGTGGTGCTTTTTCTTTTGGTTGTAGTCCGTTCACGTTCTTCTTCAGATACGCTTACGTTTCAAACTGCAGTCTGGCTTGGAGGAATTATGGGGTTGGGCCTTGCTGTCAAATTTACAACTGTTTTCGTCGGATTTTCCTTATTATGTTTCATCGATAGCAACAAATTTTATAGGGGGATCTCGACTGTCATTTGTGTTTCTGTCCTAACCTTCACAGTTCTTTGTCCGTATTGGCTCATCGATCTGATTTCACCCGAATGGAATCTTTTCTTTGACGATTTCTGGTATGAAGCTACTCACTATCACCGGGGGCACTTCGGTCTCATTACAACTGCGGAGGCGGGTTGGTTGGATCGGTTTATCTACTTATGGCCCCTCCTGAAGTGGGGTATGGGGATGCCTCTTGCACTTCTTGCCGGTTTCGGTATTTTACGAAGTGTCCTTTCGCTGACACCGAGAACTGGCAAGTTTCTAACACTCGAAGTCACTTTACTTGCCTTTGTTATCTTTTATCTACTATTTATCGGGGCACATAAGGTTAAGTTCGCACGCCATCTACTCATACTCTATCCAGCGCTCATGGTGCTTGCCGCGGCGGCCCTTGCTCGTTTCCCTTACGCCATAGGGGCACTTTTCACGTATCTATTTGGAAAATCCTTCAGTGGTCAACCTTTAGTGACTGGCATTTTGCAAAAACGCTTCTTCTTTGTCGAGAAGTGCCTCAGCAAAACATCGAAAGCCCTGGCCTGCCTATTTGGAAAATGGATCGGCGGAGTTATTGGGAGTGTTGTAGTACTTTGGACATCGATCTATACGGTCGCTTTCGCGCTTGTCTTAACGAAACAACCCACCGTAA
Source organism: Candidatus Poribacteria bacterium (assembly GCA_964291315.2). GTDB lineage: Bacteria > Poribacteria > WGA-4E > WGA-4E > WGA-3G > WGA-3G. The sequence continues at coordinate 621,606 of OZ219753.1, read as the reverse complement.
TTGCTGCATCTGAGTGGATAGCAGAACACATTCCAGAAGAAGAAATTATCTCCAGAGCACCAGAAGTTTTATTTGACTGGCTCCTTCCCGAAATAGCTTTAGAGGTGGCAGAAGAAGAAGCAGAATGGGTACTTGTTCTCGTGCCGGACCTGGAGGTATTCCAAAAATATCAGACATATCCGGAGCATTATCAAAAACAAGACTGGTACCCTCTCAATGAAGTGGAAGTAGAAGAAACGTCGGCGTTTTATGAGCGGATTTTGGCGGAGGGAAGTCCGTATGTATTGCACAAGACATTCCAATGTAAACCGCAATTTTGGGGCATTCAGATATCTGATAGTGGAGCCCCATTTCCGATGCGTGCCCTCTCACATCCCGAAATCCGGATTTATCGCCGCTACAACTGATCAGCCCTATAAAACATGAGGTTTATACAAGCCGCGTCTCGTATCTTCTGGAAGTTGTTGTTACATCAGGGGTGGTTCGAAATACTTTTTTTGAATGGGTACGATTGTTGATAAAATTTGGTGAAGCACATCAGACGCGATCGTATTTGCGTCTACAATCCGGATCCGTTCCTGTGGATAGTAGTTTATCAAAGGTTCGGTTTCCCGCTTGTAAACATCCCACCGGTAGCGGACCACCAATTCTTCGGCATCGTCAATGCGATGCTCTTTCAGTGAGCGGCCCCGGATCCGTTTGAACATCACTTCCCGATTTTCACAGACCATGTAAATAACTCTGAAAAGATTTACAAAAGGGGCGATTAGATTTGCTTGAGTGATGTTACGTGGGATACCATCAAGAATCAGCAAGTCCGTTTTTGGCTTGTATACCGTCTCCCGGACTTTCGTTGCCATGTAGTCTTTCCAGATCTTGATTGTGACCTCATCTGGAACTAACTTACCAACGGCTGCATATTCTTGGAAAATTCGTCCAAATTTTGAATTACTGTCAAGCGCGCGAAACATGTCCCCACTAGAGATATGAAAAATACCTGGGATTTGTGCCAGCATTTTCCCTTGTGTTCCCTTACCAACGCCCGGGGGCCCAACAAGTAGCACTGCTTGATAACAAGGCCCGTCCGCCTCATGTAGAAGGCTTTTATCCATTCTCATTTCTGTTTTTGTCCTCTGACACCTTTATTTTTATATTAAATGAGTGTTCTCACATGAACAATTCAGACTCGCTCAACAAACTTACGTCCCGAGAAGGTGTCCAAGAATATAGAAATCTAAGCCTTCATAATCTCGGGCATCGATAAATTCTTGTTCGACATTTTTGTCAAATGTTCGCACCTTTTCAAGTAAGTTAAGGAAGGTTCGGCGGCTACTCAGGAGGTGTTTTGTTGAAATATCACGCGGTTGTGTTCGCATCACTTTCACATCTAACCCGATGAATTCACCATTGTTGCCGTATCCGTTTTCTTCAAGGACTCGGACCTGATTGAACGCCCGGCGCAAATTAACTGAGCCAAACGCTTTATCTTGGTCGAATTTTAGCCCGTTCTGGTCGTTGAGATGTACACTCCAGAGTCTTTTGTGGTGGAGTGCGTACCCCATTTCGTCAGACGGCTCTAACCCCGCAAGAATAGCGTGTGCACTTTCAATTAACCCGCCGACACGCTCCGGGGCATCGCTCGCGTATGCTAGACCGATAGCGTGCCCAATCGTTGGAATGTAGGCGATGTCCATCGGTTCATTCGGTTTCGGCTCAATTAGGATTCGGATTTCTGGATCATATTCGAGGAGCGCATTAATAGCATCAAGGATTTGCCCTACTGCATCTGTCGATGATTTAGTTTCTCGAATATAAGTGCCTTCGCGCGCAAGCCACAGAACGAAGTTTTTGCAACCGATTTCATTAGCAATATCTACACATCGTTTTGAGCGTTCGAGGGCGTATCGCCGTTCCTCAGGCAAATTCGATGTATAAGCACCGTCAATGGTCTTCGGAGATTCCCACAGACGCGGCGCTACCACCTCTGCTATCAATCCATGGTTACCAAGTTGTGTCTTAACCTTTTTCGTTTGTGCTATTAACTGTGCATGGGACTTCTCATCAATATCGGGCACAATGTCATCATCATGAAATTGAATCCCAACAAAACCGAGATCCCGATAAAAACCAACTTTCTGGTCAAAATTGAACGATTCCCGAACAGGCGGCCCAAAAGGATCTGCTCCCTCGTGTATATTCCATGGTCCAAAAGAGAAACAGTATTCTGTTGCCTTTTTGAAAGATTCACTCATCTTGCTTCTCCTGCCCGCAGTGTTTTCGGATCGGCTTCTTCATTATATCACGATAGTCATATTCTCAAATCAATCAAAAACGTTTCAATCGTTAGGAAAACTACGAAAAAACTGCTTGACTTTTCTAATAAGTATAAAGTATTATTTTAAATATGTCAAGAAAACCTGTGGGACAATTTTCAAACCGATAGTGTGCTGCTATGCACACCCGGATTATAGAGGGATTTTCTCAGAATGCCACTCCTACCCTACATCGTTTTATCCTATTCATATCTGTTTTGTATCACTATGATCATGCTGAATTTGCCTATCCAAACTGCCGGCGCAGCGAATTATGAAGTTCAAGAACAAATATCCAACCCAACTGCAGAAAAATCAGGGGGCGCGGCACAAGAATTGACATCGGAGCCCACGGCGGTGCATACCTTCAATTTTGAAGACGTTTTTGAAATAGACTTGCATTTAGATATATCCGCGGACATTGAATTTATCGCTACTGAGGGTGGGGTCATTAAAGTCATTTTTGAAGGACAGGCGCCAGCAATACCTACTGAGCCCGATGCTACCCTACAGACTTATCTCGATAATATCTCTGTAACAGGAACTCGATCTGATAGTACACTTCACTTGAAAATACAACATCCCGAGGGTGCCGGCTCCCCAGCGGCGCTGAACCGATCTTCCAGTGTTGAAGACCTACCAATGACACTTCATGAACAACTCAGGTTGAAGTGTATCATTAAAAGCCCTTCAGATATCTCTGTTAGGATCGAGTCAAAAATGGGGAATGTACGCCTCCACGGGATTCGAGGGCAGATAGAAATTGCAACAACGTCAGGCGATGTCTATTTAAATGAAACATCAGGAAACTATAATGTGACCCTAACGAATGGAGACATCAAAGGCAAAATCTTGCTAACGCGAGGTCAGAACACATTAGAAACAAAACACGGCACAATTGATTTAACTGTTTTGGACCCCGTTGCAGCACCGATGGACATAACCGCACAAGACGGAAACATTATACTACGGCTTCCTGAGGGTTATGCTATTGATGCTGTGCTTGAGAGCAAGAAGCAACAAGTTGTTGTTAATCTGCCTGTACAATTTGAGGATGACACGACACTAGCGATCGTAAACGACGGCGGCCCTCTATTTCGTTTGAAGTCTACCGACTCAATTTCGCTTCTACAAAATATGCTTATCAATGATCAAGCAAGTGCTCAAGCAGATACAGAACAGAGTTTGTTTCTGGAATCTGCCCAGCGCGTGCCTGAAACATCGAGTCCACCTATTATTGATGGCAATTTATCCGAAATTGTGTGGCAAGCAGCGAGCCCGCTCCCTCCCCTTCAGAATACTGACGGGACTGAGGCACCCAACAATTTGACTGAAACTTTCTTAATGTGGGACGCACAAAATTTTTATATTGGCGTGAAGGCACATATTTCAAACGCGCAGCTCCCACATATCTCGCAGACGCAGCACGATTCACCTATTTGGGAGGACGAATGTATTGAAATCTTAATTGACACCAATCCTCAAACCTATGGGTATTATCACCTCGTTGTGAACCCGATTCGTGCGCTCTTTGACCAGCAGGTCAGCAAGCCCGGGAAGGCCTGTTACCCGTTCGCCCCGCGGGATGTCCAACTTGCTTTAAACAAGGAAACGCTGCAGACGGACTTCGAAGCGAATAAAGCATGGAACTCAAACGCGAAAGTTGGAACACAAATTAACGCCACTTTTTGGAGCCTCGAAGTTGCGATCCCGCTCGAAATTCTGGAAAAACCTCCGCAGATGAATTTGAAAACGTCGCGCTCCTCTAAAAATATAACGCTTTTTAACATCCACCGTAAGATACACCTTACCGTTAAGAGTACAGAACACCTCGTCTCTAACATACAAAGAGAATACAGTTATTGGTTACCGACCTACGATAACGAGCATCCGTGGTGGCCCCACTCTCCACATGTATACGCGGCACCACTTTCTGAGTACATCGCTCCAGCAATGGGAGCCTTACATTTTGTAAAACGCTCACCCTCTTTTTCTCAAACCTTTGCAACTGAAGTACAATTCCGAGTTAAAGCGGTTGATGTTGAGGGAAATGCGGTAATTCCAACTGCGGTTGTCCAGCAACAAATCCCTCTTCGGTCCGGAGACATTATCACAAGCACACAACTATCTTGGTTGCTTGCAGAATTACGGGACCGAGACTGGTTTCAAGAAGTCCGTTTGGAAACGAAACAAGGAACTATTGATGCTATCGATAATGAGGAATCTGGCACCCTTACTGCCATAGGCGTACTTATTCAAGTTACAGAAGCTCCGGTAATATTTGCCCGTCATGTTAAAATTAAGGGAAACAGAACCTTTCCATCTACATTTATCAAGCGGTGGTTTCAATTAGATAGTGGCTATCTTGCAGTTGATACCGTTCGTTTGAAGCAACAGCTGATTGCTGATTTCTATGTGAACCGAGGATATGAATTCGCTACAGTTACCTATGAATTCGCTAACGATGTGCTTACATTTAGCATTAATGAGGGGACATTGCACGAAGTTCGTTTCGTTGGAAACACCCGGATATCTCGTACCGAACTTTTGTCTGCACTTAATATAAAGACGACAAATGCCGATGGAAAACGCGGTTCACAGGGTCCTGATATTTACCATGCTACCCTCGGACAATCAAAAATAGACCTAATGCAAAAGCGACTCAGAGCAGAAAATGAACACTTTAAATCTATCCAAAGCTGGCAAGTTCAGCGTGACGGACGAAAAAATATCCTGGTTGTCGAAATTGAGGAGCAACCTCTCACGAAAACTTCCGTTTTTCCGATCCTTCAATTCAACCGTGTTCACGGATTAATGCTTGGAGCCGGCGGAACGATCGCAACCCAGTTCACGGGTAAAGAACAAATTTTGGGTTCAGTGAGCCGTGGATTTTCAAGTAAAATATGGAATTATTACGGGGGCATCGAGAAAGTTTTCTTTCAGCGGCGGCATCTCAGATTGGGTGCAAGTGTGTATAAGATCACAAACATCAGCTCGAATGCCTCTCTGCGTCCCGGTAATATCACCTTGAGTGCTGCCTACTACGGCTTCGCGCTTCAGGATTATTACCAACGCCAGGGCATTCAAGGGTGGATAACCTACGAGCCTTCGGAATGGAACTATCTCAGGCTGGCACTCACAACAGAGGCGCATGATAACCTCTCTAAATCAACGGACTGGAGTTACTTAAATCGAAATCAGATCAAGCGAGGTAATGCCCGGATTGATCGCGGGCAACTGGAAGGTCTCTCACTGATTTATGCCTTTGATACCCGGGATCATACATCGACGACCCGGCAGCATTTCCATACCCTATCTTCTGCAAACGAGCGAACCCAACATGGGTGGCGCGGACGATTCGGGATGGAAATCGCAGGCGGAGACTATGCATTCAACCTCTATCAATTTGAATTGATACGCTATACGCCATTTTTCCGCCCGCATCACCTGCATGTCCGAGTCGCTGGTGACCTTTCAAATGCACCTTTGCCAACACAACAGCTCCTTCACCTTGGAGGTAATGCAACGCTGCGCGGTTATGGTTTCAATAGGTTTGCTGGGGATAATCGGTTGCTGCTTAACCTTGAGTATCGCTTTATCAAGGAGATACTTCCCCAGGAGTCCGGTGCTGCATTGGGTTGGACACTTAGCTGCTTCTTGGATGCCGGTAGGGTATGGTGGCATGGAGATTCCCTATTTTCCGACTCTGCCCCACTCACAGCACAATTCAGAACCTCAGTTGGCGTAGGTTGTTCCGTGTTTATAGATCCTCCAGAAGATCTCGCGCCTGTGAGTATTGCTCTTGAGATAGCAGAACCGCTTGATGCCTCGTTCTCTTTACAGAATCCATCAATTGTTTTACGTTTGGATCGTATTTTCTAGTAATTTTAGTAAAATGTATATTATATAACCTGAGTTTGATGTTACAAGTTGTTAAATGTAGGTTGCAGGAACGCAAGCCTCAAGAAAGATAATATGACAAAATATGAAAACAACACCACTCTATCACATTCATAAGCGGTTAGGAGCAACTTTTTCAAAAAGGCACAACAATTGGGATGTAGCTATACAGTTTACCGATGCAATTTCTGAACATCAGGCTGTGAGGAATAGTGTCGGCATTGCTGATGTATCCTATCGCGGTAGATACCGGTTAATAGGAGAGGATCGGACAAAATTTTTGAACCGCATCATCTCTAACGATGTTGAAAACCTTTCACCAGGGCAAGGCACATATACTACGTTCTTAACACATCGAGGTAAAATTATTGCCGATTTTAATGTCTATATTCTCAAAGATATGATTGGTATTGACACCTCCGCTGAGACTAGAGAAAGCCTCTTCGACGAATTGAACAAATATCTAATTGCTGACGATGTTGAAATCTCTGATTTAACCGATGAGACCGGTGCAATTGCCGTTCACGGGCCGCAGGCATCAGACTGCGTCCAGTGTGTATTCGGTATGAGTAACCTCGTTGGTCTACCTGAATACCACAACTACTTTCATGAAGCGGATACGTTGTTCAACTATGATGCTGTATGTGTGAGAACAGACACCACTGGTGAGATTGGTTACACGCTTTACACCCCCGCCGAGGCATTAGAATCCCTTTGGGAAAAGCTGATGTGTAAAGATGCCCCGTTTAACGTTCAGCCTATCGGTTGGAACGCGCTTGAATCCCTCCGGATTGAGGCAGGTGTCCCCAGATATGGAGCGGAGTTAACCAATACTGTCATCCCGCTTGAGGCGGAGTTGGAACACGCTATTGACTTCGAAAAGGGATGCTATATTGGGCAGGAAATTATCGCGAGGATGAAATATCGAGGACATCCCAACCGCCTATTGCGTGGTATTGAAATTGAGGGCAGTCCTGCATCAGCTGAGACCCGCCAAGGGGCGAGCGTTTTCGATGGCGATAAAGAAGTCGGTTGGATCACCAGTACCACCTTCGCCCCAACGCTCGGAAAACCGATCGCAATGGCTTACGTTCGGATGGCAGTTACCGAAGCTGGCAGCCGCGTTCAAATTGAGACATTAGAAGGCAAAGTCAGTGGTACGATTGCGCTTTTACCCTTTACGGCATAGCTTGCCGGTTTCCGAATACAAGCTATATTAAAGCATTAAAATGGGATTACGATCAGTGCGCTATGCAATATATTTCTTCTGAATTTTGCCCTATAGGCGCACTAGTAAAACCGCAAAGGAGGAATTCCTACGATGAAACATTCAAGTTTTTCCAAAATTTTACTCGGTTTAGATGGGTCCCCTTACGCGCAAGCAGCAATAGAGTATGCCTGTCAATTTGCGCGTACTTACAACACATTGATTACCGGTGTCGTTATCATTGACCTTCCCGGGATTAGATCTTCAAGCGGTCCAGTACCAATCGGTAGCACACATTATGACGTACAACTTGAAGACCAGAAGTTAGCGGAGACGGAAGAGAAAGCAAAATCGATTCTTGACGATTTTGCCCGTATCTGTGAAGAACGACAAGTGAGGGCTGTTTTACATGCCGCTACCGGCAGACCTTTCTCCGAGATTATTGAGGAGTCCAAATTCCACGATTTTATTCTGATGGGGAAACGGACCTTCTTTGAGCATACAGCCAACGAAACGTATGGAACGCTTGAACGGATATTGAAGAACGGTCTTGCTCCCGTTTTGGCTGTCCCCGATTCAGTCCGGAAAATTGAGAAAGTCCTTGTCGCTTATGATAACAGTGCCCCCGCTTCCAAGACAGTACAAATGTTTCTCCTTCTCGGTATATGGAACGCCTGTGACATAACGCTACTCACTGTTAATAATGATACTGAAGCGGGGCAGACACTCCTAGAAAATCTGGCGGGATTCTTTGAGAGTTACGGTATTAAGCCGAAACTTGTCATACAAAGTGGACATCCTGATACCGTCGTCAAATCCTACATCACCGAAAATGACATTGACATGTTGGTAATGGGATCTTACGGCAGAAAAAGTGTTCGCGAATTCTTCGTCGGCAGTGTTACACAACATCTGATTCAAGAGACAACAGTCCCGCTGTTTCTCTACCATTAATAGGATGGAGCATTGTGGTGGTTTCATAGTGGCTATAGTAAAAACATATAGCACGTGTAGGAGGCAAATTTAAACCTATGATATGCAATAAACCTTGTTTTTGTCTACCCGTTTTACTATTTCTTTTGATACTCCTTGGAGGGTGTGGGCTCGCCAAGCTGTCTGGGATTCAGAGTGAAGGCAATCTAACTGTTGTAGAGTCTACCCTAGAAGGTAACCTCGGTACACTTGACCGACTCGCTAGGTTTGGGAATACAGGACTCATTATTAAAACCGCCCGCGCTCATTCATCGTACGCCGGGTTTCTTGAGGATAGAATGGAGGAAGCTGAGATCAATGGAGCCTATGAAATTGCGTTGGAAATGCGTACACAGGCCATTGACCACTACAAGCAGGCTGAGGGATACGCCTTCAAAGTGCTCGCGAAATCTAATAGGGCGTTCAGAGAACCGAGAACTGTCAATATCCCTGTATTCGAGAAAGCACTTCAGACCCTTAAGAAAAAGCAGGTGGAACCGCTGTTTTGGGCAGCGTACGCCGTAGCTCGCGGCATTAGCCTCCAGAAGGACGATCCAATGGAAGTAATTGACTTAGTTCGGGTCGAACTGATGATGCAACGCGTACTTGAGTTAGATGAAACTTTCTATTTTGGCAGCGCGCATCTGTTCTACGCAGTCTATTACGGTGACCGATCAACGTCCATCGGTGGTGATCCAGAGAAGGCGAAGGAACACATCGAGCGTGTAAATGAAATTAATGATGGCAAATTCCTGATGAGCAAATTTTACCTCGCGCGCTATTATGCCTATCCTAAGCAGGACGCAGAACTCTACAGGCAGGCTTTGCAGGAAGTGCTTGACGCACCTTCGGACATTTTCCCTGGTGAGGAAGCCGCGACCGCCTTGGCGAAATCGCGCGCAGAACGATGGCTTGACCAGATTGATATGCTTTTTGATTTGGAAATGGAAGAAGGAGGAACTGAATGATGCAAGAGAAGAAAATAGACTCTAAGATACACGCGGCTAGGTTTCTGAGAATGTTTCTGATCTGTTTAGGGATGCTCTGTTTACCGCTAACATATCTCGCCGCTGAGTCCATTAAGTTTGCAACCCTCGCCCCGAAGGGGTCAACCTGGATGAACAACTTTGAAGCGATGGGAAAAGAGATTCGTGCAAAAACGGGCGGTAAGCTTCGGCTTCGTATCTATCCAAATGGGGTTCAGGGAGACGAGCTCGATGTTGTCCGAAAGATGCGCGCGGGCCTAATCCACGCAGGAGCTATGACAGCTACCGGCCTCGGTGAAATACAAGAAGAGGTCCTAATTTTTCAACTCCCTCGAATGTTCAAAACCTACGATGAACTTGACTATGTGCGCGACTATCTTCAGGCGGATCTTGAAAAAGCCTTTATGGAGGCTGGATACATTTTGCTGGGTATGGGGGACATCGGCTATTATTTTATTTTTAGCAATCGCCCTATCCGCACTATTGCCGATCTTCAGTCCGCCGATGTAAAGATGTGGGCGCGTACGAGTGACAAAATTGCCCTCGAATTTTACGAAAACGCGGAGATCGCAACCGTACCAAGGGAAGTTACACAAGTCCTACCGTCCCTCTACTCAGGCCAGATCAACACTATAGTTGCCTCCCCCTATGTCGCTGTTGCGCTGCAATGGTATGATAAATTTAAGTACATGAGCGATCTTCCAGTTAACGTCGGGATCGGGGCTACAGTCATGACAAGAGAGAAATTTGATCAACTCTCGCCAGAACAACAGAAGGTTGTGCGCGAAGTCGCCAAAGCGTTTCAGGGCGATTTAATTCAGAATATCCGCAAGGATAATGATAGGGCACTTGACGCACTTCAGAAGAAGGCCGGGATTGAGGTAGTAGAATTCGATGAAGATTCTCGAAAAGCATGGGATGTCATTGCCGCGGAAACCCACAGCGCATTGGTGGGTCAAATTTATTCCCAAACCTTTCTTGACAAAATTAACACTCTCTTGCAAGAGTACCGCGAGAAGAATTAGGAAGAACTGATCCGACCCAATATATGAACATTCCTAGAAATCATGGGGCACACTGACTGTGTTGGCGTTCACGAAATTCATTGCTATTTTTCTCTGTCTGTGGTATCTTATGTTTTCTGAGGAGGAATTCAAAACACGTGGCATCTATTAATGACATCGCAAATGAATTGATCCGAGAAGAAATTGAAGAGTACATCGAACTGCCCGATGAAATAGAATTAACTGTTGAAAGGTTTGCACAAGCGAACGCAGCTATGCAAGACATCGCCGCCGCGCTTATCGATGGTGACCATCATACTGTTGATGAATTGACGGCGGCAGCCCTGGCAGACGGAACGGAAGCATTAGAGATTATGGATGATGGGCTTATCGCTGGCATGGGTATCGTCGGCATCAAGTTCCGCGAGAACTTCATTTTTGTGCCTGAGGTCTTAGCTTGTGCACGCGCAATGAAAGCCGGTATGGAACATATAGAACCCATTCTCTCCGACTCAGGCATTGACCCAATCAGCACTGTGATCATGGGTACTGTCAAGGGGGACCTCCATGATATCGGCAAAAATCTGTGTATCATGATGCTCCGCGGTGCCGGTTTCGTCGTACACGATTTGGGGGTCGATACCTCTGAGGATGAATTCATTGAAGCGGTTGAAGCATACAAAGCCCCTATTTTGGGTATGTCCGCTCTCCTGACAACGACAATGCCGAATATGGGAAAAACAATTGATGCCTTCATTGACGAGGACTTGCGGGAAGACGTAAAAATTATGGTAGGTGGTGCCCCTGTCACGCAGATATTCGCTGATGATATGGGAGCTGATGGATACGGTAAGGATGCTCTCGCCTGTGTCGCCTTAGCTAAACAGTTCCTTTTAGAAGAAAATGAGGGATAGTAGACAGCTATTGCTTGACAACTATCAGTTATCGGTTAAAAGGTTTTCTTTGTTGCAATTTATTGCCTGTCACTCCAAGCAAGTGCAGATTGGAACGAAAAGTCTCTTAACTAATAACGGTCAAAATATGAAAAAGATAGACAAAACGGAATACGAAAAACGCCTGAATAAAATCACCGAGATATTCGAGGGATTGGTTGTCCACGCAGATGCTCAAGCCACCTACCGATGCCCCTACAAAAACCGCTTTGACCACTGCACAGCGAAATTTGGTTGTCAAAATCAGAGAAAAATTGATGAAGGAACGGGACTTCTCTGTGCCGGCGACGATAAATTGGATTATCGAAGCGCGTGGGAGATTGACGATCCAGGCGAAGAAGCAGGAGCACACAGTGCCGGCACGATTACATGTAACGGGAAATCTTATCAACTCACCCCCGGAAAAACGATTTTTGATTACGCAGACGATTTAGCCGTACAGGTACCTACCTCTTGTTTTCGAACTGGACAATGCCATGAATGCATTGTTGAAATCAAACGTGGGATGGACTCCATCCAGCCACCGAGCGAAGCGGAAAATTTCCTCCGAGATAACTACCGTCTCGCTTGCCAAGCTGTTGTCCTGGATGTCGATAAAGACATTGAATTTACACCTCTTCGGCGCACACCGAGGATTTTGACCCGGGCAGTTACGAATAACAATGAAACGCCGGGACTCGATCCACGGGTCACCCATCGCGATGCCGTTGTCTATTACGATAACGAAGCTATTGATCGCTACCGAGGACACCTTTATGGGTTAGCCATAGACATTGGGACAACAACCGTAGTGGTAAATCTCGTGGATTTAGAGAATGCGGAAACCGTTTCTGTCAGTTCCTTTGAAAATCCACAGCGTTTTGGTGGCAGCGATATTATGAATAGAATCAGTTATGATGGTGAATTTCATGGAGAGCTGCGCCGTTCCTTGATCGCCGCCTTGAACAGCGAAATCATGAAAATGTGTACTCGTCATAATTTTGCCCGACAGGAGATTTATGAGATCGTCGTTGTCGGTAATACAACAATGCGCGATATTTTCTTTAAACAGGATGTCCAGAGCATTGGACAAAAACCGTATAAATCTCTGATTGAGCATGAGTACCGGGACGGCATCCGTTCAACCACTTCTCTGACTGAAAAGACACGTCGGTTAGGTATCCGCGCGAATCCGAAAGCGATGGTGTCTAGTCTACCCTTAATCGCAAGCCACGTTGGAGCAGATGTTGCCGCTGATTTGGTCTCGATTGACATACCGGCAGTAGATGAGGTCATCATGTTAGTTGATGTCGGGACAAACACGGAGGTAGTCGTTGGAAACGCAAAGCGGATGGTCGCAGCATCCTGTCCGGCTGGCCCAGCATTTGAAGGCGGCGGCATTGAATACGGAATGCCCGCTTATCCCGGTGCTATTGAGTCCGTAAAATGGGATGGTCATCAATTTAATTGTGATACAGTTGATGGAGAGACTCCGCAAGGTCTATGCGGTTCCGGATTGATTTCGCTTCTCGCAGAACTCCGGCGAAATGATCTGATGAGTCCGAAGGGGGTTTTTTCAGACAGAAAGCAACGTGTTATATCTGTCTTGCCAGAATACGGTATTACGTTCTCGCGCGAGGATGCTAGTAATCTGGCACAAGCGAAAGCTGCAAACTATTGCGGGCAATATATTGTTTTAAGGCACTTCGGTTGCGCTCCAGAAGAAATTACCACCCTCTTTCTAGCGGGCGGGTTCGCCAATTACGTTGACAGACAAGACGCTGTTGATATCGGATTCCTAGCACCTGCTCCAGAGGCGAATGTCGTCAAAATTGGCAACGCTGCTGCAGCTGGGGCAACTGCGGTACTCCTTTCCGGCAAAAAACGCACCTATATCGAAGCACTCGTTAAGAATATTGAGCACGTTGAATTGGAGACTACGCCCGATTTCTTTGATGTATTCGTAGAAGGTTGTCAATTCAAACCCATGCCGGTGAGATTCACATACGGGCGCAACAAGAAACATGGAGACGAAACGTAAGTGAAAACTTCTTTTCAAGACAGATTAAATGCTGACAAACCAATTTTGTGTGACGGCGGATTCGGTTCGCAGTTGTTCACGCGCAGTATAGAACTTGCAAATAGTGCACTTGCCAATGAGCTACACGCTGCTACTGTTATTGACATTCATTCGAATTACATCAACGCGGGTGCTGAGGTAATTGGAACAAACACGTTTGTAGCATCGCCACTTCATCTGCAAATGGCAGGTCGAAGCCCATCAGATGCCCAACGCCTCATACGGTTGGCTGTTCAACACGCAAAAACTGCTGTCGAACGGAGCGGTAAGGAGATTTATATCGCAGGTTCCGTGGGGCCCTCCCCTGGCGCGATTGAAGCAGACAGCGGCGATACGACCTTTGGGATTGCAAACGCAGACGCAGCGCAGGCGCATCAGCTAGTTATCCATACCCTTGCAGAAGAAGGTGTGGATTTCCTCTGCTTGGAAACAATGTTCTCCGCTAAAGAAGCAGCAATTGCTGTAGAGGTCGCGAGTCATACAAATCTGCCTATCGCAGTGAATTTAACATACAAATGGACAAAAGAACGGCGAAGCGACAATATTGTTTATCGAACAGATTGGGGTAATTCTCCAGCAGATTTGCTCGATATCCTCACGAATAGTGAACTTTCATCTGGTAATTCGCTATTAGATGCAGTTAGCATCATAGGTGTAAACTGCGGTGCTGAATCCAGACGTGATGAACATACTGGAATGCGTTATGCAATTACCGGTACCCAGCAGCTCCAGACAGCACTGACTGACAGGGACGTTCAGGGCAAGTGGCTGATGGCGTATCCAAATGCCGGCATGCCCAAGCTTGATGAGAACCATAAAACCTTCTATACACAAACCCCCAAACAAATGGCGAGCTATGTTCCCGAACTCCTTGAAGCCGGTGCCTCCTTAGTAGGCGGATGTTGCGGTACAACACCTATGCACATCAAAGATTTTCGTAAGGCAATGTCGTCCTATTGTTCAGAATCAGGGACTTAATATCAACTAACGATGTCATAAATAGCCAGTTTTTGTCAAATAACAGATAGGACTTACGCATCTTCTCTTAAAGCTCCTCTCATACCGGATGATGTCGGCCTTCGTATCGGAAAGCGGATGCTGTTAAGGGTAAGGCGAATATGTCCAATTTGCGAAAGTCCTGATAGATTTTGAGGCTACTTACATGGAACACAAAAAGCCTTCTCACATTGAAAAAATTGACTGTACGGTGGATATGTTTAATGAACCGCGTCAGATTACAGTTTCAGAGACCTACAATACGAATATGGACGTTGTTCTTTGCCATGGACATTGTAGCGACTTACTGAGGAACATTCCATCAAATTCGGTTGAGTTGGTCATCACATCTCCACCCTACAACATAGGTAAAAAGTATGAGAAAGTGACATCATTACAGGCCTACCTAAAAAGTCAGGAACCTGTCATCAAGGAAATGATTCGGGTACTTGCTTCTACTGGAAGTCTCTGCTGGCAAGTAGGAAATTACGTCCAAAAGGGAGAGGTGTTCCCGCTTGATATCTACTTTTATGAGATTTTCAAACGTTTCGGCTTAAAGTTGCGAAATCGCATCATATGGAAATTTAATCACGGCTTGCACTGCACAAAGCGATTCTGTGGGCGCTATGAAGTTATCTTATGGTTTACCAAGGAGGATGAATACATTTTCAATCTCGATCCAGTGAGGGTTCCTTCCAAATACCCAGGTAAGCGACATTTCAAAGGACCGAAAAAAGGACAACTCTCGGGGAACCCACTCGGCAAGAATCCTTCTGATATTTGGGATGTCGTCACGCAAGACTGGGAGAATGAAATTTGGGACATTCCAAATGTCAAAGCAAACCATCCAGAAAAAACCGAACACCCCTGCCAATTCCCTGTCGAATTAGTCCAACGATGTGTTTTAGCTCTCACAGAACCGGGAGGAACTGTTTTAGACCCATATTGTGGAGTCGCCTCGACTATCATCGGTGCCTTACACCATAATCGAAAAGCGATTGCTGCTGAACAAGATGCAAAGTATGTCTCTATTGCCCGGGAAAGAATCCAGAGGTTCTCACAAGGAGTATTGCGACTCCGGCCCTTAGGAAAACCTATCCATAAGCCAACCAAAAAAGATCTTAATGCACAGATACCTTTGGAATGGAAATAGAATTGGAGGTAGAATTGTCATGATTATTGCTGCCGAATATCCATTTAACGGCGGGCGCTCTATTGAAAATACACACACTTATTTATTACAAGAGGTGGAACAAATTATTGCGGGTGTTGATGCCTCGCTCTACAAAATTAAGGAAAGTAAGGAACTCACAATGCCGGGTAAAAAGTTGTATAGCCCCTCAGATCTTAACCGTGCTTTTGCCCAGGGCTTCGGATCCAAAGGATGGCAGAAGAAACGCGTAATGTGTCATTATTCGACAGAATACTACCGACCCGAATATTCGCCAAAACAGATGCGTCCAGCATACCGAGAAATGGACTTTTTAAAGGAGCGCCTTGGAGTAGAGATACAGTTTGGAAAGTATGCATTTATGGTTTACAACGTGTGTGCCAAAATGACCATTTTTCGCAACTTGGGTTACATCGATGCCGGCATTGAGGTCGTCCCAGTCAAGTGTTTTGCTAATGACATGTCTATCGGAGTCTCATACTTTGAGCAGTTCGTCTGGGATTTAGACCAACGAGGGGTCGCTGACATTGATATCCCTGTCCTTATTTTGGGAATTGATTCATAGAAACAACTAATGAACGGAAAGTTTTTGGAGGTGGAATGCGGACGATAACACTCACCTATAAGAGACCCCCCAACCGAGTTAATCGCTTTCAACAGCAATTACTCTACGTAGACAACGACGTTATTGTCACATCTCAACGCGTCAAACCATCCTCTCCGATAGTTCAAAACAATAAAACTGTGTTAGGAGATAACTTCGCTGTGGTTTGGTTTGTATTTACAGGGCTTTGGCACGATGTCGGTAAAGTTTATAATCTGGATAATGAGTGGACAGGTTACTATTGTGATATTATGAAGCCTGTCAAGCGGTATGTAAATGCAACAGGCAATCTCGATTGTTTTGAAATAACAGATCTATTTTTGGACCTCTGGATAAATCCGGATAGCACTTACGAAATTCAAGACGAGGACGAGTTTGCAGGGGCGGTGCGAGGTGGTGTGATAGACTGTGAATTAGAAAAAAAAGTGTGGAAGGCCATGAAAACATTAATCGCTGAAGTTGAAGCAGGACTCTTAGAACGTCGAGTACAAGACACAGTGTGTAGAACGCAATTCACAAATCTACGGGATCATATAAGATCTTTACCTTAACAATTGGACAGAGATGCCGAAATGGCGACATTAGCAATAAACGGTGGCGAACCTACGCGTACCGATCCTTATCCCCCCTGGCCGACACAGGATCCTGCTGATATCAAAGCATTTGAACGTACCTACAAAAGTGGGCAGTGGGGCGTTGGTGGTACAAACGTTCCCGAATTTGCACAACAATTTGCTGAATTCCAAGGTGCAAGGTATGGTGTCTGTGTCAATAGTGGGACATCGGCACTCTATATTGCTTTGAAATCCGCCGGCGTTTGTCCGGAAGATGAAGTCATCACTACTGGTTATACTTTTCAAGCAACAGTTGTCGCAATTCTTATGACCTACGCCGTCCCAGTTTTTGTAGATACCGCCCCAGACAGTTTCTTGTTGGATATTTCGAAAGTCGAAGCCGCTATAACTGAAAAGACGAAAGTGATTTTGCCTGTTCATATCGCCGGATATCCGGCAGATCTGGACGCATTGGTTGACATAGCGGAGAAACACAACCTTAAAATTGTTGAAGATTGCGCGCAGGCGCATGGTGCCGAGTGGCGAGGAAGAGGTGTCGGCAGCTGGGGACACCTCGGATGTTTCAGCTTTCAGTCATCAAAAAACCTCTGTGCCGGTGAAGGCGGCATCGTTCTCGCTAACGATCGGAAACTCTACGAACAGACATGGGCACTTCATAATTGTGGACGAACACCACCCGACGCTGAATTTGGAGAAGTAGCCCCCTTCGGTGGCAATTTCCGCATGACCGAATGGCAAGCCGGACTCCTCCTTTCGCGGCTAACTCGACTTGAAGCTGAAACGAACTATCGACATAAAAACATGAGATGGTTAGATGGATGGCTCGGTGAGATCCCCGGCATAAAAGTCACGCCGCTGGATCCACGAGCAACTCGCGGTGGGTGCCACGGCTATAAGGCACTCTTTGATTCAGAAGAATTTGAAGATATCTCACGCGAGACATTTCTCAAAGCGATCCGCGCAGAGGGAATACCTCTCGGATATTGGTATACGACACCGATGTATCGTGCCCCTTTGCTTGCTTCCAACCTGTTTGGTCAAAACCTCGACTATACCGGTGTCCACTGCCCTGAGACTGAGAAGATATGTCAAACAAGTATCTCTTTGAGTCAAAACGTCCTAATGGCTAACGAGGAAGATATAGAGGACATTATCAAAGCAGCCATCAAAATCCGCCGAAATGTTGCTGAGCTGAAGCCCAAAAACCCCTAACGTTCAAATATGGAAAAGCTGCTCTCCTTATTTGCATTTTCTGCTATCCTTGTTAGCCTCAAGTGACTCTATATAGACAAACGGCCAATTTGAGTCACTTTTTTATAGTTATCAATTAGTAATAATGTCTTATGGTAGTTGTGAACGCTTTTGCTTGCTACGCGCACAACTAACAACCGGTAATTCATAGATCCTTATATTTTTTACTATCTTTTTAACCTTAAGAGACTCTATATAGGCAAATGCAGATAAAAAGGAGACAATTATGTCTAAAGAACATGAAACCCAAAAGGAAATCCGCCGAATTCTACGGCTGTTAGAAACGACTGCTCGCATCATAGAAGGAGCAGCAATTACGGAATCTCCACAGGGCAGTGAGGAACGATGTGCACGGCAATTCAACAACGCACTTAATCGCCTAACTGAACTCGGTGCTATTCCTGCTGATTTGTTTGAACCTATAGAAACACATGCCGATCTTAGTGATATTGGCTTCGTCTGTCAGCAAGTTACTGCATACGTTAGAGACGGATGTGCTGACGATTTTGACTTCGCGCACATGAAGAAAACAGTCGGTGATGAACTCAAAGATTTCGGTGAAACTGTGCGCCAATCGATGCCTGACTTCTTCAAAGATTTCTGGGGGGAACGAACCCAAGAAAAATCTAAGGCTGATACGGTCGAAACAGTTGAGATCATCTCGGACGAGGAAGAGGAGGTAGTATCATCAACATCTGTCGAGCAGCGCATCGCCAGACTTGAGGTCCAGATGGAAACGGTTGTAGATATCCTTCAAGAGATTAGGACACAGCAGGTCAGGCAGAACGAAGAACTGTAAAAAAACGGATGTTGGGAAAAGCTGTTGCGCTTTTTCAGCTTATGTTTGCCTGTTCGGTAGCATATAGGTACAGCAAATAATAAGGCTCAACGGAACCTGTCCTTTAGCAGAAACCTGAGAGAAAAACGTTGAGGAGTCTTATCAATCGCTCTGTTACGTTAACTACTTCCCTCTCAGTACTGGGCTGTTTTTTTACTATTGACTGTTAGACAGCCCTAACGGATGAGGTACATGTTGTGGGCAAGGGAGCAGCTCCGAGATGAATGTAGTTTTAACATGTCGAGGGGCAATATAACTGTTGAACTCACTCTGGGCATCGCGATTGACGGACATGCCAAAACTAGCTGAAATTACAGGCCTCGGGCGGAGATCTCTGCTTACAAAGTGCGAGGAATTAAACGCATTTCAAGATTAAAAGGTAGATATTATCACCAGTGTTTGAATGAATACATCCGTTGTCCGAGAGAGAGTCCTAAAATTGCCCAGATGCTTCCCATCACAAATTCGCCGAGCATTGTTCCTAAAAACAGGGGTAGTGTTCGGCGATACGTACCGATTCCGCCATGGCGAATCAGTATGGATTTTAGCGCCCATGCCAGAAATATTGGAAACCAGAGTCTACCGAAGTTCCAATTCCCTGCAAGCGGGTAGGCAAGCGGATGCAGCTGCCACCAGATAAACCGCAAACGCATAAAAAGCGTCGTGAGTGTTAGAGTGGTACCGAATCCAAAAAATCCGAGACGTCCCCAATCTGTGTCGTTTGGAAGAGTTAACCAGCGTTGTAGATCGCTGAAAGCCTCCTGTCCGCGCCATGTTCCCAGGTTTCCATGTCGGTAACCGGCTTGAAGGAAGGCAACAAACCCGATAGCCATTCCAATTACTGTCGCGCCCCACATCACCCAAAGAATTTGGCGTGAGCTAATGCTGCTTCTGTCAGCAAGTTTAAAACCTTCCAATTGGTTCGGCATCGGTTGTGAGCGGTAGTTGCGGGTGAAACCGTAAAGAAAGGCAAAGCCTGTCAACGTTGCAGGCCCAATTTTCCTGGATCCAACAAGCGAAGTAAGAAAGAGCCCTGGACCGGCACGATAAAAATCCATCGTAGGGGTTCCAAGTTCAGCACGCATCCGGGTGAACGCTAAAACAAGTATGAATTGGATACTGAAGAACCCAAGTACCGCCCACCATGACATCCCGGCCTTCAGGCAAAATCCGAATACCACTGCAATACCGATCAAAAAACCGACACACGCGCTCCGGTATCCGATCGGTTCATTGGTCATGTCGAGGCTCGTTTTCAACCCTAAGATATTGCAAACAACCTGCCAGAGGTGTTTATGTGTTATCCAAAGAGCGAAGAAACAGAGTCCGAAGTACGCCCCCGTAGACTGCATGTCAATATGTGGATAACCCGGTGTCTGATTCAGACCTGTCATTGCACCAAAGACAAGTTGTGCTTTCCAAAAAAGGTAAAACAACCAACAAGAGAGCGACAAATCTAACGGCATTAAGAAACCTAGCCCAATGGCATAAGGGTTTAGGTGGATAGGCGTTGATCCGATAGCACTCAACGGTTTCTCTGTGAATAAGTTTCCAATGTCGTGGCGAATCGGAATACTCGGTATATAAGGGTAGAGAAAACTAATGCCGTTGATCAAATCGATCCCACAGCCGATAGCAAAACCTATCCAGATCAATCGATTTCGGTAGAAATCAGTGTGCTTCGTCATTTCATAAGGAAGCAAGATGATCGGGTAACTTAGCTTTTCGTGTTCAATCCACTGTTTACGAAGAATCACGCTCAGCATCATCATAGAGAACGCCAGCGCGGAGAAAAATACGAGCCAAGCTAGCACCGGTGTGAGCCATGCTTGAATATGCTCCATCTCAAATAGATTTGAGGTGCCTTCGTAGTAGCCGGTTAAGGCGCGCCGATTCATTACAGCAATCCAGTCTGGAATGTAACGAAAGAAGAGCGTCTGCCATTCATTCTCTGGTGTGGCGAACCACGCTGCATGCCCTAAAACACACGTCGTTGCTTGCAAGAGGTCGTGTCCACAGACGACGCATGCCAAGGTTACCATGAGATAGACTGTCAGCATTTCTGCTTGTGTGAGCTGCCATTTCGGGAGATAACGTGTTAAGAGCAGGTTGGAAATTGCAATGAGGAAGAGCGTAAAAATGGCGTTGAAGAAAATAGCCATCGTAGTAGGGTACTGTGTTGTCCAAACTGTCTCTGTCTGAACAACGAGGTAAATGTTGAGCGGGAGCGCCAGCGTCCCTAACAGAATAGCTCGCCATGTAATATTTTCGGTTGATGTGCGGGAGGAAGTATCCATTTAAAACGGGCGTTCCTGACCATAGAAAATCCGTGGTCTAAGCGATGGCCTGAACGGAGGATCAAGAGGAAATGCGAATTCTAACCGAATAATGCCAGTGCCACTGAATTGAGATAGACTGCTCCGCAGCCCAAATCCCACGCTCCGCTTTGGTACTGTCAAATCGAAAGGGTTCTTTCCGTTCCAAATATATCCAATATTGGCAAATACGACACCGCTTAATATGACTCCGAGATGGACTGGTCTATCGATGAACGGGCTTGCCATGAATGTCGCAACCGCCGCGAGTGCTTCGTCCATTTTGTGGAAAATTGTTCCACCAAATACGGTTCGACTTTCAAGATTCAACAGGATCATCTTCTCTCCATCGAATTGTCTATAGTCATAACCGCGCAGACCGTTAAAGGCACCCAAAAGGACCTGGCTCCGCCGACTCCAGCCAAACTGCATCTCTGTTGTTAGCTGTGCAACAAACGTCTGATGAAAATCAAGGAGCCCGTTCCTTCTAAAACCGGACTCAAGCGTATAGATATCACCGGTATTAAATACATCTGTATAAAACCAAGAGGTCCGTGCTTGCAGAACAGACCGTTCGATGCGACTTGTCAAGTTTGTGTTAATTGCTACTGTTGTAAGACCGAAAAACCGATTGTCTTTCATCCATCCCGACCCGATAGCTAGTTCAGCATAAGATTCTGATCGGTCAGAGGCATATAGTGGCGAAGAATATCCGAGAGAGAGTGCGTATTGGGCACCAACAAGAAAATTCTCTTCTTGCCCCATGCGCTGGAGGAACCGAGTCTTGTGGTACGCTGTGTGTTTTCTACCGACCGTAAAGCCAATCCGTTTTACATCACGTTCCTCCAACATTGCTCCAGATTCGACTGATTTGTTAAGTAGCACATATTTCAAACGTCGTGAAGTCGCCCATAGTCCTATATAAGTTTGTTGGTGTCTGTCCCCGAAATATCGCTGGACATTTGCAGAAGAGCTTTGTAGATTTTGCTCAAAGCTATCAGTTTCACTTCCATTCTCGTACCAAGATATAGGATTCACCGATTCAGAGAAACGCACACTTGCACTCCATAGACTTTTTAATGTGTATTGCGGGCGATCTAACGACACAAATAAAGCGTCACCATTTTGCCTCTGGATATATTCACCATCAAAATTCCAATGTGAATTGAAGAGGCGGGGGTTAGAATATTTACCTCTCACAAGACTCCGCGCCCTTTCACCGATTTCGCTAATCCTTTCGTAACGCCATAAAGTACTTTGACCCGACCCGAATAAGTTTGGATCCCGAAATTGTAGCATCCAGTACCTTTTCTGGCTGTTCATATTCAGATCCGCCCCGAGCGGGAAAGACAAAAGTTCTGTAATGCTCACATGAATGATAACAGTTTTTGATAGTTCATCCCACTGTGCTTCAACTTTTGCGGCACCAATATACGTCTTACGCCGGAGAATCTGTTCGCTCTCTTCTCTGTCCGCTTCAGTATAGATATCACCCTTTGCAAACAGGAGTTCGCGGTAAATTATCTCTTCCTTTGTCTGTATATTACCGCTTACGAGAATCCGCCCGATGCTACCTTCATCAATTTCAACACCGAGATAAATACCATCTGCGAATTTCTTCACGGAGAGCTGTTCTTCAACGATACGCGCAAACCGATAACCGTTCTCTTGATAGAAACGCGTAACCGCCTTAAAATCCGCCTTTAAAACGCTTTCATCGTAAACACTCGATACATCCGTCTGCATCAATGCACGAATTTGTTCATCCGAAAATGAACCATTTCCACTGATTACGAGGCTACGTACAATATTCGCTTCATCTGCTAAATTCTGTATATTTTTCTCTAAGACTGACCTTACTTCTAATACTTTTAAATCAGCGGATGCCGGTAGAATTTCAACTTGCGCACCTATACTAAATAGCGCAATTAAGCGCAACATCTGAAACGATCGCGCAACATACCAAAAACCTGTCATTGTTTTTCACCTGCAGCCAGCACCCCTTCTCGATTTGAAAGAAAACCTTCGAGCATCAGAAGACAAACGGCTATGATAAGCAATTCACCCCAGATTTCTCTACCGTGTCTTCTGACCTCGTAAGGGGCCCCTGTCGCCGCTGCCCCTTCGGTTTTATCGGTCGCTTTTGTTTGGGCACCAACTCGTGACGCTGCCTGTTGGAGTGGAATCTGCGCTAAATCGGCTTCGTTGGCATCAACGTTAACTGAAAAAAAATCTCGCTGAATTCTGCCTTGCGTTTGCACCTCAATTTCATAGATGCCCGGACGTTCTGTGCCTTGAAATCGAAGTTTACCGTCTTCATCGATAGGTACCACTGTGGAGTGATCCTCGGGCTTCGGAGTTTGTAGCGGTTGTGCACGATCTGCCACCGCAGATTGCTCTTGGCCGACGGCCCTCGGCTGACGGTTGTCAGCTATTAAACGAATAGAGGCCTTCCCGCCTGCGCTGCGAGGATAATACGCTGTATAGGTGTCGCCAACATGTCCGAGCCATGTTGAATTACTGCTTGCCACAGCGGTGTAAAGGACGCTCTGTTGGAGCATCGGGAGGAAATATGGATTAACAAATAGATCATTTGTCCATCTCGGGGTACCAGCAGATGTCCCGTTTTCGGTAGCAACCCCCCCCTGTTGCGTGAATAATCCGCAATTATAAAGTAGCACGGCACTTGTCCCGCGAATTCGTTCAACGAGAAACGGGGTGGCATTATTGAAGCGGGCAATCACCTCCGATCCAGGAGTTGGTCGCAAAGTCAAGCCGTTGTAAAATTGTGGGGCGTACTGCGTAGAGAATCCGCCGCTCGGGAAAATATCAAAAATAGGATGCGAGACTTGGTAGGTACCAATCTGCTGTGGGGGTGTCCATGTCAATGTGTCACCCAATTCAGCGGGCAGCCAAGTATTACTGACTTCATTGTAACTTGTTATGTCGCTCTGGCTACTTGCAAAAATTATAACACTTTTGCCATGATGGATAAATTCTTGAAGTTGTGTGCCGATCTGGGAGGAAATCTTCGGCACGTCTGCAAGGATAACAACATCGTAGTCTTCCAATGGAAACATCTCGAACTCAGCAGGTGTACACTCCGTGGAGATAATCATCAAACCGCCCGCTTTTCTTTCATGTTGACGCACATCCTCGGGAACACCGCTCCTAATGACCGGCAGAGGGCTACCCAAATTATTTGGGTTTAGTGCTAACATTAAGTGTTCGGTCTGCTCTCCTACACAGAGTACTCGCACTTCACCGATAACATCGAAAGCGAAATAGCGTCGGTTGTCAATATTAAGCCGATCTTCTGTTAGTGTAAGATAACCAACATGTGTGCCGGGCGTAGAAAAGTTGAGTGTTAAAATAGTATTTAATGTTTTGTCCGCGTGATCGAATGAAACGTTCACGGTTTTTTGCTTCTCATCTCCAATAAACAGAGCCAATATATTCTCTGCTAAAGGTGCAGCCGAATGATTGGCGATACGTACATTCAATTGAAGCAGCAAATTCACACCTATTAGTTGATTAGAGGGACGAATTTCTTCAATACTTACGTTATGTGCCTCATTTTCGGCAACAGGAATCAGAGAAATGTGAGCACCTGATCGATTCGGAATCCGACTCCAGTTTTTCCATCCATTCTGGGCAAAGTCCGAAATGAGATAAAGCTCTTTGTTCAATTGCTCAGAATCGGCAAGAATTTCGTGAGCAAGCTCAAAGCTCGGTTGAACGTTCGTCGTCCGATAAGAGATCGCAGCTTCGTTGATCGCTGCCCTGACGCTTTCAATGTCCGGCGTGAATTGCCGGAAAACAGGTTTCGGGTTATCAGACATTAATATAAATGCAGCCCTATCACCGGACCGCAATGTATCAAGAATATCGGTTGTCAGAATTTTCGCTTTCTCAAACCTCACACCGTCTACGTCTTGATACGCCATGCTGTAAGAATTATCTAAAACAAGGACCACATCGGTTTTCGCACGCATGGAAGCAAGCGGCAATCCAAGTGTCAAAAATGGGCGTGCCAAAGCGAGGGCAATAAGTGTAAGGATTGCCATCCGTAGAAGTAAAATGAGGAGTTGTCGGAGCTGGAACCGGCGGGCATTTTCACGATGGGCCGCCGTGAGGAACATAAGACTGCTAAAATCGATTGTCAGGACACGCCGCCGGTTCCAAAGGTGTATAATTAACGGAATGCCAGCAGCGAGAAGACCGAAAAGAAAAAGCGGATTAAGAAAGGCCAACTTTAGTTTTATCCTTGCACTATAGGGTGAAGAAGAGAAATGTATTTTAGTAGAATTACAACACTATTGGTAAGCTTTTCCAACGCCCTTTGGTGCGGAGAGAGCTCCGTCAATAACAACAATCTCAAGACGATTGAGGGTTCGGTAAACACCTTCAGCAAATTCCATTATTGTATCTGACTCTAATAACCCTCCGCAGAGTTGAATATGATTCGCGTCCGCGATACTCTGACCTAATGTCGGATCCATCTGGACCCATCTGCCCACGTAGACTTCGGGCCAGAAGTGGTAGTAGAAAGCATCTTTTGAAAATACAAGCCCGGAACAGATTCGAGCCGGAATACCGACGGCGCGTGCCAAAGCAATAAATAGCACAGTGTGTTCTGTGCAATCCCCTGTGAGTGAAGCTAATGTATCTAAGGCCGAACTGAATCCAGCCCTAACGCTTTTATCTATAATGGATTTATAAACCCATTGACACAATTTTTCCGCCGCGCGCCATGAATTAACTTCGCCTACCAAGATTTCCTTGGCTTTCACATCGATGTCGGGATGGGCAGCTTGGATATAAGCACTTGCATCGAGAAATTCGCTTTCTGCATTCTGAATTGGGAGTTCAGGACAGCTTTCGGCAACAACCGTTGGTACCTGGATAGAGAGTCTACCTGACCGCGCACCACTTAACACCAATTTCTGTTGAGGACCCGACCTAACCGCTTCAGCGATGTTGCCCGTGGTCAGTCTCACATCTGCCTCAAGATGCTCTGCTTTTGGATTCGGACGTTTCCCAGCGGGAAGGATTCGGGTCTTTAGAATGAGGTCAACTTCTTCAATATCGTCAGGTGCAGTTTCCTTGTTCGTTTTCGTGGCTACTTGAGACACTCCCATCAATACCGTTTCGGTGCGGTAATTTACACCGTCTGGAGATATCCACTGTTTCAGAGCCGTACCACCCATGACATCCAGTCTACCCGCCAAAACGTAAACCTGTCTTTCCATTGATTGATAGGTTAAGGTATCTTGTCCTACAACCTCAATTTCCACCCTCACGGGCTTCATTAAGTCGAAACTAAACACGTGAAACACCCGTTTATCACCTATTTTAAGCCCCTCTTGAGACAGCAAAGACTCCACGCCCGTTGATTGAGAAATTGTATCCGGCGGCACAGTGATTTCTGATTCAGTGGTTTCACTGTTAAATGTTGTCTTAACATAGGCAGTGCCATCTGAAATCCGGCCTTCCGCCTGCTTTAAACCCGACAGGTTAGAGGTATGAAGGAAGTAGCGCAGTATTAAATCAGCGTCGACGTATTCGATATTGGTAATTTCAAGTACTAGGTCGGTTCTAAGTGCCTTAAGATTCATAACGATATCGCTTTTGTACCGAATCATCTGTTCACCTTGATACAGTGTTTTCTCAGCAGATATGTGCATGTAACCGATCTTGGTATCCATCAAGGTAAGGTCATACCAATGTTCTTGAGAGTCTTGTGGCATGTTCTCAAATCCGAACGGTTTTATCTTTTCCCTTAGAGTTTAAAGACAATTCCGGCAACCTCTTAACAATCTCCACCGTCTTTAGACTGACACTGATAACGCGCGCCACTAAATCCACAATATACCGCGGCGCATCCGAACGATTTGGATCGTTGACCAATCCACTCCGACTGTGCGTCTTGACGCGATACTGATCTATCACCCACTCCAACGCCGAACGAGTGCCTAACCGATATTCAAACGCCTCGGCAGGAATACCGTCCAACGTCAAGAACTCGTTATATTTCAACTGTGTCTTATCTTTAGACAACTTCATCTTCTCGACGCGCCAGTCTATCGGCGTGTCGGGCGTTTCTCTGTATTTTAGCTCGAACTGCTGTGCGGCTTCGTAGTTGATGTGGAGCTCTGTGAGTTGTGCGCCTGCGGTAGCGACCGCCCAGAAGTCTGTCGCGAACGGGATATGCGGCAGATCGCGCTTGAGGTTCACCTCATATTTCTCTCGGTAGTCGGGATGGTGCAGGAGCCCGTAGGTATAGTGGAAGATGTCCCATTTGCTGATGCTATCGCCTTTGTAGTGAGAGCGGAATTCTGTCAATGCCCAATCGGTGATATTTTCGCGGCGGTTTGTGCCGTCTTCGTCGTAGATGTAGAAAGGGAAACATTGAGCAGCGCTTGTAATATGATCATCTGGAATTGCGTCAACTATCAGCGTATGGAAAGGTGAATTTGCGCCCGGACGGCTGACACAAATGCCTCGATTCTCTGCTTCTGTCTCTGGTCTAGGAAAAATAGATGAGAATCCTCCTACCCTCTGGTTCATCATGCGATCAAAGTAGAGATTGGATTTCGTAAAGGGACGATAAAGACTGGAACGGACGTTTGCATCTGTAAACGCCGCTAGCTGACCGCTCTGTAGTTTCTGCTTTAACGTGGAACTCCACTTAATCTTCATATCGTCAGAAATCAGAAAATTATCAACGTTCACCTCTCTATTTGTCCGCTGCGTCCATCGAGCCACTTCTGCATTGTAAGTGTCAATCATGCTGCTTATATTTTCAGCGAGGGCGTTTTGGTTGAAATTGTAGACCCATGCATCGCGAGCCGTCACCACGCCGTTGCTATAGGTTTTGAAAAGGACATCTGTCACCTCACCTTTTGCCGATTTTGCGCCTTTGCTGCCCATCGGGATGAAACTGCTAAATTCTGGACGGAGCCCTGTCGTGAGCCACGTGTGGCGCGCGTCGGGTTCAATAGGCTGCCACGCAACACCGCCCACATGCTGACATTTATTCAGAAACGCAAACTTCTGCTCTCTATTCCACATCTCATCCGTGCGATAATAATAGATGCACGGCTCCCCTGATGAACGTTCTCTCTTTTTCACGAATAGACTGATACTCACGCCTACGCGGATCCCAAACACATTGGCATCAGAGACCTTTAATCCCTTCCGGGCATTTCCGCCCAAGTCGAGAACGTAAAGCGCATCAAAATCTTCCGCAAGGTGCTTGCGCATACCGTCAAACGCAATCCCGTCCAAGAGGCTGTTGTTCGTCACGAAGGCAACCATCCCCTCTGCACCAATCCGGTCCGATGCCCAGCGGATCGCCTTCACATACGGATCGTAGAGCTTATTTCGGTTCGTTGCCGCGGAGTCCTTAGCATACGTCTCCGCAACCCGTGCGTCCATGAGCGGATACTTCCTATTCTTATTGTTGTCGTTCTCATTCGCCTGCCCCATGTTATAGGGCGGATTGCCGATCACCACGAACATGTCCGCTGACTTCTGCCGCTTTACGCGCTCCGTGTTTTCGCGCGTGAAGAGCTGGCCCTGCTCCTGCTCAAGCAGCTCGAACGTATCCGCCAGCACGATACCCTCAAACGGCAGATACGCACCCGTCCGACGGAAGTATTCCTGCTCGATGTTCAGACTCGCGATATAATATGGCAACAGCATCACCTCGTTGCAGTGCAGCTCCTCGCGGTATTTCGCCTCCAGTGCAGTGCCTTGAATGTCCTGCATGAGGCGGACGATGAAGTTGCCCGTGCCGACAAACGGGTCTATGATATGCACACCACTATCCGACAGCGAACGGCCAAACTCGGTCTCTAATAGATGCTGCACGCTGTTGACCATGAAATCTACGATCGGCTGCGGCGTGTAGACGATGCCGTGTGTGTCCGCTACATCCTCCGAGAACCCTTGAAAGAACTGCTCATAGAATGTATTGAGGAAGCTCTGCTTCTGTGAGAAGTCTTTGCAGAGTGCCGCCGCCTGCTCAATAGCGCTGTAGAAACGATCTAGGGGTGCAAGAAAATCTTCCCTGCTGAAGGCTTGCCGGATCAGTTTATCCACCACGTTTTCAATCTCGCGGGCGATGATGTTCCGACGAGTGAAGGCGGAATTATTAAACACCGTGCGGAAGATCCGTTCGGTGAGGATGTGTTGGATCAGCATCTCCTCCACGGCATCGCGTGAGAGCTCGGGGTTGATCGTCGTGCGGCAGGTCTCATAGAAGTTAGCGAACGCCGTTTGGAATGCCGTATCCACCGCGTGTCGCTGGTTAATGAGCTCTTTCAACTTGCCTGCGAGAGCCGGTACATGTTCCTTGAAGTCGTTGACAGCCGACTGCCAATTTTCCAGTGCGGGCGGCACATAAGCGAATAGACATTCAAGAGCGGCGATCAGAGAGACCGAGGCAGTAATGTCTACATAGAGCACCTCTGCTCCGTTCTGATACAAAATAGCGCGCTGTGGGTTCTGGAACAGGATGTTGTCGAGCGGATACCCCGCCGCGCGTTTCTCCTCAACGGCTTTAGGGAGATCGTCATCTATATCTTTTGCCTCCCAATAGGCGAGCGGCAGGCTGTATTCGTCCAAGATTGCGCCGTCAATAACGATGCGGTTTCCGGTGGGGGCGTGCATCTGATATTGCGGGATGAGCGTCGCTTTCATCTGCTTCGCGCAGACGTGCAGGAGTGTCTCGAATGGAGAGCTCACCGCGCCTTCATGTCTGATGTCGTGCTGGTCGTATGCCTGCAGCGTGGCGTAATAGTCGCGGAGCGGTTTATGAGTAGGTTTGAGACTGATTTTCGGCATGAAGGTAGAATAGCAGCTCTCGGAATAGAAGGCAACAGAAAAAGCCTTCTGCTAGGATCACCTTAAAACTAGGTAGGCAATTTTTTCAATTCAGCACCTCGAAAGTTTCTCTTTATTCAAAGAGGAGCTAAACATTTATCAAGCTCACATTAATTATACTGAATCGGTGGTGTCTATGTCAAATCTTTTGCTTGGCAAAGGAGTATCGTCTAGTCTTCAAGGGTTGACAGTTTCCCGATAAGATGCTATACTTAAAAACAACCCAAATTGGGTTAGACGGAATCTGTGACATGTGAAGGTGCTCTGACTGAGCCGATACATAAAAATTTTGCGGCGAATTCAACGCTCCTTTTTCAAGCCTGCAACGCCAAGGGAAACACATGAATCTACCGGTTGGGAAACTAAAACACGATTTTTTAAGGCAGCTTCTGCCAACATGTAATAGCGGTACAGATGTGATTGTTGGTGCCCAAATCGGTGAGGATGCCGCAGTCATCGAATTCGGAGACAACTATCTCGTTGCAACCAGTGA
This sequence comes from Candidatus Poribacteria bacterium, assembly GCA_964291315.2. Taxonomy (GTDB): domain Bacteria; phylum Poribacteria; class WGA-4E; order WGA-4E; family WGA-3G; genus WGA-3G. The sequence continues at coordinate 591,081 of OZ219753.1, read as the reverse complement.
TCCAATCACCTTTGCGACTGAAGATATCGGTTGGTATGTTGTATGCGTTAATAGCAACGACATCGCAGCAATGGGTGCAATTCCAAAGTGGCTGCTCGTAACCCTGTTGTTACCCGAAAACGCGACCACACATGCAACAATCCAAAACATCATGGACCAGCTCATACACGCATGTACAGCCTTTGACATCGCGCTCTGTGGTGGACATACCGAAGTTACGCCAGCCGTAACGCAACCGGTTATCGTAGGACAGATGATGGGCACTGCTTGTAAAGATACCTTGTTCACTTCAGTAGAGGCTTGTGTCGGGGATTCATTAATTCTCACAAAAGGCCTCGGTATAGAAGCAACCGCAATCATTGCCCGCGAGCGTGAGGCACAGTTATATGAAAAATGTGGGACCCGATTCTTAGAACAAGCAAGGAACTACCTCATAGATCCGGGAATCTCTGTACTAAAGGATGCACAGATTGCGGTCTCTACAGGTGGCGTACACGCTATGCACGATGTCACAGAAGGCGGTGTCGCGACAGCCATCTATGAGTTGGCGACTGCAGCCGAGCTAGGAGTGGTTGCCTATGCGGAAAAACTTCTCCGCTCACCAGGGATGTACAGCGACATAACGCGGACACTGTGTAATATGTTCCAGATCAATCCGATCGGTGTTATTTCATCTGGTGCCATGTTAATTGCTGCAGAGCCCGAAAAAGGCGAAACAATTTGCAGAGCCCTCCGCACGGCTAATATCAACGCCGACATTATTGGAAAATTTTTGGCACCCGAGCACGGATTGTGGTTAGAGGGTCCCACCGGCATAAGACAACCGCTCCCTGTTTTTGAGACAGATGAAATCGCTAAACTTTTTAGGAGCAACGCCTGTTGAATCCTACAGATGAAAACCCGACTGCAAAATTATCCACTCACTACCACTACCATCGTTTTGGAAACCCGTCACGTTCACCTCACGCTTATAGAAGAACCCGACTGGTTTTTTGATCAACTGAGTCGAGTAGACAACGAAAGCAAGCTTTATCTCCCGTATTGGACTTATCTCTGGGAGGCTTCCCTAGGACTTGCCCAACATATAGAGAAAATCGGGATGTCGTTAAAAAGCGCACAGGTCTTAGAAATCGGATGCGGGTTCGGACTCACCGGAATTGTCGCATGTCAGCTGGGAGCCCGAGCTGTTTTCATTGATGTTGAACAGGATGCTCTCCATTTCGCGCGTCATAATGCAGGTCAAAACGGTGTTAGCAAACGCGCCGAGTTTGTCCAAATGGACTGGCGTGATCCCTGTTTCAATTGTCAGTTTTCTTACATTCTCGCTGCCGATGTTGTTTATGAAGAATCTCACTGGTTGCCGATTTTAACTTTACTTCAAGCGTATCTTGCCCCCAACGGTATCGCTCTCTTCTCCGAACCGAATCGGAACAATGCCCTCGGGTTTTTCAAACTGATCAACGACAACGGTTTCTCCTATCAAAAATCCATCCATCCTGTTAGGTTGAACGAAAAAACTCCGCAAGTTTCTATCTATGCTATCGAACGCAGGTAGGCGCGAAGATAGGCACTGTTGATCTACCTTCCCCTCGATGCTCCCGGGCACCTGAGCCAAGACAGAAAACCGACAGATGCCCCAAATCGCAGCAGCATCGGATTATTACACAGACTGAGCGATAACTGTCTCCTCACCAAGCATGTCAATAATCTTAATAGCAACACGGGCATCAGGGCGCGGAAGTGTTACCGTATAGCACCCCTCAATAAAATCGGACTTTCTCTCCGGCACATCACTCTCAACAATTGTGAAATGCTCACCACTGTAGTCTGTGTCAATCAGAACACAATCAATCTGTGCCCGAAAGTCACCCAGCTGTTCATCAAAGACAGTGCGATCTATCTCCATCCGTGCCAAGATACTCGGACTTAGGTAATCTGACAGCGTAATCTTGACGATGAGCCCCTCTCTCGCAAAGCTAACCTCTGCTTCCGCTGGAGCATAGGTCGTGATACCTTCGCGTTGAATATCGCGAACAATGATCTTGTTAATCGGACGGTGCCGGTTGGCTCTGTCCAACTCCGCTTGTATGCCGACTTCACTGCCGTTGCACAAGACTGTGATGTTGCGGGTCTCGTCTGGCGAGTTTCGGAGTTCGTCTTTGATGAGCTGGATATCCAAGCGTGTGAGCGGTTTTCCGAGATCAGCGATTTTGACCAGCGTGCCATCCAGGGTGCCATCAAAGAAGGCGGCTTTCCTGTCGGTTTGCACGCCGTATTTAGCGATGAGGATCTGTCTGAGTTCGTGCTGGGTCTGAAAATCGTAGTTATTGATGCGGTAGTGTGCGATGCCGCGCGGTTGGTGGCTGCTATTTTGTATTCGTTTGAGAGTTGTCTGTATAGCGCCTTTATTGAGGTCAGCGGCGATCCAGCGTCTGCCGAGTTTGTCAGATACAGCGGGGGTTGTGCCGCTTCCCGCAAAGCAGTCGAGGACAATGGAATCTTCGTTAGTTGATGCCTTGATAATACGATCTATCAGTGCTTCGGGTTTCTGGGTAGGGTAGTTGGAACGTTCTGCATCCATAGTGTTAAGGGAAGGGAGAATGATAACATCATCAGGGGTTTTACCTTTGGGTACGGCGTTTCCTGCTTGCCCACCCTTACTGTATCGCCATTCCGTCATGCCACTTTCAAAAGGTACTAAGATGTCATCACGGTTGAAAATATATTCTTCCGGGGATCGGGTATACCAAAAAACAGACTCATGGGCATGGGCTAATCTCTTTTTACCACGTGAAGCGTTTTTGTAGTACCAAATGATTTCATTTTGAAATAAATCTTTATCGAATACCTCATCCATGAGGACTTTTAGATAGTGACTCTTTTTATAATTACAATGTAGATAAATTGAACCTTTATCTGATAGCAATTCGTACATCAAAATCAGCCTCTCATACATAAATTGGAGGTAATTGTCATTTGCCCAGATGTCGGTGTATTGTGCTTGCTCAATAACAGTGTGGCCTTCACCTTCTAAGTTCCTCTATCCGCCGCGTAGTTTCACCCTTCGCACGTAATCCGCGCCACTGTCAAATGGAGGGTCGATATAAATAAGGTCTATCTTCCCACGGAAACCCTGCACAAGAAGTGTGGAGAGGATCTCCTTGTTATCTCCGTGAAAAATCAGGTTGGGGCCTTCCAAAAATTTATTGTAAGTCGGCTCTTTCTCTGGATTTTCAACGTTATAGGTTTCTATGAGTTGTGCGGGATAGGCGTTGACTGCGTCGATAGGGCGTTTGCCGACCCAGTGCAGCATCGCTCTCCCTTTAACAGGCGTGATTTTCATAAAGGTTCTCCATCGTTTTCGCGTCCACTTCACACGTAGGCAAGGTCTCCATGGGCAAGAAAACCTCCGACCGACAAGCGATAATTTCGCGGATCAGTTTCAACCTCTCACAGTTTTCCGACCTGCCTTTGAAAGTGACGAATGCATGCTAACGTTGCCTCAAGTTCTTGACCGTTCTGAATCATTGAGTGTCCTAACAACATTTCCTTAGAAACTATACCACATCTATCCAGCAAACGCCAACTGAATATTGGAGATGCTTAGGCGCCATTCAGTTCACCTATAACACCGCTCTCCATTTAACTAACAGACGTGATTTTCATGATGTCTCCCCGCCTGACCTTAGAATCCATCTAAAGGAATGATCTCATATTCAAACGCCCAGGCTTCTCATAATTGTTGTAAACCAACTAACTCTGAACACACCGCATAGCAATAAACCCCCTTTAATGAAGGGGGTTTGAATATCGGTGTCTATCTAAATTGATAAGAGGTTTGTACGCTCTACCCCGTAATTTCATAGTTCACACCTTTGTAGCAGATTATCACCGAACCCAGCCTTACGTATTTTCTCAATTCTGGAAAACCTTCTATCAAGTGATCATACGCATCGCTGCCAAGCACAACTTTCTGTCGTTTCGATTTCCCGTCGTACTGGTTATCTACCCATATACCGTTCCAATAGTGAAAAGCCTTGCCCGCGATATATTTCGTATCATCATACTGCTGCATATGCAAAGCAGATTTTCTTGATTCTATTTCCCTCGTATGCTCAATCCGCCTATTGATAGGTGCCTCATAGTAGGCATCTCGTATACGCGACATATACCGGCGTGAACCGTCGTCCCCCGTAACGAATGATGTATGAGGCGTTAGTACACCGTACTCTGTGCTGATACGCTCAATCTCTTTCTCCAGTTCTTCACTCCCACCGCTCAGCGCAGCTTCATCCACCAATTCCGCAATTCTACGCTGCGCCCAGAGATGCGGTAAGAAATCGTTGTCCGACTCAAGCTTCGAGAAATGAACACTTTCAGAGAACTCCTGCCGCTCTTTACCAACTATTCCAGCAACTGTCAGTCGGGTGTCACCATGCCCTTCATAGCGACCAAGAAGAGTGAGCTGCTCCTCACGAAACAAGTCTGGAAGTTTACGGGGCGACATATCCTTCGTCAGAACGTGTCCGAAATCGAGACTTACATCCACCAACACCGGCTCATTCATTTTTCTGAAGAGCGTCGACACAGCGACCTCAATGTCTTCATCCGGCGTTACATAGTTACGTGAACCCCGATTATCCGCTGCTAATTTATCAAGCAAATGATCGTTGACATCGTACCCCACGCCGAAAACGAAAATACGAGATTGCCTTTCGTTCGCTTTCGCTACATTTTCAAGGATCCGCGCGGGATTCCTTGTACCGACTGTCTGTTGGCCATCTGTAAGAAAAACAACCGTCCGAGGACGATTCGGATCCGGGCTCTCCCGTAACGCTGTGAGTAACGCGTCATTGATATTTGTCCCTCCCCGACCGTAAATATCCTCAATGAACGCAAGGGCTTTGTCACGACCATCCTTCACATCAAGCAGCTTGTGAGATAGAGCGGTAGAATCTGGCCAGCGCTCGCCATCGAACCACTCCTCGCCTCTGCTCAACCTATCAGCTAACGTTGTAATGCCCTCGTTAAATAGGATTAAGTTGAAACGATCACCGTCGTTCAAATTCCGTACACAATAGCGGAGGGCTTCCTTTGCTTGTTCAACTTTCCGATCTGCCATGCTGCCGGAACGATCCAGAACGAAGATGAAATCCTTCTCGACAATATCCGTTTTCTTCACCTCATACTTGGGGGAGATGACGAGCATAAAATATCCATCTTCGTTCTCCTCGGCGCGGTGCGTGAGTAAAGTGATTCCAAAATCCTTGTTTGAAGTAGAAATGTAACAGTGAAAATTGTCGTCCGGGTCTACATTTTTATCTACATAACTGACGTGAACCTGGCGATCTCCCTTGCGTGTAGAAACGATGTCGTGTGACGGTGAAAAAACTGTTTTAAGTGCATCGCTGCTTTCAATCTCCATTTCGATACGGAGCTCTGCGATCAGCCCAGATGCAGATTTTGCAAGCGCCAATGGATAGGTATACTTGGCCAGATCGCTATCTACAGGGACAACCTGAGAGTACTCAAAACGGATGTTCCGGACCGCGTTTGCTGGAATTTCCGACACGCGTGCTGCAAATGCCCGCGTGCCTATATGCTCCAAAATCGCCCGGTTATCCCCGTAATGTGCACTGTTCTGATACATTCTGCGCGATTCTGCTGCGGAGAGAAGCTCTCCACTCATCGACTTTCCATCAACAGACAGCGCGAGATTTGAAACTACCGCATTATCTGGTACCGGGAAGAGATACATCCCCTTAACTTCAAAAGGGTTTGGATTAACGAAAATCTGGTCTACTTGTGTTGTAGCGAGTTGGTTTTTAACATCAATCTTGATGTGCTGGCGTTTAATTTCTAACGGGGTCAAGCGCCGTTCTGCGTGTTGAAGAGAAACTATTGTTAACATTATTGTCTCCTTTTTATAGAAAAATTGTAGATTTATGAAAAGTCAACAGAAACCTATAAAACCCTGTTAAGTTTCTCTGCATTATAGCATATTTTAAGGCAAAAGTCAAGTAAAATCTCTGTAATTCTAAATTTCCTTTTCCCAAAAACCTTATACCCGTTCCATTTTTCCAGCAGTATTTCCCTTTCCGCTAGGCGCGATACCCCACATTAGATTTACATATGTGTAGATCGAATATTTTTGTTAAAAACCGAGTTGCTTGTTCACAACGTTTTTCAGTTCTCCGCCCTTCAGATACCGTTCCAAGTTGTCCAAGAAGAACTCCGTCACGCGGCGCATCCTGTGTTGAGATCCGCCTGCGGAGTGCGGCGAAATGATAACGTTATCAAAGTCCCACAACGGACTGTCTGTGGGGAGCGGTTCTACTTCAGTAACGTCCAAACCCGCAGCCGCAATTTTACCGGCTTGCAGAATCTCAATAAGATCAGGCTCATTGACGATCGGGCCGCGCGCAACATTAATAAAAAACGCTGTCGGCTGCATCACCGAGAGATTAACCTTATTAATCAAGCCGCGTGTTTCTTCTGTCAACGGACACGCAACCATGACAACATCCACCTGACTCATCATATTTGAGAGGTGATTCATCGGCATCAGTTCATCCACGTTTGCAGGTCTATCCGTGCGGTAGGCATCCACAGCCATCACCTGCATGTCAAACCCTTTTGCACGTTTTGCCATTTCCATCCCGATACCGCCCATGCCGACGATCCCAATCTTGAACCCATCGATCTCAATCATCGGAGACTTGCCGCGCCCCCACTGATGTTTGTCTTGGTTACGCACAGAGTCGTGGATACCGCGCGCCAAACCCAGCAAAAGCGCGAAGGCTTGATCAGCAACATGCTTTGCGTAGAGTCCTGCAGCATTCGTCAGAATCACATCGCTCTCACGCATCGCAGGATACATGTGTCGGTCCATACCGGCGCTGGAGGCCTGAACCCACTTAATATTGGGCAGATGCGGGAAAATATCTTCGCTGCAGTAGCCGAAGAAGATGTCCGCGTCTTTCCCTTCTTCAATGAGTTCCGCCCGTGAGCTCGGAACAACATAGGTATGTTTATCGCCAATGATGTTTTCCAATCTTTCGAGAAGTGCGCCTTCAATACTTCCTTGAAGTAAAATTTTCATAAACTACAGAATCCTTTCATGATGTGAACTAAAGTCACTTTGGTGGTTAGTGGAAGGATAACACAGTGCTGGGCATGTAGCATAAACTGTTAGTTTGGCAGCAATACAGCACGAATTACTGCCAAGGCGGTGTGGCAGGCAACAATTCTTGGAATTGGTCAATCAATTCCAATTCGTAAGTACCAGTGTATTCGCCCTTAAGAAATTTTTCCATCGCTTCGTTGAGGAAAAGTTGCCACGATGCGTCCTCGGCACCCGGGTTAATAGGGAAAAATAGGGATCCGACATCTCGTGCAGCTTTCAGGTCGCCGGGAGAATCCCCGATCATGAGAACACAGTTCTCCGCATATCTGTCCTTCGTTGTTATGGTAAGATGTTCCGTTTTCGTTCCCATCTCTTGTCCGGCGATCACCGTAACATAAGCATCAATCTTGTGTTCCGCCCATTCCCGTTGCAGCGCCTCATCGGGCGTTGCAGATACAACAATAACATCCGCCTTGTTCTGGAGCCGTTGTAGTGCCTCCGGCACACCGGGAAATGGGGGCAGATTATAAACAATCTCTGCAACGCTTTCATTCACACCAAGGCTCCATTTCATAACTTGACTCAGTTCATCACGCCGCTCACCTGCGGCATTGTCAATCGCCACCTGTAGCGCCGGATTTCCAAGTTTCGTTTCAGTTTCAGACCAAATCCTTAAATGACGCAATTCTGGCACCGCAACACCCATGTTCTGCACAAGCGGCATCTCACGTAAGAAATCGCATACCAGCAGAATTGCTTTAAACCGGTTGGTCCCGCGCGTTGTTGAGTAGAGATTCACGAAGTCCCATGCCTGATGAACTTGCCGTGAGATAGATGCTAAGCCGAAATGCTTGACAAGGTTCACGCTGAAGCAGTCGTTATGTTTGACCTCCATACTGTTGAAGACACAACCGTCCGAATCAATTCCGACGAAAAACTCATGTTGCGGTTGAAAATCGTGTAAAGCTTGTTGTGGTCTTTGATCCATGTGTTCTCCTTAGTTAACAATAACTTCTGGGCGACCCTTGAGCATCCATTCGGTATGGAACACTGTCGGTTGTCGGTCTTTTCCGAGGATTACGTTGCCGTCTGCGTCTAATTTATGATAAGTGTGTGCGCCGAAATAGTCACGCATCGCTTGAATTAGATTGGCAGAGAGTCTCCCGCTCCGATAGCTATCAAAATATGCTAGAGCCGAGCTGAATGCTGGAATTGGGACACCGAGTTCCGTGGCCGTGCTGATAACACGTCGCCAGTTGGGTTGTGCTGCTTCGATCACTTCTCGAAAATACGAATCGAGTAATAAATTCGGCAGGGCTGGGTTGCGTTCAAACGCCTCTGCAATCCGATGTAGAAATTTCGCCCGGATGATACATCCGCCTCGCCAGCCGAGTCCGATCTGGCCGAGATCCAAATTCCATTCGAACGTTTCGCTCGCTTCTCGCATTAGGGCGAACCCTTGAGCATAAGAGCAGATCTTCGCAGCGTAAAGAGCGTCGTGGATCGCTTGCAGTGCTTCCCCTCGGCTCCCTCTGTATGTACCGGAGGGGCCCCGGATAACCCGTTCCGCTGCAACCCGCTCGTCTTTTATTGCCGAGATACATCTCGCAAAAACCGCTTCTGCGATAGTCGGTGCCGATATACCGAGGTCAAGTGCCGAAATGCTCGTCCATTTACCAGTCCCTTTTTGACCTGCCTGATCTAGAACGACATCCACCAAAGGCATCCCACCACTATCGATTTGTGTGAAAATGTCAGCCGTAATTTCAATGAGATACGAGTTTAGTTCGCCGCGATTCCATTCGCTGAAGACCTTATGCACCTCCTCGGCACTCATCCCGAGGACACTTTTCATCAACGAGTAGGCCTCACAGATGAGCTGCATGTCCCCGTATTCGATGCCGTTATGCACCATCTTAACATAATGCCCCGCCCCGTCCGGGCCGATGTAGGAACAGCAGGGCGTGCCTTCTACTTCTGCTGCAATCTTCGTGAAGATCGGTTCTACAAGGGCGTAAGCCTCCGCTGACCCCCCAGGCATCATGGCCGGTCCCTTCAGAGCACCTTCTTCCCCACCGGAAATGCCCGTGCCGATGAACAAAATATCCTGCTCGGTTAACTGAGCATGCCGACGGACGGTGTCCCTGAAGTTGGAGTTCCCACCGTCGATAATAAGATCACCCTTTGAGAGGTGTGGAACTAATTGCGCAATAAACGCGTCAACAGGTTCTCCGGCTTTGACCATCAAGATGATTTTTCTCGGGGTTTCCAGTTTCCCAATGAGCTCTGGAATGGAGTGTGCCCCTACTACTTTTTTCCCCCTCGCAGCCCCGCATATGAAGGCGTCGACGCGTGAAATAGTCCGATTAAAGACCGCTACTTCAAAACCTTTGCTCTCCATGTTTAGTACAAGGTTTTCGCCCATCACTGCTAATCCGATGAGTCCAATATTTGCCGCCAAATTTGTGTTCCTCCTATGATAGAGTCATTTTATATATGATAAAACGCAGAGGAAATAGTGTCAATATATTTTTGGATAGATGTCGGCTGCTAGACATCATTTATTGGAAAACATCAGAAATCTCAACAGGCCCGGGGTGCCGCACTGACATATTATGCAACCGTCGCAAGAGTTAACTGACTGCTGACCACCAAAAACTTGATTAAACAGATATGCGAAATTAACGTCAAAACTAAAAATAGATTGAGCGGCCAGACATGCTCACCGGAAAGGAGTCCCACCATTCACAGCCTACTTGGTCTCAAGAAGTACATCATTCGGTATCGGTATGCGATTGTAATTAGCTTTTGCCTTGTCATTGTGACGAATGTACTTCTCTTGATTAGCCCAAAGATTCTCCAGCTGGTTTTTGATGAGTTGGAACGTGCCTTCAAGGACCCAAGCTTTGCCGTATCTTCAGGACGGATTCTCTTCTTTGCACTGCTCGTTTTTGGAGTCGCGCTCTTTGCTGGTATCCTACGTTTTATCCAACGGCGCATCATCCAAGGGGTCGCAAGGCAGATGGAATTTCACCTCCGTGCCGACTTCTTTCTGCATCTCCAAAAACTTTCCACTGCGTATTACGATAACGTTCGCACCGGTGATCTAATGACGCGTGCAACCAGCGACCTAAACGCCATTAGAATGGTACTGAGCAGTGCTGTGATGTACACCGCTGATGCGATAGTGTTTTTCGGGTTCGCGCTCGCCATCATGCTGCGGATTGATGTAACGCTAACGGTTGTTGCTTTGCTCCCGTATCCGATCCTTGCGGTTTTAATTCGCTACCTTGGCAAGCGGTTACATGCCCACTACGAAAGCATCCAAGAGGCGTTTTCAACGTTGAATACCAAGGTTCAGGAGAATCTGTCTGGTGTCCGTGTTGTCAAAGCGTATACACTTGGGGCAAGTGAAATTGAGCATTTTCAGGTATTGAACCGAGAATTTGTCGATCGTAACCATCGCCAAATCAGGCTTATGACCTTCTTTTTTCCGCTCTTCCGATTTCTACCCGGCATCGGCGGGGTCGTCCTTCTTTGGATGGGCGGGTTTCATGTAATTGAAGGGAAAATTACACTCGGTGATTTTGTTGCCTTCAGCGCCTATCTTATGATGCTTGTCCGTCCAATGATTACTCTCGGTTTCATCGTTAACACCTTCGAGCGCGGAGCAGCGTCTATGAAAAGGATTCAAGCAATCCTTGATGAAAAACCAGAAATCTTTGATGGTAAAAATGTAAAGTGGGAAATTAAAGAGATTGAAGGTAAGATTGAATTTAAAAACCTCAACTTTGACTACCCAGATGGAACACCTGTACTCAGAAACATCAACCTTAAAATTGAACCCGGTATGACGCTGGCGATCGTGGGCGCGACGGGCTCGGGTAAATCTACACTCGTCAGCCTAATTCCGCGCATTCGTCAAGCCGAACGCGGCACTGTCTTTATCGACAACGTGGACATTCAAGACGTGCCCCTAAAGGTTCTCCGTTCCAATATTGGATTTGTCGAACAGGAACCCTTTCTCTTTTCTGATTATTTGCGGAACAACATATCCTATGGACTTGAGGTCGCCAACGATGAGGCAGTAAGAGACGCTGCATATAGCGCGGATCTACTTGATCAAATCGAAGAATTCCCTGACGGCTTGGAAACCTTCCTCGGTGAACGTGGAATAACAATCTCAGGCGGGCAACGCCAACGAAGTGCACTTGCACGCGCAATTATCATCAAACCCAAAATTCTCATCCTTGACGATGCCTTCGCGAACGTGGATACCCAAACCGAAGACACCATCCTCAGGCGCCTCGCTGAAATTATGAAAAACCGGACGACTCTTCTTATTTCGCACCGAATCTCTACCGTCAAAAATGCTGACCATATTATCGTCCTCGATGAGGGCAGCATCGTTGAAGCTGGCACACATGAGCAACTATTGGAACATCGCGGAATTTATGCCGGTATCTACGAAACACAACTCTTGCAAGAACAGCTTGAAGAACTTTAAAGGTTAAAGGAGGAACTACCTGTGTTTGGCACCGGAGGCGACCTATACGAATATAGCGATGAGGAGCAAGACCTCGGAAAAGTCTACGATCGAGTCCTGATGAGGCGGCTCTTAGCGTATCTCAAACCGTACAAATTCCAACTACTTATCATCGGGTTTCTTATGGTCGGGAATACCCTTGCACGCTTGGCGGGCCCCTACCTACTGCAGCGTGGAATTGACGAACACATTACCCCAGGCATATTGACTGGACTCACTACGATCGCAATTTTTTACGTAGTGGCATTGATAAGCGAGTTTGTCTTGAGCTACTTTGAGGAATATCGCATGCAAATGATTGGGCAACACGTGATGCACGATCTGCGACAGACGCTCTTCTCACATTTGCAACGTTTAGACGTTCAATTTTTTGATAAAAATCCGGTGGGTAGACTGATGACCCGCGTCATGGGAGACGTTCAGGTCCTCAACGAACTTTTTGCCTCCGGCGTGATTACAGTCTTCGCGAATCTGCTCCAGATTTTTGGGATCATGGTGGCGATGCTGCTTTATAACTGGAAACTTGCCCTCGTCACGTTCACGGTGATACCGATTATCTTCGGCGCAACGCTGGTCTATCAGATTTATTCGCGCCGGGCGTTTCGGGAGCAACGTAAGCAGCTGGCACGAATCAACGCCTTTTTGCAAGAGAATATCGTCGGTATGACAACGATGCAGCTTTTCTCACAAGAGCGGCGGAGCCATCTCCGTTTCAACGAACGCAACCGGAGATACCTCGCAGCCAACCTTCGGAGTATCTTCTATTTTTCTATATTCCATCCTCTGATTGAGGTGACCGCCTCTCTTGCAACAGCAGTGATTATCTGGTACGGCGGCGGGCAAGTCGTGCAAGATGCCCTGACATTCGGGGTGCTGTTAGCGTTTATCCGTTACGCTGAACGCTTCTTTTGGCCCATCCGTGAACTGAGCGAGAAATATACTATCTTCCAAAACGCCATGGCATCTTCCGAACGCATTTTCCAGCTACTCGATACACAGCCGTCTATCGCCTCTGTCGCTCCTAAACAAGATAAACACACCCTAAAAGGCGAGATTGAATTCCGAAACGTCTGGTTCGCCTATAATGATGACGACTATGTTCTGCGGGATGTCTCGTTCACAGTGAAACAGGGCGAAAAGGTCGCACTTGTCGGCCATACTGGTGCAGGGAAAACCTCTATCATCAACCTGCTCTGTCGATTCTACGATATCAACAAAGGACAGATCCTTGTTGACAGCATGGATATCCGAGACATGAACTTAGAAGAACTGCGCGAGGCAATCAGTATTGTACAACAGAATATCTTTCTCTTCTCTGATTCCATCGAACGCAATATTAGCTTAGGCAATCCCTCAATCTCATCTGAACAAGTGAAACGTGCAGCGCAAGATGTCCATTTAGACCGTTTCGTTCAGAAGATGCCGAAGGTCTACGCCACAGAGATCAAAGAAGATGGCGCGGGCTTGTCTGTCGGGCAGAAGCAGTTAGTCGCCTTTGCGCGCGCATTGGCATCCGATCCGAGCATCCTGATTCTTGATGAAGCAACCTCCAGCGTTGATACGGAAACTGAAATCCTGATAGAGGATGCCCTCAAACGCTTGATGGCGAACCGAACCTCCGTTGTTATTGCACACCGGCTTTCAACGATCCAGAACGCAGACAAAATTATCGTGATGCATCGCGGGGAAATTCGGGAGACAGGTACGCATAAGGAGCTGTTACAGCAGGCAGGTATCTATCACCGGTTATATCAGCTGCAATACAAAGAGCAGGAGAGAAAACGAAATTAAATATGGATTCCTACTCTTCCGGTATTTCAAACACTATGCTATCTGGCTTTTTTTCGTAAAAAAAAATCGTCTTAACCTCTATAGATTCTGCTACAGTTGACATTGAATCATAAGTACTAGGCTTGATAGAATACGCTTCTTCGCCCCCGAACCCATCTATGCCTTGGGATTCTTCATGAGGTTCTGCCAAACGATAAGAGCCCTTTTATTTCTGACAGCTTTTTTAAAATTGACTCCTGAAATTTAAGCCCAGTGAATGTCTTAACAAGAACCAAATCCTCTACCCATGATTTAATCAAGGTTCGGTCAATTTTGCCGATAGCCTCATTGAAGTTTTCTATCATTGAGGTTATTCTATCTGTGGCATCATCAATCGCATTAGGATATTGTTCTTGATACCACGTAACCCACTCTTCGAAAGTTTTCCCTGGAAATTCCTGAATCAGTTCGCTTAATTGGCCAACATATCTCGGGCGCGTCGCCTGAGAATTTTGATTTGCGACATTCATTAATTGAGTCGTGTACTTTGGAAAATCAGACATAGGGGCATTCACATATTCCTGAATATCAGCATTTTTTAATTTGATTTTCATGTACAACCCTTTTTTTGAATATAGAGTCACTACGCATTTTACTTGATGAATTGAATAGGTTTTGTGTGCGGCTCCGTTTGATTATCGACAACAGACTCTGAGACTTGCTCCAAATTCCAGGGACACGGTTTCGTTGTATATACAACATCAAAGATATTATCTCTGTGTGCATAAGCCTCTTTTAAGCCGTTTAGCAAAATAGACTGCTCTTGGCTCGTCACAACCGGACAATCGTAGTACTTATTTGTATATTTTAACGTTCCTGAGTTTTGGATCCGGTTTTTGACAAACTCAAAATGTCTTATCAACCTGTTGCGCAAATAATCATTTGAAAAATTGACGATATGGCTAGCAATCGGCTCTAAAACGTGTTGAAAACTGTCCTCGATTTCAACACCGATGCTGTTGCGCCCCGATGTCATCGCAGCCGCAGTTGTGGTTCCTGTCCCGAGAAATGGGTCAAGTATAACATCACCCTTCACAGAATACATATTGATGAGTCGATACGCTAGATCAAACGGGAATGCTGCACTTCTCAATCGCGACACTGTCCTCGGTAGTTTTTGACCTATTCCCCTAATATCCATCCAAACATCTGAGTACCAGATATTTCTCTCTTCCCAAAATAGAGCACTCTCACGTCTATTTTCTTTTTCTACTTCTGTTTTAAATTCTCTTTTCGGGCCTTTTCTCACTATCAAAATGTATTCGTGCTCCAACGTCACATAAGCTCCAGCAGGCAACATGCCCGAGCCCATAAACTTATTCGGCGAATTCGCCTGCTTCCGCCACAGGATATCCGGTAATGCTGAGAACCCTATCCTTAAAAGGTAATCCAAAATTCTCGCGTGGTTTGGATATAAACAGAAATCATCTCTTACCTTCCGAGTCGCATCCCCGATATTGACGCAGGCAAACCTGCCCACCTTTAAAACTCTAAATATCTCATTCCATACCGCGTTGAGTACCTCATGCATCAACGCATACGCCTGTTTCCCATTACCACATGCCAACGCTTTCTGAATTTCTGGGTTCTGATTGCTAAACATTTCATCCCACATAGCAATCATAGGATACGGAGGAGAAGTAACGACCAGATCGACGCTTTCTGAAGGAATTTCTTTCAAATCTTGAGCATCTTGAAAAAGAATATTATGGGTGGTTCTCATAGAGGGTATTGCCTAAATAGGAGCGTTCGCCGACATCCTGCAGATGTTTAAGAAGGTTTTTTCAAATCGGGACGTGTGCAATGAATTGTACTACTCCGCCTTGGAGTAATTTTGAGGAACATAGGTATTTCCGAGACATATCTGCAGGAAATGAGGCGGTGTATCGCGCGTCCGCGTAAGTCCTATCAATAAAGGAAATCATAACATACTTTACAACAGGTATCAAGAAAAAATCAGGTCGCGAAAGCTATCAACTTGGAAATCAATGTCTCAATGCCAAACAATATATGTCGGTATCTCTAATACCAACCCGATCAAGCTCCAGACACACCCGAGTGTATAGTCTCCCAAAATAAGCCCTAAGAAGAACGGCACCGCCTGCCGATAAAGTTTCACACCACCAATTTTTAACACGACTGCTTTCGCTAACCAGCCCAAGAAAATTGTAAACCACAATCTCCCCATTCCTGTACCGCTGACCAATACATAACCAGCAGGATGCAACGGCCACCACAAAAAACGCGTCTTCATGACCATTAGAAATATCGTGAATAGGAAACTGCTGCCGATAACCCCAAGTTCTGGGACGTTTGTCTCCCGAGGGCTGACAAGCCATGTTTGCAATCGGTTGAACGTTTCCCATCCCATATAGACGATCCAGCCACGGGCTTTGCTTCCTGCCCCGATGTCATAAAGCACATGTAGATATGCCCAAAACGTTATCAGGATACCGAACACAATCGCTAGGATCATCCCGATAAGGAGTTGTCGATATCCAATGTGGCTTCGTTCTGCCAATCTGAACGCCTCCAGCTCACTCGGTGTTGGATGGGCCCGGAAACAGCGGACAAACGGATAGAGAAACGTTAGGCCCGTCAGATTGGCAGCACCGAGGCGACGGGTGCCTAACGCTAATACCATTGTTCGTCCAGGATCAACAAAGATGAGCTGATGCAACGGGGGTCCAATTTCGGCGCGGATACGCGTGATACCGATAACTAGTGGAAAGTAGAACAAAAAAAAGAGTCCAATTGCCCAGAGGGTCATTCCCATCTGATAACAGAAGAAGAAGAGGAACAGCATCCCGACAGTGAACAGGCCCGCCGCAGTCTGATAACGGATCGGTTCATTCGAATCTTCAGGCGGCCGTTGGCCGTGTCGTTGGGCGATCCCGAAGACTTTACGGATAATGCGTCCATAGTGCCGGCGTCCCATCCACAACGGAATGCATCCAAACGCTATCCATGCCCCCGTCTGCTGCTCCAGATGATAGATATTCCGCGCCCCAAGCACATCTGTTACAATTAACTGGAGACGACTCAAAAGCCAGAAAAACCAGCAGGAAAACGAAAGATCCAACGGGGTGAAAAACATCAAGCCGATGCTGAACGGATAAAAGGAGACGCGAATGGGACCTATCGCACTCCACGGTTTTGAACTAAATTGCCCAAGCACTTTGTTTCTAATAGGCAGCGAAGGAATCTCTGGAAACAGAAAACTCAATCCGTTGAGTAGTTCCGCACTCCCCGCGAGTGCAAAACCCAACCACATCCACGGAGAACTAAAGAAACGTTTCGGATTGCTCGTCAAAGCCAAGGGGAGTTGGACAATCGGGTAGTTCAACCGTTCATTTTCTGTCCACTGCTTTCGGAGAAAGACGGTTACTGCTAGCAGCGTCAACCACAGAGCAATAACAAAGCTGGACCAAGCCAACACGGGTGGGATCCAGGCGTTTAGCGTAGCAGGAGTATAGAGCGTAGAATCGCCGTTGTAGAACCCATCCAAAACGCGGGGGCTTTTAACAGCGATCCACGGCGGGATGTGGTGTCCAAAAAGGGGAATCCATTCGTTCTCTGGTGACGCGAACTGGAAAGTATGTGCCAGCACAGGGATGAGGTAACCCATCATGGTGTGCCCGCTGATGGTTGTTACCATCACTACCATGACATAAATCGTTTGTAAATCAGCTGGCGACATCGCCAGCCGCGGCACATATCTTTGCAACAATAGGTTGACAAGCACAAAGACGAGTAGCGTGAAAACCGCATTAAAGAACAACGAGGCGATTGTCAGCTGTGTAGAATGCCACACCTCCGTTCCCATCAGGCACCAGTAGCTATTAAAAGCCACAAGCACCAACCCAATCAACAGAATATGTGGTTTGACGCGGTTAGTTCTACCGTCCCTGTTAGCCATTCCCGCCCCTGCTGATATGTCCTAAGGCTTCTCCCAACACCGACTCGTTACTATATTTTTTCAGGACGGCTCGCGCTGTACAATCGCTGAGCCCCAGAATATCTTCACATAACAACGGCAATGCTCGCACCACATTGTCCACGATTGTGATGCTCGCGCGTTGTGCCGTCCGCGACATCGGGTTCAGATCAACAGTCACCACCGCCCTACCCATTTTTCGAAGTGCTTCGCAGCGATCCCCATCCTCAAGCGGGACAAAGATAACATCCGCTTTAAAAATCCCGTCTGGATGCACAAACTTTCGATGTGAATCGATAAAGGAGAGCTGTGCTTCCGTTGTTGGCATAAGAACGTCTAGGGCACCATGGTTGAGCAGATGCTCTCGGATTCTTTGTTCTCGTCCTGTTTCCGTGTGGAAGATATTCACCTCCAACGGCGCGTTCAGGATTTGACCAAGCTCAACGAGCACTTCAGGAACCAATGCTGCCACATTTCCGTTGACCGAAATAACAGGATGTTCTGCCAGCCGAAGCCTCGCACCCGCCGCGTGGATCGCCTCAAGCGCGAACGGGCGTGTCGTCTCCCCGATGAGGTAATCAAAGGCCTCTCCGCGACCGTGCGCGATCAGCCCATGAACAGAAGTTATTCCTTGGGCTACCCCTGCAACAATCCTGTCTCGTAATATCAATGAATGGTATCGCGGATGTGTTTGCGGAACGTCACTCAATTGAATACCACCTCGACATAGGTTTTGTCTGTCAAATCACGTGAGCTTGATAGATACTTGGAGTGTTTTTCCAGTCGAAAAGATAGCAGACTCCAGTTAGTATTTGGGAACATCAAATCCGGACTTCTCCGTCTCTTTTTGTAGACACGGCTCTCTTAGATCATATCCTATATTTCTAAGTTTGTCAAATTATAGGAGTTAACGCGAGAGTGTATACCAGAAGTGCTACTGTACAACCTAACAGATTCTGCTACATTCAAGTTCACGTTAGTTAGGCATCACTGCTCCCACCTATACATAAAATAGATATATTTCGGATCGTCCGCTCTTTTTTGTTTTCTCGAACGCCTCCTATTTGACAACGCCTGCCAAAATGTATTAAAATTTATCCCATATTTTTCCAAGGAGCATTCATAGACAT
The DNA here is from genome assembly GCA_964291315.2 of Candidatus Poribacteria bacterium. Classification (GTDB taxonomy): domain Bacteria; phylum Poribacteria; class WGA-4E; order WGA-4E; family WGA-3G; genus WGA-3G. The sequence continues at coordinate 572,512 of OZ219753.1, read as the reverse complement.
GAAACAGATAGATGGTGGGATTACGGCTGTTCAGGGTGTCTCTGCATCAGGGGTACACGCCGGTATTAAAGCCGTAGATACAAAAGATATGGCACTCATTGTTACCGATACACCCGCGACTGCCGCCGGAGTCTTCACAAAAAATAGCATCATCGCTGCACCAGTTGTGGTATGCAGAGAACATCTCAGCGACGGATGCGCGCAAGCCGTTATTATTAACAGCGGGAACGCCAATGCCTGTACCGGCGACACCGGTATGGCGAACGCGCGACGAATGGCAGCCGCAACAGCCGAGCAGCTCGGTATAGAGGCAAATCTCGTCCTCGTCTCCTCTACCGGAGTTATTGGACAACAGCTGCCCATGGAAAACATCGAAACCGGTATCCAAACCGCAGTCAATATGCTCAACCCCGAAGGCGGAAACGATGCTGCCGAGGCAATTATGACCACCGATACACACCCAAAGACGAGCGCTGTGGAGGTCCAAATTGACGGAGTTCCTGTCAAGATCGGTGGGATCGCCAAGGGGTCCGGTATGATTGCCCCAAACATGGCGACCATGCTTTCCTACCTAACAACAGACGCGCGCATTGACGCTCCAACGCTCCAAACCGCTCTAAATAGCGTCGTAGACAATACATACAATCTGCTAACGATCGACACCGATGCCAGCACAAATGACACCGTGATTATCCTCGCAACCGGATGTGCTGACAATGTCCCTATTGTTGAGGCAACCGGCGAAAATTACGAAACCTTTTGTGAAGGGCTTCAGTTCATCTGCACCGCACTAGTAAAGATGCTCGCTCGCGACGGCGAAGGCGCGACCAAACTTGTCGAAGTGGTTGTTACAAACGCTAAAAACCGAACAGACGCTGAAAAAGCCGCACGCGCTGTTGCTGAATCTCCACTTGTCAAAACCGCCATCTTTGCTAACGATGCCAATTGGGGACGCATCATGATGGCAATCGGTAAATCCAGAGCAGAATTCGATCCCCGCCAAGTAGATGTCTGGATCGCGAATTATCAACTCGTCAAAAACGGTATGGGTTCCGGATACGATGAGGACAAAGCCACCGCCCTGCTTGCACAAGATCCCGTGCGAATTACCATTGATCTCCGCGCCGGCGACACCGCAATAAAAGTCTGGACATGCGATTACTCCTACGATTATATCCGAATCAACGCAGACTATCGAACGTGATATCCTTAATCGCAAAAGGCATTTGTAGCACATTCTGTTAGTTTCCTATGCCTCTTCAGCACTTGTATCATAAACTGTCAATCTGTGCCTCTTCAGGTCTTCTAACACAATAGCGGCTGCGGTTAAAAGACGTTGGGGGTGAAACAGGCGTTCCACCCCCAACGTTCGGTTAGTCGGTTTCAGATGTATCTTATCTGTGTTTAACCGTTGTGTCTCCGATATGTCAGACGATTCCAGCTCTCCCCAACGCGTTGTGAGGTTACCACTCACAGAGACTTTTCCACGCAGATGCAGCATCCTTAGACCAACAGTCTCTGCTGTAAGAGTAGGTTATACTGCAAGGGTGTAGCACAGTCTGACAGTCTATGCTACAAGTGTGTGGCATAGCTCCGCTAAATCTTTTTAAGCCCAAATTATATCTTAAACCGCGAATCATGTCAAATCTTTTTTCGCTAAAAATCGCGGATGCCCTTATTCCTCATTCTTTCCTGCCTCCACTTAATTCTATTAGGAACGGTGGCTTGCAGGTTTCTATATGATGCATATTCCGACAAGCATTCATCATTGAATTTCCCCGCGGATCGTCAATGCACTTGCGATTGAGAGGAAGTCTCTACCTTCTTCGACCCTATCGTTATTGTAGCTGACACCGAGGTGGAAGTTTGCGGTGATATGTGTACTAATTTTGTATCCGACTCGTAGGGTTGTTTCATATCGTTCTGAGCGTTCTTCGCGATTTGCGCCGAATTGCTCCCTCCGAATGGCCCAGGAGAGCGTGTTGGTTAATTCTAGGTCGTGTTTGAGTGGAATTCTACCGATAAAGGGGAGGCGTATGCCATTTTCTGTGTGGTAACGGTAGTCAACGCTCAGGTTTGGGGTGACAATGAAAGCGTTGCTTTGAATGCCACTTCGCTGTTGATCTTGGAAGGTAGTTCGTATCCCGAGTGCTGTCCGTGTCTCTTTTCCCCAAGTATGTATCCAGCTGAGCGATGGTGTGTGGGCGGTGCTGTCGCTGAGAGTCGCTTTCTGTGTTGTATTATCTCGCTTTGTGAAGCTGTAACGTATTTGAAAACTAGTAGTTTCTTGGGCGCTTAGTTTTAGGTTGCCTTCGTATGATTCGGCATGCGATGTATAAATGGTTCCAGTGCTTTTTCGGAAGCTATCAGTGGTGTTGACGTTTGCACCGAGGGATACCCATTTCCACGGTTCTACCGAGGTTCGCATTGTGTAACGGTTACTCCGCTGCGAGTTTGTGCGTTCTTTAGCATCCTCAGCGAGCGAATAGATTTCTATGATTGACTGGTTACCCGCGAGTTGCCGATAAGATTCGGATGCGGTAAAGTTGGCGTTTGTGCTTACGGTGAAACTTTTTAGGATTCGGTTCAGCATCCCATCTGTTGTTTCTGATACTCGGTTTGAGATTGCCTCTGCGGGGGGTGCCTCATTCTTGTCGCGTTCGATCCAATCGCCGAGGTTTTCTTCGAGTTCTTGGATTTGTGTTTCATCGATCCCGCTTTCTCGTAGGTGTTCCCTGAGCGTTGTTGATTGTTCGTTGTGGAGTGTCGGCATCTCATCTGTGGCAGATGTGGTGCTTTTAGCTCCAGCGTCCTCTGGTGGCTGTTGGTGGCTGGTTGCAGATTGTGGGCTGTTTTCCGGTGTTTCGTTTATTTCGTTTGTTCCGTTTCTGAGAAGCCATCCAAACCATTTTTCGATGCGTAGGTTCATTCCAATACTGACGTTTCCGTTGAGTGAAGCGCTTTTTTCCTGGCTGAACCAATTTTCGCGAAAGCTCATTCGGCTAGTGACAGTAGGGCGCATGCCGAGCAAATCGCGATTGAGTCGGGGTGTAAGTGCTAAGCGATGTTCGCGTTGCGTGATTGAAAAGTTATTCGTTTCCTCTTTTTGAGTTTCGGGCGTTTCAGGTTCTGTTTCTATATTGCTAGTGTAATTGCGGTCTTCTCGTCTTTCAAGGGTCCGGCTGATGTCGTAAGTTGGGTTTAGGCTGAAGATGTTTGTGGGGCTGATATTTAGTGCTATTGTAGCGCTGTCGGTTTTTTCGTCGCGATTTCTGCCGTAACCGTAGCTATAATAGGAATAGGAGGTTGAAGTTGTTGATGTCTGTGTTGCGGTTTCGGGTTTAGCGAGTATATCCTCGTGTCGATATTGTGCGTTAACCCCGAGTTTTGAGCCGAGGTCGTAACGGAAGGTTCCTGTATAGAGATAGCTGATTTGTGTTCCCTGCTGTTCGTTCCAAAAGTCTTGGTAATTATAGGCAAATCCGAGGTTGGGGAAGGGGTTTCTGTTAAGTTGGATAGAAAAATCTCGTGTCTGTATTTCGCTTTTCCCGCTCTGGAAGCTGCTATAACTACCTCGTTGGCTTTCAGTTTCGGTGTCTTGTTGTCGGATGCCGTATCGGATGGGTAGCCATGGGAAGAGCGTAACATCGGCGTCGATGTTGAAGTCGTTATTCGTGGTACTGTATCCGCGCGAGGAGAGTCGTTGTCTACCGACTTGTCCTGCGCTGCTTTCGAAGTCTTTGTCTTGGCTGGCGTATCCGCCCCTCAGCTTAATGATATTACTGAGTCCGACTGACATGTTGCTGCGGCGCGCCCATCCGGCTCGGACGAGTGGGTCGCCGAGGTGTATCTCGTTGACCCAGATTTCGCCGCTAATTTCACGGTTGGTGTTGTTGCGGATGCCCAATAGGATGCCGCCAATATTTTTAATGGAGAGTCTTGTGCTGTTGTTACCGCGGATTGTGAAACCGTCAGGCTGCCCGTCTGGTGCATCTAGTGCAGTTTGTGATTCAGTTGTTGGTTGTTGGTTTTCAGTTACGTTCAGTGGTTGCTGTTCTCCGCTACTCCCGGCAGGTTGTTGATGGTTGCTGCCTGCTGCGATATCTGGATAGGCGTTTCTATGCAAGTCGCGCAGATCGATTTCGATCAATTTCCAGCCGTCGAAATCGATTGGCACTGTATATTCATAGTAGTCAGTTAGGTTTTCGAAAACATTCACTTCGTCTTCTTGTGTCTGATCGATAAATGGGTCTGAGCTATAAAAAGCGCTTCGATAGCTAGTCGGGACGGTTGGTGCAAGCTGCAAGACGAAGGTGGTATCGCTATTATCACCATAGAGCCAAAAACGGAGGGTATCATGTTTGCTGAAGTCTTGCCCTTCACTTTGGGTTAGACCTTTCAATTGTTTGGAGGTGACTCCGTAAGATTCTGGGAAAAGGTAATATTCGAGGCTGAGTGTCTGTTCCCGTTGCTGTTGTGTTTGGAAACCAAGGGATGTCGCTGTGAACGGGTGCAGTTTTTTAAAGAGTTCGTTATCTTCGATGTCAAGATAGGCGCTCTGATAGTCGTCATAGCTGAAGTTATCTTTTGTACCGACGATGAACTTTTCGAGTGTATTCTCGACAATTGTGCTTGTTGACAACGTTTCGGTTGAGGGTGTAAGGGCGGTGTCGCTAAGAGTGGGGTCGACCTCGGGGTTGATTTGCGAGCTGGATCGGGTTATTATTCCTTGTTGCCACTTGTTTCCGACAATTTCGATAGAAGCCCACTGCAGAGTGCCTTGCACTCTTCCTGGTGCATTTTTGCTCAGCCAGAATCGGAAGTGTTGCACAAACACAAGACTCGGCAACCGCGAGCCGACAGGTCTAAATTGTGAGAGTGGAATACTAAGAAAGATCCAGTCATTCGCGTTTTTACTTTTGATCCACTCTTTCGGAATTTCATTGAGTGGCATTGAGATTTCGAAGTATGCATCTACGTTGTCGAGTACGCCGTCCCCGTTGAGGTCTTCGCTGTCCAATACCTGGTTATTTGTGCCGATGGGTATTTCGCCAAGGGGTCCGTTGTAATTCCATCCGATGTCTTCGCTTGTATCCAAGGTGCCGTTCCCGCGATAACGGTCGGCATCTGAAAGGTTTTCGAGGTTTAAATCTAGTGCATCGACACTTCCATCACCGTTTGTGTCCATCAGTGTATCGGGTAGGTCTTCGCTGTCCAATCGCTTGTCTTGGTCGGTATCTTCATTCACTGCGCCGAGGTTCAAGTGGAGTGTGATGTTATCGTCTCCTTGGACGCGTAGCCACATCTCAACGGAACTGCGTTCTGAGTAGTCTACGCCTGATGCTGAGATCCCGTTTGAAAAGCCGCCCCATTCTGCGGCGATGTCTGTGAAACTGTAGCCTAGTTCCATGATGAGACGTTCTTCGGTAGAGAGAGAGAGCGGTTGGATTGAAGAGGCAGGTACGTCTCGGTTTCGCATATAGTTTCCGACAGCTTCGGCTTCATTCTTATTTTTCAGGGCAATCCTAAAAACGGCTCTGTTCTCATTAGTTGGTATAACCTGGTAAGTTGACGGCTCTGTGGAGTTAGTTTGATTTTGGGCGATGTAAGGTAGGCTGCTGTGTTTCCAGTTGTATTTGAGTGTGGTTATGGTTGTTGTTTCCTTAGCGCCCTCCATACTATCAATGAGTGCGACACCAATACTATTAGGATTATTGTGTGAATAGGCTGTTTCACCGCTGAAATTGAGTGAAAGCGGAAAGTTCCGCATTTTAACAAAAGGGAGCAGGTTAAAAACGCCGGCGATATTGAATTCTCTGCCGAAGCTTGTGTTTAGATTGAAGGCTTGCAACCGGTTTGGTACCTCGTTTGCATCCGGTATTTCTGCGGGTTTTTGCCCGGTGTTGAGAATATAACCTGTTGATAGTGTGAATCCTTTTTTGAAAACAGGGTTGAAATGGTCCATCTGCCCGCCGTAGCTGCCGTAGTAGTTTCGGGATCTGCCGCCAATGCCGCCGAAGCTGCTATATCCACTGCCGAAGCCGCTCTGTCCGAAACCTCCGCCGAGGCTGCTCCCTCCCAAAGTTCCGATTCTGTTACCTGAAAAGGCTTCTCCGAAAGCATCTTGTGTTCTCGCTCCGAGGCTGTGGTCCATGATTTGGCTGCCGCCTAGTCGGTTAAACCTATCTTCGAGACTCTGTTCTCTTTCCGATTTAGGTTTCGGTTTGTGTGTGTATTCTAGCCAAACCCCGGCTATAGCCTGTTGCGCTGAGCCTCCGAAGGGTGTCTTTTCAAATTCGACGACGATCTCGTCAAACTCGTCGAGCTGTCTGAAGAAGCGGAGGGTACCAACCTCATAAACCATCATGTAGTCGGTGTCGCGTATCAGGGTTTGTCCATTGAGGCGGACAGTTTCACTTTCTGGTATGACGAATATCCCTACATTGTAGGTTTCTGATTGATACGCGTAGTCTGCAATGATGGTATAGATTTGCGCATCTGCTCGGCTGCCTTCAAGATAGAGGGCGTTGTTATTAACTGCCTCCCGGTAGGCATAAAAGGGGTGGTTTGGATCTGTGATTTGAAAAGGATGTATGCCGTAGGTTGTTGGGAATCGGAGGAAACCTCTGTCGTAGTCTATAAATTGGGCATCGACATTCCCGTCTCCGTTTCGGTCGAGGCCGAATATCTCGATGTAGGGTGCTGCGCCGCTGCTGGTTGGGGATGTCTCATCTTGTCCTTGGCGTACGATTGTGAGGGTAAAGTCGCGCGGATTAATATTTCGGTTGCCGAGCCAATAAACGTGTGTCGCTTCAGTCCCTCGAAACCCTTTTTCTTTTAGGACTACGTAACCGATTTCTTCTCCTTGTTCATCAATGGTGCCGTCTTCGTTTTCGTCGATGAAGACGTTGCCGGGGTTGCCGACTTTGCCGCCACCGCTCCCGTTGTATTCGTATGCTACGACAATAGTGTAGCTTGCCGAGATGGGTGTAAGAAATTCTATTTCGCCCGTTTCGTGGTCTATATTGTAGTCTTGTCCGGGGAACTGCGGGTTGAAATAGCCCCGGCTTGTCCGTTTCCCGCCTTGGTTGTTTCCGACGACACCGTCGTCGATATAGATTTCTTCGCTTCCTGCTTTTATAGGGAGGTATGCTTCATGTAGTTCGCCATCTTCATCTTTGTGTATGTGATAGAATCTGCTCTTTACATAGTTGGTATCTTGGATCTGGATGCCGCGTGGTCCGTATCCGTATCTGCCGCCTGCTCGTTGCGATTGTCCGCGGAAGGTTCGGACCTCTCGTATACCCTTACTGCGAGAACCGAAAGCTGTAAGTCGTGTATTTTTCCATTCAAAAACCCCCTCAAGCCCGAATAAATTCCGGTTGACGTTCAAAAAACGGGTGTTCGGCAGGCTGAGGGTGATGTCCCCAAATGAGACAGTTTTTATGATGCTTTCGGGTGTGCCTTCATACCAGATTTTAATTTTCTGCTCTTTTGTTCCACCTAAGCCGTATCCGCCGCCATATCCGCCGCTGCCAAAGCTGCTTCCGCCTGCGCTATAATCTACGGAGATATGAGTTCGTTGCCCGACGCGTCCGTGCAGTCCGAATTGCTGTATCTGTCGCAGGTTAAAGCCTGTTGCTCGGGGCGTGCCACTGGTGCCGTAGCCGCCGCCAAATCCTGAGCTGTATCCACTGCCATAGCTGCCATAGCTGCTTCCAACACCTGATCCATATCCACCGCCAAATCCGCTGCTGCTGTATCCGAAGTCCTCATAACCGTAGGAGGATGTGAGTCCTAGATCAAGTCCGGATGAGTAGCTTCCGTATCCGCCGCCATACCCGTAGCGGTTCAGGTCTCCCTCACCGAAGTAGTGAGTTTTGTTTGCTTCTATGGTTACGGATTGTACGCCAGTGATCTTGAGGTTAGAATCCATTGGGAGAGCGATGCCCTCCTCTGCTTGCTTAGGCTTGGGTTTCCAATTGTAGAGTTCGCTGAAGTCGGTTAGGTATAGCGGGTTTCGCCATCGTCGGAGGCTGTCCAAATAGGGTTGTATGAGTCGATCGCTATCATTTATCGGCTGTTGGTCTTCAGTAGAGCGTGCGGTCTGTTCTTGTGGTGTATCTATGCCCCACCCCTCTTGCTGATTGCTGCCTGCTGCCTGCTGGCTACCGCTTTGCCAGATGAAGTGTTTTGACTTGCTCCAACCGTTAAATGGATTGAGATTAGACAGTCCGGGTGGGATAGAACGCTGATTTTCCTCAGATGTCTCGGGTTTATCGGAATCAGCAGGGATAGCGGTGTGTTCGCTTGATTTTGTAGTCTCTGTTTGTGTTTCTTCTGTTAGGGCAGTCTCTTCTGCAGTGATCCGGTTCACTGCAACGTCAAAAGTTGCGCAAATTACCAGGGTAAAGATGATTCCAATTTTTAACAGTAGCGTTTGCTCTTTTAAGATGGGCGGGTCTACGAATTTTAACAAAGGATGTATCTGCACCTATATTCTCGGTTTTCTCTGTTTACTGCATTTTTGTGATATGAAGGTTGTATCGCAATAAAAGGAGGTTCTTTAGAGAAAGAAAACAGTGGTTTGCTTATGAGACTCACTTTTTTTATTCATTCTTAAACTACAAACGAAAATTGGGGGTTTATGTTTACATGAACTGTTATAATGTCCTATTTTCACGATTTTCGTCTCCGGTAGGTGCGCCTAAACTATTTTTTCGTCCGCCCTACTCTGTTTTTTAAGGAGGTATAGGGTTGAGAAAAGGCAATCGGTTGGGTGAACTATGCTGCCTATCCGGGCGTTGACTTCAAAACTTGGATGGCTCAAAAATAGAAAATGGGCGTGATAGCTGTGCAGGAGGTCCTACTGGCTATCACGCCCGTTTTTGTATTTCAATGCCTTTAGCGATTTACCTGATGATAAAAGGCGTTAGGGCATAAAACGTTACGGAGATACAGGCTTCACACAACGGAAACCGAGGTCTCTGCCCGTACTCACCGGTGCGCCACGGTCGCGATTTGCGACACGAGTCGTCTGGGCTGAATAGAGATACGAGCCGCCGCGCAGGACACGGACATCATCCATCATTGTGTCTGGATCGCCTGACATCGGGTTCGCGGTAGGAGAACTCTGATAGAACACATCGTCATACGTATCCAGACACCACTCCCAGACATTCCCAGCCATGTCATAGAGACCATAACCATTCGCCGCATAACTGCCAACGTCCGTCGTGCTACCTACGTTCTGACCATAGTTTGCCTTCGTAGCGTCTATGGTGTCGCCGCCGGGGTATAGTTTCCCAACTAACCCACCGCGCGCAGCATACTCCCATTGTGCTTCCGTGGGGAGCTCTTTGCCTGCCCACTTCGCATACGCTCTCGCACCATGCCAAGTGACTCTAATGACAGGCCGGTTCCCATGACCGGACTTGGCTTGATAGGTTGGGGTTTCCTGCCCTGCTACCAGCCCAATGCCTATGGCGGGATCTGACATATCGAGCCAGGTCTTCCCTGCGTCGATGTGTTTGCCCTTTGCAGTAAGGAATGCCGCGAACTGTGTGTTCGTCACTTCATGTGTATCCATATAAAACGCATCTAAAGTGACAGTGTGAACAGGGCGTTCATCCGCATCGCCCGTGGTGCTGCCCATCTTAAACGTGCCAGCGGGGATCAGCGCCATGCCCGGCGGTAGCGTGGGTGTCACAACAGGTGTTACAACAGGTGTCGGGGTTTTCTTGACAGGCACCTTGACAGGTGTCTGAACAGGTGCCTGGGCCTGGGACTCCCCATCATTGTTGTTATTGTTAGCAGGGGCGATAGGTATAACACAACGGAAACCGGTCACGGAGTTAGAACCTCCGATCATGATGCCCCGGCGAGCATAAACCGCAATGTCTCCACCACTGGAATCATAGTGACCCCCACGAACCTCACGGGTACCTGTAGCCGCTAAATAGTTAGCCAATAGCGCTTGGATACTACTGTTAGCATCCCTCAGGGGATTCGTCTTGGCACCACTTGAATAGGCGGTGTAGGTGTCTAAACACAACTCCTGATGATTCCCTGCCATATCATACAACCCGTAGCCGTTGCCCGTATAACTGCCGACTGGCATGGAATCCCACTTAAACCCGAAGCGCATGTTGGCACGATTCCCGAGACTATTTCCGTCGTTGCCCCAGGGGTATGTCTGTCCGGCTAAGCCGCCGCGTGCAGCATACTCCCACTCTGCCCCCGTCGGCAGCCGCTTGCCTGCCCATTCCGCATACGCCATCGCACCATACCAACTCACATGAGCAACGGGGTGATTTCCATAACCCGCTTTCACTGTATACGTACCGCTTGATAACCTAATCTTCACCCTATTATTGTTACCACTGAGATAGATCCAGGTCTTCCCTGCATCGGCATGTTTCCTCTTTGCATTGAGGAACGCAGCGTATTCCGTGTTTGTCACTTCATGTGCATCCATATAAAACGCATTTAAAGTAACAGAATGAACGGGAGATTCAAAACCGGACCCGCCCATCTGGAAGGTGCCAGCGGGAATCAAGACCATGCCTGCAGGTGTCTCGACAGGTGTTACAACAGGTGTCGGGGTTGTCTCGACAGGTGTCGGGGTTGTCTCGACAGCATCGTTATCGTTACTGTTCGTAGAGGGGCTAGATACAGGCTTCACACAACGGAAACCGGTGACGGAGTTATCACCGCCGATCTTGATGCCCTGGCGATAATGAACCTTAATGCCCGGAAGACTGGAATCCCAGTGCCCCCCACGAACCTCGCGAGCACCTTTAGCCGTTTTATAGCTAGCCAATAGTGCTTGGATACTGGTCGCACCTCTCACAGGGTTCGTCTTTGCCCCGCTCGAATAGGCGGTGTAGGTGTCTAAACACAGCTCCTGATGATTCCCTGCCATATCATACAATCCGTAGCCGTTGGCTGCATAACTGCCGACTGGCATGGAGTCATACTTAAACCCGAAGCGCATGTTGGCACGATTCTGGGAATTATTGCCGTCGTTGCCCCAGGGGTATGTCTGACCGACTAAGCCGCCGCGTGCAGCATACTCCCACTCTGCCCCCGTCGGCAGCCGCTTACCTGCCCACTCCGCATACGCCATCGCACCATACCAACTCACATGAGCAACTGGATGATTTGCATAGGCCGCTACCGGCGTATATCTACCATTGGATAACCTAATCTTCACACTATTATTGGAACCGCTAAGACGGATCCAGGTATTATTTCCATCGGTATGTTTGCCCTTTGCATTGAGGAACGCAGCGTATTCCGTGTTCGTCACTTCATGCGTATCCATATAAAACGCATCTAAAGTAACAGAATGAACAGGGCTTTCAAAAGTACCGGGCGCACCCATCTGGAAGGTGCCAGCGGGGATCAAGACCATACCTTCAGGAACGGCGGGAGCGGGAGGAGGCGGAGGAGGTGGGAGAGTAGACACCGACACCCAGTCAGAAGTAACGACCACTTCAGCACCACTATCCCCGGTCTCGTATAACATAAAGCCGTCCGAGTGCTCTAACTCCTCCTTCGCACGATCCGAATACAGCAGCTCCTCCTGCGTTACACCATTCTCGAACTGACCCGACACAATACGAAACTTCTTATTCGGATGAACCCAGAACTCGAAGGTGCCACTGCTGCTCTCCGGTTTTAACGCACCATCCGCGTTTGATATGTGGAAAAAAGACTCGTTATCCTCCCACGAATGAAACACTCTACCTTTACCCGGAGGGATACGATAGCTGCCACGCGTCCGAAACCCTTCAGGCCACCCCTTCCTCGGCTTCTCAACCTTCCAGGTGGCAAAGACAACATATATCTCTTCTTCCCGCTCATTTCTTACGATGTTCTCTACCCACGCAGGCGGAGCAACATCTTCAACGGGCGACCCGCCATCGTCTCCGAGCTCGTCATTTGGCGGAGCAGTCGGCTGCCCATCTAGCAACACCCACTCCGGAGTGACAACCACTTCGGAGCCACCCGTATAGCTGACAAATCCCTCCAATTGAGCCAACTGATCCGGCGAACGATCAGAGTAAAGCAGCTGACCCGTTGTCACAGAGGTATCGAGCGTCTGTGAGACAACGCGGAAGGCGCGATTCGGATGAGCCCAGAACGCAAAAGCCGTCGTGCCGCTGTTCGCTTTTATCGCATGCTCTGCGTTTGAAATACGGAAATAGATGCTGTTGGTGTCCCAGGAATAGAACAACTTGGACTTCCCGGGCAGGATGCGGTATGAGCCGCGGGTCAAGAACCCTGCGGGGATACCTTTGTTATCATCCGCTGCCCGCCAAGTGCTCTTGATCACATAGAGCGCTTTGAGCGTGTTATTGGTTACCAGGTTCTCTTGCCATTCTGCCGCTGCGAACGGGACGCTCGCAAACATAAACGCGGCAAGCACAGAGAGAACCACTAATGTTCTTCGCATTTTATGCCTCCTTAGGCCTAACATGACTTTGAAAAAACATATAGGGAGACTCTTTTGTCCCATAACCTGCAAGGTGCATCTGCAAGGGACTTGTAGCATAGACTGTCCATCTGTGCCTCTGCAACGCTTGCAGTATAATCCATTCGACTCTGCAAAAGCTCTCGCTAACCAACAAAGAGCCTCCCTATAATTAAACTCACGTTATTCTTAACTACTTCATTATCAACATTTTACGGGTTGCAGCGAAGGAACCTGCTTCAAGCGTATAGAAATAGAGTCCACTTGCAACAGACTCACCCGCGTCGTTGCGCCCGTCCCAATACGCTGCACGAGACTTGCTCTGGTAGACACCTGCTACTTGGTGCCCTAAGGAGAGCGTCCGAACTAAGCTGCCATCTGCCGCATAAATGGACACTTTGACTTCAGCAGCATCTGCAAGATCGTACGGGATCCAGGTCTCGGGGTTGAACGGGTTCGGATAGTTTGTCAGCAATGCCGACTGCTTCGGAACCGCCAGCTGCTTTTCAGATAGCAAAAGCAGGCGATCTGCTAGCTCTTGTTGTCTGGCACGCACAAGGGCAGGCTCCAGCTCGCCTGGTTCCGCGGGTTTCGCCTCGGGCTCTGTGATAAATTGTAAGCCCACTGTCCCGTGAGGTTTCGCCAATCTGCCGGGTGCTGTCGGTTTCGCCTCGGGTTCTGTGATAAATTGCCGGTCTGCTTCTACTTGCAGCGTAGCCGAGGGACTATTAAAGCTAGTTTGTGCCTTACTCCAAGCGTGCGGCGTGAAGCTGCAGGCGACAATAGCGAGCACTGCGATGACGAGTTTCGGGATCGTCACATACGTTTTCATTGGAAAGTACTCCTCTGTTGCGTTTTTCCCCATCTACCTTCACCGAAGTAGGGGTGGGAATCTACTAAAGTGGACTTCCGGTCATAACCGTGTTGTCCATTATATTTCTCATCTTTAAGCAGGTTATTTACATTTTACCTGCTTTTCCAGCTAACACATAGTTAATGATACCACAAACCCATTTAATTTGTCAAGTTTTTTTAATTTTTTTTTTTCAAATTAATATGAGTTTGATAAATATCTGACTGTTTTCTTTGTCTAAAGAGAACCGCTTTGGTATAATAATTTTATTATATTTTCTCCAAGTGGAGTTCTCTTATGTATATTGTATCATATTTCTGCAAAATAGGCAAATGTTTTTGCATATCAGAAAAAGCGATTATGTTGGGGGCAGAATGAGACAATCAGAAACAGGAGAGGTTACGGGTCTCAAGACGCAGCGAACAGACTTGAAACCTGTATACAGATGGATATTTGAGGTTGGTGCAGCTTGCCTCGTTCTTTTTTACCTCTATAGTGCAGGTTTTGGAAGTGCTAGTGAACAGTATCACATCGGTGTCTATCTGCTCCTTACCCACGTGCTGATTGGGGTGCTGTACGTGTGTCGGCAAGTTTCGCCGTCAGCTCGGCCTTCTTTGTTAGATCTCACGCTCATCATCTGTAGCATTTTTACCATCGGATATTGGATTGTAGAGTATCCAGAGCTTGCCACCCGAGCTGGTAATTACAGCCGACTCGATATTTTCGTGGGGACTGTCGCGATCGTGATAAGTTTTGAGGTGAGTCGTCGAACCGTAGGGTGGGCATTACCTATTATCGCTGTGATAGGTATCTTATACGCCCTCTTCGGCAGGTACGTGCCTGATGCATTTGCCCACAAGGGTTTTACAGTGCGCCGTATTGTTGAGCACTGCTTTTTCAATCAGGCCGGTGTTTTCGGCATCATGGCAAACGTAATGGCAACATACGTGATTCTCTTTATTTTTTTCGGAGCATTTCTGGAAAAATCGGGTGTTGGTCAGTTCTTTATCAACCTGCCGATGTCCATCGCTGGTCGTTCCATAGGCGGTGCTGCGAAGGTTTCTGTGATGACCTCCGGTTTTTTTGGTTCGGTTGCAGGGAGCGCGATTGCGAATACTGTTGCGACGGGAACGTTCACCATTCCGCTGATGAAACGGACAGGTTTCCGCGCACATGTCGCTGGTGCGATCGAGGCATCTGCTTCTGTAGGCGGGCAGTTTTTACCGCCGGTGATGGGGGCAGGTGCGTTTCTGATTGCGGAGCGAACTGGGCTGCCATACAGTCAAATTGCACTCTTGTCTATCGTGCCAGCAGCCCTCTATTTTCTATCTGTTTGGTTGATGGTTCACTTTGAAGCGAAGAAAGAGGGACTTGATCGCATACCTGAAACAGAAACACCGAGATTTTTTCTACTGCTTAAGCAGGATTGGTTCTATTTACTGCCTTTGTTCACTCTGATCGGGATGCTCATTGCCGGATATACTGCCTACAAAGCAGCTTTTTTCGCGATTCTGGTCACGATTGCAGTGAGTTATATCCGTCCAGACACAAGATTAACGCCAAAGCGGATATGGGAAGCGATGGTAGGCGGGGCGAAGAATTCGCTGGCAATAGGCGGTGCAGTTGGCACTATTGGTATTATCGTTGCAGTTATTGACTTAACGGGCTTGGGCCGGATATTCCCCGAGCTAGTGTTAAGTGTTGCGGGTACCAATAAGACCGTCGCGATTCTATTTCTCGCCGGTGCCTCCTTAGTGCTAGGTATGGGTATCCCTGTCACGGCTGCGTACTTAATTACCTCTGAGCTTGCAGTACCGATTTTAACGACACCTGAGATGGGCATATCTGTCATCGCCGCGCATCTGATTATCTTCTGGTTGAGTCAAGATTCAAACATAACACCTCCGGTTGCTCTTAGCGCCTATGCGGGGGCTGCTATTGCGCGTGCTGATCCGTGGAAGACAGGGTGGGCATGTTTTAAGTTCGCTAAACTACTTTACATCATGCCGCTGTTATTTGCATATACACACATTCTATTTACAGATGGCACATTTACGCAATACATGCTGTCTGTGGTAAGCGCGGTTGTGGGGACGGCGATCTTTTCAATTGTGACAATGGGTTACTTCGTCCGAAAGATGCATTGGTATGAATGGGTAATGCTTGCCCTTGCAGCGTTTCTCGCCTATATCTACAATATCTGGACGTTTGTTCTTTCTCTAATGCTTGTTGCAGCGGTCTATATTGCCCAGAAACGTTCGGAGGTAGAACGGGCTTAGGAGTCGCCCTTCAAGGAAGGCCTCGAAGGTGAGATGATCCCTAACAGCAGGAGGCAGTCTTCTGAATGGTAAAACATTGTAATCTCTAGAAAGTCACGAGTAGGACTTGTTGCTACAAGAAAATAGGAAGAGTTCCTATTTCACTGTTGCGGGGCATTAGCGATTTCTTGAAGGCGCTGTAAGATCGCTTCCGCGGCTTGTTCAATTCGTTGTTGATTGAACTGTAGTGCTGCTTGTTCGGCGCGAAAGGTGTTTCCTCGATAATAACGCCAGAAAGCAAGTCCGCCCCATAATAGAGCATCAGCATAGCGCTTGTCTACCGCAGCATCAACGGTAAGGAGACCAAGTGTGCTGTTTAATAGTAGTGCGTTTAACCCGCTGTGCCAATTACCAGCGTAGGTTTGTCCTGCCCCAGGGAAAACGGTCGATAACCTCTTTGCCACATCAGTTGACTTCTGAGGCGTATTCATCGCTGCATCAAAAAGTCGATCCAGTTTTTCATCAGTTTTCCAGTTTTCTAGGAGTGTGCGTGCCTCATTCCATCGGAACTGGTAGATATAGACGACGGCTCTCAAAAATAACGCTCTGCGGTAAAGCGATGCGGATGGACTGCGCAGCATCACTTTAATCAATTCCAATTGGGCAAGGTCGTAATCCTGCATAGCGATGAGTGTTACTGCAAGTAGCAATTGATATTCTGACTTTGATTCATCATCTGTGGCGTGCTGTGTTGCTATTCTCAATGCGGTGATTGCCTCCGTCCACAAGCCTTGTGCCCTGTAAGCGAGCCCGATATTGCGATATACCTCTCCAACACGGGCATCCTCTGGATGGAAAAAAAGAAAACGTTTATACTCAGTAACGGCGGCATCATAATTTCCGTGCGCGGCGAGATATCTTCCGATGGATAACGGAAGTTCCTCCGATATCGCCTCGGAACTAAAGAACAAATAAAGCAAAATGATCAAGAAAAGAGAGATAGAGCAGTTTAAAATTTTGGGCATTTGGAAAGAGGCTCCTATAGTATGGAAGAGTGTTAGGGTTGCAAACTGCGCTAGCGGAAATAGTATACGGCAGTTAAACGGCATTAGTCAAGCTGATATTACGCTCCATTTGTGCGGAAACGAACCTTTTTCAGAATCAAGCGTCTAAATTAATGTAGATTTAAGTGTGTGAAGCTGCAGATAATTTTGTCTGTACCAGTACACCTTAAGAAAAAAGAGATCTAGTGATTATTCATCATTTAAAAAGATATATCTAACTTCGCCTAACGAAAAGAGAACGTTCATCATGAAAATAGACACCATCAATAAACGCTTGGGAACGTGTGTCAATACACGTATGAAGTCCCTCTTTGTCGCCCAGGATGCCAAACCCGAAAACGTAAAAGAGATCGATCTTGCATGCCTCACTGCCTTTCAACGGGGGTTGCTGGTTACGGATGGGACGGTTACCCGTTTCATTGAAGCGTATACATTCACTGCGGTGGAGGTAGTGCTGCTACAACAGACGAGGCAGACACTATCCACCGAGCACACTGGGCTTCAACTCCCTGCCGGCGCGGAGATTATTTTACGTCAAGTCGTTCTCCAGACTTACCCGAAATTGGGGGCATCGCCGACAATTCAGACGTATGCAACATCACTCCTTGTGCCGCACCGTCTGCCGCAATTCGTTTTGGAGAGATTAACATCTGACAAACACGGGTTAGGTGGGCTTTTGCGGTGCAGTGGTTTAGAGACTCGGCGTGAGCTGCTTTGGTGCGGTATCGAGACTTTAACCGGACTGCCATCGGCTGTCGAGCATCTTGACGGCGAGACGTTTATCAGTCGTGCGTATCGAGTGTTCGCGGCTGGAGCGCCGCTCATGTTAATTAACGAAAGATTTCCGCTCTAATTTGCGCGGAACAATTTTCAAAATGAGTTGGGTTTACACTACGTCTGACCCGGCGTATCGTTATTGCCCAAAAAATCAAAAAAAAAAAAAATGAAAGGAGCATATTTTGATGAAGTATCAGATGTCCGGTATAATCCTTAGTATCCTATTGTTATCTGTATTTTTCTGTTTTGGACACGGTGACAGGGAGGTTGCAGAAGACATAGAATCAGTTGCGGCGACCGGCTACTGGATCTACAATGACCTCGCTAAAGGGATTGGTGTAGCGGAAAAAACAGGTCAACCTTTACTCATCGTTTTTCGGTGAGTGCCGTGAGAGTCGTGCCAGGGCTTCGATGAACAGGTTGTTCGTCACGATAAACAGATAAAAGAGCTCATGGATCAGTTTGTGCGCGTCCGTATAGTGCAAGGCAACGGTATGGATCTATCGCTGTTCCAATTCGATTATGATCTCACCTTCGCGGTGTTTTTCATGAATGCCGATAAGACCCTCTATGGGCGTTTTGGCACGCGCGCTGAATATGAGAACGCCGCGAAAGATATTTCGATTGAAGGTTTCAAACAGGCGCTTGAAGCCGTTCTTGCCTTGCACAAAGAATATCCGAAAAACAAGGCATCTTTAGGTGCAAAAACTGGACCTGAGCCGGCAAAGAAAACGCCGGAGGCGTTTCCGACGTTGCTGCGCTATTCCGCGACTTTGGACTTTAGCAGTGAAATTGACCGGCAGTGCATCCACTGCCATCAAATCGGAGAGGCGCAGCGGGAGATCCACTGGTATGACAGGAAATCCGTTCCAGACGAAGTGCTATATCCATTTCCGATGCCAGATGTTTTAGGATTGTATTTCTCACCAAAGCATCGCGCGAAAATCACCAAAGTTGTATCTGGATCTTCTGCGGAGAAAGATGGATTTCGTCGCGCAGACGAAATTCTCACGCTTGATGGGCAGCCGATTATTTCAGTTGCGGATGTGCAGTGGGTGTTACATCGTGCCCCGGAAAACACGACAGTACTAGCAAAAGTCGATCGTCACGGTGAAGAAATAAATCTGGGTCTGACTCTCCATTCGGGTTGGCGGAGGGGAAGTGACATCTCTTGGCGTACAACGACTGGTGAGTTGCGGCTTGTGGCGCTTGGCGGGATGGTACTTCAGGACCTATCTGATGCCGAGCGTCAACGCAAAGGTTTAGGTGAGACCGAAATGGCTCTGAGCGTTGAGACAGTCGGCCGGCGGTCGCGCCGTTCAGGTAGAGAGACGAATGCCCAAAGGGCAGGCATCCGTCGGGCCGATATTGTGGTTGGTTACGGTGATCGCACCGATCGGTTAACCGAGAGCGGGATTATCGCTTATGTACTACAAGATGTTCCACAAGCAAAGACTTTACCCGTAAGACTTCTCCGAAATGGAAAACAGATTGAGGTAGAACTCTCGCTTGAATAACTGAAAACCGAAGCGGAAACCAAATGTGCGGATGTCTGGATGGCTGATATTGACGCTGGTCTTAATGACTTATTCGTCTGGAGAGGCAATATGCCCACAATGATCCAATTTATTACCGCTTTTTCAACCCGGCAGTTTGGATCGAATTCAACAATTCGGAGGTGCCCGGGTAGACGTGATGGTATAGAAACTAGCGCCTATCGTCGTTGATGTAAAAAGCGGAACTTAATAGCGCTGTTTGTAGGCGGCATTCTTAATAGCCACACTTTACCTTATCTTATAAATAAACGGGCGTTTTAACTTATATGAGATTTTTCACAACTAACTTTCAGCATTCGTTGTATGTGCGGAATCTTGCTTTTTTTGCATTACTCTGGATGTGCGGTTTATCCGTTTTACAGGAGGTTGATGTGGAAGCTGAACGTGCGTTCCCACGCATGTCAGCACACCGGATATCTGAGGCGGTTGAGATTGACGGTGTGCTTGACGAGCCTGTTTGGCAAAGCGTAGAACCGATTCGTCAGTTATACCAAATCCAACCTGATCAAGGCGAACCTGCAACAGAATCTTCCGAAATCCGTATTCTCTATGATGACAAAAAACTGTATTTCGGATTCACTTTTTTTGATTCAGAGATGGACAAGATTGTTGCGAATGACATGCGTCGGGATTCTCCGGGTTTGCGCTCTAATGACTATGGTTTTCTATTGTTAGATACTTATAACGATCGTCGAAATGCTGTTTTCTTTCGCTTCACTCCTGTTGGCGGATAGAAGACACTGCGGTCTCCAAGAGTGGGGACAGCCGCAACGGAAGCTGGGATATCGTTTGGGAGTGCCGCTGTAGGATGAATGAAGCGTATTGGACAGCCGAGATTGCTATTCCGTTTAGTCAACTCCGTTTTGAAAAAAGCGATGTCATGAGCTGGGGCGTAAATTTCGGACGTGAAATCGCGAGAAAACAAGAAATTGCCGCGTGGAACGAAGCCCCGAAGACTTACGGTGGCTTGGGAAAGTATCGCACTGCTTATTTCGGTACGCTTGAAGGGATAGAAGGTATTTCACCATCAAGACATCTGGAGCTGCTGCCTTATATCCTACCGGGGGCAAGCAGCGGCTCGTCGGCAGAGGGCGTTGAGCGTGTACTGGAGGCAGGCTTGGATCTCAAGTATGGAGTAACCCCGAATTTAACTGCTGATTTGACGTTTAACACGGACTTTGCACAGGTAGAAGCGGACCAAGAACAGGTAAACCTTACCCGGTTCAGTCTGTTTTTTCCGGAGCAGCGTCCGTTTTTCTTAGAAGGTGCAAGTATCTTCGATGTTGGAGCTCCACGTCCGAATTTTGATAGTCCACCACCCTTACTTCTTTTTTATAGCCGTAGGATTGGGCTTGCAAAAGGCATGGCGATTCCTATTATTGCAGGCGGGAAAATGACGGGTAAAGTCGGTTCCTACGGTATTGGGATTCTGAACGTATTAACGAACAATATTAGGGATGACGAATTTCAGATAGGTGAGCCGCGCGTTGACGAACCTCGTACAAATTATTCAGTGATGCGTGTGAATAGAGATATACTCACAGGATCGACCGTTGGCGGCATTCTTATCAACAAACAAGATGTGGATGTTTACAATCGCACGGTGGGGGTTGACTTTTCATACCGTCCGACGCGCAAAATTAATATCCAAGGGTTGTGGTCACGGACCTTTGAAGCAGATATTCTTGGCAATAATAACGCCTTCTTTATCGGCGGTGATTGGCGAACAAACCTGTTCCGACTCGATGCTTCATACACGGACATCGGTGAAGACTTTAATCCTGAAGTCGGTTATGTAGAACGTAAAGATGTCCGCCGCTTGCGCGGCGGTGCCGGTTACACTCCGTGGCCAGATAAGTTTGGCATTCGCGAAATTCAAATCGGACCAGAAATAGACCTTGTGCTGACACAGGAAAACGAGCTGGAAACGCAGGAGATAACCTTCGACCTGCAATTTGAGTTTAAGACAGGAGATAACATCAGTTTTGAGATCAAAAATACGACAGAAAATCTTGGTCGGGACTTTTGGATCCAAAGCGTTAGTATTCCTGTTGACGACTACAATTTCACATCATTTCAGGTATCGGGTCAGACTAGCAGCAGTCGCATGATTACTGGACAGTTGCAAGTGGGGTTTGGTGAGTTTTATAGCGGGCAGCGGCGCGGTTTCTTAATAGATGTCATCGCCAGACCGACAGCTCAGTTGAGTCTTGAACCTTTCATCGAATTTAATCGCATCACGCTTCCGAATCAGGAATTCGACGCGAATGCTTTGGGAGGGCGTGTCGGCTATTCTTTCTTCACGACACTTTTCGCGAAATTATTCGCGCAGTGGAGTACTAATAGAGACGTGCTCTCTACGAGCTTCCTGCTCAATTACATTTACCGTCCGGGCAGCGATTTCTATCTCGTTTTCGATCAAAGCTACGATACCCGAAGCAATGGTTTAGAACTTCTCAGCTGGACTGTTGTTGGGAAATTAACGTACTGGTGGAATCAATAACCGGTGCCTGTGATTCAGTGAGAAAAGAAACGGATAGCGAGAGAATTATGACGTTTTCAAAACTGATTGAGAATTTAACTTCTATGAGATCCTGCAACTCAAATTTCAGTCTGGCTATCGGTATTCAGCGTGTTTTTTTACTAGCTTTATCTCATCTTATTGCTCTTCTCATTTTAGGAGAGCTAGTGGCAGGTGCTGAAAACGTGCAGCGAAATTATCCTTCAATCTTTCAGGCGTGGAGCGGTATAGAAAATAGACCGGATGAAAGCGAGGTCAAAAAAATGGTTCGGCACAATCTCGTTTTTGCGGATCCGTACACGTTGTTAAGCATCCCTTGGAATATATCAGAGGAGCAGCCTTATTCAGGATTAGCGTCAGATTTGCAGCCGAGTCGGTTAGATACAGCGCATCATAGAAAATCCGAGCTCTTATCCTTAAATCCGAATCTTTTGTTGCTCGTCGAAATTCGGTACCGGGATGCAAGGTATTTGTCGCGTCAAAGTGAAACGAGTGTGGGAAACTGGTGGGAGGTCGGGTTTTATCCGCCGGATTCACCTTATTGGTTGAAAGATAGCCACGGTAAACCTGTCATCGGTTGGGGTGAAGACACAAACGGGAATGGGAAAATCGACGAGAACGACACAGTTCTCAACTACCTCATAAACTTCACAAACCCAGAAGTGCAGAATTTGATAGTCAAGCAAGCAGTAGCATTAGACAAATCTGGGCTTTTTGACGGGATCATGCTTGATTGGTGGAACGAGGACTATGCAACTAGTCCAATCCGTGTTGATGATTGGTCTGATACAATTCTCACACGGGAAGTCGAGTTAGAAGCCAGGTTGGCGATTTTACGCAAAATACGGGCAGCAGTGACGGAGAACTTTCTAATTCTCGTCAACGCGAATATGCGTCAGATTCCGAAGTCAGCGCAGCATGTGAACGGTATTTTCATGGAGTGTTATAAACCAGACTACGATAGCGGATACAGCCTTGAACAGATGCTACGAATCGAAAGGACACTGCTATGGGCGGAACAACACCTGAGAGAGCCGAGAATCAATTGTCTAGAGGGTTGGCGCGTTGTAACAAATTATATGGGGGATCTCAATACACGGGTTGCGGAGCGAAATAGCGAAGAGAACCGACAGTGGATGCGGACGTTTACCACGCTCAGCTTAACACATTCTGATGGGTACGTGCTTTTTAGTGATGACAACGTTATACCAACCTCCGACCATTTGCACAACTGGTACGAATTCTGGGATATAGACCTCGGTCGACCGATAGCAAAGAAAGCCGTTAAGTATCAAGGAACTCCGGGACTCTTCGTCCGTGAGTTTGAAAAAGGTTGGGCGGTGTACAACCGCAGCGGTATCCAACAATCTATCTCTTTTGATGTTCCAGTTATTGGCACACTAGCGGCGAAACGTCAGCTGCAGCATCAGGTCGCAGATTTTGATGGAGATATTTTTCTAAAACATGATCTGTTTAGCGATTAAATCTGAGCACCCCACCAGAACTCATTGCTCGGGGTTAAACGTTTTTGGGTTAGAAACCTCACCGGTGAACCAGGGATTAAGAGGCGCGCGGCAGACAGGTCAGTACGGTAATTCTACAGATACGACGGTTGCTAAAAATTCGTCTTCTATACCTTGGTTATAAACTTGTGCAGCAATTACAGAACCGTAGATGTTGCCAATATAGAAGAGACCTCCAATTGTGCCAAGCGTCCATCCTTTCGCTGATGAAAGTCCATCATTTCGGAAACCTTCGTAAGCCTGCCAACTCGCCAGACCTACCGTCAACAGAGACGTTACTGCATCAACGATACGTCCCGTATAGAGTCGTCCTGCCCCGGGTAGAATTGTAGAAAGTACGCCTGCTAAGAATGGATTTCGCTTGGGGAGCTGCCTTCCTGTCTCTGTGTAAATGCGATAGACTGATGCTTTTTCCCTGACAGAGGTTACGCTTGAGCTCTGCAACGTTTTGAAAACTTCACCTGCCTGAGACCACTCCTTCCGCATCAGATAAGAGAGCCCAACAAGTTGCTCGACTTCGGCGTGTTGTCGTGTGTCGTTTATGTGGGGCAGCGCTTCAAGTAAAAACTGTTCAGACTGTTCAAATTGATCCATCAGAAAATAGGTAGCCCCAATTTGGTAGTAAGTTCGGCTTGCGAACCGGCTTTGTGGGTACAACTCCAAAAGCGTTTTGAAATTTTGAATTGCTTTCTCTCCATTCCCGGTAAAACGATAACAGAGGGCAATTTTATAGCGAACCTGTTCACCTTCTTCTACGGCTTCGGGAAGATAAAAAAGGTAACGTTGATATTCAGCCGCGGCGCGGAGATAATCGCCTTGTTGATATAGAAAATCGGAGAATTTGCGAACGTTTTCGGGAGCGTAGTATTCGATAGGTTCTTCAGCGGATGTAACGGATATAAAGGATAGACATGTAATTGTTAGAGGGATTATGAATAGGAAGTTATAAAGTTGCGGAGTGTTCATAGCATTCATAGATTTGACGGACGTAGTGAAGTTCAACTTTGCTGGTTCAGAGCTTCGAATTAATACTATAACCTGCCGTAGTTGCCAAATTGAATCAGGAGTGTTGGCACTACTTCAGGGTTGCATAGTCGGAAATAGGATCAATATATTTACCTGTTGCTTCATCCTTGTGATAATGCCGCGGTTGCGATCCGTTGCATCGAAGCAACCTATCAGCGGTAAGCAGCACACCGCGTAGCATACCGTACTTCTGTATACACGCCATTCCGAAACGTGAACAAGTCGGCTGGAAGTTGCAAGTCGGTATGTCTTGACTAGAGATAAATTTCTGGTAGAAACGTATCAACCCCGTCGCAGCGAGTTTGAACGTCGACGTTTCCCGAGGATTGAAGCGGGCAACCTGTCTTGGCTTCTGCATTGTCACAGGGTTAAATTTGCGAATGAACTCAAGATCTTCCGATTCACCTGCGGAGATCGGCAACGTGGACATAAAAATCCATAAACAGCAGATACAGACAAGGAAAAAGATAGAATAGATAGAGCAATTTACCATTTGATCTCTTTAACCTCGACAGATTCTGGGATTGCGACATTCAGGATGGCAGTTGAATGTTCTGCATTCACGTGTGGGTTGCTATAGAAAATTTTTTCACGCTGAAGCAGGCGAGAGGTCTCATCATATGTAGTAGCGACAACCTTCATCGGAATATAATTGATGCCTATTTTGCTGTGATCCTGATAGAGTGTTCTTGCTATGACATGACCATATGAGTCTTTCATTTCAGTAGAAATAAGCATATCGTCACGGATCCCGAGGACAACAGTGCCCAGATTATTTTTTCTTTTTTCAGGTGGGATCCAATAAGTGTAGAGCACTCTGTCCACAACTTCATGCTTGTCGAGGGTGTACCCCAATAATTCTGTCAACCTGTACTCAGCTTGTGTAGCTTGGATAATGGATTCCACAAATGGTAGTGGAACCGGGCCCTCGGCGTTGAAACGGAACGCCTGTTTCTCGACAGGATAGTAAATTTCCAGCACATTGCCTTTTACAATCATTAGCTGCTTGATGGGGCGGTTGACTTCAACGACGACGCGTGATTTTTTGACATCATAGTGAAGTGTACCTGTGATATACTCCGTCTTTTTATTTTCCGTTAATTCTCGCGTAAAATCTAAGGAAAGCGTCTTTAGTGGAGCAGCGTGGAGCGTGTCCATGTTTAAAAAGAAAGATAAAAAGGTAATGACAGATAGAAGTTTTTTAAACATTCATTCAAATCGATGAGTGAGGCTACATCATCAGTCTTCGGTGGACGTGCTTAGGCATGGAAACCAAAGAGGATCACTTGTAGCGGTGTGAATTCGTGCGCGTGGCCAATACATGCAGCTTGAAGTTCTTCCCGAGTAACCGTTTAACTAACTAGAGCATAACATATCTGGTAAAGGTTGTCAATATTCTCATGGATCTATTTGAGGATCCTTCATTTAGGGTAAATTATAACAGATGCGATAGACAGGTAGACCTCCCCGCTAACACACATCGATGATGGTTGAAACGATCAAACTTGACTAGCAAATAGGAAGGAATTGTTATAGGGATGCTTGAGCTAGAAGCTCGGAATTATTGAACGCTATCTCAGGACTGCCATCAAAAATTATCTGGCCGTAGCGCAGTAAGAGAACACGATCTGCGTATTTCAAGGTGAGATCGGTATCATGGGTTGCAAAAATGAGAGTTTTACACCCACGGCGTATTTCATCGTAAAGCGTATCCATTAATCGGGAGAGGTGCTGTGCATCTTGCCCGGTGGTTGGTTCATCAAGAAGGAAAAGATCGGGATGCAGTGAAAAATTTGCTGCAACAGCGAGACGTTGACGCTGCCCTCGTGATAATGCATACGGCGCTTCTGATGAAAGATGAGTTAAGTCAAACCGTGTAAGCGTTTTTTTTACTCGTTTTTCAAGGGTATCTGTTGGCAGTTTGAGGTTTTTTGGGCCAAATTCCACTTCGTCCCGGACAGTTTTCGCCTGTAGTAGTAGATCCGGATTTTGAAAGACAATGCCGACTTTACCGGCTAATTGGTGAAGTTTCACTCGATGGTGTCCGTTTCCTGCAATCGTTATTTCCCCCGCTGATGGATGCAGTAGACCTGCAATGAGATGAATTAAGGTTGTTTTACCAGACCCGTTTGCTCCCATGATAGCGAGCACTTCTCCGCCACGCGTTTCGCAAGAGACCGCTCGGAGGGTGTCCTTATCAGCATTTGGATAGCGAAAATAGAGATCACGGATACTTAGGCTAAGATCTCTTGAATTTGGTATAGCAGGAGTTGCGCGAGGGGAAAGTGGTGCTGTAGATGGCGTTTTCTCCTCAAAAGGAACTTGCACACCTAAACGTCGATATGGAGCTTTATTTTGAAGAGCCTCCGCTTTCGTTAGGTCTAGGCAGAGGAGCCCATTGTCCATCAGCCATATGTGACTGCAGATCGGAGCAACCTTTCTGGTTCGATGGGTCGCCAATATGACTGTTACCCCCATTTCCCTATTGAGTTTCGCGACGGTAGCGAGGATGTCCCGCGTTCCTTGTGGATCCAAGTGGCTTGTGGGTTCATCAAGGAGCAAGACTTGCGGTTGCATTGCGCAGACAGCGGCGAGAGCGACCCGTTGTTTTTGACCGCCAGAGAGCGATGATATTTGCTGGTTCTCGAACCCAGCGAGTCCCACCTTTTCTAGGGCAAAATCGATTCGTTCCTTAATTTTTTCAGAGGGGACACTGAGATTTTCGAGCCCAAAGGCTATTTCATCTTCGACTAAAGTGCAAAAAAGCTGATCATCAGGGTTTTGAAAAAGAAGTGCGATCTGTCGACATGTAGCGACAAGCGGTTGTGTAGCGATGTCCTTGCCGTTGAGAAGCACCGTCCCCGCAAGCGTACCTGCAGAGGCGTGTGGAATTAGCCCGTTCAGTGTCCGTAGCAGCGTGGATTTACCACATCCTGTTGGGCCCGTCAGCAGTACAAAAGCCCCGTAAGGCACCTGCGTCGTAATGCCGTGCAGTGTGGGTGTTCGATGACCCGGATATGTGAAGCCGAGATTTTTTATCTCAACACATGCCATGGGTAGGTTAGGTGAGGTTTTCGATCTGCACGGGGACGGAGCCGAAGAGTTGCTCTAAATGCCGGGCCATAGATTCACGGAAAACATCGAAAGCTTCTTGGGTGTGACAGCTCAGGTCGTCGGTGTGATATTTGAAACTGTCATAGAGTTGCGCGTGTTGTACACGGACCCGGACAAAGAGCTTATGGACGTAAGTTTGTAACTCGCCAAGGCGGGCGCTCTGCGTTTTCGCAAATGCGCTCGCAGCATTTTTGAAGGCTTTGAGCTCTGCCTCTAAGTATTCTTTGAACATTGACTCTTGGAAACCGGTGAGCGCGGTGTGTGCGGCGTACCGAAAATCTTTGTGAATGGTATTGTATTCCGTTTTAACACGAGCAAAGAGTTGACGTGAATAGTTTTGGATCTCATTCATGCGTTCCCCTTGTACCTGAGTGAACTGGGAAACTTCCTCTTTAAAGGTTTCCATTTCACGAGCTAAGAAGCTTCTGAAAGCTTCAACAGCAACGGTGTGGCGTGTTATCTTTTCGAGGTGGTAACCCATAACGGCCAATCGTACGGCTTCTGGGAACATAGTAGGATAGTCTTTGAGGGACTTCATCAAAAACCGGGCGTATTCTAATCCTTGTTTTGAAAAAAGTTGCTTCTGGATTGAGCGGATAAAGGCGCGGACTTCTGTCATACGGATAGATCTGACATTATGTTGGGTTTTAGGCATGTGTTCAAGGAGCTTTAAACATCGAGCGAAATAGTTTTTCAAGGTCGGGTCGTAGAGGACGGATATAACCCTGCGATACTCCCGGATGAGCTTTTCTCGTGGCATTTCGGGAACAAAATTGAGCGTCATATCCGTATTATTTCCGCTTGATTCCACAAGTAGTCGGTCTTCTCTCTTCAATCGATGCCAGAGGTCAGTCTCTTTCAATGCGGTAAGCAGCCCCGCCATGGCCATCGGGATCCCGGCTTCCTGAATAAAATTGATATGCGAATCAAATTCGGTATCGCCATCGAGCCCGATGATAAACCCGCCAGTAACCTCCATCCCTTTACTCTGTATCTTTCTGACAGCTTGCAATAGGTAGCTGCTTGCATCTTCTTGTTTGCTTGTGTTCTGCCCTTTGGAGGTGCTAATCAGCGCTTTCTCATTCGGGCTTTCGATACCGAGGAAAACCATATTAAAACCGGCTCCACTCATTGCATCGAGCATTTCTGGTATTTCGACAAGGTTCACACTTGCTTCAGTATAAAGTGAAAACGGGAATTGACGTTCTGCCTGCCATTTGGTAACAGCAGGGAGCAGGCGCATTGCGTCGCGCTTGTTACCGATAAAGTTGTCATCGACGACAAACATTGGCCCGTTCCAACCGAGTTTATAGAGTGTCTCAAACTCAGTGAGCATTTGCTCGTTACTTTTTGTGCGAGGTACCCGCCCAAACAACTTCGTAATATCACAAAATTCGCAATTGAAGGGACAACCGCGTGAGAATTGGAGTGCCATTGATCCATACGAATTAATATCGATAAGATCGTAGCGAGGTGCAGGGGTTTTTGTGATATCCGGTTTGCGGGCTTCGCGGTAAACCTCTTTTGCGTTTCCACTTTCAAAATCGGTTAAGAAGTCTTCAAAGGTTTCTTCAACTTCTCCAAAAAGAAAATGGTTGATCGTCGCATCAGTTTCTGCTTTGATATTATCGTAGTAAGATGTCGGATGCGGTCCTCCTGCGATAATGGGAACGCCTGCTCGATTGCAACGCTCAGCAACCTCATAAAGGGAAGATTTTTGAACAATCATTGTTGATGTGAAAGCGACATCTGCCCACTGGATATGTTTATCAGTAAGGGGTTCAATATTAACATCAACGACTTTTAGGTTATAATTTTTCGGGAACATTCCAGCGATAGTCAATAACCCGAGCGGTGGCATTGAGGATCTTTTCCCAAGGAAATCTAAGGCATATTTAAATCCCCAATAAGAAGGCGGAAATTTGGGATAAATTAATAGAGCGTTTAGCATAACTTACACGGACTCCTGACGGGTACAACTATTCTACCCATATTGCCAATTTTTTCTGAAATAAATTATTTGGTTTAAGCAATGTAGATAATATTATACCATGTTCTCCAATTTTTATCAAATTTTTCTTGAGCTTGCTCCTACTACAAGGAAAGATATGTCTGCCGAATGTGCGTACGGCACTGCGCGTGGATTATGAGTCGTAAAGACAAGGCGGTTTGCCTTCATCACACTGGACATGCTAAAATATCATTGCAATAGATGTAGACTCAATGGAGACAATAGATGTACAAACAGAGACTCCGCTCCGCCTTTATATTGATCAGTTTTTCACTTTTCTGTATCTTTGGAAGACTTGAAGCTTTGCACAGTAGCGATGACAGAAATGAAAGTCGCGACTTGGAAGAGGCAGCTGTTAGCAATAGCATAGAAAATAAAACCACTGAACCGCACTATTATATTCAGCAACTCCGTTTTGATGGAAACGAGCGTTTAAATCAGAGAAGATTGACCGACTTATTTAACTGGCAGGTGGAAAAGGCATATTCTGAGTCGGAAATCAGAGATGGATTTGAACGGATCCTTGCGGCTTATCGGAAAGACGGGTTTGTATTTGTAAAAATGGTACCGGACGTTTCATCGATTACTGAAAGCGAACCGTATGTGTCTATTCGGGTAAAGATTACGGAAGGCAGACAGATCCGGATAGGTGCGTTGAGTTTTACAGGAAACCAACGCTTTTCTGCGGATGAGATTCGTGCCGAGGCCGGCTTAAAACGCGGTAGCGTGTTTACGGAGGCTGCATTCGTCAACGGAATTCGCCGGTTACAGACGTTATACAGTGAAAACGGTTACCCGAAGATTGAGATTGAACCGAGGGACATTCGATTATCGCCGGAGGCAGCTACCGTTGACTTTGAATTGCATATTCGTGAAGGTTCTCAGATTCGGATCGGCGAGGTCAAAGTGAGCGGTCTCCAGAAAACGAGAAGCGAGGTGGTCCTCCGAGAAATTTCGGTGAAACCTAACCAGCGTTTTGATCAACGCGCTATTGACACAAGTTACCGCCGACTGCGCAATTTAGGCTACTTCTACCAGATTAACCCGAATGTGTTAGAGGCAGGCAAAATGGCAGATAGAATTAACTTCCATGCGCAAGTAACAGAAGCAAAAACTGGGCGCCTGAGTGGGGTGATCGGATATGCACCGCCGGATTCCGAAGTTAATGAGGCTCCACAACTCACTGGTATTTTGGAAGCTAGTGAAACCAATTTGTTAGGAACAGGTAGACGTTTCAACTTCTATTGGAAATCTGGGCTGCTTAGAATCCTCCGCCTCAGTTACGCAGAGCCGTGGATACTTGGGAAACCGGTAACGATTAGCGTAGAATATGGACAACTTAAACAGCAGAATTTTAATGGAGAACAGGTTGCGGCGTCTACACTTGGCGACAATAGAACGGTCTCGGAAGAGCGTTCAAGCAGTGTGAGCATAACTACAAACTTTGGACGGATCTTTGAGGGCGCTATGACGTTAGGATATAAGCAGATTAATGTGCCAGACATGGCTCGATCCCCAATAGCGGGGAGGTCCCTTGAGGTTCAAGCTCCGATTGCCGCGCCGTGGGTGGCCGGGGAGCCGTATAGTGGGACGAAGTATAGCGTTACATTCCGGTTGGCTCGCGATACCCGCGATTATTTTCTCAATCCGACGCGGGGACGTCGCGACAGCATCGCCCTTGAGGTATCACGGAGCGATTTTCGGCTTCGGAAGGTTTGGTTTTCCCTGCAACAATATTTCCCGACGTGGCGGAAGCAGACAGTGGCGGTAGAGCTTCACGGTGCTGCAGCATGGGGGGTTAATATTCCGCCGACAGAGCTCTTCTATCTAGGTGGAGCAACCACGTTGCGCGGATATGATGAGGACTGGTTCTCCGGCCCGCGGCGCGTGTATGCAAACATCGAATATCGGTATCTTGTCGGATCCGACTCCCAGATTTTTATTTTCACGGATTTAGGAGCTGTGACGTTGGTTGAAACCCCCTCTACTTTCAACAGACTTCGAGTTGGCTACGGACTTGGCGCGAGGCTCGAATCGAAAGGAGGCATCTTACGATTGAACTACGGGCTCGCCGCTGGAGATTCCGTGTTAAAAGGGAAAATTCATGTCAGTTTAGGAGCGTCGTTTTGATGTTTTTTAATCTTGATACAAGCAATTGCACCGCAGCAATTGGCGCAGCCAATCCGCCCTCCGCGGATTTGTCAATGTTGCCGTTTAGGTTCTTCGGACTTGACTATGATCTACGGTTTGTTTTGCCTTTATAAGTGAGGAGATTTCAAGTCCCTTCTTTCACAATATATCTCGGGCATTGGATATCGAGGTATTCACAGAAGAACTAGGGCATTAGGTGGCCTTAGGCTAGATTAAAATTCATTCGCAGATATTTTTTTGCGTAATGACTCTAGATATCTAACATATTTGCAAGCATAAAAAACCAAAATGTGCTAAACTAATCATAAACAGAAATCTGGATGAAGGAGAAAAAACATGGCAAAATGGATAATGTACTCAGCAATCATTTTCTGTCTTGGGATAGCCTTGCATCCCGTCAGCGCGAAAGATCTAACCTTAGATGATATTTTCCCGACAGACCGCGTTATAGACGTACAGATTACGCTCTCACAGCAGGATTGGGATACAATCCGATACCAGTCGCGGGATTTCAGGACTGCCCTTGCTGCATCCCGACAATTTGGGCCGATGGAGCGTCCGTATACCTACGTAGAAGCGAGTGTCAGCATTGACGGTGTCTCTTTCCCGAAAGTAGGACTGCGGAAAAAAGGATTTATTGGTTCCCTAAGCCATACTCGTCCTTCACTTAAAATCAAACTAAATCACATTGACAAAGAGAGTGGGATTGCGGGCCTAACAAACCTAACACTTAACAACAATAAACAAGATACAGGTTTGGTGAGTCAATTTATGGGGTACGCTTTGTTTAACGCAATTGGGTCACCTGCCCCGCGGTGTGCATATGCGATGGTGACAGTGAACGGTAAGAACCTTGGCATTTATTCACACGTGGAGACTGTTCGGAAACCGTTGTTGAAACGTGCTTTCGGGAACGACGATGGCTCGCTCTATGAAGGAACGGTTGTGGATTTTTATGAAGGGTGGGAGAATAGCTTCGAACACAAGCGTGGTGACGACACACGCGGTAGAAGACAAATTAAAACCTTGATTAACTTGCTGGAGGACCCGAAAACGACGGAAGCTGACATCGGTACATTGGTAGATTTAGAGTCGTTTTATAAGTTCTGGGCGGCTGAGAGTTTAGTCGGTTTCTGGGACGGTTACTCCGGGAATAAAAACAACTTTTTCATTTATCTTAACCCGGATGACAACAAATTCTACTTCATTCCGTGGGGTATGGACTCTATTTTTACCAAGTTGAGTAAACTTGACTTTATGAACGACGCGCGGGCCCCAATATCTGTAAAGACCCAGGGCCTAATTGCCTATAAGTTGTATCAATTCGAGGCTGGACGGCGGCGATATAAGGAAGTGCTCACAGACATTCTAGAAAAACATTGGAACACCGCAGAATTGTTAGCAACATTAGACAAAATTGCCCTGATGGTTGAACCACATTTAGTGCCTGCTCAGCGTGTAATTGAAGAAGAATGGAATAGAGGTGAAAGGTGGGGGCAGGAATCTAAGCCGACTTATGCGAGTGAATTAGAAGCGGCTCGCGACTTCATCCGCGACCGTAAGAACGATATAGAGACAGAGATCGCTAAGCAGATGCCGGTGTGGAGGAAACGACCCGACCCGCCCTTCGTTATGCCTGAAGACGGAGATTCCATGACCGGATTCCTAAAATTAATGGAAAATACCTTAGTAGGTGCTGCACACGCCGGAGACCTTATGGCGATTAAACGTTACCTAGCGGAAGGTGCTGATGTTAATGAGATGCGTTTCGAAATGCCGCCCCTGGCATGGGCTGCCATGATGGGCAAGACAGCAGCTGTTGAACTGCTTCTTCAGAATGGAGCAGATATCAACGGCAGAAATAGAGACGGTAATACTGCTTTGCATCTGGCTGCGTTTATGGGACGTGCTGAAACCGCCGAGCTGCTTATAAAGAATGGAGCCGATGTGAACGTAAAAAACAGCGACGGTGCTACACTGACAGACCTTTTGGCAGTCCCTTGGGAAACGACAAGGCATTTATCAGAACCTTTAGGCATAAAGTTGGAGAAGAAGCAGGTAGAAGCGGCGAGAATCAGAATTGCTGATATGCTCAATATTAGCCTCCCCTCGGAACAACACATGGGGACAACTGATATATGGGAATCAGCGTTCATCGGTAACACCGAGGCTCTTGAGCAGGCTTTAAGAGATGGTGCGGACCCTAATGCCAAAAACTTGGAGTCGGGATCTACACTGTTGAGTACCGCAGCAGTGATGGGACAGACAAAGGCAGTCGCTATGCTCCTTGAACAGGGCGCAGACATCAATGTGACAGATCGAAACGGGGGAACAGCACTCCACGCGGCGGCTTTCTTGGGACGCGCTGAAACGGTAAAGTTACTCCTAGAAAAAGGTGCCGATACGACCCTTCGGAATAGTGACGGCATTACACCTCTCGATGCAGCAAAAGTTGACTGGGAATTAACGCTATTTATAGCTGGGTTACTACGGATAGAAGTGGACGAAGCAGAAGTCAAGGCGGGCAGAGTCGAGGTTATAAAACTGATCTCCGACTCTAGCAAGAAATAGGCACTGATAGCGGTTTTCCCAACTGCCCTATCAGCGAGGAAAATAGATGCTTAACTTGCAAGCATCCGCTGAAACGATTGAGAGAACATCCACGGCCAGTACAACGTGGCTAGACGGGTTTCTCTGAGACAACTTAGAAGGTTATGAATATATCAGATGCAAAGGTTCGCTTGTTCCTCCGGAACTAGCGGCTGTTACGGTCTATCGTTACGACACAAATTTCACGTTGCTCACTTATGAAGACACATTGATGGGCGAAGATGTTGTTGGAGAATTTGTGTGTAGCCTGAATGAACAGAGGGCACTGAATATCAAAAAGAGAGGAAATGGAGAGACTGCTTAATGGCGAAATCGATACACTACACTGACATTTTAGAGACCGGGGATAGCCGCATCTATGATCTCCGAACCCATGCTGCTGGTCCTGAGGGCAGCCTACCACTCACGGCAGAAATGCTCCTCACTCGACCGAGCGGTGATATATTCGGCTTGAGTCACAACACAGCAATGGGGTGGGCCCCGTCGGAGTTGCGCCGCGAGGAATTCCTGATTCTCAGCACGCAAGGCGGTATCCGTGCGCCTGATGGTGCGCCTATTGCCCTCGGTTACCATACCGGGCATTGGGAGGTTGGGCTTCTCATGCAAGCGGTTGCCCAAGAACTTAAAGAGCTGGCTGCGATCCCGTTTGCCGGTTATTGCTCTGATCCATGTGATGGTCGCACACAAGGTACCGTGGGTATGATGGACAGTCTCGCCTATCGTAACGATGCTGCGCAGATTTTCCGGAGACTCATCCGATCTCTACCAACACGCAAAGGCGTTGTCGGCGTTGCTACGTGTGATAAAGGTTTACCTGCGATGATGATGGCGCTTGCTTCAATGCGGCAGCTGCCGGCTGTCCTCGTTCCGGGGGGCGTGACGCTGCCGCCGACGATAGGCGAGGATGCCGGAAAAATTCAGACTGTCGGAGCACGTTTCGCACACGGCGAAATAAGTCTGCAAGACGCGGCGGATATGGGATGCCGCGCTTGTGCGACTCCCGGGGGCGGTTGTCAATTTCTTGGGACTGCAGCAACTTCACAAGTGATTGGTGAAGCGCTAGGTATGAGCTTACCGCATACAGCCTTAGCCCCGTCGGGCCAGAACATCTGGTCAGATATGGGACTCCGTTCAGCCCGTGCCGTGGTGAATTTAGCTGCCAAGGGTTTGACGATGAACGACATTGTAACACCAGAATCAATTCGGAACGCTATGGTGGTACATGCAGCCTTTGGTGGCTCGACGAATCTCTTACTGCACATTCCTGCGATTGCACATGCTGCTGGGCTCGAACGTCCAACGGTAGATGACTGGACGGAAGTCAACCAGGGCGTCCCGCGTCTCGTGGATGTTCTACCGAACGGTCCCGTTGGCCACCCGACGGTACGTGTTTTCCTCGCCGGGGGCGTTCCTGAAGTTATGCTCCACCTTCGTGAACTAGGACACCTTAACGAAGACGTGCTAACGGTAACAGGCGAATCTCTGGGTAGTAATCTTGATTGGTGGTTGGGTTCCGGACGACGTATCCGCGTCCGTGAAATCCTTGAAAAAGAGGATAACGTCACTCCGGACGAGGTAATCCTGAATCCGGCGGCAGCGGCAGCAGCGGGATTGACAAGTAGCGTCACGTTCCCGCGAGGCAACCTTGCTCCAGAGGGATCCGTCATCAAAAGTACCGCTATTGACCCAAGTGTTGTTGACGCGGATGGTGTGTATCGGATGACGGGCCCGGCGCGGGTTTTCGTCCGGGAATCTGAAGCAATACAAGCGCTTAAGGGACAAGGCGGAGCAAACATTCTACCTGGTGACATTGTAGTTTTGTGTTGCCGCGGTCCGCAAGGCACGGGTATGGAAGAGGTTTATCAACTCACAGCTGCACTGAAACATCTTTCGTTTGGGAAGAATATCGCCCTGATTACAGATGCGCGATTCTCCGGCGTCTCAACAGGGGCGTGTATCGGACATGTCGGGCCGGAAGCTCTTGCAGGCGGTCCTATTGGAAAGATACTTGAAGACGATATAATTCGGATTGAGATTGATACGCGGCGACTCGTAGGCCATATTGATCTGGTAGGACACGGTGAGGAGCATTTTGGTGCTGAAGCTGGTGAACATCTGTTATCAGAACGACACCCGCGGCCAGACCTGGCACCGGATGAAGCACTACCAGACGATACGAGGCTTTGGGCAGCATTGCAATCTGTCGGTGGTGGCACATGGGGCGGGTGTGTCTACGACGTAGACGCAATCCTTAATGCGCTCGCTTAACTATTCAGCTTGGGTAGCGTTCCCGAGTGATTTCTGGTTAAATCCATCGCCTCTGGACGATGAAAGGTTTCTTACCAATTCAAGTTCAAAATTCGCAAGGACAACGGATGCAGCAACGCCCTTTCAATCGTTAAAAAGATGATAAAATATTGGGTACCGCCCTTCCTGTACATGGTTCTCATCTTTGGTATCTCGTCCATGAAGCAGCCGCCGCTTCCGACACCAGAATTTGAATGGTTAACGATTGACAAACTTTACCATTTTATCGAATACGTCGTACTTGGTGGACTAATCGCTCGTGCTTTTGTGAAGACAAAACCTTCAATAGTGCAGTCACGACTGATATGGTATATCGCAGCACTACTGTCGATTCTTTATGGCGCAAGCGACGAGTGGCATCAGACCTTTGTCCCTGGTAGATCAGCAACCGTTGCGGATTGGGTTGCGGACGCGCTCGGCTCCATTGCAGGCGTATTTGGTGTCTATCTCTATTATAGTTATCGCTCGCCAGCCCGTTCGTTACGTTCATCTTCGGCTATCAGGCCGGGGCCTACTGCGGACGTTGATAACTCTAGCTATCGCCTCAAGAATGTTCGGAGAATTGATAGACGACAATTGAAAACTCCTAAAAAAGGAAGCAATATGCATCTACTTGTTGACTTGAACGTGCCGAAAGGGTCCATCGCTGTCCACTGGTTTGAACAGAGCAGTTTCGCAGTGAAGGATTCGGCTGGCACGATTATCCAAATTGACCCATATTTTCCGCGGGAACGTCCTGCTGCGCGTTTTATTCATACCACCACCCCGCTCGATGAATCGACCCTTCCAACCGATTTTGTTCTCTTGACACACGCACACGGAGATCATACCTGCTCAGAGTCTATAAACCGGATATGGGAGACCTCCAATGCTACACGGTTTGTGGGTCCCGAAGAGAGTGTGCGTCAGATTCTAGCAGAAACGAATGTCGGATCATCACACATATCAGAAATTTGTGCAGGTGAATCGGCGAGGCTTAACAGTCTCACTGTACATGCTGTCTATGCTAAACCTCCTGAAGGCGATGCATCTGTGGACATAGCCCCGCCTGATGTTACGCATTTGGGGTATGTTATTGTTAGCGGCGGTGTAATACTCTATTTCAGTGGAGACCCGATTAACAACTTCGCTGAACATGATGCACTGATTTCGGCAGTAGCAGCTTATGAGCCGCATATCGGTTTCCTAACGAGTCACCCGACAGAGGGTGAATTTCCGTTCTACGATGGATGCGTGAAAATGGCAACGCGTATCGGTTTGAAGCATGCTGTGCCAGGGCATCGTGCCTGCTTTGTCACTCGTGATTACGATCCAAACGAGTGGGCATCCAATTTTCCTGTGGGTGGTCCAGAACCGCTTATTATTCAGAGAAACTCACATATTGTTTATTAATTAACAGTTGGCAGTTACACAGCGCGGCCTACCGAATATATTTGGATTCGGCAGGCTTTAACTGATAATCGACAGGCAGGTTTGCTTAGCAAACTGTACTGATAACTATTAAACTTGAAAGGTACTATACAAATATGTCGCTTCGAGAGCAGAAAACCCCTTTAGTTGGTATTGTGATGGGAAGTGATTCCGATTTAGAAAAGATGGCGGAAGCCGCAAAGGTTTTAGAAGAATTTGAGGTCCCATTTGAGATAACTATCTCCTCTGCCCACCGTTCACCGGAAAGGACAGTTGCTTGGACAGAAAAGATTAAAGCCGAAGGGGGAAAGGTAATTATCGCTGGGGCGGGACGCGCAGCGCACCTTGCTGGTGTCATCGCAGCACACACCCCTCTGCCGGTTATCGGTGTACCGATTGACGGGGGCCCGCTTAACGGTGTGGATGCACTTTATGCAACGGTGCAAATGCCACCCGGCATTCCTGTTGGAACAATGGCGATTGGATCCGGGGGTGCCCGAAATGCTGGACTCTTCGCTGTCCAAATCTTGGGGCTCCAATTCCCAGAGCTGGAAGCGAAATTGTTGGCATATAAAAAAAAGTTGAGCGATGGTGTCGCGGAGAAAGCCGCGCGTCTTCAAGAAGTCGGCTATCAGAATTACTAACCGTCAGAAAGAAGTCGTGTTCAGAAGAACAGCAGTTAAGCTCCAGCGAGTCTTAAACACAGTAGCAAGATATTCTGATTTCTTCAAAGTGATGAAAGTTGATAGTCCATACAAGGGAAATTATGGAAACTCAAAAGTGGCACGATGACACAGAACTGTTTGATAAGATGGAAAAGCATCTATACGCTGCTGTAATTTCGGATGCCCTTGATGGAATTGGGTACCGTGAACAGGTCCTGCAACACACAATCCGCCCGTTGTACGCGGGGTCGGTTGTCGTAGGGCGAGCGATGCCTGTACTGTGTGTAGATGTCTACAAAATTCCGGATGAACCATATCAGCGGGAAATTATAGCCGTAGATAGTCTCAAACAGAATGACATTTTCGTGTGCTCTACGAATCAGAGCACACGTAGCTGCATTTGGGGCGAACTGCTTTCAATAGCAGCACGGGGGCGTGGAGCACGTGGTGCGATTATTGAAGGTTTCATTCGAGATGCCCGACAGATTATAGAGATGCAATTTCCGGTCTTTATGACAGGTCTGTCTCCCGTAGACTCTTCCGGACGTGTTGACGTTGTTGCATACAACGTTCCAATTGAATGCGGGGGTGTCACAGTTCATCCGGGTGATATTGTGTTCGGTGACATGGACGGAGTTGCTGTTATTCCACAAGCAGTGGAAACAGTGGTGATTGAGTCGGCCTTGACAAAGGTGAGTAGAGAGAAGTACACCCGTGATGCCCTCCGAGCCGGCGCGATACTGCGGGAAGTTTATGATAAATATGGTATACTTTGACGAAAGAAAAAGCTCGTATGTCCAGTCCGGCTGCGGTTCCATGTATTGTTGGAAAGGAAAATGAAAAAATGATTTATGAATTGCGCACCTATCAAGTTGTGCCGGGAAAAATGAAAAACTTAAACGATCGGTTTGCGGATATTACGGTTCCATTGTTTGAGAAACACGGTATGAAGATCATCGGTTTTTGGGAAACAGCTATTGGTGAAGCGACGACAACCGAGCTCGTCTATATGCTTGCCTTTGACGATCTCGGACACTACCAGCGGGCATGGGACGCATTTATCGCAGATCCGGAGTGGCAGCAAGCAAAACGGTTGACAGAAGTTGGGGGACCGCTGGTAAGTGTAGCGAGTTCCAAAATACTTGAACCGACGGATTATTCACCGTTGCAATAGCTTCGGTTTACCGCAAGACGGCTAATTTTCCGACCTGTTCGACTTTTCCATTCTCTGTATGAGCGATGACGCGATAGAGATACACCCCGTTGGCGCATCGCATTCCTGTTTCGTCTCTGCCGTCCCAACGGGTTTCGTTTCCTCCGCGGGTGGCACTTGCATCGGCGAGCGTTCGAAGGAGTCTGCCGTTGACGCTGTAAATTTTAATAGTGACGGTGTCGGGGGCTTGGGCAAGGTAATAGGTAAAAAAGGTTTTACCATCAACTGTCGGGTTCGGAACGTTGAATACCTCACTGAGAGCAACTTCCTCATTCAAGACGAAGGTGGTAATAAATTCGGCTGTGTTGTTGCTAGTATCTGCGGCGGTGATATGGAATTGATATTCGCCGTTAGCAAGATCTGGGGTGTAAGTAATAGAGGCTTGGGCAGGAGCGGCAGGGTCAAAAATTTTAGTATAATTGATCGCGTCCAACGGTTCAATCAGTTCGTGCAAATGTCCAAAATTGAGATTGAACGAGGTTTCATCAAGTGCGCTATCATCGGTGAGTGTAATCTTAAAGCGTGGTTGTTCTCTGAGTACTGCGCCCTCTGTCAACGGTTCACCGGTTGGTTCGCGTGCTGAACCTGTAACGAGTGCAATCACTTGGATATCAATAGTGGGTGGCTTGAGGTCAGGGGTGTCGATGACAAAAAATCGGTAACTAGCGACTTTTTCGTCTCCGCCAATAGCGTTTCCGTTGAAGTCTTGTGCTGTGACGTTAAATGTGTATTCGCCAGGGAAGAGTATTGGCTGGTAATCGATTGGTACGGTTTGCGCTTTTCCTTGTACTCGAATTTTATAGTCGGTGATGGTCTCAAAACGACCGCCGTCCTTTCTCTTTTCAAAAGTAAAGGATTTCAGATCAACGCCGTTGATATCTTCCAAGACAATAGAGAAGGTAGGCCGCGGTGGAATCACACTTCCTGTTTGCGGTCGAATTCCATCTAACCACAGGCTAAGCGCGGGGGGTTCGATATCCGTGCTACGCATGAGGCTGAAGTGTGTAAGTTCATTGACTTCTGCTGTAATTGTTCCAACTTGAGTGCTGCTAAATTTAATTTTATCGCCAAACGCGAAGGTTTCAGAGCTTGCGGTGACGAGAATTTCCAAACCGAGGTGACTGAGGTAAATTGGTTCGTTCACTTTGCCTCGGACTTTAACACCGTTAGGATAGTGAATAGGTTCGCCAGAGACATCACGGAGTTCATAACGTTCAGGTTGTGTAAAAAAAATAAACCAATCGCCTATGGCGAATTCCGCTTTGGGCCCGCGTCTGCTGCTGACTGTTGCTTTGCCGTTCCCGGTGTTTGCCCGCCAAGTGCGAGTGAGGACGACATCGCCTCCGGGGTTATAGTCAGTTTCAAAAACGAGGACATCCGCAAATTCAAAGGTGTAATTAACCCCTAGCGGCGTGCTCTCTAGCCTCGGGATCTGTATCTCTAACCCGAAGCCTTCCTCCCTGAACGTGTTATCCAATTGTCCTGACTGATCTAGTTTCTGAACGGTTGTTTCCCCTTTTCGTTGGAGAAACACTTCGTATTCAGCGGCATCTAAAAAAATTAGTGCCCAGGTTCCAGCAGGTGTCAGATTTGGATTAATAGTGATGTCGGATTCTGCTAATTCCTGTTGGCTTGCATTTTCCATCTGCGTTGGTGTGACATAGTTCTCGAGCAAAAAATCTGCTTCGGAGTTATAGTTAATTTGCGATGAGAGGCGCCGCCATGCCGAGAAGTCTGCTTGCCATGCATAGATTGCCATCTGCTTCGCAATTTCTATCAACGCGGTTTTAAATGCCGGGCTGTCAGGTTGGAGGGCTGTCTCCTCGCGCACAGTATCTTCCAAGGCGCTGACATCAAAACGGAGTTTGACTTTAGCGGGTTTAGCGAGTTCTGTTACCCCGTTCCGGAAGATGGGTTGATAGTATTGTGCAACCTCTGTTCCTTGTCGGATGAGTCCTTGTCGGAGTGCAGCGACGCGGGGAATAGGCGCGAATTGGAGATCTGGTTGGAATGGCTCGGTAGGTGTCTGTGAAGATACAGAGAGCGGAATCCCTCCTCTACTTTGTTGCCTCACATTGAGGGCATTTGCCGGCAAATGGATATCAAACACTCTATCCAGACTGAACGCCGTTAATTCCTCCTGTGGCTTATAACTAAATTCATTGACGATAAAAGAGATGTGCTGCTTGTTATCAAACTGGCGCGATTCCTGAACGTTTCCGAGAATTTTGTCATCGATTCCCGGGTCATCCGGATCCGCGAAGACATAGATTTTGTGTACGCCTGCTCCGAGGGGTTTATCAAGGTAGAGCGTCGTACTTATACGTTGCAGGACATGAGTGCCATCTATCCAATCAGTGGTTTTGACGGTTAATCGGCCTAAGATATTAGCGTCTTCGTCAATTATGCTATCCGCTTCGCTATCAGGGTTTCCTTCAGCGAACACGACCTCAATATCCGATCGGACAGGTCGTCCACCGCTATTGACGATTTCTGCGACGAGTTGGTACCCCTCTTCTGCCTCATCAAATTCGTAGCGGATAGGTGGCTTGTCGTTTTTCTCTGTACCGATTGCGATATTGGGACCTTCGGGGATTTTAACGATGTTGCGTTCTAGTTTTGAAGGAACGGCAATTTCGTGTCCGTTACTATCGGTGATAAGGATTCGGTAGCGGATCTGTCGTCCGTCTTGTGGCACAGGAATAGGTGTTTGGAGTTGATACCACTGTCCGCCCTGTGGTACTTCGCCGAGCGGTGCAGGTGCTTTAACCATAAGTGCTATTTGGTCTTTGAAGGTAGCAGTGTTATCCCATAAGACCTTAATGCTCCGTATACCTGCGGGTCCAAGGTCATCAACAACAAGGGCTGCGATATTAAGGGTATCAGTGACTTTAATATCGAGTGTTTCTCGGATGTCATGTACAACGGGGGTATCAACCCAGAATCGGGTGCCGCCGATAGCGGCACGAGTGTCGTCAAAGGCGAAGATTCTTGCACTGCCCGGGCCGGGCAGTGCGCTATCCGGTACATCAATTCGGATTGTTCCATATTCACCTTGCCAAATTCTGCCTCCTGTACGGCGCGTTAGTTCATTCCTGATGTTATCGTCAAAATTATTTGCAAAGGTAGCGAAAGCAGAGAGGGCCTCTGTACTAAAGTCGGTTGCACGTTTGAAGACTGGATCCGTTGTGTGTCCGGCTCCCAAATTTTCAATTGTTCCGACTTCGTTCGCTTTGATGACGATTTCGTGGGTGTTGTTGAGTGCGATGCGCTCTA
Organism: Candidatus Poribacteria bacterium; assembly: GCA_964291315.2. Taxonomy (GTDB): domain Bacteria; phylum Poribacteria; class WGA-4E; order WGA-4E; family WGA-3G; genus WGA-3G. The sequence continues at coordinate 529,699 of OZ219753.1, read as the reverse complement.
GTTCAACCTTTACATGAAGTTCTGGGATCGCGAGTCGGGATGCAGGATCGCCAAAGAGGGTATATTGTTCTGTGCCTGGAATCCATTGCGTGTTTCGGATCCGAGTGAGAAAACTAATTTTGGCGTTAGCAACAATATGTCCGACCGTCTGTGAAGTTCCGGTCGATTGAAATCGTGTTTCCAAGTTTCCGGCGCGCCCGATTCCGAATAAAGATTCAAAGAGGTCGTTGTCAAACGCCGCGTTTGCTGTCCCGTAGGTTAACCGAGTGGCTGAGAGTGCTGCGATAGCACCATATTCACCTAATAGAAATTGCTCACTGAGACAGAAGTTTCCGACCTGCTGCGGTTTATCAAATTGTCCATTGAGACAAGTTGTCGTTATAACAAAAGGCAGGTATCGGTTCCGCAAACCGATGACATCCTCACTTCGAAAGATAGCTTCATCCGACCAGGTCTGGATCCCCCCGTGTCCTGTGTATTCAATCGCGAGTGCGCCTTGGTTAAGAGCATCACGGATTTGGAGGCGTGTGAGTTCGGGGCTTTCAATTTTTCGGAGATAGATTTGGCGGGTATCGTAGCCGACAGGTATAATATCTGCAATGAGTCTGTCGCGCGATATTTCAAAGAGTCCATCACCAGGGTTGTCCGTGTTGTCATCAGCTACCTGAATGAGAGTTCCTTGCCATAGTCCAGTTTTGAGATTCTTTTCATAGTTGATAATTTTCTCAACCATAGTTACGAGTTCACTAGGAGTCTGGACAGAAAGTCTTCCAATAAGCATATCTGGCAGTGGGTCTTCACCACTAACGTTGACAAAGCGCTGGTCCATAGCAGTCTCCCCACTTTCAGGTGCCCAACCGTGGAACGTTGGTACGAAGATAGGATACAGATTATAAACCCCTTGGAAGTTTGGGTCTTCACGGTAGCGTTCAACGGTAGCAAACTTGTAATCGTAGTGCGCATCCCCGACGAGGACAACATAAGTCGGTACAGGTTCTTGCCAATTGTTATAGGTATATCGAAGGAATTTTTGAATTGCAAGCGGGTTAAAGAGGCCATCACTAAACTCATCGTAGATGTCCTCGATGTCGACTACCAGGGCTGTCAGGCCCTGCGAACGTCGGAATTTAACGAGAGGCTGTATGCTCTCGGTAAAGGTTGGATGTGTTATAACGACATAGTCGGCCTGGTTGGCGGGATTGCGAAGTGTGGTAGGCGGTGCCGGAATGAGGGCATTGATACTCCGATACGCGGTGCGGCTTATGACAAAATAGCGCGTATGCTGGTCGATGGTGTCTTCGAAGAGAATTTGGTAACTTGCGCCAGTCTGTGAGACTTCCCCACCAACAAGTTTATTTACAATACCTTTTGCATTGAGCTGGTATACGTCAATGGCTTCGGTAAAAAAATTTTCGATGCGGTATTGGACTTGCCCCCGGTTGGGAGGTTCGGTATTCGTATTGAATTCAAGACGGTTAGCGTTTGCCTGAAAGCTGCGCCAATAATCGAGTTCATACCAATCAAGGTAGAAATCGTAGGATCCTGGGGCGGTTTTATTATCATCAAGAGCGTCGATGCGCATGAAATTGACCTGATTGTGGTGGATGCGCGCTTGTGGAATGCCACGGGTAGCAATTTGTGAAACTTGCCGTTTCCATTCCTCGATCCTGCCGAGTTGTAGTCCATTGAAAGTGATTCGCGCTCGGTGGAGTGCTGCTCCTCTGCGGGAAGCCCCTTGAAATTTGATGCGTAGGGTTGCGTTGCGATCAATCTTGAGGCGTGGGACTGCCCTCGGCAGCTCTATAGGAAAATCCTTGCGACTCGATTGGACGTTCCCGCCACGAAAAGCACTCCAAAAGTAGTGATCGGCAAGCTCGGACTTAACAGAGGTACCGGCTAACGCATCGTGATGTATGTTTTTTTCAAAGCGGGCTCGTGTTAAAAAAGCGGTCGGTGTTACTAAGTTTTCGGAGCGGGGTGTAGCGTCCCGCGTTGCCACACGAGAGGATTCTAGTCCGCCCATGGCAGGTTCTCCACGCAAAGCAAAGCGGAGCCAGTAGACGTTTTCCTCGGTAAATTTGTTGTCTGCTAAGGCGCGTCCATAGAAAATGATTTGTTCGCCCATCTCAAATATATTGTTTTCATTTTCATCAAAAATGTAAACGCCCTGTTTTTGTCCGCCATTTTCCAGCTGAAGGGTGTCCAAATCAATATTTTCCGGTTCAATACTAGCAGCAACCTTAATGTTGTTGTAAGTGATGCGATAGAGATCTGTCCTGATAACTGGAATTTTAAATCTGTAAGCTTCAGAAACCGCTAATGTTGGGGCCCTAGCGATGCTATTTCTAGGCGTGTCGCTATAGCCGCGTCGCTGGTTTCGCCACGATCTTGCCTGCTCATAATTTTGCAGTGTTCCTTGGAACAGGTTCTCAAAGACAGCAGAACGGAAAGGTGCGAAGACGGCCGGCGCGAAAGTGGTGGTTGGCATCCGGTTTTGCTGCTTAGTGGTTGCTGCACCTGGAAACTCAATGCGGAAGGTAACAGATGAGTAGATTTTTAATTGCTTTGTTGTGGCGTTATATCGTACCGGATTGATCTGCAGACTCGCGATGCGCTGATCGCGGACAAAACCGATCGGAACAACTTCGACCAGCTTTGTAGGATAAAATCCTCGTGGTTCCCGGCGCAGCGGGGTTAAGGCTGGGAAAATCGGGTCATCCGGTGTAATAGGAACGTTTTTGACGCTTTTTACTTCAGAACGTGCCTGAATAATGGTAACGACAGGAATCCCGACGACAGGAATCCCGATACGCCGTACGTAGACAGGGAGTCGAGGTTTACCTACGTCTAGCGTCCAATCTGCACCTGCAAAATAAATTCGGGTTACTGTGTCGGGAGCATCTTCATCAACAGCATAAGCGCCGTTTCCTACTCGAAGTTCGGGCAATTTGAAACGTGCCGTGAGAGTATCTGCCGTGGTTGAAAAAATTTGCAGTGGTGAGTTCTGCTGCGTCTGGGCTACAGAAACCATTGTTGGGATAGTACAGCAGATGAGGACTATAAAAGAAAAGATAGCAGATTTTTTCATCGGTCTTGAGATGTGCACCTACGTCTGTGTGAGTTGTGAGGCGCATTTTAGTGCCGCTATTAAACTCGTTTCGCTGGCGATCCCTTTGCCCGCTATGTCAAAAGCGGTGCCGTGATCAACGCTAGTACGGATTATCGGTAGACCTAAGGTGACGTTCACAAGTTCACCGAATCGCAAGAGTTTTATCGGAATATTTCCCTGATCATGATACATAGCGATAACGGCGTGCCACTTCCCTTGGATTGCCTTGACAAAAAGGGAATCTGCAGGAAGGGGACCATCTATTATGCCGGCGTGAGCTTGGGCTTGCACCTGGGCAATAGCTGGAGAGATGAGGTGTTTTTCCTCTTTCCCGAACATTCCTTCTTCACCTGCGTGTGGATTCAGCCCAGCGGCAACGAGTCTTGGTTCAGAGATACCGCTTCGAATGAGCACTTGCCGGGTGAGGCAGAGGACATCCACTATTCTTTGTACGGACAAATGTTTCGGTATGTCAGCGAGTGCGACGTGATTTGTCACGAAAGACACAGCAAAAGCGGCTCTGTTATCAGAAAGATTGGGGCAATTTGTCGCTTTCAAAGCAGCGTTAGACTTCAGTGTTTCAGTCGTGCAAAGCATCATCACTACGCTAGAGGTATTGGTGAGAGCAGCAATCATTTCAGTGTGCCCGGGATAAGGGGACCCGGCGCGATGTATAGCAGCTTTGCAGATTGGTGCGGTTGTAATCGCGTCAATGTCGCCCTGCATAGCAAGATGTGTTGCTGTTTCAATTGCGTTGACAGCAGCTCGGCCTGCGCGGACACTTACGGTGCCTATGGAAATATTATGTGGAGATAGCGAACTGACACTCAAAACATCAATTGTGCCGTGTACTGCAAGTGCTTGGGCTGGTGAATTGATAATATTGAGCTTTAGTCGTGGTATATAGGGCGGCGTAAATTGGAGAGCCGCTTTTTCAAGGATATCTGGGCTACCGATAACTATCGGTTGGCATACTGAATATATACTTTCATGCGCAAGCGCCTTGACAATGATCTCAGGCCCAATGCCGGCTGCATCGCCCATCGTTATACCAATCCTTGGTTTCCTTGGTTTCGTTACATTGGACGACACGTATGTTGGTAGAGTTTGTGTTGGTTTGCGGCGGCTTTGGGCATTTTCGCGGTTCATTACAAGTTTCTCTCCGTTGATCGAACGTGGTGTTCTCGCCGGTAGCTAGCCGGGAATGCCTTTTCCGAATAAAGGTTAGGCCCTCCAGGTGATTACCTTGGCCCCGATCAAGAGATAAGGTTTACGGTTTTATTAGACGATAGAGTGTTGTGGCGCGGGCGCGTGAAACGTTCCCCGATGGGAGTTCGAGAACCTCATACTCAAGCTCAGGCGCACTTTCCTCATCCGAGTCCTTGTCCTGATGGGCAGATGGGGGCCCTGGCAATCGAATCACATCACCGATAGCAAGCATTTTTCCGGCTTTTGCGATGTGCCCGTTGACACTAACTTCTCCTCGACTGCAGAGAGTATTAGCAACTGTCCGTCGTTTCACAAGACGGCTCAGTTGTAAAAATTTGTCTAATCGCATTTTTTTTATTCGCTGCTGGCTGTCAGCAACAGATATGGTAGTTACACATGTTGTCAATTGTCACAAGAGCTGATAAATAACAACTGATAAATATCAAACTGATGATTCGGAGGCGACAGGCATTTTTTCTATGGGGACTTCGGTTATGATGGGCTCCCTAAGTGCGTGGTCTAGCACCTGTGTCATATCATCGACTTTGTGGAAACGGATTTCCTCGCGAATTTCGTTTGGGACGTCGACTTCATCTTTTTCATTATCGCTAGGAATGATGATGTCGAAAATACCGTTGCGGTAGGCAGCTAGTGCTTTCTCTTTTAGGCCTCCGATTGGCAGCACTCTGCCGCGAAGCGTAATCTCACCGGTCATAGCAACATCTTTCCGGACAGATTTTCCTGTCAAGGCGGAAAGTATGGCGGTAGCAACTGTAATACCGGCGGAGGGTCCATCTTTTGGGACCGCCCCCTCGGGGATGTGGATATGAATGTCCTGTTTTTCGAACATCTTTTCAGATATGCCAAAGGATTCTGCGCGGGATCGGATATAGGCGACTGCTGCCTGGACTGACTCGCGCATTACTTCTTGGAGCTGCCCTGTCATATTGAGTTTTCCTTCCCCAGGCATTGTTGTGGCTTCGACGGAGACGATATCGCCTCCAATCTGGGTCCACACGAGTCCTGTTGCGACTCCGACTTCGTCATTCTCTTCAGCTTTTGTGCGCGTCCATTTAGGGGGGCCGAGATAGTCGCTCAAATTTGCTGTAGTGACTTCAACCTTAATGTCAGGTTTTTCTTCGGTGACAATTTCTTTTGCGACCTTCCGCATGACGGTGGTGACGGTCCTTTCGAGATTTCGTACCCCGGCCTCGCGTGTGTATTTGTGGATCATCTCAAAAATGGCTTCGTCAGTGAAAGTAATCTGCTCGGATGACAATCCGTGACGTTCTAGTTGTTTTGGGATAAGTCCCTTGGGCGTAAAGGTAGCGATTTTGTGCTTCTCGAAATCGGTATAACCTGGTAGATCGATAATTTCCATTCGGTCCTGAAGTGGAGGTGGGATAGTAACCCGGGTGTTAGCGGTTGTGATAAACATCACATCAGAAAGATCGAAAGCGATATCCATGTAATGGTCTCGGAAGGTTGCGTTCTGTTCCGGGTCAAGGACTTCGAGGAGTGCTGAGGCGGGATCTCCGCGGAAATCGGAGCTGAGTTTATCAATTTCGTCAAGCAGGAAGAGGGGATTTTTTGACTTGACATCCCGGAGCCCTTGGATAATTCTGCCGGGAATTGCGCCGATATAAGTGCGTCTATGCCCTCGGATTTCCGCTTCATCTCGGACACCGCCGAGCGACATTCTAACAAATTTTCTCCCGGTTGCGCGGGCGATTGATTTTCCTAGCGAAGTTTTGCCGACACCTGGGGGCCCGACGAGGCAAACAATAGGACCTTTTAGATGTTTGACGAGCTGCAGAACGGCGAGATATTCGAGGATGTTTTCCTTGGGTTTTTCTAAACTGTAGTGGTCCTCGTCAAGAATCCGTTCAGCCTCAGGCAGATGGAGTTGATGCTCAGTACTCTCTTTCCAGGGTAGGTCGAGTATCCAATCGACATAGGTACGAATAACACCGGATTCAGCAGATTGTGGTGGGATCTGTGAAAGTCGTTCGAGTTCTTTGAGAGCTTTTTCTTCGGCTTCTTCAGACATTCCGGCGTTTTTCACCTGTTCTCGAAGCTCATCGACTTCTGCGATGTCGTCGCGCCCGAGTTCTTTCTGTATTACCTTCATCTGCTCTTGTAGGTAAAATTCGCGGTGTGTTTTTTGAATAGATTCACGGACCTGGTTGTGGATATCGTCGCGCAATTCGCCACGTTCTAGAGCTTCCTTTAGGTATTGGATGACGAGCTGAAGCCGCTTAATGGGGTTAAGTTCATCAAGAACAGCTTGCCGTTCGAATGGTTTGAGATTGATAAGTCCGGCGATGGTATCGGCGAGGTGTCCGGGTTCTTCCTGCTCTGTAATAGCGCGTTTGACATCTTCGGAGGTCAGAACGTGGGATTGTGAGTCTTGTGCTTCGTCTTTCTGTCGAATTTTTGCGTAATTCCTGAAAAGCTCCCTGGCTTCTCTCATGAGAGGTTTGGCAGTATTAGCTAAGCCGATTTCCTCATGAACAATCTGCACGTCGGCTTTCAAAAATTCCTTTATTTGCGTGTAACGGAGGACAATGGCGCGTTGTTGTAATAGAACGGCGATACGGATAGTGCCGTCGCCGGGTTCATAAGATTCGATAATATTTGCAACAGTACCGATTGTATGGAGGTCTTCAGGAGCTGCTTCTTGTCCATCCTCTAATTCTACTTTTTGATGGAGGAGGAATATATCGGACTGTGATTGGAGTGCATCACGTGTTGCTGCGACCCCCATCTTGCGAGCGACATTTAGGAGAGATCTTCTCCTCGGAAAGATCGCGTTAAAATCGGAAGGCAGATAGATAACAGGTAAACTTACCGTTTCATATTCTTTCGTTGCTGTCGAATGCATGATTTTTGTCCTCTCATAGTTATCGGTTGTCAGCTGTCGGTCACCCGTTGTGGTGCTTGTGAACGTTTTTTCTATCTTTACTTGCTCTTTAACCGAAAACCGAGATATGGCATCTATTAAGCGGTTTTAAGTTCTTCGGATTTTCTGTAGATGAGTTGCGGCGGTTCACTCTTGCGAACAACGTCCTCTGTAATATGACATGCCTCAACATTTTCGAGTGACGGGAGTCGATAGAGGGTATCGAGCATAATTTTCTCAAAAATAGCTCTTAACCCCCGGGCCCCGGTTTCTCGCTCAATCACCTCATCGGCGATGGCCGTTAATGCAGCTTCGGTTACATGGAATTCGACTCCTTCGTAAGCTAAGAGCTGACGGTATTGTTTGACGAGTGCGTTCTTCGGCTCTGTGAGGATACGAATTAACGCTGGTGCATCTAATTCATGCAAGGTTGTAACAATAGGGAGTCGTCCAATCAGTTCCGGTATAAATCCATATTTAATGAGATCTTTCGGTGTTACTTGTGCGATAATCTCATGAATTTTGGTTTCATTCTTGGATTGTATGGTAGTCCCAAAGCCGATGCTCTGTTTCCCAAGTCTATCCTTAATAGCTTTCTCCAGACCAATAAAGGTTCCTCCGCAGATAAACAAGACTTTGTTGGTATTTACCTCAATCATCTCTTGGTGAGGATGCTTTCTACCACCATGGGGCGGAACACTTGCTGTTGTTCCTTCAAGGATTTTAAGCAGTGCTTGTTGGACTCCTTCGCCGGAGACATCTCGAGTAATAGATGGGTTTTCGGATTTTCGTGTAATCTTATCAATTTCATCAATATAGATGATACCAGTTTCAGCGCGTGCAACATCGCCATCGGCTGCCTGTACCAACTTCAATATGATATTTTCAACATCTTCACCGACATAGCCAGCTTCGGTCAGTGTCGTTGCGTCAGCAATAGCGAATGGAACATCCAAGACCTTAGCGAGTGTTTGAGCGAGTAGCGTTTTTCCAGTACCTGTTGGGCCTATGAGTAAGATATTGCTTTTGTCTAATTCGATGTCGTCTGTTGTTTCGTCGTGGTGTAATCGCTTATAGGAGTTATAAACAGCAACAGATAAGTTTTTCTTTGCTTCTTCTTGACCTATCACGTATTCATCAAGTTTTGCTTTTATCTCTTCGGGTGAAGGCGGTTTTGCGGGTGTTTCATATTGCGTTTGTGCTTGGGAGGCCGTTATGCTTTCGGCTTGTGTTTGTGCTAGTTGTCTTGTGTGAAGTTCTTGGTTCTCTTGAGGGGCTTCTTCTGTTAACACGTCAAGACTGTTCTCCGGTTGTTGTCCAAGAATGTCCTTACAGACAGCAAGACATTCAGCAAGACACTTGTCACAGATATTCGCGTCAATGCCGTTAAAGAGTCTTTCGACTAGTGTATTGTTGCGTTGACAAAAAGCGCAGGTAGCGTCTTGGGCGGTGGACGCTGAGAGTCGAACAATACATTCAACGCAAATATTCGCTTCTCTGCCTTGAAAGAGGCGTCGGACTTGTGCGCTATCCTGTTGACAGAAAGAACAAAATAACTCACGGCGGATGGATTGTGACATACAGGTTTCTCCTTTTATAGTTGTCAGTAGCCAGCTATAGTGAGCTTGGTAACACTTCCCCGTTTCCGATGGACTGCAAAGCTGGACATGTTGTTACCAGTGTCTTCTTTAATCCAGAATTGGTCCCCGGTGCTTGACAACTACTCGGCTGTTGCGCGTTGGGAAACAAGCTGATCGACCAATCCGTATTCAAGTGCTTGTTCTGCAGTCATGTAAAAATCTCTGTCGGCATCGGTAGCGATTTTTTCAACGTTTTGTCCGGTATGTTTTGCTAGAATCGCGTAGAGCCGATCGCGTTCGTGTAAAATTTCGCTTGCGTGAATGCTGATATCAGAGGCTTGCCCGCTAATACCACTCGCCATGGGCTGGTGGATGAGTGCTTTGGCGTGTGGCAGGGCGTAGCGTTTGCCCGGGGCCCCGGCGGCGAGTAAGATAGCGCCCATACTATAGGCTCTACCCAAACACCAAGTTTGTACATCGGCTTTGATGTATTGCATTGTATCGTAGATCGCCAGGCCTGCAGAGACAGAGCCGCCGGGGGTGTTGATATAGAGCACAATGTCTGCATCCGGGTCCTTTCCTTCAAGGAAGAGCATTTGGGCGGTTACAATGTTTGCAACGGCATCATCGTCAATAGGCGTCCCGATCATGATGATACGGTCTTCAAGTAGGCGAGAATAGATGTCATAGGAGCGTTCTCCCCGGCTTGTTTGTTCAACGACGACAGGTATCAAATTCATATTTCGATGGTTAACTATTCCTTAGGTAATGACAAGCGCCTGTTTAGCAGCAGCGCGGTGAATCAGGATCTGATAAATTTTTTCATGTCGTAGCTGCCCCCGTAATTCCTCTAATCGATTGTTTGATTTGAGCAGTGCAGCGTATTTTTGAGCGTCCCGGTTTTGTCGTTCGGCGGCGCGCCGAATTTCGTATTCGAGTTCGTCATCAGTTACGAAAACACCTTCTTTTTCGGCTATTGCCTCGAAAATCCATGACTGTTTTGTTTGTTTGATGACATCTTTCCGCAATTCATCGGGGAGTATATTAAGGTCAATTCCGGCCTGTTCGGGCGTTTTACCTTCGGTTGCCAGCTGCTGTTGAAAAGTCTGAAGGGTTTGTTGTACATATTGCTCTACTAGAGGCTCGGGGATAGGAATATCTGTCTTTTCGATGAGTTGGTTTAGGAGCTCTGATTTTTGTTTTTCGACATGCAGACTCGTTTCCTCCTCGACAAGGTTGTTCCATATCATTCCGTAGAGTTGAGAATAATTTTCATAGCCGAGGTCTTTTGCGAATTCGTCATCTAAATCAGGGAGATGTTTTTGCGTGATAGCATGCGGCATAATTTCATAACGGGCGGATTTTCCAGCAAGGTTAGGATCACTGTGTTCTTGTGAGAGTTGAATGTCTACAGATTTTGTATCGCCGATTTGCATCCCGATCAAGGCGTGTTCGAGTGTTTCGTGGATATCCGCGTTTCCAATTTCTATGTCAGCATCTTGTCGCGATTCGGTTTCAATTCGTTCGCCGTCGATTAGACATTCCCAATCCATACGCACACAATCGCCTTCTTGAATTGGGCGTTCAACATCGAGGGGTTCATAGGTTGCGGAATGTGCTTGTAGCCGTGTAACATAGGCATCAACATCCTCTCGTGGGACATCAACGGGATTTTTATCGATGGTCAATTCGTCGTAATTCGGGAGCTGGATATTGGGTCGCGTCTCCACGGTTGCAGAGAAGCTCAGCGGTTTATTTTCCTCGACCTGCAATTCATTAAGGGAGGGTAAGAAAGTAGGTTGTGAAATAGGATTAAGTTTTTCACTATTAATTGCGTCTTCGTAAGCAGGAGTAACGAGATATCGGATAGCTTCTGAGTTGACGTATTCTGGAAATCGCGACTTAAGGATGGCTATTGGGACGCGCCCTTTGCGAAAACCGGGAATAGAAGCTCTTCCTCGCAACGTTTCATAAGTTTCCGTTAACGCATTGTTAACATCTTCGGATGGAACCTCTATATTGAGTCGAACTCGTGTGGCATCTAACCTTTCAATTTGAACTTTCAAGTCTTTTGTCCTCATGCCGAGCGTTGAGAGCCCGGGTGCTTTCAAATCACTGATGGTGCCTGTTTCTTGGCAAGTGATAGGTAGCAATGTCGGAGGTTAACCGCCGCTGTTTCCCGGCCGCCACCAATTTCTTGCAATCATGGGCGAGGAGGGACTTGAACCCTCACGAGGCGTAACCCCAATAGATCCTAAGTCTATCCTGTCTACCAATTCCAGCACCCGCCCGAACGTTCTATATTAGAAGCGATGCGCCGTGAAGGAATCGAACCTTCAACCGCCTGATTAAGAGTCAGATGCTCTGCCAATTGAGCTAACGGCGCACCTGGTTGGTATTCTCGCCCGTTGGGACAGATCCACGTCTCTTGTTCTAACCGTGGCGTTTGCTTGTTCTCGGAATATCCCACCAATGATTCGCAGTGAACGGAATGGACACTTACTGCTTTCTGATGTCCCCGTATTCAACCGGGCGTTCTGCCGCACAGCCGGCCCCGAGATATGAATGAGGGTGGATGATGGGATTTGAACCCACGACCACTTGATCCACAGTCAAGTGCTCTACCCCTGAGCTACATCCACCACGTTTTGAGTTATGAAAAGCACGCCTAGCAGGAATCGAACCTGCAACCTACGGATTAGAAGTCCGTTGCTCTATCCAATTGAGCTATAGGCGCTTGTGTTAAATAGCCCATTCTTTTTTTTTAATCGGGGCGAGAGGATTCGAACCTCCGACCTTCTGCTCCCAAAGCAGACGCGCTAGCCGGGCTGCGCTACGCCCCGAGACTTACTCAGCGCCTATACTTACAAGTGACCCACTTCTCACTAAAAACTGCGTCCGCAACTGTCAGCACATTTGTAAGGTCACTTGACAGATCTCTTCCCAAGACGTTTAAATTATACACTATTTTTCCGCACCTGTCAAATTAATTAAATATCAATGCTACAAATCCTATGAATCCGAATGCTGTTCTCTTTTCTGTGGCAGGGAACTCCAATGCCCGAATACATCCATCGAGATGTCGCAATCCGTCCTACAGTAGCCAAAACTATAAGAACCGACATATCACCTATTAAAAATCAATTGGACAATTAAATCGTGATTTGATATGATAACTTACAATAATTTATAACGCGAGCTTGGTAATTATTTTGCTCCTCTTTGGATAAAGAGGACCCTTAGTATAGCTTAACAGGTTTTGCTATAAGTGTTGAAGAGGCAGAGACTGACAGTCTATGCTACAAAAGAGCTCCCCTAGATATTGTTTTAATTCACGTTATTGTACAAAAGGGACTTTAGAGAAAGAGAACAGTAGATTATTTATTGAAGCTCAAATTACCTTATAGAAAGCAGTGAATATATGAACGACAACAGACGTATCATTGAAGTCGGATTTCCGGTGGAGGCCGTGAGCAGAGAGGGGCGCCGCGACAAACACAAATCCCAAATTACGGGTCTGCACATCTATTGGGCGAGTCGTCCGCTGGGGCCATCGCGTGCTACAGCTTATGCTGCACTAGTCCGCGCAGATTCGCCCCTGACCCCCCCATATCCACATGTGATAAGTATATTAACACATCCACACATACCTCCCTACTCCCCCCTAAACACAATTTCATCGCAGAACTCGCCAGATGGGAGAACGCTCTCAACCCGCTCTGGATCCAACAGGCGAGAGCAGATATCCTACGGTCTCACAACGGAAAACCGCCTAAAATCCTAGACCCCTTCGGGGGAACCGGGGCCATTCCGTTGGAAGCACAACGACTCGGCTGCGAAACGCACGCCACTGACCTCAACCCGCTCTCTGTTCTAATCCAGAAGTGCAACCTCGAATACCCGCAAAGATATGGACAGCGCCTTTACGACGATGTCAAGAGGTGGGGAGAGCGGATACTTGCAGAGATAAAGACGGAGCTTACGGCTTTCTACCCGAAAGAGCCGGACGGCTCGGAGGTCTACGCCTATATTTGGGCGCGCACGCTACCGTGTCAAAACCTGAATTGCAATGCGGTTATTCCGCTCATGCGTCAATTCTGGTTGGCACAAAAGAAAAATGAAAAAAAGAAAGATAAATCCAAGCAAATAGCGCTGTTCCCCTATGATGCTGAGGGACAGATCGGTTTCCGCATTGTCGGCACAGGGCACGCGGCGATGCCGGACGGCTTTGAGCCTGCGAAGGGCACGATTTCCCGGTCTATTGTTACGTGTCCGCTTTGCCAGAACACCATCGCTGCGGAGCAGACGCGCCGCTTCTTTCAAGAGGGGCACTCGGGTGAGCGGATGCTGGCGGTGGTAACACATCACTCAAAACGGACCGGCAGATCGTATCGACTTGCGACTGCGGAAGACCTCGTAATTTTCAAGCGCGCACAGCAACGACTTTCCGAAAAACGTTCGCTCCTCAAAGACAAGTGGGGGATTGACCCGGTACCCGATGAACCAACACCTGATTCCAGGGTGCTGGGGGGTAAATTAGATAATTACAACCTGAAGACCTATGGTGATCTGTTCAATCCTCGCCAACAACTCACCCTCGTCACCCTGACAGAGAAGATTCGCGGTGCCGCTGCAGAAATGCAAGCGCGTGAGAACTATGACCCTGAATACGCCAAGGCGGTCTGCACCTACTTAGGGCTCTGGTTGGATCGTGTCGCTGACACTGGTTCTAACCTTAGTCCATGGGTGAACACACATGAAGCTGCTGATAAAATTTTCTCAATAGCAGCGTTGCTGATGGTCTGGGATTATGGAGAGGCGAACCCGTTTCGTGTCGGGGCAAATCGATTAAAAACCGTTCTCAGGTCGATGGCGCATCTCTGCCAAATGGACAGGGAGCCTGTATCCACCGTGAGACAGGCATCCGCCCTGAGCCTCCCCTATCCAGACGACACCTTCGATGCTATCCTCACCGATCCTCCTTACTACAATAACGTGGCATATGCCTATCTCTCCGAATTCTTCTATGTGTGGCTGAAACGGAGTATCGGCGCACACTACCCCGAGCTCTTTAAAACCCCCTTGACACCGAAGGAAGGGGAGATCGTGGCTTACGGGCATGGCCCGGGCGGATTGAAGGCAGGTAAGCAGTTGTTTGAAGTCGGCCTTGCGATGGCGTTTCAGGAGATGCATCGCGTGTTAAAAGCAGACGGCATCGCAATTATTGTCTACGGCCACAAATCCACGGCAGGCTGGGAAGCTTTGATTAACGCCCTCTTGGAATCGGAACTTGTCATCACGGCGGCGTGGCCCATAGATACAGAGCTGCCCTCTCGGCTCCGAGCACAAGACTCTGCAGTTCTTTCATCCACTATCTACATGGTCGCCCGCAAGAGAGATCGGAAACCCCTCGGGCTCTATCAGGACGTTAAAACGGAAATGGAGAGCTACTTAGAACAGCGCCTCTTTACCTTGTGGGAGTGGGGGTTCTCTGGGGTCGGTCTGTTCATCGCTGCAATTGGGATCGGGATTGAGGTGTTCGGTGCCTATCAACAGGTGCTCGACAAAGACGACAACGTCGTGCGTGCCGATAAAATGATCGCTGACATCCGGGAGATACTCTTGCGGTTCGAGGACGATCAATCGGGTGCAGCAGGCACGGATCTTACCCGTTTTTACCTCCGGTGGCGGCGGCAACACGGTGCAAAGGCTGCACCTTTCAACGATGCCCGCGAGCTCGCTTTTTCCCTCGGTATTGAGCTAACCGAAGTGTGGGGTGCAGAGAGTTTTATCCAGCAGGAGAAGACGAACGTGCGGGTTCTGGGACCTCAGGATCGAAAGGACACCGACCTCTCCGGCAGCGAAGAGTTGATAGATATTCTGCACCGTGCCCTGCTGCTCTGGTCGTCTAGCAACAGCTCTGAAATGATCCAGTGTCTTTCGAAGCGGAATGTCGGCCTCAACGAGCTGGTATGGAACGTAGCAGAGCAGATAAGAGACGCGCTGCCGAGCGACAATCAGGAACGGCAATGGCTTGACGGCTGGCTTGCGGGCAAAGCCGCCATTCAGCGCGAAGTCGCAAAAGCCTCGGAAAACACGCAACAGGAGATTTTACCATGAAACCGGTAGCATTTGAAACAATTGCCAAACCGCATAGAGATATCCTACGCGGCCTCTTCACAGCCGACACCTATGCCGCGAAGCTCGGACAGGTGGTCAAAAACCAAGGACCCTCTGAGTACAAAAATGCCCAGCAGTTCTTTCAGAAAACCTATCTCACCGATGGGTTGAAAGGCTTGATCTCTGGCATCGAGGGACGACTAAAAGGGCGAGACCGCCAGAACCAGGACCCGATCCTGCAGCTGCAGACCCCGTTTGGCGGTGGCAAAACGCACACGCTCATCGCTCTTTACCACAAGGCGAAGGAGTGGAACGCAACGCCCGTCGCCATTGTCGGCTCCGAGATAGACACCACCGACACCTTCTGGGGAGAGATAGAGAGGCAGCTCACGGGACGGATCACCCACTTCGGCACACAGATCCGCCCGGGCGGCAACAGCATCGCAGAATTGTTCAAAAAGAGCAGCAGACCGGTGCTGATCTTGATGGATGAGGTGCTGCACTACTTGACTTCTGCTGCGGGCATCGCTGTGGAAGGCAGCACCTTAGCCGAGCAGAGCATCGCGTTTATGCTTTCGCTGACAGAGGCGGTGGCAGCCTCTCCGCACGTCGTCTTTGTTGTGACGCTGCAAGAGAGCGAGGTCGCGCCCCTTGAGAGTCGCTTCCCCCTCTTCCGAGACCTGCTGAAGCGAATGAGCCGGACGATCACGCCGGTCAACGATGCCGAGATCGCCAGCGTCATCCGGCATAGGCTCTTCTCTAAAGATGATTTCAAGCACACCGAGGCTAAGAAGATAGTTCGCGACTTCGCCCGGCACGCGAGAAAAGAAGGCATTCTGCCAACGGGCACACAAGAGTCCGAGTATCGAGAGCGATTCCTAGCGAGCTATCCGTTCCTGCCCGAGGTTATAGAGGTGCTATATCATAGATGGGGCAGTTTTCCCAACTTTCAACGAACAAGAGGCGTGCTCAGGTTGCTCGCACGCGTGGTGAATCGTGCATGTGGCAAGCAGCGTCCGTATCTGACGCTTGCCGATTTTGACTTATCGGACACCGATATCCGCGAGGAACTCCTTGAACACATAGACGCTCAATACAAAAGCGTCATCGCCAGCGACATCACGGGCTACAACGCGGGCGCGAAGGCTGCCGATAACGCCCTGGGCGATACCTACGAGAAGTTGGCGCTCGGCAGTCGCACGGCCACGACTATCTTCTTGTATTCGTTTACGGGCGGTGTGGAGCGAGGCGCCAGCTCCGAAGAGATTAAACGCAGCACAGTGCCGGTGGATCAACCCGCGGCGATCATAGATTCAGCGAAGAGCCAGCTGGCTGAGCATCTCTTTTATCTCCGCACCGAGAACGGCACTGCTTATTTTGACACGCAACCGAATCTGAAGCGGATTGTGCGCACCCGGATGGAGAACCTCGCGCCTGAAGACATTGCGAAACGGATGCACGCCCAACTTCAGCGACTCACCGCTACGTCCGCTAAAATGCAGACGTATATCTCGCCAACGAAGAGCACCGATATCCCGGACACCGAGGTACTGAAGCTGGTGGTTCTCTCCAAACAAGATGACGCACTTTGCCAAAGGCTCAGCGAGTCTCGCGGTGACAAGCCGCGCATTTACCGCAATACGCTCTTTTTCCTCGTGCCAGTATCAGGGACACCCGAGCAATTAGAAGAAAAGACAAAAGAGGTGCTCGCCTACGAAGAGATTAAGAAAGATAAGGCACTGAACCTATCTGCGACACAGCGGCAAGAGATTAACAACACGCTCAAGCAGTCCAGAGATGCCTTGAAAGCCGCGGCACGTCAAGACTATCGAATGGTGCTGATACCGACCAGGGACGGTTTCGATACCGAAGACCTCGGACTGCCTGCCTCCGGTATGGACAAGCCGCTTGATGAGGACATCTATGAGATGCTCTGTATGAAAGAGCACGTCTTAACAAGCATCGGACCGCGAAACCTCTCAATCCGCTATCTTGATCAGAACGAGCGGGAGCTACTGCCGACGGCACAACTCTTCCACACGAGTCTGCGTGCACCGGGAGAGCAGCGGGTTCTTCGGGATGCATGGGTAGCGAGCATCAAGGAAGGTGTTGAAAAGGGGTTCTTCGCCCTCGGTGAGAAAACAGCCGATAAACTGATCCCCGGCACCTTTAGGGAGCTGCCGTCAGAGGTAACCTTAGAGGATAGCGAAGTGATTATGAAGCCGCATCTCATCCGTGAGCGCATCACAACCGAGGATATCCTCCGCGAGTACCTGGGAGACACCGATGCGATTTCCACGTCTCACCCGTTCTCATATGCGTCGGGAGGCGATAATTGTGCACGCCCGCTTCGCAGTGTGTGGGAGGCGGCGATCCGTGAAGGCGTTGAGAGCGGTGTGTTTGGTCTCGGTGAGAACATCGGTGATACATTTGTGCCGCGAGCGTTTAGAGAGAAGTGCCCGCCGCTTACCTTTGCGGATAACGAACTGATCCTCGCTGCATCACTTTGCACGGGGCTTGTCGTAGAGCCGCCAGACCGAGGAGGCGTGAGAGGAACAACAGACGTGAACACTTCACCGCCGCCCGAGCCGTCACCGCCGCCAACACCGGTTCTTACCAAGACCGAAATCGGTATCCGCTTTACACTGCCATCCGGAAAAGTGAGCGATGTCTTACAGCTCTTGCACCATCTGCAATCAAGTTTTCAAGACGTACAGATCCAGCTGCACGCCTCTGATGGGGAAATCTCGGAGGGAGCTTACGAAGAATTCAAGGAGCAGCTTCGCGCACTCGGCATTGAGGTTGAAGAAGTGTAGGGTGCCCCGGCTATACAAACCGCGAGTCGAGAGAAACACCGCTCGAAGGCCCAGCTTAGAATCCGTTTGATATCTAGGTCTCTGTGTGATATACTTCATCATATAAGTTAATATGATAGTAGAGGCAGGAGGTAGTCCCATGGACAGAAGAATAAAAGCCGCTCCAACGCTCGTCTATCCCGAATCGGATGGTAAACCTATGGCAGAGACCGAGAAACACAGAGACCTCATGATGGATTGCATTCAAATGCTCAAGCACCACTTCCGCAACGTCGACGATGTGCATGTCTCTGGCAATCTGATGATGTATTATGAGGAGGGGAACCCTAAGAAATCGGTGTCTCCGGATGTGTTTGTTGTCTTCGGTGTCAGCAAAAAGCAGCGGCGCACCTATCGGGTGTGGGAAGAGGGACACGCTCCCGATTTTGTGTTAGAGTTGGCGAGCAGGAGCACCTATCGGCAGGATTTGACGACGAAGCGTGAGTTATATGCGTCGGTGCTGGGTGTGCGTGAGTATTACATTTACGATCCCTATGGCGAGGTGTCGCCCGCTTTTCTCGGGTATCGTCTTGTGGCAGGCGTGTATCAGGAGATAGGATTTGTAGGCGATCGTTTGCCGTCGCTTGTGCTGGGTTTAGAGTTAGGCGAGCGTGATGGTGTTCTCGGTTTGTATGATCCGGTGCGTTCGGTGTGGCTGGAGCCTTTGGACAGACAGGTTAGACGCGCTGATGCACGGGCAGCAGCAGAGGCAAAAGCACGACAACAAGCAGAAGAACAAGCAGCAGCGGCTGATGCACGCGCAGCAGCGGCTGATGCACGCGCAGCAGCGGCAGACGCACGGGCGGCAACAGAGGCAAAAGCACGACAACAAGCAGACGCACGCGCAGCAGCGGCATTGGCTGAACTAAAACGCCTGCAAGAAAGCGATAAATGATGTAGATAAGGGGAGCTTGATAATTATAATTATTTGGCACATCTTTTGATAAAGAGAGCCCTTTTGTACAAGAGGCGTTGAAGAGGCGCAGACTCACAGTCTATGCTACAAGAACTGAACAGGCACAGACTGATAGAAACCATGCTACAAGTCCGTCGCATTAGAGAGGCAGGAACCGGTCTGAGAAAGTTCTAAGCATTAGGCGTTGGGATTGAAGAAGCGTAAGATACAACAATTTCCAACACCTGTTTCACCGTAATCCGTGCGATTACTTCGCAATTTCCAACCCCGCATCCGCCTGCACTCCGTCCTGGATGGCATGGGTTGCAACCCAAATCTATTTCGTTCTGTACAACGGTATGTTTATCACCGTACGGACCGCTCCGGATATGATTGGTGGAACCGAAAAGCGCGACTACCGGCGTATCCACTGCTGCCGCGATATGCATCGGCCCGGTGTCATTGCCAATATAAAGATCGCACTCAGAAATTAGTGCTGCGAGGTAACGTAGATTTTCCGTTTTAACGAGAATTGGTCTGACATCCATCATCTCTGCAACCTGCGCTTGGCGTTCTCGTTCGTTGGGCCCAGCGAAAATTAGAATCGCTGTGTTTAGTTTTCTTGCTAAAGCCTTTCCGAGATGTGCGTAGTTTTGTGCATTCCACAACTTATATTTCCAGCTCCCACCCGGATGAATGCCAATCAATAATTGTTCTGATGTGTGCCCGGCTTCGATAAGGAACCGGTGTGCTGCTGCTTGTTCTTCCGCTGTTAGCTGCAAACACGGGCGTGCATCTGTTGTATCAATGCAGTGTCTCTGAAGCACTTCCAGATAGCGGATAACGGCATGTCGATTGCTATCGCCGCGGAGCATTCCCCAGTGTTCTGCTCCGATACACCGTGCAGTGAAACTGCCTCGCAAATTCACAACGAGGTCAAATCTGTCAAGTCGCAAAGTCTTCATGAGGTACAATCTCCCTTTCCACCCGGCGTGCTTGCCTTGTTTGTCATAAACAAAGGTAGCATCAACATTAGGTTCAGCAGCAAAGAGATCAAACGCTCGGGGGCCAACGAGGAAGGTGATATGGGCATCTGGAAAGTGTGCTCGCAAAGGCTGGATAACCGCAGTAGACAGCACTGCATCGCCGATAAAACTGAAGCTGAAAACGAGGATTTTTTTCATCGTTCAGACAAGCGAAAGGATTCTATCATTCTAACAGCTGTAGTCAGGCCGTCTTCGGTTTCCATTTGTGTCCCTAAAGCTTCTGCTCGTTCTTTCATAGCGGGCGTATCCAGTACGCTTTGAATTCGTTTTGTGAGACGTTCGACGGTAAGGTTTCGACGATGGAGATGCTTCGGGGCAACGCCTAAGGCTGAAAGGCGCTTTCCCCAATAGGGCTGATCTGCGTTATGCGCGACGACAATAGAAGGGATTTTTGCTCGACAGGCTGAAGTGGTTGTACCTGCTCCACCGTGATGCACAATACAGCAAGCTTGTGGAAACAGCCATTGATGCGGGACATACTCCGTACAGAAAATATTCGGTAGCGTTTCTTGCGTGCCAAGTTGCGCCCAGCCTGCTTGGATAATTGCGCGTTGGTCTGTTCTTGTGACAGCATCAATTAAGATTCTTGTGGTTTCATGGGCGTTTGATCCACCCATAGAGCCAAAAGTAATGATGATGGGCGGTGGTCCTGCTTCCAAAAAAGCGACAAACTGCGGAGACGGAACATAGTTTGCGGAAGCGAGATGCCAGGCCCCGGTGAATTTGTGATTCGGTGGGAAATCGGCCGGTGGGCAGAGCAGTGGAGATGCTGCGATGAGATTGAGATACGGTGAGTACATTCCCTCTAGCATCACGGATGCGCGTGGTTTCCCGCCAACGGAAACGATAAATTGATTAAAAAGAGGATCCACGCTTGAGGCGAGCCGCAGTTGCGCAATTTTCCAGACGATTGCATTGAATACGCGCCCCCAATTCGGGAACGGATATGGGGCAACATCGAGGCTTTTTATCGTGACAGGGCAATACGTCACAGTGATCCATGGGATCTCATTCCGGATGGCGGCCTCTTGGGCAGGGATGTCTACTGAATGGCAAATTACCAAATCTGCCTCGCTCATCGTAGCTGCGCAGTCCTGATACCATTTTTTGCCGCGTCGGACAATGCCTTCCTTAACGATGAGCTGTAGCATAGCGAGTGGATCGCGTTTTGGAATAATCGCATCTATCGCAGCATGAAATTCTTCCAAGTCAAAAGTGACATCGATTTCATAGAATTCCGCACCGGTTCCAAGAATCTTGTCTTTATAAAGAGCAAGCGCGCAGACACCGACTTGATGCCCCCTTTGAAGCAAACGTTCAGCCAATCCTAAAACAGGATAGACATCGCCGGTTGTGCCCCAGCCTACGACGACAATCTTCATTTTGCCCTCGTTTCTATAGTTGCTGTGGCTGCATCCCAGACAGTTTGAACCGGCAGTCTTTTTGTACATTCCCATCCGATTTTGCACTTATGTGCGCTACAGGGCCAACACGGCATATCTTGTCGGACAACAGAAGCGTTTTCGCTCATCGGATGCCAAGCGACATGATCTGTTGGTCCGAAGATTGCTACCGTTGGAACGTCTAGTGCTGCGGCGAGGTGCATCGGACCTGAATCATTGCAGACAACTAAGGAGCAACAAGACAAGAGTGCTCCGAGCTCACGGATTGTCTCTGGTGCATGTACAGTAGCATATGATTGCATGGCTTGCTGAATATTATATATCAATACTTCCTCTTTGGGACCGCGCAAGAGAAGAATTGCCGCGTTGTACTGGCAGGCTAGCCTGTCGGCAAGTTCAGCGTATCGCTTTTCGGGCCAACGTTTATCAAAGGAACTTCCGCCCGGATGGATGCCGATGAGAAATGTATCAACATCAAGACCACATGATGCAAGGTGCGTTTTAGCAGCGTCGATCTCATTAGGTAACAGATGAAATTTTAGTTCCCGTGCGCCTTCTCCGTTACAGACTAATCGTACTAGCTCCAAGTTTCTATCGACTTCATGGTTCTCTCCCTTTCGATATCTACCGCGCCATGCGTGTGTAAGTGTGGACCTGAATCGTTTCTGATACCGGCCTAAGCGGTAGGGAGCCCCGGAGAGGCGAGCAACGAGATGGGGCCACGTTCCTGTCTGCAGCGCAACGGCCAGCTGAAACTTTTCGCTCCGTAAGTCCCGGTAGAACCGGAGTTGTGCGGTTAAACCATGATGCTTGTCCTCACTATCGAAGAGGATGACTCTATCTACATCTAGGTTCGCTGTTAAGACCGGCGCATTGATCGGACGCGTTAGAACTGCGATTTCCGCAGTGGGGTAGTTCGCTCGTAACAGCGCAATCGCCGGTGTCGAATTGAGCAGGTCGCCGATGCCGTCGACACGGATAACGAGTATTTTATCGATGTTAGGAAGCGTCTCACCGACCAGAATGCGGGATGGCATAGTTACTCCACTTTGTGCAATCGTGTGTCTCCTATTATAGCACAAAGAGTGAAGAATGGCAAAAATAGTGCTATAATTTGCGCATGGTTACGCTGTGCTGCTGTACCAGCTAGCAGCATTCAAAATCAGTGGGCATTTCCGCTGCCAGAGAATAGAGGGGCATTGCAGCTCTTATGGTAGTGGCATCAAGGTGTAACGGCTTCGATTGTTGAACATGTGGTTTTCTGCCTACTATGCGTATTGGATTAGCAGTTGGATGTGGTTTTTATTTTTTTTAGAATGGCTATTTGAACGGTTGCTTTTCAGAGCGCTTGTGGCGATCGTATTGCATTAAAAACCCTTCAAGGCTGCTTCTTCGGATTCAAAAATATCGATGCTTTGTGTGAGTCCGATGGTATTGAAGATGTTTCTGACTTGGGTAGACGGGTGTGCAACGCGTAAAACCTGTCCTCTGTCTCGTACTTTCCAGAGCAGCCTGATAATTTCACCGAACCCACTACTTGTGATGAAACTGCGCCGTTCAAAATTAAGCAAAATCTTTTCAGCATCCTGTACCTCATGACTGGCGTAAGCCTCACTCAACATAGGTTCAGAAGCATCAGTGAGATACCCGGTAATGTCAAATATGGCGACTTTTCCTGTGTGTCGCACAGAAATTTGGGAATTTGCTCTCAAAATTTTCTCCTATCAAATAAGCCTGGCCTTGTTAGATTCCATACAAACTATTATTCTTCAGTAAAAGTTCGTTGGATCGGTGCATGCTCAGGTTGTGCATGGACTCTTGTGCCGTCATCAAGGCGTAGCCATGTTTCAAATTGCCGTGTGCCTTCCTGCAATACAATTATGCGTCCGCCGCGGAGAAACCCTTCCTTGCCGTATGTATTGTAGCCGGTGGCGCGCCCGTAGCAGAGGCGGATTCCATGCAAATTGCCCCAGAAGTCATTGATATGCTCGTGCCCAACAAAAGTGCCCATCACGTCGCCGGCTTCATGCATAGCGGCGAAGAAACCTGTATTAACTCGAGGGGCGCAAACACTTTCATATTTCACGCCATAACACGTATGGAAATCCCATACCTCGTCATATTCAGGAATTGGTATATGGAAGAAAGCAAGCGCAGGAAGCGGGTGTCCTGCTTCAGCTGTGAATTTTTGAGACTCTTGCAGGTACCAGGCGATCTGTTCTCGTTTGATCCAATCGTAACCGTCAATATCTGTTTGGGCGTAGCTGCCTGAGTCAATGAAATATAAAACTGCGGTTGTTGAGCTTCCGTCAGAGCTCTGGATAGGTAAGACATAGTTCCCGACTCCAGGCACCGTTGAGGGTCCTGGTTGTGTAAGTGATAACGAGCTTTGTTGCATGATATCCATTAGCTCATGGCGGTCAGCTGTGCCTTCGTCATCGTGGTTACCTAAGACCGCTGCCCAGGGAATGTCTGCCTCCTCGACAACCTTGATAACTTGTCGGAGGGAGTCGGCGGCATCATTACATCCACCGCCGGCTAAAATATCGCCTGTCAGCACAATTAGATCCGGAGATTCGGCTGTTACGATTTGTCGCATCAATGCGGCTGATTGCTGGTCAGGTTCTTCCCCGTTGTGCCAATGAATATCAGTAAATTGAACGATTTTGAAACGGTAATCGTTGCGAAACTTCAATATATTTTTCACTTTTTATTGTACTCCTTCGTGTTTAATTGTATTGTAACACAATTTTCAGAAGTTGCAAGCAAATCTCTTAATGCCCCACGGTATAAAGAGAAATTAGTGTGCCCAACCCGGTGAGTGTGAGAAGCCACATATTAAAACTTACCGGAGCAAGGTTGTGCTATTTGTTTAGAGACATTTGTCTGGAAAAAGATAGTAAAAACAGAGGTATTCATTTATTTTTTGCGTTTGGAAATGCTGCGTATAGAAGACAGTCGAAAATCGGCATTAAGGTTTCTGTGCTATAGGGACACTAAGTAACGTTGTCAAGGATGGCCTTGCTATATTCTACTTTTGGTGGTAACATATATGGTATGCGAAACGAGCATCTTTCAAGCAGCTTCGATGTCCATACGACTATTCTCTCAAATGAAGAGGTAGCAGAAGCCCATTACTTATTGCGATGTGAGTGTGCTGAGATTGCAAGACAGGCACGTCCGGGGCAGTTTGTGCATGTTCTGATTCCGCAAGGTCGTGGTCTTTTACTTCGGCGCCCGTTCACTATCTACACGGTGGAAGGCAGCGAAATAACGATGCTCTACCAGATCATCGGCAACGGAACAAAACATTTGTCAGAAATGCCAGAGGGTGGCTCATTGCAAGTTTTGGGTCCACTTGGTAACGCATTTAATTTTGAAAGCAAACCTAAACCTGCGGTACTTGCTGGTGGCGGGGCCGGTATTGCTTCACTCATGTTGCTTGCTACAGCATTACGTAAAAACGGTATTGAGACGATCGGATTAGTGGGAGCACAGCATTACGCTCGACTTCTGAGTGTACAGGATTTAGAATCTATAGGTATTCCGGTGCATATTGCGACAGATGACGGTAGCATCGGGTATTGTGGATACGTCACTGACCTCCTTACCGGCCTGCTTAGACAGACCGATTGGCCCTGTCCGACGATTTATGCGTGTGGGCCGCATGGAATGCTAGCTGCAGTTACAAAGATTGCATCAGATTTTGAAGTACCGGCCCAAATCGCTATGGAAAATCGGATGGGATGTGCTATGGGTGTTTGTCTCGGTTGTGTTTGCCCTGTCCGAACGGGCAGAGACAGTTTTGAATATCAGCGTATTTGCACCGAGGGTCCGGTTTTCAACGCTGTCGAGATTGTGTGGGACACTTAGAACGGATGGAACGGAACTGAAATATGCACAACGTTGCAACATTCTGCTAGCATTAAAAAATTAAATTAAAAGATGGAAGCAACATTTTATCAAAAATTGACAACGACAAGTCTTCACGGTAAATTACTTTCAGATGCTTGTTGTGAAAAGATTCTAACAGCCTCGGAGGTGGAACTTCTTCCGCTTTTGGATGCTGCGTATCAGGTGCGCAAAACTTATTTTCAAAATGATGTGCATCTACATATCCTGAACAATGCTCAGAACGGTTTTTGCCCTGAGGACTGCTCCTACTGTGCGCAAGCGAGTTCTGCGACAGCAGATATTGAGGAGTACCCTTTAAAACCTGAAGTTGAGATTTTAGCAGAAGCCGAACGTGCTTACAAATCAGGGGCTTATCGCTACTGCCTCGTTTTGAGCGGACGCGGTCCGTCACGAAAACGGGTTGCTCACCTCGCTAAACTCATTCGTGCTGTGAAAGCTCGTTATCCGATCGAAGTATGTCTTTCCGCCGGACTCATTGACGTTGAAGCGGCTCAGACGTTGAAAGCTGCCGGATTGGATAGATTGAATCACAATCTGAATACCTCGGAGGCACACTATCCGAAGATATGTAATACTCACACCTATCAGGATAGGATGAAGACTCTATATGCGGCACAAAGGGTTGGACTCGCCTGTTGTTCCGGTGTAATTCTTGGGATGGGTGAGGGAATAGAGGACTTAATTCAAGTCGCAAAAGAACTCCAACGCCTTGAGGTTGCTTCGCTTCCTGTCAACTTTTTTCTTCCAATATCAGGAACGCAGTTAACAGAAGCACCATCATTGACACCGGAGTATTGTCTCCGCGTGCTCTGTCTGTATCGGTTTTTGAATCCACGAGCGGAGTTACGGGTGGCAGCAGGTAGAGAACACCATCTTCGGAGCATGGAAGTGATGGCGCTCTATCCGGCGAATTCGTTATTTGTAGACGGCTATCTGAATGCAACAGGGGCAGCAACATCACGCACACTCGAGATGATCACGGATGCAGGATTTACGGTGAAAACAGACGTGGCAGGCATAGAGCAACATAAAGAAAAAAGAAGTGTGCTGCTCAAGGAGCTGAAAGTACTCCGACCGCGAATGGAATCCAATGTATAGGCTTATGGGTAGAATGTCCGCGCTTGCAAACAACGTACATCGGTGAGGCTCGGAAAATTCACCTGCTATTTCTCCGCTAAAGGAAGCATATCTTTTCTTCAGACATTTGCAATACTATTACGCGATCTGTGTCAGTCCTCCCATGTAAGGTTGCAGGATCGTAGGTACACGGACTGTGCCGTCAGTATTCTGATACGTCTCAAGCAGCGCGATGACAACGCGCGGTAATGCTGTTCCGGAGGCGTTGAGTGTGTGAACAAACTCTGGTTTCGCTCCGGGCGCTGGTCGGAATCGGATATTTGCTCTGCGTGCTTGGAACGCCTCGAAGTTACTACACGAAGATACCTCTAGGAATCTTTGGGCGGTAGGTGCCCAGACCTCAATATCGTAACATTTTGCTGCGGCGAAGGAGAGCTCCACAGTGCAGTGTTGCACAACGCGATAGGGCAAACCGAGTGCTTGCAAGACACTTTCAGCGTTTGTGAGCAGTGATTCATGCTCGGCGTAGGAGGTTTGCGGTGTGGTGAATTTTACCATCTCTACTTTGTCAAATTGATGGACGCGTTGTAGACCGCGTGTACCCTTCCCGTAAGCGCCCGCTTCACGTCGGAAGCAAGGTGTATAAGCCGTGTAGTAGATAGGCAGCTCGTCTGCAGAAAGTATCTCACCTGCGAAGATATTCGTCAGAGGGACCTCGGCAGTTGGTATCAGGAATAGGTCGCTATCAGGGTTCTCTTCATTCCTATCACATCGATACATATCTGCCTCAAATTTGGGAAGCTGTCCAGTTCCAGTCATTGTAGGTCGGTTGGCAAGAAACGGTGGAGAGACTTCCGTATAGCCGTGCTCGGTTGTGTGCAAGTCAAGCATGAATTGAATCAAGGCTCGTTCTAACCTTGCGCCTAGCCCCTTGAAAAGGGGGAAGTTACTCCCCGCCACTTTTGCCCCGCGTTGAAAATCGACAATATCTAGCTGTTCAGCGATTTCCCAGTGCGGCTTTGGTTGGAAATTGAAGCTGGGCAATTCGCCCCAGGTTTTGATTTCAATGTTATCCGCTTCAGTAGTTCCAACGGGCGTGCTTGCTTCAGGCATATTCGGGATCGTCAATAAGATGGCATCTATCTCGGTTTTCATAATGTTGGCTTCGGCGGTAAGTTTTTTGATTTTTTGGGAGAGTTCTCGCATCTCATCGACAGTTTCTGTAGTCTCCACATTTGCTTTTTTCAGTTGCGCAATTTCTTGGGAGATCCTATTTTGGTGTGCTTTGAGGGACTGTGTATATGTCAAGTTTTCACGCCAGCATGTATCCAACTCTACCAACCGGTCCAGGTCAGCGTCAATGTGGCGGTCTGCTACCATCTGGCGGACAGCCACAATATTTTCGCGAATAAATTTAAGGTCGAGCACAGTGATTTTGCTCCTTTATTGTAAAGTTTTGTTTAGGAAGCCGTATTGAAAAGATAAGATGTCGAGATCGGGATTATATATAGCGATTGTTCCTATAATGAAAAAGCCACAACGTTGTGAGGCACAACGTGCGGCTAATTCGACACGATAGAAACGGGCCCGACGGGACTTGAACCCGCGACCTCCTGCGTGACAGGCAGGCGCGCTAGACCAACTGCGCCACGAGCCCTCAATAGATAGCTAACAGGTAGGCGGGACAGGACTTGAACCTGTGACCTACAGCTTGTAAGGCTGTCGCTCTAGCCACCTGAGCTACCCGCCCAAATGAGATAGATACGAAGCGGAAACAATTCATGTATCAATAGCGCTATTCGGCACTACCTCATATAAAGGACATTATTAAGTATACTACATAATTTGACGTTTGTCAAGAAAAAATATTTTTTAGAAAAATAACAGAACAATTTTTTATTGATCTTTGAGTTACCGCTCATTATAACGCGATTTTGATAATTATTGGTTTCATCTGCACAGCCTCTCAGGTTGTGGAAGAAGACCTGAAGTTACACAACCCAGCAGGTTATGCAACAATGCACTGCCGTCGCCCCATCGCTATGCCTATTATAGCAGACTTGGCATCTAGGGTGATGTCGGAAATCGGGGTTTCCTCCTGCAGGCAGATAAAAAATAAGGTTCAAGGGGATACAGACCACACACAACGGAACCCGAGGTTGTTGCCCGTGAACGCCGGCGTATCGGCGCTGCGGTTGGCGACCCGCACGCTCCGGGCTGCATCGAGCCAGGAGCCGCCACGCAACACGCGGGACGAATTAACTTTTGTATAGTTATCTAATAACCACTTGATATTGGGCGCACCTGACAACGGATTACGGACCGGGGAAATAGTATAGAAGTCTTCGTCATACCCATCCAGACACCACTCCTCTACATTCCCCGCCATATCATAGAGACCATACCCATTCGCAGGATACGCACCCACTGCCGTCGTATCATTAACATTTTTGCCATAGTTCGTGTGTGTGCTGCTAATCGTGTTTCCCCAGGGATACCTTAACCCCGACCTGCCACCGCGTGCGGCTTTCTCCCACTCCGCCTCTGTAGGCAGCCGTTTCCCTGCCCACTTCGCATATGCCACAGCAGCATACCAACTCACTTCAACAACAGGATGGTTCGCCTTGCCCGCAGGGTAGTTGTTATCATCATCCCAATAATGTAGGTAGTACCCATTGTGTAAGTTGCGTGGAATCCGGCTCTTCTGCCACTGTGGGTTCGCCAACACAAAACGCTGGAAGTCCGCATTCGTCACTTCATGTGTGTCCATATAAAACGCATCCACGTAGACAGTATGAATGGGCTGCTCATCCGTGTCAGATTCCGCATCGTTGCTGCCCATCTCAAACTCGCCCGCAGGGATCAACACCATGCCCTCGGGCGCAGCAGGAAGCTCCTGTGGCAGGGGAGTGACACTAGGCACAGGAGCAGTAGGGGCAGCACCAGGACCCGTCCCCTCGCCAGCATCCGAAGGGGATACAGTCCTCGCACAACGAAAACCGTCGGTGCTGACCGAGAACGTAGGCGGAATGCCGCCGCGGTAGGCGACCCGCACGCTCTGAGCCGTAAGGTACCAGGAGCCGCCACGCAAGACGCGGTTACTATCAATATTTGTATAGTTATCTAATAACCACTTGATATTGGGTGCACCTGACAGCGGATTACGGACCGGGGAAATAGTATAGAAGTTCCAATTATACTCATCCAGACACCACTCCCAGACATTACCCGCCATATCATACAGACCGTATCCATTCACAAGATATGTACCCACTGCCGTCGTCCCACCGACATTTTTGCCGTAGTTCGCCTGTGTGCTGCTAATCGTGTTTCCCCAGGGATACTTCAGACCCGACTTGCCACCGCGTGCAGCTTTCTCCCATTCTGCCTCTGTGGGGAGCCGTTTGCCCGCCCACTTCGCATACGCCACCGCACCATACCAGCTCACATAAACAACAGGATGATTCGCCTTGCCCGCAGGATAGTTGTTAGAATCATCCCAATGAGATAGGTAAGACCCATCTTGTAAGTTGGCCGGAATCCGGCTCTTCTGCCACTGCGGGTTCGCCAACACAAACCGCTGGAAGTCCGCATTCGTCACTTCATGTGTGTCCATATAAAACGCATCCACGTAGACGGTATGAACCGGCTGCTCATCTTCCGCATCGTTGCTACCCATCTGAAACGCGCCCGCAGGGATCAACACCATGCCCGCAGGAGCGGTGTCCTCCGGAGTTCCGTTATCTGTCTCTTCCGCTTGGAGGCAGCGACAGAGAGCGACACTCAGTAAAGCAACAATCGTCAATTTCCATTTAGACATGTTTCACCTCGTTTTATGCGTTGATTGTTAGATTGCCCACACCTGCATAGCGGAAGTGGCATAAAATAGGGTTAAGTTGCCCAACGTGCCAGTTCATGCTACAAGGCGCTGCCGTCGCCCTACCGCTATAACTATTATAGCAGACTTGGCATCTATTGTGCCGTCGGAAATCGGAGTTTCCTCCTGCAGGCAGTAGATAAGAGGGGCGTGATAGCTATCAGCGGAAGCCTACCTGCCACCACGCCCCGGATTTTATCTTTGGCTCATCTCCACCGAAGGGAAGGAGCTTGTCCCTAGAGGAAAGGAACACAGGGCCCAAGTCTTAGTCTTTTAAGGTTTTGGGACGAGCGTGTTTTTGTAGATAATCGATAAGCGGTTGCACAGCCGGTGGAAGCGTCTCATCGTCAAAGGTGACAGATATCTCGGAGTATCCATCGTGGATTGTAATATCATACTGCTGAAGATCGCGGCCCGATGCCGAGAAAAAGGTCCCTGATGCCGAGATTCCGCTCGCTTTTGCTAGGTCTACCAGTTTTTCCCCGGTGTCTGCAGGCAGCTTTGCGGTGTCAAGTTCACACCCGCGGCATCCCCCCAGAAAACCGCCTGATTGCGTAAAATCGACTTTCATTGTAGTGCCTCCTCTGTTTATCCGTCATAGATCAACACCGACGGTTGCCCAGCTCTCCGCGGCTGCTTGCTGTCTCTGCTTCTTGCCCATAGGCTGCTGCCACTTGAACAGTCTGCCTAGCGCAGTCGGCAAATTGGCTGTCTCGGGGTAACGCTAACATAGTTTTGTACCGGATACGCCCTGCAACATCCCACGCATTGTCGCCGAGGGCTTGTGCAGTTAACACAAAAGCCCGATTCGGAATGCCGGAGTTGATGTGGACCCCGCTATAATCCCTAGTTCCCTCGTAAATCTGGTCCATATGAGCCGGTTGCGGGTCCCTTCCCATGTCCGGATCATCATAAGCGGTGCCGGGGTTTTCCATATCTCGGATTCCACGCCGGGTTATAGGGGCCTCAGCGGGAACCAGAATCTCGCTGCCAATGAGCCAGTTTGCATTACCGACAGTTTCTCTGTTTGTCCACTGGCGTATTAAAATACCGAACACATCCGCAAAATGCTCGTTGAGCGCGCCGGACTGTCCATAATAACGGAGATTGCTTGTGAACTGCTGCACGCCGTGAGTAAATTCATGCCCAATAACATCCAATGAGCGAGTAAATCGTTGGAATATCGAGCCATTGCCATCTCCGTAAGCCGCCTGCCTTCCATTCCAAAAAGCATTGTTCCGCGTAGTGATGTGTACAGACGAAATCAGGACCATTCCGTTGTCATCCAAGGAATTTCTTCCAAACACTTGTTCGTAAAAATCGTAGACATCTCCTGAAAAGTGATAAGCCTCGTTTACGGCTTCATCCTCGACATCATCCTGGCCCTCCGCGCGAACAAGCGTTCCCGGCAATTGATCAGTGTATTGAGCGTCGTACACACAGCGGAATCTTTGGCGGTTTGGTGCTGCCATTGCAGTTAAATCTGGCATAGGGTCCGAATGCCTTAAGGCTCGAAGCGCTGCGTCAGCGGATAATTGGGCGATTGCTTCAGCACGGACCTCTGGGTTTTCAGATTGAGCTAAGCGTTCAATAATGTATGGTGGTACAATCCCCTGGTTAGAATTAAGATAGTACATATTTTCCTTTTCTAAAACAATTATACAGAATTTTTCGGATTGAAACAACATAAATTTTCTAAAAGGCGAGGCCCGGAGGCCTCACCTGAAAACAAATAACAAAATTGAATGTGCTGCATGCGTAGCAGCTTGGAAACCTAAGTCGTGAATGAGTAAAGACTCAAGGGGATACAGACCTCGCACAACGAAAACCGCGGTTGAGGAAGTCCGTGTACGTCGGCGAATTGGAGCTGCGGTAGGCGACCCGCATGAGCTGTGCTGTATTGATCCAGGAGCCGCCACGCACGACGCGGTCGGACTTTACTTGTGTATAATTATCTAATATCAGGTCTACATTAGACAATGTATTCACATCTGATAGCGGATTACGAGCAGGGGACGTAAAATAGAAGTTCCCGTCATACGCATCCAGACACCACTCCCAGACATTCCCGGCCATATCATAGAGCCCATACCCACTCGCTGGATACAAACCCACTGCCGTCGTCCCACCGACATTACGGCCGTAGTTCGCCTGTGTGCTGCCAATTGTGTTTCCCCAGGGATACTTTAGCCCCGACTTGCCACCACGCGCGGCATACTCCCATTCTGCCTCTGTGGGAAGGCGTTTGCCCACCCACTTCGCATACGCCACAGCAGCATACCAACTCACATTCACCACGGGATGGTTCGCCTTGCCCGCAGGATAGTTGTTATCATCATCCCAATCATATAGGTAGTCTCCATTGTGTAAGTTGTCCGGAATCCGGCTCTTCTGCCACTGCGGGTTTGCCAACACAAACCGCTTGAAGTCCAAATTCGTCACTTCATGTCTGTCCATGTAAAAGGCATCTACATAGACGGTATGAATGGGCTGCTCATCCGCGTCATTGCTGCCCATCTCAAACTCCCCCGCAGGAATTAATACCATGCCCGTAGGAGCTAACCCTATAGCGGATACAGACCTCGCACAACGAAAACCGACGTTGAGGAACGCGTACGAAGACGTACCGCCGCCGCGGTCGGTGACCCGCTGCGCTATATTGCTCCAGGAGCCGCCGCGCACGACGCGGGATGACTTAACTTTATACTCATCCAGACACCACTCCGAGACATTCCCCACCATATCATACAGACCGTATCCATTCACAAGATATGTACCCACTGCCGTCGTCCCACCGACATTTTCGCCGTAGTTCGCCTGTGTGCTGTCAATCGTGTTTCCCCAGGGATACTCTAGCCCCGACTTGCCACCGCGCGCAGCTTTCTCCCATTCCGCTTCCGTCGGCAGCCGTTTGCCTGCCCACTTCGCATACGCCACAGCAGCATACCAACTCACACACACCACGGGATGGTTCGCCTTGCCCGCAGGGTAGTTGCTAGAACTATCCCAAAGAGCTAGGTAGCTTCCATCGTGTAAGTTGTCCGGAATACTGCTCTTCTGCCACTGTGGGTTCGCTAACACAAAACGCTGGAAGTCCGCATTCGTCACTTCATGCGTGTCCATATAAAACGCATCTACGTAGACGGTATGAACGGGCTGCTCATCTGTACCAGATTCCGCGTCGTTGCTGCCCATCTGAAACTCGCCCGCAGGGATCAACACCATGCCCTCGGGCGGAGGAGGAGGCTCCTGCTGCGGGGTAGTAGGGGTAGGGGTAGCACCATCGCCAGCATCCGAAGGGGATACAGACCTCGCACAACGAAAACCGTAGAAGTCGTACGAGCTCGTAGGCGCATTGAAGTTGCGGGAGGCGACCCGCACGTTCTGTGCTGTATTGTTCCAGGAGCCGCCACGCAACACGCGGGACGTTCGGCTTGAAACCTCGAGTGCCTCACGCCTAACAGGCGGGAAGCGACACGGCTTTGAAAATAGATAGGTCAGGACTTCCGAAAAATAGTGTCAGAGAAAAGAGAGCGGCGCAGCCCATACGTGTCCGCATGCTGAACGTGCCCGAGCCAGCTCTGCACCGAGTGGTTGACATCCGCCCACGATATCTCCCCAGCACTATAGGCATCTCTCAAGCCGCACAACCGCCGCCGTGCACGTCTCACCGAAGACGGGCGGAGCCGACGATGCGTCGGGAAAACCTGATACCCCAAAAAATCTGTCCCCGCTTTCACCGGAAACACTTGGCACTTGTGCTTATGGAGCTTCAACCGCAGCTGAGACAGGTAGGCGGCCATCTCCGCTTTTACCCAATGGAGCCGCGCCTTGTCTCTATCAAGCACCACAAAATCGTCTACATAACGGATATAGTAGCGACACTTCAAGTCTTCTTTGACAAAATGGTCGAACCCGTTGAGATGGATATTCGCGAAAAACTGGCTCGTCAAGTTACCGATCGGGATGCCGCGGTTTCTATGGAGCGAGGTCAGCAGATCATCGCCTTCAAAGTATTCACGCACCGGCTCTTGCGGGTTGCTCCGGTCGACAATCAGATCCATCAACGCTAACACTTTTGGGTCCCGGATCTTTCGGCGGAAGCGCGACTTGAGGATGCTGTGGTCGATAGAAGGAAAATACTTCTTGATGTCGCACTTCAGCACATACGTATTCTTACGACTGAACGCAGTGAACCGGTCCACCGCCTTATGCGTTCCCTTGCCCTTTCGGCAGGCATAGGTATCGAAGATGAACGTCCGGTCGAAGAGCGGCTCGATCACATTACACAAGGCGTGATGCACCACCCTATCACGATACGGGGCAGCACTGATCTTGCGAGGTTTCGGCTCGTAGATAGAGAACTCCCGATATTCACCGGGGCGATACGTCTGTGTTTGCAGCTCCTCTTGGAGCTGATACAGCTCTTTTTCCAAGTGGAAGTTGAAGCGGGCGATGTCCGCCCGAAAACGTTTGCCACGTTGCGCCTTCTGAGCCGCCTCGTAGAGGTTCAGATAAGAGCAGATTTTTTCAAAGAGTCGGTTGTGCGTTTTCATGATGCAGTAGATTGGCTGCGTATCCAGCCTCCTATCAGTTTGCCGACTTCATTGACCTCTTGAGAGATGTATGCGTACTGTTTTGTAGAGAGGAGCTTGAAGTCATGAGATAAACGGATGAGATACCGGAGTTTCTCCAACTGCACGTTGGCTCTCTGAAGTAAATGTAACCGTTTTCGCGTATAGGTGGCTTCGATGAGCACGTCGAGGGTGTCCAAGGCGAGAGTGATGGTTCTATCGCCGAGGGTGAACTTTTGGGAGCGCGGAAATCTTTCGACGCGTCCGAGCAGCCACATAATCACATCGTAGAGTTTAGGGACAGCTTGAACTGTGGAAGCTGGCATTTTGATGTATTAAATAAGTAATTATCAGTTAAGTAAAGTGCTGATTTTGGGCCGCCCACGCCTGCATAGCAGGCGTGGGGTATAATATGTTAAGTAGTAAAGACTCAGGGCGATACAGACCTCGCACAACGAAAACCGTAGTTGTCGTACGTGAGCGTTGGCGTACCGTAGTAGCGGCTGGCGACCCGCACGAACTGGGCTGTAGTGTCCCAGGAGCCGCCACGCAAGACGCGGGACGACTTTATTTGTGTATAGTTATCTAATATCAGGTCTACATTGGATAGCGTGTTCACGTCTGACAACGGATTGCGAGAAGGCGAACTAAAATAGTAGTCCTTGTTATACGCATCCAGACACCACTCCCAGACATTCCCCGCCATATCATACAGACCATACCCATTCGCAGCATACGCACCCACTGCAGTCGTCCCACCGACATTACGGCCGTAGTTCGCCTGTGTGCTGCTAATCGTGTTTCCCCACGGATACTTCAGCCCAGACTTGCCACCGCGTGCGGCTTTCTCCCACTCCGCCTCCGTCGGCAGCCGTTTGCCTGCCCACTTCGCATACCCCACCGCAGCATACCAACTCACATGGCTCACAGGATGGTTCGCCTTGCCCGCAGGATAGTTGTTCGAATCATCCCAATGATATAGGTAGTTTCCATTGTGCAAGTTGTCCGGAATCCGGCTCTTCTGCCGCGGGTTCGCCAACACAAAACGCTTGAAGTCCAAATTCGTCACTTCATGCGTGTCCATATAAAACGCATCCACGTAGACAGTATGAACGGGCTGCTCATCCGTGCCAGATTCCGCATCGTTGCTGCCCATCTGAAACTCACCCGCAGGGATCAATACCATGCCCTCGGGCGGAGGTGGATCCGGCGGAGTGACAATAGGCACAGTAGTGGTAGTAGGGGTAGTAGTAGGGGGAGGCGTACCATCAGAACCACCACCATTGCCAGCAACAGGCGGATCCACAACAGTGCCAGTGTCCGGCGCCTCCGGCACCGCAGATACCCAACTAGACGTGATAGTCACTACAGAACGACCCGGATACTTCATAAAACCATCCTCGCGAACAAAACCAGCACGAGGACGATTCACATAACTCAAATCAGACAACTTCACAGCCGCACTCAGCTCATCCGAGACTATCATAAACGAACGAAGCGGATGAATCCAAAAATCAAACGTCAACGTGCCACTCTTCGGTTTTATCGCCTCACCCGAACGCGAGATATGGAAGTAGATGCTGTTATCTGACCACGAATAAAACTTACGCGTCTCACCCGCCGACAGACGATAATACCCGCGCGTCCGAAACCCGCTCGGAATGCCCGCCTTCGCAGGCCGCCACGTCGAATGGATCACATACAAACTCTCATTGGTCTGATTCGTTACAGGGTTCGCCTTCCATTGCGCCGCTGCTAACTGAGCAACCGAAAACATCAGCACCGCAACAGTTGACAGAACAAACATTGTCCTTCTCATTTCAATTCTCCTTTATTCTTTAGGTTTAATATACGGCACAACCTAACAGGGTAGGCTACAAGTAAATCCTTTGTGTGCTTGTAGCATAGACTGACAGTCTGTGCCTCTTTTTAATATGATACAATGCACAACCTAATAGGTTATGCTACAGCTGATTACTTCACTATTAACATTTTACGCGTCGCACGGAAAGAACCCGCCTCAAGCGTATAGAAATAGACACCGCTCGAAACACGCTCGCCCGAATCGTTGCGACCGTCCCAATACACCGACCGAGACTTGCTACGGTAAACACCGGGCACCTGATGCCCTAAGCCCAACGTCCGTACCAGGCTGCCATCCGTTGAATAGATGGATACACTGACATCAGCAGCCTCGGACAGCTCATACGGAATCCACGTCTCTGGGTTGAACGGGTTCGGGTAGTTCGGCAGCAATGCTGATTGCCGCGGTGCCGCTATGTTTTTCTCAGACAGCAAACGCGCACTCCTTTCCAATGCGGCTTGTCTGGCGCGCACAACGGCGGGCTCCGATTCGCCCGGTTCAGTCGGCATCGCATCGGGTTCAATGATAAGCCGCAGGTCTACTTCTACTTGCAGTGTAGCCGAGGGGTTCTCAGCGGGCGATTGTGCCTTGCTCCAGGCGTGCAGGGCGTAGCCGCAGGCGCCGATAGCGAGCACGGCAATCATCAGTTTCGGGATCGTCACATACGTTTTCATTGGTAAATACTCCTCTGTTATAGGGGTTAAGGTTCCTCTCTTCCAACACAAGCGTGGACGAGAGGGGATTGTTGTTATATCTGTAGCATAGACTGTCAGTCTGTGCTACACAGTTTCTGGACAGATGCACAACCTAACAGGTTATGCTACAAGAGATACTGCACAACCTAACAGGTTATGCTACAAGCTCAAGCCAGCGCTCCACG
Organism: Candidatus Poribacteria bacterium; assembly: GCA_964291315.2. Taxonomy (GTDB): domain Bacteria; phylum Poribacteria; class WGA-4E; order WGA-4E; family WGA-3G; genus WGA-3G. The sequence continues at coordinate 492,393 of OZ219753.1, read as the reverse complement.
AACCGTTCACTCAAGCGACGACACAGCTCCTCCAATGTTTCCTCATGCTCTTGGACGTGTCTTTCAGCTACCCTTCTCAGAGCCAATAAGTTAGTTTTGCTAGCATCATCCAGATCATCGTTACCTATATCTAACCTGGGTTGAAACCGATAATACGGACCTTGAGGCAGAAGCTGAATGAGTTGATAATTCACCGTATCACTCACACCATCAAAAATAATTCTGAAAAGCGGGAGTATCCAGTTAATGCGCCCCCAACCCGCCGCCTCTTCGTGCGGGATATCGCGAGTTAACTGCCCAGTTCCCAGTGAGACAAGTAAAATATTGCCTTCCGACTCTGGACACACATTCAATATCTCAGCGTAGGCACACATTGCAGGATTATTTGCAAATATTCCACCATCCACTAGTCCTCTAAAGGGTTCAAAACCTCTAAAGGGTTCAAAATAGGTGGGAGCGGCGGAAGTCGCACGGGCAACTTCCCGCATTCGGCAGTTTTCATCTTGAGCACGATGACTTTTAAAGAACCGAGGATGTCCATTCTCCAAGCTATAGCTAGGAATCAGCACATTAGTCAGTGCATCCCCGAGGCGAGTTTCTCCAAAATATGTCTCTAGAACACTCTCAATTCCCGTTGCTGGATATTTCTCTTCGGTCATTCCAAACCCTGAATGAATTTTGTGCCAGAATGATCTGTGGAAGATGCTTCCGCCTGTTTCTTGATACAGATCAACTAAGTCCCTTGCCATGTAATCAGGACCCCCTCCTTGATCGATAGGTTTGGTAAGCCCCAAAGCAAGGATACCTCCAGTTGAAGTCCCAGCAATCAGATCGAAAAGGTCAGAAGTCGGAATGAACTCTCTACCCTTCCTAGTCTTAACTCTCTCATTAACACTCCGTTTGAACTCTTCACGGCGGCCTTCTGGGACCTGTTCTGTCGAATCCTTAATCTTGTCGAGGGTTCGCCTTTCTATTTCAACAAGAATCATCGCCGGGATGATACCGCGAATACCGCCTCCATCAATGGATAAAACGGTTTTCTTTATTTTCTTTCCATCAGTAGTCATTTTGAAACTTTCTCCTACTATGTTCCGGGTTTACTATGCACTACACACCCTTTCGGTGGGGGCAGCGACAGAGCTTACTGTATAGACTCCCTGTCGTGGTGTTCGGACAGATATCCGCTTATACACTTTGACAAGGATAACAAACATTCGGGCGCAACCCAATGCCACAACAAAAATAGCCCGCAACGTGCAAAGCACGAGCAGGCGCAAAAAAACCACGACAGCAGCAAATGCCGACGCAGTTTGGTGAACAAATATAAACTAAAACACTTAACTTATGTAGATATGGGGGGGTAAGTAAATGTTAACTCACAGTTAACATTGCAACACAGATCAACGAAACGCACGCAGCACACAGAACTAACACAGCACGCACGCCGCAGAAGAACAACTGATTTGCATTGACTCATGTCCATGGCTATATGAAAGTTCCCCATCGTTTCCTACCCCTATATCAAATACCGAAATTATTGATAGACTCTTTAATGTCGCTTTATTTCAGCGACTGCCTCTGCCCGTTATGGTTGGACGATCCGTTGTTGCTTGAGGATCTCGATATCTGCTGCGAGTGCCTCAATCCGATTTTCGAAGATGCGTTCTTTTCTAATGCGCCACATCATTATCACCTGTGGCAGCCCAATGACGACCCCTATTATTACCATCAACCACGTCATCATTTTTTCTATACCTTCGATGCGCGCTTCTACACCGTCGATGCGTCCATTGAGGACAGCGACTTGAGTCTTTAGGGTCAAGATGTCGGCTCTTATCGGCTTCAGCTCCGCGTTGATGATCAACCGGATCTTATCCAGATCGGCATCCGTTAACTCACAGAACACAGGCGAGGCAAGCACAAAAAAGAACACACAGATTATAAATACCTTTTTCATCACAGACTCCTCTCGCGAATATTTTTCGCTACCTATGCCTCTGCAACGCTTGCAGTATAAGCCGTTCGACTATGCAAAAGCTCCCTAGCCAACAAAGAACCTCTCAATAATTATCAAGCCCGCGTTTTAATACAATATTAATTTTACATCTATTTCGATGTTCTATCAAATTAATTATACCCCTATTTTAGTTCTTTGTCAACTTTTTTCAAAAAAAGCCAGAGCCTTCTGCTGAATTGTATCACTCTTAAGAATTGCGAGTACAAACAAAAATTTAGCATGGATTATAAGAGAACAAGGGGGATACCAGTGCCAAAGCCGAAAATAAATCGGGACGTAATAGCACAATTTAGTAACGGAAAATGGAAAAGTCCGTTTTATTTTAAGGTAGATAAAATAAGGGGCAAAAAATATGATGAACATGAGAGGAGAGGGAAAACGTGAAAATATATTGTTCTTGTTTATTGATAGTTTTTCTGGCAGTATTGTCAGGGTGTACGAGTTTATCAGGTTATAAAGAGGCGGCATTGCGCCACTATGCATATGCAAGTGGTGAAGAAGATACAACTGCTGAGGAGTGGCGTGAGCTTGTTTCAGAGTTCCAGCACGTTATTAGTACAGATCCTCGAGGTCCATTCGCGGATGATGCACAATATGCGGTTGCTTCAAGTTGGATGTGGAGCATTACGACCGGCGACACCAGAGCTCCACAGGAAGCGATTGAAGCCTTCCAAACACTGGTGCGTACCTATCCGAATTCGCCATATGTACCACATGCTCATTATTGGCTAGGTCGCTGCTATGCGTATGTCAATCAGGATTATCAAGCCATCACACAGTACCAAATTGTGGAGAACCGTTATGCGGATTCTAAATTATTGGAACCTGCGCAATTAGAATTGGCACGTCTATACACGAGACAAGGCTATCGGACGCGCGCGGAGGCGTTTTACAAAGACCTCGTTAGTTTTTCGACAGATCCCGAAATTGTTGCAGCTGCTTCCGCGGAGCTGCAAGCTCTGCAACAAAAACAGCCACTATTAGCCGGTGAAAAACGTGGAAAAACAGGTACACCATCGAAACGCCCGGTATCGACACTAGGTAAAGAAGTATTAAACCCTGGATCGCTGACACGAGAGTTTGGATTGATCGCGAAGACAATTGTTATTGATCCGGGGCACGGTGGTCAAGATCCAGGTGCTGTGGGGAGTGGTACGCTACAAGAAAAAAGCATTGTTCTGAATATATCGGAAAAACTCCGCCAGATATTAATGTCGAGAGGGTACACTGTACTGATGACGCGAGAGAATAACCGTTTCATTTCACTCAAAGATCGTACTAAATTTGCAACGCGACACAAGGCGGACCTTTTTCTGAGCATCCATGCGAATGGTAGCAAAAGCCCGCAAACAGAGGGTATAGAGACCTACTATCTGAATGTTAGCAGTACAGATGAAATCTCGGAACAGATTGCAGCGCGGGAAAATGCAAACTCCGGCTACAGCATCCAAGAGCTCGAATCTTTGCTAAAGGGTCTAATACAAGAGAGCAAGAGCGAGGACAGCAAACGTTTGGCAACAGAGGTACAGCACAGACTGGTCCAGGCAACGGGCGCCGTCGATCGCGGGGTCAAGTATGCTCGCTTTGTGGTCTTGATTGGGACAAACGTACCTTCTATTCTCGTTGAAGCAGGATTTGTGTCGAACCCGACAGAGGCACGGAAGCTTGCGACTCCGGCGTATCAACATAAAATAGCCACCGCTATAGCTGAAGGTGTTGATAGTTTCCTGCAAAAGACAAGTGAGACTCCGTTTGCGAAATCTCAAAGTCCAAAGATTGTTGCTAAAAGTCTTGGGGAGGATCAGTGATGCTTTCGGCCGAGCTTGCAAATCAAAATCGATCAAAGAAAGTAAAGAGTGTTTCGAGACCACGATTTTCTGCAAAGCATAAGAAGCAAGGAGTCATCCGGATCATCTTCCTTGCAGGTGTGCTGCTCTCAGTTACTAACGGATACAGCTTTGTGTCAGCACAGCAGTCAGAAATCGCGATTGTCTTGCCCACAGGTACATCCGGAGCGTCGCCAGGTGATGTTCAATACGTTCGTTCTGTCAGCAAGCGGTTCAATCAGATGCTTAATAGTATCGGGCTTCCCGCTGACATGCTTGAAGAGGAATCGCTTTCTAAAGCAAAATTAAAATCGCGTCGGTTAATTATTCTTCCATTAAATCCGAGCATAACCTCACAAACGGCGGCATTTTTGAAGGACTTCGTTAAAGACGGGGGCAAGCTTTTCGTAACTTACAACCTCCCAAACGCAGTAGCGCCGCTTCTCGGTCTGCGCCAAACGGATTGGCTAAAAGACGACCCGCCTGGACGTTTTTCTAGTATTCAACTGAATGCCCCTGAAATACCTGACATGCCGCCATCTGTCAAACAAGCATCCTGGAACATAACCGTGGCAGAACCGACGACTGCTGGAACAAAAATCATTGGTTACTGGCACGATGCGACTGGAAAACCGACCGGTTTACCTGCTCTTTTTATGAACGAGGCGGGCGTTTTCTTCAGTCACGTTTTCCTGCCGGACGACATCCACACCAAAACCCAGCTCCTTGGAGCAATCCTAGCACATCTCGTTCCGGAATTTCGGCGCCCGCTCGCTGAACGAGCAATAAGGGCAATAACGACTGTCGGACATACAAACGACCTTGAGAAACTGGAACAGTTTGTTCAACAGAAGGGCGTGGTAGAGGCAATAGAGGCTTTAGAAACCGGGAAAAATCTGATGAGACAGGCGGACATTTCATACGAAACACGAACTTACAGTGCCGCTATAACTATGGCCCGTGCAAGCCGTGCGGCGTTTTCAAGAGCTTATTTCCTATCGCACATCAGTATTGAAACGGAAGGGAGAGCGGTGTGGAATCATTCCGGACTAGGTGCGTATCCGGGAGATTGGGACCGATCTGCTAGAGAATTAGCGGGTGCAGGGATTAACATGATTTTTCCAAATATGGCATGGGCAGGTGTAGCGCATTATCCGAGTAAATTATTACCACAGAGCGAAACTTTTTCACAATACGGGGATCAACTTGCACAATGCATTGCAGCAGCACAAAAGCATGAGTTAGAGGTGCATGTATGGAAGATTACATGGAATCTGGAAGGTGCCCCACAAGAATTTATTGAGAGGATGCGGGAGGCCGGCCGGACACAAGTATCCTCAACCGGAAAACCGCTCAATTGGCTTTGCCCGTCGCATCCGAAAAATGTTCAATTGGAATTGGAGATCGTATTTGAGATTATAGCGAATTACGAGATAGATGGCATTCACTTGGATTATATCCGTTATCCGGGGAGCCATGCGTGCTACTGTGAAGGATGCCGCGAAAGATTCATGAATACGACCCGGGAGAGGGTTGAAGAGTGGCCCGCAGAAGTTTTGCCAAAAACTGGGAAATATGCCGATAGATATATTCAGTGGCGGAGCCAACAGATAACGCGTTTGGTCCGTTTATTGCGCAAACGTGTGCGCGAAACAGATCCTGACATCAAAATTTCCGCAGCGGTTTTCGGTGGTTACCCGGCATGCGTTACTTCTATCGGTCAGGATTGGATTGCTTGGGCGGAGGCGGGCTATGTCGACTTTGTGTGTCCGATGAATTATACCGAAGATACGGGCTATTTCACGGAGTTGTTAACAGCTCAACTCGCTTTGATGCCTCATAGTGTCGCGATTTATCCTGGTATCGGTGCGACTGCATCTAATTCTCTACTAAGTGCAGATGCTGTTATTGAACAAGTCTACTTGTCGCGTTATTTGGGGGCTTCAGGTTGGGCAATTTTTGACTATGCGGCTGACCTTTCGGAAACGGTGTTACCAGCTTTGGCGATCGGTGTCGGAAAACGCAAAGCGGAACCCTCTCATTGACGGGCATATATGGTAGATTTAGCGGCAGATCGTGGGAATCAGGACTGTGGATAGCGGTTCGTTAGCAGGGGGCATCTTGAAAAACCTGCTTGAATATCGGTGAGAAATCGTGTAGACTAAATAAGTAGAGAGAATGTCTGATTAGTTGAGTGAAGAGGAGAATTTTGATTAATGGCTCAAAGACCGAACGTTCTGTTTCTCATGAGTGATGAACATAGTCCGCATGCCATAGGATGTGAAGGCAATCCAATTGTCCAAACGCCAAATCTTAACAGACTGGCGGCCTCTGGCACCTATTTTGAGAGTGCCTATTGCCAGGTTCCGTTGTGTACACCGTCTCGGATGTGTATGCTCACCGGGAAACATGCCCATCGCTGTTCGGCGTGGCATAACGGTTCTATTCTTTTCCCGGAACATCTCACGCTGCCTGCACATTTCGCACAACACGGTTACTCGACTGCACTTGTGGGTAAGATGCACTTCGGGGGAAAAGAACAACTTAACGGTTTTCAGTTCCGTCCTTATGGAGACTTGCGCGGCACTGCTGGACATCAGACAGATCCCTTGAAAGCACCATCAGGCGTGCGGGAACGGACACGCTTGGCAGGGGTCACAGAAATCCCAACGAGTCTCCTTCAAGAGAACGTTATTAATATGGAGACTCTTGAATATTTAAGGTCGCAACCGACGGAGCAACCGTGGTTCTTGCTTGCGAGCTATAGTCGTCCGCATTTTCCGCTGACAGCCCCTAAGCGTCTTTTCGATAAGTATTGGCCCGACAATGTAGATATGCCACACATTCCGCCGGGGCATTTAGACCAGACCCACCGGTATGCGCAAGGCTTACGCGATAACTTCAAAACAGCGGAGATCCCGCCGGAAGAAACCCGTAAAGCACGAGCAGCGTATTACGCTTGTTGTGAATTCTTAGATGAAATTGTTGGTGACTTGCTTGCCCTTTTGGAGCGCGATGGTTTATTAGATAATACAATTATTGTCTATACAACAGACCATGGTGAAATGGCAGGCGAACATGGGCAGTGGTGGAAGTCGAGCTACTATGAGGCATCAGCACGGGTGCCGTTAATTGTGTGGGATAGAAGTTTACAGCAATCACACGGTACACGAGTGACGGCCCCTGTCGAATTGAACGATCTCTTTCCAACACTGTGTGCCAGAGCAGGTGTCCCTACACCTGAAGGTTTAGATGGTTCGGACCTGACGCGTCTTATGTCTGGCGATGCGGAGGGTTGGCGCGACACCGCGATCACTGAGTACTGGTCAAATCAGACCACGGGACCGATGCGCATGCTTAGAACGCCTCGTTATAAGTATGTTGCTTTTCCTGAGGATGAATCTATTCTCTTCGATTTAGAGGCAGATCCAGGTGAATTCGAGAACCTCGCCGGGCAGTCAGTATATCGGGACTTAGAGATGTCTCTGCATGAGCAGCTCATGGGTGGTTTCTCATGGGAATCCGCTGCAGAGCAGAAAGCATCAGACGTAGTACGAAGCCGGGACTTTAAAGAACCATGGGGTAAAGGCACACCGAACCAATACACATTACCTGATGGTCGCGTGGTTGATGCGGAGCTATGTCTCTATCGCCCTTCAGTAAGAGAAGAAGGCTGACGTACGTAGGAGCAAAACTTTGGAGCAACAAACATCGGAACGGAAGGTAGGTACACACTCGGTTGCTAACAGTTTTGACGACACAACCCGCCAAAAAATTCGACTCCGTGCTATCCTCGTAGGGCTGCTGTTAGTTGCAGCGATGTGTGCAGTTACGCCCTACAATAATTACTACCTACAAAATTCCAAGATTGCAGGGAATCACCTGCCAGTAGGCTCAATCTTCGGAATCCTTCTTCTGATATTTCTCGTCAATGTGCCGTTGCGTAAGTTGATGCGGAACGGCCGTTTCGTTTTCTCTGCCCTTGAATTAACCGTTATCTGGATTATGTTAATTGTTGCGGTTGGGATCCCGTCAATGGGTTTGCTGCAGTTTCTGCTTCCATCGCTTGTTGCGGTGCACTACTTCGCGACTCCCGAAAATGACTGGTCAGAAACCCTCCACCCACATGTTCCAGAATGGCTTGTTGTTACGGAGCCTCAAGCTATAACAGACTTCTATGAAGGTATCGGTCCTGCAGAAGGAGTTCCGTGGACGGTCTGGCTGGAACCACTGCTTATCTGGGGGCTTTTCGTTCTTGTTTTCTATTTTACGACGCTCTGCCTTTCGGTGATCCTGCGAAAGCAGTGGGTAGAACGAGAAAGGTTTTCATTTCCGTTAATCCAGATTCCGGTACAACTCGCTGCGGAACCTGAGCGCGGCAACCTTCTTAACTCTTTTTTCAAAAGCAGGCTGCTTTGGGCCGGGATGGCGCTTCCAGTTGTGTTGCATCTCATCAACGGATTACACGCGCATTTTCCGAAAATGCCGGAGATTCCGCTGATTTATAATATCTACACCGTTTTCACAGAAAAACCGTGGCATACACTTGGATGGTGGCCCGCGATGCGATTCGTCATCTATTTTTCAGTTATTGGGATCGCATCCTTACTGACGCTTGAGGTCTCATTCAGTCTCTGGTTCTTCTATCTCTTTTTCAAATTCCAATATATTATCATGAATGTGATCGGTCTGAGCATCGGTCCATGGATTAGCTGCAGTCGTCAAGTGATGGGCGGATATCTCGTCTTTGTACCTGCAGTTTTCTGGGTGGGGCGTGAACATCTCGCTACAATCTTCAGAAAGACATTCGGTATGGAACGCGCAAAGACAAGTTCCATGATTTCCAGCAAACAAAGCATAGACGACTCAAATGAACCGATCTCGTATCGGGTCGCGCTGCTTGGTTTTTTTTTGGGCCTCATCACACTTATTATATTTTTAGTTCTTGCTGGTATAACGACATGGGTTGCCTTAGTCACACTCCTCTCTATTTTTATCACGTCTATTGTACTAACGTGGATGATTGTCAACGGAGGCCTGTTGCTTGTGCAGGCCCCCTTCTTTCCATCGGAGTATATCGATATTACCTTGGGTTCCAATGCTTTAGGGCATAAGAGTCTTGCTATATTAAGCTTCCAACGCACGTTCTTACGGGATTGGGGTGAATGTATGATGCCGAACTTCCTCCACAGTTTTAAGGCAGCAGATGAGGTGCGACTAGCTCGGCGGAAGCTCGTTCCAATCTTAGGTATCTCAATTGTCGTCGCGGCTTTGGTATCTGTTTATGCATCGCTAACGTTGATCTACGACAAAGGGGCTCTATTTTTACAGAACTGGGCTTTTGTCGCAGCGCCTCGTAACTATTTTCAACGAATGAGCAGTCTCATCCAATTCCCTATTGAGACGAAGTGGGACGAGGTATACAGCATGATTGCAGGAGCAGGATTTACAGGTTTCATGCTCTGGATGCGCCAGAACTTTGTCTGGTGGTCGCTGCACCCGATCGGTTATCTGCTCGGAGCGACATATCCGCCGTTTCATCTCTGGTCGTCGATTCTGATCGGATGGTTCATCAAGTACATGGCACTTAAGTTCGGTGGTGCTTCGGCGTATCGGAAGATACGTCCTGTAGCGTTCGGTCTGATTTTTGGAGAGTACGTGATGGTTGGAGTATGGATGATCGTCGGCTTTTTCACAGGGATCGGTTATTTTGCCCTCCCCTCATGACCTTTGGCCGCGGTTAAAATGGTAACTGTCAGAGCTGTCATTTAGGTAAAGTCAATCTATGCTTTAATATATTCAGCCTGACTGACACATTTTGTTGGTGTCAAAACCTAAATTATAGCAACACTTTATTGATCTCACGTTGTATGGGTAAAGTGGCACTCATATCGTCTAAATCCTAGAATTTTGGAGTTCCTCTGTGTGTCTATAGTCTTTCGTAAAGGAGAAATGTTATGCAGCCGAAGGAATACCGGCTGGCATCCGAGTGGAAAACGCGTGCAAAAACTCGACACGCTGTTGCTGGAGTTCGCACATGGCACGTCAATCTGAACCCTCAAGCGATGCCGAGCTTAGGATTCGCAAAAGGGCAATGGCAGAAGTCGACTTCCCAGATAGGTCACGTCGATTGGCGAGGTCCCTTCGCTGCACAAGCTGGGGCGTTAGTTGTTGAAGTAACCACTGACAAAGGATTAAAAGGGTACGGGCTTGGCGGGGGTGGACTTGCTAGTGCTTTGATTATTGAAAGACATCTCCAACAATTTGTTCATGGACGCGACCCGCTTGATGTTGAAGAGATTTGGGATTATCTCTATCACATCACTTCCATTTACGGGAGACGCGGTGTGGTGATTTATGCCTTAAGCGGTATAGAGCTCGCGCTTGTTGACCTATGTGGAAAGATTGTGGATGTCCCTGTCTATGGCCTAATTACAGATACCCCTATCCTTAAGATTCCTGCTTACGCCACCGGTGCGGACGTAGGTTACTACGCAGAAAATGGTTTTCTTGCTTGTAAGCTGCCTTTACGGAACGGTCTCGCTGAAGGTGAAGACGGGTTCGCTGAAAATGTGGAAATGATACACACTGCCCGCGATGCTATTGGACCGGATACAGAGTTAATGACAGATGTCTATCTTCGTTGGGATGCAGACTATACCCTCCGTTTTGCTGAGGCGGCAGCGGATGTGCGGCTCAAATGGATAGAGGAACCGGTCCCTGTTGACGACTATGCAGGTATGGCACAATTAGTACGCGATATTCAGCCGACCTGGATTGTTTCTGGCGAACATGAGTTTACGCGATACGGGTTCCGCGAATTGCTGCGTTGGGAGGCCGCAGATATGATTCAACCGGACATCAGTTGGGCAGGCGGTTTTACCGAATGTTTGCGTATTGCTCATGAGGCTGCTGTACAAGACATTCCGACGTGGCTCCACCAAGCAGGAACACCATGGGGTCTGCATCTTACGGCATGTCTTCCAATACCGTGTATGGCAGAGACTTTTGGTCCCTCTCGCGACGGCGTTGAAAATGAGCTATATCGTCTTCTACGACCAGCACCTTGTGACGGTTTCTTCACCGTGAGCGGTACGCCGGGGTTCGGCGTGGATTTGGACGAAGCGTTGCTGGAAGCGTATACGGTCGATAGGCTATAGAAACATTTTAGATTACGGAATTTAGATACTGCAGATTCCGCCTAGCGCTCTCATAAGGACTGCCCATACTAGGCAAAACGTCTTGCTCTACGACGACCCAACCCTCGTAGTTTCGTTTTTGTAATTCTGTGATAAACGCTGGAAAATCAATGTCGCCTTTACCTAACTCACAAAAAATGCCGTTGCTGACAGATTCAAAATAATCCCATTCTTCGATGCGAGAACGGGCAGCGATTTCAGGGTCGCAATCCTTGAGATGGACGTGCCAGATTCGATCTGCATGATGTGCATAAGCCTCAACTGGTTGACCTCCGCCGAATCGGTAATGCCCTGTATCAAAGCACAATCCGATGAGGTCCGAGTCGGTGCACTGCATCAATGTGTCAATCTCTTCTGGGGTCTCTATATACCCTGCACAATGTGGATGGAAAACGGTGCGGAGTCCTGTCTCGTCTCGGACTGATTGTGCAATACGATGTGCTCCTTGTATAAAAGTATCCCACCGTTTTGGTGTCAACCCGTGTTCTCGACGGATTCGTCCTGCATAGCGGGTACGCAGTTCTATTGTACCGTTGTCGTCTGATAGTACGATGAGCGGCGTTTCGCCGCCGGCCTCTGCCATCAATCGAGCGTGCTGCAGTGCTTTTGCCTCTCCTGCTGCATGCGTTTCTGGGTCAGCAAGTGCTACAGCTACAAATCCGCCTAACATTTTCAACCGGCGCGCGGCGAGTTCCGCCCGGAGTTTTGCGCCGTCTGTCGGCATGAAGCCCCAATCGCCTAACTCGGTCCCGGTGTAACCGATGGCACTCATCTCATTTAACACTTGTAGATAGTCAGGGGTTTCTCCGTTCAATTCAAATTCAAGCACACCCCATGAGCATGGAGCATTTGCGATCTTCATAATGCTATTATTTATCTTTTATGAGCTGTTTGAAATCCTCAATGAAATGATCAAAAAGTTTGACCTTGCTGCTTTCCTCTAGGTCCGCTTCGGTTAAGACATAGGTTCCATCAAGATCTGTCTCTACAACAGCTCTACCCTTTTTCGGAACATATGTACTGGTCAAAGTGCCATCCTCGTCAGGCGTAATAAAGTAGACTTTAATATGCTCAGTAGTTCGATCCGCCAACAATTTGAGTTTCCAATACCCTGTCTGGGCAATTCGCTCACGCAGTGTAACCTTGCTAGAAATAAGCGCGATTATTTTCTGATTTTTCGGGTCGTGAACGACTATATCGACATCGGGTAGATGCAACCCAAATTCTCCGTAATCAATCTCCAAATTTTGCTTAACTCGCCTCAGTTCCGTTGATAGATTTTTACTTCTCTCTAACCGATTACCATTAATTACCTTCATACCGAGGTCTTCAATTGATTTTGTAATAATGTATTGGACTAGCTTTTCAAAATTCTTCCCCTTGAAAGCTCTCCAGCTCTGTTCATGGTCTCCGTTAGGTTTACCTCTCAGAAAATCTTGCTTGTGATGTTCCTTTGCATCCGCTAGAAGAGAAGAAACTAACCTGTAGGCCTCTTCCCCTTCTACCAATCGTACTTTATCGTACATATCCTTTAAATCCTCAAATTTCACAACTATTTACTCCTTCAACCCGATAATAATATATTCTGTTGGATAGGCTTCGGAATCAGCCTTGCCCTTGCTGGCAAATCGCCCCGTTTTTTCATCTCTTTTTTGAGGGAGAATTTTCAGAGGAATCTCCCTTTTTATAAGTTTATCAAGCCTAAAACCCGATTCCTGCAAAGATTCTGCAAATACCTCAGCATTCAATATATCAACGCCCTTTAACCTCGTGTTTCCGATAACATAGCAACACCTACCGCCGGGTCTCAGTACCCTGAAACTTTCTTTGAAAACATCCTGCATGTCTAAAAAGAAGGCTTCAATTTCTTTAGATTTTTTCCTGCTTTTCGGTAGCATCTCAGCAACAATATTAGCAGCAATTAGACTCGATAGCGGCTTATTTTCGTACTGCTTATAAGATGTTCCAATAAACTCCTTCTTATACGCTTTAAGATCATCAGCTAGATCTAACCAGAGCGTTGAGAGTTGATGCAAGTCAGCATATTCGTAACTGGTTACATATGGACTCGAACTGACAATTAGATCAACACTGTCGTCCGGGACCGGCTGTGCCTTAGCAGAACCTACCTCAATTCTTAAATAATTACCAAGATGATCTGTCACCCGGGATGGCACAATATTATAGAACTCAGCATTCCCTTTTAGCATTTTTAAGAGGTGTTTTTTGAGAGCTACACAAGGGGATGTAATTCGCTTTTTTGAATCACGTATTGGCTTCGTGCTTCCTTGGCTCCAAATTGAACACGTTTTAAGCACATGACTAAAGGCAACAAGCAGGAAGGATCGAACAGTCAAATCGGTTTCTTCACGAATTAAGGTTAGGATTTTCCCCAATCTGTCTCGAATATCTTCTCTAAACCAATAATCAATTCTCTCCAAATGTTTTTCTGGGATGTGCGGTTGTATATGATTACCAGGGAGGAAACCATCTGTATCATCGAGACGCAAAATCTGCGAAAGGAACCGATTAACCTTTTCCTCAAGATAGTCAGGTAGAATTGGGGTTGATTTTGCTTCGGTCATCAAATGAGCAATTTTATTAATGTCCGTCCCACTTGCGTGCAGTCCGCGCGATATTGCACTAACAATGGTTGTCCCACAACCCATAAACGGATCGTTCACATTACCGGTACCGTTAGCTAAGTAATCGTCTATCAAACGTTCAACAAGCTGTGGTATAAATTTAGCGGGATAACGATGGTAACCGTGCGTCCATTTCCCTGTGTCTGATGGTTTGCAACCATCAAACGACCATTCTTTGCTAATAGGTGTCTGGTCGAACCATTCTAGAATTTTATTCGAGGACATAATTCAGGATCTATCCTTTCCTCATAAGAATGAAAATTAATTGAATCTGTAAGAACTGACAATGCTAGATTTCAGAGCTATCTGAGCACCAGCACTACTACGCTATCCTTGAGTAATTCGCGGCATAATAAGGTTTAAGATTTATAGTCACGCTATAGTCTGCAGTGACTGTGTCGAATTCACAAATACAATCGGTTGATTACCTTTCAGTCAATTTTCCGTGTCAGGACGATTAATATGACCGTTAACATCATGCGCATCGTAAACGTCAAAGACAGCTTGGGCAAATGCTATCATTTTTTCGTCTCCATTTTTCACTGCAGTTTCGTACATTCTAATAAAATACCTTTTGCCTGCCTCGGTCTGCGAATAGTTCCGCTTGAGCAAATTGTGTTTGTAACAGAGGGTTTGGCCATTTTCAATCGTATTTGTGCCACCTTTATCTTTCGGTTTGATATGGTCAGCGGCCAGTGTAATACCATCTTCAGTCCCACGCCCGCAGACCACACAACGATAACCATCACGCTCAAAAATGGCTTGTCTGTCGCGCTGAGAAAACTCAAATAATACGGCTTCATGTTGATAATTCGGGTCGTACTTGTAAATCCCCTGCCGAACCTTGACTAGCTTGCCTTCTTGATGAAGTTGTCTGATGGTTCGCCACGGATCCCTTGGAGGACTATCATGCTCTTGAAGATACTGTTCGCTTACCCAATCAACTACAGGACCATGTGGAAGTTCTTCATTCTGATGATTTATAAAAAATTCTAACACAAGCTCACGAATTGTCCTCGCCATGTGTTTCCTCCTCTCTTTCAAATAGAGATAATTGATTTGCAGCTTGGTTTACCCTTTCTTTTGCGAGTCTGCAGTACCCCTCATCAACTTCGATTCCGATACCCCGGCGCTTATTCAGGTGGGCAGCAACTAGAGTAGTACCACTCCCCATAAACGGATCAAGTACCGTATCATGAACATAACTAAAAAGTTTAATACACCGACGTGGAAGTTCTAACGGAAAAGGGGCGGGGTGTCCTATCCGTTTCTTACTTTCACCGGGAAAGGTCCAGAGGCCATTTGTCCATTCCATGAACTCTTCTTTGGTCATGTCCGACTGGCCGCTACCGCTTGTTTTTTTCCACTGCTCCTTGTAGAGGACAACGACTAGTTCAACAGGGGCGATGACATAGGGGGCAGATGCTTTCATCCACGATCCCCAAGCGGTCCTTCTGGAGATGTTCCCTTCATTCCAGATAATAGTAGAGTGATATTGGAATCCGACAGTAGTGGCGAGTTTAGTTAGATCCGCCCCGACATGTTGCTGACCGCCTTTATTTTTATCCAAAGGGATATTAAGGCAGAAACGTCCATCGGGCTTGAGCCAATGAAAGCAACAAGTGAACCACTTTTCCGAAAAGATAAGATAGTCGGCATAAGAAAGGGCATCATCATTCGAGTTATATTTTATGTCAACGTTATAAGGCGGGGAAGTGACAATGAGATCAATACTATTTTCCTTAATATCGCGTGTTGTCAGCACATTTTCATTAATTATTGTGAATTGCTCGTCGGTAAAAAACACGTCTTTCTCCTGCGTACTACTGAGGTGGGGTTAAGAGAATATTATACGTAAAGTTCTGTTGTGCTCCAGCAAATTACCATACAACAGTGTGAAGTATGTCGAAAAAAAGAAAATTTAAAATTAATATACCAAAATTTGGTTTTATTACCGGACAACTAAGTCCTGAGGTGAATCGTCGCTGAGCTTTTGGTGCTAAGGTAAAGACAAAGTTTGAATCTATATAGCGCTACATCCAACGTTCAACCACAACTTTCTTTTGGGTGAAAAAGTCCACAGCATCCCAACTCTGACCATGCAGATCGCCGAAGAAACTATCTTTCCACCCGCTGAATGGGAAGAACGCCATCGGGGCAGCTACACTGATATTAATACCGATGTTTCCGATCTCTGCTTCATAACGAAACTTGCGAGCAGAGGCACCACTACTTGTAAAGAGGCATGCCATGTTTCCGTAACGTCCACCATTGACAAGTGCGATTGCGTCGTCGATAGTCTCGACATGGATGAGTCCTAGAACGGGGCCGAAGATTTCAGTGCTAGCAATTTCGCTGTGTGGGTCAAGATTACTAAGAACGGTGGGACGGATAAAATTTCCTTTTTCCCCGCCGGAGATGCTTGGATACCTACCGTCAACAAGAATTCTCGCGCCTTCATCAGAGCCTGTTTGAATCAATCGCTCAATCCGGGTTTTGCTTTCGGGGGTGATGACGGGCCCCATTTCGACACCTTCCTGCAAACCGTTTCCGACGATGCGGTCGATGGCAGTGTCGGCGATAGCTTCTTGGAACCAGTGGTGTGCCTCACCCACAGTAAATGCAAGTGATGCGGCAAGACAGCGCTGTCCGGCACACCCAAAGGCACTCTCAGTCGCGGCATTAACAGTAAACTGCGGTTCGGCATCTGGTAGAATTATGAGTGGATTTTTGGCACCGCCTTGGCACTGGACGCGTTTACCGTTCGCAGCAGCCTTTGCATAGATGGCTTTTGCAGTTGCAGTTGCGCCCACAAAGCTAATCGCATGCACCTCCGGATGCGTTAAGAGAGCATTTACAGTGTCCGCACCTCCGTTGACTAGGTTCACAACGCCTTTCGGGAGTCCAGTTTGTTCCAAGAGCTGGAACACCTTTTGCATTGTGACTGGTACTTTCTCGGAAGGTTTGACGATGTAGGTGTTGCCACAAGCGATGGCATACGGAAGAAACCAGAAGGTAATCATCCCTGGAAAGTTGAAAGGTGCAATAGCAGCACAGACCCCCACGGGTTGACGGAGCATGAATTCATCGATGCCGGTTGCGATGTCCTCAAGATTCGTGCCTTGCATGAGCGTTGGAATACCGCATGCGACCTCAACGTTCTCGATAGCACGGCGCATTTCACCTTTTGCTTCATCCAACGTTTTACCACACTCAAGCGTAATGGTTTTTGCGATGTCGTCTACCTGCTCTTCTAAGAGGTTTTTCAACCTGAACAGATATTGAACCCGTTGAACAGATGGTGTCCGTCGCCATTGGTAGAGTGCAGCAGCAGCGGCAGCAGCGGCTTGGTCAACCTCCTCTGCAAGTGAAAGCGGCACTTGGGTGAGTACTTCTCCGGTTGCAGGATTTGTAACGTCAAGCAGTTTGTGCGTATTAGACTGTTGCCATGTGTTGTCAATGTAGTTTAGGAGTGGCGTTTGGACTTCCGGCACAACCTGCGATCCAGTTTTAAGAAGATTCGCGTCAGGCATCAGATTTTGTCCTTTAGAGTCTACAAATTAACAGTTCGTGCTAGATTAGTTTCATTTTGCGAAGAGTTCAAGCACCTTCAATTGTTCCATAGCAGCAACGATCTGTGGGTCGTGTTCGAGTTCATCGCGCGAGATCTCAGTAATCTGTGCAAGCGCGTATTTAATCCCGATATCACTAAGCACAATCTGTTCTTCAATGAGTGCATCTACCAGGCGTTGGTAACTCCGCAGCAGTTTTGTTGCCTGTTTGTCGTCACGAGACGCATGAGAGGCGGCAGCAAGTCGATCCAAAACATCTTCCCCATTTTCAGCTATGAAAGTTTTGAGTTTTTCGTGGCCTCGGAGTTTGAGATGCATCTGCTGTTCGGAACGACTAAACCATGGTGATTCAACGTCAGGGATGATACCGATTTTGTTGATATCCACACCTTTAGGTGTATAGTAGCGCGCGACAGTTATTTTCACAGCAGATTTTGAATCTTCAAGGGGAAACACACGTTGGACAGACGCTTTTCCGAAGGTTTTATTCCCCATAACGATGCCCCGTCTGTGGTCTTTGACAGCACCCGCGACGATCTCAGAGGCGCTCGCGCTACCGCCATTGACAAGGACGATCAGAGGGAAGTCCTCCCTTTCCTCACCTTTTGCCACAAAATCCTCGCGACTCTCAATCCCTTTACTATAAACGACGAGTTGACCGGGTTTGAGAAAATCGCTAGCAATATCAACAGCTGAAGAGAGCACCCCGCCCGGGTTTAGACGGAGATCAAGGATAACCCCACGGATATTGTGTTTCTTAAAATCAACGAAAGCTTTATCTACGTCATAAGCTGTAGTCTGAAGAAATTGATTGATTTTAATGTAGCCGATCTTATCTCCGATAATATCGGTTTCCACACTCGGAATCCGAATCACTTCACGCGTAACGGTAACCTCAATAGGTCGGTTTTCGTTTTGACGAATGATTGTGAGAGAGATTGGTGCTCCGGGTTCGCCTCGTAACTGATCCACTGCCTCGGTCAATGACATGACTGCGGTTGATTCGCCTTCAATATGGCTGATGATATCGCCGTTCTGTACGCCAGCTAATGCTGCCGGACGATCCTTAAAAGGGGTAATCACAGTGAGCATATCTTCCCGAATACCGACACTCATTCCTAGTCCGCCATAATTGCCCCGGTTATCGGTCCGAAACTTGGAATAGTCTTGAATCAATTGGTTGTATGGGTCTAACTTTCTAAGCATGCCTTGGATAGCACCTTCCATGAGTTCTTTCGTATCTGGTGTATCGAGATGATACTGCTTGACATAAGCTAGGACCTGTGAGAAGAGTGCAAGATTTTCGATGAGTTTGTCATCTTTCTCTTCCACACTCCAACCAAGTGGTAAAAAGGCACAGATAAGGCATATAGATAAAAAAATGCAAAGGCAGTTTTTTAACGCAGCGCGTCGATTTTCAAAACGTGTTATCAAATTTTTCATGGTTATTTCCTCTGTTAGGCCGTGAATATGCTTAAGAAGTGTGTTGCTTCATAAATTGCACAGACAGCGCCTAGAAATAAGTGTGATTTGCGTAAGCTGCAATTAGCAGGACTTGCGTAAAATTGAGTCAAGGTCTCTATCTTGCTATGGTATAGATAGACACGTGCTCCCACGGGATCGGTGCGGTTACAAACCATACCTACTAGTTTTTAGTCCGTAAAGTCTGATTAATAAAAATAGTTTCGCAGCATTCTAATACTTGGAATACGAAAAGCTATAACGGCAGCAACCGTTGCGTAAAGTAGATCGATGCGACTCATTCGTGACTGCATCAATTCCCAGACCGACTGCCCTTTAAATAGGGTTGTGGCAATAGGCATAGCTTGTTCCAAAGATATATTGTTCTCCTCGCGGAGCTGCTCGGCAATTTGTGAAATTGCATTCCACTGCACATCTAGATATTTCCCGATAAAGATACCGAGTATTGCGAAAAGCGCGGCAGCAATAGAGACGAGGTACCACATCGTTTTAGCATCGCTCGATAGGATTCGAGTGCTTGTAAGAAGTATGGATAGTCCAGTGAGCAAGCCGATACCGATAGCAATAAAACCAGCGGTGTGTCCTGTCCACTGAATATACTTTGCCCAAAGCACTCCGCCTATTACTGCCCCGAGAAGTCCACCAAATGGAGCGATTACAGCGTTCATGATAAAACAACTCCATTCGTCTCGATGTGTGGTTGTTGCAGGTGGTGTTCGGTATTCTGTTCGAAAGTATAGGCGACGCGCAAAACTTTCTCTTCTTCAAAAGCGGCCCCAAGAAGTTGCAAACCGATTGGCAACCCCGTTTGTACGAGACCGCATGGAATAGAGATACCGGGCAACCCTGCATGGCTAGCGGGTGTTGTCATCACATCGCAAAGATACATTTGCAAGGGATCTGCAGTCCGCTCGCCTATTTTGAATGCAGGTGTAGGCGAAGTCGGCGTTGCGATAACATCAACCTTCTCAAATGCGGACTCAAAATCAGATCTGATGAGCGTCCGTACTTTTTGCGCTTTTTTATAATAGGCATCTTGGTAACCGGTACTCAGGGCGAAAGTACCGAGCATAATTCTGCGTTTCACCTCTTCACCGAACCCTCTGCTGCGCGTCTTCTTATACATTGTAATCAGGTCTTCTGTGTCCTCGTTTCGGTATCCGTAGCGAACTCCGTCGTACCTAGCGAGATTCGCGCTGGCCTCCGCGGGTGCGATAATGTAGTATGTTGCAATGGCATACTCAGTGTGTGGCAAAGAGATTTCCTCAACCGATGCGCCAAGTTGTTGAAGTACAGCAATAGCAGTGTGGACGCAGTGTGCGACTTCGGCATCCAACATCGGTGTGAAATATTCTTTCGGTATACCAATTTTCATGCCTTTCACATCGTTGATAAGACTCTGTGTGAAATCAGGTACAGGCACATTAACAGAGGTTGCATCCATGATATCGCTTCCACAGATAGCGTTGAGTAGAAGAGCACAATCGGTCACGTCTTTTGTAAGGGGTCCAATCTGGTCGAGCGAGGAGGCAAAAGCCACCAAACCGTAGCGGGAAACTCGTCCGTATGTCGGCTTCATGCCGACGACTCCACAGAGCGCCGCGGGTTGGCGAATTGACCCGCCCGTGTCTGAACCGAGGGCACAAATAGCCGTATCAGCAGATACAACAGCAGCAGAACCACCACTTGAGCCGCCGGGGATGGTGTCCAAGTTCCACGGGTTACGCGTAATCTGATACGCCGAATTCTCGGTAGATGACCCCATAGCAAATTCGTCCATATTCGTTTTACCGAGCACAACGACTCCTTGTTTGTGGAGTTTGGTCATGACGGTCGCGTCGTACGGTGGGACAAAGGTTTCCAGGATCTTAGAAGCACAAGTAGTGCGCACACCTTTAGTACATATTACATCTTTAACAGCGATGGGGATGCCCGCGAGAGGCGGCATATCTTTCCCTTTTTGAAACCCCGCATCAGCATGCCCTGCCTGTTCCAAGGCGATCTCTTTGGTGAGTGTCAGATAACCTTTGACGTGGGGTTCGACAGCGTCAATACGCTCATAGACAGATTCGACCAGTTGGACAGCAGTAATCTCCCGGGCTTTGAGTTTTTCATGTAGCGTATGTGCGGTCAGTTCATAAAGCGACATTTCGTCATTCTCCTTTAACGAAGTTTAGCGTTAGTGACTGCGATCAACCACTCTCGGAACTCCGAAATATCCGTCTTCAGCTTCAGGCGCGTTTGCAAGTACTTCTTGGCGCGGATAGGAGGATTTGACAACATCCTGTTTAGCGACATGAGGCGTTTGAGTTTTTGAACTCATAATAACGACCTGGTGCGGATGGATGTGCGATGTTGGCGGTACATCATCTGTGTCCAATTCATTCAACTTTCCGATATAGTCAAAGATTCTGGCGAGCTGATCGGTGAACTGCCCTGTTTCTTCGTCATTAAACTCAAGGCGTGCAAGATTTGCGACATGGCGAACGCCTGCAGCGGTAATTGTTGCCATTTTTTATTCCGTCTCCTTATGAATCGGATACTGTTTGTAAGGGTGCAACCGAAACCGAGAGCCGCTTTGTGCCGGCCCGACTAAATCGAACGGTAATATAAATGTCGTGTCCAGTTTCATTAACCCTTGTTATTTTACCTCTGCCGAAGGTCGGGTGGAGAACGATCTGGTCGACATAGTAATCTGATAAACCCTCTTCAGAGACCACGTCATATAAGTCGCTTTTTTCATGAAATAGAGAGCGGTACCGATCAACATGCTTGATGAGATGCTCTGGAATTTCATAGATAAAACGAGATGGGGTGCGATATTCTATCTCTCGGAACGTCCGCCTCGACTTGGCGTGTAACAGATATAGCTGCTCCATTGTGCGTGTGATCCCAACGTAGCAGAGTCTCCGTTCTTCCTCTAATTCCACCTGGCTATCGAGAGAGCGTCGATGTGGTAGATAACCTTCTTCCATACCGACAATGAAAACGAACGGAAATTCTAGCCCCTTCGCACTGTGCAAAGTCATCAACGTCACCAGATCGGTAGCGTCTGTTTCCATTTGATCTATATCCGTGGTAAGAGCGACATTTTCCAAATAGTCCGATAGTGTCGGATCGGCGTAGTTTTGTTGATACTCGATAACAGCGTTAATGAGTTCTTCAATGTTCTCAACTCGATTTTGCGCCTCGATTGTATTCTGCTGCTTCAAACTTTTGAGATAGCCTGTTGCCTTTAGAACATAGTCGAGGGCATCCACGGGCATTACAGTTGCGTCGAAGTGATCAAAAATCTCGGCAAAACGTTGAACCTTCGCTTGAATACCACGGTTAATTGTGGAAATTTCATTAACACTCTGAACTGCATCAAAAAGCGTTATATTTTTCCGTACGGCAAAATCGATCAGTCTTTGAAGCGTGGTACTTCCAATGCCGCGGCTCGGCACGTTTATGATACGTCGAAGGCTCATAGAGTCGCTCGGATTAGAAATCACACGGAGATAGGCGAGGAGGTCCTTAACTTCCATGCGATCATAGAAGCCGACCCCGCCGACAATTTGATACGGAATGTTCGCAGCTCGAAGGGCTTCTTCAAAGATTCGAGACTGGGCGTTGGTTCGGTAGAAGATCGCAAAGTCCTTGTAATCAACCCCCTCGTTATGCCAATCCGAGATTTGATTTCCGACGTAACCTGCCTCATCATTTTCGTCGACCGCCTCATAGCAGGTAACAAGTTCACCGATGTCATTTTCTGTCCAGAGTTTTTTGGACTTTCGCTCTCTGTTGTTGTGTACAACGCCCCAGGCTGCATCTAGGATATTTTGAGTGGATCGATAGTTTTGTTCTAAGCGGAGGACATGAGTTCCCGGGTAATCCTTCTCAAAATCGAGGATATTTCTGATGTCGGCACCGCGAAAAGCATAGATGGATTGGTCGTCATCCCCGACAACACAGATGTTCTGTTTCGTGCTAGTCAGCAGACGCACAAGTTCATACTGACACCGGTTGGTATCCTGATATTCGTCAACGAGAATATACTCGAACTTGTCCTGATAGTATTGACGCACCTCGGTGTTTTCACGCAAGAGCTGAACAGTAAAGAGCAGTAGGTCATCAAAATCAAGGGCATTGTTGAGACTTAGCGTGTCTTGGTAAAGAGCATAGACTTCTGCAACCACGTTGTCAAAATAGCCGTCCGCCTCCTTTTGGAATGTGTCCGGTGAGATAGACTCATTTTTGGCGCGACTGATGTGGCTAAGGATAGCGTGTGGGTTGAAGTTTTTATCGCTATAGTTGAGCTGTCGGAGTACATCTTTGACGGCGGTGGCCTGTTCACCTGTATCGAAAATAGTAAAGTAGCGGGTGTACGCGTGGTTTCTGGTTTCGGATGCGTTTTCAGTCTCTATCCGCGCGTCCAATTTCTCAATATTTCGCCGAAGGACGCGAGCACATGTCGCATGGAAAGTGGATACCCAGAGGTTTTGGCTGACACTGCCTTCTATAAGTCCATCCAAGCGTTGCTTCATCTCATTTGCTGCCTTGTTTGTAAAAGTCACGGCGAGAATATGGAAGGGTGAAACATCGTGATGTTTGATTAGATAAGCGATCCGGTGTGTGATGACGCGCGTTTTGCCGCTGCCTGCCCCAGACAAGATGAGGAGCGGTCCGTCGGTGTGTTGGACTGCCTCGCGCTGGACATCGTTCAGAGATCCTAACAAGTTATCGGTCAAAGTTTACCTCTTGTCTGGTCATATTTATTCAAGTTGTAGGTTCCTTAGAAGGTTTTCCACACCTAGGTTTTCTCACCAGTGCGCCTTGATAGACTTACAAGCAGTCCTTGCAGTATCTTAATTCTATACCATAAAGTATACACAATTTAGAATTAATTTTGCAAGTGGAATATTTTAATGGTCGTGGGTCAAGCAGTAGATAGGTCTGGTCGTCTAAATAAGGACTTACAAAATATTAGGATTTTCGGGATTACCGAATCTTCTGTTTCTGTTGGTGTTAGGAGGCTGCATTGAAAAATCCTGCCTCCTAAATGATCAGGATCAGAGCTAGTCTATTTAATTGCAGTAGATGTCTTGGGGCCCGCCACTATTATTGGTCGTTACTACCAGTCTTTTGGCGGTCGGTCCCAATTAGATCAGGTACTCCTTCAGGAATTTCCCTGTGTAAGAGGCTTTGACTTTGGCAATTTCTTCGGGGGTGCCGTGCGCTAAAACTTCTCCGCCCTTATGTCCACCTTCTGGCCCGAGATCAATCACATAATCGGCGGTTTTAATGACATCCAGATGGTGCTCAATCACAAGAACGGTGTGTCCATTATCAACAAGGCGATTGAGACTGTCTAAGAGCTTCTGAACGTCCGCCATGTGGAGTCCAGTGGTGGGTTCATCTAAGATATAGAGATTATGTTTCCCTCGTTTGATTTTACCGAGCTCGCTTGCCAACTTTATCCGTTGTGCCTCTCCGCCGGAAAGAATAGTGGCGGGATGTCCAATCTGGAGATACCCTATACCGAGCTGATTGAGAACATTCAGTTTGTGATGGATGAGCCGCTGATCGGAGAAAAATTCAACGCCTTCCTCAATTGACATATTCAGGATTTCGGAGATATTTCTGCCGTTGTAGGTTACATTAAGCGTATCTTCATTGTAACGCGCCCCTTTACAGGTTGGACAGACGACCTCTACATCCGGCATGAAATGGAGCTGCGTGGTAATAGTGCCTTCACCGTGGCATTCTTCACACCGTCCACCTTTGACATTGAAGCTAAAACGTGAAGCGGTGTAGCCCCTTGCAGCTGCAAGCGGAGTGCTAGCAAAAAGCTTGCGGATATTATCGTAAAATCCGATATAGGTCGCCGGGTTAGAACGCGGTGAACGCCCTATCGGAGATTGATCTATGTTAATTACACCATCTATGTACTCGTGCCCGTCCAATTCATCGTGTACGCCATAGAGGGTTCGACTGTCATGATAGAGGGAATAAAGTTTCTTATAGAGAATCTCGTTGACGAGCGTGCTTTTGCCTGAACCGGAAGCCCCGGTAATGCAGATAAAGATCCCGAGCGGTATGTCGACATCAATATTTCTGAGATTGTTTTCCTTTGCTCCGGTGATGCTTAAGAATTTGCCGTTCAAGTGGCGCCGGTGTTTCGGTAGCGAAATCTCACGTCTGCCACTCATATAGAGACCTGTCCAAGACTTGGGGCAGTCAAGAATTGTATCAAGGTCGCCTTGGACGACGATATGTCCACCGTGGACACCAGGTCCTGGTCCGAGTTCAATGATGTGATCTGCAGCACGGATTGTGCTTTCATCGTGTTCAACGACGATGACGGTGTTGCCAATGTCGCGCAATTTCCGCAGCGTCTCTATCATTTTAACATTGTCTTTTGGGTGTAAACCGATGCTGGGCTCATCAAGCACATAGAGCATGCCCATCAATCCTGAGCCGATCTGTGTAGAGAGACGGATGCGCTGGGATTCACCGCCGGAGAGTGTGGCGGACCGCCGGTTGAGATTCAGGTAGTCGAGTCCGATGCCAAGGAGCAAGTTAATCCGAGAGACGAGTTCCTTGATAATCCGTTCACCCGCTTCTTGCTGTTTTTCGTGCATGTCTGTGATACTTAGCAAGAAATCTCGCAACTCTTCAAAGTGTAGTTCGCCAACATCATGGATCGTCTGGTTCTCAATGGTAACGAGAAGTCGCTGTTTTTTGAGCTTTGTACCGCCGCAATCAGGGCAGGTGCGCTCTACCATTACCTTTCGGAGATACTCTTCCATACCGGAGTGTGCTTCTCCGCGCTTTCGGTAGTTTCTATAGTGCCTGTCGATCCGTGTGGCGATTCCATCAAAGCGGATTTTTCGACCGACGTGGCGTTTTTCGATCGGTCGTGCGCCTTCAGGCTGTCGGATAGGGAATTCCTCACCGCGCGTCCCATAATAGAGAATATCAACGATCCGTTCAGGTAGGTCTGCGAAAGGCGTCTCTAAGTCAAACCCGTAGTGTGCAGCAAGGCTGTACATTGTTCTGCCGTCCCAGCGATCGGGATCGTAGTTAAAGGCTTGATGGACAAATGCCCCTTCGGCGATACTCCGGCTCCTGTCAGGAACAAGCAAGTTTGGGTGTACCTGTAAATAAGTACCGAGTCCAGAACAGGTTCCACATGCCCCGGTCGGTTCGTTAAAGGTGAAGTGATGCGGTCCAAGTTCAGTCATGATCATTCCATGTTTCAGACATCCAAAACCTTCTAAAGGGTCTATAGTATCCGATTTGGTTTCCTGAGGAAACTGGACATCAAAACGCATGAAACCCTCACCGATGAGCATTGCATGTTCAAGAGAGGCAAGGACTTGTATATCAATATCCTTTTTAATAAAAAATTTGTCGACGATGACCTGTATGTTGTATTCGAGGTCCGGGTCGAGTTCAATTTCTTCGCTAATGTCGTGTTCGATGCCGTCTATTCTAACGTGCCTACAGCCTTTCGTACGGATGTCGTCGAAGAGATAGTCATAATCCTCGCCGTAGATTTTAAAGACGGGGGCGTGAATCTCAACTTGGGAACCTTCTGGCATTGCAAGCAGACGCTCCAAGATTTGACGGTGCGATCGGATGGGTATTTGGGTTTCACAATATGGACAGTATGCCGCACCGATAGTTGCGAAGAGCATACGGAGGTAGTCCTGCAAATCGGTCATTGTGCCGACGGTGGAGCGCGGGTTCATAGTGATCGTCTTTTGCTCTATAGAGACAACCGGGGACAGCCCGTCAATGAAGTCGACATCAGGTTTCTTAAGCTGAGTGATAAAACGTTTAGCGTACGTGGATATCGACTCAAGGAATCGGCGCTGTCCTTCAGCATAGATGGTATCGAATGCTAGCGATGATTTACCGGAACCGCTGATACCCGTGACGACGACGAGCTGGTTCCGCGGGATTTCGACTTCAATATTTTGTAGATTGTTTTCGCGCGCGCCTTTAACTGCAACAGTTTGTCTCATGTCTCCTCTCCGATAGTCTCGTTAATTTATGAGTTGTTGGCAGCCATCGGTCAGATGTCGAGATTTGGAGTAAACCTACCGATGGCCGTTGGTTATCAGCTGTTGGTATTGGTTGGGCCCAGGATTTACAAGATTCGAGAATGTGCAGGATAAGCATTGGGGTTCATCCGCAACTCGGTTAACTTTCACCTTGCGGGAACACAAGCATTCAGCTTTGATTTCTTGCGTCCAATGTCTACATGTGATAATTTTCAATAATTTATAACGCCATTACACACTAAACAAAAACGGATTATTTGCATCGAAGTAATATGAAGGTTCTTCTACGGAAACTTGGCTATCCATAGTCAAACGGACCGGTGCAGAGAATTGCTCGATGATCTCTTTCTGTGCAAGCCACTCACACGCTAATTCGAGGGGAAGGGCACGGTTACCGAAATGTGTGTAGAGATCGGTTATCGTCTGCTTCTCATTTGCTCCTTCTAAAAAATCAAACAACGGTTTGAACAATAACTGTAAATTGGCTTCCAGATATTGGTCGATTTGTTCAAGCGCCTCGCGAAGCATGGTTTCGTCTTTAGGTTTGTCTACAAGATCGATGAAAACGGAGTTGAAAAAGGACGGGTTGTATGTGAGAGCTTGATAGATAACTTTGCGTCTGGGTGTCTCGTTGTGTTTGAGAACTTCAATACGTGCCAGCTCTCTGATAGCGTACTTTAAATATAGAAATGTGTAGTCGATGTCGTGTTTGAGATGTAACCATTTCTCAGCTTTCGCGAGGATCGCTGTCACGCCAGCAGCAGCGTTGAAAAGCTGGGATTGCTTATCTCTATCACCGACCTGCAAACAGGAAGGATCACCAACAAGAAGATTCGCATCGCTATCTACTGCGAAAAGGCCGTCCTTCGAAAAGAGGACACGGCTCTCTGCAAGGATTGAATGGAGTGAGCTGCCTTGCAGCGTTCTCTCAAGCAATTTCCTATAATTGCTGCGCGTGTAGAGCTCAACTCGGAACGGGATACTGTGTTCGACGAGTTGAAACTTTTTCTCTTTAAATTTTGTACCATCTCGGAAAATCAAGGTTATGTGAACAGCGGTCTTTTTCCAGACATTGTCTTCGGCGAGGTTGCTCGTGAGAATAGCAGCTAGAACGTACCGATCCTGTTCGAGAGTGTCCGTTAGACTGGCGAGGGCGGCGTGAATGTGTGTGTGGATGTCATTCTTATAAGGTGTCTGTGCCTGTTGTGGCTTGGTGCCGTCGTAATAGTAGGCGGGTTCTTCCACAGCGACTTGGCTTTTCACCGTAAGTTTTAGAGGCATTGCGACTTGTCTGATAATACCTTTCCACGTCAACCATTGGCATAACAAGTCGAGTGACTCTTCATTAAATTTGTGGGATCCTTCCTCATCATTATGTCGCCCGCGTCCTAAGTCAGCGTTCAATTCGGTGCCGGTGCGAGGCACCTTCTGTTCATCTAGATAATCGAGAATGGGTTGAAAGATAAACTGCCGTTCATCGAGATACCCATTAATTGCCTGGAGCGCGCCCTGAATAACAGATTCATTCTTTTCACAGCTGATTAGATCGGTATAGACGTGGTTGAAGAAGTCGGGGTTATATTGGAGCGCGGGTTGGATGACCTCGCGGGCGGGGATTTTGTTATTTAAAAGGACTTCTATCCGTGCTAGCCCTTGGACCACGTCGAGTATAGACAAAAAGGCGGTGAGACAATCGTGATTAACGTAAAATTGCTTTTCAGCATATAGAAGGCTCGGCAAAGTACTGGAGACAACATTGAGGAGTTGGCGCTGTTTATCGCGTTCCCCGATGCTGTTACGGTCGGCATTTTTATCATACCACTCCTCAATAGAGGCATCGCGTGAAAAGAGAAGGGTGCTGTGTGAGAAATAAGAGTGCATGAAAGACCCTTGTTGTGCACTCTCTATCGTCTGTTTAAAAACGTTCCGTGGCGTTATATTAGCGTGGATGTTTACACCGTTCTCGACGAGCAAAAAGAAGGGTTGGGTAGGACGCATTGCATCTCTGCCGATGAGTTCGACATCAAGGTCCGATTTTTCCCATACTTGCGCATAAGAAAAACTACCAGCGACAATCACTGCAAGAATATAGGGATCCTTCTCGACTTTCTCGATGAGAGCGTTCGCAGCTTCGTGGTACTGTTCCTCAATAATATTTTGAGATTGCATTAGACTCTCCTATTTTGATATGGTGATTAACCACATAAGTGATTAGCAGAAAGAGGTTAGCAATACAAGGGAGGAGATCTCGCTCCTACAAGTAAATACTCCTAAGATTCAAAACGGATGAAGCAGTAGAAACCGGGGCGATTCATGCACAATGAATTAAACATCTATGAACCGCGCTATTACAGACCTATTATTAATTATACTATAAATCAGTTAAGAAAGCAAACAAATCTGATGAAAAAATGGCAGCAGAATCAGGGACTTCAAAATTTTATGTGCTAATATGTATTACTAACGTAAGTTTGATAGATACGTCCGTGTTTACTTTGTCCAAAGAGAACGCTTTGGGTCTGCCACATTATGTAAGCGCATCACCTCATTTCCGCGCGGGTCGATGACTTTGACCGCCACCTGTTTATGCGGTCCGAGACGGAACGGAAACGACGTTGTGCCGCTGAAACGCTCAAACTGCTCTTCATCAATAACGCCTCTCAAGGCACGGGCGATCTTCTTCCATGCTGTCTTGTCCGGGAAGAAGGCTTGCGTGATGCAGAACGTGCGCCCATCGTAGTCGCTATCCACAAACCACGCCGCCACCTTATCCGCACCCGCAGAGCTGACCGTGTTGTCTACCGGGTTGTAGATGTCCACGCCTTCCATCTTGATAATATATTCCTCTTCGCCGGCTTCCTCAAGAGTCGTGCGGGGCATTCCGAAGACGGTAAAGAGCTGCGTTGAGGGTGTCTGCTTGAGGAGTCCGCCCATTGCGACATCCGGGTTGATGTGTGCCATGTGGATACGGACCCTGGGGTTCGGATCCTCTTGGATAACTGCTTGTGCCGCGCCGTCAAAACTGAACCCTGCGAAGACAAGTTCATCGTAGCCGCGGCGGGAGGCGATGGGCAGACACGCCTCGACTTGCATTGCGGTAACAGGACCGTGTTGCGGTCCAAATGCGACGGCGACGGAGCATTCGGTATCGCAGTGTTTCCAAGTGCCTTCTGCGTGGAGGATATCGGCTTCGAGGGGGTCGAGGGTGTGGAATTTCAAGGTGTTGTTATTAGGGAATCGGACGCCGTCGTGTCGGAGGTGATGTATCATCTGTTCGAGGTATGCCTCGGCATTGACTGCTTGGTGCGTGTCGGTTTCGGCATCAAAAGTGGTTTTGACTTCTTCGGGTTGTGCTGCGATGGGTGAATCAAGGTCGAGCGACTCTTCTGCGGGTTGCACTGCCTCTACGGTGAAGGGTCCGGTGACGCGCACTCGTTTTCTGTCGATGTGTGGCTGATCGACAAATTCTTCGGTTTCAGATGCTGCGGCGATGCATGCGTTGACATCGTGCATCTTTGCTTGCCATGCGTTTCGGTAGTTTATGAGAGCGTGTTGTAGTGGTTTTGGCCAGTCGGGGTCTGTATCGAAGGGTACTTGCCAGTCGTTCCAGTGTGTATCTGGTAGCTGCCAGCGTCTTTTATCTGCGTCTGTGATAGCAGTTTTGCCGTGTTTTTTCTGCTTATCGGTGAGTTTTGCGAGGAGTTTTATGCGAAGCGGGGGGGGTAATCTGTGATAAGTTGTCGTTCAGAGTATCCAACTTCTCTTTCAATATCGGCTCATGTTTCTCAAAAATCGGATCCAGGGCAGTGTTTTGGGCGATACTTTTGAGGGTGATATGCGGAGCTTGTTTATTGATGAAGCCACCCGCGATGCCTTTCGACTCATCCTTGAGTTTGTAGTAATCAAAGGCTCCTGTCAATAAGCGTTGTCGGGCTAAGGCGACAGCCACGCGGCTGGTATCAATGGTTATCCAGCGTCTGCCCCACTGCTCGGCAACATACGCGGTGCTGCCACTTCCACAAGTTGGATCGAGGACAAGATCGCCGGGATCTGTCGTCATGAGAAGGCAGCGTTCAATGACTTTTGTATTCGTTTGAACAATATAGACAGGATTTTGTGCACCAATCACATCACTCCAAAGATGGTTGAGTGGTGAAACAGGGAAGTCATCAAGAAAAAATTTATACCGGATACCTGATCTTGTAAACAAAATTCTATTTGCTTGCAAGGCACGTTTTATGCCTTGTTCGTTAGTTCTAAAGCGTCCCTGGATTTTTATACCTTGCCAATCAAAAGCGATTTCAGGGTTGGGTCGACGAATTAAATTATCTGACATAAAAGGCTTGTAATCCTCAACAGATTCATCATCTTGCTGTTTCAAATTATGCTCCCGAACAGTCAGAATTTCCCCATTGGAATTCTCAAAATGAGACGCGAGACTATTATCCTGTCGCTTCAAAAAGACTTTTCTCATTTTCCGTTTTGCTAACTTTTTGTCTCTGGCATACCAAAGAATGTAATCACATATCGTCGTCACAAAATCCGATGAAACTAAAGATCTAGTTTTAGTGAAAATCAATTGGTTGACAAAATTCTCGCTCCCGAACACCTCGTCCATGACACATCGCACGCGATGCACATTCTCATCTCCTATCTGCACAAAGACGCTGCCGCTATCGGTCAACAACTCCTTCGCAACAATCAACCGATCTCGCAGATACGCAAGATATGAGTGGATACCCAAACGCCACGTATCCCGATACGCCTTGATCTGCTCACGCTCACGCGTCAAGTCCTGGGACCTCTCTTTCACATCCCGCTGAAAAGTGCTGGGTTGGAAGTTAGAGGCAAACTTGATGCCATACGGCGGGTCTATGTAGATCATCTGCACCTTGCCCCCGAGATTTTCACGTTGTGCAAGGGAACTCATCACCGTGAGACTATCCCCAAGGATCAGGCGATTCGCCCAATCTACATCGTGTTGGTAAAAGTCAACCGCTCTGCTGTAATCCTGCTGCGGATCAGCGAAGAGTTCGCGCTGGACGTTTTGGCGCTTTGCGGTTTTCAGGATTGCTTTGCTGCTGACACGCTCGTGGATGTGGAGTGCCACGGGGTCGACGCTGAAGGTTGCGTTCTCCTGTTTGCCTGTCCATTCAAGCCAGGGGGCGTGGTGTCGGAGTGCCTCGGCGAGCGTCTTCGCCTCATCTGCGGAGAGCGGTCGCTGCTGTGCGGTGTGGAGGAGTTCGGGGAGTTTGTCTGCGTCTGCGTCTGGGTCGGATCGGAGACTCGGTGGCAGGTGTGGGTTGTATGCGTATTGCCGTTTCGGGGGCTCTTGGATCTTCCCTTGTGCGGCGATGCCTGCAGGCGGGTTATTCTTTCGCGTAGCGGTGCCGTGTCGGTAGTCTCGGACCTCTTTTGGCTTAGCGGTGCGTTTCTTTGCTGACATTCTGGGACCTCATTTATCGAAAATCAAGGGTTAGGTTGGTAATGAAATTGTGCGTTTTTTAGTTGATACAAAACGCACATCTGTAGGCATATTATAACGTGAGTTTGATAGATAATTCACTGCTTTTTTTCGGAAAAGAGAACCCATTTGTATAATTTTGAAAACTGTAGAGGCAGTATTTCCTCAGTATAGTCCCTCGCTGAACTCCGGCAGAGACACGATTTACCAAGCAGCTCTAAACACTAAACTTTTTTCACACTCACGTTAGCTTACCTTTCTCGATTGGGGCAGGATTAGAAACAGTGCTCCGACTTCATCAGCACGTCAGGGGCATTGTCCAGTACATCTCCAGAGTACGCTTTACCTATTCTGCTATGAATGATAGTTGCTCTGTTTAAGTAATTTTGTAAAAAATTGGTTTTTGGTTGATATAGGGATCAAAATGTGGTATAATTATATAAACTAACAATTGGTGAATTGAATGCCGTTTAAGGTGTGATTGCATTCTCAGCATGTTCACGCTAGGCGGAATTTACTTCCTTAATCTCTGCCCCTGCTCTTGTTAAAATTGCAGGGATGCCATTAGTCCAAAGAGAGGCATAGCAATTTGAATCCTTACGAACTCTTGCTTATCATCACCCCCGACTGTGATGAGAGCGAAGCAGAAGCTCTTACGAATCAAGTAAAGGACATTATCGAAAGTAGCGGATCTCTTTTAAAGGTTGATCCTTGGGGAAAGAAGCGGCTGGCCTATCCGATTCGGAAACGTAGCGAAGGTTACTATGTGCTTTACATTTTTGAGAGCCCCCCGAATTTAGTCGCTGAACTCAACAGATCTTTACATGTCATTGAGACGATCCTGCGTTACATGATTGTCTGTTATGAAGGCGATATCAATAAACTGAAAACAGAGCTCGCTGCCGAGGCGAAACAGACGACCTTGGAAAGTAATGAGGCATCTGAAGACATAGCAACCGGCATAGATGAAAAAGCTGAAGTGGCAGCAACATCTAGTTAAGTCGGGCATCATAAAAATAAAAAACTGCGTTTTGGTAGGCGAATGATACGAAAACGTCCAAACCAACGTTTAAAAAAGAGGAAATACCATGGCAAGCTACAACAGGGTTATCCTGATGGGTAATCTTACCCGCGACCCCGAAATGAAATATATTCCGAGCGGGACTGCTGTTACAAATTTTGGACTCGCTATGAATGAGAAATATACTGACCGACAGACAGGGGAGCAGAGAGAAAACACCTGTTTTGTGGAGGTAGAAGCGTGGGGCAGGCAAGCCGAGATCGCCAGCGAGTATCTAACCAAAGGCCGGCCTGTCTTCGTCGAGGGGGCACTTAAGTTCGATTCTTGGGAAGCTGAGGATGGCAGTAAAAGGAGCAGGCTCTCGGTTCGCGCCTTCCGGATACAATTTATTGGTGGACGTTCCGATGAAGGCGAAACGGGCGGTGGTTATTCCAATGCCCAACCCACGGCCGCCCCTGCAGAATCGGCACCCTACGCAGAAGCGCCTGCTCAGGAAGCAGGCGGAGCGTCTTCCGGGACAGAGGACGACATCCCGTTTTAAGTGAAAACAGTGTTTGCGGAGAGCCGTTGTATAAAGAGGTTCTTTTCGAACTCTTTTCTGTTTTCTTGCCCTAACAGTACGGTGTGTGATCGAATAGCGCGTCAAGGTGATTGACGCGCAAATTTAAAAGAAAAGGAATAGAATTATATGGCATTCCGTCGGAGGCAGCGGTTTCACAAAATAGCATCTTTTGACTACAAAGATGTGGATACGCTGCAAAAGTTTATTAACGAGCGTGGAAAAATTGTCAGTCGTCGAGTCACAGGACTATCGGCGAAGCAACAGCGGATGTTGACACGTGCGGTGAAGCGGGCCCGTATAATGGCGCTGCTCCCATTTACACAATAGAAGTAGATTTCAGGTATCTAGCCTGGGTTTTCTATATGAGATGAAGTAGGATTTCAACTATGGAAGTGATTTTAAAGGAAACAGTTGAGGGGCTTGGTGTACCAGGCGATATCTTAAATGTTGCTGACGGCTATGCTCGTAACTATCTTTTGCCCATGCAGTTAGCAATACATGCAACGGATCGGAACCGTCGACATTTTGAACACCAAAAGCGGGTTATCGATCATCAAGAATCGAAAAATAGGGAACAGGCTCGTGAAATTGCGGCGCAAATTGCTGGAGTTACATGCACGCTGAGTCGGCGCGCTGGTGAAAATGACCGGCTTTTCGGTTCTGTTACCTCTATGGATATCTCGGAAGCACTACAAGCAATAGGGTTTGATTTAGAGAGGCGTTTTTTTGAATTGGCAGAACCGATTCGTGAGCTCGGTGTCTTTATGGTACCAATCAAATTACACCCTGATGTTCATGTTGAACTCCGAGTGGTTGTTGAACGTGAAGAATAGCAATGCAGGGACCAGGGGTTGAATCTCTTTCAGATAGGGAGGCTGAACAGGCTGTACTCGGCGCGCTGATGACTGAGAAGTCGGTTATCCCGCGTGTAATTGCTCTCCTCGGGCATACCCCTGATGCATTCGTCACAGTCGACCATCAATTAATTTACAAAGCAATTCTTTCTGTGTATGAACGAGTCAGCAAGGCCGACCCGCTTCTCGTTGCAGATGAACTTAGGCGGACAAATGAGATTAATCGGACAGGTGGCGCTGACTATCTCTATGAGCTCCAAGCACCTATTGTGGAGACAGAGAGTACGGAGTTTTATGCCGACATTCTTCATGAAAAGGCAACCCGCCGCCAATTGATTCAAGCTGGTGCGCGAATTCGTGACATCGCCCAAGATGAAAATGCCGATATTTCGGATATCCTGAATCAAGCACAAGAAACCATTTTTCAAATCGGGCAGGACAAAACACAACGTGGGTTTCATCCTATCCAGTCCTTGATATCAAGCAGCATAGATGCTGTAGAAAAACTTTATCAGAAATCTGATCGATTTCTAGGTGTCCCGACCGGTTTTATGGATTTTGACCACATGACATCGGGGTTGCAGCCCGGTAACTTCATCATCATTGCAGCACGTCCGAGTATGGGGAAAACGACGTTAGTACTAAATATGGCGCAGAACATAGCGCTTGACCAAGAACGTCCCGTTGCTATCTTTAGCCTTGAAATGCCAGCTCAGGACGTTGTGATGCGGATGCTATCTGCAGAATCGCGCATTGATTTTGGACGGCTTCGAACGGGTAATTTTAGTGAAGACTATTGGAGACCGCTGACCGATGCAGCCGGTAGACTCGCCAAGGCCTCTATTCTTATTAATGACAACCGCGGTCTCACTGTTCAAAGTATGCGTGCCGAGGGGCGTCGCCTCAAAGGGGAGTACAACGATCTTGCTCTTATTATCGTTGACTACTTGCAGCTCCTTAGGGGTACTGGTAGGTACAGTGTTCGTGAACAGGAGATTTCCGAGATATCGCGTGCCTTGAAGGTCATGGCTTGGGAGCTCGACGTTCCAATCATCGCCTGCTCCCAGTTAAGTCGTGAAGTAGAACGCCGCCCTGACAAGCAACCGCAGCTTTCCGACTTAAGAGAATCTGGGGCGATTGAACAAGATGCCGACCTTGTTACGTTTTTATATCGTGAAGATTACTATGAGGATGAAGAGGCTGGGGATCGGGTTGAAGCACATCTCTTGATTAAGAAACAGCGCAACGGGCCAACTGGAACAGTGATGCTGTATTTTACCAAAAAGCAGATGCGATTTGAAAACCTGAGTTAAAAAGATATGGATCAGCAGTTCACTATATCGGAGTCCTCTGTGGGATTTTATCGCTCGATTAAACTTCGGGTTCACGGTATACTTTCCGAGGTTGGACAGGCCTTTACGTTATTTTTTCAAACACTTTTCCAAATTTTTCGCCCCCCCTTTCAGGTAGATTTGTTGGTTAAGCAGTTAGTGCTGATCGGTTTTAACTCTTTAGCAGTGGTCATTGTATCCGGTTTTTTCACGGGGATGGTCTTAGGGATTCAAGGCTATATTCAACTTAAAGAGTATGCTGTAGAAGGTTCAGTGGCGAGATTTGTTTGTGTTTCAGTTGTTAAGGAACTAGGTCCGATGATCACGGCTTTTGTGCTTGCTGGGCGGATTGGTGCTTCGATTACGGCTGAACTTTCGACGATGAAAGTCACAGAGCAAATAGACGCGCTTGAGGTAATGGGGACGAATCCGGTCAAATATTTGGTTGTGCCTCGTTTTCTCGCTTGCTCTATCATGCTGCCAACACTTACTATTTTTTCTACGTTTGCGGGTATCGCAGGCGGTTTTGCGGCTGTTGTAACGTTGTTTGATGTAAACGGGGCCTTTTTCCTTTTGGAAGTTCAAAGAAATTTATTTGTGGGGAGTGTGCTTATTAGTTTAATCAAGGCTACTTCCTTCGGAATGGCAATTGCAGCAGTCGGATGTTACAAGGGCTTTAGTATCTCCTCAGCTGGTGGAGCAGAAGGTGTTGGCATTGCTACGACCGGTTCTGCGGTTATTTCGCTTATAGCTATTCTTGTTTTAGATTTTGTTTTAAATCATGTACTTTTTAATATCGTGGGTTTGATATAACTTGCGTGGATTCAAAGCGGGGTTTACTCGAATATGTGTGAACGCTGCAGGAACGTGATACCTGCTGGCATTAACTCTCTACGTTCGTTCTGTGTTGTGAAGTAGGACTCGACCTATGATTTCAGTTAGGAATGTTACTAAAAATTTTGGTGGTAAAAACGTGTTAAATGGGTTGAGCTTGGAGATTCCGCGGGGCGAAACAGTTGTAGTTATGGGCCGAAGTGGGTCTGGGAAAAGTGTACTGCTCAAGATTATCACAGGCCTGATGCCTGCGGATTCCGGGGAGGTCTGGTTTGATGGCACAGAAATCTCGGGACTTGGGCGCAAAGCGGTGAATCTGATTCGTCGAAAAATTGGGATGCTTTTCCAATCCGCTGCTTTGTTTGATTCAATGACTGTTGCAGAGAATGTCGCTTTCATGATCAATCAACACGAGAAACTTAGCAAACCGGAAATAAGGGAGATAGTTGATGAAAAGCTCAGTCTGGTTGATTTAGAAGGAGTCCAAGAATTGCGGCCTGCTGAATTAAGCGGTGGCATGCGAAAACGGGTGGGACTTGCGCGTGCACTAGCGTTCAATCCGGAAGTTATTCTATACGATGAACCGACCACTGGGCTTGATCCTGTTACATGCACGGAAATTAATCAACTCATCAAGGATCTCCACGAAAAGTTAAAAGTCACTTCTGTTGTTGTGACCCATGACATGCATAGCGCCTTCAGTGTTGCTACCCGAATGGCCATGATTTATGAGGGCAGGCAGATTGCCTATGGCAGTCCTAGTGAGATCATCAACAACGATAACCCTATTTTGCAGCAGTTTATTTTATTTGGGGCACCGGACCAAATTCTCAACATGGAAAATCCGATTTTGAAAAGATATTTGGGGAGATAGCATGAATTTCTGGACAGCGTCAGTAAAAGTGGGTGTGATGGTTTTAATTGCAGTTATATTCCTCACAATTTTGCTCACAAACGCTGAGAATTGGCCTTGGGCGACTGCTGGTGATGAGTTGACTTTCCAATTTCGTTCTGTTAATGGGCTCTATGTTGGTGCAGGGGTTTATCTATCCGGAGTCTCGATAGGTAAAGTAACGAACATTGAGCTCCGGCCGGAGGCTGACAACGTCCGGATTCAGGCAAAAGTTAGGAATGCTTTTAAATGGTTACGCAAGGACTGCGGGGCAAGCATTTCCATGAACGGATTTGTAGGTGAAATTTATATTTCTCTTGAGAATGGCCCGGTAGGAAACCCGCTCCTAAAACCGGCCAACCTTCCTATCATTGGAAGAGATCCTGTTAATGCGCTTGAACTCCTTGAACAGACGAGTACCGGTATGAGCCAAGCTATCGAACTTACCGCTGCTGCCAATGAAGTTCTACAAGCTAACCAAGAGGCAATTCAACTCGCTATCAAAGAGATTCGTGAGGTTGTTGCATTGACTGGAAAAACCATTGGAAAGTTAAGCGCTGATTCTGGAGAGACTGTTAAAACATTGACGCAGCTCGCTCTCGAAAATGATAGACGTTTTCAAAAGACACTCATCAAGCTTAATAACCTTATCTCTCAGCTGGAGGGCGATTCCATCATGGTAAGTAGCCAAGTGAGTGATATTACGCGCGAGCTTCTCGGTCTTATTAATCATAATACGCCAAAGCTGAATACCATTTTGACGGATGTCACGGCAAGTACTGCTCAATTTCGACAGGTGATGGAGGATTTTAGCACCGATTTTAATGTTTTAGCTTCTGAGGTTTCTGCGCTTGTTTCACAAAGTAGGACTGCTATCAAAACGGGTGAAAGCGGTATCGCTCCGATTCTGAAGGATTTGCAGACAGCAACTGCGTCGTTTGCTACATTAGAGGAAAATATCAACCGTCTCTTTGCGGCAATTAATGACGGCGATGGTACAATTGCGCAGCTGTTGAACACACCAGAACCGCTTGAAGATGCCCGACGTACCTTGAAAC
Source organism: Candidatus Poribacteria bacterium (assembly GCA_964291315.2). GTDB lineage: Bacteria > Poribacteria > WGA-4E > WGA-4E > WGA-3G > WGA-3G. The sequence goes on along the minus strand of OZ219753.1, from coordinate 453,585 downwards.
ATGTTGATGAGACGATGTCAACTGTGACCAGGCTTTCGCAGCAGACTGAGGAGCAGCTAAAACGTCTCGGGCTACCACAGATCGGCTGGGATTATGAACTCCGCTATTTAAGTCTTGAAGAGCGCCTTTATAATGAATTGGCGTTTTTGCTATCTCCAGATTCGAATTCTCACTACAGGTTCGGTGTAGGTGTTCGGAACGAAAATATTCGGTTTGAATTTCAATATGCGTACGATGTAACAAATTTTCTCCGGGCGCGCGCTGGTTTCATGCACTCCGAGGTTGGCATAGGCATTGATTTATGGCTGTTGTCTAGACGCTTAGGTATTAGCGTGGAAGGCCTGGGCTTAACGGGGCGGCAACCAGAATTGAATACAGAATTGGGATTGCGTTTTTTTCGATATGGAGAGTTTCTTGTTGGTGCAGAGAACTTAGTAGGCGAAACAGGCGAACGACGCTGGACGACAGGTTTCCGATTTTTTGCCAGCGGTTGGTAGTATTAACAGCAACAATCTTCAGTGGCTGAGCATCACCTGGACGACAATAGAATTGGTATATTAGAGATGGCACGAGAAAAGCGTAGATTTGTCTGTCAAGAATGTGGATATACTACACCAAAATCGCTCGGGCGATGCCCAACATGTCAAAGTTGGCAAAGTTTCGCCGAAGAGGTAGAGGAACTCACACCCGCACTAAAACACCGTGGGATTGGTCAAATCTCTCGTGAGCCCGAGCCTATCTCGGAGGTTACGGCGATCGATGTAGAACGCCACCTAACCGGAATGTTGGAATTTGACAGAGTGCTTGGCGGTGGAATTGTCCCCGGATCCGTAGTCCTTATCGGTGGCGATCCGGGGATAGGTAAGTCTACCTTACTACTCCAAGCGAGTGATGCTCTGAGCCGGAGCTATGGCGATATCCTTTATGTTTCCGGCGAGGAGTCAGTTAGCCAAACAAAACTTCGCGCAACGCGGCTCGGTGTTGTTTCCGATACGCTCTACGTCCTATGTGAAAATAATTTGGAGCAGATTGAGAAACATATCGAGGCGCTGCGGCCGAAGGCAGTGGTTGTCGATTCCATCCAAGCGGTCTATTTGTCGAGTATCCAATCTGCCCCTGGAAGTGTCCCGCAAATTCGGGAGTGCGCGGGTCGCCTCCTGATTTGCGCCAAGAATAGGAACGTTCCGGTGTTTCTCGTGGGTCATGTCACAAAAGATGGGACGCTCGCCGGGCCCCGCATTTTGGAGCACATGGTCGACACTGTCCTCTATTTTGAAGGCGAGCAACATCATATTTATCGGGTCCTACGAGCGATTAAAAATAGATTTGGTTCGACGAACGAAATCGGGATTTTTGAAATGCAAAATAGGGGACTTGTAGATGTGATGAATCCATCTGAGATCTTTTTAAGCAGCAGCGGCGAAGAAATTTCAGGCTCCATTGTAGTTTCGAGCTTAGAAGGGACACGCCCCTTACTTATGGAGGTCCAAGCACTTGTCGTGCCCACTAATTATGGAAATCCGCGCAACACAGCGACAGGCGTGGACAGACACCGCATCGCCCTGCTTATCGCAGTGCTCAACAAACGAGTAGGGATTGATGTCGGCGGAGCGGATGTTTTTGTTAACATCACAGGTGGGTTACGTGTTGTTGAACCCGGTATTGATCTGGGTGTGTTGATGGCGATAGCTTCAAGTTATCGGGAAATTCCTATAGATCGGCAAACTGTTATGATTGGCGAAGTTGGTCTGGGCGGCGAAATTAGACCAGTGACGCACGTCGAGAGGCGGATTCGGGAGGCTGCAAAATTGGGTTTCAGGCGGGCAATTTTCCCTGAATACAACCGTAAAGGATTAGAAATTGAGGGCGATATTGAACTGGTCGGTGTAAAAGATGTATATGATAGCCTAAGCGCTTTGCTTTGACATTATTAAAATTAAACGTGTGTGGTGTTTAAATTCGCTCGCTTACATGCCGTGCGGTTAGGAAGTACACCATGGGGAATGAAAGCCGTTCATACTATCTGCATAATGTTTCTATGTTCTGTTTTCTCCTATGACCCCCAAATCACTGTTATCAGATGTCTGTGAAGCCATGAGAGCTTTCCTAATGCTTTCGTGGCGCAATGTTCTTAAGCAGCAAGCGTCCCGGAGGTGACTGTCCGCTTCAGACCCGCGCCTGCTACAAGGGTGCGCATAGCATTTTGAGTTGCAAAGCACGTTCTTTTAGAGTAGACTGTAGTTATATCTTTATGTTTCCTTTGTCTGATGAATTTATAGGATAACATAAGTATAAAGACCATCAGATAGAAAAGTAATGTCTTGTCCCCTCAAAGTAAGGATCGGATTATTTTTTTATCAAACCACGCGTAACACATAAAATGAAAATTTGGGCTGTCCGTCTCTCTTTTGTACTTGCTAGTGCAACGATTTGCTACGTTGTTTACAATAGCGATTATTCCGCGGCACTCGCGGCGCTTGGTGTAGCGCTTTCCCTCGTAATCGCGGAACTTTGTTTTCACCAATCGGGCACTCGTAGTATCGTAGCAAGCCTAATAGGAGCGTCTGTCGGTTTGTTGATTTCGGTTGGTGTCTTAGATCTTTTTTCCGATCTGCCGCGTAATTTAACTATAGCGATTGTTCTTAGTCTCAGTTATGTCGGCATGATGATGGGTCACAATATTTCTACAACGATGAATTTAACCGAGTCATTGAAATCAAAAGGAGTTTACCGCGCGGGTAAGTCCAGTGTACCTCAGTCCGGAAATAACTTCAAAATTTTGGATACAAGTGTTATTATTGATGGTAGAATTCTTGAGATTTGTCAAACGAAATTCATTGAAGGAACACTGATTATTCCAAGATTTGTTCTAAACGAACTGCAGCATATTGCAGATTCAAAAGATTCGTTACGGAGAAATAAAGGGCGGCGCGGTTTGGATATCCTCCGTGCCCTTCAAAACAATCCGGCAACTATTGTTGAAATTACAGAGGAAGACGTGCCGCATCTTGCGGAAGTTGATGCTAAGCTAGTCCACCTTGCGCAAGAACGAGGGGCGGCGATTATAACTAACGATTTAAACCTGAACAAAGTCGCTGAATTACAAAGTGTAAAGGTTCTCAACATTAATGAGTTGTCAAATGCCGTCCGACCGGTAGTTATTGCGGGTGAGGTGATTCAGGTTTTTCTCCTTAAAGAGGGCAAGGAACCAAATCAAGGCGTGGGCTATCTTGATGATGGCACTATGGTAATTGTTGAAAACGGGAAATCCTGCCTCGGTAAAACGCTCAATGTCGAGGTCACACAGATACTACGAACAAGCGCGGGGCAGATGATTTTTGCCCGTATAAAACAGTATGAAATGGACGTTGATGAAGAACCAGGTTTGCACCCTTATTCCCGCAGCTGGTAAGGGCCACCGAATGACACCTTCGGTTAAAAAGCCATACTTAAAGTTGGCAGAAAAGCCAATTTTAGCACATACGATTCAACAATTTGAGCGAAATAGTGCTGTGGATGCGATTTTTGTGATTGTTGATGAAACAGACTTTAGAAAGTGTCATACCACGGTGTTGGATCCGTTCGCCTTTACGAAGGTGCACCCGTTGATAGCAGGCGGAGCAACACGTCAAGAGTCAGTATGGAAAGGTATACTTGCACTCCCCGGAGATGTTGAGTTTGTGATTGTCCACGATGGAGTCCGCCCGTTTGTAACAAATGATATGATTTTGGCTTGCCTCACGGCAGCAGACGAATATGGTGCCGCTGTTGCAGCCATCCCTGTGAAAGATACAATCAAGGTAGCAGACAAGGATTCCTTTGTTCTCGAAACACCCGTGCGAGAGCAGCTCTGGGCGGTGCAAACGCCGCAAGTCTTTCGCAAGTCCGTGTTACTGGAAGCCCATCAAATAGCGCAAGAAAGTCAACTCACTGCCACCGATGACGCTGCCCTCGTTGAACAACTCGGTTTCCCAGTGAAGTTAGTGCACGGTAGTTATGAGAATTTAAAAATAACCACGCAAATAGATTTACGTGTTGCGGAGGTTCTTCTAGAAAATCAAGCATTTGGTTAATTGTCGCTGAGTATTAAGCGTTCCTCTTACCGCGTAGAGCCGTAAATCAAAACGGTAGATGTCTTAGTTGGGATATTTATATAAGGTATATGCGAGTAGGTATCGGTTACGATGTTCATAAGCTGGTCTTGAATCGAAAATTGATCTTGGGTGGCCTTGAGATTTCATATCATTTAGGTCTGTTGGGACACTCAGATGCGGATGTTCTAACCCACGCTATCATAGATGCGATTTTAGGAGCTGCCGCACTCGGTGACATTGGCACACATTTCTCGGATACGGACGCTCGTTATGAAGGCATGCACAGCCTTATTTTTCTCAGTGAGATTGTAGGAAAAGTAAGATCCTATGGATACCGCATCGAGAATATAGATAGCACAGTCATCGCGCAACGCCCAAAATTGGCACCTTACATTCTAGATATACGGGAGCGCCTTGCTGAAACCCTTGAGATTGCTGTCGCACGGGTGAACGTTAAGGCAACGACGACGGAAGAATTGGGGATCGTTGGTGAAGGCAAAGCGATTGTCGCCCAGGCGATTGCTTGTCTTTCCAAGTTGTAGATATTTATTTTTTTGCGATGGCAAGAGGAGTCGAAATTACGAAGAATGGGTATGAAAATCTATAACTCGCTGAGCCGGGAATTGGAAGAGTTTGTACCTCTAAATCCTGAACAAATATCGCTTTACAGTTGCGGTCCCACGGTTTACGATTACATCCATATGGGCAATGCCCGCACTGCTTTGGTAACAGATATTATTCGGCGCTATTTAGTGTATAAGGGATATACCGTTAAACTGGTTCAGAATTTGACAGATATTGATGACAAAATTATCAAACGTGCAGCGGAACTTGGTATCAGTGCAAAAGAACTTGCCGACCAAAATAGCGAAGCGTTCTTTGAGGATTCACAGCGCCTAGGTATTCATCCGGCGGATGTTCATCCCAAAGCGACTGAACACATTCCAGACATGATAAATTTAATTCAGACTCTGCTTGAAAAAGAGGCGGCTTATGTTATTGATGGAAGTGTCTATTATCGAGTGAATCGTTTCGCTGAGTATGGAAAACTTTCGCATCGGAAATCAGAAAACCTGCTTGCCGGTGCTCGGGTCGAAATTGATAAACGGAAAGAGGACCCCCGCGATTTTGATATGTGGAAGGCTGCCAAACCTGGGGAACCTGCATGGCAGAGCCCATGGGGTAAAGGCAGGCCTGGGTGGCACATAGAGTGCTCAGCCATGGCGATGAAGCATCTTGGGACAACTTTGGATATTCATGCCGGCGGCGAAGATTTGCGATTCCCGCACCATGAAAACGAAATTGCTCAGAGCGAAATGGCGACCGGCTGCCCCTTCGCCCGTTACTGGATACACATCGCTTTTTTAAACATTGATGGTAGACGTATGGGCAAATCTGAGCAGAACTTTATCCTGCTACGAGATGCACTGGATCACTACCCAACCGAAGTAATTCGTCACTTCCTGATTTCGGCGCATTATCGCCATCCACTTGATTACAATCGTGAGAGTTTGATGAAATCCGAGGGCGCGTTCAGGCGTTTGAGCAACTGTCTGGATGCCCTGAAAAAATATGATGGCCCCTTTGAGAGAGAGTGTGAAACGGTTTTACCGCTTCAAGCAGCGGTTCAAAAAATGAAATCGCGATTTACGACTGCAATGGATACAGATTTCAATACCGCACAAGCCCTCGGGGCTATTTTCACCCTCGTCAGTGAGGTGAACAAATCCCTTAGCGGTGCTAATAAGACTCCCTCCACCGTTTTCAACGAAGCATACCACGCTTTATCTGAAACCTGTCAAGTGCTCGGTATTTATAATACTGAAGCTCAGGATAGTCGCGAGCATGATGTCAAACAACGTGACGATCTCATTAACCTGCTTTTAGAAATAAGAACGGATGCGCGAAACCGCAAGGATTGGGACACATCGGATAAAATTCGTGATCGGCTTAAACAATTGAACGTTGAAATTCAAGACACCCGCCAGGGCGCTACTTGGAAAGTTGTATCTTAACCGGAGACATTGCGTACTAATAGCCCTTCTTAAGAGAGCATGTTGCTTTGTGAAGGACTTATTGATTTGAATTTGTAATCATTGTATCATTAATTAAATGAAATACCGTAGCACGCGGGTTCCTACCGGAGTGTGGTATCATAAGGAGTCAAAAGATGATCTATCGGTTTATAGCCCTTTTTTCGCTGTCCTGCTTTGCTGTTGTTTTCAGCGGGTGCAGCGTGTTGTTCTCGGAGCAGGAATGGAGCGAAAATTATGCTCTCATGGAAGGAACACAATCCACAAGCCCTCAGATGATTGATGGCAAGCTCAATACGATCGGTGAAACCAGCTTCCCCACAGGTTCACAAGGGTTCATTGGTGCAAATCCTGCCTCTCAAGTTGTGATTACTTTGCCGGAACGAAAGATTATCCGTCGAATTGTGGTGCATTCCGATAATTTGACAGAGTTTGATATTTTCGCGGATAAAGGAAGTATTGCGGTTGAAGCAGATTGGCAGTTGATTAAAGACGTAAAGAGCGTCAAAAGCAGCCCTATTAAAATTTCTCTACTAATTCCATTTCCGACGGATCGAATTCGGTTGCGCGTTTTGGGAACAAAAGATGATGCTCTGCTGAGTCGTCAAGAACGCGCACGTTCTGGCGGCAGGGGCTGGAATGTTAGTAGTCGGCGCGCAGTCGGCAAAATTCGAGAGATTGAACTTTACGGCTATAAGACTTCTGAGCAGATAGCGTTGGAAGAAGCCACCGATAAACGTAAAAAAGAGCTTGATGATTTACTCGAATTGGAGTAATATGGGTGTAAATACCAAACTGGCTGTTATATAGATGCCAGAACCTCGGACTAAACCGAACGGTTTTTAAACCGTCTCGAATGACAAGGAGCGACATATGCGATCTGGACTCTTAGCGATAATTCTCTGCGGGTTGATTGGATTATCAGGGTGTATTCTTGCGTCAAACCCAAACTATAATTGGAGCGAGAACATTGCAATTGATGCAACAAGTGAAGATACAAGGTATCACGACGACAATATACACACGCGCGGAGAGACCGGGCCTATTCTTGAAGATGAAAAGGATCAGGCATCCCAGATGGAATCTGATGACTATACTGAAGCTGTTCTCAAGTGGCGACAACCACAGACTATACAACAAGTTGTCGTTAAAGCCGAAGAGGGTCAAATGGAATTCTTCTCAGTTCAGTATATGAATGAAGAGGGAACATGGGTTACGATCAAAGAGGTAAAAGACAATCTTCGCACAGTTTACAGGTTTACTTTGAGGGACCCGATTGTCACAACAAAATTTCGGTTGAAAGTGCCGCGTCGTTGGGATTCGCGCCGCGTGACTGGCCAGAAACGTTCGACACGCGGGGAAACTGGGGCCCCGAGCGCAGCTGAATACAAGAAGATTCAAGAAATTGAGATCTATTACGCGCTGCCTCCGGATCCAGCCGAAACAGCAACAGCGGCTCAGTAGGGTTCTATGAGCAATAAACATGTTTGGAAAAGGAGCCCAAAAATTTCATCTGTAACATCGCGCAAGGCGGGAAAATGCTTTCTAACGAGACAATCAGTTTAATTCATTTTAACTTGATGAAAGGCGTTGGATTAAAAACGGTTCAAGTCTTGCGCGATGTGTTTGGTAGTGCAGAGCGGGCGCTGCAGGCAACGTCAGATGAACTTAGAAAGATAGATGGCATTTCACCGGCGATGTGTGATCTGTTGATTCAGAAACCCGTTTTATATCCGATAGAACGTGAGCTAGAGTTGATAAAGGAGTATGGATGTCGGGTTTTAACGCTTTATGATGACACATATCCGTCGTACTTGAAAGAAATTGATACGCCTCCACTGGTGCTGTACGTCAAAGGTGAACTGATGCCGGGAGACTCACTGAGCATTTCCATTGTCGGTTCTCGGCAGGCGAGGGATTACGGGAGAAAAGTGAGTTATCGCCTGAGCTATCAACTCGCGCAACTTGGACTGACGGTTGTCAGCGGGTTCGCACAAGGTATTGATACATCGGCGCATCGTGGGGCTCTTGAAGCAGGTGGTAGAACCATCGCGGTAATGGGGAACGGATTGAGTCTTATCTATCCTGCAGCCAATCGCAGCCTCGCTGAAAAAATTGAGACCTCTGGTGCCCTGATTTCTGAATTTCCTATCAAAGTTAAACCGAAACCTAGGAATTTTCCACGTCGTAACCGTATTATCAGTGGATTGACGCTCGGAACTGTTGTAGTGGAGGCATCAAACCAAAGCGGTGCGCTTATTACAGCTCGGCTTGCAAGTGAACAAGGCAGAGAAGTCTTTGCTGTGCCGGGAGAAATCTTCTCCGAGCTTTCTACAGGGACTCATAAATTAATTAATAATGGTGCGAAACTTATCGGCACCGTGGATGATCTCCTCAATGAGCTCCCCCAGCATGTATTAAACCAAATACAGTCTTTGGCACCTACATCATCCAGGGCAGATATAGAAGCTGGATCTTCTCAAAAGCTATCTGTTGAGAAGGCTGGCACTGAACACAGTAACCTACAATCATCTGCCAAAACCCAGCGGCCTGTTCAGAGCGTCCCACCGGATTTAACAGCAGATGAAAAGCTGGTTTTCGATGCTATCCAAGCTCCGTCATCGCATATTGATGTTATCGTTCGGACAACACAATTACCTATTAGTCAGGTTTCTAGCGTGCTTTTGATGCTGGAGCTCAAGGATGTTGTGCAGCAGTTGCCGGGGAAGCAATTCGCTAAGATCAGTTAGCACACAACAAAACCGATTTCAGCCCGTTTGCAGCCAAACGAAAATTGTAGGCACTCTCTATTTTCTGCGTGCGTTTGGTATATAGAGGTAGAACTTCATGATTTAATAAAGAGAAGGAGGATCAATGATAGCTACGGTAACGCCTATTCTGAAATTGTTAGAGGGTTCACAACAGTTTGTTATTCCAATTTATCAGCGCATGTACAGTTGGAAAAAGCGACATTGTCATCAACTGTGGGAGGATGTGCTGCGCGTTGGTGCACATTCTGAAGCTCCTCCCCATTTTTTTGGGTCCATCGTCTACATGGAGCCAGAACCGCAAAATCTTGGAGATGTACGGAAGCTGCTCGTTATTGATGGGCAACAGAGATTGACAACTATTTCTCTTTTGCTTGCGGCGCTCTGCAGAACTATCGAAGAAAAAAGGATAGCTATTGGCATAAAACCAGAAATTCTATCAAATATGTACCTTTTCAATCACGATTGGAAAGGAGAGCTGCGCTATAAACAGTTTCTCAGTCAGCGTGATAGAGATACTATGATGCGTCTTTTGGATAATAGAGAGCTACCGGAAGACCATTCCTCTCTTTTGGCAGAAAATTACCAATTTTTTGCAAGCCTCCTTAAAGAAGCCAATATCGAAATCGTATATAGAGGTATCCAGAAGTTAAAAGTCGTAGACCTTATGCTAAACCGTGATCAGGATAACCCTCAATTAATTTTTGAGAGTCTCAATTCCACTGGACTGCCACTATCGCAAGCAGATCTTATCCGCAACTATGTGTTAATGGGGCAAGAAATTAGCTTCCAAACAAGGTTGTACAACGATTACTGGTTTCCTATGGAAGAATATTTTAAAAAGGAACCGAAGTTATTTGACAGATTTATGAGGGATTATCTAACATTAAAGACGGAGAGAATCCCACTTGTTAGAAAAGTCTACGACACATTCAAGGGTTATTATACATCTCGTGTAAAAAGTCCAGAAGACGCAGAAGAAACTGTCAAAGCTATTTATTTTCACGCGAAGCGATATGTTGATATCGCAATACCGTCGGAAACAGACCCGCAACTTCTGGAGTGTTTGGAAGACATAAAAGACCTTGAAGTTGCAGTTGTTTATCCCTTTCTGCTTGGTGTCTATGAGGATTATGCAGAAAACAGGATTGAAAAACCAGAGGTAATGTGCATTCTTCGATGGGTGGAAAGTTATATCTTTCGTCGGTTTGTATGTGATATTCCAACGAAGAACGTCAACAAAACTTTTGCCACCTTGATGAGACAAATTGACAAAGAGAATTATCTCGAGAGTCTGAAAGAAGCTTTCCGGAACATGCAGGGTTCGGAAAAATATCCAGACGATTCTGAATTCAAAGAGGCGTTGGGGACTAAGGCCTTTTACGAGGATAAGAAGAGATGTAGATATCTGCTACGCAAACTGGAGCACTACAAAAATAAGGAACGAGTAAATGTTAAGGACTGTACGATAGAGCATGTTATGCCGCAAAACGAATTTCTATCAGAAGAATGGCAACAAGAATTGGGCGAAGACTTCGAACGAATACACAGGGATTATCTGCATACTCTGGGCAACTTGACGCTCACCGGATACAATCCAGAACTAAGTGATCGTCCGTTCCAGGAGAAAAAACGCATGGTTGAAGGTGGTTTTGTCTATAGTCCATTGAGATTGAACCGAAGCCTCGCTAAAGCGGAAAATTGGAATGAAGCGGCCATCCAGAATAGAGCAAAGGAACTCGCCCTAGATGCCTGCAAAATATGGCTTTGGGCTGATAGCGATGCTTGAGGATCGCACTTGTCTAATTTCCATTCTAATGTGACGCAGGGCAGGATATGAAAATACTCGGTATTGATACCTCATGTGATGAGACAGCTGCTGCGGTTGTTGCTGACGGCAGGGAAGTGCTTTCTAACGTTGTCGCCTCACAAATTGAGGTACACCAAGAATACGGCGGGGTTGTACCAGAGCTCGCATCGCGCAAACACATTGAATCCATTAACTACATTGTTCATCGGGCATTGGCAGAGGCGGATACCACATTTAAAGACCTGGAAGCAATAGCAGTAACCAACCGCCCGGGTTTAATCGGAGCGTTACTGATTGGCGTGGCAGCCGCAAAAAGTCTGGCGTATTGCCACAACCTGCCTCTGCTCGGTATTAACCACATTGAAGGACATATCTACGCCAATTTTATGGTACATGATGCTCTGCCCTTTCCGCATATCTGTCTCACGGTTTCTGGAGGGCATACCTTACTTGTAGAAGTTCAGGAAGGATGGCAATATAAGGTATTGGGAAGCACACAAGACGATGCCGCTGGCGAAGTCTACGATAAGGTTGCGAAGTACCTTGGGCTCGGTTTTCCGGGGGGTAAAGTCATCGATGAATTGGCGCAAAAGGGCAACCCAACAGCGATCAAATTCCCGAGACCGATGCGGAACAGCGATAACTATCAATTTAGTTTTAGCGGGATCAAAACCTCAGTGCGTTACTTCGTGGAAAAGGCACGGCGTGCCGGGTCCCTTTTAGAAGCGGCATCAAAAGATACGAACGATATATATGCAGGTAAGATAACGCTTGAAGATGTTGCGGCTAGTTTTCAAGCTGCCGTTGTAGATGTTCTGGTTTACAAGTCGATTCGTGCGGCAAAATCCACAGGTGCCGACGCTGTGACATTAACGGGCGGTGTCGCTGCAAACAGTCAACTTCGCGCCTCACTAAAAACCGCAGTTGCAGAGATCGGCGCTGAAGTCTACTATCCACCAATGAGCCTGTGTACAGATAATGGTGCAATGATCGCCGGTATTGCCTATCAGAAGTATCATCAGGGATTGCGGGATGGTCTTTCTCTGAATGCTGCTGCGAACGGTTCTATTGTGGATGTCTAGAGGAGGAGAGGGGTTTTGGAATCTGATGTGTGCGTTGAAGCCGCAAATTGCTTAAAATCAGGAGGTCTCGTCGCTGTTCCCACCGATACAGTTTACGGTTTAGCGGCAGATCCGTTTAACGCGGATGCTGTGCAAAGACTATACACTGTGAAAGACCGCCCGCTGGGCAGGCCGATTCCACTCCTGCTTAGCTCGGTCGCCGACATCGGGCATGTTGCCCAAAACTTGCCAGGGTTCTTTTTTCATCTTGTAGACCGTTACTGGCCTGGGGGTTTAACAATTGTTGTCGAGGCGAAAGACCTGCTTCCGGTATTGACTGGGGGCGGCGACACTGTCGGGGTCCGTATGGCTGATAACCCATTGCTTCTGCGAATCCTCCGAACGTTTGGTGGTCCGGCAGCGGTAACAAGCGCGAATTTCTCAGGTGAATCGCCTGCCACCTGCATGCAAGAAATCAATAGAGAGCTTGCATCACGAATTGACTTGATTGTTGACGGCGGAAAAACACCGGGGCCGATTCCCTCTACAGTACATGATATTTCTGTCTCCCCACCAGTGATCCGCAGGCACGGTGTGATCTCGGAAGAAACGCTCACCAAGGAGTTCATGTGCTACAACAAGCCTTAAAACAACTCCTTCAATTCTTAACCACTCCAACCGGACAATGGGTGCTCCTCGGTTTAATCAGTTTTGTAACATTAGCGATCGTCTATAACAGAAAAAAACAGATTCCGGGGTTGACAGTAGAGGTTATCCCTGAAGATACGTGGTTTATAAACCGCGACGATGACCATCGCCTTGCCATCATTGTGTCCTTGCATCTGATTAACAAATCAAGCGCGCCGATTCGAATATGCAATTGTAAACTCAGCGGGTATTCGCCCAAACCCCCGCCTGAAAAGTTGTTTTTACAAGGACACGATACAACTGTTGAGCTCGCGTATCCACAGCATGATCTCTTTGTTAACTTGGGTAGCCATCCAGCTGAATATACTTATGAGTATGTTCTTAACCCTTACACAGAACAACAGATGTGGGTTTTCTACCGCTCCGGTATTGTCACAATGACCAACCTGCTTCGTGCACCGATTGTGCTCAGAGATGTGAATGGAAAACGGAAATCTGTGCAAGTTGCGGTGCCTCGCAATATGGATCAGATTCAGCTCTATCGCGAGGCAGCAATGCGTTGGTGATTTATATGAGCTCGCTCATCTTGACTGAACGTCCGCCGGCTTCCGAGGACATGTCTGCGGCGAAGACGACGCGATGTGATTCAAACGCAGTATCAAAATCGGTCAAAGGCATCGCTTTGTTCTCGGTAATGCTATCTACAAACGCTTGGAATTGCGGTTCATACGGATGATCGCTAACGTCACCTGAGTCGATGAGCGAAGTTTCAAGCGTACTCCACTTACTTTTATCCATTCCTTTGAGTTTTGCCGAATAGATTCGGTTATCGAGTAAGCTGCCTTCACTTCCAACAAGATGGATGTGGAAGTAGTAGGGCTGCAAGCAGTCGACACAGGCGGTAACTTTGCCGATTTTCCCGCCCCCTTCAAACTTGAGAAGACTCACGCTTGTCGTCTTATATTCGTACGGTTGAAAGACTGTGCTAGTGGATTGTGTGTGATAGCTGGTGACTTCTTCGACCTTTCCATCCATGAAAAAGAGGAGAGCATCAAGGGCGTGGCATCCTGCTGTAAGTAAGGAGCTGCCTCCAAAGTCTTTTTTGATGTTCCATTCGTATTGTCCGTACCAAGGTCCGATGCCATGATAGTAATCTACTTCAGCGTAGTGAAGATCCCCGAGCAGGCCGTTATCAATGACGGAACGGATCATCGTGAAATGTGTACTATATCGGCACTCAAAACAGACACAAACGTTAACCCCATTGCTCTTGACTGCATCACGGATGGCTTTCGCGTCGTCATAGGTAAGGCAGATCGGTTTTTCTATGATGAGATGTTTACCGGCTTGTGCAGCAGCGATGGCCTGTTCAGCGTGAAATGGGTGTGGTGTACAAATATCAATGATATGCACGTCGGGATTGGCGAGCATTTTGTCGAAATCTGTATAAGCTTTAAGCGGTGTCCCGTATGTTTCTGCCAACACAGCTTCATCATGTTCGCGGCGTGAAGAAATGGCAGTGACATCCGCGCCTGTCACATTTTTGAAAGCCTTAATATGAGCGCCGGCTACCCAACCGAGTCCGACTATTCCAACATTTAGATTATCCATTAGTGGCTCCTTTGAATCCTGTACCTATTGGTGAAAATGGCTCATCAAACCTGTATTGAAAAGTTCTAACGGACCTATTATATCACAGGCTGGGATTTTCAGAAAAAAAAAGGTTGATATAATTTTGGATTTCGTATATTATATTAATAAATTATAGAGAAATGTCGGCTGCATCTCCCGAAACCGTTTATGACATATCGTAAGTCTCATTTAGGGGCGTATCTGCAAAAATAGCTCACCCTTTCTTCCGGCTTCCGTAACAAAGTTCTTGACATAAGCAGTGAAAAATGCTATAATATGTAAAATTGGAGGGTAATACTTTTTTCAGTGTGAATGTTCAATGTAAGGGTCCCATAACGCTGCTCTTAAGCATCGTTTCTAGGCCTATCTTATCCATTTCTACTCGCAATGAAGGAGACAATTCCAATGGAGACCAAGATTTCCGATGTCTTCCCCCCAAAATTTGCAAAAGAAGGGCTAACTTTTGATGATGTTTTGCTGATTCCATCTGAATCAGAGGTGCTGCCGGATCAGGTGAGTACGAGTACCCAACTCACACGTAATCTTCGGTTGAACATACCTATATGTAGCGCGCCTATGGATACTGTCACCGAATCTACCCTTGCTATTGCAATGGCACGGGAGGGAGGCATCGGAATAATTCATTATAACTGCACTATTGACGAGCAGGTGTCTGAAGTTGATCGGGTGAAACGTTCGGAAAGCGGAATGATTACCGCACCGATTACACTAACAGCAGATAAGACGATCCGTGACGCACTGGAAGTGACAGCGCGTTATCGTGTTGGCGGGATTCCGATCGTTAGGGAAGACGGATACCTCGTCGGATTGATTACGAACCGGGATCTCAAGTATGAAAATAATCTAACCCTCCCGGTAACCGCCCGAATGACCCCAGGGGATAAATTGATTACGGCCTCTCGCGGTATTACGCTTGACAAAGCGAAAGAGATACTTCATAAATCCCGGAAGGAAAAATTGCCGATTGTAGATGAGAACTTTCACCTCTGCGGATTAATTACTATCAAAGATATTGATAAAATTCAGATGTTTCCGCAAGCTTGTAAGGACAGTGCTGGCCGGTTACGAGCTGGTGCTGCTGTTCTGCCTTCAACGCCTCTGGAACATATTGACCGCTTGGTGGAGGCGGGCGTAGATGTCCTTATTTTAGATACAGCGCACGGTCATTCCAAAAATGTGATCCGTTCGACGGAGTACATTAAGTCGCATTTCCCGAATACCGAACTCGTATCCGGGAATGTAGTCACACCTGAAGGCACGCGGAGCCTCATCGACGCTGGTGCAGATGCGATCAAGGTGGGTGTTGGTCCTGGTTCTATTTGTACGACCCGTGTGGTGGCAGGGGTCAGTATTCCGCAGATTACGGCAATTTATGACTGTGCGGAGGAGGCGGATAAAGCAGGGGTACCTATTATCGCTGATGGGGGCATCCGTTACTCTGGAGACATCGCGAAAGCCATAGGAGCCGGAGCGAGCTCTGTGATGATTGGCAGCCTACTTGCTGGAACAGATGAGAGTCCCGGGGACACAGTCATCTATCAAGGTAGAACGTACAAGCTGCACCGCGGCATGGGTTCATTAGGGGCATTACGCAGACGAGCGACGCACGCGCTAGCAGAGAATGCCGAGGACATTTCGAAAGTGGTGCCTCGCGGCATTGAAGGACGCGTTCCACACAAAGGGAAACTGAGCAATTTTGTTTATCAGTTAGTCGGCGGTGTTCGTTCTGCGATGGGTTATTGCGGGACTCCGGATATTGAGACACTACGTAGAGATAGCCAATTTGTGCGGATGTCAAGCAGCGGCTACCGTGAGAGCCATCCACACGATATTGATATTACCGAGGAACCACCGAATTATACCGTAGCGAAGCTTGTACCCTAATTATTTTTCCATGCACCTAGAGAAGTGATGTGTCGGTAACGCAGGATGTAATAGGGACTCGTCCCAACATAGAAAGGAAGTTTTTGATGAAAGTTAGCAAAGAAATGTCTTTTTGGGATAGACTCTATATCCCAGCCTTAATTAAGGGGTTGTTTACCACGTTAAAACATCTCCCGAAGAAGAAGTTAACTTACCAATATCCAGAAGATCCGCGGAGTGTAGATGAACGTAACGATCGGTATCGCGGCATTCACAAACTGACGACGGCCGGGAAGGACGAAATTAAGTGTGTTGCGTGTTTCTTGTGTGCAACCGCTTGTCCCGCCGACTGTATCACTATCCAAGCAGCCCCTGCACCAGAAGGCTGGAAAACTAAGGAAGGTTATCAGCGCGAAAAGTATCCGGAAGTCTTTGAGATCAATATGCTCCGTTGCATTTTTTGTGGGTATTGTGTTGAAGCTTGCCCTGAGGATGCGATTCGGATGACAGGTTTAACACTCCCCCAATATTTCCGTGAACGCCAAAAAGAGGGAGAAATTCTTGGCAGTTCCCGCAGCGACTTCATTTTTGATAGAGATATGCTTGTCGCGAACAACAACATCCCGCAAGAAGGACTTAGTGTTGAAGCACGATAGGGCATTTTTCCAGCGAATTGATGGAATCTTACACTCCCTTTCCGAATAAAAAGTACAGCATTATCTATGCGGATCCACCGTGGGACTACAAAGGCCAGCTCCAACATACAGGGAGTGGCGGAACAGATACTGGTGGTGCAATCCGACATTATCCAACCGTGCCGGTATCAGAAATGGAAAGATGGAATGTTACTGCAATTAGTGAAGAGAACTGCTTGCTTTTCATGTGGAGCTCATCGCCACATCTGGATCAAGCAATCCAGCTTGGCAAGGCGTGGGGATTCCGCTGGGTAACTGTTGCTTTTGTGTGGGACAAAGGACGTGTAAATCCGGGTTTCTACACAATGAGCCAATGTGAATTATGCCTCGTTTTCAAGCGTGGTAGAATTCCACAACCGCGAGGGGCAAGAAACATTAGACAACTCGTTCAGGCAAAACGAACACGCCACTCGGAAAAACCAGATATTGTGCGTCAACGGATTGAGGAAATGTTTCCTACTCAATGTAAAATTGAACTGTTTGCCCGGAGACAACACCAAGGCTGGGATGCTTGGGGGCTTGAAATTTCGTGATCTTCGCGGCTCCCTATATGCTGCCGTTTAGTTTTATCGATCTTATCATATTTCCCTGCCAAAACTGCTACTCGGACAATGGCAGCTATAGGCAGACACCATGGCATTTTACTTGCTTTTCCCCTTCGATATGTGTTAACATATATGAATAGAAACTATCCTCGCGACGTTGTCGACGGGATAATATCTATCGAAAGTATTTGGAGAGACGTTCCCAATAGTGCGATCCATGGCAGATCCATGGTGTACCGACTCTAAAGGTTTAAGTTAGTTTTTGTGAAAGGGAAGCAATATTGGCACGACTCACATCGGAATCTGACTCGATCTCGTTGATAGAGGATATTAATTACTTGACTGGACGTAATGGTTTTAGAATGAATGCATTCTTTGTATATGTTCCAGTTATTCACAAACTTATTGCCTAATTTTATTTGAAAGGCAGATGATTAAATCGACCTAATGGAAGGATTATCGCTTAATTTTCGTTCAAGCGCGCTTTTTGCGTTAACTGATAAAATCAAATCTAGTATTGAGGGGCGGATGAGTTGGGGAGACACCTTTGGTTTGGGGCTTGGTTTAAAGGCAGATAAACACCTCATTGTTTGGACCCCGAAGGAGACTTCAGAAGGTAACATTCTACCGGGTTTCGACTCAGAAGATGGCGAACTCACAGTGAAAATGCGACCGCGTCCTGGGGCATGGGTCTCTTGGATAGACGAGGCGAAAACTTCGGAGGATGCGTGTGATGATCATGACCGTGTACACAGAAGTATACAAGAACTGGAACGAAATGCTCGCCAAATCACAGATTTTGCTGACGGTGTTGTTGCTGACATCACTGTTCAAAATTTAGGGAAATCCTTAACACTTTCCGAGCTTACTCAGGAAGTTTTGAAGGTGCACTTGGCAATACCGAGTACTATTAAGACCGGTGGTTATGTACTCGCGCAGATTAATAATGATAACACGGAAGAGGTCCCCGCGGCTACTGTTATCATTCCAGAGCAGACCCATATTCAGCGCGTCCATCTCAATGAGGATGTCCTTTTTGAGCAACTACTGAAGAATGACTATAACGTACTTCTTGTGGTCCTCCGCACACATATTAAACAATATCCTGATTTGACTGATTTAGGGCACAGTTTGGCACTTCACGCGCGCCTCTCGAAGGTCTTTACTGACGAAGACAGCGAGGCAAGAGATACGCTAGAGGAACCCGTCCCTATTCAAGTAATCGCCACAGCGGCGGTCTACAATCCGCTTGAACCCGACACACTTCAGTTAGTTCCAATCGCGTTTGAAGCCCCCGCAGAAAAAATCGAAGATGCAATCACCGAAAGTTCTAAGAAAATCGAAATGTATGCTGTGAAAGCCAATCAGCATGCATATCAATTGATGGCACAGTTCCAACAAGGTGTGGAGACCCGATTGAGAGCGCTTGTTCTTGGCCCCGGACAACGGGTCCACAATAAGGTATGGGACGATCTAGTAATTGGAGAGCTGCGGAATACGATACTAGATTTTGCCGAATTCTATGCAACATGTCTTACTGAATATTTTGAGGAGGACATTGCGGGCTCGAAGAAAGATGCTCTCGTACAAGCCGTTGAACCGATGATAGAATTTTGGCAATTACAAGACAACCCGCAGCTAACGTTGAATCATCTCATTCAATCCTGTTATAAATTTGCGAATCAGGTTTTGGACCGAGCTACGGGTCTATTTCATGATTTAGTGTTTGAGCAAAATTTTATTCAGACGGGACTTGTTAAGCCGGTTGATCTCCTAGCTTATGAAAATAACGAGGTTTTAGCAGAGGTTTATTTGCCAAAATGGACGTGCGGAACGGTGCGTGAAAAGATGGCTGGCATCGCTCTCCGTTCAACTTTACATGCTCCGCAAATTGAACGACTTAGCACCATTTGGTTAGAATTGCTGGAGCTTGCGAATTTTGCAAGCCAAGGCGGACAAAATTTTGAAGATGTTATCCAACCGCTGACGGATCTCCTATTAGCTGCAAAAACAGACAGACAGACGCAACGCCGAAATCACCAGACGCAACCTCATAGCGGTCCTGCCAATTTTGCCGGTTTTGATATCCCGGATGATGATTTTGAAAAACTTCTTAATCACATGAAGCTGCAGCTGCCAACAATAAAGCAGTGGTTGGGAAATGTACCGCCAAAAGTAGACGAACAACGACATTACGCGACCTTGTGGGTGTTACTGCTAGATGGCAAGCTGCGTGAGCGGCTCCTCACTGATATTCAACCGACTTGTGATATCAATCTCAGCGTACCGGATCAGACAAAAAGGTTAATTAATCTCCTATTGGGTAGTACATTGATTATCCAAGCCACAAAGGATCGAAAGTCGATAGAACGCAACGTGAATCGGGCAATTATCTCGAAAACGGGGCACGAATTGACGCGTATCACGACACCAGCGATGCTCGCTATACATGGAGATACGCTTCTTGCGATTTTTTACGAGGAATTGTTAGGGTATCATGACACGTTGGAAAAACGAATAGACCGGTTAGCGAATACGCCACCAAAGCGGAAGAAGCAAAACCAACAGCAGTCGCAAAACAGTGGCGCAAGGGACATTGAAACTATTGAGGCAGAAAGAGAGAAAGTCAAAAAACTTATGGAGTTCCTGATACCTTACAGACCAGAAGAGGTTATCGGTACATTAGTGACAGCTGGTCTTGATCCGTTGGCATCCAATCTAGAGCAGATTCGGAGGCAGCAGGTCCTGAGCTTCGATGTAGATGATTTGCCCGCTATAGGTGAAACATGGCTTAGCGAAAGCAAGGAGATCCAAGATTATCCGAATTTGCGGATGTTTCTCCTGCGAAATCAGCTCCCTATCTCTACAACAGGTAAGCTTTTAATGGAATTGCGGCAAGAGTTTCCCGATGAACTCTTCAATCATGTATTGGGACTTATTCAAGAGGTAAAGGCGCTGCAAAGTGCAGGCTATAAAGGCGATTTGCTTAATCAGTTCGTCTCTTATATTTCTGAAAAAGTATGGCGATGGGAATTGACACAGCTTACAACAGCTGAGCTCCCATTGTTGCTCAAAGAGAAGGTTCTTGCATCGGCAATCTGCTATGAAAAAGAGGTTGAAACTTTGATGGAATACGTTGAGCGTTACGATGAACTCATATCCACGAAACTCGCTGCAAATTCAGATCTCGATGACTATCGTCGACATCTCGAGGAACAATTTCAAGCAATTGTTGAGACACTTTTGGTATAATTGGGGATTTTTAACGTCCGCTGGATTTCTGTAAGTCCGCTTTAAGGTGATAGATGAAAATAGCTTTATTCGGCAACAATCAATTTGCTGTCCCGGTTGCCTGGGGCTTGTGCCAATTAGAGATGGCGCGTGAAGTTGCATTTGTATCTGACACAGTATCTAACAAAAACCGGTTTGTTTCTCCAAAAGGAGTTTCGCCGGTGAGTCTCCGCGATCTTGTGGAGGCAAACGCATTAAGTGCTAGTGATACCGAAATTGTCGCTTACAATTCATTCGATGGATTCTCCGGGGCAGACATTGTTGTTTTACTACCGTCAACGGGACAATCCGGTTTCCGTTCTGTTCAAGCCTCTAAAACAACAGGTATCGCATTTGCCCGAAGCTTTGTGTCGGGGATTCAGGAGTGTGCCTCGGATGCCAAGATATTGGTAGCAGCCTCACCTGTGAATTACATTGCTGCATGGATATACCGAGCGCTTGGTGCTAGAGAAATTATTGGTCTTGGAAACGGAGCTGCCACTGCACACTTGACAGCTGAAATTGCAAGTAGTATCAAAGTTTCAGTGCAAGACATAATGGCCTTGACTATAGGGAGTGATCAGGAGACGTACCCGCTCCTACAATACTGCCGGGTCAATGGGATTCCGCTTGTCCAGTTAATGTCTGATGTTGACATCGAAAGGCTCCGCGAGGCAGTTCTGCAACGTTGTCCGTATACGACAGGCAGTGGATATACGTTAATAAGCCATATTCTACAGATAGTTTCAGCTATCGCGCTTGATAGTAATAGAGTGATGAGCGTTGGAGCCCGTGTATCGGCAGGATCGGCATCGATTTATCTGAATGTTCCAGCGAAAATCGGATCTGTCGGTGTTACTGATATTATTCCGCTCACGTTGACGGAAAAACAACGTCTGCAGTTTAAAAAATTAGTTTCCGAGAGCGTTGCAGATCAATCCTCATAGGGTTTCGGACCCCAAACCGACAAATGAGACAAATGAGACAAATATACCGAAGAATTCCAGAATTGATTAATGCCTCTCAAATCGGTGCCTACTGTACTGTAGTGGAAACAAAGGGGTCGACACCACAAAAGTCCGGCTCAAAACTATTAATTCTCCCGGACCTGAGCAACGTTGGAACCCTTGGTGGCGGTTGCGTTGAGGCAGAGGCGCGCCGACAAGCCATTGGTCTGATGCAAGGCGGAATGCCGCGGCTGCTTGAGTTTCAGCTGGACAGTGATTACGGTTGGGATGACGGACTTATCTGCGGAGGGACAATGAAAATATTCATTGATTTGCCAAAGACGCGTGCTGAAGCTGAAATGTTCGAGCGTCTCCAATCTCTGAGTAAAGAAAAAGTCCCGCTTGTTTGTGCGACTGTTGTAGCCAGTGAGCAGCAAGGTGTAAAGGTTGGTATGAAGATGATCTTTGCCAACAGTGGTGAGCGTGTGGGGAATTTCGGAGATTCGGCTTTGGAAACCTTAATACAAGAGAAGACTGCTACTGTGCTTAAAAACAATAGGGCAGTTTTATTTCGAAAAAATGAGGCGGCTACGATCTTCTTAGAACCGTTGCAACCGCGTCCAACACTGCTTATTGCAGGTGCAGGACATGTCGGTCAGGCACTCTGCCACCTCGGGAGTTGGTTGGATTTTGATATTGTTGTTGTTGATGACCGTGTGGATTTTGCCTCCGCAGATCGGCTACCGGAAGCAGATAAAATTATTATTGGCGATATTGCAACGGAACTCCGAAATTATCCGATTACCTCACTTACCTACGTCGTCATTGTCACGCGTGGACACCAACATGATGAATCCGCATTACACAGCGTTGTTGAATCAGAAGCACGTTATATCGGTCTTATAGGTAGTCGCCGTAAAATTAAACTGATATTCGACGATTTGCTGGAACTCGGCATATCTAAAGAGAGGCTCCAGCGTGTGTACGCCCCTGTTGGGTTAAACATTAACTCGAAAACTGTACCCGAAATCGCTGTAAGCATTGCATCACAGCTAATCCAGATCCGTAATGCCCCTGAAAGTGTTGAACTGTTTGACGCAGAACCTGAACAGATGCCTACAGTTAAAGTGGCAGGAGCAAGAAAATGAATAACGTTCGTGTGGTGGGCGACAAATCTTATACGATCTCCGAAGTCGTTGATGCGGTGAAGAAAACGCTTGACCTTGTCAGTGAGCAGTCTAATAAACACAACGAACTGCGCTATTCTTCGACAGATGTTTATTGGCTCTTATATGATATGATTCAGTACGTGAACAGAAATGTGCCTGGCGAATTTACCTTGTTGCAAATTGAGAAAGGGACTTACCGGGTGAGATATACGGTTGAAGATACGGCAAAACGGAAATCGCGTAGAAGCCTCAAGGAAGAGGTAAGTCGAACAGCGCGTTATCTGGAAGAATTGACCGGCAGACGACCTCCATGGGGCGAAAAAAAGTAATTGCAGAATTTGAGTATCAAGTGCTGTACTGTTTATAATAAAATAGGGAGAATATTTTGTGATGCAGGAAACCACGGTAACAGTTGAAGATGTTGAAATGTCCTTGGACGCATTAGATGTCCAAAAAGCTGCGAACATATTTGAGGAATACGGGTGCCTTGTTGTTCGCGGTCTAATGGCGCGCTACATTAAGACAATTCATCGGGATATTGAGGCTGCCGCTGCAGAATCTTTATCGCTTCTTGACAAAGCAGAACGGATCGTTGAGGGATGGCGCACACCGAATGGTACGCTCTTCATCCCGGCACCATCAAGCTATACACGTGACAAACAGATTATGGTGTTGGCGGTGAATTATCAGACAAGTGCGGCGTTCTTCCAATCCGCTTGTGATGAGACCGCAGCTGATATTGTCGAGGAAATCTTGGGACCCAATGTAGAGATCTATGGTAACGGACAGTGTCTTTATAAGGAACCAATCGGTGGACATCCGAAGCATCTACATCAGGATTCAGCATATTTCGAACACCGTTATCAGGGACCCATCGGCATCTTGAACTATGTTGTGGACACAGACGTGGTGAATGGTGCATTACATGTTGTGCCGGGATCCCACCGACTCGGGCAGCTCAAGCATATTGATACGTTCTCACACCTCGGCCTGGAGGCGGCTGAGTGGCCGTGGGAAAATGCTCTCCCTATTTCTGGCAAGGCAGGCGATTCAATCTTCTTTAATGTCAAAACTGTGCACGGTTCTAAACAGAATATGTCCGACAAACCGCGCCCAGTTTTCATCAACCGTTATCGTCGAACGGATGACTATGTTGTTGTCGGCGGAACGACTACGGCAAATCGTGCGGAGTCGGAGAAGCATGCTGCAGCAGTCGAAAAAGCAAAAAAATCTAATAGTGATCGAGGCTTGATGTTGCGCGGTTACCGCCCATTTGATCCATAAATTCACGAATCGGTACGTGCTGGAGATTCCTCGTTCTCTTCTGCGCATACCCTTTCTTATAAAACCGTTTGCTGCACATACAGATAATACCGAAACTGTAATATAAACGTGATAGGACAATGAAGCAAGGTATCTACGCAGGCATATCGGATTTGTTCCACTCGGGACATATAAGAACGTTTCGGTGGGTGCGCCAAATGTCCTACTTTATCCCTGCTCTACAATCGATATAACATCAGATAGATAACTACTCCTGTTACCGAAACGTACAACCAGATTGGTAAGGTGATCCTCGCGATGCGCCGGTGTGTTTCAAATTGCTTCCGCCACGCGAGATAGAGGGTCCGCAAAGCCAACGGCACTATCAGGAACGCGAAGATAATGTGTGAGATGAGGATAGTAAAGTAAAGCGGACGGATCCATCCGTGCTCTGCAAACGGCTTCGAGCCGGCGTGATAGTGATAAATAACATAAGAAACGAGGAAAAGCACGGACACACCAAAGGCAGCAAGCATACAGTTTTTATGTGCTCTGATCCTCTGTTGGCGAATTTGCACATATCCTATCGTCAGCAGAGCACCACTTATTGTGTTTAATGTCGCGTTGAGCGTTGGGAGGTCTGATATCTCAAGCACCTTTTCTCCTTTCTAGCCTCGAAAATAAATACACTTACCTTCTAGACGTTTTAATTCCTACCCCGTGGACTCCATTTAACCACGTAATTAGATGGAATCTCCTTGACAAACATCGACGGTGCGCAATCCCTATCCCCAGAACGATACGTGACAGAGCTGAGATAAAGCTGTGCTTGTGCGCGGGTCATACCGACATAGAAGAGCCTGCGTTCTTCCTCAAGCTCTGCCTCTGTCATGTGCCGTCGCCACATCGGGAAAGTTCCTTCTTCCATACCGATAATGATAACGATGGGAAATTCTGTGCCTTTCGCTGCGTGCAGTGTCATTAACGTCAGCTGCTCGGTCGTGTTGTCAAGTTGGTCAGCATTTGTGAGCAACTTCTGATAGTCCAAAAAATCAGTGAGTCTATTCATACCGCTCATTGATTTAAAATGAAGTACGGCGTTCATGAACTGAATACGGTGTTGTTGCCAAGTGAGGTCTTCCGGAAACTCTGGCGCAGGGCCGTCTTGTAATTTTGCCATGTAGGCAGTCGCTTGTTCCGCCTCCTCTGTTTCAAGCGGAAAGCGCTCGGGGAGTTTAGCCTCGTGTGTCTGGACGAAACGCTTCGCAGCATTAAGAAACACCTCAGGCTCGGTTAAGGTCTCTGTTGTGGTTGTACTCTTTGGCTGTGATGTTTCCGCTGTCTCTGCCTCTGATTGTGTCTCAGTTTTAGCGAAAATACCGATGCAGACGAGTGGTAAGAGTTCGGGTAGAGACTTCACTTCGCGTTTGTAAGCATCAATTTTAATAAGCTCTTTAAATATCTCTCGATTAACTTTGACATCCTCTAAGGCACCATGTAAATGCCCATGTTTGATATTAAATTTTTGGGCAAGTGCTTCCAGGTTACACCGTTGTCTCGGAAAAAGCCGACGCGATGTAGTAAGCGTATCGTAATGTGGTGACGGTAGATCTATTTTCAGATAATCTCTCAAGTCTCGTTCAAGTATAAGATTATCGTAAGCTTCTACGTTGTGTCCAATCAGAATTCGGTCTTGGACAAACCCAAGAAATTCAGGTAAAACCGTTTCGATCCCTGGTGAATCTTTGACTGTTTCTGTATCGATACCGTGGATGTGTGTGGCAGATCGCGGAATGTGTCCGCCCGGTGGTTTTACCAACCGATAAAACCGTTCGACTTCACCGCCAATCGCGCTGAGGCGGTGTGCTGCGATCTCAACAACTTGTGCCCTTTTCGGGTCGATATCGGTTGTCTCCAGATCATAGACAATCATATCTGCCATGTTTGGGCTTTCAAAGCGGTTGATAAGTCGTTGGCAAAGTTTAAGCGCTGCGATGCTTCGAACCCCTTCCGATCCGAGTTGAACCACATCCGTATTAATCGTATCGGCTGTCCCGATAAGAATTGCTCTAGCATTTCGTACTGTCTCTCCGAGGTCCGTGAAATCACCGATGAGCAGATGAACCCCGTTTTCCTTCGGTGTCCCTCTGTTTTCGTCGGCGGGTAGGAATTGGAGTTGCGCAGTATGATGCAAATAAGTTTCGAGTGTTTGATAGATAATATGTGCAGCAGCGTATTCGTCAATCCCATGGCAGGCAGTAATCTGAATTGGTTCATCAAGCGCAAGGGCACTATAGAGAACATCTTGTGCTGTTGCAAGATTCGAGGGATCAGGTTGTTTTTCGAGAATATCTAACTCTTCAGCTCGATATGGAGAGCGTGCTCTTTCCAAAGTATCAAAGAGTTTTAGGATTGTTTTATCGGCTTCTTGTTTTTCGGTTTCAGTTGATAAATCCTCAAGTTGTCTCCAGAATTGGCAGACATTTCGGCGGGTTAAAGGCCCAACATCTTGTGGATATGCCTCAATATGTTTTAGGAGATCTATGAACGCGATGCCTTCTCTTTGTGCAAGCCACTTGAGGCGCACCCATGTTAGATCGTCAATGCAGGTATTTGGAAAACTGATCGCTCGTTCGAGGTCTTGCGGAAGTTGCCACTGGATGAAACGGAGATATGCAAGAATGTCTTTACTATTTCCTTCTCCAAAGGAGTTCATTGGTTGAAGACGTTGAAATTTGATGTTTGCGCGTAGGAGTTGTTCACCCAAAATATCTGCAAGTTTGTGTTTTCGATAAAAGATCGCTATATCCCGGTAAGAACAATTGCGTTGTTCTACCAGCTTCTTGATAAGACCGATGATACTGCGTGCTTCTACCACAGGGGTATCGAAGGTATAGTGAAAGATATCTCGCCCGACATCTTTGTGTGTTCTGAGGGTGTGCTGTTTTTGTCGTTCTGTGTTTCTGGAGATGACTTCCTCTGCGGCACGCAAAATTTTTTCACTACACCGGTAGTGATCATCCAATGTGAGCGTTTTGGGGTTAAAGTCGGTTCTGAAATCCTCAATATATTGTGGACTTGACCCTCGCCAACTATAGATCGCCTGATCTTCATCAGCAACTACCATGAGATTCCCTCCCGGTGGCGGGCAGAGCAGGCGAAGCAAGCGATACTGTATATTATTCACATCATGATATTCGTCTACCAAAATATACGAGATCGTCTTACGGTAAGCGTCTCGAACCTCTCCTACTTGCTGGAGTAGTTCGACCGTTTTCACAAGCAGATCGTCGAAATCGAGGGCATCGTATTCGTCTAGTTTATCCTGATAAGTTTTCAATATATCTTGGATGTTTTCAATTGTTGCGGCGGACTCATAAATATCGAGTGTATCTGCTATATCGACAAGGTTTTGTAGTCTACATTTGATGCCACTGATAATGCTGCGTAGGAACCACGGCGGGTAGTCGCCAGCGTCAAGGTTTAACTCACGGACACTCTCTATTAGAATTTCGTCTTGAAACTCCTGATCGAAGATAGTAAAATTTTCGCTCAGTCCGATGTGGAGGGCGTGCTTTCGGAGCACCTTGACGCAAAAGGCATGGAAAGTGCAAGATTTGACTCTGGATCCGTGTGGTTCACCGATGGTGTTGTTAATGCGTTCCTGCACCTCTTCAGCGGCTTTATTCGTAAAGGTAATCACAAGAATGCTCTCGGGCTTGATACCGTGTTCACGAATTAAGTAGGCAATACGGTGCGTAATAACTTTTGTTTTTCCTGTGCCGGGACCTGCAATAACAAGAAGTGCTCCCTCTTTATGTATTACCGATTCTCTCTGTTTGTCGTTTAATTCATGCAGAATGTTCATCGGGTTTTCTCCAGTACATCCTATCGGAAAAGTTTTGGATCAGTTTCTATGTTTTGTGCAGTATAGCGTTTAGGTTGAAGATTATAGCACCGATGTGAAGATTTGACCGTAAGTCCGGACCTATGTTACTATACCATATTTGATGCGAAAAATCAACACATTTTGTCCGTGGATTATTAACAATTTGAGGGTCGCTATTTACGAATTAACCCGACAAGGAGAGAAATGAAACATCTGAACCTGTCGAAAAACGGGGGCGCGCAGAAAACTAAAATTGTATTAATCTTTGCAAGCAAGGCAATATTAGCCCGACTTACAACCAAATCTGTGCAGCCTTAGACGGCAGAGGATGTTAACTGTGTACGTTTTGTATGGCATCAACGAGTTTATCTGTCCCGAATCGCACCACATCCGTTGCGGGTAACCCGGTTTCGGCTTCTGCCGCGCGGATAGTCTCCTGTGCCTCCGATTTAGACAAGTCGAAACAGTTCAGTGCCAACCCAATCACTTTAGCCGGTTTTATGAGGGCAGCCATCGTTTCATATTGTGCTATCATATCGGGCAGCGGTGGCAACGACACTGTGTAGCGAGCGACGGTATTCCGTGAGGGTTGATGACAGAATATCATTGCATCCGGGAGACTCCCGTGAAGCAGACTGAGGGTTACGCCAGAGTATCCAGGATGTACCAGTGAACCTTGCCCTTCGACGATAAGGAGCTCATGGTTTTTCGCGCCTTCAATCACAACCTGCTCTGCTGCGCCGGCAGTGAAATCAGAGACGACGGCATCGATAGCAATGCCCCACCCCCATATCATAATCCCATTTTGTCCTGTCGGGCAGAATTCCGCTTTTATGCCCTTTGCCCGTATAGCATTTGTAATTTCTATACCAGATAGCATTTTACCGACGCGGCAATCTGAACCTACGGTGAGAATAACAGTCGCATCGACATTAGCAGCTTTACAAGTCGCAACGGGTAAACAAGGAGGGGGTTTTCGGATATCCCATAAGATAACATTGTGAGTTGCCGCCAGCTCGGACAGTTCTGTGTCTTCACTCAAAAATTGATGAAGACCGCTCATAATATGTAGTTTGTTGTGCATTGCTTGGCGAAGAGTCGGGTACCATGTAGATGGTAGTTCGCCCCCCGGTGGAGCAATGCCGATAGCGAGCATCGTGGGGTTAAAACGCATCGCCTCAGCAAGATCGCAGACAATCGGTATACCTTCACCAATTTCAATGATTTCACTGACATCCCGCCCCGCATTAAAGCTATCTATAACTGCGACGACATTCTCGGGAAGATAACGCACGAGAACTGTGGCAGTTTTCGATTCAAGCACACCAAATGAGCCTTCGGCAAGAATGGCGATTCTATGTGATTTTGGTCGTAATTGTTCTACCATTTTTTATCTCTCATCTTGTGCAAGTTCGAATACATCGATAGGTTAGCATAAATCAAAAACAATTTCAAATGAACATACGGCTCCATATTCAAGGCGATGGTTCACAAGACAACCGCAAGGCATCAAATGGAAGAGCGTCGAGAGTACCTACCGCTATTTCGGAATTACAAGCGATATTGACTGTTCGCACTGCCAGGGCCCCAGGTGCTGAAGAGAAACGTCCATTAGTGGGTTGCAGTGCAACGTTAGCACTGTGAGATAGATGTAGATGGCATTGAGAATTTACTTGGATGCTTCTGCACTAGATTGTATAATAAGACTGGTTTCAAGAACGCCTATGGCGTTAGGATGGGTTGCGTCAAGCCTGTCGGCTTTTGCCCACGTTGTGCATTAGGCAAGGTTTCATGTACCATTGTCTCCGCTGGTGCTGAAACTTAAATCCGTAATTTTTCTTTTATAGCATCGAGGATACCGTACACATGCAAATTCTGTGCGAAGAGAATCGGACTGAAAAACTGTATTCACTCTACAATGCGCTTCTTGCGCAACACGGACACCGTAAATGGTGGCCCGCAGATACCCCGTTTGAAGTGGTTCTTGGTGCGATTCTAACGCAAGCGACGGCTTGGCGTAATGTAGAAAAAGCGTTAGACAATCTCATGTCCGCGGGTGTCCTTACTCCCGAAGAGATAGATTGGGTCGGTCAACCTACATTGGAACGTCTTCTCCGACCGTCACGCTATTTCCGTATGAAGGCACAAAAGGTACGTGCGTTTGTGGAATATATCAAGAAACGTCCTATGCCCGTGATGTTCACACAAGATGTCCCGGCGTTACGTGAGGAACTCCTTTCTATCTACGGGATCGGTCCCGAAACAGCGGATACAATTATCCTCTACGCTGCAGGAAAACCGAGTTTTGTCGTTGATTCTTACACTTATAGACTTGTCTCGCGGTTAGGATGGGTTGAAGGGAAATATGATTATGAAAAACTCCGCGCCCTGTTTATGGACAATCTTCCTCACAATGTTGACTTCTTCAATGAATATCACGCCTTAATCGTTGCTCATGGTGCAAGAGTATGTCATAAAAAAACACCGAACTGTCAAGAGTGCCGTTTGCGTACCTCTTGTGCGCACTACAAATCTTCTGATTGAGAGGCGAGAGGTGAATGTATATCTATGTGCTGCTACAGTTTTTCGAGAAATTCGGTTTCTGTCAAAATTGGGATCCCCAGTACTTCTGCCTTCGTGTATTTGCTCCCGCTGTTCTTGCCGGCAATGAGGTAGTCTGTTTTACTTGTCACACTTGAGGTAACCCTTCCGCCTCGGTTTTTAATCCTATCAGACGCTTCTGAACGAGTCATCCCCTTAAGACTGCCTGTCACAACAAAAGTTTTTCCGCTGAAGAAGCTATTATCTACAGTGTCACTTGCTTGCGATTGAGTAGATGCTGCCTGTGTTGTGAAGCAATGTAAGCCTGCCTGCCGTAATTTTTCGAGGAGTGCTTGGTTCTTCAAAAAGAATCTATATACACTTTCTGCTATCTGTGTGCCGATCCCTTTCACCGATTCGATGTCTTCTGGTTTTGCTTCACTGAGTTTGTCTAATGCTAAGAAGGTTTCGATGAGCAGAGCGGCGACATTTTCACCTACATGAAGAATACCGAGCCCGAAGAGCAATCTTTCTGCCGGTACCGTCTTACTCTGCTCAATGTGGTGAACCAGGTTTCGGGCGGAGAGTGCACCCATCCGATCTAATTTGCTTAATTCCGCTGCCTTTAATGTATAAAGATCCGCCACGTCATGCACTAATTTTTTATCGACCAATTGGGCAATTGTGGCAGGTCCAAGCCCTTCAATTTGGAGAGCATTTCGCGAAACGTAATGCGCGATGCGACGTTTCAGTTGTGCCGCACATCTGACATTCCCGCATCGAACAGCGACCTCTTTTTCGGTGCGCTGGGCGGTGGTACCACAAGCCGGGCAACGTTCGGGAAATTCGAAAACAACTTCATCACCCGTCCGGTCTGCCGTTAGCACTTCAACAATTTTAGGGATAACATCTCCGGCGCGTTCAAGCAGAATTCGGTCACCGACGCGAACGTCTTTTGCCCGAATCTCCTGTTCATTGTGGAGTGTAGCGTTTGTAATCGTTGCCCCTGCAAGCTGTATCGGCTTCAAAATGGCAACGGGGGTCAGTGTCCCGGTACGTCCTACCTGCACCTCTATTTTCTCAACAGTCGTGATGGCTTGCTGTGCGCTGAATTTGTATGCAATTGCCCAACGCGGGTATTTAGAAGTGGATCCAAGGGTCTGTTGCTGGGAGATCTGGTTGACTTTTACAACAATACCGTCAACCTCATATGGAAGTTCATGCCGTTTTTCGACCCAGTGTTGGTAATAGGCTTGAACGCCTTCAATTGATTTGTGGCAGGCAGTATTTGGGTTACATTTCAACCCCCAATGCCGCATGTTTTCTAATGATTCTGTATGTTTTGTGAACTCAAATCCTTCGGCGTAATCGAGATTGTATACGAAAATATCTAACGGTCGTGAAGCGGTGATAGCGGCATCTAACAGTCTGAGTGAACCGGCGGCAGCGTTTCGTGGATTCGCGAAGGGCGGGTCCCCTTCCGCCTCACGTTGTGTGTTGATTTCATCAAGGCGATGCTTCGGAATGAAGACCTCACCCCGCACTTCTAGCATGGCCGGCACTGTTGTTTCCGTTTCTGTGAGCCGCAGCGGTACAGATCGGATGGTCCGTAAATTGTCGGTTACATCTTCTCCGTATTCGCCATCACCGCGCGTGAGGCCTTGTGTAAAGATCCCGTTTTCATAGGTGAGCGAAACGCCTAACCCGTCGATTTTCAGCTCGGTAACGTATTCAACGGGGATGACTTTTAACAACCGTTGCACACGTTCTCCGAATTCCAGGAGTTCCTTTTCATCGTAGCTATTGTTCAGGCTCAACATTGGGCTGCGATGCGGTAATCGAGTGCCTAATTCTACGCCGCCCCCCACCCGTTGCGTTGGTGAATCCGGGGGGATAGGCGTTGCGTCGGATGATTCAAGCGCCTCAAGTTCCGTCATGAGCGCGTCAAAATCTGTGTCAGAGATTTCCGGCTGATTTTCGACATAGTACTTGTGCTCATGATAACGTATTAACGCCCTGAGTTTCTCAATCTCTGTCTGCATAACACCCGATTCGACCTTAGGAAAGGTGAAAATTCAACGGCACGACCTGCCGCAAGTTGGTCTATTCGCGTCACAGCGTATGTGCTGATAAATTGTTCGCAAGTGTTAATCGTCTCTGGCGAGTAAAGGTGCGTGGTCGCGTAAAGCCTTCGCCGGTGGGGCCTGCGATAGTCATCGCTAAAAAGCCTTCGCCTTCAAGTCCACAAGAGGCGTAAGAGGGAGCGTTGATGACTGTAACAGAGCAGGCCATTGTTTTTGTGAATTGCGTAATACGTTTGGTATTATTTGTGTGGAGTACTGCGGTATGTCTGCGTCCGCCTTCTGCCCTGGCTGCACCTGCCAACGCTTCATCAAAATCTCGGCATCGAACCACGGGCAGGATCGGCATCAGGTACTCGTTGACGACCAATTCATGGTCCGCGGGTACTTCTACAACAATGGCGACCGTCTCTGTCGGGGCAGTGATGCCTGCGGCGTTTAAGATAGTCGTAGCATCTTTACCTATGTATTCCTTGTTTGGCTCTCCGTTTTCTGTAACAACTGCTTCTAGCCTCTCGCGCTGGGTTGTGCCGAGCAGATGTCCACCATTTCGCGTGAGTTCTTGGATAGTTTGATCTGCGACAGAGTCTATAACAAAGAGAGCTTTTTCTCCGATGCAGAGCAGGTTATTATCGAAGCTGGTACCGGCTATCACGTGTTTGGCTGCTTCTTGGATCTCGGCGGTTTCGTCGATAATCGCAGGTGGATTGCCGGGGCCTGCAGCGACGGTTTTTTTCCCGCTTGATAAGGCTGCTCTGACAACAGAAACACCGCCGGTTGCAACCACCATAGCGATATCGGGATGCTCCATAATCTCTTTTGCGGTCCGTAGATTGGCATTTGCGACAGAAGTGATCAAGTTTGCCGGGGCACCGGCCTTTACAATTGCTTCGTTAATAACGTGCATCGTCTCTTCGGTGCAATCGCGGGCGTTCGGATGTGCACTAAAAACAACAGCATTTCCACTAGATAGCATTATAATCGCGTGATTAATCACTGTCGATGTGGGATTTGTAGTGGGCGTAATCGAGTTGATAACACCGAAAGGAACGTACTCAATCAGAAGCGTTCCAGCATCCCCTGAGATTGACTCCGACAGCAGATCGTCGACACCAGGTGAAAGTGTGACAGCACCCTCATTTTTCATAAGTTTGTGTGCTGCATTTCCCATTTTCGTGTCTTGTACGGCGAGATCCGCGAGTCGTTTAGCGTTAGCAAGTGAGACCTCTTTAATTGCTTCTATAATTTCTCGTCTTTTGGCGAACCCAAGTTTAACGAATGCTGCTTGTGCTGTTTTGGCTGCAGCGATGGCTTCTGTTGCTGTGGCGAAAACTCCGGCACGCGAGGCGGGCGCACTCATTGTTTCCGACGGTTGAGCTCTTATCGATTGATCTTGCTGCAAGGTTCTCAGAACTTGGGAAACGATTTGCTCGATATTTTTTTCGTCAATTTGTGCCATTCAACCCTCCAATGCCTCTTCACGCACGTCCTACTCGTGAAGATATATGTGAAATCATGGAGTATTTTTCGGGACCCGGGCGGGTGTTACCGACCCGTTCTCCGTGGGAATCATAACGTCTTTTTGGGGAAGGGGTGTAGGGCTGAGGCGTGCAAGTCATCCGTCGCCCTACAGGATCCGTTTATTTGCTGCCACCTTTGGCTGAACTCGCGCCGAGAATGGTTTCCACATCTGAGTGTGGGCGAGGGATGACGTGTACGGATACCAATTCTCCGACGGTTTTTGCAGCTTCTGCGCCTGCGTCTGTTGCGGCTTGCACCGCGCCGACATCCCCACGCACCATGACAGTGACAAAACCGCCGCCGACTTGTTCTTTCCCCATCAGTTTAACGTTTGCGGCTTTCACCATAGCATCCGCGGCTTCAACCGCGCCGACGAGTCCGCGTGTTTCAACCATTCCTAATGCTTCATTGCTCATCTAATTAAACTCCTTGTTTGTGTAAAAGCTAGAATGAAGGCACCGTGCATCGCACCGCCGGTATATCTTTATTGCTCTCACATGATGTGGGTACATGCAAAGGTCCCTTAATCAAATAGATTCACTAATAATGATACTACAAAATCTGCATTTCTGCAAGTCAAATTTTCAATGTTTTGCGCCGATCTGTTTTTTGAATTCATTATAAACACTTGTATCGCAGAAGGCGAGATTAGGGGATCCGCTCTTCAATGAAGTCTCGGGGTTATGAGCCTTTCTATGTTCTACAAGCTGGTCCTACAAGACAATTCAGCGCCCACCAAAGTTTTCAGTTTTTATCTTGACTTTTCACCGAAATTCTGCTAAAATAATTTAGAGTTTTGAAAATAGCCGGTCAGGAGTTTTTTATCGGAACCTATAGCACCTTATCGTCATCGAGTGTGCAGGTGATTATGCGGATCCAGACAGGTTAAAATTCAGTGAAGTTTGCTAGACTGAACTTATCCCGAAAAAATAGTAAATTAATCAAGGAGAACCAATTTTGAATAAGAATTTGGAGACAAAGCAGGAAGCCGAGATTGAAAAAATCCTGTCTGATGTACCTGAAGCCTCAGCGTATTCGCCAGTAACAGATGCTTTAAATAGAGCAAATGAGTTAGGCGAAGCCGGAATTTTAGCGGTGCTTAACAGTTTTAGCTCGATGCCGCAGTCAACGACTGTTTTCGCGAATCCGGTGCTGCACAAAACTGCGGTTGACTGCGCTGACACTCAGATAACGCTGAATATTCGTAGTTTTGCCCTCCGCGGTATCGTATCTGAAAGTGAGATCCTTGCAAGCCGACTCAGTCCACCGTATGTTATTTTTGTGGGGCTCTTTGGCAGAAGACCCGAAGTAGATGAAGAAACAGCACTCACTCAACTAATAGACAAGAAATTTTATGAGATCACGACAGCGCATAGAGAGAATCTGACAGGGGACCAACGTCTTATCAATCAGGTTGCAGAGTTTGTTAAAGCCTTCCCTGGAGCCGGCCCCGAAGCTGTGATTCAACATTTTTCAACACTCCGTAAAATCAGCAATCCGGATCAAAAAGGAATCAGCAGCACAAGAGAGCCGGGCGAGCTTCTCGCCGAACTTATCGAGGTACACATGGAAAATGTTGCTATCGGAACAGTTTCCACGTATATGCGGCATCACCTCCGTGAGAACAGTGCCCTACACCCGCAAGTTCTTGCGATGCGCGCGACTGATCTCATCGCCGAGCATAAGAAAAACGGAAAGACCGCCTTCCAGACCTCCTATAGCCTTCTCTTAGGCCGCAAGGCGAACGCCATTGAGGCCGATATTCTTGAACGGATGGGCATTATACAGATCCACCATGGTTCCGCTGGATCTAATGTTATCGCACGTTATCTTGCTACTTTGCACACTGGTGCGGTCCCCGATTTTTTTGTCGCTTCACAGATGGCTCTAGATGGAAACCGGCACTTTGGGGCAATTCATGATATGACAGCGTTTATTAACGAAATAGAATCTCTTGATGACAAGGAGCTTGAGGAGGCAATCCACCAGCGGATGCTGACTGCACTGCCGACCTTCGGACATCCCGAGATCGCTGCTGCTGGACGTTCTGATGAGATACAGCAGGATCCGAGACCCGCTATCTACTTCAATCCGTTTTTAGAAGCACTTGACAACGGAGATATCCGACTCAGCGATCAGCAGAGAAAACGCCTGGGGATTGCCCAACGTATTTATCAACTCGCTTTTATTGAAGGTTTTATCCGCCCAGGCCGTGAAGACCAGCCGCCACTCCGGCTAACACCCAACACCGACTTTGGCGGATGGTCTGTCCAAGAGGGATTGGACATCTACGAAACCGACAGAACGCTGTTGACCTACATCTTCCGAGGTTTCGGCTGGATGATGGATGCCCGTGAACAACTGCAATTAAAAATTATTAGACCTGTTATCCCGGCGCATCCTGATGTTATCCCGAAAGCTGCTGACGATACGACGATCCCCAACGAAGTAGTGGCATTGCATAATCGGATGGCGGATAAGGATGCCTTCAGCAAATAGCGACTCTACGGCTGTCAGCAGTTAGGTCGGAATTGTTTGTTATGCGATCCTTTGCAATCGCTTGAGGGGTTCGTCGATGATTGATACACCTCATCCGGCTGCTTATGGCTAACGCGGGCTGCTAATTATTTTGTATGTTGTGTGAGAAGCGCTGAAGCGGCACGGGAGCCTGTCAGCCTATGCGGCAACTGACAGGTTAGGCTACATAAAAGCCTGCACTATCTCTTTTCAAACTCACGTTATAGATAGAAAAAATAGGCACCAGAGGAGTCCGGGATGAAAAAGGTATTTGTAATCTCCGTATTCTTTTATGTGATTGCTTCGCCTACGTTCTGTGAGTTAACGGATGCCGATCTGAATAAGATACGGTTGATCATCAACGAGGAGCTGAAGCCGATAAGAGCCGACATCGTGACCCTAAAGACTCAAGTCGCCTCACTCAATGGGCGCATCGACGCTGTAAATGGGCGCATCGGCGGTATAGAAAAAATGATGACGTGGCTGATGGTAATAATAGGGGTCGTCATAGGGCTCCCACAAGTGATAATGATGTGGCGCATGAGAAAAGAACGCATCTTCGAAAAGCAGATTGAAGCACTGACAGACGATGTCGAAGCCCTCAAGCAACAGCAGATCGTCCAACCATAATAGGCAGCTTTTGCTGATACACTTTATCCTATAAATTCATTACAATAGCAGCAACAGGAGGGAGACCCATGGACAGAAGAATAAAAGCCGTTCCAACGTTGGTCTACCCAGACCCAACGATTGTCTATCCCGAATCGGACGGTAAACCCATGGCAGAGACCGACAAACACAGAGACCTCATGATGCGTTGCATTCAGATACTCAGGCACCACTTCCAAGAGATCGACGATGTATATGTCTCTGGCAACCTGATGATGTATTATGAGGAGGGCAACCCTAAGAAATCGGTGTCGCCAGATGTGTTCGTTGTCTTCGGGGTTAGCAAAAAGGATCGGCGCACCTATCGGGTCTGGGACGAGGGACACGCCCCCGATTTTGTGTTAGAGTTGGCGAGTCCAAGCACCTATCAGCACGACTTGACGACTAAGCGTGACTTGTATGCCTCGGTGCTGCGTGTGCGTGAGTATTACATTTACGATCCTTATGGCGAGGTGTCGCCTGCTTTTCTCGGGTATCGTCTTGTGGCGGGCATGTATGAGGAGATCGCGTTTGTGGATGGTCGGCTGCCTTCGTTTGTGCTGGGTTTAGAGTTAGGAGAGCGTGCGGGGCGACTCGGGTTTTATGATCCTGTTCGTTCAGCGTGGCTGGAGTCTGCCGATGCCCGGGCACAAGCCGAGGCTAAAGCACGACAAAAAGCAGAAGCCGAACTCGCCGAGGCATTGGCTGAAATAAAACGCCTAAAAACTGACAAATAGTGATATACGGAACGCAAGCTTGCTAATTATTGGCATCATCTAAAGTGGCACAGCAAACTAACAGACTATGCGACAACTATATCGCACAGGAAAGAGAGGAATACTGAGTGATTGAATTAGAGCAATTAACAGCTCCAACAGAAGGTGAAAGAATTGGAATCGTTGACGGACGGCTCGTTGTGCCGAATCAGCCGATTATCCCGTTCATTGAAGGCGACGGTATCGGACGCGACATCACGAAGGTGGCCCAGCACGTTGTTGATAGCGCTATCAAAGCGGCCTACAACCATCAAAAAGGGATAGTTTGGTTTGAGGTTTATGCCGGCGAAAACGCGATGGAGAAATATAGTGAGTGGCTCCCCCAAGATACCTTCGACGCGATTGAGTTCTTCCGGGTTGCCCTTAAAGGACCGCTAACAACACCCGTCGGCGGCGGGTTTCGGAGTCTAAACGTGACGTTGCGCCAGGTACTTGAACTCTACGCATGCGTTCGGCCTGTCCGATATTTCCAAGGAGTCCCAGCACCCGTCACGCATCCTGAAAAAATGGACGTTGTTATCTTCCGTGAGAACACTGAAGATGTTTATGCGGGTATCGAATGGGAACAAGGCACCCCAGAGGCGAAGAAAGTTATTGAACTTCTGCACTCCGAAATGGGCGTAGAAATTCGAGAAGATTCTGGTATTGGTGTAAAACCGATTAGCATTTTCGCGACGAAACGCTTGGCGCGGATGGCGATCCAATACGCCATTGATCACGGCAGAAGCACTGTCACTTTTGTGCATAAGGGCAACATTATGAAGTTCACCGAGGGCGCATTTTGTGCTTGGGGCTATGAACTCGCAAGAGAAGAATTCGCAGATCAAACAATCACGGAAGCAGAACTCTACGATAAATACCACGGTGAACGTCCGGAAGGCAAAATTGTTGTTAACGACAGGATCGCGGATAGCATGTTACAACAGATTCTGACACGCACCGATGAGTACGATGTAATTGTCACTCCGAATCTGAACGGTGACTATCTTTCGGACGCAGCAGCTGCACAAGTCGGCGGTATCGGCATGGCCCCCGGTGGCAACCTCAGCGATGAAGTGGCGCTCTTTGAAGCAACCCACGGTACTGCCCCCAAATACACAGACCAAGACGTTGTCAACCCCAGTTCACTTATCCTTTCTGCGGTGATGCTATTAGAGCATATCGGTTGGCAGGAAGCAGCTGAACTGATTATTACTGGACTTGAGAAAACTATCCTTCAAAAGCGAGTGACCTACGATCTGGAGCGCCTGATGGAAGGTGCGACAAAGGTCCGCACCTCTGAGTTCGGTGCAGCGATCATTGAAAACTTCTAACCAATGCTCTTTGTCTCGGGACGCGACAAACCCTAACGAATCCGAAGAGGATATCCGCGTGTACACGCCTGAAGGAACGGAAGTGGCATACCTTAAACCGTCTGATAAACCACCTAACGTCGCATCTGGTTCGGGCGTGCAAAAACAGGTAAAATGATCTTTAAATATTCGGATGGAGAGAATGCCACGGGGTGGCACACTCATAGGCATGCCCGACCCGGCACAACAGCGGCTCTGTCAACTGTTTTCCGACAAACTGAATGCTCAACGGCAACCCTTCGCTGTTCATGCCACACGGCACAGAAAGAGTTGGCGCCCCGTTATAGTTAAATGGCACAGTGAACCGTTGAAACTTCGGATCTCGTGCTTCATACTGCCCATATAACCTCTCCGGCGTGACTGCGTGCGGCGGCGCGGACATAGAGGGACATACCAGCACATCGATTCCCTCAAATGCCTTCTGTAAGTGCCCTGTGCAGACCGCTCTTAAATTATTCGCTTTTGCATAATCAGCCCCTGTCACTTTCGATCCCATATCTAGCCATGCTCGGAACCAGGGCCCGTAAGCGTCTCGTTGGGATGGATAGGTAGCTGCATGCGCCAATACCGCCTCAGCAGAACAGAGCTCGGGCCACGCTGATACGTATTCGTCCATATCAGGCAGCTCCACTTCAACGATCTCAGCTCCTTGCTCCGCAAGGACCTTCACACTGGCGTAGACGGCTTCGGCGAGTTCACTCTCAATATCTTTGGTCGCGTAGTTCTCATCAAACCCGATGCGGATGCCTTGAATTCCGCGCCCGATCTGCTCAAGCATGTTAGGCACAGGGTTTGACAAAGCGGTTGGGTCATTCGGATCAGAACCTGCGATCGCCTCAAGCATAATTGCTGCATCAGCGACGCTGCGGGTCATCGTGCCGACATGGTCCATCGACTCTGCAAGTGCAAGCACACCATAACGACTGACTCTGCCCCAGGTCGGTTTTATACCCACAATGCCACACGATGCGGCTGGAAATCGAATGGAACCGCCTGTGTCAGTGCCGAGTGAACCGAAACACAATCCTGCTGCTGTCGCGACACCGGAACCACTTGACGAAGAACCTGTCCACCGCTCGGGGTTCCAAGGGTTCTTGGGAATATCGAATTCCGGATTGTAGCCCCCCATTGCCCCCTCAGTCAAGTTGAGCTTGCCGAGCAGGACTGCACCCGCTGCTTCCAACTTGGCGATGACTGTGCTATTGAAGGTAGGTACATGACCCGTGAGAACTTTCGCCGCGCCCATCGTGCGCACACCTTTCGTAAAGCAGAGGTCCTTTACAGCAACGGGAACACCGTGAAGTGGACCGCGGGACATCCCCGCACTAATCTCTTTTCCCGCCTTTTCCGCTGAACGCATCGCATATTCTGGCATCACTGTGGCGTAGCTCATCCATTGAGCATCAAGCTGCTCTATGCGCTCCAACATTGCAATGGTCACATCAACAGGGGATAGCTGCCTAGAGGCAATTGCTTCCGCGATCTCTATTATAGTCTTAAAGTAAAGTGGGGTTTCATGCATGTTTTCCTCCTATAGTGTGTGGCACAAACTGAAAACCTATGCTACAAGAGCAGCATAGGATACCCCTAACAGCCTAGGATACACGTTAAAAAACGTTGGGAGGTGAAACAGGCGCTCCACCTCCCAACGTTCAGTTTCAGATGTGTATTATGTGTGTTTAACCAATCTGGCTCCTATCTACCAGACGATTTTAGCTCACCCCAACGGGTCGTCAGTTTACCGTTCGCAGAGACATCCCCGCGCAGATGCGTCGTCCGTAACGTCGTCCGCACCCCGTCCATAGAGACATCTTCTATCTGATAGTAATAGACCGCATTCGGCTTCGCGGTGGTATCTGTGTAACGATACACATGCTTCTCAGATGTCGTGCCGTGTCCAGCGATCAGCCCCTCGGAGTTGATGGCTTTGAACCCGCCGGCCTTGCTCTCACTGCGCAGGATGTTGAAGCCTGCGTTGTTGAGCTCGGACTGCGTTATCCACGTAATCTCAACGTGTCCCGTCGAGGCGTTGCGCACAGGCCGGAAACTCGAGAGCGAAACGGGAAGCGGACTACCAACACGGTGCCCCGGCGTGCCGACATCGCTTCGATGCCCGTAGAAGGTGAGCGAGGCACCGACAGAGTCAGACTGCCGCCAGGAGTCTTGCATCAGCCCGTCATCAGGATTAGAACTCCCATTATACTTACGCATAATAGACATCCGGACCTCGCCTTTTTCGGGCAGGTCCCACGCGTGCATGCGCGTAGCCCCGTCTAGGGTGAGGTTACCAGCCTCGTCCATAATCTGCATACCTGATCGACCGCCTTTGTTGACCTTGGCGCGCAGCTCCAGATGGAATCCATCGGCGCTGAGCAACAGACGTCCGCGCGTGGCCAATCCTAAACTGCTCCGATGCTTCTCTTGTAAGTTATAGACGTAGTTGTCTGCAACATCGTTCGTCCCGGTGCTTGAGACCAAGAGCAACGTCTGATTCGGCGGGATATGCGTCCCCGCAGCAAACATGAACATCGCATCTACATACGATCCTGCGCCTTTGTCCTCGTTGCTTATCTGAAGTTCCCAGCCTTCAAGATTGACAGTATCCATTTTAGAACTGTTATAGAGCTCTATCCACTGCACCAAGTTCGAGCGCGGCCCCGCATCATACATAATCTCACTGATACTGACTTTTCCGTCGAAAGCGTAATCGTCATCAGTGGATGAGGTGTTTCTATCATCGGCGATCATGCTGACAGCCACATTCGGGTACCCCGGTGTGCCGGGGGCGATCATCGTGTCAAGGATTCTATCTTTGCCCCGGTCGTAGCCAGTGCCGATGAACCCGAACGACTGCCAGTCGTCTTTGTGAACGCGGTTCGCACGCGACTTCGCCCCATGCTTGCCCAGCGAATTGACTTGGACACCGCGACCGAAGGACATGTTCTGTGAGGCGAAGGTGTTCATGCCGCCGAAGTCGGTATCATCAACGTCTCCTGGCTTCGCCCACCCTACGAACGGCCAGACTTCTGTGTTGAATTTCTGGGCTTCCTTGCGCTTGAAGAACCCGTTGCCGGCGTAGTCTTTGATGTTCGTCGGCTTGCCGACATCATCAGCATGATTGCGGGTGCGCAGCAGGATCAAGAACTTGCCTGTAGCAGGCAGCTTCAGGTCCTTAGCGACCACATACTTGTGATCAGCACCCATGTTGACCGCCGATCCGTCAGAAACAGATTTAAGACTCTTACCCATAGCAAAGGTGACGCTCCCTTCAGGATCCCGGTTATAGATGACGAGATACTCGCCCGGCTTCATCTTGTATTCTGGGAGCACTGCAAGACTGGTGTCCGTGAAGTTGGCATCGCCGGACTCATGATAGCCGCCGCCGTCCTTCATCTTGGCCATCACCAGGCTCAACTCCCAATCCTTTATATTCACGAGGGGATCCGATGCATTATTGCTATTATAGAAGAGCTCTATCCAGTCCAAGTTCTCATCTGAAGAGTCGTTGCGTACCTCATTGATGATGATGCCGGTATCAGAAATAGAGGCGGGAGTCATCTTAAACTCGGGAGCCCAAGGACTACCAGAACCAGAAAAGTGAACGAACCCTGGGCTGCCGACGGAAATGCCCGTCATATTAACCCGGCCTGTAGAAGCCTCCCAAGAACTGGCTTCCCGACCGTCAGGGACAGATTTCAGCTTTTTATCAGCGTTGAGTGCATACGCCCTCCCTGTGCTATCCAGCTCTAGCTTCCGATACATAGAGACCATAGGGACCGGAGCCGTGCCCGTCTTTGCGTTGCCATCCGTATCGCCGTTGTTACCTTTCAGCTCCCAAATCTGACCCCAACGATTGGTCGTTGATACCCGATCCAGAACCACATACTTGACAACCCTCGCTTTGTCATACTCAGTGCGCGGCAACCACGTCTCACCCGGAGCGGGAGATCTAACCGGGTCCAAATTTCGATCTACTTTCAATACAAGACTATCATTCTTTTTTGGATTGAAGGAGTTGCTGTAGATTTCATACCATTGGCGTGTTAATGTGTCGGGAGCATCTGTTCCCCACATCACCTCGGTGATAACTACTGAATGCTTGTACTTCGCCAGCTCCTCATCTGTCACATCATATTTGAGGGTAGACTCCCAACCAGCAGTGTCATAATATGTTTGTGTTGGCACTGCAAGTGATACTGTGAGGACACCACCTTCCCCGAGGGATGTCTTTAGATTTGACCAGGGCGGATTAATCGCTCCATATACTTGGTTATTTATAAAGTTACTCTCCGCTTCCTCAGAGTTCGCAAAAACGAAGAAGGGGTTCTTTCCCTCACCCGTACCCCAGTTAAC
The DNA here is from genome assembly GCA_964291315.2 of Candidatus Poribacteria bacterium. GTDB lineage: Bacteria > Poribacteria > WGA-4E > WGA-4E > WGA-3G > WGA-3G. The sequence goes on along the minus strand of OZ219753.1, from coordinate 410,088 downwards.
GTGAATTTTCCCCCGACCGGCATTTATAAAACCTGCGAAAACCTGAGACGTTGCAAAGGCAAACACAATTGCTAGCACTACAAACACTTTCATTTTATTAGATAACATTACTTGGTATTCTCCTTTATTATTTAGTGAGTTAAAGATAACGCGAGCTTGATAATTATTGGGTTCATTGAGGCACAGGAAACCAACAACCTATGCTACAAGTGGCACTGCACAGCCTAACAGGAGACCATGCTACAAGAAAACCGAATTCATTCTTTTTTCAAACTTACGTTATTATAACATACATTGTTAAAAAATCAACAGAAAAACTGTTTTTTCGATTATTCTGTTTCTCGGGAAACTATGTTTTCCGAGGTGACCGTTAATTGCTTTTCCAGGTGAATGAATGTCAATTGTAGCGTATCTGCTTTATGATCATCCCATTCAGCGTTCTTTTTTGAGGTACTGGTGTTTGCGGGTTCAAAGTTAGTGACGAGTGCTTCTAGCATCGGTTTTCTATTTTCCTTCTTTGCCCCGACATGATAAAAGTGTTCTCTTGTGATGATGTTGAATTCTGACCATAGATTTGGAATCGCGAGATTTTCTCTATATTCGTTGCTATGCCAAGTAGATAGGATAAACCGTGCTGTTGTTGTTTTCAAATCTTGGTAGAGCAATTTCTCATGTGATCTGTTCCAGGTATTGAAATAATTGGTATGTCGCCCGGCATAAGGCGGGTCACAATAGATGAGGTCGGCTTCGGTTGCATGAGACAGCGTGGAACGAAAGTCCTGATACAAGAAACTCCAATCGCTGAGGCTAGCGCGTTTGGCGACCCATTCTACCTGATTCACAATTTTGGTGATGTAGGCTTTGGAGAAACGTTCGGTTTTATGTCCGAAAGGCACATTAAACTTGCCTTCTCTGTTAAAGCGAATGAGTCCGTTAAAACAGGCGCGATTCAAAAATAGAAAGTCTAATGGAGACTTGTCTCTATTAAATCGTTTACGGACTTCGTAATAATAATCTGCACCATGTTCGGCCAACTTGCTCCCCTCTGATTCAAGAAATTGCCTGATAATAACCGGAGTGATTGTCTGATGGTTTATTCCTTGGTAGAAAGAGATAAGATGTGGGTTTATATCCGAGAAAAGCGCTCTGCGCGGGTTGAGGTTAAACCCAACGGCACCGGATCCCATGAAGGGTTCAATCCAGACACCGTCGCTGTCCCAGTGGAGTGTCTCTGCTATCCATGGAACCAGTCTACTTTTAATGCCCTGGCACTTTATAGGAGGTACGAGAATCTTCATTTCGAATTTAATCTTCTGCGTCGTGCCCTTGGAACGATAAAACTTGGACCTCCGCTGCATCGACTGATGTTGTTCGCTTTCGCTCCGCGATATTCCCCACAATCCGCTCTGTCTACACTTGCATTGTTGATAAATTAAATATAGTTTGCCAAATTGCAAAACGCTTAACAGAGCAAAACGGTTTCACTTTAAGTTAGAATTCCCTAGAATTACTATACTATAGAATTATACCATGCGGTGCAGTTCTTTTGCAAATTTTTTAGTAGAGGGCAATAAGTTGTACCAAGTTGTATCAAGAAGATAGGTTTGAAATTTGCGGAAAAAGTAGTATAATAAGCAATATAATAAAATAATATGATATAATACAACGCGGGTTTGAAAAAGTTGTATCCTATGCCTCAGTTGTAGCTGAGGCTGTTGGTTTCCTATGTGAGAACCTTCTTATACGAAACGTGCTTATATTTTATAGGAAACCATGTGATATGTCAATGTTATATTGCACTTGACACAGAATCAATCCGGCAAATAAAAAAATTTAACTTGACATTCGCTTGAAGGTATGGTAGACTATATATGCTTATTATTCTGAAGTTTTTTTCTCGGGAAGTTAGCGAAACGATGCGGGAGTAGCTCAGTGGTAGAGCTCCACCTTGCCAAGGTGGAGGTCGCGAGTTCAAATCTCGTCTCCCGCTTTACCTTCAGGTGGCGTAGCCAAGTGGTAAGGCCAGAGTCTGCAAAACTCTTATTCGTCGGTTCGATTCCGACCGCCACCTCCATACACTTCTTTCTCTATTCATGGGCGGTTAGCTCAGGTGGCTAGAGCGTTTGCTTGACATGCAAGAGGTCGCAGGTTCAAGTCCTGCACCGCCCATCTTTTCTATTCCAACTCTCCTACAGCAGTGGCACCCCCGCCCCAAAATCCTGATGCTGACAACCTGCCGCCCGAATATTTACGCATCCGCAAAGATAATTCGTGAAAATAATTGGCATTTCGCCCTCAGATAGTGTACAATAATTATTCTGTAAACAGAATACTAAATAGAGACGTTAAGTCTATTGAGAACGCGAGCTTGATAATTATTGGGTTCATCTTTGAGAAAGGCTCTGGCACAAACTCAGAGTCTATGCTACAAGAAAACCCACCTCACTCATTTTCAAACTCACGTTATTGAGAGCAATTTTCAAACCTACAATGCATGGATATATGAAAGTAGATTGCAATGCGCGAATCGAATCAACCTGACGACTACTTACAACGCCTACGTCATTCAACCGCACACATCATGGCGTATGCTGTGCAACAGCTGTTTCCGGATGGGGAACGTGCGGTTAAGCTTGCAATTGGTCCCCCAATTGAGAACGAGTTCTATTACGATATGGCGGTGCCACGCCCCCTTACGCCCGACGATTTTCCGGAACTCGAAAAGCACATGAAGGCGATGATTAAAGCCAACGTGCCTTTTGAACAGACAACATGGAGCTATGACGCGGCACGCGAGTGGTTCAGCGCACGCGACCAGCAATTCAAACTCGAATTGATCGAGGGCATCTCCGACAAGGAAGTCAACGCCAGCGATGAAGGCGTCGCTGACGAAGGGGTCTCTATCTATCAGAACGGCGATTTTACGGACCTCTGCAAGGGACCACACGTCGAAAAAACAGGCGAATGCCGGCACTTCAAGCTGCTCCGCGTCTCCGGCGCCTATTGGCGCGGGGATAGCAACCGGGAACAGCTGCAACGGATTTACGGCACCGCCTGGGAGACCAAGGCCGACCTTCACGCATACTTGAGACAGCGCGAGGAGGCTGCCAAACGCGACCATCGCAAATTGGGACGAGAGCTAGAGCTCTTTCAGATGCACCCTGAATCGCCCGGCAGCCCCTTTTGGCTACCCAAAGGCGCCTTTATCTACAACCGCTTGGCTGAAAAGGTGCAGAAGCTCTATCTCAGCGAGGGATATCAAGAGGTCCGGACCCCGCTCATCTACGACAGCAGCCTCTGGAAAACCTCTGGGCACTGGGAACATTTTAAAGAAAATATGTTCCTCATTGAAAACGAGGACAGCGACTCCATCGGGGCGCTAAAACCGATGAACTGCCCTGCGCACATGCTCATTTATAAGAGTACCCGCCACAGCTACCGTGATCTGCCCTATCGCCTATACGACCAGGGGGTCTTACATCGCAACGAAGCCACAGGCACCCTCACCGGCTTGTCGCGCGTTCGGCAAATGTGCCAAGACGATGCCCACAACTTCGTAACTGAAGACCAAATTGCGGATGAATATGAACGGATTCTTGGGCTCTTCCAGCGTGTCTACAGCACGTTTGATCTGCCTTTCCGCTGCGATTTGAGCACACGCAATCCTGATAAATTTATGGGGGATATTGAGGTATGGAACCGAGCAGAAAATATGCTTGAGAGTGTGCTAAAAAATAACAGGATTGAGTACCGGGTTGATCCGGGAGAAGGGGCATTCTACGGTCCAAAGCTCGATTTTCAGGTCCGCGATTCACTCAACCGGGAGGTGCAATGCGCTACGGTGCAACTCGATTTCCAGCTGCCCGAACGGTTTGAGCTCATCTACGTCGCCTCGGACGGATCTGAAAAGCGCCCCGTCGTTATCCATCGCGCTATTTTCGGCACCTTTGAACGTTTTATCGCTATGCTGATTGAGCATTATGCCGGGGCATTCCCAACATGGCTCGCTCCCGTGCAATGTGTCGTGATGACGATTAGCCAGCGCTTTGTTGACTATGCCGAACAGGTTGAACGGCTGCTATCGCAGAACGGGTGCCGTGTGACATTAGATAATAGCGACGACAAGATTGGGGCAAAAATCCGACTCGCCCGCTTGCAACGTGTCCCTTATATGCTAATTATTGGTGAACGTGAGCAGGAAAAACGAACCGTCAGCGTCCGCAGTCGAGAGGAAGGCGACATCGGCACAATGGCGCTAGATACTTTCATTGACAAAATTGTCCAAGAAGCCGATTTAGACTTCTAATTCGCGGCACCTTAAAAAAATAGAGAGACATTTCAGTGAATACTGGATGAGAACAAACCTCTCCGGTTTACAGTGTCCGCCTAATTTCAAATATCTACTACTATAAAGCGGTAATCAAAAAGGAGTATTCCGAATGTATAAGTTTCTGTCAGCTCAATTTGTTGTGTATAGATTGACAATCCTTTCTGTCGTGATGGGGATAACGGTCCTCAGTGGTTGTGGGGCCTCTAAACAGGTTAGCCGCGTTGATGTTGACACTACGATCGACCTCTCCGGGCGTTGGAATGACACAGATTCGCGCATGGTCGCCGATGAAATTATTGGCGACTGCTTGAACCACCCTTGGATTAACAACCACGGTATAAGTGAGGGCGGGAAACCTGTGGTAATTGTTGGCGGTATCCGCAACAAGAGCATGGAGCATATTCCTGTCGCAACCTTTATTACTGACATTGAGCGCGCATTCATCAACTCCGGGAAAGTGCGCACCGTATCAGCTGCGACCGAACGCAGCGAAATTCGGGAAGAACGAGCAGACCAAGGAGAATTCGCCGCACTCGAAACCGTGAAACGAATGGGACGCGAACTCGGCGCGGACTATATGATGACCGGCGAAATCAACACTATTGAAGACCGGGAAGGTGGAGACCAAGTCATGTTTTATCAGACAGATCTTACCTTGACCAACATCGAAACCAACGAAAAAATTTGGATCGGTAACAAAAAAATTAAAAAGTTCATCGGACGTGACAAATTTAAAATGTAACGCGAGTTTGATAATTATTGGGCTGAGCTTTGGATAAATAGAGCGCTTGCACAACCTAACAGGTTGTCTGAGAATCGCCAAAATGCACAGGCTGACAGCCTATGCCACAACTGAATTTGAAAGCCACGGAAATATATGATTAAAGCTTTCCCCTTTCTGTTCATTATCTGCCTGTTAGTCGGGTGTAGCAGCTATAAGTTTCAAGCGGTCGAGGGAGCATTGTCAGCAGGCAAGCCAGATGATGCCTACACCTATCTTCAGAAACATGCATCGAGCAATCCGGATATCCCTTACCAATTTGAATTCGGACTGGTTGCGCATTACGCGAACCGTTTTGTAGAGAGCAGCGCGGCGTTTGATATGGCAGGCGATATTGCGGAGGACCGTTATACCAAAAGTGTTTCAAAAGAGATAGCCTCGCTTGTTAGCACCGATAAATTGCGCCCGTATTCGGGAACGCAATATGAACGACTTTTGAGCCACTATTACCGGGCACTCAACTATATCTACCGGGGGCAATTAGACGGGGCCTTAGTAGAATGCCGACGGGCCACGAGTCTCGCCGGCTATTTCGAGCGTGAAATCGAGAACTACAACTTTCTCGGAACCGGGTTTCTCGCTTACTTCTCCGCCCTGCTTTTTGAAGCTGCGTATGAGTGGAATGATGCCCTTATCTCTTACAAGCAGGCTGCCAAATACTATCAGAACACAGCGGAGAAAACCGGGGTAGAGATGCCAGACGATATCGGATATTCGCTTGTGCGGTTAACTCGCAAACTCGGGTTTGCCGATGAGTTTCAACGTTACCGAAACCAATATGGTGAACCGCCACCGCACTCCGAGGGTACCGGCGAACTGATTCTCTTTTATGAAACAGGCTATATTCCGCCTAGAAGTGAAGAGGCTTTGACGTTTCCGATCTTGAAAATAGACGATGTAGAGGATGAAACGTTTGTTGAAACACTCATAGGACGTGAAGGGGCAGTCTATACGGACACCGAATTGGAGTATCTTCTGCGCGTTGCGATCCCTACCATCAACGCCAACCGTCCGCACTTCAAGGGAATTGAGGTAACTACAGGACAAAATCAAAAGAGCGGCAGGCTAGTAGCAGATGTAGAAAAGATTGCTATAGAAACCTTCAGATCAGAACGTCCCGGCATTCTCTTGCGAACCCTAGCCCGGGCTGTCGCGAAATATTTGATTTACCGCAAGGCCAACAAGGAGAATGTAGCCTTAGGATGGCTCGTGAACCTTGCAGGCGTTGTGACGGAACAAGCAGATACCCGTTCGTGGAAAACACTTCCGAATCAAATTTTTCTGGTACGGATGCCACTCCCGGCGGGCACGTATACTCTTAACCTCTCGTTTTTAAATGCAAACGGACAGGTCAGCCTACGAGAGTCTGTTCCGGACGTTAGGATCAACCCGAATCGGATAACCTTTTTGAACTATCGCACCTACGAATGATCTGTGCCAGATCGCTCCGTAAACAGAAACATGAAACGTATCTATCTAGATTACAATGCTACGACACCGCTCCGCCCTGAAGTTCGGGATGCCATGATGCCATATCTCACTGAGGCGTTCGGCAACGGATCCAGCATTCACGCCTATGGACGCGAGGCCCGCACTGCTGTTGACACTGCGCGCGAGCAGGTCGCCGAGCTCATCGGTGCCAAGAGTCCAAGCGAGATCGTCTTCACCGGTAGCGGCACAGAGGCAGATAACCATGCCATCAAAGGTTTAACCGAGCTACAAAAGAGTCGCGGAAAAGGGAATCACATCATTACCTCGGCTGTCGAGCATCATGCAGTGTTGCACACATGTCAATATCTGGAGGGACACGGTTTCGAGGTCACCTACCTTCCTGTAGATAGATACGGACGGATCAGCACCGAGCAGCTTCGTGAAGCGATCCGGGATAGCACAACCTTGATTTCCATCATGCATGTCAACAACGAAAACGGCACGATCCAACCGCTTGAAGAGATATGCGCAATCGCGCAAGAACGCGATATCCCGCTCCACACGGATGCCGTGCAATCGGTCGGCAAATTGGCCATGAACGTTCAAGAGCTGGGCGTGAACCTGCTTGCATTCTCCGGGCACAAAATTTACGCCCCTAAGGGTATCGGTGTTCTCTATATCCGCCGCGGCACCCGGCTTGCCAACCTCGTCCATGGAGGCTCGCATGAACGCAATCGACGCGCCGGATCCGAGAACGTTCCGGCTATTGTTGGACTCGGAACAGCTGCTGATCTTGCCAAACAGGAACGGGGCTCTTATGCCCAACACCTGAGTGGCTTAACGCAGCGTCTACGTGCCGGTTTAAATGAGCACATCGGCAGGCTCCATTATAATGGACATCCGGTCCACTGCGCGCCCGGCACGCTTAACGTTTCGTTTGAGTCGGTGGAGGGCGAGAGCCTCATCTTACGTTTGGACATGGAAGGCATCTGTGTCTCGACCGGTTCCGCGTGTACCTCTGGCTCTATGGAACCCTCACATGTCCTTGCTGCGCTCGGCTTACCCCCGAGGTTGGCGCAAGGCACTGTCCGTTTCTCCCTCGGCAGAAACACAACCGAGGCTGAAATTGATGCAGTTATTGCCAAGTTACCCAAAGTCATCCAACAGATGCGCGCGCTGTATAGGAGATAAACGCTCCCCCCGCGCAACCCTCCGAGCGCCCTCTACAGACAACGAATACCGGCCCCTTAACGTTTTCTTACCGACCTAATTGAGATCTGAATACGCATGCTACTGGTTCTGTTTGTTGTTGACAAAAAAAACAGCAAAGATAAAATAAGGGTATAGTTTTTGAGTATTACCGATACCTTTCACGCACTCTACGTTGTCTAAAGGACCAAAATATATGGAAAAGACACATCTACTTCATGCCCCACATCTACACGCGATCTCACGGAACATATTGGTCGCTGCTGGCGTGGCGCAACACATCGCCGAGGATGTTTCAGAAATCCTCGTTAATGCCAATCTCGCTGGACACGATTCCCACGGAGTCCTACGTATACCCGCCTATTTACGCGGTATTGAAGGCGGATTCTTAAGACCCAAAGCGGAACCTAAACTGCTTGCAGAGACCGCGAATACCGCAAGCGTTGATGGACAAGGCAGCTTCGGGCACTACACCTCCCGCTGGTCTATCAAAAAAGCAGTTGAAAAGGCAAAAACCGGTGCCTCCTGCGCTGTCAGTATCCGCAACACCGGGCATATCGGACGTCTGGGGGAATATGCCGAAGAGGCGGCGAGAGCTGGATGTATCTCGCTGATCACTGTGGGTAACGGTGGCAGAGGCAGAGGCCCGACCGTGCCTTTTGGCGGCGCAGAAGGTGCCTTCGGTACCAATCCGATCGCTTTCGGTGTACCGACCGGGGATGCCAGTCCGTTTATTGTTGATTACGCCACAAGTATGGTAGCCGAGGGGAAAATTCAGGTCGCCCGAAGCAAAGGTGCCAACTTACCTGAAGGGTGTATCCTTGATAAAGACGGCAATCCGAGCGTCAAGCCCGCCGACTTCTACGATGGCGGAGCACTCCTCGCATTCGGAAAACATAAAGGCTACGCACTCGCTATGTTTACATGCCTCCTCGGCGGTTTAGGCGGAACGTTTGACGTGGAGCACGGTACAATGAACGGCATCTTTATGCAAGTGGTTGATGTCAACGCCTTCACACCAGTCAATGAATACCAGAAGGGGGTCCGCGCCTTCTTAGACAGCATTAAATCTACGCCACCCGCCCCCGGTTTTGATGAAGTCTTAGTTCCCGGTGATTTTGAATATCGATTTCGAACGCAACGGTTGGTAGATGGTATTGAGATACCGGACACTATCTACAGTCAACTTCAAGATTGGGCAACCAAGCTCGGCACCTCTATCGGCGCGGAGATCATTGAGGCGGAAGACAACGTTCGCTACAACAGTTAACCCATTATGCTCCTAGATTAACCTTGACAGAACCCGTGGAAAGGTGTTATACTTAATAGCATATTTGACCTTAAGTAATTAACGGGAGCTTGAAAAAAGATTCAGAGCTTGTAGCAGAACCTGTCAGCCTCTGTGAGGGTTCTCTTCATCCAAAGATGAACCCAATAATTATCAAGCTCACGTTAGCAATTAAGGGGTGTAAAGTGAATTCCGATTTTGAAAGGATATAGGGCGTTGCTTGCAAGCCCATAGAAAATAACGTATGAATCTTGGACTCACGGATAAAGTAGCAGTCGTAGGTGCTTCCAGTAAAGGGCTTGGCCGCGCTATTGCTCTGGCGTTAGCACAGGAGGGGGCGAAGGTCACAATCTGTGCCAGAAATAGAGACGGCCTAGCGGCAACGGCAGACGACATCCGTAGCCAGACAGGTTCTGAAGTGTTAGCAGTCCCGACCGATGTTAGCCAACCTGATCAGGTTCAAAACCTCATGAGCACGGCTCTTCAACACTTCGGGGGCATTGATATCTTAGTCAATAACGCCGGGGGCCCCAGAGCTGGGCGTTTTGACGATCTCAATGCGCAAGATTACCAAAACGCTGTCAACCTAAACCTCATGAGCACGGTCAACCTCTGTCGAGCTGTTGTCCCGGTAATGCAAGGGCGCGGCGGTGGAAGAATCATCAACCTGACATCTGTGTCCGTTAAGCAGCCCGTCGATAATCTCATGTTGTCCAACATGGCGCGCACAGCGGTGATCGGCTTTGCGAAAACCCTCGCAACCGAGCTAGCACCGGATAACATTCTTGTCAACAACGTCTGCCCTGGTATTATTTTCACTGATCGTATCCAGCAGCTGGCAACGGTAAGGGCAGAGGAGGCCGGTATCACGATTGACGAGGCACTCGAAAGAATGACAGCAGACATCCCACTCGGTCGAATCGGGGATCCCGCTGAATTTGCAAGTTTAGTCGTATTTCTTGCATCCGAACGGGCAAGCTACATAACAGGAACAACGATTCAGGTAGACGGCGGCATGGTGAAATCACTGCTCTAACGCGCTCAGACGGAGGCAGGATAAACGATGTGCGTATCTGTAATCATTCCTGCGTTTAACGAAGAGCAGACGATCGGGCAAGTTCTTGAAGCGTTGCACCAGCTGCCGATCAAAAAACAGATCGTTGTCGTCAACGACGGTTCCACTGATGGAACATACAACACACTTGAACAGCTCCGTGAGATTTATCGGCTAACCGTTGTACACTGCAAAGAAAACGGCGGTAAAGGATCTGCTATCCGCAAGGGGCTCCGACATGTCGAAGGGGACATTGTAGTTATTCAAGATGCCGACATGGAGTTATCCCCAGCCGATCTCTCCGGACTCTTGCAATCCTTTGAGAAAGAGGACGTTCAAGTTGTCTACGGCTCAAGGTTTCTCAACGGTCGCGGAAACGCCAGTCTTCACAACTTCATCGCTAACTGTATTCTGGCAGCTTACACGAATCTCCTCTATGGGTGCCGGATCACCGATGAGTCTACAGGCTATAAAGTCTTTTCAACCGAATTGTTAAAACGTTTGAATTTAACGTGCAAAGGGTTTGAATTCTGTCCAGAGGTTACAGCGAAGATTTTACGCGCAGGCTATCAGATCCACGAGGTGCCGGTCTCTTATTTCCCGCGCACCAAAAAGGAAGGCAAAAAACTTCGATTCTGGTCAGATGGACTCTTTGCCGCATGGACGCTCTTAAAATATCGATGTACTCGAAAAACCAAACTTTTCAAAAACACAGCACAAAATTAATTGTGCAAATATGGAACAGGCAGGAGGTTGATTTCTCATGATCTATAAAAAAATAGTCTATTCTAGTCTCACGCTTTTATTCGTAGGTGCACTATCCTTTTCTGCATTTGGACACAGTGATCTCCCTACGCTTCTAGAAGATGTCAACAAAGACGGTGTCGTAAATATCCAAGACCTTGTGCTTGTCGCTGCTTCCTTCGGGAAACCGCGAGATCGAGATGCGGCGCAGGACCCTGATGTCAATCGCGACGGGATCGTTAACGTGCTCGACCTCGTCCGAGTCAGCAACAGTTTCGGGCAAACCGTACCAGATGAAAATTCCGCCTATCACGACATTCAGGAATATGTGTTCGATAAGAGTTGTGCAAACAGCGCCTGTCATGCTGCACCTGCAAACGCAGGCAGCTTGAACCTTACCTATGGGCTCTCTTATGAAGATTTAGTCGGCCGAGCCCCACAGAATCCCGCTGCAGCTGCGGCCGGTATGAAGCTCGTAGACCCGGGTAATCCAGAAAACAGCTTTCTCTTGACGAAACTGATCGGCCCTAGCGCCCCCGAACAGGGCGCACGCATGCCGTTTGGCGGGGGAATACTCCATAATGGAAAAATAGAGGCAGTTCAGACATGGATCCAGGCCGGCGCACCACAAGCCGGCAAAATAGCAGGTATTGGAGACCTCGGCGTTTTACGCGATCCCGACGAAGTCTTTGAACCGCCTGCACCCCCCGCTCCCGGTGAAGGATATCAACTCCGGCTACCGCCCTTTAAGATTGAACCCGGAACAGAACGCGAAATCTACTATGCCACCCAGATCACTGACGAAAATGGCGATCCCGTAACGGAAGATGTCTTTATTAATAAAGTCGAGATCTTCTACCCGGCCGGCAGCCATCACTTCATCATATACCGGCTGACTGAAGAAGGCTTAGCAAACGGTGTAATGGAAAGAGGCATTACCCCCGGAATCGGGGTCGATCCAACACATGCTTTCCGTGAGCTTGATCCAGAAAACCCACAAGTGCTTGGGAATTTCGGCGTTGATCGACTTTTCGTCGTTGGAACCCAAACAGACGATACCCTCTTTGAATTTCCTGAAGGTGTAGGTTTGCGGATGCCCGGCAACACTGTCTACGACCTCAACTCGCACTACATTAATTTGCTGGGGGATGAGACGCTGACAGGCGAAACGTACGTCAATATCTACACTATTCCGGAGGAAGAGGTCCAATACGAAGCAGTTGAAATTTTCGTCTCTAACAGAGCGATTAACGTGCCGCCCGGTACGACGCGCCTTGCCAAGATGACCTGGTACGTTGAAGATGAGCTGGAACGGAGAGGACACGAATCTGATACTGAATTGAATGTGTTCTTATTGACTTCGCACATGCACAGACACGGCGAGTTGTTTGAGATTTTCCAGCGGTCTTCAGGGGATTTGCTACATAGGAGTGTCGCTTACGACGATGCCCCGATCACTCTGTTTGAGCCGGTGCTGCGGTTAGATCCGGACGATGCCCTTAAGTTCCAATGCACACACAACAACTACGATACCGATGAGCCGCTTGTCTTCGGTCTGACGTCTGAAGATGAGATGTGTATCCTCTACGGTTATTATTATATCCCAACTGAGAGTGCCGGAGACATCATTAAATAACACCGAGCGTGCAAGCAGGAAGAAGCGCGCTCTATAGGCGCGCTTCCTCTTATATGGCGACTTCTTCAAAAAAAGATAACTTCATAGCGGCCTTAACAGATCGACTTCTGGTGTGTGATGGGGCCATCGGAACCGAGCTCCGTAAACAGATTCCGTTGCATTTGCAATCTGTTGATGCTTGTAATATCTCTACGGAGCATGCCGAAAAGGTAGCAGCAGTTCACCGCGCCTATGCCGATGCAGGCGCGGATGTTGTCCAGACGAATACCTATCAAGCGAATAGGGAAGCTTTAGCCGTTCACGGCTTACCGGATCAGGTCACAGAAATTAACAAAACAGGGGTCATCCTCGCGCGTAGTGCTGTGCCAGAGACATGCTACGTAGCGGGGTCTGTCGGACAGATCCCGTTCCAAACTTTAGATGCTTCCTTACCCTCCACAAAATTAACCCGTAGACTTTTCAAGGAGCAGATGGACGCGCTCGTCGAGGCAGGCGTTGATCTCCTCGTTCTTGAGACGTTTGTCTCTTCTAAACAAGCGGAAATTGCCACTAAGCAAGCGCTCACTTACGGTGTCCCTGTCCTCGTTGAAATCGGTGGCGTTTCAGGAGGCACTGTAGGCGCGGGGCTGGATGTCCGCGTCTTCGCGCAAGAACTAGAACAAATCGGTGCCCACGCCATCGGTCTCAATTGCCGAGGGCCACACGATCTCGTTGAGGCGATGACACTCCTTGCTCCTGTAATCAGTACCCCCATCGTAGTGCAGCCTAACGCGGGTAATCCAAGAATAGAACAAGGCGAAATTGCGCTCTCTTATACAGTTGAAGATGAAGTCTTCGGTGACTACGTCGGAAAATTAGTTGAACTCGGCTCCAACATGATAGGCGGTTGCTGCGGCACAACGCCAGCGTACACAGCGAAGATTCGGCAGGTTATCACAGGACACCCGCCCGTCGAACGCGAACAACGTATCTTCGTTCTCCCTAAGATTAAATCTGCGTCTAAGACCCGAGCCGGTAATCCTGTACAGCAGGTGTTTGAGAGACAAAAGCGCATCATAAGTGTAGAGATGCGCGCGAATACATTTCCGCAATTTCGAGCGTTGTTAAGGGAAGCCAAAAACCTTGCAGCCACCGGCGTTGATCTGTTTGATGTGACCGATAATTCTGGGGCAGCGGTCAATATTGGCGCTGTCGGCACAGCATATCGACTTCAGCAAGCCACTCAGATTCCAACCCTGATCCATTGGACAACTCGTTCACGGAATCTCATCAGTATGCAATCACATCTACTTGAGGCAGAAGCACTAGGCATCCGAGGCATTGTGGCGCTATCTGGTGACCATCCCAAAGCCGGTCCGTATGAGACTGCTAGTCTCGTGCCAGATGTCCGCGGTGCTGTTCAATTGATGAAACTCATCGCTCGGTTGAACCAAGGCGAACTCGCTAACGGCTCCTCAATCGGTGAACCTTGTGGATTCTACTACGGAGGCGGTTTCACGATTACTGAGAACCTTCAACCCCACGTCAAACATCTCACAAATAAGGTTGCACAGGGGGCAAAGTTTGCCTATACACAACCTGTCTGGACCTATGAGGATATCGTCCGTACCCAGCAGGCAACGGAACATCTCGGTATAAAAATGCTCTACGGGATATTGCCGCTTACCAGTTTCCGCACAGCATCGTACTTGCGTGACAATTTGGGACTCTACATTCCGCAGTTCATCGTCGATAAGTTCCGGGACATCGGTGATACCACCGCACACGGGCTGGGGATGCGTCTGTGTCTGGAGCTAATTCGGGACATCCGGAATCAAGATGAACGTCACATTGACGGGATCTATCTCATTCCACCCGCTCGTATGAATTGGAAAAATAGAGCCAACGTCATCTCAGAAATCGTTAAAACCTACCGTTAGCAACTCTTCCTATTCCGGTGATTCATAAACTATGCAAACTCGTGAAACTCTAATTTCGTCAACGCGCGTTACAGGTAGATCGCTTTTCCTTGGAGTCCTATTCATTCCAGTCAACGTCTATTGGATGACGCTTGTTGAGGTGAAGTACTACTCACTTGACGGTTCATGCTTACCGCTCTTTATCCAGCCGGTTTTCATTATGTTCACCTGTGTGCTAGCCAATGTCCTGCTGAAACGTTTCGCACCACGGCAGATGCTACAGCAGGGAGAACTGCTCACTGTCTATATCATGGTTGCAATATCCTGCACGTTTGCTGGACACGATACGATGCAGAATATGTTTGGTAGTATCGCACATGCTTTCCGCTTCGCGACCGAAGAAAACGAGTGGCAAACACTTTTTTTCCGGTATCTACCGACTTGGCTCACTGTCTCGGATACCCAAAGTCTTCAAGGCTTTTACGAAGGCGAAGCTTCCTTTTATACCAGACATAACTTTTCGGTTTGGTTAAAACCGTTGGCATTCTGGGGTCTCTTTTTTCTCATTATGATGTTCCTGATGCTTTGCATCAACACGCTCGTCCGAAAGCAGTGGGCGGAACAAGAGAAGCTAGCGTACCCGATCATACAACTTCCACTTCAGCTTTCCGAAAGCGGCGGTATCCGCCTCCTTAAGAACCAGATGATGTGGTTAGGATTCAGCATCGCGTTCGGGATCGGTATCATTAACGGTATTCACCATATCTTCCCCCAGTTCCCAGAGATCCCTTATATCAAACGGACAGCTGTATTCCAAAATATCTTCACCGAGCGTCCATGGAATGTCATCCGTGGCACACGAATTTCTATCTATCCTTTCGCAGTCGGTCTGGCGTTTTTCCTGCCCTTAGATCTCTCATTTTCGTGCTGGTTTTTCTTTGTTGTCCGTTTAGCCGAATTCGTCATCGGTGCAGCGCTCGGCACACGTTATTTTCCGGCTCTCAACGAACAAGCGTACGGCGCATGGATTGCCCTTTTCCTGATAGCGATCTGGGTCACACGTCGGCATTTTCGCGAGGTGTTAAAAAAAATACTAGGGTTTAAATCTGCTATTGATGATTCCGACGAGCCGATGTCGTATCGCGCTGCCTTTTTAGGCATTCTCGGTTCGCTCGTTGCACTCGGGATCTTCTCTTCTATTGCGGGAATGACGTTGTGGGCTGCCGGGCTCTTCTTTGGCGTCTATTTCCTGCTTTCGTTTGCAATTACCCGTGTCCGAGCAGAACTCGGCACGCCGCACGAAATTTACTACGTTAACCCACACGACATGCTTGCGACAGTTGGTGGAACCCGGCAATTTGATACAAGTAGCCTCACCATTATGTCGCTTTTCTACTGGTTCAATCGTGGTTATCGCAATCATCCGATGCCGAATCAGATTGAGGCGTTCAAACTTGCAGAATCAACACAGATGGGCAACAGACGTTTATGGCTGGCGATGTTAATAGCAATTATTGTCGGTATCTTAGTGACCTTTTGGGCGAATCTTGACATCACCTTCCGGAATGGGGCTGTCGCAAAAGCCGGGGGCTTCAAGGGATGGGTCGGTAGAGAATCGTTCAGTCGGCTTCAGCGCTGGCTACATAACCCAGCGGAACCTAACATCGTCGGCATCGGTTTTATGGGCATCGGTGCCCTCCTGACACTCGTAATGATGTATATGCGGATGAATTTTCTTTGGTGGCCCTTCCATCCTGCAGGTTACGCCCTCGCCATCAGTTTTGCGATGGACTACTTCTGGTTTGCCTTTTTTGTTGCCTGGTTTTTAAAGCTAATGATTCTACGACACGGCGGGTTGAGACTCCACCGGCAAGTCGCACCACTCTTTTTGGGATTGATCTTAGGCGATTACGTTATTGGCAGCATCTGGGCAATCATTGGTCCTGCGTTTGGTTTGCGGACCTACAAAATTTTTATCTGACCTTTTCCAGTTTAATTGCCTATTGTGCGGGTCGCCATCGCTACTGTATGCGTATGGCGCTGTTTAACCTTTTGATAGTTCCCGAAAACAGTCAGAAAATTACGCTTAATAAATTCTCGCAACCCGGAAATGGTCACAACGTAGAGGCGACCATTTGGTTTAAGATGCTGCTTTGCATCTGCCATAAAAATCTGCAGGAGTTCTTTGCCGACGTTGGCCGGAAGATTGGAAACAATTAAATCGAATTGGATCTCTGGCAGACGGCTAAATCCGTTGCTCATGAGGACATGGCAATTCGTGAGTTGATTCTGTTCCACATTTTTGCGGGCGTAGTCGAGCGCCACAAAATCTTTGTCCACCATGTAAACCGTTGCTGTTCGCATGCATTTAGCGATACTGATACCGATGGCACCATATCCGCATCCGAGGTCAAGACAAGTATCGTCATCTTGAATGTCCAAGTGTTGAACTAGTAGCTCTGTTCCGGTGTCAATTTTTTTTGGCGAAAACAGTCCCCACGTTGCAGAGAAAGTAAGCGGTTTCCTTCGTAACACCGTTCGGAATTCAATTTCTCGTGGTGTGGCATCTACTGCCATTTTATCAGGACTCCAAGGGCATCCCCCGGGGAATTCCACAGAAGATCGAACGCCGCTTTCACCTCGGTATAATGAAAACGGTGTGTAATCATCTCAGCTGCACGAATCTCGCCATCTTTTATTTTCTTCAAAGCGCGTACAGCGATCCGGGAGCGCAGTTCATCCACCAAGTTACCAGCAACAAGACGTTTGCTCATTATCTTTGAGGCATGCAGCGGGAGAGGTTCTTGTTGATAGAGGGCAATAAGTTGAAGCGTGCCAAATCGATGTATCATATCCTGTGCCTGTTCAAACGATTTGATTCCCGCATAACCGCCCACGCAATCAACTACGAGGTCTGCACCCTTATTATCAGTGAAACGCAGTACTTCTTCAACCGGGTCTGTCTCGTTAGCATTTATTGCAACATCAGCCCCGAGCTGTTTTGCTAATTGACATCGAAGCGGCAAGGCATCTACAGTAATAACCTGCGCCGGGTTGTACCCACGAAACACTTGCATCATGAGACTGCCGACTAAGCCCTGACCGAGAACCACTACAGTGTCTCCATCTTTCACACCGGAGGAGTCTACCCAGGCAACAGCGCTGGTCGCTAACGGCAGGAAAGTACCCTCTTCAAAACTGACATCGAATAGCGGAACAATGCGGCCGTCGGTTGCATCAGGTTCAGCGATGACGTATTGTGAGTGCGGTGCAACAACCATCACACGTTCTCCAAAGGTATAACCAGACACTTCTGCCCCAATCGCATCCACAGTTCCTGTCAGTGAATACCCCATGATTGACGGGGAAACGGGTTCATCTCGAATATACCGACGGAAGAGCTCCGAGCCGCGGCTAATTAGCGTAGTATCTGCCTTTACGCGAATCTGGCGCGAGTCTATCTCCGGTATTGGTATCTTTTCAAGTTGGATGTTACCAAAACCTTCTGGTTTGATTACCCTAAACATATTTTCTTATCTCCGAAACTTGCTTTCACGCAGTCGCCTACCAGACCCGCCCCATACACGGTGTCCTATAGAAACCCGGCGGACACCCCTGCTCAGTAATCGTCCAAGGATCCTTGTGGCCTTTACAAACGTTCGCAACCGTCTGATATTTACTGATCGCAGGCGGCTAAACGTTGCTAGCCAACTGAAATAGTGACTTATTTCCACAAACGTTTCGCTAATTCCTCACGAGTGATGGGTTTATCAAGAGACATCAGGTAGATATGAAAGGTATTACTTCTGTCAGAAACATAGACGAGGTGGCGGCCATCAGGTGAGAACGCTGGCTGAATAGATACCCCGATTTCACCCGTTATTCGTCGTTCGTTCTGTCCATCGGTGTCAATAAGATAAATTTCCATGTCCCCATCCCGCGCGGAGACATACGCCATCGTTTTACCGTCCGGGGAAACGGTTGGATTATAACAATCATAGCGGCTTGGGTTGAAATGCTTTTCGTTCTCTCCATTAATATCCATGGTATAGAGTTGATTCACCTCATTCCGGGAGGAGACGAACACGATCCGTTTCCCGTCAGGAAAGAATGCAGGACTCCCATCATCTATCTCGTTGTAGGTGATCCGTTCGGGTTCAACGTCAGCGTCCGTGATTTCTGAAAGGTCAATCCCTTCTAAATTGAGACGATATAATTCCAGATTGCCATCAGCGTTGGATTCGTAAATAATTTGATTTTCCACAGGCGATGCACGCGGCACCCGGGCCCCGAAACTTACGGGTAAGACCGGACGTGTAACTTTGCTGTGGATTTGTGTCAGGTTGAAGCCTGCATAAATCGGCGTTGAACCGCTGCTCTGGATGACAACTTTAACTTCGCGTGAGGACTTCGGTTCACTGCTATAGAATATGTAGTTCGGAGTTGTAAGAAAGGCGGGCGAGCTGTCATTGAAATCTGTCGTGAATGTTACGCGCCGACGTATACGTCCATCTAGGTCCATCAAATAGATTTCTCCGTTGTCTAGCCGGAACGATGCGAACGCAATTTCCGTGCCGTTGGGTGAGAAAGTCGGCGAGTAGTTGTCTGAATCTCCGTGTGTCAGTTGTCTACTTTTGTAGCTATCCCCGACAAGTTCGGTAATTTTGCGCAGCACAACCGGATCAGAGTTCCCGTGTTGAATAAGTCGAAGGACTCGGAATGCGGAGTCTCTATCCCCGAATTTAAGGTAGGTCCGTGCCAGCTCAAAGCGAGTTGCGAGGCGTTCCTCGGGTTGCGTGGCCTGGAGCTGCGAAGCCTTTCGCAGTTGCACAACCGCGTCATTGTAACGCCCTAATCTGTTGTAGGCTCTCGCGAGCAGGATCCGTGCTTCAGCATCTTCAGGATCAGTCTCAATAAAGGCCTCTAATCCGTTGGCTGCCTCTTGAAACATGCCAGCACTTAGGAGGTCTCTGTTCTCTTTGAGAACCGCCGAGTTGCCTTGACATCCAATTAGGAAAAGTACCAAGAGAAAACTACATTGGACTGATAAGGCATAGTTGTATTTTGTGCCACCTTTTACCATAAACATATCATGTGCGTTAAAACATGTCGGTTGCTTGAAAATTAGGCGTATCGGTTCCTGCGTCTCCCGCGCCACCCATCGCCGACTGCATAGAGCCAGCATAACACTGCTTGAATAGATGAAGTAATTTTAAATTTCCAAGAGGGTCTATACATTAACTTCTCGCCCTCATCAAACGTCCAGATATGAATTTCATAGGGCCGCTGCGTTTCTTCAGTTCCTATGTCATTTCCCTCGGTGTTCTCTTGTTCCGCTGGCTTAAAACGCATCAGATCACGCCATTCCGTCACTGGCAACGAATTAAGATAAAAAATTGCAAGGGCTGTAGCAAAGATGAGGAAAATAATCGTGCCCTTCACAAATTGCGCTAAGTATAATTGACCGAGTCCCGGGAGAATTGCGGACAAGACCATTGCAACATAAGAACGGGAGTTCATAGGGGTGTCTTGGTTACTCTTAGAATTGTTGGGCTTAACACGAGTGCTTACCGATTCTCTCATTCATTAAGACTCCCCATGTGCGACAAGATAAACGCCAATACATATAACAAGGGCACCAACGATGCGAACCCTAGGAATAGATTCTTTAAACAGCACCCCTGAAAAGAGGATAGACAATACATACCCGGAACTTAACATCGGATACGCTATACTCAGTTTAACGCGCGACAAAATTACAAGCCAAACGAGAGTCGTAAAACCGTATATCGCAATCCCGCTGAGGATATGGGGATTCAGGAATGCTTGCATCAGCTTTCCAACTGCGTCCCTCAAACTACTGATACGCCCTATCGTATTCATGCCATGTTTGAATAGGATCTGCCCGATCACCGTTAGCAAAACGTTGAAGAATAGCAGTAAAAAATCTTTCATATCTCTATTATATCACACCTCGATTCTTTTTACAATTTTTAACTTAACGAACGCATGTAAAGTCTTTTGGTACCAGCATCTTCAGGAACACCAAAACGGAACATAACGTCCCGGTGAAGTTTCCGCGCAAATCTCGTAAATCCGCACTCTCACAAATCCTTAAATCCCATTTCAGACAGGCCTCACACGCTTGGAATATCTATACCCAACTGCTACCCGAAAACTACAAATGATAAAGATATGTTACTTTGACCACGATGACTCGATTTTCTAACTGCAATGCGCTCCCGCCAATCGTCGTCGGGGGCACTCCCCAAGCTTCGTTGTAAGCAACAAATAGATAGCTTTTGGGGTCATATTCCCATCCGAACAGAAAACTTAGCAGGTAACTTTGATGGATTTCCTCAGGAAGTTCCCGTTGCCTATTTACTTGGGCGAACATCCGAAGAAACGATTCTCGGGTGAATAAGTAGGTCGTACGCATAGAGCCGACGAAAAATCTGCCGTCAATGCCCCCTGTCAAATCGAAGCTTTGGGCATAACCCCCCGCTAATTCTATCGAAAGATTGCTCTGTGGGCGTAAAGTCGATTCAATAGTGAGGTTTCGCTGTTTACCCGCACGCTGCCGTCCGAAGTTAAAGTAGTCTGAAAAATCCGTACTGATGCCGATAGCTATCGGATGTGTGGAGTTGGTATCGATTGAAAATCCATATCCATCTGCTACGAATATTTCTGTTAATTCGACCTCTCGGCTCCGGGAATAGTAGACCGTAATATCATCTATGAGGGTCTCTCTGAAATCCATCCCAACATTTGCACTTACATGCCATCTAAGCAAATCTTCATCAAATGCAGGCGATACAGCCAACCCTGGGTTCCGCGATCTCCACTCATCAAAGTATTCTGCGGTATAGAGGCCTTGTGAAAGACGAAGATTGAGACCTGATGAAAACTGACGGCCTCCCCACAACGGAGAATAGGAAGTGCGGATATACGCACGCTGCCATCCACGATTTCGTTCTTTGCGTAGATACCCGGTTTCATTAATCTCAAAGTGCGGTGCAACCCGTTCCAAACCAATGCTGCTGCTCCAGAGATAGTTGCGTTGCGCGAAATCAACCGTATACGCAGAGTTGTCACTGTCCTCCCCAGGATGAAAACTACCTGCATACTGTCCGGTGAGATGATAAGTTTTGCCCAGGGCGAGATTCATATCGACACCTCCGACTCGACTATGCCACCTGTCACTACCCCGTTTTTCTTTATTAACAAACAGAATTCCGACATTTGAGCGTTTGAGGATATCGCGTTTAACACGGAGCGCAGAAAACCATGCAGCCTCTTTTTGAGATGAATCAGTGTCAGAAAAACCGAATCCGCCAGTTTGACTCCCCAAAATGCCGATGGAGTAGTCCTCTACTTTCCCTGTAAGTTTACCGCCCCAAAGAATATTCGCACGACTCCCAATACGGCGGCTGAACATAAGATCGTATGATGTTTGAAAAAAACTGTTACCTTCAACGAAAAACGGACGTTTTTCCGGGAAACGGGTTGGAAACCGAGTTAGGTTGATTTCCAACTGATCCGCCTCAACTTGTGCGAAATCCGGGTTGATCGTGACATTCGCCTTCAACGCACTAGTGAGACTGTATTGAACATCAAGACCGGTGCCGAGTTGCCCCGCCACGTCTGTATTAGCACTATCCGTCGTCCCGCCTAAGAGATACGGTGTGATCTCAAAATTTTTCCCTGTCTCAATGCCGTGAATGCCTAAAATATGCCCCAAATCCGACATCCGTGTAACCACCCCAGCTTGTGTCAACTGCTTCCATACTGTCACTTCACTCTTCCTACGATTGACGCGCTCCACATCAAACCCCCAGACTTGTGTCGGTTTGTTGGTGAATCGAAAGTTAGAGAACGGTATTTTAAACTCTGCACTCCATCCTGATCCGTCAATATGGCTTTCAACCCACCAGATACCCTTCCAATTGGCATCGCGCTGTGTATCCTCGTACCGGTAGTTGTCACTCTGTACGCCCCCGGGAGTTGTCGCGAATTTATACCCCGTACGGTGATCGTGATGCGGGTCAATAAAAAAAGAGATAACATCTGAAGCATAAATATCGCCGCGCCGCGTCATCCGGTTGACAATTTTATCCGGTTCGGTATCGTAACACCGAAATGCAACGTAGATATTATGGACATCATAAGCAATACGGAATTCTGTGTCATCGGTTGCGGGAAAACCGCGTGTCGGTTCAAGCTGAATGAAATCGCTACACGGCTGTGCCTGATACCAAACTGCATCGTTTAGCAGCCCGTCAATAATTGGCGGTTCACCTTCAATTCGGTAGGCATCTACAGTATGCTCTCCCACACCCTCTGGATGCGCAAAGAGGAGGATAGGATATGAAATAGAGACCAAGAGCACAATCACGAATCTAAACATGCGCCCAATTATAGCCGAAACATATAGTATTGTCAAATCGAGCACATTATGTGCTTCAAGAATTCTACCGCTCCTAAAACCCCGATTCAGACAAGCCACTGCCGAATCCTAAAAATTTATTACTTTTTCTTGAAAAAATCGTTAAACACCATTAGAATTCTTTAAATTTGCTTAGAGAAATACCTTTCAGCCATTCTTTACGCAGATTCCGTATAGCATCACAATTTTTGGGCAGCGCCTCTGCTGCGACTTCAAAAGGAGACACGCCAATGGTTGAACTTACACGGGAAAACATAGAATTTTTCAGAGATGAAGGCTATTTGATAAAACCGAACGTCCTCGACGCTGAATTAATGAAGCGTGCACGAACAAGGTTGTGGGATGGAGCACCTGAAGAACGCAAACGTGAGGATCCCGGGACCTGGATCGGCCCCTTCACACCCGAAGAAGAAAACGCAGACAAAAATAATCAGAGACGCGGATTCCGATGGAATTTTCGTGAGCCCGGCGGCGAAGATTGGATGGTTAAACTCCTAGCCACCGATCCTAATGTCTGGCGCATGGCAGAGCAGCTCTTAGGTGAAGGAAATCTCATGCAGCCTGAGCGGGTGCGTGGTATCTATTGCACGCTCCCTTATGGGGATATTCCGAAGAAAGCAATTGGATGCCACGTTGACGCTCATCCGTTTCATCTCGGTGCCGTAGGTTATATTGATGATGTGCCGCCGGAGGGCGGAGGGTTTACAGTCTGGCCAGGAAGCCACAGGATTTTCTATTACGATTACCTATGCCAATATAAGAACGAACCCACCCCACAATATGAGATTGATCGAGAACGGATCAGTAGAACACCCGGCGTTGAATGTTATGGGAAGGCAGGTGATGTTGTTTTCTGGCATCATCGCCTCGGACACGCAGCAGGACACAATTATTCAAAGCAGATCCGCCAAGCTGTCCTCTACGACTTCCGCAAAACCGAATTGGTAGAAACACAAGAAGAACCACCCAACGCGGACATGTGGCGGGACTGGCCCGGTATCAAGGCATTAGAAGATAATTATTAGTTGTGATTTGTCTGCGCGGATTGTAACCGAGCCTATTGCCTTTATCGCAAGCCTAATTCACTCAAGGTACTCGCCATCATGTTATAAGCAATTTCCGCTTTTTGCATCCGCATGTGAGGAAAGGTTTCTACTGAAATATATTTATCGTAACCGGCTTTCCCTAAATTTTCTGCAAAAGTTCGGAAATCTAGCTCATCGTCCTCCTCCCCCGGGATCAGGAAAGTACTATACGGGTACATTCCGATCACGCCCTTGACGTGGCAGTGAACGGTAAGTGCTCCTAATTTTTCAGTAACTTCAGCAATATCCTCACCGAGATGATAAAAGTTAGCGATGTCGTTAAGCGCCTTGAGGGCATCAGAACCAACATGCTCTATAAGAAGAACAACTTTAGAGGACGTGTCTATCGTTGTCGCTTCGTGATTGTGGATGTTCATCGTCAAACCGAGTTCTTCAGCGCGCCGGCAGATCGGCTTAAGCACGTTGACGAGGAGCCGCCATGCGAACGCGTCCCCTTTCTCACCCCCATAGCCAGTGAGAAAATTGACACCCTGCGCGCCAAGGGCAACTGCTACATCTTGGAGAAGAGCGTAGTGATCAATCGCTCCCTGTTGGTCTCCTAGGGCTAATTGATACAGCCCGGGGCCTGCAAACGGGTTGATGGCAGAGACCGCCAACCCATGATCGCTTGTTATCGCTTTAATTTCTTTGAGCAAACTATCTGTAACTTTGCTAGAGCGGATGTGGGCTTCTGGACCGCACATCATCTCGATCGCATCGTAGCCAGCAGCGGCGAGAAGCGTGATAATTTCGCGCAGCGACAGATCTTTCATGCCACCAGCGTGGTAAGAGATACCTATCATCGAATCTAATTCCTCTCCATCACCCTAAATTTGTTACTAGCACAATTCCGTTTCAGCACTATTATATTTAAAAGAGGATCGTATGACAATTCAAGACTTTCAAAAACAGATTGAAGCCATCTATTACGCTCGAGACGCTTTGCGCGGGGTGCCGTTAACCTTCACATGGTTCGTCGAAGAGGTCGGAGAACTTGCAAAAGAGATTCGGAAACAACCACAAGACATAGAGCGGTTGCGGGCGGAATTCGCTGATGTTTTTGCATGGCTTGTCACGCTAGCAAGCTTGCTCGATATCGACTTAGAGAATGCTGCACAAATCTATGCAGCGGGGTGCCCGAAGTGCTGTGCAACCCCGTGCAATTGTTGACTCTCGAGGTGGGCTCAGCTGCCGTTCAAAAACCGATCGAAGTTACCACTAAACAAATTGTTAACATCTCGCGTAATCTCTGACGCAGAAAGCGTCCATCCAACATCAAGAAGAGTTTGATATTTTTCTACCAAAACATCAGCGATAATCTGACGCGAGTGTTTCCATTTATACACGAGCTGATCCAAAATTCTGGCATCCGAGTGCTGTGGAATGACGCTCAAACCGAGCAACTCAATCCGTTCTCGAGTGATTTCCTCAATGAGACTCGGATTATTCATAAACCACCAGCACCCGAATATCATTAGATTTTTGAACTTCCGTCCGATCACACACAACTCATGTTGGTTTTCACGCGATAAGAGCGTAACGAGAAACTTATTGTTAGGATTTTCACGAAGGAGGTTTTCTAAATTCGCCAAATCTGCCTTAGCACTCCCATCCCCGGCCATCTGGAGTTCTGGATTAACCGCACGTTTCACGCCAATCATCAGCGCAAACGGGACATTAAATTCGCGAGAAACGGGCAGTATACAGTTATCAAACAGCCTCCCTAGGAGCCCATCGTGCGGGTATCGGAAATCTGGCGGCAGGGAAACAGCCATGTATTTTGGGTTCATCCGTTGAATCCACGTCTCTAAAAATCGGCGGACTTCTCTATAACTCTTCTCAAATGAGAGCTTCGAATCAACATTATACCCCAAAGCGCGGAGGTGTTCATAAGCGGTTTCTTGGTAGGTATTGATAAGCACATCCATCCGGAGTGCTGCCTCAAAGCGCACATCGCCCGTGTCGCCTGACTGCCAGACGAGGGCCTCTGCAGAATCAAACGGATCGTTTGTCATCACAACTTTGGAGACTTTGGCGTGTTCAAAGACGGTATCAATGAATACCTCAACAGACGTATCAGCAAAGTAGGCACGATAGTCTTGTAGGTTGCGCGAATCGACATCCAAACCTAATGCATCGAGCGTCGTAACAACCCCGCGACAGGCCTCACTGAGAGGCGAATTCTGAATGAAGAGTGTCTGCCAAATCAGGTCTGCCTGTTCTACCTTCGGCATCGCCCAAAACTGCTGATACGAGCCCTCTGATTTGCGAAATACCTCGGCGATTAGATAGTGATAGGTTAGTAATTCATCAATACCCCACAATAACAACTCACCGAAAGGTGGACTAAAGAGGTGCGTATGGATATCTGTAATGCTTTCGGAATTGACCGCATCAAGCACTGCGGTTTTTAAGGTTTCTGTTGTCTCAATTCTGGGCGCATGACTCGATGTAGAAACATTCATATGGATCCTCTCACTTCATCCGATCTTTTCTCTGCGAATCTTTGAGACTTGTCTTCTGACAAAATTACGGAGAAGGTTCTGATTTAATTTTGCTGCGAATAAAATCAACGACTTCTTCAGGGGTATGTTTACCGAATCGGACGTAAACGCCGCGGAAATTTTCAAGGCGTGTTGGGCAGGCGAACGGGCTGAGTAAAATCCCGTTCGCGTCAACGTAAAAGCTGCGAAATGTTTTCCAAGGTCGTTCTAGTCTGTAGCAGCAGCTTGTGATAATAAGCCTATCGACCTCACACTCGTGGTGAAACGGGAGAAAGTATTTGTAGAGCGATCCGAGCAGAACAACGGCAGAAATCAAGGCAACATAAATAGATTGGAAACCAAAGTAGATACCGAACAAAAGCAATATCAGAAAAAACAAAAATAAAACGGACTTACGCCAATTCTCAACGATCGGATGTACTGTCCATGAAAGCGTGGTAGGCACGTCTGTCATGTTGGTTTATTTCGAAGATTCTGCCGCGCCGTCATCGCTTTCTGTCTTTTCGGAGTCATCGGCAACGTCTTCGTTCGCGCCATCTGGGGGCGTTTCAATGCTCTCTTCGTCTATAGTATCAATAGGTTCTTCTGTCGCTTCTTGTGTTGTTTCTTGTTCAATCGGGGTGAGGGCCCCGGTTTTTTCTTCTCCGTAGAAACGCATCAAGAAAAGAGAAATAACCATGAACCCTATAGCAAGCCAGGTCGTCAGTTTACTAAGGAAAGTCGCTGCCCCGCGTCCACCGAGGACAGATTGCATCTCTGCACCGCCGAATGCGCTCGCTGAAAGGCCTTCCCCTTTGCTGTCTTGTAACAAAATAGTCAGCGTCAATACAACGCAGAGCGGAACGAAAACAACCAACATAAAGCCAATGATAATTTCCATTTAACAATTTCCTCCTATTGTTCAAATCTCACAATTTGTGCAAACGATTCTGCCTTGAGACTTGCACCGCCAACAAGTGCACCGTCTACATCGGCCTGCCCCATCAGTTCCGAAGCGTTTTCTGGCTTCACACTTCCACCGTATTGGATACGTACCTGTGAGCCGACCTCCGCTGAATATGCTGCTGTCAATAACCCACGGATAAAGTTGTGAACCTCTTGTGCTTGATCCGGTGTAGCAGTCTGCCCTGTTCCGATTGCCCACACCGGTTCATAAGCGATCACACATGACACCAAATCTGCTGCGGATACACCGGCAATGCCCGCTTTCACATGCGTCTCAATGATCGCTTCTGTCTGTCCAGATTCTCGTTCTTCAAGCTGTTCACCGACACAGATAATCGGTTTTAAGTCGTGTGCTAATGCAGCCTTTACCTTCCGATTGACGTTTTCATTGGTCTCATCGAAGTACTGCCGTCGTTCCGAATGTCCGATAATGACGTAATCACATCCGACCTCTTTCAGCATAGGGGCTGAGACTTCACCAGTAAACGCGCCGCTGTTTTCCCAATAGACATCTTGAGCAGCGAGACAGATGTTGCTATCCGCTATAGTCTTACTCACCGGAGCAAGCGCGGTAAAGGGCGGGGCAACGATGATTTCAATCCCACTACACGATGCAACCAACGGCTGCAGTGCCGCTATGAGCCTGACCGCCTCTGAAACCGTATTGTTCAATTTCCAGTTTCCTGCGATGATAGGTGTTCGCATAATCCTCTATTTCCGTAGACACGCGTATTAAAGCACACGCGATGCCAATTCGACGAGGCGGTTGGAGTAACCCCATTCGTTGTCATACCATGAAAGAACTTTAATCAACCCATTTTCGATCACCTTAGTGAAAGGAGCATCAAGAACAGAGGAAAGTTTATTTCCATTAAAATCTGATGAAACGAGATCGAGTTCAGAATAGCCGAGAATTCCTGCTAAGCTGCTTTCTGATGCCTCTTTTAGGACGGCGTTGATCGCTTCGGCATCCGCACTCTTCTTCAGCTCCGCAGTGAGATCAACAACGGAGACGTTCGGCGTAGGAACCCGGATGGCAAAACCGTCAAGTTTACCGTTCAATTCTGGTAAAACCTTCCCAACTGCGACAGCAGCACCAGTCGTTGTAGGAATCATTGAGAGCGTTGCTGCGCGAGCCCGACGCATATCCGAATGTGGAAAGTCGTGAACCCTCTGGTCACCTGTATAGGCATGGATCGTTGTCATCAAAGCACTCTCAATTCCAAATTCTTTGTGTAATACCTTCGCAACCGGGGCAAGACAGTTTGTCGTACACGAGGCATTAGAAATGAGATGATGTTCTGACTTATCGTATTTATCGTCATTTACACCAATCACTATAGTGATGTCCTCGCCCTTCGCAGGGGCAGACACAATCACTTTTTTTGCACCACCGGAGGTGATGTGTTTCTCAGCGTCTTCTCGACTAGTAAAGAAACCTGTAGATTCAATAACGACATCCACGCCAAGATCCCCCCACGGAAGATTACCGGGATCCCGTTCAGCAAGAACATGTATCTCTTTTTTATTTACGACAAGACTGTCCGCTGTCGCGGAAATAGCATCGGACAAAATGCCATGAACAGAATCGTATTGGAGAAGGTGAGCCAGTGTCTGCGGATTCGTTAAATCGTTGATAGCAACAAATTCTATATCTAACGTCGGATTCTGCAATGCCGCTCGAAAGGCGTTCCGACCAATGCGACCAAAACCGTTAATACCTACTTTAATTGACATAAGATAGATAGATTCCTTTACAAGTATTCTGCCGTTACAGGGTTTTCTTCTAACAACAAGTTTTAGAAACTCACAAGCCACCCCTAAAAGAACAAACGTCCGAAGTTTTCACAATTTCAAGCTTGCAAGTGAGATCCTTTTCTCTACAATTATCCAAATTTTACTATTTAAGTCTGGCCTTAATTATACCCTAAAATGCAGTAAATTGCAAACGTCTGTGAGAGAGGTTTCTGGACCCCGCCTCCTAACTTAATCTCCGAAAACCTTTGAAAATTTTCTCAATTGATTATATACTCTCTACGGTAAAGACAGTATTTTCACAAAAAAAGGAACGTATACATGAACATACTCGTCCTACACGGACCGAACTTACATCTTCTGGGCAAACGTCAACCGGAGATTTACGGACATCAGACGTTATTGGACATCAACACCATGCTTGATCGGCATGCTGAAGCATCGCCGTATGAGCTTAGTCTCAAAACTTTTCAATCCAATCACGAAGGCGAACTCGTTTCCATCATTGGGGACCACATCGACTGGGCAGAAGGTATACTGATAAACCCGGCTGCCTATACGCACACCAGTGTTGCCATTCGAGATGCCCTCGCCACCGTCTCGCTACCGGTCATCGAGATTCACCTCTCTAACATCTATGCCCGCGAAGCGTTTCGGCATCACTCTTATATCTCCGGGGTCGCTGTTGGAGTCATCAGCGGTTTCGGTCCACAGAGTTACATCCTCGCCCTTGAAGCAATGATCCAGATTTTGACAGAAATGTGAACAGCGCTCAGCTTACTGTTGTCCATCTATCTATGCTGTTCTACTTTCTAACGGGCTGCGATACTGCTAAAGCTCACCGCCCCCAGAGGTTAAAGACAATGCAGGCAACCTCTTAACAATCTCCACCGTTTTTAGACTGACCGTAATAACGCGCGCCACTAAATCCACAATATACCGCGGCGCACCCGCACAATTTGGATCGGTAACCAGCCCGCTCCGACTGTGCGTCTTCACACGATACTGATCTATCACCCACTCCAACGCTGAACGAGTGCCTAACCGATACGCAAACGCCTCGGCAGGAATGCCCTCCAACGTCAAGAACTCGTTATATTTCAACTGTGTCTTGTCTTTGGACAACCGCATCTTTTCGACGCGCCAGTTGAGCGGCACCTCGGGGTTCTGCATCAACCTGAGTTTTTCGTATTTCGGTTGAGATTCGTAGTTAACGTGGAGGTCTGCGAGTTGTGCGCCTGCGGTAGCGAACGCCCAGAAGTCTGCGGTGAACGGGATATGCGGCAGATCGCGTTTGAGGTTCGCCTCGTATCTCTGGCGGTAGTCGGCGTGATGCAGGAGCCCGTAGGTATAGTGGAAGATGTCCCACTTGCTGATGGTATCGTCTTTGTAGTGTGAGCGGAAATGTGCCAATGCCCAATCGGTGATATTTTCGCGGCGGTTTGTGCCGTCTTCGTCATAGGTGTAGAACGGAAAGCACTGATTGGCAACGAGTAATCCGGAACACGGAATGAGATTTGTCAGCAACGGTGTAAAAGGCCCCTTATTTCCGATGCCGGGGACGCAAATGACCCGATTTTCTGCCTCTGCCTCTGGCGTGGGACAGATAGATGGAAACACGTATACGACATCGTTCATAGTTCGGTCGAAGTAGAGGTTGGATTTCGTAAAGGGGCGATAGAGGGAGGTCCTCACTTTGTGATCCTCATATTCGGTAACTGTTCCTCGTTTCAACTTCACTTTCAAATCCCGACTCCACTTGATTTTTGTATCGTCATAGACTACAAAATTATCAACGGGCACCTCCGTATTTCTCCGTTGTGTCCAGCGCGCCACTTCTGCGTTATAATTTTCAATCATCCGACTTATATTTTCAGTGAGTGCGTCTCGGTTGAAATTGTAGACCCATGCATCACGACAAGTCTTCACGCCGTTGCTGTAGGTTTTGAAAATCGTGCCCGATGCCGTTCCTTTTTTCGACTTCGCTGCCTTTGTGCCCATCGGAACAAAGGTGTCAAATTCAGGACGGAGCCCTTCCGTGAGCCAGGTATGCCTTGCATCTAACACCGCTTGCTTCAACGGAACATTTGTATAGTCGCTGAACTCGACCAACAGATCCTGCTTCTCCCGAGATTTCATATAGTCTTCAACAGCATACAGCCAAACCTCCGCAGGTGCAGCGGGCGACCCAGCTTTTTTGATGAAGAAACTGATACCAACACCTACCCGGATCTGATCTTCAAAGACATTGCCGCCCTCTTTTCGGCGGCGCTCGCCCGAGGTGCGGGCATCGCCTTTCAGGTTAATATGATAAATCTTAGTGAAGTCCTGTGTGAGGTGTTTTCGCATCCCATCAAACGCGATGCCGTCGAGAAAACTATTGTTCGTCACAAGTGCCACGATGCCCTCTGCTCCAATCCGCTGCGATGCCCATAAGACCGCCTTCACATACGGATCCGAGAGGGCGTTTTTGTTCGAGGCTTTTGAATCTTGGGAGTAGGTGTCCCGAACGCGTGCGTCCATGAGCAGATACTTCCGGTTCTTGTTGTTGTCGTTCTCATTCTCCTGCCCGGTGTTGTAGGGCGGATTGCCGATCACTACGAACATATCCGCCGACTTCTGCTCCTGCACCCGCTCCGTGTTCTCACGTGTGAAGAGCTGACCTTGCTCCTGCTCAAGCAGCTCGAACGTATCCGCCAGCACGATACCCTCAAACGGCAGATACACACCCGTCCGACGGAAATACTCCTGCTCAATGTTCAAACTCGCAATGTAATACGGCAAAAGCATCACCTCGTTGCAGTGGAGTTCCGGTGGATTAGCGGTGTATTTTCGCTCCAGGGAGATCGGATCCAGGGACTGCATCAGCCGCACGATGAAGTTGCCCGTGCCGACAAACGGGTCTATGATATGCACACCGCTATCCGACAACGAACGATCAAACTCGGTTTTCAAAATGTGTTGTACGCTGTTGACCATGAAATCCACGATCGGCTGCGGCGTGTAGACAATGCCGTGTGTGTCGGCTGTATCTTCGGAGAACCCTTGAAAGAACTTCTCATAGAACGTATTGAGGAAGCTCTGTTTCTGTGAGAAGTCTTTGCAGAGCAGTGCCGCTTGCTCAATAGCGGTGTAGAAACGATCTAAAGGTGCCAGAAACACATCCCGACTCACCGCATGCCGCATGAGTGCAGCACTGACATTCTCTATCTCAACAGCGATAATGTTCCGATTCGCGAAGTCCGACCGGTTGAAAATCGTGCGGAAGATGCGTTCGGTGAGGATGTGTTGGATCAGCATCTCCTCAACCGCATCCTGTGAGAGAGCCGGGTCAATTGCCGTGCGGCAGGTCTCATAAAAGTTGGAGAACGCTGCTTGGAATGCCGTATCCACTGCATGCCGCTGGTTAATGAGCTCTTTCAACTTGCCTGCGAGAGCGGGCACATGTTCTTTGAAGTCGTTGACAGCCGACTGCCAATTTTCCAGTGCCGGCGGCACATAAGCGAATAGACTTTCCAGGGCAGCGATCAGAGAGACCGGCGCAGTAATGTCTACATCGATCACCTCTGCTCCGTTCTGATACAAAATAGCACGCTGTGGGTTCTGGAACAGGATATTGTCTAGCGGATACCCCGCCGCGCGTTTCTCCTCAACGGCTTTAGGGAGATCGTCATCTATATCTTTTGCCTCCCAATAAGCGATCGGCAGGCTATATTCATCCAAGATTGCGCCGTCAATCACGATGCGGTTTCCGTTGGGGGCGTGCATCTGATATTGCGGGATGAGCGTCGCTTTCACCTGCTTCGCGCAGGTATCGAGTAAGAAGGCGAACGGATTGCTGACAGCGCCTTCGTGCGTTGCCTTATGCTGGGCGTATGCCTGCAGCGTGGCATAATAGTCGCGGATCGGCTTGTGGGTAGGTTTGAGTTTGAGTTGTGACATACGCATATAATAGCAGAACTCGGAACGGAGAGCAACAAGAAAAGCAGGACTGTTAGAGGCATGTCGATATTACCTAGATAACGCAGCTCGAGCTAAACAACACAAGGTTCAACATCCTACGGCATGAGAGCAAGACCGGCGAATTCGCTGTTATCAACAAATCAACAAAATTCTGGGGGTGGAATATGTATTCCACCCCCAGAATTTTTTAAGGGGTTAGCAGTCAGCAGCTCCGGATTGTTGGTGTTCCAAGGGAGCGACTGCCTCAATTAGGTTTCGCAAGTTTCGATGAAACAAGACGAAGCGTTTTATCTCTATTTTGGAGCGGTTGTTTCCGGGCACACTATACCGCGACGGTGTCCTCTTCTCTCTTTTTAAGGATGATATTTCCGCCAACCGAACGGAGTTTGAGAAGCGGGCCTCCGCCATTGATAGCTCCGCGCAACTCATTAGGTCTGACAGGCCCTGCCTCGACTGTCACCGGTAATTCTGTTGTTACTGCCCCGCCGAGCACCTTCGCCTCGACTGTCGCCGCAATATCCGGAACAAGCGAGATATTCATTCCGCCGCCCATCGTCTCCAAATCCAGTAGCAAGCTCTGGCTTGTAGACGGCTTTTGAAGTTGGCAACGGATGGAACCGCCTGTTGTTCTCGCCAAGACGGGACCGTCGTTTTCTATCTCAATATTGCCCCCAGCAGTTTTTACGTCTGCCCCCCCTTTGCAGCGACGTAGCGTGATATTACCGCCTGAAGTTCTTCCATTAACAACCCCTGTGACATTGGAGAATTGGAGATTCCCGCCAGAGGTTTGGGCCTTGACATCACCAGTCCCTGCCTCAAGCATTATACTACCGCCACTGGTTTGAAGATCGGCATCACCATTGAACGTCCTGAGGTCAATATTCCCCCCTGATGTTTTCACACCAATATGTCCTGTTATATTTTGAAAACGGATGCCGCTCCCGGCTGCTTGGGCGTTCACGTCTCCAGTTATATCTATAACAGAAATGTCATCACCGGATGTTTTCAAATCAAGAGAGTAGTGTCGAGGTACAACGATACGAAACTGAATATCCAAACGTTCTCTCGATCTTTTCCACTGTTTTTCGGATCCCCTGAATTTTGCTTCGATCCGAACATCAGAGACTTCATGGGTCATCTGTACATCAAAGTTCTTGAGGATTTCTGCAGCGCGCCGATCCGCTTTCAACTGGGCAGAACGTTCCACACATACAGAAACAGTGTCGGTCTCAGCACTCTGTACGTGGACTCCCCCGAAGCTGGTGTTAAGAAGTAATTTTCCACCAAGCGCGACAGGAAATACCCCGGTTATGTCTTCAAGCGTGGTCTCCGTTAAGAAATCTGGAACCGCTTTCCGGATCAAGTCCCCGAACGGTTTATCCGATATCTCCTCTGTTAGGTTTTCTATGAACCTTTTTCCGAAAAAACTAGTAAACCATTCCTTAAAATCGGAAGTAGTGTCCATCCCTTCGTTGAGGTATGCAGCAAGCTGATGGCAGGCAATCGCAATTTGACCAAAAGACGCATCGGCACCCAGCTCTTCAAAAAGAGCATCAGGCACGGCACTCAAGGCGTTCAGGCGTTTGAGGACGTTATTGAATTGGGAGATGCATCGCTTTTCACCACTACTAAAAGTGTTTGTCAATGCTGCATCCTCTGCAATTTTTGCAGTGTGCTCAAGCATGCAAAAAAGCGCTTTCAGTTCGTTATGTTTCGGTTGTTCCATAATTTCACCTCTCTAGCGGTGGAAAGGAAAGATTGTCACATATCTGTTCCGTACCCACGCTTTTCCAACAGTGTTTTTAGAAGCTCCTTCGCTTTGTAGAGCCGCCATTTTACGGTCGACAACGGAATAGATAAAAATTCAGCGATCCGTTTCTGGGGCATCTCCGCCCAATAGTAGAGTTGAATAACCTCCTGATAATCGTCAGGAAGGGATTTTATAGTGTCTCTAACCGCTTGCTGCGTGAGTTCTTGCTCCACAATGTAAGCAGGATCCGCTTGTGATGTATCCGAGTCCCTATTTAAGTGAAGCTCGACATCTTCCTCCGGCTGATAGCGGCTAGTATTTTTATAGTAACGCAAAGCACGATTTCGGGTAATCGAGTGGAGCCACGCCCCAAACCGGTTCAGATCGGAGAGTTGCGGGAGCGCCTCAAAAGAACGTAAGAACGCGTCCTGTACGACATCTTCTGCATCGGCAGGATTTCGCACAATCCGCTGCGCAACCGTCAGCATAGCACGTCTATAGCGGTTAACTAGTACGTCAAACGCTTGTGTATTACCTCCAAGTGCCGCGACAACCAATTCAGCATCACTTAGTTCGGTTACTTCTCGGTTTTGCAATATTGAACTGCCAGTTTCACTTATAGGCATGAAAGTGCCCCCTTCTTGCCTATTAGAGACATGCAGCATCAAAAGGATAGTAAAAAGTGGAGAAAAATAGTGAAGACGAGGCAGACGCTGTTTGTTGAGCCTAAGAAGCAACGTCACAAGATCACGCGCTCCGCTAGAGATGTTATGAGGCAGGCCTATAGAGCATGACTAAGCACCCGCCGAGCGCAGCGAGTAAGATACCTACGATAAATTGCCAACGGACAGCGCTCCATCCTCCTGCAGGCGGATGCGCTATCGTCGCAACAATAGCATTCACAATAGGCGCACCTGCGAAAACAATCGACATCACAACTGCAGGTCTACCACCAGCACCAAAAGCGAGCAAGACCCCAAATGCACCGACAGCACCAACAAGGCCGGCCACAAACGACCAAAAGATACCTTTGCCTGTAAAATCCCAATTAGAACCATTGAGAATGAGCATCAGGACAGAACCGACGACTGCTGCCAGAAGATAAGCAAGCCCTACAAAGAGAAAGGCTTTGTAACGTCCATGCACAGGATCCGCCATCGCGACCTGTCCCTGATGTAGAAAGACACCGTAAAGCCCCCACGATGAGAAGGTTACAAAAACAAAAATTAGCCATGTTTTAGCCATAATTCGTTCCTCTCCGATTTTTTGGCAAGTCCGCTTTCAGAGCGCGCCTATAGTTTCAAATTATTAGATATAGTTTTAGATATAGTTTCCGAACACCTGCAACAGTTGCTCAGCAACAGCTCTATCGTTAAACTTCTGATGCACATTGATTTTCCCTATCTTTCCGAGACGCTCACGCCGGTCTGTATCTCTAATGAGCTCCGCTATACTTGATGCCACTGCTTCAGGCGATTCAGTTTCAACAAGAACCCCGCCCTCAGTCGCCTTAATTATCTCTGGAAATGCCCCATGCAGAGGTTGAATCACTGGCACCCCGTTAGCAAGCGCCTCTATGATAGATAAACCTTTAGACTCACGGTAAACGGTGGGAACTGAAAAGACGTGAAGACGATTGAGAAAATCAATCTTTTCAGAGCGTGTCACCTCCCCATAATACACAAAACTGTCTGATAATCCCCAACCTTGAATCTGGTTCACAAGCTCCTCAAGATACGGTTCATCTCTTTTTCCCAAATAGCCGGCAACGTGCAGCCGGACGTTATTAGCACCGAACGCTTCTGCTACTATACGGAAAGCATCTACTAAAATATGGAGCCCTTTTTCAGGGCAGATGCGCGCCAAATAGCCAATAATAAAGGGCGGAGGCTCAGCTTTTTCGACAAGTACACCGTGTCCATCCATATTTAACCCAAGCGGAACTACATGAATTTTATCAACAGATAGACCAAGGTAGGTATCTGCCATGAACTGCGCGTAGTAGTGACAAGGTGCAACAAAACCGTCTGCATCAGCAGCTCGTTCTCTGAGAAGAGCTAACGCCTCTGTTTTGTAGGGCTCAATGAGGTCTTGTAGGAAAATGTCCTCGCCTTGGAGGGCACAAATAACCGGAATATCCAATGCCTTTTTAATCTCTCTTGTGAAACCAACCAGCATGGAATTGGTGAGGTAGACGATATTGGGTCTATTCTCCTCCACAAGCCATTTAACTAATTTCGCCAACTCCTTTTTTTGATTTCCTTGCTCAGCCCGGAGCATAGATACCGTCAGTTGACCAAGATCCCGAGCATCCGTTGAACTACTGAATCTCGCTAGTCTACTCAGGAGTGTTGGATTATCAAGTAGTCTGTCGAATGACCATGGGGTGTGCCTAAAAATAGAGAGCTTCTGTTGCAGATAGACGTTAACGCCTCCAAAAAACACCCTATCAAGACTCACGTTTGTCTCATCTGTTCGGGTCGGGGTATAGGTAGGAATGAGTGCAATGTTGTGCCCCTGTTTCTTCAGAACCGTGGCTATCGTGTTGTCGTGTATACAAGTGCCGCAGTACATGCCAGCAGCCCCTGCAGTAATATAAGCAATTTTCATGTTCTCTGTTTTAATGCGATATGCTTAAGAAAACGGAAATTGTCCTTCTCTGTTTGAAAAATGGGTGAGTAAGTCTTAGAGCAGCAATATTAGTATACCAGATTCTCGCAAAAAAGTCACATCTATTTTGAGCAATTGGTGATCGGCAGTCAGCAATCAAGACGTTTCTATGGCGAACCGACCTATCTGATAGGATATGATTGGTATGCCAATTGTGTGATGATTTGTTAGGATTAAGACTCACAAGATTATAAAGATTTACAAAAGGTAGAAATATTACACACAACCTAAAAATCTATGCTATAAAGTAGAGGTTTTCATCAAGGGGCATCAAAAACTTTACACACCCACGGAACAAAGAAAAAATTGCATTTTGTCTCTAACTGTGTTATTATTAATATCTACCTTTAAGAAAAGCAATGAGTAAAAAGAAGAGAGGAGACCTATAGATGTCACGTATCTGCACGCTCTGCGGCAAACGCCCAGTAACAGGACACCAGATCAGTAAGTCGATTCGGCATACAAAACGCCGTTGGCTACCGAATCTACAACGGGTTCGAGTTCAAACCGAAGAAGGAACGAAGCGCATCCGTGTCTGTACCAAATGTATACGGAGTGGAAAAGTTAGCAAGGTTATATCAAAGATGCCCGCAGTCTAATAAAAATAAATATCATCGGTAAAAGCGCACCAACTGCACAAAATCGATTAGAATTTACGACCGACGCGTTCTACACCTTTTAAACGACGAATTGCCTGCATGACTTTCTCAAGTTGCTCAGCACCTGTTACATCTATTGTAAGATAGTCGGCGGCTGTATCATCGAGCCGTTCGGTAGCCGGTTGGAAAGTTCCAGCGCGGATGTTTACCTTATAATGTGCAATAGCCGTGGTGATTTCACCGAGCATGCCCGGTCGATCACTGCACTTGACCAAAATTTTAACCGGATAGATATCAGGCGGACGGTTGCCATTCTCGGAGCAAGATTTTTCGGGCCATTTAACAGATAAAAGGCGCTCCGGTTCATCAAGGATGCGGATACAGCCAGCTCTATGCACAGAAACCCCACGCCCGCGAGTGAGGTAACCCACAACTTGATCACCCGGTATCGGATTACAGCACTTCATAATCCGCATCATACCTAAATCGAGATCATTTTCAAGTTGGATAGCCGGGGATGATGCGGTTTTCCGTGATGCAGCAACTTCTTTCGCGGTTTCAGATCCCGGTACCTTAGGCCTCAACAAATTAACGACATAGGTAGCAGATTCATTGCCTTTACCGATCCGGACGAAAAGCTCATCCAGGCTTTTGAGTTTAAGTTGTTTGGCAGCATCTAAGAGCTTCGGAGAATTAAGATAATCACGGGCGTTAAGATAAGAGACCCGCAACTCTGCTGCGAGGAATTTCTTCCCTAATTCTAGGTAAGCCGCCCTATCCTTCTCGCGGAACCAGTGTTCAATCTTACTCCGCGCCGTAGCAGTTTTGACATAACGCAGCCAACCTCTACTAGGTTTGCCGCTCGCTTGAGTCCGAATCTTAACTTGATCTCCGTTTTGAAGCACGCGTCGAATCGGAGCAACCATCCCGTTTACCTCTGACCCAACACACGTATGCCCAACATCAGTATGGATTTTATAGGCAAAATCGATTACGGTGGCACCAGCAGGTAGGGTAAACAAATCTCCCTTCGGAGAAAAGACATATACCTCATCTTGAAAAAGTTCCAGTTTCATTGAGGTCACAAACTGGTGCGGACTATCTCGAATTTCCTGTATGCCCTCAAGTATCTGTTTATAACTAGCAAAAATAGAACGTCCCTGTTTGCTTATAGGCACCCCCTCTTT
This sequence comes from Candidatus Poribacteria bacterium, assembly GCA_964291315.2. Classification (GTDB taxonomy): domain Bacteria; phylum Poribacteria; class WGA-4E; order WGA-4E; family WGA-3G; genus WGA-3G. Next base: position 370,813 of record OZ219753.1, on the reverse strand, counting down.
GTAACTCCAATGTGCGGCGATACCATCTTCAGCAACTTTGTGCATCTGATACGTGCGAATCTGAACCTCAACAGGTTTACCATCATCGAGGATCGTAGTATGGATTGACTGATAACCATTTTTCTTAGGCCTACCGATCCAGTCCCGGAGCCTGTCGGGATGGTAATTCCATTTGTTATGAAGGGCCCCAAGCGCAAGATAGCAACTAGCTTCGGTTTTAACAAGTATTCGGAGGCCAATTAGGTCCCGGATTTCACTGAACGGGGTCCGCTTCTGTTGCATCTTTTGGTAGATACTATAAATATGCTTCGTCCTCCCGTGGACATCAGCAAAAACATCCCGCTTTTCAAGCTCCTGACCAATCGCCTTAACCATCTTCTCACAATAGGCTTCACGCTCAACAAGCTTCTGATTCAAAAGTTCCGCTATCTTTCGATATTCATTCGGATGAAGATGTTTGAACGCCAAGTCTTCAAGACGACTCATAATACTCCAAATTCCCAGCCGATGCGCAATCGGACCGTAAATCTCCAATGTCTCTTTTGCAATACGCTGAGACTTCTCGAGAGAAAGAAATTTCAACGTCTCCATGTTATGGAGTCGGTCTGCAAGTTTAATCAGTATGACCCGTATGTCTTCCGCTGTTGCTAAGAGGAGCTTCCGATAAGTTTCCGCTTGGCGTTGCCGATGGACGCGGGCCTCAACCGTGCCTATCCTTGTAGGTGGCCGGACAGAAACATTCGGCCTGTACTGACCAATCTTTGTAACACCTTCAACGAGATTAGCGATGTTAGCCCCGAACCCAACCTGCATCTCTTTACGAGTAACACTCGTATCTTCAAGTACATCGTGCATAAGCCCGGCACAGATTGTATGGGTATCCAGACGCAACTCAGCTAGTACCTCAGCAGTTTTGACGCAATGCGTAAAATAGTCTTCCCCAGACTTGCGCATTTGACCCTTATGCGCATTTCGGCAAAGCGGTAGCATCGCTCTAGAAGTTCAACTTCCGCGTCTGGATTATATACTTGAATCTGATTGATTAACGATTTGAGACTCATTTTTTATCCACTCCCACATAGATTCAAGGTTTCCCTTTAGTTGAAACTGAATAAAAGACGGACTCGTCTGTTTAACCCACTCACCTTTCAGATATGTTGGAGAATAGGACAAGCCGCTTTTCTTCGCCGGAAGGAGTTTGACGCTCCTGTTTTCTGGGCCGCCATGCCGCTCGATATAGTGCAATTCCTCAAAGATATTGAGCCCAGTCTGAACAGTTAACTTTGCACCAAATCTGCCATCAAGAATCTCTGCTTCGGAATACCCTGCATCACCCTTGAATTGAATACTCTTTCGCATATCCCTATACAAACTCCGTAACACTTCGTCCGTTGGATACTTTCGAGCAATCCAATTCCGCATTTGCACTGTATCTATATCTCCATAGATGAGATGCAAATAGGAGGTATCAGACGAAGCAAAAGCAGGCTCACAGCGTTTAAGAAATGCATCAAAGCTGGGTGCCAAGTGGCAAAAAACGAAATGTTTGACAAACGGAATCCTGTTAAGGTTCGAAAACGTATCACTTGAGGCGATGGAGCGGAGCTCCCCATTTCCGAGTTGGTCCAACAATTCCTCTTCTACCTTCAATGTTGTTCCAGCGTGGCGTGCAATGTCTTCAATACTCTCTGGTAAAAGTCGTGTGAACAGGATATCCAACATATCCGCGTCCTGTACATAAATTATACAGGATTCCTCTCTCGCGAGCAAATCTAAAAGGTACTTTCTCTTATTTGTACCCCGTTTGTCAATAAGCTTTACAGAAGACCTATTATCGCGTTTTGGAAACATATCCCACTTCACTTCTCTACCTTCGGGACGTATCTGCCAATCCTCAAGAGTGAGTTGGACGGACTGATGCCCACGCCATTCGTTGATTTGCGGCGAAAAGGCAAGATCGAGCGATAAGTTGGAACCTATGAAATCAAGCCGTCTGCTACCAGCTCGCCATGCAATGGCACGCCGCTTTATCATGCCATCCGTCACGGTCATCTGCACATGGTTTTGCTCAGATCCCATCAAATTAGGACCATCACTAATCTTGAGATGTCGCACGCCAAAAATAAACTTGGGATTCTTATTTCCAAAAGGTTCAAATTGCTCAAACTCCTTTACGGCCTCTAACGTCAAAAACGGAAGATGTGTTTCAAACTCAAGGTCAAGTTTCGGTTGCAAAGCGTCCGCTGTCAAATAGTTGCGAGCATGTTCGTTGAAAGCTTTTTTAAATTCACGGATGTTCTTCGTCTCAATTGTCAGCCCCGCCGCCGCCGCGTGTCCACCGTGCTTCACCAATAATTTTGTGGAAACAACAAGCGCGTCAGCAAGATTCATCCCCGCAATACATCGTCCGGATCCGGTAGCTTCTTTACCGTTAATGGCGAGAACGATGACCGGTTTGTAGTAGAGTTGCAGCAAGCGAGAAGCCACAATTCCAACGATGCCTTGGGCCTTTTCGCTCCACTTGTCGCTGGCAACAACAATCCCAACAGTATCGTCTTGTATTTCGTTTTCAATGATCTCAATTGCCTGATCCCGAATTTCACGTTCCAATTCTTTTCGTTCTTGATTCGCTTTATTGAGTAGCGGTGCAATCCGAGTCGCAATGTCATCGGAATCGGTAGTGAGCAGTTCAACCACCTTATCCGCGGTGTCCATCCGCCCGGCAGCATTGATCCGGGGTCCTAACTTAAAAGAGAGACTATAACCATCAAGCGGTTGGCCAAGCCCATGCCCTGCTGCTTCGCACAAAGCATGGATCCCCGGCCGCTCGCGTTTGTTCAACTCTGCTAATCCCAAACGACTCAAAATTCGATTCTCCCCAGTGAGCGGTGCCATGTCAACAACCGTTCCCAACGCCACCAGATCCAGTTGGGACTCAAGAAAGGGCCTATCATCTATTAGTGCCTGCGCCAATTTAAAGGCTAAACCCACGCCAGCAAGCTCGGGGAAAGGGTACTCGTCCCCAGGTACCTTTGGCGAAATCAAGGCATATGCAGGGGGCTGCTCTTCTTCTGGTTGATGATGGTCCGTGACAACAACATCCATACCAAGCCGATTCGCTAACGTGACCGCTCCAACGTCTTTGATACCACAGTCCACAGTTATTAGCAATTTTGTCGCTTTTTCTTGATGTATTTTTCCGACAGTATCCTCAGTCAGCCCATAACCGTCTCCAAACCGATTGGGAATATAATAGTCGGCAGGAACATCGAGTCGACGGAACGTATTGAGCAGCACGGCAGTTGCCGTCGTGCCATCAGCGTCGTAATCGCCATAGACACAGATTTTTTCGCCGCGCTCAATCGCCTTGTGTATCCGGTCAACGGCTTTTTCCATATCGGCAAATTTAAAAGGATCGTGTAATTCATCAAAGGCCGGATAGAGGTAACTCCGCGCTTCAGCAGCCGTTCTTATCCCACGATTGGTGAGAAGACGAGCAGTGAATACAGAAATTCCGAGTTCCGATGCCAATATCACACTCTTATCAAAATCTGAATTTGGGAACCGCCACACTTTGCGCGAGGGCTTTTTCATAACACTCCATCTGTTATTGAGATAAGAAATCTGTACTTTCCGACAATTTAGAGAGGTTGCAAAAAACACTTTTCTGACCTTGACATATTATCACAAAAAACCTGGATTTGTCAAGTTCTTCCGATGGAAATTATTCAATAGCAGTTTAGGTTAAAATACAATTTGACAAAGTAAATTAGATGTGGTATTATTTATAATCGCAAATCAGTAAACAACAGATATTAGCAAAACTTGTAAAATTGAAAACCAATCTAAAAACTGGCGAAACTTGTAAAAAACACCATATATGATAATGTTTTTTCTTATACCTCCACCCAATGCGAAGCAGCATCGTCTGTCAAACGAAGTGCACCTGTATAGAGCGGAGGCTTTTATTGTAAACCAAGCGGAAAGGAGTTTTCTCGCATGACCTATGTGATCTGTGAGCCATGTATTGAGGTTAAAGATAGTGCGTGCGTTGATGTCTGTCCAGTGGACTGCATTCACCCTCTACCCGATGCAGACGAGTTCCCAGAAGTTGATCAGCTTTACATCGACCCCGAAGAGTGCATCGATTGTGGTGTCTGCGAACCCGAATGTCCGGTTGAAGCGATCTTCATGGAAGAAGATGTTCCAGAGGAATGGGAACATTTCATAGAGATTAATGCTGAATACTTTGAATAACCGATAGTTGACACAACTTTCGAATTGCGAAATCGAACGGTTGTCGATCTGTAAACCCGCCCTTTTCAGGCAACGCAAATCGGCAACCGTATTTTTTGCCTTTTTGGAACGTATTATGCAGAAATTCCAGCCTACCCACATTAGCAGTTTAGGTTAAAATACAATTTGACAAAGCAAATTAGATGTGGTATTATTTATAATAGCTTAAGCGTAAATCAGTAAACAACAGATATTAGCAAAACTTGTAAAATTGAAAACCAATCTAAAAACTGGCGAAACTTGTAAAAAACACCATATATGATAATGTTTTTTCTTATACCTCCACCCAATGCGAAGCAGCATCGTCTGTCAAACGAAGTGCACCTGTATAGAGCGGAGGCTTTTATTGTAAACCAAGCGGAAAGGAGTTTTCTCGCATGACCTATGTGATCTGTGAGCCATGTATTGAGGTTAAAGATAGTGCGTGCGTTGATGTCTGTCCAGTGGACTGCATTCACCCTCTACCCGATGCAGACGAGTTCCCAGAAGTTGATCAGCTTTACATCGACCCCGAAGAGTGCATCGATTGTGGTGTCTGCGAACCCGAATGTCCGGTTGAAGCGATCTTCATGGAAGAAGATGTTCCAGAGGAATGGGAACATTTCATAGAGATTAATGCTGAATACTTTGAATAACCGATAGTTGACACAACTTTCGAATTGCGAAATCGAACGGTTGTCGATCTGTAAACCCGCCCTTTTCAGGCAACGCAAATCGGCAACCGTATTTTTTGCCTTTTTGGAACGTATTATGCAGAAATTCCAACCTACCCACATTGAAAGAGGCAATACTAGTTTAAGGATTCAGTGGAAAGACTCACACAACAACGAGTTGTCTTATCGCCTCCTCCGCCAAAAGTGCCCATGTGCACAGTGCGATGCAAAGCATTCCGGCAAAAACACTTCTCATATTTTACCTACCGATGACTTTTTAGAAAATTTACATCTGATGGACATTCAGCTGGTGGGCCGTTATGCGGTAAGGTTGGTTTGGAACGATGGGCATCGTACTGGAATCTACACATTCCAATTCCTGCGTGAGCTCAGCGAAAACGGAGCAGACAATCCGCAATAGCTAAAACCCCACGGGAATCACGCAAATTTAGCAAACATTAGATTGGGTTGAATAATAAAAGTTTAAAGACCTCTTGTTTCTACCGAAAATGTGGATTGAGGTTTTTCCGATAAATGATAGAAACATGTAGACACCTGAGGAGCAACGGGGGCGAAGGTGAGGTTTGCAACCTCGCACTTCTATAGCGTAAAGATAATTCTTAATTGACCGCAGTCTACTTTTTTAGGCTTGCCCAAGTCATAGTTGTGATTCGCTTCGGCTTATGTGGTGGAGCTGCGGCTGCAGAAAACAGTCGCGGTTCACCGAGAACGAAATGATCACATTTCGCACCATCATCTAATACTCCCACTCGCATTTCCAGCCTTTGTGTGCCTAGCGGTATTTCGAAAGAAATACTTTTTTTCGTACCGTCACGCGAATACAATTCTCCCGAATAATAAACCTCTCTGCCATCTGCTATAAAAGTCACTTCCATAGATGCTGCAAACCCGGCGCATGGATGTACCAAGAGGAAGGTACAGCCAAATTTAGAATACTCTCCGTCGCTTATGTCCCAGACGATGCGACTGGGGGCATGACTGTAAAACCAGTGATCCCATTTATCCCTATCAGCAAAACGGACATATGGCAAAGGTGTGTTGGGGTATCTGCCGTCTATATCTTTCTCCCATACCCCTGCTACCCATCCGTCCCACTCATGCATTCTATTGACAGGCTTAATTGCTTTTGGGTGATCGGCTTCAATTGTAAGATATGCCACCTCTGCGTTACCGTTCCCATCAATGTCCTCAGCACCTCTTGTGGATGTGTCTATTCTTGGATGAACCCTCAGATCTATATGATGGAGCTTGATATTGCCATCAATGTCCATAAACAGCATCCAAACATCATAATCCTCTAGAAGATATGTTTCTTTGACAAGGAATTGAGCGGTATCCTTATAGCCGTAGATTTTATCCCACCCCATGACTACACTGTCAGTTTTCCTTATCATGACTCCTTGATGCAGTACAGCCTTGCTTTCCACATCTGCCTTGAATAAGAGATAATCTTCCCCTTTCAGTGTGAATTCTTCAATAGGATAAACGTTCAAAACAGATGGAGGGTTGTGGGCCATACGAGGGTTATCATTGAAGTAAGGGTGTCTGTTTAGCCATCGGGCTTCCTGTTCATCGAGTCGATAGCCGTTCCACATGAGGTAATCGCCCCCATTCTTGCCTCGCAAATTATGCCAGAGCGCGAAGGCATGGGCGAGCTCATGCGCGACAGTGCGCATATCAGCTGATGCTGGTACAACGGCGTTCCCACTGCAAGCGCCGCAACCATCGCTGCTATCATAATTAGCAGATCCGAAGCCGAGAGAACCGCTTACTCGGTCGGTCCCGCCTACAAAAATACAAAACACATGTTTTGTGCCCGCAATCCGTGAGCTGAAGCGCGTTGGCAGTTCCTGATTCATTAATCCGGATGTATCGTTCTCATAGACATTCGCAGCATGTTTCCCAGGCACAGTATGTACAATAACGTTCCCAATAACATCACGTTCTAACGTGAATGTCTTTTTCCCGTATCCGTGATCCTGCATTTCATCGGAGAATAACCTTTGTGCGCGCTCCATGTGGAACGGATTAGAGCGATATCTGGCTTAGGTGCATCGACTGGCTTGAAATAGATTGTTTTGACTGTATAATCTGCATATAGCGATGCAGACATCAACATGAAAACAAACATGCAGGTTATGTGCTTGGGCATTTTTGACTCCTTTCATTTGTGATCGTATGGGATAATAGTACATTTCATTCTCCATCTTCACTAAGAGAATGATGAGATACAGTCGATGCTATTCAGAAAGCAAGCGGAGGACAAGATAGCAGTTGGGTGTTTTTTTGTGGGCACCTAATTCGCTGCTGAGCCTTTTACATTCATTCCAATAATGGGTGTATTTCAGGGGTTGGTATCGGCCGCGCTGTCCAATAAACGTTTTATGGCAACACGCCAATTCAGCACCGTTATGAATCGGATATCCCCAAACCCGACAGATGACGGGACGGCGCTCGTAAACAGCACAGACCCCACCTATTAGCATCGGACACTCACCTTCAGGAGTCCCTTTTACCACGCTAATCGCTCTCATGCCAGCATCGGGAACGATGTTTTCGGCGGTGTAACCGTTTGCCTCCAATTCTCTGACAGTCCGTTCAGCTTTCTGACCGATATGCATGCGAAGCTGGAGAGGAAGACGTTCCAAACCAACCTTCAAGTCGCGCGCCTCTACCTCACTAATCGCCATTGTCGCTGTATTCTGACAGCAGGAAAAGCAATTAGACGGACACGGACCCCCTCCGGCTTCCGCACGCAAACGCTGAAAATCGCTCTGAATTTCGTTAACCAGTCGGTGATACGGGTCCATAACAGCACCTAATCCAGGGAAAGAGTGTAGACAGCATGCCGAAAAACAACAACCTTTGCTCCATTTTCCAAAACCAACTTAATTTCATAAGGACTCACCCAATCTATAATACCGCGAAAAACCTCTCCATCTCGGAGAGTCAACTCAATCAGGGATCTATTTTTTCGGGCATCCTGGACCACCTCGGTATCAAGATCACAAGATTCAGCATCGGCGGTTAATTGCGGAATCCGCTGCGCTTTGACCTCTTTGTTGATATGAATACCCGCCTGAACCAGTTCCGCATCAACATCTTTATAACAATATTTAATATCCGTTTTAGCGATATGCTTTTCAATGCCATTGCTGTTGAGAGTCAAACGGGAAAGCGTCATCTCAAGGACTGTCGCCGGAAGTTGGACATCATTGGACATTACGAAAAACATTGGGGTTTCAAAATTAATCTGCTTGAGGATGTAGAGGTCCCCGAAGCTGAGTTGCTTTGAAGTTTGTTCCTTGATGTTCCGCGTTGACGCTACAGCATCGTCGAAACCACTTGTCGAGGCAGGTTGGCTACGTGGTTCCGTAGCCGGCTTTGAAGATGTTATGGACGCATCGCGATCGCGCTGACTCCGAGTCGATTTTGATTTAGAGGTTTCACCCTCAACGGAGGGCGTCTGATGCTCCCTGAAAAATTGATCCTGGTGCTGCCCAGGGAAACCCGCATAGCCACGCGGGATAATGGCTTTCCCTTGTCTCAACCATCGACGCTCAGTAGGCGTTAACAATACCTCAACATTTTGAGCAACCAGTCCTTTCTCGCCTTCAACAATGTTGTATTTCACCCGCTGTCCGACACGGAGTTCATCATATTCAGGCTGCTTAATCGCAGAACTGTGTAGAAAGACATCAGTGTCACTACTATCTTGCGCGATAAATCCGAAACCTTTATCGAAATTGTAATACTTAATCCGTCCTGTAGGCATTATATGCTCCTGCGGTCTTGTCCTTCTTTAGGAAACTGATGATACCCATTTACGTTCCTACGCGAGCATTTCAATTTTGTTAAGGAGGCTTGCACATGAACCACCCTGAATTTACCTTTTTTCTTGACAGAATGAAACTGCTGTTTTATGATAAAGCAGCGTTGTTTTGTTGTTGCAAGTTTTGTAAGCTTACACGTCTTAATAAACAAGTGAACTCACAAATTAAATTTGCTACTACTATACTACTATAACATTATATAATATAATAAAACATAATTCAATATATTTGTCAAAGATAGGACTATAGATACTAACAGTATCCGTTTTATTGTGCATGAATACGTTTCCGAGATGTAGCATCAGAAGTTACGCTACATCTTATACAAAACCAATATCTATAAAACCTTTATCTTCACCGCCAATTTCTTAGGAGACTTACATGGCAACCGATCTGACCTACCACATTCAATCCATCCGTCTCGTTGATACACACGAACACATGCGCCGCGAAAACGATTGGGTCGAGAATGGTCCTGATATCCTGCAAGACCTGTTCGGGAACTACGTGCCTGCTGACTTGGTAACAGCTGGAGCCTCGCCAGAAGCAATGCGCAACCTCATGGACCCTTCCAAGGATATCGCATCACGGTTCGAAGGTATTCAAGAAGCATGGAAAGCAACGCAGTTTACCGGGTATGGCGAAGCGGTTGGTCTGATCGCAAAACATATCTATGGACTAGATGAACTAACAACCGATGCGCTCGCGCGGGCAGATAACCTAAAGACGCTTCACACGCCCGGCAAACGTTATCACATCCTACACGACATCGCGAAGCTTGACCACATTCAAACAGATGATTTCAGCTGGCAGTGCCCTCCAGACACCTCCGGGCCCGATTTTTTTCTCTATGATCTCTCATGGGCAACCTTTTGTAGTGGACAAGTAGATCCAAGGGCAATTCACCGAGAAACAGGCATCGTGGTCAACGACCTTGCCTCCCTGAAACGTGCAATGGAAGCAATTTTTGCCAAGCATGCAGGTTGCGCAATCGCCGTAAAATCCCAGCATGCTTATAACCGTACGCTCAACTGGATCGAACGAACTGATGCCGAGGCTGCCGCCGCGCTTAATACTATACTAACAAAACCATCTGCAGAAATCGATGAAGCAACACGACTCTGCCTCGGGGATTGGTGCTGGGCACGTGGGGTTGAACTCGCAATTGTACACAATCTGCCCTTCAAAATCCACACAGGTTACTATGCAGGCAATGATCGAATGCCCGTCCAACGGATCCCCGCAGGAAACATGTGCACCTTGTTCGCGCAGTACCTTGACGCGAAGTTTGTCCTGATGCATATCGCCTATCCTTATAACGATGAGCTAGTGGCACTCGCCAAACATTATCGAAACATTTGGGTAGACTTCTGTTGGGCCTGGAGCATTGATCCATACAGCTCCCGTGACTTCCTGCGGCGATGTATCCACGCCGTGCCCTCGAACAAATTGTTTGCGTTCGGCGGGGACACAGGCTGGCCTACAAGTGCAATGGCGTATGCGATTCAAGCACGAAATGAAATTCGCCGAGCTCTTGAAGCTGAAATCACCGAGGGGTACCTCACAGAAAAAAAAGCAATAGCATTTGCAACCCGTATTATGAATACAAATCAGTACGCCTGCTTTGATATCGAAGGCACCCGGGCTAATATTGCCACAGCTGCCAAAGCCTCATAAAACGTTTATGTATCACGAAGAGCCTGCAGACTCGTTGTATAAGGCGGACGGGCTATGCCCTTTTCGGTAACGATCGCCGTGACGAGTGCAGCCGGCGTAACATCAAACGCCGGACTGTAGACTTTCACGCCTTTTGGTGCTGTTAATTTCCCGAAGCCTTCTGTTACTTCTTCCGCGGAACGTTGCTCAATAGGAATTTCTGTTCCGGATTTCAGGGAAAAATCCAACGTTGAAGTCGGGGCGGCGACATAGAAAGGGAGACCGTGTGCCTCTGCCAGAACAGCAACATTATAAGTGCCGATCTTGTTCGCTGTATCGCCGTTCGCAGCGATTCGATCCGCACCAACAATAACACACTGAATTTTGCCTTCTTTCATGACTTGCGCAGCCATATTGTCACAAATAAGGGTTACATCAATCCCCGCTTGCATGAGCTCCCACGTCGTGAGACGCGCACCTTGTAAGAGCGGACGTGTCTCGTCCGCGTAAACTTGTATCTGCTTACCCGCTTCATGTGCGCTGAACATAACCGCCAACGCAGTTCCATAGTCAGATGTCGCTAAACCCCCAGCATTGCAGTGCGTCAGAACGGTATCATTCTCATTTAACAATGCCATTCCGTGCTGTCCGATAGCCCGACACATTGCTCTATCCTCTGCGATAATCTTCAACGCCTCCGCGAGCAAAACCTCTTTGAGTTCAGAGGGCTGGAGATGGCAATTTTCTTCCGCCGTTCGCGTGATTCTATTCAGAGCCCAAAAAAGATTGACAGCCGTCGGTCGCGAGGTTGCCAGATAATCCGTAGCGGATTTGAGTTCCGCTGCAAAAGTCTCATAGGTTCTTGCAGTGGAATTCCAAATGCCCAGGACCGCCCCTAAAGCCCCAGCAATGCCGATAGCGGGAGCACCTCGCACCCGCAGCGATTTAATGGATTCCCAGATAGACGGAAGGTCATCACAATAAATCTGCTTGAATTCATTGGGCAACAGCGTCTGGTCAATCATTCGAACCCTGCCATCCACCCATTCAATCGTTGAAACTGACATTTTTTCGTAGCATGCCCTCCTCAAAAAAAACGAAGTATATCGGAACGTAAAGAGACAAAAATAATTGCATTCTCCATGCACGAGTGGAACTAAATCGGACAATGCGCGTTCTTAACACTAGATCGGACATGTCAGCTGCCCAAGTTCATTAGTCAATCGTAGGTTTTCCGTATAATCGACAGGACAATCAATAACGGAAGGAAGCTCCTGATTGAAAGCATCATTAAGTATAGGAACCAGCTCGTCACTACTTTCAACTCTGTAGCCCTTGGCACCGAAAGCTTCAGCGTACTTGACAAAATCAGGGTTAGTGAAATCAACATATGCTGGTCTGCCAAAGCCATTCATCTGCTTCCATTCAATAAGTCCATAGGCTTCATCATTAAAGATAAGCGTGACAAATGGCACACCGGTCCGCACAGCCGTTTCGAGCTCCTGAGAATTCATCAAGAATCCGCCATCACCACACACTGCCAAACATCTACGTTCCGGATAGATGAGTTTGGCAGCTATAGCACCCGGCACGGCGATGCCCATTGAGGCAAACCCGTTGGAGATGATGCAGGTATTCGGTTTATAACACGGGTACATGCGCGCTACCCACATTTTGTGAGCCCCCACATCGGAAATGAGGATATCATCTTCAGCGAGCACAGAACGGACATCACTCAAAATTTTTTGCGGCTTCATCGGAAACGCTGTGTCATCCCGGTGTTCATCAAGTTGATTGAGTATGATTTTCCGCAACGTATTTGAAGCATACTCTGAATCCTTAGGGTAAATTTCTTGTGCCATCAAATGTCTGAGGCTCTGCCGGATGTTACCTACCATTTCGACATCGGTAACATAAGCAGCATCGCTTTCGCTCGATTGCGTGTCAATATGAACCAGTTTCTTGTCGTGATTGGGGTTCCAGAGACGTGGAGGATATTCAACGACATCGTAACCAATAGCAATAATAAGGTCCGCACGGTCAAACCCGCAAGAGACGAAATCGTTAGCTTGCAGACCAACGCTCAGCAAAGAGAGCCGGTGTGTCCATGAAATGCTCCCTTTACCCATAAAGGTATGAGCAACTGGGATATTCGTCATTTCCGCGAATTGGGTGAGCATTCGGGACGCGCCTTGTCGAACAACCCCATTTCCGGCAAGGATAATAGGCTGTTTGGCTTCGTTAATCAATTGCGCAGCACGTTCCAAACAAGAAATAATCGGTTCCGTCTCGCTCGGAAAATCATGTGGGATAGGCTCGGCGTTAATCTCCATTTTCGCCACGTCTTCTGGAAAATCAATATGTGTTGCCCCAGGTTTCTCACCTGTTGCTGTCTTGAAAGCTTTACTGATAGATTCAGGTATGATTTCAGGTAAATGGATGAGGGTATTCCATTTCGTCATCGGCTTGAAGACAGACACAACATCCATGTATTGGTGTGATTCTTTGTGCATCCTGTCGAGACTTGCCTGCCCTGTAATAGCGACAAGCGGGGCTCTATCCATGTTCGCATCAGCGACGCCCGTGACAAGGTTCATGGCACCGGGCCCTAAAGTAGCGAGACAGACACCGGCACGTCCAGTAAGACGACCATAGACATCTGCCATGAAAGCAGCACCGCGTTCATCACGTGTCTGAATGAACTGAATCTTTGATTCCAATAGGGCATCCATCAAATCCAAATTTTCCTCGCCGGGTATTCCGAAGATGTAATCAACATTTTCGTTTTCGAGGCATTTAACGGTGAGTTCCGATGCTTTCATGTGTGTACTTCCTTAAATTTTTTTGACAGCAAACGATGTAATCCCAAAACGTCGCCATTATAATATTGATACTAGGTAAATAGAAAAATTGTTTTTTCTATCTGAATTTCACACTAATTAATAATATAACACATTACGTCGAAAATTACAATTTAGGGATCCGCTGTGTTAGGGCACCTTAGTTTTCTAGTAATTTCTGCAAGGATGTCCAGACTCAGCATAGGAATAGACTAAGCTCATTTCTGGCACGACCTTCTCGTTCGGAAAAACACATTTCCCTCGAATAAGTTCACGCATCCATTTATAGTTAATCTTTACATAAGCAAACTCGTCTCTTAAGCTAAATAGCCTTGTAGACCTAGTCAGGCCGATGCACTTCCAGCTTTAGATTGTCAGGAGTCAGGGGTCGGCCACTAGCAATTTTCCCAGTTTTTGTCAGAAGCAAGATTTGCAGGATTCACAAGATTATGTACAAGTCATCGGCAACGGTAGTTTTCAGAAATTTAGATTGCGAACGGTCCTACAAAAAATAAATGACCGCCATGCTGTGTGCTACCGTTCTACCAAAAGTATATCGAAACTCATGAAACAAACTCTTATCCATCTCTATATCCTCGTGTTGTTCGTAAATGCACAAATCGCTTTCGCCCAAAGCAATTCAGGCGCTATCTCCAAGCTTGCTTATACGCCCGGTGAATTGGTGGTGCGTCTCCATAGAGACGCATCTACCAAACAGCTTACCATATTGAGTGAACAGCTCGGGGCGGTATCTGTTTCTCCGATCTTTTCACCGGTTACGCCTGCCGGACGACACCCGCGCCTACAGAACGTTTACCTCATCCGGTTCCCAGCAAAGTGGGAGCTAGAACCTTTGCAGCGACGGTACGCCAAGCATCCTACAATTGAGGCGGTGGAGTTAAATCGCCTCAATCAACCGTGCGCAGCAACCCTACCAAATGATCCGAGATACGCGGAACAGTGGAATCTGACCTTAATAAACATGCCAGAGGCATGGAATATCGAGCACGGGAACCCGGAAGTGACAGTGGCAGTCGTCGATAGCGGTATAGCAACACGACACCCTGAATTTCAATCAAAACTTTGGCGAAATAGCAGTGAAATCCCTGAAAACGGCATCGATGACGACGGGAACGGTTATGTTGATGACATCAACGGCTGGGACTTTAGTGATGCTCCAACCCTACCGGGCAGTGGCGATTTCACGGAACGCGACAACAAACCTGAGGACGAAACAGGACACGGCACACATGTCTCCGGTATCATTGCTGCCAAAACGAACAATGGCATCGGAATCGCTGGTATCGCATGGAACTCTCGCCTCATGACGTTGAGAGCAGGTTTTAAATTCGGAGGGGGCGAATATCTCCAGAACGACGACCTCGCTGCCGCTATTGTTTATGCAGCCGATAACGGGGCAGATGTGATTAACATGAGCTGGGGCGACAAAGTAAACGCCTTCATCATAGAAGATGCCTTAGAATATGCTTACGATCGTGGTTGTGTGCTGATCGGGGCCGCAGGAAACTCTGGAGCCCCCGGATCCTATTACCCCGCTGCCCTTAAAACTGTTATTTCCGTCGCCGGACTTGGACAGGAAAAACAGTTGTACACTGATTCTAATTTCGGCGCGAGAATTGACCTCGCCGCACCTGGCGAAGAAATTCCGAGTACAGATATTAACAACGGGTACCAAAACAGGTCCGGCACATCCATGGCAGCCGCACATGTCTCCGGAGTCGCTAGCTTGCTGCTCGCTGCAAACCCACAATACAGCAACACGGAGATTTTGGAAACGCTTATCACCACTGCAGAACCGCTGTTTATAAACGCTCTCGTTGGAGCAGGATCACTTGACGCATCCGCTGCCTTGAGTGTTTCAAAAGGCATCATTGCCGATATCGATGTGTCTCAGAAAACCCAACATACAGTACATAACAACACTAGAAACATTGAAATTTTCGGCAGTGCCGGAGGAGTTGGGTTCACTGAATACTGGTTGGAATATGGAATTGGCGAAGTCCCCAATTTATGGCTCCCTCTCGGGCCTGTACAAGTAAAACCGAAGTTTAACACCTGCTTGCATAAGTGGAATACTTCCGACTTAACGGAGAATCAATATACAATAAGACTTAGTGTCAAAACAGAAAATGGTGAAATCAAGAGAGACAGAACCGTCGTTGATGTTAATCATACAGCACCTATTATATTAAGACATGAATCGCAAACATGGCTCGCAGGAGACAGAATTCACTCCGTCGTTCTGTGGCAAACCGATGAGGTATCTATAGGTGAGATAGAGATTTTCGACACAGTTGGAAATGTTAGTAGGATTGCTCGATCGGATTCAGAGAACCTCCTCCACATTGTAGATGTGTCCGATTTAGGTGTATCCCCAGGGCATTATATGTACCGGTTATTAGTAGAAAATCGATCAGGACTTCTACGGGTCGATGACAACAACGGGGCGTTGTATGAGATTGAAATGCAGAATGCCCGGATTCATCCTTCGCATCTTTCACAAGTTGCACTTGCAGAACGGGGATTGCACGCCATTGCCTCATCGGTAGATATGGACAACAATCAAAAATTGGAGATCATCGCAGTCGAAATGGACAACCATTCGGCACAGATTTTTGAGATACAGGATAACGGTAAATTCGAGTCGCTCTTTTCATTCCCTGAATCTCTATGGCCCCTAGCAGTATCGGACACCGACGCGGACGGACGCATAGAGATACTGTGTAACACTTTGGATACAGTATTTTTGTTGGAGCAGCCTGCACAAGGTAGGTTTCCTACAGAACGGATTTGGGAAGCGCAAGGCAATTGGAGCAGAACCATCATAGATGCAGATGCAGATGGAACTGATGAAATTTTCGCGCGTGATGATGCCACCAATTCTATCTTTGTGTATGAGTCAGATGGAAATAACAACCATCGTAATGTGGCTATACTTGAAAATCCTACCACAGGAAATAATGGACTTAGCGCAAATTTCGCTACCGGCGATTTTGACGGCGATGGAAAGATAGATATCTTAGCAGGTGATAAAGACGGCGAAATATTCTTGTACGAAGCAATAGGAAACAACCAATACAGACAAACCTGGACCCATACGCTCCCTGAAGGCGTACCAGAACTCTTTGCCGCCGGTGATATGAACGGCGATGGCCGACCAGAATTCGCTATCTGTGCTAGGACCGGGACGACAATCGGCAATACCTCATTAGACATTCGCTACCATCATTGGCTTTTAACTGTTTTCGCTTCAGCAGCAAATGATACTTATCACGTTGTCTGGACACAACGCATTCGGGACGCACGCTATGGCGGAAATGGAATGATTATTGCAGATGCAAACAACGACGGACACAACGAATTGTGCATCGCCACTTCTCCAAACTTCTATCTTATCCAATACGACGGAATAAGCTATCGTCCTATCTGGCACTATCCCGCCACAAGCACTTTCAATCCGATCGTAGCTGACATTAATGGAAATGGGGTAAACGCCCTGTTGTTCAATAGCGATAACGTCTTAACGGTTTTTGAAGCCCCTGCATTTTCAAATTCGCAGTCGAGAAGTTCCCTTAGCGCACCATGGGGCGTTACGGCAAAACCTATTGACGAAAGTTCCGTATCGCTTTCATGGCAAACCTCGGAGAAGTCTGTAACACACGTCCTCTATCGTGGAGAACGTCGGGACTCGTTGCAACGGATTAGCGAAGGGATTCGAGGAACTGCGTTTACGGATAGAGGCCTCACCATAGGGAAAACTTATTGGTATGCACTTGTCTCGAAGGACCCAAACGGCAGATTTTCAAAGGAGTCCGCCGCAATCTCTGTTATACCGACGCGGCGACCAAGATTACATGCGGCAGACTATTCACCACCAAATCAGATTCTTCTACAATTTGACAAACCGATGGGGCTTTCAGCGGCACACCCAGGACGCTACCGTTTATACAAGCAAGAAGGGACTGAAAACCATTCGGACAGTTCAGCGCCAACCTCAGCAATTCTAGATCGGTCCCAGCATCGAGTGGTGCTCACATTTTCCCCAACCGTTTTCCGCACAGGAAACCGTTATCGGATTGAGGCACTGCAACTCTCGGATACATACGGCGCGGAACTTGCAGATGATGCCAGAATGCTAACAATCCTACTTCCTGCACCGACATTAGCGGAAACCGTCGTCTATCCGAATCCAGTGGAATGTGATCAAGTCACATTTGCTCAGCTGCCAAAAAGAACCAATATTTATATTTACGATGCCGTTGGAAATTGTATAGCGTCGCTCGGTAGAACGGAAACAGAGAGAGATAGAAAGGTTTGGAATCTCTCTGGAATTAGTAGTGGGGTTTATGTCTATGTCCTTGAATCAGAGACAGATCGACGTATCGGCAAACTTTCCGTCATCCGGTAGGTTCCCTATTGTTGTCCGTTTATTGTATTTAAATGTACGTAGGCAGGATTGAGTTTGAACACGTTCCGAATTGATTTTATTGCCTTCTGTCTTTGATCGGCTTTTAGAGCAACCTGAGCGAGATGGTAGTGGGACGCAACAGCATCGCTTTGAAGATTAATAGAACGTTCCAAAGTCTTCATGGCTTTATTCACCCGTCCACGCTTTGACAAAATCCAACCGAGGGTATCGTGATAAGCAGCAACATTGGGGTTGAGCGTGACTGCAGTATAGGCCAATGTCTCAGCAAGCCAGAGTTTCTGCTGATAACCGTCGACGTAGAGACGCGCGAGGTTGTTATAGGCCTCACCATATTTCGGTGCCAGATGTATCGCTTGTTCGTAAGCACGCTGAGAGTTACGTAGATGTCCGAGTTCCATATAGGCTGTGCCGAGGATGTTGTAGGTTTCATAATCCTGTACAATTGCCGCCTCGACAGAATTCGTCGTCGAGTACATACCACTAAGCGAGGCCTCAGCAGTAAATACATCAGGAGCAGATACTTTTTCTCGTTCCTCCAGAAATATCTCATATGCCTCAGAGGCCAGGGCATATTGCCCCTCCTTAAAATATGCAAACCCGAGTTTTCTATAGAAATGAATAGGTAATGCTCCTAGCTCACGACTCAACTGATACGCACTAATAGCTTGTCTATAGTGGCCCTCTTGAATGTAAAAGTCACCTTCTGCTAAGGAGCGTCTTACCAAATCTGGGACTTCAGTGTGAGAAAGACCAATATGAGATAACGGTATCTCCTCTACGTTGCGATGTCTCTGATATTGTATGAAACCGACCGTAGCAGCAAGGAGAACGCCCCACAACACAAGATAAACACGCGTGCGAGATACCCAACGCTTGGAGAGATACTTCCCTGGATGCAAAACAGCAAGAAAAAAGTTTTCTTTTTCGGACGGGGCTACTTCAGGCTGATACGGAACAGTAGACGCATTTGGGGCCAACACGGGGAGCGCGACAGATGAACCGGCGAGACGAGGCGATCGCGAAATTGACTTTACTAAATCATTTATTTCCATATCTTCTTCTGAATCTCTGGATTTCACGATGGGTATGTCTATTTCTTCATCAGGTTCCAAAGGCTCTGTGTCACTTATCTCAGTCTCTTCATCGAATCCCGGGTGCTCCGTATCTGTTCCTACCTCCTCTATAAATTCAGGATTACTTAGAATCTCCTCTGTTGCCTCAGAAAATGGTGTATGGTTCTCCTGCTCCGTTCCATCTTCGGGCAAGGCAGTTGTTATTTGGTCTGTTTCCACCGGAGGTGCTTCAAAGGTGTCCTCTGTAGAAACAGCTGTCTGTTCCCGGCCGGGTTTATCTGTTTCTTCGGTAGCGATAGAAGCTCGTGAGTTAGCCTTATTAATCGGATAGGGCAGGAGTGATTTGTGATCGCCTTGTATTTCTTCGGTTTCCACGGAGCCCGAATCAGAAATAGGGGTATCCTGAGACGGTCTTAATTCAGAGGGGCGCGTAGGGTGTGCTTGCCGTGCAGTAGTTTCTTCTTCCCTCGGCACACTAGATATGTTTTCGATGCCATACTGATCCCGGATCCTACGAATACTTTTCTTCACCTCTATCCGCGTGAGCATAGAGTCAGCGCTACTTAGCGATTCTAAGGTCGGGATAACACTTGGACTCCCTAACTCACCGATCGCTTCAAGCATCGCCCAAGCAGTTAAATCTTTAGGTTCTGCCTGCAACGCTTTAAGGAGCGGCTCTATTGCCTCGGTTGCCTCAAGATTCCGAAGTGCTTTCGCCGCTTCTCGGCGGACCATTGAATCAGAGTCAGTCAGTACCTCAATTA
Source organism: Candidatus Poribacteria bacterium (assembly GCA_964291315.2). Classification (GTDB taxonomy): domain Bacteria; phylum Poribacteria; class WGA-4E; order WGA-4E; family WGA-3G; genus WGA-3G. The sequence goes on along the minus strand of OZ219753.1, from coordinate 351,227 downwards.
GGAACTTCACGCCTCTTGCACCACCTTGAGTCACAAGCCCTTCAATAGCACTACTACGCACGACGCTCGGTTGCGTTGTGTCTGTTAAATTTTGAATGAGTTGATCAACGGACAACATAATCTCCTGATGAAAACCACCTAATAAATTAGTCAGATTCACAACTGCATTACGGTATTAAGACAAAATACCCATTAATAAAACGGCTTTTTAAGAAAAAAGATACACGGACTTCATTAGGTTATGATTTACTAGACAAATCGCAAATCGAATGGACCTGCAATTATCCGCAGATCGCTCCTATAAGAAAAGACCAGAAAAGGACACTTGACTTTTCCTGAAGAACCTTGTATGATAAATACATCATTTTAAGAATAGCGGAGGCATCTATGAAAAGCAGGTTTTCTGTACATTTTTTCTTATTAACCCTTTTAATATTACCATTTATAGTGTTCGCGTCAGCATTCGCTGACTCACATATAGAGCGAGGCGGCACTCTAATCTTCGGACGTGGCGGTGATTCTATCGGGCTTGATCCGGCACACGAGATAGACGGTGAATCCTTTAAGGTTTGCCAAAATATTTACGATACACTCGTCCAATACAAAGACGGAAGCACGGAACTTGAACCCGCACTCGCTACGAGTTGGAAAAGCTCAGAAGATGGTTTAACATGGACATTCCACCTACGCCAAGGCGTGACCTTCCATGACGGAACTGCTTTCAACGCTGAAGCAGTCCTCTTCTCTCTTAACCGACAACACGATAATACACACCCCTTCCACAAAGTCGGCGGTGCCTACAACTATTGGATAGAGACCGGCCTAGCGGAAATTGTAGATACAATTGCTGCTGTTAATGAAAGGACTGTTCAAATCGGTCTTAAAACGCCGTATGCCCCCTTCCTCTCAACACTTACAATCCCAGCATTCTCGATTGTGAGTCCAACAGCATTGAAGAAATGGGGTGAGGATTTCACGAATTATCCCGTTGGTACCGGCCCTTTTAAGTTCGTTCGCTGGGATCGGAACGATAAGATCGTACTTGAAGCAAATGACTCATATTGGGCAGGTAGACCTCCGTTGGATAGAATTATCTTCCAGTCTATTCCTGATAATTCAGTACGACTTATTAAGCTCCAAGAGGGAAGTCTACATGCAATGGAATTCCCAAATCCAGATGACTTTCAGCAGATTCAAGAAGATCCAACGCTCGAATTACTGATGCAGCCGGGTATGAGCATTGGCTATCTAGCGATGAACATGGACAAACCACCATTCGATAACCTAAAAGTAAGGCTTGCAATAAATCACGCCATAAACAAAACGGCCATTATTGAACACCTATACCAAGGGATGGGGATTCAGGCAAAAAACCCGATCCCGCCCACCCTCTGGAGCTATGACGACACAATTAAAGATTACGTTTATGATCCTGAAATAGCGAAGCAGCTTCTTGCTGAGGCAGGTTATCCTGACGGGTTCGAGACCACCCTCTGGGCACTCCCGGTCCCGCGGCCCTACATCCCAGATGGACGGGCACTTGCTGAAGTACTGCAATCTGACCTCCGAAACATCGGCATTGAGGCAAAAATCGTAACTTATGACTGGGGAACCTATCTGGAGAAAACAAAAAACGGAGAGCACGACATAGCAATGTTAGGTTGGAGCGCCGATTTAGGTGATCCAGATAACTTTTTCTATTATCTTTTGAGCAAGTCAGCAGCCGAAAAGCCCGCTGGGAATATAGCGTTCTATCGAAGCGAAGCAATGCAAGATGTACTTGAGCAGGCAAGGGTAAACACTGACCAAGAAACGCGCGTTTCGCTCTACAAGGAAGCACAACGTATTTTTCACAAGGATATGCCATGGGTACCCTTAGCACACGCGCAACAGATTCTGGCCGTTAACAAAAAGGTGAAAAACCTTAAACTCCATCCCCTAACGTGGAAGTACTTCCGCCAAATTTGGATTGAAAGATAATTAAAAACACCTTTGACACGAAATACCCTCGGGGAAATGTTTATCGGTTTATAGCCCCACCATGACAAACAGTAAGGATAGCAAATGAACAAAACTGTGTTTCGAATAGGTATCACACGTGACTTTTTGGGGCCTGACGGCACAAGCGATTTAGACGCTGTCGCAGGTCAGCTTTTCGGCAAAGCTAACCTGCAGTGGGAATACATTGCTGAGGACACACCAGTATTACAAGACACACAAGTGAAGGATTATGATGCACTCTTGGTATTAGGAGCTGCTATCACAGCAGAGACGTTTACAAGCGCTGACAGGTTAGCTGTTATCGCTCGATTCGGCGTCGGATATGATAAGGTAGATGTAGAAGCCTGTACCGAAAATGGTGTACTGCTAACAATTGCTCCAGACGGGGTTCGCCGTCCCGTTGCCACCTCTATTATGGCTTTTGTCTTATCGCTGAGCCACATGTTGTTGATAAAAGATCGACTTATCCGCGCCGGTGGATGGAGAAATACGCAAAACTACAGAGGAACCGGATTAGTCGGCAGGACGTTGGGACTCGTCGGTATAGGTAACATCGGAAAAGAAGTGTTCAAACTGGCAAAGCCTTTCGAGATGCACCACATCGCCTATGATCCATACGTTACAGCTGCCGAAGCGGCAGAAGTCGGTGCAGAAGTCGTTGATCTGGAAACCTTGATGCGGACTGCGGATTTCGTGTGTGTCTGCTGCCCCCTAAACGAAGAGACGCGCGGACTCGTAGATGCACGACTTATCGGACTGATGAAACCGACAGCTTACCTGATTAACACCGCCCGAGGCCCTATTGTTGATCAGAAAGCACTAACAGAAGCACTACAAAGTCGGCGGATCCAAGGAGCCGGGCTTGATGTCTTTGAACAAGAGCCAATTAATAACGACGATCCGCTCCTGACCTTGGAAAACGTCATTGTTACACCACACAGTATCTGTTGGACAAATGAATGCTTTGACGGTAATGCTAAGAGCGCGTGCGGGAGTATCATCAGTGTAGCTTCCGGGCAAATCCCTTCGCATGTTGTTAATCGAGATGTTATAGATAGCCCCAAACTACAGCAGAAGTTAGCACGCTAAAAGTCGAAAAGCCACAGCCAAACACCAACATATCGGTTGCAACAAAGACAAAACAATCGTCCGTCGGACCCGATTTCTGCTTTGCTCCCCGTCGCCTGCCTGTTCCCAACCTAAAGACAGTACCCGAACTGCAAGGTAAAAAAAAGCTAAACTTTTTTCGGTGAGATGTATATAATTAAATAACACGGAAGAGGGTGCGTAGAAAAAATTCTCGGATGAGGAGAAACAGGCAAGACTTTTGAAAAAACAATTTTCTCTTGAATAAGCGTTATCTATGTAGTATCGTTAATGATGTCCTTGAGATGAGCTGATGTCGAATAGTATGTAAGGGTTATTCTGCCTTTTCTGAGCTTTCAGAGCTTCAAAGGGAGAGCAGAACACGAAATGTGTTGCGTTAGATTCTTTATAGAGCAGCAAAAGGAGACCATACAGATGGATGCCCAAGCGTTGATTTCTATCCTCAGTTTTTCTAAAAAACTCATTGAAGACGCTGAAATCAGGATGCTCTGGTACGAACTTTACCCCACCCCTCCGGAGAAGAGAGGCAGCTTTGTGAGGCAAGGCATAGAATACAGCCGACAGGAATACCGCGACGCACCACAGAAGACATCCACGCCCGAAGCACTGCAGCGGCTGCGAAAACTGATTTTAGAGGACATTGAGGGATACAAAACTTATGGGCCTTTCAGGGATACTGACGCGTTCTTCTTTTTTCACGAAGAGAATCTTGTTTTCCAGCGGTTCCTGGGGGAGCCACGGGAGTCCCCGCAATGCAACTTTCGGATCAAAAAAATCTGCCGTTTTGACAGCTATCCTTCTGCCAGTGATGCACTATTCCCCGCCGTCGATTTTGCGCGCTACTATGATGGTGGACGGCAAGAATATCTAGTCGTCAACGCCGATCAAAAGCTTGTCAATACGCTACCGCATCAAAATTGCAACGCCAAGCATATCGGGGGCATGCACACAGACACTTTTGAAGGCGAGGCCCCTTTGGTGAGCCGTTTTCCGATCCGCCTGCCACCGGTGAACATTGAAAAAACCGATGTGCAAATAGAGTCTACTCACATTGATGGAGAGGCGGTCTTGATCCTCACCTATTCCCCCTTTGAGAAAGTTCTGACGAAGACCTATGTGCGTCCCACAGACATCCCCGAGATTTTTAAGGAAGAACACTTTTTCAAAAGTGAGTCTCCCAACGCCAATGAAGAGGGATACTGGCTGCGGTTAGTTGAGGAACATCGGGACTTTGTCTCTCTTGAAAGCCTCGGGATTGCGCATCCGAAAGTTTTTGAGGCAAAAGAGTACCGGGCAGACGGTTTTATGCGCCGCACAACCCGTATCACCATTTTAGACATGGCATTTAATCAGGGGCTGCCTGCGAATTTCTTTGATTGGAATATACGCGAGTATCTTGGTCCCAAGGAGTCAGAAAAACAGTGAAATCCCTCTTTATTTCCATCATCGCTCTTATGTGTATCGGAGGGCTGATAGCACTTTGGCGCACCCAACAAAAGCCCCCCGAGGTGATAACGATCTATAAAACCGTTCCTTATCAACCCAAGCAGGTTCAAAACACGAAGAGAGCGGCCGCTCAACCCGCTGATGTTTCAGACAGGTCTGAAACATCAGCGGTTGCCGACACCGAGCACCTCGCCGCGGCGCACACATCTCCTGAAGAGGATCCGGCTTTCTCGGAAGGGTTCGACGCATTGGAAGCCGAACTGGCAACGGAAACGCTCAATGAGGAACTGGACGGAGCAGCCGATACTGCCTCTGATATCCCCACAGAAATCCCATACTAGAAACTGAGTAAAATGGTGACAGCTGTCTATGACATGGAAGAGGTTCTCAACGAGTACGGTATCTATGTGAACGAAAGGAACAGGGCGCACTGCCCCAAATGTGATGGATACGATTTTTACCTGTTGGAAAATATCCGGACAGGCGAGGCGAATGAGTGGGCCTGTATGGATTGTGCCTGGCCAGGCGGGGACGTTATAGGGTTTGTCGCGTGGATGGAAGACGTAGACGGAACCGAGGCAGCTCGGTTTTTGGCGGAACGGGCTGGAATTATAGCGTCAGGAGTCAAAAAATGATGTTCAAGGTCTTAACAGTTTTTCTTGCTGCCTGCTGCAGCATGGGGGGGCTTCTCATGGCAGGATGTGACACTCACAGAAAACCGGAGATTGCTTTTGAAAGTATCTCCTATGAATTCCCTAACGTTTTCATTGTCGGTTCACAGATTATCAAACGGTTTGACTTCACTAATAAAGGGAATGCCCCTTTAGAGATACAGGACATTCAGAGCAATTGTGGTTGCGTTGCTACAACGGCTTCATCAGCCCCGGTTCCCCCGGGGGGTACAGGGGGCATTCAGGTTGAGATTCATCGAGATGCCGGCGCCTTTGTTGATCAAGTCTTTGTCTACACGAATGATCCAGACAAACCGATGATCCCGCTGCAAGTCTCTGGGATTATTAAACCTCCGATTACGTTTCCGAAGCACATTCAGGTTGGAGAACTTCAAAGGGGGCAGAACGTTATCAAAACGGTAGCGCTCACCAATAACCTTCCGCATCCGGTGGAAATAACCGCACACACGGTGAGCGACACGAGCCTCGCTGTTAGAATCCCGGAAGGGGTGATTTCTCCCGGCGGGAGTCGGGCGTTTCAAGCGGAATTCTCTTTGCGGCAGGTCGGGTTTTACCGAGTGACGTTAACACTTACCATTAAAGCACCCGCAGTGATCCCTGGCACCGATTCAGATACCTTGGAACTGTCTATTGAGTTCCAAGGAAGGGTATTAGGGGGTATTGTAGCGTTGCCTGCCAACCTGTTCCTGGGCGCTCTGTCTTCGAACGAGTCTGTCGAGCGCACCCTAAAACTCAAAACCGATGGCACACGCTCATTTTCGGTCTTGGGTATCACGGCTGACAACGTTGAGGTATTCGCTGAACCCGCCTCGGAAAAGCGGCTGTCTCATGATCTCTTATTCACGGTTTCCGCCCCCGGTGCCCCGGAAGGACTCATCGAAGGGACGATCACCCTTGAGACCGACCATCCAGATGCAAGCACCATTGAGGTCCCGGTCAAAGGAGTGGTAAAGTGAAAACAATAGCGGCACTACTTTTACTGATGAGCGTCGCCCTCGCTTGTCAGCAATATCCACAAACACCGGAGGAACAACAGATGAGTCACCCCGAGATGATACAGATACCCGCCGGCACCGTAGACCCGTTCGGCAACGGAGACATCCGCAGCGTTAAAGCCTTCTCTATAGACAAAAACCTCGTCACTTACCAACAATATCAGCAGTTTATCGAAGCCGGTGGCTATGTAGAGCCGCGATATTGGTCGTCCGAAGGTATAGCATTCCTAAACACTTATGCGTTTACAGTGCCATCTACCTATTACGAGAAATATCTCAATAAAAGCAACTTGCCTGTGACAGGGGTGAGTTGGTATGAAGCATCGGCTTATGCGAAGTGGCGGGGGTCCGTTTGCCGACGGCCGCCGAGTGGGCACTCGTCTGCAAAGGGGAACAGAACCAACGTTACCCGTGGGGAAACGCGTTTGACTTTGAAGCGGTAGACTACCGCACCCGCTTAGTCCCCTACCCGATTGGGAGCCGGGAGCAGAATGTGTCCCCCTCCGGTGTGTTTGACCTCGTCGGAAACGTGTGGCAATGGTGTGATGATGCTTACGAAGGAGCAGACGTCCGACGCAGCGTCTCTCCGACAGGCACACGCCCCGGACCCCAGAGAATCCTCCGCGGCGGCGGATGGATGTCGCTGCGAAAACACTTTGAATCGGATTACCTCTACTACGATAAGCCACATCACCGGCTCGCCACCTATGGCTTTCGATGTGCCAAGAACGCAGAGTAGAGTGAACGCAAAAAAAATGGCAGGCGCAGGATGCTTCTGTCTATCACTTACAGAAAAACGATTTACATACAATAGAGTACACTCATTTTTCAAATCTCGGATTTGAAGAATGCGACGAAAGCCGCGGTTGTCAATCCGCAGGCAAAGAGACAGAGCAAAATCAGATCGACGAGGGCGGCTTGGAGTGCCTCCGCCACCGGCGGATCCACAAGCCGCGGCGGCGGCAACGGCGGCGGAATGTTTTCTGTTTTCGAGACACGTGTCTCAGACATTTTGCTGAATGTTTCCGCATCCAGGGCTTTATAGTAGCGATCCCCCGTTTGAAAGTAGCGATCTCGTTTGACCTGTCCCGTCTGCGCCAGACCGGTTGACAGATAAATGAAGGAGGCGATCGGGGTGATCCGCGACATGTGCATACCGATCGCCTCTTGGCGTTTGATGTCACGTTGATACCGCCCGTCTATCTCTGCCGCACGATCACGGAAGACTAAACGCAAAGACTCTTCTAAGGGGGCCATTCGCTCATCTATTTTCTCGGCTAACTGCCCAGATATAATAATCGCCCCTGATGTTCCAAGACGCTCTTCCTCAATGACTTTAGACATAATTTTATTTTCTTCTACGTCGAGGTCGGCGCGCAATTCTGCTCGGAGATGAGCCTTTTGCCGGTAAACCTGCTCCGCTGTCGCAGCAGGGGAAACAATGCGAGCCGCCAGAAACCCCGCACGCGGTAGGATCAGAACTGTGAAAACCCAGACCGTAAACACAACAATGAGCGCGGTCTTCGAACTCTCAAAATAGATAGAGAGCCAGGTGCCCATCGCAAAAAAAACAAACGTGTAAAGCAGCGACACCCCAACCAGGCAGAGGCATCGGAGGAAGACATCCGGCTGACCCAAAGGGAAACCCTGCCAGACCAACAAGAGCCACCCGATCAAAATGGAGAGGAGGAAGGGCACGCTGAACACAACGTAGCCGCCCAGGATCTTACTCCATAAAAAAATAGCACGCGGCAGTGCGTTTGCGAGCGTGATACGGAGCGTCCCCGCTTCACGCTCACCCGCAACCGCATCAAAGGTGAATAAGAGTGCCAGCAGGCTAAAAACCGTGCTCACAACAAAGAGATAGTCGAGATGACCGAAGAGAAACGCAATCGGCGCAGTTGAGAGCGACGCTGCGTTCCAGCGCATCCCGTTGCGCGTCATCCCAAGAGAACTCGGCAACACCGACTCTAAACCCCGAGCAAACACACTTAAAGGAGACGGCTGTAAAATCAACCGCTCAACCTCAAGATTCGGGTTTATGAGCCGCCATTCCCACTGGTTCTCTGCCGGGTTATCACTGTCTGCGTTTTTGACGGCTTCTTGATAGTCGACTTGGCGTTGGAGATAACGCCGGTAATTCACATGGAAGCCGAGCGGTATCAGCAACGCACACATCAGAAGAAGGGATAAAAAACGCACGCTCAGCAGATGCAGCAGAATCTCCTTTTGTATTAACACACCTAACATCAAAAACGCTCCAAAACTACCTAAAAGAGAGCAATGCCCTCCCGGTGAAACCCCAAAAGACCTGATTTTCGCATTTCATGGCGACCTGCGGAGAATATATCACTCCTGATGGAAATACCTTCACAAAAGCCGTCTTCATTAAGTGCATCCTGCTATAGTAATAGGAATTATGAAAGGCTTGCTTTCTAAAGAATGGCTTCATGATTTATTCTTCTATAAAAAAATAGTCTATCAAGCTTAGAAAAACCTTCAAGAAAAATAGATTTTCTTGAAGGTGTTCACTTTATGTCGTCCGGATCTACCGGCAATCAACGGGAGTGAGAAGACCATGTCCAAACCATGCCCGGGATCCGGTAGTACATTATTCATTTCACGCTCCTTATTTTCAGGGTTAACGCCATCACAGTTATTATCCCGACGCGACAACAAAATAGCCCGCAACGCGCAAGGCGCATGCAGGCGCAAAAAAACCGCGACCGCAGTTTTAGGGAGAGATATATAAACTGAAACGCTTAACTTAAATAAAGCGGGGGGATGTAATCCGGCATAGGCACGCAAAGAGGCTTATCTTTACGCACCCTCAGGCACAAGGACCTAGATGTTTCAGAGGCACCTATTTGGATCGATGTGTTGTTCGCGTGACTTTCCATATTTAAAAAAGGGTCAAAAAGAAAATGACCTTTTCCTTTCTTCATTTTAACCACTCCGTTACCTTCGGCGCTTCTGAAAATCTTTGAGAGGCTGCTAATTCCAAAACCTCTTTCTTTATACTATTATTATTATACACAAATGTACATTATTTGTCAAGAAAAACCGGCATAAAAATAGTTTCCCGCGCGATTTCGTTAAAGATTAACACATTTACAGAAATCTGTCAATGAAAATAAATCTTGAGACTAAAACCTGCAGCGGAGCTGTAGGCTTTTCGGAGGAAGAGACGTATACGAAGAAAGTTGACAACAGATAGAAAGATAAGTATAATTGAAAGTGGACACGTTACGATCGTTGAATGTTCAATGCCGCGACATCAACGCGGAGGCATATTCACAGCAATAGATTCCGGTCAGAAATTGAGGTAATTCATAGTGCATGCATACACCCCCGGTCTGAAAGTAACTGAAGGAATAAGGATTCAAAAAGAACGCAGGCTCCCACTCGAAGGCGAGGTACTTGTCAAGGCCGGGTTAACAGTCAAAGCAGAAGATGTCGTTGCAAAGGCGGATCTGCCAGGTAATGTTCAATTGCTAAACGTTGCCAACCTACTCAGCATCCCGCCAAACGAAATCACCGAATCCATGCTTAAACCGGTAGGCGACACAGTTTCAAAAGACGAGATTATTGCTACAACTAAAGGGCTATTTGGATTGTTCAAATCGCAGGTGCGCTCACCGATTGACGGGACAATCGAATCCGTCTCTGAGGTCACAGGACAGGTTCTCCTTCGTGAACCACCTATCCCCGTTGAAGTCAAAGCATACACGGATGGCACGGTAACAGAGACCGTACCGACTGAAGGAGTCATTGTAGAGACGTACGGTACGTACATCCAAGGCATCTTCGGAATTGGTGGCGAGACGGTAGGAAAATTGGTTGTTGTTGCTACATCGCCAAACGACGAATTGACTAGTGAACAGATCCTTCGAGAACATCGAGATAATATTCTGGTTGGGGGTTCACTTGTCACAACGGAGGCGGTTCAGAACGCAATCCAGCAGGGCGTGAGAGGTATCATCGCTGGTGGAATTGATGACGCGGATCTCCGAGAACTTCTCGGTTATGAACTCGGTGTTGCGATCACCGGATCAGAGGATATTGGAATTACAGTGGTTATCACGGAGGGATTCGGGCGCGTTGCGATGACAGAACAGACATTCACACTCTTAAAAGCTCGAGAAGGTATGAAGACCTCTATCAATGGAGCAACACAGATTCGTGCTGGCGTTGTCCGGCCAGAGATCCTAATCCCGTTTGCGTCAGAGGCGGCAGGCTCAATCTCCGATACAAACACCGATGCTGCTGGTGGAATTCTAAAGATTGGAAGCTCAGTACGTATCATTCGAGAACCATATTTCGGGCGATTGGGACGCGTCACGGAACTGCCAGTAGAACTCCAGAACTTGGAGACAGAAGCACTGGTGCGAGTGTTACGGGTAGAGCTTGAAGATGGCCAAGAGACGACTTTGCCTCGCGCTAATGTAGAAGCGATCGAAGAATAACTGATAGCTATCTGTTGAGCATACCGGAGGCTCTTCGTGAAAATTGATAACTGAATCTCACCGATATAGCAGTCCGCAGTTACAAGGAGACTGAACAATTGAAAAGACTCTCTTAACTTATAAAGAAAGTAGTACACTGCCCTGATATAACACGCTGTTCGTCTAAAGCCCCGTTAGAATTAGTCGCCATACCATTTTACTTGTCTGTTCTAAGACCGCTAGCGACGAAATCCAACCTGGCGTCTCCGTTCACATCCGAGATGTACATCAGTTTTGCGTCCTAATTCAATCGCCTCCGCCTGATCGAAGAAAAGATTTCCTATTTGTCAAGCCAACTCATCATACTGCGCAGATTTTTGCCAACATCTTCGATTTGCGATTCCTCTTCTTGTCGACGAAGTGCACCGAGGACGGGTTGGTTCGCCTCATTCTCCAATACCCACTCACGCGCGAAAACGCCTTGTTGCACGTCCTTCAAGATTTGACGCATAGTGTCACGGACATCGTCGTCGATAAGTCGTGGGCCACGCGTGAGGTCCCCATATTCGGCGGTATTGCTAACATCCTTACGCATTTTGCTTAATCCGCCGGTATAGATGAGATCGACGATCAGCTTGAGTTCGTGAAGACACTCAAAGTAAGCCATTTCTGGTTGGTAACCGGCCTCGACAAGGGTATCAAAAGCGGCTTTGATGAGTGCCGCAGTGCCGCCACAGAGGACAGCTTGCTCACCGAAAAGATCGGTTTCGGTTTCTTCGCGGAAAGTCGTTTCAATAACACCTGCGCGCGTGCCACCAATCCCTCTTGCATAAGCGAGTGCAAGATCGCGTGCAAGCCCCGTCGTGTCTTGATGGATAGCAATTAGACAAGGTACACCGCCTCCCCCCTCAAAGACCTCACGAACAAGAGAACCGGGGCCCTTTGGGGCGATCATTGCGACATCAATATCACTTGCAGGAACAATTTGTCCAAAATGCACACTGAACCCATGTGAGACAAGAAGCATATTCCCAGCCTGCATATTCGGGGCAATCTGGTCACGGTAGACAGCAGCGTGGCGTTCGTCCGGTATAAGTACCTGAACGATGTCAGCTAGTGCTGCGGCCTCTCCAACAGTTTTGACGTTTAACCCTTCCGCTTCTGCACGTGCTTTTGAACGACTGCCCTCATATAGGCCAACAACGACGTTTGCACCGCTGTCTTTGAGATTTAGCGATTGCGCACGTCCTTGTGCACCGTAACCGACAACAGCGACGGTGCGCTCTCTTAGTAAATCAAAATTGGCATCACTATCGTAATAAATTGTTGCCATAAAATCCGTTCCTTTTTGATGGTTATCAGTTAAGAGTTATTCGTAACAAAACAACATTTTTGGAACATCCCAAGTAGGATAGACTATTACATAACTCGCTTAACCGGTAACTGACCACTGACATCGATTAAACTATTTTTCAGGTCCGCGTAGCATCGCTATCTTGCCGGTGCGCGATAATTCGAGAATACCGTACGTATTGAAAATATCAATTGCTGCTTTCAATTTACCTTCATCACCGGTAATTTCAAGAACAAGTGAGGCAGGGTTCATATCTATAACACGTCCTCGAAAAACCTCCGCAACTTGTAAAATCTCGGAGCGTTTTTGAGGATCATCGGTGGCAACCTTAATAAGAACAAGTTCTCTCTCAACATGGGTGCCGGTGGAAATGTCGGTAACCTCGATAACGTCAATGAGTCTGTTTAAATGCTGGTAAATCTGATCAATAATTTGGGCATCTCCATGCGTGACAAGGGTTATGTGAGAAACACCCTTGTCATGTGTTTCGGCGACATTGAGACTATCAATATTAAAACCACGTCCACTGAAAAGCCCCGCAACCCGCGCTAGGACCCCAAATCGGTTTTCGACCAAGACGGAAAAAATGTGTCGTTCTTCTGAATTCATTTTCTTCTATATGTTTCTGATCTGTTGTCCTCGTAGTGCCAACGATCAATGCCAAATGCGCGTGTAGCGTTTGGTGACGATCAACAGTGCCCTTGCAATATTCTCATCGTTAAAAATTGCCGTAACCCTAACGTAGGTTTTTAGCTATTTTAGACCGTCATGAGCAACTTGCAGAAAGACCATGCCCAAATCGACGAAAACTAAGATAATCCACGGATAACGTCCCCTAGCCCCGCACCTGCTGGTACCATAGGAAAGACATTTTCCTCTTCGTCAACGATGAAATCAATCACGACAGGACCAGTGTTGATGCCCTTTGCTTTTTGTAACGCGGGTTCCACATCTTCGGGGTATTCAACACGAAGTCCCGTAGCGCCAAACGATTCCGCAAGCAAAGCAAAATCAGGGTTATCGTGATAATCGACAGCGGAGTAACGCTTAGCATAGAACAGTTCCTGCCACTGCCGGACCATTCCGAGATACATATTGTTGATGATAAATACTTTAATCGGGAGTTCCATGGTAACCGCCGGGACCAATTCTTGGATTGTCATGATATAAGATCCGTCACCGTTGATATTGACGACGGTTTTGTCCGGACAACCGAGTTGCGCACCGATAGCAGCAGGAAGACTAAATCCCATCGTCCCGAGTCCACCGGAATTGAGCCACTGCCGAGGTTCGGTGAACTTGAAGTATTGCGCTGCCCACATCTGGTGTTGCCCAACATCGGCAACAACAATTGCATCGCTATAATGTTTATAGATTTGCTCAATGACGTATTGCGGCATCACTTTATTACTTTTTTGTTCGTATTCAAATGGATACTTCTGCTTCCATTCTTGAATTTGCGCGCGCCATGGGTCTATATCTGTCGGAGCAACCTGTTTATCCAGTTCAGTTAGGACGCTCTTCGCATCCCCAACGATCGGGACATCCACTGGTACATTTTTCCCGATACATGAAGGGTCTATATCAATGTGAATTTTCTTGGCGTTCGGTGCGAATTTACTGAGATCACCGGTAACACGGTCGTCAAACCTAGCACCAATAGCCACAACAAGGTCAGCATCGGTGAAGGCGTAATTTGCACAACAAGAACCGTGCATTCCAGGCATCTCCATCGCCAATGGATGCGTCTCAGGAAATGCCCCAAGTCCCATCAGCGTAACCGTAATGGGAATCTGTGTGTGAAGGGTGAACCTTCGCAATTCCTCACAAGCGTTGGCAAGAACTACACCGCCCCCGGCATAAAGAATGGGACGCTTAGCTTTTTTAATCAGATCCGCCGCTTTTGCGATTTGCGCCGGATCACCATCCACTTGTGGCTTGTAGCCTCGGATGTCAACTGTTTTCGGATACTGAAACAGGGTTTCATGTATCTGTGCATCTTTGGCGATGTCAATGACGACTGGTCCCGGTTTTCCGGTCTTCGCAAGGTGAAACGCCTCGGCGACAACATCTGCAACTTCATCGCTGCTTTTAATGAGGTAACTGTGCTTACAAATAGGTCGGGTCACCCCGATAACGTCGCATTCCTGGAAAGCATCGCTGCCGATATAGTGGGTGAACACTTGTCCAGTGATCGCAACCATAGGGATTGAATCCATATAGGCTGTTGCGATGCCAGTGACAAGGTTGGTTGCCCCGGGGCCGGAGGTTGCGAGTACAACACCCACATCTCCGGTGGCGCGGGCATAGCCATCAGCGGCGTGTGATGCGCCTTGTTCATGCCGCATCGGAATTAATTCGATTTCTGTCTCACCGTATAAGGCATCGAAAATCGGCATCGCCGCACCACCGTTCACCCCAAAAATATATTCGACACCTTCTCGTTTGAGACTGTCAACAAGGATTCGTGCTCCTGAAAGTTCCACGCCAATTTTCCTTATAAGTTGTAGTGTTGAGGATCGTAACCGCGGGCCTACAGAGGCCATTAAAATTAAAAAAAACCCTCTCGTTCCAACTTTGGAGACGAGAAGGACACTGACCTTACCGTGGTACCACTCCAATTCTCTTTCTCATTTTAATTCAAAGTATGAGAGGCTTGTAAAGCCGGCTCAGAATGAGAAAGAGCACTCTTTGGGACGCGATAACGGGCATCATACCGGCTAATCCTACTGAGCCAACGCAATGCATAGACCGTTCAGACGAGCAGCTCCGGGGTGACTTTCAACCGTAGGAACTTGGGGAGACCTTTCAGCCTGTGAATCTCCTTCTCTCGCAAGTTTTGACGACTTACTCTTCCCCTTCAACGCTTTTGGGTTAATCTATCTATTGTTTGATTATGTAAAAAGAGTTATCTTTATACTATACATTTTAATTATAACACATTTAAAGGAAAATGTCAAACAGAAATTGAGGTTGACTATAAATTTGGGAAACAGGGGCTTCGCCCTATAGATATTTTCGATGAAAGCGGGAGCAGGTGTGGATATGACGAGATTTAGGAGTACATGAACTCAAACAGAGTTTGCTCTCTGATTAGATCCAGAGCCTTCTATTTCTATCAAAATTATGTAAGCCCTAAAAATTTTTAGGACTTACATAAATAAAACTGAGAGCGAAATGTGCTATAACCTCCACATAAAGGTTGAGAGTATGGACAGCGTAGAAGCTATCACCGGGTTTTCAGTTTACCCCATACGACGCTAATTTTCCCGGTTGGGTCGACAGCTTGTGCCGTTGCAAATCGGTTTGAAATGAGTTCAGCGTATTCCGTGGCGATTTGGTCATTGGGCGGTATAGCTGTGCCGCAACATGAGGTATGGAAGTTGATAAACCACCCCTCCATGTCTTCTGTGCGGTATGCAATCGGGTCGGCATTGGTTCCGTCGTCGGCGTAGCTTTCATATTCGAAGTCGTTTGCCTCCAAAACAGCGAGTCCCGAGGGTCGATTTGAATTCCATTTTTTGAGAGAAGGGATATACTCTTTGCCGAGGTCAGTGGGTGTAACAGCGGTGACTGTAGCATTTGTAACAGTGGCGCCGAAGACGCTCTGTTGTCCTGCGCCGGCAGCCGTAACACGTGCGCCTTTATCCCAATAATAGTAGAAAGGATAATCGCCAATGAATCCACCGATACCTCCATCTCTTAACCATGTATAAACGAGGTCCTTCTTTCCATCTTGCTTAAATATTGTACCGGGTGTATTCCCTTGCGTAATGATATAGATACCTTTCGGGTTGGCCTCCATATATTCTACCAACCCGTCGCTATCAACAATTTCGGCGGTAATTTTTTTCGCCTCAAGTTCTTCAACCATCATTTCTGCCAATTGTTGCGGGTTCGGTACAGCTAGGCCGCCTCCATTTTCGACGGCTTCGTCATAAAAGACAGCAACGTCTTGTGCAAGTGCATGAACAGTGAAGGTCAAACAGATAAGCGCGATGCAAGAAAATAGCCGTATCATTGTTGAGATCTCCTTATTTTACGTGATCGTAATTTAAAAAATGAAGATATCTGTGTAGTGGAGAACGACTGTAGTCTCCTAATGTATCCGATTAAACTTATTTCGAGAGGCGTTCTCCTTGGATATCATAACAGATTGAGTTAGTTCGTAGTAGGGGTGAAAGATCTTCACTCCTACCACGACTGAAAAACGAAATCGGCTACACCAACTAGGCGTTTGCCACATAGAGTTCATTAACTCGTGTCCAGTTAATAACGTTTATCCATGCCTCAATATAATCGGGACGTCGGTTTTGATAATTCAGATAGTACGCGTGTTCCCAGACATCGATGCCCAGCAACGGTATGTGTCCTTGCATGATAGGACTGTCCTGATTCGCCGTGGAGTAGATAGTTAAGCCGTTTTCAGCGAGGGCGAGCCATGCCCATCCGGAACCGAAACGTGTGGTTGCTGCGGTAACAAATTGTTCTTTTGCGGCTTCCATTGATCCGAAAGCTGAGGTGATTGCAGCTGAGATTTCTCCGCCGGGTTCACCGCCGTTAGGGGTCATAATGGACCAAAAGAGCGAATGATTGGCGTGTCCGCCGCCGTTGTTGATGACGGCCTGCCGTTTATCTTCGGGTACCTGATCGAGGTTAGCGAGCAACTCGTTAACATCCATATCAGCAACCGCTCCGAGTCCTTCCAACGCGGCATTCAAGTTATTGATATAAGCCTGATGGTGCTTGCCGTGATGGATTTCCATTGTTTGTGCGTCGATATAAGGCTCCAGGGCATCATGAGCATAAGGGAGCGCGGGTAATGTGTGTGCCATTTAAAAGTAATCTCCTCTGTTATTTTAACGCGAGCTTGATAATTATTGAGTTCATCTTTAGGACAAAGAGGGCCTCGCAAAACCAAACCGTTTTTGCTGCACATGTTGCAGAGGCACAGACTGACAGTCTATGCTACAAGTCTCTTGCAGAGGAAGCGAACACGTTCTGCGACAAAAGAGTCTGCTCAATCTTTTTCAAACTCACGTTATTTTAGATGTGCTTGCAAGTTGGGCGCTAAGAGTGTGCGAACAACATGCTTCAGATATAAGAAAGTATAGCAGATTTCCTGGAAGTGTGCAAGTTTTTTTGATAGGCATGCATACGCATTCAGTCTTTTCGCCTAGATGCCTATTATAGCACACTTCGCATCTATGAGATCGTCGGAAATCAACGTTTCTGCCCTACAGAGAACGAGTCAGCAATAAATAAAAATGGGCGTGAAAGCTGTCAGCAAAAGCCTAACCGCTATCACGCCCTAATTTGTATCTTCAACGCCTTTCAGCGATTTATCTCAAGATAAAACGCATTCGGCAATAAAGTTTCAAGGAGAAACAGGCTTCACACAACGGAAACCGACGATGTTGTCAGTGAACGGTGCCCTAATGTAGGTGCGCAAGGCGACCCGCACCCACTCCGCTGGACTGAGCCAGTCGCCGCCACGCAAGACGCGGGCAGAATCCCCAGTTTCTGTTGTATAGTTATCTAACAACCACTGAATACTGGACGCACCCGACAACGGGTTCTGAGCTGCAGATTTCGCATAGAAGTCCGGATCATACACATCCAGACACCACTCCTGGACATTCCCCGCCATATCATACAGACCATAACCGTTCGCCGCATAGATTCCTACCTTTGTTGTGCTTCTAACATTCCAAGTGTAGTTCGCACGCGTGCTGTCTATCGTGTCGCCCCACGGATATTTCTTACCGGAGAGCCCACCGCGCGCAGCATACTCCCACTCCGCCTCGGTGGGGAGCCGCTTACCTGCCCACTCCGCATACGCCATCGCACCATACCAAAAGACCTGAACAACAGGGTGATTCTCATACCCCGACTTCACACGATACGAGCCATCTACTAACGCAATGCGCACACCATTGCTCCCGATATCCAAATAGGTCTGGCCAGCATCGGTGTGTTTGCCCTTCGCATTGAGGAACGCCGCATATTCTGCGTTTGTCACTTCATGTGTGTCCATATAAAACGCATCTAAAGACACTGTGTGAATCGGGCGTTCATCTAGACGGCCGGTGGTGCTGCCCATCTGGAAGGTGCCAGCAGGAATCAGCGCCATGCCCGCAGGAACAACGGAGGTTTTCGGCGGCGTTGCAGGTTTCAGCGGCGTCGGTATCTCAGCATTTGCAGAGGGCGTAGACACAGAACGCACACAACGGAAACCGAGATCATTGCCCATACTCATCGGGAAACTATAGTCACGATTCGATACACGGGCAAGCTGCGCCGAATACAGATACGAGCCGCCGCGCAACACACGAGCAGAGCTGACGTCCACATATGCATCTATCGTCTCACTATCAGCACCCGTCAAAGGGTTATGCACAGGCGAAATCGCATAGAAACCCTCGTTATAGCCATCCAGACACCACTCAAATACATTCCCAGTCATGTCATACAGACCATATCCGTTCGCAGCATAACTGCCAACGGCTGTCAGACCGCCAGTGTTCCTACCATAGTTCGCCTGGGTTGCGTCTATAGTGTCGCCCCACGGATATTGCTTGCCTGCTAGCCCACCGCGTGCAGCGTATTCCCACTCCGCCTCGCTTGGTAACCGTTTGCCCGCCCACGCAGCATAAGCCATCGCACCATACCAAGAGACCTTAACGACAGGAAGATTCGCATACCCCGACTTCGCACGATACGCGCCGTCTACTAACGCGATGCCTATGAGAGTATCTGCGAGATTCACCCAATTCTTGCCTGCCTCAGCGTGTTTGCCCTTCGCATTGAGGAATGCCGCATATTCTGCGTTTGTCACTTCGTGGGTATCCATGTAAAATGCATCTAAAGACACAGCGTGAACCGGGCTTTCATCCGCATCGCCGGTGGTGCTGCCCATCTGGAAGGTACCGGCGGGGATCAGCGCCATGCCCGCAGGAACGCCAGAGGTTTTCGGCGGCGTTGCAGGTTTCGGAGGCGGTGGAGGCGTCGGAGTCTCAGTATTCGCAGGAACCGTAGAGACAGAACGCACACAACGGAAACCATTGTAGAAGTAAGGGTCCGATACCCTACTGAAGCCGCGCGTCGCGACCCGCACGCCCAGACGTGTATTGATCAAAGAGCCGCCACGCAAGACGTTGAACTCATCAGAACTAGTTTCTGTATAGTTAGCTACTAGCCCCTGAATACTAGACCCACCCGACAACGGGTTCCGGGCAGCAGATTCCGCATAGAACCCAATATCATACTCATCCAGACACCACTCCCAGACATTACCCGCCATATCATACAGACCATAACCATTCGCCGCATAACTGCCAACGGCTGTCAGACTACCGACATTATTGATGCGTCTTCCATCATAGTTGTAGTTCGCCTGCGTGCTATCAATCGTGTCGCCCCAGGGGTATAGCTTGCCAGATAACCCGCCGCGCGCAGCATATTCCCACTCCGCCTCGGTCGGCAAACGCTTGCCCGCCCAAACAGCATATGCCATCGCACCATACCAAGTCACATAACTGACAGGATAATTCTCATACCCCGACTTCACACGATACGAGCCATCTACTAACGCAATGCATCCATAGTTGTCATAACTGGTACCGATAGCCATATAGGTATGGCCAGCATCTGCGTGTTTGCCGATAGCATTGAGGAACGCAGCATATTCTGCGTTTGTCACTTCGTGTGCATCCATATAAAACCCATCTAAGGACACTGTGTGCATAGGGCGTTCATTCATATCGCCCATGTTGCCGGGACTGCCCATCTGGAAGGTGCCAGCAGGGATTAATACCATGCCCGCAGGAGCCGCTGGCGTTTCGAGAGACGTTGGAGTGCCATCCTCTCCAGCATTCACAGCATCTACAGCAGATACTGACACCCAATCAGATGTCACTACCACTTCAGAACCGCTCTCATATGTCATGAAACCATCCGAACGCTCTAAATTCGACACCGAACGATTCGAGTAGATCAAATCCGACTGCTCTACTGCCGCACCTATCGCATCCGACACCAAACGAAACGAACGACGCGGATGCAACCAGAACCCAAACGTCTCCGTGCTCACCTCCGATTTTAGCGCTCCCGCAGCGTTTGAAATACGAAAATAGATAGCGTTATCTGACCACGAATAAAACTTTCTCGACTTACCAGGCTTGATACGATACGTCCCGCGCGTCCGAAACCCTTCAGGCCACCCCTTCTTCGATTTCTCCAGCTTCCACGTGGAGGAGACCACATACAGGTCTGCTTCCGTCGCATTTGTTATCGAGCTCGCTATCCATTCAGGAACAGCATCGGTCTCACCAGCGTTTCCACTCTCTCCATCGCCCAGCTCATCATTAGCTGGAGCCGTCGGAACCGCATCCAGCGATACCCAATCAGATGTCACTACCACGGAACTGCCACCCAAATAGCTTGTAAACCCATCCGAGTGCACCAACTGATTGCCCGAGCGATCCGAATACAGCAGTTGATCCAACGTCACTGACGAATCAACGCTCTCCGAGACAACACGGAAAGAGCGATCCGGATGCACCCAAAACGGGAACGTCGTCGCGTTCCTATTCGATTTTAGCGCACCCGCAGCGTTTGAAATACGAAAATAAATGTTGTTCGTTGACCACGAATAAAATACTTTGGCTTTCCCGGGCTTGATACGATAGGAGCCACGCGTCCAGAAACCTGCGGGGATGCCTTTCTTGGTATCCGCCGCCTTCCACGTGGCACTGATTACATATATTTCTTCTTGTGTCTTATTTGTTACAAGGTTCGTCTGCCATTCTGCCGCTGCGAACGAGACGCTCGCAAACAGGAATGCGGCGAGTGTAGACAGAGCCAACACAGTCCGTTTCATTTTACTCTTCCTTTCTCTGTGAAGATACACAGACGTATGTTTATTACTTATTGTTTGTGAAGTTAAAGGGGGGGGTGATGCTTATTAAAAAATAACCCGACAACAGGACTTAGCCGATACGCAGGGCAACGCGGTAGGTAAGTTCCGCTAAATCCTCTCGACATCCCAACAGAAGTATAAGTGTCTAAAACTTTCATGGATTACTTCCTTCCCTCATTTTCATACTTTATTAATAGTATTGATTAATAGTATATAATAAAATATCGAGTTTGTCAAGTTAAAATGAAAATGATGTCACACTTACTAGTCGGGAGTGAATAGCAGGAAGTTAATCGTTTAATTGATTGCTTTCAGATATTGCCCCGACGCGGCAAATCCGCTTGTAGTTACAATAATTACAGGGTTGTGTTTTGTTGTGTGGGGTCAACGGTTTATCGCCGTGTTCTTCAGAATCAACGAACCCGTATTCATCAATGTCTACGCTGCCGCCTTCCTCAGGTGGTGGAAAGGTTTTCACGCGGGTGATGAGTGGAAAGTTGCCTTCGGAAATATTATTAACATATTGTTGGACGTAGCCTTTGACGCGTTCCAGTATTTGGGCGAAGGAGAGGTCTTCTAACAACTGCCCGTTGTTAGAACGAATTTTTTTCCATTCTTTATTTTTGTATCCTTCAAAGGCGACTTCGTTCAAGGACTTCTTACCGATACCAAGTTCGACGGCGCATTGGTCTAATCTAATTTTATGATACAGGCCGGCTGCTGGTTTTAGTTCAGTTTTGTTCAGTTTTTTTAGCAGCTTTTCGGCTGCTTGAAGGTAAATGGGGAGTTGAAGGCTTCGCCCGTTAAGAATTTCTGACATTCTAATCGTGGAGCGCCCAGTTTTATAGTCAATAACATTAAAGGTGCGGTTGTTGGCATCAATTCGGTCAATTTTGCCCCGCATGCCTACATTGCCGATTCGAATGGGTTCGACTTGACTGATTAGCGAGTCTTTTGGATCGCCTGACTGCCCGAAGTTGACTTCAAAGTAACTTGGGGTAAGCGGCAACTCACAGGCCCGTTCCGCTTCAATCCATTTGCGCAGGGCGACCTGCAGTTTGGCTATATCTGTCAGCCAAAAAAGGTTATCCTCGCCTATAGGATTTTCAGTCAGCCTTTTATGATCTTTTTCTTCTCCAGAGATGCTCAATAGAACTTCATATAATTGCAGCTTCGCTTTTTCAAACTCATCCTCCGCATATTGTGGAAGGGGTAGAGCTTCTTGATGGCGAAGGTTGTTGTAGAATATAAAAAGGACCTTGTGAAGTAGCAGTCCTTTTTCAATACTGGATAATTCATCTCCTTCCTCGTCATCTTCTATATGAAGATTCAACACTGTACGAGTAAAGTACTGAAACGGGCACTTGGCGTAAGTTTCCAAATCTGTGATAGAATATTTATCGTGTTGCCGTTTTTTTAGACGTTCTCGGCTTTCGGTAGAAAGTGAGCCTTCTGCCAATACGCCTTCATAAGCCAAATGCTGATGTGTTTCCTCGCGGCTTTTTTCGACGTTAACGACGTGTGCTATTAGGGGTTGCATGTGGTTTAATCCATCGGAGAATTGGGTATCGGCGGGGGTATCTGCTGTCCATATATGCCTACCGTAGGCGCTAAGAAAACCTGGAACACTTCCTTGTTCAGGCTGCTTGAGTTCCAACGTCTTAACATCAGCGACTGCCCTCAGTTGTTGGAGAAATGGTGACGGAATTAGTTCGGCTTCGCGTTCACGCTGTGGTGCCAAGAGGTACAAGCGCTTTCGAAAAGCTTTGAGTGCTCCATAGAACATAAATCTGTTGTTGTATAGATGCACATCCTCGGTTCGATAAGAGTGGTTTGGAAGCAGCGGGTCGGGACGATAATTTTCAGGAAAATTGCCTTCTACAAAGTCCCCTAAGAAAACGATATCAAATTTCTGGCTTCCCAGGTCACTGAGTTGGACGATCCTGACGGTTTCCCCTTTTTTTCTAGTAGTGTTTCGATAGCTTGTATGTTTGGCAACACGACGGAGTTTATCAATATAATTACGCAAGAAATCTGACCTAACGCCTTCTGACATCAAAACACTGCACAGCTCTCTAAGAATCCTGTTGAATTGGCAATATGCCTCGACCTCAGCTTCAACGACTTCAAGGTCCCTGCCAAACATCGGGTTTAGGATACGCTGGATAACTTCCGCGCTTTTCACCAGGCCCTCAATGTATTCTTGAAACTCTACTGGGTGAAACTGACGTGTGTTTGATGCAGGCTTCACCTCAGGGAAATATATGTCGTTCAGTAGAGGCTGATCCGACGAAATGCATAAAAAGATTGATTTGACAACCTCTGACTTTGTTAACGGAGTACCTGATCCAAGCGAATAAGGAATCCTATAAGCAGGGAAAATCTCAGCGATCCGGTCTTGGTACAACCCTATATTGTAACAGGCAACACAAATCTTACTTAACTTGCTGCTCCCATCTGAGACGTGTTTTTGGATCAGATGAGCAATCTGCATCACTTCTTCAGAACGATCAGCCGGTTTCAATACTTGAATGTGAGGAGCCTCAATCGGGGTTACGCAAGAATTATCCATTCGGAACAGGTTATTGGCATAGTGTTGATGTCGGTCAGGTTCGCGCTGGTAGTCTGGATCAATATAGGCACCTGCGTTCTTAAATTGAGAGATGAGATCGGTGATATTTTTATATAGCCCCTCATTTCCTTCAAGCCAGTCGGTACGGAACCACATCTCTATCTGCGACATCTCGGCAACGTGAGTCAAGATTTTGGTATCGGCTTTAGAAAGCGTAGTAAACCCTTCAACAACAACAAGATCAGCTCTTGGAAACGCGCCGATCATAAGCGACCCAAAATTTTTAGCATTAGCGAGGTAAAGACGCTTGCCTTGTTCATCGATCCAACGGTCTTTGAGTTTAGTCTCATAATCCTTATAAATACGAATAAAACCATCCTCAGTTGGATTCTGTGACTCACCGTTTCCACTATTTAATGTGTCCTCGCCGTACTCCTTAAGACGGTTAATTGTATCTGCGACGAGCGAGATGGTGCTATCCGGGACGGGGATGTTCTGGTTGGGCTGGAACGTATCATGGCGGTGAGAATCAAGGGTGTTCGCCGGAGGATTTGCAATTTCATGCAGCCAAAGGTTTTGGATTCCTTGGGAAATGTTCAGTCTTGGTGGTTGGACCTGGTCATATAGTCTTTGAATGAAACTAGCAAGTGTATAGACGCGTAGATTGGCAACTGCTTGATTGGGGTGATAATCAACTAACTCACGTTGACGATGCAAACGCACAGAATCGGTGGGCACAATAACAATAAAAGTGCTTGTCGCATCTTCTTCGATACGGATTTTAAGGGTATTTTCTATATTTCGCATCTTATCCAGGCAAACAATGTGCGCTCCTACCTTACTTGCGTACCGAGAGACATCTCTTTTTCAAGGGTTGCTAGAACTATGGAGTCGCCACTTCCTGCTAGAACCATACCTTGCGATTCGACACCTCGAATGGTTGCGGGTTCTAAATTTGCAACAATTATTACCTGTTTTCCGACCAATGCTTCTGTAGTGTAATGCTCAGCAATTCCAGCAACGATCTGTCGTTTTTCAGTGCCGAGGTCAACTTGCAGCTTGAGGAGTCGATCCGCCCCGTCAATCGGTTCAGCAGCAAGGATACGGGCAATTCGCAGATCAAGCTTCTGGAAATCAGCAAAAGAAACTGAATTGGCAGCTCGCCCTTTCGGCTTCTCCTGTGGTTTCGTCTCGGTTTGCAGTTGTGGAGGTTTCTGATCTTTGGTATGGATGCGCGGGAAGATAGGCTGCCCTATGCTGACCTTTCTTCCGACCAGTAAACCTCCCCACGCCGTGGCAGTATCCAATTCAGTTAAACCGATCTGCTTCTGAATTTTCTCAGCCGTTTCGGGAATAAAGGGTGAAATCAGGGCAGAAATGATCCGAAGTGCCTCTAAACTATTGTAAAGGATAGTTCCCATTCTCGGCTTCGTTTCAGGCTTCACGAGCGTCCAAACTTGAGTCTGCTGGACATACCGGTTAATGCGGCGGACAAATTCCCAGATGGTCTCCAAGGCTGCATCAAATGCGAACCTCTTTATGTGTTCATCTAACCGGGCACTCGTAGTCGGTGCCATTGCTTTGATGTCCTCGTCAAACTCACCTGGCGTTGTCGGTGCAGGGACTCCTTCAAAGTTTTTGTTCAGTAGCCCGAGGACGCGGTTAAGTAGATTTCCGAGATCGTTGGCAAGATCGGAGTTGTAGCGTGCATGTAAGCGAGCAGGACGGTAGTCGCCGTCGTTTCCGAAACTAAACTCGCGTAGAAGATAATAACGGAAGGCATCAACCCCATAAGTCACAATGTCGCCCTCCATATCAATGACGATCCCCCGCGTTTTGCTCAGGGCCTCACCGTCCTTTGTCAGCCAACCGTGTGCAACAATCTGCTTCGGAAGAGGCAGATCAGCAGCCATGAGCATTGCGGGCCAAAGGATGGCGTGAAAACGGGTAATGTCCTTCGCCATCATGTGAACATCGGCGGGCCAAAAGGCATGGTACCGATCGCTTTCGTTTTCATAATCGAGCGCCGTTATATAGTTCGTCAACGCTTCAACCCAGACATAGATGACGTGCCCGGGATCAAACGGTAAAGAAATACCCCAGGAGACAGAGGCGCGTGATATGCTTATATCTTCTAATCCGGATTCCATAAAGTTCAAGAGTTCATTGCGTCGAGCTATAGGGTAGACGAAATCCGGATTTGCGTGGAAATGGGCAAGCAAACGTCCTTGGTACTTGGAAAGTCGGAAAAAGTAGTTCTCTTCTTCTAACCATTGGAGCGGTAACTTATGTATCGGACAGATTTTTTCGTCTGTAAGTTCTTTTTCTGGGAAAAACTGCTCACATGAGACACAGTAGTGCCCCTCGTAAGCACCTTTATAGATATCACCGCTTGCATGGAGTGCTGAGAAAAATTTCGCCACGCCCCGTTTGTGCAGACCGCTCGTCGTGCGTAGGAAAATATCGTGTGAGATATTTAGTCGATCCCAAAGCTTCACAAATGTAGGAGCTATCTTATCACAATAAGCTTGCGGATCAAGACCTGCATCCTCAGCGGCTTTATGTACATTTGACCCGTGCTCATCAATGCCGGTGAGAAAAAAAACTTTATTACCTTTGAGACGGTGATAACGCGCCAAAACATCAGAAGCGATGTTGGTATAGGCGTGTCCAGCATGCGGTCGGCCGTTTACATAGTAGATAGGAGTGGTGACGTAAAATGCACTCATTGTGTTCCTTTTTAGGGTTCCGTTTAGGCTGCATTGAATTAATTTACCGGAAAATTATATCATAAGAAAGCAGGCTTGTCAATATGATCTCACGGGTACAAAGCTATTTAGTTCTTTCTACAGTTTGAGTAATTTCAAACACATCACCTCCAGCGCCAAAGTGGCGTTCGTATTCGTATTTTCAAGGAGGAATTTGGTGTTAAAGACGGTTTGAATGGCTTGTTGAATAGATAGACGAGAATATCGGGGAGCAAGGATTTGGAGTTCTTCAAGGGAATGAACGTGTGTTATTAATTCAATTGGGGCCCCTTGTTGCAAAAAGAGTAGATCGCGATACCATGTGACCAGACTATCTAAGGTTTCAGGGTTATCTCTGAAATTCTCAGCGATTCTGAAAGCAGCTAATAAGTCCGCCTCCTTGAGAATTTCAGGGACTTCTTCGGTAAGCGCGCTTCCCTTTTCAAGCTGATTGATAGCTTTTCCGATTGCACCGCCCGCGGCGACTGCAAGTGTTGTCGCCTGCTCCGGTGTAACTGAAAAACTATCCATTAAAACTGCTGCTAATTCCTGCGTCGGCATCGGGTGAAATTGGAGAATTTGGCATCGAGAACGCGTTGTTGGAAGCAGAGCTTGGATATTGAATGTAATCAGAATCAAAACAGAAGAGGCAGGCGGTTCCTCAAGTGTCTTGAGCAGGCAATTTTCTGCCTCGGCATTCATCCGATCCACATCGGTCAAGATGTAGACCTTTCGACGTGCTTCAAGTGGTTCATAGATGATCCGTTTTTGGAGCTCCCGAATTTGCCCTATTTTTAATATGCTTCCTTCAGGTCGGATGTACTCGAGATCTGGATGGTTTCCGGAATCCACCTTGCGACAGGCGAGACATGTTCCACAGACTGTAGGTGGGTGCGCGTTTTTCTGGCAGAAGATCAGTTTTGTGAAATAGCTCGCGACTGTCTCCTTGCCGACCCCTTTTGGCCCAACGAAAAGGTACGCTCCGGCGATGCGTTCTGATTCGACAGTTCGCTGGAGCTGGTCGAGAATTTGTTGATTTCCAAAGATTGAATTTTTCATTTTTCTTTGTGAATAGGCAGTTCTTCTTTCTTTAAGCAGTATTTTCGATATTCCGTCAAGATGGCGGTGTGAACGGCATCTGGAGATAGTGTTGCATCTATGATTTTGACACGGTGCGGGTCTGTTTTTGCGGTGAGCAAGTACCCCTCGCGAACTTTCTGATGAGATTCCACGGGTTCTCTGTGGAGTCGGTCACAGTGTGCTCTATCTTTCTGTTGACGCTGTAAACCGATCTCTGGTGATAGATCAAGTAGGAAGGTGAG
Source organism: Candidatus Poribacteria bacterium (assembly GCA_964291315.2). Classification (GTDB taxonomy): domain Bacteria; phylum Poribacteria; class WGA-4E; order WGA-4E; family WGA-3G; genus WGA-3G. Next base: position 323,626 of record OZ219753.1, on the reverse strand, counting down.
GTCAGGAAACACATCGCCTATAACGGTTCGATTGAGTTGATAGATAAAATCAAGGGCGATGCCGCCGCGGTAACCTTGATAAGCGAGCGTTGCATCAATAAACCTGTCGCAGATGACAATTTGATGTGCTTCTAATGCAGGGCGTATGCGTTCGGCCACATGTTGTGCGCGTGCAGCTGCGATCATCAACACTTCTGTCATCGGTATGATGCCGTCGGAGGTTAGGAAGAGGTCGCGTATGCGTTCGGCAATAGACGTGCCGCCGGGTTCCCGGGTGAGTAAAACGTTTGGTCCCAAGGCATCTGCAAGTCGCTCCGCTTGTGTTGTTTTGCCTGAACCTTCCACCCCTTCGAATGTAATGAAAATTCCGTGCTGTTCCATTAGATAAAAAGTATCCACATGGGGTTTTTGCCGACCTCGTAGGCAACGAGTGGCGATAATTCCCCGGTTTCTCGGTTGATGCGATAGGTGGCGAGTCTCCCTGAACCTTGTCCGCCGACAAAGAGGAAATTTCCTGTTGCGTCAATATTGAAGACGCGCGGTGTAGGTTCGGTGGTCTGATGTCCAATAGCGCTTAATTTCCCGCTATCCGCGTCAATTGTGAATGCTGCGATGCTGTCATGCCCGCGGTTGGAAACATAGAGAAACATCCCTTGTGGATCGATGTGGATTTGGGCACAAGTATTATCTTCCACAAAATCTTCGGGAAGGGTAAAGAGGTCTCGTTGCAAAATCATTAAGTTTCCTGGATGTTCTTTTTCATCGAGCATATAGCTAGAAACACTAGAACCTTGCTCATTTGAGAAGTAGCAGATCGGCTCACTCGGATGAAAACAGAAATGTCGTGGGCCGATAGGAGCATCCGGATTGAGATTGCCCATTAGATTCTCGGTGAGCGTGCCTGTCTGTTCGTCGAAATGAAATTGATAGATAGCATTTCGCGGGACAGTATGCGGGACGAAGGCGTATCGGTTTGAAGCATCTGTTTCGATAGCGTGTGCATGTATGTCGGTTTCAACAGTTTGAAGCGGTTCACCCTGCACAGTTCCATCGTCACCGATGGTATGAACGGTGACTTTGCCGGCGGCGTAATAGGCAGAGAGCAGGAAATTCCCAGTCTTGTCGGTTGCAATATAGCATGTATCTGCATCGAGTTGGATTGTTCGGAGGTGTATCAGGTGTTTCGTCTCTTTATGAACACGGAAGCTCGCGATTTCTCGACTTGACCGAAGCCCGGCATAGAGATAGTTGCGGCACGGTGAAAGAGTTAGAGGTCCGGGAGAACCGCTAACGGTAATATTTTCTTGAAATTCGATGCTACCGTTGGAAGCGTCGAATGCGTAAATGGCGATTCTGTTTTCTCCAGCTATAGAGAGATAGACGTGAGTTTGCATGTTTTTATATTGGATCTCTGCGGAAATCTCGTTATTGAAGAGTAGTAAAGTAATCTGGCTAATTGATAACGTGAGTTTGAAAAAAGATTTAGAGTAAAAAAACATCGGTAACTCCGTGGGCTGAAAAATTTTACTTCATTGTACCAATCCGAGTATTGATATACTTATTTCTCTCTTCAGAGATCTGACGATAGAAGGAATCATTCTCTATAGAATTCGCTATAACTTCGTCAAACCACTGCCTTGCTTGTTCAAGATACTTTTTCGACTCTGAACGTTTTTTTATCCCTATTATGATCGATCGAACAAAATAGGCTTGTCCGATCTGAAACCTACAATTCTGAAGGGTAACATCGTTTGGAAAATCTCTCTCAAAATCACGAAAAGTGTCGACAAGTTTTCCGATATATTTGGAAAAATTTGCCTCTATACCGTAAGTGTCACCGTCATATTCTTTCCAACCCAGTAAGGTACGTACCTTCCCTATATAGGCGACGCGTGCTTCTTCACTTTTTGGAAATTCGGAGATAACCTTATCATACCACTTTAAGGCGAATTCGACTTTAGGGATCCAACTTGAATCAATCATCCAACTGTCATCTTTATCTTTCGACCAGAAATCTGCGTTTTTCAAATACAATTTGGCAACGGAATAATCAGCTGTTTCAACGCTTTCTGTATAAACGGATAAAGTCCCCTTGGATAACTCGTCTATTCTCTCTTTTACTATCAGTGCCTCGTCGGAATCTGGATACTTTTCAATGATATAACTCCAAGTCTTTGTAGCAGCTCGGATCTTATTCTCATCAAGGGCAATTGATCCAAGTAAATAATACGCGCGAGGCTTGTCTCTTCTTTCCGAATCCTTGTAAAAAATAAAGTTGATGAGTTCGCGCTTTGCATCATCATTTAAACCGTGTGCCTTCAGTAAAATTGCTTTTTCTATCGACGCATCAATCGTCAATGCACCTACAACTAACACTAAAACAAGTGCGACTAAAAAATATCTAAACATTATTTTTCCTCTTAAAAATTGACGTAAGTTCGAATTTAAAGGCTGAAGTCGCTTAAAGATTTATACTCGAATCCTAATCGAAAACCCTCAAATTTATTAGGTTAGTGACGTAATACATCCAATTCAATACGGAAACGTTTCTCACACGCAGCAAGCAAGTCTTCGATCACTTTTTCTGTGCAACCGGCCTCTGCAACCAGGGCTTCTAACTGTTCTACAGCAAAAGACTGGATGTGGCTGAAACAATTCTTAGAAGACTTATCAAGATGATTCCCGATGTTTAGACTCAGAATTAATAAAAGGGCGCGTTCCAATCTTTCGATGCGCTCGTCCCGTGCTTTAAGTTCTTCCGATATATCCATCTCGGCATTCCATATCTCCAATCTATTTATCCCCTAGACAGGTGGGAGAGTAGGGGCGGAGTGTGCGTTACGCTTCACCGTCTTACCCAGACTGGTTCAAATAGTTTAGCAAAAAAAACGAGAAATTACAACTTGTTTTGAAAAGCAAATTTCAAAATGACATTCAGCACAGTGTTTCGCGGCACGAAAATTCTACTCCAAAAATGGTTTCTTGCAATTGGTCTAAGATTGAATACTAAGCAATATCTATCTACCTGTGCATTAGAATAGGATTTAGACTTGAACCAAAAGATGGATTAGTATATTATAACACACATACTCCGAAATGGGAAAGAAAGGTAATTTTATGAGATCAGACTTTCTCTGGAGCAATCAACAAGACTTTGGCGATAATCTATACGTGCTTAATAAAATTAAAAGAGGAAATCATAGTGAGTAAAAAAGCCAGATTAAATATCAATCAAGTTATTGCAGACATATTGAAAGATAGCAATCATAGCTGTTCTTTGTTCACCGATTTTGAAATTCAATCTTTGAGTAAGGATGTTTTTCTTCAAAAAGGAACAAATATAGCAGCTGTTAGTCAAATAGATTTATTCACGGAACCTGAAACTAATTATGAAACAAAAAAAAGAAAGTATTTGATTTACTGCCCTATCAGAAATAAGAGATTTGTCCTGCTACCCGAGGAACTTATACGCCAACTTTATGTGAGGAAACTTGAAAATCAATACGGCTATCCTAAAAATCGGTTACGGGTTGAATATGCTATTAAAAGAGGACGTACCAATCTAAAAGCTGATATTGTTGTCCTAAACGAAAAGCGGCCTGATTCCGAAGATATTATCATTGAAGTGAAACAACCGAAGTTGAAAGAAGGCAAGGATCAATTGCGTTCGTACTGCAATACAACAGGGGCACCGATAGGGGTATGGACAAACGGGAAAGACATATCTCATTACCATCGCAAGCCTCCCAACCATTTTGAGGAGATCCCTGATATTCCTAATTCGCAACAAAGGTTAGAAGATATTTTTAAGGAACGCTTTACTCTTAAAGAACTCATTATAAGGGATAAACTTGTTCAGGAAAGGAGAACCTTGAAAGAAGTAATCCTGGAACTTGAAGATGAGGTGCTTGCAAACGCGGGCATAGATGTCTTTGAAGAAGCATTTAAACTGATCTTTACCAAACTCTATGACGAATATGAAAGTCGCAAGGACAAAGAATTTATAGCGCGGCGCCAGCGACAAAACGTTGATATACATGAGATCTCGAATGAGCATTTTAGAGAGATGGCATTCAGAAATACTGGACAAAGCGAACACGAACTGAAAGAAAAAATTTCAGAACTGTTCGAGAAAAGCAAAGAGAAATGGCAGGGCGTTTTCTCCGAAGGCTCTAAGATTGAACTAACCGATAGCCATTTAGCAATATGTGTCGCCAGTTTACAAGATGTCAAGTTATTTAATTCAAATCTAATTGTTTTAGACGAGGCATTTGAGTATCTCGTCAACAAGTCAGCGAAGGGTGAAAAAGGGCAATATTTTACTCCTCGACATGTTATTGATATGTGTGTCCAGATGTTAAATCCGAAGCAGGGAGAATATATGATTGATACCGCCGCAGGCAGTTGTGGGTTCCCCATCCATACCATTTTCAAATTAACCGGTAGCCTCTTCAGTGATGCCCAAATTTCGGATGAAGATAAGGAACATGTCCTAAAAGTATTCGGCATTGATTTCGATGAAAAAACGGTTAGAGTTGCTAGAACCCTTAACCTAATTGCTGGTGACGGTGAAACAAACGTATTGGAACTTAACACATTGGACTACAAGCGTTGGAATGAACGCATAAGTAATAAAAACTGGATAGACACCTACAATGAAGGTTTTAAGCGACTAGAACGTTTGCGTGTTGACAAAAACGACAATAGGCGATTCAAATTTGATTTAGTAATGGCGAATCCTCCGTTTGCAGGAGCTATCAAAGAAAATCATATCCTTCAATTATACGATCTTGCAACTAACAAAAAAGGGGAAATCAAAAACCAGGTTGGACGTGAAATTTTATTCATTGAGCGTAATTTGGATTTCTTAAAGCCTGGGGGCCGAATGGCAATTGTTTTACCACAAGGTAAACTGGGGGCTCCTACATACGAAAATATTCGAGAATTTATAACCGAGCATGCTCGTATTGTGGCAGTAATAAGTTTACACGAACAAACCTTTAAGCCTCACACTGACACGAAAACTGGCGTTCTATTGCTTCAAAAATGGAATGAGGACGAGAATGCCTCTGATTATTGTCCGAAAGAATATGATTATCCGATATTTTTTGGATCAAGTGAGAAAAGTGGTAAAGATAGCTCAGGCAACTATAAATATATCAAAGACAGTAGTGGGGTTAATATACTAGACAGTAACGGACATACAATTATTGACCATGATTTGCATAGCCATAATGGATATTTAGATAAAGGCATAGCTGAATCGTTTGCTGAATGGGCGAGAAAAGTTAACCTTTCTTTTGCAGACGCAAATGTGGAAGATTGGAAACCGTTGCCCAATACTTATGAGAAAAATTATTTGGATGTCAAAAAAGCAAGACGTATAGACGCATATTACTTTCACCCTAAACACACGGAAATAGAAAATCTGATGAAAAGTTACTCAGGTGGACATACGCGTATCGGAGACGAATTTAACCTTTCTAAAGAAAGCCTCAAGATAGATCCGGAAAAGTTCTACCGCTACGTAGAAATAGGGAGTGTTGATATTCACACTGGGAATATAATACCACAAGAAATGTTGGGCAAAAACTTGCCCGGTGGTGGAAAGCGTATTTTGATGAAAGGGGATCTAATCATTTCTAAGGTCAGAACATACAGAGGTGCTATTACTATTGTTCAAGAAGATGATATGATCGGGACAAGTGCCTTCTGTATTTTAAAAGAAAAAGGACAGATCAATAAAGAGTCGCTCCTGTCTATTCTGCGCTCTAAACATTTCCTGAAATGGTCGTTAAAAGGTGCAATTTGGACTTCCTATCCAACCTTGAATGAACGGTATATTTTAGATTTCCCCATTCCATTGCTATCCACGAAGGAGCAAGAAAACATTCACCAAAGTGTAACAGAATCGTTTAACCTACTAAAAGAGTCCGCCCAACAACTCATTCGCAGCCAAGAGATAATAAGAGAAGTTCTTGAATCAGGTAAGCGCTAGAGAAGTTTTTTTATAATAGGGTCACCTGTTGCTGGAAAGGAATACCAATGCGGACAATTAATTCTATACCTCACGACAGAGTGGAACGGAAAATGATAACAGATAGATCTGGCAAAATATTTAGACGATGTAAATGAGAGGTTGCGGGGCGACTGCGAACGCTTCCGAACGTGGGAATCAGGACAATAGTGAAAAGAGCGACAGCACTTGCAGGCGTTAGGGGGCGTCTGCAAGGCGGTTTCAGACAAGGGGCATGTAGACAGGGAAAGTAAGTAAAAGAGGCCACTCCGAAGGCCTGCCCCTAATAGATAGAAACGTAGAAAACCAACTGTGTGTTATCCTGTTACAGCACCTTCGGAAGCAGAAGATACTGTGTTTGCATATTTTGCCATAACTCCGCGGGTGTAAAGCGGTTCGGGCGGGGTCCACTGTTCAAAACGCGCCTGAATTTCTGCGTTGGAGAGTTCAACATCTAGTCGTCGTTTTTTGGCATCAATAACGATCTGGTCTCCTTCTTGTAGAATAGCAAGAGGGCCACCTTTTGCGGCTTCAGGTGCGATGTGGCAGATCATGAAACCGTGTGTGGCACCGGAGAATCTGCCATCGGTTAAAAGGGCGACCTCCTCGCTCAAACCTGCGCCGACAATTGCTGCCGTTACCCCCAACATCTCGCGCATTCCTGGTCCCCCGGTAGGGCCTTCATAACGAATAACAACGACATCACCGGGTTTAATCGAGCCTCCTTTAATAGCAGCAAAAGAGTCCTCCTCTCGGTCAAAGATGCGTGCTGGCCCCCGGTGGAGGGTTTTGTCCTGTCCAGCTAATTTGATAACACATCCATCGGGTGCAAGGTTACCCCTTAAAATAGCGAATCCGCCCGTCAGTTTGAGGGGTGCCTCCACGGGTCTGACGACTTGCTGCCCCTCGGTTTCAGTGGCTGCGTTCGCTTCTTGGCCGATGGTTTTGCCGGTGACAGTCAGTTCATCGGCATGCAGCAATTCTGCTTCTAGGAGACGTTTCGCCAAGAAGGGAATGCCTCCTGCCTCATAAAGATCGTTAGCGACAAATTGACCGCCCGGTTTCAGATCAGCTAACACCGGAGTTCTTTGGCTAATGGTGTGGAAATCCTCAAGCGTTATCGGAACCTGTGCTTCATGAGCGATGGCGAGGAGATGCAAAATGCCGTTGGTAGACCCACCGGTCGCGGCGACAGAGGTAATAGCATTCTCAATCGATTTACGGGTGATAATTCGGCTCGGGCACCTATCAGCAGCGAGCATGTCTATAATGAGCTGGCCGGCTTTGTATGCCTCATCAGCCTTACCTTCTACCACAGCGGGTACACTTCCGCTTCCCATCGGAGCAATACCCAACATTTCGACGGCTGTGGCCATCGTATTAGCAGTAAATTGCCCTCCACACGCCCCAGGGCCGGGACATCCTTTACGGATTAGGTCATCGAGTTCCTCGACGGTTATTGTACCTTCTGCATGCTCCCCGACAGCTTCAAACACGTCCTGAATCGTGACATCACGTCCCTGAAATTTACCAGGCATGATTGAACCACCATACAGCGTGAGCGAGGGAATATCTAACCGCGCCAATGCCATGACGGTGCCAGGGACCGTTTTGTCGCATCCACAGAGTGCAACAACAGCATCAAACATGTTACCGATAGAAACCAATTCAATCGAATCAGCGATGACTTCTCGACTAATGAGCGAGGTTTTCATGCCTTCGGTGCCCATCGTAATCCCATCGGAAATACTGACAGTATTGAATTCAAGAGGTGTACCGCCTGCGTAGCGGATCCCCTCTTTGACCTTGGCGGCGAGCTGTCTGAGATGAAAGTTACAAGGGCCGATCTCGATCCATGTATTAGCAACCCCGACAATTGGCTTGTCAAGGTCCTCCGGTGAGAGACCACCGTCGCCGAACATGAGCATCGTGCGTGCAGCAGCACGGTCGGGGCCATCAGTAATCGCGTAACTTCGAGGTTTCAGTTTATTGGACATCTGTCTGTTTTCTCCTACAAATTGATAAAGAAAAGAGAAAGGGAAGCGAGAAATCTTAATTCTGTTTACATACCCAGCCAGCTGTTAAGGGCACCGCCGTATTTGGCAATGAGTCCGGCAAAAACAACAGATACCATGGACATCAACTTAATTAAAATATTAAGTGAGGGTCCAGAGGTGTCCTTGAACGGGTCTCCGACGGTATCACCGACAACAGTGGCTTTGTGAGGTTCTGAACCTTTGTCGCCATATTCATCTTTATGCCTGCCTTCTTCAATGAATTTTTTGGCGTTGTCCCATGCCCCGCCCGCGTTTGCCATCATGATTGCAAGAACAAAACCGGTTGCCAACCCTCCAGTGAGTAAACCAAGCACCCCGCCAACATCAAAAACTAAGCCAACGACGACAGGAACAGCAATAGCGATAAGCGATGGAAAAATCATCTCTCGTTGTGCACCAGCTGTTGAAATCTCAACACACCGGGCATAATCTGGTTTCTCCTCACCTTTCATAATCCCCGGTTTCGCTCGAAATTGACGGCGTACCTCTTCCACCATAGCCCCCGCAGCCCGTCCGACCGCCTTCATCGTCAAAGCACAAAAATAGAACGCCATCACTGCACCGATGAACAGTCCGATAAGAACTTGCGGATTCATGAGGTTAACATTGTAGTAGTCCATGAATTGATTAATTGAAACCTTCGCCGTGGCCACCGGGCCTTCACCGGGTATGTTCAGCATCTTCTGCCCCGCTAAGTCGATGAGCCCGTGTCGAATTTCTTCAATATAGGCGGCTAACAACGCCAGGGCAGTCAGTGCTGCTGACCCGATAGCGAATCCTTTCCCTGTTGCTGCGGTCGTGTTTCCGAGGGCATCCAACTGATCCGTGCGATTCCGGACACTTTTATCAAGTTCTGCCATTTCAGCATTGCCACCGGCATTATCTGCGATAGGTCCGTATGCGTCCGTGGCAAGAGTGATACCGAGGGTCGCAAGCATACCGACGGCAGCAATACCGACCCCGTAAAGTCCCATCAATGGTTCCTGCATGCCGCCAGGGAGATAGTAACTGATAGCGACTGCGGCGACGATCGTAATAACAGGAATCGCAGTCGATTCCATGCCGACAGCAACCCCTTCAATAATTACCGTTGCGGGCCCTGTTCGCGCCTGCTTAGCAATAGCACGCGTCGGAGCATAGTCATGGGACGTGAAAATTTCAGTGACTTTTCCAATAACCAATCCTCCGATGAGCCCCGCGACGATCGCTCCCCAAATCTGCCATTTATTCGGAAGATCGAGATAGATAAGGACAGGAAGTGATATAACTGCGATGCCTACAGCACTCCCGTTAATACCAAAGTTAAGAGATCCCATCAATTGGCTCATTGATGCTCCCTCTTTCGTTCGTACTAGAAATATACCTAGGATGGAAAGGATCACTCCAACGCCAGCAATAACCATAGGGGCTGCGAGATACTTCAGCTGGAGAGCGAGATTGTTGTAATCGTTTGCAGCAACAGCAGCGACACCGAGTGCAGCGGTTGCTAAGATAGAGCCTGCATAAGACTCGTACAGGTCCGCGCCCATGCCTGCAACATCGCCGACATTATCACCAACATTATCTGCGATGACAGCCGGATTACGCGGATCATCTTCTGGAATTCCGGCTTCGACCTTTCCGACGAGGTCCGCTCCGACATCGGCTGCCTTTGTGTAGATACCCCCACCGACACGAGCAAACAAGGCTTGTGTAGAAGCCCCCATTCCGAAACTCAGCATAATCACAGTAATCTGCGGCAGCGGATTCGCCTCAGATAAAAACCCAGGAAATATTTTTGGAAAAAGGTAGTAGAGTATTAGAAACCATCCTGTAATGTCAAGGAGTGCAAACCCGACAACGACCAAACCCATAACCGCTCCAGCACGAAAGGCTACCTTCAATCCGGCGTTGAGTCCGTTCATCGCTGCACTCGTGGTACGTGCGGAGGCATTGGTCGCCGTTTTCATGCCGAGGAAACCACAGAGCCCTGAGAAGAAACCACCTGTAAGAAATGCAAACGGAATCACCTTATTTTGGGCATTAAGAACGAATGCCATGAAGAGAAATATGAGGCAAAGGACAACAAAAACTATCCCTACCACTTTGTATTGTTGCCTGAGATACGCCATGGCACCTTCTCGGACAGATTGCGCGATAGCACGCATTGTTTCGTTACCCTCATCCTGTCGCATCACTGCACGGTAAAAGTAGTACGCAAACCCCAAAGCGACGAGGGCACCGATAGGGGCAATCCACCAAGCTGTTGGAATAGTTGGATAATGTTCTGTTTGAGCAAAAGCCACAGTGACTAAATTCAGAGTGAGGAAAGATGTCAGAAATACTTTCCAACTTAGCCACCGTCTTTTGCATTTGATTTCACACATTAAAAGACCTCTCTTTTTTCTTCCTTTGACTTTAAAGGTTAGCGTTCTGATCGGTTTTGTCTGTTTCCTTTCTGACACGATTGGGTTTCCATTCAAAACCGTTTTTTTTCAGGTTTTTTATCCTCTTAATCCATTATATTCTTTAGCGCTTAACACCAGAGCCGGATGCACAGAGAATAGAATCTTCGTGCTGACTATCGAGAACCGAGAACCACTTTAGGGCCTGACCGACGAGATAAAGCGAACCGGTGATGCAGATCAAATCTGTCGATGACGCTTCTGACAGTGCCTTCGCGATCGCACTTTCTGGATTTGGACATGCAGTGATCTTCGGACATGTCTGACCCCAGGCGTCTTGTATTACCTCAGCGGGCATAACACGCGGGTTATCCGCAACCTCTGTAGCTATCACAGAATCTGCGTTCTTCGAAACAATGTCGCCAATTGCTGTAAGATCTTTATCACGCATTAAACTAACGACAAAAATCGTATGAGAGCAGCAAAAACTCTCGCGGAGTGTCCGACACAAGGCTTCCATCGAAAACGGAGAGTGTGCACCATCAAGCACAACAATCGGTGAGGATTTAATTCGTTGAACTCGTCCATTCCACTGCACGTTTTCAAATCCTGCATAAACGCTGGCTTTCGGAATCACATAACCTTGCTGTTTCAAACTCTTAACCGCAGCAAGAGCTATTATGGCATTCACAAATTGATGGTGTCCCAGAAGAGGGACAGTCAACTGCGAATAACACTCCGAGGCGGTCTTCACATCAAAATGCTGTCCTACTGGCAACCCCTCGGTGTCGTAGACCGTTCGAGTCCGTGAAGTATCGAAATTGCCCTGGACCAAATGTTTGGCCTCAATGATAGGCGCGTTCCGCGCCCTGGCGACCTTTTCAAAAACTGCTCGCGCTTCTGAGGGTTGGGGTGCAAGTGAAAGTGGACATCCGTGTTTAATGATCTCTGCTTTCTCGGTTGCGATTTCGCCGTAGGTATCACCTAATATCGCCGTATGCTCTAGCCCGATAGACGTGATAACCGTTGTGACTGGCGTAACGACATTTGTCGCGTCCAGTCTGCCTCCTAAACCAACTTCTATAACAGCAAAATCTGTTGCTTTGTCAGCAAAGTAAGAAAAGGCGAGTGCTGTATATATTTCAAAAAACGAAACACGCCCGAATTCAGCAGCGGAAACGGTGTCGATTGCGGGTCTGAGCTTGTCAATATAAAAAGCAACGTCTGATTCCGAAATGAATTTATCATCAATCCGGCACCTCTCGCGCGGTGTAATGAGATGCGGTGATGTAAACAAACCAGTCTTATAGCCTGCATGGGTCAGCACTGATGCTATAAGTGCAGCGGTAGAGCCTTTCCCTTTACTTCCTGCAATATGGATGACACGCAACTTCTCTTGCGGGTTGCCAAGCAAATCCAACAACAACGAGATTCGATTCAGGTTGTGGTATCTTTGCTGTCGGGCAAAGTCCGCACTTCTTTCATAATCTATGAACGCTTCAATATAAGCAAGCGCTGCTTTGTAATCCATAGCCGAATCCAATAACTATTTAATAATGATTTCGCGAAATTGGTACTCAATTCGCTGACAGCCTCCAGTTAACATCACAAGAAGGACATCATATCATTGGCTAAAGCAGAACCCACCTATTTTAAATATTCATAAATTGGGAATTGCGCGCAGAATTCCTTGACTTTCTCTCGAATTCGGCGTTTGATTGAGGCTTTCTGTCTATTTTCGAGAGTCTCTGCGATAAAATCGGCAATTTGGATCATATCATCTTCTTTCATGCCGCGCGTGGTAACCATCGGAGTCCCGATGCGTAAACCACTCGTCGTTCTCGGCTTTCTTTTGTCGAACGGTATTGTATTTTTATTTACGATAATTCCAGCCTCTTCCAGATGATCAGCGGCTTGCCGTCCACTGAGTTTCTCGTATTTAGAGGTGAGATCTATCAGCATCAGATGGTTATCTGTCCCACCGCTCACCAACCGGAATCCGTTTTCGATCAACCGTGCAGATAGGGCTTTAGCATTTTTAACAATCTGCGCTTGATACCTCTTAAAATCAGGTTGGTTTGCTTCCTTGAAAGCGACGGCTCTCGCCGCGATTGTATGGAGGAAAGGGCCTCCTTGTAAGCCGGGAAACACTGCGCGGTCAATCTTATCTGCATATTCAGATTTACACATAATCATTGCTCCACGGGGGCCCCGTAGTGTTTTGTGGGTTGTTGTCGTAATCACATCACTATACGGAACAGGATCTGGATGGGCACCGCCTGCGATAAGGCCTGCAATATGCGCTATATCAGCAAGCAGATATGCTCCTACGGAATCAGCGACTTCCCGCCATAGGGCGAAGTCAAAGTGTCGGGGATAAGCTGTGGCGCCAACAACGATGAGTTTCGGGCGATGCTTTTGGGCGATCCGTGCGATCTGCTCCATATCAATCCGTTCGGTCTCACTGTCCACACCATAAACGGCGGTGTTGTAGTAGCGTCCGGAAAAGTTAACAGCATCGCCGTGGGTTAAATGTCCACCGTGACTGAGAGACATGCCAAGAATCGTATCGTTGGGTTCGAGGAGAGCATGGTAGACCGCCATGTTCGCTTGGCTGCCAGCGTGAGGTTGGACGTTAACGTGCTCAACACCGAAGAGTGCCTTAGCGCGTTCAATTGCCAATGATTCAACTTCGTCCATATACTTGCACCCGTTATAGTAACGCTCACCAGGATAGCCCTCGGCGTATTTGTTAGCGAGAATGGTACTCTGCGCTTCCATAACAGCGCGACTAGCGTAGTTCTCTGAAGGGATTAGTATGAGTGTATTCCGCTGGCGTGCTAAGTCTTTGGAAGCAATTTCCACGACCTGCGGGTCGACTTTACCTAATTTGGATTCTAACGTGTTCATTGGTGTTCACCGCTTGCAATTCATTAAAATGTAAAATGATACGACACTGACAACGGTATGAGGTTTATAGAAATTAAATTGTAACACAGATTCACCACAAATTCAAATTTTTGTGAAGTGGAAAAAATGGATTAGTTGTCAATTGCAGACAACAATTTTTCATGAGGAACTGTAAAGATAGAGGTATAAATGCTTCATGTCTTACTTTTAGTAGGAAATAGGTTGGATCTTCTTCAAACTTTAGCAGTTGGGTATTGGTTGGATGAGCTGCGCGCGACTTATGGGATGCAAGGATTTGCAAGATTGCACGGTTAAGTAGATCGGAAGCATGAACATATTTATTTTAACAAAGGTTTTCACAGAGGTTTCATGGAGACAGTTGACTAGAACCTGTCACAAGCAAGATGTCGCTATCTCTTAATTCGCGTTATACTAGTGTCTTTACTCGGTAGTCGGGCATCCTTTCCGCCCCGCCATACCAAACTTCCGACGAAATATGGATACACTGAGATTATCCTATTGCTTTAACCTATAGATTTATGCTAACATGCTCTCGTGAATCTAAAAACTATTCTTACACAACTGCAAGGCAAACGGGTGATGGTTATCGGCGATATCATCGTAGACGAGTATATATGGGGCAATGTGAACCGAATCTCGCCCGAGGCCCCTATTCCAGTTTTTGAAACGTCTACCGAAACCATCGGTTGCGGTGGTGCAGCGAATGTCGCTCAGAATGTTGCAAGCCTCGGAGGTAACGCAGCACTTCTAGGCGTAATCGGAGCGGACAGAACTGGTGAAAAATTACGGCAGATGGCTACCGGTATGAACTTAGGCATTGCCGGGGTCTGTATAGATCCCAAACGCCCGACAAGCACGAAAACGCGTATAATTGCCCACGCCGCTGTCGGAAAGTCTGCAGAGAGAGCACCTGAACTAGGGCACCATCTGCTTCGCATCGACCGGGAGTCTAAACAAAAAATTCCTGCTCGGCTGTCGGAACGCCTGCTAGCCGAAGCGGTCTCTCAACTGCCTGCAAGTAACGCAGTTATCTTTGCTGACTACGACAAAGGAGTTGTGAATGCTGAACTTATCAAGAAACTCGTCAAGCGAGCACAATCTTACCATATCCCGGTCATCGTAGATCCAAAACTCGACAATTTCTGGCATTACGAGGGCGTAACAGCTGTCACGCCGAATCATAAGGAAGCCGGTGCCGCTGTTCGTGAAGAAATTACCGATGTAGCACATCTTGTTGCTGCCGGAGAGAAAATTTTAAACCGCTTATCGCTTGAAGCGTTGCTAATTACGCGTGATGCAAGCGGGATGTCTCTGTTCCAGCGCGGATCACACGGAAATCTACAAGTCAAACATCTACCGTCCTATTCCAGCATCGTAACAGATGTGACAGGTGCGGGGGACACAGTTGTTGCAGTTTTCGCCCTTGCCCTTGCTGCAGGATCCGAATTCCATCAGGCCGCGGTATTGTCCAACCTTGCTGGCGGAATCGTTGTTGGGAAGATGGGGTGTGCAACTGTCACATCACAGGAACTCCGACAGGCAATTGAAACAGCACAACCCTAATAGTTAGCAAGAGCCGCAGACGGTTTCTGTCTAAATGCAGGCGACTGAAATCGAGAGCGATTAACAAAAATGAAAACTGTCTTTCTTGATCGGGATGGGGTTATTAATCGGAATCCACCAAATATGGGTTATGTCCGAAAATGGACAGAGTTCTCCTTCATTCCAAATGCCCGTAGAGCAATTCAAAAACTGACACAAAAGGGGTACCGCCTCTTCGTAGTAACCAACCAATCCGGCATTAGAAGAGGACTTTATTCGGAAGAAGATCTGAGAGATATCCATTCTCGAATGACTATTGAAATCGAAAAAGTAGGTGGAAGAATTAACGCTGTCTATTACTGCCCGCATCATCCAAAGACGGGTTGCGAGTGCCGGAAACCAAAAGCCGGTATGCTAAAACGTGCTGCACAAGAACACAATATCGATCTCTCAAGTGCCTACTTCATTGGCGATACTACTACTGATATTCAAGCCGGTAAGCGTGCTAAGACCACAACGTTTCTCGTCTTGACAGGACTTGGACGGGAGAGTTACCATAATTACATTGATGCTAATTATCAACGTGCAGATGGTGAACAAGACTGTCCAGACAAGATATTCACAAACCTTTACGCAGCAACGCGCTGGCTATTAAAAAATGATTCTTGAAAAAATAGAGAACCGGAGTGCTCATGCCGGTGTTATCGGACTAGGTTATGTTGGCTTACCCCTTATGGTCGCGATTGCAAGCGCGGGGTTCCGAGTCACAGGTATCGATATTTGCCCAAACAAAATAGCACAGCTAAAACGAGGCATCTCTTACGTGCCGGATGTCACCAACGCAGTGCTTAAACCGCTCGTCGCTTCTGGACACATACAAGTCACGACCAACTATGAGGTGCTGCGTGAATTAGATACAGTTAACATCTGTGTACCGACCCTTTTGGGTGAGAACCAAACACCTGATATGCAGTTCATCACCGCCGCAGTCGAACAAGTCGCACAGCATCTGCATACCCAACAATTGGTTATCCTCGAAAGTACCACCTACCCCGGGGCAACCGAAGAAATTGTCCTCCCAAGGCTCACTGCTCAATTTACGAAAACAGGAGATTCTCGCCCCGGACAAGTAGGACGCGATTTCTATCTCGCTTTTTCCCCCGAGCGCATTGAACCCGGAAATAGCACCCACTTTGTGACGAACATTCCTAAAATTATCGGCGGTGTTACCCGGCGATGCACCCACATCGCTAAAACATTCTACGCACAGTTTATTAACAAGACACATACCGTCTCGTCACCCCGGACAGCCGAGATGGTCAAATTACTAGAAAACACGTTTAGAAGCGTCAATATCGGCCTAATCAATGAAGTAGCACTTATCTGTGACCGCATGGATTTGGACGTTTGGGAGGTCGTAGATGCTGCTGCAACAAAACCGTTCGGATTTATGCCGTTCTATCCGGGGCCGGGATTAGGAGGACACTGCATCCCTATCGATCCGCACTACCTCTCTTGGAAAGCCCATATGTATGAATACCACGCCCGTTTTATTGAACTTGCCAGCGAAATTAACAACGAGATGCCCAAATACGTGGTAGATAAAATTGTTCATGCTCTCAAACCAAAACGAAAATCCCTTGAGGATGCACAATTATTAATTCTCGGTGTCGCTTACAAAAAAGACCTAGGCGACACTCGAGAATCTCCAGCATTGGCAGTAATCCGTTTAATTCTTGACAAAAAAGCAAAGTTTCTGTATCATGACCCCTATGTAGAGACTTTATCTCTTGATAAACAGAAAACCTATTGTTCAGAACCGTTGACAGCGGACCTGGTCCAAAATGCGGATTGTGTCGTCATTTTGACAGATCATAGCAACATAGATTATAAGTGGCTTGTTGAACACGCCCAATTAGTTGTTGACACGCGCAACGCTGCACACGCTGTACAAGCGGGACGAGAGAAAATTATCAGAATTTAACTCACGACACCCTTTGGAGTCCAATTCCTATGGCAGACCCATATCTAAAATTAAAGATACGGCGAGATCAGCTCACATGGTTTTTGGATCTACTCTTAAATGAAAGAGAGGTCTTCGAATTGAGTGCTTCTGCTAGTATCATTCCGGATCTCGACCGGTTGTACGCATTATCGAAGCAGGAGTTATTGACAAATCTAACAAATGCTTTTTTGGATGGAACTGGCGAAACCAAAATTGCTGTTGAAAGTGAACGGACTTACCGCGAAGAATCTCATTCGCAAAATCAGGAGACTTCAGTCGAAAAAATCGCAAGCCAATTCTTTACCCAAAAGGCGCAAGAGGCAATCTCACGTGTCGGTTACATGGAAGTCTCTGAAATCGAAACCTTCTTTAAAACATCTGAAGTGCTCATTGAAGCCGGTGATTTCGCTGAGATTGTCTGGGCACTTCTGATTGACAAGCGCCGGAGAGTCGTTGAACACGGTTACAAATTACTTAACAGAACATATGAATCGCTAGAAAGCCCACACCTAAATGGGCAAAAAACGTTTCCAAACACGGAACAGTTAACAAAAATTCAGGAGCAGCCTATCTATGATTCAGAAGATATACAGCAACACAAGGAGGTACCCACTTCTGAAATCAAGCTGCTTGAACAACAGTTGGCAAATTCCAAAGCGGATTATACCTCACTTGAGAAAAGGCACCAACAGCTAGATCTACAGCACACCTTTCTGTTACAAGAAAACAAGCGCTTGAAAAGTGAGACAGATGCCTATCACGAAAACAACAGACGACTGAAAGTTCTTGAGGATGAAAATCGTGTTCTCCGGGAGCAAGTAGCACACTATGTGGAAGAAACGGAGGAAATTCAGAAACTCACCGACGAGCAGGCACACCTCATCATAGAAAAGAAGCAATTGACGAAAAAATTAAAGGAATATGAACATGTTAAAACAGGAAAAAAGACTCTTATTGCCGACCTCAAGTTGGTTGAAGAGGCGATTTACAAAGAACATCAAGAACTCGAAAATTTTCAAAGAAGTTTAGATGACCTTTTTGATACAGTGGAGAATTATCATCAAACGGCACGGGGCGGATTGAACCAGATTCGTCAAACACTTACTTATTTGGATACACAAAAGATAGACAAAAACGCAACACCTTACGGGCTAACACCCCAGCAACCGCGTGTCGGTGTTTTTGTGGATGTTCAAAATATGTTTTACGCCGCTAAAGACCGGTTTGGACGCAGAGTCGATTATATCAAACTATTGGATCTCATCGTCGGGCCTCGATTCCTAATGGTTGCCTACGCCTATGTCGTCCAGATACCTGAAATCAATCAATCCAGCTTTCTTACACTCCTTGAACACAATGGATACACTATTAAGAGCAAAGACCTGCGTTTACGTGGCGATGGATCCGCAAAAGGTGATTGGGATGTCGGCATTGCTGTGGATGTAGTCTCAATACTTGGATCACTAGATGTCGTCATCTTAGCAAGCGGCGATGGCGATTTTTGTCCACTCGCAGAACTCATCAAACAGCAGGATAAACGGGTGGAGGTAGTCGCTTTTGAGCATAATACCTCCATGGACCTACAACAAATCGCAGACCAATTCTTTCCAATCAGAGATGAATTGCTGATCTGAAATAGGGGCCCTCGTCAGACGTAGGTTCAGAGAACTCCATTTAACAACGCACCACTTCCTAGAATGTGCCAAGTTTCGGAAAGTCCTTGCGAACAAGTTTTTACAACTGAAATCTATAACTGATAACCGTTATAATAAATAAATGAATTATCTTCCTCAATCTATATATGATTCTAGCGTGCCGCCTGCACACCGCGATTCCGGTGGACAGTTCCGCCGAATATATCTGACCCTAACCATTCTTTCCTTATTTACTTCAATAAATGTAGTGTCTGCCGAATGGTCCCTTTCTTCAATACAAAACCTCCCGTTATGCACAGCACAGAACGAGCAACATTTCCCTGTCCTCGTCACCGATGGAAAAGACGGAGCTATTGTGGCGTGGAGCGATGCTCGTAACGCGAACCGTGATATCTTTGCGCAGCGAGTCACTGATACGGGGACCGCCCTCTGGAAACCCGACGGTATTCCAATCTGTGATTTGCCTTCATCGCAGAGCTGGCCACTAATTGTCAGTGACACCAAGGAAGGTGCTATCCTCGTTTGGGGGGATACTCGACACGGAAATCAGGACAGTTACGCACAACGAATCGATGCTGACGGCAACACCCTCTGGCGCTCTAAAGGGATTCCGGTCTGTACACACCCAACACTGCAAGATGATGTCAACGCTATTGCAGACGGAAAAGGGGGAGTAATTGTTGTATGGGAAGATTGGCGAAACGGAAATCAAGACATTTATGCCCAAAGAATCGACAGCACAGGGAAACCTTTATGGAAAACAGATGGTGTTCCCGTCTATATGGGTGACGGAGATCAGTACGATCCGGTACTCATCGCTGATGGAGAAGGCGGAGCTATTGTCGCGTGGTGGGATATCAGCACACCGGATTGGAATATTTTCGCGCAACACCTCTCTGCAGAGGGAACACCTATGTGGAATTCCAGCACTACTGTCGAAAACGCTCCTGTACCCGTCTGTACAGCAGTCGGAAACCAAGGCGCGCCTATTGCTATTAGTGATGAAAATGGCGGGGCATTCTTTGTCTGGTCGGATTACCGCAATGACCCAAATTTTTATACGAGAGCCCAGTTATACGCGCAACACATCACCGATCAAGGAGAGGTATCATGGAAAATGGATGGTATTCCTGTCTGTGATCTGCACGTCAATCAGCAGCAACCGGACTGTATCCCTGATGGAAGTGGAGGATTCATAGTTGCTTGGTGGGATGAACGAAATATCTTCGCTGACCTCTACGCACAACGCATTGATGCAAGCGGACAAGCGTTATGGGCTGATAAAAGTTTTGACTTCCAAAAGGGTGTACCCATATGCACAGAAGCGGGTGTGCAGCGACTCCCGCAACTTGTTCCTACGGTGGATGGGGCTATCGTTTACTGGCTCGACTATAGAGAGGACTTCGGTGATTCAACCGAGGACGCAATCTATGCCCAACGACTTGATGCAGACGGCAACCCGCTATGGGAAATTGATGGTGTTCCCGTCTGTAGCGCCCCAAAGGAGCAAATCAGTCCACAAGCCATATCTACAGGCCCCAATGCAGCGATTGTCGTCTGGAGCGATGCTCGCGGCCCAGATTATGATATTTATATTCAACGCGTTCCCTAGCTGATAAGGAGAAATCTTCATGACAAAACGCACACGACTCGCACCAGCGAAAAGGGCAATTATTATCGGAATGGATGGGGCGAGCATGGAATTAGTCAAAAATATGATAGATTGGGGACATACCCCAAATATGGCGACCCTCCTTGAGAATGGAGTTTACCGACCGATGCTTGGTGTGTTTCCGACCCTGACACCCCCCGGGTGGACAGCACTTTCTACAGGCTCATGGCCTGGCACACATCGAGTAATGGATTTTAACATTCGCGCCCTAGGAGAGCGTCTCGACAAAACCACCTGGGGTATTAACACCGGCTTGTGCCAATCCGAATATCTCTGGAATCTAGTGGAGCGCGCAGGAGGGAAACCAATTTTGGTGAAATGGGAAATGTCAT
Organism: Candidatus Poribacteria bacterium; assembly: GCA_964291315.2. GTDB lineage: Bacteria > Poribacteria > WGA-4E > WGA-4E > WGA-3G > WGA-3G. The sequence goes on along the minus strand of OZ219753.1, from coordinate 303,032 downwards.
GGCCCCCCACCGTCAAAAACGGAATTCAGGTGGAGGGAACGGGCCCGGGGGTCTCGAATCACCACCAAATTGCAGGTTACCATCTCTTTGTTGCCGGAGAATGGACACCGCGCCCTATCGGGGGACAGCGCGATCCGGAAACACTAGACCCGAGCGCATTACAAGATGTTCGCCACGTTGATCCGGTGAGCATCAAACCTATAAAAAGTAACGATTGGGATACTTTGCCATATTCCACAAAACCGGTGCAGGAAGTTCAACTTACTCTCCGGCCTTTAGCGCGCGGCAGAGAAGATATCATGCCCTCAGTTTATTCTCAAAACGAAACCTCCCACGAAACGCTAGTGCCGAAACAGTTTTATGGACTGATCTACGCCTCCGGAGACAGCGGCTATGACCGAGTGCGGATTTGCAAGAGCCGATCTGGCGCAGATACCGTTGCAGATCTCAGGGTCGGCGAGTGGAGCAATTGGTGGCTGGAGAAATTTGAAATTGGCGATAACAAGCCAGAAGGTTACGTCCGGATGAAACTTGTGACGCTCACGCCGACAGCAGATGCGTTCGAACTTTTTGTGCCACAAATCTGGCCCAGAACAGGATATACCGTCCCAGACACAGTAGCTACTGCAATTGACAAGGAGATCGGTTCGTTCCTTCAGAATCCCGCTCGTGATGCCCTCGGACACATAGACGACGACACCTATTTTGAACTCTTAGACTACCATCACCAACGTCTTGCAGAAATCTCAACATATCTCGCTGCAAACGACGATTGGAACGTGCTGATGGTAGAGACTCATGCCCCCGACTACGCTAGTCATTTCTTCCTTAGTCAAGCTGATGAAATCAGCGGAGCAGCCCCTGAAACAACGCACAGGTGTCTCGAAGGATTGCGCAGAACCTACGAATCTGTAGATCGTATGGTTGGAAGTGTGATAGAGCAAGCAGATGATGACACCGTTATTCTGGTATGCTCTGATCATGGCGGCACACCTAACCAATTTCAGGCTATAGACATTGAACATGTGCTCGAAGAGACAGGATTCATCGTTAGAGACACAAAGCGGGCGATAGATTGGACGAAAACACGAGCTGTCAACGTCGGTTTGGTACATATCTTCATTAACTTAGCCGGACGTGACCCCAATGGAATCGTGGCACCTGAGGACTATGAGGCAACACAACGTGAGATTATCGCTGCACTCCACACTTATAAAGACGCAGAAACTGGACGACATCCGTTTACATTGGCTGTCACTCGTGCAGATGCGGAAATGTTTAACTTACATGGGGATTTGGTAGGAGATGTCGTCTACGCGCTCCGACCGGAATTCGACGGTGCCCACGGGAAACAGCTCCCTTCTGTGAGTTTCGGCATCGGTGGACAACACTCTACTTTTATCTTATCGGGATCTGGTGTCCGACAAGGGGTCGCTTTACAAAGACAGGTCCGCGTTGTTGATGTCGTGCCAACGCTCTGTTATTTACTCGGACTTCCGATGCCTGACACGGTAGAGGGCGGTGTTGTTTATGAAGCGTTAGAGGACCCAAATTGGCATTTGACTCGGCTAGCTGCGTTAGAATAACCACACAATCGGTGCTTGTCCTACACACGCACACCGATATTACACGTTTCGCGCAATTTCTCTAAACTGTGTGTATTAATAACCTCAGATTTCGTCAACCATCCGCGCCGTGCAACATTTAACCCGGATCTACGATGCGCGAGTTGTCGGATAGCGTGAGCATCTGTGTTAACTGCCAATAACACGCCTGCACTTTTGGCCATCCGTACGAATTGAGGGGACAAGTCTAATCGATTCGGGGATCCGTTAATTTCTAAAACTGTACGGTTTTCCGCAGCAGCAGCAATGATTTCTTCCATATGCAGCGGATACATAGGTCTACGTTCAAGCAGCCTACCGGTCGGGTGACCAATGATGTTAACAAACGGATTCTCAATTGCACGAATGATCCGCTTTGTCATCTCCGCTTCAGGGAGCGTAAAGGCGCTATGAACACTTGCAACAACAACATCGAGTTGAGCTAGAATCTCATCAGGAAAATCTAGCTTACCGTATCGCCGGATATCTACCTCAGAACCAGCAAGAATTGTAATATCTTCGGTTTTGGCATCTAATTCACGGACTTGTGCCACTTGCGCTAGGAGTCGCTTCTGATCTAACCCATTCGCGACTACCGACGAGACAGAGTGATCGGTGATAGCAAAGTATTCCATACCTTCTGCCTTCGCTGCTGCTACCATATCTTCAAGTGTATGCCGTCCGTCGCTCCAATTGGTGTGGGCATGTAGGTCACCGCGTAAGTCTTTAAATTCAACGAGATTCGGGAGGACGTTATCTTTAGCCGCTACAAATGATGTTTCATCCTGTCGTAACTCCGCAGGAATATAGGAGGCTCCGAACCTTTTGTAAATTTCTGTCTCCGTTAGATTGCGCATTGCGTTGAATTCAATCTCTGGTTCTAATGTCTTTGTATCGCTAAGTGCAGCGAGGTGTTCCGCAGTCGCTGTTGTTAAGAAAAGGGTCGAGGCGTAGGCAGCAGCGACCGATAAATAGATAGACACTGGAAAATTACCATCAATACAGAATTGAATCGCAGGCAGTGTGTCTCGGATATCACCAGTCGCTTCGACCCGTTCTTTCCGGATGAGAACCTTACTTTCCGCGTCGTATATGTATTGAATCCGCCCAGCTCCACAAAAATCAGTTTTTAGAAGTAACGACGAACGTAGATTTTCAGATGTGTGTTCCGAACCTGCAATTAAAGGCGATCGAGTAAATCGTGATTGTGAAAAGAGTTCAAGTAACAATTGCAGCTGAGGAGAGGGGATTCCATTTTCAGGTTGAAATACTGTTTCATCCACACACTCAACGATGAGTTCTATACTTTGACATATTTCTTCATGTCTACGTAAATCTCCTGTGAATTCAGGTTCCCGTTTTATCCAACCTGCCTCCACAAATTGTACCAAACGTTCAGCAATCTGCTGAGCGATGGGTAAAACTCTCCATAAGGGGCGCTTATTTTTCTGCTCTTTGTAAAATGCCAAACTCTCGCTTATCATTTGGAGCATTTTGTGACCGATTCCTTTCAAGCCGCGCATCTTTCCGCTATCCAGCAATTCCTGAAAATCCTCAAGAGTCCTGACACCAAATCCGTGGTAAAGCCTACTAGCTGTCTTAATCCCGATGCCTCGGAGTTTCAGCAATTCAAGAACACCCACCCCCATTTCCGCTACAAGTTCATCATAGAATCTGCAGTGTCCGGTTTCCAACAGTTCAACGGTCTTACCTTGGATAGCTTTTCCGATCCCGGGTGTAGCGCGCAGTTCTTCTAATGCTTCTTTATTATATTCCAATGTGTCCTGTTGGAGGGGCGCGGAAAGGAAGACGTATGGAAATTCCTCAATGATATCGGCTGCGCGTTCATATATACGAGCGCGAAATGTGTCGCCCCCGCGGATTTGCAAGAGATACCCAATAGCTCTGAATACATCACTAATGTCGCGATTTGTCATCGATGCTGTTCTCCGATAGATGCACAATGCTACGCATATTGCCGTTGTGTAATGAGGCCAACGAAAAATCCGATGACCATACCACCTATAATAACCAAGAGGAGTTGATAAATATTGAGAAAATTAATTACACCTAATTGATATCTGAATATATGAAACATCCCATAAAAACAGGCAAGTCCACATAGCGTTCCAAACCCTCCAAGAAAACTTCCGTGGACGACAAATGGAACGAGGAGGTAGTGCCGCGGCATGCCGAGTAACTTCATGAGGTTAATCTCTTTAGCACGAGCTGCTGCTGTCTTTTTAATAAGAGAACCAACCATGAACCAAATGACGACAACTGCTACTCCGATACCAATCAAAGTTGTGCGCTCTGAATTGCGTAACCGCTCATTGAGTTGCCCCTGTCCGGTTAGTGAAATATCCTCGATTTCATCATAGGTTTTCATATCTAAGGCAATCTGCTCTAATGTTTGACGGGTGATCAATTCTTCGTCTACATAAATACTTAGGGAGGCCGGGAAAGGGTTTACACCTTTAGATTCTGCAAAGGCCTCCTTAATCAAAATGCCTAAATCCCTAAACTCAGCCTCCCCGCGAGCGAGGTTCTCTGACTTTGAAGTATAATTTGCAGCGAGAATATGCCCGCTTTTTTCTATTTGACTGAGAAGCTTGCGTCCTTTTGACTCATCTACGCTATCCTTTAGAAAGACTATAAGCGTCGGGTCATGGCTCTTAAACTCAAACTCTTCTAATATAGACAAGTGATTTAACAACAAAGAGGCGAGCAAGGTTGCAATGAACGCAATCCCCGCGATACTCATAATGTTTGAGCTACCAGCACTCGATATATGGGATATAGCATTTTGAAAGCGGTAACGCATGTTTTCTATATTTTTTTCTTAGAACGAAAATGAGACCAAACAGCGAGATCCGTACAGAAGTAACGCTACATCTCAGATAGGCAGAGACGAGGGATCCCAATGTATAGCACCATCCCGCAGTTCAATAATCCGTTTGTTGCATTTCTCCGCGAGTCTCCGATCAGCCGTTGCAATAAGGATGGTCATGCCCTGAAAGTTAAGGGCATCAAGGAATTCCATTACTTCAAGTGAAAGGCGCAAATCAAAGCCTTCTGTCGGAGCATCGGCAATCAATAATAAAGGTTTATTGATAATCGCTCGCGCTATAGCAAGTTTACGGCGTTCGTTGCTAGATATTTCGGCTGGCAGCGCGTTCTGATGATGGCTCAACCCCATTTGATGCAGGTACGCATTGACGTTATCCTTCAGCAACCGTGGCACTGTACCTATCAGTTTCTGAGGGAGTGCCAAATTTTCTTTTAATGTTTTATTCCCTAATAACTTGAAATCTTGAAAAACAATGCCTATTTTCTGACGAAAGTAAGGAAGGTTAACCTTGTTCAATTCAGAAAGCTGTTGCCCAACTACACTCAGCTCGCCTCCTACCGGAAATAAATCAGCATATAATAGCCGTAATAGCGTTGTCTTTCCTGAACCACTGGGACCGACAAGAAACACAAACTCACCACGCTCAACACGAAAACTCACTTTCTCAAGCACGCTAAGTTCATCGTAACTAAAGCTGACCTGATGTACCTGTATCATTTAACAAATTCCCGAGAGGTTAGGATGTTATTTGAAACTGTACCCACAATGTAACCTAACACGTCTCGTTACTTGGTCTTTGTATATTTACATGAGAGACAAGCAATAGAAATACGCTCTGTTTCACTACCTCTCACCTTTTTCGTTTTCTCAACTAAAAATGGAGCATTGCATTCCGGACAGGGTTCAGAAATAGGTTTATCCCATGTTGAGAATTCACACTTCGGATAGTTGCTACACCCATAAAAGACCTTCCCACGTCGGGTGCGGCGTTCCCCCAGGTAGCCGGCGCAGTTGGGTTCGGGACAGTCGATTCCGATTGGGAGCGGCTTAGCGTTTTTGCAGGTAGGATATCCGCTACATGCCAAAAACTTCCCGCCCATCCGGTTCGTTTTGATGAGCATCGGTTTGCCGCATTTGTCGCAAACGGTGTCGGTTGGTTCAGGTTCCGGATGCGGGGTATTATCCGTGTTCAATGGTTTGATGTTTGCACATTCCGGATAGCTAGCACATCCGAGGAACCGTCCGTATCTGCCCCACTTGATAATCATATGACTGCCACACTTATCACATTTCTGATCTGATTCTTCTTCTATTGATTTCCGGGCTTCATACATCTTATCGGGTGCTTCTTGCAATGCGGTTTGGAAGTCCGGATAAAACGCTTTTAAGGTTTCTGCCCATTTGACGTTCCCTTCCGCAATAGTATCCAGTTGTTCCTCCATTTTCGCTGTGAATTCTACATCGACAATGTTCGGGAAACCGTGAATAAGAAGATGATTAACGAGCCTGCCGACATCGGTAGGCAGCAGCTGCCTGCTTTCTTTCGTCACATAACCGCGGTCCTGAATAGTCGACAGAATAGAAGCATAAGTGCTCGGACGCCCGATATCTTTCTTCTCTAACATCTTAACGAGCGTGGCTTCGTTGTAACGCGGTGGCGGCTGTGTGAAGTGTTGCTTTGGTTCTAACTTGCGCAGATCCAGTTTGTCGCCAGCTTTGACTATCGGTAAATTAATATTCTCTCTACCAGTGCCATTTTCATCAGCAGCAACATCGTCTTTCCCTTCGATATAGATACGCCTGAACCCGCTAAACTTGATAACCGACCCCGTGGCACGGAAGAGGTAATCCCCCGCCTTAATGTCAACTGTTGTGGCATCCAAGATAGCAGGCTGCATTTGACTCGCTATGAACCGCTTCCAAATCAAGTCGTACAGGCGATACTGCTCACTGCTCAAATGAGTTTTCAATCCTTCTGGAGGTCGCAACGGAACAGTCGGACGAATGGCTTCATGTGCATCTTGTGCCCCTCTCTTGCTCCGGTAAGCAACCGCCCTTGCAGGTAAATATTCCGTACCATATGTGTCTTTAATGAAGCCTCTTGCTGCTTGAACCGCTTCTTGGGCCACGCGTGTCGAATCCGTACGCATATATGTGATGAGTCCCACCGAACCTTCACTCCCAATTTCTAACCCCTCATAGAGTTGTTGTGCAATAAACATCGTCTTTTTTGCAGTAAACCGGAGTTTTCGGGATGCCTCCTGTTGTAAAGTACTCGTGATAAACGGAGGAACAGGTCTCTGCTTTCGTTCTCGTTTTTCGACCTTTTCGACAACATAAGTTTTTGTCTTGGCATCTGCAGCGAGCTCCTTTGCCCGTGCTTCCTCTATACGGAATCCGTAGTTATTAATTTCACCTTTCTTGCTACCAATCTTATGTAATTTCGCGGGGAACAGGTGCTCAACGTCAATAGCAGTCAACGTAGCCGTGAGCGTCCAGTATTCTTCAGGTTTAAACTTCTCAATTTCTACCTCGCGTTCGCAAATAAGTCGAACCGCAACTGACTGGACCCTGCCTGCACTGAGTCCGGGCCTAACACTGCGCCATAAAATAGGACTAATTTGGTATCCCACGAGCCGATCCAGAACGCGCCGTGCTTGTTGCGCGTCAACAAGTGACATATCAATCTCGCCCGGATGTTTGATCGCATTTAAAATAGCGCTTCTCGTGATCTCGTTGTAGATTATCCGGTAGATCGGTTTCTGAGATTTCTTCAATTCTTCAGCGAGATGCCAACAAATAGCTTCACCCTCGCGGTCGCGATCAGCAGCAAGATAAATATTGTCTACTTTCCGCGCCTCGCTCTGGAGGGCTTTCACAACCTTACCTTTCCCATGAATGAGAACGTATTTCGGCGCGAAGGCGTTTTCGATATCCACTCCGAGTTCTTTTTTCGGTAAATCGCGAATATGCCCAACGGACGATTCAACAACATAATCCGGACCTAAGATCTTTTTGATGGTTCTCGCTTTCGCCGGTGATTCAACGACGACCAGTGACTTAGACATGTATTATTCCTATGTTCCCGCCTTTGAAACGACAGATCCCCTGATCTAGTAGGCATCAGTCTTCAGATACAAGTTCGGAGATTTTCTGTCAACGACGAAATATCCAAAAACAATATGTCGGCAAAGACACTACTAACAATACGTAATTATTTCATAGCTACGCACTTCTGTTAACGTTCAAGGTTGATAATAGTTTCATGTTCCATTAATCAACCAGCGCACGGTACAAAAGTATAAAGCACAAACTTCATTTCCGGTTACAAAAAAAAGACGGAGTGATTCGCCACATTACGACACAAAAGCAATCAAATCGGTAAGCTTCTGGCGCATGTCTGAACGGGGGACGATGGAGTCAATGAACCCATGTTCGAGTAATGATTCTGCTTTTTGGAAGTTTTCAGGAAGTTCCTCACGAAGACTCGAAACGGCCAACGGGCCTGCAAATCCAATACGTGCCCTAGGCTCCGCAATAATCACATCCCCGAGTGAGGTGTAGCTAGCAGTAGCACCGCCAAAAGTCGGATCTGTAACAACGGAGATATAAAAAACACCTGCTTTTGTGTATTCAACACAGGCCGCAGCGGTTTTCGCCATCTGCATTAAGGCGAGTGTGCCTTCCTGCATACGCATTCCGCCACTGACAGAGACGATCACTAACGGCAGATCCCGTTCAAGAGCCCGCTCAATGCATCGGGTGACTTTTTCACCAATCACCGAACCGCATGTTCCACCAATAAAACCAACATCACCGATCGCGATAGCGGTCGGATGGCCCCCAATCTTTGCTATACCAGAGAGCATCTCGGATCTGAGTCCCGTTTTCGCAGTATCTCTCTCCAGCTTTTGCGGATACCCCGGGAATTCCAATGAATCAATGGAGTAGAGGTTCGCATCGTATTCCTCAAAACTGGCTGCATCTACGATGAGGTTGAGCCGTTCATGTGCATTCATATAATGATGGTAATCACAATATGGGCACACCTTGAAGTTTTTAACAAACGCATCTACTACAATCTGCGTATCGCAGTTTCTACATGAAATTGTTGTTGAAGTTTCAAACATCTCTTTTAATTGGCAAAGCAGTTTTACAACACGCACCAAGGGAAAAATAAATAGAGGTGAGGAGAACCGCCGCCAAAAAATGGAACCAGGGCGTTCGCAAAGATCTCGCCATTTGAATAGAGGCGAGACTTTTTAGCCTCGCCCAGCAAAATAAATTACCTTACAGATTTAGGTTTTAAGTCCATTTTAACGACTTTGTTTAAGGTAGCTCCAGGTAATGGGGAGTTTCCCGCCAGCTTCAACAGCGAGAGCTTCTTTCGCCCCTTGCTCCATAAACGTGTTGATCTCATCTTCATTCAAAGCGCGATCCCAGAGGCGGACTTCGTCAATAATACCCGCAAAAACATAAGCAGGCCGGTCACAGTCTTGGGCAATGCGCCAGGGATCATCGTTAACATTGAGTTTTCCGGGCGTATCCTGTTCGACTACTTCATCGCCGTCTATGTAAATTTTTGCCTTCTTGGTATCGTTGGGGAAAGCAACATGTACGAACTTTCCTGTGTCAGGCAGATCAGTTGTAATATCAGCGCGTCCGCCTTCAGTTTCAAAGCGAAGTTTAAAAACGCCGTTTTCACTAAAGAGTCCGTATTGAGTTCGACCGCCACACCCGCCGTGGACAGATTTACCGACGATTTGGCGTACGCCGTCCCAATGTTCAGCGTTAATCCATGCCATAAACGTACATGCGTCCACATTTAGTGCGGCAGTGCTTTCGACGGTGACGAACGTGTCGCTCCCTTCGCCGCCAAATTCCAATGCTTTTCCAAATTTTCCATCGACCCATGTTGGGTTGTCAATCACACCTTCATGTCCATTTTCGCTAAGGTCTGCGGCTTTTTCACCTTTTCCTTCGTCGTAAGCGTGATATAATACCAAACCGTCCTTAAATTCCTCCGGACCGATGGACATAGTCAAAGGTGTCAACCCAAAAAGGAATCCAAAACATAAACAAATACCTAATTTCATTACCAATTTCCCCCTTATAGATAAAGATGCGTTATTATAACAAACAGTAAGGATATCTGTCAAGAAAAATCGGGGCGAAAAATAGAAAGATTATCTTCGCACTCTCGTATTTGTCTGGCCTACATCAAACATTTAAGTTGAGTTGATTGCTCAGTTCCAACAAGCGGCTATTAATCCGTGTTTTGTCGATGCGATTCCCATCCATAAATTCTTGGTAGGCGGGTAACAGTGTATCCGGGATCATGATACGGGAATTTGCTTCTCGCAATGCCAGCAACCCCATGAAAAGCTGCATCTCCGGTGAATATGTCGGTATGAAGTCTTCTAAAGATTGACGGAGATCGGTCTCAGTAAGACGGTCGCGTCGGTTATGCCTAGCGATATTATTTGCACGCTGAACAATCAGAAACAGGTCTCGATCGGTTAACCCGTCCGTATCTGGAGTACCGACGAGGGCTCGGAAGTTAATATCATTTTCAGTTTTCCTGCGACAAAATACCTTCAAAACCTCGATTCTGCCCTCAGCGATCCGGGGTAGCATGACGAATTTAGTGTCGAAGATGCCATGCCGCCGGAATATCTGCGGCATCAGATCCGGACGGTGCGCCGCCGCTGCCCATATTACTCTGCCGTGTAAAGACTCGTCACTAATTACATTCATAAGGCTTTGTGGGAACGGCTGCTGTTCTTCTAGATACATACTGGTATGCGGCGATGCATGCTCTATTTCATCAATAAAAACGACCACAGGTGAGATACCACGGATAAAGCTGATAGCAGCGTTCAAATTTCGCTCGTACGCGTTCATGTTTTCGTTGACGTTGACAACTACCTCGCCCACTTGACTAGCGTAGCGGAGTTGCACAAAGATCATTCCCGCCTCACCAGCAAGCAATTGTGCAGCGTAACTCTTGCTAGTGCCTGGCGGTCCGAGGAAAAGGACTCCGCGTGGTACGCGGCGGAGATCTCCATCTTTCATACCGTCGGCAATGTGCCTAATTGCCCGCATGACATACCAGCCATCCGCAGAACCACTTGTATGCGTTTCACCAAGTCCAAGGACACCTTGGCTGAAGGTCCTGATGCTCTCACGCCGGTAGCGAACGAGCGGTTCACCGCCGGCTTGCTCCTCTGCGGATTCTGCCTGCCGCACAACATCGTGTATGCCGAAAAGGTTGAGCCCTGTCGTCTCACGCGCTAAGACTTCTCTATCGTGCTCGTCACCGAGAGTTTTACGCATCTGCGATAAATCGTCTGAGATGGTATGCAGATGTTCAATAAAATGATGCCGTTGATTGTAATCCGGAAATGGAATCTCTACCACTGGAATCTCTGGATTGACGGTAAGACTCGGATGAATATCAAATGTATTTTGAGTGAGGAGGAGTATGATATGCCCGCGCCTCCGGATATCTAAGTCAGAGGCCCAATTTTGGATCCTACTAAAAAAGCGGTATGAATCGTAGCTGCTGTCGCCCCCCAAAGAAAGATCGTTCGGTGCTAAATGCTCCAAAAAATTGATAATTAACCCAACTTTTGCCCGACCTTGCCCCAAGAGATTGTTGAGCTGTTCTTGTAACTCACCTGATGGCTCAGGATTCACATTTATAAACGGGTCTTCATGAAGTTTATAGACCGCCAAACTGGCGTTGATTCTGGGGCGTTCGTTCTCCGGGGGGGGCTCTTGATCCACAGGAATGAGTTTTAACATCCGCTGTGTGTTCAACCATCGCCAAATATTTGGCCAAATAATTCCGTGTGACGTATTATATCCGAGGACAAGATCACAACCTAATACATTAAGTTGCTCCATCAGGTAGTCGAAGGCAGGCAGGTAACCGTAAACATCGTCGTATAGAAGGTCCTGTACGTTAAAATGGAGCAGGAATTCATGGGCAGAACCTGCACTATAGTATCTTTTTACCTGTTCCCAAAACATGCTAATCTCCGTGAGGATATTGATTTTTCTCTGATAGGTGTGAGACAGGTGAGTACACGGGGGAAGCGAGTGAGATCGGTAAGTACGCCTACACTGTTTCCCAGAAAATCAGTTGTCACGTCGGCCCTGCCACCTTCGGTCTCAAAACGGAGTTTGAAAACGCAGGCTTCACTGAACAGGCAGCACGATGTTCTGCCTGCACACCCACCATGAACAGATTTGCCAACAATTTGGCGCGTGCCGTCCCAATGATCGGCATGAATCCACACCGTAAATGGACACTCGTTCACATTCAATGCACCCGTACCCTCGCCATGGTGTATGCGTCGCTGCCTTCACCACCAAACTGAAATGCTTTCCCAAATTTGTCATCAACCCAAACCGGATTAGAGATTTCAATGTTACGGCGGTTTCCACCTTAAAAGCACACAAAATAATTATAACAATTTTTTAATAACACTGTCAAAGAAAAACACTGTAGTAGTAACACCTTACTTAAGGCACCTTCAGATTCAGAGAAACACTTGATATGCCTAAAACCTGTTTTTCGTCTTGACGGCTGAACAGAATTTTGCTAATATGAACAAAACCTGCACAAAATTTATAAGCTTGATAATAGAACATTTTTATTAGACATAGAAGTCCGGTGGAGTAACCAAGCAGTTCAATGTAGAAACCAAAGCACGAAAATATGAGAAAAAGACATGGAGATTTGACTCAGGGAAGTCTTTTTAAACACCTTCTACGACTCTCTGTACCGATAATATTTAGCTACATTCTCCAAGATGCCTTTAACATTGTTGATATGATTTTCGTTGGCAGACTTGGCCCGGGGGCAATCGCTGCCGTCGGCGTAAGTGGAAATTTGCTCCGACTAATCGGAGTATTCTCACTCGGCGTCTCAACAGGTGCGGGGATTATGGTCGCGCAGCATCTCGGGGCTCGTAACCTCAATAAAGCTGAGCACATCGCGATGCAGGCACTCCTACTAGCTGTTTTTTTCTCTATCGCAGTTACGCTTGCCGGTTACCCACTAGCGAAGCCAGGATTACTCGCCGTTCGAATGGTTGATCCAGAGGTGTTAAGTCTCGGGACAACTTACATGCATATCACACTTGCCGGTATCAGCACAATGTTTGTGTCGATGGTTCTCGGCTCCATCTTCCGATCTGGCGGCGATTCTTTCACACCAATGGTCGTGTTGGTTTTCTCAACATTAATTAACATTGTACTTGATCCGTTGCTGATTTTCGGGCTGTGGGGATTTCCAAAACTGGGCGTAGCCGGTTCAGCGTACGCAACCCTCATCGGACGTGGAGCCGGGGTGATTGTGCTGCTTTATCTCTGCTGGACAAACCGGGGCCCAGTTTCACTGCGGCGGGTGCAATACCGAGTAGATATGATAGAGATACTTGACATTTTACGACTGGGGGTTTATAGTTCTATGCAAGGATTCTGCCGGCATTTCTCAAGACTCGGTTTCTTATGGATCATCGGACCCTACGGGAAAAACATTGTTGCCGCATATACAATTTGCATGCGGCTTCGAATTTTGGTAATGAATCCGGGCTTCGGTATCGCAAATTCAGTCTCGCCATTAGTTGGTCAAAATTTAGGCGCGAATCAGACAGAACGCGCCGAAAAATCAACACGGACAGCAAATCTCTTAGGGGCTGCGCTTATGTCAGGAATTGGCGCAGTTTTTCTTATTTTTCCACAGACCTTCGTTCAGATCTTCACCGCCAACCTAACAGTTATTGAGATCGGGGCTGTTTACCTGCAGTTTTTGTCTCCAACATTTGGATTTATTGCCTTTTCACTTATTTCAGGCAGAGCACTTAACGGTGCAGGGGATACGCTCTCTCCGATGGTAATTACACTCGTCTCACAAGTCGGAGTCGGTTTAGGACTTGTGATTCTACTATCACATCTGATGGGTCTCAATGGCGTTTGGTTGGGAATTGCCCTATCAAACGTTGTGCAAGGTGTCGTCATGTGGCTTTGGTATCGCACAGGAAAATGGAAAACTAGGAAACTTGTTAATACAAACGGTGCCAAGAGAAGTCCACGCTAACCGAAACACAGCAACAGCATCTTAAATGACTGCAAAAGGAGTTAAAATGGAAGACTACAAAGGTTATAAGAATCCACACTTGGTTATCTCTGCTGATGAATTAAAGGGCACAATAAACGATGAAACACACTGCATCCTTGACACACGACCAGTTTATGAATATATGCGCGGGCATATACCCGGTGCTCTTCATTTAGATCTGTTCGGTTTAAGCCTCATTGATACCAGCAAAGATACTTTCGACACCTTTATGTGGATGATAGCATATCTGTTTCAGCAGCGCGGACTCGATCCGCGGAAACAAATCATATGGTATGAGGACATCTCTGGAACACGGGCCTCACGCGGTTTTTGGTTTTGTGAGTACTTAGGACACCCGGAAACCCGTTTGCTGGATGGTGGTTTCAAGGCCTGGATCGCAGCGGGGGGTCCTATCAGCACAACCGGTACTGAACCTCCAGCAGTACCACCCTTCCCAATAAACCCTCAACAGGATACACATATGGATGCCGATGCGATCCGTCTTTTGCTCAGCCGGGATAACTTTATCCGCCTAGATACTCGAACCGATGATGAACACTACGGCAGGATCGCCCGTGCAAAGCGCGCAGGAGCGATTCCCGGTTCTATTCACATCGAATGGCTACACAATCTTGACGAAACAGGTGCCTTCAAACCTGCTGATGAACTCCGGCAGATGTATGAAGCGGCCGGTATTACACCGCACAAACAGGTCATGTGCTACTGACAGGGCGGATACCGCTCTTCCCAAGCCTATTTGGCATTGCGACTTTTGGGGTATCCAAAGGTGAGCAACTACATAGGTTCCTGGAAAGAGTGGGGTGACCGGCTGGATTTGCCGGTCGAAATTCCAGAGACAAAGGTTAGATCATAGGAAATGCCTGTGTTAGTTTGATGATTTCAGCTGGACATTCGCGTGGTAGGTTTCGATGCGGCGATTCCCTAGACATAAACAAGCGTGTCGACAACCACAGAGGTTCCCTCACTATTAAATTTAGAACATGAATTGGGCATCCACTGTTTCTCCTGCCTCTAACGTCACACCTGCTGGAATTATGATCAAACCATTCGCTAAGACAAGTGAAAGCAAAATACCGGATCCTTGCGGTCCGGTTGTTTGAGCGGTGTATCCATCATCGGCAGGCTTGAGAATTGCTCGTATATAGTTAACACGGGCGTCTTTGTTACTGACGCTTTCTGACAGGACAGCTTTGAAGGTTGGCCGCAGTATATCTGTATGTCCTGCCATTTTCAAAAGGGCTGGTCGTACAAAGAGCTCAAATACGACAAGCGAAGAGACTGGATTGCCGGGTAACCCAAAAATCGGTTTTCCATCGGCGATGCCGTAAGCTTGTGGTTTTCCAGGCTTCATGGCAACACGCCAAAAATTAATTTCACCTAGCTTTTCTAAAACGTTTTTGACGACATCGTGTTCTCCTACGGAGACACCGCCACTTGTGATAAGAGCATCTGCTTCTGAGAGTGCGGTGCGAAAAATGCGCTCTGTTTCCGCTGCGTCATCTGGGGCGATTCCCATATCAATTGGAATTCCCCCTGCTTCTTCAACTTGTGCATGGAGCCCATAGCGGTTGCTGTCTCGAATTTTTCCCGGCTTGAGTGCTCCGCCGAGTGGTGTAAGTTCGTCACCTGTGGAGACGATCGCAACAGTAGGTTTCCGATGTACTGAGACTTCTGCACAATTGAGGGACGCAAGCATGGAGATTTCCGGGGGGCGTAGGAGCTTTCCTTTGCCCATGACCAATGCCCCTTTCTTGACACTCTCGCCGGTGAACCGGACGTTTTGAGCCTCACGAACGCCTTCAAAAATTTTGACCGTGTTGCCTTCTTGTTGGGTTACTTCCTGCATGACGACAGCGTCAGCGCCCTCGGGCATCATTGCGCCGGTCATGATCCGGGCAGCTTCATTTTCGTTGATATACTCTGTTGGAGCTTGGCCTGCACCGATAGTTTCTACGACGGAAAGAACTGCGGTTTTTTGTTCGGAAATACCCCGGACATCTGCTGCGCGCACGGCATAACCGTCCATGGCCGAATTGTCAAAAGGCGGAATGTTTTCCACAGCCCCAACTTCTTCTGCTAGGACATAACCGGCACAATTCAAAATGCCGCGCCTTTCTGCCGGTAGCACCCGAAGTGTGCTTAGCATTCGTTGGCGGGCAGTTTCGACACTTAGCATATAATTTTTTGCTCCTTTGCATAATGTTTGTGAATATAATAAAGCATTATGCTGATAATAGCAAGTCTATCTTTCCATCCCTCCACATTATTTCATTTGACATTGGAGTAATCGCGTGATATAATACTTTGTAGCTAATCAGCACTTATTTTTTTCTATCAACGGCACAGGTCTAAGTTAGTTTATGAAAAACAACAATGCTTTTCGCGAAATGCTAACGCTAACATTTGGGCAAAACTTAAAAATCTGCATCGCAATAGGTTTATGCTTTCTTCTCGTGATGCTGAGTCTCATTGCCCTGATGCACGAGCATACCGCACATGTACACTCTGAAGAGGAGTGTACGGCCTGTTTATATAACAGTCAGCATGTTAGCGTTGAAGTCACAACCTGTGCTCTCATTCTTCCATCTCTTTTTGGCACCACGTCTCCACCCTATCAAACCCTATTTCTCCCCTTGGAGCTTCCCGCGAACACGCGCGGTCGCGCCCCCCCGCCTTCTCCGATGAACTCCCAATAGCCATTAGTTAAAGACAAAATTTGTTAGATATTCTGCAATACCTCCACGTATGGGTAGCTGCGATGGCGTGAACTCTATGTGGCCCTGAAGTATTGCGCTGACCGGATAAGCTCTATGTATCTTTAATATTGATATGTTAGAGCGGTTTATTACTAATTTTATATAGTGAAGAGGAGCAGATTATAACTGCCCTCTGAGAAAAAAGGGGAATGTAATGTTTATGTATTTTTCTAGAGGCGACTTTTCTGTCGCTATTTCTCAATGCCTATTACTGGCTTTCGTCGCCGCGCTCCCGTTTATTGGTGGTTGCGGGGCAGATGACAACCCTATTGTTGATGACCACGACCACGGCGAAGAAGAACCTGCTCCTTTTCATGCTGATGCAGACGGCTTCGTTTTGGAAGTTGGAGAAACTGAAGTGTATCGGCAGTTCCAAGGTAGCGAAACAGGAGGGCTTACAGTTGGAGTTGGCGAAGAAATTGAAGTGCATGTAGTGTTTCTTAACGCAAGCGGCACTGAAACCCATATTGGTGAAGAGGAACACGACCATGATCACGACCATGATCACGCCGAAGAAGAGGCTTTCGCCTTGAGTTTAACAGGCTATGATTCTACTGTGATTGAGATCCACATGTCTGAAGACGAAGCGGAACATGAGCATGATGAGCATGATGAGCATGATGAACATGATGAACATGAACATGAAGAACCCGGGCATGATGAACATGTTGAAGAGGCTTTCGCACGGTTCGAAATCACCGGACTGAAAGCAGGTACAACGGAAATCAGACTCCAGCTCCTTCACGGCGATCATGCGGACTTCACGGCGGCCCTACCGATACCGGTAACCGTTCAATAAGGAGAAAGGTTCATGTTACAGCCTTGTAGCTGTTCGCGCCGTTCTTCAGTAGTAGGGATGCTTTTTAAGTATCCCTACCTATTCGTGTTGATGACGGAGTTCATATGTCTCTGTTCCTGCTTTGGCGATGATGAAAGTGTTCAAGGTCCAACGCGGAGCCTTGTGGGAACGGTTGTTGCATCCCGTAGTCACATACGTCTCGTTGGGGTTACTGTGCGTGTTAGTGGGCTTGAAAGGGGTGTGAAGACCGATGCGAATGGTCAATTTAAGCTTTCGGAAGTGCCGGAGGGTCTGCAAACGTTTCGCTTTATGAAAGTCGGTTATCGTCAGTTTGAACGGACGATAGCTGTTGATGCGTCAACTCCTCATATTCAGATTTCGTTGGAGGAACTCCCGTTTCAATTAGAAACGCTTTGGGTTTATGGTTGGAAGCGCGAGCTTTCCCAGCTTGAGAGGACTACCGATTTAGTGCTCGGAGAGGCTGAGCTTGAAAAACGGGTTGGTATGACCTTAGCAAACACGTTGGCGAACGAGATCGGTGTATCGCAACGGACGATGGGGCGAGCGATTGCGCGCCCTGTGATTCGTGGTTTAGGGGGGAACAGGCTGCTTATCCTTGAAAACGGTGAGCGTACTGGTGATAAATCAGCATCTAGTGCTGATCATGTTGTATCGATTGATCCCACGACTGCGGAAAGTATTGAGATCGTGCGGGGGCCGGCATCATTTCTGTATGGTTCGAGCACATTGGGTGGGATTATCAATGTCAAAAGCAACAACATCCGTCAAATTTTACCCGAACAAGTCAATATGAACTTAACATTTCAAGGTGAATCTGTGAATTCAGGGTTGACAGGTACGACGGGTTTGACGATTCCGGTCGGTAATTTTGCCGGAAATTTAGAATGGAATCGGCGGCTTGCGGCTGATACAGAAACACCAATAGGTGCGATCGACAATACGTCACTTTCGAACGTTAATGTTTCAGGCGGTACTTCGTTGATTAGGCCTTGGGGTTTCATCGGTGTCTCTGGGAGCAGTTACCGTTCCGATTACGGTGTTCCGGGGTCGCCGGAAGGTCATATTAGCGGTGTTAATATTGAGTTGGAACGCCAACGTTATGAGGGCCAGCTGGAGTATCGTTTTAATAGATCACTGCTTGAGAAGGTAAAAATCCAGTCTGCCTATACTCGTTATCAGCATCAAGAGCTAGAGTCAAACGGGTCATTAGGTGTGGAATTTGGCCTGCTCACTTACAATTTTTCAGCGATGGCTTATGGCTTGGGCAATGCGATTACGGGCATATCTGGTGAATATCGGGATCATGCAACAGGCGGGTTCTACTGGACTCCGCACACCCGAGAATTCGCAGCCGCCGGCTTTTATCTAAATCAGCATAACTTCGATAAATTCACGTTACAAGGAGCAATCCGTTACGATGTTAGGCGTTCAGAACCGTTTAGACCCGGCACGGTTATCCGAGCCGGAACTGTTCAGCGTCGTGATTTCAACGGG
This sequence comes from Candidatus Poribacteria bacterium, assembly GCA_964291315.2. Lineage (GTDB taxonomy): Bacteria > Poribacteria > WGA-4E > WGA-4E > WGA-3G > WGA-3G. The sequence goes on along the minus strand of OZ219753.1, from coordinate 284,356 downwards.
GTATCAGGAGCAAGCTCTGGCATTTACGATTGGAGCGATAGGTTCAGTACCGGTGTTACTTTGATGAAGACTTTTCGGGCTCCGGGCATTGAGGAGCTCTTCAGCGATGGTCCGCATCTGGCGGTGTTTTCGTATGAAATTGGCAATGCGGAGCTTCAACCTGAGGCCGGTTACGGTGCAGAATTCTTTGCAAGATATTCAGCTGATAGGTTCAAACTGAATTTGGCTGTGTTTCAAAACCGCATCTCTAACTACCTCGCTCCAACCCAGACGGGTAAAAAAGAGTGGGGTAGCGGTGCTGCCGGATGGTTGTGGATTTATCAGTATATGGAACACGATGTTGTGATGAACGGTGCCGAGCTTCAGCTGAGTGGCGAGGTGATTCCACAAATCCATCTGCAGCTCAACATGAGTTACGTTGATGGAACGATTGAAAGCAGTGGTCGTCCCTTGGAGCGTATTCCGCCGTTCAATGGAAAGGTGGGTTTGAGCTACACTCCTTCACCGTTTCATTTCTACGCAAACAGCCGTTTTTCAGGAAGCCAGACGCGTCTCGGAGAATTTGAGGAAGCGACCGATGGATATGTCGTGTATGATGTCGGGTGCCACTTTAATTTTTCGTGGCTGCAGGTTGGCAACACGTTGGTTTTCGAGATTGAGAATCTTCTTGACACAGAATACCGTGAACATTTGTCTCGTATCAAATTGGTGATGCCAGAACCCGGGCGGAATCTGAAATTTCTATACAAACTTAATTTTTAGTTCAAAGGAGAAGGCGAGGAATGAGCCCGAAGTAAATTCTTCGCCTTCGTTTTTTTAGGAGGCCCATTGAAAACTCGTTTTAATCAAGCATTAGTAGATAACACCGGCGCATGCCTCTCTTTTGCATGTGCAGTGCATTGCCTTGCGATGCCATTTTGGATAGTAGTTTTGCCCCTAGTTGGTTTGGGATTCCTCGCGACTGAGTCTGCCGAAAAGACTATAATCACCGTAGCAGCTGCGCTTGCAGTTGGAAGTTTAGCGTGGGGTGTTCGTCACCATAGAAGTTGGCGCGCGTTTCTGATACTAGTAGTGGCGCTAGCATTTATTATTATTGGGCGGACGACGATTGAAGGTACATTTGAGGTTGTCTTCCACAGTGTAGGCGGCATTCTATTGGCATCTGCGCATCTCGTAAATAGGCACCTGTGCAACACCTGTCCCCAATGTGAAGAGGAAGGCGTTGGTCGGCAGACTTCATCTTAAACTATCGTTTTTGGCCGGTCTTTTAAGTGCGGAATGTGAGCGTTAATTTATTGCTGAGTCTGTGCTTGTATATAGGCCTGTGCGCGGTCAAAATCCTCAGGTGTATTAATGTTGAAAAACGATGTGCCGTCTGGATCAAAGCGTTGCCAGATGTCAGGCGGCACGCGTTTCACACGTGCTCGTTCTTGGAAGGCGTGCGCGCGCAATTCAGATTCCTGAAACATCAATTCGATGAGATGTAGACAGCGCTTAGAATAAGCGGCGCACAATGGCTGGAGTATCGTCTGTCTTGCGTCCTTGCAGAAGGTATAAGGCATCACCGCCTCATATCCGCCCAAATAGGAGACAAGATAGGTGAGCAGTTTCGGTTCTAAAAACGGACTATCGCATGCAACACAAAGCACAGCATCGTGTGAAGCGTACGATAAACCGGTATAGATGCCTCCCAACGCCCCAGTATTTGGGAAAATATCTTCGTACGTTGGGAGACTTAAGTGTGCATATTCCGAGGGACTATTGGTGATAAGGAGGAGTTCGTCCGTAACGATGTGCATACGCCGGATAACATGCCCAACAAGAGAGTTGCCTGCAAGCTGCAGCAACGCTTTGTTTTTTCCCATCCGCCGGCTCTCACCGCCCGCAAGAATAACACCCGTGATCGGAGACGTTCTTTTAGACGCGTTCAATGACATAGGTAATCAGCTCGCCTATCTGTTGGAGACTTCTTACATTGAGCAGGCCACTTTTGTCCTCTTTTGAGTGGATTTTCAAAGCAACGCTACTGACACCTCCTGCCGTTAACGTGACTGCTTCAAAACCACGACTCGCAATCGGAATGCTATCCAATCCGACACCGATCGGCAGATAACGTTCCGACACTTGTATTCCGAGAGATTCACCCGATGTCTGCAACACCTTAGCCAACGTACGGGTCGTGTGGACTGGTGGAATACCGTAACGTGTGATAACATTGACAGTCTCTCCAACGCCGAGGCCATCTAAGTTGATAACATAGGTACGATTACGATCGTATTTGTCAGCATGCTTTTGCATATAGCGTACCACACCGCACATACCGTACTCTTCTGCACCAACAGCAAGGAAGGTTATAGGCCTCCCCACATCACGCGCCATCACCACGCGTGCGACTTCGAGCATAACGCCAACACCGGAAGCATTATCGAAACCGCCAGGGGAACGGTTCTGTGTCAAATTGATTTGCAGAAGCAAGAGACAGAAAGTAGTAATTCCAGCGAGGCTCCAGACAATATAATCGGGCAGCCACACAAGGGTAACAACCTTAACCACTGTCACGACTGTGAGTCCGATGAGCCCGAGGAGCGCGACGCCATAAGCTGCTGCTCGCACGGCGATAGGTAATACTTGTGATTTAGAATCGTAGTGCGCCACGAAAAGCAAAGCCGAGACATCACGCCCTTGTTTCGTACTGTTTGTTGCAATAACGTTTGCTGAATTGTACTTCCGACCGACATCATACAAGCCTTCAAGCCGTTTCTGCCATTGGGTCAAGAACATGGATAGCGAAAGACTCACAAAACAGGCTAAACATACCGGTAGCGGGAACCGTTCACCGAACCACGGTACAGAGAGGACTATAAGCACAAAGAATCCGCACAAGATACGCGGTAACACTTCGGACGGAAATTTTGTGAAAGAAAAAGTTTCTTGCGAGACTTCCAATCCGAACGCCGTAAACTGCTTAACAATGTAGGTTCGCGCTTTTACCTCGCCCGCACTGCCAACCAATCTTGGAAAAGCAAGATGTTTGATGTGTTGGTATACACGTTTAGCATTGTAAGTGACATCCATATCCATTGGAATTTATTAGGCGGCCCCTAACTCCGATCGGAACCGTCTTCCTAAACGCCCACTGAGGACTCTGACGATTTCTTGTTCCGATGTTGCGATATTGTGCAGTTCCGAAGGATCATTCTCCAAATCGTACAATTCCGTCACATCGTTGTAGTTTTCGATAAGTTTATGTGTTGTCGTACGAATACATCGGAAGTTTCGGAGCGCACTCACAGCTTCAGTGCGATGTGTTTCAGTTTTACCGTGCAGAACGGGCACGATAGACTTCGCATCAATACTTGGCAACACGGGCACACCAACCAATTCGCATATCGTCGGATTCAGATCGATTAATTCAACCAAACTGCCTGATATTCGATTCCCTTCAATGTCGGGTCCAGCAGCAATAAGCGGCACTCTAAGCGATGCTTCGTAGGCAACGCTCTTGGTGTAAAGTCCATGGTCACCAAGCATTTCGCCGTGATCACTTGAATAAATGATGTAAGTATTGTCGAGCATTCCGCGTTTTTCAAGTGCATGCAGTATCTCACCGATTTGGTTATCGATTAGCTCGATAGCGGCACAATATTGTCGGCGTGTTATTGCCATTTCCTCGGGGCTTATATCAATAACGCGTCGTTTCACCCAGTCGGGTTTCCTGTCCATATTGTCAGCAATAATAGCAGGTGTCTCGGCATCCCGGTACTTATCACCGTATTCAGTTGGCGGATCAAAAGGATCATGGGGGCCGACAAAACTGACGAACAGGTGCCACGGAAAATCGTACGGAATGAGCTCAATAAATTCAGTCGCTCGTCTACCGATGTAGACATCAGCGAAATCCTCCGTTGAAAGGACAGAATCGTGAGATGCGTTTTTAATCCAACCGCTGCTACTGCGTTTCCGATAGTCTTCATGAAACGCCCTGAGCAACCGTTTTTCCTCAAGGTAGTGGGTGTAAGGACCAATAGGTATTGGTGAACTTCCAGCGTGCATCTTGCCTTCACACTCTTCCGGATGTGTGAAACCCCAACTATAAGTACGCGGTCGATCACCATAACGTCCGTTATACCCATCAGGCTTGGCAAGGTCGAGTTTGCCGACACATCCAACATGGTAACCGTGGTCACGGAGCTGTTGATAGTAAGTGGGAACAGTAGACGGTAAAAAACTCCCGTTGTCTACTGCCCCTACACGTGAGGGCTGCAGTCCGGATGCAAGGGCAATACGTGATGGTGCACAGACTGGAGCGTTCACGGTACAGTTCCGGAAACTCACGCCTCGTTCTGCTAAACGGCGCAAGCTCGGAGTACGGAGGACGGTAGGCGCGTTTTCATCAGTTTCCAGATAATCGTAACGGTGCTGGTCTGACATGATAAAGAGAACGTTCGGTCTATCCATTTTTCGAGTCATCTTAGGATCCTATAAGGCCGCCTTGATAGCCTAGGAGTAGTTGTTCTTTATCCTCTAAATATGTGGTTTTGCTGACGTATCTTCAACCCATGGTCCGTTTCCGGGCAAACAATCTCCGTGTAGACTGCTCTCCAGCAGATACGTTTTCTCTTCTACAGAAGGAATTTCCAAATCTTGATCTCTTCCCTGCTCGATATTCTTAAATCATATTCTATTTTTTTATTTTTGTCAATTTCCTGTCTTGCTGCAAAAGGAATTTCCAAATTCTATCTATAGTTTATAGCAGTCGGGAGTAGGAATTCCGTCCTACAAAGAGAAGGGACTACCTTCTTCCATAGAAACAGGAAAACACCAAAACCCAATCGCCCTATCTCAATAGGATAATAGATTTAGAATCTAAAGTCAATCCGTTACGCACTTTTTTGTTGTCCTCCAACTAAAAAGCTGCTATGATAGAGACAATCGAATCGCCTCTCTTCTTGGCAACCTTCAGAAAAATCACGAACAAATACCGCGTGGTGTGCGATTATCGGGTTGTGGACATCGGAAAATCTCATGCCGAGGCGGTACAGTTAGAAAGCCATTGCCAACTTGTCCGCCTTGAAATAATTCATGCAGCTCTGCCAGGAGCTCGGGTGCCCAGGTCGTTAACACCGGGTGTATATGTGCTGATCGGGGACTGAGAGAAGTGCCTGATTGAAAAAAGGAGATATTTATGCAACGTTTGAACATTCTTCATCCTTCAATTGATAACTACTTACTCGACATTATTCCTGAACGCGACGAAGTTCTCGCAGAAATGGAGGAGCATGCCCGGGAAAATCGATTTCCCATCGTGGGCCCGCTGGTAGGGCGCGTCTTGCATCAATTAGTCCTGCTCACCAATCCGACTCGAATTTTCGAAATGGGCTCGGGCTTCGGCTATTCGGCGTATTGGATGGCGAAGGCACTACAGAAACCGGAAGCCACTATCATTTGTACCGATGGATCGCAGGCCAACGCAGAGCGCGCTGCCGGGTATCTTGCCCGTGGCGGCGTTGCAGACCGCATCGATTATCGCGTCGGCAACGCCCTTGAAATTATAGACGCAACCCAGGGCGAATTTGACATTATCTATAACGATATTGATAAAGACGGATATCCCAAAGCGTTTCAGAAAGCAATTCCACGCCTCAGGCACGGCGGGCTGTTTATCACAGACAATATGCTGTGGGGAGGACGTGTCCTCACGCAGGAGCCGGATAGTGCAACAGAAGGACTCGACGAGCAGGAACAATGGCTTCACACTACCACCGTTGGTGTTAAAGAAATGACTCGGCTTCTCTACAATTCACCAGAAGTATTCACAACGATCATCCCGCTCAGAGACGGTATTTCGGTGGCAATAAAACGGTAATTATATCTCTGTCGATGCGTTAACTGTTTATATCATCGCATGCCAAACAATAGGTGATATGGCTGAACGTAGTGAAACCGACAATCTGTTCAACAGGAAAGTCCTGTGAGCTAACCCTTGAGGAATACCAATGTCATATATAACCGTTGAAGCTGTTGATACTATAACTGACTTCGAGACACTGTTGGCGTTTTTTCGCCAAACCCTCGAATGGCCTATCCCTGAAGACGTGACGCTCGGAGAGATAGCCTTCCCGTGGTCGTCATCAGAGCTGGAGCTTGATGAAACGTCTGAGGCACGCCTTGTTGCGTGTGATCAGCTGCCGCCGTTCGCGCGCGAGGCGTTGGGATTTTCTCCCGAGGTCGGCTCGCAGCCGTGGGGCATCTTCTTTGTTGAATTCAGTAGCGAGCGGGTGTATCGCACGGAGTTGCGGCGGGTTCTGCGGGGTCTGGTTGAAAGGCGCACCCGAGATGCACGGTTGCCTGCGTGGGAGCTGGATCATCTGCTATTCATCTGCACGACTGCTGATTTTCATCGGTTTGCGTTTGCCCACTTTTCAGGTGCGGGTGCGTCTTGGCAGGATGCGGTGCTGTCTATATTCTCGTGGGATCGTGGGGATACGCACCTTCGGACGCTGTGTGAATACAACCTGCCGGCCCTTATTTTTCCGCGTGGCGGTTTTTCCTCTCCGCAAGCGTGGGTTGCTAAATGGCAGCGTGCGTTTGATGTGGCGGCTGTGACGGATCAGTTTTTCCGTGAGTATAGGAGCGTCTTCGAATTAGTGGAGGCGGCACTGTCAGGGATCCCAAAGAGCGAGGCGGATGAGCGTCGTCTGTATACGCAGCGTCTGTTGAATCGTTTGATGTTTCTGCGTTTTCTTGAGAGAAAAGGTTGGTTGCGGTATGCGGGTCGTCGGGACTACTTCCGTGCGTTGTATGAGGCGGCGGTGGGTATAGAATCGTCGTCTGGCAGTGCGGAATCGACAAGAAGCGGGGGGGGTAATCTCTGATAAGTACAAGGAGCCTCACACAGAGAGCTTGCTCAACGACCGGCTCTATTACGTCTTCTTCCACGGTCTCAGCAATCCTGCCGGCCAGTCCGATGCCGAAGATGCCGCCGCGCGCACCCGGCGCGGCGATGTGCCGTTCCTCAACGGTGGCCTCTTCGAGATGCAGCCGTATGATGAACAACACGCCGTGGATCTGCCGAACGACACCTTCGCTGAAATCCTCAATCTCTTTGAACGTTATAACTTCACGATCACCGAGTCCACGCCGCTAGACATAGAGGTTGCAGTGGATCCCGAGATGCTGGGTAAGGTGTTTGAGGAACTGGTCACGGGGCGGCACGCCAGTGGGAGCTACTACACGCCGCGTGCGGTTGTCTCCTTCATGTGTCGGGAGAGCCTGAAGCTCTGCTTGCAGAAGCAGACAGCAGAAACCGCGGCTTGCCTGACACAATTCGTAGACGGTGGCGATGCCACGGGGATCCGCGATTCAGAGGGCGTGTTAGCGGTGCTGCAGAACTTACGGGTGTGTGATCCTGCGTGTGGGAGCGGTGCGTATCTACTCGGGATGATGGGCGAACTGCTCCGCCTGCGCGATGCTCTGTTCCAAAGCGATCAGACCGATACTCGTACGGTGTATGAACGCAAACTGGAGATTATTCGGAAGAACCTTTACGGTGTGGACAGAGACGGCTTCGCAGTCAACATCGCGATGTTGCGCCTCTGGCTGAGCCTCACAGTAGACTATGAAGGTGCCGTACCGGAACCGCTGCCGAACTTGGACTATAAGGTTGCAACCGGAGACAGTTTGACCGGTGCAACCCCCGAACAGCTGACGCTTGAAAGGCCGTTGATCCAAGCGATACAGGAGAAACAAGCGGACTATTTCATCACACACGGGGACGCAAAGAAAGAGGCACTCCGAGCGGAGATCGCCGCACTCCGAGCGGATCTTCAAGGCTGGCAAGATGCCCCGGAGGAGGCGTTTGTCTGGCAGGTGGAGTTTCCGGAGGTCTTCCAAGCGGGCGGTTTTGACATTGTGATTGGCAACCCGCCTTATGTGCGACAAGAACTTATCAAAGCGATGAAGCCGACTTACAAACGGCTATTCCCAGAGGTGTATGTCGGCACCGCAGACCTCTACGTCTATTTTTACAAGCGCGGCACGGAGCTGCTGCGGAGGCACGGCATCTTGGCGTATATCTCCTCAAACAAGTTTTTGCGGGCAGCGTATGGCAGAAAACTGCGTACCTTTTTCAGCGATACCCAACGCATTCAGCGGCTGCTTGACTTCGGGAGTGTCTCTGTCTTCAAAGCGAGTGTGGATACCTGTATCCTGATCCTTGAAAATGCCACATCAGACGGAGCGCCTGTTTCGGTGGCGACGTTTCGGGATGCGTCCGATGTGCTGCGGCTGTCTGTGGCGTTTCGGGAGCGGGCGTTTCGGCTGCATCCGCGTGATTTATCAGCGGAGGGCTGGACGTTGGCATCGCCCGAGACACTGCAGCTCCTGCGGAAACTCGAAACCACCGGCACACCCCTCGGAGAATATGTCAAGGAAGGTTTTTATATGGGAGTGAAGACAGGATATAACAAAGCGTTTATCATCGATGCGGCTGTGCGGCAGCGGCTGATCTCCGAGGATCCGAAGAGCGATGAGCTCATAAAGCCTTTGCTCAGAGGGCGTAATCTTCGTAAATGGAAGGCAATACCCGCAAATGAATACCTAATAGCGATAGAGAGCAGTGCGAATAGAGACTGGCCCTGGTCAGATGCAAGCAACACCTCAGAGGCAGAACGGATTTTTGCAAGAGCCTACCCCGCAATCCATCAACATTTGCTCGGCTATCGCAAGCGCTTGATCAAAAGGGACGATCAGGGCACATTTTATTGGGAACTTCGATCTTGTGCATACTATGCCGAGTTTGAAAAACCTAAGATTTTGTACCCAGAGATTTCAAAATCGATTCACGCATGCTATGACACAATGAAATCATTCGGATTAAACTCAACACACTTCATACCGACCCATGATCTCCCTTTACTTGCTATTTTGAATAGTAGACTGTTTGACTGGTATGCACGCCATAAATTTCAGAGTCTCAACGACCCGTGGGCAGGCGGAGGTTTGTCTTTCTTTTCGCAACATATGGAGAAGGTTCCTATGGCAGATTGCACTGATACACAGAAAGCAGAAGTATCATGTCTCGTTGAACAGATACTAGCAGCCCCAGAGAGCGATAACGTGCGCGACATCGAGCGGGAGATAGACCGGTGGGTGTATCGGGTGTATGAGTTAACAGATGCGGAGATCGCGTTGATTGAGCAGACGTATCGTGAGGCGGGGATGGCGGTGTGAGATCTAATGGCGATTCGGAGCCGCATATCTTCCGTTCCATGGAGACGTGAAAAGTAAGCCGCCAGATATTTTTAACTTGATTATATTTTAAGATAATGCTATAGATTTAGAACGATTGGGTCATTATGTTCCCTATACAAAGAACTGCACCGGCGAACACTACGAAGCGAGAGAACCGGTAGGTAAACCAATTTGATCCCCCAAATACCAGCGGAAAAAAAGAAGTGGGCATTCGGAAACAATGCCTCCTACAGAACGTGGACCCCTTGTGGTTATCAGAATATAAGGAAATTACTTGACTTTCGAGGCAAATTAAGGTATAATATTAGTGTTAATAGCTGATTTTGGCTAAAAAAATTAAAACCGAGTCATATAAGCCCGCCAAGCCGGTTGCGAATCACCCATGTGATTCCAGTGGTTCTCTCTTGCCTTAGGACACGTTATCTCCGGCAGGATACGATAGCCAGCGTCTGTCTAAAACCGTACAAAAGATTATATCCAATCTTTAGTTGTTTATCCCCTTGACAAAACAGGACAAGGCTAAGGTATATGAACCACACTAAAAAATAGAAGATGGCGAGATACGTAGAACGCTCGCTCTATGATGCGAAAAAAAAAGAATGTAGAAGAATGTATGGAGAGTCAGTCTACAGATGTATAAAAATTTAAATGAAAAGGATGCGTGTGGTGTCGGGTTTGTAACGAACCGTTTCGGAAGTCGAAGTCACAAGATCATTGAAATGGCGACCCAGGCGGTCACAAACTTAACACACCGGGGAGCAGTGGCAGCTGATGCAAAGACAGGTGATGGTGCAGGTATCCTAACACAGATTCCACAGAGGTTATTTCAAAAAGAGCTACAGAAACTCGGCGTTCGCCTAGACAAGATAACCGACTTGGGAGTGGGGATGCTTTTCTTACCAGCGCACGCCCCCAACGCACAACAAAGCAGGGTACTCGTGGAAAAGATATTACAAGAATACGGTACCCCACTGCTCGGATGGCGTTCGGTTCCGATCAACACGACCGCCCTTGGGACCAAGGCGCTAGAAACAGTACCAGAAATTCAACAAGTACTCATCGGGCGGCCAGAGCACATCACCGACGATACCTTTGAACGACACCTATATTTGATATGTAAGGAGCTTGAGCACCGTATCGCGGCAGCTGCACTCGATAACGAATTCCATATCGCCTCTTTTTCACATCGGACGGTTGTCTATAAAGGCTTACTAGTAGCACCCCAGCTCGCGCAATTCTATCTGGATTTGAAAGATTCAGATTTTGAAGCAGCACTCGCTGTTTTTCACCAACGCTACAGTACAAACACCTCTTCCACATGGATGCTCGCGCAACCTTTCCATATGCTGGCACACAACGGTGAAATCAACACCTTGATGGGTAATCGAAATTGGATGGTGGCCCGCGAAGCCGACTTACAATCACCAGTCTGGAATAAACATATCCAAAAACTTGTCCCTATTATCAACAAACGAGGCAGCGACTCAATGAGCTTGGATAACGTGTTGGAGTTATTAGCACACTCTGACCGTAGCATTTTGCACGCGATGATGTGCCTAATGCCGGAAGCTTACGAACAGATTCCCGATATGCCCGACGCTCTGAAATCGTGTTATGAGTACCTGTCATGCGTCAGCGAACCGTGGGACGGCCCAGCAGCAGTCGCCTTTACCGACGGCGTTATTGTCGGCGCCAGTCTTGACAGAAACGGCCTACGCCCCGCACGCTATAAAGTCACGGAAGACGGGACTGTTATTATGGGATCCGAAGTCGGTCTTATTGAACTTGATGAAAGTTGCATTGTTGAGAAGGGACGTTTGGGACCAGGACAAATGATCGCAGTGGATACAGCGAACAGCGAATTGCTAAAGAACGCAGAGATTAAGCACACTATTGCCAATCAGAAGCCTTATGCAAAGTGGGTGCAGAAAGGAACCGTGCTGCTGTCCACCGACACTATCAAGACACCCAACACGGCAAAACTCACTCCTGAGACACTCCCGATATATCAGAAAGCCTTTGGATATACAACTGAGGATGTAGAACGTTTTATTAAACCGATGATAACAGAGGCAAAAGAAGCTGTCGGTTCAATGGGTGATGACACCCCTCCCGCTGTAATTTCTCGTAACCCGCGTTCGCTCTACAGTTACTTCAAACAACGTTTCGCGCAAGTTACAAACCCACCGATTGACTCGATTCGAGAACGTTTGGTAATGTCTCTGACTACCCACCTTGGACGCCAGCATAGTTTGCTAACAGAAACGCCAGCACACGCTCGACTGATTCGACTCCCCTCGCCAATTTTAACGAACACGGATCTACAAGCCCTGCGGGAACTTGATATACCCGAGTTTGAGATAGCAACACTTTCTGCATGTTTTCCAATAGATGCCGGTAAACAAGGCTTGGAAAATGCCTTGGAAACGCTATGTGAACGTGCCTGTGAGGCAGTTGATGCAGGAAAAACACTCCTCGTATTAAGCGACAAGGAAGTCAGCCGCGATTTTGCACCGATTCCTATGGCACTAGCGGTCGGTGCTGTTCATCATCATCTGATCCGTGAACGGAAACGGATGCAGGTAAGCCTTATCGCTGAAACAGGAGATGCAAGAGAGGAACACCACTTTGCAGTTCTTCTGGGTTATGGTGCAGCTGTAATCAACCCTTATCTCGCACTCTCAACAATTGCACAACTTGCCGAGAACGGTGAATTTAAAGAGATGACGACAGAAAAAGCGATCGAAACCTACAAGGCAACAGTCGAAAAAGGCATTCTGAAAATTATGGCGAAAATGGGTATTTCGACGGTATCAAGTTACCGGGGGGCCCAGATATTTGAAGCACTCGGCATTAATGCCACAGTCATCGATAAGTGTTTTACAGGCACAACCTCACGATTAAGTGGTATCGGTTTTTCGGAAATCGCCGCCGAAACACTTCATTTTCATATGAAAGCATTTTCGGAAAATGTCAATGATACTTCATTAGAAGAAGCAGGCTTTTTCCGCTTCCGCAGAAACGGGGAATTTCATGCGTTCAATCCGACCATGTTTAAGGCACTCCACAAGTTTGTGAAGGAGGGGCGACCGGAAGACTATGACAAGTATGCTGCAGCCGTTGAGAGTGGAGAACTATCGAGCCTACGAGATTTACTTGCGTTTAAACCTAGTAAACCAATCCCGCTTGAGGAAGTGGAACCCGCAGAGGATATTGTTCGTCGATTCACAACCGGCAGTATGTCTTTCGGGGCATTAAGTCGAGAAACACATGAAACGTTAGCGATCGCTATGAATCGGCTGGGCGGGAAATCCGGAAGTGGAGAAGGCGGTGAAAGTAGTGCACGCTTCAAACGGCAACCCAACGGCGATCTTGCCTCCAGCGCCATCAAGCAGGTGGCATCCGGACGTTTCGGTGTAACACCAACATATCTCGCCTCGGCGGAGGAATTGGAAATCAAGATGGCACAAGGGTCAAAACCGGGAGAGGGCGGGCAAATTCCGGGACATAAGGTGACTGCTGAAATCGCCGCGCTTCGACACTCTGTGCCAGGCGTGCCGCTTATCTCGCCACCGCCACATCACGATATCTATTCTATTGAGGATCTAGCACAGCTCATCTACGATCTGAAGCAGGCAAACCCTCGCGCCAAAGTTGCCGTAAAATTAGTGTCCGAATTTCTGGTCGGAACGATTGCATCAGGAGTCGCAAAAGGCTATGCAGATGTTATTCAGGTGAGCGGACATGAAGGAGGTACCGGGGCATCGCCTCTGAGTTCCATTAAGAACGCAGGAACCCCTTGGGAACTCGGACTTGCCGAGACGCAGCGCGCACTCGTGGAAAACGAATTACGAGATCGCGTCACATTACGAGCAGATGGCGGGATGCGTTCAGGACGAGATATCGTTATCGCAGCGATGTTAGGCGCGGAAGAATACGGCTTCGGAACGATAGCCATGGTAGCAACCGGATGCATTATGGCACGCCAATGTCACTTAAATACATGCCCGGTCGGCATAGCCACCCAAGATCCGGCACTCCGCGCAAAATATCCAGGAACCCCAGAAATGGTTGTTAATTTCATGATCGGGGTCGCCAACGAAGTACGCGGAATTCTCGCGAATCTTGGACACCGCTGCCTGAACGATGTTATTGGACGTCCAGAGTTGCTCCAACCCATCAATTTAACAGATTACCCGAAGGCAGCAACATTGGATTTGAGCGAAATTCTAACACCTGCCGACCCGACAGGCACACAGCCACGTTATCATCTACAAGAACGGAACGATCGGGAGGATACACCACTCGATGATTCAATCCTCAAAGACGCAGCAAAGGCAATCACACAGAAAACATCAATTCAGCTCTTCTATCGGATCCGAAATACAAACCGAACAGTCGGGGCAAAGCTATCAGGTGAAATCGCAACGCGCTACGGCGCGACTGGGCTGCCTGATAGAACAATTCAGTGTAACTTTGAAGGAAGCGCTGGACAAAGTTTCGGCGCGTTTTGTATCAGTGGTATCCAATTCGTGTTGACAGGCGAAGCCAATGATTATGTAGGCAAAGGTATTGCAGGGGGAGAACTTATCATTAAGCCGGCACCAACAGCACCATTCCGGACGTATGAAAACACAATCATCGGTAATACAGTTTTATACGGGGCTACAGGTGGCACACTTTACGCAGCCGGGCGAGCTGGCGAACGGTTTTGTGTCCGAAATAGCGGAGCAACTGCCGTAGTTGAAGGCGTCGGAGACCACGGGTGTGAATACATGACAGCGGGTGTGGTTGTGATCCTTGGTGAAACAGGCAGAAACTTTGGAGCGGGCATGACAGGCGGTACTGTCTACGTTCTTGATGAAGAACAACACTTCGAGAAGAGATTTAATTCCGATTGGGTAAAATTGGAAAAAGTGACGAACGAAACCGATATTAAGAATCTGATGGCGCTTATACAAAATCACGCCGCATACACTAGAAGCCCACACGCTCAAAAGATTCTAGCGAATTGGGAGACTTTCCTACCACACTTCTGGAAAGTTGTGACCCCACCACCTCCGCCACCACCAGCACCTGTCCAGCTCAAAAGGAGAGCTGCAGCGCGAAGAAAACGGAAAGTGTAAAGAACACTTCAAGCAGCGTGCGTTAAAAATTTCTGATCAGGATAAGTCTTTAAGTGTTATCCAGAATTAGTATTGTCTTGCAAAAGAAAAAGGCAGCATGTGCTGCCTTTTTCTTTTTTTTAATTCTATTATCCTCTTCAGTCTTCTTCGGATACCGCGAAAGCGATTTCGAGCCCCTCCGTTTTACTAGAACGTTGTTTCGCTCGTTCTACCACGTCAATAACGTCGCCGTGCTTTGCGCGTTTGTCCGCTCTGATAATCAAAGTGCTAATCTGGTTTTCATGTGCAGCTAGGAAAAACTCCATATCTTCCAGAGTTAACATTTCTTGATCATCAATGGAAATTCGCCCGTCACTATTAATGAAGAGGTTGTACTTCTTGCGTGTAAATTCATGCTGCGTAGCGGAATCTGGTAAAGTAACGGTAAAAGGCGGTGGAACCCGCATAACAGCAGATACCATGAAGAAAATGAGTAACAAGAAGACACAATCAATCATAGGTGCCATCGGAATATCTTCATCATCACCCGTTCTCTTCCGTCGAGCTATGTTTAAAGCCATGTGGATCCTCCTTCTATAGAGAGTAAAATGCTATCATGTCGTTTGAAGAGTGTCACTCTCTTGCGACGATAGCGAACCCAATTTTATCTATACCTGCCTGTTTCGCTATATCCATTACCTTAACGATCTGCTCATGAAGGACATCGCGCTCCGATTGGATAATTAGCATGTTTTTGGTTTCTTCAGGTGTATTGATAAAGTGATCGAACATTTCATCAATTTGGACAAGAACGTCGTTCAGCACCATCGTCCCTCTGTCCTGGCCCGGTTCCGGGTTTGCGATTCGCACAGTCAGCCCTTTCGGTTTATCAGGTGAGGGTTTGCCTGGTGGCGGTAATTGCACCCGAAGCCCCGGAATTGGCGCGAAGGTTGTTGACACCATGAAAAAGATCAAGAGCAGGAACACGCAATCAATCATGGGTGCCATGCTGAGTGTTGGGGGCTTGCGTTCTCTAATTTTGACTGCAAGCAAGCTCAGTTTAGTGCCACCACTTTGTTGCATTTCAAAGTCTCCTTTCTCATTGATGAGATCAGGGGTAAGGTATGCTGACCTTAGCCCCTACAAAGTCTGTGAGGAGAGGACGGCATGAATCTATCCGCCCGTTTCGAGACTAGGCATCTCCTGCTTCACCAACGATTAGCTGGTTGACGATCTCGGTGGAAACCTGAGAAATTTCAACCATATGTCTGTTAACCCAGCTATCAAAGAGTTGGAAGAAAATCAGGCAAGGAATAGCAACTGTCAAACCAGCAGCAGTTGTGAGAAGTGCCTGTGAGATACCACCTGCAAGCTGCTGTGGATCACCTGTTCCTTCAAGCGCAATTGTAGTAAAAGCGCTAATCATACCCGTAACAGTTCCCAGCAAGCCAAAGAGCGGGGAAACAACTGCAACGGTACCGAGGACCGGCAGGTTTCTTTCAAGCTCAGGAATTTCAAGGAGACTTGCCTCCTCAATTGCTTCCTGAATTTCCTCTTTGCTAATATCACGTTCTTCAATCTGAGCCTGGCTGTATCGGAGCAATCCTGCTTTAAGTACGTTGGCAAGCGGACCGCCAGCTTCTTCACAAATCGAGACGGCTTCCATAATGTTCTCTTTTCGAAGCGAGTCGGCAATGTTAGCGATGAACTGTTCGGTTCCGATCCGAGAGCGACTCCGAAGAAAGGTAAAAAGCCTTTCGATAATGAAGGTTAATGCAGTGATAGAGCAGAGGGCAAGTGGATAAAAAACAAATCCAAACTTCGCGAAGAAAGTGACGATGTTGTCCTTTTTAGTCATTTTAAGCCGAACATAGTGGTCGCCGCCATTAACAACTGTAACGGGTTTACCAAGCCGTTCGCCGTATCCATCTTTATAGATACTGATAAGATAGCGACCCGCCGGAATACCAGAACTTTCGTATTCGCCGTTAGCATCAGTAGTTGCTGTGAATTCTTGTCCTTGGGAAACAATTTTGACTTCGACACCTTGAATTGGATTCTCTGTTGTAGTTGTATCAACAATTTCGCCTCGGACAGTGCCACCACTGTCTTGTGCAAGGGCCGTGCCAGCGGACATGCCGACACATGTGATTAACATTAACACTAAACTAAAACGAGTCATTCGTTCTAATCCTCCTTCAACTTAAGGGTAACTTGCCACATACGGTGGCAAGTTACTACAATTTATTTAATAATATATGGGTTGTATGGCTAAGGCATAGAACCTTCTCCAACAACTCAATTTATTTCTAGGCAGTTTTTAAGTCGCGGCATCGCTATGTTAAAACGCTCCGCCCTTTCACAACATCATCTCCCTAAATAACACCTGAACGCTTAAGAAGTTACGCGTTTAATTCGAGTGTGGAGAATAATACTCCAAATGATATTGTAAAACGAAAGATCGCTGAACATATGGAAACCGTGTCCAGCGATCCAACTGCGATTTAGAAACCCATCATCGCTCGCACGAATGTCGTATTACTTGTCGTGTGGTCGAGCAATATAGTCGTTCGCCGGTAACCTGCAAGGATAACAATGTTAAAGCCAAGCCATTCACCACGGTTAATTGCTTGGACTTCAAATATCCGTGTCCGCAGGTCCGGACGGAAAAGCACTGGAGCATCTTCATCTTCCGGGAAGTTAGTCAAGTATTGCTTGAAGTTGTTGTCCCGGTTGGTGAACTTGCGGTATTGGAAACCGCCAAGGATGTTCATCCGCTGTGTGAACAAATAGTCAAGCCGGACACCGAGAACATCTTCACGGCTCCTACGGTTGAAGCGTAGATACTCGACCGGCTCATCATCAGTTGGAACGAAGAGGCGTGGGTTAAGCGAGTCGCCAATGTCCTCTGCCCCGCGGTCGAACGCGCGATCCCAGATATATTTCACCATGGGTGTCAGCGTTAAATCTTCACCGATTCTGTCAACGAAGGGAAGATCTCCAAGCGGAATCTCATACCGTGCTTTGAGAATCGTCTGCTGATTGCGGATATCCCGTTCTGGGTAGCGACGCTTTTTCCAGTTTTCAGAGTCGTAGATTAAGCCCGTATCCTCGGAGTCAAGCGCATTAATCCCGTGATCTGGATAGAACGGGAATTCCCGCTTTTCGCCACTGGCACGAACCTGCTCAACAGGTACCATGAAGTCAACCCGCTGATCAGCATTCAGCGGATCACCGTCAGCCCCGGATCCTTCAACATCTAAGAAAATGGCGCTAGCTTCATCCTGCTGGAACTGTTTTTGCAGAACAACAAGGAATTTTGCTTCTAATGTGAGGTTGGGGACAGCAGTATAAAGAAACTGAAGCGTTGTGGTATTCACGCGAGCGTTGTAAAAGTCAAGCTCGTCAGAAATCTGGACGGGCTCCAATTCGCCAACGCGCAGTGTAATCGTGTAGTCCGGAATATCGTCGCGAACCCGCACGAATCGGTTTTGGAAGAGGACCGTTCCAAAGTCTGGAATGTCCCGTTGATAGGTAACATGTAGATACCTAGAATCATTCTGTCGGCGGCTTGAAACTTGGCTTTCGTTGAGCCATCCGACTTTGAGCGAAAGGTTATCAAGCAGGTCATATTCAGCGAAGACGTGGTATCCTTCCCTGTCTACTCCGTACTCATATTGTGGTTCGAAGTCATCCTCAAGTGAGTCGATAGTCCCGTTGTTATTGAGGTCAATGAGATCAGTAAAGACCGGCGGGTCGGCATCAAAGATGAGGAAGTCTTCTTGGAAATCAAGGACTCCGTTCTGGTCTCTGTCATCAGCACGTGGCAGGACTCCATCGAAGTCGATATCATCCGGCCAGTCATCATCATCATCGTCATCCTCAATGAGGGCGTAATTGGTTTCGTCCCACGGGTCCCTTTCAGCTTGAGATTCGGGGGTCCTTTCGAGGGTGTAGGTTTGATCCCTACCGGTATTAGCACCAAAGTTGAGGTAAGTTGTGGTGTACCCCGGATCAATATGATAGTAGACACCTTCAAGGTACAGCTTTCCAAAGCGAGATCTGAGGTGAATGAACCATGCGGTTTCTCTACCTAGTTCGCCGTCGCCACTTTCATCGGTTCCGTCGCCACCCAACCTAGCTTCAAAACGTTCCCCTTCAGTTTCAGAATAGGTAGGTATCCCGTTT
Source organism: Candidatus Poribacteria bacterium (assembly GCA_964291315.2). Lineage (GTDB taxonomy): Bacteria > Poribacteria > WGA-4E > WGA-4E > WGA-3G > WGA-3G. The sequence goes on along the minus strand of OZ219753.1, from coordinate 265,811 downwards.
CGGTCTAACGGTAAGCCTGTTGCTGGATCTATAGAGATACCGGTTTCTTCTTCTCCATCTTCGCCGACGATAGTAGGTTTGAGTCTGCTAAAGCCCATCTGCTCTTTGGGGATTGTCGGATACTGTTTGTATTTCCCGTTAATGGAGTAATGTGCCCGCAGGAAAACGTTACCGATAGTTCCTTCAAGGTCGAGCCCGTAGAGGACTGCTGCGCGTGCTGCACCGTAGCGGTAACTAATTTTACGCGGTCTGCCTTCGCCTGTCCAAGCATCTGGATTATCGTGAAGATTTGCCCGGTCGCTGGTATACTCAGAAGATTGTCCATAGTTGCCCGGGGCTTGAATAACATCACGATATGGCATTTGGATATGACCGTCTTCGGTTTTAATCCATTCCTCGGCGAGCGGGTCAGCCCCTTCAGCAGCTCTGTTTGCATCACTGAAGCCAATAACGGCGATATTGTAATCCCCTGCTACCATCATATCGAAAACCACGGATTGGACGGTGCGAGGATCAATCTGGTGTTCTTCAAAAACCAAGTCATACTTCATCTTATCGAAGCCGTCTACAATTGCCCAGTCTCCAGACATACGCACATCAGAAGGAAGCCCTCCTACATCAACAGGCGTGATATCGCTGGAAAAAACTTCAATCGTTTCGGTTTGCGATGGCTGTGTTTTCGGACTAGCACCTGCTTCAATCTCTTCCGCTGTTAGATCTTCCAATTCTTGTGTAACCACAGTAACTGTCATCTTATTGAAAGCTGCCCCAACACCGCCTTGGAGCCTATCACCGTGTTTGGCTTCATCATAACCGGAGAATTGCGTAACGAGACTATGATTGTCTTCAGGTGAATCATCTCGAAAAACAACAGAAATACTTTCCGGGGGCGTATTCGCCACGGTACCCATCATTGGGTTTTCAACACGTTCTGGGTGTTCTTTATGAAGATTAACATAAGTGAACCCGACGCGGAAAATGTCGCCTAAGAGCCCTTGTGCACGGAAACCCATGAGACGTGCGTTTTCGATATGGCGTACCCCGGCATCTTCGTTTAAACCGTTTCGCCGCCCGAGGGTGGGAGCGAGGTTCGCAGCCGCATCTGTTAACTGGACGGGGTTCGAAATACGAGAGTTGATGAGTGTAAACAGATGACGTTCCTGTGCAAAAGAGATATCCCAACGAAGCCCGTCAAACTCGGTTTTGTAAAGGATATAACGGTTTGGGAACAACGTAGACGGCTTGAAACGCATGCTATCACCGATAGCAAACTCGGTATATCTACCGCGGAAGCTGTCTTCAGTTAAAACGGTTCTGTCCAGCTGCGCCGAGAATCTTTCACTATCAAGCTGCCCCGTCCAACCGACAAACAATTCACCGTTCTGGTCAAACTCTTTTTGCTCGCGATAGTTATAGACCTCGTTACCTTCAAGTAGCTCTTTACCAAATAGATCATAGAAGAATTGAGGTTCTTCTTCTAACTGAAACCGTGCTGAGAATTTAGAATTCCCCTCAATCGTTGGTAATAGGGGTTCTTGTGGACCGAGGCTCTGTGCACCACAGCCGTAAAGCACAAAAGCGCTCAGGATACAGGTCACTACAAGTAAAACATCAATCGATTGTTTTAGCCTATTCATTATTTTATGTTTCCTCCTTAGGAGATGATGTATCAGATATTTGGGTAACGGAACAGCGATGTAAGTAAGGCATGCTTTTCACGCTATATCTACCCCGCTCTCCGAACAAAAAACCTTAAAAATGGATGAAAACTGCTTTGCTAGTAAACGAAAAGGTGAAAAATGTCGTTAGTTAAGATGGACGGTATTTCAATTTCAGCTTTCGTAGTTACTGCCCATGGATACCCCAACATTAGAGATATTGCACGAACAAGCATAAAAAGCGAGTCTCCTTCCAACAAATTAAGGGTCAGTCCTGTGAAAATTCTTGATAAACGCGCTTGATAAACGCGCGCGATAGAACACCTACAAAACTGTTCTTGGGTTTTAAAATAGCACTGAGTTGAATTTTTGTCAAGTTTTTTAATAGAAAATTATATTCATTAAGGTGATTTTTGCATATCATACCGAAAATGTAATATACTTTCAACTTTTAAATGCATCAGTGTCATTCATTTTTTACTAGCCTTAAGACAAGAAAGTCAATATCGGGAAGGCATACCAACAGAATTAAAAATTGCACTAGCGAAGCCTCTTCGTTCGAGGAACACCAGTCACACATCCTAGACGATTTCACCTGCTGCTGTTGCCTGAAGATAACCGCGAACCGATAATAGAACTAATTTATCTTAAAACACACTTTAAGACTATCTAAAAGCCTCGACATAGACTCACGAAATATTTGCTATATCGGAGGCTTAATAATCACTGCCCGTTAGATATACTATATATTATACCATATTTGAAAAAAAAAGTCTTTTTTTTTCAAATATAATTTAGGCTAGTTTCTTGAACCCTCAGCGGCCTTGCTAAAATATTCACTAAACAAGATAACAGTAATCCCAAGAACCGTACCAGTGATCCCCGCAATAACAAGGACAAATCTGAGTTGGGGACTAACGGGTACCTTCCTCGGTACAGCGCGATCTATGATTTCAATACCGCCCACCTGATTGCGAGCAGCTGTTAATTTGGATTCAGCATATAATATTTCAGCTTCGAGCGAACGTTTGGCGATTTCTTCAGCAAGCATATTAGTCTTCTGAATTTTGGCCCCCATCTGTGTCAGAATAATCTGATTTTCAGGGATTTGTTCCAGAAACCGCGCCAGTTCAGCTTCTAAAGTGCCAAGCTCCTGCTTGAGACGCACCACAGAATTTTCATGACTCGAAAGAGTGGGAATGAAGGTTGTTAACTGGTTCTTTATATAGGTGTGGTGTGCAGAAGGACCGGCGGTGATGCTAGTCGTCGTAGGTGAGATTTGCGTGTTTTTCTTTTGAATATCTGCAATTTGCGCGTCAAGCCCCTTCAACTCCGATGCTGTTTTGCCTACTCTTTCTTTATCAGCAACACGTTGTGCCTCAAGATCGAACAGCTTTTCTTTTTGAAAAAGCCAGACAGGGTCGTAAGCAGTCGTTTCGGATAGTTGTGTCTGCTCCGGCAAAAGTCTGAGTTGTTCCTGCAGATAAGTAATATGGGCACGCGCTGCATAGGCCTGCTGCTGGTTTGTCTCAATATTTTCCCGGACGTTAGCATAACGTTCAAGGAGATTGGTGAGTGTCGGTCCCCAAGTCTCTGGGGCACCATTTTGACGCACGAATTGGAGAAGAGCATCAAGATCTCTCTGGATTTCAGATTGGATTTCCCGTTGCTTGTCAGTGAGAAATTCCATCCGTTTCCTGAGCTTTGTCTCTTCGTCTCCGCGCCGCAACGTTTTCATATCCTGAGCGAGTTGATTAACAAGAAGAGCTGCATTGCGCTCTCCTCCTTCTGACTCGGTCAAGGCAATTGAGAGATTGATATAGTCAGAATCAGGATTTAGCTGGGCCTTCAGCAGTCGTTTGAGTTTACCAATAGGCGGAAAAAGAGCAACCGCGTCCGCATTTCCGGCATCCTCAAGATTTTCGATGGCAGTCTTTAGCATCGACTCTGTGGAAAATCGAGTACTGATTGTCTCCATTTCCCTGCGATCAACGCCTCCAGAGAGGACGTTCTGAAAAAGATTCACTGACGGAAGAGAAGGGGTCGCGCTAGGTTGGACGAGCAACATTAAAGTGGAAGCAGCATAGGTTTTAGGTAAACGGAGTGAGATAACTAAGGCGGTTCCTAATACCAGCAAAATACTCAGGCAAAATGTAAAAGCATGTTTTCGGATGAGTTGAAAATAGTCACGTAGGTGTGCCTCCTGCTGCGACATGAATATACAGAATTTCCGTCCTGCACATGGACTAGAAATTAACTCTCCTTACTCTTCCATCTATAGGTTATTAGCTTGACGAATTTCTTCGTCGTTGTAGGCTTCGTCATGCCATTCGGTAATACGCCATTCATCATTTCTTTTTTCAAAAATAAAGAGGTTATCCCCTTCGGCAAACCATCCCGTATATCCACCTTCAAGCGACTGACCGTCTGCTACAAATCCTTGGATTCTATAGTGGTTTCGGACCTCTGCTTGATCTCCGTCTTCGTTCATAGAAATCTCTGGTGGCGCGGAAAGTTCTATCTCAATATCCTGAAACTGATCAAAGACACGAGTCGCAGCATCACGTTCTTGTCGGATGTCGTCAAATTCCAGATCGTCTGTTTTGTCCCCATCTGTCCCCATATCGGAAACATAAAGGAAACCCTCCTCCCAGAAAGCACCGATGTAGGTATTGACATCTTCCGTCTCATAACCTTCACGCCAACGTTCTAAAACTTTATTAATTTGAAGGAGTTCTTCAGGTGGAACCTGACCGACTTTTTCGGCATCCCCGCACCCGATAAAAGCTACAAGTAAAACGAGAATGCCCCCGATTTTTATAAAACCCCTAAACATAGTTGAGTGTTCTCCCTTTTTAAATCTAAAAAGTTCTAACAACGCCAAAATAAAGCTGGAAAGGGGTGGCACCGATCTCAATTCCCACTTTCTCCATGTCTTGTGCGTCTTTTTGGATAGACTGAACCAGGGTTTCAGCGTTGTAGAAGTTTGAACTTACATAGGAGTCAATGAGACTATAAACCCAAATACCGATACCAGTGTACATAAAAAACGTTCTGAGCTTGTAACGTTGATTTGCGTAGTCGTATCTTTCAAATACCCCGGCTTCATCATGAGGATTTGTACTGGCATAAGTGGCGTAAGCATTGTAACGGTTATTAAAAGATCTTTGTGCCAATAAGGCACCGATAGCAGAACCGCCTACTCCCAAAACAGTCAAGCTGCTCCGGAGGTAACCACGGCTATAAAATTGCCCCCATCCCGGGAAAATAGCAGAACGGATCATCGCCCCAATCGGTGACACCAGTTTACCTCCGGCATCCGCCTCGGGTACCCTCTGCTCAGGTTCAGTTTTATTTTCAGTGTCTTGTGCAAAACCGGCAGAGATACTAAAAAAAAGCAGTAAAATAACCAATAAAACTCTCAACAATTGCATCTGATATGTAGGCTCCACGTTCCCAAATGATTACGCGAAGCCTACCCTACTCCTATGAACATCTTAACGCCGCCGTTTTGTCCGTTCCGTCGTCCGGCTCCGGCTACTGCTTCGACTTTGGCTCCGATTCTCATCATCATCATCATTACTACTTGAACGCGTACTCGATGAACTAGAGTTTGATGTCGTCGGACGGGTCCGCCTTTTTGTAGAAGTCGATCGACTAACGCTCGTACGTGACCTTGACGAGCTCGTTGTACTGGGTCGACTAACGCTCGTTGGTTCACGGGACACCCGTGAACGACTGACGCTCGTATTTGAACGTGAAGTCCTTGAGCTTGAAGTCGTGCTTCTATACTTTGAAACCGCGTTGCTACTTTTACTTGAAAAGACAGATCGCCGCGAAGATGTAGTAGGCGAACGTCTATACAGCGGCACCGTCCGCTGTGTTTGTGCGGACCTACTGTAGCTCGTTGTGCCAACAGGATAACGTCTCTGTTTACCGACCTTCCTTCCAGAAGCATAGACGCGCTGTTTGACATTCCTTTGGCGAAGTGTTGAAGTGGATGCAAGGGCTCGCTGTTTCTGAGCGATAATTGAGTGACGTGAAACCCGATCTGCTGACGCTGGTGTTTGTCTGCGGTGGTTTTCGAGGGTCGTCCTCACGCTTCTGCGTACTGCAGCTCTGTCCACTCGCAGGCTATTTGCTGCCAACCGACCGCGGCTATACTGCCGACGCGTTGTTTCATGCTGTGAGCTCCACTTATTCAGCCGGGTTCGCCGCTGATAAACCTTCGGTGTCCCATGGTAGTAGGAACCGGAGTAATATCCAGAATATGGCGAATAGCGGCGGTAATACGCAGCCGGATGATAACCGCGGTAGCGGCCAAGGTACCCACCATAATATGAACGGATAGAGAGGTAGTGGTGATCGTAGATGGGGTAGCTCCATCGGAGGTAGTAGTCGTAGTCTGTTGCGTAGTAGACCGGCCCATCATAAAAGTAGAGATAAGTGTAGCGGTGCCACGGACGCCAACGATAGGTCGGCGTGTATCGTTGAATAACTCTAACCTTCGGCTGTCTACGATAGGTGGAAACCTCAATATGTTCTACATCGATCTGCTCACCACCTTCAGCAACAATATGGAGTTCCATCCAACCCTCCTTTACATGCCCCACGGAGGGAATCTTAATACGTTCAGACCGGTTTTTCGCCCGAAGCATGAAAGTGTCGCCATAACGGGTTTCGCTGGCATTTTCGTCGTAATAACCGCGCCTTGTTGCTTCGCGCTTGGTGTTACGAATCCAAGCACGCCCCGCAATAGGTTCTTCATAATCTTCAATCTCTAAGCGATGTGGCTCCCCTCGGTATCTCACTAGAATCTCAATATACTGTGCACCCACTGGAATTTCAAAGAGATACACAGCACTTGCAATCGCAAATTCATATTCATCAGCGTTCTGAGCAGCACTTGCCCAAGCCGTGAGTCTTACACCATCTTCAAACCGTGGACTTGTGGTAATAGTGGCATTCCCACGTTCTATCCATTCGTCAACCTCATTTGCCACTCGATGCTCACGACTGAGCCGGTCTGCGTAATAATCGTAATCTGCAGTGATGGGACTCAGCAATCCAAAAGTTAGAAAGCAACTAATCACGCATACTGCGCTAAAAATGGAAATCCGGGGTTTCATGAAAATCCTCCTATCTATCTTTATCTCCTCGATTTGGTACTACTAATAGCTTCTTATACCTATTGCAATAGTATCATAAAGTGTTAACAACATCATACAGTTTTCTTCAAGAATTGTCAAGGAATAATCAGTTTTTGGTGTCAAACCCCCGTACTTCAGAACACACGCCCCTCCACCTTAATCCTTGGACATCAGCTTGATCCCTCTTTTTTTGGCATATTCACGAGCCAGGGGCGTAATAATCGCAGAGTTTGCGTAAACCAACTCGTGTACATTTGCAGCCAAATTTGCAATCGTCGATGCGCTAATTAATGCCTCGCTTGTAGTGACAGATAAACTGCCTGTTTCCGCCGTGACTGACCCAGCAATTTTCAGTATCGGTACCAATTGAACGCCTATTTCGGACAAAACGTTTACATATTGGAGCTCAATAGCGCCAATTTTTGTAGATGTCTCACTTTGATCCAATGTGTCTGAGGCAGCTATAACCCTTTTCCCTTTAGAGAGAGCCTCAAAAATCAGGTAACTACACGGCGTGTCCACCAGTCTTAAGGCAAGCTTCGCGACCATCGGATGCGAAAAAGCGGGAATTACTATGTGTTGATATGCTGCCACAAGAGCCGGTATGTCGTTTAAAACATGCTCCGCTAAAATATTATCTCTACCAAATGCATCATAAATTGGTTCAAGATTCAAAACTTTAGTTGCAAGTTCAGACAAAATTATTGTAACTTTCCATCCGTTTTGTTCACAGATTCGAAGCTGCTGAAGTGGCTCATCCAATTCAAGTTGTGTGGCCCCGAAGATAGCGAGTAGTCGTTTTTCGTTTTCAACACCTGTAGTAGCGGACGTTTGCTCTCGCAGCACCTTCTCCACAGCTTTCCTAATCTGTTCAATCAGTTCTTGATTCATGTCGGTTTGAAATTGCAAGAAACCTGCAAAGTTTTATCGTGAATCGTGCACGATTTCAACGGGTTCGCCGCCTTTCAGGCCAGCGGCGTTGGAGTCATCGGTATCTAAGTGCATTTGGAGCACATACCCCTCAGAAATCTTCGGGCGCACGTTTTCAAACGTTAAAGCGCGCTCCCCAGGAAACCTTACCTTTAGCAGGTCTTCCTCGTGGATACGAAGAGCCTCAGCATCTTTAGGAGTCATATGAATGTGTCGTGTTGCACAGATTGCACCTTCTTCCAAATAAATACTTCCGGCGGGCCCGACAAACGTAATAGGTTCTGCACCCTTGAGGTCCCCGGAATCTCGGATAGGTGGTTTTAATCCGAGTCGAATAGCTTCCGTTTGCGCGACTTCGACTTGAGAGTAGTCTCGTACAGGACCGAGAATCCGAACGGCTTCAATAGCGCGCATCCGTTTCCCAACGATGGTTACAGTTTCATTTGCAGCGAACGCGCCGGGTTGATAGAGAGGAGCATAGACAGTGAGTTGGTGGCCAACCCCATAGAGAATTTCAAGGTGCTCTTGTGTTACATGCGCATGCCGTGCAGAAACGCCAACAGGAATCTGCTGCTGTTGCGCGACAACGTCACACGCGCGGCTTCCTGCCGCACAGGTTCGCAAAGCACAACCGCTACACGCTTGGTTTGTCGTGAGTCTATTGACAACACGACGGGTAATCAACTCAACAAGGGCTTGTTCTGACATCTCTCACTTGCCTTTTTAAGACACTCCGAAAGTTAGAAATAGCGTCCAATCAATTGACCTAACCCACACGTTACGCTTCCCGTAAAAGAGTTTCAACATCTGCGTGTGGTCGTGGAATCACGTGGACAGAAACAACTTCACCGACTCGCGCAGCCGCCTCGGCACCAGCATCTGTTGCAGCTTTTACTGCTCCAACATCGCCCCGAACCATAACTGTTACGTAGCCACCACCAACTTGCTGATAGCCGACGAGTTGAACATTTGCGGCTTTCACCATCGTATCTGCAGCTTCAACACTTCCAATCAAACCTCTGGTTTCAATCAAACCCAATGCATCTCCGGTCATATTAATCCTAATAGCCTCCGATTAAAAATTCAACAATAAACACGTGAGTAATTATGAGCCATCATGTGCAGGCAATACAGAAAAAAAAAAAATTGAGCAAAACGTTTTTAAGTATTAATATAATATATCACATTTTTTGCACTTTTTCAACAAAAAAACTGAAAACGCGCATGTTTGCCTCATGAACTTCTTTGCGCGCCTTATCAATCCAACCCAGCTTCCGATAAACCAAGGCACGCCAATAGCGGGCTTGTATGAGGACACTACCATTATCTTGCCAGGCCCTGATTGCTTCGGTCAGGAGTTCTAAGACGTGTGTATAGTCAGCGGTTGCTGATGTCTGTTCTCCTAAGTATTCGTAAATCAGTCCGCGACTCATATAGGCATGAGCGAAGCGTGGGTCGAGTGCAATAGCCTGATCTAGATCCATCAAAGCAAGTTTCAAACGCTCTTTGTCACCTTGCGTAAAAAGCTGGTGATAGACATTCCCACGAGCATAATAAGCCACCGCGCTCGGCTGTCGCTTAATCACAGCGTCATAGTCTGTCAGTGCATCCTGAACAGCCCCGTATTGCCAATAGGTTTCTGCCCGTTTCCGCATGACCCTTGCACTCCACCTTTTTTTTAGTGAAGCGTTATAATCTGCGATCGCACTTTGCGCGTTATCCAACGCGCGATACGTATCGCCACGACTGGCGTAAGCATCTGCCTCATACCGCTTGAGTGCTAAGGTTCGAGTATAATCTGTTATCGCTGCTTTGTAAGCTCCGGCACGGTAATAGGCAAGTCCACGCTTGACGTAGGCTTCAGCATACCGCGGTTCAATCTCAATTGCTTTCGTGAATGCTGCTATTGACTTCCGAATATTCCATGTCCTCAGCGAGAGAGTCCCTTTTTGAACATATGCTTGTGCATGCGGATTTTCGCCCTTTATTGCGTCCCACGTTACATAACGAGAAGCGAAGAGAACAGCGAGGATCAGCACAGGAGTCATGATGTAAATGAGTGGTCGCATAATGTGCAGCTTTCCTATAAAAGCATACCGCTAATGCTTCTCTAGTTTTCCGCTATCATTGTAAAGATGATGGATATTCGCGCCCAACTTCAGCGCGTGTACGGAAGGATAGGTATCTGCCAAGTCAATTTCTATATATGCTTGGATTCCCGGTGGACCGCTATAGCCAGTCGAGAAAATAATCTGGTTTTCTCCGAATGTCGCTATACCATCTCTGACGTTTTTTTTTGGAAAATAACTGATCGGCGTGTGCCCAACGATGAGCAGGTTGCCCTGGAGAACTTTAAGAAATTTTTCAATATGTCTTAGAGTGTATCCGCCTGTATATGCGATTTCCGGCCGGGGCCAAAGGAGTTCCTCTAAGGTCTTGGAATCAGGCTCAACGAGATCGTCAAAGCTTGTGACAAAACGCGCCGGTCCGGCATGAACACCGACGAATCCATTTTTCGCAACAACGACCGTGGGTAAATTCATCAGGAATTCATAATGCAGATCGGTCATTCTTTCAATGAAGTTGAACTGTTCATAGTAAGCGCCAGACGGGCTCTCATAGAGCAAGCGAATAAAGTGGGACCGATTTTCTGCTGTCATTCCCATCCTTTTGAGCATTGCATAAGCCTCTGCTGCGGCGAATTCGTGATTGCCCCGGACGTAGATAAGCCTCTTACCTTTATCGCCAAGTCGCTTGTGGAGTTCCATCACTCGGTCAACAATAAGTATATCCCCGTAAGGGGAGTGCCTGGGCTCACTTGGTTTATAATCAATCGCATCCCCGAGTATTAAACCATAAACATCTTCGCCCGCTTGAATCCGTTCAATGAGATTTGTGAGCTGCAGCCATCGGTTAAAATCGTCCCAGTGCGCATGCAGGTCAGAGACAATATAGACGGTGCCGTGGCCGGGGAGCACAACGACGTGTCCATCGCGAGTCAATTGGTTAGGGTATTGCAAGAGCGATTTGGGTTGAGCGATCACCATTGAAACAACGCAGATCAGACAGATGATAACGTAAATCAGAGAAGTGTACATCGGTTTTTTTAGGTTTTGAAGAAGGTATCCACAGTGTCTTCTTGTTGTGCAAGTTTGCTGAGGTGCCGCCGTCTGCGATTCCAACAGACAAGGTAGCTGAGGAGTGCAAGCCCACCAAGTCCACCCCACATGAAATATGCGTTAGAAAAGAGGGAGGCCCATCGGTAACGCTCGGTTAGTGATTTGCGCCAAAGACTATCATATGTATTCAAGTCCCATCCAACGCTTTCTTTAAAAGCGGTATTGAAATTACTGCCTGCCTGCAGTTTTCCAATAATCTCGAATAGGACATTTTTGCCCTTGACTTCGACTAACCAGCGGACTGCGTCTTGGCTTTCAGCGTAGGCCAAATCTGCCCCGGTTTGTGAACGTGGAAAGCTGCGAGCGAGCTCTTGCAGGGGGCGTACGGATTTCGAGAAAATATGTTTGAGGAGGGTTCCGTGCCGATTGGGTACCCATTCATCAGCGAAATAGATGGCGACTCCCTCCACAAACCACAAAGGTATCTCTCTAACAGTCTTGCGGGTGCACTGTCCAAAGAAAACGTGTGCAATTTCGTGGCGGAGGACTTGTACTAGTTGTAGTTGGGCAAGAGCTATATGCTTTGGATTCTGAATAACGATTCGCCGGCTGAGTGGAAAGGCGCACCCGACAGCCCAATCGTGAATAGGTGCATGAACAGAAGCTTGAAACTCTTGATGCGTATTACAGACCCAGATGTCAATCAGTCCGGCCTGCATCCGACTTGTCAACTGTGACATCTCAGCATAGAAATCCTCCGCAATCTGAAGGATTGACGTTGGGTCCACTGTGCCCTCTCGATAATAGACCCGAAAATGTGGACTCTCTGCTGATTTCCAAGCTGCTGATGCTGAAACTATCGGCATCAGTAAAAGAAAACAAATAAGATATTTCATACTTTGCAACGCCAAGGCTGCTATTAACTGAACCAGCCACAGGGGCGCTTTTCATAGCTACACAAAGAGTAGTAGAATTATGAGGATTGGCGCAGTAATAATTCAGTTGGTTCTTGTTTTCTATTTATTCCATCTCAAACCCGCGCGAACGTGTAAATAGGTTAGGGATAGAGGTGCGCGACAGAGCTCCCATAGCCGTTGTAAATCATCGTCGGGAACCTTTCTCCAGTCCCAATCATTCTCTCGCTAGCTTGCGACCAGTTCGGATGTGGTACGTTAGGGTTGACATTTGCTTCAAAGCTATATGCTCTCGGCATAAGTGTATTCCAAAAAGTGCGTGGTTTCTGATCCGTCAATTCGATGCTGACGATGGACTTTATGCTTTTGAACCCGTACTTCCAAGGCACAATAAGCCGTATGGGAGCACCGTGCTGTGGTGGTAAAATATGCCCATAAATACCGACAGTGAGCAGTGTCAGGTCGTTCATTGACTCAGCGAGTGTGAGGCCTTCAAAATAGGGCCACGGTAAACGCGTGTTGTTTTGCTCAAGAGCGACATCGGGGTCCAAAAAAGTGAACATTCGGACATATTTAGCTTCGGCTTTCGGCTGAACTTTTTCCAGCAGTGCTTTCATCGGGAAGCCGATCCAAGGTACCACCATTGCCCATGCCTCAACACAACGGAACCGATAGACACGTTCTTCGAGTGGCATCTGTCTGATTAAGTCATCTACGTCCAAAGTCATCGGTTTTTCGACGAGCCCTGATATCTCGACCTCCCACGGACGTGTTCTGAATTTTTCTACTTTTTTCCAAACAGTCCGCTTAGACATAGTAAACTCATAGTAATTATTGTAGGTAGCAGCAACTATTTCGTCAGTCATTTTCCTATTTACAGCAAAGGCAGAGTTCTTTTCAGCAGCAAGGCCTTGGGCACGGAAGGGAGCCAACTGTTTCTCAACTCCCTTTTCAGCTGCACAAGCACTTGATCCGGAAAAAAGTAACATACTTGCACTCGCCAAGCCTAAATCTTTGATGAATTTCCTGCGATTGATATAGTCTACCTCAGACGTTACCGGATCTTCGGGGATTTCCCATTCCTTTGGAATCTTGACATATGGCATAAGATTTTTCTCCGCTTCGGTTTAATCTACGGGATTTTTTTGTGCTGTTTCTCATAAACGGAGAACAACACTTCAGAACACCACAAATGCAAGCGCGGGATATGTTGAATAGTATACACTATTTAAATCCGAAACGCAAATCAAATCTATCTGTTTACTGACGTTGCCCGGAAAATTTGCTGTCAGAAAGCAAAACCGTTTCACTTCTCTCATCCAATTAATTTTTCTTGACACGCCCCCTAACATCGCTTAAACTTGTTATCAAAGTTCGACCTCCGTGGCAGAATTAGAGAGAAACATACCTTTAGAGGGACGATGTACCCAATGCCATATAGAAAACAGATGAGAAAGAATTAATGTTAATCCCACTCATTCGGCGTGAACTCCTCGACAACCTGATGACTTTCCGTTTCGTAGCAGCTGTCTTTATTATGTTGACGCTAGTGGTTGCTGCTACTTTTGTGCTCATCAATGACTACGATCAGCGGTTAGCGAGTTACGACACCTCCGTTAAAACACATCATCAAGAAGTACACGATACAAAAACCTATTCATTGGGGATAAGAAAACTGCAAGTTGACAGGCCCCCCAATCCTATGAGCATCTTCAATGCAGGCTTAGATAAACGGATCGGGAACGAAATCTTGGTATCTCATGAATTTGTGCCTTCGCTATGGGACGCTGAGATGCATGGGTTACATAACTCGTTCCTCAACATCTTCTCTGCGATCGATATTGTATTTATTTTTGAGATCGTTCTCAGTCTACTTGCACTCATATTTGCCTACGATGCTCTTGTAGGAGAGATTGAAGCTGGCACCTTACGTTTGATTTTGACGCATCCCGTCCGTAGGGGGACGATACTGCTTGCAAAATACGTCAGTGCGATGCTCTGCTTGCTTGTTCCGTTGCTTGTGAGTCTGATCTTTGCGCTGATTTTGATGGTGACATCCGCGTCTATTTCCCTAAAGTCCGATGATTTTGTACGGGTTGCTGGAATTGTTTGGGCTTCTATCGCGTATCTGTCAATATTCTATCTCATGGGCATGCTGATTTCAGCGATAACGCGCAGCACCAGCACTACCCTCATTATGTGCATGTTCGTTTGGGTATTTTGGGTGCTAGTCTATCCGAACATGATCCTCGCGACAATAAATCCGATTGCCCCCCCGAAAACACGTACATCAGCGGTTTACCATCAAATCAAACAGATATGGGGAGAATTTGAGAGAGAGCGGAAACGCTTTCTCGAAACTGATACTGCCCCGGGGGAGGACCCGATGTTTAACATGGATGGGCCCGCTGGCGGGGGTGGCGGCGATGGGTTTAGCGGAGACCGATCGACCCTGGCTTATTACTATTGGAGTGTAATATACTTTAACAAACTCTACGATAGATACCTACCCCAGATACCCGTCGTTCAAAATTACTATGGGTTCCTCGTACCCCGGGTTATTAACACAGCAGATCGAACCTGGATCACTCGAAAATCTGCGCTCCATGATATCTTCGTGCGCCCAGCTGTAGTTGATAGAAACTGGCTCAAACTTTCTCCAATAGGGATATACGACTCGGCAACCCAAGCCTGGGCAGGTACCGGTTTAAAAGGGAATCAAGACTTTTTCGAGGCGGTTCGACAATACAGAAACACAGTGATCGGTTACTTATACGATAGAAAAACGTTCGAGTCTCCACAGTGGTTCACTGCACACGAAGAGGCAGCGGACTGGAGCACACTCCCCCAATTCACTTTTCAGAGAAGCGACATCCGAATAAATGCGAAACGTGCTATGCCTGATCAGTTTCTACTCCTGATAATCAATGTTGTTCTATTTATCATAATATTTCTGATTTTTCTCAAAAGAGAAGTAACGTAACGAAAAAAATGATTTGGCATATAGCAAAACGGGAACTCTATGACAACCTCAATAACCTCCGATTCGGACTCACGACCGCACTGTTGTTGGGATTAATGTTGACGAACGCCATCGTGCATCTGCAAGAACACCCCGCGCGCTTACAAACGTATCTCACCGCTAGCGAGGAGGCCCGCAACGCTTTAGAGACACTCACGGGCAGTCTGTACGAACTAGCGCGTCAAGGCCCCGGAAGACTTTACAAAAAACCTTCGGACCTCCATTTCTGTGCAGCAAGCAGCGATACCTTTTTGCCAGATACCGTTCAAGGGAAACACCATGTTTGGGTAAACGGGGATCTAAAGAGTTTCTGGCGAATGGTGTATCCACCTGCTACCCCGAATCTGACAAATATTCGACCAGCGGTTATGAAAGTGGATTGGGGGTTCATCAGCGGCTATATCTTGAGCCTGGTCGCGCTGTTGTTAACTTTTGATTCGGTGTCTAGCGAGCGTGAGCGGGGTACGCTGCGACTGATGCTAACGAATTCGATGCCGCGCCATGTAGTGCTAGTTGGCAAATTTTTAGGGGCCCTCTTCACACTTAACATCCCCTTCACGTTTGCTGTGTTGATGAATTTATTGGTGATCTCCACGGCAAGTACGGTTCATATTAGTGCCTCTGGTTGGGGACGTTTGGGTATTATATACTGCATTACACTTCTTTATATGTGTATTTTTCTGGCGTTAGGGTTGCTTGTGTCGGCGCGTGTGGGCCGAAGCGTAGTAGCACTAGTGATACTTCTGCTGACCTGGGTTACCTTTGTGGTTTTTACGCCCAACCTTCTCGCCTCCATTGCTAGTAGGCGAGCCCCCTTGATGTCTGCTGACGAACTTCGAGCTCGCCAAAAGCAAGTTAATGAAGAACAAGTAGAGAAATACTGGAACACATTGGGTGGGTCTGAGCAGGAAAATATGCGGGCCGGAAGTGATTATGTCATCAAAGACGTAGCGACACAGCAACGTTTAATTGATGAACACTTAGCCCGCCAGGTTGCCCAGGTGAAACGTGCGCGTTCCATCACGCGTATTTCGCCCGCTGCGATTTTCCATTACCTCCTAGAATCGTTCGCCGCCACAGGATTCGAACGGCATCTTCAATTTTTAGAGAACGCCCAGCGGTACGCGCGTGAGTACATGGAATTCATCGTATATACCGACAAGGCAGATCCAGAGAGTCTTCACTTTGTAGGGGTTCGTGAGGGCATGTCGCAGCGAGCTGTCATCCCAGAATCCATCCCGGTCTTTGAGGACACGCGCAGTCTGACGCGCAATTTTGATAGCACAGCGACAGAACTCCTGCTGTTAGTGCTATTTCTCATCGTGCTTCTGTTAGGCAGTTATTTAACTTTCGTCCGCGTTGAGGTTTAACCGAATCGCCGGAAGCTGTGTCTTCCTAATGCACGAACGCTATAGCGGTTAGGTACTCTAAATCTCCATTTAGCAAGTTTCAATGCAAACGCTTGCAAACACCTACGTCAGTCATCATCCCGGAGTGCCGATGTGTTGGTTAGGTAGTTTTGCAATCTGGAATACATGTAGATTTTTGGTGTGTCAGATAGTTAAATGTTTTTTTGCAACTTTTTGAGATTTTGGTGTATAATATCACAAAACGTTTACTTCGTTCCCACTTTCCTGACGAAACAGCGGAGTTATTAAACAAAAATGTCGCAGAAACATCGACAAGCTCTCATCCTACTTGTAGGCCTATTGTACGTTTATTCGGTATGCCCGCTTCTTTGTACGGCTTTCGGACAACGGTTCTGTCCCGGATCTCCTCAAAAATTTCTGAATGGGGATGTAAAAATTCGCGCAAGTTGCTGCTCCGGAAGCGAAGCAGACGCTGCGGATGGAGAGAGTGCGCCATCAGAAAGTAGGAAATTGTGTTGCTCTACCAACTTAGAGCTTGTGCTTCCAGACGATAGGTACAACACATCTGGCTCCCCTGAATTGATTGGATACGTCCCCGTTTCAATCCTTCCTATTTCAGCAAGTTCGCTTATCCTGCCCCGATACCGCCTTGAGCCTCTTTCCGACCCTCTAACATCAATATTTTACCTCGAATTTTTCTTATCCCGTAGAGGCCCTCCGTCTACATAGCGGTAGATAGACTCCCTAAGGTGCCTTTCAAATCAAACGCACCTATCCGTTATTTTAGAAATTCTTATACCCTGTTTTTCCGCACTGTCTCACAATAAAAGTTAGTGCTGGAAATCTGTGGTGCAGCGTCTTGTGTTTCGCTGCATTACAATACTTTATTAGGATGGTTACAAATGACGAAAATACGTTCGTTTTTATACGCGCTGTTAATGAATTGGATTTTTATTTCTGTCGGCTTCGCACAAGAGAGTTGTCCTGCGTGAAGCAATCCCGTCTTACCGCCAAGCGGTTTGATGAGTGAAGTCAGTTTGACTTCAAAAGAGACAGCGCAATTTCGAGTAAATGTCAATATGTTAATGTCCCCCGATGCGCGAGGCGGACATCTAGCATCGACAGGGTTGTCAACAATAGGGGAAGTGATAGACGTGCCTTTGCATAGGCACCGTGTAACTTTGAGTACTTACCGAATTGATGTTGGCTTACAATACTTACTTAATGCTCGCTGGTTTTTACAAGCAAACATTCCGTATGCAGTCAAGGATCAAGACGCAAGCATTGAATGGATTGACCCAGTCAATGTTGAAGATGAGCAAGCGATCTTGCGGAGTAGGGATATCCATCATCGAGATGAAACCTATACCGGTCTCTCGGATTCAGATCTGTTCTTCGGTTATAAAAGCCATGGCATTTTTAGAACAGATGACACGCTGTTTGCTCGGTTAGGGGCGACGATTCCAACCGGCAAAACAGAAGAAAATCCGTGGAAACTTGGAGATGCAGGTATTGAACACCTTCATATCCAGTTTGGTACTGGCACCTTTAATCCTACTGCCAGTCTGCAGTATAGTCTACCGCTCTACCGAGGTATGACGCTTACTGCTTCCGGCCGTGGAACGTTTCCTATCTACGAGAACAGCAAAACTTATAGGGCTCCAATAGAGTTAACCTATACAGCTGGTTGGACATATCGCCTTTTCGATCAGTTCACATTTAATGCAAACTATCTCGGCCTTTACCAGTCCCCTGCTGCCTGGGCTGGCGAGAAGGACATTAATACAGGTCTACGTTACAGCATGGCAGCACTCGGTGTATCCTTGAAAATACTGACCGATATGAGCCTGTCTGCCAACGTGATGATTCCGCTGACGCAAGAGACGCTTTATGATGAAGGGGATGCGATTGAATTTGGCAATTTGGTTTCTTTGACTACAACCTATTCGTTTTAATTTCACGGAGGCACAAAACGCAAGTTTCGCTCGGTATCGGGCGTTCTTGCGTTTTAATTTCACGGAGGCATATAATGCAACCCCGGGATTTGATTTGTTTTCAATTTCTCGCCCCAATCTACCGCCAACGCTATAAACACTATATAGGTATTTTGTTGGCGTTTGCCTTTTTTCTTTTAAGCCCTGCCTTACTTAGCGACACACATGAAACAGAATACCCAAAGCAAAAGCTGGCGGTTATGTTTCCAAAAGCCAAACGTTTTGTTCAGCGAAGTGTTATACTCAGCCCAGCGAAAATCACCGCAATTGAGGAAAAACTGGGAACGAAGCTTCGGACAACAGATCTGAAACCGATTTTCTACATTCCAATCAACAACGAAAAGAAACCGATGGGCTTAGTGCTTTTTTCCGATAGCAAGGGGCCCCAGGGTGTAATTGAAGGGGCCGTTGGATTGGATATGAAAGGAAAGGTTGTGAAAATAGCAGTCTATCGCCATAAGGAGTCGGCCGCGATTGCAGAAGAGGCATTTCTCAAACAGTTCGTCGGTATGGGGATAGATAATCTTTTCAAGGTTAAGAAAGACGTTACAGCCATTGAAGGACATGAGGATGCCTCAAACGCTGTCGCTTTGATTCCAAAGAAGGCGTTGGTAATGAGTTACGCCCTCTTCAGAAAAAACAAGCCGAGCCTTGAGGAAGAAAAAACACCAGAGCCGGATACGCCAACGGAACAGATACCCGAGGTCGAAGACCTAAAAGCCCTCATGGCGTTGATGATAGACGACTATTTTGTCATTATGGACTACTTCGAGGAAAAAGAGAGCAAAACAGAAGCTATTCAGGCAGCAAAACGCCTAGCCAAATATGCCAAGAGCATCTCGGATTTCGAGCCTCCGAAGAATGCAGATCAGACTGAGGAGTATGTCTACCTACAAAATAAGTTTAGCGAAACTCTCCTTGAGTTTGCTAAATTGCTTGAGACAGAAGGTGCATCTGATGAAACGCAGAAGCAGTGGACAGCTATTGTTGAGCTCATTAATCAAGCACACCTGCGGTTTAGCGAAGAAGAAATTGACTTAGATACATATTAGTTGTGAAGACTTTATTGGAAGATTCGCTTCTTTTCGAATCTAATGAGATTTGACAACGAAGTTAATGGGATTTTATGACAAATCGACCACCTTTCCGAAGAGACACACATACCGGGCTAGCGCGAATTTGATAGCGCGGCATCCGAGAAAAGTTTTGAAAACCCTTCACCGGAAAACAATTTGATGTTTACTACAGAAATGTTTGCTAAGTGCATCAGGTTTTCATACAGAATTTTGATTGGAGATAATATGGCTTTTATCATGCAAGTTTTGGTCTGTAAGCAGCATCTAAAAATTTGGATATGTTGCTTGTGTGTAATGAGTATAGTAGTGGGCACGCTGCAAGCATCGGCACAGATCCGCCCCCCTCGCCGAAGACACAGAATAATGGTAGATCAAAGTGCCAAAGAAAAAAAGAGGGTATTAAAGGCAGATATAGGTGCAAGTCTCAAAGATATTGCACAACGGACAACACAGCACGCCCAAACTCCGAAGATAGATGTCGTGTTTGTGGTTGATGGTAGTAGGCGGATGAGAGCACATCTCTCTGTCCTTGAAAAGAAAATCGTTGATATGCTCACTGTTATAGAGGCAAAAACGATGGACTACAGATTCGCCCTGGTAAGTTTTCACTCGGTGCAAGCGGAACCGCGCGTGGCTCTTCATCCCTGGACATTTGACTATCTCAGTATTGTTAATACACTCCAAAATATAAGGGTTGAATCGGGGAATAATACCGGATCAGGCTATGGGCTTGATGCTGTTGTGAAGGGACTGAACGAATTGGAATTCCGCGATGAGGTTACAACGCAATTTGTCGTGGTTACCAACTCACGCATACGGACCTCATGGACAGACGCAAAAGCGAAAAACAAAATTAGTAATCAAATTATCAGCCGATCCCGTCAAAACAATGTTCAGATCAATTTTATCGGTATTAGTGAGAGGGTCCAAGCGGAGCTTACAGATGAAACAGCCGGAAAATGGTATCCTATTGACTCAAAGCAGCAACGGATAGATGGACAACGGATCCGGAGTGGAGATACAATAGCAGATAAAGCCTTACTCCGCTTAGACGGTATATTCAAGCGTATTGCGGAAAACCTGGTTGCAAGTCATCTGCAAAAAATAGATGTTGTGTTCATCTTCGATTACAGCCTAAGCATGGAAACGAAAACCGATGCTGCCTGTGACGGCTTGGATCAGATGGTTTCTGTATTTAAGTCAGCAGGATTGGATTATAGGTTTGGAATTATCAGATTTTGGGCAGCAGTTGGGGGCGGCGAAAGTACTGTTGTCGTGACCAACCCACCCCTGGAACCCGAGCAAGTGAAATCCCTCTTTCGTCTTCCCAAAATGGGTGATGAACATTTATTAGATGCTGTAATTGAGGGTATACCGAAACTTCGAATCGACTCATCGCGCGATCTTGTTTTTATCATTGTTACAGATGAATCAACAAGCAAGCGTACCAAAAAAGGGTATACCGTAAGGCAAGCGATTTCAGTGTGCCGAGGGACGTTCGCAAAAATTTATGTTATAGGGGGCGTCACCTCTATGCGAAGCAGCTCAATTTCGGATAATTTCCAACGCAGAGTTGCGCAACTAACCAAAGGGAAACATTACATCATGCCAGGCTCTATTATCGCTGACGAAGGGCGTTAGTTGTGCAATTGCATCCCTTTCGATATTTGTCTATTGCTCCAAAGCAATTTCATCTGGTGTTTCCGCGTAAATGGCAATAAGGACAAAGCAGGTTGACTGCAAATTGTCCGCCGGTTTCGCCAACTCTATAGGTATATCACTGATGAAGCCGCCATTTTCTTGGCCAATAGTTGTCAAATAATTGATAGCAACACGGCGGGTATTAAGCGGATCGTTTCCAGCGGCGAGCGCCATAATCGCGAGGGCAGTAATTTCTGGATCACTCGGACTGTTTTTATATCTGCCGAAACCGCCGTCATCATTCTGTAGCTGCTTTAGCCACACAACTTGTGCATCAATGTCGTAAACAGGTTCTAAACCTTGTATCACCCAAGAGGTGAGAAAAATATCTGACTGCTGCCCGCGTTGTAGAGCCCAACCACTGTCAAAATTAATACCTTCAGCCAGCCAATCCGCCCCTTTAGAGACGGGTGTAAAGTTCTGTTTAAAACCGAGTCTTCTGAAACCTGCTAAAACAGCTGCAGTATAAAGAACATTGTCAGGACCGCGTTCTTCTTTCCCCCATGCCCCATTCGGATTCTGTGCTTTTTGTAACCATTGAAGCCCTTTAAAACGGATTTCTGGATCGGTTTCTGCTGTTGTCAAAGCAATAAGGGCAAAAATGGTATGGGCGGTGTTGTTGTTCCAACTCCCGTTGTCCCACTGCATATTCCTGAGATACATAACACCGGTTCGGATTACCTGAGATCCTGTCCCCCATCCGGCATCAATTAGCGCCCAAATCGCAAAGGCAGTGTTCTCGACGTTACTTTCGCCGCCCGGAATCAGGGGCCAGCCGCCATCTCGGTTTTGGTGCTGCACAATATAGGCTTTCGCGCCTTCTATAGTTTTATAGAGAGGTGGTTCGACCGGGGCTTCATACGAACGCAGACTTTTCACAAGCGAGGCTTCGTTATCGGCAAAAGTGTCCCCTTTCATTCCTGTTAAGAGATACAACAGTATATGACAATATATCAACATGTGCATGCTGGTATGGTTTTTCATGTTTCTTTGACCTCATATCTAATCTTAATGCAAGCTTGATAATTATTGAGTTCATATTTGGATAAAGAGAACCTTGCAAAACCGATCCGTTTTAGCTGCAAGTGTTGCGGATGCAAAGACGGACAGTCTATGCTACAAGTCGTTTGCAGAGGAAGCGAACATGTTCCGCTACAAAAGAACCTGCTCAGTCTTTTTTCAAACTCACGTTAATTTTATAATGAATTTTAAACGGGCTCATACACCGGCAGATCCTCTGCAAAACGCAGCCTATTCCATCTACCAAAGTGTTAGCTTTGTGCTACAGTTGTGGTTCAATCACAACTTTATACACTCCTTCTTGTCCGAGCATGTCGATGCCTTTCTCTAATTGGTACAGGGGCAAATGATGTGTTATCAACTTGTGCAGCGGGGAGCGAGTTATCTGGAGGAAGTCTAACGCCGTCTGAAATTGAATCTGCGGGTATGCCCACACCCCGCAGACATCGAGGTCCTTATTGCAAATTTGATGCGGACGCACTCGTGTATCCCCGGAATCTGTATAGTGTCCGACTTCAATAACTTTCCCGCCGCGTCGCACGGTCTCCAATGCCTCAGAGAAGACCATAGGCAACCCCGCACACTCAATTGCGATGTCCACACCGACTCCGTTTGTGAGGTCATGAATTTGCGCGACTCGTTCTTCAAGCGTTGTTTCTCCGACATTGATAACGACATCTGCCCCCATCTGTTTTGCCATCTCCAATCGACTTTCGAGGAGATCAGTGACGATGATAGTACCAGCCCCGCTGTCCCGTAGCACTGCAACAACAAGCAGACCGATCGGTCCGCACCCGAGCACTGCAACCCGACTTCCAATGCTGTATCCATTCCCAATTTGTGGCATCCCGGGTGCACAAGCGCGTTCAACCGCACGTGTCGCTACCGCCCCAGGCTCTGTCAACACCTGAATTTCCTGAGGAATATTTTCTGGCATCTTATAAACCCAAGAATTACCGTGAATGTAGGTATACTCGGAAAAATCGCCATTTAGATACGGAGGGGTTTCACTGTTACTAAAGCCGTAGATTGTTCTTCCAGAACAGAGCGTCGGGCGGCCAGGTACATGCAGACAATAGTAGCATCTGCCACAGTTTTTTGAACCGGGTACTACGGTTACGCGATCGCCTGCTTTGATGGGACCGCCTATTACGTTCATCATCCGATTCGCATCTTTGCCGATATCAGCCACTGTCCCAACCACTTCATGGCCTGGAATAACCGGAAATTTCAGAGCAGTGTGGCCAAGATACATGTGCTTATCACTGCCACATATACCGACTCTATCCACCTGTAACAGAAGGGCATCCTCTGTAGGTGTCGGTTTCTCAAATTCTCGGATTTCTATCTGTCCCGGTTGGAGCATCACTGCCGCTTGAACTTGCATAGTTAGTGTTCCTCGTTTTCTTATTTGAAATTATCTTGCGAGTTCTTCATCTTATTGTACCCAAAGTGGAATCAATAGCTTTGTCAATTCCTCCAGACTTTCCAAATTGTGAGCCGGCAGAAAATAATCAATGTAGGGCAAAGCTGTGCGAATGCCCCGACAAATTGGCTGGTAGCTGTCGCTACCAAGCAACGGATTGAGCCAGATTAACCGATAGGCATGCCGATGTAACATTTCCATCGCGTGCCGGAGCACTCCCGCTTCACCTCGATCCCAGCCGTCGCTAATGAGGAGGACCACTGAACGGTACGTCGAGAAAGAGGTGGAGAATTGCCGATAGCATTCCAGCAAACTTTCTCCTATCTTTGTCCCGCCCGACCAGTCCGGTACGACATTTGCGACTTCATTTAAGCCTTCCCTTACCCCTCTGCTGCGGAGGAGTCCAGTAATATTGGTCATATGTGTACTAAAAACGGCAACATCCACTTCCCTCAATTCTTTCTGCATACCATATATAAATTGGATGAGGAATTTTGCGTAACACTCCATTGATCCGCTTACGTCACAGATAAGCAATATTTTTGTTTTCTTAATTTTTTGCTGTTTCCGGATTAGTTCGATCGGTTCGCCCCCGTGTGAGAGACTCTTGCGCCAACTCCGCCGGAAGTCGATGGTTTTACCTTTCTTGCCCAAAACCTTTCGGCGACTCAGTTTTGTCGCAAGTAGTGCTGCTAATTTCGCGATAATCTCTCTCGCTTTTTCCATGTCTTGTGTTGTAAACTCGCTAAAATCTTTTCGAGCCAGCACTTCTTCCGCACTGTAAGCGACTAGATCGTTTTGCCTTCCTTCCTCGTCACCCTCTGTATCGAAATCCACCCACTTTTCCAAGTGGTTCTGCTCTCCACTTACATCAGAGAGGTCTTGGAGACTAGAGGGTTCAGCATTTTTTATCTCTGCATCAACAGTTTGAAACTCGGCACGTGGATGGCACCAAAACAGATTGAAGGCAATATCGAACACCTCTCTATCGGTGTCTTTAGAGATGAGGTTTGTCAGCGCTGTATGATAAAATATCTCGCGCTCACCGATGGCTATAAGTTGAACACTCCGGCACCAGCTGAGCTGATTGGTTGTCGTTACGTTGACTCCAACCTGTCGGAGCAAGGAGCAGAAGTCTATAATCTGTTGGAGCAGGGTTTGTTCAGCCATTTTTCTGTTTTTTAGGTGATCGCGGTGCACCATATCTTATTTCCGTTAGAGAATAGGATAGCATGACAAGGTAAAAATTAACAAGTATTTGGCCAACACGCTCCTATAGGAAGGTAAGAAAACGGAATTTGCCAATTGATTCTCTTTTGATGACACCTTTAAGAAATAGGGATTTAATTTTATGATATTTTTATTGTAGCACATCTTTAACAATCCCTCAAACTAAAACCCTTAAAATTAGACGAATACGCATTCTCGTCCTCCGTTCTATGGCCAAAAATTGTACATCGGTCGCTGCGTCACCACACTTACAAGGCTCCAGAGACCGCCCACCGTAAAATCACCTAACATCAAACCGATCGCGAACATCACCAATTGCTGTGATGAGCGCGATCCACCCATCTTCAAAACACTCCATTTGATAATTGAGCTTACGAGCATACAACTCCATAAATACCGCATACCCCAATCGCTTGAAACGACGAACCCAATCGGATGAAAGGGCCACCAAAAAAAACGTGCTCGCATGAACATTAAGAACGTTGAAAAGAGTAAACCGAATACGATACCGCCGGTGGCATAAAAATTGGGTTCTGTGGGGTAATAGAACCAACGTTGAAGTCCGTTGAAGACACGCCCACCAAAACCGGTTGACCAGCTGCTGCCACCACTCATGTTTAACGCACCATACGTGTAAAAAAGGTAGAGGATAACGGCAAATACCATCACAGCAGCAAATGCGGAAACCCCTAATAATGCAAGAAACAGTCGCCTCGGTGCGATGCTAGAACGTTCCGAGAGCTTAAAACCTTCTAACTGATGTGGCATCGGATTGCTTGTGTAACTGCGGTTGAACCAACGATAGAGCGTCAAGGCTACAAGGTTGTTTGTGCCCAACATCCGTGTCCCAAAAGCGTCAACGAGGATCTGATGGTTCGGCATATTTTCCATTGCATGCACAGGAAACCCTTGTTCGGCGCGCATGCGTGTTAGTACTAAGACAATGATAAAGTAGATCGCGAAAAACAGTGGAATTAACCAGAGCGACATACCGATCCGCTTAGAGAAAATAAAGAGTATAATGAGTCCCCCAACGATACCATACAATGCCAGCCCATACGGAATAGGCTCGTCAGAATCTTCCCCTGTGCCGCGATAGACAATCCGGAGGACTCCGCGGAAATGGCGCAGGTTCAGCCCAAACACAAAGATAAAAATCCCGATAGCTGCCCCAAAACATTGTCTATCAATATACGGAAATCCGGGCAGGCTAGAAAGTCCAGCTGCACTTGTAAGCACCAATTGTGCCTTATAGAAGATAAAGAAGAACCAGCTCGAGAAAGAGAGGTCTAACGGCATCAAAAGCCCAAGGCCGATGACAAAGGGGTAATAGGACATACTGATCGCCCCGATAGCATTCCACGGTTTTTCGGTGAACAGATGTCCAAAACCATGCCAACCCCCGATACGCTTAATAGGCAAAGTAGGGAGGGTTGGATACAGAAAACTGAAGCCGTTGAGAATCGCAATGCCCGCTGCAACGCCAAAACCCACCCATGTGACCCGGCTCGCAAACAGGGATTTTGTGTTATGGGTAAGATAGAACGCTATCTGTGTGATGGGATACGCGAGGCGTTCTCGTTCGACCCACTGCTTTCGTAAGATGACGTTGATACATAACATCATGAGAACTATAACCGTCATGAAACCTACCCAAGACAACGCCGGAACTAACCATGCGCCGATGATGTCTAGTGTAGAAAGATTGGATTCTCCTTTATAGTATCCCCACAATACCTTAGGATCGTCCACAAGAAGCCACCTCGGAAGGTAATCCCAGAAGAGCTGCCTCCACTCATTTTCCGGAGTAGCAAACCAGAAAGCATGCCCCACAGTCGTGACGAGGATCGTCATCAACGTAATAGAAGGGAACGTGCAAGCTGTGCTGAGCAGTATATATATTGTAAGGAGTTCCGCATCGGTGAATAAGCGGCGGCGAAGCGCGAGATTGAGGAGGGTAAAAGCAAATACAACGAAGACAACGTTATAAAAAGGCACCGCATACGTATTCAACGCGTAACCGACGAGTCCGACTTCGCCAGCGATGATCCAATAGAAATTAAACGGAATCAACACGAGTGTAATAGCAATAGATTTCCATGTGACACCGTGCGATTTCGGAAGTTCATCTTCTCTCATGAATAGTTTAACGTGAGTTTAATAAATATTTGACTGTTTTCTTTCTCTGAAGAGAACCGCTTTGATAAAATAAGCGTATTATATCTCGACCCAAAGGAGTTTTCCGATGCGTATTGTATCACTCTTCTGCAAAATGGACTACTGTTTTCTTGCATATCAGAGAAAGCAACTCTCAGCAGAGAGACGCGGCCGCCGGGGCTACATCCGAGGGAAGTTCTGACGATCTGAATCGCCTGTCATTACAGCCGGAATCGCCCCTGCAATCACTTTTATTTCGGCACGCCTGTGTCTACAGGGCTGCGTCGTTTCCATGGCTTGTGAGTTACGCGCGTTTCGTGCAGTTGCAACAAGAACCCTTGGGGCTGTTGCAGGAAGCCCGCTCTGCAAGCCTCAGACTGTGTAGTGATATCTCCTTCGTGGATGCCACACCGGGGGGATAATAAGCGCATTCCATCGCATCGCGTTTCTTTCAGATGACCAAATAGATTTTAACATAAGTACCTATTTGTTTCCATTTTTCAGTGAGATATTTCCATAAATATGCTAATATTTATCTAAATCTGGGTGAAAATCATATTTTATTACAAATTTTCTTTACAAAAAACGTGTATTTGTGAACGTGTATTTGTGTATAATTATAGTGATGCAAAGAGCAGCGTTGTTTTTTTTCTTGGAGATTTTTTCAATGTTAATCAAATCGTTTTGGAATGGGCAGTTTCTCAAAGATTTTCAGATGCGTCGAGGGGGTGAAAGCGCCCCTCGACGCGGAGAGCCCTACCATAACCCGAGGTGGGTCGTGCTCACCGGAAGTATATCATAAACGCTGCGCGTTTTGTGAATTGTTTCGGTTAGCACCTTTTACAATGACCAGGGGATTCCCAACTAAGGCCAAGCTGCTTTCACTTTGCCTTCCGAAAGCAATCCTCTGTAGACTATCAAGAATTGTCCCCCGGCATGCTTGTGCCTGGTGGATCCAATAAAAGCCGAAAACAATTAAGGAGATTTAACAGTAATGTTGAGCAAATTTTTGAACAAACCGAATGTTCTCTAGCAAGTTTTAATCGCTCTACTTTTTGTCGGAGGACTCGTTTTCGCGGGTACGTATGACAGCTTTGTTGCAAACACCGAGACTCAAAAGCGGAACTGCTGTGTGAGAGACGCGAATGCTGTTTCTTCAGATATAGCTGTTGTGCAAACAGGAAGCTGCTGTGGCAGTGAAGAAACTGATGTTCCAAGTGTTGGAACTGATGCCTCTATCAGTGTATCAGAAGAGGATCCGTGTGAGTGTCTCGGAATTAGTCACGGCTGCGGCAGCACAAGTTGTGACCCAAATGACTGTACTGTCAAGAAGTGCCCTCCAGATAAATGTGTTTCAGATTGCATTTGTGTCGCCCAATGTAATTCCTATGACTGCTCCGGCGGTTGTGAACCACAGAATACCAGATCAGAGTAATTCAAACGAGGCAAAGGAGTAACGTATTTGGCAAGCCGTTTCAATTTCGTTTACTCATAGGATAAAAGTTTGGCCAATTCGTGACACATTTCCCTTAATGTGTCCAAACCTTGTTTATAGGAGTGATTTGATGAGCAGCAGAATTCCGCCTATTTCTATTCAAGGCTCCCGTACCTACACGGACATCACCAAATGGGACCTCCCCAAAGGAGCAATCTCCCGATTGGGAAGGGGATGGGTCCAAGCCATAACCTTTTCGCCAGATGGTTCACATCTGATTTTATGCACTCGCCTTGGACTCTGGTGGTATAAATTAGCTACAATGTCTCCGGTGGATTTGTGGGAGACGGAGCGGGGGCTAGTTTCTGCTGTTGATTTTTCAACATGTGGAAGATGGCTCGCTACTGGCAACTGGGATGGTATTGTAAAGGTGTGGGATGTGAAGGGTTGTGTCTGTATCAGTGAGATGGAGCAGCCGCGGAAACCACAGAAGATTTCCCAGATCGCCTTTTCGCGAGGGGGCGTTCTGCTTGCAGCATCCTGTCAACGAGAGGCGGTTGTTTTCATTTGGCACTCAAAAACAGGTGAAGAAGTTACCCGATTCACAGACAATACCGCTTATCGCAGCTATAGGCCCGCTATCCCCCTGACTTTTTCCCCGAATGATTGCCTTTTGGCATGTGTAAGCCCTGGTGCCACCCCTCATGCTGATTTGATTTCTGTCTGGAATGTGAGTACTGGTGAGCGCGTTGCCTGTTTCAGAGGGCATACGACCCAGGTGTATGCCCTCTCCTTTTCACCTTGTGGGCGGTTACTCGCCTCCGGGGACAAGTCTGGCATTTTACGCGTATGGGATATCGCCACTGAAGGGCAAGTGTGGGCCTCCTCTGAATACGCGCAAAAGTATAGAGTGATCCCCTCTTACACCGCGTCAGGAGAACTGCATGCGGCTGGTGTTAATGCGACCACAATCACCGTGTGGGATGTCGAAAAAGGTAAAAAACTGAAGACGTTTGAACATCGGGACACCATCCGTGCGATGTGCTTTTCAAGGGGTACCCATCTGGCGGTTGCAAGTGCTTTTGATTTCAAAGTATGGACTGCGGATAACATTCATCGAGTATCTTCTATTCCTGGGCACACACACTTACCGTTTTCCCTGACGTTCTCCGCCGATGGAGAAAAGCTTATAAGTGCCGGTTCCGGACTTGCCACCTGTTGGGATGTCGCCAAGGAACAACCGCGGCATATCCGCCGTGCCCAAACCTGCATCCATTCCATCTCCATTTCCCCAGATGGTAGCATTCACGCGCTGGGCACCCAGAAAAACACAATGTGTGTGTGGAATGTTGAAACCAACGAAACGATTGCCACGCTTGCCGAACAAGATGAGTATGTAAAGAGAACTGCGTTTGCACCTACAAGTGGACTCTGGGCAAGTGCGGATATAGAAGGGAAAATGTACGTATGGGATTATCGGGGAAAACGGGCAGTCCTTATTGGGCATACTGAGTTCATTGAGGCCTTGGTGTTCTCTCCTAATGAAAATCGACTTGCAAGTGCTTCAAGAGATAAAACAGCCCGTGTGTGGGATGTTGTGTCAGGCAGAGAGATTGCTTTGCTGTGCTTAACACCACTTTTAGACACTTCCTTGTATAAAGGAGATGCTGGTGAAATTCAAAGACGGAGTAACTCCTGTTCCAAAACTGTGCCAAAACAGCGTTCTATCCAGATTCAGACGCTCGCTTTTTCACCTTGTGGCAATATCATCGCAGGTGGGCTCCATCGAGAGATCCGCTTGTGGGATGCAAAACTTATGACATTTCGATGTCCATACTTCCACCACTCGGATGTTATTATCCATTTGCGTTAGCGTTTTCACCGTGTGGGCGGTATCTTGCATCCGGTTCTTGGTGGCAAGGCACCGAGAAAGTCTCCATCCGTTTATGGGATGTTGTCAGTGGTGAGAATATCGTAACCTTTTGGGGACACCCTACCGATGTTCAGGATCTTGCCTTTTCCCCGGATGGCACGCTTTTGGCGAGTGGCAGTTTTGATGGGACGATCCTGCTCTGGGATATGAAACCGTATCTATAACATGAAACTTCAAGATGCAATACATGCCGGTTTCAGACACCTCATTGAAAACCGATTGCGGGCAGTTCTCTCTATCCTCGGTATCTTCATCGGTATTGCGAGTGTTCTATGCATGGTTGCAATTGGCGATGGAGCGAAGTTTCTCATAGAAAAAGACCTTGAGAAACTTGGAGGTCCTAACCCAGTTCATTTTAGGACGCGCCACTCTATTTGGAAACGCGGTCGATTCGTGAGACTCACGACCGAACGTTACACACGTTCTGATGTGCAGGCGATTGAGGCAGAATGTCCGGATATTCTCTTTGTTTTACCGAAAAATGATCGACATCAAGCTCTCATTACAAGTAGACCGGGAGGACAATCACGCACTTATATTGAAGTTGTGACAGCCGACTATGCCGCACCGTCAACCCCGGCATCAAACAAGAGTGTCAAAGAAGACACCCGCACAACACCCAGAGAAAACGCACGAGACTGCACACGATGCCACAAAACGCTTTTTTTGGGTTTGTGGAAAGCAAGGTTGCATACCTTTTCCAGCCAACTTGTGTTAATTTAGGTTTTGATTAAAAAAGCAGTGAATCCATCTAGTTCTTTAGAAACCGTTGCCAAGAATATGCAAAGCGGACTAGCCTGTTCTCTGGCGTTTCTGCATCAGGGTTGAATAGAACCGGCATAGAGATCGTTCAAGGCATCTTCAGGCAGCGGCTCAGGACTGCTTTTAGCGAACTCAAGTGCCTCGTCAAGTTCGTTTGAAAGTTCTTCCTCAAGTGCCGAGAGTTGTTCTTGAGTGATCCGCTCTTTTTCGATGAGAACCTGAGCAAGCCTTCGAATAGGGTCACGTTGGCGTTCTTGTTCTTGTACTTCTTCACGGTCTCGGTAGGAAGTGCCTGGATCCCCGATGTGGTGTCCTCGGAATCGGTAGGTATCGCAGTTAAGAAGCGTTGGTCCACCTCCATCGCGTGCACGTGTAATAGCTTCGCCAGCTGTTGCATAAACTTTAAGCACATCGTTTCCATCAACAGTAACGCCCGGCATATCATAGGCGGGTGCGCGGACAGCAGCAATATCTTCTACGCGTTGATGTTCCCGCTGTGGTGTCCCCATACCGAATCGGTTATTTTCACAAACGAAGACGACGGGCAATTCCCATACGGCAGCGAGGTTGAGCGTTTCATGGAACACACCTTGGTTCGTCGCGCCATCACCAAAAAAAGACGCTGCAACCTGCTTTGTGCCCCGGAGCTTGGCGGAGAGTGCGGCACCGGCTGCGAGCGGAATCCCTGCTCCAACGACACCGTTCGCACCGAGAATACCGGTCTCCTTATCGGCGATGTGCATCGACCCCCCTTTACCTTTACAGTAGCCGGTGGTACGAGCGAACAATTCTGCCATCATTCGGTCGCGTTTGCCGCCCTTGGCAATCAAGTGCCCGTGACCTCGGTGTGTACTCGTGATGTAATCACTGTCTCGCAAGTGTGCACAAACACCGACTGCTGTAGCTTCTTCGCCGATATAGAGGTGGAGGAAACCCGGAAGCTGACCACTCTGATAAAGCTTTCCAGCTGCTTCTTCAAATTGACGAATCTCTACCATTTTGCGATACATAAAGAGCATCTGATCTTTACTCGGATTTGACATAATCCCCTTCCCATTTGGAGTATCCAGTTGTCCTACAGTTCTCCAAATCACCCGATCTCAGGAACATTGTTTAAATTTAAAACAGTGATGGATTGTTAGCCTCAAAAGGTGCAATACATTGCGGAGAGTCATGCATCGGACGGTTGACAAAAGTTGACACCGGATACGTTTCCATCTCTTCACCAGGATAAGGGATGAGGAGTGGTTGAAGTGCATCGGTTGAGCGTTCATCTGGTGCCAGCCATTCTGCATAAGCATCTCGGGGCAGAATCACTGGCATCCTGTGGTGGATTTCCTCCAACAGATCATTTGATGGACAAGTAATGATAGTGCAAGAGCACAGTGGTTGGTCCATGCCTTTCGAGTGCCACGCCTCCCAGAGTCCTGCAAACACGAACGGTTTTTGCGATCTAAGACGGATATAGACAGGTTGTTTGATCCTGTCTCCAGAGATTTTTTGCCACTCGTAGTAGCCATCCGACAAGATGAGACATCGCCTGCGTTTGTAAGCGCTCCGAAAGGACGGTTTTTCCGCCAACGTTTCCGAACGTGCGTTAATCATCCGGTTTCCGATCTGCGGCTCCTTCGCCCAAGATGGAACAAGTCCCCAATGGAAGAATTCTACATGTCCATCTTCTGAATGTGTCTCCGTATTCGCAATAACAGCGACATCTTGTGTTGGTGAGATGTTGTAGCGAGGAGACAGGTTCATCGGCACATCAAAGTCGAAGAAAGCTTGCTGTAAGGTTTCAGCGTCGCTTGCAAGCGTAAAGCGTCCACACATTTTTTACCCCTCAAAATCAAAGCATATGATTTTTTTCCGTTTAGCAGGTAGGGCTTATAGAAAGATGCGTTCCCAAAGCGCGCCTACCGGTTTTATCAATCATAACCTACATATTATAAATGTATCAGAAAAATCCAAACTTGTCAAATGGAAACGGGTAAGATGCCTAAAATCCAGTAATTTTATCTATGACGTTTTAGATTGAGGAACAAGAATGTCCTCTCTCCAGCGGAGCCGGAAAGAGGGACGTACGAGTGCCTCTGCTGATTGAAGCGTTAAGCCCCCGTCTGCAGTCAATACGATACCGGTAACAAAGTCAGCTTCATCGGAGGCAAGGAAAAGTGCAGCATTAGCAATATCTTCAGGTTTTCCATAGCGTCCGATAGGATAGCAATCGCGGGAGGCTCGTTCCTCCAATTCATCCTTTGCAAGAGAGGCTCTACCTCGTTCTCCAACAATCTGCCCAGGAGCAATCGCATTGGCGCGGATGCCTTCTCTCCCGTAATCAAGTGCGATGCTCCGCGTCAAGGCGTTTAAACCACCTTTTCCGGCTCCGTAAAGTCCGAATCCCGGATTTGTAATCGTTGCGTTGACTGTAGAAACGAACACCAGAGCACCACCGCCATGCCGGATCATTTCTGGGATACAATACTTTGCACCGAGCCAAGGCCCACCGAGGGTAACGCCCAGACTTTCGTTCCATTCCTCGCGGGTGAACTCAATCGCTTTTTTTGTGTAGGAATGTGCTGCGTTATGAACGAGTGTTGTGATTTTACCGTAGCTTGATAGAGCTGTTTCGACGAGTTTTTGCCAAGTTGTTTCGTCTGCGACATCGCCCATAACAGCTGCAGCTTGTCCGCCGGCCTCTCGGATACGCTGCACAGTTTCAGCAAGTTTTTCTTCGCGTCGGCGCGTGTTGACAACCAATTTTGCCCCTTCACAGGCAAATCTGTAAGCGGTCGCCGCGCCGATACCACCCCATGCAGCACCTGCGATAATCGCAACTTTCCCTTCTAATCTCATAATAACCCTTTCCTCTCAACACTATAGACTAGAGTACGTTCTATATCTTGACTAACGGGCACCACATGCCTGCAAACATGCCTGCATGTGCCCGCGCGACTCCGCAGCAATCGTGCAACACTGTTCCAAGGTGTATTCCTTTGCGCCGATCACCTCCAGGTTCAACGGCCCCGTATAGCCATTCTCATGCAGAACTCGGATATACCCTACTAAGTCAATGTTTCCCCGTCCGTTCGCTTGTAATTCAGGGGCCCCAGGCCCGCGCTGTGTTCCTTGGCAATCTCGAATATGCACATGTTTGACGCGCGGGATCACGGCGGCGATCGCCTCAACAGGATTTTCATTTGCCCGATAGATATGCGACGGATCCATGTCGATACCAAAGGCTGGAGATGAAATCGCCTCCATTATACGAAGAGTCGTTGGTGTATTATAGATGCTAGCACCGACATGTGCTTTGACGCAAAGTATCACCCCATAATGCTCTGCACGTGCTGAGAGGCTCCCCAACGAATCAACGACCTCGGGCCAGGCAGATTCATCATCGGACACTCCCCCCGGACCGCAGTTAATGATCGGAATGCCTATCTCGGCTGCTGCTTGGAACGCGAGTTCCATTCGTTCTGGATCGCGTGAAGGCTGCTCCATCGCTAGCAAATCGAGTTCATAATATTTCGCGAGACGTTTGATTTCGTCGGCGAGTTCCGGCCAGTTTGCAAGGACAAGGTGCTGACTCATTCCATCAATCGCTGAGAGTTCAATGCCATCGTAACCCGCCATAGCGATGTGTTTGAAGGCGGTTTCCATGTTATAACCGCCGAAGAGTACTGAATTTGCTCCTAATTTCAAATGTGATTTCTCCTTAGAGGTAGATGTTCCTTGTTCTATTTAATAGATTAACCTTTTAGGGGTGGAAGCGGATGCGGACGCACTAAAATACCGCCCTGCTCATAGGACTCCATCGCTGCCCACGTATATTCAAGTGCTGCGAGCGCATCTCTGCCAGAAGCGCGCAGTTTCTCTTTCGGTACACCGCTTGTAATGTCCTCCAAGAACGCATGAATTCGCAACGGAAATGTCTGGCCGAAATCGCTGATGCCAGATTCGGTAACAATAGGTTCACCTGAAAAGTCGGGAGCACCAGGGGAAGGCCAATACGTTACCTTCTCGATGCAGTTCTCGATGCAGAATGTGCCGCGCGTGCCGGCGAGTTCAACGCTCCACCAACCTCCGAGACCAAAAGTAGCGTCGCCGCGTTGGCTCAGAAGGTAGCCTACACATCCGTTCTCGAATCGGAGATGAATGCTGTTAATAGAAACCATCAGATCTCCCGCACAGCGTCTAAAATGCGGACGTTCCATAAAAGACTGCACATGCGTCACATCGCCGCAGAAATGGCGCATCACACTGAATGGATGTGATAAGAAGGCTTTCACATGAAAATAGGGAAACCCGTCAGAACGCGGTGCTTTTGAGTAACTATAGTTGAATTCACCCCCCGCAAATCCCATTTTATGAAGACAATATACCATCTCGCCGATGTGTCCACCATCGATATATTTTTTCGCCTGCTCTGCAGGTGGGGTAAAATAATGATTCAGGTTGCAACCCAAGTAGAGGTCTTCCTCCGCGGCTTTTGCTACCATTTCCCGTGCTTGTCCGATGTCGTTAGAAATCGGTTTCTCGACGAGTACATGCTTCCCATTTTCCAAGGCCTCCATGGTAGGCTCGTAGTGCCAACTCCCGTTCTCGTTACCACCGGTGCCAACATCAACGATATCTAAATCCGGTTCACCATCAATCATGTCTGCTATACTATAGTATGCCTTTACGCCGAGACGTTCTGCAGCGCTGTCCGCGCGCGTTTTCACAATATCACACACCGCGACCAGCTCCGCTAAATTGTCATTCGCGTGGCAATTCGCATGGTTATTCCCTATGCCGCTCATACCGACAACGCCAACTTTTAGTGCCATTTTGTTATTCCTTTCAATAGGTACAGTTTAATCTTGCTTTAACCGAGAATTCACAATCTGGATGTCCGATTGCAAAAAGTGTGCAGCAGCAGATTTTATGTCTCAATTATAAGCACATCGGCAGTTTTGTCAATAGATATCTTTGAAAAAGTATTTGACAGTATTCTTGATACATGCTATTTTCTGATAGAAACAGTACTTAGAGGAGGAAGGATAGATGAGTATTAGCATCGGGATAGTAGGTTTAGGGATGTTTGGACCGTCGTTTATCCAATTATATAAGTCGCACCCTGATGTGAACCGACTAGCTCTATGTGATTTGCGGTCAGATAGATTGTCGAAGCGAGCCAAGCAGTTTGAGATTGCTGAAACGTATTCCAGTCTTGACGATATCTGCAAATCGGACTTAGACGCACTCGTAATTATCACCCAGCATTGGATGCACGCGCCACAAGCAATTCAAGCGATGGAGTCGGGAAAGCACACCTATACTGCTGTTCCTGCCGCGGCATCCTTAGATGAATGCGAAGCACTTGTCAGAACGGTCGAACGAACAGGGATGATCTATATGAATGGAGAGACAAGTTATTTCCGTCCGGAGGCGGTCTTCTGTCGACAGAAGGCGGCAGAAGGGGCGTTTGGAGAGTTCGTTCACTGCCGCGCTGAATACTTTCATGATATGAGCCATGGGCTCTACGACGTGGCGAAAAATCGTTGGGGCCTCCAATGGAGTCGAGACAAGACTGGAAGCGTTCCGATGCACTATCCTACACATTCAACCTGTTTCCCGATTTCCGTTATGAAAGCACACACAACATCGGTATCAGCGCAAGGGTATATCTATCCAAACGACGATTGGTTCCGAGAAGACACTATTCACAAAAATCCCTTCTCTAATGAAGTCGGACTTTTCAAGATGAGCAATGGAGCAACAATGCAAATTTGTGAATTCCGGCGAGTTGGACATCCCGGGTCCGAACGCGTCAGCGGTATTTATGGAACAGAAGGGAGTTACGAACAGAGTCTCGCGGGAAGCGTCTGGGCAGATAAACGTGGACGAGAGAGTGTTCAGCCCTCAAGATTGCACGAATACCTTCCTAAACCACTCATGGAGGATCTGGGTGGGCACGGAGGTTCCCATGCCTATCTTGTACACGAGTTTGTGGATGCTGTCAATCGTCAACGCTTGCCGCGCGTGAATGTCTGGGAAGCGGTTCGGTACTGTGCCCCCGGACTTATCGCACACCAATCCGCTCTAAGGGATGGAGAATTATTGCCAGTTCCAGATTGGGGCAATGCCCCAAAAAATTAAAACAGAAGATCGAGCTTGCTTTTTAGTTCTCACTATGGTATACTATTTTATTTAAAAGGTTTCGGCTCGGAGATATTGTGCGCAACATGGGTTCGCAATTTTCATCTAAATAGAAAGCAACAGGACATTAATTGACGCACACTACGAATCTGAAGTTATTAATAAGGAGTACAGAATGGCTATTGAATACGTGGGACCCTACGATGCATCGGCAATTCCGCTTGATGTTGCCCGCGCCATTGAAATTTACGAAATTCAACTCGGTCGCGTACAAGCCGGCCAAGTGGAAGAAACTCTCTTTACCGAATTTAGACTTCGTCACGGGGTTTACGGCCAACGCGATGACCGATCTCAAATGATCCGTGTCAGAATCCCTTTCGGTGGACTCACAGCAACCCAACTCGAAATGTTAGCGGATGTTGCCGAAGAATTTTCCGATAATATCATCCATATTACCACCCGTCAAGATGTGCAATACCACTATGTAGATATTAATAACACCCCGGAGCTGATGCGCCGCCTCGCCAGTGTCGGCATTACAACAAAGGAAGCATGCGGTAATGTTGTGCGAAATGTCACAGCGTGCCCTATCAGCGGCGTGTGTGAAGATGAAACGTTTGATGTAACGCCGTACTCTAAGGCTCTGTCTTCGTTCCTTTTAGGACACCCGGATGCCC
The DNA here is from genome assembly GCA_964291315.2 of Candidatus Poribacteria bacterium. GTDB lineage: Bacteria > Poribacteria > WGA-4E > WGA-4E > WGA-3G > WGA-3G. The sequence goes on along the minus strand of OZ219753.1, from coordinate 228,099 downwards.
AAGATTTCGGACGTAAGTTCAAAATTGCGTTCTCCGGATGTGAGGAGCATGCGTGTGGGTTGGCAAATATGCACGATATCGGTGCAGTTGCCGCAGTCAAAGAGGTCGACGGTAAAGTCAAACGCGGCTTCAAGCTTTACGTCGGTGGTGGTCTCGGGGCTGTCCCCCATCAGGCGAAGGTGTTTGACGAGTTCATTCCGGCAGAAGAACTTCTTCCCATTTCACAGTCGATCGCCAGAGTCTTCACGCGTTTAGGCGAACGTAAAAATAGGAACAAAGCACGTTTGAAGTTCGTCATTGCTAAATACGGTATTGAGGAATTCCGCAGACAGGTACTTGAAGACCGGGCAACACTGCGGCACGATCCTGTATGGACAGAATATCTGGATAATCTGGATGCTTACAAAGAGAGCCCGCTCAAAGCACCGACACAGCTTAACGGGGCCACAAAACCTGATGGGTTTGAAGAGTGGTATCAATCCAATGTGCGGTTGCAGAAGCAGCCCGGCTACGCCTTTGTAACGGTAGCACTGCCGCTAGGTGATATTACCGCGGATCAGACGCGCGCTTTAGCAGACATATCTCGAAAATACGTGAAAGACACTATCCGCGCTACCGTCGAACAGAATATCGTTCTACGCTGGGTAACGATGATGGACCTGCCCGCACTCTATCGGGAACTAAAGGAAATCGGTTTAGGGGACGCGGGAGCAGAATCCATGGTTGATATTACTGCCTGCCCGGGTACAGATTCTTGCAAACTCGGTGTGTCTTCCTCGCGAGGGTTGGCAGCACATCTGCGGGGCCATTTCCTTGAAACTGGAGTACAGGATGAAATCAAGGGGTTCCGGATTAAAATCAGCGGGTGTCCTAATTCCTGTGGACAGCATCATATAGCGAACATTGGTTTCTTTGGTTCATCGCGTCGAATGGGTGAACATATCGCGCCCTACTATCAGGTACTGCTCGGTGGACACATGATTGAGAACGCTAGTTCCTACGGGCTCGCCAATGGAAAAATCCACGGGAAATACATTCCGGCGTTTATCGAAGAGTTGACTGGAAAATATACTGCTGAACGGCACGTTGAAGAAGCTTTGACCGACTACATCGCCCGCCTCGGCAAAGCAGAAATAAAGCAGATTTTGTCTAAATACGACAAGATTCCTTCTTACGAGGAAGCACCAGAATACTACGTAGATACCGGGGATACGAAAGAATTCCAACTCAAAACAGGGGTTGGAGAATGCGCAGGACAGTTAGTGGCACTCGTCTCCTTCAAGCTGGAAGAAGCAGATCGGCTCATTTATGAGTCTGGATTGAACTTGGAAAGAGGGGAATATCAAGCCTCCGCGGAGCTGGCTTTTGATGCGATGATCAGAGCCGCAGACGGGCTTCTGACGACAATGGGCTTACAGTATATTGACGATGCTACTACCGTCGAAGCCTTCCGCACTCATTTTTTCGATCCGGGTAACTTCTTCCCGGGTTATGGGGCACATTTCTTCAAGGCAACAGAGGAAAATGCCTCTACGTTTGACAACGAATTGGCGCACCGCCGCGTTGAAGAAGCAACACTCTTTGTAGAAGAATCGCATAACGTCTATGGACGCATGCGTATCAAGCAAGAGGAAGAAGAAGCCAGCCGGCGCAAAACACGGCGATCGCGATCGTCACGGAAACCAAGGATTGTCAAAGAGACGAAACCTGTCGAAGAAATCGTGGATAGCCTCGATCTCAAAGGAGTCGCTTGCCCGTTCAACTATGTTCAAGCAAAAATCCGATTGGAAACGATGGACCTCGGCCAGCTCCTTGAAATTACCATTGACGACGGTGAACCTATTGAAAACGTGCCGAAAAGTCTTACCAGCGATGGACATGAAATTGTTGACACTAAAAAAGTTGGCCAACACTACAGGCTTACCATCAGGAAGTGTGAATAAGCTTTGATATCTGGGGGTCATCTTATTGAACGTTACGTTGCCGGCGATTGTCGCTTATGCCAAAACTAGGTATAGGCGATCAATCGCCTTTTTACGATGGGAAATACCGCATCATGGATAGGGAACAGATTTTTGCAAAGCAATTTATTATACCATTAATAGTGGCGTTGCTAGTTACAATGTTACTGATTCGGCCCCATAGTGGACAAGAATACGATGGAGCCCCTGGCACAATCGTCATAGGACTTCTCTTACTCAGTTTTATGATGATTTTTAGGCAAAAAATTTTGTGGATTTTCACGCTCAATAGAATTCAGGGACTTTCAAGAGCTATCCAAGGTAAGAAATAAGTCTTACTTATACAAAACCTTGGGGGCGTTTAACAATCACCGTTTCGTATTTTTTTTCGGAATCAATGCAACCACATTAACAGTTTTACTTCCTCATATCAAAAGGTTTCTCTTTATTGAAAAATAAGCCAAATATTATCAAACCCACGTTATAGTATTTATGCGGTTCTGTAAATAGCCGAACCCGATTGTGATCAACTCTTATCAGCTGGTCAGGGAAAATGTGAATTGACTTTCACATCAACTTGCAGTATAATAAAGACAGATAGCGAATACAGCAGGCGTATGTACAGGCAGGAAGTGTGCTAGTAATTCTAAAGCAGTAGAACCAAAATTTGCAGGCGAAGCCTGCTTCTACAAGAAAGCCCCGTTGGGGATTAGATTTATAGGAAGTTTTTTAACAGAATGGATCTACAACAAATTAACGTCAAAGTTTTTACAACCGAAGATAGCGAAATCAATTACACGAACTTCATCAAGGTATTTAACCGATGGATGGAGGAAGCTGATTCGGACGATTATCTGAACTACGCTGACTATTCACATGTTGATGCGGGGCCGGGTGTCTTGTTGATTTTGAAACAGGCCAACTACAGCATTGACAGTGCTTATCATCAACCTGGATTCCTTTACAACCGGAAACACACAGTCGAAGGAAATAACGCTGAAAAACTTCGTCAAGCACTCGCGGAAGTGCTCTCCAAATGTAATCTGCTTGAAGCAGCAGCAGAATTGGAAGGCGCAGTGCATTTCAACGGGGCAGATCTCTTACTTATGATAAACAATCGCCACATCGCCCCGAATACTCCCGAAACGGCAGCTGCTATTCAAGCAGAACTCACACCTATTCTCGAACAGATGTATGGCAGAGACGACTTCACGGTGGATCGTACGTCCAAAGATCCGCGTGAACGTTTTGCTTTACGGATTTCCGCGAATTCAAATAAACCGATTTCAGAGCTCCTCGCTAATCTCGGAGGGTAAGATTAGATGTTTAATTTCAGCAACGAACAGATTGAACGCTACAGCCGGCATATTATCCTCAAAGAAGTCGGCGGGATGGGCCAGACGCGCCTCCTCGAATCGAAGGTGCTGCTCATCGGTGCGGGCGGACTCGGTTCTCCTGTCGGGGTTTATCTCGCTGCTGCAGGGGTCGGTACACTCGGCATCATTGATGATGATAAGGTTGACCTTAGCAACTTACAACGTCAAATTTTGCACGGCACCAACGACATAGGTGCTCCCAAAACTGAGTCGGCAGCAGCTACTATCACAGAGATGAATCCGGATGTCAAAGTGATCCCTTACAATGAACGCATCACCTCGGAAAATGCTTTCCGAATTCTGGAGCAGTACGACTTGATTGTGGACGGGTGCGATAATTTACCAACACGCTATCTTCTCAATGACGCATCCGTTATGTTAGGTAAACCAATTGTCCATGGAAGCATCTTCCAGTTTGAGGGACAAGTTACCGTCCTCTACCCGGGCAAAGGCCCCTGTTACCGATGCCTCTATCCGGAACCACCGCCCCCCGGAATGGTTCCCAGCTGCCAAGAAGCGGGTGTCCTTGGAGTGTTACCCGGTATTATTGGAACGATTCAAGCCGTTGAAGCGATCAAAATGCTACTAGACATCGGCAAACCGTTAATCGGAAACCTTCTGCTTTTCAACGCACTCACGATGGATTTTAAACGACTGAAACTCCGTCAGGATGACAGTTGCCCGATGTGCGGTGAAAATCCCACAATCCACGAACTGATCAACTACGAAGAATTCTGCCAAGTGCAGTGGTAGTTCAAAGGCCTTTACTATGTAGCCTAGTCTCTGTACCTCGCTAGGGCTACGGGTTTTTACTACTATAGACTATCGCAGACTTCATGAGTTTCAAAGTAGCGTGAATCTGAGGCAGTTCCTCAAATCCGTAAGATATGCGGAACTGCCGTTTTCCAATCTCAACCATCTCACCACTTGGATGGACGCAGTATTCGTCAGGTATATAAATTACCTTAGAGAGCTGAGCATCTAATGGTCCATCAATACTCTCTTTTCCAGTCGTTCGGGTTAAAAACCTGAAGAAATTGGAGGGCGAATCGGTTGCTGTCTGCTTCAGGGTCAGATAGTAATAGAAGCCTACTCTTCCACCTCGGCATTCCTGAACGTTACCAGCAATAATTCGGTTATCCACTTTTAACGGCTTTTGCCTTCCGACGGTATGCCTTATTAACCCTCGCGATTCGCTCTTCAATTCCTTGGTCGAGTAGATAACTCACAATTTCCTGATTGATTAGCGGGGCACTAAAACCGATGTCGCTTGTGCGCTGGATGATGCTGTTTAGGAAGGCTCCCTTGGGACCAATAAGATAGCCGATACGTAATCCGGGAGCGAGAATTTTTGACAACGTGCCGATCTCATAGATGATACCGAGTTCATCATAGCAGAAAGCAGATTCTAGATGTTGGACGTTGCTGCCATGTAGGAGATCGCTATAGGTATTATCGAAAAAAACAAGGATCTTCCCACTGACTCCGTATAAAAGTTACGTAGCAATACTGACCAAATCTCTCTTACGCTCATTGGATAGAATAGCGCAGGTCGGATTGTTGACCGTCACAACATAGAAAAATTAGGTGGTCTGTTTCTGATTACCGAATGCTGTTAGTTTGTCTTTTAAACGTGCTCTATCGATTCCTTCTACATCTTCGAGTATCGCTATAACGTCGAAACCTTGCCAATCCAAGTCGTTAAATAGATATAATACATCGGGTCCGCAGTGAGCACGAGCCCGACAGGAAAGGAAGTGTGTGATGCTTTCCAAGACGCTCGTCGCGCCGTTCGAGCCAATAATGATGTCTCGACTATGGAAAGTCTCTGCAGTTATCCCCCGAATTTGGTTATTAATGTAAAATCGTTTGAGTGACGCAATCAGGTTTAGTGAGCCCTATGCCCCTCCGTAATTAAGAGCAGCCCGGTGTTTTTTCCGGGGGAGAGGACTCCTTCACAAACAGCCTGAATCTGTTGGTGCGGAATTGTCTGTTCATTGACATATCAGACGCCAAGGTTGACATCCTACTCATCCCGAAAGCCGACAGCAAGTCGGTCATCAGATGCATTTCCGTACGCAGAAAATAAAACATCGCGAATCTGCATGTCTGTTTCATTGTATGCCCTCACTTAGAGGAGGGCGTTGAGAGCGGATCCCAGCGTGCGATAGTAAAATTCGTAACCACTTGCCTCGGTTCTCTCCGGAATAACTTTCTGACTCAACACAACGAAGTCCGCAAATTCACCCATCATAAGTTTTAACCCAAAAGTCGGAACAGGAAATAGTGTTGGTCGCCGTAGCACTGCGCCGAGTGTTTTCGTAAACTCCGTGTTCCGAACGGGGGTCGGGGCAGTCGCGTTCAACGCTCCATGAATATGACTACTATCCAAGGCGTGAAGTAGAATACCCACCACATCGTCGATATGAATCCAAGACATCCACTGCTTGCCGTTGCCGAGTACACCGCCGACTCCCATTCTAAAAGGGGGAAGCACCTGTTGTAAAAGTCCACCCCCTAATCCGAGTACAAGCCCGATCCGAACTGTGACAACCCGAATACCGAGCTCATCGGCCTTCTGTGCTTCTGCTTCCCACTCTTTACAGACCTCGGCGAGAAAATCCGTGCCAGCGGGCGATCCCTCTGTGAAGTTTCCGTTGTTGCTACCCCCATAGTATCCGATTGCCGACGCACAGACGAGTACATCCGGGGTAGTATCCATATCGGAGAAAGAGGCAATAAGGTTCTGTGTCGAAAGAATTCGACTCTCCCGTATTTTCCGTTTCTTTTCAGCATTCCATCTACCGGCAATAGTTTCACCTGCCAGATGGATAACTGCATTCATATCTAATGTAGCTTCTGTTGGTAATTTCTCAGTTTCCGGATTCCAACCATAGACTGCTTTTGCTGAACCTAATTTACTTTGGACACGTGCTGGATTGCGAGATAATACATAAACCGTATCGCCTTTTTGGTGAAGGGCTTCACATACCCGACTGCCAATGAAACCTGTACCACCGGTAACCAATACATTTGCCATTTTTACTCTCCGTAAAGTCTTATATTTTCAAAGTTCAGCGGTAATAGCTTTTAGCTGTCGGTAGTCATCAATAACAGCATCGCTAAGGGTGTCGTTTACTTCCGCGTTGTTGAAACCTTTGAAGCGAATTGCCTTCATCCCAGCGTTTTTCGCGCCAACAATATCAGTTCGGAAAATGTCACCGATGTGCACCGCGTCCTTTGGTTCAGCGTTGAGCTCTGCTAAGGTTGAATGAAACTGCGGTGCTTGAGGTTTTGTATACTCGGTTTCGTCAGAAAATGTAAATGCCGAAAAAAATTGTAGGATACCGTCCCGGTCCATCAATTGTCGCACAAAACTACCCGGTGTCAATGCGGAATCTGAGATGATTCCAAGCGGATAGTTTTCGCTAAGCCCCGAAACCACGGGTTTGACATGTGGTATCATAATCGGCGGTACTTCCAAGAAAGCCACACCAAGGCACGCAATTAGATGATTTAAATCTGTCTCTTCCAGCTGCATCTCCAGCACTTCTGCAAATCGAATCATGCATCGTTTTACGGATACGCCTCGATGCTGATGCCATAGAGTCATTACCAAATTGTATGCTTCTTCAAGTCCGAAGAGGACATCATCTAACTTACAAGTATAATCACGACTGATCAAGTAGATGTGGCATTTTTTCGCCCGTATCGCCTGACGTTTTTGCCAGTTTTCTTCCGAGTCAGCGTAAAGGGTTTGCCAAAAATCGAATGTAATCGCTCTGAGCATTACGTGGCCCCATTCTTAAGTCTTTTTCGTTTTTTCCAATCTCTGAGTGTTTTCCGAATAGTATTGAGTTAATGTTCTTGTGTCATCTACGAACGCAGCTTCTGACGCAGTGGTGATAATAGAAACTGTATTCTACAACCTTAGACTTTATTTTACACTATTTATTCCAAAAAGTCAACTAATGTGTTGTTTTGTTCGAACGGGCTGAGGCAGGTTGAACTAGCATCCGGCAAGTAACCAAGATGACTTAGAGATCAAAATTGCGGAAGCAGACTTTGGCCCCAAAACGCGCGAAAGTCAAAATAGGTTTGCAATTTCCCCTTAAAAGTGGTACCATTAATATATTGATATGTTGTGTCCGATGTGTACGGAGAAATGCGAAAGTGCGCCTGAATCGTCGAATTACTCCGGGGTATACAACCACCCGCTTAATATCCGTCTATTTCATTGTTGGACTCAGCATGCTAGTCTTTGGATTTGTTTATTACAACCAGCAAATCTCACAACTAAACGCTGATATAGATGCGCAGATAGACATTTTCGCCGATCTCGCGGCCGAGCTCCCCAGTGTCGAGGAGCGGGAGTTTCAGTTAAAGCTGATAAAGATCGTCAAGAAGTCGTTCTCTGAAGAAAGGTTACGCCCATTTTCATTTATCATCACAGATGCAGAGGAAAATGTTTTAATCACGCGAGGTGTTGACAGAAAATTAGATGCCAAAATCAACAATTTGGATATACAAGTCAACCAAAATGATGGAGAGGCGTTAACAGAAGATGAAAAAGTCTTATTGCGATCGACTTTGGATCGGATGCAAAATAAAAATGTGCCCCGTAAAATACCGATGCTCCTCGAAGATAGGCATCTAAAAGGATATATCTACTATGGCGACGCAGCGCCCAGCGAGCTCTATCACTTGCCGTTTGTGATAACGGATACCACCGGCGCACCGCAGAAGTGGCAGATATGGGGCGATGTTATTACGATTGATAACGCAACTGCACAGCAACGTAAACGAGCAGAAATCTTCATTCAGAACGCACAAGCATCTTCTGCGATTGAAACGAACCCAGAATGGCACTACGGCTCCTTCTATTATGAAAGTAAACCCTATTATGGGTTAATAATCCCTTTCATAGTCCCGATAATCCTATTAGCCTTTGGGGCAGTCTGTTTTCTTATCTATCAGCGGATAAAATCTTATGAACTCTCGGCAATTTGGGGAGGCTTAGCTAAGGAAACAGCGCATCAACTCGGAACGCCGATTTCGTCGTTGTTAGCATGGACAGAGCTTCTGCACGAACGCAGCAAAGAAGCCACTGAGCCAGCACTCGTTGAACTCGCAGAAAACATGCAAAGCGATCTTGAACGTTTGCAGAAAACGACTGCCCGCTTCGGCATGATCGGCACTCAACCTCCGCGAACAGAAGTGGATTTAGATGATATTCTTCAAGAAGTTCAAATCTACTTTGAGAAACGGCTCCCGCATATTAGCCGCCGTGTGGAAATTCGGCTGATACCACATAAAATACCCGCTATCCTTGCAAATGCGCTGTTGTTGCATTGGGTGTTTGAAAACCTCGTTCGCAACTCCTTAGATGCCATGGATAAAACAGATGGATGGATCCAGATTGAAGCGAGGCACGATAAACGCTCCGACAATATTATCATACGATACGCCGACAATGGAAGCGGTATCGCCCGCGAAAATCAGAGAAAGATATTTGAACCGGGGATGTCTACGAAGACACACGGATGGGGACTCGGGTTAACAGTCGTCCAGCGCATCATCCGTGAGTATCATCATGGAAGTATCCGAGTTGTTAAAACGAGTCCTGAAGGAACGATTTTTGAAATTCGGATGCCTGTTGCATAGAACCTAAGTACCCAGCGTTGTCGACTAAATAGAAACACCCCTTTCTGTCTAACTTCTACTGAAAAGAAAAAGGGTGCTGCACTGCAGCGAGCAGGATTGTATAAATTTGAATATGGTACAAGCACACCAGATCTTATGGATTGATGATGAAATAGAAGCGCTGCAACCACATATTCATGTGTTGCGCGAACGAGGCTACGCTGTCACCTCGGTCACAAACGGTGATGATGGAATCGCGCTCTTAGCAAATACTGACAAACAGTACAATGCTGTTCTTCTTGACCAGGTCATGCCCGGTAAAGATGGAATGGCAACACTTGATGCTATCCGCGACATTGATGCCCAAATTCCTGTTATCCTTGTTACGCAATCCAGCGATGAGCAGTTTGTTGAGGGTGCCCTCGGTAAACAGGTGACCGATTTTTTAGTGAAACCCATCGGTGTAGCCCAGATCGCCTCAACCTTAAAACGGGTACTAGATCAACCCGAGATAGTTGCAAGCCAAATTCCCAACCGGTATACGCTGGACTTCAATGCTATATGTACCCTGAAGGCCTCAGAACCTAATTGGCAAAACTGGGTTGACATCTATCTGAAGCTATTACAATGGGACTTGGTTTCTGAGCAATTAGCTGAAGGTGGACTGGAAGAGACACACCTTGCACAAAAGAAGGAGTGCAATGCTGAGTTTTCTGATTTCGTCGAGGCACATTATCCAGACTGGGTCGCAGGGAGTCCAGATACACCACCACTCTCCGTAGATGTCTTAGATCGACATGTTATACCCGAGCTCCAAGCAGGAAAATCTGTCTATTTTATTGTCGTTGACTGCTTCCGCTTAGACCATTGGCTGGCAGTGGAACCACTTCTATACCCCTATTTCTCTATTGATCGCCAATATAGTTTTTCAATCCTACCGAGTGCAACCATGTATTCGCGGAACGCTTTGTTTAGCGGCTTATTTCCGGAAGAGATTGCAGAACGCTATCCACAGTATTGGCAAGAGGCATCAGATGGAAACACCAGCACAAATCGATATGAGCGACATCTTCTTGAAGCACATCTTGAACGTAGAGGTATAAGTTTGAAACCAGGACTCCAATACTTCAAGATTTTTGACACACGGGGCGGAAATACTTATAAGAAACGTGTCGCTGCTACTAAGCACACCAGTCTCTCTGCTTTGGTTATCAACTTTATTGATATCTTAACACATCAACGTTCACAATTAGATATTTTACAGCAGCTTGCTCCAAACGAGACAGCTTTTCGTACCCTAGCCCATTCGTGGTTCTCACATTCGGTCCTTTTTGATATTTTGCGCCTTATTGCAGCACAAAACGCCACTGTCGTACTCACGAGCGATCATGGCTCTGTCTTCTGCAACCGCGCGACACCTGCCTTTGGAAACCGCGACACGACCACCAGCTTACGCTTTAAAATTGGGGCTAACTTAGGGTGCGAAGAAGGCGAGGCAGTCTATATTCGCAACCCACAAGATTATCGACTTCCCTCGGAGAGCACAAGCAAGGACTATATTCTCGCAAAAGACGATTACTATTTCGTCTATCCGAACGATTTTCACAAGTATAAACGGCAGTTTCAAGGAGGATTCCAGCACGGCGGTATTTCGATGGGTGAACTGATAACACCCGTTGTGACGCTGACACCACGACTGTAGAACGCGGCTTTACATGCCAATATTCCGTAAAGTCCATAAATATACAAACATTGCATCTAAGCAGACGCACCTTCGCAAGCAAGGATAGATGGTACAATGTCGGATCTGTCATTGTGGATTTTACGATAGATAGTACGCCCCGTATCGTTCACCTCCAAAGGAGGCGAGCGCACATACATACTGGTTTTTCTCAGACGTTCGATTGGACCGCAGACACGCCTCACTGCCATGAATTAAAACGTAAGAGGCAATTCTGCAATGCCTTTACAGTTTTTTGCGACGCTGCTGATTTTTGACATGTCAATTAATCGATGTGCCTTTCGGATACAGGCACAATAGGAGGTAACAATGGAAAAGGAGATCCTTATTTCTGACGATGAGTATGAAACCCGCTGTGCTGTGCTAGAAGAGCAAGTGGTGACAGAGATCTGTATTGAACGGAAAGCTGCGACGCAAACATTGGGCAACCTTTACAAAGGACGGGTGGAGAATGTCTTACCAGGCATGCAAGTAGCCTTTGTCGATATTGGACTGGATAGGCATGCATTCCTGCATATTTCTGATCTCAGGTATGAGAACATCAACGAAAGCGAGAACGGGAATGGGAAGCCCGCTAAGAACACGGCTATCGTGGATTTGAAAACGAAGCAGCCGCATCAATTCCGCGGTGGACGCGGATTCCCGTTTTTGATAAGCGACCTCATTTCCAAAAATCAGGAAATCCTCGTACAAGTCGGCAAAGAACCTATAGGCACCAAAGGGGCTCGCGTTACAAGTAACATCACGCTCCCTGGACGGTATACCGTCTACATGCCGAACTCCTCAAATATCGGGGTGTCACGGCGAATTGAATCGCTTGCAGAACGCGATAGACTCCGGGATATGGCAAAATCTATTAAGGCAGACATCAAAGGGGGTTTTATCATACGAACTGCCGCTGAAGGTTTATGCAAAGATGAATTTGCAGCTGAAATCCGATATCTCATTGAGCAGTGGAAAGAGACCTGTGAGCGCGCCGAACGAAAACCCGCACCCGCCCTCATTAGCGAAGATTTGAGCTTTACGAATCGGATTGTTCGAGATATGCTCACTAAAGATGTCAAACAACTCCTTATTGATTCAAAAACAGGCTACCAAGAAGTTATGAAGTATGTCTCTTCTGTCATGCCTAAGCTGCAATCGAGAGTCTCACACTATCGAGGCAAAGCAAGGCTCTTTGACACTTATGGTGTCGAACGTGCACTCAAGGACGCTCTCAGTGAAAAAATTTGGCTCAAGTGTGGCGGCCACATCATCATTCAACAGACTGAAGCGATGGTTTCTATTGATGTTAATACAGGGAGATTCGTCGGCAAATCCGATCCTGATAACACAATTCTCAGCGCCAATCTTGAGGCAGTTGAAGAGGTCGTCCGCCAAATTCAACTGCGAGACTTAGGAGGTATTATCGTTGTCGATTTTATTGACATGGACGAGGCAGCACACCGAAGACAGGTCTTTAAAATGCTCCAAGAAGCACTGCAAAAGGACCGGGCGCGCACGAATATCTTGCATTTCTCTGATCTAGGGCTCGTCGAGATGACACGCCAGCGCACTAGACCAAGTCTTGCCACTTTATTGATGGAAGATTGCCCCTATTGCGATGGACACGGTACGGTTCTCTCGATCGAAACGGTTGTCATTCAGCTGCTCCGCGCAATAAAATTGGCACATCACCAAACCCAGCACTCGGAATTACGCGTTATGGCAAATGATTATGTCGTTTCCCACATAAAGTCCGAGATGTCAAATAAGTTAAGTGAACTCACACACACGTTGAAATTAAAACTGACCCTCGAACCCAATGCTGACCTGCACCTCGAAGATTATAGAATCTTTGTCGGCAGAGGCAAAGAGTTATTTCTCGATTGACGCTGTCCTGATGATCTCCACTTTAGATTCTAGTCAGTGTTGACAGGAAAATCTGAATTGACATCAGATTGTTTTTAGAGTATAATTTTAAACAGAAAGGAGGGATATTTAAAAATGTATGCAGTTTTTGCAAGCGGTGGGAAACAGCATCGAGTAGAAGTTGGAAGCCTTATTGATGTTGAAAAACTGGACGCTGATGTCGGTGCCAGTGTCTCGTTCCCTTCCGTTTTAGCGTTCAAGGATGAGGACGGCGAGTTACAAACCGGTTCACCGTATCTTGATAACACCACAGTTACAGGTGAGATTGTTCAACAAGCGCGCGCGAAAAAGACAATTGTGTTCACATCGAAACGGCGTAAAGGATATAAACGGAAATTAGGACACAGACAATCATTCACACGCGTGAAAATTACCGCAATTGGTGCAATGGAGGAGGAATCTGATGGCACATAAAAAAGGCGGCGGAAGCACTCGCAATGGACGTGACAGTATCGGAAAACGACTTGGTGTCAAAAGGTTTTCTGGAAATTACGTCACGGCAGGGAGCATACTCGCCCGACAGCGTGGAACCCACATTCATGCCGGCAACAACGTCGGCGTTGGACGCGATTATACGCTCTACTCAAAAATAGATGGATATGTATGGTTCGAGAGGAAAGACAAATATCGCCGGAAGGTGAGTGTGTATACAGAACGTCCTGAGTTTTAGAATATTCCGGCATCAGGAACGATGAGAAGCCTCGCCTAAGGGACGTGCATTGACACACGATCTGAGCGAGGCTTTTTTGATAAAACAGGTTTTGATTTAACTAATGATATGATGCCATCCTTGTGATAATAACTGACAACACTAGTGAATCGGAGGTTTCCAATTTCGCGAAATCACTATTAAGTTGAAAACCTTTTGATAAGCCGTTGGTTATTAGCCATGAACAGGCAGCAAACCTTCGTTCCCACTGATGGTTCATGCATTTCAAAGCATTTACGGAGCTTAAGTATCTGGTTTTTGACATTTTATTCAACCTGACCACCTATGACTGTTCAAGTGACAACACCATTTCAAAACAGACAGAACAGATTAATTGTGAAATCGACGGTGTGCCTTTTTGTTTTAGCCATGCTCATAGGGTGTGGTGGACAGTTACAGCAGCTCGCTGTAGAAACTATGGAGAATGCCCAAGTCGCCCTTACTTCAGCAAACACCATGGGGGCACAGGAGACAGGGGCTGCATTGCCGCCCCTACGGACTGCTGAGGAGATGCTTACCAGCGCTAAGAACGCAATGAACGGGGGTGATGCAGAACAAGCTTACCGATTAGCATTACGAGCGTACCTTCATGCTCGTATCGCAACAGAAATCGCTATTGCTGTTCGAGAAGAGGGACATGTTCAAGAAGCGAAAAAACAGTTGAAAACCAACCAACAAAGCGCCACTGAAGCACTTCAGAAACTTAAGTCCATAAAAGTTGAACTAGATGCGCTGGAGAAATAGCGAGAAAAATACTATGAAAGTCTACGGATGGTTGCTCTTAGCCGTATACCTCGTTTTTTTTGGATGTACCGTCCCAGAGATTAATGAAGTCATGCTAGCAACGCAACTGCAAGATGCCCAGCAGGCAATTAATAGGGCAGCTGAATTGGAGGCTGAAGCTTTGGTTCCCGAAGAATATGGGAGAGCCGTGAAACTCCTAAACTTCGCACACAATGCACAAAAAGAAGGCGATACCTCTCAAAGTGGAGAGTTTGCGTATCAAGCGGAATTAGTAGCACAAATTGCTAGAGCAAAGGCACGACAGCATCAAGCACAACAACAGGTTACCACTATCCGAGAACAAACATATCAGCAAATTATAAAGACACTGAAGTATGAACACGAAGCCGTCCACATTCGGCAAGTAATTACCGAAAAGCAACTTGATCACACTTTGGATTCACACGCCAAAGTACAGCAGGTCAAGGAACAACTTTTGACCGAAATTGCTGATTTAAAGGGCGCGCTGCGTCAGGCAGAATTCCGTTTACCACTCACAAATTTAGAGGCTCTGACTAGTGCTACTCTATATTTCTATCCGGCGATTGAAACAACTGTGAATTACGAAAAAACCCAGCTAGCACTTGCCTCGATAGCGAACCTGATTGAACGCGAAGATTTTGCCGAAGCAGAGAAGGTTATTGCTAAGACACAACCCATGCTCAACAGTCTTTATGAGTTGGCGAGACAAAAATGGAAAGAAGAGACGGACGCGAAGACCAGTGCGTGGATTTCGATTGCCAAGGCTGAAGTCATCATTCAGCGAGCGCAACTTCTCAATGCTAGTCAGCATGAACCACAGCGACTCGAAGAGACGAGCGCACAATTGCAACGTGCCACACAGGCGTTGACAAAAGGCCTCTATGAGCAAGCAAGCCAATCCGCCCAGCAAGCCCAACGGATGGCAGACGACATGGTCACGATTGTGGAGATGATAGAATTCAAGGAGCGCTCGCAAGCCAAATTGAATTTGCTAATAGCCAAAGCAGAGCAAGCAGTTCAAACACTTGGTGAAAAGATTGCTGAACAAAAAAACACAGAGGTGCCTCAATTAGGGGCAGAACTGTACGAAAACGCCAAATCCAAGCAGACAGAGGCAGAGGCAGCATTGGAGGCTAAAGAATATCAGGCTGCAATTGAAGCTGCAGCGGAAGGTACCGGTTTCTTAACGCGTGCTGTCGAAAACACACAGCAGTTGACTTCTATTAAATCAGATTTGATAGGGTTAACAAAGAAAATTGCTAAGGTTTCCGATGTCATAGAATTGCCGAATAGTGTGCTAATTCGTATTAAGGGAAATGTATTTGCTCCTAGGAGTGCATCTCTCCAAGAGGATTTTTTCCCTACATTTGCGGAGCTTGCTGAAATTCTACAGAGAAATGATTTTCGTGCCTATCTCATCCGAATTGAATCGCATACAAGTTCATTGGGAAGTGCCCATGTCAATCGGAATTTAAGTATAGCACGCGCCGCCGCGGTGAAGAATTACTTTATTGATACCGGAAATATTGACATCGAACGATTGACTGCAGCCGGTTTGGGCGAGGACAAACCGATTGCTACGGAGGGTACAGACAAAATGGAACATAACCACAGAATTGATATAATTATCAAGACAAACTGAGGACTTGTGCAACACAAACAACCTTATGTCATCCATCAAATTGCCCTGAACCTGTTTGGTGACAGATATATCATAATTTATGAGAATACTATTCAGTTTCACAACCACTGCTACTATGTTAGAAGTATCGATATACCCGAACATCCATATCATGGATATTACTACCTACAAGACGCAAATACAGGCTTGGCGATGTGGAGCGATATCGATTTCGCGCCTCTAGGGCGTTACGGCGTAATCTTTGGACCAGAAACAGGCGAGATTATTGATTGTGAACCGACCCGTACAGATTGACTGTTGTCCCCCGCAAGCCGTTAACAATATGAGTCAGACGCATAATGTAACATCAGAACAGCAAGAGACCATCCTTATCTTGGACTTTGGCTCACAATATACGCAGCTAATTGCTCGGCGTATCCGTGAGCAGCATGTTTACTGCGAAATTCATCCATATCTCCTACCCCTGGCGAAGATTAAGGAGATTGCACCAAAGGGAATCATCTTGAGTGGTGGACCGGCGAGCGTCTACGACACTGACTCTCCAAAAATTGATACCAAACTTTTTGGATTAGGTATTCCCATATTAGGTATCTGCTACGGTATGCAGCTTATGGCGGCACTTCTCGCGGGGGGTGAGGTTCAACCAGCCAGTGAGCGCGAGTACGGACACGCCTCCGTTCAAATTCTCAAGACATCAGAGCCTCTATTTGAAGGACTTCCTTCGGAATTGTCTGTGTGGATGAGCCACGGGGACCAAATTGGAAGACTTCCAATCGGGTTTCAGACGATTGGACAGACAGAAAATGCCCCAATCGCTGCTATGGTAGATTCTGATCGCGCGTTTTACGGCTTGCAGTTTCACCCTGAGGTCGAACATACGCAGGATGCTGATAAAATTCTACGGAATTTTACACAGAAAATCTGCAGATGTCACAACGGATGGACGATGCAAGCTTTTATCACCCGGACAACGGCGCAAATCCAGAAGCAAGTTGGAGATGAGCGCGTTCTATGCGCCGTGAGTGGTGGTGTCGATTCCATGGTGCTGGCGACGCTTCTCCATAAAGCAATAGGTGATGCACTTGTCCCAGTCTTTGTTGACAATGGGCTCCTTCGTGAGAACGAGGCGGCGGAGGTCCTTGCGACCTGCAAGGCACTCGGTATCCCGCTTGTGCTTGTTGATGCAGCAACTCCGTTTTTGAATGCTTTAGCAGGAATTACCGATCCTGAAGAAAAACGTAAGGTGATTGGAGCACAGTTCATCAAAATCTTTAGGACTACAGTCCTCAGAATGGCACATAACCTCCGATTTCTTGCACAAGGCACACTCTATCCGGACGTAATAGAGAGTATCTCCGTGAGAGGCCCATCTGCTACGATCAAGACCCATCACAATGTTGGTGGACTCCCAGCTGACATGCCGTTTGAATTGCTAGAACCTTTCCGGGAGCTCTTTAAGGATGAGGTTCGCGCGGTTGGTAAAGAATTAAATATACCAATGCATGTCTTAGGTCGGCACCCTTTTCCAGGCCCCGGACTCGCCGTGCGCCTTATCGGTGAGGTTACCTACGCCCGGTTGGAAGTACTCCGCGCAGCCGACTCCATTTTTATAGATGAGATTAAAGAGGCAGGATTGTACAACGAGATTTGGCAGGCATTAGCAGTGCTCCTACCGGTCAAAAGTGTCGGAGTTATGGGAGATGCCCGGACCTACGAAAATGCTGTCGTGTTGCGAGCAGTCACCAGCAGTGATGCGATGACCGCTGATTGGGCCCGTATCCCTACCGACTTACTCACTAGAATCTCGAACCGTATTATTAATGAGGTACAAGGCATCAACCGGGTTGTTTACGATATTAGCTCGAAGCCGCCGAGTACCATCGAATGGGAATAGTGAAGCTGAAGGTCAACGCTCTCTTTCTGTCTAGCCGACCGAAATTGTATAGAAGAATATACCTAATTCCAGCCTCCGCGATGTAGCAGCCCAAGCAAGATAAATCAAGCTAACCCCAAAATATCCGATCCGCGATATTTCTTTAGCATGACCTAGATAACTTGAGAGCAAATTAGTGTTAGGCGACGTTGTAAAATCACGCCTGCCAATTCTATGGGAAGTCGTATGATGCGGCGTAAGCCTGTGAAGCAGCTTGAACGGCGGTACCAGGTCTTGTCTTATGTCCAAATTCAATCAGTAGCTTTTCCAAAGCATTGAGAAATAGCATCACGTTCCGTTGGCTAGATGAATCCCCCATTAACCCGATTCTCCACATGTTCCCTGCAAAGATCCCGAGCCCACCCCCGATTTCTATACCGTAGTCTGCAATTAAACGCCCCCGAATAGTTGCGTCGCAAATGCCATCAGGAATACGCAATGTCGTTAGCATAGGTGCCCGGTAACCATCCTCGGCAGCAGGTTGTAGTCCAATCGCTTTAGCACCTGCTAGAAGTGCTCGCGCATTGCGTTCATGTCGTTCGTAACGAGTCGCTAAACCTTCTTCTAACACGACGCGCAACCCTTCTCTTAAAGCGTAAACAAGCGACATCGAAACTGTGTGATGATAACCGCGTTTTTCGCCATGCCAATAATTTTCGAGGAGTGTCATGTCGAGATAAAAGCTCTGGACACGGGTCTTTCGGTTTCGGATGACTTCGACGGCGCGATCGCTGAAACTGATAGGTGAAAGCCCTGGCGGACAGGCAAGACACTTTTGGGTGCAACTATAGGCAACATCAATACCGCGGGCATCCAAGTCCACAGGCTGCCCACCGAGGGATGTCACGCAATCCGCAAGAAAGAGAGCACCGTTATCATGGGCAATTTGGACAGCATCGGTCAGCGGCTGGAGAATACCGGTAGAGGTTTCACCATGTACGAGCGCGACGAGCTTGAGTTTGGAAACGTTAGCAACAGCTTCAGCAAGTTTTTCTGTCGGGACAGGTTTGCCCCATTCTGCTTCCACGGTTGTTACCGTTGCCCCGCAGCGTGCAGCGATGTCAGCGATTCTTCCACCAAAATAACCGCAGATACCTACGACAACCGCGTCTCCAGGTTCAATGAGATTAGTAAGGGCGGCTTCCATTCCGGCCGTACCAGTACCAGAGATGGGCAACGTTAAACTATTTTCAGTCCCAAAGACACGACGGAGCATGGCCACCGTATCTTCCATTATTTGAACAAATTCTGTGTCTAAATACCCCAACATCGGGGTCACCATTGCTTTAAGGACCCGCGCATTGGCTTCACTGGGTCCGGGACCAAGCAGAACGCGTGGGGACACTATCAATTCATCATACACTTTTTGGAGGCTCCTCAGACATTTCATAAATCAGCAGTTTTCAGAATTAGAGGGGCGATTGAGGTTAAAGCGGATTCGCAAAAATAGAGGATGCCGTTAGCACCCTCTATTCAGACACCTCAAACAAGATACCGAGGCTACAAGTAAAACGTGTGGCGATTATTCACCACCAGCAGCACCACCCCGAATTTCCAAGTTGTTTGCTCGCATGTAGCTTTGGATTACCTGAATCTGGCTGATTGCATACTTGAGAGCCTGACTGACTTTTGAATCTACGGGTGGGCTTGTCTCGTATTTCGCCCACAAGCGGTTGAAGTAATCCAACGCATCGTTGAAATACTTATCGTCACTATCTGCTAACACCATATACGCGTCACCAATCTGTGCAAACCCTAGATCAGCGTACTTGGTCATCGGATAGGTTTCGATGATCTTCGAAAAAGCATCGATAGCGGCTTGGATGGTGGTTGACTGCTCTTCACCTCTTGTGGATTTCGCTTTATTGAGTAGCTCGGTTGCTACCTCATACTCATGGAAAGTAAGAGCATTCGCTGTATCGGTGAGATAGTTGAGTGCCAGCGATTTCGACTCATTTCCGATTCCAGGTGTATCAATCGCTCTTTGGTAGTAACCGATCGAGGTTTGATAAAGACGGATACGTTCTGCTAGCTCGACACCTTGTTCGGACCCAGAATGGTAGTACTTATTGCCGATGTTAATAAGGGCATCAGCCGTGTACTGACTGTTCGGGTACTCAGCAGCGAGTACTTCGTTCGCCTCAAAAAGTCGATCATACCAGCGCTGTTTTTCCTCTTCATCGCCAGCCTCTTCAGCAGCTTGACTGAGAAGCTGTGCACACGTCGAGATCGCATAAAGTGATTCTGGTGCACTCTTGTGATTCCGATCTACAGAACGGACCTTCTCATACTCCGTAATCGCTTTCTCGAATTGTTGCGCTGCGTAGTGCGATTCACCGACATGATATTGCCAAGAAGCTGCATCTTTAGCACTTGGATAACGGCGTACCATATCCCGGAACACATCTCCAGCTGCGAGGAAGTAATTCACCGCTTTTTCAGACATCTCGCCATCCATACCAACTTGCATCCTGCCCAACTCGAAGTTAGCAGCAGCAAGGTAATTCAGTGCCGTCTCTATGTTTTTCCGGAGATCGTCGGACATCGGGAAAATACCTTTATCGGCATAGCTCACAAATGCTGTGAGTGGGGCAATTGCACTTGTCAAGTCTTGCGGCAGCTTCACGCCGAGGCCGACGGAGTAGTAGATCTGTCCAGCTTGAAAAAGTGAATTTTGAACATACGGGATGACACTTTGTTTGTCAGCTTCCTCGACCGGTGCTGCGATAGCTATTACCTCATGAAACGAACCAGCAGCCTCACGACTCGTATCAATATAAGGTTGCAGCTCTGTACCGGCCTCCGTTGAGTAGAGAGAACGTGCTTTGTCGAAATAGAGGAACCCAACGTTGTATTGAGCAGCAGCTCTTTCTGCCACAGTTGCTTGCGGATTCTCTAAGGTCCGGTCGCGCGTATCAAGGGCCTCGGCGATCGCTTCATCCAAACGCCCCAACTCGACATAGAGCGTGGAGCGCCGGATGCCAGCGTCAGCCACCATTGAAGCGACATTTGCATTGTCCGAACCGCTGTACTCACCGATCAACGTCTGAAAAGTCTCTAATGCTTTTTCGGGCTGTTTAAGCCGATCTTGATAGATCAAACCCATCCGATAGTAGGACTGTGCTCTGACAAGCGGGTCCTTTACCAATTCAGCGGAGTTCTGGTAGCTCATCAACGCCTCTGGATATGCTTTCAACTGCTCCTCTTGGGCAAACGCCATTGCGAAGTAGGAACGTCCCTTCATATCTGGATCATCAGTGTGCTCGACAATATACTGATACTCTTGCACAGCTGCGGCGTGGTCACCAAGGGAGCCATTGAGTTCAGCAAGACGAGAATGGGCTTGAAAAATAAGAGACATCCGCGCCTCGTCCTTGGTTTGCCCTTCTAATGCAGTGACGGCTTTGAACGCGTCCACAGCACCTTTATTATCGTCTAGTCCAAGTTTCGCCAATCCTGCAGTGTAATTCGCGCTAATCAGGTTGTCAGCATCATCTGTTAAAGTCGCCACTTTTTGAGCAGCACTTACAGTATTCTGGAGGCTTAACTGCTTGCTACCGGCATCTGTCGCAGCTTGTGCAATTTGATAATGGCAAACAGCCGCTTGGTACTGGGCATTTGGTGCCAGCTCGCTGTTTGGAAAATTTTGCACAAAAGCGAGATATTCCGCGAGAGCTTCCTCGTAGCGTTCAGCAGAATAGTAGGTATGTCCAATCTTCAACTGTGAACGGCTGCGAGCATCTCCAGGTGCCCCGGTGTTCTCGACGATCCGCCTTAGAGACATCACTAATGCCTCTAAATCCACCACTTCGCTACTATTTTCAATAGCAGTGGCTTTTATCAGATCAATATGTCCAAGGGTCTTGAGAACAAGCTCGTTTTCACTTGAAGCATATTTACTGTTAGCTTCGTCAGCGATCTGAAGAATAAGTGGCCATTTGTCTGCATCGTCCTGTTTTTGAGCGGCATCACGGTAAGCGAGTGCCAACCCATAATAGGCTTCAACGGCGTTCGGGCTATCGGCGTAATCTGAAATCACGCGTTTGAATGCCGTTTCAGAGGGGGCCAAGAGGTCCGGATTATCAGCCGCGGCTTGGTAGTAGCAGAGGCCAACGAGGTAAAGCGCGTCGTCAGCATATTCACCCGACGGGTTACCGTCAACTACAGCTTGATACTGGACAGCAGCTTCTTCAAACCGTTTTTCTGCGCGGAGCAGGTCAGCGAGCTTGATTTCTGCCAACGATCTATTGTCAGCATCGGCAAGTTTATCCAAAATGCTATTGTAGTAGTCAATCGCATCGTCTTTATTGCCTTGCTTAACGTGGCTATTAGCGACGAGAAGGAGCGCGCGTTCGTAGTACTCGCTGGTTTCCGGGATAGAGGCGTACCGATCGCGTGCCTCTCCCCAATCACCAAGCATTTCATGAGACAGTGCTTCGTTCATGATACAGGCTTCCACTTGGGCGACACGCTCGCTGAAGTCATCATAGCGTTCCTCGGCAACACCTGGTAGGAAGGCTTCGTCATTAAACCTGCCTATTGCCTCTTGATACGCTGAGACAGACATCTGAAGGTATTCCGTATTGAACTCAGCGTCTAGATCGCCTTCCTGATACCCCCCGGGTTTGGCGGCTTCGTAGTAGGAACGTCCTTCAAAAAACTTACCCATCAATTTGACGAGATGGAACTTAGGCAGCGGACGGTAATCCCATAACTTTGCGTATTCTTCAGCAGCTTCAACGTACTGTTTGAACTCTGTTCGCTTGATGTCAGCAAAGCGGAGTTGGACCTCCGCAGCGAGGATGTCGAACTCGTTATCATTCTTGTTCTTGTCGATAAACTCGCGTGCCATGATTTCTAAATCATCTTTACGTCCGAGATCGTTAAGAGCCCAGATTGCCCCATAGAGTGCATGCGGCGCAACAGGATCTTGCGGGAAATCGTCGATCGTTCTCTGATACCATTGCAATGAGAGTTCAAGCGTTGCTGTTCCTGATTCAACATCCCCGGCTTTCCTCTGATCAGTGCCGAGTTTATAGTATGCCTCAGCGATCTGATAAGAACAGTAAGGGATAAAATCAGTAGCTTCTTGGTGTTCATTGATGACCCGTTCGTATGCAACGGTTGCTTGACTCCAGTTATCCAACCGGAAGTAACTATCTGCAATACCGAGCTTTGCTTCTGCAATATAATCGCTCTCCGGGTATTCTTCGAGGAGTAACGTGTATGAAACGATAGCGTTTTCATAGTCCCCTTGGTCGAAGTACGTGCGGCCGATGGCAGACTGAATTTCTGCTTGTAGCGTCCGGTCAGCTGTATTTTGCAGTGCTAACTCGTAATTGACGCGTGCATTGTCATAGTCTTTCTGGCGAGCATAAATTGCACCTTGGTCGAAGTATGCCGCTGTGACGTATTGGCTTTCCGGGAACTGTGTGATGAAGTTTGTGTAGCGACCGATAGCTTCATCATCCCTACCCAGCTGGTTTAGGCTATACGCGGCCTTGTACATCGCTTCAGCTTGCAAGTCCGGGTAGTTCTTGAACTCCTCCGTCGCGATTTTATCGAACTCCTGATAGGCTTGTTCATAGTTAGATTCGTTGAGGAACGACTGCGCGATGAGGTGCTGCGCATCATCTTTGAAGTCCGAATTCGGGAAACCGTCAAGAACGGCTTTGAATGCTTGTCGGGAGTCTTCATAGTTCTGTAATTTGAAGTTCAGTTGTCCAATAGCATACCAAGCGTTTTCAACAAAGAGACTGTTCGGAAAGTTCTCAATGAGCTGCGTAAACTTCGGTTCTGCCAATTCAAACTGCTCCGTGCGATAGAGGATATGTCCCCAGAGGTAGGTGAGTCCCTCCTGATGTTTGGGGATCGTCGCTGTAGGCGCGACCTTTTCGATGTACCCAACCGCAGTGTCGTAATAATTGACATCACCTGTTTGTTCTGCAAGTCGTGAGTAACTAACAGCAATTTTATAGTTAGCGAGGGTTGCAAAGTCTTTGTCAATAACTTCGGTTTTAACGCCTCGTTTTGTTGATTCTTCGAGTGCCTCATTATACTTTTCAATCGCGCCTTCATAGTCTGCTTGCCCGCGTAAATCTTCAGCAGCTTGGTACAGCTGCTCCACCTTTTTAGAGCTTCCCATCATTAAAGGTGAGAGGAGCGCGATTATCAAGGCAAGGCCGCCGATAATTCCCAAAATCCTTGGGTTCATTCGTATTCTGCTCCTTTTAACCTGCCCTGTCACGGTAGGAACGTTGCTTCAGTGCAGATTAGTAGTTCCTGCTTCACCGCCCACAGCCACCCGCTGTGGTCTTATAACGGTTCCACAGGCATTCATTCTCTCCCGCAACCCGCGGGCGAGGAGTTAATTAATAAAATACACATTGTCAATATATCAACTTATAATTCTATTGAATCGTAGATTTCTGTAATTGAGAGGGTTTCCAACGATACGTCCAACAATTTCCTTGAGAAATCTTCAGGTTGACTTCTTTTGCGTTGATACTGTTGAGGCACCTGCTGCCCTAAATGGATACCTTGTAGCAAAAGGAGGGTATGCCTACCGTCGGTGAGTACCTCCCGGGCTGTCGGGTATTCCCATGGTGTGCCTTGGCTTGATAATTCAGCATAGGTTAGAAGTTTTGAATCAATGTCTAAAGCCACGCTAGGGAGTGTGCCTTCACTACTTTCAAGAAGTGTAGTTAAAATATATCCATCAGCCAATGGGTCGTCAGTAAATTGCCAGACATCGGTGCCTGAGTCCACAATAAGCATCTCTGTTGTACGGTTTCTACTGACGTTTCGACGGACCTCGGTGGGTTGCGCTGCAGTATCCCGTTGGATAGCAAGCGTTGCCGCGGGCTGACGCGAAACATCTATTGATGTAGAAAAAAGTCGTGCCTTTACTACTGCGTATAAGTGTCCAAGGGTCTGTTCTCCATTCTCACCTGAAGGCAGAAGCTTCAAGGCGAAGGGCACCACAAGAAGCATCATCATCGTTGCTACGAGTGCGTAGTACGGCAGCATCTTTTGCCGCAGAGTGGTGAATCCACAAGGGATGCAATGGTCAACAGCCCGGCGCAGCTGCGTCAAGAGCTGCCAAGTCAACTTAGTACCCATATCGTGCAGACGTTGATAGAAAGGAATAGGTGCAGTCTGTTCAATGCGTTGATGGAGCTCCTTTGTGAATCGTGCATAATACGCGTCGGACGCTTCAGGTTCAACGTAAAAATTTTCGAGGAGGTAGGACATCTTTTTCAGGTTAATGGCTTCTCGTTTACAGTACAGACAAGCTTTGAGATGCTTGTCGACAGCTTTCATCTGCCGTTCGAAAAGCGTTCCATCAAAATAGTCTGATAAAAGACGTTGTGTTTTCTGGCACTTCAAGCTCATCAGTATTCTCCACGACATTATGGGCTTTTGCGCTTATAATTCTATGTCGCTACCGGAGATCAGCATTTAGAAGCTAAATTGCCCCGGCATCTACATACGGTTTGAGCAAATTTCGGAGTTTTTTGCGTGCATAGTGCAGTCGAGAACGAACAGTTCCCTCTGAACAACTAAGAATAGAAGCGATCTCGGCATGTGTTAATCCTTCAAATTCATGCAGAATTACCACGGTACGGTGTTTCAACGAGAGACTGTTGACCGCCGCTGTAACATAGCGACGGAGTTCAGCTTTTTCGGCGTGTACATGCGGGTCATTGGCTTGAGCTGCACGCTCCCGCATATCCGCTGCAAATTCAGTATCTGCTGTTCTCTCAATCGTACGTTCCTGTCGGCGCTTCCTACGCTTAACGAAGTTCAATGCTTCATTGACGGCTATTCGATAGACCCAAGTCTCAAAAGCCGCATCCCTTCGGAACGTTCGGATTGAGCGGTACACCTTGAAAAAAGTCTCTTGCATGACATCCTCGGCATCTGCGTGATTCTTAGTAATCCGCACTGCAAGACGATACACCATACGTTTGTACTTTTCTATTAACGGTGCTAACGCCGACTCATCACCTTCGCAAAGGTCAGCTATGAGCAAGGCTTCAGTTCTTTCCACCGAACTTTACTCCTTAAGTGTTCTGATGTCTGATTGATTAGACAACACCTTTTCAAAAACTGTTCAAAAAAATATCTGCTTTTGAATCTAACTACACGATCATAGCATTAATGAAAAATTGTGTCAATAAAAAAAAGGTTGTTAGCTGCCAGCAATCAGTTATCAGAGATTCTGTCTTTCTTGTCAAGGGTTGACTGCTAACAAAAAAAGGGCAACGTATTCGAAAATACGCCGCCCTCGGTACCGAAATAGCCTCAAAATTTACTCTTTACCCTTGGTTACAAAGGTTATGTTAACGTCAGCCGGGTTGCCTGCGGCATCAGAAACCTTACCTGCGATAACGTAGGTGGTTTCGTTGCCGATCTCTTTGCCCTTAACAAGTTCGAGAGTAGCTGTATTCCCCTCAACTTTTCCGAGCCAACCGACATCATCGCCGGCTTCGGTTTGAAGCGCGATGTTTCCGGTTACGTCTTCATTGAAGGTAACTTCCAGCATAGCACCGCTATTGATTTCCTCGGGATCGACATCTTCTGCCCCGTCTTCAACGGTTCCACCGGTAACTTGTGGTGCATCCGTGTCAGGAGCAGTAACGGTGTAGTTAAGAGCCTGGGTCCCATCAGCCCAAGTGACTGTTAGGCTTAAGGCTCCGGGTGTGAAACCGGTGACGGTCACGGTTTTACCGGTAACTGTGTGAGTGCCGGCACTTACTGTAACATCAGTCGGTGCGTTGTCGAAAGTGAGGGTGACACTTGCATTAGAGGCAATGGTTGAACCGCTTGGCGGGTTTGCGCTTGTAAAGCTCGCCGGGGTGGGTTCCTCATCACTAGTATCATCATCGCCTCCGCAGCCGGCGAGCATGGAAACAGCAAGCAAGCCTGCTAATAATAAGGCTAAGGTTCTAAACAATTTTGTCATTAGAGTTAACTCCTTAAATTTAAATTATCAAAATACACCCGTTGGATTGGGTGTGCTAAAAACTTTCGGTGCTTTCCCTATTAGTCTGCAAAATTAGATTTTAGGGAAAGTTGGTTTCGCGATCGTTGTTGCTTGTACAATTCAACAGCGATGCTGAGAACCCACGGTTATATTCTCGTTAAGTCGAGTAACGCAGGGCTATTTCGTTGGCGTCCTTTACGATTTCATAAAGAGCGATCCGACACCTTGAGAATAGAATTTCGCGAGAACGATTTGTTAAAACACCATTGGAAAACCGCATCTTCGCCCGAAAGTCAATATCTAAACAAGTACCTTAAAAGTTTAGCAAAAATTGAAAACTCTGTAAAGGTAAAATATGGGTTCTATTAAAGATTATACAAAAGTAGTTTTCTTTTGTCAAGAAAAAACTTATTATATGGTAAATTTACCATAGATTTAAACGTTGTCAAGAAAAAAATGATACATACTGCTATACGAAATCGATTTTAAGGACACTGTTCAACATGCAAGTATACTTTAACATCCTCTGCCAGTTGAAATGGGCTCCACTCCTGGAAAGGGCGCTCCGAGATACTTTAGATATATGTTAACACATTTTTTAAAAAAAAGCAAGTAAAATATGATAAAGAAGGTGCTGGCGATGTCGTAGATAAATTCAACGTATTGATCAGCATTAAGATACTTGAGATCGAGGTAAGCAGAATAAGATATTCTGTTTTGTTTGCTGAACCTACTTGCTATCTGCAGTAAAGATTCGAAATCAGCAAGGTTATTTGGAATCAAACCACAAGCTCACAGAGTCTGGCTTATCAACCCATATCTCTTCACAGCAGAATAGAGATATTAACTCGTATATCCTCAAAGTTAGTTTCAGTTATTAGTTGTTAGCACATCGACTTTGTCCATTTTCGGAGTGCACCAATTCGTTGCGTTCTAATCTATCTAATTGGTACAAAAGTTTCTTGCTGACCGTTATTCCTCAAACAGTCCTATCTGCTCACTGGATGTACTGGCCATGTAACTTTCGAACTGCTCTGGATGCAGAAGTACATCAATGACTTTATCGAGTTCGGTGGGCCGGAAAGGAAAAGCGCCGCCCTTTATCAACTCTCGTGGCCCTTCACGGGTAGCGGTGGGGGCTCCTTCCCATCGGCAAGCTAGGAGTGCTTTACCTTGACGTTGTGCATATCGGGCCGTGTGCATTGCCCCACCGGCTTTCTGCGCCTCAATTACGATTGTTGCCGTTGAAAGTCCGCTGATGATACGGTTGCGTTGAACGAGGTTTCCGGGCGATGGCACAGTCGGAAAGGGATGCTCTGAAAACAAGCACCCGTTCTCAGAGATCTGCATAGCAAGTGAATTATTATGTGCTGGATAGATAGAAGAGAGGTCTGCGCCGACAACTCCGATGGTTTGCCCCATAGCGGCCAGCGCGCCGGCGTGAGCATAAGTATCAATACCTGCTGCGAGTCCACTGACGACGGTAAACCCGGTGAGCGCCAGGGTTGTCGCGAGTGCAAGTGTAAGCTGAATCGCCTCTGTGCTGGGCCGCTGTGTGCCTACGACGGCGACACACGGTCTATTAATCTCTATCAACTCACCGACATGACAGAGAATCCCAGGGGCATCAGGAAGTATTTTAAGTTGCATCGGATAGCTAGGGGTATCCGGACACAAAACACGAACATTCTGCTTGTTGAGTACAGCGAGCCTATCTCGGAACATCCGAAAATTGCTCGATACCGTAAGTATCCGCGTAGCGAGAAGAGGGTTGAAGGAGGGCAACCGTGCGATTTCCGGGAGTTCTGCTTCAAAAATTGCCTTGACACTCCCGAAGCGGGCAATGAGGCGCTTGATGCGAACACTCCCTAATCCTTCGACTGAAGAAAGGGCTAGCCAATATTCAACAAGAGCTCCTTCTTTTGAATCCGCCATGCTTGTCCTCTGAAGTGTGCAATTGTCCATTTTAGGTTCTTATATATTTATATTAAAGAGTATAGCATAAAGTTAAGGTAGATGTCAAAAATATCTTTTAGCGATTTAGAACCATTTATTTTCCGTTTTTTGCAAGACTGCGGAAGCAGTTGAGAGCCGGCACTCGCCCTTACAGCAAAAGAGTCAGGACCAGAAACACCCTAAGGTAAGATAGGGAAGCGGATTCGGCACGGTTAAGAAACCGCGCCTACCAATTCGAGAACCGATGTTAGCTTGCATTAAGCCTTAGGTAAAGTGGGCAAGGTTAAACGTGGACGGTCGCCGAAATCAGGAACTTCGGGTGGATTCTCTTCCATCTGCCGGAGGAGCTCTTTTATTCCCCTGTCGAGCTGCGGATCGTTTTCGGCGGCGTAATCCTGCGGGCGATAGTCTACCTCGATATCAGGGTCGGTGCCGTAATTTTCAACGTTCCAACCGACATCAACGAACCAGAAAGAATACTCGGGTTGCGTCGTTCCCCCTCTATCCACAAACATCTGATGCGGTGAAATACCGATAACGCCGCCCCAGGTTCGTTTTCCGATAAGCAACCCTAGATCCATGAGTTTAAAGCAGTGTGAGAAGATATCGCCGTCAGAACCTGCGTTTTCGTTAGTAACCGCCACTATCGGACCGAGGACTGAAGCATCTGGGTACGGGTGTGGTGTTCCCCAACGCGGCACGTCATAGCCGATCCGACGCCGCGCCAATTTCTCCAAAAGCAATTGGGAAACGTGTCCACCACCATTATAACGGACATCAACCAATAACCCCGGATAACTAACCTCAGCAAGAAAACCACGGTGAAACTCTGCATATCCACGTCGCGACATATCTGGAATATGGACATATCCGACTTTTCCATCCGTTTTTTCATGGACGTATTGCCGATTTCGGGACACCCACTCGCGATACAGTAACTCTTTTTCACTTCCCAACACTTTGAGCGTAACAAAACGTTTCTCGCTATCCTCCGCGTTTTGGAAGACAGCTTGTACCTCTTGGTTAGCGAGGTTCACTAAGAGTTCACAGGGCGAAACGGTTTCGCTGACGCTTTGTCCCCCGATCGCAAGCAAAATATCTCCTACGCGGACGTTAACACCAGGGGCATTCAGCGGAGAATTCTTCGTTGTTTCCCAAGGATCGCCTTGCGGAATATGCGTGACGCGATACCCTCCGCTCTCAGCATCATAGGCACAATCAGCACCGAGAAACCCCTGGGCATAATTCGGTGAATTGCGATAATCGCCCCCAAATTCATAGGCGTGTGAGGTGCCGAGCTCGCCTTGCATCTCCCACATGAGGTCAGAAAATTCTCCGCGCGTTGCAATTCGGTCGAGGAGTGGAAGATAACGTTGATAGACGTTTTCCCAATCCACGCCAGACATATCCGCTGTCCAAAAGTAATCTCGTTGAAGGCGCCACGCCTCTCGATACATCTGATACCACTCGGACGTGGGAATGACAGAAGCTTTGATACGGTTGAGATCAACCCAACCATTTTGGCGACTTGGGTCACCTTTATGCCCAGACTTCGAGGTGTCTTCGATTTTTTTACCTGCTCTGATAACACGCAACCGATTTCCGCTAGAATATACAAGCGTCTTCGCATCACCAGAGAGTTGAAAATCCGTAATACCTGAAACAAGCATCTCTTTTTTCTGCTCCTTGAAATCATAGGAGTGGAGCTTGCCCCGTCCCGTATTGCTATCATCAGTGAGAGGATCTGATACCTCTTGCGAAGGAAAGGAAGTAAAGATGACCTTGCCCTCAATGCCGGCAATCTGTCCATAATGTCCTCGCGGATAGGGAAAAGCGACAACACGTTGTGAAATCCCATCTAGATTGATGGTGATCGGTGGGCTTTCCTTCTCAGCCCCGTCGTCCTTCTCAACGAACGATTCTGGTTGCTCTTCTTGGTTTTCCTTGTCCCTATCTTCCTTCTCCTCTTCAAATGGACGCGGCTCCGGCACGAACGGATTCCCTAGAGTCTCCTGCAAAGTTATCAAAAACGGACGCATCGCTGAAGGAAAACCCAGATCAAAGTGAAGCGCATCGTAAATTGGATTGAATTCACGGTACGAAAGAAAGTAGAGATACTTCCCATCGGGGTCCCACGCAGGTGAAAAATCTTTAAACTCAGGCTGGGTAATGAGCCATGTTTCACCTGTCGCGATTTTGCAGAGTTTGATCGAAATAGTAGTCTCTGTTGATGAAAAACTATATGCACACCATTCGCCGTCAGGGGACCACGCCGCGCCTTGGATGCTCCGATAGATACTTTCGTCAAGGATCCGCATTTTCTGCATTTCGAGGTCAATGTGCAGAAGCTCAAAACGGTTGTTAGTTAGAAGTAAACAGTCACTTTTGCCTGCCTTCGTTTGTGGTGAGACTGTAAGAGAACGAACATGTCCGAGGTCAAACGTGTCAAAACGGATTATGTCTGCACTGTCATCGAGTGTATGGATTTCAAGTGCTTCCTCTCCACCAGCATCAGAAAGGGTAATAAGACGTTTGGCATCATTGAGCCACTTTGTAAAGCGGTAACGCGTTCCATTGCGCTCGCCATGTTGGAGAACAGCGCCCTCCCAATTCGCCATAGTAAAGGGTTTGCCCCGGACTGTCAAAGCTAATGCATGTCCATCCGGGGTTAGGGCATACTCTCGTAGATATCTCGATGCACTAATAAACTTCCGCTGTCTCTGAATACGCGGGCTGCGGAACTCAACATCAACGCGAGTGTCGGTGTCGCTTCCAATGTCATAAACAAACAAGTCTGCGCCAGCATGGTAGACGATCTGGGTTCCATCTGTTTGCGCCGAGCGGCAGTAGTAGATATCCTGGTGAGTGTGGCGTTGAACGCCCGCACCGTCAGGGAAGCAGGAGTAGATGTTTCCGACTCCTTCATGGTCCGAAATAAAATAGAGACGTTCGCCGATCCACATGGGTGCAGTGAAATTACCATCGACAGGCGCGATGTGGCGGAATTCCCCATCTCCCTTGATGTCTACCCAGAGTTGTCCAGCTGTACCGCCCCGGTAGCGTTTCCACCGTGCGGGTTCTCGCGTCAATCGCCCGATGATCACCCGGCCCGCGTTGCCGAAGTCGATGTGATTAGCAGGTCCGTAGGCAAGTCGTTGCGGCTCTCCACCTTCTGCGGAAATTTTCCATATCCATGGATCAAATGCTAAACCAGCACCGCTTGAATAGAGGATATATTCACCCTCAGCATCCCAATTAACAACAGCAGCGTTGCTACCTTGATAAGTGAGGCGCTTCGCCTCACCGCCAAGGGCAGGCATAACATAAACCTCTGACGGACCTTCCTCACGCCCAGAAAAAGCAAGCAATTCGCCATTCGGGGATAAACATGGAGAGCTTGCTGCCCCACGATTTGATGTGAGTCTTCGGGCAATACCGCCTTCGACTGGAACTGTCCATAAGTCATCTTCACATACAAAAACAATAGTCTCCTGACAAATTGTTGGAAATCTGTAATATCCTGACATTAACTCCTCCGTAGTAAATAAATAGCTATACGCATCCCCGTCCGATGCGCTACTTTTTATACACCTCCTACACCTTGGAGCGGGAAAGTGGAACACCTTAAACCCATGTAAGCCCCGGCATGTCACTTAGAACACAACAAATTGGTTGGCACACTGGCTGATTCCGAAGAAAACTTAACTAGCAACACCTACAGCCGCGCTTAAGGTTGCATGAACCTGAAGTTAACTACAGGTTCGCTCTTAAATATCTAACCACTCCTTTTAAGTCTACCAACGCGCTTCGCATACTTTTCACCGAGGTAAAAGACCCAAAATCCGAAGGGAATGAGTAGAGTACCGATGATCAACAGCAAGGCTAAATTACCCATCTGGCTCTGAATAGAGGCGTTATCAAGTATCGCCGCCCGGATAGATTTGAGTGTATAGGTGGCAGGTGAAATTTTGGAGATTGGTTGGATCCAGTCCGGTAGCACCTCAATTTCGTAATAAACACCGGAGACTAAAAGCAGGAACGATTGGATAATACCGGTTGCAGATTGTCCCTTTTCAGGGGAGAGCAAAGGGAAAATTGCT
Source organism: Candidatus Poribacteria bacterium (assembly GCA_964291315.2). GTDB lineage: Bacteria > Poribacteria > WGA-4E > WGA-4E > WGA-3G > WGA-3G. The sequence goes on along the minus strand of OZ219753.1, from coordinate 195,373 downwards.
GCTATTAGACCGATACCGATGAAAGAGAGACTGGAAATTAGGACAATAACGAACATAGTTAACCAATTTGCGGACCCCAAGTCGATGTACTCACCAAAAAAAAATGGCATTATCGCCAGCACTAAACCGGTTCGCAGCAATCCGTACAGAATTGCGAAGAGACACGAACCGACTAAGTGTGTGATGCGGTAAATCGGTGCCATAAAGGTATATTCGATTGTTCCTTCCCAACGTTCCCAAGTAATTGCGTCGCTCACCTCACGCATCATAATAGAGAGAAATCCCCAGATTAATGCACCAATGACGAGGTACAGTACATCTTCACTGCTGCCACGCCCTACCATAATCAAACCGATAGTTAGGGCATTGACGATGGAATAACTGAAAAAGAGGATTTCCCAACTCAGATACCGCTTCAACAAGTTAAAGTTGCGTTCAATGAAAGCGTAAGAGACAATCGTCTCTCGAGCGAGATTAAGCAAGACTTTACTCTTCCTCCTCAATCGATTTGCCGGTTAATGCAATAAAGGCTTCTTCTAATGTTACAGGTGCTCCGTTCTGCGATAGTGTGCTAGCAATGAGCTCCTCGACAGTCCCCTGTGCGATAAACCTGCCACCATCGATAATTGCGATTTTGTCACACAACCTTTCAGCCTCTGCCATATCATGCGTTGTGAGGACAATAACAGCACTTCGCTCTTGACGGACCTCCTCAATAAAGCTTTGCACATCGCGCTTGGATTTGGGATCAAGTCCCGTGGTGGGTTCATCAAGCAAAAGGAGCATGGGTGTCGTTAGTAAGGCCCGGGCAATAGCAACTTTCTGCTGCATCCCGCGCGATAGATGTTCCATTTCCTCGTTCATTCGATCCACGTCAAAACCAAGTCTTTCCAAAATTTGTCTCGCCTTTCGTTCAGCTTCAGGAGTAGGAATGCCGTAAAGACGAGCTGTGTAAATCAGGTTTTCTGCTGAAGAAAGCCGTTTGAAGAATGAGGCTTCAACAGAAACCCGATTCATTATGCGTCTTACCTTCAGGCTGTCTGTGACAACATCATCTCCGAAGACGTGAATACTCCCCGCATCGGGAACAAGTAGCGTTGAAATAAGGCGGATCAAGGTCGATTTCCCTGAACCATTTGCACCGAGAATCCCGTAGATTTCTCCAATATTCACCTCTAAAGAGATATTGTCAACAGCAGGGATAACATCTTTCTCTGGCTTGAACATCTGGCGGATATTCTGATAAAAGCGGGCTTTTTTCTTCACCCGCTTGGTTCTGCGAAAATGTTTCGTTACCCCGCGAACGGTTAATCCGTAGATAGGTTGTGCCACCTTCTTTCCTTTCATTAAACTGAACGATCTTCAAAACAAAGCCATTTAGCTTTCAGTTTTTTCTTCATTTCCCTCCGAAAGTCGAGAACGGGAGCTTGCTTCTACAAGAAAAGAAATCAACACTGAATGCTTGTAGGGCATTCAGCGGGAACTGGGTAATCTATCCTATAGCTAGAAATTGGGGCTTCGGGTTTCCGCAGTACAAGAAAACTAAATGACTCCATTTTCAAAATCCTTGATATTTCACGTTGACTTTATATATTGCTATATCCAAAATTTGGGAAGATTTTATAATTTGTTTTCACTGATTTGAACTAGTCGCCGGTTACTAATTATCGATCTTCAATGGTTGGTATACAAGAAATAATCGAAAAAACGTCTTGACACGCAGCAGGACAGCTTTAACCGAAAAAGGAATTTGACATAAAATGAATCTTTTCTCAATAGTAAAATTCCCCGGCGGGCTTGTGAGTTTTACCTATAACAGAGATGCCGATCCAGCGTCTAGAAACACTGAGCAATCCGGGTGCGTTTGCAAAATTGAGGCGGGGTGCATAGGTGTTATCTCTCCATGCAGACAATTCCGTACCGCCTCCGCTTTCCGTTCATCTGGCACAGTACAGACAATTGTTTGCGCTTTCAGAATCTGACAGATAGACATTGAAATCGCTTGGGTCGGTACCTCGTCTAATTTTTTGAACCATCCCTCCCTCACTTGCTGCAGGCGACAAGCCCTATCTAATTCGACAAGAATATACGGATCCTCTATTTCAAAGTCCGCTGGTGGATCGTTGAAGGCGAGGTGTCCATTCTCACCGATCCCTACGAATGCCACGTCGATGAGCTGCTGTGAGATGATCTGATTGAGCCGATCACACTCGACTTGCGGTTGGTCAGATTCTCCATCAAGAAAATACAACGTTCCGGGATGAACGATGTCCACGAAACGTTCACGTAGGTACTTGCGAAAACTAGCAGGATGCGTCTCACGAATGCCTATGTACTCATCGAGATGGAACATCGTGGTTTTTTTCCAGTCGATTGCCCTATCGGCTGTGAGGGCAGCAAGGAAGTCAAATTGTGATGCCCCAGTTGCTACAATGAAGTTGGCATGTCCATTTTCGGCGATCGCTTCGCGCAGACTCTTACTTGCAAGATGTGCTGCGGCTTCACTAGTTTCCTGTCTAGTTGTAGATTTAAAAATATTCATCGGTTTAGAAGCTTTGTAAAATCCCGTTTCCAACTTGGAGACAGGGCTGGAAGTTTTCTCGCTTGTGAGATTTTCTCATGGTTACTGGTATCAAAATACCGCAGATTCAGTATCTCTGTTACACTCAACGATGCCGAGGCGGTTTCAACGCATCCAACTGTATCACCCGCCGTGATCTCGCCCTCTTCAAGCACTCGAAAATAGAACCCGACGCGCCGACTCTCTAGAAACTGCTTAGGGAATTCTGGCAGCCCCATTTTGTAAGCGAGTTTGAAACATGGTACGCGCGGTTGAGTAACCTGCAATTTCACTGTTGAACCTATTTGAAAAACATCCCCTATATGGACGTTGTCTTCCAACAGGCCTTCAAGGGTAAGATTTTCGCCAAACTGCCCATACATCAAGTCATTTCTCTGCAATACCTGTTGCCAATGGTTATAATGTTCAAACGGGTACCCATAGATAGCTTTATAGGTGCCGCCGTGTACTCGGGGGTCACCCTGGCCATCACCGTCGATGTTCTTTTTTCCGAGCATGACAACCCCTGATACCGGTTTTTTGAAAATCCCGGTCCGGATAGTCTTACCTCCGTATTGGATAGGCTTCGGCTTTGAGACGTTTATAGATAAAAGTTTCATGATACTTGTTGGATGTGAGCACTTAGCATTAATTTGTAACTTACAGTTTTTTATGTCAAAAATGTCAAATATGTATTATCTTAAGTATATGGGCTTATTTAAATTGTGTCAAGAAAAAGATACAGTTCTGGTTTATTAGTTAGAGAGGAGAGCTATTCATGAAATGTTGCTTGTATCCGTTTCTGTTTGTGGTCTTGATTATACCATCTTCTGTTTTCGCCAAAACAGAAGATTCCCAAAAAGGCGATGTTTCAAAAGCTAAAAAGAGCTTTTGGCAGAATGTCTTTCCTCGCACAGGTGATATAGAAGGGACGGTCTACCAAGGTGACACCGACATGCCATTGGTCGAGGCAGAAGTGCACATTGTCGAAACCGAACAACACACAACCACCGACGAGAAGGGAGCTTTTCAGTTTGCTGAGATTCCTATCGGAACTTACACGTTATCCATATCCCACGCTTCTATAAGTACACCGGTAGAGATCATTATCAAGATTCAAGCAGGCGAGATGCTCCGGGGGAGATTTTACCCCGGGGCCCCGGTGCCATTTGTCAACGCAGCCAATAGCGGGGATATCGTCGGACAAGTCTATAGTCAAATAACAAGGAAACCTATTGACGCAGCAGAAGTGCGGATTGAGGAAATCGACAGGTTAGCGCATACGGATGCTTCCGGGAACTTTCAGTTCAGAGGGATCGCACCCGGCACCTACACTTTGTTAATTAGACATACAACACACAAGATCCCCACAACTATAGTAATACGGGTTACTGCAGGCGACATAACACAATCGAAAATATATCTCGGAACCGCGGTAAGGCTCGAAACAGTTGTCGTGGAAGGGCAACGTCTTCCCCCGAAAATCAGCCGTAAAGAGATTCGAGGCAGTGAATTAATACGGATTCCGGGAACAGGACGCGATCCACTCAAAGGTCTCACAACGCTGCCAAGCATCGGTATTCCTAACGATCTCTTCGGCGTACTCTATATTCGCGGCAGCGCACCGGGCGATACGCGCATCTATCTCGATAGAACCCCGATCGGATATCCGTTCCACTATGGTGGACTTTCCTCAACGATTAACCCAGATAGTATCGTTGACATTCAGATTTATGCAGGTGGCTATGGGGTTGAATACGGGTTAGATTCACAGTCGATCATTGACATCCGTTCACGCGAACGTTTAAAAAAGAAGTGGGCGGGTGTTCTGGATCTGAACATTGCAGCACCTTCTGGACTCCTCGAAGCTAAAATAGGAGAAAAAGGTTACGCGTACATCGCAGGTCAATTCACGACCCTCAATCATATACTCGGGCTTTTTTTTGATTGGACATTTCCTAACTGGTGGGATTATCAGCTCAAATTTGCTTATGAACTCACGGAAAAACATCATCTGACGCTCAACGGTCTGGGCGCGATAGATCATTTCGACTTCTCTAATATCGGATCAGAAAGCGTGGAAGATATGGACAATTTTTCCGCCTATTTTAAAAACGGATTTGAAGCGCAGGGCATCCATCTCAGATCTTATTTTACTGACAAATTGACTTCCCGTTTTTCGCTTACACGTTCCTATAATTTTCTTAATATCGATTTCGGTGCAGATTCAAGCCAAAACGATAGGGCTGGATCCGAAAAATTTGTTTACGATGTTAGGGTTAATGCGCCAACGTATGCTCTTCGCGAAGACGTATCCTACAAACTGACATCAACGTTTCAAGTCGAGCCGGGATTTCTCCTCGCCTTCAGTCCTACCGAGAGCGTCACACATACCTCTACGCCCAATCTAAACTTTGATGATGAAACAGTGGTTTGGAAAAAGAATGTAGAGGAATTTAATTACGGTTTTCGACGTGCTGAGGGGTATTTACAAGGCCGCTACGATCCCTTATCCTTTCTGTCAGTCGCTCTCGGTGTAAGGTTTGATTATCTCAATTTGACGGAGGAGCTCTCTATTCAACCGCGCGGCAGCCTCAGCTTCACGTTGCCAACGAGCTCTATCCTGCGCCTGGCTTACGGCAGATATGAGCAAAGTCCCTTTGCACATCAGGTTTTAAAAGCAGACGGTAACAGAAACCTAACATCAAGCGTCGCTGAGCACTACGTCATGGAATTAGAGCATGAACTCTCACCACAAACGGAACTTAAATTTGCTCTTTATTACAAAGATCTGAAAAAATTAGTCACCCGATCTGTTAATACTGATTCACTCTTTGGCGGTTTAGACACCCCAGTTACAACGGCATACCTCAATCAAGGGACAGGGTTCGTGAGCGGAGCAGAGATATTTCTACGGCATCGCGTTAACGAAAAGTTTTTCGGATGGCTATCGTATGCCTATATTCATGCTGAGCAGCGTGAAACCCCAGAGGCTACTTACAAGCCCTTCCTCTTTAACAATACACACATTGCTAGTATAGTCGCGAACTACAGTCCAAACGTGAAAAACGAAATTGGGCTACGGTGGCAATATACGAGCGGTACCTCTGCAGTCTCTCTGAACACGCTCTTGATGATTCAAGATCCTGTGACCTTAGGAATACACCCAGTTTTCTCTGATGTGGCAGGTAGCATTGCCGAAACTAAGATTCAGAGATATCACCGCTTAGATTTACGTTATAGTACAAAAACAACGAGGTTGTGGGGGATTCCCTTGACAGGATTTACCGAAATCCGGAATGTCTACAGTAGGAAAAATAAGATAAAGTTCAATCTTCAGGATAGACTCCTCGAAGAAATCAAAGAGGCAGAAGAAGAGAGCTCGGACGAGTTTCCATGGGACCCAGAATCGTTGGAATACGAGAGTCCTGTGCGATACCCCTTTAATACCGTTGTAGGATTTATATATGAGTTTTGACGCAAGTCCTCGTTCCGAAAAAGTTGGCACCTGCCTCAAAAAATGCTATGGTGAGATAAACCTTTAACGAAAAAGGATACATTAAAATGAAGAAACCCATCTTCCTGATTCTTATCGGTATAGGCGTTTCCCTTCTTCTTGTTGGAGCGGCCTTTGTCGTTCCGTGGTTCGTTAAGATGTACAACGAGATGGAAGAAAGCATGGCGCAGCACCGTCAATATATTCGTGCATTAGAAGCGTCGGCACGCCAACCGCTAACTGTGGTTCAAGAAGAGCTGTTATCCCAACTGCTTGCGGGCACAAGAGAGATAGTGGCATCTCAAAATCCAAACGATTTAGAAAAGGTCTTGTCGAGTGAACCGTATCTGGCACATCTTAAAGGAATGGAAGACGAAACCTACGAAAACTTTCCAGCCTATATCGCTGCAATGCCTACAACCAATATGAGAACCATTGCTCGTTCTCGCATCACAGCCACGCTTGGATCGGACAAAGAAAATGCAGAACTAGAGATATGGACAAATTATTACTTCAAAGTTCGAGCATGGGGTACTACCGTTGAAGCCCCACAGGACAATATGAAAGAACTCAATGAACTCCATCAGACATACCTGATAGCCCCACTAATGGAAGAGGATGTGGAGGCATCCGGCTTGCATAGTCAAATCGTTCATATCGGCATGTCTTCTCTATTTATGACGGAGCATAACAACGTTTTCAAAGAGGTTTGGCGCGAAAAGCTAGAAACACATGGCGTTTGGCAAGGACTTTTATGGTGTGCAATTGGTGATCCGGGCGAGTTTGCACTGATGCGTTCATTCTTTACGGATATGACTACTTTCCAAGCGTGGATTCTTAAACCGCCTGTCACTGAAGAGTAAGTTTCAGAAGAAACGGCACCTTTCACACCTCACACACTAGATACTGTGCTGCGGTCTACTCCAATTTAAGATTTTTCGCCAAGGTTTCGATAAGTTCCGTTAAAGTAGGGAGCTTGTCGCGAGCTTCAGGCGGCAGATTTGCAAGATGTGTGTCCCCGACAAAGCGATACATATCTGCTGCACCTGTCAAGATGTTTGGTGTCAATCCGACATGATCGAAAGTTGCTGAGATCTCTTCCATCTCGCCGATCCAACGGCGTGCCTTAGTGGGCATAGTCGGCAGCCCCTTTTCCATTCGTTCAAAGAGCGCAGATTGACTCAACTGAAACTCAGCCGTGAGTGCTTCTGACACCCCTAAAACCTTCGCCGCTGTAAGCAATTCAGTGCAGAGCGCAGTTAGTCCCTTTGTTAAAGAGGCATAACACATTTTAATCGCAGAGGCGAGTCCTACCTCCGCGCCGAGCATTCGCACATCCAATCCGTAATTATTGAGTTCTGAGAAGAAATTAAGGTCGGGTCCTGATGCATAGAATCGGGTCGCTCCTGGATTACGCGGTGGTGGACCAATGATGGAGGCATCGACGAAATTCCCGCCTGTCTCGGTAATAACATTTCCCAATTTGCGAACGGTTTGTGGAGCGATAGCGTTGCAGTCCGCATAGGTTAGGGGCGTGTCTACATGCCGGAGCGCTTCTGCAACTACGGAGGCAGCAGACATTGCCTGTGCCGGCACCATAATTGAGAGGATAAGATCTGCTTCGGTGACGAATTGTAGATACGTCCGGACATCTTGAATACCTGCTTTTTCCGCGAGCTGTTGGGTGCGCGGACTCCTTCCGCGTAAACAAGTGATGACGCGTAAACCGTTTTGACGGAGGACATGTCCGACGGTGTGCCCCATATCACCAGGGCTTAAAATTCCGACAGTGTCAGGCATAATAGACCGAGACTCCTTTCTTTCGGTTAGTTCCTATTTCTACAGATTCAAAGCTGACGTGCCCCCAGGGTAGCGGTTCAGCTGACAAGCAGCTCTCAGGCTTTTTCAGTTGTATAGACGAAACCCCTTTACTGCATGTAGTACTAAACGGACATCTCAGGCTACATACTCTAAATTCTTATTTGGGGTGCTAGATCTATAGTGAAATGCCAACAGTGCTGATTGCTTTGAATACCAATATTGCCCCGAGCAAGATGACAACAACTGCACTGAAAATAGGCAGGCGTTGTAGCCAGACACCTTCCCCTGTGAAACGTGCAATCAACGGTTTTGCCATTACCATCAAAATACCGATAGCGACCAATACAGCAGCAAGCCCCAATGAGAATGCACATAGAATAACTAGACCCCACACCAGTTTGTTAAGACTGATTGCGAAGAGAAGTCCAATGAGTGCATCAACACACGGTACGATCCCGCCGGAAATGCCGAGCGATAACAAACTCCAAAAACCGGTCCCTTCGGGCGGGACATGACTATGCGTATCCCCACCATGGCTGTGCGAATCCCCAGGTTGATGGGTGTGCTCATGCGAATGCTCATGATCATGTTCGTGATGAGGATTTCCGGGCCTGTAGTTGTGTGCGTTGCCGGTATAATACTGTTTCATGTTTTTTGCAAGCAGCCACGCTCCAATACCGACAATTAGGGCACCCGAAAATAGACTCAACCATGGGATAATATCCTCGGGGGCAAACTCCTGGGCCACTAACATAATGACACCGAGCGCGATGACACTGAAGGTGTGCGTAAAAGTAACGACAAGTCCAAGAAATATTGCGTCAATGATCCTACCTTTAGAACCAACAAGGTAAGCACCGACTATAGCTTTTCCGTGACCGGGGGTCAATGCATGTAATCCACCAAGCACAAATGAAATAACAAGTGCAGCGATTGCCAATTGAAACGTAAGAGGTTGGTTTATCAGTTCCCTTATCCGATCCCCTGAATGTTCATGTCCTTCATCGGCAATTCCGAGTGTGCATGCGGCGATTGCAATAAAAGCGATGCCTAAAATATAACAAATATGAAGGTAACGTTTCTTCAAAATAGGTTAAATCCTCACGAATTTTTGGAGGCATCTGTCAGCGACAACTTCGCTAACGTAGAGGTCTCCGCTTGAATCGATCCAGATCCCGTGTGGAGAGTCGCTGAACTGTCCGGGGGCAGTTCCTCTCTCTCCCCAGCGTCCGATAATTTCACCGTCAAACGTCATAATACTGATGCGTTGCCCCGCCTCCGCGATATGGATGATATTATTACGATCAATAAAGAGGTCATTCGGGGCACGAAGGTCTCTCCACTCAGTGAGATATTCACCTTTGTTGTTGAAAATCTGGCAGCGGAGGTTTCCGCGATCGAGAATGTAGATGCGCTCGTTATGGTCTACAGTGACATCGTGCGGAAGGTTAAACTCTCCGGGCCCAGTGCCGGAGGTTCCCCACGAAACAATGACTTGCCCATCTGCTGTCATCCTATGGACGCGTGATTGTCCGTAACCGTCAGAGACGTACATCTCACCCGACCCTGAGAGCACAGCTCGCGTCGGCTGGTTAAAGGGCTCCCCAACTCCCCCGGGTTGATTGAGAGTGCCAAAGGTCCGCAAAAGTTTTCCATCAAGCGAAAATTTCCGCACGGTGTGATCGAGGGTGTCTGTAGTATAGATGTCGTCATCGGGACTAATCCAGATGCCATGGGGTTTCCGGAAAATATCCTTGCCCCATTCGTCGATAAGTGTGCCGTCAGGCTCGAAAACGAGCATAGCGGGTTGTGGGCTCCGATTGTAGACGTAGACACGATCATTTGAGTCACAAGCCACGCCAGAAACGAGGCCGAGTTGCGGAATCATGCCCCAGCCTTCCACAACTTCATACTGATACTCACCTGTCCCAAAAGTTGCCATACTGATGCCTCCTATTGCGCGTTAGCGAGATAGAGAGTAAATAAAACTTCAGAGGATGCTCGCCGCGTCCTCAAAGTGCATTTAATTCTGATTATGATATACGATTATACGGAATATTTCAACTTTCTTGAATGGCGGTCTTTAGTTTTTATCAGTCAAAAGAAAAGAGGTTGAGCTTCAGAACAGCGTTCTACACTTTACAGAGCTACTTCCTATACGGAGTTGAAAGCGACATAACATAGATTCCGCTTATCCCAAGAAATCTTTGGAAAGCACAGCAGCTGTGCAGCCTCCATGTCAGAATATCCCGTTTATCAACAAAACAGCGCGTATGAGATCTGCTTCCTGAAAACCGGTGGCATAAAGGACATTCGTTTCATCAATATAGGTATACCGATTCTTGCCGAAAAAGTGTGTGATTTCAAAATTCAGACGGAACCGTCGGCTCAAGTCGTAATGCACGCCTGCACCCCAATCAGAGAGATTCGCGTTGAAGTCAAAGTTTCGGAAATTGAATCGGTCAAGGGCCTCGCTAATAAAACCGACGCGGACAACGCTGAAATAGACGAATGCACGCGCTTCTCGATAACTGTAGAGACTCTGGTCGCGTATCCATGCAAAATCAAGTCGAACTCGATTGTCCCAAGAAGTTTCGGTTGCTCTCTCATCTTGATTGAAACTTCCACGGAAATCCTCGAAGGCTCGTGCGCGATAGTAACTTGTATCGGTAGATTGGACAAAAGTGAGCCGATTGGAAAGGGCAAGTCGATATGCCTCGTTGATATCGTAAGATAAAATCAAATTTGCATCAGCGGTATCCTGAATAATCTGTTCGTCAAAATCAGATTTGGTATAGAGATCTGCGTCCAAGTCATCCTGATTATCAATTTCAACGTCTTGTAGGTCGCGTGTATAACGGAGCTTGAGCTCTGTCTGAAACATAGAAGAGATCAGGGATCGTGTTGGGGCATACTTCCTAAAACGTAATTCTGCTGAATCGAGGTAGTAAAGGTTTCCATCCTTATCAATTCCCTTGAGTTGCAGTGCAAGATCGGCTTCAGCTTCTCTCTGGAATGGAATAAGCATGTTTTCGGTATATACCCCGTCTGTAGTAAACCGCTGGATCCGTCGTAGACGGTAGCGAAAGAGACGGGTTACACCGGTAAGCTGGCGCACCGGATCGTTGAGTCGTGTTGGAAGAGTGGAAACGAAATACTTAAGATACTTTGCAGTGTCGGCAATAAGCAGACTTCCATCTTTTAATGCTGCTATACGAAAGGGGGCAATAAATTGTGCTTCTGCGTCCCCATACTCGCCAAAGGCGTACAAGAATTTTCCCTCAGCACTGTATTTGAGTACCCGATGCCCTCTTTCATCAACAACATAGACGTTTCCATCTTCATCGACAGTCATATCCACGGGTTCAATGAGGTCGCCTGTCCCAGATTGTCTAATCGGATAGCGAGCAACAGGTCTACCGATCGCATCAAGTTTGAAGATACATTTCTTCTGTCCACCGCTGTCACAAACGTAGAGGTTTCCGCGTCCATCTATTCCCAATAAAAAATTGCGTTTCGTGTCCCCTCGTGGAATGATGAGGATATAATTGCCGTCGGCATCGAGTCCGGGACTTGCTGATTCAAGGGAAGCTACCCGTTTGCTGAAATCTTGAATTGGGTATGTTGCTACGAAAGCGCCTTGCGCATCAAATTTATGGACGCATGGGGCATAGTTGAAGATTTTTGGTTGCGATGGTCCTTGCAACACTGTGTCTGAAATTTCCATGAAGTTCCAATCCATTACATAAATGGAACCGTCCCTTCCTATAGCAATATCTGTAGGGTTGATGAACCGAAATTTGCTGTCTTCCGTCATCTGGATCTCGAATTCAAAACTCCCGGTTTGATCGAATTTTTGAATTCTGAAGTTATCCGTGTCTGTAATATAGACGGCCCCCTCAGGGCAGAACGTCATGAATAAGGTTTCTGCGAATTGTGCCTCTCGCTCCCCTTTTCTGCCAAACTCACCAACAAATTTGAATTCTTGCGCGGCGGTTATGTGGATCGGAAACAAGAGCAGAAGACAGAGCATTAAATTTTTTAGTTTAGACATTTCCTATTTCGGGACAAACAGTCAACCTTTCTGATGATCAGATATTTTAAGGCTTCGATGCATCAAGATGCTCTTTTCGGACATTGTCCAAGACCCCGTTGATGAATTTAGGCGAGTCTAGCGTGCTGTAAGTCTTGGCAATCTCAACAGCTTCACTGATCGAGACAGCTGGATCGACATCAGTGAGATAGAGTATCTCATAAGTGGCACATCGTAGGATCGAGAGGTCTACGATCGGCATCCGGTGAAGTTTCCAGTTTTTAGAGACCTTTTGAAGTAAAGCGTCAATTGTTTCGAGAGATGCAGTGGTGCCTTCAACGAGTTGCACTACGAAGGAACAAGGTTCTACCGATACGCTCTGGCTCTGGCAAAACTGTTCTATAACGACTTTCGCCGGCGTTTCGATGAGGTGAATCTGATATAACATTTGCATCGCAGTGATGCGAGATTGTCTACGAGAGGACATTATCCTTTCCTACTTTTTGACTTTTAGCACCATCACACGAAAACGTTTTGTCATCGCGTCGGTATTCGTTTGTATTATACACAATTTCTGGCGACATGTCAAGTCAGTTTTCAGTTAACCTTTGCGGACTGTCTAAAACAGGATCTAAAAGGTTGATCTGGCAGCAGCGGGCAGTGCTATATTTGGGTAGCATCGCCTACCTACTCTTATCTTAGGGAAAATAGAGAAATTACAAACTTGGTTGAGAGGCATTCCGGCATGAATGCTTGACAATTCTGCAAAAAAGCTTTAAGATCCTACCTATTAGTCTTCGGTAAATGGAAACGAACGGACGGGGAAACATCTATGCTTCATCGAGAACAGATACTTGACTATCTCAGAGCGGCTAACTTTAGCGCCCTCTTCACCCAAGCACTCGGTTGGGATCACTACACACAGGCGCTGAAGATCCGCGTAGATGCGGTCGAGTGGCACCTCTCCGCAGTCGCAGAGAAACGCGGCATGCTCGTCTTTGAATGCCACGCAACAGACGCAGATGGACAACTCCCCGATTATGCGCTGCGCCGGAAGATCCAGCAGCAAGTCGCACGCTCTGCGCATGAGCATATTATCATCTACACGGATGCCGAGAGGACAACCCACCTCTGGCAGTGGGTCAGAAGGGAGCCGGGCAAGCCGGATGCCTGCCGAGAGCACAGGTATCACACGGCGCAATCGGGGGAGTCGCTGATACAAAAGTTAGAGCCGATCGCCTTCAGTCTTGAAGAAGAAGCCGAACTGACACTCTCTGACGTGACAGGTCGCGTCGGGAGCGCGTTCTATGCGGAGCGGGTGACCAAGAAGTTTTACGATCGCTTCAAGCGAGAGCAGACGGCGTTCTTATCCTTCCTCACGGGCATCCCGGATGCCGAGGTGCAGCGCGCATATGTCTCTATCCTGCTGAATCGGCTGATGTTCATCTATTTCATTCAGAAGAAGGGGTTTCTCAACAGCGACCCAGACTATCTGCGGCACACGTTGACGGAGACGCAAAAGAGTGGCAGCGACCGGTACTATAGATCGTTTCTCTGTCCGCTGTTCTTTGAAGGGTTCGCAAAGCCGGAGGCAGAGCGGGGCAGAGCTGTGGTCGGGCTTCTCGGGGATGTGCCGTATCTCAACGGCGGCATCTTTGAGCAGCACGCCATAGAGACGCATCACGGGGAGCGTATTGAGATCCCGGATGCGGCGTTTGAGCAGCTCTTCGGCTTCTTTGATGCGTATCAGTGGCATTTGGACGATCGCCCGTTGAAAAACGACACGGAGATCAACCCGGATGTGCTGGGATATATCTTTGAGAAATACATCAATCAGAAGCAGATGGGTGCTTATTATACCAAGGAAGACATCACCGAGTATATCAGCAAAAACACGATTATTCCGTTTCTCTTTGATGCGGCGCGTCGGTCGTGTGAGATAGCGTTTGCGGCGGGTGGTGCGGTGTGGCAATTGCTGCGAGATGCCCCGGAGCGCTATATCTACGCTGCTGTGAGCAAAGGTGCTGAATTAGAGTTGCCGCCCCACATCGCTGCGGGGGTTGCGGATGTCTCTAAGCGCACGGATTGGAACACCGTTGCACCTTCCGAGTATGCCTTGCCGACAGAGATATGGCGGGAAGTCGTTGCGAGACGGCAACGCTACGAGACGCTGCGTGCGAAGCTGGTGAACGGAGACATCGGGAGCATCAACGATCTGATTACCTACAATCTAGATGTCCGCCAGTTCGCACAGGATGTAATCGCGGGATGTGAGGGCCCCGAGCTGCTGCGTGCGTTTTGGCAGGCGATCAGACACATCAGCATCCTGGATCCGACGTGTGGCTCGGGAGCGTTCCTCTTCGCTGCCGTGAATATCCTCGTGCCGCTCTATGAGGCGTGTCTCGACCGAATGCAAGCCTTCCTCAACGACGACTCGGGTGCCGGCCGGCGCTATGCTGACTTCCGAGAGACGCTCGGGCGTATAGAGCAGCATCCGAACAGAGCCTATTTTATCCTCAAGTCTATTGTGATAAATAACCTCTACGGTGTGGACATCATGGCGGAGGCGGTTGAAATCTGTAAGCTCCGGCTCTTTCTGAAGATGGTCTCACAGATTGAAGATGTGCGGCAGATAGAGCCGTTGCCAGACATCGACTTTAACATTCAGTCGGGGAATAGTCTCGTCGGGTTCTCAACGTATGATGCGGTAGAGCGAGCGGTGACGGGCAAGCTGGACTTTGACGGCACGATGCGGCGGCTTCGGGAGAAGGCGGAGGATGTAGATGCGTTGTTCCAAGCGTTCCGCAGGCAACAGACGGCGTTAGGCGGGGTCGTGACGCGTGCGGATAAGCAGGCATTGCGGGAGAGACTGGGTGTCTTAGAAGATGAGTTGAACATCTATCTTGCGGGTGAGTATGGCGTGAACACTTCACATAATATAAGCGGGGGGGGGTAATCACAGATTACCACAAATGGCTTGCCACGCATAAGCCGTTCCACTGGTTCATTGCTTTCTACAGCATCCTCAAAGACGGCGGATTTGATGTCATCATCGGAAACCCGCCTTACCTTGAATCAAACAAAATTGACTATACACCAAATACAAATTTTGTTAGTTACGAAACCCGCGCGATTCATGCAATGTGCATCGACAGCAGTTTGGGTCTGCTAAATCAGCAAGGCTGTTTGAGTATGATTGTTCCTTCTGCATTAGTTTCCACACAACGAATGAAAATTATCCAGAACCTCTTAGAAAAAGACCGTAATGTCTGGTATGCTAACTATAGTGATTCTCCCGGTAAATTGTTTGATACAGTGAGTCGAGCTCTCACTATTTTCACCGCAACCCCTTCAAAACAAGGTAGAACCTTTTCTACAAACAATCAGAAGTGGTATTCACACAGCAAAGATTTGCGGATGTACAACATCAAATACGTAGAGATACCACGCCATAGGACAGCCTTTTGGGCACCAAAGTTAGGGTTAGAAATTGAGAACGGTCTACTAGAGAAATACCTGAGAGTACCAACCGTTTTAAAATTATTCATGGCTAAAAGTGAACATCGTGTTTATTATCGTAATTCAGGTGGAAGATATTGGAAAGTGTTCACTAATTTTCCGCCAGCATTCAAAATCAACGGCAAAATAGGACATTCCTCACGTGAAACCTCTTTCTCTTTGGCAAAAAAAGAAATGATAAAACCATCTATCGCTATCCTGAGCAGCAACAGTTTTTGGTGGTGGTATACTATTACGTCAGATTGTCGGACACTTAATCCATATGATGTCCAAAATTTTCCTATCCCTGAGTCTGCACTCAATGATCCTCGCCTCCTTCGACTTGGAGAGGTATATTTGGAAGACTTACAACAGAACAGTACAATGGAAGTTAGCCAAAAATCAACTGGACGCACTGAAACGCAGTTATTCAAAATTCAAAAATCCAAGCACATCATAGACGAAATAGACCGCGTCCTCGCAAAACACTACGGCTTCACGGACGAAGAATTAGACTTCATCATCAACTACGACATCAAATATCGGATGGGTTTGAGAGATTGACGTGGCCGCTCTAACGCTTTCCATTCTATCTACTTTGTTTAACTAACAACGCGATGCATTAAAATAATACTGTTGACAGGGGCAGAGTACGGTGCTATAATTTGGGAATAGTTCGCAAGCAGTGTGTTGTTATAATAACGTGAGTTTGAAAAAAGTTGGGTAGGTTCTTCCGTAGCATAGCCTGTTAGGGTTGGCGTAGGGCTTGTAGCATAAACTAGCGGTCTGTGCATCTATGGCACAATTTCCTGCTAGGCTGTGCAAGACTTCTCTTTATCCAAAGATGAACCAAATAATTATCAAGAGCACATTACATTAACTAGAAACTTTCAAGGACAAAGGACACGGTAGCCTAGGAGTAATCGTTAAAATAATATGCCCAAAATTAAAATACTCTCTGCAGATGTCGCTAATAAGATCGCCGCAGGCGAAGTCGTTGAGCGTCCTGCCTCAGTCGTCAAGGAACTCGTCGAAAACGCGGTAGATGCCGAAAGCACCTCGATTCGTGTAGAAGTTCGCGCCGGCGGGAAACGCCTCATCCGCGTTTCTGACAACGGGCTCGGGATGGAACGCGAGGACGCACTCCTCGCCTTAGAACGCCACGCAACGAGCAAAGTCAACCGTATCGAAGATCTTGATCAGATTCAGACCTTTGGTTTCCGTGGCGAAGCTTTAGCCAGTATCGCCTCAGTTTCACAATTCGAACTCCTCACCCGTACGCCCAGCGCACTCATCGGAACAAAGGTGAACGTTGAAGGCGGCGTTTTTCGATCCGTTCAGGAAAGCGGATGCTCTCCCGGCACCCACATGTCAGTTAACAATCTCTTTTACAACGTTCCAGCACGTCTGAAGTTCCTGAAAACCGACACTACAGAAATAAATCACATTACCAAACAGGTAACATGGACAGCTCTTGCCCACCCGAGTCTCCATTTTTCGCTGAAACACAACAAGAGGTCCATTCTCGATGTCCGCGCCTGCGATTCACACTTGGAACGGATCCGCCTCATATACGGCAAAGAATTCGCTAACAACCTCATAGAATTCACAGAAGAATTGCCCGACTTGAAAATGTACGGCTTACTCGGAAAACCGGAATTCACAAAGCCGAACCGTGAATACCAACTCTTTTTTCTCAATCAGCGCCCAATTCGCAGCCATATCATAGCCGCCGCCCTCACAGAATCACTTAATTCGATGATCGCCAAGGACCGGCAGCCCGTCGCGCTGCTATTTCTAACCTTAGAACCAGAAGCGGTGGATGTCAACGCACACCCGGCCAAAATAGAAGTGCGCTTTCGGAACGAACGTACCATTTATAGCGGTATCGTTCGAATGCTCCGCAACGCTATCCACAAAGCGAAGTACATTCCTAAAATCGAAACCCCCGTTGAACCAAGGCAATCTGCAGAAGAGACTGAAAACCGCAATATGAATTTACCACAACGGATTTCCAGATCACGCGGTACATCAAACACCCACCCAGGCACTAGCGAAACGCAACGGACACAATTTACGGGGCAGCCAGAAAACCCTATAGAAACCGAAAGTGGGAATTCGGAATCAAAAACCGGTCAGGCATTACCGAAAACCGACGAGGCTCGACCCCCAATTGCATCTGCTGAAATTGTTGTGCAACCACCACAGCAGGTCCCTGAAAACGCAGACCTCAGCCTACTTGATTTCGAGAACGTCCAACTGAAGACAAACCTTTTTCAAACCTATATTGTTGTTGAGTCGAACGATAAAATTTTCTTTATCGACCAGCACGTCGCCGCAGAACGTGTGCTTTATGAACGTTTCGTTAACCAGATGGAAACCGGCGGTATTCCTATGCAAGGACTGCTATTACCTGTCACTTTGGAAAGCACACCAGAGCAGCTCAGCAACCTCAAAATTCACAGAGATATTTTTACAACACTCGGTTTTGACTTAGACGAATTCGGGGGAAATACTATTTTAATCCGCGCAATTCCGGCACCATTACCAACACGCGTTGCAGCACAAACCGTAACAGATTTACTCGACAAACTTCAGACACAACCATACACCGAAGTACAAATCCCGGAAGCGATTGATAACGCCTTGATAACCGTCGCATGCAAATCAGCCGTTAAAGCAGGAGATACATTGGATACGAAAGAGATGATAAACCTCCTCAAAGAGTTATCCGAGGCAAAACTACCCTTCAATTGTCCACACTCACGTCCTATCATCGTTGAGATGGGGCGAGATGAATTGGAACGCCGATTTCATCGCTAACTAACACTTAACAATATCTAACCGAAATCGGCAAGATTGAACTAACGACTCCTGACGTTAGTCCCTTGGAACGCTTCTGTGGGTAAGTATCTCCGTAACACGTTATGAACGTCTATTTTCGAAAGTTGTTGTGCTGTGATTAAAATACACTTGTTCCTTGAACGCTTGCTCCAAGATGCCTCAAAATCGGTGTAACTCAACCGGCGCTTGCTAAAATTAGTCGGATTTTGAAGCGATACTTCGCTCAATTGATCATTATAACCGGACAACATTAATATCTCAGGACTTCGTCCTTGGAATTGAATCATCACGATAGGGGGCCATCCCTTCGCAATAAAGGCTTTTAGTACATCGAGCGAACAGTCGGAAACAACCGCAAGATTCTGGACTCTACCGCGGGTGGTTGCATAAAAATCATCGAGCCCACCTCTGCTGCCAACGCGCGGCGTTTCTTTGAACGCATTTCTTAGATAAGGTTTCTCTTCCAACCGGACCATAGCACTCTCAGGTAACCGAATCTGTTGATTCTGCTTGGTTCGTTCCGGTTCGTTTCTCTCGGCGGCTTGGATCGCCGATTCCGGAACATGGTATTGCCCCTGAGGGGGTGGTCCGCAACTTATTGCCAAAAAGGCAAAAATAAATGACCCAACACAAGTGCACCCAGCTGAATATGAAAAATCCGTAATCAATGATAGACACACTTCGCCCAAAATAGACAAATGGCACCTCATAATTTTATCCTCCTTGGATATTATAGAAACGGGTTGCGGGCCAAACAGTTTACCATCCTTACGGATCAATCTTAACCACCACCTCACATTTCCTCTTCCACGATTCCACAATTGCTTCGGTTACTCGGAGGGCTTGTAAACCGTCCCTTCCGGTAGGTGCAGGCGACCGGTCGGCCAGCAAATCGTCAACGAGTGCTGCAATCCGCAAGGCAAACGTTCCATTAAAGGCGAGTTGCTCGTCTTTAAAAATGGACGGCCGATATTCTTCAACGATCTGATTACCGCGTTTCATCAATGTTGCGCGAGTTAAAACATTATCAACAACGATTTCGCCATCGGAACCACAGATTTCGAGATGCTCAATAGGATGAATAAAATCGCTATCCCAACTCGCCATTAATGTGGCAACGACCTCTGTCTCATAACGGAACGAAATAGCCATACTTGTATAGCAGGCATTCTCACCCTCGCGGGCTTCATGCTGGCGCGGTTTTGCCATTTGTGCACAAACAGCTACGATTTCACCGCCAAACCACCGCAACAGATCAATTGCATGCGTTTGTAGCTCATACAGAAGGTAATACTCGCCCTTCCACGTTGAAGCGGGGCCTCCCTGGGATAATTTCATGTCTAAGTAGTAAGTCTGCCCGATCTCACCAGCATCAAACCATTTCCGCGCTTGGACATAACCAGGAGCAAAACGCCGATTGTAATCAATCGCGAGATAAACCCCCTTCTCTTCTGCCTTCGCTACCATCTGCTCCGCCTCGTTGATATACAGCGACAGCGGTTTCTCAGAAATAACATGTTTGCCCGCTTCAATGCATTCCATCACCGGCTCAAAGTGCAAATAGTCAGCTGTTACAATATCCACTAAATCGCACTCCTCGTGCTCTAGCATCTCTTTGACAGAAGGATACCACTTGCGGATACCAAGTTCTTCGGCACGTGCTTTCGCCTTCGCAACATCTATGTCACACACTGCCACTAAGTTCACCCCGGGATGCTGAAGATAACCAAGCTGATGTCTATACCCGATACCGCCACATCCAACCGCTGCAACTTTCAGTTTCCCTACCATAATCGTCTACTCCTCTGCGCGCTAGGCGCGTTACAAGCACAGTATGCTTCTTACCCTAGTCCTGATCGAGCCTGACAAGCTGTCTTTTAAAATTCTGCTCCTCGCTTCCAAGATGAATATACGAACTTCACATAAGAGATATAATATACAATCTCATAAAAAATAACAACGGAAAATTTACAGAACTCTTTTAAAAACGCCAAACACAAATCCACAGTTCATGTTAGCAAGTTTTGTACTTTGTAAAATAGAGTAGAACATTTTTGTTGCTATTCCCGAAGATATGTCGTCCGAACACATAGTTGTTGGCGTAAAGCGGGACTGAGTATCGCGTAGAATTTGATTCATCTTGACAATTCGGATAATTTGTTTTAAAATTGAAGATAGGAGGTATAAAATAGACGTATGAAAACTCTATTACCAACAATAGGTTTTAAAGAAATTGTCCTGTGTAGCGCTAGTGTGTGCCTGCTTACACTCCTTTTCGCAGGGGTTGCAGCCGCACAAAACTCATTTGGTGACCCGTTTGAGAAAGGGACTTTGCAAAATCCCAACTGGAAATGGCAAAACGAACCACCCAAATGGGATCTCGGCCACACCCGTGAGAATTATCTGTTTATTGACAGCGAACAAAACCGAAATCTCTGGGCAAACGATATGTCTCATCTGCTGTATCAGGAAACCGACACAGATATTTTCGATGTCGAAACCCACTTCTTCGCCAGATGGGACACTAGTTCAGGTGTCAATGGCCTCGTTGTGAAAAGCCCGAAGGACGACAATTGGGTTACCATCAAATTCTGGTCCCGAGATGCAGCTGCAAAAGGACAAATCCAGTATCAGACAAAACAGAATGAAGGCGGTAACGGTTTAACAGGAAATGCTGGGTTCACCCCTGAATTCGGAGAAACTGAACTCTTTCTCCGACTTGCTAAAGACGGAGATGAATACAGCGCTTGGTATAAAACTGAGGGAAAAGAGGATTGGATCGAGATTGGTGTAACCGAATTCAAACTCACACCACCTTTATGGCTCGGTGTTTACGCCGGCGTTGCGGCAGGCACCGGGAATTTAGAGGTCGAGTATGAATATTTTAACGACAACCTTAACCCTTTCCCTGTTGAACCAACCGGGAAAGCCACAACCGCTTGGGCAGCAGTGAAAACTCAATATTAGGGATAGACACTGTTTATGCAGGCTGCCTGATTATTTTTTCATGTTCTGCTGGGTCACTGCTCTAGCAGCGTCTCCGTTTACAGATGTCGACCTCACTGCAAACGTCCATCAACCTGAAGTTCCTATTGATATGGAATCCGGGGCTTGGCTGAGCCCCGGTACCGATGCCGCAAATGAGGTATCTATTCCACACACAGGTGATTTTCATGAACGCTACCTAGTATTGGTGAATTTTCGAGGCAAGATAGATGTCTTAATTCACCCGAAACTCTGGCTTGACGAGGGGCTTGCACCTCGGCTATTGGAAATCTGATCTGATTCCGATACGACATTGGCCCCTAAATGTCACCCATAAAACGGCGTTTATTGAAGCAATGCGCGAAATCGTCGGAGACAGAACGAACATTCTCCCGTTCACTGCAGAAATAGAATGTGAAATAGAGATGCTAGAGAAACAGCTCATCCGGAAAGGCAAGTGGTTCAATACGTGGACTGTTCCGACGTGGAGAGAAACTTGAAAAATCATGAAGAAGCACTTGGAGAATATTTATTGTGTCAACAGCATCACGCGTCCGGGTCGCTTTCTACGGATGTGGAAACTTCCCTAACAGAACTCGAATCCCGAACCTACTGCAAATAGGGGCTGTGGATATTGTCGCTGCATGTGATAGCAATCTCGAAACGGCCCAAGAAACAGCGACACGCTTCGAAATTTCCAGGATCTACCAAGACGCACACGAAATGCTTGACACTGAAGCAATTGATGTGCTATACTCTATCGTACCGGCGTACGTGCGAACTGACATCGAAGTGACTGCTGCACAAAAAGGCATCCATATCTTCAGTGAAAAACCGCAAGCAATTACAATGAAAGCTGCCCACCGAATTAACGATGCAATTCAGCAAACAGGAGTCATCAGCACCGTCGGATTCCGAGAACGATATCGTCCGATCTTTCAAGAAGCCCGCCGATATTTGAAGGACAAGCTGATTGTACATGTCCGATTTCAGAGCTTCGGCAGTCTACCGCCCCTAAAGGCAGGTGGTCCCAAAACTTGGTGGGAAGAAATGGACAAATCTGGCGGACGCGCCTTGGATTGGGGGGTTCATGCAACCGACTACGCCCGCTTCATGACTAGATTAAACGTCGTCAAATCTCAAGCATTCTATTATGACCATCCCGCTTATGCCAACGCCTTGTCCAGCAGCTTCAACTACTGTTTCGAGAACGGTGCAACGATGACACTTAACTTCGTCTCCGTGGGTCCGGGGCCGAAAAACGAACCTCGTTTCACTATATTGTACCAAGGCGGATGTCTTGAAATTCACGGATACGAAAAGATTGTGGTAAATGGTGAACTTCTCTATCAAGCAGATGAATTTGATCCGTGGTTGGAACAGGATAAAACCTTTATCCACGCCGTTCAATCTGGAGACTCCAGTATGTTGCTCAGTGATTATCACGATGGACTCTTCTCCTTAGCCCCAGTTTTAGCAGGATGGGAGTCCTCCCGCCGCAATGGAGAATGTATTGACATTGCCTCGTTCATGGATAAAACATAATTTTATAATTTATCCGAATTCCTTCTAAGGACTAAGGCAAATGTAAGAGACCCCTTACACAAAACCGTACATCTTTGTAGTGTACGCGTGGATGTCCTAGAGGGAGCGGATTTTGAGCCCATCCTCATACTAAATTTGGTTTTGATCCTCACTAGCTCGTATTATACGATCAACTTCAACCTTTAAATTGAACTCACATTAGTAAGGAAAAATATGGATGCAAAATTGAAAAAAATTCAGATTACACCTATGAAATTCG
Source organism: Candidatus Poribacteria bacterium (assembly GCA_964291315.2). Taxonomy (GTDB): domain Bacteria; phylum Poribacteria; class WGA-4E; order WGA-4E; family WGA-3G; genus WGA-3G. The sequence continues at coordinate 172,332 of OZ219753.1, read as the reverse complement.
ACAAAGAAGGCGAAATACAAAAAGAGGAATTCGCCACACTCACCATCGAAATACCGATGGACAGCACATCGCAACGGGCTGCCGTCATAAACCTTTGTGAACTTCTAGACCAAGAATGGATTGTGGTTAACGTGGAGGGTAAAACTGTTGTGGCTGTGAGTACGGCCTAATTTAACAGCTGACCGAGAACCAATAACTATTAAGAAACATGAAAAAAGATATACTTTTTACCCCAGGTCCCACGTTAATCCCGCCTGAAGCCTTGCTAGCGATGGCACAACCGATCGATTACCACCGCAGCAATGCCGCCGCCGCCTTAATCAAAGACGTACTCGAAAAACTCAAACACGTCTTCCAAACCGAAAACGATGTTCTTTTTTTGACATCATCCGGCACTGGGGCGATGGAAGGCGCAGTCGCCAATCTTTTGTCTTGCGGAGACAAGGCAGTTGTAATTCGGAGCGGTAAATTCGGGGAACGATGGGGTGAAATCTGCACCGCTTACGGTGTTGAAGTTATCCCGATCGACGTAACCTGGGGAAATTCCGTCGAACCACAGACAGTAGAATCCCTCTTAAGTGCATCTCCAGATGTCAAAGCCGTTTTCGCAACGCTCTGTGAGACTTCAACCGGGGCTTTGCACGACATTGAAGCGTTAGCACGTCTAACGCGGATTCGTCCCACACTCTTGGTTGTTGATGCGGTCAGCGCGCTCGGGGCAGATGATCTACAGATGGACAACTGGGGCGTGGATGTCGTCGTCTCCTGTTCCCAGAAAGGTTTGATGACACCGCCCGGTTTGGCGTTCGCTGCTCTGAATCACCGCGCGTGGAACGCAGTCGAGCACGCTGATCTCCCAAAGTATTACTTAGACTACCGCAAGGCACAAAAGAGTGGATCGAAAGGCTCTGCCCCCTATACCCCAGCAGTGACACTCCTTACCGCTCTTCAATGCGCTTTGAAACGCATCTGCACTGAAGGAATCCGAACAACTATTGCCCGACACAGCCGCTTAGCACTTGCAACGCGGAGCGCTGTTAAGGCATTAGGCTTACCCTTATTTGCAGTATCTCCAGCAAACACCTTAACCTCAATCCGATTACCGCAAAAAATAAATGGAAAGGCATTCATCAACCTGATGCGAGACAAATACGGTATAACTTACGCCGGAGGTCAGAGTCAGTTAAGTGGAAAAATCATCCGGATCGCACACCTCGGTTGGATGAACGAAAACGATGTTATTGTCGCTATCTCTGCATTGGAGCGAGGTTTAGTGCAAATCGGCTACGATGTCCCTCTCGGCGCAGGTATCAGTGCAGCTCAAGAAGTTTTTAACCGTTAAGTCTGAGTACCTTTTCCGTGATCAACACAAATTTAAAATTATCTGAACTGGGATCTGTGACATTATCAGATACTGTATAACGAGAGACTTGTAATCACGGCAAGCCTTAAAACTGTAAGAAGCTAGGTTGTGACAATCGAAATACTGACCGCTGATGGTTATTAGTACAGTAGACGCGCAGTAGCTCATATTTAATAGCAAGCAACTGAAAAGATGACTGAAACCACGCTTTTTGATGAATCGTACGAACACCGAAAAAAGCCGCTATTGATCCAGACTTTGGAACGGCTTCGCCCTATTTATAGCAAAGCGGAGTTGAGTGTTCTTCGTATCGATCGCACAAGCCATGAAGGCTTGGCACAACGTTCAGGACGCGGGTTCGTCAATCGGGACACTCTCGAAACTGTGCTCGGCAACCTCTTAGAATGTGTTGCCCCGGGGTCACACAACGCACCACATCTTCACCATCAGAACCAAAACCTTTCAGACGCAATTGAAGAGGTAGCCGACCAGTTGTATGCCATGGTCGCACAGTCCTTTTTAGCCGTTACAGATGAAACACACCTCGGAGCTGCCCTGGAAACTGCCTTCTCACTTCTCTGGGAATTGCCACGCTTTAAAAGCAGAGCCCTCTGGAATCGCTTTGCCTCTCTCAAAGACCCCGCAGTCTGGGATGCGTATCTTCTTCACACCGGCATCTCTCTCGAAAAAACAGCCTCCATAGATTTTCGTTCCCAAATTGACGAGGCAATTCAGGAGCGCACTTTTAAACCGTATCAAGATTTTCTAGACACTTTGAACCTCGCTTCCGTTTTAGATTATCAACTCCAGTTGGTCGGTAGCACTTATCCGGGGTGGCGAATACTTTTCTACCACGATGTCGCGCACGCGTTGACGCAGAGCACACCCCTTGAAGAGAGTCCAAAAATTCAGAGAGTTCCTGTCCCCCTGTTACCGCGCGCGATTTCAGAACTTGCAGGACGCTACTACCAAGCCGATTTGCATCCAGAAACACAGATAGGAGACGCTAACCTCTTAGAACACCCGCACCGCGGCGTAACCACCGGTCAAACAGGAATTATAGGCTCCGGATGTGTTATCTATCCTTGTACCCTGGGCGGTTTGAGCGTTAAAGTCAAACAACGCCACCCTGTCATCGGCGATTTTGTCGAAATTGGCACCGACACAAGCCTGCTCGGTCCGGTGCAGATCGCTGACTATTCCACTGTTGGCACGAATACAGAAATTTATGGATTTGTTGAAATCGCCCAACGGTGCAGCATCGGTTCGTCCGTCGTTATCGGAACGATTCGCGGGGCGGCGAAACATCCCGGTAAAATCTACATCGGCGACCAGGTACGCATCGGAGACGGCACCGTTATTGAAAATACGTCAGAAATGGACTTGATTATACCAAACCGATCGCAGATTCCCGCGCGAAGCCACGTCGCAAACGATGGATTCGGATTCCCCAGATATGTTACTTAGGACTGTCAGTAAACACCCATCAGCTAAGCATATTTAAGGCATTAAAACCTTTTTAACCAACGACTGATAACCAATAAATGAAAGCCAAAAATGAAAAAAATACAACGCGCACTCATCAGCGTCTATGATAAAACCGGTATTCTGGAAATAGCAAACATCCTTGTCCAGTGTGACGTGGAAATCCTCTCTACGGGCGGCACGGCTCAGCACCTCCGAGATGCCGGAATTGACATTCACGATGTGTCTGACTACACCGGTTTTCCTGAAATGTTGGACGGCCGAGTTAAAACGTTACATCCGAAAATTCAAGGAGGTCTCCTCGCGCAATGGAACAATACGGAACACAGGAAACAAATGGAAACACACGGCATCAACCGTATCGACATGGTGATATGCAACCTGTATCCGTTTGAAGCAACTGTCGCCAAACCGGACGTAACACTGGCAGAAGCGATTGAGAACATCGATATCGGGGGGCCAACTATGATTCGTGCTGCAGCGAAAAATCACCAACACATTGCTGTCCTGACTGCAGCGAGTCAATATCCACAGATCATCACCGCCCTAGATGCCAACGCCGGCTGCCTTTCCGAAGAGCAACGATTTGAGCTTGCAAAAGCAGCTTTTGCATATACCGCTACGTATGACTCGGCAATCTCCACCTATCTCGGTAACGTTGACTCACAAACGGATGAATTCGCTTCTGAACTGACCTTCCATTTTAAGAAAGAGCGGGCCCTCCGTTACGGCGAAAACCCACATCAACGCGCCGCTTTCTACAAAACTAGAACCGATCCTGGTGCATGTGCGGCCTGGGCAAAACAACTCAACGGACAACCGCTCTCTTTTAACAATATCCTCGATCTGGAAACCGCTCTAGAAATCGTCAAGGACTTCACACAACCGGCTTGCGCCATCATCAAACATAATAATCCGTGCGGACTCGCAATTGCCGACAACTTAAAAGATGCTTTCACACAAGCCCTAGAATGCGATCGAACCTCTGCTTTCGGCTCAATTATAGGACTAAACCGCAAAGTGACAATTCAGACTGCTAACACGATCCGAGAAGCTGCGAATGCTGGTGTGAAAATCGACGCAATTATCGCACCTAATTACACTGAAAAAGCGCTAAGAGCTTTGTCCCGCGTTAAACGCCGCCCGATTCTGGAAACAGGTACTCTTTTCTCTTCAGAACCTATTTTACAAGTTCGCAATGTTGCAGGAGGCGTGTTGGTTCAGTACCCGGATGTCCACGAGTTAACAACGGATGCCTTAAAGGTCGTCACGAAGCGTGCACCAACAGACATAGAGATAAAATCCTTACTTTTCGCATGGAAAGCGTGTAAACACGTCAAATCTAACTGCATTCTGTTGGCCCAAGGCACCCAAAGTGTCGGCATCGGCGCAGGACAAATGAGCCGTGTGGACTCCACTATCATCGCTGTCCGAAAGGCAGGTGAAAAGGCACAAGGTGCCATGCTGGCTTCGGATGCCTACTTCCCATTCCCAGACAGCGTTGAGATCGCGGGTGAGGCAGGGATCCGTGCCATTATTCAACCCGGCGGTTCTGTCAATGACGGGCCTGTGATTGAAGCAGCGGACACCTACGGTATAGCAATGGTGCTGACAGGGGTCCGCCATTTCCGGCATTAAGACACATTCGATAAATTCTACCACCTACGCATCCAAGCCGCATACAAATAAGTGAACAACAGACGACATTACGATCGAAGCCGACCAGTTAGGCACAGATCGAGTTGCGGATATATTAGACAATTACATCATGAATTCGAAACTTGCCCAAGAAATAACCGAACGAAAAGAAGTCAGTTCATTAGGCCGCGTGAAGGTAACGACTTGGGGGAAATTGATTGGTAGGTTAGATGTACTTTGATCTTCGTTTGAATGTCAATATAGTGTTGCTTTTAATCCAATCTACATTCAACTGAACACTAAACCTTCATAGGGAATCGAAAATTGCCTACAACATTAACACTCCCTCCTACGATAATCACAGGCGCAGGGGCAGCCGAGAACGTCGGTGCACAAGCAAAACATCTCGGGGCAACGAATGTACTTATCGTAACCGATCCTGGTATCGCCGAAATTGGATACACCGCCAACATCGCCCAAAATTTACACAATGCCGGAATAGCCTCCTCATGCTTCGCTGATGTCACACCCGATCCAACCTTACAAAACGTAAGTGACGGTTTAAAGCAATACATTGACGAAGCCTGTGATCTAATCGTGAGTATCGGTGGCGGAAGCGCTATTGACTGTGGAAAAGGCATCGCGATGAAACTCACAAATAAAGGGGACTTCGCCAGTTATATCGGGGTGGACAAGATCCCAAATCCAGCTGCACCGCTCATTGCAATACCGACAACAGCGGGAACAGGGAGCGAAGTTTCCAAAGTTACCGTCATTACTGATACCGAACAAAACGTCAAGATGATGCTCAGTAGTCCGTGCCTACTTGCATCCGTTGCCCTTGTAGATCCGTTGTTATCTTTAACAACCCCGCAGCCTCTGACTGCCGCGGTAGGCGTTGACGCTTTGACGCACGCAATAGAGGCATACATCTCCAAACGCGCCCAACCAATAACAGACGCACTCGCTCTGAAAGCGGTTGCCATGATTTCAGGGTCGCTCCGGCAGGCGTGGAGCGACAGCGAAAATGTCTCTGCGCGTAATGATATGATGATCGGTGCGTCTATCGCTGGTATAGCGTTCAGCAATTCATCTGTGGCTTTGGTCCACGGCATGTCACGTCCAATTGGTGCCTACTTCCATATTCACCATGGGTTATCAAATTCAGTTTTATTACGCGACGTGATGGCGTTCAGTATCATCGGGGCACCTGCTCGATTTGCCGATGTCGCACGCGCCATGGGGGAACCAATTGACGGATTGTCTCCGATGCATCAAGCTGATGCAGCAATCTCTGCCGTTGAACGCCTCGTCACCGACATTCAGATGCCGCGCCTTGGAGAAATCGGCATTAACAAAGAAGAATTCGAGTCTGTCGTTGAACAGATGGCAGCCGATGCCCTCGCAAGCGGGAGTCCCGCTAACAATCCGCGACAGGCTACTGCCGAAGATATTGTCACCCTATATAAGGAATGTTTTGAGTAAATCGGGGGAAGTTATCAGATTTATGCTTCTACCACCATACACCGCCATTCTAAAAAAAATAAGCTTAGCACTCTTGTTGTGCATGTCGCTCGCCGGATGTGAGACCTCTAATCTCTTGATTCAGAACGATAGCGGGCCAATCTATTACGGCACAATTGATAGCATTGACAACGTTTACGATGGCGATACAATTTTGGATGTGACTGTCCAGATTCATTCGTTTCATTCATCACCACTCGGTATGAGTGAAGATCGATTAATGCTTTGGCCCGGCATCGAACAAAGGGTTGACGGTATTTACAGCTTTACTGATATTAGAATCGCTGGAATAGACACACCTGAAAGGCGGCCGATACGCGCCGGACGCACCGAAGCCTCTCTCCAAAAAGAAAAAGAACAAGCCCAAGCTGCAACCGATTTCCTCAAACGACTCATCATGGCAAACAGAAACGAAGAGGGGACTCTCGGATTCATAATTCAGAATCCGCAACCCGATAAATATTTCGGGCGAACCGTCGCCACCGTCATATGTTTCAAAGATGATATCTTTATCAACGTCGCCGAGTCGTTGTTAGAAGCAGGACACGCTGTCGCCTACGACGGTGGCGCAAAAACACACAAGTGGGGCGAAGAATAATAAAAAGGAACAAATTGTGAACAGGCTCAAAATTGTTGTCCCTGGTGATTCACCACCGCAAATCCAAGGCTCACCGCATCTAGAACGCCTCAAACCGTATGGCGATGTCGTCATTTACACCAACCGACCCGAAACCGACACAGAACAACTCCGTCGCGCCGAGGACGCAGAAATCCTCATCAATTCGCGTGGACTCGTCAAGTGGCCAGCTGAACTTCTACGACAACTTTCTAAGCTTAAATTAATCTCGCTCTGCTCCATCGGGACTGATATGATTGGACTCGATGAAGCAAAAAAGCGCGGAATCACCGTTTGCAACCAACCCGGACGGACTGCTCCCGTTGTCGCGGAACACGGGTTCGGACTGATGCTCGGACTTGCCAAACGCGCAGCATTTCTAACGGCATCTATGAAAGCAGGGGGCTGGCCACGTATCGACAATGTCTACCTTCAAGGGAAAACCTTGGGAATTATCGGCACCGGGCATATCGGGGCTGAGATGGCACGACTCGGACGAGCCATCGGGATGGATGTTATTGCCTGGACATACCATCCTTCAACAACACGAGCACAAGAATTAAGGATCCGCTTCGTTTCCCTGACAGAATTACTCCGTACCGCCGATGTTGTCAGTTTACACGTTAGATTGACAGAGAAAAGCTACCATCTCATTGGCGAAAACGAAATCGCTATGATGAAGCCGGGGACCCTTTTAATCAATGTTGCGCGCGGCAATCTAATTGATACAGATGCTTTGGTTAACGCCCTCAACAGCGGCCACCTCGGAGGCGCTGCTATCGATGTCTACGATCAAGAACCGCTCCCTGCAGACCATCCACTCTTGGCGTGCAAACAAGTGATTCTAACACCGCATTGTGCCGATATGACTCCGGAAGGAGTCGAACTCCTTAACGAAGGCGCGGTAGATAACATCATCACTTTTCTGGAAGGCAACCCCCAAAACGTAGTTGTCTCATAACCATTCACAGCGAAAAAAAGAGAAACAATGCATAACTGCCATACACTCATAGCCCAAAGTGAACATAGCGAACATCCAGACGGACCCCGAAAGTTAGTAAAAAAAATAGGAGTCGACACCGGGGGGACCTTCACCGATATCGTGCTGCATATCAACGACACGCTATTCACACACAAAGTTCTATCCACACCACAGAATCCCGCTCATGCTGTGATACAAGGGGTCGCTGAAATTCTGTGCATGCATGACATCGATGCCCAGCAGGTCGAGGTCGTCCACGGATCCACGGTTGCCACAAACGCGCTCCTTGAACGCAGAGGGGCACGTATCGCACTTGTCACAACAAAAGGTTTTGAAGACATTTTAGAAATAGGCAGACAAGCGCGCCCAAACCTTTATGACTTTTCCGCGGAACGCCCGGCCCCGCTAGTACCTGCTGAACGACGCTTCGGGATTTTAGAACGAACACTGCACACCGGTGACATTCAAACTGAGGTTAAACTAGATGAGTTAGATGCGCTTGCGACACAACTCGCTGCGTTGGAACTCGATGCAATCGCAATCTGTTTTCTGTTCGCCTACGTTAATCCACAAAATGAACAGGTTGTTAGGGAACACCTCTCATCACGACTTGAGGTCCCAGTTTCCTGCTCACACGAAGTCCTACCTGAGTACCGAGAATATGCCCGTTTCAGCACTACTGTTGCCAACGCTTATATTCGTCCTACCTTGGAACGACACCTTTCCACACTCATAGAGGCAAAACAGTTTCCGAAAGCATTGCGTTTGATGCTCTCTAACGGCGGCAGCGTTTCTGGAAAGATTTTTCAGAGCAGCCCACAAACTGAAAACTTGCCATATAAAGGTGAGTCGGCTGGTATCCGTACTGTGTTATCCGGTCCCGCTAGCGGCGTTCTTGGTGCATTCCAAATCGCGAAAACCGCCGGCTACAACCAAATTATCACATTCGATATGGGCGGAACTTCAACAGATGTGAGTCTCTGCAGTAACGGCATAGCCTTGACAACAGAAAGCACGATCAGCGGGCTTCCTATCAAGGTACCGCTTATCGACATCCACACTGTAGGTGCCGGGGGCGGTTCAATTGCAAATGTCGATATAGGCGGCGCACTACGGGTCGGACCGGAGAGCGCAGGAGCGGATCCAGGTCCAATCTGTTATGGAAATAAAGGTGAACACATCACGGTAACCGATGCGAACCTCTTCTTAGGACGCATCGCAGCAACACAATTTTTAGGCGGCACGATGTCTCTCGACATTCATAGGGCCCGCACCTACATTGAAAAATTCGCCTCGGATCTCGGTATCTCGCCTCTTCAAACCGCAGACGGTATCCTCAAGGTTGCCAATGCAACTATGGAACGCGCAGTCAAAGTCATTTCTGTCGAACGCGGATTCGATACACGCGACTTCACGCTCGTCTCTTTCGGAGGGGCCGGGGGACTACACGCAGCATTTATAGCTGAGAACCTTGGGATCGGAACAGTTCTTATCCCACCCAACGGCGGTCTACTCTCTGCCTACGGCATGCTCTTTGCAGAGGTTGTCAAAGATTATTCACGGACAGTGTTATGGCATCTTGAAAAAAGTAATGCTGAAAACCTTGTTGAAGCATTAAACAACGAATTTAATAAACTGCTCAACCGGGCCGAAACTGAAATGAAGACAGAGGGGTTTACACTAGACCAACTCAAAATCACTCGTTCACTTGATATACGGTATGCCGGTCAATCTTACGAATTAAATATCCCATATACCGATGCAATAAACGCTTCTGCCGAGGCGATACAGACGTTTACCGAGAGATTCCACGCTGCACATGCCCAACGATTCGGGTATGCCAGAACTGATGCTCCATCGGAAGTAGTGAACCTCCGCCTCACAGCTCTCGGAGAGACAAACAAACCTCTCATCCAACCGATACAACCTGCTGATACCGATACATCTGAAGCATGCATCACTCAAACACAAGTAGTTTTTGAGAACGAAACAGTCCCAACGGATCTCTATCGCCGCGAACTGCTGCGTCCGGGCAACTGTATCACTGGGCCCGCGATTGTCACAGAATTCAGCGCGACGACTATAATACCTCCCAATTTTTCTGCTATTGTTGATCCCTACCAAAACCTTATCCTAAGGAAAACACGATAGATGCCAAATCCCTTTGACAGATCACCGCTGCTCTGCTATACTCCATAGGAACGTAAGAGAGGAGAAATATCACTTGAAAATTACAGACGTTAAAACCATTCTGACAGCACCCAACGGTATTCGCCTTGTCGTTGTTAAGGTTGAAACCAGTGAGCAGGGCTTATATGGGATCGGCTGTGCTACGTTTACACAACGGCCGCTCGCAGTCGCAACAGCGGTTGAGGAATATCTCAAGCCGTTTCTCGTCGGCAAGGACCCAGGGAATATAGAGGACATCTTCCAAACTAGCTTCGTCAGCTCCTATTGGAGGAACGGACCGGTCTTGAACAATGCCCTCAGCGGCGTAGACATTGCACTATGGGACATCATGGGGAAACGCGCCAGTATGCCAGTCTATCAACTACTCGGCGGCAAATGCCGTGAGGCTGCAACGCTCTATGCCCATGCAGGCGGAAACACTTTCGAGGAAGTAGAACAGAACATCCGGCGCTATATAGAACAAGGCTATCGCTATGTCCGCGCACAAGTAGCAATACCCGGCTATTCAACGTACGGCGCCAGGCGCGGAAAAGACAGCTCCGATGCCTTCGAACCAACACCTTATGTCAACACCGTCATCAAACTCTTCGATCATCTACGGACACAACTCGGGGATGAGGTAGAACTCCTCCACGATGTACATGAACGCATCCCACCTATCCAAGCAATTAATCTCTCGAAAGGCTTAGAACCGTATAATCTTTTCTTCCTCGAAGACCCATTCGCCCCAGAAGATGTTGACTATTTCCAACTCATGCGCCAACAGACCAGCACTCCAATTGCCATGGGAGAATTGTTTAACAACCCGAACGAATACATCAATATTATCAAAAATAGGCTTATCGACTTCATCCGAGTACATATCTCACAAATCGGCGGCATTAGTCCAGCACGGAAACTTGCCGCGTTTTGTGAATTCTTTGGCGTGCGCACCGCATGGCATGGACCGGGGGACGTCTCTCCAGTCGGACATGCTGCGAACGTGGCCCTAGACCTCGCATGCTACAACTTCGGCATTCAGGAACAGCATGTCTTCGGCGAGAATACCAAAGAGGTTTTCCCAGGGTGCCCTGAAATCAGAGAAGGCTGCTATTGGGCAAGCGAGGAACCCGGACTCGGCATAGATCTAAATGAGGAGCTCGCTGCAAGATTCCCCTTCCCTGAACACCCACTCAACGGCGGTTGGGCACCCGTGAGGCGCATGGACGGCACAGTTATCAGGCCTTAATACAAGAAGTAACAGGTGAAAAATTTCTCGATGAGAAAATCCGCGGGAGAAAGCTTCTTTTAGTTACCATAACGATGACCAACCAGGTTTCTATTTCTCATATGATGCCCTATCGGAATTCACGTAATGATTTATTGTGTCTGGATAAGAACAAATAAAAACTTTAGCGAAACATTACCAGCGAAAAGCACATGTACGCCAGGCCGATTCTACCCAGATTCAGATAGATTAACGAAAGCAATCGGGCTTAGTCAAACCCTAACCGCTTTACCTCTGTTTGGAGGGAAATTCCAGTTTTTTCCCGGACCTGCTGTTGGATGTATGCGACCAAATTCAGAACATCCGCTGCCGTTGCATTATCAATATTGAGAATAAAATTCCCGTGCACCGTGGAGATTTCTGCGCCGCCGATACGATAGCCTTTTAATCCAGTGATGTCAATCAACCGCCCCGCGGAATCGCCGGGCGGATTTTTGAACATACATCCAGCATTTTCTTCAACAAAGGGCTGCGTTTCGACCTTCTTTTTGTAGAAGGTTCTCATCCGATCCGTTATTGTGTCAACATCGCCATGTTCAAGCGTAAGCCGCGCCCCCGTAACGCAGAAATAGGCATCCAGACCGCTATGTCGATACTCAAAGTTCGCTTCAGTGTGCGTTAGATTGACAAGATCACCAGTACTATTCATGACTGTAACAGATGTAACAACATCCGCGAAACTACTGCCCCATGCACCGGCGTTCATGATGAGTGCACCGCCCACAGAACCCGGAATACCTAAGGCAAATTCTAAACCACTCAACCCTCTTCGCGACATGGTTTTTGACAGGCGAGGCAGTGAAACTCCCGCACCCATCGAAACTACGTTCCCGTCGACCTCCAACTTCGCCAACTCACCGACTAATCTCACGGCGATGCCTTTGAAGCCTATATCGTTCACTAGTAGATTGGACCCGCGACCGATAGGTGCAATCGGAACCTCCCACTGCTCATGGAAATGCGCTAGTGCTGCAAGTTCAGGCATCGTGCTGACTTCAATGTAAGCGGACACCTCACCGCCAATGCCAAAGTAGGTATGTTTCGCAAGCGGTTCTCCAAATCGGAGACGTGAACAGGGTTGCGTTATAATTTCCGGCAATGCCTCTCTCCAATCCATACTGCCCCCTTTTTTCATAATATAACATTATTTACGAATAAAAATCAATGTCTGCAGATATGATCGCAAACGGATGACGGATCATGTCCGGTCTCAAAATCAAGTTTTTAGAAAAAACGAACCTTTCTTGAACCTATCCGACTAAAGAAGCAAAACCAAAATGTGAACGCCTGAAAAAACATTGAAGGACTTCACATAATCAACTTTCTAACAGGAGAAACACAATGAAGCGGAAATTTTTCACAATCGGCGCAATCATAGTTATGACACTCATGGGGGTATTTGTTCTTGAACACATGACATCTGCACAACGCCCCGACCGAAACGCACCACGGGCAAACCAGGGTCGCGGTGGAGGTGGAAACATGATGAATCTCGTCTCTCTGGTCGATAACTCTTGGGTCGATTTGACATTCAGCGTAAAAGTAGACGATGCAACACTCATGAAAGCACGCCCCATCTATCAGATAACCCGAGATAAATTTGAAGCAAAGATGAAAGAACTACAAGCATCCGGTGATATACGTTCGGCTATGACAGAAATGGGAAATTATGCCGCAACCGTTGGAAAAGAGTTCCAAATGAGTCTCCAAGAGGTTTTAACACCAGAACAGATGGCTAAACTTAACGAGCTAACAAAGAAACGGGAGACAGAGCAATCAAACCGTATGAACCGCAGGCGTAGTGAAGGCGGCGGGCGGCGCGGTGGCGGTCGTCGATAATACTGCACAATAGAAACTGCGGAGCTCATTCGCTAGGATCTTCCCGGTCGGGCAGAAATGTCCGACCTTTCCTTTCTAGGAGTCGCGGTTCCTAATCGCGCCAGGCACCATGTCTAAGCCATTCCAAAACCTACCGTAAAGCGGTCTTTCCAAGATGACTCGACTTCGGAGTCCACCTACCAACGCCCTGAGAAATTACCGTTTTTTTGCGCGTTCTTCGACCCACCGGAGGATCCTCTCTCGATTTTCGGTGTCACCATGTTGTTGAAACTGTTTGGCAAGCTCCCTCCCGGTTTCAATGAGGACGGTATCCAAAGTATTAGATTTAACTCTTTTTTTGACAGAAGACAAAGCGAGTTGATACCGCTGAACAGCAGCATCCGGACGCTTCCGATCCATCAAGGTAATAGCAAGCGTGCACCGGGTTTTAGCAAGAATAGGGCCTCTTATTTTATAGAAACGCCGCCGGATGAGTTGAGATTCCAACGATAACAGATTCCTGAATGCCGGCATGTTAAGGGGATCTCTTTGGAGAACAGTCTCAAAAACCGAAAGCGCTTTCTCTAGTTCACCTTGCACAAGACAAAGATAGCCGATGGTGTTGTGGATCCTAATGTCGCGTTTGGATTCAGGGATCGCCTCGAACGCGACCAACGCAGCGGCGTATTCTCGTCGCCCCATAAGGGCATTTCCGTGTCGGATTCTCAGGTTAACTTGCTCCTCTTTTGCTTGTAAATTTTCCGGGGCCTGTGCTAAGATGCGCGACAGTTCAACGGTGGCATGTTCATAGTTTTCCGCACTCTGATACGCATTCACTAAGCTCAAACGTAAGTTCAGATCGGTAGGGGCATGTCGGAGAGCCTTCTGAAGTAGATCAATCGCTGTTGTATAATTCCCTGCATCGATGAGGCTTCGCGCGTAGTTATGATACGCTGCAATGAGATTGTGCAAAGCGTAATTAGCATTCGGATTATCGTTATAAACGTGCCGGAACGTAGACAATGCTTCTGCATAATCGCCTTTTTTCAGATACAATTCCCCGATCAAATTGTGAATATGCATCTCACCTGGATGAAGTTCCTGTAATTCAAGATACGTCTGCACCGCTGCGTCTAACTCCCCTGCCTCGCTATGTTTCCTCGCTTTTCGGGTGAAGGCATCACTCAAGTTTGTTTGAGCAATATGGAGCGTCGGCATCAACTGCAAAGCACGCCGATACGCCTCAATTGCCGCATCCCATTTCTCACGATTTCGCAGGGCCACGCCGTAGTTATTATAGCATTGTGCAAGGTTTTGCTGTGTCAGCAGATCAACAGGATTAAGGTCAATCGCCTTCTGATAGTAGGCGATAGCAATTTCAAATCGTTCAACTTGTGCATACCCGTTGCCCATCAGTTGATATGTCGGCGCATCGAGAGGTGCCATCTGCAGTGCTCTTTCAAAAAGTGGAGTAGCAGTATGAAAGTCTTTCGCTGCCAACGCCTTGAGCCCCTTTACCCTCAGAAGTTGATGAAGATTTCGCCGGGCAGCTTTATGATACGGCACCATGTGCAGTACCTGCTCAAACGCCCGTATCGCTTTCTCGACATCTTTTTTCTCATGGTAGAAGATACCGAGCGTATTATAATCTGCTGCCGACGGTTTCTGACCAACCCGCCTCTCAACAAGCGCTATCGCTTGATCCGTTTCCCCGATTTCATGATAGATTTGGACCAGTTTTTCCACAGCGGGCTGAAAATTCGGATTCAGCCCGTAGCAGGCCTGGAAAGTAGCAATTGCAGCCGGTACATCGCCTTTATCAAAATAGATCGTTCCCAATAGATAGTGTGTCCGAAGATATGTTTTCAGATCAACATAAGGCTTTTGTTCAATTGCGTTTTTTAGCACGCTGATAGTAATGTCGTGCTGAGCCGTATTAAGCGGCGTATCATAGAGCTTTCTCAACGTAGCTATATCGCGAGCGCTCAGCTGCTGCGCCGTTGCTGTCGGATAGCTGATGTCCCCCGGATGTGGACTGTGTCCCCACAATCCAAGGGCGTGCCCAAACTCATGGAGACATACTGTTCGCATCTCTTCCGCAGACAACCCCCCAGTAGTCCCATCCCCGTCCAACATAAGGATAACCTCCACCCTAAAACTGACAGAATCACCTGTTTGAGTTTCCGAATTTTCGACAATTTCCACACCTCCAATGCTCGGTTCATCAGGCGAGATTTCAATCTGGGGGCCATCTTTGAAGCACGTTAGCTCCGCACTACCGAGTCTGGTATCCTGAAAATCTGCTAGAAAACCGGTATAGCTCCACCGCACGCGGATGTTAGCATCTTCAGGAACATCTGTCTCTTCGAAGTGGATATTGCCGTTACTTGCTTGGTGCCACACTCGCATAGCGTATCGGATT
The DNA here is from genome assembly GCA_964291315.2 of Candidatus Poribacteria bacterium. GTDB lineage: Bacteria > Poribacteria > WGA-4E > WGA-4E > WGA-3G > WGA-3G. Next base: position 157,027 of record OZ219753.1, on the reverse strand, counting down.
TCAGGTAAGTACAAACTCTCTTTTAAAACAGGCGAGATATAAACCCGGATCGGCATCTGTGTGAAACGGATAACCCTACCGCGAGAAAACAGTGTGATGTGATCGAAATAGTCAGAATCAGCGGCACTAGAAGCGTGTGGTGCTGCCGCACTGCTTAGAAAGATGAAGATGAGGATTATGAATGTAAAAGCAGAAAAGGGGTTTAAGGTTTTTGTTTGCACAAACAGCCTCCTACCAGATTAGGCTCGACTCGCTAATTTGTTTGAAAAAATACTAATCAACCCACCCAACATCACATACCCAAAAACCACTTCCAACGTAACGAGGCAGCGGGCAGTGGCGTTGTCTGCAACGATATCTCCGAAGCCGAGCGTCGTAAAGGTGACGATACTGAAGTAGAAGCAATTCCAAAAAGTCAAGGGCTCGCCACTATACGCACCAGTGGTCTGATGGAACTGTGGTGCAAAGTTCTGCAGCCAAGTCGGTGACCAGCCTGGAAGCGGCATATAAGCAACGGTAAAAAGCAGGGCAAAAAACATCGACCAAAGCGCCCAAAGCCCGAGACTCCGCCCATAATCTGAACTCCATCGCCATAAGCATGCCAGTATAGGATTCACCTGATTGAAAGCGCGGATGAACTGCTGGTCAGCAACATAACGCTTAAAAAAAGGGTTCGCCGATTCGTCTATCTGCTGGCTATCCAAATAGAATTGTGTCGGATGATGTTGTTCTCTGCTGAGCTTCGCTTTCACTGCCTGAAAAAGTGTGTCTGGAACATATTGAACTTTCTGAAATGTAGCAACAGAAATGAACCGTGCACCAGTAAAGTTGGCATGTCCCAGAAATGTAGCGTTATTAAAGGCAGTGACTTCCGGAAACAGTGTGCCTCTAAAATCAAGGGTGCCTTGAAACAGCACGCGACGGAAATTAACTTCATTATGGAAGTCTGCCTCGTTGAAAACTGCGTTCTCCCGGAATTGAACGGCATGGAAATCAGCAACATTGTTAAATCTTGCTCGCCAAAAACTTGCACTTCTACAGAACATAGCACTATGAAAATCAGCCCGACTCTGAAAGGTAGCTTCACGGAATGCACAGGGGCCGTGTAAGACAGATTCATCTAAATCAAGAATTCCCTCGAAAATCGTACGCCGAAAATCTACATCTTGTTGAAAAACGACTCTCCGGAAATTGACAATATCCTTAAATGTACATCCGATGCATGTGAGCGGCTTTTCAAGAAGAATCCTGTCATGTTCGTCGCGTTCTAGCTCCGTAGAAAACATGTCAACGACACCTTCGATGGTACAATTTGTAAGGGCTACATGCCCGACCTCGTACTGTAACGCTTCAAGGAAAGTTTGTGCACTAATTATTTCACCATGCTTTTCGTACATCTGCTTCTCTTTCAAAATCCTTGTAAAAGAACGACAAGCGGGCGCTAGTGACACCGTGCTGAGAAAATCCCAAATCTTTTGTGCCTACCGGTTACGCCAAAACCTCACTAATGATCCGTGCTTTTTCTTCGACACCTGTCAAGCGATGGTCAAGCCCTTGGAATTTAAAGGTTAACCGCTCATGATCAATGCCGAGTTGATGAAGAATAGTAGCGTTTATGTCCCGAACATGCACAGGATCCCTGACAATATTGTAACTAAAGTCATCCGTCTCCCCATGGATGACACCGCCTTTTATCCCGCCGCCAGCCATCCAGCGTGTAAAACATTTCGGATGATGGTCGCGCCCGTAGTTATCAGGGCTGAGTTTCCCTTGGCAATACACAGTCCGTCCAAACTCGCCACCCCAAACGACTAAGGTTTCGTCAAGCATGCCGCGTTGTTTGAGATCTTGGACAAGTGCAGTTGAGGGTTGATCAATATCACGCGCCTGGTTGCGGATGTTCTTTGGAAGATCTCCGTGCTGATCCCAGCCACGGTGGAAAATTTGCACAAAGCGCACATCGCGCTCCATCATGCGACGGGACAGGATACAGCAATTAGCAAACGTACCAGGAACCTTGACCTCAGGACCGTACATTTCCAAAACGTGGTCAGGCTCTTTCGAGAGATCCGTAAGTTCAGGGACACTCGTCTGCATACGAAACGCCATCTCATATTGAGAAATCCGCGCATGCGTTTCCGGATCACCAACCTCTTTGTAGAGCTCAGTGTTCAGCTCAACAAGGGTATCCAACATCTGTTTCCTTGTCTGCTCACTGACACCTTCCGGATTCGAGAGAAATAGGACAGGATCTCCTTGACTCCGGAGCAGCACGCCTTGATGTTCTGAAGGAAGAAAACCAGATCCCCAAAGTCGATTGTAGAGCGCCTGCGCCCCCTTTGGCCCACTCCACGTCGCGTTCATTACAATAAACGAAGGCAAGTTCCTATTTTCACTGCCCAACCCATAACTCAGCCATGCACCGAGACTCGGTTTTCCGGGACTCTCATCTCCGGTACAGAAGAAAGTAATCGCGGGATCGTGATTAATCGCCTCCGTGTGTACCGTCTTGATAATCGAGAGGTCCTTTACCATAGATGCCGTATGCGGCAGCAGCTCGCTAATCCAAACGCCTTCACCGCCATTGTCGTACTTCTTGAACTTAAAGATAGAGGGCGCAATCGGAAATTTATCTTGCCCAGAAGTCATCGTAGTGAGGCGTTGCCCCATCCGGACAGACTCGGGCAAGTCAGTATCAAACCATGCACCCATACCCGGTTTGTAGTCGTATAAGTCGAGCTGAGAAGGCGCACCAGACATAAAGAGATAGATAGCACGTTTCGCCTTCGGGGCAAAGTGCGGTAACTCCGGTAAGCCTCCGACCGCATGGCCCGCTTGACTTTCAAGGGCATTGACAACAGCATTCGGCATCAGGGAAGCGAGTGCCGCTGCACCTAGTCCCGACGCACACTTACTAAAGAACTGGCGACGGGTTTCAAGTTTCAGATATTCTTTAATCGGATCCATTCTTTAAACTCCTTGCTTAATAGGCATCAACTATCAGTCATCCGCTCTCTTTCAGTTAAGAAATGATCTTGTGCCAATCACCTCGAAATTAGAGACACCAGAAAGTAGTAAATTGTTGCGGGGAACCCTCTTAACCGACAGCTGACAACTGACAAACACCTACCCTTTATTCAGGACTTCATCCAGATTGAGAATAAGATTTGCGATCATTGTCCATGCAGCAACTTCGACCGCGTCTAAGGCTTCATCAGGTGTTGATTCACCGATAGCAATCAGGGCATTTGCCGCTTCAGGATCAGCCTTTAACTCCTGATAATGCGCGTGGAATGTCTTTAGTATTAGCTCCACTTCAACCGGCTTCGGTAATCGAGCAGTTGCAGTCTCAAAGAGATAGACAATGCGGGACTTGGGGGTCTCCCCACCTTCTTTGATCGCACGTTCTCCAAAAGCACGCGCTGCTTCAAAGAATTGTGGATCGTTCATCAACATTAACGCCTGCATCGGCGTATTCGTGCGTTCCCGGCGGATTGTGCAAGCTTCACGGGACGGAGCATCCAAAATATTCATCTGTGGCGGCGGGGCAGTGCGTTTCCAGAAGGTATAAAGACTTCGACGATAAACTTTGTCGGGCCCGATGTCCTGAACGAATGTGTCGGTATTCGATCCAGTGAAACCGACAGCTTTCCAGATTCCTTCCGGTTGTGGCGGTTTGACGCTGGGGCCCCCAACCTTGGTATATAACAAACCACTGACAGCGAGTGCGTTATCACGCACCATTTCAGCATCAAGCCGGTATCTTGGACCGCGCGAGAGAAGAACGTTATCCGCATCACGTTCCAATTTTTCGGGCGTAACCCGGGTACGCTGTCGATAGGTCGCTGAGGTGAGCATCAATTTCAGCATCTTTTGTACATCCCACCCGGAGACAACAAATTCAGTTGCAAGCCAATCGAGGAGTTCTGGATGCACCGGGGGCGTACCTTGCGTACCAAAATCCTCTGATGTCTCCACAATACCAACTCCAAAGACATCTTGCCAGAACCGGTTAATCGCGACGCGAGCAGTCAGCGGATGTTCTGGTAACAGAAGCCACTTCGCGAAACCGAGACGGTTTACCGGAGCATCCTCCGGGGGCGGAGGCAGTATAGAAGGAGTTTGTGGATAAACCTGTTCTCCCCGATTCTGATACTCACCTCGCGCTAAGACATAAGCACCTCTCGGTTCTTCTCGCTCCTGCATCACAAGCGTTGTCGTTAACGAAGCGTCCAGCGTATTCCGTTTCCGCCGGGCCTCTGCTAAATCAGCAAAAAGTGCTTTCAAATCGGCAAATGCGCGATGCGTGTTTTCATTGACAGTTTCCTCGGGTGCACCGTTGTTCCGATAGTAATCCCGAATTCGAGCCTGTGCCTCAGGCTCGCGTTCGCCGCGCGGCATACCCGCTACTTCAACAACGTCTGCAGGTACCATCGGCGCGTCGGTTTCGATACGAAAATAGAAACCAGACACCCCTGAATAGTTAACAACTTTCAGAAGCAACGTATTGTTACCGGGTTTGAGTTGTACCTGGATTTGCTCCTGATCCGATCCAACATCCCGTTGAACGTTTCTCGAAAGGATCTCAGTCCGATTCATCCAAACCTTAAGGGCATCGTTACTACCGATATGTAACTGCGCCCGCTGCTGCGTACCAGAGGTGATGTTTCGAAAAACGTAAGTCGCGCTGTTCTCACCAACGATGTCGTTATGCACCTGTCCGTCAACCCAATGTGTCTGCTTCTCCCATTTGAGGGTTTTACCGTTCACCTCAAAATTATCGTTCGTGTTGACGCTCTTCGTTTCAGGTTCATAGACATGATAGAAAGCGAGGTTCCCGTGTTCTGCCGGGAATGGCCCAGCGGCGTGCCAATCGCCTAATGTAATTTTGGAACCGATCGGATAGATAGTCGGGGCATCGGTAAGTGCAAGTCGGAAGTGGCCCAGCTGCTTCTGCCGCAAGTCGTACTCATGCTTGAGACGAATTTTTAACTTACCGCCTTCTATGCCAAACGGTGCAGCCGCAAGGAAAATGGCTTGTCGATTTTCGATCTTTCTGTCAAGCGCCCACCCTGTTTCGGGCTTGTCGTCAATCGCATTTGCAACAATACCATCACGTCTCTCCTCACCAAGCGCTTGTTCATGGTCTGCCCAGGCTTGCACTATCGGTATACGCGTCCACCGACCTTCCCCTTCATTTTCCGTACCGGTTTCGCTTGTTCGCGTGCTTTCTAGTTTGACTTTAGCATCGATATCAATATCAACCCCAGTTTCACTTTCTGCCTGTGTCTCAATTTTAGCCTCATTATCAGAGCGGATCCCTGTTTCAGACGGGGCGATGAAGAGCGCGAAATCGGTTAAAACCACGTTGCTGTTATCGCTTCTTCCGACCCCGCCCTTCGGCAAGGATTCGTGTGTAAGGCCTTCCAAACGGACAGCACTCCACTTGCCAGGTGGCAGTTCCGCTATAACCTCGTAAATTTCCTGTTCCGGGTTGGTGCCGCTAGCTAAGATCGCGTTATTTTCCAAGACTTCCAAGGTCGCCCCGCCCTTAGCGTAAACGGAAGTCGGCTCCAGCGTCATCCAGCGGGGCATTCTATTTTCCCAAGCGATCTGCGCCGCGTCAATTTCGGGCATAGGGGCTTTCGTCTGCGCGTCTAACGCCGCAATTTTCTCAGCAAATGCGGCGAGCTCGGCTTCCTGCTCCGGAGTCGGCAGCTTCACAACAGGCGGAGAATCCTTGCGGTTCCCATCCATGGCCTTTTCGGTGATGTTATTGAAGTAGGCGTAGAGCTGATAGAATTCCTTCTGCGTAATCGGGTCATATTTGTGATCATGACACTGTGCGCATCCCGCGGTTAACCCCATCCAAACAGTGGAAGTCGTATCGGCTCTGTCTATAGCGTATCGGACATAGTACTCTTCGTCAATAGAGCCGCCTTCGCTTGTCGTGACATGGCACCGATTGAAACCCGTGGCGATACGCTGCTCAAGCGTCGGCTCTGGCAAGAGATCACCTGCCAGCTGCTCAATCGTAAATTGGTCAAACGGCATATTTTTATTGAACGCCTCGATCACCCAATCGCGGTAGGGCCACATCTCACGGTAGTTATCCAAATGGAGTCCATGCGTATCGCCGTAGCGTGCAACATCGAGCCAAAACCGCGCGAGATGCTCACCGTACGCAGGCTTTGCCATAAACGTCTCAATAAGTTTCTCGTAAGCATCTGGCGAATCGTCATCAAGGAACCGATGGACTTCTGACCGTGTCGGGGGTAAGCCAGTGAGATCGAAACTGAGGCGGCGGATGAGCGTCCGTTTATCGGCTCCCTTCGCCGGACTCAACCCTTCTTTCTCAAGACGTGAAAGTATGAACGCATCAATCGGATTCCGGACCCAGTCCTCGTTATTAACATCAGGTGGAATGGGACGGACTAACGGGGTAAACGACCAATGTTCTTCCCATTTCGCTCCTTCGCGAATCCATTCGGTAACAGTCTCAATTTGTGCCGGCGTCAACGTCTTATTGAAATCTGATGGAGGCATGCGACGATGAACATCATCCGATGCAATGCGGAGGTAGAGCTCACTCTCTTCCGGTTTACCCGGAACGATTACTGGATACCCGCTCGGCTCAGAGAAAGCACCTGCTTTTGTATCTAGTCTAAAGTCAGCTTGCCGAGCCTTCGCGTCTGGACCGTGGCAGGCAAAGCAGTTATCCGCAAGAATAGGTCGGACATCCAAGTTGTAATTAACCGGCGCTGGTGGAGCCCCGCCTTCTGCCGCAGCTACTGCGGAAAATTCCAAGACAGCGCTGCAAAAACACACCAGCATAACCGTCAGTGGAATTATATTGTTAGCAGTTTTCACAAATTATCTCCCTTTTCAGCGTTTGGATAGAACGCAACTTTCAAGTAGTTTCCCAGACAGAAAAGCGTGAACCGCAATTTGGCAGTACTTAACGCCTTAATATGTTTCTTACAACAGACTTAGCAGTAATTTTACGGTGCAGTCGCTTTTTTGTCAAATATTTTCAACCCCATTGCCGTCAACCGATGTAGAAAAACCTACTCCGCTGCAATCTTCTGAAAAACAATAACATGCTGCCACGGCAAGTCCGTGAAGGTTTCTACCCAAACAAGTGGATGCGGTGTCGCCTCTTTAATTACTTGCAACTCACTCATTTTGTGCAGACGTTTGATCGGGATCTTCGGGTCCTCCGCCCGGTATTCAACAAACACAAGCCTGCCGCCCGGTTTGAGGGCACGACAGATATTCTGCAGCATCTCATACGGATGCGAAAACTCATGATAGACATCCACCATAATTGCTAAATCCACCGATTCCGGCGGCAATTTCGGGTCCGTGATAGTTCCTAACACACCTTTAACATTCAGGACACCCGCCTCCGCCATCTTTTCAGAAAGTAAGTCGAGCATCTCCTGTTGAATGTCGACCCCGTAGACAGTACCCGTGACACCAATTTTCGAGGCAATACGCCGAGCGATGTAACCTGTCCCGACACCAATGTCCGCCACGACATCACCCTCTTTAAACCTCAACAAGTTGACAAGCAGGCTCGGCATCTCTTCACGTTCACGCTCAGGACGTTCCAGCCACTCTGAACCTTGATGCCCCATCACGCGCGAGATCTCACGGCCCATGTAGAACTTACCGATACCGTCTCTACTCGCAGAGCGCTGTTTATAACGCGTGCTTACCGGCCGTTGAACGTCTCGTGCAATTGTGATACAATCTAATGAAAAGGTAACACCTATAAGACAGGCTAAAATACAAAGTTTTCTGTGCATCGGTCTCATTATTATTTATCAAGCTCACATTATATAGATAACGTTGCTCAGATCGAAATTTAGGAATATCTGTATAACAGATTGTATCATATGTCGCGATTTTAATCTAACCTATTCCAACACTCACTCAGAGAAATGTATGGCACAGTTTAAAAATCATGTTAAATCACGTTGGTTTTAAGAAATAAATCTATCTGCATAAAGTCTGTCTATTATCTATATGCTCATATGTATATTAATGGGATATGCTTGATTTTTTCCTAAAAAAGTTGACATGTATAACAGTTTAAGATATAATTAAAATAGAAAATGTGATAAAAAGATAATCCTTGAGGTAAACTTGATGGGTTTCGTTAACGTTATTATCGCCACTTACATCAATCAGACAGATGAAGGCGTTATACATTCGCCTATAACAAAAGATCTTGTTATTCTTTGTTAGATTTTTGCGTTACATATATTATTATATCATATTAGAAACCTTTTGGCACTGCCGTAGAAGATGGCGCTGCCCTGAAGACACATTAACATACGAGAGCTGGGGGTTCCTCAGCATAAAGTTGATTTCGTGAAAAGAAAGAATGGACCTGGCATCCCTAGATTCCATTCTTATCTGATCTATGTTTAACTTAACAATAATAAAGGAGATTGTAACATAATGTTATGGAATAAAATGAGACTTTTGGTAATATTGGGACTTCTGTGTCTCTTCGCAACAACCCAGGCCTCCGCGCAGCTTACCGTTGTGACTGGAGGCACCCAACTTTACTTCAATGAAGCCAAAAAGTTCTTCATTATGGCTAAAGCTAAGGATACAACAGGTTCAGATGCTGAAATTATTAACGGCATCTTGCCCGCAGCAAGTGGGAAAGTGTATGGTCAAGTTAATAATAAGGATACCGATTATAGCCAGTTGTGGCCTGACCTACGGGATCTGCTCCGGACAGGCGGGTTTGCCCTCGGATTGCGAATTCCAACACAGGCTGAGGTTGATGTAGCCGATGCGGCGTATACGTTGAAACCTGATCTGACAGCGGCGGAGGCGCTGAAGTACAAGCACCATCTCGTTGTCACCGAAGTGATGTGGGGGAGAGATAACCCTTCAAGAGCTCGTACAGATAAGAATCCGCAGTGGATTGAATTCTACTGCCAAGGCGTGCTGAAAAAAGACGATGTGATCCGTTGGCGCAGTAACACGAATCATGATGCCCTACCTGCTCCGGGTGAGATATATACAGATGGAGATCGCAAGACAGTCGCTTTGGATGTTGTAACAACGTTCGATCAGTTTGACCGGCTTTGGCAGCTGAAAGGTAGCAATGGTGATACAGATGGCAACACAGCTACCGGCGCTCCTCCCATGGATATGGTCTCTATGTATCGCAAGATCAATCTCGACACCACAGGGAAAGCGTATGCACTCAAAGATGGTAAACTAGATGGACTCGGCGACGGCAGCGAACCCGGCTCCTGGGCGGCTTCTGAAGGCCGGATCAACATGACAGGCAATTATGTCGGCTCCCCAGGAAGCGTTCACGTGCCATTCGGCGGTGCGGATGTAGTGAAGTTTAATAAGAACCCCGCGGCTATCTCCGATACCGGCATTATCATCAACGAGGTGCGCAACGATACGTCAAGTGCAAACTTGGATTGGATAGAGCTCTTCTATAACAGCAATGATGCATCGGATCCCGCCGTGAATATAGAGAACTATGAGCTCAGCCTCGTCATGGGCAAGATGAAGGACGACGGCAGCGGCTATCATGAGTCGGGCGATGCCAACTTCACGGACACCAGCCTCGCCGTGCTGCCGAAATACAGAATGAAACCCGGCGAGTATCTTGTGGTCTATAACCGGGACCCTGGGAAAAGCGTTAAGCTCGCTGGGGGCACAAACCTTCAGGACATCTTGGACAAAACGGATGTCAAAACAGGCACCTCACACAAGTATGTGGTTGCGAAAGACCTAAAACTTCCCGCTGAAGGCAAGTTCCTGATCCTGCTGCGCACGCGGAATCATGCCGATGACGTCGGCAAGCCGACAAACATCAAAGACTACGCCGGCAACGGGTTCTTCAAGCGCATGGAGGATAGGAAGTTCAATACAGATGTCTGGCCGTTTGTTGCGTGGGCAAAGCCAGGAGACGTTGATGATAACGACTTCGGTGGTATGAACACCTTCGCCTCTCGGAGCATGTCGTTCGGTCGGGATGTCATGATCAATTCACAAGGCATGTATGGTGCAAAGTCTCGTGAGAACCGTGTTCACAAAGACGATTGGAAGTCGTTCGGATTCATGGGCGCTGGTTACGACCGCGGCAAAGATAAAGATATTGATACAACGAGCTCCCCTGGCACGCCCGGGTATCCGAACATGGCAGTCAACGAGGTCTCCAATGGAGACTACACCTTCGATGGAAAAGTGACGATCAGTGAAGTTATGTACGATGCGGGGCCACGCTGGAACTTGATGCAGTGGATAGAGCTCTACAACAGCTCTATGACAGAGACGGTGAACCTCGCAGGCTGGGAGTTAGAGATCCGAAACAAGGCGACAGACCAAGAGACGTATGTGGATACCGAGTTCACGTTTGATGCAGAGACGTATATTCCACCCAATCAGACGTTGCTGCTGGTCTCGAGCAGCGGTGCAAACGATGTGCCACCGAACTACGTATACAACCTGTTGGAGAAGCACCGCAGCGATCTCGGATTGACCACAAGCGGTCGCCGGCTGCTGAGTGCGGAGAGCTTCTATCTGGAGCTGCGTGCAAAGGTCAACGGAGGCGATCCGATGGTTATGGACACAGCCGGCAACCTTAAGATAGACGGCGCTATGACCACGAAATCGTGGGATCTGCCCGAACGCGGTGAGGTGCGTACCTCTATTGTGCGGACCTATGGCGGTGTCTTCAACGACATGGCGGCAGGTTCTGGACCGAACGATGCGGATGACGGGCTGATGAAAGCCTCTTGGCGGAAGTCTGACCTTACCCTTGCCTCTTTTGCCTTCTACGGGCATCGGAGCGATATCGGCACCCCCGGTTACCGTCTCGGTAGTCCGCTGCCCGTCTCGCTCTCAAGTTTCCGTCCTGTTCGCAACGCCTCGACAGGACACGTTGAGATTACGTGGGTAACGCAGTCCGAACTCAACAACGCAGGGTTCAATATCCTACGCAGTGAGAGCAAGACCGGCGAGTTTGCGGTTATCAACACCAAGGGTCTGATTGCCGGACACGGCACGACCTCTGAGAAGCACGTCTATACCTACACAGATACCGCTGCGAAACCGAATGTGGTGTATTACTATCAGATAGAAGACGTCTCTATGGACGGGGTGCGCACGACGCTACGGACAACGCATCTGCGTGGGGATGTCTCTGCAAGCGGTAAGCTCACAACGCGCTGGGGTGAGCTGAAATCGTCTGACAAATAGCAGACACAGCGGTAACACAGATAACACACATCTGAAACTAACCGAACGTTGGGGGTGGAACGCATGTTTCACCCCCAACGTTTTTAACCACAGCCGCCGCCTATCTTCTTTTTCCCTCCGATGCACAAAATACCACACATCTTAACGGATCCTATGGACACCCGATCACTGCCGACTAAAACGAAACACCCCGGAATATGTGCTTGCCAGCTCCGCCTTTCTGTATTAAAATGTCTAAAAATGAAAGAGAGGTTAACCATGAAACTCGGATTTGTAAGCGCGATTTTACCGGAACAGACGTTAACAGAAGTTGTTGAATTCGCAGCAGAGACCGGTTTCGATTGCGTTGAATTGATGTGCTGGCCCAAAGGGAAAGCAGAACGACGTTATGCTGGTGTTACGCACCTCGACATAACAGAATTTCCGCAATCGGAAGCGGATGAAATCCTGCAATGCGTTTCCGACGCGGGTATAACAATCAGCGGTTTAGGATATTATCCGAATCCGTTGACCCCCAACGAAACCGAAGCCGCTCTCTATCGAGAACATCTCAAAAAATTGATTCTTGCAGCAGAAAAATTGTCGGTAAACGTTGTAAACACCTTCATCGGCAGAGACCAGACACGTACGATAGATGAGAATTGGGACCGTTTTAAGCAGGTATGGAAACCACTTATCCAATTTGCCATGGACCACGGTATCTGTATCGGCATTGAGAATTGCCCTATGTTCTTCACAGAAGACGAATGGCCGGCTGGGCAAAACCTCGCTTACTGCCCATCGATCTGGGAACGCATGTTTGAGGAAATCCCGTCTCCGAACTTTGGGCTCAACTTTGATCCATCGCACTTTATCTGGCTTCAAATGGACTATCTGAAACCGCTTACCACGTTCGCTGACCGTATTTTCCATGTGCATGCCAAAGATGTGCGATTGGACAGCGCTAAAATTGACGAAGTCGGCATCCTTGCAACACCGGCGTCATATCATACCCCGAAACTCCCCGGACTTGGCGATGTCAATTGGGGTAGCTTCTTCTCTGTGCTAAGCGATACCGGTTACGACGGCGCTGTCTGTGTAGAGGTAGAGGACCGCGCCTACGAGGGCACCTTACAACTGCGGCAACGTGCCCTCCGGCAGAGCCATATTTTTTTACGACAGTTTACCGGTTGAAACGGAACAGAACCTCTGATGAACAGCTATGACTGGCTGGCCACGCAATGCGCAGCGATAGATCAAGACGGTTTACGCCGACACCTCCCGACCGTCATGAGCGCGCCAACCGGAACGATTAATCTTGATGGCCGCGATGTCGTGTGCCTCGGCTCAAATAATTATTTAGGGTTAAGCACACACCCACAAGTCGTCGCTGCTGCCGTTGAGGCAACACAAACCTTTGGCACAGGCGCGAGCGGATCTCGGCTCATTTCCGGAAATAACCGACTTTATACATCACTAGAAATGAACCTCGCGAAGACAAAAGGTACTGAAATGGCGCTCGTTTTTAGTTCCGGCTACGCAGCAAATACGAGTATCATCCCCCTGCTTGCTGGAGAAGACGACCTCATTTTAAGTGACGCTCTTAACCACGCCAGTATCATAGACGGATGTCGTCTCAGCCACGCCACAAAAAAGGTCTATCAACACTGCAACGCGGAACACCTCAAACTCTTATTATCAGAATCCACTATGTTCCGGAGGAAGCTCATCGTGACAGACGCAGTCTTTAGCATGGACGGCGATATCGCACCACTAGCCGATCTTTACGATCTTGCTGCACAATACGACGCGATGCTATTGGTAGATGACGCACACGGATTCGGTATATTAGGCAAGGATGGAAGCGGCACCATTTCACACTTCGGGCTAGAAGGAAAAGAAATTATTCAGATGGGAACACTTAGCAAGGCGGCCGGCGTACTGGGAGGCTATATTGCCGGGAGTAGCCCCCTGATTGAGCTGCTTATCAACCGCGCCCGCGGTTTGATCTTCACAACAGGACTCCCGCCTGCAACGTTGGCAGCGGCAAATGCTGCACTCAATATAATCCGATCGTCACCAGAACTGCGGCACTGCCTATTTTTGAACGCAAAACATCTCAAAACAGGATTGACTGATTTAGGGTATACTCTACTACCGAGCAAAACACAGATCCTACCCATAGTATTGGGAAGCCCACAACGGGCAACGAACGTAGCGGAGGCACTCCTCACCGCGGGTGTCTTCGCACCAGCCATCCGGCCACCCGCAGTGCCACCCGGGACAAGCCGGTTAAGAGCCACCGTCATGGCAACACACACAGAAGCAGAGATACAGCAGGCAATTGACAGTTTCTCGAAAGCAAAGGATTGGTAGAAAGAGTAGGTTTCCCCAAAAAACACGAACCACCTAGGGCGACTCAGTTCTTCTGTAGAGGCTACTTTAGGCACCGAAAACAGCCGAGATGAGGAAACCTCGCTTATCTGTCCAATGATTAACCATCAACCACAACCTTAATCGCTAATTACTTCCAATCTACTTCCGAATCAGCATCTTGCGTGTCGCACTGAAATCACCTGCCGTTAGCGTGTAGAAATAGACACCACTCGCCACCGGCTCACCGGCTTCGTTCTTACCATCCCAGTACGCCGCACGACTTTTGCTCTGATAAACGCCGGCTGGCTGATGTCCTAAGGACAACGTGCGAATTTTTCGACCATCTGCTGCGTGAATAGTCACCGTAACCCTCGCCGCGTTTGCAAGTTTATACGGTATCCATGTCTCTGGATTGAACGGATTCGGATAATTCGATAGCAACACTGTTTCTTGCGGAGATGCTGTTGGCAAAACTGGGGCTGCTGCGCCAGCGTAAAGATCAAGTCTATCCCCCCGGGAATTATACTCAAAGTGATAAACAGGGACGTTGTTACTATTGGCACTCAAATCCAGTTGATACGCGCGATAGGTAACGCTTTGATCACCAGCAATATAATCAAATCGAATCTTCGGGTAACCTTGAAGGACTTTCTGTGCCTCCGCCCGGTGAGTCATAGCAAGGCCTGTCCTAAGAGAATAGCGCTGCCAATCGTTATCATTTGACCACAGAATTTCATAAGACACCCTAACCCCAGTGTTGTTTGCAATTTTGAACGTATACGAATGTTCCAAAGTATCCAGCAAGGCTTTCACATTCCGCGCAGGAGCGGCGACTCCCAGCGTCTCATCTGTTCCGGCGGTAAGAATGCCGATAAGCAAGCCCTGACCGTTGAGAACCGGGCCACCGCTATTCCCAGCGTGTACATCGGCCTCCAGCTCTAACCAGCCTTCCCGCTCACGTCGGAAAGTCCCCTGAGTCCAATTCCATAAACGCGTATCTGGATTCCCGAGGATGTGGACCTTATCGCCTTGCCTCATGCTATCTTCAACATTTTTGCTGAAGTCATGTTTTATCTCACGGGCAGTCGGCCCCAATTGATCCAATTGAATGATTGCCAAGTCGTTTCTAGAATTTTCTTCAATCACCTGTGCCTCAGTAATATACCCTGCGTTATAAAGCCATCTGAAATTACCGGTATAGAAATCTATGTTCTTTTTTAACTCCCCATCCAATCTATACGGAAAATGCACAAAGACAGACTCAGCCCCTCTAGTGACATGTTCATTCGTGACGACGAGACGGCGTTCTTCGTCAATCAAAACACCGCTGCCCATGCGGACCCCCGAAAACTCTGGTGTGACTATCCATACCACGGAATCAATCGACTGATTGTAGATTTGTGTTCCTGTGAGATCCGAAAGACGCAACTCGTCCGGAATAGTGTGCGAATCTCCATTACGATACTCGTAGAACCGTGCTCGCTGCAAACCCGATCTATTGCGACTACTCTTTAAAAGATTACCTCCTCTGCTTTGGACAGCTGTAAATTCCTTTGACGGATGTATCCAAAATAGGGAACTCTCTCTTTCGCGCGAGTCAACAGGTTCTATTTCTGTACCATCATCAGACATCACACGGATATACAGCCGTCTGTTACTATGGGGAGCTTGCAGGAGCTGGGTAGCACCGGGTTCAATGTCATACCAACCCCTTGCCCTCCAGCCAGCAGGATACATACCATCAGCCGGTTTCCATATGGAATACGTGACCCACACAGTTTCCGTCGTTTTCCCGTTGGTGATTCGGTAACCCCCTGTCGCTACCGATCCCGAGCCGACATCCAACAACCTCGCGAGTTCGTCAATCGCTGCTGGATCTTGGAGCAATTCTTGAACTTGCGGATCGCTCATCAGGCCTTGGAGCTCAGCATCCGCTTTCAAAAGCATCACAAATTTCTGATCTATATCTGGGGCCAATTGTGTTAGAATATCCGGATTTGCAACAACGAGCTTAATGATTTGGGGTGTCAACAGGGGTTGAATGTTTTCTGCTTTCAGTCCGATGAGAACACCCGGCAAAACCGCCTGAATATCTTCACGCTGGAGCGTCTCGCTGTGCTTGTCAAACACTTGCTGGGCGAGAGAGACTCCCTGCCCGAAAACAACGTTCGGAATTGAACTATAAAAAACACACAAAGTAAAAATCAAAAAACAGACGAGTGCTCGTTTTTTCACTAACTCATCCTCCTTATTAAGTTTGCTAGCATAAATATATGAAGCCTTTCCATGATTTTCAAAGGCGTTCATATTTTGTCTTTCTTCTTTAGTCGGATAGGCTCAAAAAAGGTTCGTTTTTTCTGAAAACATGATTCTGACATCTGGCACCGCGTGGGTTTCTACCTTCAACGTAGCCAAGAGCTGTTCCAACACGCGAATCCCATTTTGGAACGCTACATTCGTGTCTTGAGCCGCTTCGCCTCGGCGATCCAGCTTTGCGGTGCATCTCCGGTGAGACCAGCGGAGAGCGTCTGCAAAGCCTCCGAGGGTGCTCCGGCAGCTGTCGCGAGGAAAGTCATTGGTGCAGCCCGTCTTGACAATCGACCGCACCATCGCCATTCAGATCAGCACTTGGAAAATCCACATCAGCAATGACATCACCAAAGTCAGAGGCAACGACCAAGTCTTCTACATCAACAACACTGTCAAGGTTAAGATCTTGCGAAATGAGCTCCGGCAATCGATTCATATCCGACAGTAGCGCTATGGCACCCGATCTCTCACTTATCAACGTATCACCGTCCGTGGAGAACCTGAGTTCCGGATACCTATTTACATATCTAGTAGAAAGCACCCGTTGGAGTTCGCCTGCGTGAGCATTGGGTAACGAGGTATCACCTGAATATCTGTTTCGGTTTGGATACGACCCCCGCTCTGCATCAAAAACCTTCAAACCTTAAGGCTTGATTTTTCTCTCGGTTCCTGCTACACTAAATCAAATTGTTCTACAAAGAGAGGCAGATCAGAAATGGAAAAAAAAGCACACATCATCGATTTTGGGAAACAGCGTCCGATTGACCGCGGAACCGGGGTCAAAACTGTCCCGTTAGCCGGCAAATGGATCGATTCTACCTCACTGACTAACGGTGTGACGATGTTTGATCCCGGCGCGGCGATCGCCCGCCACTACCACAACTGTGATGAATCTGTTACAATCCTCGAAGGCGAAGCCATCTGTGAAGTCGACAGCGAAGTTTTCACCATGAAAGCCTTCGATACAACATTTGTTCCCGCAGGTATACCGCATCGATTCTGGAATGATAGTAACGCCCCGATGAAAATCTTGTGGACTTACGCCGATGTCAATGTAACGCGTACATTTACCGAAACTGGTGAAACGGTACAACACTTGTCGTCTGGCGATCAAGCAGTTGTCACCTAACGGCAACTGGGGAGACTAAAATGTCCGTTCAAACCTATATTAGAGATAATCAGGCAGCGCTTTGTACCTTGCTACAGGAACTTGTCAGAATTCCGACCCTTAATCCACCGGGCGAAAATTATGCCGAGATTGTCGGACTCCTCGAAGCGAAGTGTCAAGCATTAGACATGCAAACGCAGATCGCCGAGGTCCCGACGGAACGTGCAGCACAAGTCATCTCAAACGCAACAACACATCCAAGAACAAACTTGATCGCCCGTTGGGACACCGGCGCAGAGAAGACGGTGCATTTCAACGCACACTACGACGTGGTTCCCGCGGCAGGAAATTGGCGTTTCGACAATCCCTTCAGCGGTGAAATTGACAGCGAATGGCTCTATGGACGAGGGGCCGATGATATGAAGGATTCCATTGCTGCCCTCCTTTTAGCAATCGAGGCTATCCGGGAAACAGGCACCCAACCGAAGTTCAATATCGAATGCTCATTCACATGCGACGAAGAAACCGGGGGACAGCTAGGGGCAGGATACATCGTCGAAGAAGGATTCGTTCAAGCAGACTACGTCGTCAGCTGCGAAGGCGGTTCAGGAATGAATATCGGCAACGGACATAACGGTGTACTCTGGTTAGACATAGACATCGAAGGTAAGGCTGCACACGGTGCACAACCCGATAAGGGCATAAACGCCTTTGAGAAAACTGCCGAGCTCGTGACAGCACTACAACGAGTTAAACGCAATTTGAAATCGCCAGAGCGCGCATTTAAACTCCCTGATGGCAGTGAACGTTATCCAACACTGAACATCGGCGGAACATTTCGTGGAACTGAAGGGGATAAAGTTAACACCGTCCCAGCGCGCGTCACGTTCTCAATCGACCGGCGGATTACCCCAAATGAGACGTTCGAGCTTGTAGAACTCGAATTGCGGGAAGCAATTTCCGGCGCATGCCAATATTACCCGGATCTGAAAGCAGAGGCACAGACGACTCTCCGAATTGAACCCTGTTTGACAGATACCGACTCACCCATAGCACAAGCATTCGCTGACGCAGTACGTACCGTCCGTTTCAATCAACCCCGTTTTAAGAGCACTACAGGATTCACAGATTTGCACTATTTCGTCAACAGCGGATTACCCGGAATCGGGTATGGCCCCAGTGGAAAGGGCGGACACGCCATAAATGAACGGGTGAATATCCACGATTTGGCCAGAACCTCCGCTATCTACGCAATCTTTATGACGCGGGCAGAATTGTGATTAATACTCAACCGGCGGGTTATACATACCAAAAACGACTGCAGGAACCCCAATGAGCAAAAGATTTCAACGCTACATAGAAGATTTTATCTGCACGTACTGCGGCACCTCCGTGACCGGAAACGGCTATACCAACCACTGCCCCAAATGCCTCTGGAGCCGACATGTCGATGTCAACCCGGGAGACCGCGCGGCATCGTGTCACGGTATGATGGAACCAGTCGGATTAATAATAAAACAGGACAATTATATGGTTATTCACTGTTGTACAACGTGCGGTATAGAAAAAAAGAACAAGACCTCAAAAAATGACAGCTTTGAGGCTCTCCTCAGATTACAAGCTGAATTCAATAGCTAAAGAACCGCTCCTTGCCAGGGTAGCTATCTGTGTTGCCGTTACTGCCTTAGGGATTGTGTTGAATTCAAGTTCTGCACCCACAGACAGAATGAAACTCAACTAGTTAATACAACGGCAGGAAAGATAAGCCTGTTTTATTCGTCGGCTTTTTTCTCTGTGGCACGTTTCGCTTCGACCGCAAGTTGCGTCGCTCGTTGGAGAAGCCGCTTCGTTTCATCAATCTGCTCAAGCAGCTTTGCATTTGTCCATGAAACCGAGGCAAGATAGCGCAACGCTGCTGAGTCGTTGAGCGTCTCAGCTCCAAACGCCGTCTGAAGACCGCTTGAAGTGCTATAACGGATACCCGCATTGACACCTGCGCCATCAAACGCCATGCTCATTGTGATGTCGCCCCGGGCAAAAGCCGGTTGGAATTCCTTGCTCACACCAGCAAACAGACCTATAGATCCCCCATCAAACGCGAATCGCTGCGTACCAACACCAATATGACCGGAAAATTGGTGGACCCGCGGTAGATTGAAAGTTTTACTAACAGCCAAAAATACTGAAGGCAGAAGCCGATCCACCGAGTTAGATGCGAAAATGCCATCCCTAGGATATTCAATACCGACCGCGACATTCGGAATTTTTCCTGTGTCCGGCTCTTTTAAGAGCTGGACTTTCAAACTCGCAACCTGCTCAGGGGAACGCTCGGTCCTATACTCCCGCCACACACATCCAAGGCCGAACTCAGTTCTATCGAACAATCCGAAGTCGAAGTGGACTCCCGCATCGCCATTGAGGTGTGTGGAACCGGTTTGTATCGCTGATTCCTTTGCATTTTGCCGGACAGCGAAATAGGAACCTACCGTAAATATGCCGTGCTTCAGTACTGCCCCCGTCGGAATATCGACCAAGCCACTTGCTGTGAACACTTCACACTTAACAGGCCCGGACACCATTATAGGTGTAAAAACAAGAAGTAAAATTAGGAATAGGTGTCTGTCCATTGAGGTCACCCTATATATCGAATGCCGGAAGACGTACCGATGATAATTTTATCGGCACGATTGACAAAAATCCCATTTTCCACCACACCGGGGATGTTATTCAGCTCCATTTCAACCTGCTCGGGTTCTGGGATCCCCTCAAAATGGCAATCAAGTATGTAGTTGCCGTTGTCAGTGATGAGTGTTTCCCGATCTCCACCTCGAGGCGTTGCAAGACGTAATGTTGAATGTCTACAAATTCGGTTGACCTCTCTCTGCGTCGCCTCCCACCCGAACCGTACAATTTCCACCGGGAGCGCGAAGGTTGTTCCGAGGACACGAGACACCTTGCTTTCGTCAACAACAATTAACAGCTCTTTAGACACATTTGCGATAATCTTCTCTCGGACGAGGGCCGCCCCGCCGCCTTTGATTAAGTTCAGGGAGGCATCAACTTCATCAGCACCATCAATCGTAAGATCGATATTAGGATGCGAAGCGAGCGTTGTGAGCGGTATCTGTTGTGCGATCGCAACTTTTTCAGTGCTAGCAGATGTAGGGATGCCCACAATATTCAGGCCTTCTCGAACCATATTACCAAGCTTCAAGAGCGCGTAATAGACAGTAGAACCCGTCCCTAATCCGACAACCATGCCAGCTGTGACGCTCTCTGTTGCTTTTTCCGCTGCAATTTTTTTTGGGGTTTCCATATTCATAATAGATATAAGTTTACCAAAAAACCGCCGCAAAATCAAGTTTTCATAATTGACAGGTAGCGGCATTTAGTTTTTACTTCCATTTTTGGCGCTAGATTTCAGTAGGCATAGGTTCTTAACTATGCTGGTCCTTCCGGACTAAATGTCCACGGACAGCTATCTTCACCTCTGATTTGACTTATTTGAGAGATTATGTTAAAATAAGCGTTATGAGGAATAATATTCGCCATAGCAAACTGGTAGTCGCGCAATTAGTCGCTGAACCTGGGACTCGAATAGACGGGCACCTGAAAGTTGGAAGTATGCCCGATGGAACAGCAGTTAGACTGCCGGTCGTGCTAATCAACGGGAGGTATCCTGGCAAAACGTGCTATATCCAAGCAATCAGCGACGGAGATGAACTCAACGGAATAGCGGTTATCCACAGAATTCTTCACAGCATAACCCCCGATCAACTAAGAGGCAGGATTATTGCTGTGCCGCTTGTGAATGTGCACGCGTTTCACACCAAACAGGCACTTAATCCGGTTGACAACCGGAAGATGAACCGCTGTTTTCCGGGCAGACGCGACGGTACCTCAAGTGAACGGATAGCCTACCACCTATTCCGGCGTGCTGTCCAGCAGGCGGATTATTGCCTCGACTTGCACCAAGGCGGGGTCCATCCGATGATCGACGAGGTCCGCGTCCGCGTTGACGAAAAACATACGCTCCACAGTGCCTGCCTCGAACTTGCACGGGTCTTCGGTATCGGACATATTCTGAACCAGAGGGGACCAAGAGGTCAACTTGCCCAGGCTGCACCAGAGGTAGGCATTCCGACAATTGATCCGGAATTGGGCGGAACCCACGGCTGGGATGCGGCAAGCATAGAAAAAGGTGTGCGGGGCGTGTTGAATGTCTTGAAACATTATCACTTCATTGATGGAACGCCGGAGATACCTGAACGGCAATTTGTCGTTAAACAGCTTGCACCACTACTTAGCAATGAAGGCGGATTTGTCTATTACAAGACAGAATTGTATGATCAGGTAGCCGCGTACCAACCTATTGCTGATATCCGAGATGTGTTCGGGAACGTTCGGGAATCCATCCGATCACCCGTAGAAGGTATTTTCTGGGCCAGGCCAATCTACCCAATGGTCGCAAGCGGCGGTATTATTGGTAAAATCGGCACACCGATCGGGTATCTGTAGCAGAAGCTACGCAAACACTTCATCGCTATGAGGGAGAAACATTTGCACGAACAAAATCGCAAAGCCTTTATTGAAAAAATGGGGCGCGGGGGAGTCGCTATCTTTGTAAGTAGACCACCTGCAGCATGGAACCACGACACCGAATACCTTTACCGGCCAGATCCGAATTTCTATTATTTGACGGGATTTGAAGAACCAGAGTCAATGTGTGTAATCGCGCCGGATCATCCGAAGCACCAATATATTCTATTTGTTCGCCCGAAAGACAGGCAGGCAGAAATCTGGAACGGTAAACGCGTCGGGGTATGTGACGCTCGTAAACGTTACGGGGCGGATAAAGCCTATCCGATAGAGAAATTTAGCGAGAAAATCGGAAAATACTTACAAGGAGCAGAAAGGCTTTACTACACCCTCGGTTCCAACGAGGCCGTTGACAGCGAAATTCTCGAAATCTTCACAGGATCCGTCAGATCACGAATTCGTTCTGGCCAAGGATTTGACACCTTAGTCGATCCGAGTCCGATTCTCAGCGAACTGCGGTTAATCAAAAATGAGACGGAATTGGAGCGTATCCGAAAGGCAACGGAGATAACAGTCGCCGGTCATACAGCAGCGATGAAAGCAGTCCAACCAGGGATGTATGAATACGACCTGGAAGCCCTTGTGGAATCTACGTTCCGCATGAACGGTGCAAACGGTCCTGCCTTCCCGACGATTGTCGCGAGCGGTGGAAATGCTACGACACTCCATTACACAATAAATGACTGCCGGATTGAAGATAACACACTTGTCCTCATCGACGCGGGGGCAGAGTACGCGCGGTATTCCGGCGATGTGACCCGCACTTTCCCCGCAAACGGCACTTTCACTAAGGCACAGCGAGAAGTCTATCAACTTGTTCTTGACGCGCACTACACCCTCATCGATTCTATCCATCCAGGTGTCTCTATTGAGGAACCGCACCAAAAATCAATTGAGTTATTGACGGAAGCTATGCTTAGCCTCGGCCTACTCAAAGGAAAAACACAGAAATTAATACAAAAAGAAAAATACCGGCAGTTCTACATGTATAGAATAGGACACATGCTCGGCTTAGATGTGCATGATGTCAATTGTGTCCACGACGCAAACGGTGACTTTAAAACTTTCCAACCCGGTATGGTAATGACAATCGAGCCAGGGATCTATGTTGCAGACGATACAAAAAATGTCCCATCAGATTACCTCGGTATTGGTGTTCGCATAGAGGACGACCTTCTTGTCACCGAAACCGGTTGCGAAATACTAACAGATGGGGTTCCGAAAGAAATAGACGAGGTGGAAGAATTGGTGTGCGGGTCAAGATAATCGGAGGAAACAGATGACAAAGCGAAAAAAATGGGGGATGAACAAATATCAGCGGAAGGCCCACAAGTGTGGCGAAGATCGTTTACGCGGAGATGATGTCGAATACTATCTATCTCTCGCTTATTCTTCTAACGCCGATGAGCGCGTTCTAGCAATGGACAACCTCTGTCCCTGTCATGTCCGGAAAAGTATCAACAAGGTTTGGGTCGCACTTTACAAAGGCTTAGTTGATCCTGATCTGCGTGTCCGCAAAGCTGCATGGCATACGCTCGACGACGGAGGCAACCCAAACGACCCGAGACTGCAACCGCTGCTAAAAAAAATCGCCAAAGAGGAAACCGATCCTAAGCTACGTCAACGTGCACTAAACCTCATCGCTGCTACTCGAAAGATTGAGGAGCAGAAGGAAATGCTGTTAGCACAGAAAGCACACACCTTCCGTGGAAAATGCGATTGGTGCGGCGCGTCAAATCTACCAGTTAGCTACGATTACGAGACCGAGCTTGAGATAAACGGCACTAAACGTTTCGCTCTAGTCTGTGAGGCGTGCGAAACCGCAGAAACCCTCCAAAACTCACCCTAACATAGAACCAGGAAACGTATAGAAAGACACTTATGGCAGTCCATAACCAACTATTCGAGGGATACACCGACTTCATCGCGACGCGCGGAGTTAAAGAATATCGAGAGACGATTCCTATCTGGATAAACGCTGAGGATACTGTGTTGGAAATCGGTTGCGAATGGGGAACGACAACCACCTTGATCGCACCACATTGTAAGAAAGTCATCGGGACCGACATCAGCCCTAAATGTATTGCACGGGCCAGAGAAACGCACCCTGAACTCCATTTTGAAGTGCTTGACGGCTTCGATGTCAGGGCGGCCCTTGAACTTGGCGAACCATTCAGTAAAATTTATATCGACATTTCTGGTTTGTCAGGCTACAACTCTCTGCTCGACACAATTGCACTCCTCACATCTTATGCCACGGTGCTGCGACCGGAGGCGATTATTGTTAAAAGCGGGGCTCTCAAACGTTTTGCAGGGCACTGCAACCCATGGCGTTCACCAGATAACCGATAAATAAAAAATGAAGAAAAATCAGTTGGAATGCAACAAACAAATAACACTTCAAAAAGTGAGTTTGATATGATACCTGATGATGTCTACGTACACAAAACAGTAGAAGGTGATGTTGAGGCGTTCAACGAACTCGTTAATCGCCATCATTCAAAAATCTATGGACTTGCCTACCGGATGCTTGGTAACCGTGAGGATGCCGCCGATGCAACACAGGAAACATTTTTAGAGGCATACAAATCAATTAAAGCCTTTCGGTTCCAATCCCAGTTTGGAACATGGCTGTATCGCATCGGCATCAATACATGCCAGCAGTATATTCGCAAAGCACAAGCACACGCTAACAAGCTTACGGCTTATGCCAGAGAGTCTGAAATCAACAGTGTTACCGCAGACCAAAATGCACCTGAGCGTTCAGTACTTAAAGACGAACAGAACGAAATTGTTCAAGGTGCTATCAATTTGCTGCCGCCGAAACAACGCGAAGTTGTCACACTCTACTATATGCAACATCTCAAATACCGGGAAATTGCCGAAGTTCTAAATTGTTCAGAGGGGACTGTGGCATCACGCTTGAATCAAGCATTGAAAAACCTCAAGCGGAAACTGAGTAAACACTATCTGTAGAAAGGACATGTCCCCATGAATTGCGAACAGACACTTAATAATCTGCCGCACCTGGTTCAGCAAGAAAACGCAAAGCCAAATAAACCTGCTTTTGATGGCATCTCTCGACGAGCGCTTTTGAAGCATCTACGAACCTGTCCAAATTGCCAGATGGCGTATGAAACGTTATGGAATACGGCGAGCCTACTAGAGAACGTAGATGAACCGGTACCTCCACCGGAATTAGCTGGTACCATTCAGCAGTACATACGATCTTTCCACAAAAGGCAGCGGATTGCCCTGTTTGCAAACCCATTAGCATGGTGTCTGGATCGACTGAAGTTAGATTTCTCCCCAAGGTTTGTTAACGTCACTGCTCTACTTTTCTATATCATCGCCTCTTGTTTTTTCTTAAAACTCGCGTTCTTTACAAACTCGCAAGACCCCGGGCTTGGCTTGACTGCGATGGAGAAAACGCGGCTCCAACAAGTGAGAATCTCACCGACCCCGTGGGGATTACTGAAAGACATCGAACCAAAGGTTGAAAATAGGTACACACCGCAGCAGGTCGTCACCGCTGTTCAGCACAGAGACAATCGTTTTTTCACAACAAGGCGGGATACCTCAGGAACATGGCACGCTAACACAGGAGCAATCAGTCAACAGATGGCCGAGTCACACGTTGCTAACTACCACCAAGCGCCTGCAACCGAAAAACTCACTGTGTTTTGGAATGAAATTAAAACAGAATTGTAGACTTGCAAGAGCACTTGTCCCATTTTTCTCGTAAGCGCGCCTCCCCTTCCTCTCCTCTCAGCAATTATCAGCAACATGTCTCAACCGCTCTCCTGCTTATTTAATTCAACCCCTTTAAATTAAAATAGAATTAATAAAAAAATTGACACAGATCCGTTTTTTGTGTACAATGGCTAAAAGCTTGAAAAAGTATCAAGGCAACCCAATAGAATGGATTCAGCGCAAAAAACATATTCTAAAACACCACTTCTCGAAATTTCTGGTTTAAAGACAGTCTTTCCAACAGATGATGGTATTGTAAATGCAGTGAACGATGTCAGTTTCTCCATTGCGCGCGGACAAACCGTTGGCGTTGTCGGTGAGAGCGGTTGTGGGAAAAGTATTACCGGCCTCTCGATGCTCCAACTTGTGCCCCCTCCTGGACGAATCGAAGCCGGTAAGATAGTGTTTCACCGCAACGGTGACGAGGATCCCTTGGACATTGTACAAGCATCACCGAAAAGCGAGTTGATGCGTCAAATCCGCGGCAACGAGATCGCAATCATTTTCCAAGAACCGATGACCTCCCTGAATCCGGTCTATACCGTCGGAAACCAGATCGCAGAAGCAGTGATGTTACACGATCGAGTCAACAAAAAAAACGCGCGCGAACGCGCAATTGAGATGATTGCTCGGGTCGGTATACCTGCCCCCGCACAACGCGTTGATGAATACCCGCATCAACTTTCGGGCGGCATGCGCCAAAGAATCATGATTGCAATGGCGCTCTGTTGTTCTCCCGCACTTCTGATTGCAGATGAACCAACAACTGCGCTTGATGTCACTATCCAAGCACAAGTCCTCGGACTGATGCAGGAACTGCAAGCAGAAATGGGAATGGCAATCATGCTAATCACACATGATCTCGGAGTTATCGCCGACCTGGCTGACGAAGTCGTAGTGATGTATGCAGGACGTGTTGTCGAAAAAGGCACCGCTGAGGACATCTTCTATAATCCGTTACACCCATACACACAAGGCTTGCTAAAATCTATCCCCGTTCTCGGGAAAACATTACAGCAAGTATTGCCGTCTATTCCCGGGACAGTGCCACATCCGCTTGCACTACCAGTCGGTTGCTCGTTTGGACCCCGCTGTCCGGAACGAATGCCAGAATGCGATCAGATGCCGGAACTCGTCGGAATTAATGAAAAAATGGGAAGTGACACACAAACCACCCGATGCTGGCTGCACAGAGATTTACAAGGACAAGAGGCGAAAAATGGCACCACTGCTTGAGGTGAAAAACCTCCGAAAATACTTTCCAATTCAGAAGGGTATCTTCCAACGCACCATCGGCTACGTCAAAGCAGTTGACGGTATAGATTTTGACGTGCAACGCGGTGAAACGCTCGGTCTCGTCGGTGAAAGCGGATGCGGGAAAACCACAGCAGGCAGATGTTTGCTCCGATTGATTCCACCTACTAGCGGCAGTTTCATTTTCGGTGAGGAACAAGTAGATCTAGCAAAGCTAACACACCACGAAATGCGACCTTTCCGCAAACGTATCCAGATGATTTTTCAAGACCCACACGCCTCACTCAACCCACGGATGACCGTAGGAGATATCGTTGCGGAACCAATGCGTGTCAATCGGACTGAAAAAGGAAACGAGCTCCAAGATAGGGTCGTTGAACTTCTTGAATCTGTAGGGCTCAGATCACAAGATACCCGACGCTATCCACACGCCTTCAGCGGCGGACAACGCCAACGCATCGGTATCGCACGCGCATTAGCACTCCGCCCCGAACTCATCGTCGCAGACGAACCGGTCTCAGCCCTCGATGTCTCGGTGCAAGCACAAATTCTGAACCTATTGGCAGAACTCCGAGAAAAATTTCAACTCTCTTATATCTTTATCGCACACGATCTGAGCGTTGTTGAACATATCAGTGACCGTGTTGCTGTCATGTACCTCGGAAAAATTGTAGAGATTAGCGATGCTAAAACCCTCTATCAATCGCCGAAGCACCCCTATACAGAGGCACTAATTTCTGCTGTCCCGCTCCCCGATCCAAACGCACAGCGCAAACGTGAACATATCCGACTTGATGGAGATGTGCCCGATCCGTCTCAGCCTCCTATTGGTTGTTATTTCCACCCACGATGCCGTTACGCAACGGATATATGTAAACAAGAAACACCCGAACTCCGCCAGGTGGCACAAGGGATTCAGGTAGCATGCCACCACAACGATAAGCTGGAGCTGCAAGGAGTGTAACGAAATCAGCAAAAGGTACAAAAAAATTACAGCCCCGGACTTGGTTGATGAGAAAACCGCGAAGCATGCAGAATCATTTGTAAACGTCTCTCAAGACTTAAACAGATTCACTTATTCCCTCGTAAGAGATGAGTGAGGAGAACACTTGAAATGCCCAAACCGACAGCCCCTCTCAAGATTGCCCTGAATTTTATTGTATTACTTTTCAGTCTCCCAATCCTTATGCTTGGATGCTCAGGCAGCCCATTAGAAGATACCACCGACTTTCCAACTGGCATTGAAGCGAAAGAGGCACCGATGTGGGCAAAACGGGTTGCCGAGGGTAAACTCCCTCCTCTCTCAGAGCGGCTTCCGGAAAACCCGCTTGTTGCTAAAACGGATTTCGAAGGGTATGAACAACCCGGCCCCTACGGCGGGACGTGGCACCGATTCCACACACATCCAGATTTAGGGACGTGGAAGATGGCGGCCGGTTATGCACCGCTCATCCGATGGAAATTTGATGCCTCCGGCCTGGAACCCGGGCTCGCCGAATCGTGGGAGTTTAATGAAGATGGAAGTATCTTGACCTTGCGGCTTCGTAAAGGCATCAGATGGTCAGACGGCCATCCGTACACTTCAGCTTCGTTCGCTTTTTATTACCAACTCTGCCTTGATGAACGGTATAAACACAGTCCGCCGGTTTGGTGCAAGGTCAACGGCATCCCGATGGAAGTCGAGACACCGGATGACTACACTATCGTAATGAAATTCGCGGGCCCCAATTGGCTTGTCCCGCTTTGGTTAGCAACAGGATTTTGGTGGTGCAATTTATACAACATTCCGAAGCACTACATGCTGCAATTTCATCCAGATAGCAATCCGAAATATAAGGATTTCATTCAATTCGAAAAAGAAGACAGTCCACACCAAAACCCCGAACGCCCAACATTGTGGCCATGGCGCGTGGCAAAGTACGAAAAGGGAGGGTTCCGTGTCGAATTGGAGCGCAACCCTTACTACTACGTTGTTGATACACTCGGCAGGCAACTCCCTTATATTGATAGAGTCAAGACGAGTTTAGTACCCGAACCTCAGGTGCGGGTACTCAAAATTCTTGCCGGCGAGATTGACTGCCAATACCGGGGGATGGAACTCCGTGATCTTGCACTTTACCTAAAAGGACAAGAAAAGGGGGGCTATCAGGTCCGCCGTTGGAAAAGTACGGCCGGCGCGTTACCCGCCATCCTCATTAACTGGACCGCACCGGATCCGGTGCTAAGACAGCTCATTCGGGATCAACGGTTCCGAAAGGCACTCGCTTACGGCATCGACCGCGTCAAGTGTAACGAAATCGCATGGCGCGGTTTGTTAGAACCTCAAGCAGCAACCGTTAGCCAAGAGGCATGGCATTTCGCCGATGAGGCAGGGCAAACCCTCTTCGAAGAATGGAAACGTGCTGACGCGAACTTCGACATTGACGCAGGAAACCGCCTCCTTGACGAAATGGGACTCACAGAACGCGATAAAGACGACTACAGACTCCGTCCAGATGGCAAAACGATTGAAATACTCATGGATGTGCCGAGTTCCAACCTCAACAGTCAAGAGAACGACATCGGGTTAATTATTCAGGAAGGATGGGAGCAACTGGGCCTAAAAACACTTCTCTATACCCCCCCGGGAGCAGAATTAAGTCTGCGGCGCACACTCGGCAAATTCACAATCAGCATGCACGGCGAAGCAGAAATGGACCTTTTTACTTACCCTGACTGGGTGTTTCCGACACTCCCTAAGTATTGGCATCCCAAGGTTGGAAAATGGTACGAAACAGGTGGAGAAAAGGGCGAACCGCCCACCGGACCGCTAAAGCGGTTGCTCGATTTATACGATAAAATTAAGCAGGAACCCGACGAAAAACAACGACACCAATACGTCCGAGATGCTGTTAGAATCCACATCGACGAGGGCCCCTTCCACCTCGGTTCCGCAGCACGCTCACCATCACTCTTAGTCGTAGCGAACCACTTTCACAACGTCCCAAAAGACGGGATTTTGGGGCCCTGGGCGATCGTTACACCCGCAACCAGCTACCCCGAACAGTGTTGGATATCTAAGGAGTAGCCATCAGCAGTCAGCATTCCATCGTCAAAAACCTCCTACTCTTGATAAAGGACAACGGTTTAACGACAGATACCGGAGCGAGTTTCTAACATGCTGCGAGTCTTGTATCTACACGCTAACTTGCGAATCTTACTCAAGTAAAATGTAGGTTCTTACTATAACAGGGAAATGAGCTATCTAATAATAGAGATTAAAAGCCAGCCGCTGAATACTGATAGCCGATAACAAGGAGACAGACCGATAATCACCTATATCATTCGCCGATGTTTGACCGCAATTCCGACGCTCGCGGCGATTTCTATCATCTCTTTTATCATCATCCAACTTCCGCAAGGGGACTACCTCGACCGTGAAATCCAACGATTAGAGGAAGAATTCGGTGATAGCAGTTCGCTGACACAGGTCGAGGAACTGCGTGAACGCTACGGGTTGAACGAACCTTTGTGGAAACGCTATCTTATTTGGATAGGTGGCTTTGTGCGCGGTAAGTTCGGGGAATCGTTTGAATATAAACGAGAAGTACACGAACTGATATGGGATAGAATCGCCTTCACACTCCTTATTTCTATCGGATCGCTCATCTTCACCTATGTTCTCGCTATCCCATTGGGAGTCTATTCCGCAACGCATCAATATCAGTGGTCAGACCATTTTCTGACCTTCCTGAGTTTTGTCGGTATGTCAATACCTGCATTTCTTTTAGCACTATCGATGATGGTGTTCGCATTTGACATTTTCGGGGTTCCGTTATTCGGGCTCTTCTCGGCTTACTATGAAGGGGCACCGTGGACGTGGGGCAAACTCAACGATCTTTTTAAGCATCTCTGGATTCCTGTCATCGTCGTCGGAATCAATGGAACCGCGAGCTTGACGCGTATCATGAGAGGCAATTTACTTGACGTTTTGGGACAACCTTTTGTCCAAACCGCACGGGCAAAGGGCCTTAAAGAGATTATCGTCGTGAGCAAGCATGCAGCGCGAATCGCAATCAATCCACTTATCAGCATTTTGGGAATGAGTCTACCCGGCATTCTTTCAGGTTCAGCAATTGTCTCCATCGTGCTCGGTCTGCCCACAGTCGGTCCGATCCTCTTGCGGAGTTTACTGAACGAAGACATCTACCTCGCTGGGACGCTAATTATGATGCTGAGTCTCCTTTTAGTTATCGGCAACCTACTTGCCGATATCGCCCTCGCTTGGGTCGATCCGAGGATTCGCTATGAATGAAATGCAAAGAAGCACATCCAATCAAACAACCGAGGCTGCCCAAGAAATGGAGACCACAAACAAGGCAGGGCAACTCAGTTACCGCCAACTAATATGGCATCGCTTTCGCAAAAACCGGATGGGTATCATCTCCGGGGCGGTCTTAATTCTTTTCTACATTCTCGCTATTGGTGCGGACTTTTTCGCGCCGTATCACTATAGTGAAATTAACATGCAGCTCCGCCACGTACCTCCTCAATCGCTTCATTTCTCACTCCAAGATGGATTTTACGTCCACGCTCTGAAATCCGTGCGGAACCCAGAAAGTCTTGAACTAGAATTCACTAGGGATATGTCCCAAAAACTCCCCGCCACATTCTTTTTCAAGGACGCAAACGGCAAGCACCACCTATTCAGCTCCGCCGGCCCTATGTTCCTCTTAGGCACCGACCGGATGGGCCGCGATATGCTTTCACGCATTATGTACGGAGCACGCGTCTCAATGACAATCGGTTTGGTTGGCGTTTTCTTGAGCATCGTTCTCGGCTCGATTCTCGGCACTATCTCCGGCTACTGCGGTGGATGGGTAGACAACCTGATCCAACGGACTATCGAAATCCTTTCCGCATTCCCAGACATTCCACTATGGATGGCACTCGGGGCAGCTCTACCACCGGGGTGGTCAAGTATTCAGATATACTTCGGCATTACAATTATTTTATCAATTATCCGATGGGGCGGACTAGCACGACAGGTACGCGGAAAGGTCCTGGCATATCGTGAAAGCGATTTCGTAATGGCGGCGCGCGCTGCTGGTGCAGGGCATTGGCACATCATCACAAAACACCTACTACCGGGATGTTACAGCCATATTATTGTCATCGCCACGCTCGCTGTCCCCGGCATGATCCTGGGCGAAACCGCACTCAGTTTCTTAGGGTTGGGGATCCGTCCACCGATGACGAGCTGGGGTGTCCTCCTAGAGGAAGCACAGCGCGTCACTGTTCTGCTCCATTACCCGTGGCTGATTCTCCCAGCAGTACCGGTGCTCGTGGTCGTCATCGCCTTCAACTTCTTCGGAGATGCCCTTCGCGATGCAGCAGACCCATATTCAGATTAAATTAGTTATCAGCTGTCGATACGGGAGTCTACGCCGTAGATTTCTTGCTGTTGTCGGTTAAAGAGGTTTTGACTTAAGCAAACCATTTTTTAACCCACAGTTGACAACAAACAACCACGAAAAAAGGAAAATAGATGTCAATACACACAGACCTCGGTTTTTTTGAAACAGACGTTTCCTTCATAGACAAATCCGCAATCGTCACCGGAGCCAGTCGCGGCATCGGACGAGCAATCGCAATTGAATTGGCACGCCAAGGGGCCGACGTACTGATCAATTACAACCAAAACCGCGATGCTGCTGAATCCGTGCAACAAGAAATAGAAGCGCTCGGCAGAAAAGCGGTTATCACTCAAGCCGACATCAGCGACCTCCATGCACACGAAAAACTACTTAACACCGCACACGATGCCTTTGGGAAAGTAGATATCCTCATCAATAACGCCGGTATCACACGTATCGCAGACATTCTTGAGGAGACACCGGAGCAGTTCGATGTTATTATCAACACTAACCTCAAAGCAACCCACTTTCTTACACAACGCATCGCTAACTACATGGTAGGCAAAAATATCCGCGGATGCATTATCTACACGCTCTCTATTTCCGACACAACGGCATCCGACAACCGAACCGCCTACTGTATCTCAAAAGCAGGATTAGAGATGAGCATGCGCGCTTACGCCGGACGACTTGCAGAGCACGGCATTAAAGTAAACGGCATCGCCGCCGGGGTGATTAACACCGACCTATCGCGCGTCCGTATCCCAGATTATGAGGAAGCAGCGAGACAGGGCTACATCTTTATGGTCCGATCTGGAACGCCTGAAGATGTCGCACACGCCACTATTTCTGCCATGAAACTTTACGACACTGGCGTTGTTATCCCCGCTACCGGGGGTGTGACGACCCCGCTGTTGAATCTTAGATCCATGTCAGGACTGAACATGAACAAACCCTGAGCAAATATAGTAAATTGTATAAATAAGCTTAGATATTACGGCATGCCTGTGAGTCTTTACAGTTACGAAATATTCAACAGATTCCCGCAAACGCGTCTTAAACTTTGTCAGAGCTGGAGCAGTAAAGCCGAGGCTGAACGCCTCTTCAAAGCTTCACGACGGACAATCTATAATTTTGCGAACATTAAAGAAACGTTGGCAATACAATCATAACCGAACTTTGGAAGATATTATACAAATGTATAACTAATTACATGACCCCAATCTGGCGTAATATTGACTTTTTAATTTTGCAGACCATTGTATACGCGGGATCAAAAACGTTTCCCATATCATATTCTACCGCCTGCCCCAATAAGATATGCGCTGAGCGTTTCTCCAAACCGAGCTCATCTAACCACCGGAGAAGCTCGGTTGTTGCATGTTGAACCGCCTGATCCAACGGACGTGCATTGCCAGTCGCGAGAATATAATCGATGTTCTCCGCACGGGGCCAATTAATGGTTTTTCCCTTGATCACTTCAACCGTAAACTGTACGTGAAAAGAAATTTCAATGCCAGTCCCAACAATCTCACCGTCGCCTTGTACCGCATGGCCATCACCAAGGTGAAAAAGCGCGCCGGGAACAAAAACAGGGAAGTAGACGGTAACCCCCGCCTGAAAACCGCGATAATCCATATTGCCACCGTGGGTAGAAGAGGTCGCCGTCGAAATCGCTTGTCCACGTGGTGGCGCAACCCCAAAACATCCGATCATCGGTTCAAGTGGCAGTGTGAGCTTACCTAACTGCGTCTCTGGAGTCATCAATGTCGCTGTCCACTTCTCGACATCCACATGCCATTCTGCGCTCCCCCGTTCGGGCATTTCAGAAACTACATAATGTGGATCAAGCACATTGGGCGCAACGGTCATAGCTGTCCGTCCAATTAAACGATTCGGGACGATCCGATCCAAATGAACGGCTAACGTGTCGCCCGGTTCTGCCGATTCAACATAAAAAGGACCCGTCTGTGGGTTGCCACCTGCGGTAACTTGTGTATCCGAGGCATCATAGCCTGCGTTATCCACGGTCGTTGTGAAAACGGTGTCCCCGCTCTCGATATGGAGTACCGGTTTGTGGGCACCGATTGCTGTGTAATAGACGTTCGGTTCAAAGTGGTGTATTGCCATCTCTAAAATCCTCTTCTACTTT
The DNA here is from genome assembly GCA_964291315.2 of Candidatus Poribacteria bacterium. GTDB lineage: Bacteria > Poribacteria > WGA-4E > WGA-4E > WGA-3G > WGA-3G. The sequence goes on along the minus strand of OZ219753.1, from coordinate 122,853 downwards.
TCAAGAAGCTGATAGCATTTTCAGGGTAGTTCAAAAGCCGAAACTTGCCATACAAAAGTGTGAGCAATATATCACGTTTGAGACACACCGTCAAGATAAAAAGAACCCAATTCCTAAAGGCAAAACAATTGACAACATGTCTCGATTGCCCCAAAAAAAAAGATTTGACATCCCTGAATTAGCGTGTTAAACTCTTCAAAATTATAGAAATTCTAAAGCAAGAAAGGACGATCATGAAACAGGTTCTTAGAACTGTGGTCAAAAAACAGAAAATCAGTGCTGTCTTTGCGATCCTTTTACTTTTCACGTTGATTGCAAACGCCAACGCAGCACATAATTGGACAGAACAAATCGCGGCTTTCAAACCCATGGTGGTGAATGTTGAAACCTCCTCTGAGGTCGTCTTTGAAACTGAAGCAAAAGGCACAAATTTCGCTACAGGCTTCGTTGTAGACGCAGAACGTGGCGTTATTGCTACAAACCGGCACGTTACCGGCAGCAGCCCCTCTTACGTCAAAATTAATTTTCACGACGGCAGCTTCACAGAAGCCCGTATTCTATACTACGATCCGACACACGATTTCGGTTTCTATCAGATTGACCCTGAAGAAGTTGATTTTGAACTGAAAGCCGTCGAACTCGGCGAATGGGGCTCACTCTCGCTCGGGGATGAACTCCTGCTCATCGGTAACAATGAGAAAGAGGAATATTCAATCAAATTCGGTACAATCGCAAATCTCAACGTCAACAAAGGAGACCGACACTCTAGTTACATCCATACAACCTTTGACAGAACAGGGGGATCTAGTGGAAGCCCCGTCTGGAATACCGCAGGCGAGGTGATCGCTATTCACGCCCGCGGCACCGACACGTCCAGTTTTGAACTGCCCATCGACTACCTTTACGATGCACTCGAGTTGATTCAGAATTCGATAACAATTCGACGCGGCGAAATCGGGGTTGATTTAGAACTCATCTCTATCGGCGAAGCGATTAAGCACTTCAATTTCCCCGGAGCTTTGCGAAAAGAGATAGGACCCTCCAAAGCCGGAACGCCCAAGGTAATTCAGGTTGAGTCAATCGTCCCCAGAACAACAGGGGAAACCATCCTGCGCGCCTCCGATATCATCTACCGTATCAACGACGAACTCATAAGAGACGATCTCTATACTTTCGATGCCATTCTGAACCAAAATGTCGAAAAAAACATCAACCTGGACGTATATCGCAACGGTGAAAACCTGAGTCTCGATATCCCTGTAGAGGATCTGGAGGCGAAGAAAGTCCGTCGATTCGTTAGATTTGGAGGCGCCGTCTTCCACGATATTACACCCCAACTCCGACGGATACTTTTCTTAGAAGCCGATGGAGTCTATCTACCGCACGCCGTTGCAGGGAGTAGCTTCTCACGAGTCGGTTTGCAAGAACGAAACGGCAACTCCAAAGTGGTCATTCTCGATATAAACGGGAAACAGATTCGTAACCTTGATGACTTCGTTGACGCGTGTAAAATGATTACCGACGGTCAGCACACCTATGTCGTCGTCCGAGACTTTAATCTATTTGATAGTTCACCAACGCCGAAGAGTTTAACGCTTAATCTCAAATTTGGACCATTACAACAGTTTGTATGGAACCAAACAGCTTTGGATTGGGAAGAGGTATCCGAGTAGTTTTCGCTATCTAGCTACTAGAAACCGATAGCTAATTCGGCAAAATCGGACGCGAAAGGAGCTTCAAAAATCCGAGCATAGTTGATCTGAATGCCTCTCCATACAACCCCTACTCCGGCTGTCAGAATGCCGTTTGAAATGCCGAGTCGGATAGGGAGAAAATGGAAAGGATGCCACTCAGTTCCTATGTAAAACTCCGGTGTTTTTCCTTGGGTAGAAACCGCTACATCTGCAGAAAAATAGAGTGCAGCATAGCGGTAAGCACTACCGAGTGTCAGCCACTGAATACCGAACCCCTCTAGATTCTGCGCAAGGCATCCGAAGGTGAGATTCGGGCGAGGTTTGATAAGTAAACCGAGATCGTAAGCTGTCTGGTAGCCGAAGAACTGATAGACATTAGATGGATGTCTCCGTTTAAATTTGAGACTTAATCCTGCAGCGGTATAGGCCCCAAATTGACGAGCGACACTATAATAGTTGAAGTCAGGCACGTCGTTATCAATGCCGATAGCAATTTTGTTACCCCAAAAAAGGCCGTAGCCTCGGTAACCATAGCCGATCCCTTTCGGATCAAAACGGTAATCAGCGCGGTCGTGAAACTTATTGACAGCAAAGAGTCGGATCCCTTGCCACTGAATGAGACCCGCGGGATTCCAAAAACCAGCAGTGGCATCATCGGCGACAGCAGTGAAGGCGTTGCCCATCGCTAACGCCCGCGCACCGACATAGAGCGGACGCGACACTTCATAAGGACGTTTGTGAGGAGTAGTCTGTGCACACGCCGGGGTTAGCAAACAGATTAGACCTAACGTGACGTAGATAATTCGCATAGTCTGTAATTTAGCACGAAACGCACAACATGGCAACGGGAATGCCTAAAAGCGAACAGCCACCAACAAAATGCAGAACACACCAGCCGGCACACTCTACCTCGTCAGCACTCCTATTGGGAATTTAGAGGATATTACCTTACGCGCCCTACGTATCCTCAAGGAAGTGGATCTCATCGCAGCCGAGGATACCCGTCAAACTAGCCGCTTGCTAACGCATTACAACATTCAAACCGCACTCACAAGCTACTTTGAAGGTAACGAACGAGCAAAGTGTGACAAGCTGCTCGCCTGCTTACAAACAGGCGAGACGGTTGCCCTTGTATCAGACGCTGGTACGCCCGTTATTTCAGACCCAGGGTATCCACTTTTGCGTCGATGTATCGAAGCAGAAATTCCTATTGTTCCTATTCCGGGCGCATCAGCAGTCGTCGCAGCGGCATCTATCTCTGGGCTACCGCTGCATAACTTCGCCTTTGAAGGCTTTCTCTCTCCGAAATCAGGAAAAAGGAAACGGCAATTGATCAGATTCGCAGACGAAGAAAGAACGTTAATCTTTTTTGAATCTCCACATCGACTTCGACGTTTCCTCGAAGATGCTCTCGAAGTACTCGGCGAGCGCAACATCGTTGTGACGCGCGAGTTAACAAAACGATTTGAAGAAATATTCCGCGGGAATGTCAGAGAAGCACTCCAAAAATTCCGAGGCACTGAACCGCGCGGTGAATTTACGATTGTTATTGCCGGTAGGAGGACAAATGACAATTGACAGGATCGTGCAAATTGCAGTGATCGGGGCTGGGTTAATGGGACACGGCATCGCGCAAGAGTTCGCTAGCGCAGGCTATAATGTCCATTTGCAGGATCTGACCGACGATCAACTCGAAACAGCGCGCACTCAAATTGAGAAAAACCTCAAAGTGCTTGCAGAAAACGCTATTATTGAAAAGGGGAGCACCCGGGCAACGTTGGAGCGGATCCAGACTCATACAGACCTCGAAGCTGGCGTAGAAAACGCAGATTTTGTAGTAGAAGCCGTCACAGAAAATTTACCACTAAAACAGCAGGTCTTTGAAAAATTAGACGTAATTTGTCCGCAGCATACCATTTTAGCAAGCAACACCACCGCCCTAATGCCGAGTCAAATCGGCGCGAACGCCAACCGCAAGGATAAGATACTCAACACCCACTATTTTAATCCGCCTTATTTGATACCGTTGGTCGAAATCATCCGCAGCCCCGATACCTCTGACGAAACAGTTAAAGCAACGTTCGAGCTCTTTACAGCTATCGGTAAAACGCCTGCAATAATAGAAAAAGAGGCCCCGGGTTTCGTGGGCCCCCGGCTACAAGCCGCCTTGATTCGGGAAGCATTCGCTATCGTAGAACGCGGTATCGCTAGCGCAGAAACCGTCGATCTTGTTGTGCGAAACAGTTTCGGGCGACGACTCAGCGTCGCTGGCCCTTTTGAGGTTTTCGAACTCGCAGGGTGGGACTTAGTACTTGCCGCCTTTGAAGATCTCTATAAAGACCTTAACAATTCGTCCGACATCAATCCGCTCCTCGGAGAAATGGTTGAGTCTGGCAAACTCGGTGTGAAATCTCAGGAAGGCTTTTACAATTGGACAGATGAGAAAATACGCGAAATTCAGGAACGCATGAATAACGCACTGATACAGCAAGCAAAGGAGTAGGCAGACTCCGGCCTGTCATCCCGACAAGATGTCCGATGTCCAAGGTAGCACCTAACGTCCACAAAAAACGGCACATTATATTGCTATTGGCGTTGCTAATTGCGGCGATCGTTCTGGCAGTCTATCACCAACAGATTTGGAAATACCTTCTTGAACTCTCCTCCGCTTTTCAGAATGTTGAAACCGCACGGGCGTACATCGCGAATTATGGGGCCCTTGCACCTGTTGTATCAGCAATTTTGATGATTTTTCAGAGCGTGATCGCGCCGCTGCCGGCGTTTCTGATCACTTTTGCAAACGGCACGCTTTTTGGGTTCTGGTGGGGTTTACTCCTATCTTGGAGCAGTTCAATGGTCGGCGCAGCATGCTGCTTTTACATCGCTCGCGCCCTTGGGGTTCAACAGGTAACAGCCTTAATGAGCCAACCCGCAGCTGACAAAGCAAATGACTTTGTTGAAAAATATGGCACTTATGCAATTTTTATTGCTCGATTAATGCCGTTTATCTCTTTTGATGCTGTCAGTTACTTCGCGGGGGTAACCCGTATGCAGTTTCCCAGTTTTTGGATTGCCACTGGAATCGGGCAGCTGCCAGCCACCTTAGTTTACTCTTATCTCGGTGAAAAGGCATCACCATACATCAAATGGATACTCCTCGTTTTTGGTATCGTAGTCGCAATCTCAACGATAAAATGGTTAATGAAGAAATAGGAATCAGCAGGCAGCAAAGAAGAGAAGCTTGTGGCGTTTATGTTTATTGTTCATGCCACACAGATTTTTAAGTAGACTGCCCATAGCTGTAAGGAAGGAGATTTAACATGGTTCGCATAGGTGTAGTCGGTGTAGGGGGGATGGGAAATGCCCATTGCAACTCGCTCCCGAACGTTGAAAATTGTGAGTTCATAGGTGTAGCAGACCTCCGTTTGGAAACAGCAGAAGCCGTCGCCGCACAGCATCGGATTCGAGCGTTTCAGAACTATCAAGAATTATTCGAGCGCGTGGACGCGGTCGTCGTTGCAACACCGCCCGTTGCACATACACAAGTTGTCGTTGATGCCGCTGAGGCTGGCGTACACATTTTCTGTGAAAAACCGCTCTCCTTGACCCTTGCCGAAGCAGATACAATGATTGAGGCATCGGATAAGGCAGGTACACATTTAATGGTAGGACAGGTCCTACGCTTTTACCCTGTCCATGAACTCGGCAGACAGATAGTGGATGCCGGTGATATTGGAAACATCACCTACATCGAAACCGACTACACGGGTCCCTATAACGCCCCGCGTACCCGTCCGGAAAGTTGGTACGGTACTGTCGGTGGACTCTTAGAAAATGGCATTCACAAATCCGATCTGATTAACTGGTTCGGCGGTACCGCCCTCACAGTTGCTGCTGAAGTCGGCAGCTTCTCTGGGCATGATGATTGGGAAGATTACACTGTCTCCCTCATCCGCTACGATTCAGGGACGGTGGGTATTTTGCGATGGGGCGGCTTCCTCGGGGCACGAGGCACTAATGAAACTATCATCGATGGCACAAAAGGTTCACTCCGTTTGGATATGGCAGCCGATCTCGCCTATTTCAAAAAACTCGGCGGTGACTGGAAGAAAATCGTTCCAAACCGTGACGCACCCCACGGAGTTGCCGGGGAACTCAAGCATTTTGTTGACTGCATTAGAGACAACAAAACGCCTATGATTGACGGCACCGGCGGAAGACACGCAGTAGAAGTCGTCTTAGCAACCTATCAATCGGCGAAGGAGAAGAGCAAGGTTACGCTACCGATGGAAACCGAACAATAACACAGCACGGCACGATGGGTGTTGGAACGACGACCCAATTTCATCCCAAATCAAATTTGACTTTAGACGCGAAATGTGGTATTATTTTTGAAAACTACGGATTGTGGAGAAAAATGCGGGAGAGCGTAGAACTTTTCATCCGGAGCGTTCACCTGATAGCAGCGATCATCTGGTTCGGCGGTGTAATTTTTTCCACCTTCGTCGTCATGCCGATTCTACAGCAAAACTTACCAACACAAAACCTCTTAGCGATCCACAACCGTTTTCGGACGCTGATACGGTTGATGATTCACGTTTTGCTGACGACAGGCGCGATGGTGTTTTTTATTGTCGCATGGAACAACGGTTTCTTTGCAGGAAACAGGAACGACGATTTCAAAACCTATATGTTAATTTTCGTCGCGAAACTCGCTGCATTCGGCGTTATGGCACTCTTTTGGGGATTGTATAACTCGTTCTACCGGAGACACCTCGAAGTTGCTCCGCCTGACGAGAAAGCACATCAGAACCAGAGCCGTCATATCAACGTCTGGAGAGGTCTGATGCTGGTAGCCGGATTAATGGTTTTCGCACTTACATTGCTGTTGAAAAATTAATTTCAAAAAACAAGAACCTTTGGAGCAGTGTTAGACCTAGAAGTTTGGAACAGAGCGCTTTCCGCAACCTTCCATTTTTCCGACTTTGCTCCTTTTATCCATAAAAAAACATGACACATACAAAAGTGCAAGCCGTTTCATGGAACATCACCCGGCTCTGTAACCTAAAGTGTACACACTGCTACCTTCCCGCAGGATTTGTGGACACAAACGAGCTCGTGAATGGAAATCTTAACCTCTCTGATATTGAAGACGCATCAGCGCATTCAAGGCAGGCCGAACTCAACCAATCCCAATGTTTCCGGGTTATTGATGAAATCGCTGAAATCAATCCGCATATCCTGCTCATTCTCACCGGCGGTGAACCGTTATTACGACCTGATATCTTGGAGATATCTAAATATGCCTCCGATACCGGGTTCCTTGTCGTCATGGGGACAAACGGTGTCTTACTGAACGACGAAGTAGTTGAAAAGATGCAACAACACGGCGTCACGGGCGCAGGTATCAGCCTAGATTCTATCCAACCTACAGATCATGATAAATTTCGCGGTATGGAAGGCGCGTGGCAAGCAGCAATAAACGGCGTTGAAGCACTCAAACGCGCACAGCTCGACTTCCTGCTTCAAACCTCCGTGACGCAATGGAACTACGACGAAATCCCAAAAATCGTAGAGTTTGCTTACCAGCTTGGCGCGAAGGTGCTAAACCTCTACTTCCTCGTCCGAACAGGAAGAGGCAAGACAGTGATGGACATTACGGCAACGCAGTACGAAAATATGTTGGAAACACTTTTCAAGTTGCAGGCCGCTTATACCGGGAAGATGCTTATCGCGGCAAAATGTGCCCCGCATTATAAACGCGTCATCTATGAACAACAATCTGACTCCTCTTTCCTTCAAGGCTATCCGAGTGGCACCTGTCCATGTGGTATCTATTATTGCCGCATCACGCCCGAGGGCGAACTGACCCCGTGCCCATATTTACCCGTTAGTGTGGGTAACCTCAAGGAAGAAAGCTTTACCAAACTCTGGAACGAATCAGAGACCTTTCAAGAATTGCGGAATCGCGACTTACTTGAAGGTAAGTGTGGCATGTGTGAATTCAGAGAGGTCTGCGGCGGGTGTCGCGCGCGTGCTTATGCAACTACAGGCAATTACCTTGCCGAAGATGCGTCGTGTGAATATGAACCTGGGCAATACAACACGCCTCCTGTTCAAATAGAAAAAAAGGTTGCTTTCGCAACGGAAAGCGATTATGATCTGCAGTGGACACCGGCAGCAGAAAAGCGGTTGAAGCGTGTACCGTCATTTGCACGCGGTATGGTTGTCAAAAGTGTGGAAAAATACGCACGTGAGCAGGGGCACAGAGAAGTTACACCTGAATTGATGAAAGCGATCAAGAAACGCTTTGATAAAACGGGCATCCCGTCTTTCAGACCCAAACGCTAAGGAGAACCGTATGCTCACAACACAACAGATAGCATTTTTTCAGGAACACGGATACCTCACGCTTAAAAACCTAGTCGATTCTGACACAATTGATGGATGGCGTGAACAAGTCTGGAAACATTTTAATTCCAGCTTAGAAACACCAGAAACATGGCCCAATGACTACGTGATCCAAAACTTCAACTTCTCGCCCGTGTTCGGGCACCTACCTATAATGCAAGAAATTAGCCAGCAGCTTGGCGGTGGCCAATTTACGGGGGGCGGCGGATCACCGCTTGTTAAATGGCCCAACCCTGAGGAAAAGTGGGCAATGCCCAAAGACGGACACATCGATGCTTACGGCGGTGCTTGGAGCCCCTTTATGTTCGGGGCAACGACTTATCTCTATGACGTTGAACCCGGCGGCGGTGCCTTCGTTTTCTGGCCCGGCAGTCACCGCTCAACGCACAATTATTTCCGCCAATACCCACAGCAGATCGACGGCAGTTTCTACGATATTAAAGATTGGGGGTGGCACATACTTTCGAATTTATCGCCGCAGGACCCACGAGAGTTTATTGGCGCTGCAGGGGATGTTGTGCTGTGGCACGCTTTCCTTTGTCATACCGGTTCATCAAATGTGAGAAACGTTCCACGTTTCGGTCTTTTTGCCCGCTATTCTCACAAACATCGGGAAAAAATTAAATATGAAATTCCAGAAGATCTCTGGAAATACTGGGTAATCTGAGAGGTGCCAACCGCCACCCGTTGTGAGCTCTTGACCAAAATCCGTAGTCTCAACCAACGCGTCGAGTTCTATCCATGAAGAGGGAATTATCATAGAATCCCCGAAACGAATCGCAAGGTAGATAAAAAAAGGAGAAAAGATGAACGAAAAAACGGACACACGCGAACGGCTAACAGAAGTGGAAGAACGCTTAACACGTGTGGAAAACTTACTCGTCAGTATCAACGAGAAATTGGCAGAACGTTCCAGTGTCGAGAACGTTGATACCGAAAAATCCGAAGCATTCAAGGAATGGGTAACGAATTACGTCTCAATGCGCTTGCAACAACTCGTACCAGAAACATGTAAGCATCCGGCAGAAGCACTCATGCAAGACGGGCCATTCCTAGACAACACCTCAGTGCCTTGTACAGAGGAAGTTGAACACCGAATCAAACGGATACCGATCCCGTTCGTCCGTGAGATGGTCGTGCAGCGAGTCGCTGAAAATGCAAAAAAATCAGATATTGAACGCGTAGATATCGAGTTCTTTGAGAAAGCTGCAACATTTTGACAATGTGAAGCCACAGAGGAGTTCCCTCTGCCTAATTTCGACTGGAAGGACTTCTTAAAGGCACCGCTCTGATAACCATCGGTTAACGGCTAAAGAGAGCTCTGATTCACCCAAACCATCTCTTACCCCAACACCGAGAACGACACGTCTAACAACGAACAGCGGATAACCACTATGGAATGGGTTTTCAATACTTTTTCAGAATACCTTGAGAACGACTTCAAAAAACGCATAGGAAAAATAAACCCTACTGTCTCGGAGCTTTGGCAAGCCTTTGAAGTGCTTTTCCCCGCGACAGCTGCACAGCTTCTTGTACAGGAACCGGTCGGCAATACTGTGCGCTTCAAAGCACTCGCTTTCTACTATGCGGACGAAATGGGCCCATTGATCGAAGCACCCTTGGAATATCTCAAGGAAAACTTTGGGGGCGGCAAATTCAAAATCAATTTCTATCACGGCATGCAGTTCATCGCCACCATCAACTTTAAACCAGTAGGACCCGAAATCTGGCGCGAGTTACCAGAATTGGAAGGAAACCCGATTTCCGAGGTATAATTTCGGAAAACACCTCTTCTCTCTTATATTTAACAATCACAGTGAGAAACTGATAAACCACAAACTGATGCCACACCTACCACGGCCTGTCTCAGAAGCACAAAGGATAAAATCATGAGCCAGAAACAGGAATTTGGGAAATGTCCAGCTTGCGAAAACATGAATCTCCGACGGTTAAATGAAAATTCATGGTTCTGCTTGGATTGCGACTGGGACAACCTGCCAGTTATTCCTAATGGAAACCATGACGAAGTCCTTGTTTCTCTTCGTCACGGCGACCTTCACTCGCGCCGGATCGCCGCGCAAGCACTGATTAATATTGGCGACACAGACCGACACTTCGCCACCGAGAACGATGCAAAAGTACTGCTAGAGGCACTAGACGACGAGGATGCCGATGTCCGTTATTTCGTCGCCGTCGCCCTCGGCAAATTGGCAGCGAATATCAGCCTCGGTAAACTCAAACAACTCGCCCGAGACGATGTCTCAGCGCTCGTCCGGGAGGGAGCAAAAACAGCCGTCGAACAGATAGAATCGCACCGCCTCTTATAGTTACCGGTACTTAATTTCCGACATCAGCGATAGAGGTATCGCGCCGCCTATTGAGTAGTGCTATCTTCTCCGCTGATTGAACCAAGATTGAAGAAAAAGAACCCTCAGCAGATATGGAGCGTGGAACCCAGAAGGGGCAACCTATAAAAAAATGGGAAAAATTCGACTCGGTTATATCGGATGTGGATTCATGGCACAGAAGGTCCACATCCCAAATTTTGTGAGCATTCCAGACTGTGAGCTCATCGGGCTCGCCGAAGTACGATCTGAACTCGGGCAAAAAGTACAAAACCGCTTCGGTATCCCCAAACGCTATCGAGACCACAACGAACTTGCACAAAACACCGATATTGAGGCGGTAGCTGTATCCGCAGACTTCGCTTTACAAGGCGAAATCGCAAAAGACCTGCTGCTCGCAGGGAAGCACGTCTTCATGGAGAAACCCATGGCTGTCTCAGTCGAACAAGCAGAAACCATCGTAGCAGCAGCTAAAACGTCCGGCAAAAAACTAATGGTAGGCTATATGAAACGATACGATGCCGGTAACGAAATCGCCAAGGCAAAAATCGCGCAATTTCGAGAAACCGGCGAACTCGGGCGTTTGACGTACGCCAGAAATCACGGATTCGGGGGCAACTGGGTCTGCAACCTCGACACTCCTATGGACAATACTACCGAAGATAAACCCGCCGCCCCTGCCAAAACCCCAAAATGGATACCTGAACGCTGGCGCGATTCATACATCGGATATCTACAGCAATACACACACAATATCAATCTCATGCGTTGGTTTCTCGATGCCGGAGACAAGGTCACCGTCAAAGCAGTCGATTTAGACCAGAACGGATATTCTGGCATCGTTATCTTCGATATGGACGGTATCCGTGTGACGTTAGAAACAGGGCATGTTTCTCACTACCGGTGGGATGAGCACAGTCAAATCTATTTTGAAAATGGGTGGGTGCATACCTGGGCACCGCCTTTGCTCCTCAAAAATACCCCAGCAGAGGTCGAAATCTATCGCGCCGGAGAAGAACAAGAAATCACCCATCCGATTCCCAGACCAAGCTGGACCTGGGCATATCATAGAGAAGCGGAATACTTTATTGCGAATCTCCGCAACGATGAACCTTTTCGCTCCTCAGCCGAAGACACGCTCACGGATGTCAGACTTTTTGAGGATATCTACCGCATTTTTATCAAACAGCAGAACGACTTTAGCCTTCAGCAATGAAAGACTTGATAGGAAACGTTTTTTCTCAAAACTGAAAGCCGCTTCTACTGATTTTTCGCAATTCACAAGAGCACTAGCACATAGGATTTCAGTGTTATTAATATTTACAGCAAGCTTGTAGTTCGCTCGTAAATACGCACGAATTAGTAGGCACCGATGCTCAACAGAATCAAACCACCCGTCCGTTTTGGAAAATACAAGTAGCGTTTTGGCCTATTTAGCAGACGTTTGCTATTAAGTTTTTGCAAGGGGCACTTCAAAAAAATCTCTGGTTTCTTCACCCCAGGCGAAAGCCCTCACGGCTCGTATCTCAGCATTATAAACGGAGATAACCAGATACGTAGTATCCGGATAGGCCGGTTCCCCCCACATCATCGCGTCGCCTCTGTCCTTTTTAGAAAAGTAGGCCTCATGATTCGGGTGTGAGTGATAAAACACCTTAATCTGCAGATCCTTAGTCTCTGTCTCTTTATGAAGAGCAATTAAATCATCAGGGTGTATGACGTACGCCGTGCGCGCGTTCCGCGGATAAGTATCAGGATCTTTCTGATGGAGTTCGTTCTGTATATTCCGGCATTTCCAGACAAATTCACGCGTTCCGTCACTCAAAATCGCACCACAGCATTCATCAGGGAATTCCGATTTTGCATGCGCATAAATATGGGTGAGGGTTTCACGTTGCAAAGCTAACATTGAATAACCACCAGCCGTCAGTAAATCGCTAATTGCCGATAGCCGTTCCACCGACAAATAACACCCAACAACCATTACGACAGGTGGCTTCCACCAGCAATCGCGGGAATAATTGAAATTTCAGCACCATCTGCGACAACCGTGGCCTTTCCATCAAGAAAGCGGATATCTTCATCGTTCAGATAAATATTGACAAACCGACGGATATTGCCGCCTTCATCACAGAGACGCTCTTTCATTCCCGGATAACTCGCCTCAAGATTGTCAATAATTCCCTCAATATTGGTACCTTCCATCTCAACTTCTGCTAAGTTTTGCGTCAAGCGTCTCAGCGGCGTTGGAATGCGAACTGTTACAGACATGGAATAAATCTCCCCCTTTTTTGTATTATTTGTATTAAACGTATTGTTGCGAACATCAAGATTCTTCGTCTTACTTCGTAGATTAAAGTATACGCGCGATTAAAAACCACAGCAGCATGACTGAATCTTTTCATTAAATCGAGAAATGCAACCCACACTCTTTAGTATTTTCCGCAGCCGGAGCAGCGTTTTGCCAACGCCACCGGCCTGCGCGTTTGGGTTCCCCAGGTTTGATCGGCGTTGTGCAGATAACACAACCGATCGATTCATAATAGTGTCCATCCGCATCAGTTTCAAGCAGTGGATTTACAGGAACATCGTTGTCACGAACAAACTGCCATATGTCATCAATAGTCCACTGAAGAAGTGGATTAACTTTCAGCACAGGGTGGGCCGCCGATGATACGATCTCCGCCTTACGGAGTTGTTTTCTGGCATCGGACTGGTCGCGGCGCAAACCCGTTATCCAAACGTCCAGCGTCTCCAAGAGTCGTTGCATGGGACGCACCTTCCTGATATTACAGCAGTATTCCTGTTTAGCCTTGCTGTCAAAAAACAGATACTCACCGTGCTCTGCAATCATTTGTCGGATTTCTTGTGGGTCGGGCTGAATCCGCTCAATCTGAATGCCGTAGCGCGCTTCTACTTTATCAAGGAAGGCGTACGTTTCTGGCAAGAGGCGCAGGGTATCGAGCGTGCAAACCCGGAAAGGCAGCTGATTTTCAGCCGCCAAGTGAATCAAAACCATACCTGACAGCTGCCCGCTCGTGACGATTGCAGCGCGGCCTTTGAACCGTTTAAAGAGAGAAAAAAGGATTTCTTGGGGAGTCTCTGTCAACGCTATTTCTTGGCAGAGCAGATTGTCTACCGACTGGTTCAAGCGTTCATTAGTTGGGTTCTCGGTCATTGATAACGCCTTTTAATACTATCCCTCGTCTAAAGGCAGGGCCTTGATAAGGTTATGGTAGCATCTCCATAACGTCCGATTCGACTTCAAAATAACGATTTAAGCTGAAATAACGCTCGCCCGTGTCCGGCAGAATCGTCACAACCGTTTTATCGGAACCGTGCTGCTTGGCAACCTGTAATGCTGCATACACACTCGCGCCAGACGACATACCGACCAATAACCCTTCGGTTGTTGAAATGGACTTCATGGTTTGGTATGCCACTTCTTCAGAAACCGCAATAACTTCATCAATCACATCTACGTTCAGGACTTCAGGAATCATCCCCGCCCCGAGGCCATCAATCCGGGTCGGTCCGGGGGGACCTCCAGAGAGCACCGCTGAAACCTGAGGTTCCACGGCAATCACTTTCACATTCGGACACTCTGTTTTTAATACTTCGCCAACGCCTGTCAAGGTGCCTCCTGTTCCAACTCCTGTAACAAAAAAATCGATATCACTGCCAACGGCTTTAAGAATCTCGACAGCGGTGGTCCGGCGGTGAATCTCCGGGTTCGCCAGATTCGTGAACTGGTTCGGCATATAGTGTTTCGGATGCCGCCTGACAATCTCTTCCGCCTCCCAAATCGCACTTGCCATGCCGCCGTGCTCAGGCGTTAACACAATCTTCGCACCGAACGCAGACAGCAGCTCATATTTTTCACGACTCACATTTTCAGGCATCGTCAAAATTACAGAGTAACCCCGCGCAATCCCGACAATAGAGAGACCCAAACCCGTGTTGCCAGCCGTAGGTTCAACGATCGTATCCCCACTTCTGAGAATGCCGCGCTCTTCCGCATCAACTACCATCGCATAACTAATCCGATCCTTTATGCTACCACCGGGGTTGTAAGATTCCAGCTTCGCGAAAATAGTTGCATCGTCTTTACCAGGCAAGGCGTTCAGACGAATCATTGGCGTATTACCGATGAGGTCTGTCAGGTTTTTGGCTATTCTCATCTGCTCAGCAGGATCACGGGACACTTATTGCTATGATCAAAACGGTTGTTGACTCAGCTTGATTAATTATAGCACAGATACGTTAAAAAGTCAAATGTCACAGAATAGAGAGTGAATAGAATTTCACAGCATTTTCATAGAACAACCTGTTTCTCTCCGCATCTGAAGCATCATCAACAGCCCATAAAAGCGCCGCTAACCAGTCCTGATAGGTAGCCGCTAAATTACACACGGGCCAATCACTCCCAAATATCAAACGTTCATAACCAAAGAGCTCGACGAGACGTTGGATATACGGCTTAAGGGCTTCACGCGTCCAGCTGTCGCCTGCGGCCGTTACAATCCCCGATACCTTGCAGTAGACGTTCTCGAAAGAGGCAAGTTCCGCTATATGGGCCGCCCAAGACTCAAATTGCCCCCCTTTTATATCCGGGCCTCCACAGTGATTGAGGGCGTGGCGGACCCCGGGGGTTGCCTTCACCAACGTGATCGCCGCAGGCAGCTGCTCCTGATTCGCACAAAGCTCAAAAGAAAGATTGAACTTCTCCAATAACCTTACGCCATTAATCAACTCAGGCATCGCATAAAACTGCGGGTCGGGATGATGCCACGCCATCCGGCGAACAGCCACCACAAGCGGAAATTCAACCAATTCCTCAAGCACAGATTCAACGTTAACCTTTTCCAGCGGCGCTGCCGCCGCTATCGCCCCTATCATGCCGTCTGGCTCTGAGAGACCTGTTAACCATTTAACCTCCTTGACGACATCCGTCTCAGCCGGATCCGCTTCAACGTGAACCGACTTCACGACGTTAATACCCGCAACCGCCTCACGATAGTCTTGCAGCGTATACCGTTTTTTTAATCGATCAAACCCTTCCAGCCACGGATAATCCAAGTTCCCAGTATCCCAAAGGTGTTGGTGTGTATCAATGATCTTAAGCATCTACGCTCCTCACAGTCCACGTCTACAGATTAAGTATATGCCTCCTTTGAAGTATAACACACGACAAAATTAGAGTCAAATAACTCCCTTTTTTGAGTTCAGAGCCTCTCCATATGCCTACCGTGGGTATCGGTGCATGCCGGTTTTGTGACAGAAAAACTGGCGCGGGTGCAGAAGTGGTTAAAATCAGAGCGTTAGCGCCTTCCGACCTCATAACGGCTCTGACCACCTCTTAGAGCAACCTCGCGCCAGTATTATAGTCCGTGTCTATTTCCGGATGAGCATCTTCCGTGTAGCCGTGAAGTTGCGTGCGGTGAACGTATAGAAATAGATCCCGCTCGCAACAGACTCACCCACCTCATTTTTGCCATCCCAATGCACAGCACGAGTCCGGGTGTTGTAGCGACCTGCGGGTTGATGCCCAACATCCAACGTCCGCACCAACGCCCCGTTGGCTGCGTAGATACGCACCGTCACCTCCGCAGCTTCCGAAAGTTGATACGGTATCCACGTCTCCGGATTGAACGGGTTCGGGTAGTTGTGGAGGAGGACTGTCTCTTCAGGCAAGACAGGGCGAATGGGGCCATTACCCGCAACCCTCACAGTGCCGGGGGGAATCACCTCATAGTCGGTGCCACGGGCGAACCCGAAAAACCCGCTCCATCCTCCATGAGCTTCGTAGACAGCAACCAATAAAATGTTGTAGCCCTGTCTCAACGTAACGGAGAACTGTTCTTGGTAATCATCCGCTCCTCGGATCACAGCATGGTTGTGAACGAGCGTCCCGTTGAGCCAGACTTTCACGGAATCGTCGCTGCCGACGAGCATGGTCGTCTTTTGTACTCTCGGTGATTTCAAGGTGAGCGAACCGTAGGCGACGTGAGTGTCTATACGGCCGGAGCCCAAGCCGGTGGCGTTCGCCATCTCGTTGAGATTGTCACCGCCGGTGGGGGATAATTCGCCTACTGTCCAGACCTTATCTCCGACCGGGCTCCCTTCCGTTGCGCCGTTATTGGCGATTTTGAGCTCCGTTACTTTTCCACCGCTGGCCGCTGCAAGGTAATCCTTGCCGGAATGTGCCGCATCGCTGCCCCAAGCATCGAGCGTGGGGACGATCATCCAGAGCCATGGCCCTGTCATAGGTGGCAAGCCCTCCACAGAGGTGTGTAGCATCTGGATAAAAGTTTGAGACCGGAGTGCGTCTAAAGGCGAAAAGTCTTCTATATCGTTTTTCCGCAAGTCAAGTCGCTTCAAGTTTGTTAATCCTGCAAGAGGCGAAACATCTGATATATCGTTGTCCCGCAAGTCAAGTTGCTCCAAGTTTTTTAGCCCCGCAAGGGGCGAAACATCTGATATATCGTTTTCTTCAAGGTACAACGCCTTTAAACCGGTTAATCCTGCGAGGGGCGAAACATCTGATATGGCATTCGCTTGCAGGAGCAATGTTTGCAAACCGGTTAGAGAGCGCAACGCAGAAATATCTTGTATGTCGGTATTCACCAAGTCTAGCCATTCGAGCCGCGTGAGTTTTGCCAAGGCAGACAACCCCCTGAGATTGGGATTGGACTGCAATCTAAGTCGTTGCAACTTTGTTAATCCTGCGAGGGGCGAAACATCTGAAATGACGTTGTTCTCAAGGTACAACACCTCTAAGTTCGTTAATCCTGCGAGGGGCGAAACATCTGATATGGCGTTCGCATCCAGATTCAATGTCCGCAAACTGGTTAGAGAGCGCAACGCAGAAATATCTGTGATTGCGTTATTAACGAGTTCCAACCATTCAAGTCGCGGGAGTCCCGCCAACCCAGACACATCCCTGATACTGCAGTTGTTAAGTATAAGCCGTTTCAGTGCTTTTAAACCCGTTAGAGAGGGAACAGCGGAGATAGAGGCTTCGTTTCCCATTTCTATCCAGCTCAGCCTCGGTAACTTGGCTAACGCGGAAAAATCCGAGATACGCGTGTTCCATGCATCTATCCCTTCTAAGCTGGTTAAACCGGCGAGAGATGACACGTCCGTGACGGGGTTTCCTGAAATGCCTATCCCGTTCAATTTGACGAGTCCGCTTAGCGGCGACACATCGGAGATGTCATTCTCCTCAAGCCCCATCCAATCTACATTGATCAGGTTCGAAAGAGGCGATACATCGGTGATGGCATTGTCCCGCAATTTAATGTTGTTCAAGTTGCGCAATTCAGCCAGCGGGGTCAAGTCGGAGACGGCGTTGTGACGGAGCTCTATCCGCTCCAAGTTTATCGCCTGCTCTAGCCCCGTTAGGTCACGGATGCCTTTACGATCGGCGACCAAATGCGTCAAACGTTTCATAGCTTCCACAGTAATTGACTCGTTTGGCGCTAGACGGAGGGCTTCCACAATCGCTGTCCGGAGGTTCGCGTCCGGAATGTAGACTCCGTCACCAGCGACCGGATTGGGTCGTACCGGATCAGGATCAACTGGTTCAGGTTCTCGCTCTGGTGAATGCAACGCTGAAACCACAGTTGGAAACCGTGAGGTCCACACATCGCGCTTTACGTTCTTACCATTTAGGAAAGGCGTTAAACCGAGACGTTGTAGACTAGACTTCTCACGGATCTTGGATAGGAACGTCTTCCTCTCCAAACCGACCGATGCGGCTGCATATGCACCATCTACGTCGCCCTGATACGCCTCGTAGAAGCGATGCACCGGTTCAATGCCGCCGAAAACGCCGCCCGTCTTTTCCAACGCAGCCTTGTAGCGCGCCGTGTCCTCATCTAAGAGACGATCCATCACGGCTTGCGCCACATAAAGCCGCACTGCCTGCGCCTTATCAAACGCTGGGTTCTTAGTTTGTCTAACAACTGCGCGCACTTCATCTTCAAACCGTTTCACTCCTTCTGTGTGGCAGCCGAAACAGGATAAACCGTTGCGAACGACGGGATCATCCGCTGCTGGATTGGATACGATGTTCGTCGGGGCATCATCCAGCCGATTGCCTGTCGCATCCGAGATATAGTACGCCTGCAGACCGTTCGGCAGATTGAACACCACTTCGCCACCGTCTTGTTGGAAAGACAACGGATGCGTGAAAACGTTCTGTGCTCCCGTGCTACCTGCAAAGTCGTAGCTCTTCCAATACGCACCGTATCGGGACGTGTGGCGCTCCACAACGCGGTTATGATTGGAGACACCCGAGTCATTCATACCCGCACGCCAGACGCGCACGCCCGGCGCAGTCTGGAGGTTACGCTGAACTTCTACGTCCAGCTTGCGTTCCAATTCCCGGTCTGTCCCCGGCAGGTCGAGGATGTCGTGATAAAGCGTTGGAAGCACAGCGGTTGCCAGAAACCAATCGGCGTAGACGTAAGGCAACTGCGTTTTCGTCAGCCGACGGAGTCTCGTGAGCTTCGCCTGTAATTGAGGTTTACCCTCGAATTCCATGCCGTACGGATACGCATCTTCAATTTGGGACCATGCATCTTGTTTGTCCCATTCGTAGTTACGCACGTCGATGTAGAACACCGTCTCGGCGGCATCAACGGGTTGCGGGTTGTGTATATCAAACCCCCACGAGAGACTATTGACCAGTTTTGCGAGGGCAACTTTGTAGGCATTGAGTGCTTCCCCCGTTTCCGCAGCATTGTAGAGGTGCGTCATCGTGAAATAGCGAGCGTAAGGTCGGTCGAACGGATCGAGCGTCTGAAGGTGTTGTTGCATCACCGTAAGTATCTTGCTTGTGTTGATGAAGGTTACATCGTGCTCGACCACCCAATTAGGGGCACCCTGTAAGATCCAATCGCCGATCGCGCGGATGGAGGCCTCGTCGAGTTGCGGTTGTCCGAGAGGCATCCGTTTTGCGAGGTTTTTCGTAGTCAACCGCGTATAGAGTTTAGAGACGAGCGGGACCCCGGGCACAACGGCACCGCTTTCAATGAGACTGGCGGGACCGTCTTCGTCAATGATGAGATTTTCGGTAAAGGAGCCATGTTTTCCATGGCAATTGAGGCAGTTCTGTTCAAGGACGAGGAACGCTTTTTGAGCACTGTTTTGTTGCGCGTGTGCCGTCGTCCAACTTGTAAACACAAACCCTAAAATCGTTAGTATGCAAAAGAGTCTATAGATTCCTCTCGCTGTTTTCATAATGTTTCTCCTTTGGTGGAAAGTGTAGTGAACGTAAGTTTGAAAAAAGATTGAGCAGGTTATTTTGTAGCATAACCTGTCTGTAGCATAGGCTGTTAGCCTGTGCATTTCTTGTAGCATAGCCTGTTGGTTTCCTGTGCCTCTTCTTGTATCCTAATAATTATCAAGATCGCGTTAACGTAAGTTTAAAAAATCTTAGTATTTAGGGATACTTGGCCCGTTTTCTTTGGGCGAAGAAGACAGTGAAATATTTATCAAACCACTGCGTTGGTTCCTATCTATCTGAAATAGGGAGTTCACCTGAAATAGAGAGTTTCCCACTATTTGTAATATAGGTCTTAATTGTCCTTCTTTTCAGCACACCAAACAGCTGTTTCTCATAAAGAGACATCTCATCTAACGGGAAATCCACTTCGCGCATCTCTATGTAAAAGTCTAGATCGATGTATGCCCACACGCCGTCCCAGAGTGTTTCGGTCTCTTTCTCTTCTTCCTCTTCTTCGGGCGGCTCCAAGAGATTGAAGATACCTCCCGATGCCTTGTATTTCCCCCCTCGGTCAATTATCTGGGAGGTATAAGCGTTCAAATAAACCAGCGTTTCATCGTCAAGCCAGATCATTTCATCCTCAAGCTTTTTCGAGGGTTCCCCGAGTTCTTTAACGGTATGATCTACGAGTTTATCTGCCCCCTTTACGGGTCGATCGGTGATATAGCCCGCGGCTCTCAGCCTATTGTTCTTGAACGTATAGACAATCTTGAGCGGCACATCGCCAATGCGGTGATTGAAAACGAGCGTATTGCCTTTTCTGAGAAACAAGCGTTTGCCTTGCTCTGCAACGAGGACCATCTCTTGGGTGTACCCCCATCGTGTCTTGCGGAAGTGGTTAGAACCACTTGCGGAGAGGGTTTCCGTTAAGTTGGCGCACCCGAAGAGCAGCGGTATTGTAGCTAACACTGCGATGTTTGTTAACTTTATTAAATGGGTGTATGGATTCATTCTAATCTCCTTGTGATGAGGTTAAATAGCAGTGCCGAAAGCCGCCTAAAATGTGTCAAGACGAAACAGCAATATGAAACGTATAAAAAAAGAGGGATCCTGCTTCTTTTAGTATGGGATCGAGTTTCATTCCATCAATCCTCCCCCACATGACGCGCTTCAGGAGGGGCTCGATGTGCTGTTGCAAAAGCCGGCAAACATGCGCAAAGTGGGTAGCTCGACGGAACCTGTACGTATTTTGGGATAGGTGGAATAAATACTTACTGTGTGTGAAGTAGAGGGGGGGGGTAAGTTGCTAAAAAGCAACTGGACAGCAGCACCGACGGGATACGGAAACCGCTGCGCAGGATTAGTGGGCTAAATACTGCCACCGTTTCGGATGTGATGTTGGTGTACAAATCTTTCATGCATTTCATTGATTAACCTTGATAGACTTAACAGAACCCATCGGTGTTACCCTCGGATTGTCTTTTCCCATACTTTTGATTTTAATTATATCTTAAACTGTTAAGTATGTCAAGATCTTTATTTCTAATCCAGAGCCATTCAAATTGCCGACCCTATTTGCATGAGGTTGAGAACGTTTCGTGGCTGTGCAGTGAACTGCCGTGGCGCTTTGGAGAAACAGGGCGAGATGAGAAAGCCTCGCCCCAACTGTTAAGCCATTCCGAGCCGCTCTTTCTGCTCTGCAAGCATCTTCTGCTGGCGTTGGATGCGCGCTGGCACAAGGCGTTCACGCGGTGCCAGCGGCTTGAAAGCCAAACGCTCCTTCTGCAACCCGCGCAGAACCGCCAATTCCACCGGTGAAAAATCACCTGAATCTTCACGATTGAAATCCATCGGCTCCCTGAGAGCAACAGGCGGATTCGTTATGAAACGCGCACGGCCAGAGGGATTCTGTGAAGCTGCATGCAAGACGAACGGGTGCAGCAACACAACATCTCCTGCCTCGCCTGTAATTTCTACAAAATCTTTACATTTTTCGATGAGTCCACCGAAATCGCCCGGTAATAACCCCTCCGGGTGTTCATACAACCGCTGCGCAACATGCTGGACCGAATCACAAGCGACGAACGTTCCACCGCTTTTCGGATGGATATCCGACCAGACGACAATCGTAAGCAGCCCCTGTTCCGGACTATCCAGAAAGTGGCGAAAAAAATCGCCATCTTTATGCCAACCGCCTACTTCTGGCGAAGGCGGTTGCCACGCTGTCTCTGCACCCAATGCAAAATTGATAATAAAGCCGTCGCTCCAGCCCGGTTTCCCGTCGCTCCAAGGATTGACAATCCTGTCTTCCCCACCCAGCAGATCACAGATAGCCGCCCATGCCCTCGGCGCAACATCTGCAATCACCACCCTGTTCATAGAAGGTAGGTGAACACGCGGTTGCTCCCAAGTCGTAGGATCGTCTGGATCGTAACCCAAGCGCTCAAAAGCGAATGATCGCCACTCTTCTGCCAGCTCGCGCGAGAAGCAGCCTTTCAAGACAACATGTCCTCTCTCAACAAAGTGATCAACATCTGCTTGGGCAAGTGTTCTATAGGTCTTCACCATGTATTTCCTCTCTATGCCATGCTCGCTAATAACGTTTCTGCAAGTCTCGTTGCAAATTCGTCATCGTTGATGTGAGCGTCCATCTCAATAATTCTCACATTATCACCGATATGTGCTTTCAGAGTCTCAATCCATGCAGACCGCGCTTCTGGGACATCAAAGGGCTGTCCGGTCTTGTCAATCGCCGAGACCCCTTGGGTTGGAATGAGGACCGTTGTGGGCCCACGCGCCTCACGAAGTTTACGCGCCATGATCCGTCCCAGTTCAGCCATTTCTTCAGGTGTCGTCCGCATCAGTGTTACTGTCGGATTGTGCTGATAAAAAAGCCGGTCGCTGAATTGCTCCGGCACCGTGTCAGGAGGTCCAAAATTCACCATATCCAATGCCCCGGGCGCCACAACTTGTGGCAGTCCGAGTTCTCCCGCAGCTTCTAACCGGTCAGGACCAGCACTGAGAATTCCACCTACCAATTCGTCAGCGAGTTCTGTGGTTGTCACGTCCAACACCCCCACAAGGAAACCATCCCTCACAAGGTCTTCCATGGCCTGCCCACCCGTACCGGTTGCGTGAAAAACGAGTACTTCATAGCCAGCGGCTTCAAGAACTTCGCGGGCTCTTGTAACACACGGGGTTGTTACCCCGAACATCGTCGCTGCGATGAGCGGCTTGTCTGCTGTGACTGCCGGTAACGCTGTGTTCACCATACCGACGATTGCACCAGCAGCATTGGCCAGAATCCGACGGGACAGCCGGTTGATACCCGCAATATCCACGACAGAGTACATCATACAAATATCTTTCGATTGCACATACGGGCCTGTATCCCCCGATGCCAGGGTTGAAACCATAATCTTTGGCACACCGACCGGAACCGCTTGCATCGCTGTAGTGCCAATCGTCGTCCCCGCAGAGCCGCCGAGCGAGATGATCCCATCAATTTCTCCATCGGCGTATTTCTCAGCCACAAGCGTAGCAGCGCCCTCTGCCATCACAGCAACACTGTTACCTCGATCGGCTTCAGCTTGCAGGGCCTGGAGCGATGAACCGCCAGCCCGGGCAACTTCACCCGCAGAAACGTCCGGGGTTAAGCGCGGTTCTCCCAATATACCTGTATCGACGACACATGTTGACACGCCCGCCGATTCTATCTGAGATTTGACGAATGAGAATTCTACGCCTTTCGTATCCATTGTTCCAACAATGCAAACTGTTCTTGCCATCTCCAAATTCCGCCTTTGCCTTATAGATTTTGGAAGCTTACATCCAGCACACGCTATATTATACGTATACACCATTCTTAGCAGAAAGTCAACGCTAATTTCAAACCACGCTCGCCTATAGCTTTAGACGTAGACTCACACCCAAGCTTTTAGCAAGCGGTACAGGGCAAGCATCCACCTCTCAAATAAAATTGACACAATTCATGTAATTATGATACACTTAAAAAAACGGTTGTCAACGTTATAGCAGTCAATAGTCAGCAAATCGTGTAGCGAGTAATAACCTTTTTACCACCACAAACGGGGTACTGATAACTGAGAGCCGAGCGGAACGCTCTCTTGTCTCTGCTACGTCAGATTAAGCATGCATGCACAGATTGTGGAGGAAATGTGTGAAATCAATTGAGTCTAAACAAGCAGGATTAACGTCCGTACAAATTTTGGTCGGTGTCGTTATCCTCGGAATTATTGCCGCAGTGCTTTTGGCCCCCAGACTGCTCGGACAAGCAGGACGGGCCCTACAAACACAAGCCGCTGAGGATATAGAGACACTCGGCATCGCTCTAGATAGATACGCTAAGGATAATGGGGACTACCCTTCAACCGAACAAGGTTTGAAAGCGCTCTGGGAGAAACCTGAAGCACCACCCAGCCCTATAAATTGGGTAGCACCCTACATTCAAATTCCAATTACAGAAGATCCTTGGGGCAACCCTTATATCTATATCCGTCCAGGCAACCACGACCGATATGGATACGACCTCATATCCTTCGGAAGCGATGGCGTTGAAGGCGGAACCGGTGAAGCGGAAGATGTCGTCAGTTGGATCCGCCGTGATGAGTAACTCCTAGCGGAGTAAAGAACACACTATGAAAACATGAAAGCGGCCTCATAAAGATTGTCCATATTGACTTTATCAGAGGGAATGTGCCACGTTACGATGGGAATTGGCATCACACCTGTGAAATTTGTGATGTTCATTTGGGCTTTTCGCCCCGCTCATTTTTTTACCAACGTACTCTCTGAAGATGAACTTAACGCCTTGAACACTGCTAAAATCTAAAAATTAACCTGCATACAGTCTAACGCAGTAGTAAAAATGGAGAAGAATACATTATGCAAATGCACGTAGGTGGAAAATGGATTGATAAATCCGACAAAATTGAAGTCCTCAGCCCCTTTGACGGGTCGGTTGTTGATACCGTGCCGAAAGGAAATGCATCCGATGTTGAAACCGCTATTCAAACGGCGGAGCGCGGCGCAAAAATCATGGCAGGCATGACCGGCTATGAACGCTACGAAATCCTGCACAAAGTCGCAGACCTGATGATGGAGCGGTCAGCCGAACTTGCTGAAGTTATCACTCGCGAAGAAGGAAAAATCCTCGCTGAAGCAACAATGGAAGCAACCCGCGCCGCTGAAATTATCGCCCTCTCCGCAGAAGAAGCCAAACGCTTGACAGGTGAAACTATTCCCCTCGAAGGAGCACCGGGCGCCAAAGGCAAACTCGGCTTTACAGTTCGCATGCCGTGTGGTGTCGTTGCAGGGATTAGTCCGTTTAACTTCCCATTGCACCTCGTCTGCCACAAAGCCGGGCCCGCAATTGCCGGCGGAAACGCTATTATCATTAAGCCCGCGACAGACACCCCGCTCTCCGCCCTCAAACTCGTCGAACTCTTTCTAGAAGCAGGCACACCACCTGAAGCAATTCAGTGTGTCACGGGCCCCGGGGGCGAAATCGGGGATACCCTCTGCGCAGACCCACGCGTCCGGAAGATTACCTTCACCGGCAGCCGGGATGTCGGAGAGCATATATGCCGTGTCGCCGGTTTGAAACGCGTTACAATGGAACTCGGATCGAATTCACCGCTTATTGTCATGCCCGACGCTGACCCCGAAAAAGTCGCACGCGCAGCAGCCGCCTCCGGTTATTCTAATGCAGGACAAGTCTGCATTTCAACGCAGCGCGTCATCGCACACGAGAAAATCTACGCCGACTTCTTAGATGCCTTCAAGGCCGAAGTCACCAAAATCAACACCGGTGATCCCCTGGCAGAAGGCACACGCATGGGGCCAATGATCCGCGAAGGAGATGCCACCCGCGTCACCGAATGGATCCAAGAAGCCGTCGCAGACGGAGCTGAACTCCTGACAGGCGGCGATAAGCAAGACCAATTCGTTACACCCGCAATCCTCGCAAACGTCAAACCGGAGATGAAAATCTCATGTGACGAAGTTTTCGGACCCGCCGTCGGCGTGACGCAAGTTAACGATATTGACGAAGCCATCTCCGTCGCCAACGACACAAACTACGGACTGAGCGCCGCCATTTTTACGCAAAACATCGACTGGGCAATGCGGTTCGTCCGAGAAGTTGAATCCGGCAACCTCATGGTCAACTGGGGAACACAGTGGCGAGCAGACCTCATGCCATACGGGGGCGTTAAAGAGAGCGGTATGGGTAAGGAAGGACCAAAATACGCTATAGAGGAAATGACCGAATTGAAGATGGCAATCTTCCATTTGGACAGTTAAACGTAAATATTAAGCGGAGTTTGATAATCACTTGACGTTTTTTTCAACAAAGAGGGACCTTGCACAACCGAAACAACCGATCTCACGTTGCTTGTTTCAGCGTTACGTGTAAGGTCCGGGTGACTCAGTGGCTAAAGACAATTCCGGTAAATTCTTAACAATCTCTACCGTCCGAAGACTGACACTGATAACGCGCGCCACTAAATCCACAATATACCGCGGCGCATCCGCACAATTCGGATCGTTGACCAGTCCGCTCCGATTGTGCGTCTTCACACAATACTGATCTATCACCCACGCCAACGCTGAACGAGTGCCTAACCGATAAGCAAACGCCTCGGCAGGGATACCCTCCAACGTCAAGAACTCGTTATATTTCAACTGTGTTCTGTCTTTCGACAGCTGCATCTTCTCCACACGCCAATTGAGCGGCACCTCGGCGTTCTGCATCAACCTGAGTTTTTCATATTTCGGTTGAGAGTCGTAGTTGGCGTGGAGCTCTGCGAGTTGTGCGCCTGCGGTAGCGAATGCCCAGAAGTCTGCGGTGAAGGGGATATGCGGCAGATCGCGCTTGAGGTTCGCCTCGTATCTCTGGCGATAGTCGGGATGATGCAGGAGCCCATAGGTATAGTGGAAGATGTCCCACTTGCTGATGGCATCGTCCTTGTAGTGAGAGCGGAACGTGAATAACGCCCAATCGGTGATATTTTCGCGGCGGTTTGTACCGTCTTCGTCGTAGATATAGAAGGGAAACGACTGATTCGCATCGATTATACCAAGACACGGAATCGCAGCTACCATCAATGGATGAAAAGGTTTCTTGCTGCCGATACCGTTGACACAGAGCACCCGATTTTCTGATTCCGTCTCCGGCGTAGGGAAGATAGATGGAAAGCCTGCTACCCTATGGTTCATCATTCGGTCAAAGTAGAGGTTGGATTTTGTAAAAGGTCTATAGAGACTGGAACGGATTTTCGCATCTGTAAATGCTGTCGTCTGACCGCTCTGTAGTTTCTGCTTTAACGTCGAACTCCACTTGATTTTTGTATCGTCATAGACCACAAAATTATCAACGGGCACCTCTCTATTTCTCCGTTGTGTCCAACGCGCCACTTCTGCGTTGTAATTTTCTATCATCCGACTTATATTTTCAGTGAGCGCGTCTCGGTTGAAATTATAGACCCACGCATCACGATTAGTACTCACGCCGTTGCTATAGGTTTTGAAAATCGCGCCCGATCCCGTTCCTCGTGCCGCCTTCGCTGACTTAGTTCCCATCGGAACAAAGGTCTCAAACTCAGAACGAAGACCTTCCGTGAGCCAAGTATACCTCGTATCTAACACCGATCGCTTCAATGGAACACTTGTATAGTCGCCGAACTCGACCAACACATCCTGCTTCTCCCGAGATGTCATATAGTCGTCAACAGCATAGAGCCAAACCTCCGCAGAGGCACCCGGCGACCCAGCCTTTTTGATGAAGAAACTGATACCGACACCCACCCGGACCTGATCGTCAAAAACATTGCCGCCCTCTTTTCGGCGCCGCTCGCCCGAGGTGCGGGCATCTCCTTTCATGTCAATATGATAAATCTTAGTGAAGTCCTGTGCCAGATGCTTCCGCATCCCATCAAACGCGATGCCGTCCAGAAAACTATTGTTCGTCACAAGTGCCACGATGCCCTCTGCTCCAATACGATCGGAGGCCCAGCGGATCGCTTTCACATACGGATCCGAGAGGGCTTTTTTGTTCGAGGCCTTTGAATCTTGCGAATAGGTGTCCCGAACTCTTGCATCCATGAGCGGATACTTCCTATTCTTGTTATTGTCGTTCTCGTCGTCCTGCCCGGTGTTGTAGGGCGGATTGCCGATCACCACGAACATCTCCGATGACTTCTGTCCTTTCACCCGCTCTGTGTTTTCGCGCGTGAAGAGCTGTCCCTGCTCCGGCTCAAGTAGCTCGAACGTATCCGCCAGCACGATCCCCTCAAACGGCAGATACGCACCCGTCCGACGGAAATACTCCTGCTCGATGTTCAGACTCGCAATGTAATACGGCAAAAGCATCACCTCGTTGCAGTGGAGTTCAGGCGGATCTGCGGTGTATTTTCGCTCCAGGGAGATCGGATCCAGGGACTGCATCAGCCGCACGATGAAGTTGCCCGTGCCGACAAACGGGTCTATGATATGCACGCCACTATCCGACAGCGAACGAGCAAACTCGGCCTCTAATATATGTTGCACACTGTTGACCATGAAATCCACGATCGGCTGCGGCGTGTAGACAATCCCGTGTGTGTCGGCGGTATCTTTAGAGAACCCTTGAAAGAACTTCTCATAGAACGTATTGAGGAAGCTCTGTTTCTGTGAGAAGTCTTTGCAGAATAGCGCCGCCTGTTCAATAGCACTGTAGAAACGATCTAAAGGCTCAAGAAACACATCCCGGCTGAACGCTCTATGGATCAGTTTATCCACCACATTTTCAATCTCGCCTGCGATGATATTCCGGCGCGTGAAATCGGAGTTATTAAACACCGTGCGGAAGATGCGTTCGGTGAGGATGTGTTGGATCAGCATCTCTTCGACTTCATCGCGTGAGAGTGCCGGGTCAATTGCCGTGCGACAGGTCTCATAGAAGTTGGAGAACGCTGCTTGGAATGCCGTATCCACCGCGTGTCGTTCGTTAATGAGCTCTTTCAACTTGCCTGCGAGAGCCGGCACATGTTCTTTGAAGTCGTTGACAGCCGACTGCCAATTTTCCAATGCCGGCGGCACATAAGCGAACAGACATTCAAGGGCAGCGATCAGAGAGACCGGCGCAGTAATGTCTACATCGAGCACCTCTGCTCCGTTCTGATACAAAATAGCACGCTGCGGGTTCTGGAACAGGATGTTGTCTAACGGATACCCCGCCGCACGCTTGTCTGCCACGGCTTTGGTGAGATCATCATCCATGTCTTTTGCCTCCCAATAAGCGATCGGCAGGCTATATTCATCCAAGATTGCGCCATCAATAACGATGCGGTTTCCGTTGGGAGCATGCATCTGATACTGCGGGATGAGCGCCGCATTCACCTGCCTCGCGCAGGTATCAAGCAAGAAGGCGAACGGGTTGCTGACAGCGCCTTCGTGTGTCGCCTTGTGTTGCTCATATACCTGCAGCGTGGCGTAATAGTCGCGGATCGGCTTGTGGGTAGGTCTAATATTGAGTTTCGGCATACGGATATCGTAGTTCTCAGAACAGAACACCACCGGGGAAGCTTTGCAGTTAGGGGCATACGAATGCCCAATCTAAGAGTCTATGCTCCAAAAGAGCCACAGCAGACTTTTTTTGTCTGATAATCTGTTCGGTATAGTTGTAGCATAGACTGTCGGTCTCCTAGACATTCGCAACACTTGCAGCAAAAACAGGCCGATTTTGCAAGCCTCTCTCTATCCAAAGATAAACCCAATAATTATTAAGCTCGCGTTATCTAAGTCAGTCTCTTCTTGGCTAAACCGATTAACGTTCCTAGCAACACCCTCCTACTACTCGCGATCTTTATCAGACGCTTCCGCCGCCTTGAGT
Source organism: Candidatus Poribacteria bacterium (assembly GCA_964291315.2). Lineage (GTDB taxonomy): Bacteria > Poribacteria > WGA-4E > WGA-4E > WGA-3G > WGA-3G. The sequence continues at coordinate 93,279 of OZ219753.1, read as the reverse complement.
GCCTCAGCGATCTCACGGAGTGTTTCGCCCTGAACCGCAGCGAGCTCAAGGAAAGTCGCGATCTGATGTTCGCGATCTTTATCAGACGCTTCTTCTGTCTTAACTCCCTCCTGAACCGCAGCGAGATCCGAGTTTTCGGCTTTTGCTGCCTTGTAGCCTTCTTCATAGCCTGCTTTCCTAGCTTCTTCAATTTTCTTTTTTCGCTCGTCGCGATATGCTTCCCAACGCGTAAACATAATATCCAAACCCTCCTTGAAAATGGTTAATAGTGTTGTAGACGCTAGCACGCTAGGCGTATTTCCCAAAACGGTGCGGAGTGCATCATACCACTTTTCTTTTTCATGTCCCCATTCGTGCAGAAAGATACCTACTAAACATGCACATCCCACGATCGTAAAGAAGACCATGGCTCTTTCGGTGTTCCGAGTGGTAAACAATGTTGATCTGTCACTCTCGTTTTCCATAGGCTTCCCTATTAAGAGCATCTAACGATAGTTAAATGCTACTACTAACGTGAGTTTGAAAGTAGAGCTAGCGATACGCTTTTGTCCGATAACCTGTTCAGCTACTCTGCAAGGGATTTGTAGCATAGGTTGTCGGTCTCTTGGACATTCGCACTCCTAAGAGGATCCAAATAATTATCAAGCTCGCGTTATTCATAGAACTTGTGAAGGCGTTTCAACAGGCACACGCAAAAGTGCAGCAAGAGTGAACCTGGCTATCCTTTACTCTTCTGCCCCGGTTTTTGACTCAGCAATCACCTTCTGCGCAACATCGTCGGGGGCAATCTCATAACGCGAGAATTCCATCGTGAAATTGCCGCGGGCACTCGTCATCGATTTGAGATCAATCGAGTAGCGGAGCATCTCCGATAGCGGTATGTTCGCCTGAATCACCTGCTTTTTCCCGACCTGTTCAACACCGAGCACCTGTCCACGCCGCCCATTTAAGTCACCGATGATACTTCCCATAAACTGTTCGGGCACAGTGATCGTGACCTCCATAATAGGTTCAAGCAGACATGGGGACGCTTGTTCTACGGCAGCAGCAAAAGCGATGGAACCAGCGATCTGGAACGCCATATCTGAAGAATCAACAGGATGGTATTTGCCGTCATAGAGATCTATTTGGATGTCAACGACTGGGAAACCTACTAAAAACCCCCTCGCCATTCTTTCACGGATGCCCTTTTCGACAGCGGGGATATAGTTGCGTGGAATTGCACCCCCCACAATGTTATTAATGAATTCAAAACCTTCACCGCGCTGCAGAGGCCCCACATTAATCCAAACATCCCCGAATTGCCCTCTGCCGCCCGACTGGCGTTTGTGCCGTCCATTGATGTTACGAGCATTTCGACGAACGGTCTCCTGATACGGCACTTTCGGCGTGGAAACCTCCGTTTCTACACCGAATTTATCCTTCATCCGCTCACGATTGACGGTGATGTGCAAATCTCCAAGCCCAGAAACGAGGAGTTGCTTCGTCGATTCATTCCTCTCAATTCTGAAGGCCGGATCTTCCTCAGACATGCGTGTGAGAGAGGCCATCAACTTCTCATCATCGCCCTCGCGGGTTGGACGAATCGCGTAAGAGATAACGGAATTAGGGAACTCAACGCCTACAAGTTTAATCTGTGCATCTCTATCAGAGAGAGTGTCCCCGGTTTGGGTCGCAGCAAGCTTAGTGATAGCTCCGATGTCTCCTGCTTCTACTTGTGCGGTGCTTATAGAGCTCTTACCGTTCATAAACATAGTTTTGCCGAGGCGTTCAATCTGTCCACGCGTCGAATTGCTGACCTGGGTATCGGCTTGCAAGACCCCAGAATAGACCCGGAAGAAACTCAGCTGTCCGGCAAACGGATCAGCAATAGATTTGAAAACGACTGCCGACATTGGGGCATCCGTTGACGGCTCACGCCGCTCCTCTTGATCCTCAACGCTTGTCACCGGCCCCACATCAACAGGAGACGGGCATCCCGTCACAAGCATATCCATCAATGGCTGTACCCCCACGTTGTTGAGCGCGGCACCACAGAGGATAGGTGTAAACTGGTTGTGGAGTATGCCGAGCTGCACCCCGTTCTGAATTTCTTCGTGCGACAGTTCGCCCTCAAAAAACTTCTCAATGAGTTCATCATCACTTTCCGCAGCAACCTCAACGAGTGCTTCCCGGGCGCCTTCAGCTTGTGCTTCCAATTCCGCCGGAATGTCGGTTCTTGGCGCACGCTTGTTGCCATTAGGTGCCAGATACGCAGCCATCTCTATGACATCAACGACACCCGCGAATTGATCCTCTTTACCGATCGGAAGCTGAATTGGAACTGCCCGGGTTTCTAAGATCTCTTCAATACTCGCAAGCGCGTTTTCAAAGCTGGCATTCTCTTTATCCATTTTATTGATGAAGATCAGGCGGGGCAATTCATATTTGTCCGCAGCCTCCCACACCTTCTCCGTCCCACCTTCAACGCCTGTTGTTGCATCTACAACCACGATAACAGCGTCTACAACTCGAAGCACACTATGGAGGTCTCCATAAAAATCTTCAGATCCGGGGGTATCAATGATATTTAGTTTATGCCCTTCCCAATCCGCGATACAGACCGAACAGTTGAGGGTTGTTCTGCGCTCTATCTCGTCAGCGGCATAGTCAGCTACAGAATTCCCGCTATCAACAGCCCCCATGCGCTCAATAGCCCCACCGTTGTAAAGCATCGATTCAACGAGTGAGGTTTTGCCTGCTCCTGAATGCGCGATAATTGCGATGTTCCGGATCTCTTCTGTCCTATATTGTGTCATACGTCCTAAAATTTCTCCTTTTACTATTAACCACACGGAATAGAGCGAGCTATGCCGTTTAAAATTATATCGTAGCACACCGCATTAAACATGTCAAGGGAATATTTCTCTACGCCTCATAGCAACGCCAAAAAAGCATGACATAACCGTCATGATTTAAGGTATAATTGATTGTAGTGATCAATTTCGCAAAGGAGGCATTTATGTCAAATTTCTTCTTTTCCCTCGGTTCAGGCTTGAGCTTACTTACAGTTGTCTTTGGCGCGTTTGGCGCACATGCTCTCCGATCGAAACTCTCTCCAGAAATGCTTGAGACGTTCGAGGTAGCCGTCCGGTACCAGATGTACCACAGTCTCGGAATAATCGCAACCGCATGGGCAGCATCACAGTGGCAGAATCATCTCACGACTGCATCTGGCTGGTGTTTCTTTGCTGGTATTCTGATCTTTTCTGGAAGTCTCTACATAATGTGTTTCACAGGCGCTCGATGGCTCGGGGCAATTACACCCATCGGTGGATTGGCATTTATCGGGGGCTGGGCATGTCTGATGATCGCTGCAATTAAAGGCTGAAACCTCCGCACTGCTCCAGTCCACAATCCCAGAGCCATATTATCATATTCTGGGGCGTATCACAGTGAGTTTGGAAGGGGGCGCACTATGAATGTGTCAGCAGTGAGGACTTTAAATGTAAAGATGATAGAGACAACAACGGAGTTGAACTTGATAATCCCCAATGTGCCGATCGCGGCGCAATTTGACACGATATTATATGTGCCTAAATTCACACAACCGAAGTGCTCGGCATGTAATTCAAGCAATCACGCGGGTGGGAAATACACAGAGACAGACTTTTCTTGTAAGCAAAATCACGGCTTGAGCAAAGTGTCCATTATGGACATTCTATTTTTCTTATGGTAAGGTATTTAACGCAAGCAAGGCAACTGCGGTGACGACCACAGTTGCCTTGCTTGCCGAAAAAAAGGAGTATCCATGAGATTGCGATGCTCATAGATATTTATATGCAAATGTATCCACGAAGAATATTGGCATATTTTTTAGGATACAGATATATTATACACGAGGAAGGAAGGTGCTGTCAAGGAAAAAGAAAAACAGCACAAGCAGGACTCAGGCATTGCGATTTCCTGCGCTGTTGTTATGCAATTAGATAACATAAACTTGAAATAATAGCTGTTAATCAAGTGTGGACATGATACCACACGTCCAGCGGGTTTATCAGGTTAAAATGTCCACTTATAGACACTTAAAGTAACTTGCAATTTTAATGGGATGTACGGTATAATTACTTAAAGAAAAGGGGCAGGTGGATTAGATCTGCCGATGAATGGTTCTATATAGGTGAAAAAAGCTCTTGACACAACTTAAGAGTGTAATGTATAATTAAAATAGAAGGTATGAAAGAAGATGCTTCCTAAAGTAACATTGATAGGTTCTGTTAAGCCTATCAGGATTGATGTATCCACCCATGAAATGCACGAAAGCTTTAGCGCTTAAGCCCTTACTCGGAATTTCAAGGTTCTGTAGCAATATCTGCCTTGTGCAGCGCTCGTCCTATCTGCGCTGCTGTTCGTTCGTCTTGCTTTTTAGCAAGTCGTGCCCCCCCCCTCACTTCACATACAATAATCAATATATTCCAAAACACGTCCCCTTTGAGACCCCAACACAGGCTTGGCGAAAACTGTGGCACACGCCTGTTTTTGTGGTTGCGGAACGGGGAAGTCAGCTTGGGCGCGCACAAGGAAATGTGTTCGCTCTATATTCGTTAACCCCTATCTTACTATTCTTATTAAGGAGTACAAGCAATCAGTAGTCAACTGATGGCCGAAAAACATAAAAAGATGAAACATTTACTATATTTTTTCGCAGTTTCACTGTTCTTAATGACCGCTACGTTTGGACATGCAGTCGATCCAGACAAAGATTTGCTCATTCATCTCCCTTTTGACGAAGGACAAGGCGATGAAGCAGAAGATATATCGCCCAATGGATTCGTCGGTGATATAAAAAATGCAAAATGGGCAGAAGGAGTCGTCGGATCCGCACTCCATTTTAATAACGGAAGTGTTAATCTAGACCCGATGAACATAGATCAGCCCAAGGAAATGACAATAGAATTTTGGTTCAAACCCGACGATACAATTGAGGGCGGTAACCGTATCGACCTGCTCTATCGACTCCAAGGCGGCGGGAGACCTCACATTACCTTCAACCGAGGAGGCGTGTTATTCGGATTCTACTTCGCAACCCAAGGCGTAGAGTTGGAAGCTCTCACAAATTATGATGCCTTTGAGCCAGAATGGTACTATTTTGTAGGGGCACAAAGTAAAAACACAGCAAAGATGTATATCAATGGAGAGCTTGATTCCGAAGCAGAAGCCGGCGGGGATGCCCGTATGGATTTCGGTACCTCAGGTATGTGCATCGCAGCAAACCAAGGCAACGCTAATTTCTTCAACGGGATGGTTGATGAATTTAAGATTTGGAGCGTAGCATTCACTGAAGAGGAGGTCAAATCTCGGATGGCAAAAACCCTCAACGTGCAGGCAGAAGACAAAGTGACAACAACCTGGGGTAAACTCAAATCTGAGTACAGATAGGTATCACTTGTCAGGCGCTAGCTGTCAGCTAACAGCTATTCCGTTTGTAAATGGCCCCTACGGTATCACTGAAATGTGGAGCGGGAGGTTTGCTGAGCGACCTTCCGCGTCTACACAGGTTAACAGATGTTGCCCTTTGACGGGTGTAAGCCAATATTGCTGCTCAGCGTTTCCACTGAAAATTAACTCACCATCCAGAAACCAGAATAACGCCTGTGTCTGGTTAGAGGCAGAGGCGGCAAGTCGGATTTTTTGGTTTTCCAAGGGGATACCAGAGCGAATATAATACACAGTCTCTTTTGCTGGAGACAAAATGATCGGAGCGGTCCCGGCGATTGCCCTGTCGCATAACGGGTTATGCTCCGGCAAAACAGGCACTGCAAACCCCTTTTTTCTTAACCAAGTCGCGGCCTCCGCAGGCCACTCTTCAAAGATAACAGGCTCACCCCGTTTCTGAGACTCCGCTTTGTGAAGGATCCGACAATGGGAGCAGAGCCTGTAACCTGTCGCCTCATCAATATAGACGCGCTTGTGCATTGTACAGGTTGCAATAGGAGAGACACCAGGGATATATACATCGCTCTTACGCTTAGAACAATGCGGTGAAACTGGAGCACCACTGAGCGCACATACCTGTCGTGTTCCCAATTTTTCTGGCTTTGTGAACCACCGGTGGGTATCTCTGCGCGTCAAAGCGTTGAAAAGCGCAAATAAAATAGGTGCTGCAGCATCTGTACCACTCATCATTGAAGAACCTTTCCCATCAAAGTTACCTAACCATACCCCAATTGTTAATTTCGGAGAGTATCCGATACACCAAGCATCCCGGTGTCCATACGAAGTTCCAGTTTTCCACGCAATTTTGGGGAGATTCATAGCGCTTTCAAAGGCTTCAGGATCTCTAATAGTATTCCTAGGAAGTTGTAAAGTTGTGAGCATCTCGGTTATGATGAAACTCGTCTCTTCCCGGAGTAAACGTTCCGGCGCATGTTTTCTCTTTAGCGAACCTGAAGTGCCTAGACTTAACATATTTTCCGTGTTAATAGGCCCGCGGAGCCTCAATTGATAAGGTGCAAACGTTCCCATATTCGCTAGGCCCGCGTAAAGCGTGGTGAGTTCAAGCAAATTCACTTCACATCCACCCAAAACCATAGACAGCCCATATTTCTTCGCCGATGTCAACGTTGAAACGCCAGCTTGTTTGAGAAAAGCGGGGAGTGTCTCTTTTTTTAGACGCGCGCTAAGATTAACAGCAGGCACATTGAGAGAACGAGCCAATGCTTCACGCGCCGTAACGTAACCGCTATATTTACCGTCATAGTTCACCGGCTCGTATCCAGCATAGGTGACAGGAACATCGAATAATAGGGTCCCAGGCGTAATCAAGCCTTGCTCTATTGCAAGCGCATAGACAAAAGGTTTCAGGGTAGAACCTGGGGAACGCGGCGCAAGGGTTCCGTTGATCTGTCCGAACGCCTTTCGATCGAAAAAGTCGTGTGAGCCGACCATTGCCAAAACTTGACGACTCTGCGTGTCCATAACAACAATAGCCCCCGTACTTGGCAAGCCATGGCTAACAATATCGGCAAACGAAGCATGCAGATATTCTCGGAGAATACTCACTGCCGTCTCCTGAACTCTCACGTCTATTGTCGTGTATATTCTGCTGCCTGTTTTCGGGGCTGTATGCAGTCTTCTTTGGTTCACAAGCATACGCGCAAGATGGGGGGCCTTGAAGGGCAGCGCATAGCGTTTCGTCGGAATAGGTTCCTGTAATGCTCCGCGCCACTGTTGTTCGGAAATCTGTCGGCGCGCAAGAAGTTGATTTAGGACCTTATCTCTCGCTTTTCTGGCCCTCTCTGGGAATCTGTCTGGACGCAGACGTTCCGGAGAATTCGGAATTGCAGCGAGGAGCGCTGCTTCGCCAAGGCTCATCGCACGCTGCGATTTGTTGAAGTAAAAACGCGATGCTGCCGCCGTCCCGACGATATTTCCACCGTAAGGGAGCATATTAAAGTAGTAGGTTAAAATCTCAGATTTGGAATAGGCGAGCTCAAGCTGAACGGCACGGAACATTTCCTTCAACTTGTTCGGAACGTTTCGAGCCTTCGGTTCCATGAGTCGTGCAAGCTGCATCGTAATTGTCGAACCGCCGCGCACGACCTCGCCTGCCGTGAGGTTGTCATAAAGAGCCGTTGCAATAGATACCGGGTTAATGCCACAGTGATAGTAAAACCAACGATCCTCTGACGTGAGTATGGAGTGGTGTAAGTATGAAGAAAAAAAGGGCGAACTTCGGAGATCACCGCTGCCGAGAGCGGACGGTTCGGGCATTCGCCACATACCATCGGCAGCTAAAAAGGCGCGGAGCCACTCACCGTTCCTATCCAAAATGATAGGAGATGATGGCGGCTGAAGACGCGCTCTCGGAAGTGGGAAACACCAATTAGCAACAATAAAAAAAACGACAATAGAGAGCGGCAAAATAATCAAGATCCGATAGCAGAAAACCGGTAAGCCACACCACCGCCTACCGCTCGCAGTCGGTGATTGGTGTCTGTTTTTTCTCATTGCTCCGCAACCACGTCAATACGCGTGCTACCCGTTACAGTTGATTTTGTCGGATCATACATTGCCTCAACAGCGATAGGCGGTAAGGTAAACCCGCCTTGTGTCACAGCGCGTAGAGCGTAATAGAATTTGCGTTCGCGCTGCCGGGGAAATGTACCGAAGAAAATCAGGCGGTCATCGCGAATATCAAGGTAGTCCGGTTTGAAGTCCTCCGTTTTTAACCACGAAATACCTGCTCGCGACTCCAATCGCGGATTCTCAATTTCAAAACCCGTCGGCAACATATCTACTACGACAACATTTTCCAGATTAGCAGTAAGCGCTTTAACGCTTATCTCCGCAATGATTAAATCCCCATGCCTAAACTGCCGAGCAAGCTCCTCACCCTCTCTGTTGAAATAGCGCCGGCGCACCTGTATCTCACGTTGGTACTCCTCAATAAAGGAACCGCGTTGAATACCGAAGGCACTCCAGTAATAGTAGCAGTTTCCCTTACCCTCAACAGAGAGTTGCACGCGCGCACCGTCCCAGGCGCTATCCGTGTAGCGTACCTGTGTCGCATCGAAGTCCGCCAAATGTTCTCCATTGAGTTTGACGATACCCACGTAGTTCTTGTCTATCTGTTTCTTCATAATCTTGCCGAGTGCCAGGAAAGCGAAAGCGTTATCCTGGGTCGTCCGCCACCGATTTCCCTCAGACGCTGCATCTCTGAGATTCTTAACAAGCATTGGGATTGACGGATGGTTGTCATTGACTTCAGCAAGTATATCCAACATAATGGCCTGTGAGCGAATCGGAGAATCCAGCGTACCCCCTGTATCCCATTGTGGCGTTTCCTTGAGACTAACATTCAGGGATACCGACACTGGCAACATTGATAGGGCGGTTTCCAGCTCACCGCTAAGGGCAAACGCACCAGCAAGCTGAAAGTGACTATAATCTCTCAACCCGCTCAAAGCTTTATTTTTCAAGTAGTTCATTGTCGCACGCTCTGGCTGTCCGGCAGCAGCTAAGACATAAGACGCATAGGTTGCAACTGCAATATCCGCCCTCATTTTCTTAGAATTATCCAGTTCCCCTACCTCCGATAAGAACTTTGCTTGTTCCCGCAAACCGTCCAGCATGGCATCGTAAACCCTATCCGAAACCTCATAGCCAGCTTTTCTGGCCTCAACGAGGAAGTGGGAAGCATAGATACTGCTCCATGCATTGATGTAAGTCCCACCGGGCCAATACGCAAAGCGATTCTCCCAAGTCAGCATACTTTCTAATTTAGTGATACCCGATATAATATAGTAATCCACCAAATCATCTCCGGCAAGCATCGGCTCAACGTTTCGGGCAAGATCACTGAAATAGAGGAGTGGGAAAATCCTGCTTGTCGTCTGCTCCAAGCATCCGTGCGGATAACGGATAAGATACCGCAGACTATCAGCAAACGTGATATTTGGAAACGGTGAGAGCGTGAGACTAAATTCAGACGAATCCGGTATCAAATCCGCAGGAAAAATGAAATCGACTGGCTCCCCCGCACGCACTACGCCCTGTCCAGTCCTTGTAATAGGAGGCGCAATAGAACGCAACGGGAGATGCACATCCATCTCAGTCGCCTCAGCATTACCGCGCGCAGAGAGGTTGAAACTGACCTCCCCTATCGCATCCTGAACGTAAATGTCGAAAAAGACTTGCGCCTCTGCACCCGCACCAACAGTGACAACCCGAAAGTCGGAAAGCCCTCCGACAACCGATGGAGTGTCTCCAACCATATCCCTAGAAAGACTCGCTGATAGGAACTCCACCGAACCTGTCGTTTGCAAACCGACGGTAAATTCGCCCGGAGCACCCGTCCCATTGAAAATAGTAACAGGTACCCGGAGGGTATCTCCACCTGCAAGAAACCGCGGAAATGTCGGTGTCAACACAATAGGCTCCCGCACAGTTAAATAGGCTTCCGTAGCACCATAAGTTGCACCAGCAAAAACAACAGCCATCAATCGCAATTTTCCGTTGAATTGCGGAATTTTGAATTGCACAGCGCCGCGTCCGTTTCCATCGGTTTTCACAAATCCCGACCAAAGCGAGACCGGTTTCACACGTCTAATAGCGCCGGTGTTAAGTCGTTTTTTGCGGGATGCTGTGGGATCCACATCGCCGCCCGGGCTTGAATTATCGATAACCCCCGCGATTTCAGGCAAAATTCCACCATATAGGTCAAACGAACGCGTCTTTAATCCGCGTTGTCGATAGAAATAGTCGTGTGGATTAGGGGTTTGGAAATCGGTTAAGGCAAGAATTCCCTCATCCACAGCCGCTATACATACTTCGTATTTTTGCCACGAACGTCTGCCCCGCACCTGAAATGCAATACTCACATCACTATTGGGGCGGACTATAACTTCACTGTTTTTTCCATTTCCACTATTTACCTCCCCTTCGGAGAGGGGAATCTTTGAAGAAATACCCGCTTCATCTGTTTGGGCAAGAAACATGTCCACCGAGAGTCTTTTCTGAGTCGCATCAATTTTTAGCGGAATCACGCCAAACGCCCGCGCCGGAAGCAGTTGTTGGCGGTTCCCAAGAACAGCATCTGCAGGAATCTTACGAACGAGGGTCGCTGAAAGATAGACGTTAGGATTATAACTCGATCGCACCGGAATCGATAAAGTGGCGGTATTCTCTTTTAAGACAATCGTTCGATAACTCAGAACCCGTTCTCGCTCAACCGTAAGCAGAAGTGTCCCAGGGAATGGCGCCTTTACATACAGCTTCGCTGTTTCACCGGAGCGATAAGCCGGTTTATTGAGCGTTAAATCTAAGCGTGTAGGATGCTCCATAGACACCGACGCGTTCCCCCAACCATTAACGTGGAATCCGATTTCTGCTAGCGCCGTTGATTCAATATCTACGAGTCGGACGCGATATTCCCCATAATCTGAAGGGGTCAACATCACAGTTTGCGCTGCCGCTGCCGATGTTAAAGCGTGTGTTTCCACCTCAGTCATCTGCGGTTCCGAAACGTATTCATAACGCCCCGCTGTATTTTGCCGAAGTATCGTGTTCCAATGCACCTTGTAGAGGCTCAGTTGCAAGGCACGTCCTGGTGCAACGGCCATAGCATCATCAACGGCTATGTAGTCAACACGAACAGGTTGATTAATTTTAGCATTCTCCGTATTATTAGCGCGTCGAAGTCCTACATAATGCGAATAGGGGTGGATAACAACTCGGTGTGATGCTGTGACAGCTCTGCCTCCAACCTCACTGACGGTCGCCGTGAAAATCCCGTTTAATAGAGACGGCGCTTTTAGCGTTGCTGGAACAGTAAATCGATAATCCGCCTTGCCTGCCGCATCAGTTTCAGATTCTGCTAATTCGATCCGTTGGGTCTCAAATTGTTCGGCAGAATTTGGTCTGGTGTTTCCGAAGGTGAAGGAACGCCACCTCGCCGGGTCGATATACGCTGGCGAAGCACTGTCGGAGTCCACAAAAGAGACCGCTCTCAATTCGCATGAAACCTGAACCTTTCGTCCTACAGCTGGGGGCCCGAATAGATTAATAGCCCTGACGTGAACGCCAAATTCATCTCCGAGTCTGTAAGTAGATCCGTCTGTAGTGACGGTGACCTTCATCCGGTCTGGCATGAATTCCTCAACTTGAAACTGGGCCCTTCCAACAACCTTATCAGCAATCAACATTTTGGCAATATAGTTCCCCGTCTGTGCGTACTCAGGAATTGGAATTTGCACCTCACACACCCCGGTTTTTGTGGTGTGCTGCCTTAATTCCCGTAGAATCCTACCGTCCGGAGATAGCACTTCAATGCGGGTCGGGATCGGTTCCGGGATCCGGTGCTTCGGTGCGCGGACAATGCCAGCAAGTTGGACAGTCTCCCCGGGTCGATAGACACCCCGGCTTGTATAAAGAAACGCTTCATAACCTTTTTGCAAATACGCGGGCCCCGCAATGTCGAAATCCGCTGTTGCGATTTCGTGACGGTCTAATTGAATGAAGGCGAGGTCGTCGCGTTTCGCGACGGTAATCATGAACGGCGTAAAACCGTCAGTTTTCGCATCAACATCGGTAAATTCAGCGAACCCGGCCCAGTTCGTTGTACCGCTAAGCAGAGTCTGGTTATTGTCACTGATGAGTTTGACGCGCGCAGTTGGTACGGGCGCACTAGTCGAAAGTGATTTCACCCAAACATAGAGTCTATCTTCAGTGCGCTTGGCACTGATCCCCAAATCTGTGAGAAGCACCCATTGGTGTGCGGTGGCCCACTCTGTGTGTGCATTCCGCGCCATAACTTTGAAGATACCGACATGTTCATCCGCGAGATACTCCTCCAAGGAAATAGGCACCGTGACTTCTTGGTTCAATTGAGATGGAACATCTAAAACTTCTGTATGAATAGACCTGCCTAAATTGCGACTCCAGCGGCTCCACCTTTCTAATTTCGAGACATAGATGAGATTGTTCGCGAAAACCTTTTCGATATCAAGTTTCACGCTTTCAATGTTAATTGTTGCAAGCCCTAAGTTTAACTCGCCTTTTCTTGCAAGAAAAAAACCGTCTCCAAGAAAGCGGAGTTGCGGTCGGATATCCGGGATTTTGAACTGCGTGAAATAGTCTTGTTTCAAAACAGCATCGTTCCGCGCAGTCAGCCCCCTCCGAATTTTCAGTGTATAGGTCGCACGGCGCTTGAAATTGCCGTGGATCTCTATATTCCTATAGTCAGCTATAACTTTATAGTCGACCGCTGGTGTAAGTTCCAGATGCGGTTCAACGATATCCGAAAGGACAGGGGCGCTAAAACTGACAGAAATATACGGGGCACCATCACTTTCCCAAACGTCCGAGTACGTTACACCAAGAGTTCCTATACCGCGGAGTATTACCGGCGTAATGTGCGTCTTTTCAAGCCCAATCTGTCCACCTGTGCATTTGAATCCCTCTTCAATTTTAACTTTTATTTTTTGATCTGCACTGCCGAGTTTTATCCGTTTAGTTTCAAACTGAACTGTTCGCGCCGTAGCAGCAGGAGTCTTAATTTGATAAGGGATCTCCGTCCCGTCATTCAATTCAATAGAGAGATGCGCCTTTAAATCAGCAATATTTACAGGATAGTTAAAAGCTATTGTACCAGACCCCGCTGCTTGCTCACGAGTGCCATCGGTGGTAAATTCCAAGCGCGCCTGCTCTACTGTGAAAGGTTCAGTAGCAAATTTGAACTCTTTCTGTCCGGTGAGTGAAAATGTTTCGGAAGAGCTAAGGGCCGGGGTAAGTTGGAGCCTATATTTTGCAGCAGGTGCCAAAGGTGCATCTAAGTAAAACCCGATTCTATCGCGGGCAACCCAACGCGCAGTGCCTTGAACAGCCGGTGTAAACCGAAAAGCCTCCGCTGGAACTTCGGTGCCGACGCGCGATTTGTCAACGATCGCCTCGGAAAACGTAATTGAAAAATCGACCCATTGCGGCACCTCGCCCTGCGGGGTAAAGGTCTTGATGCTGTACCGCGTCCGCGCACCAATGTTATCCCATACAATGTAGAAGATACAAGCAACCAGAACAACCGCCATCAGTCCAATCAAACGAAGTAAAAAGTTTTTGGAAAGTTTAGCTATCATGAAAGTGTTTCCTTCACCCTAAAAGATCAGTCCTCATTTTTTCTTTGACTCAATTCAAGGAACTACTAGTAGGAATGGTTCATCATCCGCGCTTTACTGTGACTATTACGGTCTCGTTCCCGCTTTTAGAAACCTAAACTAACGTGAGTTTGAAAAAAGATTTAGGAAGACTCTTTAGTCCCATAACCTATTCGCTTACTGCACCACTTCAGGTCTTGTAGCACAACTTGTTCGTTTATAAAGCAAAAAAGATATTTAGGAAAGTATAGCAAGTTTTATGCCAATAGCGTTTAGTTACGTTAGAGGCCGCGAATAAAAAAGGCGTGTTCAGATGTGTACTCAAATTCCATCTGCGCGAATCGGAGATGAATCAGGTGTCTTTACGTAACATTATGTGTAAATATAAACACATAGGGACAGATATAGTGATCTGTTCCTAAGAAATCGGAAGAAATAGATATAGGGCAAAGTTCTTGAACATATCTCACGCCTTATTGGCTGCTGGTGCTCCCCCCTTTAAAACCAGAAGTGTGACATCAAAATAATCTGGTCCGTGCCTTGAAGTTGTCTTAAGGTTCCCTTGTCAAAGACAACAGTGTTGGGGTCGAGGTCTGCGTTAGCAAGATTCGCCCAATAAAATAGCGAAATTGCCCCATTTTCTATAAAATTGTATTGCGCGGTGAGTGTCACTCGCCGGCTTGCGTCCCCTTTAATCTTTCTATCTGGGTCAAATAGACCGTACCGGCCGGCAAGGGTCAACCGAGGCAGGAGGCGGTACTTTGCACCAACATAGTAACCTTTTGAATCAACAGCATCAAGCGCGAAAGACGCAACTTCACCACTGTTCCCACAATTGAATTCGCCTTCAAAACTGAGCCCAGCGAAAGAGACAGTCAGAAATGCGCCGATGAACCGCTCCCAGTCTTCACTCGGTTTTTCAACTATACCAGAGATGCCCGCTCGGACCGGGCCAACTTGCGCTCCCACCGTGCCGAGCCCGCCTTTTGCTGCTGCGTTGCCGCTGTTAAAGAAGGCCGCATTGTAAAAAAGTCTTCCTGCGGCTCCACCGAGCTCAACGCCGACATCCCGCTTGTTAGAACCAAGCCCATAACCCTGGCGAACAAGAATATTGTGGTCCTTCTGTTTAATAGCAAATGGCAGACGGAATTGTCCAACTTTGGCGTACAGATGCTTTGGAATAGCATCTATCGTTGCAAACGCATTCATCGTTGTCCCAGTGTTGTTAGAAAGCGTAAGCCGAATGTGCTCAGATGCCTGCGCGTTGAAGGTGACCTCGGCTTGCATAAGCAGAAATCTGTCAATCGAAGAGTGGCATGAACTACAGCCCGCTATTGTGTTTTCCTCCGCATCAACATGCGGCGTTTTGATAAAAGCAGTTTGAAAATCAAGCGAAGTTGTGAGCTGCTTCACAACCTCCTTCGCCTCTTCCGTTACAGCGTCCATGTCAAAATCTTCAGGAAACTCAAAATAGTTTTCCTCAAAGATTTCGCCAACGCGGTTTCGGGGACCGCCGCCAGCAGGATCAATGTGGCAGAAATTACACTCCTTTCCAATCTCAGTGGCGAATTCCGGACGCCCCTCAGCTGCATTTGGCAAAAAAAGAGGGAGTGTCATACCGACTATGAGTACAAGCAGCGGGAATAACTTCCTGATCGTTCCTGCCACACCACACAAACGATCGCTTAGTAAGAACGTTTCGCTATAACAGCTCACGGTGTTTTTATAATCTATGTCCAAAAGGTCCTCCTTATTCTTTATTCAAGTTCCGTAAAAACATAATCTATATCTTCGGCTTGGGTATGGCATCCCCAACAGACGCCGTCCTTAGCTATGACACTGAAATCCGCATCCGCAGCGTTCCGAGTGTATTCGATGAACTCCCAATCGTTGTGATCGGGATCCACATTCGCTTTTTTCCGCATAATCGCGACGAGACCAACATAGTCTTTACCGGGCCGGTACGCTTCCTTCACAACAATACTGCCATCAGGATATGGAAACTGCTGTTCACCATGGGGTGCGATGGCTTCTCGTGTTTTGTTGACATAAACATTCTTCGTGCCGTTGTGCGGGTCACCGCCGGGGACAGGTGGTATAGGTTCCGCATTTAATTTCAACCACTGTGTGTACCCGGCAACATCTTCAGGCAAACCCGGGAGCGGAACTACCGGTTCCTCAGTTTCGAAAGGGAGCTCTACCTCCTTTTCTTCCACCGGTTTTGGAAGGAGCTCCTCCAGATGCCTCTCACTCGTGCAGGCGATCAAGATCAGGCATGGTATCACTATTATCGCCAGACTTCGCAGCAGGTGTCGTGTTTCGGTTTTCATGATCAATTCCTCAACTTGTGTCTACATAAAATGGATTTGTAAAATCTCAAACATAAGAAAACAGAAGTCTGTTTAAAACAAACTTTAGTATATAACAAAGGGGAAGAGGTTGCAAGGAAATTTGTATAGAACACGGCAGTATCTATAGTATCCCTTAATAGTAGACCTTAAACATGAGCAAAAAATTAGTCGTGCTCTTTTGTAGCATCCTTTGTTAGATTGCGCAAGGGACTTGTAGCATAGACTGTGAGTCCGTGCCTCTTCGGGCCTGCCAGCACAACCTGTTAGGCTATGCAACGGAGATCTCTATCCAAAGAGATAGACCCCATAATTATCAAAATCGCATTATATCCTAAGCTTATGGACACACTGTCAGTAGGATCGCGCCTGTCCCCAAAGTAGGAAGGCGGGGAAAACCGCGTGTGGATCCTTATAATATCTCTCAACCGAAACGGGAAACATCTGGTTTTCGTTTGCCTTTCTCCTGCCCGTTACTGTATCATAACAGACAAGGTGTCAGGCTTCAAGTCGGCAACCTGTTTCTGTCTTTCAGCGATCAGCCGAAAGTTAATAAGGAATTAAAGGAGAAGTAATGCTAAGAAATCTATTTAAAAATCGTGATAAAAGCGAGGTTAAATCCGATGCTGGAGACGAACAAGAAAGCTGGTTTAATCGGCTTAAGTCTGGACTGACCAAAACACGGGATCAGTTTCTATCTCAGCTATCAGGGATCCTCCGTATCGGCAGAAAAATTGACGAGGATTTAATGGAAGAGATCGAAGAGATTTTAATCCAGTCGGATGTAGGCGTTGATACCACTCTAATGTTAATGGATAACATCAGAGCCAGGGTGAAGGCAGAAGGTTTAGGTGATTCATCACAGTTAGCATCGGTACTGAAATCAGAAATTTTGAATCTGCTTGGGCAAGATACACCCCTGAAACTGAAACACGAAAAGCCGTACACGGTTTTGGTGCTCGGTGTAAATGGTGCTGGAAAGACCACGACGATCGGCAAACTCGCAAGCCGGTTTCGCGCCGATGGACACCGTGTGCTGGTGGCCGCTGGAGATACATTCCGAGCTGCAGCAGAGGATCAGCTCGCGATTTGGTGTGAGCGCGCAGGAGCCGAAATCATTCGCGGCGGAGATAAAGCTGAACCCGCCTCAGTGGTGTTCGATGCAATTCACGCAGCCAAACATCGTGAAGCCGACATACTAATAGTAGATACCGCCGGGAGACTACACACAAAAAAGCCACTCATGGATGAGCTGTCGAAAATTGGCAGGGTCATGGGGAAGGCACACCCCGGCGCACCGCATGAGGTATTGCTTGTCATTGACGGAACAGTGGGTCAAAACGGATTGAGGCAGGCAAAGATTTTCAACGAAGCAGTTCCAATTACAGGCGTTGCCGTTACAAAACTCGACGGCACTGCTAAAGGCGGGATAGTTATTGCAGTGAACGCGGAAATTGGGGCACCCGTTAAGCTCATCGGAATCGGCGAGAAAATTGATGACTTGCAAGATTTTGAGGCAGCAGACTTTGTTGAGGCGCTCTTCGCCACCGAGACCGAGAATCCGTAAACCGGGCTGCCAGACTCTCATGATCTGGCAGGTAGGTATTTAAAGACCGGTTAGCACATCACCGGTCTTTAAAGTTCAATATCCGAGGTACAACCCTAGAAACCTGTCTCTTGTAGGTAAGAACGAAGATGCTTGCGAAGATTGCGGTGGGCATGAAGCAGATGAGCCTTGACTGTTCCATCAGATCTACCAACAGCAGCCGCGATGTCTTTAAGCGACAAACCGTCCCAATATCGCAAAATAAAGATTCTGCGTTGCTTGGGGGGCAGTCGACGAACCGCTTTGCGAATGTGCGCCCTGAGTTCTTTATTTTCAAGCGCCTTCGCCGGCGATTCTGAGCCGGGATCCGCGATATTCGCCAACGACAATTCGCCCGTTTCATCGGATTCGTACAAAAGCACCTCCGATCTCGACCTTTTCCTCAGAAAATCGATACACAAGTTCACAGTAATCCGGTAGAGCCAACTGTAAAACTGGCACTGGTTTTTGAAATTATGGAGCCCTTGGTAGGCGCGAATAAACGCATCTTGCGTCAGATCCGAAGCATCTTCCGGGTTAGAAACGAAACGTTGTACAAGTCGATAGGTGCGTTTTTGGTAACGCATAAAGAGCGTATCGAACGCAGCAGTATTACCATTTTGAAATATCTCAATCAGTTCAGCATCATCGCAACAATCTAGCGGAATGTTTTCAGAGCTTTGGGACTGCATGTTCTCCTCTTAAAGATCATCAGACGGGAAATTGGACATGGCTTTCTCGCAGCCCGATGCTGTGGAAAACCAGAAACGCTGGCACCAGTTGACAAAACAGAAGTCACTGATTCGACTGTTTGTGGACACTACGAAACCAACGTCTATATCTTTGCTTATCTTGAACCATCTGTTGTAGAAGCCTTAAGGCCTCATTTTCTTCCGTGTAGGGCGCAGTTTCAAGCAAGGCCACTAGCTCTTCATAGACGACTCTGTCTTCATGCACAAGGGTAGCGAGTAACGTCTTGAAATTTTCACCATGGCCGAGCAGAACTAAGAGTTGATTCGTATGACGTATTTCTTCGGAAGCAGCTTGATTTAGATACGCCGCGAGTTCATGTTCATCCCGCTCCTCAGCGATCCGCGCAAGAATCAACCGCATTCCAACCAGCTTGAGTTTTGCCTGTGCAAGCTCATCCAGATCGGTTTCAAACCGCTTTTTCAGATGATCAGTATCACGCGGATGGAGTTGGGCATAACTTGGCCAGGCCGGTTTCGCCATTACCTGTTTCAGACGTTTTAAGCCTTCAACAAGATTCTCCTGCTCCGACACAGATAGCTGCCCAAAAGTGCTTCGCCAAAAATCCATCGCATGCTTTACACTTTCACGAAAAAGCTCCTCAGACTGCGAGGTCAGTTTAATCCGAGAACGCCGCCGATCCTCGTCACACTTCCGACGGATAACCCAACCATGCCGCTCAAGACGACTCACCAAACCAGATGTGGTGTTATGCGCAAGTCCTAAGTGTTCACCTAACTCGCTCACTGACATGCCAGCCTCGCTTCCATACCAATGAAGGTGACGTAACGCATTAAATTGGACAATCGTCAGACGATGAGGAACCACTTCCTGAATGAACCTTGATTTGACAGCTGCCTGCGCATGACGCATCACGCGCATCACAACATCTATTTCACTTTGGAATTCCCGGTCTTTGGACATCTTTGATAGCACTCACAAGGCAAAACTTGCTGTTACACAGCTTATATTATAGGACACGTTTTCCATGTCCCACTCTCAATCATTATCAATGTATACGTCAAAATCTATTCTGAAATTATATCTCCTATATACGACACTATTTCCATCGCATAGGACATAACAATTATACCCTAATTTCATCGGAATGTCAAATTAAAGTACGATGTCCGATCTTCACGTAATTTTGCGAAGTCAATAGCTTTAATCGCTGCCAACCAACCGTTGCGCTTTCATTTTCCGCTTCCGCCTGGATTTCGATCTATGTTTCGGTTGAGAAGGGGGTAGAGATTTTGATTCTTGCACGGTTTCACGGGGCGAATGATTTTCTTGAAGCGCTGGCTGCTGCTGCGCCTCATATTCAACGTAATTGCCCTCAAAAAGACTCGCACTCCCGCCAGGATCACCGTCAAAAATCAACAGCTTGGTTGCAAGGTTACTCAAAAGATACCGGTCGTGAGAAATAATGAAAAGCGTCGCCGGATATTCTGCCAAGGCTACTTCAAGCGCCTCACGGGCTGGAATATCAAGATGGTTCGTCGGTTCATCAAGAAGCAAAACGTTAGCGTTCGCTAATAGCAACTTCGCGAGGAGGACACGACTCTGCTCGCCTCCGCTTAGATTTCCGATCCGTTTGAAAACCTCATCACCCGAGAATAAGAATTTGCCAAGGAAGCTGCGGATTTCCTCTTGAGTCTGCTGCGGACGCAGCGCCCAAATTTCATCAATAATTTGATTGTCCGGGTTGATGCCTTCCAATTCTTGTGTATAGTATCCAAATTTGAGCGTTGGTCCCACCCATATTTTGCCGTCTGTAGGGGGTTCTTCGCCCAAGATCATACGGAACAGCGTCGTCTTACCCGTGCCGTTTGCACCGATGATTCCGATAACATCACGACGGTATACCTCAAAATTTAGACCCTGAAAAATAGCTTTGTCGCCGAAGGTTTTGCCAACGTCTTCACATCGGAGAATGTCGTCACCGCCTCGCGCTTCAGGGGAAAAATCAAGTTGGAAGGTAGGGGCTTCGCGCTTAGGTTTCTCCAACCTTTCCAACCGCGCCAATTTCTTCCTTCTGCCCTGCGCCTCTCGTGTGCGCTGCCCGGCAATGTTAAGTCGAATGAATTCCTCTTCGTGTGCAATAAATGCCTGCTGTTTCTTGAAAGCCCGGTCACCGGCCAATTGTTCAACTCTTTTGGTTTCAACGTACTTGGAATAGTTCCCGCGATAAATTTTTATCTTATGCGCTTCAAGTTCCCAGACCTTTCGCACAACCTTGTCCAAAAAATAGCGGTCATGCGAAACCACAAGGACTGCTCCAGTATACTCGGTATTGAGATAACTTTCGAGCCATTGGATCCCGCTGATGTCAAGATGATTTGTCGGTTCATCAAAAAGCAGCAGGTCTGGCTGCTCAAGCAGGAGTTTGGCGAGGGTTGCCCGACTTTTCTGGCCGCCACTCAGGACACCGATTGGAAGGTTGAAATCCAGCTCCTCGAAACCTAAGCCGCCGAGAATACGGTTAATCTGATGTTCATAATCGTAGCCGCCGAGTTGTTCATGGTGTTCTTGAATTCGGGCGTACTGTGTCAGGAGATCCGCTGATTCTCGCGTCTCCATCTCTTCTGCCAACAAAAGCATTTTATCCTCAAGGGCGCGCCGTTTCTCAAAAACCTTGAGCATCTCCTGCCTTAAGGTACACCCACGAGCCAGCTCAGGTTCTTGGCTCAGGTAACCAATTCGCGAACCTCTAGCAGTGACGACTTTACCTTTAAAATTGGAGATCATACCGTTAATAATTTTAATTAACGTTGTTTTTCCAGTTCCGTTACGGCCAATTAATCCAATTCTGTCAGCGTGCTCAATTGAAACCGATATACCATCCAAAATCAGCTCTGGATCATATAACTTAGTAATGTTTTCTAATCGTATTAAGGACATATTTCTGTTTTATTATTCGCTATCGGCCGCCTAGCGTTCAAGTAGTTAAACTAAAGACCTATAGAAATTTATGCAACATCTACGTTCTCACCCCATATTTACCAATGCCAGCGATCATCCACTGCTCGCTGCGGGTTAGCATCTCCCGATATGCATTTGCGCGGCCTGTATCGGGTTGGCGGATGTTAAATTGTCTAAATCGCCAGAAGGCTATGGAGAGCGCAGCATAACGAACGAAGCAATCCAGATGCTCCCACTCGTTTTCTGTCAACGGACGCAGCGCGTTGTAAGTGCGTAAAAATTGTTGTGCAGCTTTAACATTCAGCCTGTGCTGCGGTGTATAACAACACCCGATGAGAGTCATACCGATATCAAGTAGCAGCACATCATAACACGCTTCCTCGAAGTCGAGGATTGCCACCATGCTATCTCCATTAAAGAGCGTGTTATCCAAAAACAGATCTCCGTGTAGAAGTCCCTTCGGCAGTGGGGCATCCAGCTGTGATCTCATTGCTGCCAATTGCGCCTTCAGCGATTCAACAAATGGATGAGCAGCAAATTGTGTGCCTTGAACCTCCTTGAAAAAAGGAAGCATCTGTGAAATGCCCATGGCGAACCCAGGGAGTCCACTGATCGGCCGGATGTGGTGCAACTGTGCTAACGCCTCACCGAGCTGTGCCGAGGTATCCGGGGAAGATCGTGGGTGATCCCCTTGCAGAAAAGGATAAAGCATCACGCTGCCGACTGGTTCATGTGTGATTGGTTTCTGATTTTTCGTTAGAATCGGATAGACCGTTGGATACGCATGTTCATAGAGATGCTGCAACAGGGAACTTTGCATCTTGAGTTCCGCTGGGGCTTTCTCATCGCAAATTTTCAGGAGAAACTCACCGCCCGTAGTTGTCAATTTGTAGTTGCTATTGCCAAACCCGCCGGGAACCCCCTCAAGTTTCACGGGGGCTCCGATGGAATATTGTGCCACAATACTCGCCAGGGCTGAGGATGAAAGAGTTGTGTAACGTGCCATCTCTTTTCGGTGGAGCATTACTCTTGCGGTGGCGCCACTTCAACCGAATTCTCTAATTCTTGGAATTCGGTCGTACCGCGGATGAGGTCAAATGCAGATTCTGTTTTCGCAGCGGCAAGCGCTGTCGCGTCTAACCGAATCGCTTCACGCAATGAGGCGATTGAACGTATCTTCTCCGCCTTATGTGAATAGGCAACAGCGAGGTTGTAATGCGCCTTTGCGAAGTCGGCATCCAGCTGCGTGGCGCGTTCCCACGCTTGAATAGCTCTATCGAGTTCCCCTTGATTGCCATAGATAACACCCAATGTGAAAAACGGCATTACCCATCCCGGTTCGCTCTGGATTGCCAAGGTGAGCTCTGTAATAGCCTGCCCGAAATTGCCTTGCTCAGCGTATGCCATACCCCAATTATAATGGGCTACAGCGACTTCACTGGGTTCAACAGCTGTACGCTGTGAATAAGGAATAGGTCTCGGACCGCACGCCATTAGCCAAACTATCAACCCCGATACTAACAAGAGCGCAATGGCACGCGACTTGTCTAAAAAAATCATGGGTTTCCCTCCATCTCTGTATTACATTTTAGCAGAAATTCAGATTGAAATCAAGGTATCCACACTTTTCCGAAATACCTCAGATCTTAAAGGAAATGCCTATTGTTCGATGCTTCTAGCATAGACTGTGAGTCTGTGCATCTGCAACGCCGCTCACACACCCTCTTTCGACCAACTACACAAGCGAATTCAAAATAGGAAGCAAGGCCCGCATAGTCGGAACCTCCCGAAACGTGAAACCGAACTTGGAAAAATAGGGAGATGCGGCGAGTGCCTCCGCAATCAACGTTTTCTTCGCTAATACCCTTGAAACCCCGAGAATCAGAGGCACCTCCGTCTGAGCAGCGAGCGTATTCAGCCTAGCAACGAGATGCCCTTGATGCCACGGATGAAATAGTTCAATAGCCGTCTCCACACCGCTCTTATGAAAAAGTTGGTAGTCCGGAAAACAGTAAAAATCCCCTACTAACGGGAGGAATTGACTGCCGGGGCGGATCTGCCACTCATCTGTCTTATTGCCGAGCATCGCCTGAAACAGTTGAATCTCTTCCGGAATATAGGCGAGAAACTGTTGTGATGTCGGTCTGATACCACACGACTCATCGAGCAACAACCGGGCACCCCGTCTATTCCGAAACTGGATATCTGCAGCCAGCTCCCATTTAGGTTGATGGAGCACTGCAAGAAAAAAATTCGCCAAGTTCATGCCGTACCGCTTCGTTTTGTAAAACAGATTGAGCGGGCCATCTACGGTAATTTGATACAACTCGCCCTCTTTCTGAATAGTAGATAGCAATTGGTTGAATCTAAGGTATTTGAAGAGTTGACGCAGCTCCGCTGTCATGGAAGCAGTCAGTTTTAAGAGCATACCGTTACAATGGAGGAGCAACCCTTGCACTTGCGCAGCGTTATAGCGATGCAGCAGGCGCTCGGGCGAAAGCGTCCTGAAAGCGAGTACGGGCTGGCGACTCGGTAAATCCGCGTAGAGCTTGGCCGCGAGATCCCGCTCCACCGTAGCCGCCATCTCCGGCAGGAACGCATCCCCCGTCATCTGAAACACTCTCCGCTGATAGGCCCTATAATCCTGAAACCGCTCCTGTGAAAGCAGGCTACTCGTCTCGGTGAAAAGTTTCCGCCGGAAGGCGATGAGCTCTTCGTTCGGCGCAGTATCAAACACCGTCCGGTCCAACAAGAGCTTTTCGAGCCCGCGCGCGACTATCGCCGGCCCCGAGGCACCGTCGATAATGCGCTTGCTGCTCTCCACAAGGGTCGCACGTGCGGTGTCCGGCGAGTCTTCAAAAACATCGATTAACCGTCCAGCAACCGCTAACAGCTGCTCATCCGCCGGATTCACAAACTGTGGTAGAATTCGCCCGTTCTTAATGTTATACCGAAGCAGAGCTTTAGTGAGCATTAGAATCTTGTAATTAGGCAGCCAAGATACTGGCCGAACTACGCCCGATAGGCGTGGTGCTGTCTTCGTCTTTTGTTGACGAAGTGTTCACCGGTTCGCTTGGAG
This sequence comes from Candidatus Poribacteria bacterium, assembly GCA_964291315.2. GTDB lineage: Bacteria > Poribacteria > WGA-4E > WGA-4E > WGA-3G > WGA-3G. The sequence goes on along the minus strand of OZ219753.1, from coordinate 68,964 downwards.
ATCAGCTCATACAGCACCGCCTGCTTGCCCTCACGTTTACGGAGAATGCGGCCCAACCGCTGCACATGCTCCCGCACACTGCCGCTCCCCGAAACAATAATAGCGACATTCGCCTCCGGCACATCCACGCCTTCGTTGAGAACCTTTGAAGTAACCAAAATGGAATAGGTGCCGTCTCGAAATCCATTCAAAAAAGCATGCCGCTCCTTCAGCTTCGTCTGATGCGTCAGCACCGGCAGAAAGAAACGGGTACCGAGCTGGTAGGCGGTATCGTTATCTTGCGTAAAAATCAGAACCCGATCGCCCCGATGCCGCTGAATCAGCTTCCACACCCATTCCTGCTTCATAGTAGACGCAAAACTGAGACGCTTCTGTCTGAGATACGCCTTGAAAGCCGCGCGACCCGCATCCGTTTGTGAGGACTTCCAGAGAAACAGCCGCCACCCACCTGGATTGCCCATATTGATGTTCGACTGCTTGAGAAAGTTTAAATACACGCGACGGGACTTTTCATACTGCACGCGTTCCATGTCTCCCATTTCAACCGCTATGGTCACAACGCGGTACTCAGAAAGTGTCTTCCCAGAAAGTTCCTGCACCTGCGCCTCATAGCAACACTCGCCAACAAGCGCATAGAGTCGACGCTCTCTCCCATCAACGCGCTCAGGCGTCGCTGTCAACCCCAACCGAAACGGCGCAATACTGCTGATCGCAGCGTACTGATACTGTTCACCCGGCAGATGATGACATTCATCGAAAATAGCGAACCCAAACCGATGCCCATAGTAAGGCACATGCACAACAGCAGATGGGTAGGTCGTGACAGTGAGATGCCGCAATTCGTGATACCCGCCGCCGTAAAGCCCCACCTCTTCTCCAAAGGAGTCTTTTAGCACACTGTACCATTGATTCATTAAATCAATTGTCGGCACATGCACAAGAGTAGGCCGTTGGATCTCCGCAATGAGCAGAAGGGCGATGAAGGTTTTCCCCGCACCCGTCGGAAGACTTATCACACCCCGTTTGCCGTTGGCATGCCATGCATCAATTGCATCACGCTGATAAGTGTACGGTGACAGCTCTTGTTGGAACGTGAAACGTTCAACGCCGAATTGCCGTGCTGTGTCTTGATAGGGCAAATCGTGCGCGCGCAACTCGGAAACGATGCGCCGATAGCGATACGCCGGCGCACGGAAGGTAAGCGTCCGATCGTCCCAACGCAGATCCGGCAAGAGCGCCTGAAGCGCCTCCGGAACGTTTTGTAACACCAGAGTGCCTTTGTCAAAGTCGATGCTTAGCACCGCCATACCTCTGAAGCCTCTCTACCGCAATTTCACAGTATGTCTTGTTAATCTCAGAACCGATGTAATGTCTACCATTCAACGCCGCCATAAGCGCCACAGTCCCACTACCGAGAAACGGATCATACACCACATCTCCCGCATCGCTCCACGAACGGATATGATCTTCCGCCAACCGTTCAGGAAATATCGCAGGATGCCCATATGCTATTTTATCCGTCGCCGAATGCCCGTTGCCGATCATATACTGCCACACATTAGTTCGCCTACCATACGCTGTGTAGCCCTTGCGACTCTGCTTGGACAACGTTCCATCCGGCAAACGTTTTGTGCCCCTATCCCCTTTGCGAGCCTCCTTGTTTTTTCTATCTCTAATGAGATTGATCGTTTTCGGCCGTCCTTTGCTGAAAACAAACATATATTCAAAAGACTGCCAATACGTGCGATTATCCCCACACGCCCCTCTAGGCGGTTTCAAGTAGATCATAGTATCAAATAAATTAAAACCGATCTCCTTGAAATAGAGCGCTTGACGGAATGAAGTACCCGATTCGTTCCCTTTTACCGTTTGGTCGCCAATCACCCACACAATCACACCGCCAACCTTAACGACTTTATACAGTGCAGTGGCAATCCGTTCAAAACCTTCCAACTCGTAACCTTCATACTCACGCATTTCATCGTACGGAGGCGAGGTTACCACCAGATCGATACATTCAGCACCCATCGCGTCCATTGTATCGAGGCCATTCTCGTGCCTGATCTCATTTAAACGTATCATGCACCCTCCTTGTCTTATGACGTGAGAAAGATATGCCCAACAATTATAAAACTCACCCTATTTTATAGAAAATCAGACGATATGTCAAGTTGCTTTTCTACTTAACACAAAACCTACCTCTAGATACAACCTAACACACACCAATATATCCCGCAACCTAAATAGAGATACCAAAGCAACTCGCTTATACAAACACCCAAAAAGTTGAGTGCCAAATAGCGATACCCCACTCCTTTAGTAAAAAATATTTGACATACCTAACAACTTAAGGTATAATCTAGATAGGTTTTGTTGTTCTTTGCAGACTTTTTACGTTATAATATCGTAACGTGAGACTAAAATAAAGATTGAGAGCGCTCTGTTGCATCACAACCTGTTCAGTTGTGCAAGAGACTCACAGCATAGACTCGCAGTCTGTGCATCTTCACTTCCACAGAGACTTTTAGCAGACGCTGTTAGTTTCTCGTGTATCAGAAACACTTAATAGCCCGTGTATGAGGATCTCCCTCAGCATAAATGTGTAAATAGAAAAGCAGTGTATGGACCCGCAATCTCTGCGACCAGCACTCATTTGTCTATGTTTAACTTTGTAACAACAGATGTGCAAGAGACGCGTAGCATAGACTCGCAGTCTGCGCATCTTCAACAGAGGAGAACGAACGTGATGTTATCAAATAAAATTAGAATTTTCGTAGTATTCGGAGTATTAGGACTGCTGTTCACCGGCGCAACCGCACACGCCCAGCTTAGCTGGCAGAGCAACTGGAGTGAATTTAAGAAAACGCAAATCACCGCTACACATCCATGGTACAAAGCAGACGACCCAAAAACCCACGACTTGTCAGAAGGAGGCTTCTATATAATCGCAAAAAGCGCTGATGGAACCGACCTTAATAACGGTATAAGCATCGGCGTAAAAGGGAGAGGGTGGGCGAACTTACCTGACTTCAAGACTACCTTGGAGAGCGGCGGCTCGATCATACTTGCACAGCGCATCGTGACAGGAACTAACCTTGCAAGTTATCCAAAGCAGAGCATAAAAGTTGATCCATCAGCAGAGGATCTGATGAAAGCGAAACACAAGGTCGTTATCACAGAGATCATGTGGGGGCAAGACGACCCGGCCAGAACAACCGCACAATGGGTTGAACTCTATAACAACGGTTTGAGGCCCGACGATTGGCTCTATTTCTATACCGATATAGATAAGAATCGGACTTACCCTGCCGCGGGCGGGAAGTTTAAGGGTACGGGCGGGGACGATTATGTCGTTTTGGATCGTGTCTCACTCTTGGATCGTTGGAACCGGAAGTGGGAGCTAAAAGGCACAAATGGCGATACCGACGGAAACGAGGATACCGGGGCACCTCGCGAGTATATGGTCTCCATGTATCGGAAAATCGAGGTGGATGACACAGGGAAAAAGTTTAAACGCGACAAAGATGGAAAACTAGTCGGTCTCGGCGACGGCGAAGAAGCAAGCTCCTGGGAAGCCTCTAACGTTGAGGGACCCAGAAGCGGAGGCCGGATTAACCTCAGTGGTTATTACTGGGGGACCCCGGGGCACGTTCCGGTTAGTACGAGCGGTCCGAATATAGTCCAGTTTCAAACGACTCCCGCCTCCTTCTCCGATAAAGGCATCATCATCAACGAGGTGCGCAACGACACCTCCGATGAAAACTTGGACTGGATAGAGCTCTTCTACAATAGCGACAACGCATCGGACCCCGCTGTCAATGTCAAGAACTATACGCTCAGCTTGGCGATGGGGAAAATGAAGACTGACGGCAGCGGCTATCACGAATCAGGCGACGCCAACTTCACCGACACAAAACTCGCCGTACTGCCCGAACATCAGATGATGCCAGGCGACTACCTCGTTATCTATAACCGAGACCCCGGGAAAAGCGTCGCACTCGCAGGAGGCATAAACGTTGCCGACCCCGCAACCCAAACCGACACCAAAAAGGGCGCCACACACAAGTACGCCGTCATTAAAGATCTAAACCTCCCCGCCAAAGGCAAGTTCCTGATCCTGCTACGCACACGCGATCATGCAGACGACGTCGGCAAGCCAACAAATATCAAAGACTACGCAGGCAACGGGTTCTTCAAGCGCATGGAAGATAAGAAGTTCAATACGGAGGTCTGGCCCTTCATCGCGTGGACGAAGCCGGGAGACCTTGATGATAACGACTTCGGCGGTATGAACACCTTCGCCTCTCAAAACATGTCGTTCGGCCGGGGGGTCCAGCTGAACACGAAGGGCATGTATGTCGCGAAGTCGCAGGCGAACCGCGTTCACAAAAACGATTGGCAGTCGTTCGGGTTCAGCGGCACAGGCTACGATCGCGGACACGACAGAAACGTTGACACAATGACATCCCCTGGTACACCAGGATACCCCAACGTAGCTGTTAACACGATCAGTGACGATAGAGACACCGCATCAACTGATGACGATTACGTCTTCGACGGAACAGTCACCATCAGCGAGATTATGTATGACGCAGGACCGCGCCAGAACTTGATCCAGTGGATAGAACTCTACAACAGCTCTATGATGCAGACCGTGAACCTTGAGGGCTGGGAATTTGAGATCCGCAACGAGAACACACAGACACAATCCTATGTAAATGCCAAGTTCACGTTTGAGGCAGGCACGTATATCCTACCGAATCAGACATTACTGCTGGTTTCAAACAGCGGATCGAATGATGTAGCTGAAAACCACGTCTACAACCTACAAGCAAAACACCGCAACGACCTAGGGCTGACCCCGCGCGAGCAGCGCTTGTTGAGTCCCACTGGATTCCATCTCGAACTCCGCGCAAAATCTAACGAAGACGGGCGGACAGAAATGACGGTTATAGACACCGCCGGCAACCTTAAAATAGACGGCGCAGTGCAAACACACGAATGGGAACTGCCCGCATCCGGCGACAGCCGAAAGTCTATCATCAGAACCTATGGCGCTATCTTCAACGAAGCAAGCAAGAAGGCAATGGGCGCTGGACCCCATGACGCTAAAGACGGACTAATGGAAAACGCCTGGATGCAGTCTAAGCAGGTCGGCGCATCCGTGACCTACTACGGACACCGAGACGATATCAGCACTCCCGGCTACCGCCTCGGCGGACCCCTACCCGTCTCGCTCTCCAGCTTCCGCCCAGTGCGCAACACCGCAACAGGACACGTCGAGATTACTTGGATAACGCAGGCCGAACTCAACAACGCAGGATTCAACATCCTGCGCAGCGAAAACAAAAACGGCGAGTTCCAAGTGATTAACACAAAAGGACTGATCGCAGGACACGGCACAACATCCGAGAAGCACGTCTATACCTACACAGATACCACCGCGAAACCCAACGTCGTCTATTACTATCAGATACAAGACGTCGCTATGAATGGCGTGCGCACAACGCTCAGGACGACGCACCTGCGCGGGAACGTCTCTGCGAATAGTAAGCTCACAACCCGATGGGGGGAGCTCAAATCGTCTAACAAATAGCAGACACAACCATTACACAGAGACAACCTTAACGGTGGGGGGACATTTAAGTGTCCCCCCACCGTTAAGCCATTCTCGTGCCTGATCTCATTTAAACGTATCATGCACCCTCCTTGTCTTATGACGTGAGAAAGATATGCCCAACAATTATAAAACTCACCCTTTTTATAGAAAATCAGACGATATGTCAAGTTGCTTTTCTACTTAACACAGAACCTACCTCTAGATACAACCTAACACACACCAATATATCCCGCAACCTAAATAGAGATACCAAAGCAACTCGCTTATACAAACACCCAAAAAGTTGAGTGCCAAATAGCGATACCCCACTCCTTTAGTAAAAAATATTTGACATACCTAACAACTTAAGGTATAATCTAGATAGGTTTTGTTGTTCTTTGCAGACTTTTTACGTTATAATATCGTAACGTGAGACTAAAATAAAGATTGAGAGCGCTCTGTTGCATCACAACCTGTTCAGTTGTGCAAGAGACTCCTAGCATAGACTCGCAGTCTGTGCATCTTCACTTCCACAGAGACTTTTAGCAGACGCTGTTAGTTTCTCGTGTATCAGAAACACTTAATAGCCCGTGTATGAGGATCTCCCTCAGCATAAATGTGTAAGTAGAAAAGCAGTGTATGGACCCGCAATCTCTGCGACCGGCACTCATTTGTCTATGTTTAACTTTGTAACAACAGATGTGCAAGAGACTCGCAGCATAGACTCGCAGTCTGCGCATCTTCAACAGAGGAGAACGAACGTAATGTTATCAAATAAAATTAGAATTTTCGTAGTATTCGGAGTATTAGGACTGCTGTTTACCGGCGCAACCGCACACGCCCAGGACGTTGCTGACAACTGGGATAAATTGAAAGTGGACAAAGCCCACTTTGTTCTAGTCCCCTCGACAAGGGAAAATGGTATATTGACAGGCATTAACTTAGGCGCAGACGACCCTAGAAATATTGCCGGCCCCGTAAACGGGCGGACGATAGCCGATTTCCCGGATCTGTGGGATCTCTTCAGGCAAGGCGGCTCGTTCATTATTTCACAGAGAATCCCGGAAGGAACTGAACTTACAACTGGCGATTATACAAAGCAGAGCCTAAAAGTCAATCCATCAGCAGAAGATCTGATGAAAGCAAAACACAAGGTCGTTATCACAGAAATCATGTGGGCGAAAGACGACCCGGCCAGAACAACCGCACAATGGATTGAAATCTATAACAACGGTTTGAAAGAACACGATTGGATCTTTTACGCTTGGGACTGGAATAAGGATACCACCTACCCTGCTGCGGGTGAAACGTATATGGTTGGTGAGAATGATGACGCGAACATCAGTAACCGCAAGTTTGTCGTTTTGGACCGTGTCTCAACACTCAATAGTTTTAACCAAAGGTGGGAACTGAAAGGTGAAAATGGAGCCAGCGAAAACGATGATCTCGGCATCCCTGCTATGGACTTGGTCTCCATGTATCGGAAGATCGAAGTGGATGACACAGGTAAAGCGTATAAAGTCGAAAACGGAAAACTGAAGGGGCTCGGTGACGGCGAAGAAGCAAGCTCCTGGGAAACAACTAAAAACAAAGTTAACATGGTAGGTGGTTACATAGGGACTCCGGGGCATGTTGAAGTGGGCCCGAGTGGTCCGAACGTAGTTCGGTTTGAAACGACTCCCGCCTCCTTCTCCGATAAAGGCATCATCATCAACGAGGTGCGCAACGACACCTCCGATGAAAACTTGGACTGGATAGAGCTCTTCTACAATAGCGACAACGCATCGGACCCCGCTGTCAATGTCAAGAACTATACGCTCAGCTTGGCGATGGGGAAAATGAAGACTGACGGCAGCGGCTATCACGAATCAGGCGACGCCAACTTCACCGACACAAAACTCGCCGTACTGCCCGAATATCAGATGATGCCCGGCGACTACCTCGTTATCTATAACAGAGACCCCGGGAAAAGCATCGCACTCGCAGGAGGCGTAAACGTTGCCGACCTCGCAGCCCAAACCCACACTAAAAAGGGCGCCACACACAAGTACGCCGTCGCTAAAGATCTAAACCTCCCCGCCAAAGGCAAGTTCCTGATCCTGCTACGCACACGCGATCATGCAGACGACGTTGGAAAAGCGACGAACCTCAAAGACTACGCAGGCAACGGGTTCTTCAAGCGCACAGAAGATAAGAAGTTCAACACAGATGTCTGGCCCTTCATCGCGTGGGCGAAGCCGGGAGACGTTGATGATAACGACTTCGGCGGTATGAACACCTTCGCCTCTACGAACATGTCGTTCGGCCGGGGGGCCCAGCTGAACACGAAGGGCATGTATGTCGCGAAGTCTCGCGCAAACCGTCTTCACAAAGACGATTGGCAGTCGTTCAAGTTCATGGGCACCGGCTACGATCGCGGCAAAGATAGAACCCTTGATACAATGGTCTCCCCTGGCACACCAGGATACCCAAACACAGCTATCGGCACGATCACTGACGATAGAGACACCGCATCAACTGACGATGACTACGCCTTCGACGGAACAGTCACCATCAGCGAGATTATGTATGACGCAGGACCGCGCCAGAACTTGATCCAGTGGATAGAACTCTACAACAGCTCTATGATGGAAACCGTGAATCTTGAGGGCTGGGAATTTGAAATCCGCAACGAGAACACACAAACCCAATCCTATGTAAATGCCAAGTTCACGTTTGAGGCAGGCACGTATATCCTACCGAATCAGACATTACTGCTAGTGTCAAGCAGCGGATCGAACGATGTAGCTGAAAACCACGTCTACAACCTACAAGCAAAACACCGGAGCAAACTCGGGTTGACCACGCGCGAGCAGCGCTTGTTGAGTCCCACTGGATTCCATCTCGAACTCCGCGCAAAATCCAACAAAGGCGGTCGGACAGAGATGACAGTTATGGACACAGCCGGCAACTTTAAAATAGACGGTACTATGCGCATACACGAATGGGACCTCCCCGCCTCCGGCGACACCCGAAAGTCTATCGTCAGAATTTATGGCGATCTCTTCAATACAGCAAACAAGAGGACTATGGGCGCTGGACCCCATGACGCTAAAGACGGACTAATGGAAGACGCTTGGACGCAGCCTAAGCAGGTCAGTGGATTGGGGACCTACTACGGACACCGAGACGATATCAGCACTCCCGGCTACCGCCTCGGCGGACCCCTACCCGTCTCGCTCTCCAGCTTCCGCCCAGTGCGCAACACCGCAACAGGACACGTCGAGATTACTTGGATAACGCAGGCCGAACTCAACAACGCAGGATTCAACATCCTGCGCAGCGATAGCAAAAACGGCGAGTTCCAAGTGATTAACACAAAAGGACTGATCGCAGGACACGGCACAACATCCGAGAAGCACGTCTATACCTACACAGATACCACCGCGAAACCCAACGTGGTCTATTACTACCAGATACAAGATGTCGCTATGGATGGCGTGCGCACAACCCTCCGGACGACGCACCTGCGGGGCGATGTCTCTGCGAATGGTAAGCTCACAACCCGATGGGGGGAGCTCAAATCGTCTGACAAATAGCAGACACAACCATTACACAGAGACAAACTAACCTAAAATCAACCGAACGGTGGGGGGACATTTAAGTGTCCCCCCACCGTTGTTTTTTAACCCTATTGCATTATTCAAGACCCTTCTGGCATAGATCACACGTGCCACACCGGTAACCTTCATCAACATCTTCACCGAAGTGCCTACGGATCACGCGCGAACGGCAAGTCGTTTCCAACGCATAAACGATGGTCTGATCAATTTGACTCTGTTTTTGACGGACATAGTCGTCCAAACCGATTTGATCGTCCGTCAACGTGCTAAGCAGCTCACTGTCTTGAAGCAGCTCAATGAGCAGTAAGTCCTCTTGTCCCCAGTATTGAATGTAACCGCTGCTTTGCAATTCTGCCAGTTGCTCCATTACGGCCTTTGGATTTAGCCCGGTTGTTTCAGATAATTCCAAAATAGTTCTAGTGCTGTTTTCTCTTATGAATCGAAGCAGCGGTTGCAGCTCGGCATCTGCAGGTTCCATCTGATCAATCGCAGCTCTATGGAATCTCACAGAGAACTGAGAGGGGACGTTATACCACCGCTTCAAAAACCCCAATTTTTCGAGATGGCTGAGACAGACGTAGATTTTTGTCCCTTTCGTCTCACTCATCCATTCTAATTCTTCGTTAGCGATAGCGCGGTAGCGCCCGCTCCCTCTGAAATCTTCAATAATCTTCATGAGCTTCAGTAAGAACGGTGTATCCGGGGTGTTTTCCTTGATAAACCATTCATGCAATCCGCGGTCATCGTGGCAGAAAAGCAGGAGACAGAGCGAATCCTCGCCGTCTCTGCCCGCCCGCCCGATCTCTTGGCAATATTCTTCCAGGGTCCCTGTAAGGGTCCAGTGCACAATGTATCGGATGTTCGGCTTGTCAATCCCCATGCCGAAGGCGTTGGTAGCGACGACGATGTCTAGCCCATTTCTGCTGTCATCGAAAAACGCTTCTTGTACACGACTCCGCTCGTGTCTCTCCAGCCCGGCGTGATAGAAGTCCGCTCGGAATCCGCGTTTCTGAAGGAAATAGGCGATCTCTTCGGTTTCGCGGCGGCGCCCGGCGTAGACAATCCCCTTTCTAGGAGAGGCGTGCAAGTCTCCAATACCTGCTGTTAATGAATGCGGGGTCGGGTTAATTAAGAAGCTTTCGAGGTGTTGATACTTTTCATCGTCGTCTTCGCTGAGTTGAACCCACAGCTTTAAATTCGGCCGGTCAATCCCTTGTATCAGGATGCGCGGTGTCGGTATTTTGAGTACACTGAGAATATCGGCTTGAATCTCTGGCGGGGCTGTGGCAGTGAAAAGTGCAACAACACGCGGCTGGAGAACGTCAATCGTATCCGGCAGCGATAGATATGCTGGACGGAAATCGTGTCCCCACTGTGAAATGCAATGTGCCTCATCGACAACGAATAGTGAAATGGGAAATGCGTTGAGAAGCTCCAAAAACCGCTGGCTTCGGAGACGCTCCGGGGAAATGTAGAGAAGCTTTACTTCATCGCGCCTCATTCGTGCCAATTCGGCTTGATATTCTTCCCACGTCAAGGCGCTGTTTATTAGCGACACCGCATCGATGCCGTGATCCCGTAACCCGTCTACCTGGTCCTTCATCAACGAGATGAGCGGTGAAATCACGACAGTTATACCCTCAAGCATCATTGCAGGCAATTGGTAGCACAGCGATTTTCCGTGTCCTGTCGGGAACACAGCGAACACATTCTCGCCCCCTAAAATCGCTTCAATAATCTCGCGTTGACCTTTCCGAAAAGACGTATAGCCGAAGTAGTCCTGAAGTCCTTCCAGAAGCCGATCTGTCGGAAGTTGCCCGGTTTCTGTCGCAAAAGTAGCCGGTGATTCCGGCGGATCCGTCGAATCCAGAATCGCATCGACCTCTTTAAGCAAATCCTGCAAGTTTTGCATATTTTCAGAACTTAGGTGTCGCCTGCTATGGAAAGAAGCGGAATCGGAAAATATGGAAGATAGCCGCAACACCGTCCTTCCAACCGATGGTTTTCCCTTCGTGATAGTCTCTACCGCGGTAAGTGATAGAGACTTCAACAATCCGACATTTCCGCCTAGCAAGCTTCGCCGTAATTTCAGGCTCAAAACCGAACCTATCCGAATAGAGTGAAATCTTCTTTAGAATAGATGTCCGAATCACTTTATAACAGGTTTCCATATCAGTGAGTTTTGTGCCGTTGACGATGTTTGCAAGGGTTGTGAGAAATTGATTAGCGAGATAGCTGCGCAGTAGCCCGGTCTGTCTACCTTTCATAAACCGCGAACCGTAGACAACATCGGCCTCGTCATCCAGAATAGGCCGAATCAATTTCGGATAATCCTTTGGATCATACTCAAGATCAGCATCTTGGATAAGGGTAATCTCACCAGTGATATATTGGAACCCGGTGCGGAGGGTTGCCCCTTTGCCCTTATTCGCATCGTGGTAGAAAACCCTTGCAGAAATTTCAGACGCGGTTTCCGGAAAACTTTCGGGTTGTAACGCCTCCGTATCACGGAGAGCCTCGTCGTTCAGAGACTGCGGTGTCGAGATGTACTTACGCAACTGGCCTGGATCTTCTTGTATTGCCTCAATTTCCCTTAATATCGTCCGCGTACCATCTGTTGAAAAATCATCAACGAGAATCAATTCCTTTTTCATACCGATTTCAACGGCGGCGATCTGTTGGAGGAGTTTCCGCAAACTCACAACTTCGTTGAAAATCGGGATCACGATGGAGAGCGTAGGTACCATATAGATGCCCTCAATATTTTTTATCTCACTTCTACCGCAAGATACGACGAGTGCGGAGCAAGATTATCTCTTTCCTGCAAAGGATACTCAATCTTTCGCTAAAATGCAAGTTTAAAATCGCGTTACCGGGTTCTCGCTCTCCGCTTATTCTCGAACCCGTCACGCATACGCCGAGTCCTCCACTTCTTTGCTCCGAGCCCCTATCATCTCAAAAAAGCAGATTACAAGAGACATTTTATCAGCAGCATTGCCATCTCCACGCGTTATCCACAAAAAGGTTTCAAATAGATATAGCTCTGCTCTGCTGCGTCTTCAGGTTCCATGATCTCGCGGAACGCTTGATGCACCGTCACATAGCCGTCGTAACCTATCGTTTTCAACCCTTGAAAAACCGACGGAAAATCAATGCCTCCTTCGTCTTGTAGACGGATCGGATCGTGTGGAACCTCCCCTTGAACCCACGTCAGGAGTCGCGTCTTTCCACTCGGGCGGCGGATATGGTTCTGGAGATAGACGTTGAAAAGATAAGGCGAGAACCGTTTGAGGGTTTCAACCCCGTAATCCTGCCCGCACAAGTCAAGGTTGGCAGGCTCGTATATAATTCCGAAGTTTTTTCTATCCACACGTTTTAATACATCAACAGATCCCTCCACTGTCTCAAACAGGCTCAGCGTATGTGATTGATGTGCAAGCCGAATGCCGCGCTCAGCAGCTTCGTCAGCGGCGTGCTGCGCCCACGCGATGTCTTCCTCAACCTTCATCGCAATACGGATGAGATCTGCGTTAAGGAGCCCCGCTAAATCGAGATAAGGAGTTATATTGCGGAGTCCATCGGGGCCCCGATCGTTATTCAGAGGTACCGGAAAATCACCGGTGACCATAGAGACCTTCAGGTTGAGCGACGCTGCCTGCTTCCGTGCAGCAGTAATCTGATCTAAAGGCGAATGGACACCAACTTGTGAGGCACGCATGCAGACCGCCTCATAGCCCAGTCCCCCAGCTAATTCAGTGAGCTGTGCAAAACTGTGCGTGGCATCTCTTTTCGAGGCGGTTTCCGCAACGCGCACGGAAAGCGAGAGTTGCATTTTTTACCTATGTGCTCCCGGACGGCGTTTCAATTGCCAACGCCGATCCCAAAATGTGTGAATGGTAATCTATCAGATTGTTAAATATTCTGTGATGGAGGTCCTATAAGGACGACATTTTAAAACCGTAAGAACCCTAGTCCGGATCTTTGCGATACGTCTACCCTGACACCTGAACATTCTACTGTCTACTGAAAGAGGCACACAGAAATCCGAGCTGACTGTAGGTGCCTCTTGACAACAGCATCCCTAAAAATATAAAATATCGGCGATGGAAAGCACCATTAAAATAAGACTAATCATGCCGTTCAATGTAAAAAAAGCGAGATTGACGCGCGATAGATCAGTCGGTTTGACGATAGCGTGTTCATAGATAAAGATTAATACAACAAGCCCTACACCGATGTAGTAAAAGGCTCCCAATCCAACCAGGCTCGGAATGCTGAGGAGAAGCAACACTGCAATAACATGTAGACCGGCGGATAACCACAACGCCCATCGGATGCCCAGTTTAGCGGGGATAGAGTGTAAACCGTGCTGCCTGTCAAAACCGACATCTTGACACGCGTAGATGATGTCAAAACCGGCTGTCCAGAGCAGCACTACAAAACAGAGAACAATAGGCGGTAACGCAAAATTCCCCCGTATTGCAATCCAAGCACCGACAGGTGAGATAGAGAGAGCAAGTCCTAACCAGAAGTGAGAGAGGGCGGTGAAACGTTTGGCATAAGAATAGCCTATAATCACAGCGAGCGCGACCGGTGACAACGCGAAAGCGAGCGGATTCAACCGCCATGCTGCGAAAACCAGCAATCCAGCAGAGACACTTGTGAAAACCCATACCGCCCCCTTTGAGATTAAACCGGCAGGAATGGCGCGCGTAGCCGTGCGCGGATTCATCCCATCAAATTTGGCATCCGCCAGCCGATTGAAGGCCATGGCGCAGCTGCGTGCCCCGACCATTGCCACAAGAATCCAGCCAGACTTCTGCAAGGAAGGCAGCCCATCTGCAGCAATAAACGCGCTCATCACTGCAAACGGAAGCGCAAAAACGGTATGTTCAAATTTAATCATCTCCAAAATGATTCTGAATTTCCGCATTTCTTAGCCCAGCCGCTGGCGAGCTTCCTATCTGGTCTAGTTGTCAGTGTTCAGACATTTTGCTATCCGGTGTCCACCAAAGCCAATTTTAAAACGGTAATAGATTCCCTGTGGCATCAAACGCGAACGGTTTTGTCTTGCCGCTCACCTTTAACCTTGAATGCAGTTTTGCATCTTCAAGTAGCACTTCAGAGATATCGAGTTCTGTCAAGCGCAGCGTGCTTTCAATCCGAATGACTCGTGCCATCTCCGGTTCCGTCAGGCCGATGGTATGGAGGGCAACTTCCATTGCTTCCCGGTCAGTGTCGTAATAGAACGGAATTTTCGATTTCTGCGGTCCAAGTGCAGTGATTCCGTTCATATAGGTCGCGGGTCGGTCAATTGCCTCTACGAGCCGCGTGGTTGTAAAATCGGCGAGTCCGATGCCGGTGGCGTTGCCGTCACTTTCTTCAGTGAGGTCTCGGGCAAATATACGGAGAATCGCGGGTTTCGCGGGTTCAGGTTCGAAGTTCTGCATCATCCGCCCGATGACGTTCGTGTCCATCCCGGTGCCGCTGATATTTTTCCCGACCCAATCCACGATGAGCAGGTCAAGTTCATCAAAGGGTAACCGTCCCATTAACGCTTTTGCCTCAACGAGCAGTTCTCGTTCAGTTTGAAGGAGCTGGGAGGCAGCCATAGCGACTGCTTTAGCGGTATCTTCGTAGGCATTCTCAATTAGACCCAGACCGAAAGCGATTTTTCCGCTGTCAAGGATGAAGCCGCCGACTGCAGTGATGACCTGTTCAAAACCGTATTGAAAAAACGCACGATGGTAGAGATTGGCTCCGTGCTGCTTACCGAGCCCGATAACCATCATCTTCATCAAACCGCTCTCAATAGAACCGTTGAAGTCCGTGTGTGCTTTGATACGATTGAGAGGGATAACGTGGTCAGCTTCGGCAGCATATCGATCAAAGTAAACCGGCAAACCGTCCGCCGTCTTGCCGAGTTCGACGACATCCATCGTCGCTTTCACGGGTGCACCAACAGTCGTTTCCGTGATGCCGTAATGCTCTAATACTGCGCGCTGTCCTTCTGCTGTTGCCCCACCGTGGCTCCCCATCGCTGGAACCACGAAAGGATCCGCGCCGAGCGCTTTCAGATAATCAATAGTCGCCTTGACGGCCGCAGCGACATTCGCGACCCCGCGGCTGCCAGCAGTGACAGCAACAGTTTCGCCCGGGTTAACAATCGCAGAGGCGTTGATCCGATCTAATTCCGCATGAATGGCTGCAGGAAGATTAGCGAGAACAGGCGCCTCAAACGCCTGCCGAATGCGTGTCATTTTTGGAAGTGCCATGGATTTCCGTCCTTAATACTTTCACCTATAGGTGGACTTAAAGTCTAATTACGAACTTCGCCTTAATAAACAATTTTATCAAAAATGAGCCACAGATTCAAGAAAAACATGGTAACCTAAATCTGAATCCCGGGCCTATGCCCAACTAACAGCGGCATGTTTATGAGAGAAACCTTAAAATTTTCTTAATCTTACCCGGTTGTGCCCAATTACATTTTCCTGCGCCGTTGAGTTGTCGCAATAAGAGTGGAATCTCTGGTCTCTCAAGTGCCGTCTTAATCTGCTGTGCGTCTTGCACAGTCCAGCACGGAATAAAGGCATGCATCGCTGAATTGCCCTGCCACGCTTGCCCGGCTACACTACCTAACACGATTGGCTCAAACCGGTCTTTCCCATAAGCCTCCCAAATGACTTTGAACGGCGCGAAAGCATAGAGCCCGACACCCAGCAACGCCCACCAAACGCCTCGCTTCAGCGCAGTCCGAAGCATTGTCCCTTTTCGTGATTGTAGCACATCTTGTGCGCTTTGAAGATAATTCCTTAAGGCAGGCCACTTTTCAATCTGATACCATGTGAGCGGTTTTCCAGTTTCTTGATGATACGGCAGCAAGACCCACTTACAGGGCGATGCTGCCTGTTGCCGCCACAATTCCTTCGTCGCAAGTGGGTAGAGAAACTCACTTGGAAGATGCGAAGGTTTTTGATCAAAAATAAAGAGCCTACTTGCTCCACAGGTATTCACGCCCTGCCGAGGTGCCTGCTCTGGCAACAATTCTATCTCAAGTGATACACTACTGATATTCAATTCGCTAGGATTCCGCACAATCCGCCAGGGATCCGTGGAATCTTTGAGGGGCATCGCCTTATGCTCCACCCATCCTCCGGCCTCCTCTTTGAAATATGAGACGGGGAAATTTTGTTGTGTATCCACTCTGAATCTTGCACCGCAATAAGAGGTTCCAACCCCGTCAAATACTTGCGTCGATGAAAATTCGTAGACAGTGTCTACGGCAAAATCCCGATACGGATTAGTGGTGCGCCGTGAGTTCCTCACACAATAATTTCTAAAACCGCTATGTGCCCCATCCCCAAAAAAGAGGGAGGTCGGAACATAAAAATATCCGGTGCCGTTCTTTTTCAGCAGTTTCCCCAAAACACTCTTCAACACCAATGCTGCTATATCAACCCGCGAGGAACCGAGCAGCAGCTTCTGTTTATCCGGTACAAGCCTTTCTTGGACAAAAAACGGCTTTAACTGTTGTTTGTAAGCCGAGGGTAAATCGGCAAAGTTCGCCCACGGCGGATTCCCAACGAGAATATCGTATTTCCGCTCATGAGCTTCCGTGATAACGTCTTGGCAGAAAATTTGAGAAGTAGGAAACTCTATACCGAACGTCTGCTTGACGTTCTCTCTAAAATCCTCAAGGTGTGAGGGAACTATCTCAATGAGCGTTAGGCGTGTCAAGCGTTTAGGGGTAATAGGGACTCCTTTTCGCTTAGCCATATAGAGCATTGCGAGTGCAAACGCTCCGTGACCCGCAGTCGGATCGCAGACGTGTGCACCATCAAGCCATGCGTTGAAGATGTTCCATTTACTGATGAGCCACTCAGCCCATTTTATCGGTGTGAAAACCTGTCCCACCTGTTTTTTCATCTGATTAAAGGATACTAGTTATTCCGAGTCCGTGTAACAATATGAGCACAGCATATTTTCAATTGATTTATCTCGTTCCGCGATATATTATTTAAACAATACCGACAGAAAGGGAAAATATATGACACAAAAAACAGGCTTCGTCTATCATCCAGACTATCTCAACCACGACACGGGTCCGAATCATCCTGAACGTCCTGACCGGCTGAGTGTGAGCCTCTCAACGCTTCAGCAGAGCGACGTTTGGGAACAACTACACCGCATTGAACCAACCCCGGTAAGCCCGGCGCAGCTCCTCTACGTTCACGAATCTAACTATCCGAATCACATCGCGCAACACTGTGCATCAGAGCTTCCACTCACCTACGATACAACTGTCGTGAAGGCCTCGTACGATGTCGCGTTGCTCTCAACAGGCGGCGTACTGTGTGCGGCAGATGCGGTCGCTGCCGGAACCGTTCAAAACGCTTTCGCTATGGTGCGTCCACCTGGACACCACGCCACATCAAATCGGAGCATGGGTTTTTGCTTGTTCAACAACATTGCCATTGCTGCACGCTACCTTCAACGAGAACACGGTGTCGGGAAGGTCGCGATTATCGACTGGGATGTCCACCACGGTAACGGCACACAAGACATTTTCTACGAAGACGAGTCTGTCTTCTTCTTTTCTATCCACCAATCACCGCTCTACCCCGGCACAGGTTCGAGTTACGAACGCGGTAGCGGCAGAGCCCGCAGCACGACTTTAAATGCGCCGATGCCCGCGGGAAGCGGAGATGACGAGTATGCCACAGTCTTCACGGACATGCTCATCCCCGCATTGCAAGACTTCTCACCCGAATTCACGTTAATCTCGGCCGGGTTCGATGCACACTACCTCGACCCGCTCGCTGGCATCGAACTCACTGCAACAGGTTTCGCCAGATTGACAGACCTGATTCTTGAGTTTGCTGAGGAACGAGTCGTCTCTGCCCTAGAAGGCGGTTATAGTTTAGAAGGGACATCCGAATCAGTTGTCGCCCACTTGGAACGTTTGACAGATAACAGTTAGCAACTTAAGAAAATTACCGACAATAGCCAATAGCCAATCGCGAATAATCGGACGCAGATTCAGAGAGCGCTAGGTTTCTTTCCAACATGGATTGCGACAATGCCGAACGTCTTCCGATAGAACTTTACATCTGTCAGACCGCACTGCTCCATAACGGCTTTCAAAGCGTCGCAATTCGGGAACTTCATAACAGAACGGGGCAGATACCCATACGCATCCTCCTCATTTCCAGAGATGCGGTTTCCGATAAAGGGTAAGATCTTCGTGAAATAGAAATAGTAGAGGCCTCGAAACAGCGGGTTCACAGGCTGTGTGAATTCCAAGGTGACAACCCTACCCCCGGGCACAGCGACGCGCGTCATCTCTCGAATCCCGGACTCTAAATTCGAGACGTTCCGAATCCCGAAGCCGACAGAGACAACGTCAAAGGTATTGTCTAAAAACGGAAGGGTAAGCGTATCCGCTGCGAGAAAACGTGGGACAGAAGGAGATAAAGGGAAAGCAGCAGGCAGGCGAGATGCGTGCCCAATCTTTCTATCTTCCAACCTTCCACTCTCAACTTTTTGATCACCGATAACCAACATCTCAAAGCAGAAATCAGAAGCGATAACACAACCGCCTGCCGAAATCTTATCGGTGTATGCAAGGGCAAGTTCGCCCGTGCCGGTGCAGACATCTAACACCCAACTGGTGGGTTCGACATTACTTGCGTTGACTGTTTCGCGACGCCAACTCCTGTCGCGCCTGAGACTCAACAATGAGTTGAGAAAATCATAGTGCCGCGCCACGGCTGAAAATAAAGTCTGTATTTTTTTGTCGCTCAAATTTGATCGAGGCCTCAGAGCTATAGTTGCTGGGCTTTTGGTTTGCCGCAATTAGAAAAAGGGCTTAATGAATCATATTCCTCTTGTCGACTTTTGACCGCCGGGAACTGTTCATCTACATCCGTAATTCCGCTCCTAATTCTTGATGGAGACGTTCAATAACCCGGGCATGTAGCACATTCACAGCCTTGTCTGTCAACGTCTGGGTGCTAGAATGGTAAACGATAGTGTAAGCGAGACTCTTTTTACCTTCAGGAACCTGTTCCCCCTCGTAAACATCGAACAAGCGCACCGATTCTATCCACTCCGCTCCAGTTGTGCAGATAAGATCTATAGGTCTATCTGACAGTATTGCCTTATCCACGACAATAGCAAGGTCGCGTTCCACCTTTGGATAGATGGAAATTGGTTCAAAACGTTTGGCAAACACTGCAGCATTCACCAATGCTTCAAGGTCAAATTCAAAGAGATACGCCTTATAAGGTAGGTCGTAATTTTCGAGAACCTTCGGATGCACTTCTCCGAAGGTGCCGACCTGTATTTCTCCTAACAACATCGCTGCGTTGCGCCCAGGATGGAAAATTGGCATGCCGGTTTTTTGCAAGGTGTATTCAGGAATACCGCATGCCTCAATCATACCCTCCACGATCCCCTTGATGTCAAAGAAATCCGGATCCCGATGCATATTCCCGTAGACTCCATCGCCCACTTGTCCGGCGAGAACCCCTGCAACCCGTTCTGGTTCTTTCTGATTGCTATCTCGAGTAAAAACGTTTCCGATCTCAAAAAGGGCAATAGCCTTGATTTGGTGATTCCGATTATGCTGCGTGTTTTCGAGCAACCCTGGTATAAGCGTTGTGCGGAGTATGGACATCTCTGGGCTTAACGGATTTCGCAATTGCAAGGCCTCGCGCAGTGGACTGTCTGCCGCTAAACGGATCTTCTCAAAGCAGTTCGGGTCACAAAAACTATAGTTCACGGCTTCCATCATACCGGCAGCGATCAAAAAATGTTTGATGCGCCTACAGACTTCCGCCTTCGGGTTAGGTGCTGGCACCGGAATATCGCCTTTCGGTAAGGTGGTCGGAATATTATCATAACCGTAGACCCGGGCGATTTCCTCGATGAGGTCAATCTCACGAGTAATGTCAGATCTGAATGTGGGTACAATAACCTGATAGGTATCTCCGGAGGTCTTCACTTCAAAACCGAGACGATTCAAAATATCTTCCATCTCGGCAGTTTCAAGCGCAGTTCCCAATACAAAATTGACGCGATCTGGATGGAGTTGAATTTTGGTTAATGGTTGTTGCCCGGGATAGACATCAACGACTCCTTTACAGACAGTCCCGGCTGCTAATTCAGCGATGAGTTGCGCTGCCCGATCGAGTGCCACGGGAACCATTCCCGGATCCGCCCCGCGTTCGAATCTGTATGAGGCTTCCGTATTCATCTGCAACGCCTTTGCAGTAGCGCGAATATTCGAGGGATTAAAGTAGGCGCTTTCCAACAACACATCAGACGTGGATTCTGTGATCTCAGAATCGTACCCCCCCATAATTCCAGCTAGCGCGACCGGTTTTTCGGCATCGGCGATGACGAGCATATCAGCAGTCAGTTTTCGCTCTGTCTCGTCAAGAGTTGTTAACCGCTCACCATCCGTCGCTTGTCGCACAACGATGCGGTTGCCAGCAAGTTTGTGATAATCAAATGCATGCAGAGGCTGTCCATATTCCATCAAGACGAAGTTTGTGACATCAACAATGTTGTTAACAACGCCGACCCCGACAGATTCAAGTCTCCGTTGCAACCACATTGGCGATTTTCCGACTTTAACGCCTTGAATAACACGGGCGGCATAACGTGGACAGAGATCGGGAGCATCAATCGTTACAGAGGTGAGATCTCGGATATCAGCTTCGTTCTCCTTCAAACTGACCTGAGGCATCTTCACCGGATTTCCCGTCTCTGCGCGGATCTCGCGAGCCACACCGATATGACTCAGACAATCTGGACGATTCGGTGTAACCTCAAGCTCAAAAATAACATCGTCTAGCCTTAAAGCCGCCATCAAAGATGTACCCACGGACATATCAATAGGTAACTCCATCAAACCTGAGGCATCCTCAGAGAATCCTAACTCTTTTTCGGAGCAGAGCATTCCCTGTGAAACTTCACCTCGCAGCTGGGCAGGTTTGATTGTCAAACCAATAGGCAGCGTCGCACCGACTGTAGCAACAGGTGTAAGCATACCCTCTCGAACATTCGGTGCACCACAGACAATCTGAAGTTCTTCTGCTTTGCCGACATCAACCTGACAGAGAACGAGATTGTCGGCGTTCGGATGCGGTCCGACGGCACCGATTTTCCCGACGACTACACCGTCTAACCCAGTATTAAGTTGTTTAACAGCTTCGACTTCAACACCTAACATTGTTAGCCGATCAGCAAGTTCATGCGGAGAAAATTCAAAATCAATGTAGGTTTTGAGCCAATTTAAGGTTACGTTCATCTATTAAGTCCTTTTTCCACTTTTATTTTTTTTCTGCTGCCGGCTATTGGCATTTCGAGACTCAGCGGTTAACCCTTAATTGTCAATTCCGATTAGAACTGACGCAAAAATCGGAGATCGTTTTCATAAAAAGCACGGATATCGGGGACACGGAACATCAGATTCGTAATCCGCTCTACTCCCATACCGAAGGCAAATCCCGTAACCTCATGAGGTTCGTAGTTCACTGCTTCAAACACATCTGGATCCACAGCCCCAGCACCAAGGATCTCGATCCATCCGGAGTTCCCACAACTTCGACAACCTTTTCCTTGGCAAACGGTGCAGGAGATGTCCACCTCTGCACTCGGCTCCGTAAATGGAAAGAAATGTGGACGAAAACGCATCTGTGTACGGTTGCCAAACATCTGCCGTGCAAAAGAGGTCAAAATCCCTTTAAGTTCGCTAAAAGTGGCACGTCTATCGACAAGAAGGCCCTCCACTTGATGAAACATCGGCGTGTGTGACACGTCGTAATCTACCCGATAACATTTCCCGGGCACAATAATTCGGACCGGCGGTTTCCTATCCTCCATCACGCGGATCTGTACAGGCGATGTGTGTGTCCGGAGGAGACGTCCATCTGTCAAGTAAAAGGTATCATGTAAGTCGCGCGCTGGGTGATCTCGGGGGGTATTCAAAGCATCAAAGTTATAATATTCTGTCTCCACATCCGGCCCCGTCCTCACCTCAAATCCCATTTGGCAAAAAATCGCCTCGATCCGTTCTAATACCTGCATCACGGGATGCGCTTTCCCATAAGCGGGCTTCCGTCCGGGAAGTGTGATGTCAACAGCTTCTGTGTTGAGCTGCTGTTCCTGTTGTCGATGCTCCAACCTCTCTGTTATGGCTCCAAACGCTCCCATGAGTGTGGCTTGCACCTCATTCGCGAGTTTTCCGATCTCTGGGCGTTCCCGTTTTGAAAGTTTACCCATGCCCTTCATAACATGGGTCAATTTTCCCCTGCGCCCGAAATACTCAATCCTGAGTGACTCAAGTGCATTAAGCGTTTCAATCCGTTTTAAAGCCTGAAGTGCTTCTGTCTTTATCGCCTCTAATTCTACTTTCATACTTCTCTCTGTTTTTGGCTATCAACCGGCAATAGCCATCTGTAGTATAATATTTGTTGATTCCACAAACGCATCTGTAGCTGAAAACTGAAAGCACAAGGAGCTGTGAGCCGATAGCCTTAATAAAAAACGCCTACCACTTTGTCCCATAAAGGTTCGTTCCTTCTGGGGACGAAAGCGATAGGCATCTACTTCCGCGGTACCACCCCGCTTGACAGATTCCCAAAATCTGCCCGCTTGATTATTTTTTTCAAGGGCTCCAGGATGAAATTCGGCAATTGTTCTCAAAACCACGTTTCCAGCCGATGACGCAGTCTCTCTGATTGAGAGGTTCAACCGCTTACATGTGTCCCATCACAGCCATTCAATGGATCGATTTTTATTTTAATGTAAAATGCCTCAGTAGTGCATCCATTAACCCTTTACGAGGGCGGCAAGTTTTCCAAAGCCCGCTGCATCATTCACAGCGATGTCAGCGAGGACTTTCCGATCGAGTTCAATACCAGCGGTTTTGAGACCGTGCATGAATCGACTGTAGTTGAGTCCATGTAGTCTTGCGGCGGCATTAATCCGTGTGATCCAAAGTCGTCTAAAATCGCGTTTCCGTGCACGCCGATGGGCGTAGGCGTGGTTCCACCCCTTCTCGACCGCCTCCATGGCGGTTCGCTTCAGGTTGTTCCTGCCCCCTCGGTAGCCTTTGGAATGCTTGAGTATGCGCCTCCGCTGCTTGCGTCGCACACTCCCTGTTTTTACTCGTGCCATTTAAAACTCCTGTCGCGGTTCACTATTAGCAATCCGCAATTTACCCTCCGCGTGCGTTCACTTATTCACAATTAGAGGTTCGTGCTTCATTAATCACTATGGCGGTTCCTAATCTTCTTCTACAGTTTTCCACAAGATTCACTTAACGAACCGCTATTGATGAATTAGGCGTTTCAAACGTTTCTCATTGCTGGGATCGACTAAAGTTGCTTGTCGTAATCTACGCTTGCGTTTAGCTGACTTTGAAAGGAACAGATGTCCAGCATAAGCGCGATTCCGGCGAATTTTACCCTTACCTGTGAATTTGAAACGTTTGGCGGCACCTTTATGTGTTTTGATTTTTGGCATAAAAATATCCTTGATAAAGTGTAAGGTCTCGACTGAAGGTCACACGCGCATTCCGCATCTATTCAAGGTTGCATCTACAATTGTGAGTTGTCCTTGAGCAAAAGATTAGGAAGATTTCGGTGCGAGGGTCATGGCCATAATGCGAGTTTCCATTCGCGGAGGCTGTTCGACATCGGCGATTTCTTCAAGGTCATCTTTGAGCCGTGAAAGCAAATTCCTGCCAAGGTCGGTGTGGAGCATCTCACGCCCACGGAAACGCACCGTTGCCCGGACCTTCCAACCGTTTTTCAGAAAATCCTCAACATGCCGTTTCTTGAACTGGTAGTCGTGTTCCGCTGTATCGGGTCGGAACTGCATTCCCTTCAAAACAACCTTAGACTGTTTCTTCCGAGCCTCGCGCGCACGTTTATTCTTCTCGTACTGGTATTTCCCGTAGTCCATAATCTTACAAACGGGAGGTTTAGCGTTCGGAGAGACCTCTACTAAATCCAATCCAACCTCTTCAGCCAGTTTCATCGCCTCACGCGGCGACATGACCCCCACTTGCTTATTGTCTTGGTTTATTAGCAGTATCTCTTTCGCCCGAATCTGATAATTGGAACGACTTTGTCTTTCAACCTTCCGCTGAGTACGTCTGCCTCTATAGTGTATTTTTCACACCCCCAAGTAAAGGCACTGCAGTGCCCTGCTTGCAAGAGCGAAGAGTTTAACCATCGCTCTATAGTATACAAAATAAAAGTATACAAAATAAAAATTATTCGCAAAACGTTTTGTAGCTACCGTGACGTTAAAAATGCACGTCACATGCATGTTTAGCTATGAACGACCATATTAATTATACCATATCGGTAAAAGAAATGCAAGTTAATCAGAAAAAACCGATCGTCCATAAAGTCCGTAAGACAATCAGACCCGCTGCCAACCCCCCGAAAATAGTAATAAGACTGATACTGACAACGAGGGCCAGGTGGATGATCCGTTCCCCGAGTTCAGGACGTTCGTTTACCCAGGCTCGAGCCAGCCAGAAAGTCAGAGCAATGCTTATCAAACTTAGAAAACATGCACCCAAAACAGCCATCAATATCCCCGAAAAATCTACCATCTGGATTGTTTCCGGCAGCGATCCGTACTGGGAATAGTTGTGGATAACAGCGATTAAAACACCGCCCAAAACCACAATAAAACCGATGAAAATAATTAACGCTTTTTTAAAGGCCGTTCCCATTTTTTCGCTGAAACTCTCTCCGAGTCTATAGGCTGCTTTTCAATAATACTAACATATTTCAGATCTAAGAGCAAACGAAAATATGAGAAAACTTGATTTATTTCCCGAAACATGGTAAATTAATTCCAAATCAATTTGAACGTAAGGAGTCTTTTCATGGTTGTAACATATACATCGGCAATTGCCGAAATTATCGAAAAATTAGAGGCGCGCACCGTGTTACCAGCACTTGTTCCGAAGGAAGCATGGCGTAATGAATTGACAGACACGCTGCAATCGTCATCCCTTGATAAACTTTTTGATGGACAATCGTTAAAAAATACTATCTTTGGTGAAGCTATTAAAAGCGGTTTACTCCTATGGAACGACGCTCTGGATGAATCGCACACTATTTCTCAAGGGCTCACGAACCAAACAGGCAGCTACTGGCACGGTATCATGCACCGCCGCGAGCCTGATTATCCTAATGCCAAGTATTGGTTCGGCAGAGTCGGCACTCACTCGATTTTCCCAGAACTCCGGGAACGCGCCGTTGAGCTTTTCACGGAAACACCTAGCCCATCGGATGCACTCGCAGCTATTGGGAAAACTATTGCGTTGCAGGAGAACTGGGACCCCTACCAGCTCATCGATTGGTGTGAAACCGCTGAGGGTGATTCGACTTCAGAGGTAACGCGTTTCCTGCAACAGGTGCAGTTAGAAGAAATTAAGTTGTTACTAGCATATACCTATCAGAATGCTGTTTAATAAAAGCCGATGTGTTCGAAGGAGGCAGCCGATGTTTTCTCAAAGTGAAAATATCAACACAAAGCGCTGGTATCCTCTCGTTGTCACACTCACGGGATTGGTGTTGGTTAGTTCCTGTGTGAGTTCAACGCTTAACAAGACTGGTTCGGCACCTGTTACAGCCGCCCAAGGTTATAACGAAATTAAAGCCGTGATGGCAGCGCTTTCAGAGGGTAGCGAACTGGCTGATTATGAAGGGTTTATTGAGAAATCCAGGGCTTTCATCAAAGCACACCCCAAACATAGACAAGTGGACGAGATTTACTATTACCTCGGTACAATCCTAGTTCAGTTGCAGAGGACAGAAGAGGCTATTACAGTACTTGAAGAACTTATTAGAGATTATCCATCTGCTAACTATGTTGAACCGAGTCTACTAACCTTGGGGTTAGCCTATGACAAAATCAGCGAGTCTGATAAAGCAGACACTCTTTACGAAAAACTGGTAAACTCCTCAAAGTACAGCACCGGCAGGTACGCCGAAACTGCTCAGCAGCTCCTTGCACAGGATAGGAGCGCACGGAACGGTGAATTACCTGGTTCATCTGAAGCGAGTCCCAACCGGGAACCGAACCAATTTATTAATAAACTTGCCCCGGATTTCCACGTAATAGACACAATGGGTGAAGAATTTTCACTACAACAGTATCGTGGACAGGTTGTACTGCTCGATTTCTGGGCAACATGGTGCCCGCCTTGTATCGCGGAGATGCCCAATGTTAAACAGACGTATGCAAAATACAGAAACCGAAACTTCCAGATCATCGGCATTAGCTTAGATAACGCAATAGAACCACTTGATGCCTACATTAAAACGGAAGGAATCGCGTGGCGGCAATATTGGGATAGGAGTGGCGAAATTAGCACGCTGTACAACGTTAGAGCAATCCCATCCACGTTTTTGATCGACAGCGCGGGCATTGTCCGCAGGGCGAACCTTCGCGGTCCTGCACTTGAGAAAGCTGTGGCTGATCTTGTGGAGCAAAATACAACGAATTAAAACATCTAAGGAAATTGGCGATCTTTTCCTGAATACTATAGACGCACGAGAATTTGACAATTCCCACAGCGAAAGCACGGGGTATTCTTTTGAAGGTGCATCCCATGCTTTTTAGGTAGTTTGTGGTGTTCCGGTAACAGGTGAAGAAAGACAAAGCTACTTAGAAGCGAGGGAACGTCTCTCGCCAGATGAAAAAGAATAACATACGGAAAGGTGCCCACATGCTATTACTCAGAAGAAATGTTATCCGCAAAGTCTACGAAAAACATTGCATTACGTCCTATCAACAAGACACCCTGAAGCGTTTAGCGAGTTGATGCGGAAATACTGCCCCGTCTGTACCACCACATCACAGGACGCGTCAAAGACTCCTAAGTTGCCAAAGACTTGACACAAAAGACATAGATTCGGGATGCAATTCACACCTCCCGAGGCGACGCTGGATTCGATACGCGAGTGTATCGAATCGCTGAAAAAGTCTGTATAGATTTAGATTACTCCTGCAGACAAAAACAGGACACGCACAGTTTCTCCTCTTTAGATTCAGATGCACACCGCGGATGGTCATGTCCGTATTGATGTGGCGCTGTCCACGTATT
The DNA here is from genome assembly GCA_964291315.2 of Candidatus Poribacteria bacterium. GTDB lineage: Bacteria > Poribacteria > WGA-4E > WGA-4E > WGA-3G > WGA-3G. Next base: position 41,615 of record OZ219753.1, on the reverse strand, counting down.
TTTCAAAACATGAGGGGAGTTTCTATAAGGAAACTCCCCTACTTTGTTTGTGTAAACTTGCAACAGCGGTGACTTTACCAAGGTATATTTGCTGTTGACAATAGCGATGTACTCCCGCTTCCCTGTTTACCAGAAATAGTTAGTAGTGAGAAGCAATTTTCTACAAGATTAATTGGATTCGTATCGTGGCCAATATTACCGTCGCTCTGTCTTATAGCGATAGTATTGCCCATGTATTCATGGAGGTTGTGATCATCGTAAACTGCGGGGCCGCCTGTTATCATAGACCATCTGCCCTTCATGTTATCAGCATTAGTTCTAACACGCCCTCTCGAAACCCATGTACCATCAGTTTTCCCATAGCACATCGCGGTACTGTCTAACGGCGCATCACGATCTCTTGCATATTTCCTCCAAATTGTTGAACTCATCCTATGTTTCCGATGACCAAGGCGATTACTATCAGCCTCATGATCAGTAAAACCGCTAAAGGATAGCGTAACAGCTATCAAAAGGACCAATGCCCATTTCATAACAAATCTCTCCTTATTCTAATAGGTTAAGAAACTGATAAGGATCGATTCCTGCTGTGTCATAATCAAGAACTGTGATGCCAGCCGGAATCCCACCGTCTTCAAGAATAGAAATAATCTGCTCGTCATCATTGTCGGGATGCCCGATATAGGCGTGGATAAAGTCGCCCCTCCATTTAACATAGACGGTCCCGCGAATAACAGGATAAACCCTTCGATTTACGATGCACGCCCCCCTAGCATAGATGCCTTGTTTCCATAACTTGATTAAAACGCGCTCCATTAATTCATGACCGGGCGTAAATTCAGGATCAGGATATGCCCAAACTGGCGTACGAAAGTAATCTCCGGGGGCCTCAGGATACGGGCCAAAGCCATGCGGCGAGACAGGTACCTCTGCAGCGGGTGCTTCTTCTGAAACCGTATCATCGGATAAGGATGCTTCCGCAATATTAAGGTTCCCGGTCTCGTCGGGTAAAGCTTCTTGGACCTCGCCTGAAATCGGTGTATCCCTGTTTTCATCCGGGGTGTTCACAAGGCCGGGCGACTCGGCCGCTGTCGGAGCGTTCACCGGTTCTGTGGGGCGTGTTTTGCTCTGTTCATAGATCCCTAGCAACTGGGCGTGCCGTTCCATCTCGCTCTCTGTGGTGCGGAGAGCATGCCGAGAATACAGCAGGCTGCCCCCAACACACAGCAAAAATAACGCGAGACCGACTTGGATCCATCGACTGGAAAGTAACATACGACCACCTCTCCCATGGAATTGATGAAAGAATGCAGAAAATAAGAAACGTTGGAGAAACTGTAATCTTCCTATGTTATAGGGTGTTAGTTTTCAATTCTATATTATAACGTGAGTTTAATTAACAATTGAAAGTCTTGTATAAAGCGAACGCCGACCACTCTATAACGGATCCTCCTTATTCCAACGCAACACTTTTTTCGCGCTGTTATTTATATATATATATACGTTTGGGTGAAAAAAGTTTAGCTTTTTTTAATGATCGCGGTTTCTAAACAGCATCAGACGATCGGGGGTGCCGTTTTCGGGACGGCGGTGTACGCCTTTTTTGAGTTTTGCGCGGGCGCGTTTGAGGCATTGGCTAACGCTTCTTGGAGACACTCCGATTTCTTCTGCCCTGTTTTCTCTTCCAAGATGAATCCCAGGGGATTCCGCTAGGGAGAGATCGCTAATTTCTCTTTACAATGTCGTGCTAGCGTCTTCATTTCCGAGATGACCTGGGACTCAGTTTGCATCAGTTGTTCAAAGAAAGGCGGTATTGGATTTCTGTTAAAAAGTCGGCCAAAGAAGGTCGGCTGTACGTGGGCTGGCGCTCCGGAGCGTGAACTTTCAACACGCCCAGACTCTGCTCCCAAGTATTCAATTGAGAGATAGTGTTTAGTCCCTTCCTGAGTAAGATTGCCTTCACAGATACTTCCTATGCTCCGCCTCCCGTAGCTCACGGTGTAGCCTCTGCCACTGATCTGACTGATAATTGTATAGCCTCCTAGATCAACGGTCTCATTCCAACACTTTTCAAAACCATTTTTAGGAAGACGTTCTCGAAGTTCCTCAGCAGAACGAACGACGAATTTGTTTTGATGGGGCGTTTTGATGATAAGAAACTCCTCATCTGTCACCTCTAAATCAGGTTGTCCAGTGAATAGATCAACAGAATCTAAAGTCCAAACAATACCGTCTCGGATACCCTTTGCCATATTATGATGTTTCTCCACAAATTCACTATTCAACGGATGGAGACGATAAGCGCCGCTACCGTTAAATGTCTCTCGTAGTTTCCGGCGATGCGCTATGATAGGAAAGCGTCTTTCTGATAGCGGTATTTCGAGTCGGAGTGTATAGCCGGCATGTAAATCCGTTGTAAGGTTGAGCTGCGCTTCACGAAGTTCAGCTAAGCGCGTCAAGGCTGTCTGACTCTTAGATAAGACGCGTCCAATCAGGTACTGGCGGCGGAGTCTCGGAATTTCTGTGGCGAGGCGTTCCAACGTTGCTGCATCCAATTCCTCTAACATAATTTTATGTTCCCACCGTGTCCCACGTTCATGTGCAAGGATCTGGAATTGCTGTGTATCCCCAGCAGTTTGGATATAACCTAGTGCTGTCCATGGATCGAATGTCGCCCGGTAATTCCCACTTGCCCCAGCATGCCCACTTGCTAATATGCAATCTCGTCGTTCATAGCGAGAGTAGAGCCCGAATTGAAATTCAAAATCTTCATAGGGTGCCAAGGCCTCCCGTAAATCACGTGCAAACTCGCTTCCGTGTGCAAACCGCGCGAAGATTTGTTCTGTCCGTTTCGGGTGATTGAGTGCGTCCAAGAATTTTCCGATACGGATACCAGCCTCTTCCACGCCCTCGTCTTCGTTCTTTCCAAAAACCTTGGTTTTGGTTTTGAAAGGCGGATTGCGTAGCGAGACATCGCGTTGTGAGACGAGCTGCAATGCCGCATCATCTGCTACATCCTTGAGTGCGGGTGCGTCGCCGAGAATGTCAGCAAGTTTCACATCGTCAATGTTTCCCATCAGGTCCACACCCCGTTTCAGTTCAGCGAAATGGATAATGTCATCAAGACTATATCGGAGCGGTGCGCTTGAAGAAAGGTTATCGTAGTTGGAGCGATGAAACCGAATGCGCGGCTTGATTCGAAAGACCGGTGTGAGCCCGTAATCCTTCAATAATACATACAGTGTAACAGTATAGGAGTCTTGGTGAACCTTTTGTGCCAAAATTCCATCATGCTTTGTGTCACTATCTACGATTAGCTGCTCTTGGACAAGACGGCTATCGTTGCCGAAAATCATCATCCGATGTTCTTCTCTGTTATCATCTACTAACATAGAAGCCCCCTCCCTTCGACTTATAAAAGATGTGGCTGCAGGTTAGTTCTCTCATACCGCTTCGGATCGTTTTCGCGCCAATGCTGCTGCGCCGAGGATACCGGAATTATCGCCCAGTTTTGCGCGGACAATTTGTACTCCATCCAAAGCATTCGGTAGCGAGTATTTTACTGCAGCAGCGCGAATCTCATCCAAGAACGTATCATCCAGTGCTTCGACTACGCCCCCGCCGAGCACAATCATCTCCGGATTCAAGAAATTCACAATAGATCCGATACCAATTCCAAGGTATTTCGTTACTTTTTTGAAGACCTTCAAGGTTAACTTATCGTTTAAGCGAACCGCCTTCGCTAAAACCCCACTGCGAATAGTTCCAAGGTCGCCGCCGGTGAGTTCAGAAATCACACTTTTTTTGCCTTTTTTAAGAATAGCTTTCTGGAATTGCCTTGTCATCGCTGTTCGACTGGCGATCGCTTCCAAGCATCCACGCGTGCCGCAGCCACACCGTGGTCCCCCAGCTTTGACGATAATATGTCCAACTTCACCAGCCATCTTGTTCGCCCCGTGGAACAACTCGTCGTGCAAAATGATACCGCCGCCAATACCGGTGCCTACAAAAATTCCAACGATGTTCTGGACCCCCTTTCCTGCCCCGAACATGTGTTCTCCGAGTGTACCGATGTTGACATCGTTGTCAACGAACGTAGGGAATCCGACACGTGCTTCAAGCTCAGCTCTCAGCGGAACATTTTTCCACCCGAGGTTCGGTGCAAAAATGACAATGCCAGTTGCAGGGTCCAGGGGTCCAGGTGCACCAATGCCGACCGCCCGAATTGACTCAGCAGCGACTCCTGATTTGTCGATAGATTTTCGGATGCCGGCGGCGATCCTGTCAACCACCTCGGATGCCCCTTTTTCCGCCTTAGTTGGGATTTTGGCTGTTCCTAAGATATTACCGTTCTCATCAATGACAGCAGATAGAATCTTGGTTCCGCCCATATCTACACCGATAACATTCGTACGCATAGAACAATCTCCTTATAAAATTGAAGGCTGATAGCCGCCCCTTATTCCGCTAAAAATGTTAATAATTTCTGTTTGAAGCCCGTAGCGGATAGATGTTCCCATTTTCTCAAAAATGTCTTATAGTCCGCCTTGCGGGTTGCTTTCGTCCGATCAATAACGGTAGCAATTCCCGGTACTAAGATATTCTCTTCGACTCGATGAGCGGAGCCAGTCAAAACATCCAAAACAACATCACAGTCATGGACATCGCCGAGTATCTCTTGTAAGTCAACAACTACGGCTAGGAACTCAGCAAAACGTTTGCCGCGAATCACCGCAGTTTCCCCAAAACACTCCTTTGGAACAGTATACACTACATGAAAAGATTCCATTGTATATCGAAGGCGTTTAAGCGAAATTCGCATGTTATGAAGTTCTTCGCGCCTTGCTGGGTCCCGAACAAACGGCTCCCAGGTCCAAACCTCTTCAACCTTTTGTGAGAGAATTGTTTTTGCGTTTTCGCGGTAGCTGCGCAGTGGTTCAACACCGGTGAGTTTACTCGCCTTCGCCATTCCTGTCCTCCTATGTCAGATAAGAGCCGTCATTCGCTAAAGAATTCCAAAAACTCTGTTTCAAAGTTGGTCTCGTCAAGCTTCGCAAAGAGCATTAGCATGGACTTTCGGGCTGTTTCTCGTTCACGCTGTAGACATTCAATTAGCCGTTGAATGTCTATCTGTTCCAATTCGGATAAAGTGCTCAACTCTTCTTGAAAACGGGCGATAAGAACGTCTAAATCCCGGACGGTTCCCATCGTTCGGGTTATCGCTTTTACCTGTTTGTAGTGTTTTTTGAAAGGTTTTTCTCGAAAGCAGCCAGCGAAATTGTCCATTGCGGTACGCAGGCGGCGCGAGGTAACACGCATATCGTGAACGAATTCAATATCGTTTCCGTCTTTGGCACCTTCTTTATAGGACATCATTTTGCGAAAATAATCGACGATAATTCGTCTCGCGCAGGTTTCCAATGTTTCGTTGGGCAAGATCCCTTCGACTTTCCATTCCGTAGCCATCGTTCTTTTGAAATATCCTTAGGGAATAGTTATCAGTAGAGCCCTCACCTTCAATCAGATCGAGAGGTTCAGCCTTCTTTTAGTCAGGCAGTTGAGGGCGGGTACACGTAACACCGTCGTCTGACCTTGCGTCCCCAAAAAGCATCGGCAACTATTCAGACTTGGCGCGATGGCGGAGCAGATGGTCTGTGAGCACAAGTGCTGCCATCGCTTCTACAATGGCAGGTGCACGTACCAAGACACACGGATCATGTCGTCCGCTTGCCTCCAAAATCACTTCATTGCCTTGTATATCCACTGTCTGTTGGGGCTTACCAATTGTTGCTGTTGGTTTGAAAGCGACTTGGAATATAATATTTTCGCCGTTTGAGATACCGCCTTGTGTACCGCCAGAATTGTTCGTGCATGTCCGGATGCGCGTTGTCTCGGTGCCTTTTTCGATATAAAAAGGATCGTTGTGTTCAGCCCCTGTCATCGTGATACTATTAAAACCAGACCCGATTTGGAATCCCATCGTTGCGGGGAGGGACATCATCGCCTTCGCCAGATCCGCTTTGAGTTTATCGAAGATCGGTTCGCCGAGTCCAACGGGTACATTGCGCGTCACGGATTCAATAATACCTCCGAGCGAATCTCTATTGCGCCGTGCCTGATCGATGCGCTCTGCTATTTTAGCACTTACAATAGGATTCGGGCAACGTACTGGGCTCGACTCGACCTGTTCAAGCGTGACTGTGGCGGTATCAACCTCAGCCGTCAGTGTATGGATTTGCTTAACATAAGCGATCGTCTCTGTTCCGGCTCTTTCGCGCAATATCTGTTTCGCAATTGCCCCTGCTGCGACGCGTCCAATTGTTTCGCGAGCACTTGCTCTACCGCCGCCCTGCCAGTTTCTAATACCGTATTTCTCTTGATATGTAAAATCGGCGTGCGAGGGTCGATAGAGGTCTTTCAAGTGCTTGTAGTCTGATGGCCGCGCGTTCTTATTCCATACTAACATAGAGATAGGCGTGCCGAGTGTTTTTCCTTCAAAAACCCCGGAGAGAACCTCAACAGCATCATCCTCTTGACGCGGTGTAGTGAGGTGACTCTGCCCAGGTTTTCGGCGATTCAGCTCAAATTGTATTGCGGATAGGTCGAGGTCAATCTGTGGTGGGCATCCATCAACTACAACGCCGACAGCGCCGCCATGCGATTCGCCCCAGGTCGTAATCCGAAAAAGGTGGCCGAACGTATTCATTTAAGGTCATAAACGTGCTTTTCAAGCACGCACCTCTGTATTCAGATTTAAGATTGTATATTTCAGACAAGTTATGGTATACTATAACAGATTCTGTAGCAAAATACAAGCGATTTAAGAGAAACTATGTCAACACTTTTCAAACGTTACATTGTCCTGCTCCTAATTTTCATAAGCATTGTGCTCCTATGGAACACCCTTTTTATTTATCCGCTCAAAATTTTCGTTGTGTTTATGCATGAGGTGAGTCACGGACTTGCGGCAATCGTAACGGGGGGTCGTATCGTCGAAATTCAGATTAACCCTCAGCAGGGGGGACACGCTCTGACACAAGGCGGGTCGCGGTTTTGGACGCTGACTGCCGGCTATCTCGGAAGCCTATTGTTAGGAGGCCTTATCTTGCTCCTAGCAGCAAGAACTCGCTTCGATAAAGGAATTAGCATCGTTATCGGTATCGTTATGGTCGCAATTTCCATCGCTTACGGCAGAAGCGCCTTTACTTTCTTATTCGGTATCGGCTTCGGTGTCGCTTTGATCGCCATCGGGTTTTATCTCCCCGCGGGCGTCAACGATTGGTTTCTACGTATCATCGGCGTAACCAGCTGCCTTTACGCAATCCTAGACATCAAAAGCGATGTCTTAGATAGGTCGAATCTCCGGTCAGATGCTAGGATGCTTTCAGAAGTGACAGGAATTTCGACTGAAGTTTGGGGGGTACTGTGGATTGTTATCGCTATTGGGCTTACCACATGGTTCCTCTATCTCTCAGGCAAAACGGAGACTGGTGAACCAATACCTACCGAAGAAAATCTCTAACAGCACTAGTCGCAGCTGCTATGCGGCATCCTTGCTGAATGCCACATGCCCCGAAATCTATCGCGGTAGTTTTTGGCAATTGCACTGAGAGCGAAAGTGAAAAAGAACCTATCGATTCATCCGTTGGCCCGCGATTCAGCTCTGGATCAAAAGACGGTATGGTATATGATGCCTTGCATTAGAACCGACAAGATGTCCAGATGTTTTCTATAACGCGACACGGATGATATTTTGGAGGGAACGCCACCAAGTTGGCATATCACATATACCTATATTTGTGCTGTAACGAATTACCTTATAGAACAGATATGGAAAAACGGAGTAATACTAAGATTTCGTTTCAACAAACAACGCCCTTAAAATGGTCAGTCGGAAATTTGTTTTCTTGCATCGCAAGCTTCCCTCTTTTTGTCTGTCCGGAGGTAGGCGCTTAACTGAGTGGCTGCGCGGGTTATGCCGATCCAAGAGACTTCCATTATACCACACGCGGACGCGCGTCTCAAACAACTTTTACGGCAAAAACTCTCCCCTCAAAAATTATGAATGTATGCGGGCTATGTGAAAATGTTTCGCAAAACTTCTATCTGTCAATAATAAGAGGCTCTTTAGCCGGTTGAGGGGACATGTTCTGAACCCTCCCGCTCCCTTGAATCTGTTTCATATCCGGCTCATTGGGCGAACAGCTCCATCCACCACTGCCAGAAGCGTCAATACGCCAATGTGCTTCGGGAATAGATACACGTCTCCCACAACCTTCACAAGCATAATCTTTATTCAGGATGTATGTTCCTATAATCAAAACAGCAGCGAAAAGTACAAAGTATGTTGATGAGACAAACAGCCATATTCTTCTCTTACTGGGTCGCTTTGTCATGATAAACCATTCCTCTGTTGTGCCCCATGGGGCATCGCTTATCTATCTATCTGTTTCTCGTCAGCCGGACTGAGACGCAGATAGGGCTGCGAACGTTTTCTAGAAAACTGGCAGAACTCACCATGAAGCAGGGCTTCAGACTCCCAGCAAATCCAGTAAAACTGCTGGCAAACAGGGCATTCGGCTTTATGTGGATGAATCAGGTCAGGACAGTTGAATATACTCTGATCACATCTCGCGCACTGTGAGAGGTGCGAAGCCGAGGGATCCGGTACCTTTGCACCACACCCGTTGTCACAAGGTTTATCCACGGATGCCCATAAGAGCGCACCCAACACCGTGATTACCGACATGACCAAGATCACGTGCTCTGCAAGTTTCCCTAATTTTTTTCGCGAAGAAGGGGTAGAAACGCGGAAGAACGTTTCCACCCGTTTCGCCAAGCGTGTTACCGCCGCCAACAGCGTTTGCGCGTTGTAGTGCTTCCTCTCTTTCATGGAGCCCTCCTCTATTTTTCAGAAATTGCTTTCTGAAAGTAAGATCACAAACGTATTGCATTTGTTTAGCAATCCACTGCACGCTGTATAAAAAGGATGCGTCAAATATGCCAATAATATTAGCTCCTGTTTGAAAGCTTGTCAAGGAAAATTAAAACTAGCAAAAAGTACAAAGTATGTTGATGAGACAAACAGCCATGTTCTTCTCTTACTGGGTCGCTTTGTCATGATAAACCATTCCTCTGTTGTGCCCCACGGGGCATCGCTTATCTATCTATCTATCTGTTTCTCGTCAGCCGGACTGAGACGCAGATAGGGCTGCGAACGTTTTCTAGAAAACTGGCAGAACTCCCCATGAAGCAAGGCTTCAGACTCCGCGGGGCAAATCCAGTAAAACTGCTGGCAAACAGGGCATTCGGCTTTATGTGGATGACCCAATTGCGGACATTTCCATACGGCATCATCACAGTTTGAACATTCTGAACGGTGCGACATCGCGGGCTCCGGTACCTTTGCACCACACCCGTTGTTACACGGTTTATCCACGGATGCCCATAAGAACGCACCCAACACCGTGATTACCGACATGACCAAGATCACGTGCTCTGCAAGTTTCCCTAATTTTTTTCGCGAAGAAGGGGTAGAAACGCGGAAGAACGTTTCCACCCGTTTCGCCAAGCGTGTTACCGCCGCCAACAGCGTTTGCGCGTTGTAGTGCTTCCTCTCTTTCATGGAGCCCTCCTTTATTTTTCAGAAATTGCTTTCTGAAAGTAAGATCACAAACGTATTGCATTTGTTTAGCAATCCTCTGTATGCTATATAAAAAGGATACATCAAATATGCCAATAATATTAGCTCCAGTTTGAAAGCTTGTCAAGAAATTAAAACTAACTATCAACCGCAGAACACCAGATAGGGATTGCTTGTGTAATCTCAGATATTTGAAAATGCTAAGGTTCCGGTTATTCAGATAGGGCTCGAGAAATTCTTGGAGGCGCACAGCTATGTCCTTTGAGACGACGTTTTCCGTCTTCCCGCGATGGCTATCAGAGGTTGTGATCCTCATTTTGTCTTCTATAACAACGCCTGTGAAGAAAAAACGCCACGCCTGCCAAGATCATCTCTGCCGACAGCATCCACATCCGACCTAGCAGAGCGGCGAAGGATGCCTGTGCGGGTGACATATAGACCGCTAGTAACAGTCCCAACAGGCCTTCCCGAATGCCTAAACCACCGGGGGTCAGAAAACTCAAGAACCCTACAAACCAAGCAAACGCAAAGCAGGCGGTCAGGAGACCGGCCTTCGTCCACGGGACAGGCTCGAAACTTTGAACAAAGAGACAAAAGGCGAACCCTTGACAGAGCCACAAGAGACTATGAGTAAAAAGAATGTTTCCACAAAGCCTGATATTTCCTAAGTGAGGAAGGAATGTTTTCAGAAACGTTTTGGCGTGCCCTGTGAGTTTGGGTATGCATAAGAAGATACCTGCTAATATCCCTATGATAGCAAGCGTCAAAAACACCATTTGTCCTTGAAAAGTTTTCAGCACTTCTACAGCTGTGTCTTGCATCTGTTTTGAAAACAGCAGGGACAGCGCAATCAGTCCACCGAGTGCGGTCTCCACGCCAACGTGTAGCGTCAGGCTACTGCCGACCGCGGTTTTGCTCAACCCGAACTGTCCGCTTAAAGACAGCAGTCTCACAACGCCCCAGATCCGACCGGGAAGATAGCGCGTGATGTTGGCAAGATGGAAAAGCGTAAAGGCATCCCGAAAAGAGACAGGCTTTTCCATGAAACGGCTCAGGAGTATCGCAAACGGATAGAGATACACAGTCCAATAAAAAAGAATCACACCAAAGGAACACAACAACCATCCCCAATGTATCTCAAAGAGGGCTTCCTTGAGGCGCGACTGTGTTTCTACAAAAGGCGCTATAAGAAAATATAAGAGTATAACTGCCAGAAGGAAACCAGCATATTGACGGACAGACTTCATTCTTTATCCTTCTGTGTGAAAAGTACCACGAGCAGTTCACCCAAAAGTCCGATGCCTGCCAGCAGAACCCCCGCGAGGAAGCAGTGTCCTGCGACAATACCGATAATAGGGTTTTTGGGGATGTTCCACACAGGGAAAAGATACAAAGCCATGAGCCCGAGAAGAAGGAGACACCCTGTGAACACAAACAGACTCCCAATCCCCGCGAAAAAGTGCATCGGACGCTTTTGGTATTTCGTCAAAAACAGCACAGTCAGCAAATCAAAAAAGCCTTTCGGTATCCGCTTGAGCCCGTATTTCGATGTTCCAAACCGCCGCTCGTGGTGTTTCACTTTTACCTCACCGACAGAAAAGCCCGCGGCATGCGCCAAGATCGGGATATACCGATGCAAGTCTCCGTAGAGGTGTAGCGATTTGACTACTTCGGAGCGATACGCCTTAAAACCGCAATTCATGTCATGGAGTTTGACACCCGTCAGCATCGCAGTGACACGGTTAAAAATAAACGAGAAGGCCCGTTTTTCAAGCGGGTCTTTGCGCGGGTATTTCCACCCCGATACCATATCTAGGTTTTTCGTTTGCAAGGTGTCAATAAGTCTCGGTATTTCTGCGGGGTCGTCTTGGAGGTCAGCATCCATAGTGATAACAATGTCGCCTGATGCTTTTTGAAAGCCTGCGGTGAGTGCCTCGGCTTTGCCGCGGTTGCATCTGAAATGGATGACATGAATAGGGAGAGGCGATTCTGCAATGAGCGTGTCTAAGACCGCTGCGGTGTCATCCGTGCTGCCATCATTGATAAAGATCACTTCGGCAGGATACCGGTGTGCCTTTACCGTTGCCTGTATGCTTTGGAATAAGTCGGGCAATGAGTCGGCTTCGTTGAGCGCTGGGATGACGAGTGATAACTTCATGGGGTTTCTTTGTTGGGAATGCGGTAAATCCAGACGTAGTCAATCCCGTTGAGCGTGATAACTGCTTCTAATTCACCGTTGAGTGTGCCTGTTTGTGGGACTCTACCTATTTGCGAATCTCTAATATAGACAACTTCGTAGTCAGCAGGGGGGCCTCCTGTTCTTCCTGCAGGCCGTGTTAATCCTATAAAGTAGCGCGAAAAAAGATATTTTGATAAGGGCGAGACCTGGACCCGCAAGGGTCTGTCTGTTGTTTTCTGATTCAGGTAGTTTGCGGCAATATCCAACCCGGAGGCATCGCCGACTGTAATAATCTTGGTAATGTCGGTCACTTTCCAGCAAGGGTTGTAATAGGTCCCATAATACGGGTGGCGTGCTATCACAGGCAGGATCTGAATAAAAAAGAAACTGATGCAAACGAGTATAGCAAAAGCTGTTTTGTCCTTTGCGGGTGACTCGGTTCCAACGCGCGATACACGAGCGTTTATCCATTTGAGTCCCTCTACGAACCCTATAGCTGCGAGTATTTCTAACATTGGAAAAACTGGAAGTAGATACCGACTGAACTTTTTACTTGTAAAGGAGAGGCACAAAGTGAAAAACACCACACCGATAACGAGAGCGACCCCGCTCTTGAAATGTTGTTCACCTGCCTCGGAGTCATCCCGGTGTTTCCATAACAAGATGCATGAGACGAGTGCAAGTGCCAGCATGAGCGGGGTGCTTTTAGTCATCAGCACAAACGGATAGAAGAATACACCAGGATCGTTGACGACCTTTCCAAGAAAGAAGTGCTCCACTTCATGCGGGGTTGTAACCGCCCAATTGATGCTCTGCGAAACGAGGCTTATCGTTTGTCCTATGCACACGCCGACAAGAGACAGCGCCGCGAAGGCGACTGCCACTAGCCACATCGGACACATGGCCGCTTTCATCCCTCGGAACAGCAGAAAAGTGAGTCCGAAAAGACCGAGTCCCATGAGCCCGAAAAGTGGGGTCCAGAAAACCGGCCAGAATACAAGGACAGTGAGCATAGCACACAAGAGAAAACAGAGCCCTTGCACAATGTCTGTTTTTAATTTTCTAGTCTGTCTCTCCCGAAAGAGAAACAGACACACAGGGATCCACGGCAAGAGTATCAGGGCGTAGCTTTTGGAAAGCAACGCAAGCCCATAGGCGATACCTGAAAAGATAAGGTATCTATGTCGGCACCTCTTTTGGCAATAGCTCAAAAACAGAAGCACTGTCAATAAGATGAAAGTCGTGGCGAGTGCATCGGTGTGGACGCGACGCGTCTGTGCTAAAAAGAATGGGGAGAAGACAAGCGTCGCGCAACTAGCAAGGGCAATCCACCCCCCTAAGAGACGGTAGATCAAAAGGCAGGCGATGCCGATGCCTGTGGAGACGACAAGACCGATAAAACACCGGGAAAAGCGAGGTTTTCAACATCTACACCGGGGTCTACAAAAAAAGTGCGGAGGCCCGCAACCCACATCGTTATCACGCCGGGGTGGTAGGCAATAAGGGTTCCAGAAAAATTGCCCTGTTTGACAGCAGACATGAACTGTGCGCTCCGGTGTAGCCAACGGGACTCATCACTAGACCAGTGGGCATCCAAAGACAACACCCTCAGCAAAAATATCGTCAAACACAAGCAGAGAAATAAGCCGACCCGCTGCTTGTGTAGACAGACGAAATGTTCTGAATAGGTAGAGAGACGATCTCTCGTTGAAAACATAAAACCCCAAACTGACAAAATGCTAACAAGATGTCTTGGGAAGTACAAAGAGAATTAGAGCCCTAAATCTCTGCGAATTTTTGCTATCAATTGATCAGCTGCATCCTCTCCCCATAGGCCTGTAAAATAGTCTTTTAGAAAGGCTATCCCCTCTGCTTTTACATCAGGAGAAAGTTGTTTTGTATAGCCGCGAAGTTCGATCAGAAAATCGGCTTCCGCTTGCTGTGCCTGTTTTAATAACTTATCTCGTTCTTCTCGTGTAGGATATGCTTCAAAAAATTCCTCTTTTGACATGTACGGAATATCTACAAGATCAGGATATTTTGCATTCCACCTATCCATGATCTCTAAGATCTGGTTGTTGAGCCATTCTTGGTGGTTTGGAAGCGTTTCGTTAGATGCAGATGTTTCTGACACCGAAACAGGCTCCTCATGCAAGCGGGCGGGGATCCGGGGATTTTGAGTTTCCACATCTGTGAAGTTTCGCTTTTCTAAGGAAACCTCAGAAACATCACGGGCCAATGCCGCCGCAGAGTCTTTATCTGTCGGATCATTCTCTGTCCTACTATGTATCTCGTGTGTAGAGTCTATTGGATCGGGGAGAGCTGTATTCGCATCAGGTATTGCCGTCTTGTAAATTTTTATTGGAGGATGTGTTTGAGATTTCTGTTGATGGAAGTGGAACAAAATTCCGCCAATAAGTAAAAATAAACTACAAAATATCGTGATTTTTCTTGAGTGTATCATCAGGGGCATTCCTCATCATGGCTAGTTGAAAATGTTTCGCAAAACTTCTATCTGTCAATAATGAGAGGCACTTTAGCCGGTTGAGGGGACATGTTTTGAACTGTCCCCTTATCTTGAGTCCATTTCGTATCTCGCCTCTGCGGAGAACAGCTCCATCCACCACTGCCAGAAGTGTCAACACTCCAATGTGCATCGGGGGTAGACACGCGCCTATCACAACCTCTACAAGGATCATCTTTATTGAGGATGTATATTCCTACAACCAAAACAGCAGCGAAAAGTACAAAGTATGCTGGTGAGGTAAGCATCCATGTTCTTCTCTTCTGGGGATGAATGTGTGTTTCCATGAGGGGTACTATTATTTAAGAGCTGGAATGGTCATGCGGATCGCAGCACCATTGCCGCCTACCACAGGTGCTACAAGTACATCGGTGAGAATCTGCATCACAAGTCCAATAACCGGTTCCACAGGGATCGTGGACAGACCGATGTGAGTCAGGTGAACCGGCTTTCTCACCACAAGTATTACATTTAGGATCTTGTCCAGTTATCCACGCGACGGCAACCCCGATTCCGGCGATCACGAGCCCCGCGACCACAAGCCCTGTACTAGTAACCTCAGCATCGGCATCTTTTGGACTATGTAATATCGGAAGAATCAGCATCGCAAATGCCAATAAAATCATCGTAACTTGACTCGCGCGTTGAATGGCGAACCAAGGACCCATCGTTTGCTGTAAAAACATAACGTTCTCCTATATTTTTATCAGGATCGCTGTGGAAAAGCAAACGGTAAAATGTTTTGCTCTCCTTGGCAACCCTCTGTATTTTGTATAAGTTGCTAATAACCTAATCGTTTCACAACATGCATCTAACTTGGGAGACAGCCTTTGGAAACTACTAGCTAGATATAACAGCATCTCGTCTGAAATGACAGAACTTCAAAAATAAGGAGAAACCCTTGAAAGTGTACATCAAATATTCTAACAATGTTAGCTCCAGTTTGAAATCCTGTCAAGTGAAAATTAAAACTAGAGGTCAGCTCTCGTTATCTACCATCGCTGATACGGGGTCTGTAGGGTTTTGCTTCGCGGCTTTCTTCCAAGCCGTTATCACACGCTTCACCCGCCTATCAACCGCAGAACACGAGATACCGACTGCTTTCGCAATCTCAGATAGAGGTTGCCCATCAAAATACCGCTCCATAACCTTCCTATCGGCAGCCGCCGGTAGACACGCTATCAAGGCATCTAAGTGGACTCGACAGGCCCCAGCCATGCAATCAGCCGTCCCCATCTTTTCTGAACTGCCCCAGCGGTGGAGTCTATCGCTGCCGCTATCTCTTTGGGCGAAAGCTCGTCAAGTCTAAGCTCTACGATCTCTCTGTCCCGCTCTGGCAGCAGCCTGAAGACCCGCATCATCAGATACTGTCTCGTTTCAGCCTCTGCAGCGTCGGCTTCCGCGAGGGTAGATGCGAAAGGCAGCTCTTTTTCTTCAACAGAAAGGTTGTCAAGCGATTGAGTTGATAGGGGTCTCGTTCGTCTTTCCGAGGTTCTTATGCTATCAATCACCCGGTTCCTCGCGACGGTTAGTAACCATCCTACCAACCTTTCGGGTTTTTGGATTTCCTTCCTTTTATTGAGGGCTATAATCAACGTTTCGCTTGCAATATCCTCGGCACCTATGGCGGGATCCGGATGATCCCACATCATCTTGGTAACGTAGTTAAGGACGGTCCTGTAATATCTATCAAAGAGGAGTTTATAGGCCTTTTCTTCGTCATCAATTTCCAAGAATTGCCGATTTAAATTAACGTCGCTACACACCCTATTTGCGCCTTCATTCATATATAGAGGCAATGTCATCTGCCTCTATATACAATCACGTAAATTTCGGGCGAATTCCGACACAATAGGTTATTTTTTTATTAATGTCTCAAAACTCAGTGTAAACATCGGCGGGATCCGGATGCGGAATCCTGTCATGACGGGATTCATGCCTACCTCAAAGGCAATTACACAACTCACCGGATCCTTGGAAACCGAGACCTAATCAACCTTGAAAATTAATTGGCATCTCTCCACTTTTCAGGCTATAATAACAACATGCCACAAGCCTACGACAACGCAGCAAAATATCTCATCCTTCAATACTCGCAAGAATTCGCAGCCTTCGTGACAGGAAACGCAGATATTACCGTCCTCGAGAAACTCGAGACTGAACAACCTACGCTCAAAACACATCGCAATGATAGCACACTGAAAGTCCAGATCAACAACCAAACAGTAGTCCTCCATACAGAGGTGCAAACGGATAACAGCAGAAAACCGATGGGATACCGCATGGCGGGATACAACGGCTTTCTTACCAACTTATATGAATTACCCGTCTATTCCAACGTTCTTTATTTACATCCGAGAGCAGGGCGAAATGATAACGGATACTATGCCTATGAGGGCCCCGGCTACGAATACAGATTGCGCTACAAAGTCATCAGGTTGATGGAGATAGATGGAGCCTCGGTTTTGGCGGCTCAGAGCCCTGGGCTCCTGCCGTTTACGCCGTTGATGCGACCGCCGGAGGGCGTAAGTCCGGGGCGTTGGTTAGAAAGATGCGTTGATGTGACAGCATCGGCTCACACGGATCGGCAGACGCGTGCGACGTTATTGGCAGCGTTAGGCGTTTTTGGTGGCTTGATTCACGAACCTCAACTTATCAAACAGCTTTTACCGGAGGGCATCATGCAAGAATCTCCTTTTTTTCAACACTACATTCAAGAAGCTCGCAAACAAGGCATAGAACAAGGCATAGAACAAGGCATAGAACAAGGCGAGAGAAGAGGCACTATTGAAAACATCATCGCATTGCTCGGAACGCAATTCAACACCGACGCAGTTGAGGCTTTAAAGCCTACGCTCGAAGCGATAGACGACCTGCAAGCCCTGAAGCAATTGCTACTCACAGTGCCGCAATCCGAGAGCCTCGAAGCCTTCATGCAAGCCTTACGTAGGTAGAAACACGGCTGAAAACCCAGAGCGGAAGAATGCGGCATCAGACAGGCTGAGCGCGTTGAGGTGCCAGGGATGGGGTTCCTGTTTGAGGCTTGCAGACACGGGATTTATTTCTCCACATCCAGACCGAGTTCTCTTGCCTTTTGAAAATCTATCTGTGCAGCATCGTGCTGTCCAAGCCTCACCTTCACGAGGGCACGATTGTAGTAGGCTCTGGTGAAGTCGGATTTCAGGCTGAGGGTCTTATTGAAATCCTCAATCGCTCCGTTGTAGTCAGCGAGTGCTGCTTTTGCAACGCCGTGGATGTGATAATAGTAAGGATTTTCTGGGTCATACTGGATAGCTGCATTACTATCGGTTATGGCGGCTGTGTATAAGGTTTGGGCGGTATCTGCCCTTCCGGTACGGTTTTGAAAATTCGCTAGACACAATCGGGTGTACGCCTGGTTGGCGTAGGATGCGGCATCTTCAGGGTTTTGATGTGTGGCCTTCTGGAAGTCTTGGAGAGCATCGTGATATGCGTCTTGGGCTTTGGCTGGGTGCCCTTGATAGGTTACGGAGATGGCCCAGGCGACTAAGGCCAAACCATGGTCGGCATAGACAAGGTGCGTTGTTTTTCGGTGTATGGCCTTCTGGAACTCTTGGAGGGCATCGTGATAGTAACCCCGGGCTTTAGAGATGTCGCCTTCGAAGAAATAGGTGTGTCCGAGCAGAGTTGTGGCATACCCGCGATGGCCATAGACAGAAAAATCTTCGGGGTTTTGGTGTATGGCCTTCTGGAAGTCGTGAAGAGCATCGTGATAGTAGCCGCGGGCTTTACGGATGTCGCCCTCAAAAAAACACATGTGTCCGAGCTGGGTTTTCACAGCTCCGCGGTTGGTGTATGCGATGGACAGACTGAGAGAGGCCACCGGGTTTAATGCAATCATTTTGTTGAGTGCTGCGTGGGCGTTGACAAGTTCACCTGCATAGAGTGCCTGCTGTGCCTCAGCGAGGTAAGCATAGGCGCGGACAGACCCCCTATTTTGCCAGTCTGCTAAAGGTTCAACGGAACCCGACCGATCTAAGAGTGCTTTGAGGGTACTCGCTGGAATAGCATATCCGTAAGGGCCGCTACCGGAATGATTGATTCCAATGACGGTGCCTTGGGTATTGAGCACAGGTCCCCCGCTGGTGCCCGGAAGAAGTTCAGGAGTCAGTTGGAAGCCGGGCTGGTTCTCTAGGACGGACTCCATGTGAGTCTTCATGACGTTGAATCTGTCAATAGGGTATCCGACAGAAAACACGGTATCGCCGCTTGCGAGGGCATCGCTGTCGCCGAACGGTAGCGGTGTGCCTTGACCTGAGACTTTGAGGAGGACAAGGTCGTTTTTGGTATCATAAGCGATGACTCCTTGAATAGCATGGCGTGTATCTGTGCTTTTGGCGTATAAGGTGTGCGGATCAACGCCAGCGACGACGTGGATATTCGTTGCAATCTGGTCCGGTGCCACGAAAAAACCGCTGCTGACGTTTCTTGCAGCCTCTTCGCCATGGACCACGCGCACTGTGGACCTCCTAATTTTTTCTGTGTCTACGCCCTCGGCTATGCCCAGAGAAATTGCTGGGCCTATGGCACTGCCGCGTGGCATTTCGTAGTGTGGGTGTAGTTGGATATTTTGCCGGGGCTCCCCGTCTTGAAAGGAAGGGTGTTGTTGAGGGGATTTCGCACAGGAAAAAATGACCGCAAAAGCAAAGAGGGCGAGGAAAAATTTACCAACACATTTCATCGTGACTCTCCTTTCCGATAAACCTCTGTGTATCATACCGCATGTATTAATAGAAATCGACACCTAGTAACACAAACAAATACCAACTATTCAGTAGCACAGCGAGATATTTCTTGCCGTGAATTCGTTGTGTAAAGACCTCCGGGCATATGGCGTGGAGATTGCTTCTTCACTGTGACTCGTTTTGTGGTCACAAAGGGGCGATTTCTTTGAGAAAAAGGTTAACATCCGCATGGAGATGGACAGTAACGCTGAGACATTTACTTGAAACCGCTTTGTGGGATATCGGACTCGCTCCGGTATATATCCCGGATCGATTGTGCAAGGGTTGAATATGATAATTAGGTCCACGGGCGGCTTCTGATCAAGCGTTCTGTCTAATTTGACAAAATAGTTGACTTTTCCAAAAGAGATAGGTATCATTAACGTTTATGGGGAGAACAGAAACGGCACTCAACGTAAACATCGGCGGGATCCGGATGAGGAATCCTGTCATGACGGCATCTGGCACCTTCGGCTACGGCAGTGAATATGCCGACTTTGTAGACCTGAACCAGCTCGGCGCAGTCGTGGTCAAAGGCGTTACAAGCGTGCCGTGGCCCGGCAATCCGATGCAGCGTATCATGGAAACGCCATCTGGCATGCTCAACGCTATTGGGCTCCAAAACGTCGGTGTAGACGGCTTCATTTCAGAAAAATTACCCTACCTCCGCGACTTTGACGTGCCAGTGATTGTCAATGTCTGTGGCAAAACGGTCGAAGAATACCTAATAGTGATTGAGAAACTAAACATGGCAGCGGGTATCGCTGGTGTGGAACTCAACATCTCTTGCCCAAACTTAGATTGTGGGGGGATGAGTTTCGGTGTTGATGCGACCTTGGCACACCAGCTCGTTAAAGAAGTGAGATCCATAACTAGTCTGCCGCTCTTGGTGAAGCTCTCTCCGAATGTCACAGATATTTCCGTAATTGCGCGTGCTGTCGAGGAAGCTGGTGCGAATGCCCTCTCTGCTATCAACACGCTCCTCGGTATGGCAATTAACGCAGAAACGCGGACACCTGAGCTCGCAAACGTCACAGCGGGGCTCTCTGGGCCCGCGATCAAACCGGTGGCACTGCGATTGGTCTGGGAAGTCTACAAAAACGTTTCTATTCCGGTCATCGGGATGGGCGGTATTATGACAGCAACCGATGCTGTGGAATTCCTCATCGCCGGGGCATCTGCTGTAGCGATAGGGACAGCCAACTTCGTCGACCCACACACATCGATAGCAGTAGCAAAAGGCATTCATGCCTATCTCAAGCGGGCGGATATGAAGTCCATTAAAGAACTCGTGGGAAGCCTGAAAACCGATCTATAATTATCGGTAAAAATTATTGGTATTTCCTGACTGTCCGGTATATAATAACAATATAGCACAGTCCTATGACAACGCGGCGAAATATATCATGCTCGAATACTCGCAAGAATTCGCAGAATTCTGGAAAGACTCGAAATTGAAGAACTTACACTCAAAACCCACCGGAGTGATAGCACTTTGAAGGTCCGGATCAACAACGAGACAGTGGTTCTTCATACAGAGGTGCAAACAGATAACAGCAGGAGACCTATGTGCTACCGTATAGCGGGATACAACGGTTTTCTCACAAATTTATATAGCTACCTGTCTATTCCAATGTCCTTTATTTACACCCAAGAGCAGGTAGGAATGATAGGGGTTCCTAAGTCTACAAAGGCGCCGGCTACGAATATATATTGCGTTACAAAGTCATCAGGTTAATTGAGATAGGCGGGGCATCTATTTTGGAGTCCCAATTGCCGGGTTTACTCCCTTTCACGCCTCTGATGACACTCCCGGAGGGCGTAAATCATGGACGTTGGTTGGAAAGATGTATGGATGCGACAGCGTCGACTTGCACGGATCGGCAGATGCATGCAACGTTATTGGCAGCATTGGGCGTATTTGATGGCTTAATTCCCGATCCGCGGCTCATCCAACAGCTTTTGCATCATGCAAGAATATTCTTTCTTCCAACACTATATTCAAGAAACACGCAAACAAGGCATTGAGCAAGGCGAGAGAAGAGGCATTATTGAAAGCATCATCGCATTACTGGGAACGCAATTCAATACCGACGCAGTTGAGGCTTTAAAACCTACACTTGAAGCGATAGACGACCTGCAAACCCTGAAGCAATTGCTAGTCCCGCAATCTGAGAGCCTTGAAACCTTCATGCAAGCCCCACATAGATAGAAATACGGCAGCAAACCTAGAGACGAAGAATGAGGCATCTGGTAACACTCGACGATTTGTCGAACCTTGAAATTCAACAGATTTTTCGACTCGCCTCAGGCATGCAGGCGCAGCCCGAAACCTGGGCGGGAATCTGTAGGGGCAAACTGCTTGCAACACTCTTCTATGAACCCAGCACACGGACTCGTCTCTCCTTTCAAAGCGCGATGGAACGCCTCAACGGCGGGACCCTCGGCTTTGCTGATCCAAATGCGACTTCTGCCGCCAAAGGGGAAACCCTCGCCGATACGGCGCGGATGGTAACGAGTTATGCTGACATCATTGTGGTGCGGCATCACTGGGCAGGCGCGGCACGCCTCATGGCACATTACGCACATATCCCAGTCATCAATGGCGGAGATGGGAGCCATACGCATCCAACACAAGCTCTCACCGACCTCTATACCATCATGCGGAGAAAGTCAAAAGTCGAAGGATTAAGCGTCGGCATTTGCGGAGATTTGCAGTTTGGTAGGGCCGCACATTCGTTTGCGCTTGCAGTCGCCCGGTTTGGTGGTAAACTAGTTCATATCGCGCCGAAACCGCTCCAGATGCCGGCATGGGTGCTTGCCCAGTTGCAACAACGCCACGGTCAGATACCGCTTGAGGTCGAAAACATCACAGCGGAGATTGAGCAGTTAGATGTCATCTACGTCAATCGACTTCAAGAGGAACGACTCCCTCCCAGTATGGATGTATCCGCTGTGCGCGGTAGCTATCTGCTGAACGCCGAAGTTATGAAACACGCTAAACCTGACGCGATGATTATGCATCCGCTTCCCCGGGTCAATGAACTCGCCTATGAGTTAGATGATGACCCGCGCGCTGCCTATTTCGAGCAATCGGCAAATGCTGTACCAATTCGGATGGCACTAATTGCTAGTCTCGTCGGACTAGAACAACTCATTTTAACACGCCCACCACAACGAGAAGTCAGCACTTCCACATACCGGTGTACAAACATAAATTGTGTCACGAGTTACGAAGCCTACTTAGTTCCAGAACTTGAAACATTTAGTGGGGATGTCGAGCTGCAAGCGTGTGCATATTGCGGAAACCTAGTAGGTTAGGGTGCGGAAACTATGGGACAACCTAACAGGCGATGCTACGCACCTGAATTAAAGTCTGCCTCTATCTGCTCAGGAGAGCCCATGGCTCGATAGATATACGTCCATTCCGTCACAAGGTAGTTGTAGCGCGACGCAGCCTTCGTATTACCTCGCTCCTCATAGTGACTGTATAACACCACAGCCTAACGTCTCACACTGTCATAGTCACCCATCAAGCGTGGAACCGTCGCACATCCAGCAATACCACCGCTGAACTCCACGCCCGAGAGATGCCATATCATCCGGAGACATCCCTCCCACGCTGACATCTCTTTGCACTGCTTACGATCCGCATATTCCTCTGCTCTCAAGGAACGCACTTTGCCCGGCGATAAAAGGAGCTGTTTGTCTTGCATTGCGTCGATACGAACGTCCTTCGTTTTTGAGAGATCCTCGTCATCCCCGAAGCTGCCTTGCAGGTATTCGTGTTGTCACAGCCACGTCAGACAGAACTGCCTCTCTGGGTGGAGTTGTCCCATCACCTTCTGGTGATGAGATGAAAACGCCCACAATGGCGATGAGGGCAAGACCACAGGCTGCAGCTAAAACGTGTGTATCTTTCATG
This sequence comes from Candidatus Poribacteria bacterium, assembly GCA_964291315.2. Classification (GTDB taxonomy): domain Bacteria; phylum Poribacteria; class WGA-4E; order WGA-4E; family WGA-3G; genus WGA-3G. The sequence continues at coordinate 18,581 of OZ219753.1, read as the reverse complement.
TTAGTCTGTTTCCTTTCTGGGATGGATGAGCCGTTCAACGGGTGTTGCTATCTCGGGATCCGATTCCTTTAGCCTACGGAGTCCTTCTTCAGGACCGTAGCGTTTTAGCGTTTGCAGAGCCGTTTTGATCCTTTCGGGTGTGAAGCCTTCGTTTAGCCATGTTTCAAATGTTTCAGCGCTAGGGATATCGGAGACTTCCGAAAAGAATTCTTCAATGAATTCTGAGTCTTCCTCGCTATAAATATCATGAAGGGAAGAAGAGTGTTTCGCGTCTTGCCGTGAAGCCACTTCAATAGAGCGGGGCGGCTAGACGGGGGGATACCTGCATCAGGTACGCTGTCCGCATCTGATGGAGGCGGATCCGGATGAAAATCGGGGGCTATCGAAGGTATCTGACGGGCGGAGACTTCTGCCACAGATCCAAATGTTTCAGCCAGCATTTGCTCCTGCCAGTTTCCTATTGAGTTGCCATCATCCTGAAGGATATTGAAACGAGCTGCAAGCCATAAGGCATTTTTTGAATCTTTTAAGAACGTTTTCGTCCCCTTTTCGTAACCCCATTCCTCTATGAGTCTGAGGAGTTGCTGTTTCATCTCTACATCTAATTCGGAAGGCACTTTCCCAGGAAAGTGTTTTGAAAGATGTTCTGGTAGTAAGACAAGGGACCAGAGTTTTTCAAACCAGAAACCCCCTGTGATTCCAGATATTTTAGGAAGTTTGAAAATGAGGAAAGATGTTTTGGTTCTGTGTCGTTATCAACACTTTCTTTTATCTGCTTCGTAAAGTCTTCTGATGCCATTATCTCAAGGATTTTTTTTCTTACGGGTGTACGTGTCAGCGATATGTCGTTTTGAGCATCTGGTAACGTGTTTTGCGGGTCTTGTGTTTTTGGATCAACCCCCTGTGTGTTTTTTCCCAAAAATGGACGTGGCGCGTGTTTTACATGTGTGTGGAAACTCACAAAAATGGCTGAAACTAAAGTGAAAACACAGAGACAATATAGTGCCCAAGGCGGGAGGAGCCTTCGAGAGAGCAAGGGATGTTTATCCTTAAAAAAGATGGATAAGGCAACAAGAGTAAAAATTATGAGGGTGATAATAGCCTGGCTTCTGGCGGTGATTGCTAAAATCACACCACAAACGCCGGTGACGATGCCGATGATTTGATGGCGGTTCATTCGGTTCTCCTTATAGTAAAGTAGAAAAAAGACGCTCTCTGCCCGGCAGGGGGTGAAGGCCTTAAAACGTTACACCAGTGTAACATTGCGCGTTGGATGCGGATATGATGTAACCCTACGGCCCGTGTGGGTTCTGATACGTTGAATGTGAACATTCGGAAAAACGCGATTTAGCGAAAAGTGTAACATTTTCACACTTTAGCAGGATCTGCTGCGAATGCACAGACTGACAGTCTATGCTAAAACATCCAAACAGGGGCTATTATACCACAAAACTTTTGATATGTCAAGTCTTTTTTTATTTGAGGTTAAGGATCAGTGTCAATTTTGAATTCGGCGTTGAGTTGCTCGCTGTTTAGCTCGACAGCGCGTGTGGTATTTTCTGAGAATCCGTCTGATTTTTCTGCGGTAACAGTGATTTCGATTTTCACTCTTCCACCGTCGGCTTGTAGGCTTTGGGCGATCTCCTCTTGAAGGATGTTAATATTTTCGTCGAACGGGAGTTCTAACTGCAATACCTTTGTAACGACGACGCGCGTAGGCCCCTTTTCAGTTTCCTTCATATTGCCGGTTGCGTCATTTTCGGTTCCATTCTCCGTATCTATCGTTGTTTCAGTATCGGCGGGTTTCTTTTCTTTTTCTGTTTCGCCTTTAATCATCTTCGCCATCTCTGGATTTATGAGAACGGCGGTACTGTTCTGTGCGATTCGTATTCCGCTGCACTGTTCTTGAAAAACGAACTGGAGGTAGTCGTCATCTCGATATGCTCTGGCGTATCCAAACGTTCCTTCTGTGACTCCGTTTCTGATAGAATCAGCCAAGACTTTTTGATCTTTTAAACGTGGCATGTAAACGTTTTGTGCCATGAGTTCCCAGAGGGTTTCTATATCGATATGGTCTCGGTATTGCTCGCTGCTCCAGATGAATTCTTGCAGTCTTTCGTTGAAGAGGTTAGGCGCTATTTTTGTGACGATTGCGTCGTCTTGGATAAATTTTTCGTGGAAACGTTGGATAATTCTTCCTTCCGTGGATTTTACAGTGAAGGTGGAGAAGTCGTAGTCATCTTTTCGCGGGTCTGCTTGGGAGGGGGCGAGTCCCCATCGGTACGCGTTGAAGAGTGCTGTGGTTACGGAGTCTTCTGCGGTTTCGAGATTTTCTCGTGTCTGTTCGAGTCTGGTGCCTTCCAGATCGGTTATTTTGCTGTGTAGGTCGTCCCCGGAGAGGATGGAATTCCAAGCGAGGAAATCTTTAGTGAGATTTTTGAGATCTCGGATCTCGTTTCGTCGTGCTGCGATGAAGAGTAGGGTGTTTCTGAAGGTGCGTTGGCTTCCGCCTTCTGTGCTGTATGTAAGGATTTTAAGAGCAGTTTGGCGTGCAAGGTCTTTTTCCTTTTTCCTGTCGTTGGGTATTGCGTCCTTTGGATGGAGGATCACATACTGAAGCGTTTGGGAGTCTTTGACAAGTTCTGGTGTGTTGGGGCATATTTTGACGTTTGTCCTACTTTTGATTGTTCTTTCTAAGCGAGAGACGATTTCTTCGTAGATAGCGTCTTCTGCATACTCCTCTGCGCGATCTAGTGCAACTTTATTGAGGTTTTCTTGGGTGTGGAAGTAGTATCTATCATCGAGGTTATAGAGGAAGTAGAGGTCGCCGGTCATTCTACCGAGGGCATCGTTATAAACAGAGACACCTTGTGCGGGTTCAACGACACCTAGGTGTATCTGCTGTTGAGAGATTCCCCTGACTGCGCCGCTGGGTGCGCTGCCGAAGAAGATGGCGCGTGCTATGCGTCGGGCTGCTCCGCCTACCTCAATGAAATGTTGGGCTTTTTGGTCGATTTGATCCGTGCGGGAACCGTGACTGTCTACCTCTTTTATGACGGGTTCCCAATTTGCTCCTGCTCTCGCGAGGATTCTGGTGAATTCATCAGCGAGTGCGGGGTCGTCAAGGGTGAGGTTTCCTGGCATTATGAGCAGTGAGGGGTCCTGTTCTTGATACAAACGGGAAATGCAGCTTGCCATGATTCGGAGTACACCGCGGGTGCGCTGGAATCCGGGAAGGGCGGACCAGTCGTCAAAAAGTCTATCGAATATTTCGGGGTGGATTGGGTAACAGTCCTTCATCCGTTGCATGTATTTTTGATCGCTGGCGTTGTTGGGATATTCGTTTTTGGATTTTTGGTACATTCTTCGGAATGCGTCACATGTCAAGTCTCGTTCGGTTTCGTCGATGATGCTGCCGAACAGTCGTCTGCGTACGACCTCGAATGCGTTATCTACTTCCAAGGGGATAGAAACAGAGTCTACTCTTTCCAGGATAGCTTCGAGGTTATTGAGTACGCGTAGTCCGCCTTCGCCGCCTGCTTGTACGTTTCCTTCTGGTAACGTTGCGACGAGGGTAACGTTTTTAGACCTGTTTACAGATTCGGTAACGGCTTGTAGGAAGGTGTAGATACTTTGCTGCGTTGTTCCCTGTACATTACGTACATAAGCGACAAGTTCGTCCATTAAAATGACAGAGGGCCCGACGTGTTCAAAAAGTCTGTCGAGCTGTTTTCCGCCTGGTGCGATTCCTTCTCTTGCGGCTTGGCCGATGATGTTATATGCGTCTTGTCCTCCGAGCTGGTCTGCCATCATGCCCCAGAGGGTATTGAGCGGGTCGCCTTGCCTGTTTTCATCACTGTCAGTTGTAGAGAGGTAGGTGCCGACGAGTACCGCGACTTTCGGCTTGTGGGCCGTGTTCTGTTCCCATTCTGCTTCCGCGAGGATGCTGTCTAGGTCTTTTCGGAGTTGATTGTATTCCCCCTCTGCTGGCAGTGTTCTGAGCATGTTAATCTGGGTAACAAGGTGATAGAGCGCGATGAGGCTATGGGTTTTCCCGCCTCCGAATCCTGTTTTGAGCTGAATAATTGGATCGCTATCTTTGCCGCCAAGTCTCTTGAGGGTGTTCACCAATAATTGGTGGAGCCCCGGAGTGATGTATGTCTGTTTAAAAAAAATGTCGGCTTCCCCGTATTCTGGGGTTTTCGCTTTTCCGTCAAAAACTTCTTGGAGATCTGCGGCAAATTCTGATTTTCGGAAAGTACCTTCAATGACATCCGTGTTTGGGCGTATCACCCGCCGCCAGGGTGTGAGATCGGCTATTTTTCTACGTGGGAGCTTCGGTTTGGCTTCTCCTGCGGGTGTCGCGTTGGAGAATAATGTGTCACGGATGGCTAGAATTTCTTGTTTCTGTTCGGGTGCATTGATTTGTCCGAGTATATCGGCGATCTCATAGAGTCTTGAAAGAGCGTATTCCAGCTCACAGTCTTTTGCTGCGGGGTGGGCGACTCTATTTCGGGCTTCAGCGATAACGCCTATAGAGCCTCGTACATCCCGATCTGGGTCAAATCGTTGTTCAAAGGCGTTATGCCAATATTTTCTAATGAGGTGTGGGAAATCGTTGATGTCTATATCTGTTTCATTTTGAAAGCGGTCTTCTAGCGACGAACCTTGCACGGTTTTGAGGTTTCTGAGAATGAAGGGCCGCATGTTGTCGCGATAGATATTGAGTGCTTGATAGAGTGCATCTTGATTTGGGCGTTTGGACGAATTCATGGGTTTCGGTCTCCGAGTTTATAACTTTTTCGCTTTAAGAGTATAGCGAATTTTGAGTTTTAAGGCAACAATTATAATGATATCTGTATTAATTTGTCAGTAAATTGCGCGATGTAGAACACCAAGTATTCGCAAATCGCGAATTGTCAAAAGTCTGTTTTTTGCATGCCGGGCTTCCCATTTTCCAATAATGCACCACCGGCAAAAGTAGCTTGATATATGTTCTTCAATTTTGATGTGTTGGTTGGGTTCGATGTTCCAGTTTGCTTTGCCGGTAACCCTCGGCCACACCATCTCGGAAGAGCACCATGCTCACAGTATCGCTGAGTTGGGGCATCCGTTAGAAAAAGTTCCAGGTCAGAGCGGAAGCATGAGCAATTAGACAGGCGTTTTCAACCGGAGCGAACGGACAGCTGTCGTTGCATTTCGAGTGGGGCAGGGCAGTTTAGGTGTCGATCGAAAAATCAAGCAATCCGTGTCGGTAGACGATGACCATCTTTTTGCCGATACGGCTATAGAGAACATACTTGTCAAAATACTGAATCCACCCTTTCAGCACATGCCCTGTGCGTGTCACGATCGTTACCGGTAGCTTTTCTGCCACGGCGCGTTGAAGCACTTTTTTGGGCACGCTGTATCGTTCGGATCTCGGGTGTATCGGAGCGAGTTTCTGCGTTTTGACAGAGGTTCGGATCTTGATGTGTTCTTTGACTGCCGGCATTTTCTCCTTTGGAAACGCGAAAATGATATTTAATTTACTGAGCATCTCCTCCTTGCCTGATTGGTCAACGACTATCATGCTATATTTATGTGTCCTTTTGATGGAAACGTCGCGGATCCCGTCATAGGTAACCAAACGTACAGGCGAGGCGAAGTGTTGTGAGAACATGAGATCTGGGTTCCATCCGACTTTTTTAGACTTTCGGTATTTGCGTTTGGCTTTGGGGTTCGGTTGTTTATCTGTCATCTGGTACCTCCGTTTGTGACGGGTTGCATGGTTTCATAGTTTGTCACTTTCTTACATGAAAATTGTTAAAGTATAACAGAAAAAGCGCGGATTGTCAAAATCGATTCGCATGCAGGGCTTCCTGTTTCCCAATAATTCACCACTGTCAAAGGCAGTTTTAGGGTGCATCTTCTTCAATTTTGATGTGTTGGTTGGGTTCGATGTTGCTGCGTGTGCTGACGATACCGCTGGGCCAGACGACTTGGATCGTTTCAATAGTGGTATTATTCTTTATACCGAAGATAGCGGTAAGTTCACTTTGTGAGCAATAGCTGGAGCCGCTCTTAACGGTTCGGGTCTGTGTTCCGAGCGCGGAAGTTACACGAATTTCCGCGCCGATGCCGTCGTGATTACCTGTTTTTCCGATGAGTTGGATTTTTATCCAAGCGTTGCGGTTGCCCCCATCGTTTCGGAAAAGATAAGCGGGGCCGTTGGAGGTTGTGACAAGCAGGTCCCAGTCGCCGTCGTTATCAATATCGCCATAGGCGGCACCTCTGCCAACCATCGGTGTTGTGAGGTCTGTTCCGACTGTGTGGATTGCATCCGTGAATTTGCCGTGTCCATCATTACGGAATAGATGCGGCAGTTGTGCGTAGGTCACTTGGCTTTGGATGGTGTTAATGTCATTTTCAACGTGTCCGTTAGCGGTGAAGATATCAAGATTGCCGTCAAGGTCGAAGTCGAAGAAGAAACAAGCGAAGGTGAGTGTTAATAAGGTAGCGTTTCCGATGTGTGCGGTGGGTGCGTCGTCAATAAAGAAGTCGCCTTCGTTGTGATAGAGGTTGATCATTTCGTTGGAGAAGTTTCCGATGACGAGGCTCTCTCTGCCCGTACGGTCGTAGTCTGCGGCATCGATTCCCATAGCGCCTGTTGCGACTCCGTTTTCATTATAAGCGATCCCGGCGAGCATCCCGGTTTCGATGAAAGTGCCGTCGCCGTTATTCTGATAGAGTTTATTGGGCTGTGTATCGTTTGCCTCGAAGATATCAGGCAGGCCGTCGGCGTTGTAGTCGAAAATACAAACGCCGAGCGATTTACTAGTCGGGTCCTCAATCTGTGCACTGCGGGAGACATCAAGAAAAGTGCCATCGCCGCGGTTTCTAAAGAGCTTGCTGGACTGCCCTGTGTAAGACTCAGGGGTGCAGTAAGCCTTATTTGTGCCGTCGAGGGTACAGAATATATCGTTTTCTAGAGTCCATTCAACATAGTTTGCCACGTAGAGGTCGAGGTATCCGTCCTTGTTATAGTCGAACCATGCGCAACTTGTGCCAAAGCCGGGGTTATGGATACCGGCGTTTTCCGTGGCATCAACGAAGACACCCTGCCCGCGGTTTTGGAAGAGACGGTCGGTTTCAAGCGTGCTGATATAGATATCTGGGTCCCCGTCGTTGTCGTAATCGGCGACAGCTGCCCCCATACCGTAGAGGGGAACAGCGAGTCCTGCGGATTCAGTGACATCTGTGAAAGTACCATCTCTGTTGTTGCGGTAGAGTGCCATCGTTTGCCGCTTTTGGGTTGGTTTGCCTTCCCAATCCTTTCCGTTGACGAGGAGAATGTCCTGCCAACCGTCGGTGTTATAGTCGAGAAATGCGCATCCGGATCCCATGGTTTCGGGGAGATATTTCTTTCCGAAGGCACCGGTATTATGGATGAAGTCGATGCCCGCTTCACTCGTGATGTCGGTGAATTTTATATTACTAGGGGCCGGCAATTTTTGTGCAACGGTACTTGTAGAAAGAAGCAGCCAGCAGAGAATAGTCAAGGCTATCGACTTTCGGTTATCACTTTTCGGTGAAGAGGTTTCTGATAGATCAAAGTCCTCTTTGCCGATGCTTACTTGGCTGACGGTTAACAACCTCTTTAGAAACAAATCCATTAACCTCCTTCCATGAATTTTGGATAGCGGTTTGCCCGTCGACAACCGCGGCGGCTTTTCGAAGACTTAGGTTTCCGTGTTTTCCGGAGGAGACAGCTTGCAAGAATTGATAGACTGGCGTGGAATCTGTCTGCGATCTGGCGATATGCCTGCCTGTGTATCATACCGACCTATCCGATGTTTTCCCTGCTTCTAACGGCGGTAATTCCCTTTTAACTCCGGTAAATATGATGAGTTTTCTGACAGGCCTCACTTTTGTTATAGGCATGTCTCTATAAACATCTAGTGTCTATGTTTAATTGGAGTGCCTTTTTTTATGTTTCCCCAGGCAGTTGCAAGTTTAGTGTGTGGTTCGACATGACGCGGTTTTCCGGGTCCGCCATTTTTGATGTTTGCCCCGGTGATTTCGATGTCGTCGAAGTGTGCCCGTCCGTCTTCGACAACAAGTCCAGCTAGTCCACCTTTCAGGGGTTCATCGTCAAAAACAGTAAATACCTCGTCATCGACTTTAAATTCAAGTGTGCCATCTTCGTGAATGGTAGCCGTTAGTTCGTACCATGTATCGATCTCAGCATCAAATGAGAAAGTGAAGGGGAACCAACTGTTTTGCAGTGATTTTATGATGCGGGCGGTGCCGAAAACATAGTCGATAAGAAAGAGGTAGCGACTATCTTCTTCGCCCCTATCGTGGAGCGTCAGTCCGATGCTTGGTGGTTCATTCTTGTCCTCCACTAATTTTGTACGGCAGGAGAGGGAGTAGTTTTTCCAATTAAGTTCTCCTGTGAGCCAGAGGCTCATGAAGCCCTTCAGGAAAATTTCGCCGACGGCTTCACCGTCATCGATCCACCACTTCTCAACCTGTCGATCGAGGTTAAAGATTTTCCATTCTCGGGTATCTTTGTCTTCAAAATCGTCTCGCCATGTGCCTGCCGGGGCGAGTTGCCACGTCTGTATTACAAAGCAAGCACTTATGAGGAGTACGATAGCGGGCATTCGTTTTTTCATTTACTACTCCTGATTATATTTCGGTAACTATGCACTGCCCCTCGGGGTCCGCATAGGGACAAAAACAGCAGTGTTCGAAGTTTTTCTCATAAATCTCTGTCTGGAGTTTCGATATTTTTTCACCCCACAGTTTTTGGACTTCCAGCAATTCTGATGTGCTGAATTGCATAGATGTGCCCTGGCCTTGTTTGTTAAAGAAAATGTTGACGATTATTATCGGTTGCTCTGGATAACGTCGGAGCATGAGCAGTGCATAAAGTCCTATCTGTGGGCGGTATAAATCCGAGTCGTTTGCTTCAGTAGTATCGTAGATGATTAGCTGATATTGTCCTATTTTATCTTTAAAGATTCTGTCGAACCGCCCTTCAATAATGTGCCCGTTGATATTCGCTTGGATGTGCTGATTCGTATAGACTTCGGATGCATTAAGAAAGGTTCCCCTAATCTTGGTGCTAGTAAAATTGTTGACACATGTGCGGAGTATCGCTGTTGATTTGCCTGTTAATTCAGGGTACTCTTTAAGCGTTTCGTTAATCAAAGAATCAAGTTTTTCCGTATCGGATTGCTGTCTTATTCGGGCCATCACTTGCCGGATCGCCTTGTTCCGTTCTTCCTCATCTGGCTCCGTCTCTGCATTGATTTGTGGGAGCTGTAGTAGGTTTTCCAATTGGTATCGCAACGGGCAGCGGGCGTAGTTGGCAAGTTCCGCGACGGTGAAGGTTGCCTTGATTTCAGTTGATTGTAGTGTCGGTGGCGAGGGATCAGGGAGTTCGATGTCTGTTGTTTCACCGGAAATCTCATCGCCAGATGCAAGGGACGCGAGTGTCCGAGAAACCGGGATCTGGAATTCATAGTCTTGACGTTTTGTGTGATTGTTTGCAAAGACTTCTAATGCAACAGACAGATTCAACTGTTGGGTTTCCTCATCAATGTCAAGGTGTTTATGGAGCCATTCAAGGGCATTTAGGGGTTTCCCTTTGGCTGAAAGCGTGCCCGATAAGATCAGCCGGTCCTCCGCACGCGTTGCCCCGACGTATAATATTCGCTTCTTTTCGGCGATCGATTTCGCGTTCGCCCGATTTTTCATACGTTCAACAATGGCTGGGGCAGTTTTTTCATAATCTTTTTTTGGATTAAGCGGGCTAAAACCGATACCGAGTGTGTCATCGATGAAAGGCTCGCTGTCAGTTTGTCCCCTACGATCAAGACAAGGGAGTATAACGATTGGAAATTGTTTTCCTTTCGCTGCGTGGATTGTCATAATTTCGACGGCCCCGGTGCTTGGTTCCATGGGTGCTTGTCCTTCGCGTGGTTCTTCGTCGATCAAGATATTAAGAAAGTCAATGAAATCTGTGAGGGTCTGTTTATCCTCGTCAGCGTCAAAATTTCTGGCGAGTTCCAACAGTTTCTGGTAATTTGCCCACCGTTGTTGTCCCTGCTTTCCTGTTTTCAAGGTACCAATCATTCCTGTTTCATTAACGATAGCGAGGATTAGTTGGTTTACAGGCGTGCGATGTGCGGTCTCGGTGTGCTTTTTTAGGGTATCTATGGCATTCTTGAGGTACTTGGACGGGTCAGGATATTTGTGTGCTTTTTCCCAGAAATTGGTTTTTTCTTCCGCCGGGATTTCTGATATTTCGTAGATTTCGGTATCAGATATACCGAAGGCCGGGCCCCGGAGGATCCCGACGAGAGAAGCGTGGTTTTTAGTCGGGTTGTCAAGGAAGTTAAGATAATTCCAGATGTCGTAGATTTCTTGCCGTTGATAGAAACCGATGCCGCCTGTTGTGAGGTAAGGGATGCCTGCTTCAAGGAGGGCATGTTCAATATCAGGCAGATGTGTTCTGCTTCGAATGAGAATAGCTACGTCTCCATATGCTATGGAGCGCTCCACCTCTTCTCCGTTCTCGCGGACCGACACCGTTTCTCCACTGAGTTTCATGTTCTTGATATGCCGTGCGATCAGGGCGGGTTCATCAATTGATTCTTCTCCCTTGTTTCCAAACAGCAATTCGACCTGCCCTTCTGCCTGCGTCGGGCGGGCTTTTTTTAAGAATTCATATGGCACTTCGAATTTATTTTCACTCTTAGCCTCCATCAGATTGGAAAAAAAATAGTTGACAAAGGCAATAATCGTAGACAAGGAACGGAAGTTCTCTGCAAGGGAAATAGTGCGTCCATTGTTTTGCGCAATTTTTTGCCGTGTCTTCTCAAAGACACTGACATCAGCCCCACGAAAGGCGTAAATGCTCTGTTTCGGATCGCCGACGATGAAGAGATTCGCGCTTTTAAGTTCATCTGTGAGACACATGACGAGGCTGTACTGTAATTCGTTTGTATCTTGATATTCGTCTATCATGTAATATTTATGTCGTGATACTAATGTTTGTCGGATATCCTCGTTGTTCTGGAGGAGGTCGCGGGTTTTAATCTGGAGATCGCTGAAGTCTAGTTTGCTTTGCGAGAATTTGGCGTTTTGGTATTCTCTAAGGATTCGTTCATATAGTTTGAAGAGGTCACGGGTTGTATGGATTAGAAAATCGTCATCAGTTTCCTCTTCGCTATCGGTTTTATCGTCATCAGTTTCCTTTTTAGACGCTGTTTTAGGGACTGGCATGCCTTTAATCTTTGTGGCTGTTTTTTCGAGAAATCTGATTTCATCGGCAATACTCGTTCTGTCAACGTTTTTCGGTAGAAAACTTTGTGTTCTGATATGACTATTGTTGGTTGTGATACCATCTATAATTTTCTTTAGCAAGCTCGGTATCTCAGGCGAATCTGGGTGCCGCTCATGTAGTGTTTCTAATCGCCCTGTTAACTTTTCGGTTTCCGTTGCCTTTTTGCCTTTCGCGACCTGCAAAACGACGTTTAGACATCGGATGAATTCGAGAACATCAATGTTCGCCATGAGTCGTTCGATCGTTGCTATAATTTCCACATGTTCACTTTTCCCCCAATTTTCACGTATGTCGGATACCGATTGCTTGTCATAAATGTGCTGCGTTAGGTGTTCAATTATCTCACGTTGATTGACTAGGTCAGAGAAGAAATCCACCAGTTTCTGTTGCCCGCCGTAACGTTGCAATAAACGTGTCAGTTCGGGACGGTGTCTATCGTTAGTATCTGTTGCAATCTGCTTGAGGGTGTCTGTAATAGTTTGCTGTAGCAGCAGTTTCTGGTCGATGTTTTGTATGATGCTGAAGTTGGCAGGGACCCCGGCTTGGAAGGGGAATTCTCTCAGAATGCGTGAGCAAAAAGCATGGATGGTTGAAATGTGTGCTGAGCCCATCTCCTCACGGAACCGCTGCAGTGAGTTGTATTGCTGTGTACTCTCATATGTTTCTTGTGCAGTCAGTTCTGTGATAATCCGCTTTTTCATTTCAGCGGCGGCTTTTTCTGTGAAGGTGATAGCGACGATTTCTTGCGGTGATTTAACGTTCCCCTCATACAAAATTTTGAGGTAACGTTCAACCAGCACAGTCGTTTTTCCGGATCCTGCCCCGGCGATTACGGAAATGTGTTTTTTTGTGTCGAGCGCGTTTTGTTGACTCGGTGTTAATTGCATTTTGTAAATGTGGTTTCTTGTAATAATTGACGTTCTCTTGCTAACGGCTATTCTGTTAGCGGAATAACCATCTTTGCCGATATTGTGAGTTGGACGGTGTCGCCCGGCTTTTTTGCTTCCATGCCGGGGTTGTAATGTACAGCTTTAAGAGGGATGTCTGCAGCCATCAACTGGTATTCCTCCACTCCTCCTAAATAATTGACAGCTTTAACCGTCGCGTTTATCTCGTTCTTAACAAGACTGTTCTCTTTCTGGGTATTGTGAAGAATAAATGACTCTGGCCGGATTGAACATTGCACGGTTGCTCCGGGTGAGAGTTCGTGATATACGGCTTCAGAGTGAAGCGTTCCAATTGGCGTTTCGATGATGGCGGTACCGTTTGAGGTGTGTTGAACTTTGCCTGAGATGAAATTAGTTTCGCCGACAAAACTTGCTACAAAGGCGTTTTTCGGGAATTGATAAACCTCACGTGGGGTACCGACTTGAACGATAACGCCATCTTGCATAATCGCCATCCGGTGTGCCATCGAAAGAGCATCGACTTGGTCATGCGTGACGTAGAAGGTTGTGATATTTGTGCGATCGTGAATCTGTTTGATCTCATCTCGCATCTGTTGTCGGAGTGCGGCATCGAGATTGCTAATCGGTTCGTCGAGGAGTAGTACACTCGGTTCAATAACGAGCGCGCGTGCAAGTGCGATACGCTGTTGTTGTCCGCCAGAAAGCGTATTGACTGCCCGATCGTGATAACCGTCCATTTGCACCATCTCTAGTGCGCGAGCTGTTTTTTCTTGACGTTCTGATTTTTCGAGCTTGCGAAGCATGAGTCCGTATTCGATATTTTCAGCAACAGACATGTGGGGCCACAAAGCGTAGTTTTGAAATACCATGCCTGTATTGCGTTGATGTGGAGGAACATTATTCATTACGGTGTCATCAAATTGCAGTTCACCTGTATCGGGTTTATAGAAACCAGCAAGGATACGGAGGAACGTCGATTTGCCACAACCCGAGGGGCCGAGAAGGAAGAAAAACTCGCCCTTCTCTATTTTTAGGCTCACGTTGTTGACGGCAAGCGTTGTATCAAATGCTTTTGTGACATGGTTTAATTCAACTGTGACTGCCATTTTTGCGCTGTTGTCCTTGTGTAACTTCCCGCTATCGAGTTATCTATCGTCTTGGGGGTACAAGCCTATCTCGCTGCGACTCGGGAACTGGGAACTGCTTCGCCTTTGCCTCTGGGCAATTATAGTAAAAGGTAGCGTTTGGCCCAAGTCTCCATGCACTTTTTCGGCATCAAACTGTCCGCAAGCGGAGCATCTATTCAGGATTCCCGACCAGAAACCGCTCATCGTCAATCCCTGCAAACCGCCGAATAGGGCACAAATTGTGCACACTCTCAGAAGGAAAAAGAGATTGTTTCTATGATGAGCCGCGAGGGCTTTCCCCAGGGCGTTCGGTTGTGTTGTATGGGTACCAGGGTTACATGATTTTAAAGATTTCTGCTTTGCTTCTTGTTTATATTTCCTCCGCAACCACAACAGATAATGAAAAAATAACAGTATTTTTACGCAAAAGTTGTTGCATGCATCACCTACCGTTTTTTATGGCAAGGACGATTTCCTAGGGTGCTAGGTCTTTCACACATCGGAAACCGATCGTGCTGCCAGATGAAAGGTGATACCATCGGTCTGCGACACGAAGGTCTTCAGGTGCGCCACCCCATCCACCTCCTCGCAGAATACGGAAGTTCTCTCTATCAGGTGTGTCTTCTTCGCCGAAGCGCGGGTTATCTTGTGTGCTCAGACTGTAAAATTCACTGTTGTATTCGTCAAAACACCATTCCCAGACATTCCCCGCCATATCGTATATGTGATAGCCGTTGGAAAGGAAGCTGCCGACCGGGGCTGTCCACTTCCATTTGTCTGTTCCACTTATGCCAGCCAGATTGGCATCTGCATGCGTTATTATATCACCGTTCGGGTATCGTTTGCCAACCAGACCGCCGCGTGCAGCGTATTCCCATTCCGCTTCCGTCGGCAGCCGCTTATTTGCCCATGCTGCATAAGCAGCTGCATCACGCCAATTTACTTGGACGACAGGGGTATCCGGGGCGTTAAAATGCGGGTTATGTGCAAGTGGTGGTTGCGCATAACCGGTGCTTTCGACGAATTTCTGATAGCGGGCATTGGTTACTTCATAGATGTCCATATAGAATGCATGGAGGGTCACGGGATGCACGGGTTTTTCGTCGCTGTCGCCCGTGGTAGAGCCCATCTGAAACGTGCCTGCTGGAATCAACATCATTGCCGCACCATCAACTTCAGAGACGATTTCTGTGGGCGGTTCATCAGTAGATTGGGATTCCCGCAGGCATGCACAGATACCGATGCTGAGGACACAGATTAGAAATAGCAGTATCATTGGACGCAATTTCCGGGTTTTCCATGCGACCTTCATAGCATTTTAGCCACCTCTGTAGCAGTTTCAACTATCCAATTCTGTTCTCGCTCGTAGACGGCACGGAGGTCCAACCAAAAGAGATTGTTCTTAATTCTACCAATGACAGGAATTGTGGCGCTTCGGAAATGTGCTGCGAGCAGTTCAGCGGAAGTGTTCTTAGGCTCGAGAATAAGGGCGACACTCGGCAACGTTTCAACAGGCAGTGCCCCACTCCCGATCTGTCCGAAGGTCTCTGTCACTTGAACCGTGACCTTTTCAGCTAAGATGTTACCTTGGAGTTTCGTCTTAAGTTCTACTGCGATGGCATGGAGAGTCTCTATTGAACGGGTATAGCGGTTGAGCATCGGCAACTGTTCTGTGAGGGTTGCCCTATCGATGAGATAACATTGCAGTGTGGCAGACAAACCAGCAATGGTGAGTTTATCGACGCGAAGTGCACGCATCATCGGGTTTTTACGCATCTTTTCGATCCATTCCTTCTTGCCGGCGATGATTCCTGCTTGTGGACCACCGAGCAGTTTATCGCCGCTGAAGGTGACAACATCAACGCCACTGGAGATGCGGTCTCGGACGAGGGGTTCGCTAGGAAGTCCATATGCTGTCATATCAATGAGTGCACCGCTTCCGAGGTCCTCCATAGTGGGAATGCTGTGTTGTGCCCCAAGTTTCGTCAATGTCTCTATTGCAGGCGTTGAAGCGAAACCGAGGATCTTGTAGTTGCTCGGATGTACCTTGAGCAACAGCCCCGTATTTTCATTGATAGCCTTTGTATAGTCTTGGAGATGTGTACGGTTGGTAGTACCTACTTCGCGGAGGATTGCGCCACTTGCTGCCATTACATCAGGGATACGGAATGCTCCCCCGATTTCAATCAGTTCCCCGCGTGAGACGATAACCTCCTTATCGCGCGCCATCGTTTGGAGTGCAAGCAGTACTGCAGCTGCATTGTTATTGACAACTGTAGATGCTTCACAACCCGTCAATTGTTGTAAAAGCGGTTCGGTGATCTGATCTCGATGTCCCCTTTTGCCCGTTGTGAGGTCGTATTCGAGGTTAACGTAGTTTTGTGCGGCTTGCTGAATTCGTTCACAAGCAGCGGTGCTTAACAACGATCTGCCTAAATTGGTGTGTGTGATCGTGCCTGTCGCATTGACAAGGGGCCGCATGCGTGTGCCTATCTTTTCGACAAGCTTCTGCTGTGTCCGTCGGGCGTATTCAGTTTGTTCTGGGAGCTGGGTGAGATTTCCATTCAGAATATCATTTCGGATGTCAGCGACGACAGTCCGCAGTGCCTCTGTCACGAGCGGACGGGCGTAAGTGTCCTGTAAGTCAAGCATCTCCAGTGTGTTTAGAAGGTATTCAATAGCTGGCAATCGTCGCAAGAGGTTTTTTGTGTGAATAATTGTCAAAATAGTTTCCAATCCATAAGGAATAAGGATTGCTTTACAATACGGATGTCCTAGTTGAGGATAGTTGTTTTTTTAAGGGTAGCACGTTATAGTCGAATTGTCAAATTGTATCTTGATGTTGATGTATGTATGTCTTCTGGGATTTGGCTGGAGAATTCGACAGTTGATTCAGCTGCATGTTGATGTTTACGGGTTAGCCAGTGGTTCATAACTGTTGGTGTGTTCGTGAATCCGTTGGCGTTCAAGGTTAGCGTTCGGGTTTGCGCGGCGAGGGATGCCCGTGATTGCGTCAACGGATTCATCTGTTTTAAAGCGTAGATAGAGTTTTTGTGATTGTGCTGCAAGCGACGGGTTTTTGAGGGCTCGATAGCAACGCATCATGTTATAATGTGCGTCCAGATCTTCTGGGTCCACCTTAAGCGTTTTCTGGAATTCTGCCAGCGCGGTTTCGTAGTTGCGTTTTAGGAAGTACATGCGTCCAAGTTTATTTCGGACACGGGTGTCGCGCGGGAATTGTGCTGCAGCATGCTGGAGGTGTTCGATTGCTGCGTCGTAGCTGCCAGCTGCTTCTTGAACGAGGGCATAAAAGTAGTGGACTTTGGCGCGATGCGGGTTATCCGGGGGCAGTGCCTTCTGAATGTCGAACGCCTTTTCAAGCATCGCTTCTGCACTCTGCATAGCCCCTTCGGCAATTTGGCACCGCGCGAGGTTCACCCAACCGTCAAGGTATGTTGGTTCTATTTCCGTCACCTTTGAGAACGCAATCTGTGCGGCTTTCAGATCGCCTTGTAGGAGGAGACCGATACCGTAATCGTTCCAACGTTCTCGTATATTCCGAAGTTCCGTTGGTGAAGAGTTGTTATCTTTGACTACATCAGACGGTCCAGATATTGTGTCTGATACTTTCAAAGTTGCTTTAGCCGATGCCATCGTGATAATCGGCAGGTTCGGGATCGCTTTGATTTTTCCTGCAACATCTGAGGTATCGCCTGTCCAGACCCATCTGCCGTTGTCGTAACCTTTGTCCACCTGAAAATCGGTATCTTCCGGATCACGGACCCCTGCGTAAGCCCATTGTGTGTGCCACCAATTGAATTTTCGGTGGTTAAGTTTCACCTCCAATGTGAGGGTTTCACCGCAATCGGGCGGGAATTCGAGTCGGTATCGGACGGTATCAGCGGCACCCGGGGGAATAGTATTTGAGTAGAGGAGTGTCCGGGTTGCCCAAGCGTTCCGTTTATTAATGAGATTACCGTGTTCATCGAGCATATAAGCCCGGTAAAAATGTGCCTCCGGATCAACAGGACCATTTCCGTCGGGAGCAGCGATTCTGCCGTTCCAGAAGATTATTTTCCCGTTTTCATCAGTGGCTTTCATCTCTAACCAGATATCAAAAGCATCAATCGTTCCAGCGGGGAACCGGTGTCCGACACCGCGTGTTCGGACCACAACATCAACGCGTGTGCTGTCGCTGCGTGTGACTTCAATTCCTCCGTTTGGGATCGGCATCCCATCTGCAAACAGATCTAACGTTACGCCTTCATTTTTCAAAAATTCTGTCACGATCTTCAATTGCTCAGGATGCTGGTTGACAAAAGGCAGGGCTGTGTTCGCAGCGGGGAAACGATGGCTGTGGACTTTGCCGTTGATATTTCCTGCATCCGTGGAGTTAACGAGTGGCATATGGCAATCGACGCACTTCTTCGCCTTTTCTGGATAATAGAAGGACAACGCTCCTTGGTGAGAAACGCCGCTTTTCTGCCATTGGTCATAGTCGTTAAAGCCGCGTATCCATCGAAAATTATTGACCGGTTCATCCAAGTGTGCTTTGTGGCAGGTTGAACAGAATTCTGCGGTCTGTTGACGATGAAACGGCTTGAGGAAACTCTTTTTGTGTGGTTCTGGGTCAAGCCGGATGAGATAATTGTGCAAGTTGCGGACGATCGGGTTCTTGCTGGCAGCGATGTCGTGGAGCGGTGGGTATTTAATGACGTATCCGCTGTTTCCCATCGTATCCTTGACTTTCTCAATGGAGTGGCATGCGGTGCAGGCGAGTCCTGCTTGTGCTGCGGGCGTATGGAGATTCTCACGAATGGGTCTGTCCATCACACCGTTGAGTAGTATTGCCGGATCGTGGCAGCCTCCACACCACTTAGAAGGTTGAATTCCGTTGACCTCCTGCATATAGGTGATAGATTTTCGATACCACTGGTTATTGAAGGAAGAGAAATGGTGAGCGGATTCATTCCACTGCTGATAGATGTCCGGATGACACCCTTTTGTTGCACATGTCTCTGATGTGAGAAAGAAATCGGTTGGAATTAGGCCACCGGTCTCTGTTTCGACAGATGCGGGGAAAAAGTGTCCGGTTGTGCCGCCGCCTTCTTCATACATACTTGTGGGAGGCACCATAGGATTTTCGATGAGGTAGGTCTCGTTTGGCAAATAGCGCTGCGTCAGTTTTGCTCCTATCGGGAAAGATGC